>NZ_JBBOZQ010000001.1:0-2400000 GCF_038008685.1 Lysinibacillus sp. FSL W8-0992
TACCGCTGAAATTAAATGACATCGACCTGCTTTGACACTCTCAAGTATTTCATCAGCTGCCTGTTGTTGAAGTTCCGTCAGTTGGCCTGTCCATTGGAGTGGATGCTGTCTTTTTCTAAACGCTTTCTGCCCTTTCCATATTAGCAATTGCGTGCAGCTACTCACTCTGCCCATGCTTAGACAATGTCTACAATACACACATTGTTGCTGACATTTTGAGCAATTAAACATTGTAAAGAACTGCGGCTTGTCATTATAGCAACGATTACATCTCATTTGTGGTGTTGTTTGAATACCTCCTATTATATGAAGATACTTTTTATCAATGGCATGCTGTATATCACGTTTGGCAAAAGGTGAATGTTCCCTTAGCCATATACGACCTTCATGAAAGTCCCGCAACGCAGGAGGCAACAGCCATCCTTTATATTTCATTCTAATTTGCTCCTTTCTTTTTGTGATAATGGTTCTAGCAGGGGGTTCTGCAGGGTTATCGGCGTTTTACTCCGGTTTATCGGCGTTTTAAGCAATTCTATCGGCGATTTCTCGTGTTCTACCGGCGATTCAAGCAATTCTATCGGCGATTCCTCGTGTTTTACCAGCGATTCAAGCAATTCTATCGGCGATTCCTCGTGTTTTACCGGCGATTCAAGCAATTCTATCGGCGATTCCTCGTGTTTTACCGGCGATTCACGCGCTTCTATCTAAGGTTTCAACCAGGTTTACAAGCGATTCGCTCGCGCTATCAGAGATTTCTCGCCTACAATAAATAAAAAAAGTCCCTACAACAAGTTGTAGAGACTTTTTCATTTTATTTTTTTGTCCAGCCTAGTCCCATTGCGCCTTCACCTAAGTGTGTGCCAATAACTGGGCCGAAATAGCTCAATTTAAAGTTTACGTTTGGGTATGTCGCAGCGAGCTGCGCTAACCATTCCTCAGCTTCTTTTTGACAGTTGCCGTGAATGACTACTGCATCCATCTTGTCATACTTGTTTGCATCTTCAGCTAGTAAGTCTTCTGCACGCTTTAGTGCTTTTTTACGTGTGCGAATTTTTTCAAATGGTACGATTACCTTATCTACAAAATGCAAAACAGGCTTTACTTGTAATAAGCCTCCGATTAAAGCTGCTGCTGAAGATAGACGTCCCCCACGTTGTAAGTGCGCTAAGTCATCTACAATGAAGTAAGCACGAATATACTGCTTCATGTCCGCTAATGCTGCTAATATTTCTTGTGCCGAGCAACCTTCTGCCGCCATTTCAGCTGCACGTAGCACGTAAAAGCCTTGAACAGCGCAAGAAATCTCGCTGTCAAATGCGTACACATCAATACCTTCCACCATTTCTCCTGCTTGGACAGCTCCTTGATATGTACCACTTATACCACTCGATAAATGAATGGAAATTACTTCGTCATAATCATTTGCCAACTCTTCAAAGAGAGAAGCAAATTCACCAATCGGTGGCTGTGTTGTTTTAGGGAATTCTTTTGCCCCACGTACTTTATCATAAAACTCAGAAGCAGTAATATCTACTTCCTCTGCGAATAATTCACCTGCGATGTTTACACTTAACGGAATCATACGAATGTTTAAGCGCGCGCGTTCTTCTGGCGTAATGTATGCAGTACTATCTGTTACGATTGCCGTCCTCATTCATGTCCACTCTCCTATGTTCCAAGTTTACCTCAAAAAGAAATGAATGTGAATTGAATTACGACCTAACGTAATTGCATCAGGATTGAATCGCTGTTCAAACGATGACGTCCACTTCACATTCATTTTCTATGTATAGTAAAGGGAAAGATTTCCCCTTATTGATTGCCGGTGCTAGACTTTGTGTCATCGCCAATGTAAAAGACGCTCGTCACTTTCCAAGCTCCATCCTCTTTCACAAACACCGTAACTTGACGCCCGGCACTTTCGTGTTCTACATTGGTCTCAAGTTGGAGTGAGTGCGTTGTCACATTGGCAAATACTTGAGCTTCTTCCTGTTCATACTTCGCAATAGTCACATTTGCAACATCGCGTTTCGTATCGGATTGATCAAATACTTTCTCTGCAAATACTTTATCTTCATCATAATTAAATCCTTTTGGGTTCTTAGATATCGTATTCATATATCGATGGATGTCTTTATCATTGAATGCGGCAATATATTCATCAAACGCCGCTATAATTGCTTTTTCCTCATTAGCTGGTACATTCGTTGCTTTTTCGACTTCTCCACCCATCATTTCAAAGCCTACTGTACCATCTTCAATAACCTTTTCACGCTCTTTTGCAGTTAAATCATCTTCTTTATTGCCACAGGCAGTTAACACTAATAAGGTTAAAACTGCTAGAATACTTTTCTTTAACATCATAAAACCTCCCGCGCAATATTGTAGCATATAAATGCATTAGTAGGAATTTTGTTGCGCATTTTCTACTTTTAGGTGCTTATATCATTCTTAAGACGTCTTTTAATTTAAAATGTTGCACAACAAAAAAACTGCCTTAAAAACTACTTTATCTGTCAAAGTAGCTTTTAAAAACAGCCTTCAATTCTATACTATGCAGTTATCGTACTTCAACCCAACCATTTTTGATGGCTGTTACTACAGCTTGCGTACGGTCGTTTACGTTCATTTTTTGTAAAATGCTTGAAACGTGGTTTTTAACTGTTTTTTCCGAAATAAATAGTGTCTCACCGATTGTACGGTTAGATTGGCCATCTGTTAGTAATTGTAAAACTTCACATTCACGTTTTGTTAGTAAATGGAATGGACGACGAATCTCTGTTTGGTGGAAATTACCTTTGTTTTCATGTTCAGAAAGGCGACGGAATTCTGCTACTAAATTTTTTGTTACTTTTGGATGTAAATATGAGCCGCCATTAGCTACTACTTTAATCGCTTCTACGATTTCGTCAGCATCCATCTCTTTTAGCATATAGCCAAGTGCACCTGATTTTAGTGCATGTGTTACATATGTTTCGTCATCATGGATAGATAGCATAATTACTTTTGCATCTGGATATTCTGCAATTAAATCAGCTGTTGCCTCAACACCATTTTTTCCTGGCATATTGATATCCATTAAAACAACATCTGGTTGATTTTCCGCGTATAAGTTCACGACATCTGTGCCATCGTCACCTTCTGCAATTACATCAAACGTATCTTCAAAATCTAAGATGCGTTTAACTCCTTCTCGGAATAGCTGGTGATCGTCTACAATAATAATCTTCGTCATTAGTCTTTACCCCCTAAAATTCTGCAACACATTTCTTTCTTTAATCTACTTCTAACGGAATTTTAAATAATACCGTGGTGCCACGATTTATCTCACTTTCAATTGAGATTGTACCATTTAATATTTCTATTCTTTCTCGCATTCCTAAAATACCAAAGGAATGATCTTTTACGACTTTCTGGTCGAATCCAACGCCATCATCTTTTACGACAATATTTACCGCATTGTTCAACCATTCAAGTTTTACCCAAATATCCTTACATTTCCCGTGTTTCATAGCATTTGTTACACATTCCTGCACTAATCGGAAAATGGATACCTCATAATTTGATGGAATCCGTTGCTCTGTGCTTCTTGACTGAAAATGGATTTCAACACCAGGATTATATTCGGTCACAGTCGACAAATATTTCTTTAATGTCGGCACAATTCCCAAATCATCTAGTGCCATAGGACGTAAATCATAAATAATACGTCGCACTTCTGATAGCGCATTGCGCACTGTTTTCTTCAAATCAGCAATTTCAGCCAAAGCATATTCAATGCCCTTCTCACGATACGTTCTTTCAATTAAGTCCGTACGCATTAAGACATTGGCCAACATTTGGGCAGGTCCATCATGAATTTCTCTTGATAAACGTTTTCGCTCTTCTTCTTGCGCTGCGATTATTCGTATACCAAAATCTTGTTTCATTTTCGCTTGTTCAAGCGCTAACCCAACATTTTTTAAATCAGAAGTTAAATAATTTAAAATAACATTTACTTGATTGACAATATGATCAGCACGTTCAATTGTATCGAGTAATCCTCTTAGACGTCGCTCTAAATCATCTCTTTTGTCGCGAAGTTGCTTTTCTTGTGTTCTAATGACGGAGAGCTTCAATTGAAAATCATGGGCCGTTTCATATGCATCTCTAACTTGTTCTTCGGTATAATTATCAAAAGCTTTACTCACTAACACAAGTCTTTGCTTAGCAAGTTGCGTGCTTTTTTCTAAAGCATCGCCTTCATCGATGACAGTTGAAATCTGTTTTCGAACAATTTCTAGCTCTTGTTGCATATCTTCAAAGCTTCTACGGCTTTGTTCACTTATAATGAAAATATCGTCTTTAGAGCTCATTATTGTTTCTAACATTCGATTGAATACGTCATCAAGCGACTTTAAATCGAAGGTATCATTTGAAAACATAGTGTACTCCCCAGTCTAATGTCCTTATTACCACATAGTATTTTGAAAGACCAATTTCATAGAATCTAAGTCTAAACCTATTATAGCATCACAATGATAAAAATTAATGCTTTTTCTTTATGAAATTTATAGCATACAACCCTACTTTAAAGGAGAATGACACATATGAGAGATAACTATTTAACTGTAAAAGGCTATGGAGAAAGTGAAATCATAATTTCTAAATCTCGCTTTCTCACTTATATAGAACGCGCTGAAAGCGAAGAGGATGCAATGATGTTTATTGAGCGCATAAAAAAAATGCATCATAATGCGACACATAATTGCTCAGCTTATATAATTGGGGAGCATGATCATATTCAAAAGGCAAATGATGATGGGGAACCTAGTGGCACGGCAGGCGTCCCAATGTTAGAGGTATTAAAAAAACAAGGCTTAAAAGATACGGTCGTTGTCGTCACACGCTACTTTGGTGGCATTAAATTGGGCGGTGGCGGTCTTATTCGTGCGTACGGTAAAGCAACAACAGAGGGATTACTCGCTGCACAAGTTGTCGAACGCAAGCTACACCATCTAATGAAAATTGTAATCGACTACACTTGGCTCGGAAAAGTAGAAAATGAGATTCGTAACTCCGCTTATGCATTAGAGGAAATTCGCTACTTGGAAGGTGTCGAAATCATTGTTTCCGTGTTAAAAGAGGAAGAAAATCAATTTATAAATTGGATTACAGAACTTACAAATGGACAAGCATCCATCTCATTCGAGAGCGCGCAATTTATCGAATTTATTGTGAAATAAATAGTTTTAATTGTCTAATGCTGAAGGTCCATAGTATAATTTTAATATTGAGCTAACTTACTCAGTTACGCCACTGTGCTAATTTGAATAAATTTTAGTTCAATCACGTAATTATTCCCAAAATCAAGAGGAGAATATACCAGACATGAAAAGAACGAATGTAAAAAGGAAAAAGAGGACTTCTAAAGCTTCTTTAATAATAAAAGTAGCATTACTACTTGTTGCTAGTTTCCTAATTTGCGTTACGGCCTACGGAGTCTATATTACAAAGCAAGCCGAACACGCTGCAAACTCAGCACATGAAGAATTAGAAGGTCGCGATGTTTCTACACTAAGAGAAGAAAAAGTAGAACCGGTTCATGATAATGTTTCTATTTTATTTGTAGGTGTTGATGATAGTGAAAATCGTGGGCAAGGTTCTGATCACTCACGTTCAGATGCACTGATTTTAGCTACATTAAACAACAATACAAAAACGATTAAAATGTTAAGTATTCCTCGTGATTCTTACGTTAATATTCCTTCAGTAGGATATAAAGATAAAATCACGCATGCACATGCTTTAGGTGGTACGCTGGCAACAATTGAAACGGTTGAAGGACTGCTAGATATTCCAATCGACTACTATGTGCGCATGAACTTCAATGCATTTATTGATGTTGTCGACGCATTAGGTGGCATTGAAGCTGAAGTACCATATGCTCTACATGAAAAAGATGAATTTGATCGTAATACGATTAATTTAAAACCAGGTTTACAACATTTAAGTGGTAGTCAAGCACTTGCACTAGCACGTACACGTAAACAAGATAATGATATCCAACGTGGTATTCGACAACAAGAAATTTTAACAGCAATTACAAATAAAGTAGCTTCAGTCGGTTCGATTACAAAGTATGACGATGTCATAAAGGCGATTGGCGATAATATGAAAACAAATATGACATTTAGTGAAATGAAATCATTCCTGTCTTATTTAAAACAAGGTAAACCACGCATCGATTCGTTAACTTTAGATGGTAGCGATGATATGTCTACAGGCGTTTACTATTATCAATTAGACCAACAATCAGTTGATGATGTGTCACAAATTCTTAAAAACCATCTTGCTTTAAAATCATCTTCTACTTTAACAAATAATAATACAGATAAAGATAATGCAGCTGGCGACGACAGTTCGACTAACGAGTCAGCACAATAAATCTTTTCAAAACAACCAGTTGCCGGTATTTAACCGGTGACTGGTTGTTTTTTTGTCTGCTCATGGTAGTTCCTTTTATTATTGCCTTTGATAGTCATACGATACAAGGAGTTGATTCCGCGCTTCATGGTACTGATTCCGCGCTTCGGCATCGTTTTTCCGCGTTTCAAGGGATTATTTCCGCGCTTTAGATCCATATTTCCGCGAAGCCAAGCTTTCCGAGATAGCGATACATGGAAAAATCTCCGCAAAAAAAGACTGAAGACAAACTCAAAATCCCTTTGAGTTTGTCTTCAGTCTGAGCAACCACACAGTATGGTTGGTTCTAATGTTATTTATTAAAAATCCGCATGAAATTTAATAGCGGTTTATAGTTTTTACCTGCAAGGCCAATAATCTCAACGAAAATTTCAATGGCGATTAAAATAACCGTAATAAGCAAAATTGCTCCCCATAATTTAGCCATTGAGAAGATAATGGCAGCTAAGCCGAACATCATCGCAATGCCATAAATAATAAGTACTGTTTGACGATGAGTAAAGCCCATATCCAATAATCGATGATGTAAATGCGATTTATCTGGATCTGACCATTTTTTCTTCATACGTAAACGACGAACAATTGCAAAGAATGTATCAGAAATCGGTACACCTAGCATAATAACTGGGATAATTAACGAAATGATTGTAAAGTTTTTATATCCTAATAATGCTAATACAGAAATCATAAATCCTAAAAATAATGCCCCAGTATCACCCATGAAGATTTTTGCTGGATGGAAGTTATAAAATAGGAAACCAATTGTTGCTGCAGCTAAAATTGCTGCAAAGGCTAATACGAACATATCGCCCATTATAAAAGCCATACCTGATAATGTGATTAGTGCAATAGAAGAAACACCTGCAGCTAAACCGTCTAAGCCATCAATTAAGTTAATCGCATTTGTAATACCAACAATCCATAATATAGTAAATGGAATACTTAAGAAACCAAAATCTAATTGCCCACCAAATGGCAAGTTAATAAAGTCAATTTGAATACCGCCTACAAAAATAACGACAAGGGCAGCAACAACTTGGCCAAGCATTTTTGCCTTTGCGGAAATTTCGCGCATATCATCAATGACACCAGTTGCTACAATGATACAAGCTCCGATAATAATCGCTAAACTATTTTCACCTTGTGGCTGTATGAACGCCAACCCTATTAAAAACGCAAGGAAAATCGCAAGACCACCAAGCCTTGGCATTATGCGTGCATGTACTTTTCGATAGTTTGGCGCGTCAACGGCACCAATTCTAAACGCTAAACGTTTAACTAGTGGAGTTAACAAAATGGAAGCAACGAATGCTGCTATTAAAGACACGTAAAGCATGTCTCTCCCCCTCAAAAAAATAATCTACATTTGAATCCAATTTGATTATAGCATGAACAAGCTCTGAAATATACTTTTTCTATTCATTTTCCACCTTTTCACAATTTACATTTTTCTCTATTATTCTACTTGTATTACTTAATGTCAAATGTAGTCATCATTCGTAAAATTTGATAGAATAATGAGGTGTCTAGCATTTAGACAACTTTAAAGGAGCGTAAATTCATGTTCTCAATTTTTAAACGCAACAACGAGCAAACAAGTGCTCGTCAATTAAAACGCTACTATAAAATAGTAGAGCAAATTAATAATTTAGAAGAAAAATATGTCAACAAGTCAGATGCTGAATTAAGAGAAATGACTTTTATTTTCAAGGATCGCTTAGAACAAGGCGAACTAATAACATCAATTATCCCAGACGCATTTGCTGTTGTACGCGAAGCCTCAAAGCGTGTTTTAGGTATGCGTCATTTTGATGTACAACTGATTGGTGGCCTTGTATTAACAGAAGGCAATATTGCTGAAATGCCTACAGGTGAAGGTAAAACACTTGTCGCTTCACTGCCCTCTTATGTACGTGCATTAGAAGGTAAAGGTGTTCATGTCATTACAGTAAACGACTATCTAGCTAAACGTGACTTTGAGCTTGTTGGTCAAATTCACCGTTTCCTAGGTTTAACAGTCGGGTTAAATATTCCGATGATGGAACCAACTGAAAAAAAGCAAGCGTATAACGCAGATATTACGTACGGTGTTGGTACAGAATTTGGTTTCGACTATTTACGTGACAACATGGCACATAGCTTAGCCGATAAAGTGCAACGTGTATATCATTTCGCCATCATCGATGAAGTCGATAGTGTACTTATTGACGAAGCAAAAACACCGTTAATTATTGCTGGTAAAATGCCTGCAAATGATGAATTACACCGCATTGCAGCAATGTTAGCAAAACGTTTTAAAGCTGAAGAAGACTACGATTTCGATGATGAAACAAAGGCTACTTCATTAACAGATAAAGGCATTGAAAAAGTAGAGGCTGCATTCGATGTTGATAATTTATACGATTTAGAACATCAAACGCTTTATCACTATGTGATCCAAGCTGTACGTGCACATGTCATGTTCCAGCGTGATGTTGATTATATCGTTAAAGAAGATAAAATCGAGCTTGTAGACATGTTCACAGGTCGTATTTTAGAAGGTCGTTCTCTTTCTGATGGCTTGCACCAAGCAATCGAAGCAAAAGAAGGCGTAACGATTACCGAAGAAAATAAAGCACAAGCGCAAATTACTATTCAAAACTATTTCCGTATGTATCCGAAGCTTTCTGGGATGACAGGTACAGCGAAAACACAGGAAAAGGAAATTCGTGAAGTGTATGGTATGGAAGTAATTCAAATTCCAACAAACCGTCCACGTCAACGTATTGACCAGCCTGATATGATTTTCAAAACGCAAACAGCCAAATATAAATTCGTTGCTGCTGAAGCAAAGCGACGCCATGCAACAGGACAGCCAGTGTTAATTGGAACAACATCCATTCTACAATCCGAAACGGTTGCAGATCATTTGAAAAAAGAGGGATTAAAGTTCCAATTGTTAAATGCTAAAACGGTTGAACAAGAAGTTGAGCTTATCTCTCAAGCAGGTCAAAAAGGTCGTATTACCGTTGCTACAAATATGGCTGGTCGTGGTACAGATATCGTGCTAGGCGACGATGTCCATGAACTTGGTGGACTTTATGTTATCGGTACCGAGAAGCATGAAAGCCGACGCGTTGATAATCAGCTGCGAGGTCGTTCTGGCCGTCAAGGTGACGTAGGCGAAAGCCGCTTCATTCTCTCTATTGAAGATGATATGTTCCGCCGCTATGCAAAAGAAGAGGTTGAAAAATTCTCTGCAAAAATGGTTGTGGATGAAAATGATGTCATTCAAAACAAAGATGTACAAGAGCTAATCAATCGTACACAGCGCATTGTTGAAGGCTCACAATATGGCATGCGCGAGTACAATTTAAAATTAGACGATGTTATTAATGATCAACGTACTGTTATTTATGGTTTACGTGACAAAATTTTAGCTGGCGAGGATTTAATGAGTGAGCTGAAAAAAATGTTAAGCGAAACGGTCGATTTCGCAGTGCGCGATGCTGCGCCTGAAGAGCTCCCTTCTGTAGAATGGGCTTATGACCAAATGGAAAAGTCACTTAATTCATTATTCATCACTCCTGTCACGATTGATCGTGAAGTAGGCAAAGTGAAACAAATTTTAGCTGATATACAGCCTTCTGAACAAGAACTTCTTGATCATATGCAGAAATTCGCAGAAAATGAGCAAGTAATGGCTGTTATTCCACAAGTTATGTTGAGTTATATAGATAGTGGTTGGGTGAAACATTTAGAAGCAATGGCTCACTTAAAAGAAGGTATTGGCTTACGTCATTACCAACAGGAAGATCCAATGCGCATTTATCAACGTGAAGGACTTGAATTATTCGGAAGGAACTTCCAAGAATTACGCCGTTCTATTATTATCGAAATTACAGGCTTCATGAAAATGGTTGAAGGACAACAGGAGGTACAATAATGGGCTTATTTTCATTTTTTAAGAAATCAGACAAAATCGTACAAGAGAACACAATTGACTCTAAAGATTTACTAGGGAAAGTTTCTACTAATAAAGGTGACAATCGTGATGTTGTAACAAAACTTTCATTCCACCCTGAATGGGATGTACCACAAGAGCAAAAATACATTTTTAATTTCCTAGCAAATGAGCTAGAGCCATTAAAACCAAATCAATTATCGCTATCTTCTATTAGTATTGAAGATGAGCCACGCACAGGCAAATGGCTTGTTCGCGCATTTTTCCGTTCTTCATTAGCTGAAGCGATTGAGCTTGGTGAAATCGAATTATTCATTATGGATAAAAATGATGAGCTAATAGCATCTAAAAAATTCGATTTTAAAGCACTTGGCACAATTCCAGCTGAGAGTGCACGTCCATGGGTATTTGAATTTGAAAAATCAACTATTAAAGTAGACGAAGTACCAGAAGACGGTTGGAAAATCGCCTTTAACCTTGTCTCATTACGTGGTCACCAATTAGAATTAGACCCTTCATGGGAGCAACAATTACCAGCAGCGCAAAAAGAAGAGCTTGCAAAAATCGTGAATACATTACCAAAGTTAGGCGAAACGGAAGTTAACTTCACTGGTCTACAAGCAAAACTTGCTGATAATGGTAACCTAAATGTTTCAATCTTTATCCGTAATGGTCACAATAAAGCGATTAATTTAGAGCAATTACCGTTAGAAATTATCGATGCAACAGGTAAACAAATCGCAAAAGGTTCCTTTACAATGGATCCAATCCTGACTGTCCAACCGAACTCAACAAAACCTTGGACATTCATCTTCCCAGCTGAACTTGTTGATGCTCAACAAGCTGATCTTTCTCGCTGGACAGCACGAGTAACTCAATAATATTAATAAAATCCTTCTTTCTAATAGAAAGAAGGATTTTTTAGTGTAAACAAACCGTCATTCTATCTAAAAAAGCGATTTTTGCGCAATGCAAAAATCGCCTCGTTATTATTTCACTGAATCGAATCGTTTATAAGCTACTAATCTAGTTGACCAATAAGAGTAGGTAACATCCGAAAGTTCTACACCATCCGTACCTGCGTGGATAAATTTATTGTTACCAAGGTAAATACCCATATGAGAAATGCCTTCTTTATACGTATTTTCAAAAAATACTAAATCTCCTGGCACAGGATTTTTTACTTGCGTTGTACTGCTACTGAAATAGCCCTCGCTGCTATCTCTCCCTATTTTCAAACCGCCTTGATTGAAAGCATAAAAAATAAATCCACTGCAATCAAGACCTTCTGGTGTGTTTCCGCCATAAAGATACGGTGTTCCAATTAATTTATTAGCCATTTCCACCGTTTTTTTGTATATAGCTTGTCCATTCGCTGTAGGATCTTGATTCGTTACTTTTGATGGCGTCCCCGTATCTGAAGTCACATTGTTATGTATTGTATCACCCTCGGGTATAACAGCTACTGGAGAAATTTTTAACACTTGTCCAATATAAATCGTGTCGTTCTCTATTCCGTTCCAGTCTTTAAGCTCTTTTAATGTCACATTGTATTGCTTTGCTATTTTTGAAAGTGTATCACCTTTAATAACTGTATGAACGGCAGTCGATGGCTTAGAAGGTGTCGTTGTTGTTGGATTTGACGGTTTTACTGTATCCGTTGTAGGTTTTGACGGTTTTACTGTTTCGGTTGCCGCCTGTTTCGTAATCTCTAGTTTTTGGGCTACATAAATCGTATCCTTCGATAGATTATTCCATTTTTTTATGTCTTGTATTGTCACTTGATGTGTTTGTGCGATTTTGGATAATGTATCGCCTTTTTGCACTGTATATGTTGCAGCTTCTGCGGTCTGTATTGCGAAAAATGAAGTAGCAATAGTGCTTAAAGCGAGAATTCTCCACTTTTGTGATTTTAGCATATCAAATAGCCTCCGTTCATGGTAGAATATTTCCTTGTGTGTCTATCATACTAAAGAAGTGACTAAACAAAAATCGGAAAAACTGACTATTTTTCAAACAATTTATGAATCCTATAGAATACTACAGAATCCGACTATCTACTATTAGTATAATAATTGCAAGTTTTATAGTCCTATGATAACATACATGACTGTATTTAAAATTTTTAGAAAGTTTTATTTTTTCAATTATAAAGGAGTTTTTAGTATTTATGAGAAGCATCTTGATTTTCATCAAAGAGAATTTAGCAGTAGGCTTACTACTTTTTGCATTGTTCCTAGGGGCAGGCAATATTATCTTTCCACCGTTACTTGGCCAACAAGCCGGTGAACATATTACAATAGCGATGATTGGATTTTTAATAACGGGTGTCGGTTTACCTTTACTTGCTATTGTCGCCGTTGCAAAAGCAGGTGGCGACTTACAGCTACTTTCAAGTCGTGTTCACCCTGTTTTCGGAATCATATTCACGTCAATTGTCTATTTAGCAATCGGGCCATTTTTCGCAGTTCCGCGTACTGGCTCTGTGTCTTATGAAATTGGCATTGCACCATTTCTTTCAGAGGCAGCACAAGAACATTGGGCTCCACTATTCATTACATCTGTAGTATTCTTTGCGTTTATACTTTATTTAGCATTCAATCCTTCTAAACTAGTAGATCGTGTAGGAAAGATTTTAACCCCTGCACTCTTAATCGTTATTTTACTACTTGCTGTTAAAAGCTTTATTACACCTATGGGTGAATCAGGAATGGCTGTTGGCAAATACAATATTTCGCCATTTTCCGAGGGCTTTGTTCAAGGTTATTTAACGATGGATGTTCTAAGTGCACTCGTTTTCGGTATTGTAATTTTACAAGCCTTAAGCGATATGGGAATGAAAGACACTAAAAAACAAGTTAAAACAACAATTTTTGCAGGAATTGTAGCTGCAATTGGTTTAGCCTTCGTATATATTTCACTTGGCTATATCGGCAATACAAGTATAGGAGCAATTGGTACATCCGATAATGGTGGCGTCATCATCGCCAAATCTGCAGAATACCTTTTCGGCAGCTTCGGTAGTATTATTTTATCGCTTACCATTTTATTAGCATGTATTTCTACTGCTGTCGGCTTATTGACAGCCAATGCACAGTTTTTTAATAAGCTATTCCCGCAAATTTCATATAAAACGTTCTTAATCGTATTTACGTTATTAAGTGTAGCCATTACAAATGTTGGGTTATCAACAATCATTAGCACATCACTTCCTGTACTATTGATTATTTATCCACTAGCTATGGTATTAATGGTGTTATCGCTTGCCGATCATTTCTTTAAAGGTGGACGAATTGTTTATATTTTAGCGTTAATCCCGACATTCTTTGTTAGTTTTTACGATGGCTTAAAACAAATGGAAATTAAAGTTTCTTCCTATGAAAATATCCTAAAAGCATTACCGCTGTACGAGCAAAGTCTTGGATGGCTTGTACCTGCAATGATAGGAGCAATTTTAGGTTTCATTATTCATAAGCTTTTCAAGAAAAACTAAATATGAATCGCTTACAGACACGTTCTATTTATAGACGTGTCTGTTTTTATTCGACGTCAATATGGAAATTCATGTATAATATATGTAAATAATTCTGAAAAGAGGTGTCTTATGAAAAAAGTATTATGGTCCTTCTTGTTCATATTGAGCTTTGTCATTTTTCCATTATCAAACGCTTCTGCTGCAAATAATGACCAGCAACTTGTTGAAGAGATAAAAGAAATTATTACGGAAAATTATGTTGGTAAAATTAATGGAGACCTACAAAAGGCAACAACCATTCCTGACATTATTAATATGTTAGACCCCTATTCAACCTATTTTTCTAAACAAGAATTTGAGGAATTTATGAATAGCATCAATCTATCCACGATTGGTATTGGTGTCGTAATTGAGGAGCATGAGGATGGTATTCATATTTTACAAGTAATCGACGAAGGTGGAGCCTCTGAGGCAGGTGTTGTGGCTGGAGATATCATTATTGCCATTAACGGTCAATCCATTGTAGGTAACTCTATAGAAGAAGCCTCTTCCCTACTAATCGGTAATGAAGGTACACAAGTACAGGTTAAGCTATTACACGAGAACGGTTCCACTTCCACGAAAACAATTACACGTAAAAAATTCACACTACCAAACGTAGAGTCTGCTTTATTATTTGGTAATGTTGGCTACATAGCAATGTCTTCTTTCTCTGAGGATGGTGCGCAACTAGTAAAAGAGGCAATGATTCAGCTTAAACAGCGTGGCGCTACTTCTTTTATTTTGGATTTACAAAATAATGGCGGTGGCTATGTTGCAACAGCAGAACAGCTTACTGGTTTATTCCCAAAGGCAAAAATCGCTTATTTATTGCAAGAAGCACATGATTCTTACGAAGTTCGTGCTAAACAACAAAACGTTAAATTCCCAGCAGATACTCGTATATTAGTAAATCGCTATAGTGCAAGTGCATCTGAAATGCTAGCGGCTTCGTTACAAGATCAACAATCCGCAATTCTGTATGGTGAAACTACTTACGGCAAAGGAGCAATGCAAGGCTTTTATGAATTGCATGACGGTAGTTATTTAAAGCTTACTGTCGGTAAATTTACTGGCCCTGCAGGTCACACTATCAATGAAGTAGGTGTGAAACCAAACATCGAAACGAAGACTGCACCAATTTTCCAAGCTCACTATGATGCTATTAAAGCGCAATACAAAGATTATCAAGAACTAGTTAGCTTAAAAAATGTGCCTACTACTAAAACGTTTACTGTTAAGTTTTCACAAGCTTTCACTACACCAATCCCTGAAGGCAGCGTACAGCTAGTGGCTTTAGGCGGAGACGAAATTTCATTTACAACAAAGGTAGAAAAAGATAATTCCTTAATGATTACACCTACTGATCCTTTAGTTGAAGGGCAAGAATATATGCTACTTGTTCATCCAACTATTCAAAAACCTACAGGTGGCAAACTACAAAAGGGGATTTATCTCCATATAACAGTAACTAAATAAAAATGGGGCTACCCCATAATAGATTGCGTTTGATCTTTGCTTCAAGTGGATGCTTGCTGCGAAAATCAAACGCTTTTCTTTTTAGTGGACGTTCGTAGTTAAAAATAGTTGGAGCCATGCCTGCGAAAATCGGAGTGGAGTTTTATAAGTGTCAGGCACTCAAACAATTTGAATGGAGCGAAGACAGTGACTACCTACGGGAAAGCACAATACCCCTCTCCAAGCTATGTGGAGAGGGGTTTTAATATTATTTAGTATAGCTACATCCACTATCAAGACTGGGAGATTCTTTTAGGAGAAAAAATACATGCACTAAATTTCGAGCAAGTTCACACGGCTTGCTTTTTTGTTCTAGTAAATTTGTCAATATTAAACGTTCAAATGAGCCAACTAAACTATCTGCTACGATTTTTATATCGATATTTTGTAATTGAAACAGACATGCACAATCATGACGATAAACTAGCTCAATCAATTGCTGTGTCAATTGAGATTTAACGCATGACGATTGTTTCGATTCAAAAAAGCCTATTTTCGTTAGCTTTGGATTCTCAATTATATAAAGGAACAACATATATAACTTATGCTCTAGCATTTGAATAAAGCCCTCTATGCCCTTTTCTACTTCTTCATTTTGATTGCACATGATTTCATTAAATCCCTGCTGAAATCTTATGTTCAAATCATTATAGAGCGATTCTTTACTTTTAAAATATAAATAAAATGTCGGCTGCGTTACATCTGCCGCTTTCACTATATCGCTTATTTTCGTAGCATAATATCCCCTTTCAGAGAAAAGCTCCACAGCTTTTTCAAGTAATAATTGTTTACTTCTTTCACCATTCGAATTAATCTTTCTACCTCTTGCCATAATTGTCACCTTACTCTATTAATAAATATTCATTATTTTGTTTAATTATGGTATTTATAATAGTTAATACCATATAGCAACCTATCATTTTCCTTTTCACTACCTGAATAATGTTAATTATAATACAATTCAAAAAATTACACTATGCATTTTTAGCAATAATATGATGTTTGGTACTTTTCTTGCCTTTTGAAAATAAATACAATCGATTAATAGATTTAACCCAATCATCATTAAAACCCTTTACAAATGTACTTTCACAGGCTTTAAATACAATATAAAAAGCATGCCGGAAGTATTTTCGGCATGCTTTTTAAAAAATAATCTGTCTAAAATAAGCATATTTTTAATAAATAAAAAATGGTAATTTTTATTATCTGACTGTTTACACAGCCTTATCATTTTTTATTGTTTTAATAACTTCTTTTTTAGTTTATCTATATATTCTTTTACTTCAGTAATGCCAAATACTAAGTAAGAGCCAACAAAGACAGCGATAAAAATAGCTAGTCCTACAATGAATGTTAGCCACTTGTATTCAAACACTAAATAATGGCTTGAGAAATACATAACTATTGTAATGATAATCATTGGCGGCATCGCTCTGAAAAAATGCAGCTCTTTGCTGAATATACCCATTTTTAAGTCATACTTAGGTATCGCATAAATAACTAACATAATATAGTTTGTAATGGAACTAATTAATGTACCCCAAGCAATTGCTTCAGCACCGTAATTGTCCACCATTAGCATAATGACGGCAATATTGACACCAAAGACATTAATTAAGCTGAAAATAACTGGTGCTATCGAGTCGCCTTTTGCATAGTAAAAACGCGTAATGTACGTATTCGCAGCTAAGAAATACATGGATAATACGAATATTGCTAAGACAGGTGCTGTAATGGCAGTCGAGTCAGCATTGAATTTACCATATTGGAATATAACTTGTATAAGGTTTTCTGAGTAGAAGTAAGAATATATTGTTACTGGTATAAGTAGCAACAATAGATAATGTAAACCTTTTGAATACAGGTTCTTAATAGAAGCAAGGTCATTGTTGGCTTCTTTTTGGCTCAGAATTGGATAAATTACCGTTGTAACAGCTGTAATTAAAATAGCTTGCGGGAATTGCATCAGCTTGGAAGAATAGTTCACAGCTGCAACTGCCCCTTCTGAAAGCATTCCTGCAAATACACGCTGTAATAATGCATAAAGTTGAATCGTCGCTCCTCCGAGCATAATTGGTAAAACCATAAGCCAAAGTTGCTTTGAGGACATATTCTGTTCAAATGAAAACCCAACTTTATGGGAATCTAATTTACGATAGCCGACTATTAAGAAATACACCATAATCGCCGCACTAGCTAAAGCACTAATACCGTACCCAATTGGTCCTATCCAAAGAGATAATCCAACAGCAATTACTAAGAAAATGGCGTTGTAAATTAAAATGGCAAAGCTTGATAAGTGAAATTTTTCATTCACATTCAGTAAGCCGCTATACCAAGAAGATAAAACAAGTAATATAGATGACGGCATCATCCAGAAATACAAGTTTTTTAATAAGCCTAATTCACCTGGAGTATAATCATTCGTATTTTTATCTTGGTTAAATATGTCCATAATTGGGTTTGTAAAAGCTAACAAGATGACAGTCATAATGGTAACTGTTAACAATACAATCGTAAAGGACTGTTTTACAAATAATGCTCGGTCTGTCGTTTCCCGATTATAAATCGAGATAACGGCCGTTGTAAAAGCCCCACCTACTACTAAATATAAAAAATTCGGAATGGTATAAGCTGTGAAGATGCTATCTGCAATATGTGTACTACCATATTGGTAACCGATAATCATTTCACGTAAAAAGCCGAATACACGGGCAACGATATTAATGATCGCAACGGCCCCTACAACTTTTATAAATTTATTCATAAGTCATCCCTACCTTTAATGGCCGACTTATAAATGGCAATACATCTTGCTGTTATATTTTTTTCATCGTGAACGTCTAATACTTTTTCGACCGCTTCACGATTCATATATTGTTCTTTCGGGGTGTTCACTGCACGCAGCATCTCCTCAGATAAAGCGATTGCGTCTTCAGGCTCCACTAAATGCCCTGCACCTTCACCAAGTAGTGATACGAGGCCACCTACTTTAGAAGCGATAACAGGTGTGTCTGTCGCTAATGCCTCTAATGCTACAAGTCCGAATCCTTCTAAATGTGATGGTAAAACGAAGACATCACTTGCCTGGAACCACTTTACAAGTTCCTGTTGTTTTAGTGGGTCTATAAATTTGACGTCTTCACTGAAGAATGGTTGCAAAGATTGGAAAAATCCCTCATCTCTTCTAGAACCTACAATAATTAGCTCTATAGGACGCTCCACTTTCGTTTTTAACATTTGGAATGCCTGCAGTAACTCTTCAACACCCTTTTGCTTAATGACATTTCCTACAAATAGAAAAACAAAAGGCTCTTTGGCTAATTGCAATTGTTGACGTACTTCTGCTTGTCTACCTTGTGAAAATACTTCACGATTCACGCCCATGCTAACTACTGAGATTTTGTCGGGAGCTATATCAAAGTCTTGCTCAATTTGTTGTGCTAACACAGGACCTACTGCAATGACATGCTCACTTTCACGTAAAATACTCGCTGTCCAGTTGCGAATTCTCGCACTTTTCTTTGCCATACGTTCAATGTCTCCACCATGAGCAGTAACAATGTACGGTATACGAAACATTTTCTTTAAAAGTAGCGATAACATCCCTGAAGGAAACACATAGTGCGCATGTGTGATATCGATTGATTTTCGATTTTTCAAACCCTTCATTAAAGTAGAAAATCCCCATTTAGCATATTTTACAATGGTATTTTTCTTGCCTGTAGCTGGGTTTGTATTCACTGCTATTTCAACGTCTAGTCCAGCTTTTTCAAGAGCTGTAACTTGATTTTTTACAAAAATACCGAATGATAAATGTTCAGATGTTGGATACATATTACTAATGACGAGTATTTTTTTCATAGACGTGTCACTGCCTTTTTCATTAATTCCTGACCATACATGGCCTCTTTATGAATATGTGTAGCAATTTGTTTCGTCTCTGCAATTGACTGTTCCCAATTGCTACTTAGTTTACCAACTAATTTAGAAAGAGCATTCTCATCATCTTCTATATCCTGCATCTGTAAGCAACGATCTGATGCACCAACAAAGGACATAAAATCTTGTACTTTTGTATGATAGGATACAGCAATAATGGGAGTCTCTGAATTGGTCGCCAAAATAAGCGAATGTAAACGCGTACCAATTATTATATCTTGCTCTCCTGTAACTTCTAATAAACGCTCAGGCACAAGATTTCCCTCAATTATTTCTGTATGTGCACGATGCTGCATTTTCTTCTGAATATCTTGTGTCACTGTTACATCTTGAGGAAATTTCGTTGCAAAAAATGTAATGTGAGCATTTTGCTCAGAGATTACTTGATCTAAATTTTTCGCCATACCTGTTACATATGCATCGTATTTTGCTACATTACCTTCCGGCCAATAGTTTGCATTATAATATGGAACGGCCGAAACACCAATTTTCCTTGGCTTTTCAGCATAATCTTTGCGATCACCTTTTAACGTAAATGCAGGATCACCTATCACTTCAATCGGTTTCTTGACACCGATACTTTGTAATAGTTTTTTAGACTGAGGATCACGAACAGAGATATTTGCTGCATAACGACACATAATACGAATACTAATTTTACCAGAAATTGTATCTAGTGGTCCTGCGCCACATCCGTAAATAATGTAGGGAATATTACTTTGTTTTGCCATCATTGCGTATGTTCCATAAAGATGAGCCTCACGTTTATAAAAATCCATTAAAATACCACCGCCACCAATGATGAGGAGGTCAAAGTTCGATACATACTGTTTGTTATTTTTATACGTATGGATAAACGTTTTATATAGATTGCCCTTTTTATAATACAATGGATAGCTATGTACCCCATAACGCTCGGATGTTTGTTTTGTGTTATTGCTAAAAACGGTAATGTCGTCACTCGTTACCGAAAATGTTTGTTTTACTTGTTGAAGAATGCCGTATAATATTGATTCATCACCATTATTATCATTGCCGTAATTCCCCACAATGCCTATTTTCATTAAAAAACATCCTTTTACTTTTTAATACAGAGATTATACCACAATTGCACTTATTCGTTCTTTTTAAAAATAGTAAAAAAAAAGGGAGCCTCGAATATCTACGAGATTCTCCCTGTTTCTAGCGTCTTATAGCCATTATTCATAGCATAAAACAGCAGAAAAGTACTACTTCATTTTTTACTGTCTTTATCACAAGTCCACTCACTAGCTGAATCAAGTTAAAAGCCCCGGCGAGGTCACAGTTTTAAGAGGTGCTTTTCGAGCAGGCTCGAAAAAATCTGGACGCTATTATGCCGAGGCTTGAAATCTTTTACTTATTAATCGTTCTGTAAAGGAACAGACCAAAGTGTGCTCGACTGATTGCTTCGTTCGGTTTATAAATGTTACCGTCGTAGCCAGTCGTAATGTTGTTAGCTGCTAGTTGTTGCACATAAGTGTAAGCCCAATGATCTTTTGGAACATCTTTAAATGCAATACTACTTGTTCCTTTTAATTTATATGCAATTGCCACAATTTTCGCCATCTGCGCTCGTGTCAATGTTGCACTCGGGTCAAAAGTATTGTCTTCACGTCCACTCATAATACCCGCTTCTACAACAGCTGCAATTTCCTTATAGTATATGTGATTTGCCTGAATATCTTTGAAGCTTGGGTTTTTCACATTTTTTGTATCTAAATCTAATGCTCGGCTAATAATGACTGCTGCATGTGCACGTGTTAGCTTGTCATTCGGTCTAAATGTACCATCAGCCTGACCTGTAATAATATTGTGAGTTGTTAAATATTCAATCTCTTTATAGTAGACATAATTATTTGGAATGTCCTTAAACAACGCTGGTTTCGCTACAGTAACTGTAGCTGCTACACTCTTCGTTCCTAAAGTAGCGATTACCTTACCAGTTGCCCCTGGATTTTGCGCTGTAAACTTACCATCGCTCGTAACTGTACCTATATTACCTTCTACAGACCATTTCACTTGAGATGGATTATAAACAATAGGCTTACCTGCGTCGTCTTTAGCATCAATCGTAAAGCTAACAGATTCACCTGCACCTACCGTTTTAGAGCTTGGTGCAACAGCCATTGTTGTAGGGGCATCTACAACCTTGACTTGGTATGATTGCACAGCAGCGCCGTCATAGCCGATGTAGATTCGGTCATCCCCAGCTTGCGTTGCTGTATAGTTCAAGCCATTAATTTGTAAATTTTGGTTTTGAGATGCTAACGATAAATGACCATCTAGTGGTAGTGTCGTATAGTTATCATCTAAAACGTATTGAACAGCTACACTCGACGAAGCACCTACTAATAATGTAGCGTAGTTTGTACTATTCGTAAATTTAATATGTGTTGCCTTGCCAGTTGGTGCCGTACTTACTGCTTGTAGTGTGGCAGATACAAGACGCTGCGTATTACCTGAGTTGGATGGCAAATTCGCTAATACAACATTATTACTGCCGTAGTTTCGAACAGCCATTGTCGTAGAGCCACCGCCATCTAAGTTAATAGCTCTGTCGACACCAAGTGCCACTAAATAATTAGCAAGCTGCACCATATTCATGCCCTTACTATGGCTTTGACGACCATCTACTGTAATGAAATGCACTGTTTGTCCATTATTACTTGTAGCTACTACTGTACGTGGTGCAACTTCTTTTGCACGTGAGCTTGAAGTGCTCATCATAATATAAGGTTTACCATCCTTAACTAAATAAGGACCGCTCGCCAATATAAATTGTGCATTTTGCCAAAGCTGATCAATTGAAAAATTAACACTCATTTCATCACCAACAGCTACTTGGCTTAATTTATTGTGCCATTCACCGCCCTGTAAAGATACAACAAAGCCTGTAGATGGGATCGTTAATTTTTCTTTCGATCCATAAGGCTTAATTTGTGTTACCTTACCAGTTAACGTTTGTCCAAATGTGTTTTCTGTTATCGGTGAACCAGTGTCTACCACTATTTCAAAACCGTATTCATTTGTATCTGTTGTTTTACTATAAAACTGTGGTGTGTAAATAATAGCTTCATATATATTACGTACACGATTTAAGCCTGACATTTCATAATTCGTTCCGTTATGGGAAAGTGTCACGTCAAAATCAAAATAATCAATAACACCGCGACCATCAGATGTCATCCCAAATGCCGTCGGAACATTCATATATTGGTCGGAACCGCTGGAAACTGTTCCACCGTTCAAAATAACATTATTTTTAGCTAGTAAAAATAATGGATAACCTTCTGACATATTAAAAAAACTTGCATTAATAGCACCAACTACTCTATTTCCCTCACGAGAAAGACGATTCGCATTTGCTACTGTCGATTCTTTTCCATTGACTGCTGCGGGCATCCCTAATTGTACTTCTGTCGTCGGATCTCCAACATTAATCGATAAATGATTAATAGAGTTTGTATAGGTATTACTGTATGTATATTGTTTATACTGTACACCTTTTGAAAGTGGGTAATCCTTCTTTACTGTTTGAAATGCGTAGGCATTTAGTGGACTAACAACGATCGACATCATTACAACTAAAATCAGTAAAATTTTTGCTATTCTTTTCATTTTTTCGCGCTCCTCAGGAAATGTAGAGCCCTCACCTTCCCTTCTTTGTTTTACTTCTATAAGATTATCAAAAATATGCCAAAATAGCTATGGAACATTTAAGCTATTTTCCATTTACATATAATTGGTAAAAAAACTATTTATATTGACGCATTTTAAGAGAATACTTATATTTGACCTTATCGCGACTCTCTAACTTTGGTAAAATGATGTTAAAGTTTAGGAGGGAAAAAAATGAAAAAACTATCAATCATTGCATTGGTTATGGCAGTAGTTAGCTTGCTCTTTTGGCAACCCCAAATGGCCTCTGCTGATGAACTTTCAGGGCATGCCCATGAAAATGGTCTGCGCTACTTAATTTCGAAAAACGCTTTAGTAACGAATGCTAACGGCAGTTATCGACCAAATGACAATGTCACACGTGGAGAATTTGCTTCTTATTTAGCAAAGGTAATGAATCTCGAAGCAAATAACGGTATGGCATTTACAGATGTTCCAGATACATATGTGTATGCAAAGGAAATTCAATTGGCTGCTACAGCTGGAATTATAACAGGATACACAGACGGTTCATTTAAACCTGATGCCGCCATTTCAAGACAGCATATGGCAATTATGCTGGAGAGAGCTATTGATTATTTAAAGATTCCTAAAGGTACTTCATCCATTACATTTAAAGATAATGCATCCATTATTAAAGAATACCGCTCTGCCGTAGCAATCGGTGCTCATTTAGGAATCATTATCGGTTCTGATGGCTACTTTATGCCTGAAAAAAATGCAACAATTGGACAAGCTGCAACGTTTATTCAACGTTTAATGCTGCTTGCAGGTGATGCTGATGCTGACTTCTCTACTTATGCGATTAAAGAAATTTCAAATGGTACACTAGTCGGCAATCAAGGCTTCACAAGCTTCGAAGCTGCTGATAAAGCATTAACAAAAAATACGCAAGTTATCGTCCAAAAAGATAAAATTGTAAAAATGACTTCTGGCTATGTTGTGACGAATAATTATGTTGCCCTTTATTCTGAAACGATTAAAGATCAAATCGCTGTTGCTGGTAATACAGAAATGGAATATATCAGCAGTGATGCAGCTCAAGTGAAAGTTCGATTAGCTGGTCAAGTTGGCTATTTAAAACAAGCGGATGTAACGTTAATTCCCTTTTCATTAAGTAAGGGACGTTCTTACTATTCAAACGAAAATGGCGAAATTAAACATACACTATACGATTACGCAACAAATAAATATTCTTCAAGCTATGTTTACGGAAAAGCACCTGCCTTCATGAAGCAGGGTGAAAAATACTATAGCTGGAATGGTATTTACTTCACAAATGGGAATGGCTCTTCTAAAGGGGAAGCTTATAACTATTATCAATTTTTACCTGCTCGTGCAACAACACAATATACAGCAGAAGAAATCGATGCTTACATTATGAATAAGCTTGCGGAAATGGAAAGTACAGGTATTACACTTTATAAAGATGCCACAACGAAAAGTAAGCTCATCGGCTTAGGACAAACGTTAAAAGAGGTTGAGGCAAATTCACATATTAACGCAATGTTAATTTTGTCACTTGCTCAGCATGAAAGTGCTTATGGTATGAGTGACCATGCACAAAACTTAAACAACCTATTTGGTTTATATGTTTATGACACTAACCCACTTAATAAAAAATTCGACAGTGTAGCTGCTAATATTAACGAACTTGTTGATAAGTTCCTACAACCAAACTACATTACACCAGGTGGTGCCCCTGGGAAAAACTATGCAAACGGTGCAGTAGTTGGTTCGAAAGCACTTGGCTTTAACGTAAAATATGCATCTGACCCGTACTGGGGAGCTAAAATCGCTGGACACTACTATCGTGCTGAAAAAGCGTTAGGTTTTAAAGATGCAAAAAATCCTTATACAATCGGCCTAACAACAACTACAGGTTTAAATGTACGTACAGACACTTCTACTAGCAATAGCCCTCTCTTCACATATGCTAGAAGTGGTATGCCTGTCATTGTTATCAATACAAACATTAATGGCTGGCATGAAGTACTATCTGATAAGCTCCACCCAGGTTCAGCTTACATTAGTAAAGACTATATTCAGTTTATAGATACAGTGAAATAAAAAAAAGGACCCTCCACTTTATTGGAGGGTCCCTTTTTATTCCCTACAACACAGCGTTGTGCAGCCGGGGTTTCGCGTTGAATGTCTTAGGGATTCCGCGGTAGATTACCTTTATTCCGCGGTATGGCGGAGGAATTCCGCGATTCACTACCTTTTTTCCGCGGTATAGCGGAGGAATTCCACGATTCATTACCTTTATTCCGCGGTATGGCGTGGGAATTCCGCGATTCATTACCTTTATTCCGCGGTATGGCGGAGGAATTTCGCGGTTCATTACCTTTTTTCCGCGGTATGGCGGAGGAATTCCGCGGTTCATTACCTTTTTTCCGCGGTATGGCGGAGAAATTCCGCGATTCACTACCTTTTTTCCGCGGTATAGCGGAGGAATCCCCCGATTCAAGACCTTTTTCCCGCGGTATGTCCTAGGAATTCCGCGATTCACTACCTTTTTTCCGCGTTATAGCGGAGGAATTCCGCGATTCATTACCTTTTTTCTGCGATATAGCGGAAGAATTCCGCAATTCATTACCTTTTTTCCGCGATATAGCGGAGGAATCCCCCGATTCACTTCGGGCTTCCCACATGCATGGTTTGCAAGCGATATAAAAGAGCTGCCCTATTGAGGACAGCCCTTTACTGTTAGTATCGAAGTTTTCTTTGCTCTGTTTTTATAATTGCTGACGCAATTACTACAAAACCTAACATTAAAATAAAGATTAAATCAAGTAAGCCTGTGTGCATCGACACTGTAAACAATGTAATGACAAATGCGTATGCTACTGAGTGGAAGCTACGGATGCCACCTTGTTTTACTTTATTATAAATTAATGAAATTAATACACCATATAGTAAGAAGCCAATCGCTACAAGTGCATAGCCACCATCTAGGAATAATTGTCCGATAAAGGTAGGCGTTGTTGTTCTTGTTGGACGTGTAATATATTTACCTTCTTCCACGCTCAATGAGTTTACAACTTCCGTTACCTTCATACGAGGTGAAATTTGCTCACCAGGAAGAACCGTATTAAAGATACCTTTATGAATTTCGCCTTTTAAGTAGCCCTCTTCTTGCGTGTATTCGATAATTTTACTTAATACGATATGACCTGTAACACTTTCACCATTTATTGAACGCATCCATTTAGGTGTTAAATTTACTTTTTGTTCAACTGTTAACAGTTTTTCTTTTTCTGTTTCTGTCAATTCAACATCGGGTTGATCGCGATTATTGAATTCTTTAGTTGTATCTTCTGTCACCACTCGTAAGAAACCAAACATCGAGAATGCAACACCGATTACAAATAACGCTGTCAGGAACCAAGTTAATTTCACACGTTTCACAACATAGTGGAAAATAATAATTCCAGTAAATAGCATAATAATTAATGGTGTACGATAGCCCATTAATAGGAACAAGAACATAACAACAGCAAAAATCGTGCCGTATACTAATGCCTTTTTCCATGTCATATGCTTTTCTAAAATCATTTTGTAAGATAATAACAGTAAAATTCCGTACCATAATAATTGGCTAAAGAAGTTTAGTTTTGGATCGAGATTACGACGATTAGATTCATCAGAAATTCCTAAACCTCCACCAAAAATCATCATTAAATAAGAAGCTAAACCGATTATTGTTAGTAACACAACAATGTGAATAATATATTTTCCTAAGAACGATAACCCGAATGATGGGATTGTCCATTGTAATTTATCAATAATATAAACACCGATATAATAGCAAATAAGTGCTACTAGTACCGCTGGCAAAATTGATACTCGAACATTAAATAATTCAAATCGATGGAAATCGAATAGACTTGTAAAGAAATATAGCACTAATATAAAAGGTAAAAAGAAATACGGTGAAAACGTATCAATCTTATTGACCTTTGTGAAAACTTGCTTCAGTTTATTCATACATGTAATACATCTAAATAGATGTTATTGCCCTCCTCTATCATGAATCAATAGTTGTTGTTCACTATTACATTCTTTAGTTTTCCCTACAAAAACAAAGGTTATTATATCATAAATACGGATAGACTTATAGAAAGTATTCTATGGATTTTACATAAAAAAGCTCAAAAATTTCATTTTCACCTAAATCTCTACGATTCAGTCATTATTTGGGTGTATGATGAAAATAAGTAATACCATTTTTGAGAAAAAAACAAAACAAGGATGTGGATTTATTGAAGAGATTCATTTCACTAATTACTTTCTGTGCTTGTACGCTTGTTGTATTCCTATTACCGACACAAGCCCAAGCTACAACTCAAAGAATCGGCATCGTTTTCTCTGAAAGTAGTGAGAAATATGCCAACTCCACACACCCTGGTGGTACATATGAGGGACAAACAGTATCTCCAAAGGTCGATTATAGCTCTACATACAACAAGGAGCTAAAAGCTTTCCTTTTATATCAGCAACAGGGCTTCAATGTAGAGAAAATTTACGAAAAGGACTTAAATAGTTTAGAAAGTTTAAGCCAATATGATGCAATCGTCTTTCCTTATACGGTCATGATGAATCATCTACAACGCGAAAATGTCAAAATGTACGTACGCAACGGTGGCGGTGCTATTTTTGCGTTCCAAACAGCTCGTAACGAATCCGCAAAATTTCCAAAGGCTGGTCAAATGGATCTCTCCCCATTAATCTATGATGTCGACTCTTGGGTCATGGAGTGGGATAACCTATCAGAAGTTTTCAACTCACGCTTTATCGACGATATAGTATTGGGTAACGCAACAATTAGCAATAGTAATTCAGTACATTCAATTATCCAAAACGCGACTAATGAGCTCGGCAAAAGCAAATTAAATCTTACAAAATCTGATCAAGAGTGGGTTGAAATCATTAAACCTTGGCAAGGTGGCTCCGCCTCACCGCTATTATATTTCTCGAATTACGATTATACTGACAAGCCACAAACAATGAAGAAAAATGAATTTGGAGCAGCACATGCCATTCAATACGGCAAAGGTAGAGTCGTACAAATCGGATTCAAAATTTATGATTACATTACTATTAATGCCAAAGCAAATTGGCAAGATAACGAAAACGGTGTTGCTTACTCTACAACACAAGGCGACTTAGACGCTCAAGTATTTATGAAGCACGCTTTACGTTGGGTTGCCGAAAATCACAATGGTGATGTGCCACGTCGCTATAATCTTTCGCTATACTCTGACAGTGTGCAAAGTTATGTAGCGCCGTCTGGTAAATTCGTCTTCTACTCCACAGTAACGGTAAAGAACAATGGCAATGTGCCAGCTCGTGGTACGTTAAAAGTAGAGATTCTTGATGCGAACGATCAGGTTGTCGGTAAAGGGCATGATCGTTATTTACCAGGTCTTGCTGCCGATGCGACAACAACTAATGCTGACCGCAAAGATATTAGTACCCACTCGGAAAAATATCAAATTTTCATGCCCGGAAATTTAGCCGCTGGAACATATACGATACGTACTTCCTTCATAGAAGGTCGCGATGATCGTAAAAATGTTGACGAAAAATTTGCAACCATTGCAGAAATTAAAACGCTCACACGTACAAAAGGTTCCAACAAGGCTTCTATTGAGGTTGCCCCATTCTTTCAAGATATATTAGCAACAAACGGAGCTTATTATGATATTAAAAACTTACATGCATTAGGTATTGTGAAAGGGAGTAATGGCAAATTCAACCCTCAAGGCACACTCACACGAATACAAGCTACTGAAATGGTATTACGTGCACTTGGTATCACCCCTTCAAGCTCAGCTACCTTGAACGCCAACGATATGAAAGCTGGTGATTATGGCTATGCAGTCCTAGCTACAGGCGTTCGCTATGGAATAATTTCTTTAGAAGATGGCAAAATTAACGCCCATCAACCGATGACGCGTGCCGCAATGGCACATGCACTTGTAAAGGGCTTTAAGCTTCAAGGCTATACTAAACATACATTCATCGATGTCCCTACATCTCATGTCTATTTTAAAGATATCCAGGCTCTCTATGCACTAGATATTACTACAGGCTATGCAGATCAAACATTTAAACCAAACAACACGGTAACTCGTCAAAACTTTGCCCAATTTGTTAATCGCACACTTCACGCGAACGCTAAATAACTTTTGGATGGCGCTAATAGATTATCTGGAATCTCACTTTTCATCCAATAAAAAAAGAGCTACGTCGTTCTAAATAGAAACGATGTAGCTCTTTATTTTTATTGTTTAGCGTAGTATTGTGAAATCCCTTTATAAATAGCTTCAGCAAATAATTCGATATATTGATCATCTGTCATTTTGCCGCGGTCTTCACTATTTGTAAGGAAACCTAGCTCTACTAGAATCGCTGGAATTAATGTGTTGCGAATAACATAATATTGTTGCTCTTTAACACCGCGATTTTTCATGTTTAAGTTATTAACAATTTGGTTATTTACAAAAGTAGCTAGATCAATATCTTCTTGATACATATCTCCAGTTGTCACAGCATAATATGTTTCAGTACCTTGTGCAGAGGTGCTAGTTGCTGAGTTGACATGTATACTAACAAAGATTTCGCCATAGTTTGCATCGGTAAAGTCAACACGGTCTTGCAACGAAGGATATGTGTCACCTGTTCGTGTCATTAACACTTTTGCTCCAGCTGCTTCAAGTTTCTGTTTTACAAGTGTGCTAACTTTTAAAGTAATAGCCTTTTCTGAATTGGAACCTACTACAGCTCCTGGATCTTTACCACCATGACCAGGGTCAAGAATGATAATACGATTTTTCAGTCCATTACCACTTTGGTTTAATAGTTTTAAATAAGATTTATGCACATAGCCCGTTTGTCCATCAAAAGTAATTTGAGCCCAATAGCCACTAATGCTATTAACATGCACATAGTCGCCCTTATTTAATTTACCTAATACTGTAGAAGTTGAGTTCGCTTCTTTGCGCACATTTAGACTACCAACAGTTGCACGACCTAGTAAGTCTCCTGCAACTGGCGGAGGAGTTGGATCTGGTTTTGAAGGTTGTTCTACTTCCACATCCTCTGTGCTATTTGCAACAATATATCCTGGCAAGCCATTTACTACTGTTAAATAATAGCCATTAACCGTTTTGTAGACAGGCAGTTTGACATTACTATTAATTGTTGAAATTGTTTTAGAAGACGAACTAGCCTTCACGTAGAGATTGATACCTTGTGTTGTTTTAACTTCTTTTTGAATATTCCCTAATGCATTACCGTCCGCATCTAAAAACTGTGCGTACGTTTTATAAATATAAGCAAATGCACCTTTATATGTTACTTTTAACCAGTCACCTTCAACTGCATAGACTGATAGTTTTCCACCTTTATCGACTGTACCTACTATGTTCGAACTAGATACCGAGTCTTTTGATTTACGAATATTCAAGCCATCTGTTGTCACTTGAATTAAACCAATAACCTGTGTTGTATCTGGAACAGTAACACCTTTTACAGGTAGCTCTAAACGATATTTTTCACTTTTTGCACGAGCAACAAATAATGCGAACTGCGCACGTGTCACTTGGCTATTTGGATTATAATTTTGACCGCTTCCCTTTGTAATACCATTATAGTAAATCGTATTTACATATTGAACGTAAGGATGTGTAATACCTACATCAACAAAGGGAGAATCCATATTTTCGTATTCACTTGCATCAAGCTTAAATGCCTTTGTTAATACATAACTCATTTCATCACGAGTTAAAGGCTTGTTCGGTAAAAACTGTCCAGTTGTATTTGTTTTAAAGTAACCTAACTGTATGGCACGTTCAACGTAACCCGAAAGCTCGGTACCAACCGTTACATCTGAAAAGTTAGATTTATTGACAACTAATGGTCTGTTACCAGAAGCAACAACAGCCATTTTTGCAACTTGTCCGCGCGTTACGCTATTATAAGGCTTATAATACGTTTTACCATTTTCCGTATACCCTTTTATAACACCTAAACTAATTAAATAATTGATCTCTTCATAAGCTTCATGCTTTGGGGTAACATCTTCAAAACCACCACTTGCATTTGCACTATGTATCGTAAACATAGAAGCTGAAATGAATAAGACGCATAATATAAGACTGATTTTTTTAAAGTACAATGTCTTATTTCCTCCCTTCATGTTCTCGTGTTATTGTGTCCATTTTAACAAAAATTCACATATAAAACTATCATAGATTGTAACTATTCGACATTTTTTTATATCACCCCATTTCATATGGATTCATAAAAAGAAGAGAGCCTGCAAGTGCAAACTCTCCCCATTTATACATTATTTAAAAGAACTTCCATGCATTGCTTCACTTCAAACGTAGCCCTTGTCCGAAGCGAAGTAGAAATTGATTACTTATTCACTTGCTTAGCACGCTCGATAAATGTTTCAAGTTGAGAAATTTTTAACATTTCATCATAACCGAAATTACCGTTATCTTTACCTGCTGTAATACCGTTTGATGCTAGTATTGAAATATATTCTGTTGCCCAATAATTTTCAGGAACATCTGCAAATGTCACCACATCACCTTTATGCTCAAGACCAAAAGCTACTACTAAAACTTTTGCAATTTGTGCACGAGTCATTGGAGAAGAAGGATTAAATTTGCCGTGATCATCACCTGTAAAAATACCTAACTTCGCTACTGCAGCAATTGCACCAGCATGTGCATAAGTAGGTTTTACGTCAGCAAATGATGTATTTTTATCTGTTGTATCTAAGTTTAAAGCTTTTGCTATTTGTACAGCAACTTCTGCACGTGAAGCATATACTGTAAAGTCAATTGCAGCGTCCTTAACTTCAGCAGTCGCTACTTTTGTCACTTCAGCTTGTTGTTCAGCGTCAAAATCCGCTACGCGTTTTGCTCCAACGTAACGAGAACTCCAATAATATGGATCGTTTACACTAGAATAGCTAACACCTTTACCTGTTTGAGAGTGAATCATTTTACCATCACCTATGTATATCGCTACATGTGAGATACCACTACCACTCGTGTTAAAGAAAAGTAAGTCGCCAATTTTTAGGTCACTCTTCGCAACCGCTGTACCTTGCTGATATTGTGAGCTTGATGTACGGTTCAATTTAATGCCTAAATCATTGAAGACTTTAGAAGTAAAGCCAGAGCAATCTAATCCACTAGTAGTTGTACCACCATAAGCATAAGGAATACCTAAATATTTCGTCGCTGTTTCAGTAACTTCATTTGCAGTTGCCGCTTCAGCGTTATCTATTTGAATTGTTGAAAATAACATAAAAGATGCAAAAATCGGTAATAACCATTTTTTCTTCATAAGTTTGTTATACCCCTCTCAAGGAACTTTTTTGCCTATACATAGACTATCACAAATGATGGTATTTTAATTTTTCAATTGTGTAACGGTTTTAAAAGTAAAAAAAAAGCTGATATACCAACGTTTTGTGGTTTACCAACGCTAAAATATGGGTATTAATTAATGGGTATTCCGGCTTTTTGTAACATTCCTGTAATATTAGCCACGCTTTGTTACAATAGAGCGTGCTTTAAAGTGCCAGGCACTCAAACAATTTTCAACAATTTTAGGGGGCACTCGGATTTAAACCGAGGACAAACTGGTTCATTACCACTTGGCTATACCACCACGATTTTATTTATTGAATATGCATACAACTGTTTAGAACTAAAACGATCAAAAATTTTTACCCATTTGACCGCTTTAGAACTAATTGTAATCATCCTAATTTTATTGGCCATTATATCGTTTCTTCAAATCCCAGAATCCTGGGACGGAATTGACATCATATTTTCTTATAGTATGGATGAGTTTAATAAGTAAATCCTGACGTAAATCCTCTCTAAAATGTGGATGCGTTTGATAAAGGCACTGTTTCAAGATAGGCTCAAAATAATTTATTACAGTTAATAAAGCTTTATCGTCATGTTTCGATTTTTTTACTAGGGCAATTAATTCTTGTGACATCTCCCTTCAGTCCCTTCTTGAATTTTTAATACGTTCCGATAACTTATGAATACTTAGTTCAAGGTTTTCTAATTTCTTTTCAAATCTAATAAATAGATATACTGTTATTGCAATCGGAAAGCCAAAATTTCCGATTATCATAATCCAATCAGTTGGTTCTGTTATCATCAGAAATCCCCCTTTTTTCCCCATTCTTCTTTTGCCTTTCAATGTAAATCAGCATATTTTCCAAAGCTTTCTTATGGGTTTTAGAGACAGCTTGCTGCGTTTTATTTAATCTTCGTCCAATTTCCGTATCGCTTAATCCTTCTGCATAAGCTAGACTAATGATCTCCTTTTGCTTTTTAGTCAACGAATTTAATGCATCATACAATATTGGGTTTATTACATATTCATGTAAATCATTATTTAAAATTATCCCACTAAAATGGTCTTCTGCTTGTTCGTCCGCTACTAAATCGAGAAATGTTCCTTGTCCTTCACTAGTATTAATGGTGGCATCTAAAGTAAGAGAAAATCTGGATTGTATAAGCCTCAATCTTTTGTCGAAATTAATTGAATTAAACTTTAGAGTTGAAGAAATATGAGAAATAAAGCGGATTTTGAAATAGAAATGTTTAAATAATATATCTAATTCTTTCATATTCTCTGGAGTAGGGTTTGATATTGTTTCCATGTACTTTTCTTTGTTAGTTGGTATTTTCAAAAAAGAAATTACCAAATCATTTTTTAATAGCTGTCGATTTTCACATTCAAATTTTTCAATTCTATCTTCATCCCATTTATTTTCCAACACTCAAAGCACTCCTTTGTAAGAAGCATACATTCACTTCCTAATAATAAATAGAGCATATGTTCTTATTTTAGGTAAAAAAAAAGAGTGTACGTTCTTTTTTCAAAAATAAACTATTTGCACTTAACCTAGTTTCCCCATCTAATAATTATTTTAACGTTTTACTCGTTAACATAGATTATTTACACAATTTCTTTTAGAAGCACATAGTCATTCTTCATCCCCCCTATTCTTATAGTATATAGAATAAATAATCTTGAAAATCACAACCTTTATGTGCCAGGCACTCAAACAATTTTCACACAATTTAATAAGACTATAGACAAACTTGAAATTGTTCGAGTTTGTCTATAGTCTTAGGGCTCTTCTAAATGCAATATCAACGGTTATAACTGTAGACATTAATCAAGTAGCTTATCTATTACGTGTTTCGTTAAATTAGGCATAATTTCCATTGTATATTTTAATTCAGTTCTTTCGTATCTGTTATGTGCATCATAACCATACGGTCCAATATTAATTGCTGGAATATTTAAATCCCTAATAGTATTATAATCGACAAAATGTTTTGTTCCCCAACTTGGATTATTGTTAATAACGGATTGAATGCTATCTTCATCGTCATTTATCGCTACACAGCTCATGTCACAAATATAAGGAAAATAATTTCTTTGTACAATTGGCTTATTATAATGTGGTTGAACTTTTTCGATAGCATGATCTAAAGCTATTAGTAGATTTTTTTCTTTTTGATCTTTTCCAGTCACCTCTACGCGTGGTGAATAAAGTGAGGAATAAAAAATAATAATAGCAGGGCTCTTATCCTTTGCCCATTTCCATGTTTCTTCTACGACTCTCGCAGAAAACATACGTACATCTAATTCTTTATTTTCTAGTAAGTCTTCTTTAAATTTCTTCATATGCTCTTTATAACGTTCACCAGATTGTGAAATAATCGATTGCTCTAGTTCTTCATAAAATACCACCCTCGTTTCCCAAGGCAATTTTGTATATTCCTGTTCACTAATTTCACAATATCTCTTATAGTGACTATTTAAATTATTAACTACATTATTAAAGGCAATTTCTGCTTGATTTTTTAGCTTTTCAAGAACATCTTTAGGCGACCATGATTGAACAAAGAAATTATAATATACATATGAAGCAAGTGCTGTTTGAACAGTATACGTTTCTTTAAAATCTGTTTGCTTCAACGTTACTGGTGGCATAGGCGTTTCGCCTAATGATTTATCGCATAGCTCAGGATTATATGCAATTTGTCTAGTTAACTCTGCTGCGATATAGTTAGGATCAAGTCCTTCAAAGCTAGATCCCACATGACTTTCAGCTCCAGTTATATAAAATGAAGGAAGTAGCTTCCCGACACTACCTTTATAAATATATCTATTTTCATCGCCTTCATACCTAGGAGCTACAAAATCAGAGTTTATTAACGCCTCATATTCAAATCCATACGCTTCTCTCAGTTTTTTTAAATCATTTAAACCTGACAATACCCCGTGCGAGCTATCTTCCTCATCACACTCAGCAAAAAATACAATATTTCCTTTTAATTCTTCAGGATGCTCTGAATAATAATTTAATAGATAGTAATTACTTGCCACACCGCTTTTCATATCTAATGTTCCTCTGCCAAATAACCATTCATTGGATTCTAAATGCTCCTTAACTAACGGAGGAACCTTTTCGTTTTTTAATGCTTCTTGAAGATGATTCGGAAAACATGCTTTCTCTTTCAAGCTATTATAATCATCTATTCCAACCGTATCGGTATGGCCCATTAATACGACTGTTTTAGCGCTACTTTCTTTTGTCCCTCTTACAAAAGCAAATACGTTATATCGCTCAATCTCATCATCGACCGTTTGTGAAGTAAACACATAGTCTGGATTTTTTTGAAAGTAAGGAAGGTTAGCAATTGTTTTAGCAAGTGATTTTGAAATATCAATTTCGCCTTCGGTATTTACGATACTTTCAATATTTACAAGATCATTTGTCACTTTTAATACTTCTTCATACGTTTTCAACATAAATAACAACCCCTAACTTAAGTGAATGATTATAAAACTTGCTGTAAAAACTTCGCTGTTCTCTCTTCCTTCGGCGTTTTAAAAAATTCTGAAGGAGGGCCTTCTTCAATTATTTTTCCATCAGCTAACATAATTACTCTATCCGCAACCTCTCTTGCAAAGCCCATTTCATGCGTTACAATGACCATTGTCATACCATCTCTTGCTAAACTTTTCATTGTTTCTAATACTTCGCCAACTAATTCAGGATCTAGCGCCGATGTTGGTTCATCAAACAGCATAACGTTTGGGTTCATCGCAAGTGCTCTTGCAATAGCAACCCGTTGCTTTTGTCCTCCAGATAACTGCTCAGGATAGTAGTTAGCTTTATCAGCAAGCCCAACTCTCGTTAATAATTCCATTGCTTTTTTATTCGCTTCCTCTTTACTTTGCTTTTTCACCTGTATGGGTGCTTCAGTTATGTTTTGTAAAACGCTTAAATGCGGAAATAAATTGAAGTGTTGAAATACCATACCCATATTTTCTCTGACTTTATTTAAGTTTGTTTTTTCGATATCAATAATCTCATCGTTAATACTTATAGTACCCTCATCTAATAACTCTAAAAAATTCATACAACGTAACAACGTACTTTTTCCCGAACCACTTGCTCCAATTAAAACAACTACTTCTGATTTATTGATCTCAAGGTTAATGTCTTTTAAAACTTTTAATTTACCAAATGATTTAGAAAGCGACTTCAACTTTATCATGCTTTTTCTCCTTTCCAACATCCATTCTGCTTTCCAGTTTATTGAACAACAGTGTGAATATTAGAACTAAAATCAAGTAATATACGCCTACGACAAAGTAGGTTTCTAAAGGCATGTAGTTATACGCTTGGGCAGATAATGCATGGTTAAATAATTCTGAAACGGCGATATAGGCTACTAAAGAAGAGTCTTTTAATCCAATAATGAATTGATTAGCCAATGAAGGTATAGCTCGCTTAAAGCTCTGTGGTAAAATAATTCGTCTCATTGTTTTAAAATACGTCATACCTAATGAGCGGCCAGCTTCCATTTGTCCTTTATCGATTGATTGAATCGATCCTCGAAAGATTTCTGCAATATAGGCACCAGAATGAATACCAAGTGCAATAGCACCTGCTGCAAAATCGGAAAGAACAAAAATACTAGAAATACCGTAGTATAGGAACATAAGTTGTACGATAAGTGGCATACCCCGAATAATAAAAATATAAGCGTTTGCTATCTTCTCTAATATCTTGATATTCGAAACTTTGAAGAAGGCAAAAATTAGACCAATAACACAAGCAATTAATAAAGAAACTACTGTTAACTCAACTGTCAAAATAGTTGCTTTTAAAAATTCAATGCCATGTTTTTGGAATATCGATGCTATATTCGTTAAAAACTCCATATAAATCACCTAACCTCTTTAAGTGTATTGGTATAGAAGATTAATGTTTTTTGAATATTCAAATTATTTTACCTAGAATTAATCTATAATACTAGGTAAAATAATTTAGGATTGGATTACTCTAATAGATCTTTGCCAAACCATTTTGTACTTATGTCTTTATACGTTCCATCTGCAACCATATCTGCAATTGCTTTATTAATTGCTTCTAATAACACTTGATTGTCCTTTTTAATAGCTACTGCAATTTCTTCTCTTTTAATTTCTTCTCCTACTGTTTGAATTTCTAAACCTGATTCTTTCATCGCGGAAATCCCTACTATTTTATCTGTAATTACTGCGTCTAAACGTCCTGGAGGAAGGTCTTGTAATGCATATATCTCACTAGGAAATTCTTTAATTTTATCTGTATATTTTTTTGCATCTTCAACATAAGTACTAGCTTGCATAACACCGATTGTCTTTCCCTTTAAGTCATCTAACGATTTAATATCTTTATTTTTACTTGAAATAAATACTGTAGCGCCCGAAATATAATATGGATCTGAGAAATCAACCTGTTTTGCTCTCTCCTCAGTAGCTGTCATACTCCCTATAATTGCATCATATTTCTCTCCTCGTAACCCTTGGAGGATCGTTTCCCATGGATTTGTAACAGGGTTTGGTTCAAGGCCAATTCTCTTTGCAATTTCATTGCCAATTTCTACATCAAAACCAACTAATTTTTCATTTTCCTTATAATTTAATGGCTTTAGTAAGCCACTCATTGCAAAAGTTAACTTTCCATCATTCACTAATTTCATATCTGATGTTGTGCTTTTTTCTTCGCCTGCTTTCGTTTCTCCTTCACTACTTGCAGATGTTTCAATTTGTACATTCGAATCTTTTTCTGAACACGCAACCATCAATGAAGCAACTAACACCAATAAAAAATAGAATAGACTTTTCTTCATAAAATACCAATCCCCCTCGTTTTATGATTAAGCTAATTCTCCACCATCAATGGCAATTGTTTGCCCTGTAATATAAGCAGATTCATCTGAAGCAAGGAAGGCATACAACGCCCCTATTTCTTTTGGATCTGCATGCCGTTTTAAAGGAATACCTTCATTTACAACCTCTAACATTTCAGGAGTATACTCAGCCATTTGCATCGGTGTTAATACATACCCTGGACATATTGTGTTCACTCGAATGATTGGAGCCAATTCTAATGCCATCGTTTTTGCTAAAAGATTAACGCCTGCTTTTGAAGCGTTATAGTCTGCATAGAATGGATGTCCCGTAACACCATTTGTAGAGGCTGTCATGAGTATAACGCCTTTCCCCTGTTCAACCATGATTTTTGCAGCGGCTTGAGATGTATAAAACACACCATTTAAATTAATGTTTAAAACTTTATTCCATTGTTCTGGATTAATATCAAGGAATTTAGAGCGAACGCTAATCCCTGCATTTGCAATAAAAACGTCCACTCCCCCTAAATCCTCTTTAATTTTTTTAAAGACAGCGTTTACACTTGCAGGGTTACTAACATCCACTACATATCCTTTGGCAATTCCTTTGTTTTCTTTTATAGACTTTTCAATACTTTCTTCATTAATATCTAAAATAGCGACGACAGAACCTTCTTCTACAAAGCGTTGTGCTGTGGCTAATCCTATACCACTTGCTCCTCCTGTAATGACTACTCTCTTCTTTTTTAAACTACTATGCCTTGTTGTCATCAAATTACCCCCTAACGGTTATTACTTGTTAATTCCGCTTCATTTTTCACCTTTTCTTGATATACCCGCCATGAAGTACACCATTTTGCGGGATTATCTAAATAATCTGCTTCGATTAATTGATGAATGGTACTATTTTGCGGTGCATTTTTCACTACCTCTGGATTTTCATATGCTTCCTTTGAAATTTGTTCAAGTGCCTGGATATATTCATCTAAATCTGCTTTAGAGTAGGATTCTGTTGGTTCTAGTGTGAATGGTTGTGGCACAATGTATGGATGATGACTTGTCCAGTAATGTAAACCAAAGTCTGTCATACGACGCTGTACATCCTCTGTTGTGACACCTGTTTCCTTCTCCAACTGCTCCCAGCTATAACGCACCTGTTCCAGTCGTTGCCCTTGTACATAAGGTACACTTGCGCCACGAATTTTCGATACTTTACTGTATAAATAGTTATTATTTAGCACAGCAGTTTCTGCAACTGCTTTAAGTCCTTCTTGTCCTAATGCTCGAATCCATGCATAAGAACGTAAAATAGTTTGTGCAACGCCGTGGAAAGCGCGTACTTTCCCAATTGAATGCTCTAATTGATCATTTAATATATATTGATCACCACTTTTTTCGACAATCGGTCCAGGTAAATATGGTTTTAATTCCGCTGTTACGCCTAATGCACCTGTAGCTGGTCCCCCACACATATGTGGCGCTGCGAATGTTTTGTGTAAATTAAAGAAACACATATCGAAGCCTGCCTCTTTAGCACGTGTAATGCCTAATAAACCATTTGCATTCGCTTGATCGTAGTAACAAATACCACCTGCATCATGTACAATCTTTGTAAATTCTTTAATTTTTGAATTGTAAATTCCCGTATCTTCTGGGTTAGCTACAACAAAGCCAGCTGTTCGTTCGGATACAACTTCTTTTAACTTTTCAATATTAGGGAATCCATTTTCGTCTGGATGTAAAGTAATAATTTTATATCCCTTCACAACTGCCGTTGCTGCTTGAGATGGATGAGAGAAAATGGTTGTAATAATTTCATTACGTTGATCTGCCTCACCTTTAACTTCAAAATACTTACGTACAATCGATGCCATCGCAAATAGTGCTTGTGTGCCACCACTCGGTTGGAACGAGAATGCATCCATACCTGAAATGTCACGCATTGCTAAATCCATGTTATGAATGATTTCTAACATTCCTTGAACAGTACTAACATCTTGCAGCGGATGTAGTTCCATTATTTTAGAATTACGAATTAGTAACTCGTTAATTTTCGGAATGTACTTCATCGTACAAGTACCTTGACCAATTTCTACATTAAAATCCGACCCTAATGTTTCTTGTGAAAGACGAACATAATGGCGTAATACACGGGCTTGGCCGATTTCTGGTAAGTTCGGCTTACTTGCTCGCTTTATATTTTTCGGTAGAACTGAAACGCCATCACCCACTACATCTACAACTTCTTGTGAAGCTTGCGGTACTTCGACTCCAACTTCACCTGGTTGATGTAGCTCGAAAATAATAGGCTCATTCCACTTGGCTTGATGAAAATCTATATTGACAGACTGTCTTTGAATTTCTAACATGCTAATACTCCTTTCTACCTCATTATTTCGTCACAATTTTTGATAAAACACTTACTAGTTTGTCGATATCTTCTTTCGTATGCACTTCAGTTACACAACAAAGTGCCGACTGACCATATTGAGGAAACTCTTTCGAAAGGTCCTTCCCTCCAAAAATCTTGTGCTCTAATAATTGTGCATTGATTTCTTCGACAGTTAAGCCTGTATCATTAAAGTCGATAATAAATTCCTTGAAAAATGGCGATGTAATTCTCGAACCTCTAATGTTCTGAATTTTATTAAGTTGCATTACTGCGTACTGACTATTTTGCATAATTGCTTGACCTAATTCGTACATCCCGTTTGGTCCCATTAACGATAAATAAACACCTGCTGTAATGCCCCAAAGAGCTGTTTGCGTACCGACAGATTCTTTACCGTTTTCTCTATCTGCAAAAGATGTACGGTCATATGCAATATCACCAAAACCATACTCTCCTTGTTTTACAGTCGGAATAATGCCAAATAATCGTGATGGATATTCATTTACGAATTTCGGATCATTATGTGTCGCAATAAAACCTGCCTGCCCTCCACTAAAATTCATATGCATTCCTAGTGGTTGAAGGTCTCCACATACAATATCAGCTCCATATTGACTTGGTGGTGCCAGTATTCCAAGTGAAATTGGATCAACCCCAACTACGATTATTGCTCCGTATTTTTTTGCAAGATTTGAAATCTCTTGCCCTTGTGATTCAATAAATCCTAAATAGGATGGATTTTCGAAATAGATCGCCGCAACATCATTAGATAATTTTCTTTCTAAATCTGCTAAATCCATTAATCCTGTATTAAGATTAAAATGCACATCTTCAAATGCTAATTGAGGTGTTCCATAGTTTGTAATAATCTTTTTTCTCTCAGGTGAAACTGTACTAGCAAGTAAAACTTTAGTACGTTTAGTAATACGACTAGCCATACGAATCGAAGTAGCTGCAGCCTGTGCCCAATCAAATGTTGGTACATTCACTACTTCCATATCGACAAGTTCTGCCATAAGACTTTGGTATTCAAATAAAGCTTGGAAACGACCATGATCTTCGTATGGTTCACCCGCATAAGCAGTTAAAAATTCAGCTCTTTGATTCACCTCATCACATACTGCCGGAATAAAATGTTGCCAACAACCAGCCCCTAAAAAGTTAAGATATTCATTAGTGCTTATATTTTTATTTAATAGCCCTTCAATATGTCGTCGTAGCTCCAATTCATTCAATGCTTTCGGGATATTCATTGTTCCTTTATACTGTAAGTCGTCAGGAATGCAAGAATAGAGTTCTTTAATAGAATGCACACCAATTTCGTCTAACATTTCTTGTTTTACTTCAGGTACCATATTTGGAATGTATGGATGAACTTTTTTACTCATATAAAATACCTCCTATAATTTTTTATGCTAAGCCGCCACCATCAACGGTTAATGTAGTTCCTGTAACCCAAGCGGACAAACCACTTGCAAGGAATAGTACCCCCTTCGCAATATCTTCAGGTGTTCCCAACCTTGCCAATGGTCTATCAACCGCTGAACTACGAAGAAAACTAGATTCTTCTATATTTAATTGTTTTGCCTCACCTCGAAGTAGCGGCGTATCTGTATCTCCAGGGCAAATACAATTTACACGAATGTTCTCTGATCCATGGTCAATAGCCATAGCTTTTGTTAAATTTACAACCCCTGCTTTCGCAGCGCAGTAAGATGCAGCTTTGTCTCCACCTTTTAATCCCCAACCAGAACCGGTATTGATAATACTGCTGCCGCCGCCATGGTTTCGCATAAGGGGAATTAAATATTTTGAAAGAAGATAAACGCCTTTTAAAGAAACATTAATTACCGCATCCCAATCCGATTCTTCTAAGTCCACCACTGTTTTTCTACGAATAATGCCTGCATTATTAAAGAGCACATCGACTTTTCCATGCTTTTCTTCTATTAACTCCGCCACACGCTGGCAATCTTGCGAGTTCGTTACATCACACTTTACAAACTCAATATTTAAGCCCTCAGCCCGCAGTGTTTCTTCTGTTTCCTTGCCCTTCTGCTGATCGATATCAAGAATAATCGTTTTAGTCCCCACCTCACTTAGTAATTTAGCGGTTGCAAGACCTATTCCTGAAGCTCCCCCTGTTACTACTGCAATCTTCCCACCTAATTCAAAGTAATCTAGCAAATAAATGTACCCCCTTTTTTGTTTCTCATTTTATATAATGCAAAAATCATGCCAACTTTAAAAAGCTGATAATACGAGATTCATAAATAATAAATCATTATTTTTTGACACAGCTGTCATTTCAAATGCCGTTTTTGTCATAATATTTGAATTATTATTGAGTTGATAATTAAGGAAGGCGTTTACAAAGGGAATTTGCACGAAACTTCAAATTTAGAGGAATGTCTGTTTAGAAGTAGAATATGGAAACGAACAAAATATTGAAAGACGGCTCACTACATGCTTTTCCTAGTTGGTCTTCTTTCTTAAATAGTGCCGCTCAGGAAGGGGGAGGCCACAAGCACCAAAATATTGCTGTGCTTATCAGCAGACATACGGACTACACCATACATCACATAGAATGATAGACTTTCAATAATATAAGTGTAATCCAAAAATACCAAGAGGCTATGAATTAGCAATTGAGGGATATGTAATATGTAAGAATTTACTACTCATTTATTTACTTTCAAAATTGGGTTTCTTCTTATTTTATAAGGAACATAACAAACCTAGCTAAAATAGCAAGCTTGTTCCATTACCCTACTTCAATTGTTGTATGTTGATTTTTAAACAAAAAAAAAGCCTGTACGCGACAGGCTACTAGTAAAGGAATGCTTTAATTTTTGCCATACATTCCTCTACTACTTCAATAGGTGCTTGACCACGAACAGATAATTTCCGAGCTTTCCAATCGAGATTTTTCAATTGGTCAGTTAAAATTACGCCCGTAAAAACTTGGTTTTCCGGAATCTCTACTTCAAATCCCCATCCTTTTTTTGTATTCGTAATTGGACAAATAGTAGCGAATCCAGTTATTTCATTAAATGCTTTTGGTGATAGTACGATACCTGGACGGCTGCCTGCCTGTTCGTGCCCTGTTTGGGGATTGAAATCTAGAAAAACTAAATCTCCTTTGTCTGGAACGGTGCTCATTAAATCAGTTCCTTCCCAGCTACACCGAAGTCTATTGTTTCATGGCAGTTTTCCGGTTTACATTGGCTTAATAAGTCAGCAAGTTGATACTCTATTTTTTTCTTCTTGAGTACTATTTTTAAACCATCGACTGTTTCAATAATTTCAACCGCTGTTCCCTGCTCGAATGCTTTATTTTCTGCCATGTCTTTTGGGATTCTAACAGCAAGGCTATTACCCCATTTTTGCACTGATGAAGTTACTGTTCGCACGGCTAATTCATTACCTACTATAAATTTATCTAATTTATGTGTTGTCATTTTATCATCCTTTGGTGGGTCGCTTTTGTTCGTTAGACTTTGGTCATAGATACGTTCATTGTTGTTGTTCAATGACGGTTTATTGGGCGATGCAGGCTTCTTCGGTGTTTCATCCATTATAACAAGCCTCCTCTCTTTTGTGTATACATAGTATATACACAAAATCAAAGAATGATTCTTACATATATCCCATTTGCTTTAGATTATTTGTGACTTACAAAGTTACTGAGTGCCAGGCACTCAAACAATTTCACTTGCCAAGGAAAAATCCACGGCGACTCCTGCGGGAATAGCGCAATACGTGCCTGTGGAAAGCGCCCGTCCGTAGCAGAAATCAACTGCCCTCTTAATTACTTTTTAATTTTCTATAAAGAGTCCTTGTACTGATACCTAACTCTTCTGCAAGACGTTCCTTACCTGCAGCATCATTTCCGTATTCAGATAGTTTTTGATTAATTAATTCCATTTCCATATTTCTTAACAGTTTAGGAGGCCTGATGTGAGTATTTTGCATTCTATTATATTCAATAATATAGCTTGGTAAACTATCTTTCGTTAATTGCAAAGAATCTTCCATTACCATACTGTATTCTAAAACATTTTCTAATTCTCGTATGTTGCCTGGCCAATAATAAGCATTCAATTCAGCTAAAAATTCGTCTGTAAAATCTTTAATATATTTACCTGTTTTATGTTGAATCTTTTCTAGTAACGTAAAAATTAAGTATTCCATTTCACCTTTTCTTTCTTTTAATGGTGGCAAAGTTAAAGGAATAACATTTAATCGATAGTATAAATCTGCACGAAACTCTCCTCTTTTCACCATTTCCTCTAAAGGTCTATTTGTTGCAGCAATAATTCTTACGTTTACCTTTCTAGGTTCAATTGCTCCCACTCTATAAATAAGACCATTCTGTAAAACCGATAATAGTTTAGCTTGAAGGTGCAATGGTAATTCCGTAATTTCATCAAGGAATAACGTACCTTTATCTGCAATCTCAAAATATCCTTGTTTTCCTTTTCTTCTAGCGCCAGTAAATGCCCCTTCTTCATAGCCAAATAATTCACTTTCAAATAAAGTTTCTGGAATACTAGCACAGTTTAACTCTACAAATTCCCCTTTATGCGTAATACTGTTTGAATGAATATGATTAGCTAACAAACTTTTTCCAGTCCCCGTTTCTCCCGTGATGACAACTGACGATGAACTATTCGCAATGCTGTTTAGCTTTGTTTTAATAAATTGAAAATAAGGTGCATCCCCGAGTACATATTTTGTATCAAATCCGTTTTTTGTTTCAAATAATAAATAAGATCCCTCATTATTTAGAACATTAATAACAATTTCACCTAAACGAGCTAACCAGTATTGATATTTCTTTTGTTCAGTAGATAATTTCTTTTCACCTTCATCTGTAAAACTTACAAATGTTAAATACCCAAAATGCCGATCATCTTTCACTAAGTTCATCAGTATTTCTACTTTGGAAGGACAATTATTTTGGAACCTACACCCAGAACATGTTTTCATTTTTCCAGGTCTCTGCACGTATTGAAATGGCTCAGAATAGTACTTTTGGAAAAAGGGTAAATGTACTTGCTCTCCTTTTCTTTTTCTATATTCATCCGTTGCTAAAATTTTACCTTTCGCAGTAAAATAAGCTACTTCCACTTGTAACAAGTCTCCATATAAAATAATTATAGATTGTACTAACTTTTCACCATTTAACATAACATCACCCTCTCAGAAGTAAATTGAGTCAGTGGAATTTTACACGAAAATATCCTTAACTTTATAATTCTACATTCACTGGTGGGAACGCTTAATACGGCTATTTTAGACATGACATTCATCTCTAATATATACATACATTCAGCAAAAAAAGGGCCGTTCCTTTAAAAATCGTTCAACAAATACAGACATTCGAAGTCGAATATTATCAGAAATAGTTATTTTAATTTTGAATTAGAGGGGTAATGATGTGGAAAAAATATAACTCCCACATTTGTGAAGTACTTTGCGATTTTCACTTTCTGTAGAAGTTCGATTAACATATTCTTTATGAGTTAGATACGATAAAACCAATCTTTATTGCTTATAAATACGTCAGTGACATATCGGTAAATCCTCTCTTCATTTTCCCAAATCCATTTATCAATATGCTCCATTAGGGTTTCATCTCTATATTTATTTATCCCCATCATATACATAGTAAGGATTTCATTTTCTCCTTTTGCTTTCAGTCTACCTATAAGTGTGGTAGCTGAAGAATCATTTACTATTTCATAATATGTCCAAACTCCCGACCTATTGGACTGTGATTGCCAATTTATCATCTCTCTTAATTCAACATACCAATCAGGCAAGTTGCTTTGTTCTTTTAATTCGCCATATGCAATAATAAACAATTCAGCCATTGAATTATAATCATTGATATTGTTAAAGAAGTTATCAATATATGTTTTATTAAATTTCATAGATATATTCACCCCACTCCTTAGTACAATAGAAAAGCCCTACCATTTTTGGTAGAGCTTCGTTTAGTAGCCACATAGTGTGGTCTTTTGTTTTGCCTCAGACGATTACCCATTCACAAGTCATTGACTAGAAAATAGCTGGACCCAATAGTAAATTCCTTTGCTATCTACTGCAATCGCTACCCCGGTATTTGTATAATGTTCTCGCAAAATATTTTCTCGATGAGATGGCGATGCCATCCATGCTTTAACAGCCGCCTCAGGGCTTGGAATATTTCTACCTATATTTTCTCCTAAACTAGTATATGGATAATCGAATAAAGTAGCTAAATCCCAGGGCATGCCATAGTAAGGTGATTCGTGCTCAAAATAATGTCGATTCACCATATCCTGTGCCTTAATAACGGCGACTTGTGTTAAAGCTCCATCATAGGTAAGCAACGGGAGCTTTCTTTTTTGTCTTTCGATGTTAACTAAATTTAACACATCGTTAGCCATTGTCGCTGAGTAGTTTTTTGTCGGAATATAAGTTTTTGATAAATAGTCATAGGCTATTTCATAATTTGTTAGCGTCGTTGTAAAGTCCAAGCTTCGTTCCACTAAGGAGGCAAATTGCGCACGTGTTACTAATAGATTAGGTGCAAATTGTTTCGCGTTGACCCCTTTAATAATACCGACATCTGCAAGTGATTCAATATAGTCTTTCGCCCAATGGCCTTCATTAATATCACTATACTTACTATTATTTTGAGAATCTACCTCAATTTTATATGCGAGCGTTAACATTTTAGCGATTTGCATGCGCTTCAAAGGTGCATCTGGGTTAAAGCAATCACCATTTTGCAATATCCCTAATTCTACTAGTGCGCAAATCTCCTTATAATAAGGATGATCTGCTGTTAAATCTACAAATTTGGGCTCAGCAGGCACATCCAACTTCAGTTGCATAGAACGGGCTATGGCAGCTGCTGCCTCCGCTCTTGTAATCGCTTGCTCTGGCTTAAACGTACCATCCTGATACGTTGTCATATATTGCTTATCTAACATATGCTGAATCGAGCTATTCGCCCAATGTGAAGGCGAAACATCCTTTGCCGTCTCTGCCGCTAATGCAACGTCTGAGCTATTTGGTAGAGGTAAGGCAAATGGAGTAGCCAGCAAAATAAGCGACATTCCGACAATACTAGATACTTTTTTTAACATAGCTACCTCCTATTTATATGTATGGCGTCCGTTTTTTTAAAGTTCCGGCTTCCCATCGAGAATCGGATAATTGATTTTCTTTACCCATAAGCCTTATATATAAACATACCATTATTACCTGTTTTTTCCTACAATGATTTTAAAAAAATCACTCTAAAGATTTTGCTTTCCTAAGAGTGATGTTTGTCTTTCTATTCAACTCCAATAATGTATAAGTCATCGTCATTTTTTTGTAATATGCGATAAAGGAATAAAGCCATTTGACCACGTCGAACATCCGTATATGGTGAGAATGTCGTAGAGCTTGTACCTTGTGTAATCCCATAATCTAATAACGTTTGAATATAATGATTGGTTTCAGCATCCTTTGTAAAATCTGTAAAGGGAGCAGTTAATGATGTCGCTTGTTTTAAATGAAAGCCCAATGTCAACATTTTGGCCATTTGACTACGTTTAATTGAAGCATTTGGATTATAGTGCGTCCCTTTTTGGATAATACCATTAGCTGCAAGCGCTGCAATTGGTCCATAATATTGATGTGAAGTTGGGACATCACTAAAGCCAGGATTATCAACATTGCTCGTTTGTAAATGAAGTGCTTGCGCTAAAAAATAAGCTGCTTCTCCACGTGTTAATTGTTGATAAGGGCTAAACGTTGTAGACGTTGTACCAAATACGATTCCTTTGCTATACAGTTCGCTAACTGCATTATATAGCTCCATCTCACTATCGCTTTTTTTAATATCTACAAATGGCATTGCAGCTGCTTGAGTAGGGATGACTGCAACACAAGGTGCCACAACTAAAGCCGTAGCAAACGCCCATGCGTATTTTTGCTTTATTTCCACTGTCTTTCGCCCCTTTTAAATTGATTGACCTCTATAAAAAAATAACGAAAAGAGGGTCATGCCCTCTCTTCATTCTTTATTACAGCCCTAATTCCTTTATATGCTCTTGTAAAATACGATAGTTATAAACTAAATCTTGTTGTTCCAGTGATAGTGAACTATATAGTTTTTGTGCAGCAATCACTTTCTTTTCAAATGTCTTTGCATCAGGATCTAGTTCTGCAATAGCATCTACTACTTTGAGAACTGCAGCTATATCTTTTTCAGCATTTTTCAACTTATCGTAGTTGATAACCTGTCCTCTTACTTTGGAGTCTAGTGCCTTATATGCTGCTACTGCGTTCGCTACATCTTGGATATACGTGCTTGATGTTGGAGAAAGGCTAGCGATAAGCTCCACAACTTTTTTCACTTCGCTCATGTTTTTCTCTGCTTCTAGCAAGATGGAATAATTCGATACTCTTTGTTTATCTGTTGTATTTAAACTATCGTAATCTTTACGTACTGACTCAATCATACCAAAGTACATTTTATCGCTTGGTTTTAAAGCCGCAATACTCTTGTACACTTTAATGACATTATCTAATGACAGAAGCAACTGCTCATTATAAACGTATTTGCGTTGTGTAGCGTTTAAATTATCATACGCCTTTAAAATCTTTTGATATTGACTGTCCATATTTTTCGATGTCATTAGCTTATCAATCTCATTGATAACGCTAATAACTGGCTTAATAATTTTTTCTTGATCTTGTAATGCTTTGTAATTTTCGACTGCCATTTGTTGCTCTTTAGGTAATGCATTATAGGCTGCACGAATTTCCTCAATGCGTTTTACATATTGATGTGGCTCAATATATGGTAATTCCTCAATCATACGTTGAACATTTCCTGCACCTAAAATACTTGTTTCAGCAGCTTGTAACTGCTTATAGTTTGTAACATACTGCTGCATTTCCTTACTTAGTGCATCATATAATGCGCGTGCTTGTACAGTATCATTATGGAATGTTTTACTCGAAGCTTTTAGCTTGCCAATTAATTCTATAACCTTTGCTAACGGTTCATAGCTTTGTAGCGTTGCCATATTGCTGACATACGCCTTTTGGTCTTTTGTCAATTTTTCATACGCTTTTTGTGCTGCATTGACTTTACTAACAAAGCTATTTGAGCTTGGGTCTAAGTTATCTATTTGCACCATGACATTTAAAATTGGTTTTACTTGTTTTTCACGATCCGTTAATAACTTTACGTTTGAGACAAGCTTTTTTTGTCCTGTTGTTAATTTGTCATAAGCAACACGGGCATTCATTAATTTCGTTAAATAATTTTCTTCTCCAGGAACTGCCGCATCGATTAAAGCAATGACTGTACTCGCAGAAGTTAGCTCTGTTTCTGCTGTCACAAGCTTTTCATAGTTGATGATTGCTTGCTGTTTTTCTTGAGGCAGTGCGTCATAATTTGCACGAGCGGTTTTTAAATCGTTTAAAAATGTCTTACTCGTTGGCTTCAATGTTTCTATTAAGCCAATTAAAGATGCCACATCTTCAACAGCTGTTAACTGTTCATAGTTTGTCACACGCTTTTGGGATGCTGTATCTAATGCATTAAAAGCTTTACGAGCTGCTACTACCTTTTTCGTATAGTCTTTATTCGTTGGATTTAAAGCAGCGATTAAATTAATAACTTTCACAACATTGGCATTGTTTTTCTCGTACGTCGTTAATGTTTTATATTGCGTCACTAATTTTTTCGCATTTTTGTCCATGGCTTTATATTCTGCAGACAACTCCACTACTTTTGCGACAAATGTAGCATCTGATTCATTAGCTAACGCTATTACTTTATCATCAAACTGTTGAGCTGTAGTGATGTAACTTTCTGCTGTTAATAGAGCTGGATAGTTCGTTACTAATTTTTGTGCTTCAGGTGATAGTTTATTATATTCTGCTTTCAAGGCGGCAACGGTTTCTTTGAAATCTTTACGTGAAGTATTTAAAGCCAATATAGGATCGATGAGGCTCATCGCATCTACTTGGTCTTTTAATTTATTAGCTTTATAGCTTTTTACGAACTCACGCTTTGATGTATCCAATTTTAAATATGCGGTGTTAGCTGCCTTTGCCTTTTTTGTATAATCCTTCGCTGCTGGATCTAGTTTTTCAACAAGCGTGATGACATTTAACACTGCTTTATTTGAACTTTCCCAGCTCGTTAACTCTGCCAAATTGTTAACGATTTTTTTAACACTGGCTGCATCGATTTTTTGACCATCGGGTGCTACAGGCGTATTATAGGCTGCACGTGCTTCTTCGATTTTAGTGATTACATCTGGCGCTGTAGCAATGTCAGAAATAAGTGTTTCAATTGCTTTTGCAGCTGCAATATTAGCTTCAGCCAATTGTAAATCAGTCACATTTTTCACAAAATCTTTTTTCGTTAGCTGATCGTATTCCGCTTTTGCCGCAGTTACTGAAGTACGATACGCATCCGTGTTGGAAATACGTAACGCAGTAATTTGCTTAGAAACATTGACAGCTGCTTGATATGGCTGAAGGTCATTGTAATTCGATACTAAGCGCTTTGTATCTGCATCCTTTAAATTAATGTATGCTGTTTCTATCGCTGTTACAGCACTAATAAAGCTTGCAGCCGTTGGGAAATCTTCTGGTTTTTTTGCTATCAGTTGGGTAATACTTGCGACAATCTTATCTGCTGATGATAAGTTCGTTAACACATCTGTATATTTTTTATATGGCGTAGCTGTTGTATTGTTTGGATTATAGGCAGTAATAATTTTCTTTTGATCAGCTGTCAGTGTGCTGTAACTTGTCGTTACTTCAGTTGCTGCTTCAGCGATTTGAGTAGAAGTTGATGACGTATTTTCTAGTACGCTAACAAAAGCATCTAATTTAGCAGTTGTTACTTTCGCCGCATTTGCATCGTCATTCATTTTTACAAGCTTTGCGATATCTGCACCGTTCTTTTTAAAATAATTGTTACGCTCGGACTCGTCATAGCCATATTGGAGAGAGGTACCACGAACAGCCGATACAATGCCCTTTGCATCCTCAGCTTCTAATGCTGTATTCACGGCATCCTTAAAATCTTGTTGAACAGCAAGATAGGAGTTGGCATCTGAATCTGATCCTAAAAATGTTTCATAGTCTTTCTGAACTTTTGCAACATCCGCTATAAATGTTTTACTTGTATAAGATAATGCATTGATATTTTTACCAATATCAGTTAATTTCTTAACGAACTCTCGTTGTGCTACTACATAATCATACTTCGCTTCAATAAATGCTCGTTCATTTTCATTGAAATCAGTAGTGCTTAATACTTTTACATCTCCGTCTGCAATGACCATGTCATTTGCTGTTGATGTTTCTGAAAGCTTACCGAATTGTTCAATTGTTTTACTTCTCGAATCAGTTGCAGCAACGGTATTCACATAAGCTATTTGCTCAGTTTGTGATCCTGTTTGTGGTTGTGCTTCTTGCGCATTTGCAAGTGCAGTCGGTGTTAATAAAAGGCTTGTTAGGACACCCACTTTTAAAGGTTTCTTCAACTTGCTCATCCTTTCTTATTACGTTATATAGGAACATAGATATGTATCATTTATCGCGAATCTACTATCTTAAGTATCGGTATTTGTAACTTGATTTCAAGCTAATCTAGTAAACTCACGTACTTCCTTTACTAACTTACAGATAATTGCTATTTTTAGATAGAATAGACTTTTTAAAGGAAGTTATTGTTAGGATACTATATAATTGTATTAGACGCATTTATCCCGCATCGATTATACGGAATTGAGCCTAATGAAAGTCCCACCATATCGAGAAAATTCCTTAAAAAAACTAGCATTTATACTATGTCATTTACCAGTAACTAGGTGTATACTACATCTTTAATATTTAATTTACTAGAAAGGGAGCTAGATATGTTTTATCACTACAAGTTTTGGCATAGCTTAACGCACCCCACGAACTTTACACAGGCTATTGAGTCAGGAGAAATAAGGGGCTATAAAAAACGATCATTCACGGTTTTCATACTCTTTTTGCTCCTTTTTGTGATACGCGAGTTTTGGGGTATGGGCACTGAAAACTTAACAGCTTTATTTGCAATGAATCACCAGGATGAATACTATACAGCCCGTTTGCTATCAATGGTCGGAGCCATTGTTTGGGGAATCATTTATTTTTGCTTCCACTATTATGGCGTTACATATATATTACATCTATTAACGGACATTCCTTACAAATGGATTCAAAAAGTGCAGTTATACGTGGTAGCATTTTTGCTTATTGAAAAGGCCATTTTATTTGCAGTGTTCTATGCAGTTGGCTATTCTACATCGTTCTCCTTCTTTTCACTTGCTCCTGTTATACAGCAAGTATTGGATAAGGATGTTGTGTTATTCATTATTAATCAGTTAACGGTAACTACTGTGCTGACGATTATTGTGCACTTTACTTTCCTTTCAAAATGGGAGGAAGCGTCAGATCGTAAAGTACTATTAGCAAAAATTATCGTGCTCCAGGTAATAATGGCTGTTATTGTTGGAATGATTAGCGTGTTACCACTACAAGAATGGATTACAAGGGGGTTAGGATGATGCGTATTATTAAATCCAGACCTTGGACAAGCCTTAGTATCATCGTGATAGCGCTATTAGTTGGCGTGAATGCCTTCTTCGTTTTCAAGGATAATAGTAAAGTAGCGCGTTCCTATTTTGTTGATGAATTTCAACGAGCTACCGCTGGTGACCGTGTAGAAACGGTGAAAAAGGATGCAATTGTTGCGCCAGCAGAAACGTATACAATTTCTGCAGATGCAAAAACTTTATCAGCTGTAAATGTAAAGCGTGGGCAGGATATTAAAGCAACCGATCTTCTAGCTACCTATAAAACTGAGGAAGTCGACGATGAATTAACGAAGTTAGAAGCTGAACGGGATGCGTATGAAACCGAATTAAGTGATTTAGAATCTGCTTTATCACAAGTAGAATCTGAATTCGGAGACAAAACGAATCCGAAAAGTTCAATCAATACAGACCAAATTAGTGATAAATTAAATGTCACAGTTAAATTAGAATTAGGCCAACAAAATTCACCATCAACAGCTGTCGCTATTTTAAACCGTCATATTGCGGAAGCGACACGTCAAATTTCCGTAATGGATGCTCAAATTGCACAAATCCAAGCACGGCAAGGAGTAATTAGCCCTGTTGATGGCGTTATTTCCAACATTATCGAAGAAGCTGGTACGGTGACATTTGAAATTTATTCAACTGAAAAAGCATTGCTTGCTTACTTATCGGAGGATGAATGGCAAAAGGTTTTAGCGGGACAAACGGTAAATTTTGATTTACAACATTTTAAAGATGATTTATCTGGTGTAGTACTTGAAAAACAGATGATCGCAACAAATCATGACTCTACATGGGCAAATGAATTAGCAAAATCGGCGAAACTGCCGAAACCAACTAATTATGAAGTAACGTTACAGCAGGACGATGTGTTAGAAAATATTCCATTTTCAACAGTCGGTCAAGCTTCAATTGTTGTTAACGAATCGCTCGATGCTTATAAAGTAAAGTCTTCTTGGGTTAAAAAAGCAAAAGGTGCCAAGAGCGTATATATTATCGATGAAAACGGGAAAATCCGACTTGAAGATATTGACGTTGACTTTTCAACTGCAAATTCAACGATTTTCACAAGTTACTTCGATGAAGGCACACCGATTTTAGCTAATGAACAACGCAACATTTTAGCACGCTCCTTCTGCTCAATGCCTGTTAAAAAAATAGAATGGCAAAACTTCAAAGAAATTGGCTGGAAAGACTACGTCAAATACATTATTTTCTAAAACAAAATTAAGGAAGCTAGCCAGACCTAGCTTCAACCTAAAAAGGTAACAAGAGGTGTTCACTCTTGTTACCTTTTTTGTCGCTTGAAGTGTCCACGAGAAGTGCCAGGCACTCAAACAATTTACTATATTAAATCCACGTAGACTCCTGCGGGAACAGCACAAGTTGTAAGCATCAACAAACGAACGACAGTGAAGGTTGCGGCTTACACTGTGTCCGTGGAAAGCATAATGGAAAGTATCTATACGAAGTGCCAGGCACTCAAACAATTTTGCGACTCCTACGCACTTCTTATTTTGTAGCATTGTATTGTAGTGCTAGTTCTTTATATTCTTGAGCTTTTTGATATTGTCCTAATCGCTCATAACAGACAGCTAATTGAACATACGGTAGCCAAGTCCAAGCTGCATGGTCGATTAAATTGCCTTGCTTCGGTTGGTTTTTTACTATTATTGCTTGCTCATACCAATAGATAGCTTGATCATATTGCTCATCTACTAAAAACCTTGCACCTAAGCGACAACAACATTCTGGACGAGGCAGGCTATATGACAATGTTTTAAATAAATATTGCAATTGTTTATCAGGAGCATGTAGCATTTCATAACATTCGGCTACCTTTAAGCAAGCTGCTATTTCATCTTCTATCCAACCTTGTTTTGTTAATAAAAATTGATTATATTTTTCTACCGCTTCTTCGTACATAGCGTGATCTTTTAATTCATTTCCATAGTAAAATAAATCACGCGCCGAAAATTCCATTCCCTGATCTTCTCTTTGTTTATAGATTTTTATATTTCGGTCTGTATATGCTTTCTCTTTACGATGAGTAATCGCTATATTACGCTGTATTATATTGCCATGAACAGATAAGTATTCATGGACTGCTCCAATCCAAGTAAAATTGCACGAACGTTTTACTAGTCTGTTTCTTTTAAGGCTGTATGTCGGCTCCCCATTATGATTGAATGCTAAATGATAATCCATCATTACACTGTCCACTTCTTTAAAGCTTAGTTCTTTTGCTAAGCTCGAAAAATGTAGTCTTTCGCTTTCGTGTAAAATATCATCTGCATCTAACCATAAAATATAGTCTTTTGTTGCTTTGCTAAATGAAAAATTACGTGCTTTTGAAAAGTCGTCTATCCATTCAAAATCATAAATATCGTTTGTGTATTGCCTTGCGATTTCTTTCGTTTTATCTGATGAACCAGTATCTACAATGATGATTTCATCAACAAGTCCTTGAACGGAAGATAAACAACGTGCTAAAACTTGTTCTTCATTTTTAACTATCATACATAAGCTAACTGTTGCTTTTTCCTTTTTTTCAGTGAGGATTTCATCATTAAATTTTTGAGCACCAAGTAAGTCGGAATCACGATAAATATGAAATGCAGGAAAACGCGTATCTACAAATAACTGTAAATCCAATGCAGCTGCTCTTATGCAAAAATGTCGATCTTCGCCCCAAAAAGATAAGTTCTTCATCTGTTTAAAACGAACGCCTTTTAAAAGTGCTTTTCTACTTATTAATGTGCATGCACCCAACCCGCCCACTTCATATACCCCTGGTACTTTTAATTGCTTTATGAAAGCAGCAGTTCTATTTGCGATTTCTATTGGTTCCAATTTTTCTCCATTTTTTATTTCATATAATGTGTATTCATCCATCATCCAAACTTGAGGTAATGCTTCTATATCCTTTTGCCATTCGGTCCAGAAAACATTTGAAATGATGTCTTTTTGTTCATCCCATAAATTTTGTAGTGTACTCGGATACAGCATTAAATCTGAGTCGATAAGGAATAATCCATCATAGTTGAATTCGATAGCATGCTCTATAATAGAGTCTTTCATTTTTGCCACTTTTTCTATTAATGAATCTGTCCAATAATGTGTTTTATCATCTTTCATATAAATATCATTTTGTTGATCATTTTTAATAATTTTTACACGCTCGTTTTTTGATTGAAATGACGCTAAAAGTTCTGTCGATTGTTTATCGTCATTATCATCTATAAATAAAAAATCCACTACAAGTTCATCTTGATTTAACGATTGCAGTGAAGTTAAAAAATACGCCAAAATATATGGTTTTTGTCGCACAGGGCTGGCAATTAAAATATGAGGTTTCATGTAATCCTCCTTCATTAGATCCTTTAGGAAAACATAATGCTAACAATTTATTTTGTACTAAAGTGAATTAGGAACAATGGTCATAGTTATATCAATATTCATATTTCACTTGAATTGTTACAGTAATGAAGGTTTTACGTGGGCATGAAATCAGAAAAGCCCTCTTATATGATGCAAAAGTCAACGACAATTGACTTATTATCACATAAGAGAGCTCCATTTACCTAGGGTAACGGCGATTTTCTGGATTTAATCGGCGATTCCAAAGGTTCTATCAGCGGTTCACCTTAGTTTATCGGCGATTCCAGTTGTTTTATCGGCGGTTTCCGGCAGTCTATCGGCGGTTCACCATGAATTTTCCATATCTTGTTGCGTTGCTAGCTCGTAGTACATAGATGCTATACCACTTACTTCGTACATCATGCCGTGTACGTAAAGTTTCTCACCATTTGTGCCGTTTAGGCGAATGGCAAAAAGGGCCTCTCCTTTTCCAACTCGTTTAATTGTTACACCATCTGCTGAATTTTCAACCTCAACAATTTTGTGATCAATCGTTGCTCCTGTATATTGCTCGATGTTAACATCCTTAACAGTAAAGCCTATTTCACTTGTTGGAATGAATTCGCTACTTATTTCAACAGCTGCAGAAGTATACATATCAAAACCATCCGTTTCAGCGCGAATGCCGACGCGTACAGATTGACCTTTACCATCAGATAATGTAGCAATATAATCTCCTGCCTGAAGTAGCCTTAACTCGTAATTGCCGCCTTTCGGAATGCTTTCTTCCTCCCAACCGTCAAAATTAAATGGTTGATACACATAAACTTTATCACTTACCTCATATCCGTTTGCAGTTGTTAGCTGAATGTGAGCCGGATTAAAACCTAACTCTTCCTCAAAAAGCAGTGCTACACCAGGTGTTATTTCATCTGTTTGCTGGCAATTGAGCTGGAGTTTGCCGTCTACTTCTGTAACAACAATCTTATATTTTTGTGTCTCGACGACCTCATAATTTTCTTCCTTATCCATATTGTAGCCAATTAACACGAAGTAACCCGAGCCTTCTCGCAATGCCTCTACTGTTACACCATTTGTTGTTTGGTGAATTTTGAAAAATTCATGCTCACCATCAGTCGCAATATTGTCATAAGAGTAGGCATCAAGTTGACTTGCACCAAGTTCGCTTGCAGAAAATTTCTGTAAAACACGATTCGCTTGCATCGCCTCTATACGTTTAATAAACAATGCGAGCTGCGAACGCTTCACTGTTTCTTTTAAACCAAATGTAGTCGCTGTAATCCCCTTTGTAATGTTGTGTTCAAACAAAGGTCCAATTGCATAATACGCATCGGAGTATTTCACAACATCTGTAAATGGCAGTGTCCAATCTTCTGCATTATTGACTAATTGGTAGGCAGACGTTAACATACTCGCTAACTGTTCGCGAGTAATAGCTTGATTCACACCGAAGCTACCGTTCGCAAAGCCCGACGTAATTCCTTCATTTGCTAAAGCAGCAATTGCGCCATAGTATTCATCACTTTGCTGAACATCCGTAAAGTGTGGATCTATCACGTTTTGCGTATCTAACGCCAATAAGTTAGCTAAAATTTTCGCAACTTGTCCACGCGTAACATCAGCAAATGGCTTGAATGTACCATCTGAATATCCATTGATAATACCTCTTGCTGCTAAATCTTTAACCGCTGCTCCATATTCTTTCGACAGATCAACATCGCTAAAACCTTCTGCTGCCTGCGCTGTCGGTACCACGACAATGGCACTTGTTGCTAATGCCGCAACGATTGCTCCTTGAAATAAACTGTTACGCTTCATCCGCTCATCTCCCTACACATTTTATCTATCATACTTGATAATACGTGGAGGTAATAGTAAAAGTTTCATATTCTTCTATAGTTATGTATTTTGATGCTGTACTTACTATAAATAGCAATACCCCCAATGCTAGAGGTATTGCTTCATTTACAGAGATTTCTCTCCATCAAAAAAGCCTTGTGACCATGATGAAACAAAAAGTTTCATCTAATCACAAGGCTAGTTACTAGTAAACTAGTTTATAGCTTTACGCTATTTATTAAGATGCAGCAACGATTGTTACTTTTAATTCTTTTGTTGCGTTACCAACTTTAATTTTTAAAGTTACTTTAGCTTCTTTAACATCTGCATTTAATGTAGCTGTTGCAGCTGCAGTACCGTTACCAGAAATTTTAACATCTGTTACTTTTTCAGGTACGATTGTAACTGTTTCTGCTACAAGTGCAGAAATTGCTTTGTTACCATATTGGTCAACAGTTGCAACGTTTACTACTACTGGTGCATCACCTGTAGATTTTAAGTTTGCTACAGTTGAACCAGATACTAATGTAGCTTCTGTAATAGCTTTAGCAGCGTTGTAATCAGCTAAATTAACTGATGCAGCAGATGCTGTGAAGAAGAAATCTTGTGTTTTTTCAGCGTCAGCAGAAACAACGAATTTTTGTTCTAACACTTGACCAGTTGCATTAATTGTTACTTTTAATGTGAATTCTGTGTCAATTTTGTTAGCTGGTGTTGCTGAATCAGTGTTTAAAGCTGTATCAGCAATGTTTACTTTACCAGTAGTTACATCTTGAGGTGCAGCTAATTTACCGCCAGTTACTGTTGCAGTATATTCGTTCGCTTCAAGAGCAACTTTACCACCGTTTAGTAAACCGTTAATAGTGATGTTTTTGTCTGTTGCTACTTTAGTTTTACCAATTTCAGCAATTTCATAACCGTTGTATTCAGTACCATCAGTAACTTGTACTTTTACTTCAACAGCAGAATCAATTGTGCCATTTGGAGTTGTAAGTGCCACATTTAATGTTGCAGTTCCGTTTTTAAGAGCTTTTACTTGATTACCACTTACAGAAACTACGTCAGAAGTTCCAACTAATGTAACTGTTACAGGTTCAGCAGAGTTTTTCATTTCACGACCATATTGGTCTTCGATGATTAAGTGATCTTTAGCTGTAATTGTTACTGGAGCTTGAGCAGTTGAAAGTACTAAAGGAGTTTTAAGTCCACGAACTACAGTTGGAACTGCTTTAGCTTTAACATCTACAGTGATAGTAGCAACTTTGTAAGTTGAAGTTTGGAATACTAATGCTTGTGTTCCAGCAGTGTTGAATGTAGTTTTGTAGTAAACTTGACCATCTTTCACTTCAAGAGCTGATTCAGCAACTGTAGTACCGCCAACTTTAATACCTTTGTTAGCATCAGCTAATACTTTTTTGTTAGTGATTACGTTGCCTTCTTTATCAGTAACTGTTAATGGGATTAATGTAGATTCTTCAGCAACAGCGATTTCTGGTTGAGAAACAGAGATTGCATTAGTTGTAGAAGTTTCTGCAACTTTAACAGTATATTTAGCTGTTTGACCGTTAGTTGTTGAAATTAATAACACATCAGTGTCGCCAGCTTTTAAGATTGAAGATAATGCAACTACTAATTTATCTTTATCGCCAATTTTCACTTTAGAAACAGTGTTAGCAATTGTTAAGTTTGTAGTGTTTGTGTTTGTGATAACTAAACCTGTTGCTTTAGCAGCATCAGTAATTTCTTTACCATATTGATCTTTAAGATTTAATACGATATAAGCATCAGAAGCTTTAGAAGAATCATTTAAAGCTACTTCTTCACCTTTAGCGTTATAAACACCAGCTACTTCAATAGAAGAAACTGTAGATTCAGCAGATAATTTTACAGTTTTAGAAACTGAAGTACCTGTAGCAGCATCGAATAATACTACTGGTACGATATCACCGATTTTTTTACCTTCTACAACAGCACCTGATAATTTAATTACACCTTTAGCTGAATCAGCAACAACAGTTGTATTAGCATTATCATTTGTTTTTAAAGAAGTTGTTTTTGTAATATCTGTACCATATTGGTCTTTAACTACATAACCAACAGTTGCAGTTGTACCAGCATCGAAAGTGCCGTCAGCTTTAACTGCTTTGTCAACTACAGCTACTTCGTCTAAAACTTCAATTGAAGTTACTTTTTGAGCTTCGATTTTAACTGTGCTAGTTAATACATTTTCAGTTAAACCAGCAATGTTTACAGTGTAATCAGCTGCTTGGAAGTTTGTAGCTCCTACTAATTGAACTGATTTTTTGTCTTCAGACCAAACTAGAGTTACGTTTTGTTTGAAAGTACCACGTAGTAATTCAACTTTAGCTTTAGTAGTATCTTCTACTGCTTTGTTGAATTGTACTTCGATTGTTTTAGCGTTAACAGCTTTTACTGATTCTAATTTAACTTCAGTTACTTCATATGTAACTACAGCTGAATAAGTTTTACCGTCAATTTCGAACTCTACTTTAGTTTCTTTGTTTTCTACAAGTGGAGTTTCTAATTTTACAGTGTGTTTAGTGTCATCAGAAAGAGTTACTTCTAATGTAGTTGCGTCAACAACTTTAGCTTCTTTAACAGTTAAAACTGCTTCACCAACGTTTGTGATTGTACGGTGTAAGAATGATGCGAATTGACCACGAGTTAAAGAGTTTTTAGGGTTGAACGCTTTAACGTTTGTAAGTCCAGCATATTCTAAAGCGATAATTGCTTCACGGTTTTCTGTAGCTGTAGTTTTGTCTAAATCTGTGATAGCAGATTTGAAGTCAGATTCTTTGTAATCTGCTACTAAATCTACACCATAAACAGTGTTGATAGCACGTACTAATACTACTGCCATTTGTTCACGGTTCATGTTGTTTGTGTACATTAATTGGTTGTTAGAACCTTTGAATACGCCTGCATCTTTAACAAGTGCTGCATATTGTAGTAATTCTTGGTCTGGAGCTGAAGTTGGAAGGTCAGTGAAACGAGCTTCTGTTTTGTAATCAGCTGGAATTTCATATCCTTCAGAAATTAACCATTTACCTAAGAATTTTGCTACGTTACCGCGTGTTACCACTGCGTTCGGTTTGAATGTACCGTCAGTGTAACCTCCTACGATTTTAGCGTCCGCTAATGCTAAGATAGCGTCCTTGTGATCACTTGTTTCAATATCAGAAAAGCTTGCTGCGCTTGCTACTGGTACGATTGCTGATGCTACTAGAGCTGCTGATGCTGCGCCGACAACCCATTTGCTATATTTTTGTTTCATGTCTAAAAACCTCCTAGATAAATTAGCCACTTTTATGACTACGATTCTATTATAAGAGAAGTAGAACATACATATCTATGTGAAATATCTGGAATGAAAGATGTGGTAACAGTAATACTTTATTGGTTATACATACATTTTTTAGTTTTTTATATAGAGTTTTACCATCCAGCAATTAGTAGACAAGCGTTGCTTTTATGCGGAAAATATACCATTTTACCCATGGGTATTGAGACTTTTTCCCTTCCATATATTTTTAGCTAAGACAATTTTCTCACTTAAAGGAATAGTGAACAAATCATGAATTTACGTTACAATAATATAGGTAATTTATTCATTAATTCCCTTGGAAAATTGGATTAAGATTTTATGGAAACCAGAATCTAGCGATAGTCACTATATTCTATTAAGAAATAATGGGCTTCAATCAGCGGTATAACTGGGTTTACAAGCAATTTACTTAGGGGCTATCGGGGGCTCCCACAGTTCTATTTGCGAATCACTTGGGGCTATCGTCGATTCACGACTTTCTTTTAGCGATTCTGCTCACGGTACCGGCATCTTCAAGGTTTTAACAGCGACCTCGGCAATTCGCTAAGTTCTATCATTTACAGAGATGGGGATTTGACAGAAATGGTATTTAGTAGTCTTATTTTTTTATATGTCTTTTTGCCATTAGTAATGATTGTGTACTTCATCTCTCCGAAGATGCTACGCAATACGATTTTACTGTTGGCTAGTTTGTTCTTTTACGCTTGGGGTGAACCGAAATATGTGCTTTTAATGATGCTGTCTATCGTGCTCAACTATGTGCTAGGCATTGTCATCGAAAATACAGTTTCACAGTCTAAGAGAAAAACACTCCTTTGGTTAGTCATTGTTAGTAATTTAGCCATCTTAGGCTATTACAAATACGCTGGCTTTTTCGTGGACATTATTAACAATTATTTGGCACAGCCAATTGAATGGCAGGCTGTTCCACTGCCAATCGGCATTTCATTTTACACGTTCCAAGCACTTAGCTATGTTATCGATGTTTATCGCAAGGACGTAAAGGCACAGCGCAACTTTTTGGATTTATCACTTTTCATTACATTATTTCCACAGCTCGTTGCAGGCCCTATCGTTCGCTATCAAACGGTAGCTGAGCAAATAAAAAAACGTATCTCTACAGCAGACGATTGGATGATTGGGACGCGTCGCTTTGTACAAGGCTTAGCGAAAAAGGTACTTATCGCAAATCCAATGGGTGAAGTAGCCGATCACGTATTTAGCTTATCTGGTGGGGACTTAACAACTGGTACTGCATGGATTGGAATTTTAGCGTACTCCCTACAAATCTACTTCGACTTCTCAGGCTATAGTGATATGGCAATTGGGTTAGCACGTATTTTTGGCTTTAAATTTGAAGAGAACTTTAACTATCCATATATAGCTCAATCTGTTACAGACTTCTGGCGTCGCTGGCACATCTCACTCAGCAGTTGGTTTAGAGACTATGTCTACTTCCCACTTGGTGGAAGTCGCGTTAGCCACGAATGGAAGTTATATCGTAATTTACTTGTTGTCTGGACACTAACCGGTTTTTGGCATGGTGCAAGCTGGACCTTTATGGCATGGGGCTTTTACTATGGAATATTAATTTGCTTGGAAAAATGGGTATTGTTGAAATGGTTGGAACGTATTCCACGTGTAGTCCGACATATGTATATTCTTATTATTGTCATGATTGGCTGGGTTTTCTTTAGAGCGAATGACTTTACATATGCATTTGCATTTATCAAAACGTTATTTGGGTTATCAGACGCAGCATTGTATAACTATGAAACGATTTTACTGACGAAGGATTATGCTATTTACTTTGTTATCGCTATTATATTTGCAATGCCAATCTATAAACTTTATCAAAATTGGAGCGAACAAAAAGCTACCGCTTCCCTATCATTTGACTGGGGGCTACGCATTACGCAAACAATTTACTATGGCGCTCTTTTGTTATTTATCACGATGTTTTTAGTGAACGCAACACATAATCCATTCATTTACTTTAGATTTTAGGTGGGACATCATGCGAAAAATACAAACGTTACTTTTACCAATTACATTTTTTTGCATCATTTTCGGTGGCTTTGTCGTGCATGTATTAACAGTGGATCGTCCACAATCAGAGATGGAAAACCGACCATTAGAATCTGCCAACATCACGCCAAGTCCACAGGAAATCTTCTCAGGACAATGGTCCAAACAGGTAGAATCTTATATTTCCGATCAATTTCCTGCTCGAGATACATGGATGCGCAATTATGTTAACTTTCAACGTGTTGTGGGCAAAACTTATTTAAATGATAAGTACGCAGTAGATGATAAAAGCGGCTGGATCATTTCTAAACCAGCCGCAGCAAAAACTGAAGAAGAGCTAGCTTCCTTTGCCTCCGATTTAAAACGTTTAAGCGAAGGGCTAGCCGAAAAAAATATTCCGTTTACATTTTACTCACTACCAGCTAAGGCAACCTACTCTCGTGAGCCAAGTCCAAGCTTTATGCCTGAAGATGCTGGTATTGCCAACAACACCAAACTGCACGAACTTGTCACAACTGCTGGTGTAGACAATATCCGTCTATATGATGAAATGAAGGACGACTTTTCTGCAGAGCGCAACTTCTTTAAAACAGATCATCACTGGACAATACAAGGTGCATACTCTGGCTACGAAGCACTTATCAATACACTAAGCAAACGACTTAGCGAGACGATACCAACAATTCCATTTGATGAGGCCAATACAGTTTGCTTACCAAATAAATTCGCCGGCTCTTGGAATAAAATACTGTATATGACCGTGTATAATAATGAAAAAATTTGCTACAACGAGCCCGCTTCGTTCGCAACGCAATTTACTATTTACGACGGTACGATTGAAGGTGGGGTCACTGCACCATACGAAGCAGTATACGGTCGCGCAAAACAGATGAGTCCCGATGCAGTCGTGAACTACGCTGAAGCATACAGCCGCGACTTTGCTGAGCTCACAATCGTCAATAAAAATTATGACAGCGACAAACATCTCGTCGTCATTAAAGATTCATACTTTAACACCATCCAATTTCACGTAGCAAGTCACTTTAAAACCGTAACAATTTTAGACTTACGTTATTTGGATAAGGACATCATTTCATACTTACAAAACATGCAACCAGATTATGTCGTCCTTGCCTATAACGATCGCAATCTAAAACTAATGCCGGAATAAGCTTCATTGTTCGACTCGCTCATTTATAGCGGCGATTGCTGCTGGGTTACCGGCGATTCATGGAGTTCTATCGGCGATTCCTGTCGGGCTACCGGCGATGCTCCAAGTTCTATCGGCGATTTCCTCCAGTTTACCGGCGATACTCCGAGTTCTATCGAATATATAAATTAAGAAAAGCCGAATACTTTATTCGGCTTTTCTTATCTATAATTTTTATTATTAATTTCTATAAAAGCTTGAATCATATGTTGACGGAATTGCTTTGATACATATGAATACTTTTTGTTTTTTAACCAAGCGAAACCTACCATTTGATAGCAGTGGCTATTTTTCAAGCGAATGATTTTAGTATTCGCTAGTTGTTCACCTAAAAATGAATACTGCGGATAAAATGTAATCCCTTGTCCTTCATTAACAAGTTGTAAAACAATCGACATTTCCGTTCCTTCAAATACTATGTTTGGTGTAAACCCCGCTTGTAAACAGCATTTTTCAAACATACTAATAGATTCTAATCCAGATTTATATCCTATAAAACGTTCGTCTTTTGCTTCTAGTAAATCAATTTCATCAAATTGTGCAAGTCTATGATTTTTAGGAACAATCAAATCTAATCGTTCCTTTAAAACAGGAAGCCATTCAATATCAGTTCCTATAATCGGTGTATTGGAAACACACAACTCAATTTCCCCACTAATTAGTCGTTCCTTTGCTACTGAATCAGGGAGAATGGATTGCTGAATTCGAATATTCGGTCTACGATCATAGAAACTTCTAAATATGGGCGGTAGGATTGTAGAGCTCATCACACTAATCGATACACGATCTTCCTCTATATCTGCCATTTCTAGTACTTCTTCATGTGCCTCTTGTAAGATTTTTAATGCTCTCTCTACTTCCTGCGCATAATACTTTCCATAACGATTCAAACGAATTTTCTTACCATTTCGATCGAATAAAGGGACACCTACTTCATCTTCTAATTTGGCAATCGTTTTACTTAATGATGACTGTGTAATATTTAAAGAAAGTGCAGATTGAGACATATGCTCCGTCCTCGCCACAGCTAAAAAGTATTGTAACTGTAAAAGTTGCATAGTATTTCCCCTTATGAATCATAATGAATATAGATATAGATTTGAATATATTGTAGCGATATTTGCAAACGATTACAATGATAGCGAATTTCAATAATCTGTACTAAAGGGAGAATGAATATATGAAAATTAAAGCAGCAGTTACGCCTGGTCAAGGGCAAGATTTTATTATTGAAGAAGTAGAACTAGCAGGTCCAAAAGCGAATGAAGTGTTAGTGAAAATTGTTAGTACAGGTGTTTGCCATACAGATGCTGTTGCACGTGATGCCGCAATCGCCCCACTACCTGCTGTTCTTGGACATGAAGGAGCAGGAATTATTGAAGAAGTCGGTGAAGGTGTAACTCGTTTAGAAAAAGGTGATCACGTTGTACTTTCATTTGCGCATTGTGGACATTGTGATAACTGTTTAACAGGTCACCCAACAGTTTGTGAAACATTCAACGATTTAAACTTCGGCGGTACACATGATGATTACACACATCGTTTATCTAAAGATGGCCAGCCACTTTCAACATTTTTCGGTCAATCTTCGTTCGGTACTTATGCAATCTCACATGAGCGTAATGTTGTCAAAGTAGATAAAGATGTGGATTTAGCATTACTCGGACCTTTAGGCTGCGGTATTCAAACAGGTGCAGGTACTGTTTTAAATAAAATCAAACCAGAGTTTGGCTCAACAATTGCTATTTATGGTGCTGGTCCTGTAGGTTTAAGTGCGATTATGGCTGCAAAAATAGTAGGCTGTAAAACAATTATTGCTGTCGATGTACACGATTCACGCTTAGAATTAGCTAATGAGCTAGGTGCAACACATACATTTAACGGAACAAAAGTAGATGTTGTAAAAGAAATTAAACAATTAACAAATGGCGGTTCAAAATACGCAGTCGATACAACAGGCGTTCCTCCAGTAGTTCGCCAATGTTTACAAGCGCTACGTCCCCTAGGCGTAGCAGCAGTAGTTGGTGTAACACCAGAAATGACTATCGATGTGCACAATGATATCATGGCTGAAGGTAAAACAATGATGGGTGTCATTGAAGGTGATTCCGTACCAAATGTATTTATCCCTCAATTAGTGGACTACTATAAAGCTGGCCAATTCCCATTCGATAAATTGGTGAAGTTCTATGACTTTGACCAAATCAATGAAGCATTTTTAGCATCAAAAAGTGGCGAGGCAATTAAACCGATTTTGCGAATACAATAATGTTTCAGTGCTTGCTCGGGGTTTAATGGCGAATTTGCATGAGTTTAGTGGCGATTCACACAGGGTTGTTGGCGTTTCACTCTAGTTTAGTGGCGATTCGCGCAGGGGTGTTGGCGTTTCACTCGATTCTACCGGCGTTTCTCACAGGGCTACCGGCGTTTCACTTGAGGCTACCGGCGTTTCACTCGAGGCTACCGGCGTTTTACTCGGGTCTACCGGCGATTTACTCGAGGCTACCGGCGTTTCACTCAGGTCTACCGGCGATTTACTCGAGGCTACCGGCGTTTCACTCGAGTCTACAGGCGATTTACTCGAAGCTACAGGCGTTTCACTTGAGGCTACCGGGGTTTCTCTCCCCTACAAACAAAAAAGCAGTGATTTCTACTATAGAAATCACTGCTTTTACCGTTTCTTTAGTTTTCCGACAATCCATTGACTAAATGGTAGGTATGACAGTAGCTTTGTCAGCCCAATACAAACAACAAGCGTCCACAGCATAAGCAGTGGAACACGCATCAGTGTGCTATCAAAATGCGCCACGAACCAGCTTGTTGAAAGGCGTAAAACCTCCCAATGGATGAGGTAAATCATAAATGCATATTGACTAATTATCCGTACAACTTTCGTCGATGGTATTAACTGTCCCCAAGCAATCACACAAAGTACAACACTTACGACAAGTGGCACTAAATCGAGCCGTCTCGAGTGTACATCTATGTAACCAAGTTGCACACGAATATATAAGAACAGCGCAGATAGTATGACAAAAACAACGGTCGCTCCGCGATACTTCTTTGCCAGCACGGCTAATTGTTCATAATAAACACCTATCGCATATGCTACAGCAAAATAACCGAGCCAACCCGTAAACAGTAAGCGTATAACCATCACATTGTCCTCAAATATTGGATACGGCAATAAAATGATTGCATGATGCACAAGTGTAATCAATACACTAATGGGTAAAAACCACGCAATTGACCACTTGAAACGCTTCATCAGCGCAATCACCATATACAGCTGCATAATGACTACGACAAACCAGCCAACAAACTCGCCAGACACAACATTGTGATAATACTTATCCCATAGCAAGCCCTTCTGGTAAATTGACTCAACCAATAACGCATCTAAAAAAGCCCACACTAAAAAAGGCACAAAAATATATTGAATGCGACTCGACCAAAAATTAGTCGGTAGCTTTTCACGATAACGATTCGACAATATTAAAATGGATAACACAATAAACGTCGGTGTTGCATAGCAAAGCGCAATTCGTAAAAACAAATACAACGGTTGCTCAGGTTCTGCCCCAACCTCCATAATAACCCACGATGATGTATGCAATAGTAAAATGGATAGACATGCCACCACACGTAGTAAATCCCACTCTTTAATCACTACAACATTCTCCTAGTACTTTATATCTCTATTAAGCATGTCATAGAATGTCGATTAATGCAATGGTCGTACTTGGCATCTACTACAGCAAGCTTTTTAACTCATTTCCCAATGTTTTCGTTTAGGATAGCAAATATGAAAAAATTTGAGTCTCTCCATATCTTCCAAAAGATTTGGATTTATAATTTTTTACCCATATAACAGTCAGGTACTTGTCCTAAAAAACTAAAAGCCCACTTCACATCCAATTGAAGTGGGCTACCAATATATTATTCTGATTAATTCGCCATCTGTAATGCCGTTTTTTTACCATAAATCGTTTCTACCCATTCCGGGTGGTCGATAAATGGATTGCGATTACCTTGAACTTCATAGATTCTGTCGTTTCTTCGTTTTTCAAATTCATCTACGGGATCTTGTAGATGCCATTGTAAAAGGACAGAAAGTTTACCATGGTTAGGGGCTGTCCCATTATTAACTTTTTCATTTAATTCAAGGTCAACTTTATCGCCTGGCTCATAACGAGTTGCCATATAAAATAAGATACGTGCTACATCACCTTTTACATTATTAGGCGGCTCGAATGAATCCGAATCTTTCAAGCAACCATTACAACCCGACACTGGACTACCACCATTGTCAAAATCTAAATTTCCTCTCGAGCTATTCACTGAAACATCTGTAGGGCGTAAATGATGAATATCTGTTCCTGGTCCATTGCTCGTTCCAAAATTACCATGTGATTTTGCCCACGTATGCTCTCTGTTCCAGTTTCCTACTTTACCGCCATTGTTTGATTTAGGGCTTGATTTCCCAGAGTAAAATAACAGTACATTATTTAAATTATTTGGATCTTCATCTGTATATCTTAATGCCTCCCAAGCATCATCATATGACAGTACCTTTTGTTTAGAAATGATATCGTGAAGGGCTTTTTTTAGCGCTTGACCTTCTTTGTCATAGGCAGCTGCATAATAGTCGTTAGCGTTTACTGTAACACTAAAAATGGCAGTGACACTTTTCTTACCATCGGATGCCGTAACGCCAACAATGTGACTACCTTCTTCTAAATTCAGCGTTAATATTTTACCGTTTACAGTACCTTTTGTAGCTGTAAATGTCAGTGTGTCATTATCCGGATCAGCGAAATGTTCCGTTAAATCAATTGTAATTGCCGTTCCTATAGCTACTGTTTTATTTGGAATAGGATTTTTAACGACGGGTTGCTTGTTTTCAGAAGGTAAAGAAGGATCCACAATGGGATCCCCTTTAGAATTCGTAAATTTAATTTGTTCAAGCGTTGCACCATTCTTCAGTTCAATCAATTTTAAGTCGATATTGTCGGCGCCTCTAATTTCACTTACATTTTTACCGTCAATCGTGATCTTTTTAAAGGTATTGCCTTTTAAGTCAACAATGGCACCTGATTGATCTGGATTGATGATAACATTTGTCGTTTTAAAGCCCTCACCGTGAAGCTCAGTATAGTTCCCTTTCAGGAATACGCCTTCAGAAATAACAGATTTAGCATCTAAATGTAATGCCACACTAGGCTTTGTGATTGTTAATTTGTTTGTTTTAAAGTTTGTTAAATTATAAGTGATCTCAGCTTCAATCGGTTCAACAGTAGAACCTTTTTTCAAGTCAATTTGCACCATTACAGGGTCATGGTCACTTGCACGTCCTGCCATATCTGTAAAGTCCGCATTAATATGAAGAATATCAATGATTGTATTGTCTTTAAGGTTATTAGAAACTAAAATATGATCTAATACTTGCGAATTCCCTTGATATAAATACGTGTAACGATCAGCGTCTTCTGCTTTATTGATCATATTTGTCATCTCAGCACCTTCATGAATCTTAAGAGCTTCAGCAAATTGATAGTCGTTAAAATCACCTAAAGATACAATGTTTGCATCTGCATTTTTTGATTTAATGTCTTTAACAAAGTTATTTACAATCGTTGCGATTTTTTTACGTTGCACTTCACTTCCATAAACCGGTGGCTGTTTTGCTCCGAATAATGGCGTGTCACCAGATTTAGAATTCCAGTGGTTAGCGATAACGACCACATCTTCACCTTGGAATTCAAATTGTGCAGCTAACGGTTTACGGCTACTATTAAATGCTTCATTCGTAGGATCAATTCGACCTGGATTTAGCGTTAATTTACCGTTTTGATAACTAACGGCAGTAGTCGCATCGCCTGCTGGGATACCTTCCTTCAACTTCACTCTTTCTGGATTGTAAAGGAATCCAACACGAATATTTGCGTTTGGTGCACCACCGTCTGCATTATTCACCGGGTCAATATTGACATACTTATACTCAACGCCACTTGCAGCTTTAATGGCATCAATCAATCGTTTATAACTTTGATCTGCTTTCGAATCACCAGTCGATTCGCCGTTATTATCTTGTACTTCCGTAACCCCTACAATATCCGGCGTTTTCATATCGACACCGATTGCGCGTGCTAATTTACGTGCTTTATCATCTGACGTCGACGTTTTATTATTCGAGAAGTTTTCTAGGTTATAGGATGCAATTGTTAACTTATCATCCGCTTTAACAATCTTTGTTGTCTCAGGTTTTGCATTCCCTTTTACATGTGCTTGTTTCATCTCATCTAATGGCACATAGATTTTAAAGTTTTGATAAGAGTAGCCAACGATACCCGTAATAGGTCCCTTAAACTTATCACCTGTTGCAACTTCGAAATCACGAGCAGTTCCGTTTGGTTCTAATCTGAATTGAATACGATTTGGGTTTGTCTTCCCTTCCTCATACAAGACGCCACCATGAAGTGTATTCGTTGGTTCACTTTCTAAAACCGTCACTAAATCCCCATGTTCCTGTGGAGAGACAGCTTTGACATCGCCTACTTCCACACGCATACCTTCAATACTTTCCCAAAAATCAATGGCATCAATTGTCGGGTTGAATATTTGAAGATTGTCACTATCAATTTTGCTAAATGACATTTTTAATTTATCAATTTGAATGGCTTTCGGTAATGCTACGCTACTCTTTATTTTTTCTACTTTGCCACCTTGATCATTACGAACATTGATTTGCGTTGTTTTTAAATCTGTTTGGTTGGCGTCACTATAGCCATCGTACGCAAATTCATCTACTTTACCTGTTACAGATACTAAATCACCTACTTGAATCGGCCAAGCATTTTTCCCACTATAAAGTAAGATTGCTTCAGATGTATTTGGATTATTATCCGCCAATTCATCAGGCGTTTGAATCGTATAATACGTACTACCGTTTAAAGCAAATGAATACGTCACGATTCCTTGAATACCTTCAACTGTTTTACCCGCAAACGGAGAAGTATGCCCCTCCCCTTGAATATTATGAATCTGCAAGGCATCTGTAATAGTATAGTCATAGGTCATAATTTCACTAAATTTACCATCACTCGCTTTTACAACTGCTTTTAATGTTGTATTTTGAGTAATCTCGATTGGCGTTGTATATTTCGTACCACCTACAGTTGGATCTGAGCCATCTACTGTGTAGTAGATTTCTGCATTTGCTGTCGATGTAGATAAAGTAACTGCTGTTTTATTCACAAATGTCCCACTTCCAGGAGATGCAATGGCAGGCTTTAACGCTGTACTATCCACTACAATATCCGATGCAGAACGAGGAATCAGTTGGTAATCATTATCGAACTGTTGCACAATACCTGTAATCGATTCATATGTTGTGCCTACAGTTAAACCAAGCGTAGCTGTTTCATCTCGTACTAAGAAATTGCTACCATCACTAGCTGTGAAGTTTGCCCAGCCGCTTCCTTCTTGAACATTTGTAAGCGTGACATTTTTTACAGTAATAAGTTTTGATTCATTGGCTTCCTTTACCTCTGCTCCTGTTACCAGTTTTGCAGTTGGTTCACCAACGCCTGCTACTTTATCGATGAGTTGAGCACTATCTAATTGCAATAAACCTCTGTAATCAGCTAACGTACCTTTGAGCGTTACTTCATCACCAACATTCGCATTTAAGCTAGTCGGACGAACTGCAATACCTCCAGTTGCATCTTGCACAGAGATTGTATTTTTCAGTTTCCCTGCCACAACACCTTTGATTGTTACTGATGTTCCGTTAGCTTTTGCTCTTGCATCAGCGATAGAAAGAATATCTTCTTGTCCAACTACTGTATAATTGAAAGTTTGTACATCACTATTATCTAATCCCTCTGCTACAGCAATTGCTTTTATTGTTGTTGTTTTATCAATAACAATTGGTTGCGAATATAAAGTGCTGTTCGAAGTCGGCTCTGTACCATCAGTTGTGTAATAAATCGTTGCGCCTTCCGTTGCTGAAGCTAATGCAATTGCAGTACCAGTCGCTATCGTTCCAGAAGGTGTAGAAGCTGTTACTGCACCTACCTTAACAATCGGCCCTACTTCTCCGCCGTCCATAGAATGACTGCCTAAATGTGTAAAGTCATTAATAGGGTATTTTTCCCATTCACTTGCATTAAATGCATCATCAATTATTGTATCTCCAGATGTGACAGAGCTTTTACGTACTAATGTGACATCTTTAGCAAAATCTGCTTTAATGCCTGCTTGCCCAATAGAATCAATAACTGCCCCATTTTTCCTTAATACGACTGGATCGTCTCCATTGAAATTAATAACAGTAGAATCATCTTTATCGCCAACTTGCTTAATGGCCAAATCTGCATCTTTATGGTACAACACATAAGTAGCTCCATGTTCTATTGTCCCTGATAACTTCAATGTTTTATCAGCAGTTGCTAAGCCATTTGTATGCAGCTCTAACGTATAATTTGCTAAATCGATTGTTGCGCCAGTACCATTATAGATTTCAATCGCCTTATTAAAACCGCTGCCTTCAATGTATTCCGAAATAATTAAATCAGTTGCTAACGTAGCGGCTTTGGCATTTAAGGGTGCTGCTGTAGGAACAACAGCGCTCGCAATTAGACTTGTCGCTAAAAAAGCATGTATTGGTTTTCTCCAGTTCTTTTTATACATCCAAAAAGTTCCCCTTTCAATATGGACAAACGAGTGTAGTTAACATTAAAATACAAAGCCTCCATCCCACTAGAAGAAGGCTTTGCAATACTTATAGAATTGTATCTCCTGTAACATCGACCCCATCAAAATTAAATAGGTCTCCCGTTAATTGTGAAAGATCAAGATTGCCTCCGACTTGTAGATTGTTAAATGAGAATTGCGCTGGCACAGTCCCAGTTAAAATTAAATTCCCTTTCACAACTGCATTTGCTAAAGAAGCAATATTTGAGATACTTACTGTTACATTTCCTTCGTAAACTTTTGGTTGTCCAGCAGTTCCAGAGAAATCAGCTCCATCAACTTTTTCAGGCTGTTGACTATTAGCGACGTCTACGATTCTACCTTCAACTTTCGGATTGACATTCACTAAAGATTTTAAATGCTCAGCGAGATTTTCCCAGTCCGATAAACCTAAATCCGTTACGCGTCCATCTTCATATGCCTTTTTCAAAACATCAAAGCCATCTCCGCCTTTTGCAGTAAATGCATTTGTAGCGATTGTATACGTTTTATTATCCTGAATTTCGATGTAGTTATTTTGAGCATCTTTGTAAGAGATTTTAACAATTCGTTGACCTGCTGGTTTAGAAGAATCAAATTCTACCTTTGCACCTGAAACATGTAGGAAACCACCATTTTCAAGTGGATATAGGCTCACACTTTTTTCAAGTGTTTGTTTTAATTCCGCTCCAGTTAAAGTCACCGTTGCTAATGTATTACCAAATGGTAGAACGGAAATAACTTCACCTACCGTTATTGGACCTTGATTAATTGCTGTACGAATACCTCCGCCATTTTGTAGCGCCATAATTACATCTGGATTATATTTTTTTGCTTTTGCGAGCATGCCATCTGTAATAACATTCCCTAACGGCGTTTCATTTTTACGAACACTCGGCTTTGTCTTATCACCATTATCACGTGGATTTTCCAGAGCTACTGTTGCAGTTGCACCTGTTTCAGATTTAGAAACTGCATCAACTACATCTTTATATGGCTTTAATGTCGCCACAGCATTTGCATCCTCTGCATAGTCTGCCACTTTTAATAAAGCCCCATTATGTGCAATGACTACACCTTGTGGGTTAAAGGTAACATCCAATGTCCCTAAGTAATCATTGTATTGATACGCTTGTACAATAATTGTCTTATCTTTCGCTTGTCCACCCATATTCTTATCGACTACAACAGGTTTATCAAGTTGCGTATGGCTATGACCGCCGACAATCACATCGATGCCTGCTACTGATTTCGCTAGCATAAGGTCGTTATCATATGCAGGATTATCGTCGTACCCGATATGCGTTAGGGCAATGATTTTATTAACGCCTTTATCCTCAAAAGCTTTAACTGCTTTTTCAGCTTCTTTAATATAGTTTTCAAACTCGATACTACCAGGAGAAGAAATATCTTTTGTCTCAGCAGTAGTTAAACCAAAAATACCTACTTTTTCTCCGTTAATTTCTTTAATGATTCCATTGTAGATTTTGCCGTTTTTCGGATCACTTGAAATTAAATCTGAGAACAACCCAGTAAATTTACCATCTTTAGAAAAATCAACGTTAGCTGAAACAAATGGGAATTGAGCGCCTTCGATAAAGTCTACTAACGCTTGATGCCCTTCAGAACTGGAGCCTAAATCAAACTCATGGTTACCAAATGTCATCACGTCATAACCCATTAAGTTCATAAACGCCAAATCAGCTTGTCCTTTAAATTCATTGAAGTATAAAGATCCAGAGAATACATCTCCAGCATCAACTAGTAATGCATTTGGTTTTTTCGCTCTAACCTCCTTGACTGCTGTCACCTTTCTAGCAATATTAGTTAAATTCGCATGCGTGTCGTTAGAATGCATTAACGACAAATTAAAATTACCTTTGCTATTCCCACCTTGTACCATCTCTCTATCTCTCTATCTGGCTTTCGGTTTGGGCCTACACCGTACAAGCGACTTTCATCGCATACGGCGTGCCATCAATAGTAGTAAAACTTATTTCCCCAGTACATATATATGAAACCATATTAGTGTTAATGCACTATTTAAAAAATATTTATTAGTTGTAAATTTATACTATTTTTAGTAATACATGATTATGTAAAAATAGTGCAATTGTTAACGGTAGCTTCACTTTTCCTAAATAATAAGTAGGTAACGATTTAGCTTTTTCGCTACCTCCAACTAGCACTTATATAATGTTGTCAAACATCCTACATTGAATCATTGCTCCTTAATTTTGTCTTAGAAGCAATCGGAAACTTTATTCCTTTTGTTAAATTAAAGATACCTTATTAGAATTTCATCAGAAATCCGCCGCTAGACCTCCCCTATATTCCATACATAAGTTAACTACAGAAAATAGTACGACCTTTTAAACCATCAATTATGTGTAGTTGTTTATTTACTACATAACTATGTAGTAGAGACATAATTTTTTAACTTAGAGGAGGAAATTTTTCTATGGCTAACCAACCAAAGAAATACCAAAAATTCGTAGCTACGGCTGCAACGGCTACTTTAGTAGCTTCTGCTATCGTACCAGTGGCTTCTGCAGCAGGATTCTCAGATGTAGCAGGTAACGACCACGAGGTAGCAATCAACGCACTTGCTGATGCAGGTATCATCAATGGATACGCTGACGGCTCATTCAAACCAAACCAAACAATTAACCGCGGTCAAGTGGTTAAATTATTAGGTCGTTATTTAGAAGCACAAGGCCAAGAAATTCCAGCTGACTGGAATACAAAACAACACTTCAACGATCTACCAACAACAGCTGAAGCTGAACTAGTTAAATATGCTGCACTTGCAAAAGATGCAGGCGTATTCAACGGTTCAAACGGCAACTTAAACGCTGCTCAAACTATGCAACGTCAACAAATGGCAGTAGTTTTAGTACGTGCTATTAAAGAAATCGCTGGCGTAGACTTAGTTGCTGACTACAAAAAAGCTGGTTTCGTAACTGAAATCTCTGACCTAGAAAAAGCTTACTCTGCTGAACAACGCAATGCTATCGTTGCTTTAGAATACGCTGGTATCACTAACGTATCTAACTTCAACCCAGGTAACAGCGTAACTCGCGGACAATTCGCTTCATTCTTATACCGCACAATCGAAAACGTTATTAACACTCCTGAAGCTGGTGTTGCTGCAGTTAAAGCTATCAACAACACAACTGTTGAAGTGACATTCGACGAAGAAGTGGACAACGTACAAGCTCTTAACTTCTTAATCTCTGATCTTGAAGTTAAAAACGCTGCTGTTAAACAAACAAACAAAAAAGTTGTTGTTTTAACAACTGCTGCTCAAACAGCTGACAAAGAGTACACTGTATCTCTTGGCGAAGACAAAATCGGTACATTCAAAGGTATCGCTGCTGTAATCCCAACTAAAGTTGATTTAGTTGAAAAATCAGTACAAGGTAAACTAGGCCAACAAGTAACTGTTAAAGCTCAAGTAACTGTTGCTGAAGGTCAAACTAAAGCTGGTATCCCAGTAACGTTCTTTATCCCAGGTTCTGCTAATGGCGTGAAAACTCCAGTAACAGTTGAAGCTTTAACAAACGACGAAGGTATCGCTTCTTATACTTACACTCGTTATGCTGCAACGAACGACACTGTAACTGTATACGCTAACGGTGACCGTTCTAAATTCTCAACTGGTTATGTATTCTGGGCAGTTGACACAACTTTAGAAATTACTGAAGTTACTACTGGTTCTACTATCAACAACGGTGCGAACAAAACTTACAAAGTAACTTACAAACACCCAGAAACTGGTAAACCAGTATCAGGTAAAGTACTTAACGTTTCTGTAAAAGAAAACATTGACGTAACTGTTGATAAATTACAAAATGTTACTGTTAACGGTCTTGCTGTAGTTCAAACTAGCGATAACAACACTAGAGCTGCACAAATCACAACTGATTCTAAAGGTGAAGCTACATTCACAGTTTCAGGTTCTAACGCTGAAGTAACTCCAGTAGTATTTGAAGCGACTCCAGTAACAGTGACTAATGCAAATGGAACAGTTACAACAACTGGTTACACTCAAAAATACACTGCAGATACATTACAAGCTTCTGCTGCTAAGGTGACATTCGGTGCTGTGCAAGCTGCTTATTCTCTTGAATTAACTCGTGATGGTGGCGAAGTTTCGGCTACTGGTGTTTTAAACGGCCGTAAATATAACCTAGTAGTGAAAGATAAAGATGGTAAACTAGCTGCTAACGAAATAGTTAACATTGCATTTAATGAAGATCTTGACGGAGTAATTTCTACAGTTACTTCTGCACAATTCGTAAAAATCGAGAACGGTAAACAAGTTGGCTACGGTGGTAAAAAAATTACTGTTAAAACAAACGCTAAAGGTGAAGCTAGCTTTGTAATCTCAAGTGATGCTGTAAACTCTTATGCTACACCAATTGCTTGGATTGACATTAATAACCAAAGCGGTAAAGATGCAAACTTGGACAAAGGAGAACCTTCTGCAATTGCACCAATTTCATACTTCCAAGCACCATATTTAGATGGTTCTAAGTTAGTATCTTACAAAGGTAATACAACTACTGAAACTGACAAGTTTGCTGGTGGTGATACTGCAACATTCAAAGTACAACTTACAAACCAAAGTGGTAAAGTAGTACCGAATTCTGGTTACACAACTAAGGATGTTACGTACACTGTTTACAACACCGGTGCAAACAATCTAAAAGTTGGCGATGTAGAAATCGCTCCAAACCGTGTGTATACAGTAGTTGCGCCGACTGGTGAAATCGCTGTTACTTCAGTAGATGGTAAAACTTCTTCTGTGAAGGTTCTTGCTACTGGTGTAGCTAAAGAAGTTAACGGTAACAAAGAATTCGCATTTACTTCAAAAGAAGCAACTGCAACATTCACTTCTACATCTGAAATAACAAATCTATTTACTGGTGACATTCATTCATTCGATACAGATAAAGAGACTGTCGTATTTACTGATGGTTCTATTCTAAAAAATGCTGTGAAATATGCGGGTGAAACTGATAAAACATATGTATACAGAAACGTTAATGGTGCACCAATTTCTAAAAATCAGTTTGTAAATATTCTTAAGGAAGCAATTACAGGCGTAAAAGTAACATATGAAGTAAAAGATAATACTGTATCATTCTTTGTTCTTTCTATTAATGCTGGTGGAACTAAGCCGATTGATACTGTTGGAGGAAATGCAAATAATGTGGCTGCTGTTAATACAGCAAAAGGCAAAGTTACAGTAGCACCTTCTTTAGCTACAGTTGCTGCTACAGATACTGCCGAATATAAACTTACAGCTGTAAAAGAATATGTAACAAAAGAAGTAAATGATTCTTCAATAAATGTAGCGGTAGTAGAAACTTCTATTACTGGAACTTATACAGTTACATTATCAAAAGGGTCAAGTACAGCTACAGTATCTGTTACACCACAATTTGGCCAAAAATTAACTGCTGATTTTATTACTTCTACAATTGCTGTGAATGGCCACAATTTAGATCTTGGTATCGTGTCTACACTTGCTGGTTTCACAATTGCTAATGTCAGACCAAGTATTGACGATGCACTTGATATTACGACAGAATATAATAATACGCTAATTACTGTTTCTAAAGCGCTTGGTGGTACTGGCGAAAATAAGGCTACTGAAGAACCTGCTAATATAAAGAATAGAACTTTAAAAATTCACTTCGAAGCTCAAGCTACTGGTTACATTAAAGAAAACTTTACAGCAACTATTACAATTGATATTTTGGGTAACCGTACTACGGCGGTGAAAGTAACCCCACCCCCAGCACCAACTCCTGAACCAGATCTTACTTTTTAAGTTGAGAAGTTCAGTGAAATGAGTTGATAGATAAACCCATGTTTTCAGCAAAACATGGGTTTTCTTTCTTAATATAAACACCAGTAAAGTATAATAAATCCTTTTATTGAAATTATCCAATATAGTGCATATTCTAATAACCCATCAATTTATCTTCTTTTCCCTCGCAATATATTGCATAGTTCCAACATTCATTTTAACTAATCTTTTAATAGAAAATGTACAAAAGGAAGATAATTTTAATTCGAAGGTTAAGGAGTGAAGAAATGGTGCCCAAAAAAGGACAAGCCATTGCTCTTGGAAATCGCTTAAAAAGGCTCCGCCATAAGCATCACTTAACGATTGCAGGGTTAGCTGATTTATTAGGAATTTCGCATAGTTATGTAGGTTTTATCGAAAAGGGCTCAAGAAATGCATCTGAAAAAGTATTGAAAAAGTATGCGGATTTTTTTGAAGTGTCTTATGAAGAATTAGTTGAATTACAGTTACAAATAGAAAACCCTACCCAGAGAGAAAATCCTCTCCCTTTAACAGATGAGATATTGGAATTAAACAGTTTATTAATGAAATTAAATGAAGAATTTCGCTCTTCAATTATCGAAGACTTTAAGGAGCAAATTCAACAGACGCTTTATAACCTTCTGACCCCGTATGATATTTCTGATATAAAAAAACATATTACTAAAATAAAAAATGATTGGTTTTCTGAAAGTGACGAACCACAAATAGAAATGAAAAACTACACGGGCTATATTGCCTTATCGAGTGAGCAATTATATTTTCAATTATATGTAGAGCACAGTGTACTGCATATTCAGTTATTATATAGCGATAGAAAACAACGAACGCTTTTTGAATGTTGGTTAGGTGATTGCTCCTTTTCCTATCAGACTGAGGAAAATTTGCAGCACATTAGTGAACCTCAGAAAATATTAAATATACTATGGCTAAGTCCTAATATGTCCTATCGACAACAACATGAATATTTAGTAACAAAAGAGCTACTTTCTTTGGAGTTAAATTATTGCGATGCAAAACTAAATTGGTTTGTTCATAATTACGATCAGCATAATTCACTGCAAGACATATAAGAAAACATTAGCTAAGGAGCTGATCTCTCTTTGATTTTCCATTCAGACTTTGACTTACCTAAGTACTCAAAAAAGTTTCTTCAACATCTAAAAAGAAAGTACTATTCAGAAGAAACCATTATTGGCTATGAAAATGATATAAAAAAATTCTCCTCTTTTATTTACCAATTATATGATGGTCACATATTAACAGAAGAAATATCGAAAGATGACATCCTAGAATATCTAGATTTTTTAGGTAATCAAGATTATAAACCTAGCTCGATTAGTCGATATTTTTATGGTGTGAAGGCATTTTTCAAATATCTTGTTATCGAGTTAGACTTTAGGGTGGATCCAACAATTGGCATATCTACTCGAATTGTTTACGTCCCTTTACCAGAAATATTAGATATGGATGAAATGGCATTAGTAATGTCTACAGCAAAAGAATACTCTGAGTTTTACCATGTATTAATCAGTTTACTTTACTATACGGGTTCAAGAATAACTGCTGCTCGAACATTGTTAAAGGAAAATGTTGATATAAAAAATAATAAAATATACTTCCCACGGATTAAAGGCGGAAGAGATCTTCATTTACCATTACATCCTAAATTGCATCAAATATTGAAAGATTATTTACACAATACAAAAGACAACGGATCAGACTATTTATTCCCATCTCCCGTAAGCCGTAACATGCCAATAAGCGGTGTAGAAATACGCATCAAATTAAAAAAAATCGGTTCACAATGCAATATTACAAAACGCTTAACACCCCATGTCATCCGTCACTGTACCGCAACACATTTAACACTACTCGGTGTAGATCAACATTATATTGCTACTTTGCTTGGACATACTGACTCTCGCTCCACTGCACGATATCAACATTTGAAAGTAGATGATTTGAGATCAGCTATGAAAAAGTTGAAATGAGAATAAAACAGCGAATATTTATTCAAATATAACAATAAATATAACAGAATCAAAGCTTAGAAACCCACCAGTAAAACTGGTGGGTTCACAACGCGTGAAACGCTCGCTTACTACCCCATGTCTCACGACATTCTGAAAGGTCCGCCAACCGTACTACTTTTTTAATAAAACCGCTAAAGCGGCTGACTCTATTCAAATTTATAGGGATTAATAATTTCATTCATTGTAATCTGATCATAGCGTATATCTTCTTGTAATTGTCTTTTAATATACTTAGAAATCACTTTTTGATTTCGACCGACTGTATCCACTAAGTATCCTCGACACCAAAATTGACGATTCTCCAATTGGTATTTTAAACTGGCATGCCGGTCGAAAATCATTACGCTACTTTTCCCTTTTAAATAACCCATGAAAGCGGAAATACTTAATTTCGGAGGAATATTTACAAACATATATATATGATCCGCACACGCTGCTGCTTCTACAATTTCTACACCTTTTCTTTCACATAACTGACGTAGTATCCTTCCTATTTCCGCTTTAATTTGACGATAAATTACTTGTCTTCTATACTTCGGTACAAAGACGATATGATACTTACAATTCCATGTTGTATGTTCTAAACTCTTAATATCCATTTGGAGCTCCTTTCGTACAAAGTCGGCTGACTAGACCTGATTTTATTGTACGATTGGAGTTTTTTTTTTGTCCATTGCTAAAAGCTTTCCTTCCCCCTACACAGCAAGGAGATTCATAACATACAAAACATGATTTATTTCCTGGTCAAAAATTTATCTATACATTGGTAATAAAAAGATTCATTATCTTGTAAGCTTAATTTTGGCCCTGCTTATACTACATTTTCTCATATAGATTTCGAATCTGACCTACACAGTACAGGCGACTTTCGGGTATACACTACATTCCATCAATAGTATAATCTCACCTTCAAGTGAAGACTTGGTTATTTAGCTGGAAAAGTGATATTCGTGTTTCGCCATTAATCATTTTATAACCTATTAATAAATTAATACCTGCCGTTCAGCAGTTTCAGGCTTCACTACTAGGCATTAACATTCACTTCATGACATACAAAAAGCCCTAACATCTGTAGTAGATGTTAGGGCTTAATATATCAATATCTATTAATGTAAATATATTTACTTAGGCACTAAATATATTAATATTTATTCAAAGAAATCATTTTTGTTTAAACCATCAATTATTAAGTTTCCTTGATTTGATGTACATGTAATTTTAAATTGTGCAGTACCTACTTTTTCTGCATTTGCTTTTACATCTGCATTTTTCAGACGATTATTTATATATTTTACTAAGTCATCAATCGTCGCAAAATTAGAAGCCAAATTAATTGTTACTGTATTTGTTTCATCACTAATTGTAAATGTACGATTTTTAGATGTATCGACATCTGTTCCATGCGCTTGATTATTATCAAAGAAATACGCCCAATCGTTTCCTAGTAATGTAATTGTTGCCTGAGAACCTGTAGAAAATGTCCCTATATAAAATTGGTCATTTTCATAATTCCCTGTCGCCATTACTGGGCGAGACATTAACTCCGTATATTGTGAATCGCCATTCGCCACGTCTTTATCAACATAAAATTGTTGAATTGCACTTTCTACTACACTTCCCATCGCTAATCCTTTTGAGAAATCAGTTGATAACTTCCAAGAAACAGTTACAGGAATATCATCCACTCGTGCTCCTTTTTGCACACGAATCATAAAATCTTTTTTACTACCAGTAAAATCACCTACTGTAACGGGTTTACTAACTAGTTGTGCTTGTGTTGCTTGTACAGTAGAAAAATCTAGATTTGTTAGTGTTTTACTTGTAAAACTCTTTGGCGTCTCTATTATTGTAAAAGGTATATCTCTATTTTCTGAAGCAAGAATATAGTTTGTATATAACTCTTTGCCTGGTCTAATATCTTTAGCAAATTTATATTGGTTCGCTAAATCTACTACAGTTGCATTATTACCAACTGTCCAAATGGAGATATTTTCATTCGTATGTGTACTGTTTCCAGCAACAGTTAATGTAGAAGATGAAGTAACATCTTTTCCTTGTGATACTTCAATACCCCCAAACTCGTTACCAGATGTCGTGATGGCATTGACCTTCACTTGTGAACCATTTACTAACAGCCCTGCATCTGCATTTTTAACTGTGACACCATCAAGGTTGACGCCAGTTGCATTATACACTTGAAGAGCGTAGAGTCCATCCCACTTGTTGGCAGTATTTACAGCCGATGCGTCTACAGTAAGGTTTGAAATTGAAACACCTGTTGCATCTAGAACCGTTAACACTGATTTGTTTGGATTTGTGTAAGTCATACCTTGCTTAGCAATTAACTGAAAGTTTCCACCATCAATCTTTTGATTTGCTTGTTTTACAAGAATTTGTGATGAAGTTGCAATATCTTTAGTGAATTTAATGTTGTGAACTGCTGTATTGTTTAGAGCACTTTCTAATTCGGCTTGAGTTCCTACCGATGTAACAATACCTGGACCTGGCTTAACCGTTTCAGGTGCATTTCCGTTAATTACAACATCCGCATTTTTTTCTACTTCGATAATCGCTCCAGCATTATTCACTGTTGATCCTGCGGTATTCACTATTAATGCCCCAACAGAAGCAGCAGTAGGAATTGTTACTACAGCAGGTCTATTTAATGTAATACTTGCCACACGTGCAGTTGCACCTAATACAAGTTTTGTACCTGCATCTGGATCATTGAATATTAAGTTATTCCATGATACATTCTCATTCCATGTGTTTCCACTTACATTATTGATTGTGATAGTTCCAGTAGCAGTTGCAGCATTATTTACAGTAGCATTAGCAGTATTTACTGTTAAATTACCACCAATATTTCCTGCAGAGATATTTAGCGTTCCTGCTGTATTGCTAGAGATTATTACATCACCTGTCAAAGTATAACCATTTAAATTTAAGTGTGCTAATTTACTAATAGTGATGGGGCTAGTAGAGAAAGAAGCTGTTAATTTAATAGTGTCTCCATCTTTAACAGTTGAGATTGCTGTAGACAATGATAGTGCATTATTTACATTGAAAGTGGTTGCGCTATTCTCGTCTTATACCATGTACAATGGCTTTCGATTCGAGCCTACACCGGACAAGCGGCTTTAACCGCATACGGCGTGCTGTCAATAATAGTCTGACTATTCAGTATTTATAACTTAAAAAAAGGAGTAACCACATATATGTGATTACTCCTATGGAATTACTGATTGTAAGAAACAAATTTTTTGGGGAAATAAGTTTCTTATTGAACTACTACTGACTAGGTTCCTTCGCTCCTGCTAGTTTTACCCTTCTCGTATGTTACCATACAAGTCCAAACGGCTAGCAATCAACACTACTATGAACCTGCTGCCATCTTATTAGTTTCATTGGTGCTGACACACCTAACCTAATAAGACTTCAAACGTTCCACAACTGCCATCCCTCTTTTTGATTTCCTTAGGTTTCCACTATCCAGGTGTAAGAACGACTGGTTTAACAGTCAATTCATCAATCGCCACTATAGTATTACATCTATAAGGATGTACAGTGAACTCCTAGCTTAATTTCGCACCGTACACTAGCTTACCCTGCCTACATGGATTCGTTTGCCTAACCATAGAAATCTTTTAAAGAACCCCGCCTCGGTTCACCGAGTACGACTTCACCTGACTTCATCCCTTTTGTGTATCAGCACATCATTGGATGCAGGAGGATTAGGTACTTGTATATTGACTGTTTACAAGGAAAGGATTTTCACCTTTCAATTAGTAGTTGTAGTTAGAAAGAAAACCCAGTGAATTGCTATTAACAAGACCTGGGTTTTCATTTCCACTCATTTCACTGAACTAGTCAGTTTATAGAGTAACGTTTCGTTTAGTTTTATTAAGGAGTTTGTAAATCTCCAGCAACTAATACAGCAGAAGAGTTACCAGCTACATCTGTAACTGTAAAGTTTGCTACTGGTGCTAATGGTGCTAATGTAGCACCTAAAGTACCTGTTCCAGCTACTTTTAAAGTTAATGTAACATTTAATGTTTTGTTATCAGCAGCAAAAGCAACTGCAACATTTGTATCTGCATTAGGTGTTACTGCAGTTTTTACTAAATTTTCTACTGCTGTACGGCTAGCTGGGCTTAATGCTTCACTAAATACAAGAGTAGTACTTCCTAAAAGTGCTCCATCTTTCGGTAATACAGATGTTACAGTCGGAGCTGTTAAATCAAATGCTTTTTTCACATCAGCATTTGTTGCAGCTTTTAAGTTAGTAGTAAATGTTTTTGTACCAACAGCATCTGTAGCAACAAGTGATGTCGCTGCAATAGCAGTCGCTGCAATATCAGTACCTGCTGTTAAAGTTGCAGTGAATACAGCTGTTTTTGAATTTGTAGCACCAGTTGTTGCAAGTGTTTGACCACCATAAGCAACCGTTTGACCATTAGCGATATTAACATTACCAGAGAATGTTAATGTTACTGAAACAGTATCGCCAATTTTGAAAGTGTCTCCTACTGGAGCAACAGCTACATCTGTAACGTAAATTTCGTTAGAAGTTACAGGAGCAGTTCCACTACCAGTACTTACAACTTTAAATGTTTTGTTGCCATCAGCATCTTTAATTAAAGTAACGTTTACTGATTTAGTACCACCAGCAGTTAAATTTTGAATTTCATTAATGAAGTTTTGAGCACCGAAGATTTCAGCACCGTTACCACCAAAGAATTTAGTAGTTGATGAGAATTTTTCAATTGCTTTGCCAACATATGTTAAGCCTTCAGTTGTAATTGCTGCTACTTCACCAGTGAAAGTATCAGCTACTGCAGTTGTTGAAGTAAATGTTGCAGTCGCTTCTTTAGCAGTAAATGCAAAGTCTTTACCATTATATCTTGCAACACCTGTTGCTACAACACGTACAGCACTTGATTTGTTTTCTTCAGCACGAACTTTTAAGTTTGCACCATTGTTATAAGTAATTGTTAAACTACGGTTTGGTGATACAACTACTGGATTAGCACCATTTTCATCATATACTAATACGTTATTAGCACCTGTATTGAATACAGTATAAGATGCTTTAGTAATAGGAGCAATTCCACCAAATGTTTGACCACTCTGGTTTACTAAATCTGATTTAAACTCTGCAACTTCTAAACCTTCAAATTTAGTTGCTTTTTTAGTGCCTTTATAAACAGTTAGAGATGCGCCATCTAAGTACTCATCAGCAAAGTAAGAAATTGTAGCAACAGTTGTTGGTTCACCTTTGTCTAATTTTCCATTTACAGCATTAGAAGTATTAATATCAATCCATGCTACTGGCGTTGCATATTGGTTTGAATAAGGACTAGAAATTGCAAACGTTGCTTCACCTTTAGCATTAGTTTTAACTGTAATTTGTTTACCAGCATATCCAGTTTGTTCGCCATCATTATCAAAAGTTATGAATTCAGCATTTTTTGAATCAGTAGCAATAATTCCATCCACATCTTCATTTAAAGCAACATTCACCACTTCATTAGCAGCAATTTTACCGTCTTTGTCTTTAACAAGAACTTTGTAAACTCGACCATTTTGCCAACCAGTTGCAGCTACTTCTCCACCATCACGAGTAAGTTCAATAGTGTATGCAGATTGGATTGCTGAGAATGTAACTTTTTTAGCTGCCGATTGTAAAGCTGAAGCTACGTAAGTTTTGCTTGAAGTTCCACCTGTAGTTGAATGTAATTCATAAACTACTGGAGTTGCTTCAGCGTTTGAACCTGAAACTGTAAATGTTGCTTCACCTTTTGAATCTGTAGTAATTTGAGCAGCATCTAATAGAGTACCATTACTTAATTGTAAAGCTTGAACTCCATTAACAGTAGCATTTGCAACTTTATCTGTAGTTACATTCATATTTTCTAAGAATCCAACGTTAAACGTTTTGTTCGCTTCTGGTTTACCAGTTGTTGGGTTTTTATAAGTCACTTTATAAGTTTTATTTGCACCATTATTGATTGTTGTACCTTCTGTTACTTCATCAACTGTTAAGATTTGCTCTACGCCCCAGAATACATAACCGATTGAGAATTTAGAACGGTCACCTGTAGCATATGCAGTAACAGTATCATCTTTTGCAGAGTAACGAGTGTAAGTGTAAGTAGCGATACCTTCATCGTTAGTTACAGCTTCACCAGTAAGCGTTGGGTTAACTGCGTCGTTATTGTTACCAGGAACATTAAACGTTACTGGGATACCAGCTTTAGTTTGACCTTCAGCAACAGTTACTTGAGCTTTAACAGTTACTTGTTGGCCTAGTTTACCTTGTACTGATTTTTCAACTAAATCAACTTTAGTTGGGATTACAGCAGCGATACCTTTGAATGTACCGATTTTGTCTTCGCCAAGAGATACAGTGTACTCTTTGTCAGCTGTTTGAGCAGCAGTTGTTAAAACAACAACTTTTTTGTTTGTTTGTTTAACAGCAGCGTTTTTAACTTCAAGATCAGAGATTAAGAAGTTAAGAGCTTGTACGTTGTCCACTTCTTCGTCGAATGTCACTTCAACAGTTGTGTTGTTGATAGCTTTAACTGCAGCAACACCAGCTTCAGGAGTGTTAATAACGTTTTCGATTGTGCGGTATAAGAATGAAGCGAATTGTCCGCGAGTTACGCTGTTACCTGGGTTGAAGTTAGATACGTTAGTGATACCAGCGTATTCTAAAGCAACGATAGCATTGCGTTGTTCAGCAGAGTAAGCTTTTTCTAGGTCAGAGATTTCAGTTACGAAACCAGCTTTTTTGTAGTCAGCAACTAAGTCTACGCCAGCGATTTCTTTAATAGCACGTACTAAAACTACTGCCATTTGTTGACGTTGCATAGTTTGAGCAGCGTTTAAGTTGCCGTTTGAACCGTTGAATACGCCTGCATCTTTTGCAAGTGCAGCATATTTAACTAGTTCAGCTTCAGCTGTTGTTGGTAGATCGTTGAAGCGTTGTTTTGTATTCCAGTCAGCTGGAATTTCTTGGCCTTGTGCTTCTAAATAACGACCTAATAATTTAACCACTTGACCGCGGTTAATTGTTTGGTTTGGTTTGAATGAGCCGTCAGCGTATCCATTGATGATACCTGCATCAGCAAGTGCGTTGATTGCTACCTCGTGGTCGTTACCTGCTACATCTGAGAATCCTGCTGCAGAAGCCACTGGTACGATAGCAGAAGCTACTAAAGTAGCCGTTGCAGCCGTAGCTACGAATTTTTTGTATTTCTTTGGTTGGTTAGCCATAGAAAAATTTCCTCCTCTAAGTTAAAAAATTATGTCTCTACTACATAGTTATGTAGTAAATAAACAACTACACATAAAAGTATAGTTGTATCCCTAAAAGTTGTCAATCATATTTTGGGAAAATTACTAATTCACTTCCGGAAAATAGTGGACATCGAACTCTCTTTTACCATTGTCGGCTATTAAGCGTTTTTTTTCAAGTGAAAATATGCAACTTTTCCAACAAAATCTAATTTTCTACCATTCTGTTGTTCATATTTTCTAGAATGATATAAAATATTGGATAATTAAGTTATTTGATAAAACGAAAAAAGCTCAAGCATATAAATGCTTGAGCTTTTTTCGCTTGGGCTACCAACCGTTGTTTCCTTGCAGGGAATTCTATTATTTCATAGAGGAAATTCCTATACACCTACAGTCTAACACTTTCAATTTAAAACGACAATACCAATTTTTAAAAATTATTGACGTTTTTGCCTTGCCACTTCCAATAAGAAAAGTGGTAGTGCGATCTGACGCTTGATGCGCTTAGGTTCTTTCATTAATCGGTAAAACCATTCAAGACCAAACTTTTGGAAAATTTCCGGAGCACGTTTTACTGTACCTGCCAGCACATCGAACGATCCACCAACACCTTGATAAATCGTTGGGTGCAATCGGTCTCGATTAGTGTTAATCCAATTTTCCTGTTTTGGACTGCCCATCGCGACAAATAGTAAATCCGGTTGTGCTTCATTAATACGATCGATGACCTTTTGTTCGTCCTTTTCATAGCCGTCCTGTACGCCAACTATTTTAATAGAAGGAAATAGTGATTCTAGCTTTGCTTTTGCAGCATCGGCAACACCAGGTTTGCCTCCATAAAGGAAAATTGGCTTGCTTCTTTTTGCCGCTTCTTCACAAAGCTTCATCATCATATCGACGCCTGTAACACGTTCACGTATTTGCCCTTTTTGAATTTTCGAAGCAAGAATGACACCAATACCATCTGGAATTTGAAATTCTGCTTCATTTAATAGCTTCTTTAGTGCTGGGTCTTCTTTTGCCTTGATAATTTTTTCTGGATTGATGGCAACGACGAGCGCTTTTTGTTTGTTTTCAATGCGCTCAAATGCCATATCCATTAATTCATCGTAGCCTTCCGTATTGACGTTGATGCCAAGTACTGTTTCTTTCATCGGTTTTTCGCATCCCCTAGTAAGTGGAACTGGAAGCCAGCCTCTTGCCATTTTTCACGGTTTAAGCAGTTTTTCGTATCAAAGACGATTTTTGTTTTTACAGTAATATCCGCAGCGTTATATGCTTTAAACTCATTGTGATCTGTTAACACAACGATGATGTCAGCATCTTTTGTTGCTTCTTCTAAGCTTTGTGTTTGTGTTGCATGTTTGTTTTCTTTAATGTGTGGATCATAAGAAATCACTTCTAAGCCTAAATTTTGTAGCTCATCAATAACGATTGTTGATGGGCTTTCACGCATATCATCAACGTTTCCTTTGAAGGCTAGTCCAAGCACTGCTACTTTGCCACCTGCGATTTTGTTTTCATTTAAAATCGCTTGTGTTTTTTGTGCTGTAAATCTTGGCATGCTGTCATTTGTATTACGTGACATATGAATAATTTGTGCTTGCTCGCCACCTAGCTCAACTAGGAACCATGGGTCTACTGCGATACAGTGTCCACCTACACCAGGACCTGGGAAGTGTACATTCACACGTGGGTGATAGTTAGCAAATTTAATTGCTTCCCAAATGTTTACGTCTAATTTTTCAGCCATTTTTGCAAGCTCATTGGCAAAAGCAATATTGACATCACGGTATGTGTTTTCCATAACTTTTACTAATTCAGCTGTTGTTGCATCAGTTAAATGGATTGTGCCATTTACAAATGTTTGGTAAAGCTCTTTTGTCATTTGAGATGATTTTTCATCAATCCCACCAACGATACGGTCGTTGTTCACTAATTCTTCAAAAATACGACCAGGAATTACGCGCTCTGGTGAATGTGCTACAAATAAATCAATGCCGAACTCTAGGTTTGCTTTGATTAGCTCAGGTAGCATAACGTGCTCTACTGTTTTCGGTGGTACTGTTGATTCAAGAATTACTAAATTTCCTTTTTTCACATAAGGCACAATTGATGCCGTTGCTTGACGTACATATTCTAAATTCGCTGTATTGTCAGGGTTAATTGGCGATGGTACTGCCACAATGAAAACATCTGCTTCTTGTGGTGTCGTTGACGCTGTTAAGAATCCTTCATCTACTGCTTTATTTAGGCGTTCTTGTAAACCATTTTCTTCAATATGAAGTTTTTTCTCTTGAATACTTTTTACTGCTGCTGGGTTTACGTCAACCCCATGTACTTTTATGCCGTGGTTGGCAAACATTACAGCCGTTGGTAATCCGATATAGCCAAGTCCAACGACACAAATTGATTTCGTCATTCTCTATTCTTCCTTCCGTTTCAAAAACGAGTAGTAAATTTTTATATGGTCAATAAAATGCATTTTCACATTTTTGTTCTGCATTATAGTATACATCTTTCAAGGGAAAGTGTGAATCAATTTGTTATTTTGCAGTATTTTCTATGCGCTTTTTACATTTTGTTGGGTTTATCGTAGCTTTTTGGAAGTGATTGGATTGGTTTATCGGCGATTCGCGGGCTTCTATCGGCGATTCCTTCCGGGTTAACGGCGATTCATCGACTTCTATCGGCGATTTATACTGGTTTACCGGCTATTTCGAGACTCTTATCGGCGATTCCAACAATCTAGACAAGTAGTACTTCGTATATTTGCCTGTGTTACATCGTGTTGGCAACGATTTTTGCAATAATCGTTTAGCGATATACTCACTATCAATTTTCAAAAACTCACGACAGTCCCTGTTCGTTATCGTATCTCCAACAAGCATGTAATAATCTTTTAGTGCTTGTACATGTGCATCAGTACATCGGTGCTGGCATCTCTGACATAACCAAGTTCTTTTCAGCTTTTCCATCTCATAGTGCCCACAATTTTCGCAAAAAACGCCTCTTTGTAAAGCACTGACCTCAATTTGATAATATCGGCAAAGCGGATAAGGCTTTCTGTGTTGTAATTGTGACAAAATAATGTTTGTTATTTCAGTCGTAGCAATTCCCTGCTAATAACTTATGCAAATACATTGGGAGTTCTCTTCCCATTAATATTGGCAGCCCTTGACCCTCACGATGTATTTCTACATTATTAAAAGGAAAAACAATTGCTCCATATATCGGTATCATAATATCATGCTTGTTAAGAACATGGTGCATTGCCTGAATATACTGTTCCAGTTGAATTTCAGGATGCGTAAAAACTTGAATTTCTCCTGTATCTAAAGTACGAATTAACTGGCGCGGGTCATTTTTGAAATGAACAGTACCACGTATATTTTTAATTTCTAATATAATAACACCGCTTGATGTAATGACTAAAATGTCGATTTGCATGGGGAGTACCGTAGGAAGCATAACATTGTGGAAGATGTGACAGTCACTGAGCTGTGGTAACTTTTCTAGCTCTTTCAAAATATAATGTTCTGCAAAATCGCCCGCTTCCTTATTTTTCAGCTCCTGTTGTAAGAGTGTTAACTGTGGATGTGAAGGATGCAATCGTCGAACAAGCGCTTGCAATCCCAATGTCAGCGATGATGGTGCAAAAGGTTTAACAATCAATAACTTCACTCCTTTTCTTTTTACTATAACAGCATAAAAGTTGTAGAAAAATAGGGTGTTGGAAATTAAAAATTTACTGTGGTTTACAGGTACTAAATTTGTTAAATCAAATGGTTTATCGGCGATTCATGGGCTTCTATCGGCGATTTCTTCCGGGTTACCGGCGATTCGTGCAATTCTATCGGCGATTCCATCTAAAACAAAAAACAATAAGGAATCGCCATTAGTATCTGGGATTCCTTATTGTTCCGCTTTCTAGCAATTTTAAAATTGATTGTGCCTGTTGCATGTGAAGTGCCAGTACATATTGGCTGGCTTGTAGCAAAATTTGTGATTTCACCATATTCATCATTTCCTTCGCAATATCAGCATCGCGAATTCGTGATTCCGCAGCGGTTAAGTTTTCTGCTGTATTCATATTCGCATTATATGCATGTTCTAGTCGATTTTGATATGCACCTAGACGCGAACGCTCAGATGATACTCGCTTTAATGCCTCGTCCATCGTTGAAATTGCCTTGTTTGCATCATCGCGTGTTGCAATAGAAGTAGTGTCATCTAAACCGAGTGCCCCAGCTCCCATATCATTAATGAACAACTCAATGCTTTGCCCCGCATTTGCACCTGCTTGAATTTTGAGACCATTCGTCGAATAATCACCATTCAGTAATGTTTTCGTATTAAACTCAGTATCTTTTGAAAGGCGCTGAATTTCTTTTTTTAGCTCTTGAAATTCCTTATCGAGTTGCTGACGATCACTATCGGTTAGTGTATCATTGGACGCTTCTACTGCTAGCTCTCGCATTCTTTGTATCATTGCATGCGTTTCATTAAGCGCACCTTCAGCTGTTTGCACAAGTGAAATTCCATCTTGAATATTTTTCGATGCCATATTCAATCCACGGATTTGGGCGCGCATCTTTTCAGATATCGCAAGACCCGCCGGATCATCGGCTGCACTATTAATGCGATAGCCCGAAGAAATTCGCAACATCGCCTTGCTCATTGCACTATAATGGTTATTCATATTATTTAATATCGACATTCCCGTAGCAGACCACTTTCCTAGCATCTCCCCACCCCCTTGCGAACAGTATTTTTATTTATATCGGTGTCAGCCAATCGCTTTTAAGTACTATTGGTAATATATCCAAATAATTGAAGGTGGAACGATTAAAACTTTCTCAATTAAACTGTTAAAGCACCCGCTTCTTCTTCATGAAAAGTGGGTGCTCATTTGCTGTACCTAGTATTCAATTTTTGTTAACCTCCGAATTGTGTGCTCTTTTGATGTAATAGCTCAAAAAAGAGCGCTTCATTGTAATCTAATAACGCTTGATCTATTAAATAATCAATATTTCTTTGCTCAATTTCTGTAATAAGCTGATCTATCTCACCAACAGTTGCGGAAGAGACAAGGGGTAACTGTGGCTTTGGTGTAGCGCTTTCAAGAATTGGCGTTAAATGTTCATGAACATTTGTAATGAGTAATAGTTGATAAAGTGGTAATCGAATAAAACGATTCCCTTTTTGGAAAACAAATACCTCAGATAAATTTTCGATTTGTTGTGTATGCAAGTTGATAATCATTTCTTTCCCTTCAATTGGAATGAAATGAAAAATCTCATTCTCTTTTAATATTGAGAAATATTGATAAGCAAATACGAGACGCAATTTATCTCCAGAAATTTTCGTGTAGAACGGCTTCATGTACTGAACCTGCATCATCCTTCATCCCTCCTCGTTATCTGATTATTCAGATTTTAACACAAATAAACGTACTTGTTAACCATCTTATGTTCAAATTTTTTCTTTCTGATCATTCAGCTTATCATGTCCGCATTTTAATCGTATAATGGAAAGACAGTCTTTTTTCCTTAATACTACGTATGACATTTTTTGTCATCCAAATTAAAGCTAAAGTCATTGGCCAATGCAATTGAGAGGAGTGAGGTTATGGCTTTGTCTATTTCGCAACTAGCTAAGGAATATCAACAATTTATACTTGCTAAATTAAAAGAAGCTGAGCAGGATTTACATCCGTCCTCTAGCGAAGACGAGGAACTTATGCGTCGTGCAGTTTTTTCTGTACGTAACAAATCTATCGTATTTGATCGTTTTAATGGAGCAAGTTCTATATTATATGCAAGCGTACAGGATGTGAGACCTGCAACTGTAGAAATTGATTTTGCTCACGGGACTTTAAGCTGTAACTGTCCCCAACAAAAATGGTGTCGACATCAGGTTGGCGCACTACTTGCTCTCTATCAGTACTTTGATTCGGTACAAAACTGGTCTAGTGCTTGGCGTTCCCAAAAATCAGTGCAGTTAAAATCATTGGCTGATGAACGTAGTCCTGAAAGCTGGCAGTTGATGGTCGATGAAGTAATGAAACGTCTGTTACCGTCTGGTCGCATTTTAGAAGGCTACGGACTTTCGGCAATTCGTTCTGATGCATTGGAGCGACTACGCAAACATATGCCATTTGAACGTGAATGGCAGCCTATCTATAAGCTATTTATAGAGCTGTCCATTTTTAATGTGATTTGGCGTCATTTAAACAATACACAGGGGCATTCATTAGATTCACCCTATATGAAATACTTTATCGACCAAAGTGTGCAATCATTTGAAAGTATACTGACAGAATTAACGAATCGCTCTCGGCTTTTTGCAACCGATCCATTTTATGATGCACTTCAGCAAATCGTCCGAAACTTTTTACTTGAACGCGAAGGGCTGTTTGCCAATCGACTGCAAATCTACATGCTGCTGTGGGCAGTGCTTTTTTATGAGAAGCCTAGACGCGAACAGGAGCTTATACTTATTAGCAACCTCGACAATCTGTCACCCGAGATTTCTTTACAATCATTAAAGCTTATATTTTATGTGCTATTACAAAAAGAACAATTATTACAGGAAAGCATTGCACACGTTGCCTTACCACAGATGCAAGACTTGTTCGAATTAGCTACTTTTGCAAAGCGAGCTGGCGAGTCACATTCACAAGCATTAATTTTGCGTGCTATGCTCCCATTTGCTGAAGCTTTTTTACAAGAAACTGTGCCCGTCGTACAGCGAGCGCAATACGTGCGACAATTCCAACTTTTATATGAAGATATACAATTGACTGAGGAGGAAGAAACTACGTTATATAGTGCGTTCGGTGTATACGGATTACAGCCATATTCTTTCTTCCTTATTCGAAAAGAACGCTACCGTGAATGGGCGGCTTTACATCAGTTAAATGTTTCCTCATTTTCTTATTTGGAAATGTGTGGTCTAAAGGATGTATTACACATAGCTCCTGCAGCAGTATTACCTTTGTATCATGTCTATGCGATGGCAGAGATTACACAAAAATCACGTATGAATTATAAGCAAGCTGTACGTATATGGAAAAGTATGCGAAGCGCAGCAAAACGAGCAGGAAAAGTTGCTTATTTTGAAACATACATGCAAACAATCCGTGCAGAATATAAAAGACTTCGTGCACTACAGGAAGAGATTGAGAAAGGAAACTTAGTATGATGACATTAAATGCTCCCTCTCCGTTTACGAAAAGACTACAGCTACGCATTGAATCAGCTCAGAATGGCAATTATACGGTGCAGGGCTTTACTGCAAGTGGTACCGCAATAGAGGTAGAGACACTTATTTCTTCATTATTTTTCACCTATGAGGCAAATACTTATGGCTTAATGACCAATCGTACAGAGCTTTCCATCGATATTTCTACTGCCGAATTACTCGATATCTTTTCTTCGCGCTACAGTCACCCATTTATCCATTGGCAAGGGATTAATGCTGAAAGTAGTACGATGATAGAACAAGCACAAAAATTACAGCAATACTGGCAGGAACCTTCACTTTGGTCCCATGCAGTAATTGCAGATGATTTTTCTTCACTGTCATTTTCTATAGAAGGTGAAGATACAGAATTACTTGAAATAGCCGTGCAACAAAAACTCGCTCACGCTGGATTACTTGTGTCTGATGTGCCTAAGCTACTCCCATTTTTCGAACGTGGTGGCTGGCCACTAGAGCAGGATCGCCAAGCTGGCGCTGTTACTGTTTCTCTACGTTTAAGTGAGCCTGAGGAAGATTCGGAAGTTTGGCTTTTGGAAACTGTTTTAAGTACTGTTTCAACAAAAAATTACTGGACACCCGCTGTTCGTAAAAAATTATTACCATTAGCAGATGCATTACCGACTAAATGGCAAGCATTTGCGCTTGATATTAAACAACAACAAACACAGATTGTAGAGCTGCTATCAATTGAAGATTTACAACCTGATGTCTTTATTCATGTTACGCTAGACGATTTAGAAGTTCGCAAATTTTTACGTGAAGACTTAGCACGGTTACAGGCACTCGGTTTTGATGTTGTGCTACCAGCGTGGCTAAAAGATTTAAAACAATCAAAAATTCGCGTACGTGTTAGTACAGGAAATATATCAACGAAAAAAGTTGCTGGGCTTGATGATATTTTGACGTTTAAATGGCAATTTTCAATGAATGGTGAATCGATATCAGCCGAGCAATTTAAAAAGCTTGTCGATGAAAAACGAGAATTCATTCGCATTGGTACAGAATGGTTCCGAGTGGATGCCAATTGGATGCAAGAAATGCGTGCTTTAATGCAACAGGCTGAAGATGAAAGTTGGACTGTTCGTGAGCTTTTATTCCGCGAGCTACCTGAAGATTTATCTGTGCCTGAGGAAGAAGAAGATGCCGATGATGCAATGCGTGACGATCCACTTTTCGCCTTTGAGTTACAGCAATCTTTAAAATCTTATATGGAGCAGCTTCAGGAAAAGAAAGGTCTTCCACCAGTACCAGTGCCCCTTTCATTAAATGCTAGCTTACGTCCCTATCAGCAAGAAGGATTTGAATGGCTTATCTTTATGCGCGAACAAGGTTTTGGAGCCTGTCTAGCTGATGACATGGGACTTGGCAAAACCGTGCAGCTTATTTGTTATTTACTGCATGTCTATGAAACAACGGATGCCAAAGAGCCAACCATTATTATTTGTCCGACTTCAGTACTTGGTAACTGGCAAAAAGAGCTTGCCCGCTTTGCTCCATCGTTGGTCGTGCATACGCATTATCAAGCAAATCGAACGAAAGAAGATGCATTTGTAAGACTTATCGAACAAGAAAAACCGCATGTTATTTTATCTACTTATGGTACAGTGTCACAGGATGCAGAATTTTTACAAGAAATTAATTGGGCAACTGTTGTACTAGACGAGGCACAAAATATAAAAAATATGCAGACATTACAATCTCGTTCGATACGAAAATTACATGGTAGCCACCATATAGCTCTAACAGGGACACCTGTTGAAAATCGATTATCGGAGCTTTGGGCTATTTTTGATTTTATTCATAAAGGTTATTTAGGAAGCTTTGGACGCTTTAACGAAGAATTTATATTACCTATTGAACGCGATGAATCAGAGTCACATAAGCAAAAGCTACGTGCGAAAATTCAACCGTTTTTACTTCGTCGTACAAAGCGAGATCCGAATTTACAGCTTAATTTACCTGATAAGCAAGAGTCACATGCCTATTGTGCATTAACCGCAGAACAAGCATCACTGTATGAAGGTTATATTTTAGAAACGCTTGATCAGCTAGAGCAACTAACAGGCTTTCAAAAGAAAGGCCGTGTTTTAAAGATGCTTAGTAAATTAAAGCAATTATGTAATCACCCTGCACTTTATTTAAAGGAACCTTTCGAGGATGCTTCAACGATGCTTACACGTTCCGTCAAGCTAGAGCGTATTGTAAACATGGCAGCGGAAATCGTGGACAATGGTGAACAATGTCTTATTTTCACACAATATATTGGAATGGGACAATTACTACAGCATTGTTTCAGCGAAATTTATAATGTTGATGCACCATTTTTAACCGGTGCTATGCCTAAACAGCAACGTGACCGTTTAGTAGAGGCTTTTCAAGCAGGTGAATTCCCTATATTCATTCTCTCATTAAAGGCAGGAGGAACAGGGTTAAACTTAACTGCTGCAAACCATGTATTGCATGCCGATCGTTGGTGGAACCCTGCTGTTGAAAATCAAGCAACAGACCGTGCCTACCGAATTGGGCAAACACAATTTGTGCAGGTGCATAAGTTTGTGACCATAGGGACCATTGAGGAAAAAATTGATAAAATGCTGGCACAGAAATCTGCATTATCAGAGGAACTCATTCAATCGAGCCAGTGGTTAACAGAGCTAGATGATGATGAACTTCGTGATCTAATGTCACTGGATTATAATTTATCTTAAAAATGCGCCAAGAGCTTAACGTTCTTGGCGCTCTTTTCATTAACAACATTTCAGTGAACAATGTTTTTCTTCTTTCCTACTTACTTCTAATATTTAGTTGTGTGAAATGTTCATTGCTGTGCGGTCTTCAGCAATGACAAGTATTATTTAAAGAACACATCAATCCCTTCTAATTAATTTATTACGGCGCAAGTGCTTAGCATTCTTATAGGAGAATGGCGAATTTAGAAAATGTTTTAGCATTGCTCCGTATGTATTGCGATAGTCGGTTATACTACTGGTAATTGCAACTCTTTCTCTGGTAATACAAAATCCTTAAGAATCTCCTGATTGACGGATGAAGATGGTGGTACTTTGCTCCCGTCACTATCTGGCGGCTTCAGCCTATAAAAGCGGACATCTTCTACAACCACTTCAGTAATATAAATTTTTGTGCTTTCTTCATTCATAAATGATCTGGACTGAATGCGGCCATTAATCCCAATCAATGAGCCTTTTCCGCAAAATCTAACGATATGCTCTGCCAGCTTTCCCCATACTGTACAAAGTATAAAGTCAGTTTCTACTTCCCCACGACTGTTTTTGTAATTGCGATTAATGGCGAGGGAAAAATGAGATTGCACTCGATTTCTAGATAGTTGCCTTAACACAGGATCCTTCGTAAGTCTTCCAACCAGTCCGACTTGGTTCATCAATTCACCTCCTTTGCTTTTAATTGCTCTCATCTTACAAGATGGCAGTCCATATTGGCAAAAGTCGATTTTTAATATTTAAGGCGTTATTCAATCCGAAAAATCGTTTTTTCATCCGTTTATTTTTTATAGTATTGATTTTTTTCCGTTTAGAGTCTTGATGGCTGTAAGTAAAATAGTACTTTCCACAAAAATTAAATTTTGCATATTTAATGGAGAATTGAAGTAACAGACTCATCAGCAACAAGCTGTAATTGATTATGTTATACTAAAATGAATGACCGACTTAGGAGGATACATAATGAAAACATTTAAAATGCTTTCCTTTGACCTTGTCACTCAAGAGGGCATGCAAGCATTTCCTTTAGTCGATGGCATTATTATTAACCAGGAAAACAGCCATCAATCGTGGATTCTTGAACTGTTTATCGATCGACAATATCGACCGATTTTTGATGAGTTATTAGCGAATGCTACAGTATTTAATGTGCGAGCAGTTATTTCATTTCCAGATAATGAACCAGCGCCATTTCGAGTTGTCGTTCATACTGTGCAAGAAATTGGCGAGCATATCTCTGTGCTATTAAAAGGTACTTTAAAAATTAAGCGTTCAAAATACGCTGAACAATTACTCGCTGATCTCCTAACAGAGGGTGTTTCGCAAGTAGAGTTACTAGACCGCTTCTCAAAAGGTATGAAAGAACGACCAAAACTTAAAAATGATTAATTTTAGCGATGCGTTGTATAACGTATCGTTTTTTTGTGCTGGACAAGTTGTCATTTTTGAATAAAATATGGTGTAAAAAAGGGGTGAACTCAAATGAATTTTGTCATTCGTAAGAAACCGTTAAAATTATTATGGCTCGAAGCTTTATTGAAACGGTTACGGGAGCGAGATCCTGAGGCTAGCTATTTTATTGAACAATTTCGGAGGCTCGATGCTGGTTTCGCCGGTGAACAAAGAGTCGATAAAGAATGGTATGAAATAATATGTCCAAATACTTTTTTTGTATTGCATAATATTGTGCTTGCGAATGCAGCTAAGCATTCTCATCAACTCGATACACTCTTTATTTGTAATCATTTCATGTTAGTTGTGGAAATAAAGAATATAAGTGGAAAGCTAGATTTCGATGGCCTTACATATCAATGCACTCGGACAAAACCTGATGGAACAGTTAAAGGCTTTCCAAATGCTATTACTCAAATCCAACGGCATATTCAATTCATTAAAATTATATCTAAAAATTATTCTCTCCCTATAGAAGGCGCAGTTATTTTTTCTAATCCATCCGCTATCATTGAAAATCATCCGAATACAGTTCCTATTTTCCATGTATCCGGACTGCAGAGTCATATTCAAAGTCTTTATAAAAAATACTCCAAACCAATATTAACGGATGAACAACTAACCCGTTTTGTGCAACTAATTCGAACTCAACATCAACCACAAGAATTATTAACTCGCTTAGATTCCTCGCGCTTCCGCCATGGAGTACTTTGTCCAAAATGCAAATACAAAAATCAAATGTTTTATTATCGAGGCATTTGGAAATGTTCTGTATGCCACCACACAAGCAAGGAGATATTTGCAGAAGCACTACAGGATTATCAATTGCTTGTGAATCGGACTATAACCAATAGTCAATTGCGCAAATTCTTCGGCATTGAATCAAGTGATGCAGCAAATCGCTTATTGCGAAAATTTAATTTTCCTAGTATCGGTACGACTAAAAATCGCGTTTACCATCTCCCTGAAAATTTAACAGATTATATGAAGCAGTTCTTTTGATCAAATCTTATGCGGACTTCCGCATAAGATTTTTTTGAGGACTGCTTGTTGCGTGATTCGCGGGATTCTTCCTCTGTTCCGCGGAATTCTTCCTCTGCTCCGCGGAATTACTCCTCGCTTTCGCGGAATCATACCTCACTTTCGCGGAATTCCTCCTCCGCTCCGCGGAATTCTTCCTCTACTCCGCGAAATTAAACCCCTCTTTCGCGGAATCCTACCTCTGCTCCGCGGAATCTCCTCGCTTTCGCGGAATCACACCTCTTTTTCGCGGAATCCTACCTCTGCTCCGCGGAATTGCACCTCGCTTCCGCGGGATTTTTCCTCTGTTCCGCGGAATCACTCCTCGCTTTCGCGGAATTCTTCCTCTGCTCCGCGGAATCTCACTCCTCGCTTTCGCGGAATCCATCACCTACCTTTCGCGGAATCCTACCTCTGCTCCGCGGAATCACTCCTCTTTTTCGCGGAATCACACCTCTGCTCCGCGGAATCACTCCTCGCTTTCGCGGAATCACACTCTTCTTTCGCGGAATTCTTCCTCTGCTCCGCGGAATCACTCCTTGCTTTCGCGGAATCATATCTCTGCTCCGCGGAATCACACTCTTCTTTCGCGGAATCACTCCTCACTTCCGTGGAATTCATCACCTACCTTCCGCACAGCAGGATTCACCCAGCTCAATATAAAAAAAGTGATTCCGATTGACGGAATCACTTTTTGTATTTATGGAGTAGTCATGGTATTACGTTCATTAACAGCATTGTTGTTTCTTTCAACACCGTTTACACCATTTGCATTAGGAACGTTATCATAGCCATTTGAGCCATTTACATCCGCATTTGATCCTGGTGTAGTCGCTTCAGGCATTACAGTGTTTTCATTTACTGTGCCTTCGTTTACTGTACCGTCGTTCACAGTGCCACGAGTGTTGTTGTTTACGTTGCGATCATAGACATCATGATTCTTATTTGGATCAACAACATCTTCAACATCGTTAACACCTTCTCGAACGTCGTTCTTCACATTTTCCATTGGGGTTTCATTAGCCGCATTGTTACCCCAGTTACAACCTCCAAGGAATACGGTAGCAAGAATAATGGTTAAAAATGACATTTTCCACATATTAAAAAACCTCCTTTCTTGAGTACTATGTCATCAAATACAACTTGTGCATTTGTGATCCTACATAGATTGCCCGGGAAAGGAGGGAACTATCCGATTTTTTGTACAAAAACTATTTTTGTTTTTCTTTTAGCAACTGCTCAATATAAGCTGCTTCTGCTTTACAATTATAAGAATAGTTTGTACCTAACTCTTTTTGTAATGCATCAATTGTTTCGATCTGTTTAGCGGTTGGTTCTTCATTTAAAATTTTTGCAATTACTTCATCGATTTTTTTTGCCATTTCTTCATGGAATTCAGTACTCATCAAAACATCGGCTGGGATTTTTTCGATCCAAGCGGCATTTTCCTGAAAATAAGACTGCCAGCTAGCAATGAAGTCTTCCATAGAAAAGCGCTCTTCTTCCCAACCAATACTTGCTAAGTATGATTCGAAAGATGTTGAAATCGAACGCGTAATGCTAATTTTAACACCTGAAGACAATTCCTTATACATCTATATAATCCTCCTACTTTTTAAAAAACCTAAAATCTCATGTATTTCAATACAATTCCATCGTATTATTAAAACTATACTAATATCTGTCAAAAAAAATTGACAATAAGAACACTATTCGACAAGATTATTTTATAACTTTTAGCCTATAATTGCAAATTAAGGCTGTTTTGGTTGTTCTGGCCCTATTGCAAATAAAATATCTGCCTCACAAACAAGCTCGCCATCAACAGTCGCAATTCCGTGTCCTTTACCCATAGAACCGCGCAATTTAATGAATTCCACTTCTAATCGAAGCTGATCGCCTGGTACTACTTGACGCTTAAAGCGTGCATTATCAATGCCCGTTAAAAACACTAAACGTCCTTGATATTGCTCAGATTTTAATAAGGCTACACCACCAACTTGTGCTAATGCTTCAACAATTAGAACACCTGGCATAACTGGATATCCTGGAAAATGTCCATTAAAGAAATCCTCATTAATTGATACATTTTTGAAACCTACCGCACGCTTGCCTTCCTCTAATTCCACAATACGATCTACGAATAAAAAAGGATAACGGTGTGGTAAAATTGCTTGAATTTGTTCTGCTGTTAACATTTCTTTTCCCCCTCTTAAGTATGTAAGTTGGCTTTTTACATAAAATACGTACTAAACCTCCAATTCCGAATCCTCTCCATTTAGCAAGCAACGAGCCAGCTCGGACAACAGAATGAAGGTCTCAAATACAATTCGCCTTTGTTCTAATCCAAAAGCGCGCATTTGATATACAGATTGCAGTATTAAACCTTTTTATGTGATAACACAAAGTATGGTAAAGAATATTATTATTCTTTACCATTCATTATGTCAAATATATGCCGCCATGTTTCTAAATTAAAGACATCCATTGCTTTTCCTTGACCAATCACACTGTAGCCGACCATCGTACCTAAAATAGCAGCAACAATGATTAAAACAATAACAAGTACAACACGTAACCAAATCGGAATCAGCCGTATTTGCACCCATCGAACCTCGCGTTGCTCTCCATTTGAGCGACGTCCCTTCTCTTCTGGTGGCGTATCGGTTTTTTGTGTCGGCACAGAACGTCGACGTGAATCGTTTGTCATAGATATTGTACCCCTTCATTACTTACTCAAACGTAACTTATCTTATGCCATTAATTAGCCCTAGCATTTGGTCAGCTAGTGTTACGGCTCTTGCATTAAATTGATAAGCACGTTGTGTTTCAATTAAATCTGTCATTTCCTTCGACAAGTTTACATTCGATAATTCGAGTGTACCATTTTGCATGCCGATTTGCTGACGATTTGCGCCTTGTAAATCTGTTACAACTTCAGCTTGTGTAAATCCTAGCTCTGCTAAGTTATTTGGTAAGCCTAAATATGTGCCAGATACATGCTCCATTAGCTGTGGCTTTTGGAATTCTGTTACAGCTAAATCCGTCCGAATAATATCTCCATTTGGATATGTTGCTTCTAACGAGCCTCCATCGCGAACAGCGAATCCTTTTACGTTATCAGGTAATGTTATAGGCTGTCCATTTGCATCAGCTACTGGATAGCCATCTGTATTAACAAGCATTACCGTCCCATTATTTAAAGGTGATAAATAAAAGTCACCTTGACGAGTATACACTGTTTTTGTACCATTTTCACCATCTGGCATTAAAATGTTGAAATATTGTTTTGGCTTTGTAAAAGCAAAATCAAGGTCACGATCTGTTGTTTGAAGGGAACCTTGCTTATGATTCGTTTGAACTTGGCCAAGCATTGCGCCAGAGCCATAGCGTATACCTACTGGTGATTGGCGCACAGTAGGGTCCTGTTTATCAGTATTAAATTGCTGATACATTAGTTCATTGAAAGTAGCTTGCTGAGTCTTATAGCCATGCGTACCACTATTAGCGATGTTATTACTAATTGTATCTAGTTTATTTTGCAATTGGCCCATTGTATTCGTTGCCGTAATCATTGTTCGTAGCATGGGAAAACGCCTCCTGTTCGCTTATTATAGTTTGCCGATTTCGTTAACAGCCTTTTCCATACTGCGATCATAAGCCTGTAACACTTTTTGGTTTGCTTCGAAAGCTCGATACGCTGTCATTAAGTCTGTCATTGTGCGACCAGAGTCTACGTTAGAGCGCTCTAAATAATTTTGACCTAATGTAAACGATACGCCATTCGCACCGTAAGCAGTAGGTAAAGCGTCTCCATTTTCTGTACGAATTAAGCCATTGTCTTGTTTAACTAGCATGTTCGGATTGGCAGCAAATGATACACCTACACGCGCTACTTGCTGGTTATTTACAAAAATTGTACCATCCTGATCAAGACGGAAATCATCATTTGGTAGCTGGATGCGTTGTCCACTGTCTGATAATACGTAAAGACCTTGCGCATTGACTAAATAGCCTTGACCATCTAATGTAAAATTCCCGTTACGTGTATAGGCTTCTCCGCCGTCTGGATGTGCCAGACGGAAGAAAATTGAGCCAGTAACACCATCTTCATTTTGCGGTAAGTATCCATCAATAAGGGCCATATCTGTCGTTAAATCAGTGCTGTAGATTTGACCTTGTATGTAATTTGGCAATGTTTCTTGCATATAAATTCCTGTATTTAATGCACCAACTTGGCTCATATACTGCGAGCCGGATTGCTGATTGGCAGGTGCATTTGTTTTACCTACGCTCGACATTAGCATATCTGGAAATGAACGAATTGTAGATTGATCAGCTTTAAATCCAGGTGTACTTGCATTTGATAAGTTGTTTGTCAGTAATTCTGTTCGTCTTTGTTGTGCTATCATACCTGTTGCTACTGTATAAAACCCTTTGAACAAAGGAATCACCTCATTGTATTTTTATAGGGATGCTGGAACACGATCAATATTTTCTAGCATAATGCCAGTGCCAATTGCCACACAGTCCATTGGATATTCAGCAATAAAGACTGGTACTTTTAACTCTTCAATTAACAGTTGGTCCATACCGTGCAGCAATGCGCCACCACCAGTAATAATTACACCGCGATCAATAATATCAGCTGATAGCTCAGGCGGAGTTTTTTCCAACACGTTTTTAGCCGATTGTACGATCATTGCTACCGATTCATGTAATGCACGTTCAATTTCTTCAGAATGGATCGTAATTGTACGAGGTAAGCCTGTTACCATATCACGACCGCGAATATCCATTGAATCGCTACGTCCACCTTTGAAAACTGTGCCGATTGTCATTTTGATTGCTTCTGCTGTACGCTCACCAATTAGCAATTTATATTCCTTTTTAATATATTGCAAAATATCATTATCAAAAACGTCGCCCGCTACCTTAATAGACTCACTTGTTACAATGTCACCCATTGAAAGTACTGCAATATCTGTAGTTCCACCACCGATATCAACTACCATATTGCCGCTTGGTTGGAAAATATCCATACCTGCACCGATTGCCGCAACTTTCGGCTCTTCCTCTAAATATACTTTTTTACCACCAGATTTTTCAGCGGCTTCACGAATAGCTTTTTGCTCTACACTTGTAATATTTGTAGGACAGCAAATCAAGATACGTGGTTTAGATAAAAATCCTTTTAAATTTAATTTATTGATGAAATGTCTAAGCATCGCTTCAGTAACATCAAAATCTGCAATCACTCCATCGCGTAATGGCCGAATTGCAGTTATATTACCGGGCGTGCGACCCACCATTTGACGAGCTTCTTCTCCTACAGCTAAAACTTTGTTTGTCTTTTTATCTATTGCTACCACTGAAGGTTCATTAAGGACGATTCCTTTACCTTTTACGTGAATTAATACGTTCGCAGTTCCTAAGTCAATGCCTATATCCTTCGAAAACATTTTAAATTTCTCCTTCCCGCCAGTTCAAACTACATAACGTTCCTATTGTCTATTTATCTAGAATATTTTATCACACCCCATTGGTAATTTCACCTAAATTTAGTTATTCCGCTTGTTTTCCTACAATTATATGTACACAAGTAGCAAAGTACAAAAAAAGAACGAATCATTATTGACTCGCTCTTTCTTTCCACTTGTTTTTCGTTGCCTCTCCTCCACGAATATGACGTACGGCTTTATGGTAGGCGAGAATCTCTTTCACTTGATCAGCTAATCCTTCATGAATTGTTGGTAATCGCTCTGTTAAATCTTTATGCACCGTACTTTTTGAGTAACCTGTCATTTTCGCGAGGACACGCACAGTTTCACGCGTCTCAATCAATAATTCACCGAGGCGTATGCAGCGCTTCCGAATGTGCTCGTGCACGTTCTTCGTCCTTTCCACACAATTTCACAAAATGGCTTTGGCATCAGATGCACGTCTGCGCATTTCTTCACCTTATGTGAGGACAAAGCTATTCAGAACACGTTTGGCACTTTCTCGTTAAAATGCTGATTTTTTTAAAATGCTAGTAATTTTTTAGGATTGATATATTTCCCGTTTTCTAGTACTTCAAAATGCATGTGTACGCCAGCTGCTTGATTCCACTCATTGTCAGTCGCTTTTCCAAGTGCCTGACCTTGTGTAACTTCATCGCCTTCTTTTACGACAATATCCTTCACAGAGCTGTAATGTGTTTGCATACCATTTGCATGCTCTAGAACGATTTTATTGCCTGTGAATGCATCTAGTTTTACTTCTAGTACTTTACCACTCAACGCAGCAACTACTTCAAATTCCTCTCCATTCATAGAAAGAGAAATGCCTGATGAAGTTGTAAAAGTTTGATTGAATACCATTAAAGCATTCTCACGTGACTCTTCATTGGCTTCTAACTCATAAAATTCCTGTGAAACTTGTACTTTACTAAAGTCAGCTTCTTTGAATGGATACTTCATGTTTTCTGTTCGTGCATTTGTTTCAACTACTGGACCTGGGTCTACCTGTGCTAAATCTGGTAAAGGCGCCTCTTCTTTTGATACGAGACTATTGTAACCAAATAACAAACCTGCTAACACTAACGCACCCCCACCGTATACTACCGGCCAAAACCAAGGTTTTTTCTGCAATTGTCCTTTTTCATTTTGAGAAGTTTTACTATTTTTATCCTCTCTCATTTTCATCACCTCTAGTTGCAGTGTGAACAACTAGAAGCTATTTTAAACATGCATCTATTTTTTTTATCTCAACTTCTTGATAATAATAGTGTAAAATTTCTGAGGCGGTCTTTCCTTCACCTGCCATCGCATTTGCACCATACTGACTCATACCAACTCCGTGACCATATCCCTTCGTTGCTACTTGAACTTTTCCAGTATCTCTACTATATGAAATCTTAAAATCTGTTGACGGTAATTGTAAGAGTGTTCTAACCTCTCTACCTGACCAGACGTTTTTCCCCATCTGTAACCGTTCAACACGTCCTGAATCATTAAGGAACAATTGTATACGGCCAAAGTCTGTCGCCTGCCATTTAACCGGCCACAAGGCATTCCATTCGGCTAACGTCCATTCTTCTATTGTTGCAAACTTTGGAGATGCTTGATCGGACATACTTGTAACGCTTTGTAAATATGGTAAGTCATTACCGCTGTAGCCATAAGCACTCTCCGTTTTCCCATTACTCGTTGAATGAAACATTGCCGTTATTAATTCATTATCATATAGAAGTACTTGTCCTTGTGTTTCTGTAATGGCTTCGACAATTTTCTTTTCATTTCCCGGGAAATTGCTAGTCCAATTTGCTTTTCTTTGTTCCTTATTATAGTAAACTTGCCTTGCAACTGTAGGTGCAATGGTATTCTTGCCGTAATTTGTCGTTTTCAGAGCATATGTCCTTGCTGCAATTGCTTGTGCTTTTAAAGCTTCTTTATTAAAAGAAACGGGCATTTCCGCAGCAACTACACCCACTATATACGTTTCTAAAGGAATTTTTTCCTGCTGTCCCTCCACTTCTATGAATATTTCACAGGCTTTTTCCGTCGTTTGTGGAGAATTGTTAAAATTGTCTTCCGTTCGTCTCTCACTGAATGCTAAAGGAAGCATATATAATGCGCCAATTAAACAAATAACACCAATACTCATTATCCATTTTTTCATATGGAATAATATGCGAGAACTCTTTAATATATGAGCGTTCTACTAAACGTAAAAGACTTATTATCTTGTTTTGAAGAGTAGATTTTGATTTAACAACAAAAAATCTCTTTGCTTATTATAAGCAAAGAGATTTCAATATCATTAGTTTGTTGGTAATTCCAATGAAGCTTTTTCCTTTTGTACAACTTCCATCGTTGTTACACGTTCAATATTAGCGCCAAGTGACGCTAATTTCCCATGAAAGTCTACATAACCACGATCTAAATGGTGAAGCTTTGTAACTCTCGTAATACCCTCTGACACAAGACCAGCTAAAATTAGTGCAGCGGCAGCTCGTAAATCTGTTGCCATAACCTCAGCTCCCTGTAGGTCTACTGGCCCTTCGATAAAGACAGAGCGGCCTTCAATTTTTGCACCTGCATTCATGCGACGAAACTCTTCTACGTGCATAAAACGGTTTTCAAAAACAGTTTCAGTAATAATACTCGTACCTTCAGCAGTTAACATTAAGGCCATCATTTGTGATTGCATATCCGTTGGGAATCCTGGATGTGGCATTGTTTTAATATCCACGGCTTTTAATGTTTGCGGTACATGTACGCGTATACCTTCATCTAGCTCTGTAATTTCAACGCCCATTTCTCGCATTTTAGCTATTAAAGCCGTCATATGCTCTGGCACAGCGTTTTCTATCGTTACATCACCTTTTGTTATCGCTGCGGCTACCATAAATGTACCTGCTTCAATACGGTCTGGAATAATATGATGTTCTATTCCATATAATGTGTCAACGCCTTCTATACGAATCGTATTCGTACCTGCACCGATAACACGCCCACCCATACTATTAATGAAGTTAGCAAGATCTACAATTTCTGGTTCTTTTGCTGCATTTTCAATGACAGTCGTTCCTTTTGCTAAAGATGCAGCCGTCATAATATTTTCTGTAGCTCCAACACTTGGGAAATCCAAATACACATTCGCACCTTGTAAACGACCCTCTACCTTCGCTTCCACATACCCGTGCCCAAATGAAATTTTTGCGCCCATTGCCTCAAAGCCTTTTAAATGTAATTCTATTGGTCGTGAACCGATTGCACAACCACCCGGTAAAGCTACACGTGCAAAGCCATTTCGAGCAAGTAAAGAACCCATCACTAAAATAGATGCACGCATTTTACTCACAAATTCAAATTGAGCTTCACTTGAAAGATCCTTTGTTGCGTCTATATATACTATATTGTCTTCTGGTATATATGTAACATCAGCGTTTAGACTTTTAAGTACTTCATTTATGGTATAAACATCTGCTAAGTTAGGGACTTCTTTAATTACATTTTCTCCTTTTGAAGCAAGTAAAGCTGCTGCCAGGATTGGTAACACTGCATTTTTTGCGCCCTCTACACGAACTTTTCCCTGTAGCTTTTGGCCGCCAGTCACTATAATTTTATCCACCCTACGTCCCTCCGAATTCAATCTCTTAACCTATCGAAAATTTATTTTAAAAAAAGATGTATAATGTCATAATCAGTAAACAAACAACTTTATAGTACAACTTTTCACACGCTCGTTCAAGCGTCCAAATCACTATTTTAATGCATTTATTGATATTTTGCTATTTATTTATTGTACGCATTATTTTTTTTTTTGTGAATGACCAATAACACGGAAAAAAATGTAATTCTCTTATACATAACGAAAGTTCGTGACTAAAATATATCCGTTTATATGGATTGTTAAACCTCTTTTGTACATATTTCAAAGGACCACATAAGTTATCTTATGGAGCCCTTCGAAATATGTACCTATAAAATTATGCTTCCGTCTATATATTATGTTAACTTCGCTAAATTTAAAATAAGTACGGAAGTTTTCCAGACCATCCTGAAATTTGAAGAAAGAAATTAGAAACTGCTGTGCCTATCGCAATGCTCAACAAAATATAAATCAACTGTATTTGAAAAACTTTATTTTTCTTAAATAGTTTTTCTAGCATGAAGGCCTGCAAAGCGTAAAATGTGATAGCAATAAAAAATAGATGCGATAGAATCCCCATTAAAGCTTCTTGCCCTACTGCTTCATAAATTTCCACATCGTGTTCCTCCATTTAAAAAACGGGCAGATATTGAATCTGCCCGTTAAAAATTGAATTAGATATTACCCTCATGAACGTTGATACGATTCAACGCACGTTTTAATGCTAGGTCAGCACGTTTGAAATCAATGTTATCTTGTTTGCTTTGAATTCGTCCTTCAGCGCGTTTAACGGCTTCTTTAGCACGTTGAACATCGATGTTTTCAGCAATTTCAGCAGAAGGTGCTAAAATTGAGATCTTTTCTGGACGAACTTCAATGAAACCACCGCTTACAGCTACAACTTCTGTTGAACCGTCTTCTTTTTTCAGCTTCACTGCACCAATTGCAAGTGGAGCAACCATTGGAATATGGCCAGCAAGAACACCGATCTCACCTGAAGTTGTTTTCGCGATTACCATTGATACTTCAGAATCGTATACTGGGCCGTCGGGAGTGACAATATTGACTGTAACTGTCTTCATATTTTTTCCTCCTCGTCCCTAGTATTAAACCTCTACGCCCATGCTTTTCGCTTTTTCAACTACTTCTTCAATAGATCCAACTAAACGGAAAGCATCTTCTGGTAGGTGATCGTGTTTACCATCAAGGATTTCCTTGAATGAACGAACCGTTTCTTTAACAGGAACGTAAGAACCTTTTTGACCAGTGAATTGTTCCGCAACGTGGAAGTTTTGAGATAAGAAGAATTGAATACGACGAGCACGTTCAACTGTTTGTTTATCTTCATCAGATAACTCATCCATACCTAAGATAGCAATGATATCTTGTAATTCACGGTAACGTTGGATTGTACGTTGTACGCCAGTTGCTACTGCGTAGTGCTCAGCGCCTACGATTTCTGGTGATAATGCACGAGAAGTCGAAGCTAATGGGTCAACCGCAGGGTAGATACCCATTTCAGATAATTTACGCTCAAGGTTAGTAGTTGCATCTAAGTGGGCGAAAGTTGTAGCTGGAGCCGGGTCAGTATAGTCATCGGCTGGTACATAGATCGCTTGAATAGAAGTTACAGATCCTTTGTTAGTAGATGTGATACGTTCTTGTAATTTACCCATTTCAGTTGCAAGTGTTGGTTGGTAACCTACCGCAGAAGGCATACGACCTAATAGGGCAGAAACCTCAGAACCTGCTTGTGTGAAACGGAAGATATTGTCGATGAATAAAAGTACGTCTGCACCTTGCTCATCACGGAAGTATTCTGCCATTGTAAGACCAGTTAAAGCTACACGCATACGTGCACCTGGTGGCTCGTTCATTTGACCGAATACCATCGCTGTTTGCTTGATAACGCCTGAATCGCTCATCTCGAAGAATAAGTCGTTCCCTTCACGAGTACGCTCACCTACACCAGCGAATACAGAGATACCTGAGTGCTCTTGTGCAATGTTATTGATTAATTCTTGGATTAATACAGTTTTACCTACACCGGCACCACCGAATAGACCGATTTTACCACCTTTGATGTATGGTGCTAATAAGTCTACTACTTTGATACCTGTTTCAAGGATTTCAACTGAAGTTGAAAGCTCATCGAAAGTTGGTGCTTCGCGGTGAATTGAATCACGACGAGCATCAGCTGGAATTTCTTCACCTAAGTCGATTACTTCTCCTAATACGTTGAATACACGACCAAGAGTCACTTCACCAACTGGTACTGAGATAGCTTTTCCTGAGTCTGTTACTTCTGCTCCACGTTGTAAGCCATCAGTAGATGACATTGCAATTGTACGAACAGAATCATCACCTAAATGAAGTGCAACTTCTAATGCAAGAGTTGTTGGTTCTTCATTAGGACGTTCAATCTTAACTGTTAATGAGTTATAGATTGCTGGTAATTGGCCATTGTTGAATTTTACGTCAACAACCGGACCCATTACTTGAATAACATGTCCTTTATTCATTACTGTGTACCCTCCTATCGTATTCTTATACGACATTGGTGAGCTGAAGCCTATTCTAAGGCTGCAGCCCCACCAACGATTTCTGTAATTTCTTGTGTAATTGCTGCTTGACGTGCACGGTTATATTGCAATGAAAGATCTCCGATAAGATCAGATGCGTTATCAGTTGCATTTTTCATAGCAGTCATACGAGAAGCATGTTCACTTGCTTTTCCGTCTAATAATGCGCCGTAAACTAGGCTTTCCGCATATTGTGGAAGTAATACTTCAAGAATTGCTTCACCAGATGGCTCGAATTCATAAGAAGCTTTACTGCTTACAGTTGCAATATCAGTTAATGGAAGAAGTTTTTTCTCTGTCACTTCGTTAGCGATAGCGCTAACAAAGTGATTGTAGTACATATAAAGTTCATCATACGTACCGTCAATGAACATACCAACAGCATTACGAGCGATTTCTTTAATATCAGCGAATGTTGGTTGGTCAGGAAGAGCAACTACACTGCTAATAACATTATGATCACGTTTCACAAAGTAATCACGAACAACACGACCTACTGCTAAAATCACGTATTCGTCTTTTGATTTATGACGCTCGTTGATTGTACGTTGCACTTGACGAAGGATACTTGAGTTGTAAGCACCTGCAAGACCACGATCAGAACCAATGACTAAGTAAGCTGTTTTCTTAACAGGACGTGCAGTTAACATTGGATGTCCACTGTCTTTTGTACCTGAAGCGATAGCGCCTACTACGTCCTGAATTTTTTCCATGTAAGGAACGTAAGCTTTAGCGTTTTGCTCTGCACGACGTAACTTTGAAGAAGAAACCATCTGCATCGCTTTCGTAATTTGTTTCGTACTCTTTGTTGAATTAATACGACCTTTTATTTCGCGTAAGTTTACCACTGGTATTTCACCACCTTTTGTTTTTTAATCAAGCGACTATTTTTCTTGCTTATTCTGATTTAGCGAAAGTTTTTTTGAATGCATTTAAAGCTGCTACGTATTCCGCGTCAGGAGCAAGTTCTTTAGTAGTACGAACATGATCTAAAACGTTTGTGTGGTTTGTATCTAACCAGCTTAAGAATTCAGATTCAAAACGAACGATATCTTGAACTGGAATATCATCTAAATGACCTTTAGTTAATGCATAAAGGATCGCAACTTGTTTTTCAACTTTAAGTGGTTTGTTTAGGTCTTGTTTAAGAACTTCAACCGTACGTTTACCACGCTCAAGTTTAGCAAGTGTGATTTTATCTAAATCTGAACCGAATTGAGCGAAAGATTCAAGCTCACGGAATGCAGCTAAGTCAAGACGTAGTGTACCCGCAACTTTTTTCATCGCTTTAATTTGAGCAGATCCACCTACACGTGATACAGAAAGACCGGCGTTAATCGCTGGACGTACACCTGAGTTGAATAAGTCAGATTGTAAGAAAATTTGTCCATCAGTGATTGAGATAACGTTAGTTGGGATGTATGCAGAGATATCCCCAGCTTGTGTCTCAACGAATGGAAGAGCTGTGATTGAACCATTTTGATATGTTTCATTTAACTTCGCAGCACGTTCTAATAAGCGGCTGTGTAAGTAGAAAACGTCACCAGGGTATGCTTCACGACCTGGAGGACGGCGAAGAAGAAGTGAAAGTTCACGGTAAGCTGATGCTTGTTTAGAAAGATCATCATACACGATTAATACGTGTTTACCTTGTAACATGAATTCCTCTGCCATAGATACACCAGCGAATGGTGCTAAGAATAATAATGGAGCTGGTTGAGAAGCTGAAGCTGTCACAACGATTGTGTAATCTAAAGCGCCATGTTTACGGAAAGTTTCTACTACACCACGTACAGTAGATTCTTTTTGACCAATTGCAACATAGATACAGATCATGTTTTGGTCATTTTGGTTAAGGATTGTATCGATTGCTACAGATGTTTTACCAACTTGGCGGTCACCAATGATTAATTCACGTTGACCACGACCGATTGGTACAAGTGCGTCAATCGCTTTGATACCAGTTTGTAGTGGTTCGTGTACTGATTTACGAGCCATTACACCGAAAGCTGGGCTTTCGATTGGACGAGATTTAGTTGTGTTGATTGGACCTTGTCCATCCACTGGTTGACCTAGTGGGTTTACAACACGGCCAATTAGTTCTTCACCAACTGGTACTTCCATAATACGACCTGTACGACGAACTTCATCGCCTTCTTTGATGTCTGTGTATGGACCTAAAATAACGATACCAACGTTACCTTCTTCTAGGTTTTGAGCCATACCCATAACACCGTTAGAGAACTCTAGAAGCTCTCCAGCCATGGCGTTGTCGAGGCCATGAGCAAGAGCGATACCGTCACCAATACGGATAACTGTACCAACTTCGCTTACTTTAAGTTCAGATTCATAATTCTCAATCTGTTGTTTAATCAGACTGCTGATTTCTTCAGCCTTGATGCCCATGTATGTCACCTCTCACATTTCTAAATTATTAACCGATTAATTCACGTTTTAGACGCTCAAGCTTGTTCACTACTGAGCTATCATAAATATGGTTACCGATTTGAACACGAATACCACCTAATAATGAAGGATCGATTTCGTTTGTAATGTTTAACGATTGTTTCCCAACAAGTTTACTGAATGCTGCAGAAATTTTAGCGCTTTCTTCAGCAGAAAGTTCACGAGTTGAGAATACAGTTGCATCTGCAGAACCTTGTGCCTGTGCAGCAAGCTCAGCATATGCATTAGCAATTAGCTTCACTTCGTTTACACGTTTCTTCTCAACAAGTAGTTGAACTGTGTGTAAAACTTCTGGCGTTGCACTTGCAAAGATTTCAGCTACCATTTGCTTCTTGCGTTCAATAGAGAACTTAGGCGCGTTTAAAAGTGTTAAAAAATCTGGAGATTCTGTAACAACTTTTGTTAACTCGTTTAAGTCTGCCCCAACTTCTGCAAGAATATTTTTTTGTTGCGCAATTTCAAATAGAGCTTGAGCGTAACGCTTTGCTACAGTTGAATTACTCATTGAGCTTCCCCTGCCTTCGCAATCGTCTCTTCAATTAGAGCACGGTTGTCTGCCTCAGAAATCTCTTTGCTAAGGACTTTAGATGCTGCAAGTACAGATAATGAAACGACTTCATCACGTACAGCTGCGATAGCCTTTTCTTTTTCAGACTCGATTTCACGTAAAGCCGATTCTTTTAAGCGGTTAGCTTCATTGCGAGCTGCTGTAAGAATTTCTTCTTTTTGCATTTCGCCTTGCTTCTTAGCACCCTCAACAATCGATTGTGCTTCCGTACGAGCTTCTTTAAGAAGACTTTTTTGTTCTTCTAAAAATTTGTGCGAATCTTTGCGAGCTTTTTCAGCTGCTTCGATCTCACTAGCTACTAATTCTTCACGTTGTTGCATAATGCCCATTAATGGACCCCAAGCAAACTTTTTAAGTAGAAGCATTAATACTAAGAAGATGACTAATGTTGAGATGACATCTCCACCATTGAATCCTCCACCTGCACCTAGTACAAGATTGTCTAAAAACACGATTGTTTCACTCCCTTCAAGAGCTTTAACTTCAACATATTAGTTTGTAATACTTAAAAACTTACCTATTTTAAAAAGCTATATTTGCACATAGCTTTTATCTGTTCCAAAATGAAGGGCGAAGTTTCATCTGGTGAATCCTGCTTCGCCACTAGTAAAATTCAGTATACAACTGAATTATTTGTTCATTACGATGAATGCTACTACTACTGCGATGATCGGTAATGCTTCAACTAATGCAACCCCGATGAACATAGTAGTTTGAAGAACGCCACGAGCTTCTGGTTGGCGAGCGATACCTTCAACTGTTTTTGATACGATAAGACCGTTACCAATACCTGCACCAAGTGCACCTAAACCGATTGCGATTGCTGCTGCTAATAAACCTAATGAACCTGTCATTTTAAAATTTCCTCCTTGGAATTGTTTGTTTTTTTGGTTCAAGCATAAAATTTATGCTTTATATTAATGGTCATCGCTCACTTTATGAGCCATGTAAACCATTGTTAACATTGTGAAGATAAAGGCTTGGATAAAGCCGATGAAAATAGAGAAACCTTGCCATGCCATCATAGGAACAATTGCACCTACGAACCCGATCGGACCTGAAATTGCTAAACTTGCGATTAATGCAAGTAAAATTTCACCTGCATAAATGTTACCGTAAAGACGCAGACCTAATGTTAAAGTGTTCGCAAACTCTTCAATAATTTTTAGCGGGAACATAAATGACATTGGTTTGAAGAATGTACCAACATAATGGCCTGTACCCTTCATTTTGATACCATAGTATTGAGATAATACTAAAATCATTGTTGCAAGAGTCATTGTAACCGTTGGGTCAGCTGTTGGCGATTTCCACCAAAGTTGATGGTCATAGACGATAGAGAATGGAAGACCTAATAAGTTAGATACTGCGATAAACATAATAAGTGTGATACCTAGAATGTGGAATCGTCCACCAGTTTTCCAGTCCATGTTGCTTTTGATGATATTCTTTACGAAATCCATAATCCATTCCATAAAGTTTTGCATACCAGTCGGTTTTAACTTTAAGTTTCTAGTAGAGATAACAGCGATTAAAAATACGACTATTGCTGCAACTAGTAACATCATAACTGTAGATAAGTTAAATGTTAAAAAACCTATGGTTACTAACGGAGCTTCATGATTCATTGTTATTTTTCACCTCTCTTTCTAATAAAGCACAATTAGTGGTTCCTTACATGAGATACAATTCTCTCGACAAAGAGAACTACGTACGGAATCATTAGCCCTATGACCGTGCTAATCAAGTGAAAATAGTTTGGCAACGAAATGGCTATAGCGACTGCCGCTACACCTGATCCAAAACGCAGTGCTGTACCAAGTGAACCTATTTTCTTCCCTTCACTAATGGAACGATCAAACTTCTCCATACGGCGAACTAAAATCCAAAAATTATACGTACCAAAAAATGCACCGATTGCGATGCCCGCAAAAACTGTTTGAAAGGACGTAAAGCCCCAGCCTAATGCGCAAAGTGCGAGCAAAAAAAATAACGCTCTCTTCTGCACAGCAAAAATGTGATGCAAATCTAGCATTGGTTTGTAGTCTCCTGAATCATTTTTTCGAGTAAAGAAAACGTTTGCTTACCACTTTGTGAAATCAGAAAAGAGCAGTGAAAAACACTACTCACAGCGGAATAGTAATGGGAGAGTCATTTGAATGAAATTACAGGTGTAAATTCCTAATAATGCCTTACACCCCTTACTGATTCGGTGTTAAACCGAAACGCACAAAACGTTGCAAATCGACAGTGATGGTTTGAACTGTCAATTTAGTAGAAACTTGATATAACAAGTGTTTCAACGTCTATCAACGATTAGAAACCCTTATCATTCTTACCCTTTGTAAGCATACAATAGGTGATATTTGAAGTCAATTAGTAAAGGAGAAAAACTTCACAGCTACTATACTCTTGTCAAATTGTTGACAAATTTGTGTATGAACTTTCATAGATTACAAATTTTTTTTTGGAATAATGCAAAAAAAAGCTAATTTACGACAGAAATTTGCTCGTAAATTAGCTACACATTAAATTTTAGTTCTTTTTGCTTATTTTTAAAATTAAAAATGGTGTATTACTTGCTTTTTTGTAAAAAATTCAAGAGAGCTTCTACGATACGCTGTGAAGCATGACCATCTCCATAAGGATTTGAGGCTTTTGCCATTGCTTCATACGCCTCTTTATCTTCTAACAATTCTTTTGCAAGAGAATAAATTGTTTCCTCTTCTGTTCCTGCTAGTTTCAAAGTTCCAGCAGCAATTCCTTCCGGACGCTCTGTCGTATCACGAAGTACAAGAACTGGCTTTCCTAATGATGGCGCTTCTTCTTGAACACCACCAGAGTCAGTTAAGATCATGTACGAATTCGCAGCGAAGTTATGGAAATCAAAAACTTCAAGAGGTTCAATTAAATGCACGCGATCATTATCGCCTAATATTTCATTGGCAATTTCTCGCACAGCCGGGTTCATATGCACAGGGTAGACAACTTGAACATCTTCGTGTTCCGCTAACAGTCGAGTAATTGCTCGGAACATATGACGCATTGGCTCACCTAGATTTTCACGACGATGTGCTGTTAATAATATCATTCGATCGTTTGCTATTTTTTCTAACACAGGATGTGTATAATGCTCACTCACCGTTGTAGCTAATGCATCAATAGCCGTATTGCCTGTGACAAAAATAGTATCTGCGTTTTTATTTTCATCTAAAAGATTTTTCTTTGATACTTCTGTTGGGGCAAAGTGCAAATCAGCCATGACACCTGTCAGCTGACGATTCATTTCCTCTGGGTAAGGTGAATACTTATTCCATGTTCGAAGACCTGCTTCAACATGACCAATGGCAATTTGATTATAAAACGCTGCTAAGCTTGCAATGAATGTTGTAGCAGTATCACCATGCACTAAGACTATATCAGGTTGCGCTTCTTTCATGACTTTATCTAAACCTTGTAATGCATTCGTTGTCACATCAATTAGAGTTTGACGATCCTTCATTATATTTAAATCGTAGTCTGGTGTAATTTTAAATGTTTCTAATACTTGGTCAAGCATTTGGCGATGTTGTGCTGTTACAGTCACGATTGATTCCACTTGCTCGGGATGTTTTTGCAATTCCAATACAAGCGGGGCCATTTTTATCGCCTCTGGTCTCGTACCGAAAATCGTCATCACTTTCCATTTTTTCGTCAAAACGATTTGCACCGTCCTTTGGTTGTATTGTATATCAAGTGCAATGGTCCACATTCATTACTAAGAAGAGAGACTTAATTGCCTAAACATACTATGAAACGTCCTTCAATAATGAAGGACGCTTTCAAATGCTATAAAGTTGCTATAGGAAAAACGTTATCGCTCTTTAAGCAATAACTCCACTTTTTATTTCGTACCGAATAAACGGTCTCCAGCATCACCTAGACCTGGAACAATGTAACCATGGTCATTTAACTTTTCGTCAAGTGCAGCAATATAGATGTCCACATCTGGATGTTCATCTTGAATTACTTTTACACCCTCTGGCGCAGCAATTAAACACATAAATTTAATGCTTTTCGCACCGCGTTTTTTCAGTGAATTGATAGCTTCCACTGCTGAACCACCCGTAGCAAGCATTGGGTCTACAATAATGAAATCGCGTTCTTCCACATCTGCTGGAAGTTTTGCATAGTACTCAACAGGTTTTAATGTTTCAGGGTCACGATAAAGACCAATATGACCAACTTTCGCAGCTGGAATTAGTTTTAATACGCCGTCAACCATGCCGATGCCTGCACGTAAAATCGGTACAATTGCAAGTTTTTTCCCAGAAAGAACTTTTGTTTTCGCGATTGTTACTGGTGTTTCAATTTCAATTTCTTCTACAGGCATTTCTCGCGTAATTTCGAATGCCATTAATGTTGCGACCTCATCAACTAGCTCACGAAATTCTTTAGTTCCTGTATTTTTATCACGAATATAAGTTAACTTGTGTTGGATTAGTGGATGATCAAATACGTATACTTTGCTCAAAGGGGTTCTCTCCTAACCGTTCGGATTTCATTTTTATCTCAACTAGTATAACAGAAAACAGGAGTTGTCTCAAAAATAAATTCGAGATATCCCCTTTTCCAGAGTGTTTGCTACATGTAGAAGCAAATTATACATCAAGTATAGAATCCAGTTGCTCAATCTCCATCGGTTTATAATAGAAGTAACCTTGTCCGACTTTACAACCAAGCGCACGTAATATCTCTACCTGTTCCTCATTTTCGATTCCCTCTGCAACAGATGTCATACCTAAATTTAATGCAAGCTGAATGATTGATCGGACAATTGCTAATGTTGCTGCATCATTTATATCATTTATAAAGCTACGATCAATTTTCAACTCAGTGAACGGTAATCTTTGTAAATAACTAAGTGAAGAAAAACCTGTTCCAAAATCATCCACCGATGTTTTAAAGCCATAGCTCTTTAATTCTTGAATAATGGCGAATGCAGTTTGAAAATCAACTAAGCCAATATTTTCTGTTACCTCTAAAATAATATTACTTGGATTAATCATATATTTTTCAACTAATTGCCGGATATCCTTAACAAAATGAGGATAGTAAAAGTGATCAGGCGATATATTAACCGCAACCTCCACTAACTTCTTCCCCAATTGTTGACGCTCCGCTAGCCAAGCGAGAACAATTTCTAAAATTTGTATGTCGATTTCACGAACCTTCCCTGCATTTTCGGCAACTGGTATAAACATCGCTGGTGATACAAAGCCAAGAACCGGTGAATGCCAACGAGCTAGCGCTTCAATACTTTGAATTTCGCCTGTTCGTAAATCTACTTTTGGTTGTAGATTTACAGAAATCTCTTTATTTTTAAGCGCTTGTGATAAATGATTTAAAACAGTCATCTGTTGCTCTAGTAAATCATTGCGTTCCTTCGTAAATATCTCCATATGCGTTCCTGGTTTGTTGGCAGCATAAGATAAAGCATTATCTGCAAATCTGATTGCATCTGCAATTTTAATATCTTTATCAAAGGAAGATATGCCAGTTTTTAAAGTAATATAAATATGCTTACCATTTATAATAAACGGCTGGCGTGTTAATTCTTTTATGCGAACCTCATAATCGTTTAAGTCTTCATTGGGTGTCACTTGTGAAATAATAAGACTAGAACTTGTGAATCTAGCAATATACTCATTCAAATCCTTCTTTTGTTCTTGAAGACGTCTAGCAATTTGTCTTAATAATTCATCCCCCGCTTCTCGGCCATATAATTCAACGACTTGATGAAATTCACTTGGTTTTATGATTTTAATAAAACCTATTCGCCCTCGTTGTTCTTCCTTTTCTATCTTATTTAAAAAGCTATGTCGATTTGGCAAGCCAGTCGTAATATCTTTATAAGCTAAATCCCATATTTTTTTCTGTGTTTTCGCATACGAATACGCTAATGCAACGAGCGCTCCAATTTTTTGAAACACATTGTTAAAAAACACACTTTCACCCGGATATTGAGAAAAAATTGCAAAAAGTCCGATCGCTTGTTGCTTTTGATTGCGAATAGGTACAAACCATCCCGAGTGATTATTTGTTAGACTAGCAAAGTTTTTAAATTCTATTGGAATAGCAACCTCTTCTAGTTTATTTGCTATTATCGGTGTTTCCTGTTGCATCACCTTTCTATAGAAGTCATTCATCTCGAAAAGCTGAGGTACATGTTGGTGAGCACTATTAGAAGTAAAAACTTGCAAATAATTTGAATCTATTTTGATAAGAACCGAGCTGAACACATATGGCATGAAAAATTGATCTATTTTGCTACAAATAGTGTCCATTTTTTTATAAAATGGATAATCCTTTTCGATTGCCTCATAAACGATTTTCTCTAATTCCGCTATAAAATCTTCAGTATGATAATACGTAATATCCTTCACGATTATTAACACAAATAATGTTTCATTATCATTATTTTGAAAAGGAAGGGTTTGCATTTCTGCCCAAAATGGTGGCTGTTCGAAGCGATGATGGTGCAACTTTTCTGTCACCATTGCTCCACTATGTATGTTCTCTTTTATTTTTTCAAGCATTGTCGTCGGTAACTTACTTGAAAGCATCGCAAAATAATCTGTTTCTAAAATCTGTGAACGTATTGCATTTGTAAGCGTGCAAAAAGAATTATTACATTCCACTATGAAATTAGTTTTAGCATCCAAAATAACATAGCTTTCTTTAGATTGTTCACCTAAGTTACGAATTGTAGTTAATAAAATATTTTTTTGTACGTCCATAGATTTAGTAACCATCCAACCCCTCCCGTCTATATCCATCAATTCTACCCCTTTATATTGTACATAAAAAATTCAATAAATTGTCACTTTTACAAAAAAACAATTTTTCTTTGGGACATTAATTGTCCTTATTCAATATAATATAACCTTTTATCCTATATTTATGTAAAAAAATCCAAAAATAAGATTAATTTATTTTTATATAAGCAAAAAAATATAGTTTTGCAGTTTAATCTATCAATTACACTTCCGTATTTTTTCGTGCTTGCTCGAAAATCTTCTTTCGGCTTCATTTCATAGTTTTCTATAGTAGTGAACCAAAAATTGGGCTAAATCAAATTTAAAAACTAAAGGCTGTGCCTAAAGTGAACAACACACTTAAGACACAGCCTATAATTAAACAATACTAATTATGCGTATAATGGATGTTTATCAGTTAAAACTTTAACACGATCTTTTGCATCTGCTTTTACCGCTTCATCTTCTGGGTTTTTAAGTACAGCTGCGATAATAGCGCCTACTTCTTTAATGTCTTCTTCTTTAAAGCCACGTGATGTAACTGCAGGTGTACCAATACGAATACCAGAAGTAACAAATGGAGATTCTGTATCGTAAGGAATTGTATTTTTGTTAGTTGTAATTCCTACTTCATCAAGAGCGTGCTCTGCTACTTTACCAGTTAAGCCAAGAGATTTTACGTTTAAAAGTAATAAGTGATTATCCGTACCGTTAGATACGATTTCTACACCCTCTTCGATTAACACTTCTGCTAAAGCACGTGCATTTGCTTTAATTTGTTTTGCGTAGTCTTTGAAATCAGGTTGTAAAGCTTCGCCAAATGCTACAGCTTTTGCAGCGATAACATGCATTAATGGTCCACCTTGGATACCTGGGAAGACAGATTTATTTAATTTTTGCTCCCATTCTTTTGACGCAAGAATTAAACCACCACGTGGTCCACGTAATGTTTTATGTGTTGTAGATGTAACAAAATCAGCGTAAGGAACTGGTGATTGGTGCTCTCCAGCAGCTACTAGCCCAGCGATGTGCGCCATATCCACCATAAAGTAAGCTCCTACTTCGTCTGCGATTTCACGGAATTTTGAGAAGTCAATTTCACGTGGGTATGCAGATGCACCAGCTACAATTAGTTTTGGTTTGTGTGCTAACGCTTTTTGACGAACGTCTTCATAGTCGATTACATGTGTATCTTCTGTTACACCATACTCTACGAAATTATAAAGGATACCTGAGAAGTTTACAGGAGAACCATGTGTTAAGTGACCACCATGTGAAAGGTTCATTCCTAGAACTGTGTCACCTGGTTGTAAAATTGTATGGTATACAGCCATGTTTGCTTGTGCACCAGAGTGCGGTTGTACGTTAGCATATTCTGCACCGAAAAGTTCTTTCACACGATCACGTGCAATATCTTCTACTACGTCTACGTGTTCACAGCCACCATAGTAACGTTTTCCAGGATAACCTTCAGCATATTTGTTAGTAAGAACTGAACCTTGTGCTTCCATTACTGCTTCAGATACAAAGTTTTCAGATGCAATTAACTCGATATTCGCTTGTTGACGTTTTTTCTCAGCTAAAATCCCATCTAATACTGCTTTGTCTTGTACTGCTAATTTTTCGTATGCCATGTTTGAAAAAGCCTCCTAAGTATAATCGTTATTTACATGTACCTCTGACAACAGAAGTAGTGTTATTTATATACAGCACGTTCGCCACCAATTAGTTTTGGACGTGTTGTTGCTACTGTGACAACCGCTTCTCCTACTGATCGCACTGATGTACGAACTGGAACAGCTACTTCTTTTAAATGCATGCCAATTAACGTTTGGCCTATATCAATACCTGCATGTGCGCGTATTGCCTCTACAACTACCGGGCTTTCCAATTTTGTATAAGCATACGCTGACATCGATCCACCCGCAGTGCGAACAGGAATAACAGCCACAGGTTCATAGCCCAACTGTTCTGCAACTGAAGCTTCCATCGTAATAGCTCGATTTATATGCTCACAGCCTTGGAATGCTAAAAATAATTGATGTTTCTTTGCAAATGCCTGCAATGGCGCAAAAATTGCTTCTGCTGTTTCAAGTGCACCTGCTGTGCCAATTTTCTGACCAATCACTTCAGACGTAGAGCAACCTACGACAAAAATAGTCTTTGGTCGCAGTACTACTTGCTCTTCGAATTCACTGAGTAACTGAGTCAATTGCGTTTGTATTTGTTGCACAACCATTAAGCTCAGCCCCTTATTTTGATGTCTTCTATTTACGTTAGGCGTCAAGCTAAGGTAAAAGTGACAGTGCAAGACTGTCACCACCTATTTGTTTTTGCGTTAACGGCTGAAGACGTTCTTGTATTACTGTTCTAATTCAGCGATTTTTTCTACGCGGCGTGTATGACGCCCGCCTTCAAAATCAGTTTCAAGCCATGTTTGCGCGATTTCACGTGCTAGGCCTGGACCAATTACGCGCTCACCCATCGCTAAAATATTTGAATCATTATGGCAACGTGTTGCCTTTGCACTAAATACATCATGCACTAATGCACAACGAATGCCTTTTACTTTGTTCGCAGCGATGGACATGCCAATCCCTGTGCCACAAATTAAAATGCCTTTATCAAATTCCCCGTTAGCAACACCTTCAGAAACTGGCTTTGCATAATCAGGATAGTCTACTGAATCCGCAGATTGTGGACCAAAATCTTCGTAGCTAATATTAAGCTCATCTAACAGTTGCATAATCTCACGACGTAAATTATTGCCTCCGTGATCAGAAGAAATTGCTATTCTCACTGGGTTCCCTCATTTCGAAATATAGTCAACATTAGTTTACCACTTCTCTTTCAAGAATAACATGATTTTTGTTGCAATTTTATGCTGATTTCTCCTAAAAGACGAACATTTCTTGTATTTATATTGAAAAACGTTCATTTTTAAGTACTATTTCTGTGGATAATGTGAATATCCTGTTAATAAATTCGGATAATGGTCTTTTGTTGTAATATTCCCTCTTCTGAAGTTTTTCTACCTTTTCAACTATAGTGGACATACTATTTCAATATTTTTTCATTTGTTCCTGTTAATAACGTTCAAGCTTCCTGTCAACGAGTATTTGGTCAATCCATAGAAAAAACTGTGGACAAGCTCTTTTTTAAGGCTGTCCACAGTCTGTCATTTACATGTATTATTTAAATGCTTTTTCTTACTATGCTTCTCTATCAAATTGTAGAATCATTTTATGCAACGCTTCGGATTGTTTTTTCAAGTCTTGTGCAAGTTGTTCTACTTGTTCAATTGCATGTGCTTGCTCTTCTGTTGCACTGCTCACTTCTTGTGCACCAGCCGATGTTTCTTGAGCAATGGCTGCTACTTCTTGTGATTGTCGAGCAGTTGTTTCAATATTGTGCATTTGTTTTTCAATTAATGAAGAAATCTCTACAATCGCGTTTGCCATTTCATGGACACTTGATGACATCCCTTCAACCGCAGTCGTAGTTTCAGAAACACGCGCTGCCTCTTTAGTCGCAAATGATACTTGTTGATTCATTTGTTTCACAACAACTTCAACATTATGTTGCATTGATTGAATAAGAGTCGTAATTCCTTGTACAGCCTTTGCACTTTCATCGGCCAAGCCACGAACCTCTTCTGCCACAACCGCAAAGCCTTTGCCATGTTCTCCTGCACGGGCAGCTTCGATAGATGCATTTAATGCTAGTAAATTTGTTTGTGCCGCAATATCACCTACTAAACTAATGATACGCTCAACTTGTCCAGCATTGTCTTCTAATGTACGAATACTTTCTAGTGCTTCGTTGTTGCCAGCTGCAATTTGTTGAATGCTATTGACTAACGTTTCAATCGCTTTTGTTGTATTAGTTAAATTATGTAAAATCTCTTTCGATTGTACTGCTGACTGTTCCGCTCTAGTATTCACTTCTGTTGCTAATGTGCGTACATCTTCAATCGCCTCTGCTGTATCTTGTACTGCTGTAGCTGAAGCTTCTGCTCCTGCGGAAATATGTTTTACCGTCACCGCAATACCGTCTGCTTTCTTTGTCGCAACAGCGGTTTCATCGGATAACTTGATAATCGATTGATTTGTTTGTTGAAAGTTTTGATCGATACTTTCTACCATGTGGCGTAAATTTAACACCATTTGTTGGAATGCTACTGCCACTGAACGAATCTCATCATTCGTTTTTGGCATCACTACATCCTCACCAATTTTTCCTTCTGCTACGCGTGTAGCAGAGTATTCAAGTCGCTGTAACGGCTTAATTAAAATAACGCTGAAAATTGCCGCTAAAATACCTGACCATATAATCCCTAATAAATAAGTAATCACTTCAAATAGCTTACGATTAATTTCTGGGAAAAAAGTAGGTTGTATAAATTCAATGAATACAAAGCTGATACTATACGTGATCAGTGCAAGAATACTTACAAATAATACTAGTTTAAGTCGTAAGCCAAACTGTTTTTTCATAGTGCCCCTCAATTCTTCTCAAGTATTTTAACTAACTGTTCTACTAATTTCTCTAGTTCTGTAAATGTTTCTTCATAAATAGCTTTATTTCCGCCGTAAGGGTCTACAACATTCTCTAAACTTCCTTCGTTCGCATATTCTTTCAGTGTAAAAACTTTTTTTTCTGTGTTCGGGTAGTAAGCGATAATAGTATCTCTGTGCGCTGTCGTCATTGTTAAAATTAAATCGGCCCACTCTATTTCAGCCATAGATAATTGTGTTGCTGAATGTTGATGTGTCATATTCGCTTCATTTAAAACTTGCTGCGCATGTGCTGACATTTCAGCGTTCGGCATTGCATAAATACCAGCAGAACGAACCTGAACATTGTTGATTTGCTTATGCTTTAAAATAACCTCTGCCATCGGACTGCGACAAGTATTTCCGGTACAAACAAATAATATATTCACACTTATCACCTTCCTTATTATTTTCGGAGCGCTAAAATACTCATAATGATAAAAACAAATCCTGCAATAATTTGAATTTTGTTTCCAAAAAAAACCTGACTTCTGCGTGCTATAACTAAAGCCCCATATGCGCAAATGAAAGCACTCATTCCAGCACTAATAATAAAAATTGTTTTTTCTAAGTTAAGCATACCAAAAGAAACACTTACTGAAAAGGTATCTAGGCTAGCAGTCACAGCTAATAATACAGGTGAAATGGTTATTTTCTCATTTTTGTTGGAAGACAAAAGTAAATGTAGACCAATGCTAAATAATAGAATACAGGAAATCCATTGACCCCAATCTAATAAAAAACGCACTAAGTAATTTCCTAATTCAAAGCCGAGTAGTGGAAAAAGCATATGTAATGTTGCTGTCCACATTGACAAAAATAATCGATATTTAACATTTGGAATTAATACAAATAAACCGACGACATCGACAGACGTTAAAATACCTGCAAGAATACCCTGCAAGAATGCACTCCTTCGCTTCCTAATATTTTATCATTTTATGCTCGGAAATACAGTATTATCATAATGAACGATAAGACATTTTCCATATTATAAAATCCTATTTTTAAATGATTAATAGAGAATTGTTTGTGACTTGTTTGAGTGCCTGACACTTTAAATTGTAAAAACCCACTTCGCTTTCCGTGGGCACAGAGTAAGCCGCAACCCTCGCTAGCGCGCGGTTTGTTGCGTCTTACTACTTGTGCTGTTCCCGCAGGAGTCTACGTGGATTTTTACTTAGTTGTTATGCTAATACGGTAAATTGTTTGTGTGCCTGGCACTTTAAATCGCAAAAATCCACTTCGCTTTCCGCGGGCACAGAGTAAGTCGCAACCCTCGCTAATGCGCGGTTTGTTGCGTCTTACTACTTGTTCTGTCCCGCAGGAGTCTACGTGGATTTTTACTTAGTTGTTATGCTAACACGGTAAATTGTTTGTGTGCCTGGCACTCATATAAAAAAACCCATCTTATATAGATGAGTTTTTTATTATAGTCTTATTAAATCGCCGGGAAACTTGGGAGAATCGCCGGTTGAAGTTCTTGAAACGCCGATAAGAAAGTTGAAATCGCCGATACTTAGTGCAAAATCGCTGATAGATCCACTAATTAAAGTGAATACCATTTGCCACCAGCCGCTTTTTCAAGTCTGTTCATAATAGCAGCGCCTACACCTTCTGTAGATGTCGTCGTCACTAGAATAACGGTAGCTTCTGTTTTATCACATGCTCGTAACGCATGATATAGTGCCGCGCCCATCTCTTCTTTACTACCTGCTTCACCAATTGAAAAGTAATAATCTATGTTAATATGCTTAAAGCTCTCAGGTGCTAGAAGTGCTACTTTATGATGTTGGGCTTGAAGTTGTTGTATGGCTTGCTGTACTTTTTGTTCATCACAGTCTATTAAGTATACGGGTGCATTAGGAGCATAATGCGTATACTTCATGCCTGGAGCTTTCGGCGTCTCTTCCATTGTCTGCTCCATTTTAGTCGGTTGAATAACCGGACCTATTACGGACTCTAACATTTCCTTTGTAATGCCACCCGGACGTAATATAACTGGTGGTTCATGCGTAACATCTAGCACAGTTGATTCAAAGCCAATTCCTGTAGAACCTCCATCTAAAATATACGGTATGTACCCTTCTAAATCATCTTTTACATGAATCGCTTCTGTTGGGCTTGGTTTCCCGCTACGATTCGCACTTGGAGCAGCAAGTGGTTTTTGAATTTGCTGTAATAATGCTAGTGCAACTGGATGATCCGGCATACGAATTCCGACAGTCTTTAATCCAGCTGTCACACTTTCTGCCAGAACATTTGGCTTTACTGGCATAATGAGTGTAAGAGGACCTGGCCAAAATGCATCCATACATTTTTTTGCGAGCTCAGAAATATGTTCGATATAAAGATTAACTTCCTCTTTCGTTCCTATGTGGACAATAAGTGGATTATCTGAAGGACGCCCTTTTGCCTTAAATATCTTTCTGACTGCATCATCATTTGTAGCGACTGCACCTAAACCGTAAACCGTTTCTGTTGGAAATGCCACAACCTCTCCAGCATTTAAGATATCCACAGCTTGTGCATAAGTTATTTGACTATTCACATTACTATCCACAATCTTACACACGGTTTCCATATGAAAAACCTTCTTTCAATCGTTGTTTTTTTCTGAATTATCCACATTTTGTTCATAACTTATCAATAATTGTGTATAAGTTATCTGAATTTGTGCACAATTACTCAAAAAATCCTTTTATCCATTCCCAAATAAAGAATGTTACATGTTCTTTTTCTTCTGCCTTTTCTTCCTCTTTTTCCGGTTCACAAATAGACGGGAAAATGCTACACCACCAGTTATCACCACGTGCATCGCCAATTTTCACGACAATCGAATGGTACATATTTTGTGGATAAAACATCGCATCTTGTCTCTTCGGCGGAAATAAGTTATCCCCAAGTAACACTTGTGTACGCAATTGTGGATAATTTTCTTTTAATTCTGCTTCAATACTCTCTTTTAATATAACAAAATTATTATTATCCACATTTGTAGTTGAACCTACTTGTATTAAATAAGGTTTTAAATCTTGGACAAGTTGTTCTTTTTCTAGCTGATCATCTGTTGTGTTGCTATTAGCTATAACTCTTATACGAAAATCGTTTTCTTGTTCATTATTCGTAGCTTCCTTTGCAGAACCTATTAATGATGGAATATATAAAATACATAGTTGTAAAGCTATCGCCATAATTACTAGTCTAGTAAAAGCCAGCACAATATTTAGTTTTGGAAATCTAACAATCTTGTATTCGTTTAACATAAAAATCCCTCCTTGCTCAACATTGTTGTCAAGAAGGAGATTCTTTATACATCAATTTCACAAAAAACCATGCGAGGTTTTCCATTAATATCTTTTTCAACGGTAACAGTAGCTTGTGGAAAACTTTCTTTAAAAAATTTCGCTACTTGCTCTCCTTGTGTATAACCAATTTCAAGACCGATCAAAGATGGTTTATTCATCAGTGCTGGGAGCTGTTGTGCTAATTTGCGATATAAAATAAGCCCATTTTCTTCTGCAAAAAGTGCACTATGCGGTTCATGCTCTAGTACGATGCTAGACATGTCCTTCGCTTCTTCCATTGCAATATACGGAGGATTAGATAAAACAATATCAAACGTTTCTCCAACGAGGGGTGCTGTTAAATCACCTAGACGAAAATCGATATCCGCCTCAAGTAGTTGTGCATTTTTTTGTGCCGTTGATAATGCTGCTGCAGATAAATCCGTTGCCACTACTGTTAGCTCAGGACATTCTAGCTTCATAGAAATAGCAATAGCACCACTACCTGTCCCGATATCTGCTAGCTTTATTGTTTTCTTATTAAATAATTGTTTGATGCGATTGCTTGTTGCTAGCACTAACTCCTCTGTTTCAGGTCTTGGAATGAGCACCGATTCATCCACAATAAATGTACGTCCATAAAATTCTTCACTGCCGATACAATACTGTACAGGTCGTCCACTAGCATGCTCTTCAATCAGTTTTATAAACTGTTGACTTTGCTCTACTGTTAACGAATCTTGTAAGTGTAGCATAACACCCGAATACGATGTGCCCAGTATATGTTGCATCACAATACGACCCGCGGTTTCTTCACGTCCATTATCCACTAAAAAAGAAGAAGCCCAATCAAGGGCCTCCATCACATTTTTATAGGTCATCGTTAAGTCGCTCTAACTTAGATGCTTGCTCTTCTAAGATTAGTGTATCAATGATTTCGTCCAGTCTTCCTTCGACGATTTGATCAAGCTTTTGAATCGTTAAACCAATACGATGGTCTGTCACGCGGTTTTGTGGATAATTGTATGTGCGAATACGCTCTGAGCGATCGCCTGAGCCTACTGCTGATTTACGTGTTGCGTCGATTTCTTTTTGCGCTTCCTGTAAATACTTATCAGCTACACGCGCACGAAGAATTTTCATCGCCTTTTCACGGTTTTTAATTTGTGAACGTTCATCCTGCATCGATACAACAACACCTGTTGGTAAGTGGGTCATACGTACAGCAGACATCGTTGTATTTACCGATTGCCCACCTGCACCTGATGACGCAAAAGTATCTACACGGATATCTTTTTCATGGATTTCAACATCTACCTCTTCTACTTCAGGTAAGCATGCAACTGTCGCTGTTGAAGTATGAATACGTCCTTGTGATTCTGTTGCTGGTACACGTTGTACGCGGTGCGCACCGTTTTCAAATTTGAATTTTGAATATGCGCCTTGCCCGTTAATCATAAAAATTACTTCTTTATAGCCGCCCATTGGGTTAGGCGTTGCTTCCATAATGTCGATTTTCCAGCCTTGTGTCTCCGCATAACGAGAATACATACGGAATAAATCTCCTGCGAAAATATTCGCCTCATCACCGCCAGCTGCTCCACGAATCTCCATAATTACGTTTTTATTATCATTCGGGTCTTTTGGAATTAATAAAACACGTAGACGTTCTTCCAGCTCTTCTTGCTGTGCTTTTAACGAGTTGAATTCTTCCTTTACCATCTCGTGCATGTCAGGATCTTTTTCGTTATCTAACATTTCACGTGTATCCACTAGTTGCTCTTTCACGCTTTTATATTCACGATAAGCATCAACTGTTTCCTGAATATCCGATTGTTCCTTTGAATATTCACGTAATTTTTTACTGTCGTTTACAATATCCGGATCACTTAAAAGCTCATTTAGCCTTTCATAACGATCTTCTACTGCTTGTAGTCTATCAAACATGGGCTTCACCTCTATTTAGTTCATTTATCTATATCCAGTAGGAATCCGCCTCCATTAAAGACAGCGAGACGTATTTTTTACTCTATTCACTAATCATTCCGCCTACAATAGAGTCTGACTAAGGATTTGTTTAGGCGTAATAGTCATGCATTATTTCCACTACTTAGTATAAGGAAAATTCCGCATGTATGCTACATTTTCTTCGGAAGATTGCTTAATATCATCAAGCCATTTTCCGATTAAAGCTAATTCAAAGTGGTGGATGTGCGTGGCATTTGCGGCAAACAGGATAGTAAGAATCATTACCGCCAATTTTTATTTGATCGCCTGTATACACAGGTTTGCCATTTTCATCGACACGCAAATTCATTGTTGCTTTTTTATGACAGAACCAGCAAATCGTTTTCATTTCTTCAATTTTATCTGCATATGTAAGCATGTACTGACTACCTTCAAATAATTCATTTTGGAAATCATTCTTCAGGCCAAAGCCCATGACAGGGATGTCTAGTTGGTCGACAATATTAGCTAATTGTAGCACATGTGCCTTTTTTAAAAACTGCACTTCATCTACAAGAACACAGTAGGGTTTTACAACATTTTTTTTTACAAGTTCAAAAATATCCGTATCCTCATAAATTGGAATGGCTTCTTGTCGTAATCCTACTCGACTTGAAACAAAACCTACCTCATCTCGTGTATCAAGCCCAGATGTAAACATCATGACAGGCTTTTCCTGTTCTTCATAGTTATGTGCAACTTTTAAAATTTCAATTGATTTGCCACTATTCATCGCGCCATGTTTATAGTATAGCTGTGCCATTGTATCTTCTCCCTCTCTATTTGCAATTATGGATTTTGAAAGGAATTATTTTAGCAATTAGCTTAAACGCTTGCACCATAGTGTTAATCTTTATACCGAACCTATTGTCAGTATCGAATGGATTTGCGCTAGCGCTAGCTTAAGCACATTTCAAAATCCGGTCTTTGTTTTATATTGAACGTTACGTGCAACGTTGTGAAAGATACAAATGCGTCGAGACGCAATGAACGCATGCACTTTTTATATACTGAAAAAAATACCTGCCAAGCACATGCTTGGCAGGTATTAAACTAACATTAGTTTTTAAGACCGTATTTTTTGTTGAAACGATCCACGCGACCATCAGCAGACGCGAATTTTTGACGGCCAGTGTAGAATGGGTGACATTCGTTGCAGAACTCGACAACGATGTTTTCTTTAACTGAACCAGTTTTGAAAGTGTTACCACAAGAGCAAGTTACTGTTGCTTCTTTGTAGTCTGGATGAATTCCTTGTTTCATATTCGTTTTCTCCTCTCGCCCTGAACCATCTGGAACAGAGTATTATCGAACTGTACCTTACATAGCCCGAATATGTCGGCTACATATGTACACGTTGCATACTTTTGAAGTATAGCATAGTTATTTTATTTTTTTCAAGCAATAAATATTGAAAAACTATATTACAATTTTTAACCACGAACTTCGCGATAATCGTTATCTACTAATCCTATTTGTTTATTGCGCTCTTTAAATCGAATATTATGTGATGATACATACGCCACTTTTGGTGCATCTGGCTCTAAAAATAATTTTGCACTATTTAACGCTAAAATGCCATCCGTAAACGCACCTGCAATTAATCTTACTTTACTAGGATGATCGATAAAATCACCTGCTCCGTAGATGCCTTCTATATTGGTTTCACGCTTCTCATTGACGATAGCTACTCCATCTTGAATTTCTAATCCCCATTCCTCAAGAGCTCCATAATCACATTTTAAGCCATGATTAACAACAACCGCATCTACTTGCACTCGTTCCATTTCATCTGTTTCTTTATTCATAATTGACACATACTGTATTACATCACCATCACTATGTAATTGCACCACTTCGTATGGTGTTTTAACATTGACAGAGGATTCTCGCATACGTAAGACATTTTTTTCATGACCACCAAATTCATCACGACGATGGACAATTGTTACACTAGCAGCGATAGATTCTAGCTCATTCGCCCAATCCACTGCGGAATTGCCACCACCTGAAATAAGTATATGTTTGTTGCGGAAAATGTCTAATTCTTGCACAGTATAATGTAAATTCGTTACTTCGTAGCGGTCTGCTCCTTCTATTTCAAGCTTTTGCATTGAAAGTACACCATAACCAACTGCTAATATTATTGCTTTAGAATAATGCTTCTCTCCTGATGCTGACGTTAAAATAAATGTTCCATCACTCTGTTTTTCTAATTTTTCTATCTTTTGATTTAAAACAATTGTTGGATCAAACGTTTTTGCCTGTTGGATAAGTTGCTGAATTAACTCCTCACCTAATATAGGCTTTACCCCACCAACGTCCCAAATCATTTTTTCAGGATAAATAAGCATGCGTCCACCTAGTTGAGAGCTAAATTCTATAATTTTCGTTTTTAAATCGCGCATCCCGCTATAAAAAGCTGTATATAATCCTGCTGGTCCACCTCCAACAATCGTTACATCATACAATTCTTCTGGCATGTCGTTCTCCCCTTTTCTACTAATAAAGTTTGCATGTCCTATTCTTCCTAAGAACAATGATATTCATTCTCAATTAACAATATGAGCAATCTATTTTATTCCTTTAATCGCGCTAATAAATATAAAAAATATGGTGCCCCAAAAACGGCTACAACAATTCCAGCTGGTATTTCTGAAGGCTCTAAAATAGAGCGACCTATCGTATCGGCCAATAACACTAAAAAGCCACCTAAAAGTGCCGCAGTAGGAAGCATAAATTGATGGTTTGCTCCCACAAGTTGCCGAGCAAGATGTGGTGCAATTAATCCTACAAATCCAATACCGCCACTAACAGAAACACTAGCTCCAGCCAATCCAACTGATGCAGCTAATAACCAACGACGTTCTTTTTCAATAGAAGCACCTAATCCAATCGATGTTATTTCGCCCAGATTTAATATGTTTAAAACTCGAGATTTTGAATAGATAAATGGTAGTAAAATTAATAACCATGGTAATAAGGATAGGACAAACCTCCAATTCGAGCCCCAAATACTACCCGCTAGCCATGTAGCCACAAATTGATAATTTTCAGGGGTAAGACGAAGTGTTAATACAATCATTGCTGAACTAATGCCAGCGGCCACCGCAATTCCCGTTAAAATTAGACGCATTGGTGTGATACCTTCATAGCGTTTATAAGACAGTGTATAAATTAACAATGCTGTTATCCCTGCACCCAAAAAGGCTAGTACTGGCAGTAAATATACGGGTGCTGATTTAGTCGTTGAGAAAAAGGAAATATACAGCATTACAGCTAGCCCAGCACCCGCATTAATGCCTAAAATACCTGGATCTGCTAATGCATTTTTTGAAATGCCCTGTAAAACAGCACCTGCCATAGCTAAACCCATTCCTACTAAAACACCAATTACAATTCTAGGAAGCCTAAATTGAAATAATATTAATTGCTGTTGCGCATCGCCCTGCCCAAAAAGAGTACTTATTACTTCCCATGGTGTCAGTTTAATTACGCCAGTATTCATACTAATTACAAAGGTAATTACTATTAAAACAATCAGTGTAGCTATTATGAGGAAATTTTTTCTTCTAACCTTTTGCTGATTTTGTGTTAAAAAATTGTTACTCACAGTTCCTTTCCTCCTTTACGTGCTAAATAAAGAAAGAACGGAACCCCAATTAAAGCAATTAATGCACCAATCGGCGTTTCATATGGCGGATTAATAGTACGCGCAACTAAATCAGCTAGTACTACGAGTAATGCTCCATATACTAATGAACAAGAGATAATCCATCGATAATCGTGTCCAACTATGTATCTCGTAAAATGGGGAACAATTAATCCTACAAATCCAACAGCACCTACAACTGAAACTGCTGCTCCTGCTAAAATTAAAACAATTACCATCCCCCACACTCGCACGACAGCAGTTCGTTGACCAAGTCCTATCGCAATTTCTTCACCTAAGCTTAACAACGTAATAGAGCGGGATAGTATAAGCGCACCTATCATCGCAATTAGTATCCATGGCGATAATATTTGAAGATGACTCCACATCGTCCCCGAAACACCCCCAGCATACCAAAATGCTAGGTCTTGTCCAATTCGGTAATAAAGTGCAATTCCTTCACCGAGCGCACCAAGTAAAGCACTAACAGCAGCGCCAGCAAGAACTAGACGCATCGGTGATAAGCCCCCTTTAGACAAGGAGCCCACACCATAGACAATCGCAACACCGAGGCCTGCACCTACAAACGACCATAAAATTAAAAACATATAGGGCATGCCAGGAAAAAAGGCAAAGCAAACAGCGAGCATAAATGCCGCTCCAGAATTCAATCCTAATAACCCTGAGTCTGCTAAAGGGTTGCGCGTCATACCTTGCATTATCGCACCAGCAACTGCAAAGCTTGCACCTACTAACGCTGCTCCAAGTACTCGTGGTAAACGAATATCATGAATAATTTGATGTGTTGTTAATTCTGGTGAAAATTGTGTAATTGCCGTCCAAACAGTACTTAATGAAATATCTGCTGCTCCTAAAGAAATGGCAAAGCCAATGGCAAATATTAATGCAATTACTCCTAAAATCAAAGCTACTATTCCGCGTATTGGGTGAGATTGTTTCTGTAGCTCATCTATATCGCTGAGCCCTTCTACTCCTGTCGACGCAGTCATTCTACTTCCTCCTCTTAACTTCCATTCCTCCGCTTAATCTTTCATGTTGTATAGCTGATAAGATAGACAAATTGGATTTTTACTATATGGACAGACAGCCATTTCTGCGTTGATATTGAATACTGTTTGTAAATTCTCCTTTGTCATTACTTCATGAGGGCTGCCACTTACGATTAATTTTCCGTCTCGCATAGCCATCATAAAATGAGAAAACCGAGACGCATGGTTTAAATCATGCAAAACCATAATAATCGTTCGTCCTTCTTCCCTATTGAGCTTTTCAAGCAATAATAAAATATCTAGCTGATGTGCTAAATCTAAATATGTTGTCGGTTCATCCAGTACTAAAATATCCGTACCTTGAGCCAATGCCATCGCAATCCATACTCTTTGACGTTGACCACCTGACAATGCCTCAATTGGACGATCGCAAAACTCTCTTAGTCCTGTCACATCAATTGCCCAATGAATATATTCATAGTCTTCCTTGCGCAATGTACCGAACCCTCCTTGATGAGGGAAACGGCCATATGATATTAATTCAAAAACAGTTAATCCTCCTGGAGCACTTGCTGTTTGAGGTAAAATTGCCATCTTTTTTGCCACTTCTTTTGTCTTTAATTGATGAATGGCCTTACCATCTAAATAAACAGCACCATCTTGTGTTCGTAATACACGCGCAACAGCCTTTAATAAAGTAGATTTTCCACAGCCATTTGGGCCAATAATTGTTGAGATTTGACCTTTAGGAATGGCAACACTTAAATCATCCACAATAAGCGTCGAGGAGTAACCAATCGCCACATGTTCGATCTCCAATACTGACATACAAAACTTCCTTTCATTTTTATATTTGCAAACCAAATTGTGCTGTGTACAAACCGTAATAGGCATTTTTCATAGCCATTAATTGTTCATGTGTTCCTTCTTCTATAATTCCCTTTTTCGATACGACGACAATGCGGTCTGCATCCTTTATTGTCGCCAAGCGGTGTGCAATGACTAACGTTGTGCGTCCTTTGGAAAGTTCATGTAAAGCTTGCTGAATAGCCTGTTCTGTTTCTGTATCTAAAGCGGATGTTGCCTCATCCAAAATTAAAATTTTAGGATTTTTCAAGAAAATACGTGCTATAGATAATCGCTGTTTCTGTCCACCTGATAATTTCACGCCGCGTTCACCAATTAACGTATCCATACCATCTGGTAATGCTTGTATCATCTCTTCAAGCTGTGCTCGTTTTGCCGCATACCAAATATCTTCATCACTCGCCTGTAAATCTCCGTATGCAATGTTTTCTCGAATCGTACCATCAAATAAAAAAACATCCTGTTGCACAATGCCGATATGTGAGCGTAATGAATGAAGCTTAAAGTCTCGTATATCTATTCCATCAACTTTTATTGATCCTTCACTCACCTCATAAAAGCGTGGGAGTAAACTACAAATGGTCGATTTCCCCGCTCCAGATGGACCAACAAGTGCTACTGTTTCTCCAGACTGAACTGTAAGATTAATATTATTTAATGTTCGTTCTGTATCGGTATAACCAAATGAAACTTGGTTAAATGTAATATTGCCATCAATAGACTCTATTAGCTTAGCTTTTGGGCGGTCTGCAATTTCTGGAGCTGTTTCTAAAAAATCAATATAGCGTTTAAAACCAGCCATGCCCTTTGGATAACTCTCAATAAACATATTTATTTTGTTAATTGGTCCAATTAAAATGCCAGATAAAAGAATAAAAGCAATAAATTCACCATTCGTTAAATAGCCCTTTAAAACAAAGTATGCTCCGACAAATAGCGTAAATAATGATAAAACCTTTGTTAATATGCCATAAAGAGCTTCATTCCATGCCATCACCTTATAAGAAAACAATTTTGTTGCGCGGAATTTTTCATTATTCTTTTTGAAGCGGTTCTTTTCATGATCTTCATTTGTAAATGCTTGTACTACTCGAATACCACTGACGTTATTTTCTACACGGGCATTAAAGTCTGCAATATCGCTAAACATTTGATGAAATGCTTTCGACATAAGCTTGCCAAAAATAATAGTTAGCAAAAGAATAATTGGTACAAGAATAAAGATTAATAGCGTAAATGTAGGATCAATATAAAACATGACGCAAAAAGATCCGATTATCGTCATCATTGCAATAAACATATCTTCTGGACCATGATGTGCAAGCTCACCGATGTCCATTAGATCATTTGTTAATCGTGAGACAAGATGGCCTGTTTTATTGTTATCAAAGTAGCGGAAAGAGAGCTTTTGAATATGATTGAACGCTTCCCTTCTCATATCCGTTTCAATATTGATGCCAAGCATATGCCCCCAATACGAAACAATAAAATCTAAAATTGAATTAAAAACATACAACAACAGCAGCAAACCACTTGCCATCATTATCCACTTTAATTCACCATCTGGAAGAATATCATCAATTACTTTATTTAAAACTAATGGAAATGCCAGCTCAATTAGGGCAACTAAAATTGCACAGGAGAAATCTAATATAAATAATCCTTTATATGGCCTGTAATAAGTAAAGAAACGTTGTAGTAACATGGATGTACCTCCTAGTAAACATGCATTGTTGATGCTCTATTAAACGAAAGCTACCTAATTGCAAATCAGGTAGCTCACCTCATGTGTTCTCCACATTTCTACTTTTTATTTTTCCTGAGACTTTGTATACTCTACTATTTTGTCAGCTAAATCTTCTGCTTGATGTAGTCCAGATAAAGGATCGGAAGCAAAATAGTATTCCGCTTCTAAAGGAATTGTTTTATTATTTTTGACAACATCAAGATTTGTCCAAGTTGGAGGGAGTTTCCCGTCTTTATTAAAGAAATTAATAACGAAGACGTAATCACCAACATAGTCACCGACTACTTCATAGGAGATTTCATAGCGCCCGCCATTTGATTCCTTTGTATCAAGTAGCTCCTGAATTTTTTCTTGTGGTTTTACACCAAGAATTTGATAAAGTGCTCGTCCACCTGACACACTGGAATTTCCAACAACAGTTGCATTTTTTTCAAATAAATCAAAAATCGTAAAAGTAGCACCTTCTGGAATAGCCGCATTTATTTTTTGTTGTGCTTGCGTTACACGATTTTCAAAATCTTTGACAAATGCGTCTGCTTCTTCCTGTCTTCCTAAAAATTCGCCCATTGCTTTGACTTCATCAGTAGCTGAATTATAGGCTGTATCAGAAAAAACGATTGTCGGTGCAATTTTTTCATATTTTTCAACATCTTCTGGATTCCATGTAATGATTAAATCTGGCTTTAATTCTAAAATCTTTTCTAATGATGCATTACCGTCTGTTCCGACATTCGTAATTTCTCCGTCTTTATAGTACGGTTTTAAAAATGCTGCATAGTTTAAATTGGCTGTGATTGCTCCTACTGGCACAACATCCAATGCAAGGATTTGTCCCATATACCAGTCTGTCACAATACGCTGTGCTTTTACTGGAATTTCTACTTCTCGGCCACTGTCGTCCGTAATAGTTTTAGTCTCTGCTTCTTCTGTTTTAGGTACACTATCATTATTTTCAGCTGGTTGTTTTGTATCCTCACCACATGCTGCTAGTAAAACTAACAAACTTAGCAAAAAGGGCGTCTTTATATGTTTAAGCATTTTTTTCATCATGACTTCATTTTCCCCAATCTTAAATCGTTTTGCTTGCTCGAGCTGATTCTTATTGTATTGAAAATGATTCTCATTTGTAATAGCAATTTCGGACATAGCGGCTGTATATTTCAGCCTAAAAATAGTTGGCGCCATACTTGTCTCCTTTTTAAAGGCTCTACTAAAATAGTATTCATCTTCATATCCAAGAGAAATAGCGATTTCTTTAATGTCATATTGATTGGCCATTAAATATTGTTTTGCGCGTTTAATTTTGAGTTGCTGCAAATAAATTTGTGGCCCTATTCCATAACGAGCTTTAAAAATGCGTAATAAATGTCGTGTACTAATTTGAAGTGAATCTGCTAGCGTTTGTATTGATAACGGCTCATGAATATGTTCTTCTAAAAATAAACGTGCTAATTCTACCTTATCCATTTCATGTGGTTTACCTTGCCCTTCAGCAAGCTCTTGAAACACACGATAAATGAGCTCATAAAAGGATGCTTTTACAAATACATGCTCATGAATAGAACCTGTCTGCCACTTGTTAAACATGTCGTGCAACAACTTTTGTATCACAATAGGATTAGCAGGTACACATGAGAACTCTGTTTGAAAAGGTTGATATTGCATTTGTAAATGTTGCATAAATGCATCAACATAAATGACGTCGCCTTTATAGTGAATTAAAAAATAATTTAAAGGCTTTTTTGATTTTATATGTAGTGTTTGGGACTTTCCAATATGAAAAATGCTAAATTGTTGCACATGATAAGGATTATTTCCAATAATAATTTCTGCTTCACCAACTGTGATGATTAATAACGAACTGTAATTCATTACTTCTTTTTTTTGCACCTCGTTGTTAAATACATATTCAATGTGTTTTACCTTGATATGTGCATTTTCCCATAGAAGCATGTAGGCATCATAATTCATTGCGTTCTCCTCAACTAATAAGACATACCATCATTATATTGATAATGATTATCAATTTCATTATACTTTTTAGAGCGCAAGAAAAAAACACCAATTACTATTATTAGTTAATGGTGTCAGAGTAGGGATAAACTTGCTTCGTTGATTTCCGCTACAGGCGAACGCTTTCCACGGGCACACACGTAAGCCGCAAGAGTCGCTACGCGCGGTCTGTTGCGGCTTACGTTTTGTGCGTTCCCGCAAGAGTCGTCCGCTTCCGCTCCAATCAACTAGTAAAATTGTTTGAGTGCCTGGTACCTCCCATGGCGGAAATTAACGGCAGTAATCAAAACGAAAACACCATTAACTATTACTAGTCAATGGTGTCAGAGTAGGGATAAACTTGCTTCGTTGATTTCCGCTACGGTCGGACGCTTTCCGCGGGCACACCGTAAGCCGCAAGAGTCGTCTCCGCTCCAATCAACTAGTAAAATTGTTTGAGTGCCTGGCACCTCTCATGGCGGAAATTAACGGCAGTAATCAAAACGAAAACACCATTAACTATTACTAGTCAATGGTGTCTGCATTTTTAAAGTAGCCCTTTACCTTTAGTGGCCTTTTTCATATCTTCATTTAACTTTTCGAAAAATTCTTCGTTTGATTTTGTTGTGCGTATTTTTTTCAAGAAACGCTCTGCAAAATCTGGTGCATCTGAAAATGTTTTGCGAATTGCCCATAGTTTTTCAAGTTGTTCTGGTTCAAGAAGTAATTCTTCCTTACGTGTACCTGAACGACGAATATCAAGCGCAGGGAAAATACGACGCTCTGCTAGTTGTCGATCTAAGTGCAACTCTAAGTTACCAGTCCCTTTAAATTCCTCATAGATTACTTCATCCATACGTGATCCAGTATCTACTAAAGCTGTAGCTAAAATTGTTAAGCTACCACCTTCTTCGATATTACGAGCAGAACCGAAGAATCGTTTTGGTCTATGGAAGGCTGCAGGGTCAATACCACCTGAAAGCGTACGACCGCTCGGTGGAATAACTAAGTTATACGCACGTGCAAGACGCGTAATAGAGTCCATTAAAATAATAACGTCACGTTTATGTTCTACTAAACGGCGAGCTCGTTCTAACACGATTTCCGCTACCTTAACATGATTTTCTGGTACTTCATCGAACGTAGAACTCACGACATCCGCATTAACAGAACGCTCAATGTCCGTTACTTCCTCAGGGCGCTCATCAATAAGTAAGACGATTAACTCAGCCTCAGGGTGATTCGTTGTAATGGCATTGGCAATTTCTTTAAGTAAAGATGTTTTACCGGCTTTTGGAGGCGCGACGATTAAACCACGTTGACCAAATCCTACTGGTGCTACTAAATCCATAATTCGTGTTGATAGATTGCTCTGTGTTGTTTCAAGCTTAATTTGACGATCAGGATATAACGGCGTTAATGCTGGGAAGTGAACACGTTCTTTTGCTACTTCAGGGTCTTCTCCATTTACAGCATCAACCTGTAGTAAGCCATAGTAACGTTCATTTTCTTTAGGTGGGCGTACTTTGCCAGACACCTTATCCCCATTACGAAGATCGAAACGACGAATTTGAGAAGCTGAAATATAAATATCTTCTTTACTCGGTGAGTAATTTATTGGACGAAGGAAGCCGAAGCCCTCTTGCGAAACAATTTCAAGTACCCCTTCCATAAAGAAATAACCCTCTTGTTCTGAACGCGTTTTCAAAATAGCAAAAATTAATTCCTTTTTCGTTAGTTTGCTATAATACGAAATTTTGTATTGGCGTGCGAGGGCGTAAAGCTCTTTTAACGTCATGTTTTCTAATTGAGCGATTGTCAATGCAGACATATGCACAACTCCAGTCTTTTTCAAAATATAATGCATGTATTGGGGTAAACATAGAAGTTTTAAGTAAAACTATGGATGGATTTAATGAAGAAGAAGGTACCTAGTGCAAATAAGTTGCACTAGGTATATTTTAGAAGAAAATATTATTAATAGCTAGGTTTTTTATCAAGCGCGTGACGACCTTCTACAAATCGTACAGTACCTGTTTTCGCTCGCATAACAACTGAATGTGTTAATGCGTAAGCTCCTTTGTACTGAACACCTTTTAAAAGCTCACAATCTGTAACTGCAGTTGCTGCAAAAATTGCATCGTCACCTTTTACTAAGTCATCTAAGTAAAGAACTTTCTCTACATCTACGCCCATTTTTTTACAGCGTTCTAACTGATCTTCGTCTTCTGGCACTAATTTGGCCTGGAAGTCTCCGCCTAGGCATTTTAATGCAACAGCTGAAATAACACCTTCTGGTGCGCCGCCCATTCCAAACATAATGTCGATGCCTGTTTCATCGAATGCTGTGTTAATAGCAGCACCTACATCTCCATCTTGAATAAATTTAATACGTGCTCCCGCTTCACGAATCTCATCTACTATTGCTTGATGGCGAGGGCGATCTAATAGAGTAGCTACTACATCAGAAATATCTTTATTTTTTGCTTTTGCTACTTGTAATAAATTATAAGTAACAGAGGCATTAATATCAACTTTTCCTGCAGCTTCTGGCCCTACAGCGATTTTCTCCATATACATATCTGGTGCATTTAACAGATTACCCTTATCAGCAATTGCTAATACAGTCATTGCACCATTTGTACCTTTTGCTACTATATTTGTACCTTCTAAAGGATCGACTGCTATGTCTACTTGAGGACCGCCATTACGAAGGCCAAGTTCTTCACCGATATAAAGCATTGGCGCTTCGTCCATTTCACCTTCCCCAATAACTACTGTAGCATGCATTGGAATCGTATCGAACATTGAGCGCATTGCTGTCGTTGCTGCATCATCTGCCTCAATTTTCAAACCGCGACCCATCCATTTCCCGGATGCGATTGCTGCTGCCTCTGTTACTCGTACTACTTCCATCGATAAACTACGTTCCATTGTTGTTTTGCCTCCCGTTATCGGCATGTTTCATTGTGCCGAAACATTCAAATTACCTTTATTGTAACATAATTGGCTCGAAACTTTTAGCTCACATTATTCCTTTGCCTCTGCAACACTGACCATAATTGTTTCACGTCGAATATCTGCGCCTAAGTCACGTAATTTTTCAATAAGTGAGCTATAGCCACGTTCAATATGATAGATATCGTGAATTTCAGTTTCACCTTCTGCTAATAGTCCAGCTAATACTAATGCTGCACCCGCGCGAAGGTCTGTTGCAGTTACGCTTGAGCCATGTAATTTACTTTGACCGGTAATTATCGCTGTATTCCCTTCTACACGTGCGTTGGCATTCATACGACGTAGCTCATCAATATGTTTAAACCGAGCCGAATAGATCGTATCTGTAATTTTTGAGGAGCCAAATGCCTGTGTCATTAACACAGAAAGTGGTTGCTGAATATCTGTAGGGAATCCAGGATACACAATCGTCTTAACATCAACTGCCTGCAATGTAGATAGGTCTGTTTTTGGAACAAAAATGCTTTCCTCACCTATATCAATCTTGACGCCCATTTCACGAAGTTTTGCAGTAATTGCCTCTAAATGTAGCGGAATTACATTGTCTATCGTAATGCCGTCGCCAACTGCTGCTGCCATAATCATAAAAGTTGCAGCTTCAATACGGTCAGGAATAATTGTATGCTCCGTACCGTGCAGCTCATCAACACCTTCGATACGAATTACACTTGTACCAGCACCTTTAATATTGGCACCCATATTTGTAAGAAGTGTTGCTACGTCGATTATTTCAGGTTCTTTTGCTGCATTTTCAATAACCGTACGACCCTTTGCACGTACTGCTGCCAACATAATATTGATTGTAGCGCCAACACTTGCGACATCTAAATAAATTTTGGCACCAATTAATTCTTCTGCACGTAAATAAATCGCACCGTGCTCGTTTGTAATTTTAGCACCAAGTGCCTCAAAGCCTTTAATGTGTTGATCAATCGGACGCGGTCCTAAGAAGCAACCACCTGGCAAGCCAATGACAGCCTTTTTGAAGCGACCAAGCATTGCCCCCATTAAATAATAAGAGGCACGGAGTTTTTTTACATTACCATTTGGCAAAGGTAGTGCAAGCATTTCGGAAGGATCAATAATCATTTTGCCATTCTCAAATTGTACTTCTCCACCGATCTCTTCTAACAAGGCTTTTAAAGTCCAAGCATCTGAAATTTCTGGAATCCCTCCAATTGTCACTGGAGAGTTCGCCAAAATTGATGCTGGTATTAAGGCGACTGCACTATTTTTTGCACCACTAACTTTAATTGTACCTTTTAGACGATTTTCGCCTGTAATTTTATAAACATCCATTTTGCGTTCTCCCTCATGATTGGAAAGTAATTTTAGCATTTGACTCACTTTATAATCTTATTATTCACCTTTTCGCTTATTCCAATCCGCTAAAAATCCTTCAATTCCTTTTTCCGTTAATGGATGGTGGAAAAGTTGTTTTAACACTTTAAAAGGAGTTGTTGAAATATGAGCGCCCGCAAGTGCTGCCGCCGTTACGTGTTGAGGGTGACGAATAGATGCTGCAATAATTTGCGTTTCAATGTTATGGATTGTAAAAATATCTGAAATTGTTTCAATAAGCTCTACACCATTTAGACCAATATCATCTAAACGGCCGATAAATGGTGATACATATGTAGCACCCGCACGCGCAGCCATTAATGCTTGGTTTGCACTAAAAATTAGTGTTACGTTTGTTTTAATACCTTTGTTTGCAAAGAAGCGGCAAGCCTCTAAGCCAGCTGGTGTCATCGGTAATTTAACTGTGATATTCGGAGCAATCGCAGCTAACTCTAGACCTTCTTTAATCATTCCTTCAGCATCTAATGCAATTACCTCTCCACTTACTGAGCCGTCTACAAGCTCTGCAATTTCACGTAGTCGATCATGAAAAGAAACGTTTTCCTCTTTTGCAACTAATGATGGATTTGTCGTAACACCCGATAAAATACCCCATGCGTGTGCTTCTTTAATTTCGTCAAAGTTTGCTGTATCAATAAAGAATTTCATAATATTTCCTCCTAAACCGTATTTGTTTATATTTTTAATTTTTTTCAAAAAAGTTATTATGTCAAAAACAAGAGAAGGTCGATTGCTAGCATCAACACTTCTCTTATTATGTGTATTCATCTTTGCTTTTGTACAATATAAGAAGCTAAATTATGCTTTTTGTGCACTTCCAAATTCACGGATTTTACCGACAACTGTTGTTTTAATCGCTTCACGAGCTGGCGCTAAGAATTTACGAGGATCGTAAACATCTTTATCATTGTCAAGAATTTCACGAATCACTTTTGTAGCTGCGATTTGATTTTCAGTATTAACGTTAATTTTAGCAGTACCTAATGAAATTGAGCGTTGAATATCTTTTGTTGGAATACCTGTACCACCATGTAATACTAAAGGAAGATCTGCTAAGTTTGAGATTTCCTCCATTTCCTTAAAGCCTAAGTTTGGTTCTCCTTTGTAAGGACCATGTACAGAGCCAAGTGCTGGTGCTAGGCAATCAATATCTGTTAATTCAACCATTTTACGGCATTCTTCTGGATCAGCGTACATAATACCACCAATTACGCCATCCTCGTCCCCACCAACTGTTCCAAGCTCAGCTTCTACAGAGACACCTTTGGCATGTGCATATTCAACTACTTTTGAAGTAGTTGCGATATTTTCTTCGAAAGGATGGTGTGAAGCATCAATCATAACAGAAGTAAATCCTGCATCAATCGCTTCTTTACACTTTTCAAAGCTAGAACCATGGTCAAGATGAATAGCAACTGGAACTGTAATACCATAAGATTCCATTAATCCTTTTACCATGTGTACTACTGAGATAAATCCACCCATATATTTACCTGCGCCTTCAGATACGCCAAGGATTACAGGTGATTTCTCTTCTTCCGCTGCTTGTAAAATTGCTTGTGTCCATTCAAGGTTGTTGATGTTGAATTGACCAACTGCATAACCTTCTGCCTTTGCTTTAATTAACATCTCTTTCATAGATACTAATGCCATACTAAAAATCCTCCTTTTAGGACTATTCTTTATACATAAATGTGCTATTTAATCATAGCAAAAATATAAGCACCTGAAAAGAAATTTCAGGTGCTTATATTTTAGCACCGATAGCGGAGAGCAACGCAGCGACAGGTGCCCTTTTATCAAAAGCACCTGAAAAGAAATTTCAGGTGCTTATATTTTAGCACCGATAGCGTAGTCCTACGCAGCGACAGGTGCCCTTTTATCAAAAGCACCTGAAAAGAAATTTCAGGTGCTTATATTTTAGCACCGATAGCGTAGTCCTACGCAGCGACAGGTGCCCTTTTATCAAAAGCACCTGAAAAGAAATTTCAGGTGCTTATATTTTAGCACCGATAGCGTAGTCCTACGCAGCGACAATTATCATCAGCATCAACTATTCGAGCATATGTAAAAAACAGGCGGTGTTTGCCACTGCCTGTTTATTATGTGTTTAATGTTTTATTTACTGCATCACGTACTTCAAAAATATCAAATGGCTTAGTAAAGTAACGAATTGCCCCTAATTCCAATGCTTCCTGTACTACATCTAATTCACCGTAAGCGGTCATCATAAAGACAGGTAATTGCGGCCATTTCTCTTTTAAACATTTTAAAATTTCTATGCCATCCATGCCAGGAATCTTCATATCTAGCAATACACAATCCATTGATTCTTCCTCTGCATAACGTAGTGCTTCAGCGCCATTAGCTGCTAAATATGTAACATAACCTTCTTTTTTCAAAACTTCATTTAATAGCAAACGAATTCCCTGCTGATCATCAACAATTAGTAATCGTTTCACATTGCATTCCGCCCTTTTTGAATTATTATTTTGCACAAAGATATCTATATTATGTATTATTCTCCTTTTACAGCTTAATACCTTCTAGTATTATAAATTATCTACTTTTGCTTTCTGCTTCACACATACATATAATATTGATTGAGGTGGAATCATGTCAAAAATATTAACAACACAGCTGAGCGGATTATTACAAAGAATAACACAAAGCGAAGAAGAATCTATTGAAGAAACAGCACGTTTACTTGCACAAGCAGCAATAGGCGAAGGAAATGTTTACTTTGCTTGTTTTGGCGAAATGCAAGTTGTCGAGTTAAATGCACTTCAAGGTGTTGAGCGTTTCGCTAAGCTACTCCCTTGGACAGAGCATACTGAAGTTAGTGAAGCCGATCGTATTTGTATTTTTACCCGTAGTGCACACGATCTGGAAGCTTTAGCTTTAGCAAAAAAATTGAACGAACACTTTATTCCATTTGCAGCCGTAGCTAGTGAAGTAGCAAATGCAGAAAATCCATTAGCCGATTTAGCGTATACATATATCTCTACTCGTATGCGCGGAGGATTGTTACCTAATGATTTAGGTGAGCGCATTGTTGTACCGCATGCAATAGCTGCCCTATTCATTTATGAAGCTATAAAAATCGCTTATGATGAAATGCTCGGATTTGATGATGAAGAGCTATAAAGCTTCACTATATAAAAATTAAACCGCTATACACAAAGGCATCGAGAAGTTCATTTTTGGTACCTTTTAGCATGCCTTAAAATGGAATTTTTTTAGAATGAAGCAGAAGATATCGACTCCTCGCTGAAACGTACATTTCCATGCTTTTAGCAATTCAGGAAGGTTATTGGCGATTTCCTTAGTGTTATTAAAAAATTGTAGGCAAAATCAATATTTTTCGAGTTTGCCTACAGACTAAAAGGATGCCTCGAAATAACGAGACATCCTTTTTAGTTTTATTTAAATGTTGCTCCGATGAAATCACGGAATAATGGTTGTGGACGGTTTGGACGTGATACGAATTCTGGGTGGAATTGGCAAGCTACAAAGAAGTTGTTTTCTGGTAGCTCAATAATTTCCACTAATTTTCCGTCTGGGCTTGTACCTGAGAATACAAGACCTGCCGCTTCCATTGCCTCGCGGTATTCATTATTGAATTCATAACGATGACGGTGACGTTCGTACACAAGCTCTTTATCGTAAGCATCACTTGCTTTTGATCCTTCTTTTAACTTACATGGATATAAACCTAAACGTAATGTACCACCAATATCTACGTTATCGTTTTGATCTGGTAAGAAATCAATAATAGGATATTGTGTTTCCGCATCAAGTTCTGTAGAATGCGCTCCATTTAAGCCTAGTACGTTACGAGCAAATTCTATTGTTGCTAGTTGCATACCTAAGCAAATACCTAAAAACGGTACGTTATTTTCACGAGCATACTGAGTTGCTAAAATTTTACCTTCAACGCCTCGATCACCAAAGCCACCTGGTACTAAAATAGCATCAGCATCTTTTAGTAATGCTACAACATTGTCAGCATCTACATGCTCTGCGTTAATCCAATCAATATCGATATCAGAGTTAAACGCATAACCTGCATGTTTTAACGCCTCTACAACTGAAATATAAGCATCTTGTAATTCTACATACTTACCTACTAATGCCACTTTTCGTTTATTTGGTAGGCTCTTCACTTTTGCAACAAGGTCGCGCCATTCTTCCATATCTGCCTCTGGTGCTTCAATACCGAAATGATCAAGTACGATATCATCGAAATCTTGCGCATGAAGATTTAATGGTACTTCATATAAATGCTCTGCATCACGAGATTCGATAATTTCATGAGGTTGAACGTCACAGAATAATGCTAATTTTTCTTTCATTTCTTCTGGCACTTCTTGTTCTGTACGTACAACGATAATATTTGGCTGAATCCCTAAAGAACGTAATTCTTTAACAGAATGTTGTGTTGGTTTTGTTTTTAATTCACCGGCAGCTTTAATGTAAGGAATTAACGTACAGTGAACATACATTACATTGTTATGGCCTAAATTGGTTTTCATTTGACGAATAGCCTCTAGGAATGGTAGTGATTCAATATCCCCTACAGTTCCTCCAACCTCAGTAATAACAACATCTGCATTCGTTTCACGTCCTGCGCGTTGGATACGTTCTTTAATTTCATTTGTAATATGAGGAATTACTTGAACTGTTCCGCCGTTATAGTCACCACGACGTTCTTTTTGTAATACAGATTGATATACGCGACCAGATGTTACAGTTGAATGTTTGCCTAGGTTAATGTCAATGAAACGCTCATAGTGACCTAAGTCCAAGTCAGCCTCAGCGCCATCATCTGTAACGAAAACCTCACCATGTTGATATGGGCTCATTGTACCTGGGTCAATATTGATATATGGGTCAAATTTTTGAATCGTTACTTCTAACCCACGGTTTTTTAATAAACGTCCTAGAGATGCTGCTACAATCCCTTTTCCAAGTGATGACACAACCCCACCTGTTACAAAAATATACTTTGTCATGAAAAATTCCTCCTTATGTTGTACTAGATCTTGTTAGTAAAAAAAGTATATTGCGTCCATCCATTCTGTCATACCGCTTACCAATCGCCTAATTGCAGGAAGGAAATGTAAACTGACAACACAATTGTATGGACATGAAAAAGAAACTTGATGCTTTCCTATCCCTAAAATAAGAAAAGCCGAGAATGCCTACATGTAAATGCAGTCGATTCGAAGCTGTAATCGTTTCTATATCTTTTTTACTTTTCTAAATTGTTCTTCGTAGTAAAACTTTCATAGTTAGCATCGCCTATAAGCAATCTAATTATTATCGCTATGAGAAGCTTTACCATATAACTCAGTCACCGATTAATATACATAATGATTAGTTTACCACTTTCGTATTCAAATCATTATTTATTAGCTGGGAGAGCTTGACTGATTATTCATTACATCTCGGCGAGTACTTCCAAATTTTATTGGAGCCTGGTCAAAAAGCTCCTCTTAAAATCATTGATATTCGCCTTGATCTTTAACTTGATTCAGCAAGTTAAAAACAAAAAAAACGCCCCTCCTGCATAGGTTTGCAGGGGGAGCGTATTATATACACGGTCTTTCTCCTTTTTTTAAGGAGCCCAAGTAAAAGATTAAACGGAACCGTGAAATAAGTCAAGAATTTTTAATACAAGTACAAAAGTAAGAAAATTCAAAGTGTATTTGTGTTACACTTCTTCCTCTTCTTCTTCTTCAAACTCTTCCTCATCTTCAATGAAATCTTCATCAATTTCATCCTCGATGTCTTCTATATCTTCTTCGTCGAAGTCAATATCTTCTTTTTCTCCATCGATATCTTCTTCTTCTTCTTCCTCTTCTTCAACGAACTCTTCATAATCCTCATCGAAGTCAATTTCATCTTCTTCAATATCTTCTTCTAAATCATCATCATCAAGAGTAGCTTTAGATTTTTTCTTGTGTGTTTTCACAGATGGAGCTGTTTCTTCTTCGATTTGTTCTACTTTAAACCATTCGCGTAAGCCCCAACCAGTTTCTTGATTAAATAAGAAACGTCCATCAACATTCATATCAGTGTAGAATTGTAGTAGGCGTGATTTAATTTCCTCATCACTATAGCCAACTAGCTCTTTAATAATTGTAAGCAGGTCATTAAATGACACTGAAGCACGTTTTTCAGTTAAAATTGCATAAGCTAAGTTAATTAACGATTCTTCCGCTAATTGTTCCTTTGTCATTTCACGAAAATTCAATTCGTGCACTTCCTTCCTCTCATCACAATGGACGTTTTAAAATTAAATAGTGCTTTATTTTCGGAGCGCAGCTAAAAAAGACCGCACAAAAGTAACTTTCCATACCATAAGCATAATACCCATTATATACAATGTTTTAGTCTCTTTGCTAGCTTCAATTACTGTTTTTTATATTACACATTTTTTTTATCCCTAGAAAAAATAAATAAATCGATAATAACAATAAAGGAATAGCGCCAATTTGCTTATTATACAGGAAAATAACTCCCAATACTAAAGCTAAAATAATAATGTAGTGAATTATTGATTTCATCCTCTACTGCGCCCCCTCTTTTTTACATTTCTATTATAACGAAAATGAAAAGAAGTGCCTAATCGTATGACTAGACACTTTAAAATACAGCAGCATGTCGGATAAACTAGCATTTACGTTCCACAAATTAGCAAATTAACATCTATTTGTTTTACATGTTGCGACGGAACTGTCCACCAACTTCATATAAAGCCTTTGTAATTTGTCCTAGGCTAGCTACTTTTACGGTTTCCATTAGTTCTTCAAAAATATTACCATTGTTGACAGCTACCTCTTGTAAGCGGGCAATTGCTGCTTCTGTTTGTCCTTCATGTTGTTGCCAGAACAATTGCAAATTGCGAATTTGCGTTTCTTTTTCTTCTGACGATGCACGTGCAATTTCCATGTTGTCGATTGCATCATCCGTTGGTGGATTCGGATTTAAGTATGTGTTTACCCCGATTATCGGTAATTCACCCGAATGTTTTAACATTTCATAATGCATCGATTCTTCTTGAATTTTTCCGCGTTGATATTGTGTTTCCATAGCACCTAGTACACCACCGCGATCATTAATACGATCAAACTCCTCTAGCACAGCTTCCTCTACTAAATCTGTTAATTCTTCAACGATAAATGCCCCCTGTAATGGGTTTTCATTTTTCGCTAAACCATGCTCTTTCGTAATAATCATTTGAATTGCCATAGCTCGTCGTACAGATTCCTCTGTTGGAGTAGTTATTGCTTCATCATATGCATTTGTATGCAATGAATTACAATTGTCCTGCAATGCCATAAGCGCTTGTAACGTTGTACGAATATCATTGAAGTCAATTTCTTGTGCATGCAAACTACGTCCAGATGTTTGGACATGATACTTCAGCTTTTGAGCACGTTCATTTGCCCCGTATTTATTGCGCATAACAACTGCCCAAATACGACGAGCAACACGGCCTATCACTGTATATTCTGGATCTAATCCATTTGAGAAGAAGAATGATAGATTTGGTGCGAAATCGTCAATATTCATACCACGACTTAAATAGTATTCAACATACGTAAAGCCGTTTGCGAGTGTAAACGCTAGCTGGGAAATTGGATTGGCTCCAGCCTCTGCAATATGATAGCCCGAAATGGAAACAGAGTAGTAGTTACGTACTTTTTTGTCGATAAAATACTGCTGAATGTCGCCCATCATTCTAAGAGCAAATTCCGTTGAGAAAATACATGTATTTTGCCCTTGGTCTTCTTTTAAAATATCAGCCTGTACCGTACCACGCACAACTTGTAATGTTTTCGCACGTGTCTCTGTAAATTCTTCAACTGTCAAAGGTCTACCAAGTTCTGCTTCACGCAGCTTTACTTGCTGATCAATCGCTGTGTTCATAAACATCGCCAAAATAATTGGCGCAGGTCCATTGATTGTCATGGATACAGAGGTAGAAGGTGCACAAAGGTCAAATCCTGCATAGAGCTTCTTCATATCTTCAAGCGTACAAATTGAGACACCTGATTCTCCAACTTTTCCGTAAATATCTGGACGGTAATCTGGGTCCTCACCGTATAACGTAACCGAATCAAATGCTGTTGATAAACGCTTTGCATCATCGTCTTTCGATAAATAATGGAAGCGTTTATTTGTTCGCTCTGGTGTACCCTCTCCAGCAAATTGTCGCTTCGGATCTTCACCTTCACGTTTGAATTGGAACACACCTGCAGTATATGGGAATTCGCCTGGTACATTTTCACGATACACCCAACGTAAAATTTCTCCATAGTCAACAAACTTCGGTAGTACAACTTTCGGTATTTTTGTCCCTGAAAGACTCGTTGTTTTTAAAATTGTGCGAATTTCCTTATCGCGCACCTTCGTTACAAATTCATCTCCAGCATACGCTTCTTTCAAAGCTTGCCAATTATCTAAAATACGCTTAGACTCTGCTGTTAATTCATCACGGACACCTTCCGCTAAAGATGTAAGCGATGCGACAAGTGCATCATCTGGTGCCTTTTCTTTCACTGCTACGATGGCGCCCTCTAGTTGGAATAGGCGACGGGCAAATGCAACTTGTTGTTCTGTTTTTTTATGATATCCACGCACTGTATCTGTTATTTCGCGTAGATAATAACGGCGATCATTCGGAATAATAACATCCTGTTTTTGCGTTTTAGCAAATTGCTCATAGCCTGTTTCCCAGTCACTACCTGTTTTTTCATTAATAATGTGAACTAATGCAGCAAATAAAGCATTCGTCCCTTTATCATTAAATTGACTAGCAATCGTACCGTACACAGGCATTTTATCAATTGGCTCATCCCAAAGTTCTCGTGAACGTTGGTATTGCTTTTGCACTTGACGTAACGCATCTTCTGAGCCTTTTCGTTCGAACTTATTAATGGCAATAACATCTGCAAAATCAATCATATCTATTTTCTCAAGCTGAGTCGGTGCACCAAATTCACTCGTCATAACGTACATGGATAGATCCGTGTAATTTGTAATTTCTGCATCTCCTTGACCAATTCCGCTTGTTTCAACAATAATTAAATCATAGCCTGCTACACGCACGACATCTAACACATCGCCAATAGAAGCAGAGAGCTCTGTACGAGAACCACGTGTCGCCAAACTTCGCATATAAACACGGTTATTGAAAATGGCATTCATACGAATGCGGTCCCCTAGTAATGCTCCACCTGTTTTTTGCTTTGTTGGATCGACTGATAAAATCGCTACACGTTTATCCGGGAATTCTTTCAAGAAACGACGGATAAGCTCATCTGTTAAAGAAGATTTACCTGCACCACCTGTACCTGTAATCCCTAAAATTGGTGTTCCTTTTGAGCGTTTACGTGCTTCCACTAACATCTTTTTCGTTTCTTCATCATCATTCGATTCAGCAGCAGTTATTAAGTTCGCCAATAATTCTGGTGTCTCTGTCGTTAAAGTATCAAGCTTTGCTAGATAGTCGCCTGTTGCAGTTGGAAAATCAGTTCCTTTAATTTGCTCATTAATCATTCCTTGCAGCCCTAGAACTCGACCATCTTCAGGTGAGAAAATACCCGCAATGCCATAAGCATGTAATTCTTTAATTTCACGTGGCAAAATAACACCACCGCCGCCGCCATATATTTTAATATGCGGTGCCCCTTTTTCGCGCAGTAAATCAAACATATATTTAAAGTATTCCATATGGCCACCTTGATAAGAAGACAAAGCAATACCTTGAGCATCTTCTTGAATCGCAGCATTAACGACTTCTTCTACAGAGCGATTATGTCCTAGGTGGATAACTTCCACTCCGCTTGATTGTAAAATACGTCGCATAATATTGACCGAAGCATCATGTCCATCAAAAAGACTTGATGCTGTTACAAAACGTACGTGATTTTTTGGACGATACACTTCTACCTTTGTCATATGAAACCCCCACTTTCTCCCCTTAGTAAACCTTTTCATTGATGTTTAAGTTAATTTCAATTCATATTATTTTCAAACGCATCATTTTGCTCCATGCAGACACTTCCCGCAGGCAAGCACCGAGCTACTTCCGCTTCACTTGTTCATATATCTTTTTAGAAAAACTACTTATGAAATTGACCCGTTTGTATGGTTTTGACGTTATTATGAGCTTTCTGCCATACAAAATCATGAAAAAAATCGGTAATTGCAATGTCGCTTTATGCAATTACCGACGAACCCCTTTGGAACTTATTAAAACCCCTTAATGCCTGAAATGAACAATGTTGTTTGCATTTCGATATACTCGTCAAGTGAATGTTGACGATGAAGCGCCCATTTACGGAACGCCCAGCTTTGTCCTTGAACAACTAAATTATTCGCTGCCAAATGAATTTGCTTATCAGTCATTGTTAGTTCCCCTGACTGCACACAGCGTTGCAACAGCCTTTCAAAAGTGGCAACCATCTCAAACTCTTTACCGAAAACATAACGCTGTGCTTCTTTGGATAATGATTTCGTTTCCTGATACATAATTGTTAATTCATCAACCATGCTATCAATTTGTAAAAAATACTCACGAATCATTTCTTTTAACTCTTCTATCGTACCTGCTTTTATTTCATAGCTTGATAGTCGCTCCATCGCATGGTGGTAGATGCTATCACAGACGAGGTAAAGTACATCTTCTTTCGTACGAATATACTCATACAATGTACCAATACTAAAACCTGCTGCTTTTGCAATTTCTCTTGTTGTCGCACGATGGAAACCTTTTTCTTTAAATAATTTAATGGCACCTTGAATCATTTGTTCTCGGCGAATGGCAATGAGATTTTCGTCTTTCACGGTTGACTGGACTTGGGGCCTTTTGTTTTTTTCTGTCATAAATTATTTCGTCAACATACGTGAGATAACAAGACGTTGAATCTCTTGTGTACCTTCGTAAATCTGTGTAATTTTTGCATCGCGCATATAGCGTTCTACTGGATAATCTTTCGTATAACCATAACCACCAAAAACTTGAACCGCTTCAGTTGTGACGCTCATTGCTGTATCACCAGCCATTAACTTAGCCATTGCCGATGCCTTACCATATGGAAGACCATTCGTCTCTAACCAAGCAGCTTGGTATGTAAGAAGACGAGATGCTTCAATTTGTGTTGCCATATCAGCTAATTTAAAGGAAACACCTTGGTTTGCCGTAATTGGCTTACCGAATTGTACACGCTCTTTTGCATAGTCAACCGCAGCATCTAATGCACCTTGAGCAATCCCCACAGCCTGTGCAGCAATGCCGTTACGACCACCATCAAGTGTTGTCATAGCAATTTTAAAACCTTCTCCTTCAGCCCCAAGTAGGTTTTCTTTTGGCACACGGCAGTTATCGAAAATAATTTCTGTTGTTGGTGATGAACGAATCCCTAGCTTTTTCTCCTTTTTACCAACAGAAAAGCCTTCGTAGCCTGCTTCAACGATAAAAGCAGAAGTACCGTTTTTCGCTTCTGGATCTGTTACAGCAAATACGATATATGTATCTGCTACTCCACCATTTGTAATAAAAATCTTTGAACCATTTAAAATATAATCATCGCCATCACGTTTTGCATATGTTTTCATACCACCCGCATCGGATCCAGATCCTGGCTCTGTTAAGCCATAAGCACCGATATGTTTGCCCTCTGCCATTGGTCGAAGATATTTTTGTTTTTGTTCTTCATTGCCAAATTTATATAATGGCCAACCAGCAAGAGATGTATGCGCAGATAATGTTACGCCTGTAGAAGCACATACACGCGATAATTCCTCAACAGCAATTACATAAGCAAGATAATCAAAACCTGCACCGCCGTATTCTTCTGGCCACGGAATCCCTGTTAAGCCTAACTCAGCCATTTTGTCGAAAATTGCACGATCAAATTCCTCATTTTCATCGCGCTCCGCTGCTGATGGTGCTACCTCGTTTAAAGCAAAGTCGCGAATCATTTCACGTAATTGTTCATGTTCTTCTGTTAATTGAAAGTTCATTGTCCATTTCCCCTTTAATTTTAATGAATTTCATCTAAGACTTCATTGGATTCCTAATAAACACGCGTGCACTAACTCTTTTACAATGGTGCTCTCTATTAAATTAAATGTTTGCTAATAACGAGTTTTTGTATTTCACTTGTACCTTCGTAAATTTCAGTCACTTTGGCATCACGGAAATAACGTTCTACCGGATAATCCTCCGTATAACCGTAGCCTCCAAAAATTTGTACAGCTTCAATCGCTGTTTGTACGGCTGTACGTGAAGCGAAGAGCTTTGCCATCGAAGCTTCTGCTCCACATGGTAAACCTTTCGCACGTAAATCAGCTGCTCGATACACAAGCAGTTTTGACGCTTCCACGGCAGTCGCCATATCAGCAAGCTTAAAGCCAACTCCTTGTTGTGCTGAAATAGGTTTACCAAATTGCACACGCTCTTTGGCATAGCTAGTTGCTGCTTCAATTGCCGCTTCAGCGATTCCTAAAGCTTGTGCTGCAATTCCTATCCGTCCAACATCCAAATTAGCCATTGCTATTTTGAAGCCTTCCCCTTCCTCCCCAAGAAGGTTTCCAACTGGAATTCGACAGTTATCAAATGTTAATTGAACTGTACGTGAACCGTGTAGGCCCATTTTATGTTCATCCTTACCAATAATTAAGCCCGGTGTGCCCTTTTCAACAATAAATGCTGAGATGCCACGTGTTTTTTCAGCTTGATTGGTTGAGGCAAAAACGATATAAACATCCGCTTCGCCTCCGTTTGTAATAAATACTTTTGAGCCGTTAATAACATACTCATCACCATCGCGTATCGCTTTTGATTGTAGTGAGCCTGCATCTGAACCTGCGCTTGGCTCAGTTAAACAAAATGCGCCTAAATATTCACCCGCAGCTAACTTCGGAACATAACGCTTTTTCTGCTCATCATTCCCAAAATAAATAATAGGATTCGTACCTACTGAAGTATGTACTGATAATATAACTCCCATTACTGCACTAACTTTTGATAGTTCATTGATAGCGATGATGTATGATGTAAAATCCATCGCAGAGCCACCTAGTTCTTCTGGCGTTGTGATCCCCATTAAACCTAGCTCACCCATCTGTTGCAGGAGTTCACGTGGAAACTCTCCTGCCTCCATACGTTCTACCCACGGTGCAATCTTCTCTTGTGAGAAACTTCGCACCATATCACGCATCATTAACTGCTCATCTGTAAATTGTAAATGCATCTATAATGTCACCCCTCTATGCTGTCACGTAGCATTACATTTTAATTTGATTTAGCATTCATCTTCTAGCTGAATCAAGTTACAGTCCTCGGCGGTTGTCACAGATTTTAAAAAGCTTTTCGAATAACTCGAAAAATCTGGACAAAATTACGCCGAGACGTAAGTAATTAATCTGAATCTTCCCATCCCCATAGGACTATTCGTAAACGTAAAAGCCTCTTCCTGATTTTTTACCAAGCCAGCCTGCTGCTACATATTTCCGTAATAAAGGACAAGGTCTGTACTTACTATCACCTAAGCCCTCATGTAAAATTTCCATAATTGATAAACATGTATCTAAACCGATAAAGTCCGCTAATGTTAAAGGTCCCATTGGATGATTCATGCCAAGCTTCATCACATCATCGATTGCTTCCTTCGTTGCAACACCTTCATACAACGCATAAATTGCTTCATTTATCATTGGCAGTAAAATACGGTTTGCAATAAAGCCTGGGAAGTCATTTACTTCCACTGGTGTTTTGGATAGCTGTACAGTCATTCCTTCCACAGCTTTGTATACTTCGTCAGTTGTAGCTAAACCTCTAATAATTTCGACAAGCTTCATGACAGGTACTGGATTCATAAAGTGCATGCCAATCACTTGCTCTGGTCTATTTGTGACAGCTGCAATTTCTGTAATTGGAAGTGATGATGTATTTGTCGCAAGAATGGCGTGTGCAGGTGCAATTGCATCTAATTGCTTGAATATGGATTGCTTTACTTCCATGTTTTCAACAGCTGCTTCGATAATAATATCTACATCACTAGCATCCTCTAAATCTAGTGACATCTTGATACGACCTAAAATAGCCGTTTTTTCATCTTCGGTTTTACGGCCTTTTTCGACATCACGTGTTAAGTTTTTCGTAATAACGCCTATGCCACGTTCAAAAAACGGCTGTTTTATATCATTTAATAAAACATCATAGCCTGCCTGCGCACAAACTTGTGCAATTCCTGAGCCCATTTGCCCAGCACCAATCACCATTACCTTTTGGATTCCCATCATTCATGTCCCCTTTGTTTTGGTACTTCAATCATGATTGCATCGCCTTGCCCTCCACCAGAGCAGATTGCAGCAATACCGATTCCTCCACCACGACGCTTTAACTCATGTGCTAATGTTAATATAATGCGAGCACCAGAAGCGCCTATAGGATGACCAAGTGCCACTGCACCACCATTAACATTCACTTTTTCTGCATCTAGGTCAGCAAGCTGGTTACTAATAAGAGCCACTGCTGCAAAGGCTTCATTGATTTCAATGACATCGATGTCTGCTAATGTTTTACCCGTCTTTTTTAGCAAGTTATTAATAACGAGACCTGGTGTTTGCGGGAAATTTTCCGGATCAATTGCAATCTCTGCATGCCCGATAATTACGGCAAGTGGTTCTCTTCCTTCACGCATTGCACGTTCTTCACTCATTACAACGAGTGCACATGCTCCATCATTGACGCCAGGAGCATTGCCAGCTGTAATTGAACCATCCTTTTCAAAAGCTGGTTTAAGTTTAGCAAGCACATCCTGTGTAGTACCTGGTCTTGGCGCTTCATCAGTATCTACTATGAGCGGCTCACCTTTACGTTGTGCAATTTGTACAGGTACAATTTCCTCTGCAAAATAGCCTTGTTCGATTGCGGCAAGAGCACGTTCATGACTGCGAACAGCCCATGCATCTTGTTCTTGACGACTTAATGAAAATTCGATTGCAGCCTTATTGCCATAGCTCCCCATTGGTGGTCTTGCTTCATTAAAGGCACAAGTTAACCCATCATAAAGCATTCCATCTACCATTGTAGAATCGCCCATTCGTAGGCCAGTTCGACCATTTAGAAGATAGTAAGGCGCGTTTGACATAGACTCCATACCACCAGCAATAATCACTTCTTCGTCCCCTAAACGAATTAACTGATCGGCTAAAGTTACAGCGCGCATCCCCGACGCACAAACTTTATTAATCGTTTCTGTTTTGACTGCTACAGGTAAATCTGCTTTTAGTGCAGCCTGTCTTGACGGTATTTGTCCTTGCCCACCTTGTAAAACGGTACCTAAAATTACTTCATCCACTGCATCTGGTGCTATATTTGCTCTTTCAAGTGCCCCTTTAATGGCAATCGCACCTAAATCACTTGCGTTAAGTGCGGAAAGTGATCCAGCAAATTTACCAAATGCCGTTCTTGCTCCTGCTAAAATTACAGCTCTATTCAAGTAAAACACCCCTTTTGTTTTACGTTTATCGATGAAGCATCAAAGCAATCTCCATTGACTGAACGCTCGCTCGACTCTTCCCGATAAAAAAATGGGAGTTATTAAGCAACTCCCATTTCTAATTAATCTTATTCTACAAAACAATTAATTATTGTGCAATTTATATTTTTCAGATAAAGAAAATATTTCTACAATAATTATTATTTTTCTGCGTTTAACTCTTCATTCTTGTTTTGCTCCAGGGACTCCACTGAAGCTACTACCTCTTCTAGCATCTCTTCTGTTACTTCTTCATCACTCTCTGTCACTGCTTTAACTTTTTCACCAAACACAGAGCGCTCTAATAATTCTGCTACATCGAACGTACTAATCGTATCTTCAACCTCTTTTGCCTTCGTACCATCCTCTAACATCGTTAAACAGTATGGGCATCCAGAAGAAATTACGGAAGCGTTTGTTGCTAAAGCTTGCTCTGTTCGCGCAACATTGATGCGATTACCTACATGCTCTTCCATCCACATTAAGCCACCACCTGCGCCACAGCACATTGCCGTTTCGCGATTACGTTCCATTTCCACAAGCTTGACGCCTGGAATGCCTCGTAAAATTTCACGTGGTGCATCATACACATCATTGTAACGACCTAAATAACAAGAGTCGTGGAATACAATTGTTTCATCCACTTCATGATTCAGTACTAAACGATTTTCCTCTATCAATTCATTTAGTAGTTCAGTATGATGATAAACCTCGCCTTTCCACCCAAAATCTTGATATTCATTTTTAAAGATATTGTATGCATGCGGATCAATCGTTACAATTTTCTTCACATCATTTTTCTCAAATTCATCGATATTTGCTGTCGCTAGCTCTTGGAATAAAAACTCATTTCCTAAACGACGTGGTGTATCACCAGAGTTTTTCTCTTTATTTCCTAAAATAGCAAACTTCACGCCCGCCTCGTTTAATAGACGACAGAACGCTAGTGCAATTTTTTGTGATCGATTATCAAATGCACCCATAGAGCCTACCCAGAATAAGTACTCCATTTCTTCGCCTGATTTTTTCAATTCTTTCACTGTCGGAATATTGATCGTTGGATCTAAGTCACGCCAGTTTTCTTTTTCTTTTCGATTTAGACCCCAAGGATTTCCTTGACGTTCTATATTTGTCATTGCGCGTTGAGCATCCGAGTTTACTTTTCCTTCTGTCATCGTTAAGTAACGACGTAGGTCAATGATTTTATCGACATGCTCATTCATAACTGGACATTGATCCTCACAGTTACGGCAAGTTGTACATGCCCAAATCTCTTCCTCTGTAATAACGTCACCGATTAATGAAGGACTATAAATATCCTCAATAACTGCACCTTCAGCACCAGCTGCCATCGCAAGTTGATTACCCTTTGTATTTGCAAAAAATTGATATGGCACCCATGGTTTTTGCTTTGTTACAACCGCACCTGTGAACGTTAAATGATCTCGAAGCTTAACGATTAAATCCATTGGTGATAGCATTTTCCCTGTTCCTGTTGCAGGACACATATTTGTACAACGCCCACATTCTACACAAGAATATAAATCAAGCATTTGCTTTTGTGTAAAATCTTGAATACGTCCTACACCAATAGATGGGATATCTTCTTCATTTTCAGCATTTTCACCTGCTTCTTCAAGTGCCTCGAAGTCAATCGGTGTCAATGTACCTGTGCGATCTAAACGATTCATGTACACATTAAGTGGGCTGACAATCAAGTGGAAATGCTTCGATTGCGGCACATAAATTAAGAACGTTAGTAAAATTAATAAATGAGCCCACCATGAAATATAGAAAATAGCTGCTGCTGCCGTTGCTGGTAAAAAGCCAAAAATAGCTGCAATGCTTGAAGCAATAGGCTCAGTATACGTTAAACCTTCTCCGTGCCAGATAAGGCCCATACCGTTTGCTAATAATGTTGAAAGCATTAAGCCTCCAATAAAAATTAAGACAAGACCATTTTTCCAGCCTCGTTTTAGACGTACTAGTTTTTCTACATAGCGGCGATAAAATGCCCATACTACCGCTACTAAAATCATTAATACTACTAGCTCTTGGAAGAAAGTGAATACACTATAGAACATGCCAAGTGGTAAATGCGACCCAGGAGCTAACCCCTTCCAAATTAAATCGATGGCTCCTAACTGAACCATTAAGAAGCCGTAAAAGAACATAACGTGAATTAAACCACTTTTAGGATCCTTTAATAGCTTATTTTGACCAAACACATTCACCATTAAATAACGAATACGTTCTTGGACACTTTCATCAAACTCAACCTTTTTCCCCAGTTGTACGAATTTATAGCGTGTTTTTAACAGATAGATAAATAACCCTACTGCATAAAGCACAACCACGATTGTTAGAACAATGTTTGCAATAACTAATGGACTCATGGTTGGTCCCCCCTTTTAGTTTGTCGTGAATTTTCTCTCTTTGTGTTAAATTTTCTAGCTCATACGTAAATGTATGATATTCCACCACTATATTCACATTTTAATAAATGAGTGAGCATTCAGTCAACATTAAAACAAAAATATTTCTGATAATTTTATATTCTTACATTTTATAAGAAAAAAAGCTACCCTGAATTTTCCTTCAAAGTAGCTTTTTTGTATATTAATTTAACGTAACTAGCACTTTTTCTTCCAATTACTAGTGTTCTCTGTAATATGTTTCATTTAAAATATTTATTTTTAAAAATGATTATTCACATCGGTACGCTCCATGCAAATGCTTGCCACAGGCAGGCTCGAGCCACTATTGTTTAGAAAATCAACTTATTTTTTAAACACTTTCCCACTGCGAATATATTCAATATCAGGTAAATTTAAACGAGCATTAACAACACGTGCAGCGGCAAATAAATAGTCTGATAAACGGTTTAAATACTTTTGCACAATAGTAGGTACATCTTGAACTTCTTTCATTAGCGTTACCATTTGACGCTCTGCTCGACGGGCAACAGTTCGTGCTATGTGTAATGTTGCAGCTGCAGGAGCCCCTCCTGGTAATATGAATCGCTCTAATGGGGGCGCTTCATCAGACAATGCATCAATACGCGCCTCCAATACTTCAATCGGTGCTTCCGCTAGCTTGTAATGACGCTCCTTCATAACATTGGCTAAATCTCCACCAGCATCAAAAAGTTCATGTTGAATTGTTTCTAAATCAACTAAAATGTCTTTAAATAATTCGCGATCTAGTTCGCTCACTGCCTTGCCGATAAAAGAATTTAATTCATCAATTGCCCCGTATGTTTCAACACGTAGACTGTCTTTGTCGACACGTCCACCAATTAAGCTTGTTTTCCCTGTATCGCCTGTTTTCGTGTAAAGTTTCATCCCTTTTTTCACTCCTATGCTTTATTTTTATAATTTTGTATCGCTTGTATCGTCGTCTCATAAACGCCTTTACCAATAATCTTACCGACATCTGTTATCGGCCCACCATAGCGCATTTCCTCACCCTTTTGCGTTGCCGCAATAAGCAAGCTATCTGTCGCAGTGCCCGTTGCAATTGTATCACTACGGTAATCGCGAATGTTTTCCATTTGCAATGCCTTTGTTTTTGCTTCATTTGCAGTCATCAATGCTTGAAAAAATGCCTCTTCCGACAAACAACCATTGATGATGACCCATGTATTAATAGTACCAATATATGGCGTTTCCTGTCTTTCGTGTGTGCGAGAGACATCTACAGCATTTCCAACACCCGCAGTGACAACGACAAACACACTACCGAAAGAAGTGCTATATTCATTTAGTGCATAGAGTTGTGTAGGAACAGCAGTTAGCATGACAACCGTGCTAGTCGGCGAAAAATGCTCTCTTTGTAAAAAATCTGCGACCTCTTGTTTCACATCATTAACAACATAGTCTCCTGGTACAGAGCGATTCAATAGGCAGTCATACCACCCTATGCCAGGATTATGAACAGCTGAAGAAACTGTTTTTAGCGGGACATTTGATTTCAGTTGGATATAATCTGTTGTTACTTTAAAATCTTCTTTTACAATGACAGCTCGTTGCTGATATTCACTTGATGATGGCATGATTGTAATTTGCGGTTTAGGTATTTCTGGATGGGCATAGGTTGTCACTCTTGCCTGATATACGTCCTCAATTTGAGACGCTATTAATACTTTATGTGGTGCACCTAAAGCGCGTACACAGCCACTTTCCATTAATAACAATTCATCGCAATAGAGGGAGGCTAAATTCATGTCATGCAGTACCATAATAACAGTTAAACCACATTCAATCGCTTCCTTACGCACCATATCTAAAATTTGACGTTGATGCGCAATATCTAGGTGATTTGTCGGCTCATCTAGCAATAATACTTCCGCTGCTTGCGCTAAAGCTTGTGCTACAAAAACACGTTGTTGCTCACCGCCTGATAGAAACTCCATGGATGTATGCTCATAGCGCGTGACGCCCGTTTGCTCCATGGCATATTGAACTGCTTGCTCATCCCTCTCTGACCAATGAGAAAAAAAGCCAGTTTGATGTGGATAACGACCGAGCGATACTGCCTCACGTACTGTATTTGAAAATGCATTGGCATGTAATTGTGGTAGTACGGCCATCTTTTTTGCCAACGTGCGCGGACTATATGTTTTAATATTTTTTCCATCCAATAAAACAGTCCCTGCCGTTGCTGGTAATACGCCACTAATTACTTTCAATAATGTTGATTTGCCACTTCCATTTGGCCCTAAAATGCCAAGGACTTTCCCCTTTTCTACCGTAAAACTTACATCCTTAACGATTGGTACGTCCTCATAGCCACCTGATAGATGTTCAACGATAATCATACACGTACCCCCTTACTTCTACGCTGCTTATAAAAAATATAAGAAAAGACAGGTGCACCAATAAATGCAGTTATAACACCTATCGGTAGCTCACGTGGGATAATTATCGTACGCGCCACTAAATCGCAAATGATCAGTAATGTTGCACCATTCAAAAAGGATAACGGCAATAAATGACGGTGATCTGAACCCCATATCATACGCGTCATATGCGGTACAACTAAGCCGACAAAGCCGATTGTTCCTGAAACAGCGACTGCCGCCCCAGTAAGCATGGAGCCGCCGACTAAAATTAAATATTTACTGCGCTTTACATTGACACCTAAATGCTTCGCGCGTTCCTCTCCATATAGCAGAACATTTAGCTCGCGTCTTTGCGTCCACAAAATAACAGAGCCAATGACAACAAATGGGGTAATCATTTGCACATACGGCCATCCCCGCATCGAGACTGAGCCTAGTAACCAGCCAATCACTTGGCGGAGCTCCTCACCTGATAACGCAATCATTAATGAGATAAGTGAACCTAAAAATGAGCTGAAAATAACCCCCGTTAAAATAAGCGTCTCCATTTTCAATGAACGGTCTACTATTCTGGCAAAGCTCATCACAGCTACCATCGTTAGTACAGCCCCTACCATACTGAGCGTTGGCAATGCATACAAACCGACAACTGGTATAGAAATGCCGAAAAACAATGTCATGACAGCACCGACTGACGCTCCTGACGATACACCAAGCGTATACGGATCTGCTAATGGGTTTTTTAACAATCCTTGAAAGGCTGCCCCTGCAATCGCCAACGATGCTCCTACAAGACCTGCGAGCAATACACGTGGCAAACGAATTTTCCATAAAATATTGGCAGCAGTTTCATCTGCCACTTTATTCCAAAATACTTCTAACGGAATATGAACCGAGCCTATTGATACGCCACACCAGATGCTAACGATAAGTAACGTAATGGCTGTTACATAGGCAAAAACTGTTTTGCTCACTCGAAAGCCTCAGGATAGATGGCTTTCGCTAACTCTTCAAGCCCATCTGCTAACCGCGGGCCTTGACGACTTGTCGTATTTTCATCTACTTGCACAATAGCCTTATTTTTTACAGCTGTAATTGTATCAAAGCCTGCACGTTGTGGAATTTTCGTTAAAATATCGGGCACATAATTATAAGTAACCACGATGACATCTGGATTTTTTGTAATAATTTGTTCTGCATCAATTTTGAACCAGCCATCCGTATCAGCCGCGATATTTTCGGCATGAATCATCTCTAGCATCTCCTGCATAAATGTGTCCTTGCCAGGTGTGTAGATTTCTGGTTCATCTGACGTTTCTACAAAGACCTTTTTCGGCTTCACGTCCTGTAATTTTGCTTGGACTTCCTCAACCTTCGCTTTCATATTGGCAATTATTTTTTCTGCCTCTGGTAGCTTACCAGTGGCGCGACCTAATTGCTCAATCGTCGTATATGTCTCATTAAAATCACTAGCGTTTGTCACAACAAATACTTTAACACCCGCTGCTTCCAGTTGATCCATCGCTCCCCCTAAAGAAGCTATACCTGATTCATGTGCAAAAACAATATCAGGCTGTAAAGCAATAATTTGTTCTATATTAAATTCCATACTGCCGACCTTTTCCTTGTCAGCTACCTCTGGCGGATAATCATCATAATCATTTACGCCAACGATTTTATCATTTAAGCCAAGTTCAAATAAAATTTCTGTGTTACTTGGAATAAGAGAAATAATTTTCTCTGGCGGTGCTTCTAGTACAATATCTTTACCAGTAGCATCTGTTATTGTTAGCGGGAACGTTGCTTCGTCTAGCTGCTTTGTATCCTGTTGCTCCTGCTGTTCTGTTGTTGATTTGTCATTTTTCGGTTCTTCTCCACATGCTGCTAGAATGCCCATTGCTAAAAATGCTGATAACCCTATTTTCCAATACTTTTTCATTGTGAGACCTCCTTAGATTGTATGTGCATTTTTCAGCTCTGTTCACTTGATTGATCGATATAATGTTGGCATTTCTACCTGAACTTATTGCCTTTATGTTCTATTATTTATCGTCAGTAGCTTTCCAAAACAAAAAAACCTCTCGTCATCATAACGAGAGGCGGTGCTTGCACAAATAAACCACCATCCTATCCTCGTAGGCTGCAATGTATCGTTCTATAAAGGCAGGTCTCCTGGCTCGTGCTCCAAATGCTTTTTCATGCCTTCCCAAAAAAATTCAGTGGCATAGATTGAAAAAACTCACACTTACAGTGGCGGGACCGCATCGGAATTACACCGATTTCCCTTTTCACTTTACTTTAGTAAAGAACCTTTATAATATTCAGTTGATTTTATTATACATGAAAATAGAAATAGATAACGATAAAAAAAGAGACCCTAAGTTAGTGTCTCTTGTTTATGATCATTGAATTCCGCTGCGTGCGGACACTTTCCACTTCAATCAACTAGTATAATTGTTTGAGTGCCTGTCACTACATAGAACCTAATATAATGTCGCGATCTAAATCGAATAAATCCGCTTCGCTTTCCGCGGGCGCACACGTAAGCCGCAAAGTCGCTACCCGCCTGGTTTGTTGCGGCTTACATTGCGTGCTTTCCCGCAGGAGTCTACGTGGATTTTTACTAATAATAAAATTTTCAAAATTGTTTGCGTGCCTGGCACCCACTACATAATTTCCGAAAAATATTGAACAGTTTTCATTGGTGCGCCTATTTCGCGCAATGCCCATGTATCTTCTAAATAAATATCTGCTAGCTTTTCATACTTGCCACCAAATTGGACTGCCCATTCGACTGCCACTACACTTTCGTATAGATGAGCCATTTTTTCTGCTACGCCCTTTGCCTCATACGACTTCGTAGCCTCATCCAAACGACTAAAGACTTGCAATGTAGCTTCGATTTTCTTCAATTGCTCGCCTACAATTTGTACTAAGGAACAATCAGTTAACTTCGTCAAACGCTCGCTCATCACATGTACAAATAATTCATGGGCATTAAATTTATCTACTAAGCGAATTAGCTCAAGTGCTAAAATGTTAGCCGTTCCTTCCCACACCGTAAGTACTTGAGCATCTCTAAGTAAACGTGGTGTTACAAAATCTTCGATATAACCGTTTCCTCCATGCAATTCAATGGCTTCGCTTGCGTAATGTACCGCCTGTTCAGCCGTTTCTTTTTTCATAATGGCGATATTTAAACGATTAAGAATGATGTCCTCCTCGTTCCCCTGACCACTCGTTACCTTGTCATATAATTGAATAAGATCAAAAACAGTAGCGACCTCTACATGTAGCTTAGCAGCATATTTTCCTAATGTATCCTGAATCATTGGGTATTGAATTAAAGGTTGACCGAACGCATTTCGGTTTGTTACATAATGCTTCGCCTCTAAATAACCTCGACGCATAATACCAATGGAAGCAACAGCGTTACAAATTCGAGATAAATTAAGTGCCTCTAACATATAATAAATTCCTTTATTCGGCTCTCCAACGATATACGCTACTGCACCATCGAATTCCACCTCTCCTGATGGTACTGCTCTGACACCGAGTTTATCCTTTAAACGCCGAATGCGAAGGTGGTTAACCTTGCCGTCATCTTGACGCCAAGGTACAGCAAATAATGTTAAACCTTTCGAACCTGCTGAGGCGCCTTCTATACGTGCTAATACCATCGCCACACCACACATTCCAACATTTGATGCAAAGTACTTCTCTCCATACAAACGATAATGACTTCCTTCCTCGACAGCCTCTACAACATTTGCGCCGACATCTGAGCCTCCTTGCCGCTCCGTTAAAAATGTTGCTCCTTCATATAGCTCTGTATCCCCTGTTGCACAAACATGTGGTAAAAACCTGTCCTTCAACTCATCATTCGCATAATGATCAAGCAAATAAGCTGTTGCCATCGTTAAGGTAACTGGACAATAGAAGCCAGGCTCTGCATGTGAAAGTAAATAGCCTTGTGCAAAGCTATACACATAATTTCCCTTTCTACCTAACTGCGGAATTTCCTTATGCACATAGCCAACGATCCCTGTGTTATATGTTTCTTCAATCGTTTTTTTGTAGCCTTCATTGACCCAAATTTCCGATATATCCTCACCATAAGCATTGTATCGCTGCAGTTTGGGCTCTCCCTCTCTGTCCGTATGCTTCGCCCTCACGTCGATGTCATTTGCACAAAGCTCGCCGAAATCCTTTAACTCTCGCTTAGCATAGACTAGAAGTTCTTTATCTAGCATCATTTCTAGTAGTTTGTGTAGTGTTTCATCCTCTGTGAAAAAGTTAGTCGTCCGATTTGCATCTTGCTGTAATACTTTCATATTTATCTCACCTCTTGTTCCTTCAAAGATTGTTTTAATATTTTTCCTGATGCATTTCTTGGTAGCGCTTCCACTTGTTCGAATAAGCGTGGAATTTTATATTTTGCTAGATGCTCCTCTAAATATATTTTTAGTGCACTATCATCAATCTCTGCCTTTGCAGCATACACTGCCTTTACGGTTTCTCCCCACTGCGGGTGAGGGACACCGATAACAGCCACCTCAAAAATTCCTTCATAGCTTAAAAGTAAATCTTCAATCTCTTTTGGATAAATATTGACACCGCCCGAAATAATAACATCCTTTTTGCGATCGACAATCCAAATATAGCCGTCTTCATCTTTTCGAGCTAAATCTCCTGTTTTCAGCCAGCCATCTATAAACGCTGCCTTTGTTGCTACTTCATCCCTGTAATACCCCAACATATTGCCTTCACCAAATAACACAACTTCGCCCACTTCATTCACTCCGACATCTTCCCCGCTGTCGTTAATAATACGAAGCTCCGTCCCTAGAGGTGCACGCTGACCGATACTCCCTGCCTTTTCTTCATGCTCTTGTCCGAACATTAAGGAACCACTTGGCCCAGCCTCTGTTAATCCATAAACACATGTTAGATTTTCTGTTTGGAAAGCTTTTTGTATATGGCGAATTTCATTTTGTGATAACGGTGCACCTCCGTAAACCCACCATTTCATCGAAGACAAATCCGCTGTTTGCAATCTCTTTGTTTGGGCAGTTAATAAATAGGCAACAGGAGCCCCGAAAAAATGCGTCGTTTTTTCGTGTTCAATCGAATCTATCAATAAATCTGGTGTAAATGTTGGCGTTAGTACATTTGTTGAGCCAACAAGTACGCCAGCCATTAAAAATAAATGCAATGGTGCTGAATGCGTTAATGGCATCATAAGGAGAATGCGACTTGTAGGCTTAACTTCCATTTCGACCGCAATCATCTGGGCTACAGTTAAAATATTACGATAGCTAAAAAGGACGCCCTTCGGTTTTCCTGTTGTGCCTGATGTATATAAAATCGTTGATGCATCGTCTTCATTTAGCTGACAATCTATTGGTTGTGTACTGGCATGTTGTATTAGCGTTTCATAATGAAGCCACCCTGCCTCCACATGTCCTGTTTTAATTTTCAACGGCACGACATTGATATGCTCGACCGCAGCAAAAATAGCCTCATGCACTAAAATAGCTTTAGCCTCTGCATGCTGTGCAACATATTCAACCTCCTGCAATGTAAATTTTGCATTTACGGGAACGACAATTGCACCAATACGTTGAATCGCAAAATAGCTAACAACAAACTCTACAACATTTGGCATAAAAATAATTACTTTATCATCTGGACGAATACCCAGTTCTATCAAAGCATGACCGAGTCGAGTCACTTGCTCATCTAAATCACGATAAGTCACTCTTCTTCCATGACAAACAACAGCTTCTTTTCCAGCATACTTTCGGGCATTTCGTGCTAACAAATTTGAACTATTCATCGTGCATCTCTCCCTTTAAAGTTAATAATTTCTCACTAAACATGCCATGTAATTGCAGTAATTCATTTTTCATTTGTGTAAGTTCGGCTATTTTACTATCAATTTCTTGAATTTTTTGATCTCCATATGCCACAGTACGTTCCAATTGTTGAATTCCTGAGCGATCAAAATCAAAAAGCAACACCATTTCCTTGATTTCTTCTAATGAGAAACCATAACGCTTCCCCCTAAAAATAAGCTTGAGCTTCGCCATTTCTTTTTTTGAGAAGGTGCGCTGATTCGTAGCCGAACGATGAGGACATAGAAGCCCAAGCTCCTCGTAATAACGAATTGTACGTGTAGACACATTAAATTGCTTCGCTACCTCCTGAATCGTTTTCAAGCAAAGCTCCCCCTTCACAATTTTCATCAGTATATCATTAACGTTAACGTAAACTTCAACAGAAAATTAGAAATAAACAGAAAAATTAATACACAAAGAAGTAAGTTCAGTGTCAGGCACTCAAACAATTCTGAATTTTGCATAGAAACTCCTGCTTAGAACGCACGTAACGTAAGACGCAAAAAAACCAAAAGTAAGTGCCAGGCACTCAAACAATTTCCACCGAATAAAAAACCCCGACACGTAATTGTGTCGGGGTCTAATAATCATATTACATTTTTTCAGGTGCAGATACGCCGATTAGACGTAATGCGTTAGCAATAGTAGTACGTACAGCCGTAATAAGTGCTAAACGTGCTTCTGTTAGCTCTTTATTCGAAGCATCTAACACTTTTTCAGCGTTATAGAAGCTATGGAACGCAGCTGCCGTATCTTGAATATAGTTGGCGATACGGTGTGGCGTACGGTGTTTTGCTGCATCCGCCACTACTTTCGGGAAATCACCGATTTTTTTCAATAAATCAATTTCTTTTTCAGCAGTTAACAGGCTTAAATTCGCTATTGATGTAGCAAAGCCTTGTTCAGTTGCTGAACGTAAAATTGAAGAAATACGCGCATGCGCATATTGAGCATAATATACCGGGTTTTCGTTTGATTGCGATACCGCAAGATCAAGGTCAAAGTCCATATGTGAATCACCAGCTGTTTTCACGAAGAAGTAACGTACTGCGTCTAATCCTACTTCTTCAACAAGCTCACGCATCGTTACAGCATTCCCTGTACGTTTCGACATTTTAAATTTCTCGCCGTCTTTATATAACTGAACCATTTGAATAACTTCTACTTCAAGCGTGTCACGGTCATAACCAAGTGCTTGAATAGCCGCTTTCATTCGTGGGATATAGCCGTGGTGGTCAGCTCCCCAGATGTTAATTAGTTTATCAAAGCCACGGACAATTTTATCTTCATGGTAAGCAATATCAGGTGTTAAATATGTGAAAGATCCATCATTTTTTATTAATACACGATCTTTATCATCGCCAAATGTTGTTGAACGGAACCAAGTAGCACCATCTTCTTCAAAAACATGGCCATTTGCTTTTAATTTATCTAATGCTACTTCGATTTTGCCGTTTTCATATAATGATGTTTCAGAATACCATACATTAAAATTCACGCGGAAATTCGCTAAGTCTGTTTTCAATTTATCTAGTTCTAATGCTAAACCATGTTGACGGAAAAATGCAAAACGCTCTTCATCAGATTTTGATAAAATCGAATCGCCATGCTCACTCGCTAATTTACCTGCAATATCGATAATATCCTGACCGTGATAACCATCTTCTGGCATATCTGCCGCAAGACCTAAAGCTTGCTTATAACGCGCTTCTAATGAATAAGCTAAGTTATTAATTTGATTACCAGCATCGTTAATGTAGTACTCACGAGATACTGCATAACCAGCCATATCTAAAACATTACACAATGAATCCCCTACAGATGCTCCACGTGCATGACCTAGGTGAAGGTCGCCTGTCGGATTTGCTGACACAAATTCAACTTGTACTCTCTCACCAGCTCCTGCGTTTGAACGTCCATAATCTGCACCTTGCTCAAGGACAGCTGTTACAACACCTGTTAAGAAATCTTTACGGACAGTAATATTCATAAAGCCAGGACCTGCGATATCAATTTTCTCGATATCAGTACCTTCAGTTTCAAGGTTTTCTAAAATTGCTTCTGCAATCGCACGTGGTGGCTTTTTAGCTAGTTTCGTTAATTGCATTGCAATATTCGTTGCATAATCACCGTTTGCTTTATCCTTTGGTGTTTCTAAGTGAATCGTTAATTCTGTGCCAGCTTCAACTAAGCCAGCTTTTTCAACAGCCTGTGCAATCGCCGTCTTAATGGCTTGTTGTACTTGTTCTACTGCGTTCATCATTGTACCTCCGTAAATGTAATGTCTAATGTATAATTGCCAACATTTTGTCCACCCATTAGTAAATCATACTGCACATGAAAATCTCCACGCATTTCATGTCTAGTAAATAACATGTTTTTCGTTTGAGTCACGAGTGGCATCGAACCAAATTCACTTTCATAATGGCCTATTTGTTGTTCAAAAATATTGAGTGGTAAGCGCATTTTTACTGCTCCTGCGCGCATAATAAGTGCCAGTTCTTTGTCTAACTTCATCGTCGTGCGGATTGTTTTTTCATCCTGCATCTCTTCATATTTTAAATATAGGGAATCTGCTTTATTTATTAGCTGCCCATTTAACCACATTTCAAGGGTTTCGGACTCCCCATCAATCGGACGAATCGTCGAAATGAGCTTAATGTTCACCTGCGATTTTTCTTCGTTCACCATCATGGACGCTCCCTTTTATTCTTTTTACTATAACCTTTTTATTATAGGATGAATGTCTACTTTATTTCAAGATAGAAGTGAGTATTGTTTTCAAGCATTGGCAGACAAAGTGAAAAGATTTACTATTATTTATAGATCTTCGAGAAAGGAACTACTATTATAGATGTTACTTCACATTTTTGTCAGCTTTTGTATTACCTTTACATTAATCATTTTAACGTATTGGCCATTTACACATCCGGCTCGAGGACAATCACTAATTAAAGAATTTAAACCCATTTTGGTAGGTATTTCTTTTGGTCTAACAGGTCTTATACTAAGTGGCATTTCGTTAAACTATTTGAATGGAACACTCATAAACATCCATATTGTCCCTCTTCTTTTTAGCGGACTTATCGGTGGCCCGTGGTCGATTGTTATTAGTGGCATAATCATGGCAATAGGAAGCTTAATCATCATCCCTACACAAGAAGTACTATCGATAACAAGTTTATCAAATATTAATTTATTAGTAATTTCCATAGTTCTTGCGCTTTTTGCATTAAAAAAACCAATTACTTTTCACACATTAACAGCCTATTTTTATAGCCTGACGATTGAAATCACTGTGATGTTAGTTCTTATCGTTACTTTACCAGCTATACTAAAAATAAAGATTATATTAGGGTTCGTTGCCTATGCACTTTTTACATTTTTTACAATTTTCACTGTTATTAAACGTTTACAAGCGACAAGTGAAAAAGTACAACTCACCTACCACCTTAAAGAAAAGGACTATTTAACGCAGCTCCCAAACAATTTGGCAATTCGATCCTTTGCGCAAGGTATGGTTTTAGAAACGGACCATTTTTCAGTGCTCCATTTTGACGTCGATGATATGAAAGAAATTAATATCAAGTATGGCCATCTAGCTGGTGATGGGGTTATTAAACAACTCGCCACAATCATTAATGACTATGTAGAAGCTATAAACGGTATTGCTGCACGGGTTGCAGGGGAGGAATTTTATATTATATTAAAGGATGCCCCACCAGCTATTGCTCTATATCATGCCGAGAAACTGCGACATCAAATTGCACTTCATTCTTTCAACATCAATACTATGCAAACTACGCCATTAACGGTTTCCATCGGTATTAGCTCAAGTCCTGATAACGGTGTAGAGTTTGATGAACTTGCCATTATTGCTGCACAAGTTACAACCGATATAAAAGCTTTAGGTGGCAACAAAGTATTACACGCCAATAATATTGACTTCCGCACAGAAAACTAATATTTGGTCTAATACACGAGAATCTGCGAAAGTAACGCAGATTCTTTTTCTTTTCCCCTCCACTAATAGTCGTTGACAGTTATTCATTATAACACTACATTTATATTATAATTTCAGAATTTTCAATCTAATAATAGAAATGAGGATTGCTGTATGTTAACACTTGAGAATATCCAAGCTGCTAAAATGAAAGTTGCCCCTTATATTTATGAAACACCTGTTGTTCGCTTACATGGACTCGATGAACTATTAAATTGCAATGTTTCGATAAAAGCCGAAAATATGCAAAAAACAAACTCCTTCAAATTGCGTGGTGCTCTGAATAAACTGCTCTCGATGCCACTTGAACAATTACAACAGGGCGTTGTTGCGGCATCGTCAGGTAATCATGGTAAAGGTGTTGCCTTCGCAGCTAAACTATTAAATATTCCGGCAACAATCGTTTTACCAGATTCAGCACCAAGTATTAAAGTTGAAGGTATTCGAGCATTAGGTGCAAACGTTGTACAATGTAAGCTTGCTGAAAGACACGATATAACGGAAAAACTTAGCTTAGAACACGGCTATGCCATCATTCATCCTTATGATGATTATGACATTATGGCTGGTCAAGGAACGGTAGGATTAGAAATTTTAGAGCAATTTCCTCAAACTAGTGCAATCGTTATACCAATTGGCGGTGGTGGGCTAATAAGTGGTGTCGCGACTGCGGTAAAATCTTTAGCACCTCATATTAAAATCATCGGCGTGGAACCAGCTGTTGTATCACGCTATGCTGATAGTTTAATTGCCGGTGAAAGATTACTTTTAAAAGAGCAAAAGTCTATGGCAGATGCACTCTTAACTTTACAACCTGGCGAGCGAAACTTTCCGATTGTTCAAAAGCTTGTCGATGATATTGTTCGGGTAGACGAGGCTTCTATTGAAAGCGGGATGAAAACATTACTACTAGCAGGCAAGGTAATGGCTGAACCATCCTCTGCTATTGGAATCGGGGCAGCTCTTCAAGGGAATTTACCTATTACTAAAAATGATCATGTTTGCTTCCTTATTTCAGGCGGCAATGTTGGGTTAAATCAATTACACAATTTATAAGGAGGCTACCATTTAAAGTACGAAGGTGAGCTATATGATTAAAATTGATACATTTATTGCAATCGAAACAAAAAGTTTCTATTCACATACGGTTGAACAACTCCAACATGAATTTACTAGTATTCAAAGTAAAAATGCGCTACAAATTATCTCAAAAAATCTAACGCAAAGTAAAGGTCATTTTTTACACGGGGCTATTATTGTAGAAATTGATGGTGTTCAAATTACGTCGTTGTTTGATTGGGATGATTGTGACTTAATATGGCCAGGGTTTTTAACAATGGTTATTGATTATTTACATGATGGTTTTGGTGAAACTGCTATATCATTGAATGATATTCAATGGACTTTAGAAAAAATTATTACGAAGCCAAATCATTTAGTAATTTTTTCTTCAAAGCATGGTATGGGAAAAATCATTAAAGGTGTTTGCAACGAAAATGACTTTCTTCAAGCAGTCTTGCTCAGCGCACATCAATACCTGTCGTTAAGACAACAAGATACGCGAACACAAACTTTAAATGGCATGGCTGGAAAATACAATTATCTTAAGTGCCAGGCACTCAAACAATTTTGAAAACTTTATTACTATCAAAGTAAAGATCCACTGAAACTACTAAGGGAACGCACGTAACGTAAGCCGCAACCAACCACGTGTTGGGAGGTTTGCGATTTACAACGTTCCCACGGAAAGTGAAGTGGATCTTTACAATATAGAAGGCTAAGTGCCAGGCACTCAAACAATTTAAATAAAAAATAAGGCTAGCTCATAGCTAACCCCACTCTCTTTTTTAGGTAACTTAATAAAGAGCATCCGCAATGCAAACTGTGGATGCTCTTTCGCCTTTAAGCTGTATCAAAACTTACTAAAAAGAATAATTTCTTTGCGACCAAACGAATGGTTGTTACAAATGAAGTACTCTGTATAAGAAAGCAACAAACTGCGCACGTGTTACAGGTTCATTCGGTCTGAAACTGCCATTATCCCCTAACGCAATCCCATAATTTTCGAGAATGGCAATGTAATCATGAGCCCAATGTGTTGTAGGAACATCTTCGAAATGACTTGTCCCTTCTGAAGTCAATCCAAATGCCAACACTATTATTTTCGCCAATTGCGCACGTGTTAATGATTCGCTTGGATGGAAGAATCCATTGGACCCGTCTATAATCCCTGCCTGCTGCAACTTCATAATGCCCTCATAGTATGGATGATTTGCTGCAATATCATTAAATGGTGTTATCTCGCGACTTGGTACTAACTCAAAAGCACGAGCGATAATAATTGCAACATGCTGACGTTGAATTGAATCATTTGGACGGAATGTTCCGTCTGGGTAGCCATTGATTATTCCACGCATTGCTATATCCTCAATCATTTCTTTTGCCCAGTTTGTAGAAATATCACTGAATGTTATTGTTGGTGTTGGATTTTCGGGTACTTCAGGTTCTGTAGGCTTTTCTGGCTCTACTGGAATTTCTGGTGTTGGTTTAGGATTTGGTTTTGTTTCCGGCGTTGGAATATATCCACCACCTCCACCTGATGAACTATTTTCTATCCACTTCGCATATAGCGTTGTATTCCCTACTACCGTATCTTTGGTAAAATCCCACGAATTAACAAGAGTAACCTCTTTATACCAACCACCAAATGTATAACCTAGTTTTGTCGGTACAGTTGGTTCTGTTATTTTTCCATTGTATGATACATTTTGAGGCGTGACACCACTGCCTCCATTTGATTCAAATGATAATGTATAACGATTAACTTTCCACAAGGCATATAATGTGACATTGGAGGCATTAATAGTAAACTTGTTATTTGCCACATAGTTTATCCCACTGCCATCTGCTTTTGTATTCCAACCATTAAACGTAAATCCAGTCCTTACTAGATTGCCAGTATTATCAGATACTGTAACGCTATGTCCATTTTCATAAGTTTGACTATTGACTGGTGCTTGTCCTCCAGTTGCTCCGTTTCCGTCGTATTTTACTGTATATTTAATCGGAGCTGTTTTATTAATACTGAATGTTACGGTAATTGAGTTACCAGCGTCATCCGTAACTACGAGCACATAGGAGCCTTCCGCGTCCACAGACATCCCACTCACAAACGATTGCCCATTTAGTGTTGCAGTACCTTCGTTAAATGTAATGGTTTTTGAGGAATTGTAACTTCCTCCTTCCGCTACACCGCTGACAATTGGGGCGGTCTTATCGATAGAAAATGCAATGGTTGTAGTATTACCAGCGCTATCCGTAACAACAAGTACATAGGAGCCTTCCGTGTCTACAGACGAGCCGCTTGTAAAGAAAGTGCCGTTCAATTTTGCTGTACCTTCATTAAAAGTTATTGTCTGGTTAACATTGTAGCTCGCTCCGTTTGTTACACCATTGACAACAGGGGCAATCGTATCCAGAGTGATACTGTTTTGAGCTAACCCTACATTGCCCGCACGATCAATTAAACGTACATACACCGTTTTATTTCCATCTCCCGCTGGTAATGTATAGCTTTTAGTTGGACTAAAGGCTTCGACACCCGACCAAGAACTATTGTTACTAGAAAACTGTACTCCTACTACATCTGTCACACCACTGTCTAAGGATAAATTAAGCGTTACAACACGATTCGTTGTATACGGATTCCCATTATTGATATCAACAGAGCCTGTTGGTGCTACCGTATCCAGTGTTATAACTCTTTGATATTCTGGAGAGTCATTTCCCGCTCCATCAACAAGCTTAAAGGACAATATTTTTTCTCCGTTAACAGTTCCTATAGCAAGCATAAAGTTTGGTACGTAAGGCATTTGTGCAAATGGATTTCCATTAACCGAATAACGGATATGCGTAATATCATTTACACCCACATTTGGCGTTATTGAAACGGATACACCTGTACTATTCGTATATTGGTTACCTTGATTTACAATTACCGTCCCTGTCGGAGGGGTCTTATCAATTTGGAATTGGATGTTTTTTGATTGGCTACCTGCTGAAACTGTTAATGTATATGAACCTTCAGCAGTAATCTGTGTCCCACTTGTAAATGGACTTCCATTCAAAGTTGCTGTGCCAATGTTGAACTGTGGCGTTACACTCGTGCTGTATAGGCCACCATTTTGAACTCCTGTTACCTGAATTTCGACATTTTCGGAGTATGTAATAATTAAATATGGACCCAGACTACCGCCCTGCATATTTGATTCCGTCATTTTTATATAATGGTCCATAGATAGTATTCCGTTTTGAGCAGCTTCTTGAGCAGTCATTCCTGAAAGAATAAAGGTTGCTCTAGAATCAGCTTTCGTGGACTCCTCTGATATATAGCTAGTAAAATCAAATGGCGCTAGCGTAGGTTTAAGCATCGTGACATTATTGGCTAGAATTCTTGTTTGGGTAGATCCTGAAGTAGGAGCTGGTGGTGATGTTATCCCAGTATCTTGAATCCAGTTATGATTAGTACTTGTAGAAACTTTTAATGAAAAATTAGTAGTTGCTTGGAGAGTACCACCTGTTACAGGAATATAAAGATTTGCACTTTCAACCTTATACCCTACAGGAATGGGTGGTAACTGAAACTTAAGCAATACTTGAACCTCCAAAGGCGTACCATATGTTCCCTGAAAGCCTACATCAAGATATCCCAGGTTCCCATCCTCATAAGTAAATCCAGCATCAATACCTTTGTATACCATTGTCGTGTCCTCAGTTGCATAAATTGGTACCAAACTGTTATTGGCAAATGCTTCATCTTGATTACTAAAAATAAAGATTATGCCCAAACTAACTACCAAAGGCAATAAATTAACAATCGAAGCTATTTTCTTTCTCATATACAAACTCCCTTTCTATTAAATTTTCTAAAATCACTACGGTAATAATTTAAATTGAATTCCAATTTATTTCCTCAATCGCTTTTTTCTCCTTGTTTAATCCTTTATTTTCATGGCATACACATTATTCAAATGACATAAAATCTCCCTCAATATTTTACTATTTAAAATATCTTTTTAATTATAAAAGGGAGTCTCTATTTAAAATACTGACAAATGTTAATATTTCACTATTAACATTTGTCTTTTGGGGTGCCAGTCACTCAAACAATTCTCAAACAATTTACATAAAAAATGGGGCTAGCTCATCGCTAACCCCATTAAAACCGCTTCATATCTACTAATACAAAGCTCCTATTATTTTACCCAGCCTAAAATCATTTCTCGTAATAATTTACTCGCTGTGTTGGCTGTCATTTCTGATGTGTCATAAATTGGTGCAACTTCAACTAAGTCAAAGCCTACAACGTTCACGCCACTTGCAGCAATTGCATGAATTGAAGCTAGTAACTCTTTAGATGTAATACCTCCACAATCTACCGTACCTGTACCAGGCGCATGCGCTGGATCTAGTACGTCGATATCAATTGTAACGTATACATTACGTCCCGCTAATGTTGGTAGCACTTCTTTTAACGGCTCTAGTACTTCAAATTTTGAAATATGCATGCCGTTTTCCTTCGCCCACTCAAATTCTTCCTTCATACCTGAACGAATACCAAATGAATAGACATTTTTTGGTCCAATATGCTCTGCAATTTTACGAATTGGAGTTGAATGTGAAAGTGGCTCCCCTTCATATTCAACACGTAAATCTGTATGCGCATCAAAATGAATGATTGCTAAGTCGTCGTATTTTGCAGAAACTGCCTTCATAACAGGCCAAGATACTAAATGCTCGCCGCCCATGCCGACAGGAATTTTACCGTCTTCTAAAAGCTTCACAATGAATTTCTCAATTTCATCTAAAGAACGTTGTGCATTACCAAACGGTAACGGAATATCCCCTGCATCGAAATACTTCACTTCTTCTAACTCGCGATCTAAATATGGACTATACTCTTCTAGTCCAATTGATACTTCACGAATACGTTGAGGGCCAAAACGTGAACCTGGGCGATAACTAACTGTCCAGTCCATCGGCATGCCGTAAATAACTGCTTGAGCATCCTCATATGTAGGATGACTTTTTATAAAAACATTCCCTGAATAAGCTTCATCAAATCTCATATTTTGCCTCCATTAATATCTGAACTTCCTATGAAATTCAGTTTTTATATTTGTTACTTATTGAGGACTTACAGGTTTGTAATGAAACCTCATTTACTCAATCCTCGTATACATTATTGGAACGACTAGCAAATTTCAATTAAAATCTACAAAGTGCAATACTTTTGTCGAAAGCTAGCGTTTCATATCAGTACAAAAAAAGTATAGATGTTTTTGAATAAAGTGCAATAGTTTTTGCTTAGAATTCCGATTAAAGAAGAATATTCAGACACATACTAAACTCAAGTTGTTAGAAAACGAGGTGAAGTCGGATGAAAAGAAAAATCTATCAACGTAAGCAAAAGCGTGTGAAGCGTTCACGCAAAGCGCTTACACTTTTTGTCGCCTTTGCATCTGCAATAGTAGTAGCATTTATTGCACTACGCGTCTATGTTCAAGTGGCTGGTGCACCGCCATTAACTGTACCGAAAGCCTCTATTTTCTTAGATGAAAACGAGAACCAAATTGGAGACCACTTTACGAATGAACGTCGCTATTGGGTTGGTCTTGATGAAATATCACCCTATTTAGTAAAAGCAGCAGTGGCCGTTGAAGATAAAGACTTTTACAAACATAGCGGTTTTGACTTTTCTCGTATTGCTGGTGCCGTATTAGTTGATATTAAAGCCGGAAGTAAAGTTCAAGGGGCAAGTACTATCACCCAACAATATGCTCGAAATTTATATTTATCTCATGAAAAATCATGGACTCGAAAAGCAAATGAGGCGTTGTATGCTTATAGATTAGAAGTTTTTTATAACAAGGACGAAATATTAGAAGGTTATTTAAACACTGTATATTATGGACACGGAATGTACGGAATCGAAGCGGCTAGTCGTTATTATTACGGGAAATCTGCAAAAGACTTGACGCTAGCAGAGGCTGCTATGCTTGCAGGCGTACCTAAAGGTCCAAGTATATATTCGCCAATCGCCAATATTGAAAAAGCTACTAATCGCCAGAACGTAATCTTGAAACTGATGGCAGACCAAGGAGCAATAACGCAAGACGAAAAAACACGTGCTGAGGAAGAGCAGCTTGTCTTAAAGAATGATATGTGGGTTGCTTCCAAATCTGTTGCACCTTATTTCTTAGATGTTGCTTGGCAGGAAGCAAGTGAAATTTTAAAAGCAAAAAATCTGGACATTAGCGAAGGTGGTTGGACTATTCAAACAACACTTAACCTTGGCCACCAAAAAGCTGCGGAAGAAGCAGTAGCTAAAAATATGCCCGCTAATGATCTGCAAACAGGATTTGTTAGTATGCAATCTAAAACAGGCGCCGTCACAGCACTTGTTGGCGGTAAGGATTATGCCACTAGCTCCTTTAACCGCGTAACACAAGCAAAACGTCAACCGGGATCAACCATTAAGCCGGTTTTATATGCAGCAGCATTAGAAAATGGCTATACGCCTTTAACGTTTTTAGATGTAGGACAAACAACGTTTACTTATGATAATGGACGTGGGACCTACTCTCCTAAAAACGTAAACGGTCAATTTGCCGACCATGATATGTCGTTGGCACAGGCCATTGCGATTTCCGATAATATTTATGCAGTTAAAACATTAGAAGATATCGGATTTAAAGCATTTCATAATATGGCGGACCGCTTTGGAGTAACGATTGGTACGAAGGACAATTTATCGCTTGCTCTTGGAACAATGGAAACGACACTGTACGAAATGACAAATGCGTATAATATTTTAGCGTCAGAAGGTCAAGAAACAGCTCCAACAACTATTATCTCCATTAAAAATGCCAATGGAGACATTATTTACGATAATAAGAACGTAGAAAAACAGGATGAAACGGTGATTTCAAAAGAAAATTCCTATATTCTAACAGAAATGATGACTGGCATTTTCGATCCTGTATTTAGTGATTACTCTCCTGCTACAGGGATTGGCATTCGTTCACGCATGACTCATACGTATGCTGCAAAGTCTGGCTCGACAAATAGTGATCAGTGGCTTATCGGATTTACACCAAACTTAACGGCTGGTGTTTGGAACGGCTACGATCAAGGTAAAAACCTTTCTACGAAAGAAGATACAGCTGCTACAAAGCAAATATGGATTGACTTTATGGAAAGCGTAAATAAAGGTACTAAAAACGAGGACTTCTTAAAACCAAAAGGTGTGAAAGGCGTGGTCGTAGATATTGAAACAGGAAAGCTCGCTACAGATGCGTGCCCTAAACAACGTCTCGTTTATTTAGATACCAAAGATGTACCAACTGAAAAATGTACTAACTTTGATATTCTGGATAGCAATACGTGGGGAGAATTTTGGAATATGATTCCGTTCTTCAAAAATAAACAATAATGCGCAACCTTTTTCTCGAATAATCGTTTTATTTTATTGAAAAGCTCTCGACAAAGTTATAGACATAAAGCGAAAAAAGAAAAGCTTTCTCTTCCCCGGAGACGTGTCCGTGGGAACAGAAAGCTTTTCTTATTTTTTGGCCCGGGAAAGGATGAGAATCATGGGGCATTTGGCTTGGGTTTGGGTTGTCAAATGTCGCATAGCCCTCATCACATTCTTGGAACCAAGTGTCCTAGCTTACTAAAATGTAAGCTCTGAATCAAGTGTACTTTTTTTCATATCTACTTTCAACCTAATATCGAAAGCGATTGCAAAATGTCACAGATTGTTCAATCATTGATAGTCTTTTATACAAATAAGTCTTGACGTAATTGATTGTCACTGCGCTCCCAAAGTTCCGGATTTAGTTCCGCTAAGAAAGAAGCTAACACTTTTTTAGAGGCTTCATCCATATGATCAACAATAATTTGTCGTTTCATCGACTTATCCATCTTATTCACGTGGTCAGCTAAAATTTTATAACCACGACGTTTTTCACGATTTACTACCATTTCACATGCAGTTACACCTGCATAGTAAGGGCCGTCTGCTTTATGATCAATTGTTACCCATATTAACCAGTAAGGTTTTCCACCCTCTGAATCAGCACGATCTGTCGTAAATTTGATGCCTCGTTCTATATCGCTACGTGCATGCATCGCACCTACTTCAACTGAAGCCTTACCTTCTTCTATATCAATAATGACCGGTGATACGTTTTCTAACGAAAGCGAACCAATACCATATCCTTTATGGCCATCTGTCGGGTCATTTTTTATAATCGTAAAGCCCATTTTTTGTTTCGGTTTCTCTTCATTTGCCATACTTTAATTCCCTCCATTCTGCTATTATAAAGTAAAGCATATTCTTGCGCTTTTGTGCATAAGTAAGAAGTTTATTATTTCTTATAAACTAACTATACAACATAATTCAAAAAGGAGGCACTATTATGCCATACGTAACAGTAAAAATGATTGAAGGTCGTACAGAAGAACAAAAACGCGCACTAGTAAAAGAAGTAACAGAAGCCGTTTCACGCACAGTAAACGCACCAGTTGAAAACGTAACAGTTTTTATCGAAGAAATGTCTAAAAACCATTACGGCGTTGCAGGCGTCCGCTTCAGCGATAAATAATAATCCGGGTAGAGCAACATACCGCTCTACCCTTTTTTAGTATAAATAAATTTACCGTATTTAATATCAGGGATTTATCGGCGATATACATAGGTTTACCGGCGATTCCTCGTGTTCTTTCGGCGATTAACATTAATTTATCGGCGATTTCATGGAGTCTATCGGCGATTCTTAAATACTAAAGGAAGTGATCCTACAAAATATGAAAATAATCAAAATGACACTACTCATTTGTATGCTAATTATCGGTTTATTACTTATTTTTATCAATCCTATCCAGAATGCAGTTATCGCTCATTTAAGTAAACAGCTAAATACGACTGATTACAGTGCAGAAGAGTTGCAAATGAACAATAATGCAAGTGCAAATTTTGAATTCGAAGATGTCCAATCTTTGTCCATCGCAGAAGTTTTAAAAGCACAGACACAGATTGATCATTTACCTGTCATCGGAAGTATTGCCATACCTAATGTAGACATGCACCTTCCTATTATCAAAGGAGTCGGCAACGCTTCTCTTGCAGTCGGAGCAGGTACCATGAAGTCTAATCAAACATTAGGACAAGGCAATTACGCCTTAGCTGGTCATTATTTTGAAGAAAAAAATATATTATTCAGTCCATTATATAAAGCAAACATCGGTGATGTAATTTACATAACGGATTTGGAAAATATTTATGAGTACAAATTAACAATAAAAAAAGTGATTGCAGCAACAGATGTGTATGTCATTGATGATATCCCAAATCAAACTGTTTTGACCCTTATTACATGTGCGGATAATGGCACAAAACGCCTTGCTATCCAAGCAGATTTTGTGGAGCAATATCCATTGAATAATGCTCCTGCAAAACTATCGGAAGCTTTTTAGTATAGAAATACCCCCAAGACTTCATTGTCTTGGGGGTTATTATTGTACATTATTTCATTTCTGCATTACGACGACGCAAGAAGAACAATGCACCTAAAACAAGCATGACACCTGTTAGAGTAAGGGCTGTTTGATTTGCTCCATCTGTTTGTGGCAGTTTACCTTGTGCTTTTAATTGAGCTTCCAAACGTCTCGCATCTTCCTTGATTTTATTAATATCAAGTGTTTTTGCAACATTCGCCTGATCCTCTTTTGATAAATTATTATATTTATCAAGGAAATCCTTATACGCACCTAGTGTGTCTTTATTTGCAGTAGAAGGATTGTATGGCGGTAAGTTTTTACCTTGATCAATAACATCTTGGACAGATGGTTTAGACGTTTCTGGTTTTCCAGGTGTCGTTGGATTTTTTGAATCTGTTGACGGATTTTCTGGATTACCTGGGTCAACTGGATTTGTTGACGGATTATCTGGATCCACTGGTTTCTCTGGATCTGGTGTTGGCTTGCTTGGATCCACTGGTTTCTCTGGATCTGGTGTCGGCTTGTTTGGATCCACTGGTTTCTCTGGATCTGGTGTCGGCTTGTTTGGATCCACTGGTTTCTCTGGATCTGGTGTTGGCTTGTTTGGATCTACTGGTTTCTCTGGATCTGGTGTCGAGCCACCGCCTCCGCCGCCGCCTGGTAATGACGGTTTTACAAGTGCAGAACATGTATCTTTAACTGTGAATGAGCCAATTAAACGAATGCCTTCATATACATTGTACGTTCCTTGTTGAATTGCCTTGTTTGGTAAAACAATTGTTCCTGCAATGCTAGTAGTTAAATTTTCATTGTTCGCTGCATCCTTAATGACATTACCATTAGCATCTTTTACTGTTATTTCTGCATTTGCAAGAGGTGTGCCAAATGCAGTTTGTACAGTCAATGTAAATGAAGGACATGTAGGTGCTGCTAAAATTTCCGCGTTACAAGAAATTGAATATTGAACTGTAATTTGTCCAATATATAGGTCCCCTTGATATACATCATACTTACCTGACGGAATATTTGTAGATGGAATTGTAATTTGACCTAATACGTTTGTTGTTTTATTGGCAGCAATAGTTGCCCCATTTTTATCTTTAATAATGATGTTGCTTACATTAGGACGTACATTTCCATTTTCATCTTTTACCGTTAAAGTAAATTCTGGACAAGAAGGTGCTGGTTGCACTGTCGCTTCACAATCTATATTAGATTGGAAACTGCCAATTTCTTTGCCATCTACTACTACTGTATAAATCCCCGGATCTAAATCTTTTAACTCTAGAACGCCGTTAGTTGTAGTTTTAGTAGCAACATTATTATCACCAGCATCTTTAACTGTTACAGAAGTACCATCAGCAACTAAGTTACCGTCAACATCCTTTACAGTTAGTTTAAACGATTCGCATTTTGGTGCTTGTGTAAGAGAAGTCTCACAATTACCTTTATATGAAATATCAACTTTACTCAAGAATTGATTACCTTCATATAAATAGTATTCGCCTGCTTTAACTCCATTTGCTACTTGAATTGATGGTACAGTAAATTTCCCATCTTTATCTGTTGTTACTGTTGTGATTTCGTTACCTACTGAATCTTTCAATGTGACCGTAACACCTGGACGAGGTACGTCAACACCTGCTTTGTTTTCATTCAATGTAATTGTAAATACTGGACATGCCGGTAATGGTGCAATTTCATCTTTACAGCCATCTGTATATTTTACAGTCACATTTCCTAGCCAAATATCATTTGAATCATAAACATCGTATTGACCCGCCAATACAGTGTTCGGAACTTTGACAACTCCATCAATAGTTGGACCTGTATGTTTAACAGTACCATTTGCATCTTTAAATGTTACATTTTGGTCAGCTATTAAAGCACCATCAATATCTTTAATAGTTAATTCAAAGTCCGCACAGGCATTCGCTGGTGGAGCAACATCTTCAACGTTAATAATTGTATAAGGTTTGTTTGTTACCTCGAAGTTGTTCGTATCATTGAACCTAACATCAACTGTTGCTACTGCTTTATAGCCTGTAGGAGTTTTTTCTTCCAATTTATAAATACCATAGCGTAAATTTTCGAATGAAAGCTCACCATCAACTGTCGTACCTTCTGCTAAGACAATTGATCCATCACGGTTATATAACTTAAATTCAACGCCATTAAGTGCTGTTGTCACACCTGTATTAGGGTTAACACCTTGCTTCTTAATTTTAAATGTACCTTTTTTGCCTGAAGCATTTGTATCAGATGTGCTGTATTTAAATAACTTGTTATCTCCGCCCGAGGACGATGTACCCGCTGAAGTTGCACCTGCATAGTTTATGGATGCTTCATTTGAAACTTGTTCACCCGCATTAGGATCACCCATAAAATATGTTTTGTATTTAATGATGTAACCTTTGCCATCGACATTTCCTAAATCAAATGTAAATGAACCATCGGCTTGTATTTTAATATCATTAGGGCTAATTTCAACGGCTAGCCCAACATTTTGCGTGTTCCCTGCTGCATCTAATTTAATTTCTTGCTTTGTAAATGTGTTTGTTAATAGCTTTTGGTTAGCTGAAGGCTTATCCGTTAACGTAATGTTACCTAGCTTTGAGTTAGACTCATTAATTTTCACTGTCCATTCAATCGTATCTGATGCAGGTTGAGGATTAGCAGACTTTTCAATTAACTTGTTCGCATTATTTGTAATTGTTGCCTCTGCATCATACGAATAGCTACCATTATCAGGTGTATCTAAAACAGCATGATTCGTATATTTTTGAGAATTCGTACTACCATTCCCGTAAACGTCATCTGAATCTTTTGATTTGTATTCTATTAAATACGCTTCGTTATTCTCTGCTCCAGTTAATCCTGTAAATGTTAGTTTATAGCTTGTAACATTTCCTTTAGCATCCTGTGTAACAGGGACTGCATTCCATTTAGCAGGATCTAATGAACCGTCTTTTTTTCCTCGTTCATCATTCACACCTAATTTTAATTTGCTTACAGTCATAACTTGTTTTAATGTTTGCCCTTCTGGAATAACAATATGATGTCCTGTACCTAATGTATCAATTAGTACTGCACCCTCGATGTTTTGCTTATTGATGTTTACACCAATTTTCCAAGAAAACTCTTGTTTGTCGTTATCCACAATTGCATTATCTTTATAGCCATTTTTACTTGTTGGTGACGTTGCAGATGGTTTATAGGTAGCGCTTTTTTGCGCTTCATTATTTGTACTTGTTTGTCCATCCCATGTAGCGTCTGCTACGTTGTCATAACTAAGTGCCACGCCACCGTTTGACTCAATATCAAACTTCGTTTTGTATTCAATCGTTACATTTCCTGATGGGATAGATGCGAATGTCATAGTAAATGCTTCATCGCCTACTTGCCCACCACTATTAATTGTTGGAGTGGTACTACCTTTTACTTCGAATACTTTGCTTGTACCATCCCACGACATTAATTTATGCTTTAACGTTTTACCGTTCGCATTTTTCGTTGAAATAGTATCTGCAATCACAAAGTTTGTTAAAGGTTTTTCAGCGTTAATTGTCAGTTTCCACGTAATCGTTTTGTTGACATAGTCAATTGCACCACGTTCTTTTTTAAAGATATTTGATGCAATATTTACAGTTGCCGATTCTGAATTATTATCGTCTAAACGCGTTACAGTGTTTTGGATATTTCCTGCGTTTGCATCTGTCACGAATTCTTGATCAAACTTCGTATTGTACTTAATCAAATAAGCTGCTCGAGGATACAAGGTAACGTCATTTGAAAAATCAATTGTAAATCCTTGTGCCGTATCATTACTTAAAGTGTAATTTGTACCTTTTGTTAACAATGTTTCTGAAGCGGCTGTTTGACCGTTGTCATTTAATGTTACACGGTACACTTGGAAATTAGCATCATATTGTATATTGTGCTTTGCACCTTTGCTATTTGCTGGAATTGAATCCGTTAAAGATTGGGCGTTCTTTTTGCTAAGATCTTCTCCTAACCAGTTATACTTAATTTCCCAAGATGCTTCGTATTTATCATTAGACGTAATCGTTTTTAGTAAAGCTGGTCCATAAGTGATATTCGTTTGTCCTGGGCTCGTTTTAGAAACGCCATTGTTTGTAAATTCAGCCGTATTTCTATACGTCATATTTGAACTTGTTGGATCTTCAGTTACTTTCGTTTTATACGTCAGCTTGTATGCAAAATCTCCAGCATCTAAATTGACAGGAAACGCTATTGAACCACTATTATAAGTTACAGGCGTTCCTGGATTATTTTTATCAATACCATTTAATCCAATTGGATATTTCTCAACTATCAAGCTTCCTACCTTGAATGCATGGTTTGCATCTGGCGTATCCGCTACTGTAGCACCTGAAACGATTGTTTTCCCTTCTGTGTTTACCCAGACTGTCCAATCCATTTCAGCGCCATCCGCTGCACGTGTAATTGCACCAGCAGTTTTAGTAATTGGATCACCACTACCTTTAGGTTTAAATTTAAATGGTAATGTAATATTTGCTTCTCCTAAAACAGGCATCTCTAATACTTGATCAAGTGTTGACTCGTCTTGGAAATTGCCAAACTGGGCCATGAAGTTGAAGTCAATATCTCCATCGACCCCCTCCGTTAACTCACTTTCTAAAGTTACGATAATTTTACCAGCAGCATAGCTATAAGAATAAGTAGCATAATCCGTTGATTTCGATCCAGAAAAAGAGTTATCTACTTGTTCAATCATATATTGTGGTAAGTTAAACGCAAATGTAGAGCCTACACCATAATCTTGCGTAGGTTTGACTTCAAATACATAATTTAAATATACTTTGTCCCCTTTTTTAGGTGCAGTGTCAGCTGGAATTGCTGATGCTTCAGTTATAACATCGCCAGTCGGACCAGTTAGACGAATGCCTGCTAATGTTGCGACTACATCACCTTGCATATCGCCCGCAGTTAATGCTAATGGCGCCACGTTCAATGCTTCTTCGTCAGGTGTATTTTCCTCAGGCTTCTCGCCACTTGGCTTTTCTTCACCTTCAGTCACATCATCTTTTTCTGTTTCATCTGGAAGTATTTCAGTTGAGTCACTACCAGAATCTGCTCCACCAGCTTCCCCCGTTTCCCCAGGTATTGTCACTGTTGAATCTGGGTCGCCTGTGCCCGTCGTATCAGAAGTAGTTCCATCATTTCCTGATTCCACTGATGGAGGTAAAGAAGAATCTCCTTCTTCCGCAAATACGGATATCGGTGAAAGTACGGTTTGGAACACAAGCAATAATGTAATGATTGCTAAATTTAATTTTTTCATGTTTCTCTCCTTTTCTAAGTTCAGAGAGATTCCTATAGGCGTTTGCTGACGACTTTGCATGCTTTCTCAACCTCGAAAGCTTCACTTCAAACATTCGGTTTGCCCCTCTTCCCCTTAAATAACTCGTCGTCGTTACGAATACATTTAAAACCGTCTTACACGCGGTCAATTCTCATGCTGCCTAGTCATTGTGTTTGTAAACAGTTGTATGTATCCTAAGCTGATGTGACGCCTTTACAAATATAATGGCCTCACCCCCTTTTAGGTTTTACTTCATTATAAAAAACAAATCTAAACAAATTCTAAACATTACCATATTTTTTCATTATCTTTTCCTAGATATATCACCAACGCTTCAAACTAATAAGAAATTGTACATAATAAAAAACACTAAACTATCACTATATTCAAGTGAGTTTAGTGCTTTTATATTATATATATACAATTTGGTTTTGTATATTCTTAAAATAGATATAATTCCTCAGTTTTTCTTTTATTGCATTTGTAATAACTTTAAAATCTGTTGTTTAACTCCCACTTTTGTACTATCATCCTCTAAAATATCGAGTGGGAAATATACTTTATGATCTCGTTTCATTCGACCAGAAATGGAGTCGACAATAATAGATTCCCTTGATAGTTCACGTAATTCCCCGTTTTTCATCTCTAAAAAAATAGGAACACGTACTTCTTCCTCCCCTGGGCGATAAAAATCGTATGGAAGATCTGCCGTTGTATCATGCACAAGGTAGTATTCTGGATTTATGTCCGCTTGTTTAAATAACTCTTGTAGCTTTTGATATTTCTCCAGTTCCACGCCTGGATCTAAATCGATGTACTGGAATAGCTTACGATTGACAAAGCGGCGACTTAAATCACTTAATATCGCGTCTTCTTCTTGCATCCATAGTTGAAAATATGTAAAAAGAATACTTTCATCAAGAGCAAGATAATCTTCCAACGTAATCGAGTTTTGGAAAAATGCTAAAAAATGTGTAGGCTCATGTTTAAACTTATAGCCTGCTTTACTTAATTGCTTCGCTCGTTTTAGTATATTATTTAAAATAACCTCTGCGCTACGAGATACAGGATGGAAATATATTTGTAAGTACATTTGATAGCGGCTCATAATATAATCCTCAACCGCATGCATACCTGTTGCTTTAATTACTACTTGATTTTTACGTGGGCGCATTACTCGCAATATGCGCTCCATATCAAAATGCCCATAGCTTACACCTGTAAAATAAGCATCACGCTGTAAGTAATCCATACGATCAGCGTCTATTTGGCTTGATATTAGGCTTATGACTTGCTTATTCGGATACGTTTTTTCAATCACTTGCGATACTTTTTCAGGAAAATCTGGTGCTACTTTTTTTAGCACTGCATGTACTTCCGTATCGCCAAGTAAAATTTGCCTCGTATAAAATTCATGATCTAACTCAAATACATTTTCAAATGCATGTGAAAATGGGCCATGCCCTAGATCATGTAATAGGGCTGCACAAAGCACTAGTAGCCGCTCGTCCTCATCCCAATCCGGACGACCTACAAAAATATCATCGACAATACGACGCACTATTTCATAAACACCAAGTGAATGACTAAAGCGGCTATGCTCTGCCCCGTGGAATACTAAAAACGTAGTGCCAAGTTGGCGAATTCTACGCAAACGTTGAAATTCTTTTGTCCCTACTAAATCCCAAATAACCTGATCACGCACATGTACATAACGATGTACTGGATCTTTAAATACTTTTTCCTCTTGTAATTTTGCCTTTGCATAATGTGTCAATTGTACAGCACCTCCATTTCATCTTTCTTCTATTATATGCAAACAATATAGAACTAGCATAGGGATTGCACTGTAACTATAGAGACTATTAACCTAATTGAACGCAATTTTTACTTTAAATAGGTTACTATCGCTCTAAAACAAAAACTACCTTCAGCTATGTGAAGATAGTTTTTTATTACCTATTTTTTAATTTAGCTAAAACTTTTTCCATTAGTTCTTCTTCTGTTAATGCAGCTACAGGGCGACTATTTACAAATGTAAATGTTTTTTTTCGTCCCGGGCCACAATAAGAGTGACATCCAATTTCGATGGTTGCATCAGGATCGATTTCCTTTAATTTTGGAATTAACGTTTTTAAGTTAACGGCCTGACATTCATCGCAAACTTTAAATTCGTTTGCCATTTTGTCAACAACCCTTTCTATATAGTATTTTGTTAAATAACATTTTCTAATGTCCGCATAACCTTCACATATTTAAGTATGCAGCATACGCACAATCCTACATCCGGTATTGTATCGCATTTTTCCCCTTGTATTCAAGCATAATTCCTTCCACTTGGATGAATAAAAGGTTAAAAGATTGGTCATGCTAGACATAAATAAGGAAGTTCCAAATAAAGGTGGGAGGATTATATGATGAGTAAAGTAAGACAAGATGCTTGGTTAGAAGAAAACGATGAATTGCTAGCAGAGGCAGTAATTCGTCACGTAACAGAAGGTAGCACACAGTTAAATGCCTTTGAAGAAGCTGGTGATGCGTTAAATCGTACTGCTGCAGCATGTGGTTTTCGCTGGAATGCAGTTGTTCGTAAAACTTATGAAGAGCAATTAGCAGAAGCGAAAAAAGAAAGAAAAGAGAGAATGCGAGTGTTGGGTGCACCAGCAAGACGTCGTTCCACAAATATGTTTACAATTAATAATAGTGATACAGATAGCAAGTCAATTCCACTATCTGCACTATCTCTTGATATTGTCATAGCATATTTACTACGTTTACAACATTCTGGTGAAATAGGTAATGAGTCTTCAAAATGGAGACAACTTGTACACGTAACCTCTGAGAAAAATAAAAAACTAGAGAAAACAATTGCTCAGCTAGAAGAGGAAAATCGAGCGATTCGCAAAGATTATGAGCAGTTTGTACAAATTATGAACCGTGCTAGACGCCTTGTAACGCTAGATGAAGAGGAAGAACGTATTGCGCCTGTTTTCAAAATGGAGAAAAACGGTAATCTAGTTGTTAGCGGTCCAACATATCAAAAAGAAAATGGCGATGTGCTTAGTTAGCACAATCGCCTTTTTTTATTTCAGGATTTGCTACTATTATTTCAATTCAAGCATTTTAGCATTTCGTTCGAACACACGCTGTAAATAAAATGCATATAGTTGTAATTCTTCATCATGAAAAGGCTCCATACGAACTTCATCGGCAAATGTCTGGACAATTTGTTGTAGACGAATCACAACGTCTTCTACCGTTAATGAGGCATCGACCAGTTCACTTAATGAAGCCATTACATCCGGTATAATTTGGGGATACGTAAATTTCGTTGCTTCTCCTCGTAAACTCTCAGTGTAAAAATCACGAATTAGTGCAGCACGTTCTGCACCGCTTCCCTCAATGCATAAATAAATTTGCACTGCAACACCTTGACGTAGTCGTCTTTGTGAAATGCCGGCAAACTTCTTACCTTCAATACTTAAATCATAGGACCCTGGGCAATAAGAACCTACAATTTCATAGGCTTCAATTTTATCGGCAGCTTCTGGTAGTAATGCTTTGATTAGCGCTACCATTACATCATAGCCGTCATTAATACCAATTGCCGTTGCTTGTTCAGATAAAATAAGTGAAATATTTAGTATGCCTTCATCCAGCACAACGGCTAGCCCGCCTGAGTTGCGTACGATTGGGTGATAGCCTCGTTCCTCAAGCAACTCCATTCCTTGCTGTACAAATGGTAAACGATGATCTTGAATCCCGAGCACCACAGAGGCATTATGTACCCAAGTTCGTATAGTCGGCGGCGATACAAGCTGTCCTACTAATTGACACAGCGTATCATCGGTTGCAAATGATTCAAGTGGTGTGCTGTTTTTCAAGCTAATAGATTGATCATATAAACGCCAAATCGGCTGTAGTAAATTACTGTTCATTTTTTTTGAAGCTCCTCTATTTACATCTCTTCTCTTTAGCATACATCATCCGACGAAGGTGTCAAATTCGTGAAATTCACTCATCAATTTAGGGATTTCGTACAAACTATGATAAACTAAATTAAGAATGATTTTCACTTATAAAGGAGTGCTTTGAATAATGAATGAAGCAGCAATTACATTAGATGGTTGGTACGCATTACACGAATTCCGCTCAATCGACTGGGCTTCTTGGAAACTTGTTTCTGCTGAAGAACGTCAAGCAGCAGTTGAGGAATTTATTGCTTATTTAGAAAAGCTAAATGAAGCAGATGTTGCTAAAACAGGTGCTCATGCATTTTACGCAATCGTTGGTCAAAAGGCCGACTTTATGATTATGACATTACGTGAAACGATGGATGAATTACAAGTGCTTGAAGCGGAATTTAACAAATTAGCAATTGCTGATTTTACAATTCCTACATATTCTTATGTATCTGTTGTCGAGCTTTCAAACTACTTAGCTGGTGAATCAAACGAAGATCCTTATCAAAATCCACATGTGCGTGCACGTTTATATCCTGAACTTCCTCGTTCTAAGTATGTATGCTTCTATCCAATGGACAAGCGTCGTCAAGGTAATGATAACTGGTACATGTTATCAATGGATGAGCGCAAATCTTTAATGCGTTCACACGGTATGATTGGTCGAGGCTATGCAGGAAAAGTAAAACAAATTATTACTGGGTCTGTTGGATTCGATGATCACGAATGGGGCGTTACTTTATTCGCAGATGATGTATTACAATTTAAAAAATTAGTATATGAAATGCGTTTCGACGAAGTATCTGCTCGCTACGGTGAGTTCGGTGCATTCTTTGTTGGTAACCTACTTGATAACGATAAATTAGTGAACTTCCTATCAGTTAAATAAAATAAAAAATGCGCGTCCATCTAAAATGGGCTCGCATTTTTTATACTTCATGTTCCTCACTGTTTTCCGATTCTATTATTAAAATAATGGTATGAATAAAAAAACCTATAAGGATCATTAGAAATACTAAATACCAATTATATGGCTGATGGTAATACTCAGCAATTCCAACAGCCATGAATGCACTTACGATAATTGCTACAAACATACTGAAAATACGCATAGTACTACTCCTTTATGAAAGCTATCTCATCCAATTTAGTATGGCTCAAATAAATTTCAATATACTTGCAAACCACAAGTTTTTTCACAACATATCCGCAAATATCTATCATAAACTACACTAATCCTATATCATCATTGAAATTATTTAATGCGTTTCAATACGACAATAAAATAGGGTGCTTCCTGTTCAAAACTGAACTGGAAGCACCCTATTAACAATGTTTAACCTACTACTTTGCTTTCACCTACATTAAAAACTTTACGAGCTTTCATCCTTAACTTTTAAGATTATAATAATCGTATTAATGAAAAAGCCAACTACAATTATTAATATAAAAAGATACCAATGGAGAGGCTGACCATAGATATTCCCGAGCAAAAAAGCTAGTACAGCACTCAATAAAATCCCAATCCAAACACCAATTTCCATGCCCTTCCACCTCACATGTATTAATACACATGCAATTTTCTATCTACATTTCCCTCATCAATAACGCCTCGGCGTATTTGCGCCCAGAATTTTTCGAGTATACTTAGAAAAATCTGCGACATCAGCCAGCGCCTTTAACTTGATTCAGCAGGAGTTTGCTCTCCACTTCGCTCATGTGGCTATTTGGCATTCATCTCCAACTTAAAAAGTGAAGGACTTCTGCTGAATCAAGTTAAACTTTTTCTATTTTTTCTTTACCCCATTTAGATGGAAACTATCTATAAACACCCTTTTTTCCACGGACTATTCGTTATTACTAATATATGCTTCAGCAATTTGAAATGTGAATTTCTTTCTTATCAAAATTAAACATGTCTCCAATACCTTCATGCATATACTGGTTGCGAGGAGGTTTGAAAATCGCTGTTATAAAAACGAATGATGCACAAACAGCTTTGCTTGCAAGGCTTATGCGTTCGGAAGCTGAAGGCGAAGGTCAGTTAGGCATGCTAATGGTCGGCAATGTTGGCGTCAATCGTGTACGAGCAGATTGTCTAGATTTTGGTGATATTCGAACACTCGAGCAAATGATTTATCAACGTCCAGGGGGGTTTGAAGCAACAACAAAAAGTTATTTTTATCAACGGGCACGTGATCAAGACATTCGATTAGCAAAAAGAGTTATTGAAGGTGAAAGGTTCCATCCGGCTACTCGCTCGCTGTGGTTTTTCAGACCTGAGGGTGATTGCCCTGAACAATGGTATGGTCAATGGAATACGGGGCGTTACAAATCGCATTGCTTCTTCTCACCAACCGAAGAAGATTGTCCTCAAATTTAAATGAAAGAAGGTCGATACTTATGATGCCTTACTATTGGACACCGACAACTCAACAACAAATGACACCTCCTCCAGTGACGCTTCCAAGCGGACGGCCACCTGGACGTGAGGAGTCGTACATTGAAAATATCTTACGTTTGAATCGAGGAAAACCTGGTACTTTCCACTTTTCTTTTGAACATGCTGTTGAGCAAGGGAAAAATACAAAGACAGTACGTGGTGTGGTAGAAGCTGCAGGTCGGGATCACGTTATTTTAAGAGAAATTAAATCAAATCATCGCTTTTTATTCCCAATGATTTACTTTGATTTTGCTGAATTCGATGAGGAAATGTCTTATTTCAATCAAAATCCATAACTGAAATGAGGTTTGAACCAAAGAGAAAAAGTGTTAGATTGACCGCAATCAATCTAACACTTTTTTGCTGTGCAGTTGTTGTCCGCTACGCCGTTGCTTTCCGTGGGCACACCGTATAGCCGTAACCGTCGCGAACGCGCTGAATGCCCTCCTTAGGAATCACCGCCTTTGCTACCAACAACTTTTCATCTTTTATGGCAGAAATTTATTAACAATTTTGTTGTTTTTAAGTATAAAGCTATGTCTAAATCTCATTTTAACTAGTTATTTTCCTGCAAAAATTGCAAAGTCGCTTTCCCTAACGTTTTTGCAGCGATTAGCATTGCACGTTCATCAAAATCAAAGCGTGCATGATGATGTGGATAGGCTGTTTCCCACTCAGGTTTTTTGGCACCCGTAAAGAAAAACGTGCCGGGAATGCGCTCAAGGTAATACGCAAAATCTTCCCCAATCATAAACGGTGGACACGTAATAACATTTTCTACTCCTGGAATATCCGCTGCAAGCTGTGCAACAAATTCTGTTTCTTTCGCATGATTATAAACTGGTGGATATCCTCTTGTATAACGATATTCATAACTTGCCCCAAAGGCAAGACAAGTAGCTTTTAATATTGCCTCAAGCTCCTGTTCCATTTGTGTACGTACATCTTCCTCAAATGTTCTTACAGTACCGGTTAAAGCTACTCGATCAGCTATAACATTGAATGGATTTATCGCCTCAAAATGGCCAATTGTTAAGACAGCAGATTTTAATGGGTCTATACGACGAGCAACTAATTGCTGTGCATTAATAACAAATTGAGACGCTAGTACAACCGCATCGATGGAATGATGTGGTTCTGCACCATGCCCTCCTTTTCCTTGAATAAGAATTTCAGCTTTATCAGCGGCAGCCATTATAGCTCCCTCTCTCACTAAAATGTCCCCAAGTGGTGTTGGTGCCCATAAATGCGTACCAAAGATCACGTCGACTCCATCGAGGCAACCATCTTCAATCATCGGCTTTGCTCCGCCTGGTGCAACCTCCTCTGCATGCTGATGAATGAACACTACATTGCCAGCAAGCTCATCCTTCATGGCATTTAGCACCTTGGCAAGTCCAAGTAAAGTTGCGGTATGTCCATCATGTCCACAAGCATGCATTTTACCGTCAACCATAGACTTATAAGGCACATCATTTTCTTCTTGGATAGCTAATGCATCAAAATCAGCACGTAGGGCCACAGTTTTTCCTGGCTTGGCACCACGTAACGTTGCAACAACTCCTCGTTCGCCTACTTGCTCTCGTACTTCATGCCCTAATGCTCTATGAAAAGCTGCTATGTAAGCTGGTGTTTCCACTTCTTCAAAGGATATTTCCGGATACTGATGTAAATGGCGGCGAATTGCTACCATCTCATCATAGCTCTCATCAAGTAATGTAAATAATTTCTCCATAACTTTAACCCCGCTTTCTTTTTGTTCCTTTTTTTAGTAATACTAGTGTACCCTACAAATCCTTACAAAAACAATAGGAATTAAAATATAAACAAACAGTGGTTGTTTTATCTATAAAAAAATAGCATGCCAGTATTACCTAGCATACTAATTTTTTCGATTTTAATGGAATATTACTTTACAAAAGCGGTGTGAAAAATAGCCGTTAATCATTTGGCATGTTTTAAAGCACTAACGATTATCAGTACCCAGCCGGCTAAAAATAACACTCCACCAATTGGTGTAATTGCCCCTAGAACTTTAATGCCGCTGACCGCTAACACATATAGGCTTCCGGCAAAAAATACAATCCCTAGATTAAAGAAGATACCTGCTAACTTTAATTGTTTAACCTCACCTAGCAATTTCGAGCTCATTAATAGACCGATTATAAGTAGACCGGTAGCATGGAACATTTGATATTGCACAGCTGTTTCCCAAATGCCCAGACCATATTCATCTACTATATCTTTTAATGCATGTGCACCAAATGCACCTAATGCTACTGCTAAAAAACCATGAAGTGCACCTGTGACAATAAATTTTTTCATCTCATTTACCCTACCTTTTTTCATCTTAATGCTCAACATCGCTAGTTTTTAGGAACGTTTAGCAAACAATCTAAAAATCAAAAATTGAATCTCCGTTTGCGCCATCGTCATGTTTTATTTTTGCTGTGTTTAATGTAGATGGCATTTGCTCTGTACTTAACATTTGCGGTAAATGCTTTGGCTGAATTTGTGCGCTATCTGTTGGTAAATCCAGTACCACATCACATAATGCACGAATGGCTGTCAATGCCTCACGAATTTGCTGGTCATTCGTTGTATTTTTTGCACTGGCTAATTGTTTTTCAAGTTGCTGTATGACAGCTTCATATGAAATCATTGCGCTCTCTCACCTTCTACTTTTGGTACAAATTTTAGGCAGTCCGTGCCAGATGATTGTTTGACAACAACTGATGGTATTTGCTTTGTTTTAAAGCCGTATGCTACACAAGCACGCGGTGTTTGCGGGTCCCATGTTACTTTAAAATATTGACATTTAAAACAATTTACCTGCATTGTGTGCCTCTCTTTCTTCTATTATTAACTGTATCATTATTTTTATAGTGTATAAAGCAAACGATTTGTGCCACTTTATCCTAAACACCAATCAATTGGTTGCTCTCCCCATTCAATTAACTGCTCATTAATCTTTGAATACGGTTTGCTTCCAAAAAATCCTCTATAGGCACTTAGTGGACTAGGATGTGGTGCTTCTAAAATCACATGGGATGTTGAATGCTGACAAATTATTTGCTTTTTGCGCTGTGCCGGCTTGCCCCATAGCACAAAGATAATTGGTTTTTGTCTCGCTGCAAGTTTTTCGATAACAGCATCCGTAAACTGTTCCCAACCCTGGTTCTTATGGGAATTGGCCTGTCCTGCTCTTACTGTTAGTACAGTATTTAAAAGCAATACACCCTGCTGTGCCCATTTCGTTAATGTACCATGCTGAGGAACTGGGCAACCTATATCATCCTGTAATTCTTGTAGCATATTGCGTAAGCTTGGCGGGTTTGGAACATCTGGCTTTACAGAAAAACTTAAGCCATGAGCTTGGTTCGGACCGTGGTATGGATCTTGTCCTAAAATTACAACCTTTACATCACGAAAAGCCGTACAGGTAAATGCATTCATTACATCGTTTATCGGTGGATAAATCGTCTGTGTCGAATATTCATGTGCCACAAATTGACGTAACTGTTGATAGTATGTTTTTTCTAATTCATCTGCTAGTATTGTTTGCCAATCATTTGGGAATACTTCTTTCATTGAAATTACAAGCCCCTTTCTTTCTTACAACGGTACAAAAAAATAATGCGTTATTCAAGTTTCAATTTAAACTGACCTTATAAAAATATTGATTTCTGACTATTTTTACAGAATCAGAATAGGACTATACTTAACGGTAGATTAAACTATTCAAAAACGAAGGAGATCTTTAACATGGCTCTTAAAAAAACTTTAACTATTGCAGGCTCAGATACATCTGGCGGCGCTGGCATGCAAGCAGACCTTAAAACATTCCAAGAACATGGCACATACGGTATGGTGGCACTAACAGTAGTTGTTACAATGGATCCTAATGGTTGGACACATAATGTAACACCATTACCAACGGAGCTTCTTCAAAAACAAATTGATACAGCATTATCTACAGGCATTGATGCAGTTAAAACAGGTATGCTTTCAACAGAGGAAATCATTCGCATAGCTGGTGAAGCAATCGCAAAATCTGGTACTTCTAATGTTGTCATTGATCCTGTTATGGTATGTAAAGGTGATGATGAAGTATTAAATCCTGGAAACACTGATGCTATGATTCAATATCTTCTACCGCTAGCTGCAGTTACAACACCGAACCTTTTTGAAGCTGGTCAATTAGCTGGCACAGGTACACCTAAGTCAATTGATGAGATGAAAACAGCAGCGCGTAAAATTCATGAGCTAGGGGCAAAAGCTGTTGTCATTAAAGGTGGCAAAGCGTTAGCAACAGAAAAAGCTACAGACTTATTTTTTGATGGTGAAACATTCTACTTGTTAGAGTCAGAAAAAGTAGCTTCTACCTATAACCATGGTGCAGGCTGCACATTCGCTGCATCTGTAACAGCAAATTTAGCTAATGGTCTATCTGTAAAAGAAGCTGTTATTGAAGCAAAGGAATTTGTATCAGCTGCCATCGCTCATGGTTGGGCGTTAAACGACTATGTTGGACCCGTAATGCACGGTGCAAAATCTCGCTTTGGAGCACCAGAAGTGACTGTAACTGAAGTTTAATGAATGTAAAAGTACATTTAATATAGTAGATAGAGCACTAATTAAAGTGCTCTCATCCCCTATAGAATATAAAAAGGTATCTAATTAGAACTGACCTACACATCTTGCCTACAGGTCAGGTTTTTTCTAATTAGATACCTTTTTTTACATATAGTTAACCATTAGTTCGAGCCGATAATCCCATGGATCGTTCATGGAGATAAAACTAGCTAATGCTTTACTTTCTTTTTTACGCTCCGCACGTGCTTTTGCTCGTTCAGAAGCAGTCTCATGCAATTTTGTTTCCTCTACTGTTTCAGGTATAACGCGCGGAACTGCAGTAGGCTGATTATGTTCATCAAGTGCGACAAAGGTTAATAATGCTGTTGCGGCAACTTTTCGCTCCCCTGTTTTGAGATTTTCGGAAATAACTTTCACAAATACCTCCATCGAAGAAGTCCCTGTCCATGTCACATAGGACTCAAAATAGACAGAGTCAGTAGGCCGAATTGGTTGTAAGAAATCGACCGAATCTGTTGAAGCGGTGACACAATCTCTTCTACTATGTTTGGCTGCAGAAATTGATGCGACTTGATCGATATCACTCATTAAGCGACCACCAAAAAGAGTATTATGATTGTTTACATCATTCGGAAAAACACGACTTGTCCGCATAACTCTAGATTCTTTACAAAACTTATAATCCTTCATCCCATCAATTCCCCCATTACTTATTTTTTGTTCCTATTATAATGCAATATTTTAATTGAAAAATCAATATTATTATCTGAAAATTAAAAATTTTTACATTTACACAATAAAATAGGACAAGATACCGTATCGCTGCATATGCCATATATTAGCTGTATATGGGAGGGAGACGTATGAAAAAACAAAAATCTGAGGAAACAACTGAAGAATCACGCTTGTTAGCTGGAGAAATAACTTCTTCTAAAGTTGAAGTAATCGCATCAATTATATTAACTCTCGGTTACTCACTATCCACCCTTGCCACGATATTAGCGTTACAGGAGGAGGAGGAGGATGCGCAATTACTTGCTTCCAATTCACAAGATCAAAATCAACAATTTAAACAAATGTACAAACAATTACAATCCGTTAATAGTCGTTTAGATTCCATTGAAAAGAAGCTCAATCGTTATTAAAAGGTACATATCCTATTCGCTCCGCTATGAGTAGTCTTATTTTTGATGCGCATACATGTAAAAAAACCACCATTCTCCGTCATAAAGAGAATGGTGGCTTTTTTACTATACTATGATAATGAGCTTTCATGTCTTCTCTTCACGCTACAGCTTTAAACCAAATTATGTAGAAGGACGTCATCTATTGTACCAAGATAGAAATCGTTTTTGTCTTACTTAAAATCCCCTTCTGCATGGTAAACTGTCACTCTACGTGAGAGAAGTCAAATATGCAACATCTTTTTATTTTGTGAAACCGCATACAAATTCAAGCGACACTTTTTGTACATATTTGCTTTCACACTCTATATATTGATACATTACAATAACTTTTTCAAGGATTTTGCTTAAAAAAATAACAAGTGAATCATAATCTTTTGCGATTTCACTATTTTACCCAATTTTAAAATATGAACATTTACCTCAACAAAAATTTGTCATAAAAAGGTCATTCAATTTCCCTTTGTGACCTTTTTTGACTATACTTAAGAAAGAAATAATCGAGAGGAGTGTTAAGATGCAAGAAGTACAAGTAGAGACGTTGCAAGAATTACTAAATTCTTTCGCCAACAAAGACGTTTATATCCATCTTGAGACGACAAACGGTTCTTACGCAGCACACTATGATGAAAAGTTTTTTAATGCCGGTGCATTCATACGTAATGCAAAAATTAATTACGAACTGGCTAAAGTGGTAGATGCCTCTCCACATCGTGTTGGCTTAAAAATGGCACATGGTTGGGTTTATGCTCAAGGTATTACACATTATGAATTAGATGAATTAGGCCGTTTATTAATGGCTGGACTAGACTATTCAGGTAAATTGGCGATAGCACTTGAAATTAGCGAAACGCCGTTTACTTACTAAGGGGGACAACTTTTTGAATTTACAACCACAACGTCATATTTTAATTGTTTACCCTCACCCAGACGATGAGGCTTTTTCAGTTGCTGGAACGATTGCTTATTATACAAAGAAGATGAATACACCTGTTACATATGCCTGCTTAACATTGGGTGAAATGGGTCGTAATTTAGGAAATCCACCTTTTGCTACGCGTGAATCGTTGCCAGAAATACGCCGCAAGGAGCTAGTTGATGCAGCGGATGCTATGGGTATTCAAGATTTACGTATGCTTGGCCTACGGGATAAGACAATTGAATTTGAAGATGATGAAAAAATGGTCAAGCTCATGGAAGGCTTGATTGAAGAATTAATGCCATCGCTTATTTTCACTTTCCTTCCAGGCTTTGCAGTGCATCCTGACCATGAAGCAACAGCACGTGCTGTTGTTGAGGCTGTTCGCCGCATGCCTAAAGCAGCGCGACCTCAAATTTTCGGATGTGCCTTCGCCAATGATACACTCGCTAAAAACGGCGAGCCACACGTTCAAATCGATATTCGTGAAATGAAAATGGATAAATTAAAAGCATTACAAGCTCACGCTTCTCAAACAGGTTGGATGATGCAAGAAACTGAAAAACGTATTGACGACGGCGAGCCAATGAGCGAAAGCTGGCTTAATGTTGAAAAGTTCTACATTGTTAACCCTGACAATTATATAAAATAATACAAAAAGCGGTTGTGCCCTAAAGAGGTCACAACCGTTTTTATTTAGCTATTTTCAATTTATTGATTACATGTACAATCATCGTTAAAACAAATGCAATTACTAAAATAACAAAAAACAAATAATGAGGCACATATATTCCAAATACAGTCACTAACATCTTAAGTGCAATGATGCCAATAATGATAAAAGCAGTCGCCTCTAGCTCTGGTATTTTTTCAATGATAATTAAAAATAAACCTGCTATTGTTCGCATCATTAAAATACCTAACATTCCGCCTATTAATAATACCCAAACTTGATCAGATATCGCAAAGGCAGCAAATATTGAATCAATTGAAAAGGCAATATCCATTAACTCTACAGAAATAACCGTTGCCCAAAATACGCCAAAAACACGTACCATCAATCCAGACTTTTTTACCTCTTTAACACTATCCTCTTGTCCTAGTTGTAAAAAATGAGCGATACTAATCCACCCTAAATACAAAGCCCCCAACACTTTAATAAACCAAAATTCTACTAGATATACACCAATTCCAATAAATATAAAACGGAAAAAATAAGCGCCAAGCATACCATACATTAATGCCCGTTTACGTTGCTTATCCGGTAAATGTTTGACAAGTACCGCTAGTACGAGGGCATTATCTGCTGATAGTAATCCCTCAATTACAATAAGCGATGAAATTAATCCCCACGATACTGGATCTGCCAATACTTTTTTCCACATGTCCCAATCGAAAAATTGCATATATGTAGATAGTATTCCGTGAATAATGTCCAACTGCTTCCCCCCTACTTGTCCTAAACTAATCTAGTATATGCTCGCCAATCATCGTTATGATGTGTGATCCACTTCTCATTTTTAAAAAATTCTAAACAATTTAATTACTACTAAACTCGAATAATAGACGTTTTTTCTCGAACATAACAGATTATGCTACCTCAATAAAACGCTATGATAAAAATAGACACCGAAAATTTAGAATTTACTAAAAATTTATAACAAAAGTCGAGAAAAATATGCTATCATAGATGAATGTTTTATACGTAAAACGGAGGATGAATACTATGGAAGTAGCTGATACTAAAACTGTGCAAGTAGAAAATATTTTAATTGCACATCACTTTTTAAAAGATGTAGTGGTGCATACGCCACTGCAGAAAAACGATTATTTATCGGAGAAATACGGAGCCCACATTTATTTCAAACGTGAAGATTTACAACATGTTCGCTCTTTTAAACTACGTGGTGCTTACTATAAAATTAAAAAAATTGAGGAAGAAGCTCGCGAAGCAGGTGTTGTTTGTGCAAGTGCCGGCAATCATGCACAAGGTGTTGCCTATGCCTGTGCACAACTAAAGATTCAAGCTAGCATTTTTATGCCTCAAACTACCCCTAAACAAAAAATCGACCAAGTCCGAATGTTCGGCCGCGATTATGTTGAAATTATTTTAGCAGGAGATACGTTTGATGATGCTGCTGAAAGTGCAATGGTCTACTGCGAGGAACAAAGTAAAATCTTTATCCACCCTTTCGATGATTTCGACGTCATCGCTGGACAAGGAACTGTCGCTGTTGAAATAATGAATGACATGGAAGAACCAATTGACTATGTATTCGGTAGTATCGGCGGTGGCGGATTAATGTCAGGTGTTTCAGCTTATGTGAAAAACCTCTCCCCCAACAGTAAAATTATCGGTGTAGAGCCAGCTGGCGCAGGCAGTATGAAAGCCGCGTTTGCAGAGGGCGGTGCAGTGGCTCTTGATTGGATTGACAAATTCGTTGATGGCGCTGCCGTAAAATGCGTCGGTCACCACACATATGATGTTTGTCGCCGATACTTAGACGATATCGTACTCGTACCCGAAGGAAAAGTATGTACAACAATATTGGATTTGTACAATAAACATGCTATTATCGCTGAACCAGCTGGCGCATTATCAGTCGCTGCTCTCGACAGCTATAAAGAAGAAATTAAAGGCAAATCTGTCGTCGTTATTATTAGCGGTGGTAATAATGATATTGGGCGTATGCAAGAAATTAAAGAAAAATCTTTAATTCATGAAGGCTTACTATACTACTTCATCGTAAGTTTCCCTCAACGTGCAGGTGCACTACGCCAATTCCTTACAAGTGTTGTAGGGCCAAATGATGATATTACTACTTTTGAATATACAAAGAAAAACAACAAGGAAAGCGGCCCTGCCTTAGTAGGCATTGAGCTCGGTAATCGTGATGACTATGATGGCTTACTAAGACGGATGAAAGAGTTTGGATTCAACTACAAAGAAGTAAATAATGATATCCAATTATTTGGATTACTCGTATAAGTTCTTCTTTCTGGTAGTGCCAGGCACTCAAACAATTCTGAATTCTACCAGTAGCATATTTTTTAATTACCAAGTAAAAATCCACATAGACTCCTGCGGGAACTGCACAAAATGTAAGACGCAACAGTCAGCGCGACAGTGACGGTTGCGTCTTACATTGTGCCCGCGGAAGGCGTAGTGGATTAGGTGTCAGGCACCCAAACAATTCTGAATTCTGACAGTAGGATGCTCCCCAAGAACATAGCATAGACCCACACTACAAAGAAGAAAAATTAGTATACAATTTTTTGGGCAGGCGAATCCTCTTTTAACCGAAAATCATATTTGTTTGCATTTTGATATTTCGGGTCTATATAGCTTGACTTCTCATCACTTTTTGAGGCTTTTCGAAATTTAGAAAAAGAAGTATATTCTTCCTCTTTCCATATCCAAATACCCGTTTCTCCTTTTTCTTTATGGAATACATTCCTTTGTAGTTTATTTTTTTGATTGGTTGTAAAATAGTTGGAGATAAAAATCCGCGATGGTCCAGCGGTGAAAACATTTCTTTCTATCACATTGTTTTTTGTATCATATTGTAATAATAGCTGTCCCCCATCAAGCCCCTTTGTGTCATTTCGATAAAGAATATTTTGAGAGATAGTCGAATTGATCGTACCTCCCCGATCTTCATCATACCCACCAATTGCTATCCCAGTGTAAAAGTTTTCATAAATAATATTGTTTATTATTTTAATGTTATCAGCGTATTTTTTAGCATGCTCAGAGGTTGCTTCTATTCCAATATCACTTTTATAAACGGTATTCTTTTCAATGGTTATATTTTTCCCACCATCTACATAAATTCCGCCAGCAGCATACTCCTCCCCATAAGCTGGATTGCCGTAAGAGGATATGTCATAAACTATATTATTCTTTACGATGCCATTCCGCACAAAGTCCACTTTTATATCATTTGAAATGCCTTCATAACCAATTAGATCAATCCCGATATTATCACTACGGCGAACTATATTATTTTCTACTTTAAAACCGTCAATATTTCCATTTAGAACAAGAGATTCACTTGCCCCTAGTTTCAAGTCTTCTAATGTATTATTTGAAATATGTATATCTTGCATTGTGCCAGTTCCGTATATAGCAATCCCATGGCCGTTCCCATTATCTGCATAGGTTTCAATGCGCTGCACATGATTATTTTCTAGTGTAATATGGCTGCTAGAACCTGTTACATAAATCCCCATTACCGTTTCGTCCGCTAAATGAGTAGATAAATCCTGAATAGTTAATCCACTGATGGTCACGTAATTTTTATTATTTATCACCACTAAGGCTGTATCCTCTTCAACATCCTTCAAGTCCTTTCCACTAAGAACAACTTTCTCCTTGTTGTAAGCTTTAAATGTAATCGGTTTTGACTTGGTGCCACTTTGTTTTACGACAAGTTTTTCATGATAATTTCCTTTTCGTATGAGGACGGTAGTACCGGCATCTGCTTCTAAAGCCGCTTTTTTTATTGTGCGAAACGGCTTTGATTTTGTACCATCATTTTGATCATTTCCATTTGTCGCAACGTAAATAGCTTGATCCTTCTTATCCACATTATTGTTTAAAACAAAGACAATCACTATAGCAACTGCAACCAAGAGGATAAAATAAATTTTTTTCATTAAATCATTCCTTATTGTATATTAAAGTGCCAGTCACCCAAACAATTCTGAATTTTCACTAGAACATTAAAAACGCCCATACTCATGTAGGGGCGTTAAATCTTTATCCTAGCAACGCACGGTCTGAATTCATTTTCTCTCCACGGATGCGTTCAAATTCAGCCATTAAATCAGGAATAGTTAGTTCGTGTTTACGATCCTCACCGACTTCCAAAATGATTTGACCTTTATCCATCATAATGAGGCGATTTCCTAAATCCAATGCTTGTTGCATATTGTGTGTTACCATCAGCGTTGTAAGGTTATCCTTTTCAACTAAATGCTTCGTAATGCGCGTAATAAGCTCAGCACGCGAAGGGTCAAGTGCTGCTGTATGCTCATCTAGCAATAAAATCGATGGCTTCGTAAACGTGGCCATGAGAAGTGATAACGCCTGACGCTCACCACCAGAAAGAAGACCAACCTTTGCCGATAGACGATTTTCCAAGTTTAAGCCAAGCATCTCTAATGATTCCTTAAAAACTTGTCGGCGCTTCTTATCCACACCAATATGCAATCCCCGACTCTTATTTCTAGAATACGCTAGTGCTAAATTTTCTTCAATCGTCATTGTTGGTGCTGTACCCGCCATAGGGTCCTGAAACACTCGCCCAATAAAATGCGAGCGTTTATATTCGGGCAACCCCGTCACGTTATTACCGTCTATTAAAACAGAACCGAAGTCAGGTGTTAACGCGCCAGAAATCATATTCATCATCGTTGATTTACCGGCACCATTACTACCGATAATTGTAACGAAATCACCTGGTTTTAAATGCAGGTTTATTTCAGCAAGTGCAATTTTTTCATCAGGTGTACCTTCATTGAAAATTTTGTTAATGCCGTCTAATTTAAGCAAGGCCTTTTCCCCCCTGCTCTACCGGTTTTACTTGAGTACGTTCTGCTGCACGCTTTGCTTTGCGCTTTCGTTCTTTATTTTTATCAACAAATTGCGGTACAACAAGCGCTAAAATAACGATAATCGCCGTGATTAATTTCATATCGCCTGAATCAAGGAAATCAACGCGTAATGCTAACGCTAAAATAATGCGGTAAATAATAGCACCTGCGATTACAGCTAAAGTAGTTCGCATAATTGTTTTTGTGCCAAAGATTGCTTCACCTATAATGACAGAAGCAAGGCCGATCACAATCATACCGATCCCCATACTAACATCCGAGAACTTCGAATATTGTGCGATTAAAGCTCCAGAAAATGCGACAAGTGCATTTGAAAGACCTAGCCCAAGAATAATAAGTGTATCTGTATTCGCAGAGAAACTACGAATCATTCGTTTATTATCTCCTGTTGCTCGGATAGCAAGCCCAACTTCTGTTTTTAAGAACCAGTCCGCAATAAATTTAATTAAAATCGTGATGAGTAAAACTACAATCAACGTACCCCAAGTTGACGGTACTTGCTGAATGCCGATGCTTTCTAATACGTTATTTAATGCATCATCGATACCTAAATTACTCCAAAATGTTTGAAACTTTGAAAACAATGTTTCAGAGTTTAACAATGGAATATTCGGACGACCTATCGTACTTTCTGCAGTTAACCCCATGATACGTAGGTTAATAGAATACAAGGCAATCATCATTAAAATTCCTGATAATAGCGGATTGATCTTCCCTTTTGTGTGAAGAATTCCTGTCATACATCCTGCAATAAATCCAGCAACAATTGCCACTAAAGTCGCTAAGATTGGGTGGTAGCCAAGCAGAATCATTGTCGCTGCTGTTGCCGCCCCTGTTACAAAGCTTCCATCAACCGTTAAATCCGGAAAATCTAACACGCGGAATGTTAAGTACACACCGAGTGCCATAATTGCATAGATGATTCCTTGCTCCACTGAGCCAAATATTGCTGTAAACATCGTTGAATCATCTCCTAAAAATTATCGTATCATTCACGTCTCGTCGTAATCGCGTCTTTATTTTTTCGAGTTTGCTTGAAAAGTACCTCATAATCTATAACATCCACCGTGGGCTTTATCTCGGCTCAGCTAGGTTTTAAACCCCACTGCATTGGTAGCACTTTGGCATTCATTTCCCACTATAGGAGCAATAGACTTCTTCGGAAGCAAATTAAAATGAAGATAAAGCGGGGTTAATCCTCCCCCGCTTCAGCTTAAAATTGACTTCACTTATGCATTATTTCTCTAAAAGCTCTGCGCCCCAAGAATCTTTAATTTCGATTCCTAAATCATCAGCTACTTTTTTGTTCACTACTAATTTTAAGTTTTGAGGATATTGAGCTGGTGTATCAGCTGCCGTAGCCTCACCTTTTAAAATTTTCACAGCCATTTGACCAGCCTCATAACCGATATCATAGTACTCAAAGCCAAATGCCGCTAAGCCACCACGCTCTACAGAATCAAGTTCTCCTACAATAAGCGGTAATTTATTTGCATTAGCAACATCAATGACAGATTCTAATGCAGAAACTACTGTATTATCTGTAATGATATAGAATGCATCTACTTTACCAATTAATGATTCAGCAGCTTGTTTTACATCTGCTGAAGTTGCAGCTGAAGCTTCTTTTACTTCAAGCCCTTGCTCGGCCATTACCTTCTTCACTTCTGTTACTTGTGCTACTGAATTTTGCTCACCAGCATTGTAGACCATACCTACATTTTTAGCACCTAGCTCTTTTAAGAATGCTACCGTTTTAGAAATTGTTTCAGGATGTAAATCAATCGTACCTGTTACATTTTTCCCTGGTTTCTCCATTGATTCAATTAGTTGCGCACCAACTGCATCTGTTACCGAAGTAAAGATAATTGGAATATCGCTTGTAGCAGTCGCTGCCGCTTGTGCAGAAGGTGTAGAGTTAGCAAAAATTAAATCTACGTTTGCACTTACTAAGTTATTGGCAATTGTCGTATTCAGACTGTTATCACCTTGTGCGATTTGTGGATCGTAATCCACTTTTAAGCCAGAATCCTCAATTGCTTTTTTAAAGCCTTCTGTTGCCGCATTTAAAGATGGATGCTCAACAATTTGCGTAATCCCGATTTTATATGTTTTTTGATCTACACTACCGCTCTCACTTGCATTATTCTTTTCGTCGCCTTTTGAATCAGATGAACTAGAACCCCCGCTACCACAAGCAGCAAGCAGTAATACTAATCCAAATAATAGGAACGAAAGCTTTGTCATATTGCGCTTCACAATTAATCCCCCCGACTAATATCTCTATTATCTATCACACTTCACTCTAGCAAAGTGTGAATGTATCGCTATATTATCGTTATTATTGATATTCGTCAACAACATTATGAATGTTCTGACTTTTATATTTGACAAAATATTTTACTTTTTCGTTCAATTTGGCGCTTTAAACCGCTAAACTGCTACATTTCTAGTACTATAATTCTTTTGTAATATAATAAATAATTGTATGGCAATTTTTCGAAAGTTAAAGTGCGCCTCCATATGTTGTTGTGCGTAAAACTGGTTAAGTCTCTTTTTCATGGCACAAAAAAAGATCGAGCTAACATAACCCGATCTTAAAACTTATATATAAATTAAAAGCTTAACAGATTCAATTGTAGAAAAAATACGCGAAAAGACATCTTGAATACTCTCTTTATTTTTTAACTCATATCTCCATGTATTGTCCTTATATTCTTTCTGTTCCTAAATATAGGAACCCAGTTGCATAACTTGAAGGTTGAATATCAATAACTTCGTCATACTGAACACCTTCATTGACAAATGGTACATGGGCTTTCGTAGATTGCATGAAAAATATCGGAACTTTTAACGTTTTATAAGAAAGCACATATTGATCATCAGCTGCTTCACTTAAAAATTCTTTCATAATCATAATTGCATCTAATTCTTTAGAAAGATATTCCGTGTTATTTTTCAAATCCTCAAAGGTAATTTTTTGAAAGATTATATTTTCTTCTCTTATCGCAGGAATTGTACCAATTACACCGATCTTTAAATCTTTTCCTGTATATACATTATAATTTTTTTCCTTATTACTACAACCAACTAGTAGAATCAACATCCCGAATAACAGTGGTAAGATTTTCTTCAAAGCTACACCTCCAATTACACTAAAGATAGTTGATATTATAATGTTTCTCACTAATACCTAACACTTCCCGTTTTGTGTGTAATAATTACTCGTTATGGCAACTAAATAAGTGGCACCAGTAGTTCCTGTAGTTGATGTCGTTATCTGTTATAGTGACTTTACAAATTCACTTATTCTCTAATTAAAACTAATTATAGTTGAAGCTTTCCCGCCATTTCAACCGACATTTTTTCTGTCGGTAGACCAGTACCTTACACTTAAAAAATTGGTAATCATTACACCTTACCCATTAGATGCAATACTACGAATATTCTAGCTTTACGCATTTTGCACATAGCTATTTACAAACCCTCATGAACACTGATATGATAGCACTTGCTCTACGTGGTTCGTAACCATCCCACGAAAAAAAACTAAGGAGAAATGAATATGAAAGTAAAATTTTTAGCAGCAAGTGGCATTATTGCCGCGCTTTATATTGCTGTTACTTTGCTAGTCGCACCATTCGGTTTTACAGAGGTGCAATTCCGCGTTTCGGAAATTTTTAATCATTTAGTTGCCTTTAACCCTCGATTTGCCGTTGGGATTATTATGGGTGTCTTTATTTCCAATTTATTTTCACCACTCGGTCCTTACGATTTAGTTTTCGGCGTTGGACAGACAATGATTACGCTTGGCCTATTTATTGTTATTTGTAAATTTGTAAAAAATATATGGGCACGGTTAATTATTAACACCTTTTTATTTACTTGCACGATGTTTATCATCGCCTTCGAACTGAACTTAGCACTGGAATTACCATTCTTTTGGACATGGCTAACAGTCGCAGCAGGTGAATTTGTTGTATTAGCAGTCGGTGCGCCGATTATGTATATACTTAATAAGCGCTTAAATTTCAAAAACTTGATTTAACAGACGAGTCTTTTTAGATTCGTCTTTTTTTGTCCTCTCTAAGCTTTTGTGACTTCGTTAATCCTTGCATCAAAAATCCATTTTCTTTCTCTTGACACTATTTTGAAAATACTTTAAAATTTTTCAATAATAAATGCTAAGAAAAAGAATAGTAGCAAGAACTTGTACTTTTAGAGAGCTGATGGCTGGTGCAAATCAGTAGTATGAACTTGTGAATGGACTTTGGAGCAGCCTCAGTAAAATGAGGCCGAACTAACTCCCCGTTACAGGAGTACACAAGCGCGCAATTTTGCGAATAAAGGTGGCACCACGGTTACTCGTCCTTTTTATAGAGGGATTGAAGTGGCTTTTTTTTATGGAAAATTAGAATAGAGGAGTCGAGAACAGATGAGTACAACAGTCGAGCAAAAAGGATATTTTGGTGAATTTGGAGGTAGCTTCGTTCCTGAAGAACTTCAAAATGTTTTAAATATTTTAGATGAGAATTTCCAAAAATATAAGGATGATGCAGATTTTAATAATGAACTAGATTATTATTTCCGTGAATATGTAGGTCGTAAATCGCCACTATATTTTGCTGAGAACTTAACAAAGCAACTAGGTGGCGCTAAAATTTATTTAAAGCGTGAAGATCTTAATCATACTGGTTCTCATAAAATTAATAATGTACTAGGTCAAATATTACTTGCAAAACGTATGGGTGCTAATCGTGTAATAGCAGAAACAGGTGCAGGTCAACACGGTGTTGCCACAGCAACAGCTTGTGCAATGTTTGGCATGGATTGCACAGTCTACATGGGGCTAGAAGATACAAAGCGTCAAGCATTAAACGTATTCCGTATGGAGCTACTCGGTGCAAAAGTCGTTGCGGTTGATAAAGGGCAAGGGCGTTTAAAAGATGCAGTAGACGAGGCATTTGCTGATTTAGTAGAAAACTATGAAACAACTTTCTATTTATTAGGCTCTGCGGTAGGACCACATCCTTTCCCTTCAATGGTGAAGCATTTCCAATCGGTAATTAGCCGCGAGAGTCGTGAACAAATTTTAGAAAAAGAAGGTAAGCTCCCAGCAGCCGTGCTTGCTTGTGTTGGTGGTGGCAGTAATGCAATCGGTGCATTTGCAGAATATATCGCTGATGAAGGAGTTCGCTTAATCGGCATTGAGCCCGATAAAGCAGCGACATTGAATGAAGGTACTCCAGGTGAATTACATGGTTTCAAATGCTTACTACTGCAAGATGCACAAGGTAATCCACTGCCAACGTATTCTATCGCAGCTGGTCTTGACTACCCTGGCGCAGGTCCTGAACATAGTTATTTAAAAACAATCGGTCGCGGTGAGTATGTAACAGTTTCAAACGAAGAAGTACTTGAAGCATTCCAAATACTTTCTAAAGTTGAAGGAATTATTCCTGCATTGGAAAGCTCGCATGCTGTTGCACATGCATTCAAATTAGCTCCAACTTTATCACCTGAAGAGAGTATTATCATTAATATTTCAGGTCGCGGAGATAAAGACGTTGAACAAGTTTTCAATATGTTGAATAAATAATAGCTCCAAAAGCGGTTGAGTTTCGTTACGTGGATGCGTCCAATCCAATCAACGGCTACAATTATAAGGCTGAAAAAGACAAAGGCATCGAGAAATGTATTCTCGATGCCTTATATCATGTTACACAAGCGTACTTAATTTCGGATAAATTTCCGCCACATTGTCACGTAACTTAGCTTTTAAGAATTTGCCGACAGATGTTTTTGGTATTTCATCTAGAAATACAATATCGTCCGGCACCCACCATTTCGCAAATTGACTTTCTAAAAATGCTAACAATTCTTCTTCTGTTGCTGACATCCCTTCCTTTAAAACTACGCAAGCAAGCGGACGTTCTTGCCATTTGGCATGTGGAATTGCAATTACTGCTGCTTCAAAAATAGCGTCATGTGTCATTAATGCATTTTCTAAATCTACGGATGAAATCCATTCCCCACCAGATTTAATTAAATCTTTTGTGCGATCGGTAATTTTAATAAAGCCATCCGCCGTTCGTACCGCAATATCTCCCGTAAATAACCAACCATCTCGATATGCATCTTTCGTACGCTCGTCACGATAGTATTCATGTGAAATCCAAGGACCACGTAGACGTAATTCCCCCATCGTCTCACCATCCCACGGCACCTCTCCATTATCATTGACAATACTAGACTCAATACCAGCCATCGTCATACCTTGCATAGCACGCGCTTCAATTCGTTTTTCAATCGGCCATTCATCCATCCATGACATATAATTCGATAATGCAACGATCGGTGTCGTCTCTGTCATCCCATAGACAACGATATACGGAATACCGTACTTTTCTTCAAAAGTACGAATTAAACGTGTTGGTGATGCCGAACCACCACAACAAATCGCACGTAGCGAACTAATATCTCGCTCACGCTTCTCCTGTTCCTGTAATGCACCAATCCAAATTGTCGGTACACCTGCCGTCAATGTCACCTTTTCTTGCTCTACTAAATCTAAAATTAAATCAGATGTAAATTGAGGGCCTGGCAATACTTGACTTGCTCCCACATTAACACTCGCAAATGGTAAACCCCATGCATTCGCATGGAACATCGGCACAATCGGCATTACCACATCACGTTCAGCAATACCCATGGAATCGGACATGCTAAGCATCATACTGTGTAGCACTAAGCCACGATGAGAATAAACAACTCCTTTTGGATTCCCTGTCGTTGCACTTGTATAACACATACCTGCTGGTGCTTCTTCTTCTAAATCATCCGGAAATTCGAAGTTTTCATCCGCAGATGCTAATATTTCCTCATAAGACAAAGCATTCGGTAATGTTGTCTCTGGTAGAGTATCTTCATCTGTCATAATAATATAGTGTTTTACTGTCTTTAACTCAGATGCAATATTTTCAATGATAGGGACAAGATCTTCATCAATCATTAAAATTTCATCTTCCGCATGGTTAATAATATAAATTAAATGTTCTTCTGATAATCGAATATTGACCATATGCAATATAGCACCAGCACATGGCACCGCAAAATACGCCTCTAAGTGGCGATGCTGATTCCAAGCGAAGGAACCAATCTTCTTTCCCTTTTCCATCCCCAGCTTTGTAAGCGCATCTGCTAATCGACGGGTTCTCTTTGCCCATTCTCCATATGTTAAACGGTGAATTTTATGTGGGCTTGTACGTGACACGATTGTCTTTCTAGCAAAATAACTTTCTGCTCGCTTAAAAAAATTTGTTAATACTAACGGTGCTTGCATCATAAAACATCATCCCTTCTTCTTGTGAATTTCCCCAAACTTTGTAGAATATTAACATCAATTTTAACAGAATAATATTAATATTCTGAATATGATTATATTAAAAAATTAATTACGATGCTATATATTCCAAAAATTTTCTTTTTCATGCTCACTTTTTCTTTCCTATCCATCTTTTTCAATATATACATTCATATCTTTTCTCGATAAAAAAACAGGCAAAGAAAACAAAATTGTTTTCCTCACCTGCTTTATAGTACAAACTTCTGGTTTAATATATATTTTTTAAGAAATAGCCTTTTTTTGCAGCTTAATTTTTAATTTCTCTAACATATCAACCGTCATTTTAGCTAAGTCATATTCCGCTTTGAAGCCCCATTCATTTTTAGCTGCCTCTGTATTTATAGAGTTTGGCCAACTGTCAGCAATCGCCTGACGCACTGGATCTACTTTATAATCCATACGAAATTGTGGCAAATGCTTTTTAATTTCAGCCGCTATTTGAGATGGTTCAAAACTCATCGCAGTAATATTAAATGCGTTGCGGTGAATTAACTTGCTACTGTCAGCTTCCATTAAATCTACAATAGCTTGTAATGCATCCGGCATATACATCATATCCATGTAAGTTCCTTCTTGAATATACGATGTATACTTCCCTTGCTGAATTGCTTCATAAAATATTTCAACCGCATAGTCTGTCGTACCGCCTCCAGGAGGAGTTACATAAGAAATTAAACCTGGGAAACGTACCCCACGTGTATCTACACCAAAACGATTAAAATAATAGTCACATAATAATTCACCGGCTACTTTGTTAACACCATACATAGTTGTTGGGCGCTGTAACGTATCTTGTGGTGTATCATCCTTAGGTGTAGATGGTCCAAATGCACCGATTGAACTTGGTGTGAAAAATTGTAAATTTAACTCACGGGAAACTTCTAACGCATTCATCAGACCACCCATGTTTAAATTCCAGGCAAGTAACGGATTTTTTTCCGCTGTTGCAGATAATAATGCTGCCAAATGCATCATCGTATCTGCCCCAAAATCCTTAGCTAAATCATGCATCCTTTGTCCATCTGTCACGTCCAGTACTTCGAATGGACCCTTAGTATGTTCAAGCTTTCGTATATCCGTCGCCAATATATTGTCCTCTCCATAAATACTACGAAGTTTTTCTACTAGCTCCGAGCCAATTTGACCAAGAGCACCTGTAACCATAATCTTTTCCATTTCTCCAAACCTCCACATATGAACAATTGCACTCCTGAGAAGTACAATATTTTATACTAAAACATTGATTTAATAACACTTTTGATGAATTTTATTATAAAGTGTTCATATTAAAAATACAACAATAATATGTGCAATTTTCTAAAAAAGAACATAAAACGCCTTGTTACCAGTATATGATTTTGTATTAAAAGTGTTCTGATGCATTCATTAAAAATACATTTGTACTTTCCATAAATACAATTATCTATTTTTTTACATAATAAAAGAACCTCTTTGACCTTTTAATGTCAAGAGGTTCTTAATTCTTATTTTTTCATTAAATTGAAAAGCGTTTCACAGCAATTTGCAATACCTTTGAAACTTTTCGTAATTCTTTTATATAATTATGAAATTGTTGCTGTGCATTTAATTGATCTGCAGTTAACTTAGCCACATGTTTGGTCGAGGCAGCATTCGTATCTGAAAGAGATGTTAACATGACGGCATCTTCGTTAACCTTTTTCGTATGCTCAGCTATTTCTTGAACTGTCGACGATACCTCAACTATATAAGGCTGGATATTATTCACTTTTTCTAATATTTGATTGAAGCTTGTTGCTGTTTCTGAAGTTACATTTACACCCTTCTCGGTAGCAATTAATACACCTTCCATCATCTTAACAGCATAGTGAGAATCTGTATGGATGTTTTGCACAATAGACGTAATCGTATTAGTTGAATGAACTGTTTGCTCCGCTAGCTTGCGCACCTCATTCGCAACGACTGCAAACCCTTGTCCATGCGTGCCAGCTCTAGCAGCTTCGATGGAAGCATTCAAAGCAAGTAAATTTGTTTGTGCTGTTATTTTTTCAATTACTTCAACCATTTGATCAATTGTAGCGGCACGTTCAACTAAATTAAAAATAGCTGTATTTGATTTTTCTACCGCTTGTTTAATAGCTTGAATTTGTGTTAAGTTTGCCTGCACAATTTCTGTACCACTCTCTGCTTCGTGTGCAGTGTCATGTGCAAAACTCTCTACAAGCTGCACCTTTTCTAATATAATCTGTACACCATTTAGTACTTCTTCTAATGAAGCTGAATTGGACGCTAATTTAGTAGTTGACGCAGTAGTTAACTCCGCAATATTTTGCACATCTTTGGCAATTTTAAGCGTAGTTGTAGAAGATTGCTCAGAGGATTGTTGCAAATTTTCTGTCATACCTTCTACTTCTTGCGCACTATTTGTAACCGTATGTAGTAATTGCTTTACTTCTGTTGCCATCTGATTATAAGACAGTATAACTTCCCCTAGCTCATCATGTGCCACATAGCTCGCATTGGCTGTAAAATCTCCTTGTTCCGCTCGTTTTAATAGTGATTTTAATTGCCGAGTTGGTACATTGACTGCTTTCGTTGCAACTAAACCAATGAAAATAACTAATAGTACCACAAACATACAGACGCTACCTAATAACCAATAACCAAATTGTACATCCTTTTGGTAAGCCTGCTGCTGTTCCTCTGCTCTTTGCACTAAGTAGCTCTGTGTTTCTTCTAAAATTGAATGGCTTTGTTGGCTTACAGGGAAATAGGACAGCTCATAAAATTGCTGACGTTCTTCCGAATTTAACTGCTGATAGTTTTCAACTAACTCTACCTGCTGCGTGAATATTGTATTATACTTCTTTACCTGATGATTCATCTTTTTATCAATCGTTAATTTTTCTAAATGACCTAAAGGCTGTTCAATATTATTTAGAATAGCCGTCATCTCTTGGTAATCACCACTGGAATCCACTAAAAAATCCAATTGTCTTTGTGCTTCTTCTAACTCATTTAGCCATCCAATTGGTACAAGCCCCTCGGTATAACTCTCACTTGCATGCCACGACATTTTCCGTAAATAATCTACACTAAATATACCGATTAGGATATTTGATAGTACACAAACAATCATGAGTACAAGCAGCTTATCTTTTACCTTAATATAACGAAAAAATTGCATCATCTTCGGCTCCTTCTCCAACTCTTACCATTAATCATAGTATGGAGATATAAAGCCAGTGTTATGTTTTTGTAAAATTTTCTAGAAATCTGAAGAAATTATCATATGCTCTTACGGAACCTTCTTTAATTCCATTCGTTCCCTATTACTAGTTGGTTTTTCCAAAAACGAAAGGAGGTGAAACTGTTGCAGCTAAAAAAATTAGATAATAGTTTAGCAATTAGTCTATTATTGCTAGGAATTATTAGTTGTCTTTTCGTACATTCTAGCAGTATCGCATTTGAACAGTATGCAAGCTTGTTTATTGTAAAGCAATTTATTTATTTTAGTCTTGGATTTTTAATTATGTACGGCGTTGCAACACTTGATATTGAGCAACTTAAAAAAATAGGCTGGCCATTTTATTGGATGATCGTAGCCCTCACATTTGGCTTATTTATTGCTCCAGAGAGCATCGCTCGAACGATAAATGAGGCGAAATCTTGGTACCAAGTTCCACTATTAGGATCATTTCAGCCATCAGAGTTTTTGAAATTTGCATTTTTAATTGTTGTCAGTAAAGTCATTGTCGCCCATCAAGCAAAATATGTACGCCCTTCCTTTCTATCAGATATGCGCCTACTATTTACGATTGGCATTATTACTCTTCCACCGACACTTGCTGTCTATAAGCAACCTGATACAGGCATGGTTATGTTATACATGGCGATGATTATACCGATGATTTACTTCTCAGGCATTCAAACTAAGTTACTCGTAATCTTTACAGCCATCCCAGTTTCAATTGTGACTGTTATTGCCACTCTTTATATAAAGTTTAATGATTTTTTTACAGAAAAACTATTAAGTAAATTATCTGGGCATCAGGTTTCTCGTATTTATGGGTGGCTACAACCTTATGAATATACTGATTCATCTTTTCAGACTAGACAAGGCTTTATGGCCATAGGTTCAGGAGAGTTCATTGGGAAAGGCTATTTACACAATAATGTCTATGTCCCAGAAAAGCATACCGATTTCATTTTTTCTGCTATCGCTGAAGAAGTAGGTTTTATTGGAGGGGCTTTTGTTATTGCGCTATTATTTTTTGTTATTTACCGTATTGTCCTAATTACAGTTCAAGCAAAGGATCCATTTATGACACTTATGGGTGCAGGCATCTCCAGTTTATTAGCATTTCAAATTACGCAAAATATTGGTATGACGATTGGACTTTTACCTGTAACAGGAGTAACGTTACCGTTTCTAAGCTATGGAGGGAGCTCACTACTTTCAAATTTCATGTTGATGGGTATCGTCATGATTATCCATAACTCTTATAAGGGATATATGTTTAAAGTAGGGGATTAACAAAATGCAAGTAGAGATTAGTACATACCATTCTCTACTTGCTAAGTTAAAGGGGGATTAATTAGTTAAAAACTTTTTCATACTTGCATTATATTGATCGATAAAAATTTTAGCTTCATTATTAGATAATTTTAATGCAGCTAAAGCGGCACCGCCCACTGGTAAGCTATAGGCACCCATGAAGTCATACTGATTACTATTCTTTTTATCAATTGCGACTAATTTTTCAATAAATAGCCTCAACTCGTTAAAAACTCCTCCAGCTAGCACTACTTTGACACGCTTATTTGCAAACGAATTTTTTTTATAACAAGCATCTATACTTTGATAAAAAACATGGCATACTTGATCAATAATTGTTTTGGCTTCTCCATCACCACGTTTAGCGCATTCGATTGCTATCTTACTTAGAGGGGATATTGTATCACGTGGATGTCCTTCACCATACACTACTTCAATTATCTGCGGAACGGATTGTAATTGAAAATATTCTAATACTGCTGCTGTTAGGAGCGTTTCAGGACCTCTTTTATCAAATGCTTTAAATACCGCTTTTAATGTGCGAATGCCAATATCATAGCCACTGCCCTCATCATCAAAAATATAACCCCATCCTGCTGTACGCTCAATTTTTCCAGACGAATCTATACTGAGTGTAATCGCACCTGTACCAGAAATCTGTACAATGCCAGGCTGGCCCAATGTTCCCGCATATAACGCGTTCACCCCATCATTCGATAGTGATAGTTGACAGTCTTTAGGTAAAAGCGAGGATAATAATTCACGGGTAATTTTCTCATTATTATTTTCTGTTACTCCCGATAGACCCGCATGGCACTTTGTAATATGTTGAAATTCGTGAAGTCCCTGTCTTTTTAAATCATTTATTAGTTCTGTTATCGTCTCTGTAAATTGCTCCATGCTCATGGATGTGGGGTTACTTTTACCCGTTTCTGCTAGCGCCAAAATTTGGCCACGACATGTTGAGATTGTTGCAATTGTTTTTGTTCCACCACCGTCAATTGCCAAAACATACAAGTGCCTTCACCTCTATACAATTTTAATTGTAGAAACAATTTCTCCTACCTCAACCCCTGCGTCATTACGCACAGATGAAGGTGACAACGCTTTAATACGCTCAATTGTTTCTCTATTTGTATATTGAATTTGTTCCAATACAGAAGCAATTACATTTGGCCATGGACTTTCTGAGCCATTCATAATTTTCAAAGCGAAACTTACCCCTTCTTTCCTTAGAGCAAAACAGTATACGCCCTGTGCCCCGCCCTTCGCCACAATATTAATATCCTTCAATAATGCCGTACAAATAAAGTTTTGAGATGCAATGATCTGATTATGTTGATTCATTACTTCAGTAAGCTTTATTACTGCTTCACGAATCTGTTGATCATCAATTAATTCTGGTCGTGCTAGCTTTAAATAGGCTAATGCCATATTTTTTAGCGGAATCGCAAAGACTGGCGCACCACAGCCATCAATCCCTGTATGAATTTTCTCCACATCATATTCACTTAAATAAGCAATGTATTTTTTTATCATCTGCTGCAGTGGATGATCTGGATGGCAATATTGCTTAACATCATAGCCATTTGCTAGACAGGCAGTTAAAAATCCTAAATGCTTGCCCGCACAATTATGAAATAGTTTTCTCTTTTCAAAGCCCTGTTGAATATACTGTGTTTTAGGTTCCTCATTTAATGGATAGGATGCAGCACAAATTAACTCATTTTCATTAATAGGTATTTTTTCTAACAAAGAGACTAACGCCTCTTGATGATAAATTTCACCTCTTTGAGAAGCCAGAAATAATGCAGTTTCTTTTGAAGTAATCCCGTACTTTTCTATAAAATCGGTCATAAAAATGGGAATGGCTTGAAATGGTTTTGCTGCAGAACGAAAATACACAGGCTCATAATCTTGACCTACAGAGACGAATTCTTCCTTCGTTAGATTCACAGCACTCATTTGTCCATAATGCACATTTTCCATTAATCCTGAACGATACTCTTTTAAAAATTCTGAGTAAGCCACGAATGAACCAACCTTTCTTTAAACAGACAGCAACTGCTTTTGTGCTTGTAATGCCGCTCCTTTAACAACCCCTTCTTTTAATTGATTTGAAAACTGCAAATCAAAGGGTTGTAATTCCTTCCATATATACTGTCTACACTTTTCACTAAGTAGTTTTTGAAATGTTACATTATGCTCAATAATCTCTCCACTGACTATGACAGCCTCCGGTTCATATAAACAAACTAGATTATTGATGGCAATAGCTAAAAATGTAGCTACATCTTGTTGAATATCAATTGCCCATTGCTCACCATGATCAACACAATGCAAAACCTCTTCTATTGATTGAATATTAAGATTTTTAGGCGTTCTTTTTAACAACGCTACTTCAGAAACATACATGGATAAGCATCCTCTTTTACCACAATGACATATTTCACCAAAGGGATTAATCGTGATATGGCTTATTTCTCCCGCTTTATTTTGAATGCCACGATAGACTTCTCCATTTAATAATATAGATGCACCTATGCCCGTTCCAATTCCGACTAAAATACAATTTGAATACATTGGTGTATAAATATCACCAATTTCAGCATTTATTTGCATTTTTAATTCATTATCTACGATGACTTCACAACCAAAAATACAATTTAAATCTTCTTTTATGTGGCAGTTTTCCCACTTCAATTGCTCAGAGGAAACGACTATTCCTTCCTCGTTGTTGATTACTCCTGGAATTCCTATCCCAATGCCTAGTAATTTATCTTGAACAATCTGATATTCCGTCATGATATTATCGATAGACTGTTTCAGTAGATGTAAAGCTTCTTCATAATGATGCCTAATGCTACATTTGACTTCCTGAAAGGCAATCAGCTTCCCTAAGAAATCTAATATACCTATCCGAATAGTAAAGCAATCAATTTCTATCCCGATAGTATATAAAGCATCTTCACGCATATGAATTAACGTAGGACGTCTACCAATGGCTGTTTCTTCCGATACCCCTTCTTGAATAAAGCCTTCCGCTTCTAGTTCCTGCACAATACGAGTAATGGTCGTAGGACTCATTTTTGTATATTTTGATAATTGAATTCTTGAAATTGGCGCCATCTGTCTTATTGCGTCAAGCACAATATATTTATTTTGCTTTCGCATCTGAACTTGATCTTGCTTTTTCAAAATCGATTCAACCCCTATTTAAACTTTTCTATAAAATGAACAGCTTCTTTGATGTCTTTTTCAGGATTTAATCTCACTTCTCGTTCAATAGTTAAATAGCCATTGTAGCCGATTTCCTGCAAAGCTAAAAAATAAAGCTCGAAATGGACATCTCCTTGTCCTAATGGAAGTTCTCTAAAAAACTCTCCATTTTCCACCATTTCTTCTATTTTATCATGAGATGTTCCAGAATCGTATCCTAAGTACCCATACACATCTTTGGGGTTTGTTGGCTGCAGTTGAATACCATCTTTTACATGTGTATGTACGATATAATTCTTTAAAAGTTTAACGCCAGCTACAGGGTCATCACTCGTTACCATTACCATATTGGCAGGATCAAAATTAACCGATACACCATTTGTCGATAGTTTATCTAAAAACCCCTTTAATGTTTTACTCGTTTCTGGACCCGTTTCAATCGCAAAGTACGCATCTAATGACGTAGCATATTGGCCTAATTCTTCACAGGCTTCCAGCATTGTTTGATAAATTGGATCATTTTCATCTTCAGGAATAATACCAATATGGGTTGTAACAATGGATGTTCCCAAATCCTTGGCTAATTGCATAATTTCTTTCGATTTTTTTATTTTCCAAATATTTTCTGTTTTATCTTGAAAGCCATGTCCTCCTAAATCTCCACATAATGCGGAGATTTCTAGACCTAACTCTGAAATGTACTGCTTCAATTCTGCTCTTTGTGCAGCATTTAAATTATCTGGGTCCAACTCACCTGAAACTGCATACATTTGTACTCCTTGTGCACCAACTTCTTTCGCTTTTAATAAACCTTCACGAATAGGCAAACGAAAGCTATCTACTATCACACCGATTTTATTGTCCAATTTCACCATTTAATAAACAACTTCCTTTCCTTCAGTTGCAGATATATAAATGCCCTCTAAAATTTTCATAATTTCTACGCCATCCTCCACCGGTGCAACTGAATCATATTGATGAAGGCAGCAGTCAACAAATGAATTGATTTCATTTTGAAAGGCTTTCGCAAAATCAAATGTTAAATCGTTAATTTGAGGATGAATATTTAAAATCGTATTATGCTCTTCACTGACAATTTTTAACTCAGGCTCTAGCTCTGCTCCACCGTTCGTGCCGTATAACTTAATACTGATTTCATCTTTAATAGCATGTAGTGTATAGGAAACGTCTACCATTAACGACGCGCCATTCTCAAATGTAATAAGGGCATTTGCTAAGTCTTCTACTGTATTTTTAGTAGCATCATAGTCTGCTGCCTTATAAAAGGATAAATTTTCAACATTATTTCTATTTCCTAATTGATTGTACGTATGACCTGTTATACGTTTCACCTTTGGTCTACCCATTAAATACCAGCAAATATCAATCACATGTACTCCTAAATCAATTAAAGGGCCGCCACCAGACTTATCTATTTCTGCAAACCAGCCCCCTGGATTACCTAATCTTCTTAGACATGAAGCTTTCGCATAATAAATATCGCCTAGTTTGTTATCGTCGATGAAGCTTTTCAGCACTTTAGTATTTGTTGCAAACCGTCTAACATAGCCCACTTGAAATACTTTCTGATGCTTTTGGGCAATCTTTTGAATGTTTAAAGCCTCCGCATAGGTCATGGATAAAGGCTTTTCAATCAGCACATGTAAGTCATTTTCTAATGCAAGAATTGCCAATTCGGCATGCGTATTATTCCATGTACTAATACTTACTGCATCTATATTTTTGTCTGCGAATAACGCTTCCTTAGAAGAAAAAACATGAGTTGCGCCAAATTGAGCTGCTTTTGCCTTGCCTCGTTCAATAGAGGCATCATACACGCCATATAACTCAACCGCAGGATTTTTCATATACGAGCCTAAATGATAATCGGAAATAGAACCTGTACCGATTACACAAACTTTTAATTTATTCATATTCTTCCCCCTTTAGAGCTTGCATTCGTCCCATAAGCGACGTACATTATCCATCCCTATTTTTGAACCAACTTGACAATCTTCCATGCCTTCAAATTCCACTGTAATATAGCCATCATATCCACTGCCTTTTACGAGCTTAATAATTTCTCGAATATTTATATCGCCATGTCCGACAATAGCTCCTCTGATGTAATTGTTATGAACTGTACGGTACCATTCGCCCTCTCCTGGATTTTCATAGTAAGGTCGAATATAAAAATCTTTGAAATGCACTGTAGCAGCATATGGAATGTTTTTCATCACACCAATTAAAGGTTGTTCATCAATACATAAAAAATTTCCGATATCTAAAGTTGTTTTAAAGTTATCTCTGTTTACCGCATGAATTAATTGTTGTACACGATCACTTGTTTGCACATTAAAGCCGTGATTTTCAATCGTTGTCGTAATATCAAATTGTTTTGCGTAATCTGCAATCAACTGACAACCTCTAACCATTTCTTCAAAATGCTCATTGTAATAATGAATAGTTGTTAGCTCCTTTGGTAAAGTAAAAAGTGTAACGTCATGGCGCATAATGTTAATGCCCATATGATGTACTACATCAACATGTTTCTTTAAGCGCTCAACTTCTTCTAGAAAAGCTTCCTCCGTATCCTGAATAAAGTTTGCTGGTAATGAGTAGGCTGATAACGCTAGTCCTAGCTCCGCTGCTTTTTCTTTAATTTGTGTTGCAAGTTCATAGTTATCTACAACAGTAAATTCATAAGGCACTAATTCTACATGCTGTCCTCCGTTGTCTGCCACCCATTGCAAAACATCCAGAACATTCATTTCCCCCTGCCTCATTTTTTTGACCATACTGTATGTGCTTAACCCTATTTTCATTTATGAACACCCTCTCTATTAGTTGACAAAGTGACATGCAACACTTTGCTCTTCGTTAATTTTTTTCATTTCAGGAATAGCTTGCTTACATATATCTGATGCAAGGGGACACCTTGTGTGGAAGGTACAACCACTTGGCGGGTTTTTAGGATTCGGAATATCACCAGTTAAAACGATTTTCTTTTTTCGTAATGTTGGGTCTGCTATCGGCACGGAAGCAATGAGTGCTTGTGTATAAGGATGCTTAGGTTCATTAAATATAGTTTCTTTTCGCCCAATTTCTACAATGGACCCTAAATACATAACACCTATATAATGGCTAATATGTTCTACAACACTTAAATCGTGAGAAATAAAAAGAAAAGATATTTTATATTCTTGCTGCAATTGCTTTAATAGATTTAAAATTTGCGATTGTATAGATACATCCAGCGCCGACACAGGTTCATCAGCAATAATTATTTTTGGTTTTGTTATTAATGCGCGTGCAATACCTAAACGCTGTCTTTGTCCACCACTAAACTCATGTGCATAGCGGTCGGCATGTTCAGCATTTAATCCAACGACTTCAAGCATTTCAAGAACTAGTTTTTCACGCTCAGCTTTTGAAAGTTTTGAATGAATTTCTAAAGGCTCTCCAACAAGCTCCTTTACCTTCATTCTTGGATTCAATGAGGCATATGGATCTTGAAAAATCATTTGAACAGTTTGCCTTAAATGCTTTAATTCGGATTGCTTTGCAGTAGCTACTTCTTTCCCGCCTACAACAATACTTCCATTTGTTGGTTCTATTAATCTAGTGATTAACCTGCCTGTAGTAGATTTTCCACAACCACTTTCCCCAACTAGACTAAATGTCGTACCTTCTTCTATTTCAAAGGAAACATCTATGACCGCGTTAACAAATTGCTTTTTTTGAAATAATCCACCTGCTGTTTGAAAGCTTTTTTTTAGATTCTCCACTTTTAAAATCGTGTTAGGCATTTACTTTCACATCCTTTTTCGCGTATAGCCAGCAGCTACATTGCCGTGTAGCTGAAATTTCCACTGTCGGTGGACTCTCCTGATGGCATATGGACATTGCTTCATTACATCGTGGAGCAAATTTACAACCATTTGGCATATTTTGCGGGGATGGCACTTGACCATTGATGGAATCTAATATTTCTTTGTTATCACCAATTTTCGGTACAGATGCAATTAAACCTTTTGTATAAGGATGCTTTGGGCTAGCAAATAACTCAAAGACATCTGCTTCCTCTACAACCTGCCCTGCATACATTACAACTACCTTATCGCACATTTCAGCAACAACACCTAAATCATGTGTGATTAATAAAATAGCTGTCTCATTTTCTTCCTTTAGCTTTTTCATTAGCTCTAAAATTTGGGCTTGTATCGTGACATCAAGCGCAGTGGTTGGTTCGTCAGCAATGAGTAATTTAGGATGACAGGCCATAGCCATAGCAATCATTACTCGCTGGCGCATTCCTCCTGATAGCTGATGTGGATATTCATAAATGATTTCCTCGGCTCTTCCTATACCTACACTTTTTAACATTTGGATTGCATGATGCTTACTTTCGTTCTTTGGCAGCTTCAAATGCATCTCAATTGCTTCCATTAACTGCTTGCCAATTTTTAAGACAGGATTTAAAGATGTCATAGGCTCTTGAAAAATCATCGCCATTTGCTTGCCACGAATCTTCCGAATTTCTGATTCGGACATTTTCGTCAAGTCATGTCCATTAAAATGTATAGAGCCATTAACAATTTTGCCTGTAGTACCATGGAATAATTGCATAATGGATAACGATGTTAAGCTTTTCCCACTACCCGATTCTCCCACTAAGCCTAATATTTCTCCTTTACGGATGGAAAAATTGACACCCCTTAAAATCTTGATTTCCTTTTTATCACGTGTAAAGGACGTTTCTAAGTCAGTTACTTGCAATACATGTTCTGACATAGGCATTCTCCTTAATTATTTTTTATTTTTGGATCTAATACATCTCGTAATCCATCACCTATTAAGTTAAATGCTAGTACGGTTAAAAATATAGCAATGCCTGGCATGATGACGACGTGTGAAGATGTTCCTAAATAGTCACGCCCGCTACTTAGCATTACCCCCCACTCAGGCATTTCAGGGCTGGCACCTAAGCCTAAAAAACTTAAACCAGAAGCTGCTAAAATGGCTGTTCCTATTCGCATTGTGACAAAAATGATTAATTCATTCATCGTTTCAGGGAAAATATGTTTCCACAGCACTCTAACATGCGAAGCTCCCATTGATTGAGCTGCCTCTACGTATACATTCTCTTTCGCATTCAATGTAGCGCCTCTTACTAAACGGGCAAAAGAGGGTACACTAAAAATCATCACAGCAATAATGACATTATTAATACCAGGACCTAATAAGGCTACAATGGCAATGGCTAACAATAAATCAGGGAATGAAAATAATACATCACAACTACGCATAATCAATTTGTCAATCCATCCACCAAAGTAACCGCTAATTAAACCTAAAATTGTGCCTAGTATTAAGCCTAAAAATACGGCACTAAAACTCACCATCAAGGATATTTTTGCTCCTACTATTAGACGACTAAAAATATCTCGACCATACTCGTCCGTTCCTGCCAAATGACTTGCACTTGGTCCCTCTAATAAAGCATCATAATTTGGTTCGAAAGGATCGTACGGCGCGATATAAGGACCAATCATAGCGACTACAATTAACAATCCTATAAAGATACTTGCTACTAATGCAGCCTTTTGTTTTTTAAAAGACTTCCAAAATTCTTTAAGAGGAGAGTATTTTCTTTGTGTATTTTGCACTTCGCTATTTTGCACAGCAGTTGGTGAAGTCATGTTATTCCCTCCCTTAAGAATCTAATTGAATTTTTGGATTTAACACTGTATAAAGCACATCTACGGCTAAATTCACTAAAATAAATTCTAATGCAAATAACAGCAGTGCTGATTGAATAACGGGATAATCTCGAAATGCGATAGAATCGATTAAAAGTCGTCCCATTCCTGGAAAACTAAATACGGTCTCGACTACCACCGATCCTCCTAATAGAAATCCAAATTGCAAGCCTGCCACTGTTACCACCGAAATCAAGGAATTTCTTAAAGCATGTGTCACAATAACGGAGCGCTCTTTCAATCCCTTTGCTCTCCCTGTTCTTATATAATCTGCTTGTAACGTTTCAAGCATAGAAGATCGAGTAAATCTAGCAATCATTGACATAATGCCAGCCCCTAAAGTTAAGGAAGGTAAAATATAACTAGAAAAGCCATCTAATCCACCTGTCGGAAATAACCCTAGTTGCACTGAAAATAATTGAATCAATAATAAGCCCAGCCAAAAACCTGGAATCGAAATGCCCGATACAGCCGTTACCATTCCAAAATAATCAGGCCATTTGTTTTTATTGATGGCAGAAAAAACACCAATCGCCAAACCCATCAATGTAGCCCAAAACATGGAAAGGAAAGTAAGTTGCAGAGAAGGCATAAACCTTGTTTTAAACATATCAATGACAGGTAGTCCTGTTGTTAAAGATGTTCCAAGCTCACCCGTCACAAGATTTTTCATATAATCTACATATTGTTTAAGAATGGGTTTATCTAGACCCATCTCATGTCGTACATTTTCAACATCTTCTAGCGTGGCATCCTTACCAGCTACTAATCGCGCAGGGTCACCTGGTATGAAATGAATAAATAAAAATGTTAATACGGAAATGACAATTAAAATCGGTATCATTTCAACAGTTCTTCTTGCTACATATTTCCACATGGCACCTTCCTCCTTTCTATTTTTTAGAAAAGGAATTGACTAGCATCAATTCCTTTTACTGTGCATTACTCGACTTTGGCGTTCTTCACATCAAGTCCACCTGTAGGATTTACTAATACACCACTAACATTTGAACGAACACCATATACAACCTCATCCACCCCTAAGAAAATCCAAGGTGTATCTTGATATACGATTTCCTGCAATTTTTCATATAGTTCAGCTTGGCGATCTACATCTGAAATGGAGTTAGCTTCATCCATTAATTGATCTGCCTCCGTGTTATTATAGTAAGCTGTATTTGCACCATTTGGTGGGAATGATACGCTATGGAAAAGTGGCTTTGTCGCATTCGTTATATCCGAAGCATATGCTGACCAACTCACATACCACATTTGTAATTTCGCGTCATCTGGTGTTTGTGCACCATAGATTTCATCTGATAAAGTGCCTTCTTCCATTGATTTAATTTCTACTTTTACACCGATTTGACCTAACTGTTGTTGAATAAACTGCATACCTTTCATCGTATCTGAGTTTGTGTTCCCCCAGATTTCAATATCGAAGCCATCAGGATAGCCAGCCTCAGCCAATAATTCTTTTGCCTTTTCAATATTGTGTTCATACATTTTTTGTTGCTTATAATAAACCGTTTTAGAAGGAATAATGGAGTCTAATGGTAAACCTAGCCCCGCATTAACCACTTTAATATAAGCATCTTTGTCCACCGCATAGTTAAAGGCCTGTCGAACTTTAATATCATTCAATGGTTTTTTATAGGTATTTAATGAAACGTAGTGTGCAATTGTAGAAGGAACTTTATTAACTTCTACATCTTTACTTTTAGAAAGTTCATCAATATTTTGAGATGGCACTGGATAGATAACCTGTGCATCACCCGCTTTTAGCATCGCCACTCGTGATCCGTTTTCCGGTACTGGTTTATAGGTGATTTTAGAAACACGTTCTCCGCCACCCCAATAGCCATCAAAATTTTCAATTGTTAAATGGTCCCCTTGTACCCATTCAACAAATTTATAAGGACCTGTGCCGACAGGTTTTTTAGGTATATCTGCTAAATTATCTTTAATCATTTTTGGACTAATCATTTTGGCAACCCCGAAGCGAGTAATCATTGGTCCATATGGTTCTTTTAAAGTAACTTTAATCTCATAGTCACCTAGAATTTCAACATTACTGATTAAGCTAAAACCGCGAGAATACAAGCGTAAGCTTTCATCATTCATGATTCGTTCAATGTTGGCCTTTACAGCCTCAGCATTAAACGGTTCCCCGTCATGGAAAGTAACCCCTTCTTTAAGTTTGAACGTATATACAAGAGCGTCTTCACTTATTGAATAATCATCTGCTAAAACCTTAATAATTTGTCCATCTGCATCGAAGCCTAACAATCCTTCTAGCATCGTCTCCTGAACAGAATTCGAATTAGTATCCCCTGTGTTATGTGGATCCATTGAAATAAAATTTTCATTTACAGCGATGACAAGTTCATTTTTTGAACTAGCTGCGCCTGATTCTGTAGTAGACTTATCCCCAGTATTTGATGCGTTAGAATTGTCTTTCTCTGCGCATGCTGCTAAAAGAAACGTACATAGTATGACAAAAACCAACTTTTTAACATAATTCATCTCATCTTCCCCCTTTGTAAAAATATATAAAAATATTTCTTATAACTTAAAATAAGAAATATAATTACTAAAAGCATTTATTTTCTCCACTGCTGAAAATAAATAGGCAAAAAATAAAACTATATTTTCTTACGATTAGACAATTCAATTCAGGAAAGACGGTGCTTCCTCAACTATCACAATTGCTTTTAATCAGAAAATATAGTTCAAATAACAAGATGTATTTATTCCACTGCTGAAAATAAGTGATTAAAAAAATATTCCCTTCCAGGACATCGTTTTAATTATCAGAAAATTAATTATTTTTTACAACTATAAACTATGAAATCTAATATTTCCAGTGTTTTTTTAATAAAATTCAGAATTTTAAAATTATTATTATTAGGCTATAATAATTAACCCAAAGTTCATTTATGCTACAAAATGCCACAATAAAAGTTCTAAAAGCCTTTATTACACGGCTTTTAGAACTTTCATGAATAGTCTATAGCGTATTTATACTATCGACAACCACATTTAGTATGCGGTCTAGATCTTCTTGTACAATATTAAGTGGAGGTGATAACGTTAAGACGTTATTAAACCCTGCTACGGTAGCTCCATTTTTTCCAATGATGACACCTTGCCCTTTACATGCTGCAATGACAGCATTCACTTTTTCCAATGGTAAAGGTTCTTTGGAAACTTTATCTACAACTAATTCAATCCCAATCAATAAGCCTTTACCTCGCACATCTCCTACATTTGGATGCGTGTTTAAAGCATTTTGAAGTGTTTGTAGTGTTTTAGCTCCCACTTCCTTAGATCGCTCAAATAACGCTTCTCGCTCAAGAATTTCAATATTTTTCAAAGCGACAGCACAGGCTACAGGAGAGCCACCAAATGTGTTGACATGGCGGAAATAACCGTATGCATCTGTTCCTGTAAATGCCTCATAAATTTCTCGTTTCACTGCAGTTGCTGACAGAGGTAAATAAGCACTTGTAATACCTTTAGCCATCGTTATAATATCAGGCTTCACATCATAGTTCATAAAACCAAACGGCTTCCCTGTACGTCCAAACCCACATATTACTTCATCGACAATCATTAAAGCCCCATGTTTTTTACAGACTGCCTCAATGCCCTTCATATAATTTTCTGGAGGCATGATAACACCACCACCTGTAATAATAGGTTCTAATATCATTGCGGCAATAGTATCGCCGAGTTCCCAAGTCATCATTTTATCGACGGCTTTTACACTCGCTAAGTCAGTTGGTGCTATCGAGTCATTTTCTGGTTCACGATATTGATCTGGTGGCGCTACATGAATAAAACCTGGTGATAGCGGTTCATATTTATATTTTCGTTCTGCTTGCCCAGTCGCAGCTAAAGCCCCAAACGAGTTTCCATGATATGCCCGATAACGTGAGACAATTTTATAGCGCGTACTTTCCCCTTTTTGTTGATGGTATTGACGCGCTATTTTAAATGCCGTTTCATTTGCTTCAGAGCCGCTATTCGAAAAGAAAACGACATAATCACCGCCAAGCATTTGGTTAATCTTTTCTGCTAATTCAACAGCGGGTAAATGGCCTTGTGACAGAGGCGCATAAGCATTTTTCATCATTTGCTCATGTGCAACATCCGCTAATTCTTTACGCCCGTAGCCTACATTTACACACCATAACCCTGCCATTGCGTCAATGTATTCATTACCTTCTGTATCAACGATTCTTGCACCATCCGATTTTTCTACAACATATGTGGCTTGCGGATTATAGGGCTTCATTGAATGCCAGACATACTGTTCATCTTTTTTTAATACATCGCTCTTAAGATTTGTTTGAACCATTTACATGCACCCCTTTAATTATATTAAGTTCTATTATTGAAGCAGCTTGAACTGTTCCACCTAATGTAATTTGGTATCGCTATTACTTGGAAAGGCAAATGAACCTGTTTGATGTTTCATCTTCCAACGTTCAAAAATGGATGTTATTTAGTCAGTCAGTTACATTGACTTTTTGCGCTGCATTCCACTTCCTGTAAACATCAAAACTACATTTCCAAGCATGGTTATTATTTGTGTCACCCCATTTGATTGAATTGTTTCTTACAAAAATTTTACATCTTCTAAAAAAGGAATGTAATAGACACTCTGTATAATTCTATGATTTTGTTTTAAACATAATGTAAAATAGAATAAATAGTTTTTAAAAAGTATATGACGTAAATTACTAGCTAAATTATCACTTTTCACTTATGAGTCCATAATTCCCATATACAATACGAACTTTGATTGGAGGGCTACGATGAGTCAATATAAGCTTCAGGTAAAGGATGTATTAGAGAATGCACACTTTAAAAGCGCCGAGGTCGTTGCAGGCAAGGATGGGTTATTACGCATTGTAAAGTGGGCACATGTTATTGAAATTGTACAAGTTGATAATTTCCTAGCAGGGGACGAATTGGTTTTAACGACGGGGATTAGTTTACAGCATATTGAGGACTTTACCTTTTTCGTAGAGTCTCTAATTGAAAAAAACTGTGCAGCACTTTGCATAGAATACGGCACCTATTTACAAACAATACCAGAATCTATTCTTTCACTAGCTAACCGCCATGACTTCCCAATCATCGTTTTTCATGAGACAGTGCCTTTTGTTCGGATTACACAGGATTTACATAGCCAGATCATGAATCAACAATATTTTATGATTTCTTCATTAGAAACTTACTCCCAGACTTTAAACAAAAACGCTCTTTTAGGACAAACAGTGGATGACATTTTGCAATCCCTTTATGAAGCGTTACGTACACAAATCATTTTTTCTATTAAAGGTCGGGATGCTATCTTTTTCCCAAATATGTCCCTAGCGAAAAGACAGCATTTATTAAAGATGCCAAAATCAGCATCACAACTTAAACATGAGCCCATTTTTATTGTCGATCAGCATTATGCGGATTTATCCCTTTATCGAGCAGATGGCTTATTCTCAGAATTTGAATTACTTATTTTAGACCGTACAGCGACGGCACTAGCACAGCTTTTAATGCGTGAATTTTATATAGAAGAGAAAAGAGATATTGAGGATGCAACGATTTTAGCGGATTGGATTGATCACAAGCTGACGAAAGAGGAAATCTATAAATTTATCGTGTCCCATCATTCTAACTTTACTTATTATAGTAGCGCGGTGTTTATTTTATCTTCACCTTATACAATCATGAAGGTTCAAGAGGATATTGTGTATAGCAAGCTTTATTATCGAAATCTATTTGAACAAAATGGCTTCATCCCCTTTTTATTCGAAAGGAAGAGCTATGTTATATTCATCCTACTCCACACAAAAGATTGTAAAGCGAGTCGCGAATTATTAAATACGCTATTTTCTACGCTCCAAAAAACGGATTTTTATAAAAAGCAATTGTCACAAGGGTATCAGCTAGCGATCGGTAAGGTTGTTTCGGATGTCGAGGAAATTCCAAAGAGCTATCAAACAGCTTTGGAAACATTATATATTTGTCGCAAAGTTCAAACGACATCGTTTTTTTATGATGACTTGCACTTGTACCACCTTATTTACAAATTACAAATGCAAGTGGATTTGCAAGAAGTCATTCAAGATTATTTACAGCCTGTTATTGAATATGATAAAAAATACAACAGCAAACTGCTAGAAACACTCAGAGTTTATTTACAAACGAATGGCTCAAAACAACAAACTGCCAATCAATTGTTTATTGTACGGCAAACACTTTATCATCGTCTAAAGAAGCTTGAAAGTTTGCTAGGTGAAAATTTTATGAAGGGCCACAATCGTATTACACTTGAGTTTATGTTACTTGCCAGTTCACTAATTGAAGATAAAACGCAAAATTGAGTAAGTACCCTAAAATTGTTTGAGTGCCTGGCACTTAACGTAAAAATCCACTTTGATTTTCCGCGCAGCATTTTGTTAGCCGCAGGAGTCTTCGTGGATTTTTACTTGGATATAGAATTCAGAATTGTTTGTGTGCCTGGCACTTATTTCTCAACAACACCGCTATACAATCCAGGTCTACGGTCATCATAAACTGGAATTCTTCCACGTACTTCATCGACAATTGAAAAATCAACATCAATAACCGCTACTTCCTCATCGTCTGCACCAACCCATAATACTTCTCCCCAAGGTTGAATAACCATGGATTGTCCATTGAAGTTTTCTACCTTGTTGGCAATTCGATTAACAGCAATGACAAAGCATTGATTTTCAATTGCACGTGCCTGTAACAATGTTTTCCAATGGTCAATACGAGGTGTTGGCCATTGTGCTGGTACGAATAGAACCTTTGCTCCATCTAATGCATGCGCCCGTAACCATTCTGGAAAGCGAATATCATAGCAAATAACACCCGCCGCTTCAATATCCCCTAATGCAAAGCGGTTCATTTCATCACCGGCTTCTAAATATAGATGTTCATCCATCAAACGGAATAAATGTGCTTTACTATATTCGCCAACTTGCTTTCCTTCCTTATCAAACGTATACATCGTATTGTAAAATTTATCGCCCTTCTTCGTTGCGACAGAGCCCCCCACAATATGTACACCAAGTTCGATTGCTAAGCCTTGTAGAAACGCCTTTGCTCGCTCTCCGTCTGTATCTGCAAGTTCAGCTAATTTTTCAAGCGCGTAGCCAGTATTCCACATTTCGGGAAGTACAATAATTTCCGCACCTAAACTTGCCGCTTCGCGTATTTTTTCTTCAGCTCTCGCGAAGTTTTCTTCTACTTTGCCAAATCTTACGTTTAATTGAATACAACCTATTTTCATTTTCATTCCCCCGTCCAATAGTTAAAAAATAGTTTTATAATTCAAGATACAAGTAATTCCAAACGCTTCCAAAAGCATTTAGCTTATTACATTACATTTTTCTATACCCCATTATATCATTGAGCGATCTTAGCTTGTCGATGATATGAAGGAAACCTTGCACTATAATCGATTTCGCACAATGTCCATCATTTAATGTCTTATTAATCACTTAGAACACTATAAATATACATATTTATCGTTTAATGACAATAGTAATCAATACTGATATACTGATTACATACATAGAATGAATAATAAACGTTTTCTAGGCAGACCTTTTTAACTTTATAAAAATCTTAATAAAAGAAGGAAGGTATTATCATTTATGGACAGCGCATTTCTCGCTTTTTTACCTCTCTTAAGCTTATTAATCTACATAGCTCCAGTTGTTTTTATCATTTGGTTTCTCCTTAAATTTCTTAAAAACCAACAAGAGCAAATACAAATCCTTAAAAGTATTTCTGATAAGTTAGATAAGCGCTAAAAAAAGATGGGAATTCCCATCTTTTTTATTTTTTCGATTAACTCTCTTGAACTAGATGGAAAGCGGCTTTCGAATGGAATTATAAACTGTATTAAAACTTCCAAACGGAAAGAAGGTTTGTTATGAAAAAGAAAGTAACAATCATTGCAACGGGATTTCTGTTAGTTTTTCTCCTATTATTTGGCACATATAAATTAATGAATTCGAGAGCGTATCAGTTGTTTGGGAATATAACGAATAAAGTAGAAACAACTCAAAAAGTGATTGCGTTAACTTTTGATGATGGACCAACAGATAACGTAAAAATGATTTTGCCACTATTAGAAAAGTATAATGCCAAAGCGACCTTTTTTCTAATTGGTGAAGAACTTGAAAAACATCCAGACGAAGCAAAAAAAATTGCAGAAGAAGGACATCAAATTGGCAATCACACGTATTCTCATAATCGAATGGTTTTCAAAACCCTTTCCTACTATAAGGATGAAATTGAAAAAACAGATCTATTAATTCGAAATGCTGGATTTAAAGGCGAAATTGATGTTCGGCCCCCTAACGGAAAAAAACTTATAGGCTTCCCGTATTACTTAAGTAAACATAATCGAGACACGATAACTTGGAATCTCGAGCCAGACAGCTTTTACGACTCGGCTTCAGACAAAGTGAATTATGTGAAAGAGAATGTTACACCTGGTTCGATTATTTTAATTCATCCAATGTATGATAATACCGATAAAGTACTTGAAACAATTGAAGGCATTTTACAAGAGCTTTCAAATGAGGGCTATACATTTGTTACTGTGAATGAACTTCAGGATTTATAAAACTTGTGAGATAGCTTAAAGAGACTAAATTTAAACTAATGTCACTCATTCGAGTGGCATTTTTAGGAGGATAAAAGAGTTTTAGGATTCACCTGTGATGATTTTCTGATTAAGAATATTCTTTTAAGAATAATTGGTGCAATCTTTATTTTCGTTGGAGTTGATATATTACATAGACAATTCCATCCTCATAAAAATAATTCTCACAAAATAAATTACAATAGGGAGAATCTAAATGAAAAAATTAATATCTATATTTTTATTATTAACATTCCTTATAGGTTGTTCTAATCAATCAAATGAAAACTTATTTATTGCTACAAGTATTTCCACAAGTAAATTTAGTAAAAATAATGATTATTACATTGTTTCCGATTTAGAGTATTTAGGAGAAAAGTCTGCAATAATTGAGAAAATTGAAATTGTAAAAGCTGACGAAGTAATTGACGAATACATATTAATAGATGAATTTAATTATTCTTTTTTTATAGGGGATAAGTATTCACGTATAGTATAGGTGTTCATAAAAACTTAGAAAGAATTGGTGGCGATGTAATACCAGCAGAAAACTCTATTATTAATAAAGATAATATGCTTAAGCTAATATTAAAAATCAATACGAAGTCTAGTATAACAAAAAGTAATAATCGCTATATTAGAATTAAGTACATTATTGATAAAGAAACGAGAGAAGAAGTACTAGATTCAAAAACTGTTAATCAACTTGAAACCGCATTAGATTAGATAAAATCCTTTAAACCCACTCTTTTTAGTCTTCTTCTTACGTTTTTTACCCTTGATAAAGAAAGACTATAGACAATCTATTGAAAAAGTAATAGTATTTGCAACATATCTATAATAATTATTATATTCTGAAAAAGGTGAGCATACATGGAATTATCAAAAAAACTACAGCAACTCCCAACTCAATTTTTTGCAGCACTTGTACAAAAGGTCAATGCGGCACTAGCGGAAGGGCGCGACATTATTAATCTTGGACAAGGCAATCCCGACCAACCGACGCCCCCACACATTATTAAAGCGCTTCAAGAGGCAGCAGAAAACCCTCAGCATCATAAATATTCCCCGTTCCGTGGTATTACTGAATTACGCCAAGCTGCAGCTGCGTTTTATAAACGTGAATACAATGTGGATATTAATCCTGATACAGAAGTAGCCATTTTAGGCGGAACGAAAATTGGACTTGTGGAACTACCAATGGCCGTTTTAAATCCTGGTGACACAATGCTATTGCCCGATCCCGGTTATCCAGATTATTTATCTGGTGTTGTATTAGGTGAAGTTCAATATGATGTGATGCCACTTTTTGCAGAAAATGATTTCTTACCTGACTATGATGCATTGTCTGATGAAGTAAAAGAAAGAGCTAAGCTTCTTTACTTGAATTACCCGAACAATCCTACTGGTGGAACAGCAACACTTGAATTTTTCGAAGAAACAGTAAGGTTTGCTAAAGAGCATCAAATTATCATAGCACACGATTTCGCCTACGGTGCGATTGGCTTTGATGGCAATAAACCAGTGAGTTTCTTGCAGGCAGACGGTGCTAAAGATGTCGGCATTGAACTGTATACTTTATCAAAAACCTATAATATGGCTGGCTGGCGCATCGGTTTCGCAGTTGGAAATGCTCAAATTATAGAAGCTATTAATCTTATTCAAGATCATTTATTTTGTAGCCAATTTCCCGCGATTCAGCAGGCAGCAGCTGTCGCTTTAACTTCTTCACAAACTTGTGCTCAGGAACTTAACGCGACGTATGAGCGCCGTCGAAACGTCCTAATTGAAGAAGCTCATCGTATTGGTTGGCAAGTAACAGCTCCAAAAGGTTCGTTTTTTGCATGGCTCCCTGTTCCATTAGGTTACACAAGTGAACAATTTGCCGATTTATTACTTGATAAAGCTGATATTGCAGTAGCTGCTGGCAATGGCTTTGGACAGTTCGGTGAAGGCTATGTACGTGTCGGCTTACTTGTTAGTGAAGAACGCTTACGTGAAGCTATTGGCCGAATTGAAAAGCTTAATCTATTTAAACGATAATTTACTAATATAAAGTAAGAAGCACTCGCCATATGACGAGTGCTTCTTATTTCTTTATTATTTACGATTTTCCATCCACTCTGGTTTACCAAAGCCTTTGAAGTCTGCATCAATAACTTCTTCAAATTTAGCCGATTCTACAATTTCAACTAGATCCTTTGATAATTGTGAATCTTTGTTATCAGCCTTCACCGCAATAACGTTACGGAATTGGTCAGGCATGTTTTCTAAAAATACCGCATTTAGTAAATCTAGCCCCGCTGCTAAAGCAAAGTTACCAGGTACGCCAGCTAAATCAACACTTTCTACTGTACGCGGAAGTGCAGCTGCCTCAATCGGTTGGAATACTAAATTTTTGTCATTTTTCACAACATCTTTTTCTGATGCTTTTAATTCTTCAATGCTAGGGTCAATCTCGATTAAGCCTTGCTCCTGCAATGATAATAATGTACGTGCTGCATTTGAAGGATCGTTGGCAATTGCCACTGTTGCACCATCTGGAATTTCATCGATTGATTTATATTTGTTTGAGAAAAAGCCCATTGGTGCTGTTGGTACAATAATTAATGCTTCTAAATCCATGTTGTTCTGCTCTTCGAAGTTTTCTAAGTATTTCGTATGCTGGAATAAGTTTGCATCAATATCGCCATTATCTAAAGCTTTGTTTGGTTGCACATAATCACTGAATTCTACTAATTCAACTTTGTAACCTTTTTCTTCAAGCTGTGGAATAATTGCTTTTTTAAGCATATCACTATAAGGACCTGCTGTTGCACCTAGTTTAATAGATTTGCTTTCCCCTGCTGCATCTGAACCCTTTTTTGAATCGGATCCTTTGTCGCTTGAACCACATGCTGCTAAAACGACAGCAAGAATGATTGTTATAAATGCCAGTAATGATTTTCTCATCTTTTCTTTCTCTCCTCTTCTTATCTTTTATCAATTGATTTTGCAAACCAGTCGCCAGCAATTTGTATCGCTTGCACGAGCAAAATTAATATCGCAACGGTAGCAATCATAATTGTATTATCATAACGATAGTAGCCGAATCGGATAGCTAAATCACCGATACCACCGCCACCTACTACACCTGCCATCGCAGAGAAAGCAACTAAACTAATTACTGTAACTGTCATTGCTTGAATGATGCTTGATTTTGCTTCCGGAATTAAAACATCTTTAATAATCATCCACGGTGTTGCTCCTACCGCTATTGACGCTTCAATAACACCTTTATCAATTTCACGTAATGACGTTTCCACTAATCGTGCAAAAAATGGAATGGCTGCAACCGATAAGGATACACTCGCAGCAATCGGCCCAATTGTTTGTCCAACAAGTAATTTCGTTAATGGGAATAACGCGACTAATAAAATGATGTATGGAATCGATCGAATAAAGTTCACCGCAAAGCCGAACACACTTTTAATTAAACGATTTTCCCAAAATAGCCCCTTATCCGTGACAAATAATAAAATACCAAGCGGTAAACCTACCACGATTGACACAGTTAGCGAGATGCCAATCATAATAATTGTCTCCTGAAAGGCTTTCAATATATCCGGAATCATCTCCATAAAATGCGTTACATCAAACATGCTGAACCACCTCCACAATCGCACCACGTTCGGTCATATAAGCAACAGCTTTCTGTAACTCACTCTGCTCACCTTGTAGCTCCATTAAAAAAATACCAAGTGGTCGTTCTTGTATGTATTCGATTGTGCCATGAAGGAAATTCCCTTTAACGTAAAAACGTTGCATTGTGTCTGCAATAACGCCTTCACCTGCTACATTTCCTTTAAATAAAATTTTGACGATTTGACCATGTACATCTTTTAAAATCGTTTCCGGAATATCAAACGATACAACACTACTAATAAATTCCTGCGTTAATACTTTTTGAGGGCTAGCGAAAATATCATATACTTCGCCTTCCTCTATGACTTTACCATCCTGCATAACAGCCATACGATTGCAAATTTCCTTCACTACATCCATTTCATGTGTAATTAGAACAATCGTAATACCTAACTTAATATTGATTTCCTTTAACAGTCGTAAAATTGACACGGTTGTTTTAGGATCGAGTGCGGATGTAGCTTCATCACAGAGCAACATCGCTGGATTGTTTGCTAAAGCTCTTGCAATTCCTACTCTTTGCTTTTGACCACCACTTAGCTGCGCAGGATAAACATCCCTTTTTTCTGCTAAATCGACCATTTTAAGCAATTCATCCACTCTTGCAGGAATATCAGCTGCTGGCATATTCGCTGCCTTTAGGGCAAAGGCTATATTTTCGCCTACTGTTTTTTGGCTTATTAAATAGAAGTGTTGAAATATCATTCCAATTTTTAAGCGAGCTAAACGTAGTTCATTTCGTGATAGCTTTGTTAAATCCTTACCATTAATTAATATTTCACCGCTAGTAGGTCGTTCGAGTAAATTTATACAACGTAAAAGCGAGCTTTTGCCAGCTCCCGAATAACCTACTATTCCGAAAATATCGCCACGATTAATTGTTAAGGATACATCATCTACACCGACAACCTCTTTTTTCTTTGAGCTATAAACTTTTGATACATTACGAAATTCGAGCATTTTGTTCTCCTTACTCAATTATTCAATAACAATTATAACCTACTATTTCAATATGCTTTATAGAATAGTTCGAATTATGTTATTTGTCAATCTCTTTTGACAATCTATCATATCACCGATTATTTATTTTCCGATTAAATGGTTATAACTTTAGCAATATCTCGAATTTTCGCAGTAAAACTATACGTAATATAAAAATAAAAGAAGGCACTTTCTGTTCAAATTGAACAAAAAGTGCCTTCTATTCCTTATTGAATTACGCCTAATTCACGACCTACTTTTTCATAAATCGCCAATGCATTGTCTAGCATTTCCTTTGTATGAGCTGCTGTTGGCATATTACGAACACGGCCAGTGCCTTTTGGTACTGTTGGGAAAACGATTGATTTTGCATAAACGCCTTCCTCAAATAAGCGACGTGAAAACGCTTGTGTCAACTTTTCATCACCAATAATACATGGTGTAATAGGTGTTTCAGATTCACCGATATTAAAGCCTAATTTCGCTAACCCTGCTTTTAAGTAATCGCCATTGTCCCATAGCTTATCATGTAGTTCTGTTGAATCAATAAGCATTTGTACTGCTGCAGTAATAGCAGCTACATCACCTGGCGGCAACGCAGTTGAGAATAAAAATGGACGAGAACGGACTTTCAACCAGTCAATTAGATTTTTCTTGCCGGCAACATAACCACCGACTACACCAATTGCCTTTGAAAGTGTACCGATTTGGAAGTCGATTTCTTTTTCTAGACCGAAATGTTTTACAGTGCCCTTCCCTTTACCTGTAACACCTGAACCATGTGCATCATCGACATAAGTAATTAAATCAAACTCTTTCGCAATTTCGACGATTTCCGGTAGTTTGGCGATATCACCATCCATTGAGAAGACACCATCTGTAATTACCATCACTTTATTATACAAACCTGATTCTGTAGCTTCTTTTGCTTTTGCGCGTAAATCATCCATATCTGAGTGATTGTACGCAATGATTTTTGCACGCGATAAGCGACATCCATCAATAATGGATGCATGGTTTAATTGGTCTGATAAAATTGCATCGTTTTTATCCATAACAGCTGAAATAGCCGCCATATTACAGTTAAAACCTGATTGATAGGAAATAGCTGCTTCTGTTCCTTTAAATTCGGCAAGCTTTTCTTCTAATTTAACATGCAAATCAAGTGTGCCGTTAATTGTACGAACAGCTCCTGCACCTACACCATATTTTTCTGTTGCTTCTTTAGCAATTTGCTTTAATTGCTCATTTGTTGCTAAGCCAAGATAGTTATTAGAGGAAAGATTAATAAGATTCTGACCTCGAACTTGAATAACTGGCCCATTTGCGCCTTCTACTGCGTCAATTTCATTGTATAAGCCTTGATCACGTAAGGCTTGTAAGTTTTCATCTAAAAATGCATTTAGTACTTTTGACAAGAGTATCATCCTTTCTACGATTAGTTTTGTCTCGGCGTCATAATATTCGGATTTTAATTTATGCATGCATCCTACAATTCAAAATCCACGGCTTCTGCCAGAGGCATTGTCTTCATTCAGCTTGCTTTTGACATTCATGCAAATAAGGGGTCATTTGCATCAATTCGCTTTAGCAAGTAGCTATTGAATAAAGATCGACTAGTCTACTCATAGTGTAGCATAAGCAACCAATTAGAATAAATTACTTTGCTAATCTTTCAAATAAAGGAGCCGTTTTTTCACGCCAAATTGCAGTCGATAAACATTGATCCATTAGCTGGCGAATTGTTTTCTCCGCTTCTGCATAACGCGTCGTATAGCCGATTGCATCTTGCATTGCACTTTTATAGTTCACGCGGATTTCTTCAATTTGAGCTTCCGCTTCCTCGGACAAAATACAATGTTGCCCCATATCGAAAATTTCATCCCCTAATCTTCCATCCTGTGGCTCAAATACATGTGGTTCTGTACTATCAAATATGCAAAAGTTTAATTCTGGAACGATGACCATATCCACTGAACCAGCATCTAAGCCACACCAAACAATTTGCGCATCTAGCCCTCTTGCATTTGCCTCGTCAGCTAATCCTTTCATTAATGAGGATTTCCCTGTACCTGGCTTGCCTTTTATCATCAATCTTTTCGCTAAATTTTTCGTCATGCTATCTACTGTATTTTCTGCACCACGAGGTGTAAGTGTTCCTAATAGTCGATGTGTCCGTCTGCCTGTTTTATTTAAAACGATGGATTGAAAAATATTCGACTTTAAGTTGGTAACTTGTTCATCTAACGCTTGCCAGTCCATGCAACTTTGCGTAACAATCTCCCAGTCATCATGTATTTTTTTTGCGATTTCAAGCATTGTAATACACTTCTCGCGCCACAATTCTCGCTCTTTTATTGCAACGGCTAGCTTTTCGCCAATCTCTTCAAGTCGGTCTTCTTCTAAGCAATCATAAAAGGACAGCACACGATGCTTCGTACCAAATAAAGTTGGTTCAATCCCCCACTGTGAAGACCAAACATAGAGTCGATTACAGCCTCGAATAAATACTCCCTCTATTACGTTCTCTAACAATGCGTGTTGAAACCACTCTACCGCAAAGCCCTGTTTTACATAATAATAGCCGAGCTCCTTCAGAAGTTCTGATCCTTTATATGTTGATGGGCCTTGCAGAACGTAAACTAGTTCCGCTTCATCCATCATTTCTTTATATAAATGTTTAATTCCTTGCCCAGTAAGTGCGTGTCCAAAGTAATAGGTCACATTTCCGTTCAATGTCGCTCCCCCTTTTTTTATGCCATGACATTATATGAACTATCACACCAAAAGATGAAAGGGGGGCAAATTGTTTGAGTGACTGGCACTAATTGTGTGCGTACCTGGCACTTGGCATAGACACCTGGCATAATACAGGCTCCTTACATCGTAAAAATCTACTTCTCTCTCCTTGGACACAATGTAAGCCGCAACCATCACTAACACAGTTTGTTGCATCTTAAGTTACGGACGTTCCCGCACGCATTTTCGTGGATATTACTTCGATATATATTACTGAAAATTTCAGAATTGTTTGAGTGCCTGACACCATAACTTAAAATGGTTTGATGCCTTCCATATTTCCGATACATTTCATTAAAACTTTCCGACAATACGGTAAGGAAAATTGCACAATATAGCCGGATGTTAGTGCAATAACGACAGTACCAACACCAACAGGGCCACCGAGCAACCATCCGAGAATGGTTACGAGAACTTCAATGCCCATACGTGCTGTTTTAATTGTCCCTCCAAACCTTTCAACGAGTATCATCATTAAAGTATCACGTGGACCTGCCCCCATATTTGGTGCAATATACATTCCACAGCCGAAACTTAAAACAAATAAACCTAATACAAAATAGGTTATTTGTAAGCTATAAATATCAGTTGATGGCAACAGCCAATTAAACACATCAATAAATGAGCCGATAAGTAGCATATTTAGCCATGTACCTATTTTAGGCCACTGCCGTAATACAATCGAGGTTGATACGACGATTAAAAACCCTGTTAAAATAGACCAAGTTCCTATTGTTAAGCCGAAATTTTGAAATAACCCTACATGTAACACATCCCATGGGCTTGTTCCTATAATTTTCCCCTTGATTGACATCGTAATACCTAATGACATAATCATCATTCCCACCACAAAAAACACCCAGCGCCATCCTGTGACTTTTCGCATTTCACTATCCTTCTCTCTATGTATGATATTGCTCTAACTTTATCATCATTTCTACTCCGAAATCTCAATTTTCGTTAATAATTTAAAATAATCTGAACATAAAATTTCTCCAAATAAAAAACTACCCAAGAATTATTCTTGGATAGTTGTGATTGGAGCAAGTTGTGCCTTAGTCACTGCAAGTAAATCATCAAGTTGAATGTGCATTTGCATACCAATTTTCCCTGCACTAACAATAATACTTCCTTGCGCACTTGCAGATGCATCAACAACCGTAGGATACAGCTTTTTCATGCCGACTGGTGAGCATCCACCACGGACATAGCCTGTATAACCAAGTAGCTCCTTAACTGCTAGCATCTCAATCTTTTTCTCACCAACGACTTTAGCCGCAGCTTTTAAATCAAGTTCTTCCGCAACCGGTATGACAAAAACAAAAAGCTTTTGGGCGCTCGCCTTTGCCACTAATGTTTTAAATACAGATGATACAGGATACCCGATTTTCCCAGCTACTGACACCCCATCTACTTGACCGTCACCTGTCTCGTATTCTAAAACGTCAAATTGTATTTTTTGTTGCTCTAATAGTCTAATTGCATTTGTTTTCGTATGCTTCGCCTTTGCCACAATTAAAATCCCCAATCTATACCATTAAGCTGTCATTGAAAACGTCGAGTTGTCTCCATATAGATAGCCGCTTTTTGCCATTTGAATATGCGTAGCATATTTTGCAGACGCTATTTTAAATGTCCGTGCTTTCATTGCCTCATCATAACTCTTACCGAAAATTGTATCTGCAAATGGGTCCAAATTCAATTCCTTCGAAAATCGTTCTGGCACCTTTACATCAGTTGTTTCCGTAACATAAGGTGGTTCAAGCTCATTAAGCACTGTTTCATCTAGCTCTGTACCATTCTGAATTTGTTGCATTTGAGCATCTGCACTAGCCGCTATACGTAAATCTTGTGGAGATGGAACTGTTGGTGTTAGCGCAGCACTTCGAACCTGCTGTAAAATTTGCAATGTGTCCGCGGCCTCAGTATCCGTATCTATTACTGCTTCAGTCAAATCATCTGATGCTTTTAGCCGTGATGAAGAAGGTGATTCTCCAATATCACTGCCGATTGTTTTATATGCTTGCTCATGAGCTCTTACACTTTTTTCAGTTTGTTGTAAATCTTGAATCATAGCCTGTTGCTGTGGCGTTACTTCCTTAGATTCTTCTTTATGTTGCTCATATAAATCTTGATCTTGGCGGCCTAATAATAAATTTTCGAGCTCTAGCAATATTTTATTTTTTTCTGGTTGGAAGTACTGTGCATTTTTTCGATAAGCATCACCAGCTTCTTTACGCTGAAGGATTTTCTTACGGTTATAATGAGCAGATTGTCTTTCTTGCTCCATCATGTTTGATAGTTTCATATCATCACCTCGACTTTCTTTTTAATATGCAAGTTTAGTAGTAAATATGAACAACTCTCTATTAACTATTTTTATTCAAACGGAACGGTTTCTGTACTTTTATTATCGGAATTTTCTCTCTTAAATTCAAGCAATAATTACTACTAACCTCCTAAAGAAACAATACCCCGAATTTTATATAGGTAAAAACACCTTGTTAATAAGAGTGTTTTTATTATTATTATATTTCTTTATTACTTTTTCATTTATTTTCATTGAAATTTATCACATTAAACACTTGTAAAATAGTGTTTATAGCGAATAAAAAAACAGCCCATTATTAAATGGACTGTTTCTTCTATAATCGAACTTTATGAACGTTTTTTCGGCATGATAAGCACACATTTGTAAGCTAAGTATCCAAACCATGCGCCTAGCGTATTTAAAATCAAGTCATCAATATCTGCAGAACCAACTGTAAAAATAAACTGCACGGTTTCAACAGCAAGGCTAGAGAAAAAGCCTATACAAATAATAACCCATGCCTTTCGAAACCTCTTTGACAGTAGTGGTAACAAAAAGCCCATCGGTGTAAATATTAACAAATTGCCTAATAAGTTTACGACAATCAAATCTAAATTAAAATATTGTGAGTAATTGATATAACGTAAAATTGTTTCAAACGGTATAAAATTTGTCGTTACTCGCCAGCTACTATAATCAAACAAACCAATCTCACTTAAAGAATAATCGCCACGGAACAACATAATACAAACATCCACTAAACGATTAATCACTAATTTGTAAAAGGCGATAATTGTGTAAAAACTAAAAAACACCCAGCCTATTACTTTTAGCTGCATATAATACGTATCAATCCACGCTCGAAATGGTAATGGTAGCTTGGCATCACCTTGGATACTAGATATATTATTTTTTGCCATGCTAATTCACCCACTTCCTCTTATCCATCCCATATTTTAATATGTCTGACCGTGCTCATGCAAGGGGTGAAATATATCAAAAAATGCACACCAGCATAAACTGGGTGCATTTTTTGGATAAAGTATTTCTTCTTATACTGGATTTACACCATGCTTCCGTTGAGAGAATAACAAGTATTTAGACATATACAAGTCCAAACGTGTTTCCAGTGCCTTCCGTAAATCATTCGGCTCAATGACATCATCAATAATTAGCTCAGATGCTAAGCGATAAATGTCAATTTCCTCTTGGTATTCTTTTCGCTTTTCAGCAATAAAGCTTGCTTGTTCTTCTTTTGGTAGTTCAGCAATTTTATTGGCATATACTGCATTTACAGCTGCCTCTGGACCCATTACGGCTATTTGTGCGTTTGATAACGCAATACAACAATCAGGCTCAAAAGCCGGACCTGCCATTGCATAAAGCCCTGCACCATACGCCTTACGTACAATTACAGTTAGTTTAGGTACAGTTGCCTCGCTCATTGCAAAAATCATCTTCGCGCCATGGCGAATAATGCCCGCCTTCTCAACTTGTGTTCCAATCATAAAGCCTGGAACGTCTACAAGGAAAATAAGTGGAATATTAAAGGCATCACATAATGAAATAAATTTTGCCGCTTTGTCAGCTGAATCGTGGAACAATACGCCGCCCTTCACACGTGGTTGGTTGGCTATAATCCCAACTGATTGTCCGTTCATGCGTCCAAGCCCAGTTATTAATTCTGATGCAAATAATTTTTTTACTTCACAGAAAGAATCTTCATCAATCAACCGATCAATTAATTGATACATATCAAAAGGCGAGTTTTGATTTTTAGGAATTAATTCTTCAATTGATTTTTCAAATGTTGCTGGTGGCTTTGGCGCTTCCACTTTACTACGCTCAGCATAGTTATTCGGGAAATAGCTCAAATATTTGCGTGCATAGGCAATAGCTTCCTGCTCTGTTTTTACAAGCACATCCCCACAACCAGATACTGAACAATGCATTTTAGCGCCACCCATTGTTTCTAGATCTACCTTTTCACCTATGACCATTTCTGCCATACGTGGTGACCCTAAATACATTGATGCGTTGCCTTCCACCATCACCACAATATCAGAAAATGCAGGAATATATGCGCCTCCCGCTGCTGAAGGACCAAACAACAAGCAAATTTGCGGTACTTTACCAGAAAGTTTTACTTGATTGTAGAAAATACGTCCTGCTCCACGACGTCCAGGGAACATTTCTAACTGATCTGTTATACGTGCACCTGCTGAATCAACTAAATAAAATAATGGACAATTTAGCTTCTCCGCCGTTTCTTGAATACGAATCATTTTCTCCACTGTACGTTTTCCCCAAGACCCGGCTTTAATCGTCGAATCATTGGCTAAAACACATACTGTACGACCATGGATTTTACCGATACCTGTTATAACGCCATCTGCTGGTAAATCACCTGCTAAACAGTTTGCATACAGTCCATCTTCCGATTGAAGACCATCATCTAATAATAATTCTAGTCGCTCTCGGACAAATAGCTTGCCTTGTTGTGCATTTTTATCGTGATATTTCGGCAGACCCCCTGCTAAAATTTGTTCCTTCATCGCATTTGATGTATTTTCTGTGGATATATTGCTCATGTCCAATTCCCCCTTTGCAGTCCATTACTTTCCTGAATATTGCGGTGTTCTTTTTTCTTGGAAAGCTTGTAAGCCCTCCAAGCGATCTTCCGTTGGAATAAGTGCACTATATGCAAGTGATTCGATTTTCAAGCCTGTAGCTAAATCTACTTCAACACCATTATTAATGGCATTTTTCGCCTGAATTAATGATAGCGGCGCATTTTTCGCCATTTCGAGTGCAAGCTGTTGCGCTCTTTCTTGCACTTCATGCCCTTCATATACATATTCCACAATACCAAGGTATTTCGCTTCCTCGGCATCGATTCGACGTGCTGTATAAATTAGTTCCTTCGCTTTACCAATTCCAATCAGTCGCGGTAAGCGTTGTGTCCCACCTGCTCCTGGAATAATGCCAAGTGAGGTTTCAGTAAGACCTACTTTGATATGTGTGGCTGCTATGCGTAAATCGCAAGCTAAAGCGAGTTCTAGTCCGCCTCCAAATGCAACGCCGTTTAAAACAGCAATAACAGGTTGAGCTAATGACTCTACTTTTGCAATCGTTGCTCCGATTAAATGCACAATTTGCTTTACTTGTTGATCGGACATCCCTTTACGCTCTTTTAAATCTGCTCCTGCACAAAATGCCTTTTCCCCTGCACCTGTTAGTAAAACAACACGCACTGCTGGATCAGCATTTATTTTATCTAGCGTAGCACTAAGGTCGTTTAATAATTGCACTGACATGGCATTGGCAGCTTCCGGTCTAGATAGTGTAATGAGCCCTATATTACCTGGTAATAATTCAAATTGAACGAGTTGTTGTGTCATGTGACATTAGCACTCCCTTCATTACGAACAATGGCCATTTGTTTAGACGCAACGTCCTTCCCTAGCTTTTGTTCGATAAATAGTACCGCTTCTAACAGCCTTTGCATGTTAACGCCTGTTTCAATGCCCATTCCTTCTAATAGATACAACAAATCCTCTGTAGCTACATTACCTGTTGCTCCTTTTGCATAAGGACAACCGCCTAGGCCACCGAGTGCACTATCAAATTTCGTAATACCCATTTCTAACGATTTCATAATATTGGCAAGTGCTGTACCACGCGTATCATGGAAATGCATCGCAAATTTTTCAGCTGGATATCTCTTTAACAGCTCTTCTAATAGATGCTCAACCTGCGTCGGAACTCCAACGCCGATTGTATCTCCTAGCGATATTTCATCAACACCCATTTCCAATAATTTATCTGTTACTTGTAAAACTTTTTCTGGGTGTATGTAACCCTCATAAGGGCAACCGATTACCGTTGAGATATAACCACGTACATGCTTATTTGCGGCCTTTGCCCCCTCAACTACTTCCTTCATTATTGGAAATGTTTCGTGGATTGTTTTATTGATATTTTTTTGATTATGACTTTCACTGGCAGACATAAAAATGCTTGCTTCATCGATGCCCGCTAGCAATGCACGTTCTAATCCTTGCATGTTTGGCACAAGTGCCGCATACGTTATGTCCTTTTCTCGCTTAATAGCTTGCAGCACTTCTACTGCATCTGCTAATTGAGGAATCCACTTCGGATGCACTAGAGACGTTACTTCTATATAATTTAATCCCGTTCGACTAAGTAAATTTACTAGCTCTACTTTATCTGCAGTAGCGATGTGTACCTTTTCATTTTGCAAACCATCACGAGGCCCAACTTCCTTTAACGTAACATGCTTTGGTAATTGCATAGAAATGCCTCCCTATTCAATTTCTAAAATATCATCGTCAACGTTAATGAAATCGCCTTCGTTCGCAATAATTTTTGTTACTACGCCGTCCTCTTCTGCAGCAATCGGAATCTCCATTTTCATTGACTCTAAAATTGCTACGTCTTGCCCTGCTGTCACTTTATCGCCTTCTGCCACTACGATTTTCCATACTGTTCCCGCCATGCTCGCTTTTACTGTTGCCATATAAATCCCTCCAAATAGTTAGGTGTATTTGTTTCAAGTGACAAACATATCACTCAAATCAACACACATATTTTCACTTTGTAACGCATGCATACTCGCACATGCTTTGCATAAGCTCCTCAGTATGAAAACATCTGTTAGTAATCACGAGCCATTTGTTTATAAGCTCGTTGCTACGAATGTCCATAATATGAACTTATCCTTATTTTGTTTCTGTTAATTGTGGTAAATAAAATTCCTCGACAAATTTCGTTGTTGTATGCCCTTTTAAAAATTGCTCATGGGTTACCGTTTTCAAAAGCATCGGTATATTTGTTTGAATGCCTTCAATTTTATATTCTTTCAATGCTTGTATAAGGCGCTCACACGCAATTGCTCGCGTTTCTCCCCACACTACTAATTTACTAATCATTGGATCATAGAAAGGTGTCACAGTTGAACCCGCTTCTACACCACATTCATGTCGAATACCCTCACCTGTTGGCAATACAAGATCTGTAATTTTGCCTGGAGACGGGAAAAACGTTGTAGGGTTTTCTGCATAAATTCGTACCTCAATGGCATGCCCCTGTTTGTCAATGCTGTCGCGTGTAAAGCTTAATGGCTGTCTCGCTGCTACTTTCAATTGTTCTTCTACAAGATCCAATTTCGTTATTTCTTCCGTTACTGGATGCTCTACTTGTAAGCGCGTGTTCATCTCTAAAAAATAGAAGTTTTGCTCTGCATCTACTAAATACTCAATCGTTCCTGCGTTTACATAACCGATATGCTTCACCGCTTGCACAGAAGCTTCTAGCATTCGCGCTCGCGTTTCCTCAGAAATAAATGGAGACGGTGCCTCTTCCACCACTTTTTGATTGCGTCGTTGAATTGAACATTCTCGTTCAAATAACGGAACTACATTGCCCTCATAATCCGCGATAATCTGTACTTCGACATGATGTGGATTGGCTATGAATCGTTCCATGTACATCGTGCCATCACCAAAAAATGATTGTGCACGTTTCTGATTACCTTCAAATGCTTTCTCTAACTCCTCAGCATCTGACACAAGTTGCATGCCGATGCCACCACCTCCAGCAGAGGCTTTTAGCATAATTGGATAACCTAAACGAGAAGCGATTTCAACTGCTTCTGAAACATCTTTGATAGGCGCTTCAACCCCTTCAACAATCGGTACTCCTGCAGATTTCATCGTCTTTCGTGCTTCTAATTTACTGCCCATGGACGCGATCACTGTAGCACTAGGTCCAATAAATACTAGGCCAGCCTCCGTACAACGTTTTGCAAAATCAGCGTTTTCTGAAAGCAAGCCATATCCCGGATGGACAGCGTCAGCCCCGCTTTCTTTTGCAATTTCAAGAATCCGCTCAATATTTAAATAGCTTTGAACAACAGGCGGCTTACCAACGCAGTATGCCTCGTCAGCATCTTTGACATGTAAACTTTCAGCATCCGCCTCAGAATATACCGCGACCGTTTGAATATTAAGTCGCTTACATGTGCGAATAATACGTCTAGCAATTTCACCACGATTTGCAATTAATACTTTCTTGAACATTGTCTTGCCCCCTCCCTAATTCACCTTCACTGCTGCCACAAAATCTTCGCGTAGTTTAAACTTCTGCACTTTTCCTGAAGCAGTCATTGGGTAGCCATCGATAAAGAAAATATGTCGCGGAATTTTATGTTTAGAAATTTTATCTCGGCAAAAAGCTCGAATTTCCTCTTCTGTCGCCTGTTCCCCTTCTCGCAATATAATCCATGCTGCGGCTTCTTCACCGTACTTAGGATCAGGGACACCCGCTACCTGTACATCTGCGATTTTTGGAAATGTATATAAAAACTCTTCAATTTCACGTGGATATAAATTTTCACCACCGCGAATAATCATGTCCTTCAATCGGCCTGTTACTCTCACATAACCTTCTTCATCCATCGTTGCCAAATCACCGGTATGAAGCCAGCCATCGTGATCGATTGCCAGTTGTGTTTCCTCAGGATTGTTATAGTAACCTTTCATCACATGGTAGCCTCTTGTACATAGCTCGCCTTGCTCATTTGTTTCAGCCTCTACATCTGTACCAGGAACGACAATTTTAACTTCTAGATTCGGTAATGCTCTACCTACAGTCTCTACTTTTAGATGGAATGGATCATTTGCTCTCGTTTGTGTAATGACAGGAGAAGATTCCGTTTGACCATAACAAATTGTTACGTCAGTCATACCCATTTTCTCAATCACAGCTTTCATGACTTCAATAGGACAGTTAGAACCTGCCATTACGCCAGTACGTAATGTCGATAAGTCGTATGACGCAAAATTGTGTAAATTCAACTCGCTTATAAACATAGTTGGTACTCCGTGTAATGCAGTACACTTCTCTTTTTCTACTGTTCGTAACACTTCCACAGGGGAGAATTCTTGCACAGGTACCATTGTTCCACCACTTGTAGTAATAGCTAATGTACCGATGACACAGCCAAAGCAATGGAAGAAAGGCACTGGAATACATAAGCGATCTATCGACGTTAAGCTCATACATTCCGCGATGTTAACCGCATTATTGACTAAGTTATAATGTGTTAACATAACCCCTTTAGGAAACCCTGTTGTTCCAGAAGTATATTGAATATTAATGACATCATCATAATGGAGTGAGGCCTGTATTTGATCTAATTGTTGCTCTGTAACTTGCTCAGCAGCTGCTAGTACATCAGACCAGTTAAGTACTCCCGGATATTTTGTTTCGCCGATTAAAATAACATTTTTCAATAGAGGTAGTCGCTCCGATTGCAATTTACCAGGTTCACAATTTTCAAGCTCCGGGCAAATTTCTTGGAGTGTATTCATAAAAGAATGGTCTCGATAATTTTCGATTAAAATTATCGTTTTAGCATCGGATTGTCTTAGTAAATATTCCAATTCATGCGCACGATAATTTGTGTTTACAGTAACGATTGGCGCCCCCATCTTTCCTGTGCCAAACTGTAACTGTACCCATTCAGGAACATTTGTCGTCCACACTGCGATATGATCTCCCTTTTCAATACCAAGGGCCATTAATCCTCTCGCAACTAAACGACTTTGATGATTTAACTCCTCATAAGTCATACGTAAGTCTCTATCTGCATACACTAGCGCTTCATTTTTAGGATATTTTTTAGACTGTTCATCGAGCAATTGACCAATTGTTTGATACACAAGTTCTGCCATGAAAATCCCCCTTAAATATGCTATATAATGTTTTTAACAGCCAATTAGACGAGAAATAACGAGACGTTGAATTTCAGATGTACCTTCACCGATTTCCATTAATTTAATGTCACGTAAATGACGCTCTACATCATATTCCTTCATATAACCTGAGCCACCATGAATTTGAATGGCTTGATTGCAAGTTCGGAAGCCCATCTCAGATGCGAATAATTTCGCCATAGCAGCTTCCTTAGCAAATGGTTTTTTCTGGTCTTTAAGCCATGCTGCTTTATGTACTAGTGTACGAGCAAGCTCTATTTCCATTGCCATATCTGCTAATTTAAACTGTATTGCTTGTAACTTGGAAATTGGTGCTCCAAATTGCTCTCGTTCGTTCGCAAACTTTAATGCTTTTTCATAAGCAGACTGTGCAATGCCGACTGATAAAGCTGCTATGGAAATACGTCCACCATCTAACGTATTTAAAAATTGGCTAAATCCACGTTTTTCGTCCCCTAATAAATTCGTTTTTGGAACGCGAACATTTTGCAAAATGATTTCACATGTATTGGAACCACGCACACCCATTTTGTCGTAATTACAATTGATTGTGACACCAGGTGTATTTGTTGGCACAATAATTGATGAGATGATTTTTTTGCCATCTTCACGTTTGCCTGTTACTGCAGTAACAATAATTTGGCGTGCATGGCCTGCATTTGTAATCCAGCATTTTTCACCGTTAATAATGTAATCATCACCGTCAACTACCGCTGTTGTACGTGTTCCGCCAGCATCAGATCCTGCATTTGGCTCCGTTAAACCGAAGGCACCTAATGTTTCTCCCTTTGCCAAAGGTACAAGCCATTCACGCTTTTGCTCTTCCGTTCCAAAGTTATAAATTGGAGCCGCGCCTAAACTCACTGCTGCTGCATAGCTTAAACCTGTACCACCGCAAGCACGCCCAATTTCCTCAACAGCAATTGCATAGGAAACCGTATCTCCTCCAGAACCACCATATTCCTCAGGAAACGGGATACCCAATAAGCCTAGCTCTGCCATTTTTTCAAAGCTTTCTATTCTCATTGTTGATGTCTCGTCGACTTCACGAGCGTAAGGTTTAATCTCTTTCTCTGCAAAATCACGTACCATGTCTCGAATCATCGCTTGCTCTTTCGTTAGTTCAAAGTTCATTCCCATTTCCCCCTAATATCCAATTTGCCATAGCGGATTTCTTTCAGACGACAGTTACACAAATCTGGACCGACTAGTCGGTCTGTATTAAAGATTAATAAAACCAGCATTTTCTTCTGGCTTCACCTTTACCATAAATTGAGTTGCTTCTTCCATAGCTTGCTCTGTAACAATTGCTCGTAATATCATATCCGTAAATACTTCTGTAATTTCCTCCATTGTCAATGGACCGGTTTGTTTAAACCACATATATGTCCAGTTAATCATCCCCACAATGGCCATTGTTACAATCGTACAAGGTAATTCAGAACGAAAATCCTTAGTTTGCTGCCCTTCTTCAATCACCTTTTGTAATATTTCCCGATATTGGTCCCGCTTTTTATGAATTATTGCACTATATTCTTCTGACAACGAACGGCTCTCTTCATAAAACACAGTAATATGGGCTTGATACACATCAAACACTTGTGTCAGTGTTTGGAGCATTGCACATAAGCGTTTAATCGGCGTATCATATTTGTCATAAGCTTCCTGTGACTGTTTAATAACATAGGAAATAAACACATCATGAACTTCATATAACAATTCATCTTTCGATTTAAAATTATGATAAAATCCACCTTTTGATGCACCGATGTATTCTACAATGCGATCAACAGTTACATTATGATAGCCATCTTGCTGAAACAGCACTACAGAAGCGTCAACAATTCTTTGTTTTAACGTTTTTTTTACCATAAGCACCTATCATCCTTCTTTATAACACTTACCCCTTTGTTCCTTATAACTAGGACTTACATTCTCTTAATTTTCCTAATTATAAAAATACTATGACTCCTTTAATATAGCATTCTCAAAAATTGGTGTCCAGTTCCATAAAACAATTTAATAGTATTAACGAGAATTTTTTTACTTTAAATAGCATATAAACCACTCGTTTTTAACAAAAAATATGAATCTACACAATATCAAATGTGAATTCACATGTGGAATACTGTACTTCCGCTATTCTGAAGCATTTCTTTTCCCCAGAAGCATTTTTCCGCAAATTTCCTACACTAACTGTATGCTCTCTAGTTAGATTTTATGTGACAGGCACTCAAACAATTCTGAATTTTTATATATCCAAGTAAAAACCCACGAAGACTTCTGCGCTTACAGGTGCTGTGCGCGGAAGCTAAGTGGGTTTTTAAAAGTGACAGGCACTCAAACAATTAAATTTGCCGCACCTATTAATGCTGCATTTTCAAACAATTGCGAACGTCTAATTTCATATGTGTTTCGATAGGAAGGAAGAACATAGTGTTGAGTCACTTTCTCAATTTTCTCCATAAATCGGGAATTCGTTTTCATAACACCGCCACCTAATACAATGCAGTCCGGGTTAAATGTTTGTATAAAATTCGCCAAAACCATCCCTACATATGTAGCTGCTTGCTCAATAATTTCTTGTGCAACTAAGTCTCCTGACTCATATGCAGCAAACACCATTTTTGTATCAATTGGTCTTCTTTCATACTTCTCCATTTCGAGCAAAATGGATGTACTACTTTTAATTGCATCCATTGCACGTCGTTGAATGGATACTCCTGATGCATATGCTTCTAAACAACCCAATTTGCCACAATTGCATGTTGGGCCATTCGGATTAACAGTGACATGCCCTATTTCACCAGCTAACATATTACTGCCAGTAAACAATTGTCGTTCAAAAATAATGCCTCCACCGATTCCTGTGCTTATCGTCATAAAAAGCATATTCTTTGATTGCCGACCAGCACCGAAGTTAAATTCTCCCCAAGTAGCTGCACTCGCATCATTGACTACTGTAATTTTCTTATCTAACTGTGCATTTAACATCTGCCCTAAAGGTACGTTATTCCAATTGAAAGTAGACCAATAGTGAATAATTCCATTATCTGTATCAACTATCCCTGGCACTCCGACGCCTATACCTTTTATCTCGTAACCTTCTGAAAGAGCATTAATCGCCTCTACTAATCTATTAACAACAATCTCTGGACCATCATGCCCTCTCGTATCCATACGAGTTTCCTTCATGATTTTCCCATCAACACTTAATAATCCAATGGCAATTTTTGTACCACCCATATCTACCCCAACTAGGTACTCTTTTTGCTGCATTTTATTTCCCCCAATGGTCACTGTGTCTATGCACGGTATAAAATTATATCCTTTATTTCTTTAATTTTATGTTCGTCTATAAAATGGTCAAAGCTCGATTGATGCCGAACACCAGATCCAAAATGAAATTCTGAAACGTTGACCTGATTCAAAAATGATGGAAGGGTATTAGGTGATAGACCAGAACCTGGCATTATTTGAATGTGAGATTGGCTTGCCTGTTGTTCTAAAGCTTGAATTTCGCTAACCGCATCAAGTACTTTATTTTTGCCACCTGATGTTAAAATTCGTGAGATTTCCTTATAAGACATTAACGTATTTAATGCCTTTGATTGGTCTCTTACTTCATCGAATGCTCGATGAAATGTAATATCCAATCCATCCGCCGCTTCTATTAATTGTTTTAAAGTATGTTCATCAATATCATGCTCTTCAGTAAGTGCACCTACAACTATTCCACTAGCACCTAGCTGCTTACATATTTGAATATCCTTTAACATTATTTGTAAATCGTTTTGATCGTAGAAGAATGAACGGCTGTGAGGACGAATCATTACATTTACAGGAATCGTTAATTCACCGCAAACACTTTCAATCATTGCATAGCTCGGTGTTAATCCTCCCTCGACTATACCTGCGACTAATTCAATTCTGTCTGCTCCTGCTTTTTGTGCCGCTTTCGCATCTGTTAAAGAAATTGCAATCACTTCAATAACCATATTTAGTCATTCCCTTTTTCTAGTTTACTATAGCTTTCTATAAAATCTGCCAATAATCGAACGCCATAACCTGATGCACCGCGCACATGATAGCCTCTCGTTTTCGGCGATTGAACAGGTGCTGCCATATCAATATGTCCCCATTTAGTACCTTTAGGGACGAATTTTCTTAAAAAGAGTGCAGCCGTAATAGAGCCTGCTAGATTGTCTGAGCTAATATTACAAATATCTGCATAATCACTCGCTAATGATTCCTCATATTGATCAATAAGTGGCATCGGCCATACAAAATCACCATTTTGACCGCCTAGCTTTTTCATTAATTCTGTAATCGACTCATCTCCGAATACACCTGCATATTTTAAGCCTAATGCTGCACCAATTGAGCCCGTTAACGTAGCGATATCAATAATTACATCTGGCTTTAACCTTTCAGAATATAATAGAGCATCAGCTAAAATAAGTCTTCCTTCAGCATCTGTATTGCCAACTTGAACATGTAGATTATTTGCGAAACGAATAACTTCACCTGGTAAAAATGCTTTTTCATTAAGCAAGTTTTCAGCAATCGGCAACAGGGCGGTGACATTTACATCTACATTTTTTGAAGCGATTAAATCCATAGCACCAAATACAGCACCTGCTCCGCCCATATCCATACGCATATCGCTAATGTTAAGACCCGTTTTAATGCTAATACCACCGCTATCATAAGTCATACCTTTACCAATCAACACGATATGTGGCTTATTAACATTCGTACAGTACTTAATCTCTGCTAAATAAGATGAATATTGACTGCCTCTTCCAACTGCCAGTAGCCCATTCAATTGGAGCTGTTGCAAGTCGTCAGTATTATAAATATTGACGGACAGATTTTTTTCACCGAAATGCTGACGAATCGTTTCAGTAAATGTGTCTGGGTTAAGGTCAATCGGATCTGTATTACATAAGTCTCTCGTTATATTAGTGCTGTTTGCACGTAACATTCCAACGGTAATAGCATTTTTTAAAGCTTCTGTTTCTTCTAATAGAAAATATACATTACAAGGTTTTACGACTATTTTTTCTTTGCGGTATTTTTGAAACTGGTAGGCCCCAAGTATCCAACCTTCTACAAAAGCAGTCACAGCATCTAGATGATTGAGATTTATTGCATTTAAAAAATCAAATGATACTTGAATGTCATTATTTTCACTGGCATTAGCCACTCGTGCTACTTCTCCTGCTGCTTCTCGTAAGCTCTCAAAAGTGACTGTTTCATCGCTTCCCAATCCAATGATTAAATAATCCTGACCGCCCTGCTCTGTTTCATGTCTTAACCAGTGGCATTTATGTTTTTCAATCATCCATTTAGGAATTTGGATGGATTGATGAGCTGATTGTAATACAGGATTTACAACAACGATATCCTTGTTCCGTTGCCCAAAATGAAATTCCATTTATCATCACATCTTTCATTTATCGTCATTAAGTTTCGAGCCGGCTCGAAAAGCTTCTCTTAAAATCGATGACACCCGCAAGAGCCTTTAACTATATTAAAAAGGAAAATATCTAAGTTTTTTGTTCTTAGATTATTTCCCTTTTTTATAGTTTTTTCATAACATTAATCGATATGTAGCATTAAATGGCCTTCGATTTTTTCCACAGTAAACTGTATATACTGTCCTTCAACACTGTAACTTACCTCTGATAATTCAGGCAGTTTTTTGACAGATGTCACCTTTGTATCACCAACAAACATTCTAATTTCTGTGTTATAAAGTGGGATAATGTCTTCAATCGTATAAATATCCTCTGAGCGTTTCTCAGTTATATAATGAAGTGCATGCAAAATCTTTGCCCCTGTTTCTTTATCTTCATTTAATGATGTCAGCAATGTCGATGGACCATTATGAGCAATGAGCTTTCTTTCAAGAAGATGATCAATCGCATCATTCATCATCCATTTACACCAAGCTAGGCCATTTTTTCGATATAGTTTGAAAATAGGGTGTGAGAAGTAAATGATATTTTGGCGTTTTGTCACTGCAGCATGTCCAAATGTATGCGATGATGGGGCATGTTGATGCGAACAAAACGTAGTGCCTTCTCTATTAAAATAAGGTTTTACTGTCTGCATCAGTACCTCTGACTGTACAGGTTTCATTTCTAAACCTTTTAAATACATGACATACTCTTCTTTATGCAATTTTTTCCCAATTATATCATTCGGTAAAACAAAATCACGGTCATACTTTGATTCACCAACGTACACATTTCCAAATAAATCTTCTTCGTTACTATTTTTATTAATTAGAGATTCAAATGTACCAATAATTTTCCCGCCATTGTTAGCGTAAGCTTGTAGCTTTTGCTGTAACTCAGGAGAATAGTCAATCACATCAGGTAAAATAATTAACTTATAGTCATTAAAATCAATTTGACTGTCGATAATATTAAATTGATATGATAACTCTTGTAACATTCTAACTGCACCGATTAATGCTGGATGGATACCTAAATTATGATCTCCTGGTGTATAAAATTCTTCAGGTGTTAATACCCCGATTTCTGTAACCGGTTTTGTATTCATACAGTACTTTTCTACTTCTTTCACTTTTCCATAAACACTGCCAATTAATTCATAAGCAGCTTTCGATAATTTACCATTTGGATGAAGTTGATCTCCAATTGAACAGCCTGCACCTAAAGCAAGCATATTGAAGCACTCAAATTCTAAAGCTGCTTTATTTTTCAATGAGTGGAAATCACCCCAATATGTGTGAAACTTACCCGTCATACCGATGATGTCCTTACCCAAAATACGAGAATATCTCATTGTTGCAGGGAAATGATCATAGCCCCATCCACCACTTGGTAAAGACTCTAGCTCCAAATGTGTATAATTGTTTAAGCTACTTTTATTGCCTGGACCAATATGAGAGCTATTATAGAAAATACCTGCATGCGGCACTCTAGTTCTAATAAAATCACTAATCTCTTCTTTAAATTCCTCAAGCATCAGCGTAGAATAATAGATTCTATCTACTCTATTTTCTGTGTTTAACCCTTTACGTTCCATTTGTTCAAAACAATTTTTACAGTTACAATCAACTTTAAATAAAATATCTAAAAAGAAGCCATCAATATTTTCGCTTTTCACTGTATCGATAATATCTTGTAAATGGTCTTTAAAATATTGTCTATAGCCGCTATTTAAACAAATTGTATAGTAAAAATGTGGTTCAGGAACACCCTGACTGTTAATGAATTCTCCGTTTTCATCAATCGATAACCATTCTGGATGATGTTTACTAATATATCCATCCCATTGCACAGTTGTATAAATCGGAACTTTAATATTATTTTTATGGCAAACCTCTATTTGTTCTAATAAAAGATTTTTATTTTCAAGATGCGGATGGATTAAGTCTGGACGATGCTGTGAAGGGTAATATAACCAGCCGTGATGACATCTAGCAAAACAAGTAATCGAGTTTACATTCGCTTCTTTTAATGTCTCAACAAACTCCTCTGCAACAAAGTCCTTTCCAACATCAGGAATATCTTCACTCGTATGAAAATCTAAATGTACCTGCCTATAACGTAATTCGCTCATATTCATAACCCCCAATAATATTCACTATTTCTATTTCATTGTTATTCTTTGACTGAGCCTGCTGCAAGACCACTTTCAATTTTCTCTTGGAATAGAAGATAAACGACTAAAGGAACTAATATCGTGATGACGATTGCAGCCATTAATGGCCCGTATTCTGATCCTCTTTCACCACTAAAGTTTAATAGACCCAATGCAATTGGTTTTAAGCGGTCATCATTAATAAATAAAAGTGGGAACAGAATGTTATTCCATGCGCCTAAAAAATTAAAAATAGAAACAGTCGATATTGCTGGAACAGACATCGGCAATATAACTTTGAAATATATTTGGAAATAACTTGCGCCATCCATAAGTGCCGCTTCTTCTAAAGAGGCATTAATCCCTTTCATAAACCGTGTCAAAACTAAAATGCTAAATGACAAAGAAAACGCCACATACAGTAGAACTAATGCCACTAAGTTATTTTTCAATTCTAGTGCTCCAATAATATATGAAACTGGTACAAGAACTGTATGCATAGGTATCATCATACCTAATAGGAAAAACAGAGCTAAAAATTTATTCACTTTAAAGTTAAATCTTGATAATGTAAATGACGCCATAGAAGAGACAATCGCAAGGATAATAACTGTTGCCATTGAAATAAGTATACTATTTAAAAAATATCTACTCATATTCGCTTCTTGCCAAGCAATTACATAGTTTTCAAATCTAAAAACCTCAGGCAAACTAAAGGGTGAACTAAATATTTCTTTATTTCCTTTAAGAGAAGAAACTAATGTAAATAACATCGGTTCAATAAACATTAAAGCCATTGCTATTACAAAAACATATAATATTATTTTCTTTTTCATTGGTTCTTCTCCTTCCTATTCATGATGGCTTCACTACCGATAGTCAATACGAGCGCAATAACAAAAATGATGACCCCTAATGCACTACCAACGCCGTAATTGTTGTATCTGAAAGCTTCATAATACATTAAAGTAGTCGGCAGATTGGTTAGACCATTCGGCCCTCCCTCAGTCATAACAAAAATTAAATCAAATACTTTTACAGTCCCAATAATATCCATTAAAATACATAAAGTAATAATTGGCTTTAGCATAGGAACTGTTATATGGAAGAACTTTTGTACAGATGAAGCCCCATCCATCTCTGCCGCCTCATATACTTCTTCTGGTATCGTTGTTAACCCCGCTAATAGGATTACCATGTAGTATCCAACACCTGCCCAAATGTTTACAAAGATAATTGCACCCATAGCAGTAGATGAGTCAATTAACCAGCCTTTAGCTAAATCTGCTAGGCCAATAAATTCTAATAAGCTATTTAAAGAGCCATTCGGCATAAAGATAAAATACCAAAGTAGACCAATAGCTGTTAGTGGAAAAATAGTAGGTACAAAATAGATTACTTTAAAGAATCGATGTCCCCTAAATTTCGTATTAATTGCAACTGCTAATAATAAAGCGATTGGTGTATGGAATAAAACGCTAAAAAATACCATGCCAAACATATTTTTTAAAGAAATAAGAAAGTCTTTATCTTTAAACACATTTAGATAGTTTTCTAAACCTACAAAATTTAATGGTGCTCCTTTAATGCCATTCCAATTGACAACGGAAAAATAAAGGGCGCCTATCATAGGTATAATAAGGAATAGAATATAGATTACTAAGGCCGGTAAAGTAAATAGAAAAATTTTTGACTTATCTCTATTTGTTTTTACATTCATCTATTCCCCTCCATTTCTTAATTTTTTTGTAATCTTAATCAATTTCAATCTAATTCGCATATGCAACAGGCGGACACATTCCGCGGGTAAGCATCGAGCCGCTTCCCTCGCTACGCTCGATGCTTGCATTTCCCACTGGAGTCGCCGCCTTCCGCTCCACCTTAATATTCGTTATGGAAAAACTACTTATTTAGATTTATCAATTTCATCTTGAATTTCTTTTGCTGCATCTTTAGGCTTACCACCGATTAAGATACTTACGATAGAGTTTCTTGTTCTATCTTGCATAGATGGTAGTGGATCAAAATCGAACACATCTACTGCAATTCCTGTTGACGTAGCACCTAATTCAATATTGTGTAAGAACAAATCAGATACTTTCGAGTTATCAATTGCGATATCTGATCTTGGAATTAAGAACTGTGCTTCCTCTGCAAATCGTTTAGCTGCTTCAGCAGAAGTAAGCATTTTTAGTAGTTCAATTGTATATTCTTTTTCTTTTCCTTCAAGTTTGCCATTCACCATATATGGACTAATAATTTGCATATCTTCATCTTTAAACTCTGGTTTTTCATCAAAGTATGGGAATTTAGCAAGTTTAATCGCTTCAGCGTATTCTGTCTCACTAGGATTCGTAAATTTACCAATGTTCCACGGACCGGTAATAATCATCGCTGCCTTACCTTCAAGGAAATCTGCCACAGCAATTTCATCGCTTATACCAGCAGCACTTTTACCAAATGCATCTAACTTATTTAAGTCTTCAACATATTCAAGTGTTTTCACAACTTCTGAATCTGTCCATTTTAATTCTCTAGTACCTAGTTTCTTTGCTGCTTCTGTCCCCATCCATTTATAAAAAATTTGGTTGTGTAAATGTCCTGCCATATACGTTGCCTTTGCACCAAGTGCAATAGGTGTTACATCGATGCCTTTTAACTTTTTAACAGCTGCTGTTAGTTCACTCCATGTTTCAGGGAATTCATTAATACCAGCTTTTTTAAGTAGTTCTTCATTATAATAAACACCAATTAAACCAGACTCCATTGGAATTCCATATGTCCCCTCATGACCTGGCACTTGATAATATTTTAATGCACCTTCTGTGAAATTTTGTCCCCATTCAGGATCATCCTTTAAAACTGGGTCCATATCCATAAGTAAGCCACTTTCAATATACTCGTTTAAATTTGCAACACCTTGAACTCTAAAAATGTTAGGTAAAGTGCCAGATGCAAGATCTGTTTTCAGCTTATTGTTAAATGCTGATTCATCACCTTGAGATTCATCAACAACAACTACATCGGAATGCTTTGCCTCGAATTCTTTAATAATATCTTTGTAGATTTGTGCCTGACTGCTTGTCCCTGCCATTCTTGTTAGCAATCTGATTTTTACCTTACCATCTGCATTATCACTAGCATCACTCGAACCACCACACGCTGTAAGTATAGTAGCTAATAAAACCATCAATACAACTAGCATCTTTTTCTTCATAAATTTCATCCCCTTTGTAACAAATTTTTATTTTGTATTTGGTGTTAATGCAAATACCTCATGGATTGATCCTACTTCAATGCCCCCATCACTTTTAATGATGCTTGGTCTAAGGGAGCGAATATTAGCAATTGTTTTTTTATTTTCATAGTCTATTTGCTCTAAAATCGAAGCAATTACATTTGGCCAAACGTCTTCTGAACCATCTAAAACTTTCAAAGCGAAACCTAAACGTTCTTTTTTCAAGCCGAAGCAATACACGCCTTTTGCTCCGCCCTTTGCTACAATATTTCGATCTTGCAATAATACAGAGCAAATAAAGTTTTCAGACGCTACCATGTTGAATTCATTGTTCATAATTGTTGTCATTCGCTCTACTGCTTCTCTAAGTTCCAAATCTTCAATTAAATCTGGACAAGCTAATTTCAAACTTGTAATAGCCATATTGTGTAATGGTATAGCAAACACAGGCACACCACAGCCGTCTATTCCGATATGAATTTCAGATAGCGGTGTTTCTGATAAATAAGATAGCGTTTTCAAAATAAGCTGTTGTAGGGGATGATCTATATTCCAATAACCCTCCGTTGGAAAACCCATTTCACGACAAGTTGCAATAAAGCCCATATGTTTTCCTGAGCAGTTATGAAAAAGTCGTCTTTTCTCTATATGTTGTCTTAACATTGCCTCTTTTGGTTCCGCATTTAAAGGGTACGAAAAAGGACAAAATAATTCATTCTCATTAATGGCTAATTTCTCTTTCATCGTTTCTAGCGCTTCAATGTGATACGTTTCTCCACGATGTGAAGCAGTAAATAACGCTGCTTCTCTATCAGTTAAGCCATACTTTAAATCAATTTTAGATAAAAATGCAGGTAATGCTTGAATTGGTTTTGCAGCAGAACGGAAATATGTATTATGTTGGATATTACCAACTTGATAGATAGCCTCCTTGCTGTCATTAACACCACAAACGACACCAGAATGAACATTTTCCAGTAAGTTCGCTCTTGTTTCTTCTACTAACACTTCAGAATTCATAATTCGCTTTCCTCCGATACATTAGAATGACCAAATCCCCGATACGCTTGTATTCATATCGAGTTTACGGTGAACATGCAGTTAATGTTCATCCTCGAAATACCGATTATTTGATGACACCTTTTTTTAAAATGATGTTAGCGTACTGAGCTTTTTCGCTTGTTGCTACTACGGCAAAAGCCTTTTTTGTGCGCTCGTAAAATTCAAAGCGTTCCATAAATTCAAATGGAATTGGATATTCGGATTGATGTTGAACGATTTGCTCATACTCTTTCCAAATCGTTGGTTCCACTGGATCTCCTGGGACAACATCCATTAATTGAATGGGATGTTCCACATACGTATCGATAGGAAAGAATGCCAATATCGCTTCTAGTAATTCTGGAATTGTATGTCCATCACAACGGATTAGCTGTTGGGCATGGCTGGCAGCAGGAAAATTTCCGTCCGCCAACACAATTTCATCTCCATGTCCCATCTCCATTAATACCTTCATTAAGTCTGGTGAAATAATTGGAGGAATCCCTTTTAGCATAGTTATTCACACTCATTTCTTTAATCTTCTGCTACGAAGTAATTTGTAAGAGAACCTAATTTCTCGATTTCTACAGTTACTTCATCCCCTGGTTGAATATACACTTGCTGCTCTGCAGGATATCCGAACACTACGCCTTCTGGTGTACCTGTTAAAATAATATCTCCAGGCTCTAATGTCATATGTCGGGAAATATAACTAATAATTTCAGCACAATTGAAAATCATATCTGCTGTGTTTGAGTTTTGTCTTATTTCTCCATTTACATATGTTTTTAATGCTAGATTATTAGGGTTCTCTATTTCATCTGCTGTCACTAAGTAAGGACCAACAGGACTGAACTTATCGCACGTTTTACCTAACAACCATTGTTGTGTTTTCATTTGCAAATCGCGCGCCGATAGATCATTTACAGTGCAATAACCAAAAACATGGTCTAATGCATTTTCTTCTTTGACATTTTTTATCTTTTCACCAATAACAATTCCAAGCTCTACCTCATAATCAAGTTGCTTTGTTACATTTGGAATTTGAATGTCACTTTGATGTCCAGTTAATGTGTTATCGAATTTATTAAATAAAATAGGCACTTCTGGATATGGCGCATTCGTTTCATCTGCATGTTTACGGTAATTTAAACCTACGCAAATAATTTTATGTGGTTTTGTAACACATGGTCCCCAGCTAATTTGACTGTCATCTACAAATACTGCACTTTCTTCTACTTCTATTGCTTGAATAAAATTTTGAAGCTTTGCAATCTCTTCTTTATTACAAGAAAATAAAGACATTACATCTGGTAAGTTATTAAAATTCGAATTTTTGTTAATCGATGCGGCTATATCTATAATGCCTTGCGTCGTTTGAACGCCTAATTGATAGTTGCCCTGCTTTTCAAATGTTAATAGTTTCATAATCATTCCTCATGTCATTTCGTAATATTACGCATTTTTCCCAAAGACAACACCACCATCTATGTAAAGCGGTGAACCCATCATAAAACTGGACTCATCAGATGCTAAAAATAAGGCCGCTTTCGCAACATCTTCAGGTTTTCCTAATTCGCCACTTAGCTGTCTTGTTTTAATACTTGCGATGGCAGCTTGTGGATTGTCATATGCATTCTTTAAATAATTTTCTACAAATGGTGTGAAAATTGTTCCAGGTAATAAAGCATTTACTCGTATATTGTAAGGTGCATAATCTACCTGCATCGCCTTTGTTAACGATAAAATGGCTCCTTTAGTTGCCGAATATAATGCGCGTTGCTTCAAGCCTATTTCTGCAGCACATGAAGACATATTAATGATGCATCCACTCTTTTGCTCCATCATGTGAGGGACAATATATTTTGTTGGCAAATAGATTCCCTTTACATTTACGCTCATCACTTTATCCCATACGTCTGGCTCTACCTCATCTATCCGCCCAACATTACTAATGCCTACATTATTAAAAAGGATATCAATTTTTTCGAATTGCTTTGTAATATGTTCAACCATCTCTTTTACAGCTTCAGGAATAGTCACATCTGCATGATAAAATGTTGCGCTTCCTCCGTTATGTTGAATATCCTTTACTGTACTTTCACCATTTTCCTTGTGAACATCGTTAATGATGACGTGGGCTCCCTCTGCTGCAAAAAGAAGGGCTGTCGAACGACCAATACCACTACCACCCCCGGTAATGAGTGCTACTTTACCTTGTAATCTCATAGCAACAATTCCCTTTCTTGTTCTAAATGGTCTTCTGGCTGTGCGGCTTTCACAGTAAGTCCTCCATCTACCATTAGTAAATGTCCGTTTATTTGCATCGCTTCCTCAGAAGCTAAAAATACGACAGCATCAGCAATTTGCTTTTCAGTCCCTAGTCTTTTCATTGGGTTGGCTTGTATTTCTTTTTCTAAAATACTTGGATCTTCGAGATATTCCTGACACATATCTGTAGCTACTGTACTTGGACCGACGGCATTGATATTAATATTATATTTACCTAATTCAATCGCTAAAGCTTTAGTTAAATGACTAGCCGCCGCTTTGGAGGAAATATAATGTGGAATAACAGGACTTGTCACAAGCAGGCTTGCTGTAGATGTAATATTAATGATTTTGCCGTACCGTTTTTCAATCATTTTTTTAGCTACCCGTTGTGAAGTTAAGAAAATTGATTTTACATTTGTTTGATACGTCGTATCCCAAGTTTCTTCTGTTAACTTCATAAATGACTCGAATGGCGCTATACCAGCGTTATTCACTAATATATCTACATTGCCAAGCGTTTTCTCCACTTCATCTATCATGTGATCGACTTCTTGTTTAATACCTACATTCGCTTTTACAACCATCGCTCTGACATTAAAACGATTCTCTATTTGTTCCTTTAACATTTCGGCTTTTTCTAATGAACTTTGAGATGTATAGTTAATGGCAACATGGGCTCCTTCTTCTGCTAATCTTTCTGCGATAGCAGCCCCTATCCCCCTACTTGCTCCTGTTACTAGAGCAACACGGTTTTCAAGTTTTTTCATATTTATTCTCCTAACTTTACTTGTTATAGACTAATACCAATTCTGCTAATACTAAATTCTTGATGGCCTAAAATCTCGGCTTTTGTTTCCTGACCTTTTGCTACATTTACAATCGATTCAAAAATGCGTTTACCTGATTCGTCCAACGTTTCTTTCCCTTGTAAAACAGGGCTGACATCTACATCGATATTGTCTGCCATTCGTCTTCCAGTAATTTCGTTACCTGTTATTTTAATGACAGGAATAATTGGATTTCCTGTCGGTGTCCCTCTTCCTGTTGTAAAGCAAACAACATGAACACCCGCTGCTGCCATGCCTGTTACACATTCAATATCATTCCCTGGTGAATCCATGAAATAATAACCTGTGCCTGGAATTTCTTCAGCGAAGTCTACAACCCCTTGAAGCATTGCTGTTCCAGCTTTACTGATACAACCTAAAGATTTTTCCTCAATCGTCGATAAGCCCCCAGCAATATTGCCTGGGCTTGGATTTCCTCCACGCATATCGACACCCATACGTTCTACTTCAAGTTCAAATTGTTCAACACATTTATATAATTTTTGTTGTACATCTTGATTGATTGCCTTTGCAGCAACAAGATGCTCAGCACCAATGATTTCTGTAGTCTCGCCCATGACAATTGTGCCACCTGCATTCAAAATAGTATCAGCTGCTCTACCAAGTGCAGGGTTACTACATAATCCTGACGTAGCGTCAGAGCCGCCACATTTCACACCAACAATTAGCTCTGAAAGTGGAATATCTATTAACGGAATATCTTCTATTTTTTTCAGAAGATCCTGTGCTACTTCCACACCTTTTTGGATCGTTTTAACAGAGCCACCTTCATTTTGAATGTCAATCCAAACAACTGGCTTACCAGTCTCTTCAATTTCTTGCTTTATGTCTTGTGCATTGATTACTTCACAGCCAAGGCTAACAATTAATACAGCACCGACATTCGGGTTTTTCCCCATTCCAACTAATACTTTATGTGTTCTCTCTTTGTCAGCACCTACTTGGCTACATCCATGTTGATGAGGTATAGCTACTGACCCCGGAACTTGTTGTTGAATTCTTGAAGTAACCTGATTTGCACATACAACTGTTGGTAAAATTAAAAGATGATTTCGAATACCAAATTTTCCATTGTCTCTTCGATAGCCCTTAATAACTGTCATCATTTCACACCTCCTGCACTTTTATCTCCGCGTCCGCGTATGCCCTCGATATTGTGAACATGTACATGCTCCCCTATCTGAATAGCAGTAGTTGCTGCTCCGATTACTTCACCGTACTTCACAATTTCCTCAGCCTTATTGATAGGAGCAATCGCAACTTTATGTCCAAAGCTAACATCTTGTTGCAAAGTTAATTCATATGTTTGATTACCTTTTGTGTAAATCACACTTTCACCTTTTTTTACATCCGTTAAAAGGGTTGTTACATTATCCTTTTCATCCATTACAATGCAAGCTATCCCTTGTTGATACACCATTTCTGCCATTCCTTCGCCCTCCCTCTTATAATTTATAAAAACGCTTGGCATTTTCTCCAAATATCATTTCTAAATCTTTTCCAAGTAAGTTTGTAGGTAAGTTTTCCATAAGTATCGCCAGCACATCGTTGTATGTACCTGATAAATTACATACAGGCCAATCACTTCCAAACATTACTCGATTCGTTCCAAAGACGTTTACCACATGGTTGATAAAGGGCTGAAATTCTTCAATCGCCCAGTTTTTATGAGTTGCTTCTGTCACTAATCCTGAAAGTTTACACATCACATTCGGGTACATCGCAATTTCACCCATAGCTTCTTTCCAGCCATCTATTTGTTGCTTTGCAATATTTGGCTTAGCTATGTGGTTTACTACTACTCTCAATTGAGGAAATGTTTTTAATAATTCTAGTATGTAAGGAAAATGCCTTGGCTTTATTAAAAGATCTAGCGGAACATCATACTGTACAAGAAGTTCAATGTTCTTTAATACATCTTTTCTTAAAATCCAATCATCCTCATCTAAATCTTGTAACATAGGTCGCACACCTACAAAACCAGGATGTTGTAGCAACTCCTCTAAATGTTGCTTAAAGTTTAATTCTGTAAAATCTAACCAGCCGACCACACCTGCAATCCATTCATGCTCTTCAAATAAATCTAATAAAAATAAAGTTTCATTGATTGTAGGGGCCGCTTGGACTACTATTGTTTTTTCAATTTGATGTTCATTTAAAATTGGATATAAATCGTTAGGCATATAATCACGATAAAGCTCTAGTAAATCTTCGGTTAACCATTTATAATCATTCCTTGATAACTTCCAAAAATGTTGATGTGAATCGATTATCATATTCAACACCACCTTTGTTAACTTTTATGTTACCGGTAACGTAAAAATAACAAACAAAAAATTACATGTCAATACTAATTTCTGAAAATAATCAAAATTCAAAACCAAGGTAAATAGATGGTATTTATAAGAATATTTCATACTTAGTGAAGTAGAATAGCGATAATGAACGCTATTCATTAGATGCATTGACGTATTTGAATGTTACATTTACCAAGCTCAAATGTTAAAAAACTTATAATTTTGAGTAGGTTAGAAAATGGGATGGTGATGTAGATTTTTAAACCACATGCTATAATGACTTGAGAAAAATGGTGGATGAACATCGGGGAGCTTTAAACGGAAAACTAATTGTATTATTTTATTTTTGGCTCACTTAAAGCGCTTTCCCTATTGGATTCAACAATTGGAAAGTGTAGAGTTAGAAGAAGTACAATTATATTTGAATTATTTATGTAAAAATAAACCACAACATGGTAATCACGATGACTTTATTTTGAAATAAAATGTATCTTCATTCGAGATGTTTTTTGCGTAGAATCGTTGCGCCAGCAGTAGGAATAATACAAAAAAATTAACAATGTAAGGTAGGTACGATAGGTGACAACAATATATGATATTGCAAAAAAAGCTAATGTTTCTCCTATGACTGTTTCAAGAGTTATTAACAATAAAGGCAATATTAGCGAGAAAACAAGAAAAAAAGTAGAAGCTGTTATTCAAGAATTAAACTATATCCCCAACTCCGCTGCCAGAAGTTTAAATATTAAAAAAACGAAGCTCCTTTCATTAGTTATTCCTGATATTACAAACCCTTTCTTTACAAAGGTTGCTAGAGGTGCAGCAGATAAGGCTAATCAACTAGGCTACCAGCTTATGTTGTGCAATACTGACGAAGATCCAGAAAAAGAAAGTGGCTATATAGATGCTCTTATTTCGAAAATGGTAGACGGCGTCATTATTGCGCCTACTGGAAATCAGTCTAAAAAAAACTTAAAAAAGCTTGTGAAAAACAAAGTTCCCTTTACGTTAATTGATAGGATGATAGATGATCTTCCATGCGATATGGTATTGGGCAATAATCATGAGGGAACAAGAGCGTTAGTTCAGCATTTAATTGATCGAGGACATAAGAAGATTGCGCTTATTCATGCACCGTTAGATATTTCCACATCCAAAGAGCGTTATCAAACGTATGTAGACACATTGAAAGTAAATGATCTGTCTTTTAATAAAAATTTGGTTATCCAAACACATTATAAACAAGAAGAAGAAGAATGGGACACTATCAATGGTTTACTGCTATTACCTGAGGAAGAACGACCTACTGCCATCTTCGCAGCTAATAACTTTATAGCGATTAACGCAATTACAACACTGCGCAACAAAAATATCCGAGTGCCAGAAGATATTGCCGTTGTGTGCTTCGACGACTTAGAGCCTTATTCAAATTTGGACCCTTTCTTCACAGTAGCTTCACAGCCCGCATATGACTTTGGTTATATGGGGACACAATTAGTTATTGAACGAGTTGAAGGAAACGGACCAAGCGAATATCGCAAAATTAATCTTCAACCAAAACTTATCGTGAGAAAATCTTCAAGTACTTCTATTGTTTAAGATCATTAATAAAGTCGATTTTTAAAAAAATCAGACAGAAGTAAACTCAAAAAATCCGAGTTTATTTCTGTCTTTTTCATAAAATTCAGAATATTTTTAGTGCCTGACACTTAATCATTTTGTATATTCCCCTACTTTTTCTTTCGAATTAGATGCACCTGTAAGGAATATCTTCTTTTGTTGAAAATCCTCATGTTTCCAGTAACAAGTGCCAGGCACTCAAACAATTTAAATTAAGTTAATGTCCAATTCCCCCTTCGTATACACCGCTGATTTCTTCTTTAGCATAATAATAATGCTCTATGATATAGTAAAAACAAGGATTTACGAAAGGATGTTATTTATGGCTAAAAGTGTAGTAATAGCTGAAAAACCATCAGTAGCTCGCGATATTGCGCGTGTATTGAACTGCAATAAAAAAGGAAACGGTTATCTTGAAGGGGATAAATACATCGTTACATGGGCACTAGGTCATCTTGTAACATTAGCAGACCCTGAAAGCTATGACGTGAAATACAAAACGTGGAATTTAGAAGATTTACCAATGTTACCTGAACGCTTAAAACTGACAGTTATTAAACAAACAGGTAAACAATTTAATGCGGTAAAAAGCCAACTGACGCGCGGTGATGTAGGAGAAATCATTGTGGCAACTGATGCTGGCCGCGAAGGTGAACTCGTAGCACGTTGGATTATTGATAAAGTAAAGATAAATAAGCCGATTAAACGTTTATGGATTTCTTCTGTAACTGATAAAGCCATTAAAGACGGGTTTGCTAACTTAAAACCAGGCAAGGCCTACGATAATTTATATGCTTCCGCTGTTGCCCGTTCAGAAGCAGACTGGTATATCGGACTAAATGCTACTCGTGCTTTAACAACGCGTTTTAATGCACAGCTAAACTGCGGTCGTGTACAAACACCAACAGTGGCAATTATTGCGGCGCGCGAAGATGAAATCAAGCATTTTAAAGCACAAACTTATTACGGTATTGAAGCTCAGACTAACGATCATTTAAAACTGACATGGCAAGATACAAAGGGTAATAGTCGTAGCTTTGATAAAGATAAAATTGACGCTATCGTTAAAAAGCTTGGTAGAAACAATGCAACTGTTACTGACATTGAAAAGAAACCGAAGAAAACTTTTGCTCCAGGTTTATATGATTTAACAGAGTTGCAACGTGATGCGAATAAAATTTTTGGCTATTCTGCAAAAGAAACGCTGAATATTATGCAAAAATTATATGAGCAGCACAAAGTATTAACGTATCCACGTACAGACTCTCGCTATATTTCACAAGACATTGTTGCAACTCTACCAGAACGTTTAAAAGCTTGTGGTATTGGTGAATACCGTCCACTTGCAAATAAGCTTTTAAATAAACCAATTAAAACGTCGAAGGCATTTGTTGATGATAGTAAAGTTTCTGATCACCATGCGATTATTCCGACAGAAGGCTATGTCAATTCTTCTGCATTCTCCGATAAGGAACGTAAAATTTACGACCTTGTTGTGAAAAGATTTTTAGCTGTTCTTTTCCCTGCTTTTGAATATGAGCAACTGACATTACGTGCAAAAATCGCTGATGAAAGCTTTGTCGCGCGCGGGAAAACAATCCTATCAGCTGGCTGGAAGGAAGTATATGAAAATCGTTTTGACGATGAGGATACAACAGATGATTTGCAAGAACAAATCCTTCCGCGCATAGACAAGGGCGACACACTTCAGATTAAACTGATCGCACAAACATCTGGCCAAACGAAGCCACCAGCCCGCTTTAACGAGGCAACGCTATTATCGGCGATGGAAAATCCGACGAAATATATGGGGACGAACGATAAAAAATTAGCCGATACTTTAAAATCTACAGGTGGTTTAGGTACAGTAGCAACTCGCGCTGATATAATCGAAAAGCTCTTTAATTCATTTTTAATTGAAAAACGTGGTGCTAAAGATATTTACATCACTTCAAAAGGCAGACAACTGCTTGATTTAGTTCCAGAGGAGTTAAAATCCCCTACCCTTACAGCTGAATGGGAGCAAAAGCTCGAAGCGATTGCCAATGGAAAACTGAAAAAAGATGTATTTATTAGCGAAATGAAAAATTATACGAAGGAAATTGTTTCTGAAATTAAGGCAAGTGATAAAAAATATAAGCACGATAATATTTCTACTAAATCTTGCCCTGATTGTGGTAAACCGATGCTTGAAGTTAACGGCAAAAAAGGCAAAATGCTTGTTTGTCAGGACCGTGAATGTGGTCACCGCAAAAATGTAGCACGTGTGACAAATGCTCGCTGCCCTCAATGTAAGAAAAAACTCGAGCTTCGTGGTGAAGGCGATGGGCAAATCTTTGTATGTAAATGTGGGCATCGCGAAAAATTATCTGCATTTGAAGCGCGCCGTAAAAAAGAAGGCGGCGGTAAAGTCGATAAACGCTCAGTTCAAAAATATTTAAAGCAACAAAATAATGATGAACCAGTAAACAACGCAATGGCTGAAGCCTTAAAAGGACTAAAACTCGATTAAGAGTGCCAGTCACTCACACAATTCTGAATTCACCCTAGCAAGATATTTTTAATAACTTAAGCCGCACACCAAGCATAGCGAGGGGTGTAGCTTAAGTTTTTTTCATCTCTAATACAATATAAATTTGCTAGTAAAACTATTGAATATTTACATAAAAAGTACGTTTAAAACTGCATACTCTTATTCCCTTAACATATATTGAATTGTCATAATATTCACTAAATTATGAAGGAGGAGTAGAAAATGCAAGCTCAAGACTTTAGACCTCGAAATGTGATTATTATTACGATTATAGTTGTTTTATCACTAATAATTGGGCATTCGATTTATGTAAATTATATTGAGGTTTTATAATTACACATTCTGAAATCATATCTAGTATCTTCGTTGTTGGTGGCAGAGTAAATATGTAAGCGGAATTATTACCATAAAGGCTATCTATATACTATTTAGAGTTAAAGAGTAAAACGAAGAATCCTCTCAACGTCCCCTTGTACCATGTGGGCGTAGAGAGGATTCTTTTTTCTATTGCAGGATTACCTCCTTGCTTCGCGGAATCACTACCTCGCTCCGCGGAATCAACCACTCTCTCCGCGAAATCACACCCTCACTTCGCGGAATCAACACCTCGCTCCGCGGAATTATCTCCTCGTTCCGCGGAATCACACCCCTGCTTCGCGGAATCAACACCTCGCTCCACGGAATTACCTCCTCAATTCGCGGAATCACACCCCTGCTTCGCGGAATCAACCCATTACTTCGCGGAATCAGCCCTACACTCTGCAAAATCATCCCATCGCTCCGAATCACTAGCTCACTCCGCGAAATCCTCTCCATAACTAATCGTTTTTAAGCACAAAAAAACAAGCGGTAAGCACACCATTGCTTCACCGCTCGTTCTGTCATTTATAAATATTGTTCACGCCATTGTAGTTGCTCTTTTTCAGTAAGTTGCTGTTCCAGCTTTTCATCCCATTGGTTTAGCAATGTATTCCATACTCGGACATATACAATATTTTGCTCCTTATTAAAAAGAACGAATTCTAAACAGGGGATATCATTAATCTGTTTCGCATCTGAAGTAACAATAGTTGCTACTATTTTTTGTGAGCTAGATTCTTCCTCTTCCTGCTGTAAAGCTGCAAGCATCATTTCCTCATCAAAATGTTCTTGCTGCTCAGCGTCCTTATCGACATAACGATATGGCTCAGGTAACTCATCATATTCCTCTATAGCCTCTTCTCCTACAGGAAGAATCGCTTGGTGACATGGACTAAATAATAGCGTTGCCGTTTCGACCTCTAGCTCTTCCTCGAAAATGCCATGCTCCAATTGTTGCTCCCCTTTAGAGGTTAGTCTATAGAAACCATCCGTTTGTTCGATAAGTCGCACGCGAGACATTAATGAAACTAAGTCCTCAATAAACAGTGGATCTACTAATAATAGCTCACTCAATTCCTGCACATTTTGAAAATTTGCTTCCTGCATGCTAATTAATAGCATTTTCATTAGGACATCCATCGTTGAGCGACGAATTGGCTCATATGTCACTTCAATCGTGCGAACCGGAATACACCATTCAGTAGATTTCACTATTTTCACATGACGATTTTGCTGTAACTCTCGTATTAAACGCTGTTGTAATTTTAACACCCTACATCACCTGTCCTTCATGATTACGTAAACCGTTGTAGGATTTCACCGTCGTTAAAAGATTGCTGTACATGTCACGTGTATCTTGATGCTTAGCACGTTTTGCAAACATATCTGCACTGCCAACAAGCATTAACAATTCACGTGCCCGAGAAAGTGCAACATTTAACCTGCGATAATCTCTCGCAAAGCCAATGTCTCCTCCCTTTGGCGTATTACGTACCATACTAACTAATATGACATCCATCTCCATCCCCTGAAACTTATCGACAGTTCCCGTTCTAAATTGTAAATGGGGTAGCTGTAATTCCTGTTGAAGTAGACGATTAATTTTTTTCACTTGCTCGCCATAGAAGCTAATAACGCCTACACTTTTCTGTACATCCTGTGGTATGCGCCCGGCCTTTTTCGCTTCTAAAACAGCAGCATTTAAATCTGTTAAAATTCGGCGGATTGTTTGTAGTTCCCCCTCATTATAACGACTCGTACCACCTTTAACTTGTTCCTCTAAAAATGGTTTTTCAGTTGGCATATCAATCCATAGTAAATGATCATCTCGATTGACGAAATGTCCTTCTAAGCCATGGTCACGCGCTATATCAGAATCCGGTAAACCGCATTGCAGACCACTCTCTTCCTTGGCGTAAAAAGGTGTAATACTATGCATGATTTTTTCATGCATACGGTATTGTAATGCGAGCATTTGCTTATGTGTTGGCGGTAAGTTATTAAATAACCGCTCGAATAACGATTCACGCAGCAAGCTTTTTAGCTCTTGTGCACCATCAAAGTTTGGATTTTCTTCTAACATGCCCTTCAATGTTTCCTCTAGCGTATCATCACCAAGAAGTGGTGGTAGCTGATGATGGTCACCCACTAAAATGACTTTTTTGCCCTTAAGCATTGGTAATAATAGCTCTGGAGGTGTCGCCTTGGATACTTCGTCAATGATGACAACATCAAAGGTAGGATAGTTTTCCATAAATTCCTTACTTGCAGAAGCAACGCATGTTGTTCCGATAACATTGGCATGACGCACATATAATTTACGAATTTCATCTAAATCATATTCTGTTGCGTTTTGTAACTTATCACGCCATTGCTCTTGCAATTTCTTACGTAGAGGTAGCTGCTGTTCTTTACGATGTAGCTCTTCTAAGCTTTCATTTGTCGTTTGAATAGTTTCTTTTACTTCCTCATATGTGCGCTCTGGCGTAGATTGTAGCAATGTTGTTAACGCAGTTAGTTGTTTTTCCTTTTTTAGCCCTTCTACATTTATATCTTTAATCTTTTCTTCTAATTGTGCTAGCTGTTCCTCAACCTCAACTAAGCTTGCCTTTGCTGTTTGTTGTGCTGCTTTCTTAGGCACAAGTTGTGTGTTAGCTTGCTCAACGGCCTGAAGCTGTTGACGGGCTGTTTGTAGAGCGGTTTGTGTATTAGATACTAGCATTTTCAACTGTTCCACTGATTCTTCTGGCATAATATCAGCTTGGAATGTATCAGCGAGTTGCTGTAGACGCTCGGTATGTTTAATATATGGCTGTAATTGGCGTTGCAAGCTTTGTACATCGAAGCTTGTTATGGCACATTCTTGATGTATTAAACTACTAATATTTTTACGTAGTGACTCAAATTCCCGATCTTTATGATCCTGTTGTTGTCGAAGCGCCATCCCCTTTTGCCAAACAAAATCGCGACGCATATAGAGCCCTAGTAAATAGCTTTCTACCTGTTCGATAGGAGGTGTTTGCCCTTCTTGAAACGACTCATTTAGCTGCGCAAATACACCCGTTAAATTTTTTAATGAGAACGATTGAACAGGCTGTTGACGACTTTTAGCTAACGCTCGTTCTTTCTCCTCAGGCGTTACCATTGTTTCAAGCTTTGCAATCGCTTTTTGTAATCGGGAATTTATTGTTGCCCAGGCTTCTAAATCTTTCGCATCCTCTAAATGCTCTAATCGTCCAATTTGTTGAGCTAAAATGTGCGTAGGACGTATTTGATAATGCTCTAAAAAGCGTTGAATACGATCAAAGGACGTTAACGTACCAATATATTGTTGTCCTTCCTTCATTAAAAGCAATCGCTTATTTTCTTGTTCATATTTTAGTTGAATATCTTGAAACTGCGATGTCAGCTCCTGCTTTTCTACAAGTAATTCTTTATATTGAATAGCAGCTTGCCATTGTTCTATTTTATGGGTGCAATCTTGAATCGTTTGTTGTAGCTGTTCAAGCGAATCATAATCAGATAAAATTTGTTCTTGCGATTGTATAGCAGACTCTAGTTGTGCTAGCTGTTTCTCAAGAAGCTCTTTTTGCTCTTCACTAGATTCTTTTTCTGCTTTTGCCGTTTTCAAATCCTTTTTTAACGATTGAATCTCTTTTTGCAAAATTGGTTCGTCTATTGCCGCCTGTTCCTTAGCAGCGATTTCCTTAACTAGCTCCTCAAGCCATGTCTCAAGCTTTTGCCGCTCGTCCACTGCTTTTAAAATACTTGCCTTCAATTCTTGTTCACGCTCAGCAAAAGCGATAATTTCTTCTTCAACAGAAGCTAATGTTTGTTCGCGCCAATGAAGGGCAACATTTTCCTCAATGAATTTTTTTCCCTCTTCTTCAATACTTTCTGTTCGACCATACCGTAAAATTCGAATTTCTTGATTGGAGAGAAGTCTTCCTAATGCATTATCAACAGCTAAATTTGACTGTGATGCAACGAGTGTTTTCAATCCTGCTTTTACATTTTGCTGGCATATTTCTGAAATAACCGTTGTTTTCCCAGTCCCCGGTGGCCCTTGAATCACATATAAATCTTCAATAGATAGGGCTCCGATTACCGCTTTACGTTGATATTCATTTAAATTATTATGAAACTCAATATCATCTCTCAGCTTTGCAGTGCGGACAGTTGGGCGTTTTTCAAATAAAATCGTCTCTAGACTAGCATTAACTGCTTCGCCTTTTTCTAGCTTCGTAAAGCCATTGCGTAAGCGTCGAATTTGACTTAGTGTTGCAAAATTACTAAAGCTTGCTTGTTTTGAGCGCAAGTTTAACTGATCTTTACGAGCCTGATCCTGTGCAAAAGGCTTTAAATCAATTTCCACTGTTTGCTTGCCAGCATTCGATTTTAATACTTGTCCGATTTCGCCACGTACCCCTTGGATGCTAACACTTAAACCTTCGAGTTGCTTCCATTCCTTCGCTTTTACATATGGACATACAAGCGTTAAACGTGAAAAGTCTTCATTGAAGTAGCTTTGTTTAAATTCCGTATGAATATCATCAATTGTTGCATCACGTTCTTGGATTTTTAAATAGCCTTCCCAACTTGCAATACGCTTTTTCACATATTCGGTGCGTTCTTCAGCAATCGGTAGTTCTCTTATTTTCGTATGAAGGTCAAGCGGGATACCTGCGCCATTATTAGGCTTTGTTATAAATTGCAATGCAGCCGGTAAGCGGCGATTCGTACTTATTGGACCTCGCATATGTACAAAACGAATATTTGTTGCTAATAACCCTTCCACTTTTAGCACACAATCCATAATTGCCGTTTTTCCGGCAAGTACACTATCTAACTTTTCATTGTGCTCTGCATTAAAATAAATCGATAAAAACGTTTCGCCAATTGTTTTGGCTTTTCTTTTTTCAATATAGACAGTAACTGTTTTTTGTAAAGCAAAAAAGGCATGCTCGTTTGCTGAGCATTCCTCTACCGCCTCCTTCGCCTTATTCGTCAAAATTAAATTACAGCGTTGTTTCTCTAGTAAAGCGATGTTCTGCATGAGCTGCCCTCCTTTCCGAATTCACTAAAGTATTATTTTATCATATCGTAAATGGAATCTTGCAAAGAAAAATCCCCTGCACAGTGATTTCCTTCCACTGTACAAGGGATCAATACTTATTGGTACCGACAATAGGACATATCTTTAATGTTGGTCTATTGTTTCTTTCGGTAATGTTTTACTCATTTCACAGTACTGAACGAAAACACGTGCCATTTCACGTAAACGATTATGAACATCCTCGTCTACAATTACATTATTTGCATCAAAATGTGATGTATGCGTATATACATAGTTTGGTGTCACAAGTGCACGGAAGTAATCTAAAATAGGCTTTAATTGGTTCTCAACTACTAAATGGTGCTGATATGTGCCACCATTCGCTACGATAGATACTGGCTTATAACGCATTGTTTTCGGATGTAAAAAATCAAAAGCATTTTTCAATACACCTGGAATTGAAGCTTGGAAAATCGGAGTTGCAATAATATACGCATCCGCTTCTTCAAACTTTTGAATCATTTTTTTCATATCTTCATTTAATGGTGAGCCATCGACAATTTGATGTTTATATTCACTAAAATGCATAATTTCTAAATCGAAACTAGCATCGAAATCTTTAATATAACGCTCTACTTGCTCTAAAATAGCACCAGTTTTACGCCCAAACATTGTGCCATCAACGAGTAAAATTTTCATATTCATTTTGCCTCCACATTCATCTTCTACAATAATATTGTAACAAATGAATAGTGGCTCGGGAAGAATTGTAATAGTCAAAACAATAAATTCAGTCTTTAGACGGAATGCTATATTTAATGGAAAGACGACTATTTTTCATCGTGTCGATTAAATGTCACTTCTTTATCTACCACAGTTTCTTCCACTTTATATTTATCTCGATTTATAATGACCTCTCGATTTACCTTGCGCTCTGCATCAGACACATCTAAGCCTTTAAGCTTTTGCCAATTAAATAACTCTTCACGCGTAAATTCATCTTGTGCCACAGTTGGAAAATCCATTTTCGCTAAGTCCTATGATGGATAAATTGTCACCGGCTGTTTCTTTCCATGTAAACCAATAACGATCATTGATTTGGCAACTTGCGAGGACTCAATAGAGCGCAAACGCTTTAATGGTCCTATTAATAAAGGTTTAGCAAGTTTTATTAGCTTTTCTCCTACCTTTTCGCCAAAACGAAATTCATCGCGCTGTCCTACTAAAAGAGAGGGACGAATAATGGATAGACGCTGTAAGCCTAGCTCTATTAATGCATGCTCAAGCTTCCATTTCACACGATTATAGTAAAATCGAGATCGCTCATTGGCACCCATAGCTGTAATGACAAGCATATGCGGAATCCCTTGCTTTTTCGCCAATGAGGCAATGGCTAGTGGATATTCAAAATCAACTTTTTCAAACGCCTCACGTGATCCAGCCTTTTTAATCGTTGTACCTAAACAACAAAATAACTCATGGGCAAATTCAATATCTTTTTCTTCTAATGTATCGAAGTTTCGAATTTTCACCTCTAACTTCGGGTGCTTATATTGTAGCTCTCGTCGTGCTATAACGATGACCGAAACATATTCATCATTGTCACATAACTGTTCTATTAGTGAACTACCTGTTAATCCAGTAGCCCCTACAACAATTGCCGAACGCATGCCCAATTTCATTCCCCCTTTGAGAAAGTCTTATATTTGCTCCACAAAGACGATTTCTATGTATGTATCATCAATAATGAGAACTAGCTTCATTTTGCATGTCCTCTCTACTATTCATCGGTATAGCAAAGTCAATTTTTAAAGTTTCATCTCATACATTATTTATCTAATGTTAATTTTTACACATACTTGCCCAATTTTCACCATAATTTAAATAGACAGATGAAAGGATGGGATACATTTGCAAAACGAAACACAAACAATTAAACCGAAAAAATCGATTGTTTTCATAATTGAAAGCTGTATTGATAAAGGGCTGTATCCTTTTGAACGAGTTGCAACATTAGCTAAGTTGCTTGGACAAGAGGAAGTTTTCATATTCGTAAAAACCCCTTCAAATGATGGGATTCAAATTTTAATGAATCACAATCTTTCACCAATACTATTCGATCACTTCGACGAATTACCTAAGCAAATAAAAGCGATACAACCTGATTTAATTGTTAGGGATGGTCGTAACTCAGAAAGCTGGCAAGTGGAGAATTTACGGCCATTTTGCAAAACGATTATTCATTTTGATGATTTTGGTGATGGTGGCCAAGCCTGTGACTGTGTATTACTAGCACTCTATCAAGAAGTTAAAGATTATATGCCTTCCCATTATATTGGTGGCAGTTTCGTCTTTGCATTACCTGAAGCTTATCAGCATGCAGAACAATTACCTGATCTTAAAACACCAGAAAATCCTCCTCATATTGTTGTTGCTTTCGAGGATGGGGACGAGCATAACTTAACATATCGTACTCTTCGACACCTAACCCAGCTACAAATCCCACTACAAATTACAGTAATGATAGATGAAAGTTATCGACATGCGACTGACGACTTGCAAATGATGGTTTTAAGTCGTCGGAATACTGCCATTTTGCGTGATAAAGACGCACTCCTTAAATTATTACCCAAAGCTGATGTCATAATTTGCAATGCTAATTACACACCATATAAGATTGCTTCCTATGGCGTGCCATGTATTACGCTCGCACAGACAGAAAATGAGCTATTACACGCTTTCCCTCGTGAGCATAATGGCTTTATACATCTTGGCCTCGGGCGTAAAATGAAACAATCACAAATACAAAATGCTGTTATGGAGTTTTTATTGCATGAGGCGCGCAGTGAACGTGCTGTGAAAAAACAGCGCCAGCTGAATGTCGCTAGCAATAACAAAACGCTTGAATCTTTATTACTTGATTTCGCTTATGATCGACATAATATCGCTTCAACTTAGTGATTCTTTTAAGGTGAATATGATACAATATATTAGAATTTTTCACTTTCGTATTTCCCCTGCTTCTAGTTGAATGTATCCAATACAAAGTAGGCTAGAATATTTGAGGAATCTCAACGCATCAGTACCCGATTAATTTTAACAATTGAGCGGTGGGGGATGACAAAACCTCCATCGCTTTTACACGCTTTCGTAATAAAAAATAAACTAATAAAGGAGCCAAGTATCATGCCATCAAAAAGCGATATTGAATATCAAATCAAAGAATTAAAAATGGATTATATGAATTTACAAGGTGACATCGAAAAACTTGAATCTACAGGCCATAACGACCAAGTCGCAAATGCTGAGCAACGCCTTGCTAACATGGAAGCAAAGCTAGCAGAATTAAATAAACAACTAGCAGAGCTATAATGAATTCGCATCGTGCCAACTGTTATGTTGTAGCAGTAGCATTGTGATTCATCTATTTATACAGACCTAATCGAATTATTTTGGAGGAACAACATATATGGCAATATTAACAGTTGAAAATTTAGGTCATTCTTTCGGTGACCGTACACTTTTTAAAGATGTTTCTTTCCGTTTAGTAGAAGGCGATCATATTGGCCTTGTCGGCGCAAACGGTGTTGGTAAGTCTACTCTTATGGGAATCATTACAGGACAAACAATTCACGATGAAGGAAAAGTTGAATGGCTACCTGGAACACATTATGGCTATTTAGACCAACATACTGCGCTAACAGCAGGACGTTCTATGCGCGATGCATTACGTGATGCCTTCCTCCCACTATATAAGAAAGAAGAAGAGCTAAACGAAATTACAGGTAAAATGGCTGAAGCAACACCTGAAGAATTAGAAGTTTTATTAGAACAAATGGCAGAGGTTCAGGATGCTCTTGATGCTGGAGATTTCTACACTCTCGATATGAAAATCGAGGAGGTTGCACGAGGTCTAGGTCTAGATGCTATTGGTCTTGAACGCGATGTAGCTGCCCTTTCTGGTGGTCAGCGTACGAAAGTTTTACTGGCAAAGCTATTATTAGAGAAGCCAAAAGTATTATTACTCGATGAGCCAACAAACTATCTCGATGAAGAGCATATTAATTGGTTGAAAAACTATTTAAAAAATTATCCACATGCATTCTTATTAATTTCCCACGATACGGAATTTATGAATGAGACAGTTGATGTTATTTTCCAATTGGAGTTTTCAAAGCTAACTCGCTATACAGCTACGTACGAAAAGTTTTTAGAGCTTGCTGAAATCAATAAACGTCAACATATTGATGCTTATGAAAAGCAACAAGAGTTCATAAAAAAACAAGAAGACTTTATAGCGAAAAATAAAGCGCGTTACTCTACAACTGGTCGTGCAAAGTCTCGCGCGAAGCAGCTTGATCGTTTAGAGCGTATCGACCGTCCTGAAACAGCAGTGAAACCTGAATTTGGTTTTAAAGAAGCACGTACACCAAGCCGTTACGTTGTGGAAGCAGAGAATTTAGTCATCGGTTACGATAAAGACAAACCACTACTACCACCTCTTTCATTTATGATCGAACGCGGTGAAAAAATTGCCTTAGTCGGCATGAATGGTGTTGGTAAATCTACTTTACTAAAAACGATGCTTGGTAAAATTAATCCGCTAGGTGGTACGGTAATTCGTGGTGATTATTTAGCTCCTTCTTATTTCGAACAAGAAGTAAAGGCAGATAAAATCACTCCAATTGATGATGTGTGGAATGCCTTCCCTTCTATGGAGCAAGCACAAGTACGCGCTGCATTAGCACGTGCTGGTCTAAAAACAGATCATATTACCCGCCCACTTAATTCTTTATCTGGTGGTGAGCAGGCTAAAGTTCGATTATGTAAGCTAATGATGGAAGAAGCTAACTGGTTACTATTTGACGAGCCGACAAACCACTTGGATGTCGATGCCAAAGAAGAGTTAAAGCGTGCTATGAAAGAATTTAAAGGCACAATTGTACTCGTTAGCCATGAACCTGATTTCTATGAAGGCTTAGCAACAAAAGTATGGGATGTGCAAGACTGGTTCACTTCTGGTCAACAAAGCTAAATACAAATAATGTGTCATTCTAAAGAGTAAAAATCCACTTCGCTTTCCGCGGGCACAAGGTGAGCCGCAACTACCGCTGTTGCGTCTTCCTTTTTGTGCTGACCCGCAGGATGCTAGGTGGATTTTTCCTTTGAAATTAATATATCCTTCTGATATTGCTATATACGACAACTTTTTGACTCGCTCATAGGTGGTCACTCTTTGGCAAAGCCTCGCACCTTCTATATTGTAAAAATCCTCATCGCTTTCTGCGGGAGTCTACTCTACTGGCATTCCCATGAAAATTCAGAATTGTTTGGGTGACTGGCACGCATTCAATATTCTCTATTTTTAAAATCTTCTAAACTTACATCATTGTAAGCTTATTTAATGAAACTTTTCGCACTTTCCAGCGTATATTTAGTATAGATTAAAAATATTATGTTCTCTTAAAAGTTTTTTAATTAACTATTGATTTATATATAGCTTACTAGTAAGATATATGTATAACCTATTTTACTTACTAATAAGCTATTCATAAAATATAATCCAACAAAGAAAGCGGGGAATGAAGAATGACAGTTACTATCTACTCACAAGCGAGCTGTTCTTCATCCAGAAAAGCACTAAAATGGTTAAAAGATCACAACATCGAATATAAAGAAAAACGCATTACATCACATCCTCTTACACTTGCTGAATTTAAAGAAATTTTAAGCATGACAGAAGATGGTACTGATGAAATTATTGCAACAAACTCAAATGACTTTAAAAATCTAAATATTGATATTGATCAGCTTTCTATTCAAGAGTTGTACGCAATTATTCAAGCGCATCCTAGAATGTTACGTAGTCCTATCCTTATAGATGAAAAACGTATCCAAGTTGGGTACAATGAGATGGACATTCGTCGTTTTATTCCACGTAAAGTACGTGCTTACGAATTAAATGCGATGACAAGATTGGCACAAGAAAGTTAAAACAGTTTTGGAGATGACCTTATATGGATCAAGAAAAACAACAAGCCATTACCTCATTGTTTGAAGTTGTCTTTTCTATCGAGCGTAAATGGGCAAACGAGTGGAATAATCATAATGCACTCGGCTTTTCAAAATCCCATATTTTAATTTTAGACTACTTATCGCAGGAGGGACCAAAGCGCCCTTCTGCAATAGCAGAACGCTTAAAGGTAACAACTGGTGGTGTCACGGTATTAACGACCAAACTGATTAATGCTGGTTTTATTGAAAAGACGCAGCATGCTACTGATCGTAGAGCCTCACAATTAGTTATTACTACTGAGGGTGAAGAAATACTTGAAGAATCCCGTCAACAAGTGAGTGAAATCATTAATAATATGTTTGGCATGCTCTCAGCTGAAGAGGTGCAAACGTTGCGTGATATTTTCGCCAAATGCTTACTATCTGTTGATACAAATCGGCAAGATTAAATTTTCATCTTTGTTTTGTGTGGAAACACGAAAAAGGATGCATCGCAAATTTTTGTTTGCAGTGCATCCTTTTTTGGATTGGCCGAACGAATACTTCCGTCTAAGTAGTTATGGTTGTGCGACCAATATATTGATTACGCTGGCAGCACAGCCTCGACGATTGACACATCGGCCATTAGCATTTCTTTTAAACGCGCTTTCGCACGGAATAAACGAGATTTCACCGTACCGATTGATACTTTCATAATAGTAGAGATTTCAGCAAGTGAATATTGGTCTATGTAGAAATACCATAATGTTTTACGATAAATTGTATCTAATTGACCCATTTTGTCCTGTACTAGCTTCGTCACAATCTCTTTTTCAATTTTTTCTTCTGTAGAAATGTCATTATTGGGAACCAAATCTAAAATCGGTACGTCTAATGTTTCAGGTTGGTTCATCATATACTTACTGCGTCGTACTTTTTTTCGATAGCGATCTCTAAATGTATTCATTGTAATTGTTGTTAGCCAAGCTTTAATATGTTCAACTTCGGCAACGCTATCTTCATAGCGTACGACTTTTACCCAAACTTCTTGCATTAAATCTTCTGCTTCTACATTATTGCGAGTTAGTTTCAAACATAAATGGTATATATAACGGTTATATTCCTCATATACGCCTTCTAATTTTTCATTCATTGTGTATTCCTCCGCTTCTTGTTCTTGCTTCTATACACATTCTCGCAAAATAATGTATTACACTCTATCGTATTGGCTTTCAATTTCATTACAATCGTGTAAGCTTAATTGCTTTCACTTGTAATATTCGTAAAAATTGTTTTACTACTATATCACTTTCCCAACAAAAGACCACTTTAAAACCATATTCCTCTATTTTTATCGCTATATTTTTAATAATATTTATTATCAGAAAATTTATTAGACATTAATTGATATGAAAAAAACAAAAAAATGCACTCCTAGTAGAAGCGCATTTATTGTTAACTTAACAGCCCTAAACGAAAAGATGAGGCTACGACCTGTGTTCGATTTTTTGCTTTGAGCTTTGTCATGAGACTACTTACATAATCTCTGACTGTATGCTCGCTTAAAAATAATAAACTGGCAATTTTTTTATTATCATATCCTTCAGCAAGTAAGCCGAGTATCATCGACTCCCTTTCCGTTAAATGAAGTTCTGTATTTTTCTCTACCTTCTCACTCTTGCGTGATAAAAATAAGCCTAAACGCTTTCCTACTTCCTCAAGGAGCGCTAATTCTTCCTTTGTACAATCGAATTCCTCGCCTAGCTGATCAAATGTTAGCCAGCCGAATAACTGATCCCCTCCAACAATAGGAATAAAAATAATTGAGGATAAACCAAATAATTGGATATGCTCCTCCTTTACGTAATTTTTTGGGCTTTTTAAATAAATTGGTTTTCTTGAACTAAGTATAGTGTTTTCTCCAGTTAGCTCCCCTTTCATGCTTTGCACCTTAGGAAGCTCTGCACCAATAACTCCGTAAAATTGATTGGACCATGGGACATATGCGTAAAATACACATCTCTTGTAGCTAAAATATTCTTCACATTTTTTTAAAATATAGGCTAAATCCTGATAGCCTGAGGAACTGATAAGCAATTTATCTAGCTTATCTAATAACTGTAAATGTCTCAATCCCTCATTTTCAGTAGGCCTGTTACTACTTTTGCCTTCTCCCTCACAGTCATAGTAAAGCTGTACTAGAGACATAAATAATGATAATACATACATTAAGACAGCATTCGTTCGACTACTCTTTTGTTGAATCATAAATGTAATCAATGACTTTTCAAATATTAATTGGAATAAATTAAAGCTCTTCCTATCAATAATGGATAATTGTGATTGTAGCCACGTATTAAAAAAATACTCATCACCATTTAATTCATCAATGTTTGTATGTGTCAGTAAACGTAAAAATGAATCCAATAGCAACGCTACTCTATTTCGTTCTGTTTCGCCTATAGCAGGTTCTAGATTGAGGTAAATATTCATATTCTCTTTAATTTGTTTATGATGAACTTTAATAAATAACACAAACTCTTGAAGTGTTACTTCTTCAATTGGCTGAAATGGATGCGTCATAGGAAATTCTTCTCCTTCACACTAAAATACCCCTATAAATGGAGGATATTCACTCACTATATTATACAGCATCTTATAGGATAGTATTTCAAATTGACGATAGTAAAATAAAGGTATCGCTAAACAATGCGAATACTTTTGAATCGTTAGGTAATTATATAACCAGAAATAATGAAAGGGGCATGCATGAAATGAGACTAGAAAATGCAGTAGCCATTATTACAGGTGGAGGAACAGGAATAGGGAAAGAAACTGCACTATTGTTTGCCAAAGAAGGAGCAAAAATAGTTATTACAGATATAAACGAACAATCTGGTAACGACACAGTACGTGATATTCAAGCTATGGGCGGTGAAGCATTATTTGTACGCCATGATGTTAGCAATGAAGAAGACTGGAAAAAAGTAGCGGATGAAACAATTAAAACATTTAACAAAGTAGATATTCTTTTCAATAATGCAGGTATCTATATCATTAAACCACTTGCAGAAATCGAACTATCTGATTGGAATCGCTTAATGTCCATCAATGTGACAGGTGTCTTCCTAGGCATGAAACATATTATGCCACTTATGGCTAAACAACATAAGGGCTCTGTTATTAATGCTTCTTCTATCGCTGGCTTAACAGGTGCTGCTGGGCACGTATTATACGGTGCTAGTAAAGGAGCTGTTCGCATTATGACAAAAGATGCGGCAATGGAATATGCTCCATATGGCGTACGCGTAAACTCTATCCATCCAGGCTACATTGACACTGGAATGGCAGACTATGCGTCTGCAACAACTGGAAGCTCTAAAGATGAATTAGGAAAAAGCATTTTCCCATTAGGACGTTTAGGCTCTGTTAAAGAAGTAGCACAAACAGTATTATTTTTAGCTTCTGATGAGTCTTCCTTCTCAACAGGTGCAGAATTCGTCATTGATGGCGGAGCAACAGCAAAATAAAAATAAAGGTGGTCATTTATATGAAACTACAAGATAAAGTAGCAATCGTAACAGGCGGTGCTAGCGGTATTGGTGAAGCAACCGTTCGTCTTTTTGCACAAGAGGGTGCAAAAGTAGTCATTGCTGATTTCTCTGAGCGTGGACAAAGCATCTCAGATGAATTAAATAATAGTGGTTTTGATACACTCTTCGTGAAAACAGATGTCACTATCGAAGAAAACATTAAAAACATGATTAATGAAACTGTAAATAAATTCGGTAAACTTGATATTATGTATGCTAATGCAGGCGTAGCTGACGATGCACCAGCACATGAGTTATCTTACGAAAAATGGAAAAGAACAATTGATATTAATTTATCAGGTGTATTTCTTTCTGATAAATATGCAATTGAACAGTTTCTTGCTCAAGGTACAGGTGGCGTTATTGTCAACGCTGGTTCCATTCATAGTTTTGTTTCCTTACCGAATCCTACAGCCTACTCATCTGCAAAAGGTGGCGTAAAATTATTAACACAAAACCTATGTACTGCTTATGCTAAACAAGGCATTCGCGTAAATGCGGTATGTCCTGGCTATATCGAAACACCTCTATTGGCTGAAGTAGATGCTCAAAAGAAAGAATACTTAGCATCCCTTCATCCACAAGGTCGTCTTGGTAAACCAGAAGAAATCGCAAAAGCCGTTTTATTCTTAGCAAGTGATGACGCAAGCTTTGTTAATGGCACAACACTTCTAGTCGATGGCGGTTATACTGCTCATTAATTATTATAAAAGGATCTGATTTCGAGAAAACAACGAAATCAGATCTTTTTTTATAGAAATGATGGACTTATGTGAAAGTTATCGACCAGAGAGGTTAGGCAATACTCAAAAGAAGACTATGGATGTCTAAGGCATAATCTTTAGTAAAGGCTAGTGGAGCAAAGCATTAATAAATACTGGAAAAACCTTTGCAATAACAGGATTCCCCAACCACATTATGCTATACTATTTCTATTATCGAAATATTGAAAGAGGGATGCTAATATGACGCAAGTAGAGACATTAAATGCTTACTTTACAGAACATCGCGAGGCACACTTAAACGAACTAAATGAATTTTTACGTATTCCAAGTATTAGTTCGTTATCAGAACATAAGGAAGATATTCAACACGCTGCCGAGTGGCTAGCCGATGCCTTCAAGAAACTAAACTTGGAAAACATCTCAATTACGCAAACTGCTGGTCACCCTGTTGTTTATGCTGACTGGTTACATGCAGAAGGCAAACCAACGATTCTATTTTACGGCCACTACGATGTACAGCCTGTTGATCCATTACATTTATGGGAAACAGAGCCGTTCAATCCTACGATTCGTGATAACAAATTATTTGCACGCGGCGCAAGTGATGATAAAGGCCAAGTGTTTATGCACTTAAAAATGATTGAAGCACTATTTGCTACAACAGGTACTTTACCAGTGAACGTCAAATTCATCTATGAAGGTGAAGAAGAAATCGGAAGTCCACACCTTCCTGCTTATGTCGAAGAGCATAAAGAAAAATTAGCTGCAGATTTAATTTTAATTTCAGATACAGGTCTTTATGGTCCTGGTAAACCTGCAGTATGCTATGGCTTACGCGGTCTTACAGGCGTACAAATTGATGTTCGTGGAGCAAAAGGCGATTTACATTCTGGCCTTTACGGTGGAGGCGTGCAAAATGCTATCCATGCATTAGCTGAAATTTTAGCTTCTTTCCGCGATGAACACGGCACAATTCAAGTAGAAGGTTTCTACGACAAAGTACTACCATTAACTGAAGAAGAACGTGAAGCTTACCGTGCGCTAGGCTTTGACGAAGACTCTGTAAAAGAGGAAGTTGGCGTATCAGAATTATTCGGTGAAGCTGGCTATTCTTATTTAGAACGCACTTGGGCTCGTCCAACACTAGAAGTAAACGGTGTGTTCGGGGGCTTCTCTGGCGAAGGCATTAAAACTGTACTTCCTGCTGAAGCCGGTGCAAAAATTACATGCCGACTAGTACCAAATCAAGATCCAGAAGAAATCGTTGCATTATTAAAAGCACATATTGAAAAACATAAGCCTGTTGGTGTAGACGTAACGATTTCAGAATTCGATAAAGGACGTCCATTCTTAACACCATTTGATCATCCATTTATTCAAGCGGCTGGTCGTTCATATGAAAAAGTTTATAATGTCCCAACTGCTTACACACGTGGCGGTGGTTCGATTCCAATCGTTGCTGCATTTGATGAAATTTTAGATTTACCTGTTGTTCTAATGGGCTTCGGATTATCGAGTGAAAACTTCCATGCACCAAACGAACACTTCCATTTAGAGAACTTCGATAAAGGCCTACGCGTTTTAGGCGACTACTTATATGAGGTTGCTGCGTTACAAAAATAAACAAGGCAATAGCTATTACAAAATTACAAAAGAGAAAAAGTGTTAGATTGAATGCAATCAATCTAACACTTTTTTTACTGCGACCGTTGTTGTTCGCTACGGCGGACGCTTTCCGCGGGCACACCGTAAGCCACAACCCTCGCTAACGCGCGGTTTGTTGTGGCTTACGCTGCGTACGTTCCCGCAGGAGTCGCCACCTACGCTTCCAACAACTAGTGCCCTCCTCTAAATTCCTGTAAGATTATGCAATTATGCACCAACCACTTTCGCTTTTCCACAAAGCACGACGGTTTTTCTTAGAATTCTTAGAATTACTCAAAATGCATTTGAACACAATAGAAACCCCCCTCACCAGTTTTGAAGTGACCCCTAAAAGTTAGACACGGTTATTTCAGTTTGGCAGGGGGGGTTTTTCAATCGTCTATTCACCGAAATTTGTTACAAATTCTGCTGATTTTTTTCGTTCTTTCCCTTTTGGAACTTCATCAAAATATCCGACTTGTAGCATTGCAATTACACGTTCACCTGGCTGTACTTTCAATGCCTCACGGAATTTCGGATTGTCTAAAAAGCCTGGTGTTTTCCAGCAAGTGCCGATGCCTTTCTCCCAAGCTAACAGCTGGATATTTTGAATGAAAATACTCGCTGCAGCATAATCTTCTAAACGCTCTTTTTGGCGCGCATCCTCTGGCACGATGACGAAAGCAAAGCCACCTGGTAGTGTAAATTTCGTCGTTTGCTTAGCTAAATCTTCACTAGAAAGATCTTGCCATTTTGGGATAGCTATATCACGCAATAAATGTTGAACTGCCACTAACTCATTATCACAAGCTATAACTAAACGCCAAGGCTCGCGATTACCGTGGTTTGGTGCCCATATAGCATCATCAATAATGCTCAATAATTCTTCACGATTTACCGGCTTCCCATTAAATTTCTTTATAGAACGGCGGTTTATAATTGCTTCTCTTACTGATAATAATTGTTCACTCATTTTTTATTATCTCCTTCTATTTATATTAGAATATTGATTATTCGTCATTAGTTCTATCTCCAACATTATCACAAAATGATGAGCTTTAAAACCGCCAACTCTCTAAGCAAAACTATCATCTATATGGTAGAAGTAATAGGTCATATTAGGGGTATACGCCGTAGAATCCTGATAAAGATATGGCCTGTTAATACTATCGGAAGTATGTGCATTCACATAAGGAACTCCATTTTGTATACTCGTGACAATAACAGAATGATCGATTCTGCCGTCTCCTTGAAAGTCGTAAAATATGATGTCCCCAAGCTCTAACTCTTCTGCAGATTGCACACGTGTAGCCTTCAAACCAGTTTTTGAGCCTTCTAAATACCATCTAAGAGAATGTGAGACAGACCAGCTAAAACTCCAGTTGCCTTGCTGAATCCACCAACCCCGTTCTCTATTTGGCGCCCCTCTCATCGGTGCCCCTCCAGCAAGTAAACATTGCGAAATAAAATTCGTACAATCGACATCAAAATTTGGAAATGCTGGATTGCGTCTATTCCACCATAAATTCGCATATTGAACAGCAGCCTGTCTGTTATACATTTTGGCCACGCTTCCCCTCCTTATGACCATCATATGACTACATCATTCGTTCTATTAATTAGGTCCTTCATCGTATTATTGCTGAAAACGGTTATATCAGGCGCTATCTTTTCCAATTTCAAGATAGTTTTTGCTACAATAAGATTAAACAAATTGGCATTTTTTTATTTTATGAACAGAAGGGATGTTGAATGTGAAGCAGCATGCTGAGAAAGAAATCTTACAGCCTACTCATTTATGCGATAAAAAAGGTAATTTAAATCCAGCTGCTATTGGATTTGCACGAAAACCTCTCATAAATAGCAATTTAAGTGGTCATATTATGCGTAAAAAGAAATGGAATTATTGGTGTGTCTATGGTGATGAGATTTTATTCTCCGCAACTATTAGTCATCTCGATTACGCAGCAGTCTGCTTCGTGTATTTCCTTGAATATGAAACTCAGCGCTATTTTGAAAAGACAATAACAGTTCCACTTGGTGGCAAGCTTAAAATGCCGACACACGTGCTTGAATCCGTATCTTTCAGTAATAGTGAAATGTCGATTGATATGACCTATATTCAAAACGAAACACATTTATCTGTTTCAATCCCTACATTTGATGGCGATGCCCTAAGTGCGAATTTAATTATTCAGCATCCACCTGCGGATGAATCGTTAAATGTCGTCATTCCATGGAATCGTAGAACATTCCAATTTACAGGGAAGCATCATATACTCCCTACATCAGGAGATGTGACTATCGGTAATCGTCACTTTACATTTACTCCCGAGGAAAGTTTTGCTGTACTTGATTACGGGCGGGGTGTTTGGCCTCGAGAAGCCACATGGAATTGGGGAATGGCATCTCAGCGAGTTCGTGGCAGACGCATTGGACTCAACTTAGGTGGTAAATGGACTGATGGTACTGGAATGACTGAAAATGCGGTTTTTGTAGATGGAAAAATGACAAAAATACATGAGGACTTACTATTCGATTATGATCGTGAGGACTATATGCAACGCTGGAAAGTGAAGACGAAATTCACAAATCAAGTCTCTCTAACGTTTTCCCCATTTTTTGAACGTATTGCCGCAACAAATGCAAAACTCGTCAAATCGGAAGTCCACCAGATGTTTGGCTATTATGACGGTACTGTTCTATTAGATAATGGTGAGACACTCGTTATTAAGCAAATGCTTGGTTGTATCGAGGAACATCAAGCAAAATGGTAAGTGCCTAAAATACTTATTAAGTTCATATGTGCTGCAAAAAAATTCGCCCTCTTTTCAAAAAGTATCGCGAATTTTTTTGCTTATTAGCCTCTTTACTTTGTTAAGCCTGCTAGTATTGCTTCTGGGTCATCTGTAAAAACAGCTTGTATACCAAGCTGTTGCAATTGTTTCGCATACTCTAGGTCATTAACTGTGTATACACGTATCGTTGCCCCTTGTTCAAGTGCTACACCTATTGATCTCCTAAATGCTGTTGGTAAACTAACGTGGATAGCATTTGTAGGGATTTTTGCCGTATATGTTGTAAAATCAACTAAAATTTCAGCAAATAAAGCCGCTGTTTCAATGTATGGCGCCATCTGAGATACAGTTTGAAGCGATTCATGATTAAAGGAAGAAATAATTACTCGCTCAGTTATTTGGTGCTTCGCTATTTCCTTTAACACAAGCGCCTCAATTCCCTCATACGGAAAGATATCTGTTTTTAGCTCGATATTGATACGGTGATGTGTAGCAACGAAAAGCTCTAATACTTCACTTAATGTTGGAATACTCTCACCTTTATATTCTTCTGCAAACCACGAACCATAATCATATGAACGAAGCTGTTGAAGCGTTAAGTCTTTCACATAGCCTGAACCGTTTGATGTACGGTCAATCGTTTCATCATGGATGACTACTACCTCCCCGTCCGCAGTGACATGAACGTCCAACTCAATGCCCGCAATTGGTAGCTTGGAAGCCGCATAAAAAGCAGCTTTTGTATTTTCAGGATAGTGTGCAGATACACCTCTATGTGCAAATAGATCCAAATGCAAAACCTCCTTCTAATCTTTACTTAATAGTATAACAATAAGTGAATTATGATATTTACACTTGATAGGTAAAATTTTGTATAGTAGTATGAGAATCTACTTGAATTTGTAAGTACTTAGGAGGTGCTAAAAATGACTGTAAAACACCCGGATTTTCAGGCTGAGCTGGAGAGGCTAGCATACACCCAAAATTATATGCAACAAATCTTAAATGAATCACAGCGTGATTTGCAATCTGCGCAAGAAAATATTCGGAAGTCCATGGCAGATCTTGATTATTTAGATTCTAGTTTAAGTTATTTGAATATTTTAACAAACGCCCGCTTCTTTGAAATGGCTCGAAATCAGAAGGAAGGATTAGAAGCCGTACAAAAAAAGCCATATTTTGCTCGAATTCATTTCCAAAAGACTGGTGATCCTGAGGAATTTTTGTATATCGGAAAAACATCCTTGTTTCACCGTGATACGCATGAACCGATTATTGTAGACTGGCGTTCACCTGTGGCAAATGTCTACTATGATGGGCGTCTGGGAGATATGGAATATGATGTACGTGGAGAAATTCATAAAGGACATTTGTTTGCCAAGCGACAATATAAAATCGAAGATGGAGAATTACTCGATATTCGGGATATTGACTTAACGACAAATGATGAATTACTCCAAGAGGCATTAGCAGGAAAAGCAGATGTACGCCTAACAGAAATCGTCTCCACCATACAAAAAGAACAAAATGATATTATCCGTGCACATCTTCGTCAGCCAATTATCGTTCAAGGTGCCGCTGGTAGTGGAAAAACAACAATTGCTTTGCACCGTATCTCGTACTTCTTATATACAATGGGCGAACATTTTAATCCTGAACAGCTCATGATTTTAGCACCAAATAAGCTATTTATCGATTATATCGGCGATGTCCTACCAGAGCTTGGTGTTGATAAAATATGCCAAACTACGTTTTCAGATTATGTCCTTGCAGCAACTAAATTAAAACTAAAGCTTCGTAATCCTAACGAACAGCTGGAATCATTAGTAATAGGTGGCGCTGATCAGCCTACTGCGTGGATTTCTGAAGTTAAGGGTTCCCTCTATTATCGCGATATGATAGAACGCTATTTACAAAAAATCGAACTGCAAATCGCTGAACAATTCGAAGATGTATTTATTGAAAAATATCGTATAATGCGTGCCTCACATTTAAAAAAGTTGTTTTTATATGAATTTTCTTATATGCCAATTGAAAAACGACTCGCTCACATTAAAAAGGTGCTAGCCAGCCATGTTCGGCAAAAGAAACAAGCTGTTTTAAATATGTTACATGCAAAGTACGATGAAGCACTTGGCAAGGCACTTAATGGTATTCGTGATGCAGAGAAGCGTAAAAACATTGTCACTAAATTTATAGATGAACGTGATGAACGTATGCCAGCAATTGAAAAAGAAGCAAAATCGACTGTATCTGTCTATATGCGCCGCTTTGCAAAATATAATGTAAAAACGCTCTATCGTACACTTTTAACAAATGCCGAGTTATTAGCAGAAGTCGCACCAGAATGGCACTATTTAGAGCAACAGCAGTTTTTACAAGCACATGCTAAAGAGCAATGGATGCTAGAAGATTTAGCTGCTCTCTATTATTTACAGGCACGACTAAAAGGGATTGCAGATGAGTGGAAAATGCGCGTTGTCTTTATCGATGAAGTACAGGACTACAGTCTATTCCAGCTAGCCGCTCTAAAAGCAGGGTTAGAAACCGATATGTTTACAATGGTAGGTGATTTAGCACAAGGAATTCATAGCTACCGCTCATTAACAGCTTGGGAGCCTGTGCAAAATTTATTCCCTCGTGCCAGCTTCAGAACACTTCAAAAAAGCTACCGAACAACCATTGAAATTATGGAGGTCGCTAACCAAATTTTAATGCAAATGGATGAGCAGCTACCTTTAGTCGAGCCTGTAGTCCGTCATGGGGATGCGCCAACTTTTATACAGGCAGCTTCTTTTAATACGCAGCAGATTAAAGAAGTTTTTGATCGTATTAGAGCAAACAGGCATCAGTCGATTGCTTTAATTTGTAAAACTACAGCTGAAGCCAAATCAATGCAACAGGCTTTGATGAACGATGCTATCCCTTGTCAACTTCTCACTGAGGATGAGTCTATAAATCAGCAAGTATTACTTGTAGTACCAAGCCATTTAGCAAAAGGACTGGAATTTGATGCTGTCATTGTTGCTGCATTTGATACCCCTTTCTTTAATACTAAAATTGATAGAAAGCTACTTTATGTTGCACTAACTCGTGCAATGCATGAGCTTTATTTAATCGGTCCATCAAAAAAAACATTTTTATTAGATAATTAAAATTCTTCATTTTATATTTTTATAAGCTAAAAAAATAGCACAGTAGGATATAGCCCCCTAACATGCTATTTTAACGTTGGATAGCCTTGCTCAATCATAATAGATAAATAAAACTACAAAATTATTTATGTCGCGGTGGTAGTCTGTAAAACTTTCCTTTTGATAAGTACGCTTTAACAACTTTCCACCATGAGCGAGGTGCTTCCCTAGGAGGAGACTTTTTTTTCGGCAATGCTGGCATACGCATGAGAACGACCCCTTTCTTCAGGCTTATTAATACTATATGGACATAGTACACATTTATGATAAAAAAGAAGATTTTAACAGTTTCTTAAAAATAAAAAAAGTGAGAAGTGAAGCTTATTGCTCACTCCTCACCCATCATTTAATTTTTCACATAATAGTCTAGTTGCTGTGCTTTCATAAAGCCTGCTCTCTCATAAATCGAAATCGCTTTTCTATTTTCGATTTCTACATCAAGCATGACAAATTTAGCGTTTTGTTTACTTGCATAGTCTTTTGAAAAAGACAATAAAGCTGTACCGATTCCTTGCCCTTGATACTGCGGATGAACTGCTAGGGCTGTCACCCATTGTATTTCATTTTCCTTAACTGTTGCCACCGTACCTACAACTTGACCGTCTTTATGTGCTACCCATAATTTTCGACCATTCGTTGACGTATTAAAGGCAATTAGTTCCTCCGATTCTGATGGCAAATCGCCAAACGCCTCACTATAAATAGTGATCAATTCAGTCTGTTCTTCTGCAAATGGGGCTATTTGAATATCATTTCGTAGTTCCACTGACTCTGCTTTCGTTTCCAGCGTCGCTTCTGAAAAACTGTATGAATAACCACAGTTTTCGATAAATGTATGTCCAAAGGGAGATCCATCAATAACTACTGCTAATTGACCTTCCGCTCCTCGCTCTTGTAGACCAGCTTGTAATACGTTTACTAATGCTGTCCCAACTCCCTTTTGGCGATAAGCTGGTGAAACTACTAACGACCATTCATACGTATGTAGCCCCATTAAATCAATAGCACTTGCAGCACCAACTAATTCATCATTATCATCTTCATAAGCGAGCACCATAAAACCTTTTGATTCAAAAGAGCCTGCTAATGGAATATTCATAATCGTTTCATATACACGATAATCATTTAAGGTTGCTTCTTCGCATAATATTTTTAATTCATTCAGTGTTTCCTTGTCCAGCGGGAATGACACTGTAATTACTGAAATGTTCATTGTTTACTCCGTTCTTAAACCAGACTATTGCCCTATTGTAGCAAGAAAGAAAATAAACTGGCAACAAATTATAATACCCTTTTCTAATAATCAGCAATTTTACTTCAAATACAGAAAAAACAGAAGGATTTATACTACTATTGTACTTCAAAGTAAATGAAATTTACTAGAAGGCATTAGTTATAAATTATTATATAGGATGCCTTATAAGAAATTAAATAATTATATTTACTGTAATTATTATAACATTTATTCAAATAAATTACATTATTAAAAAACGGAATGACTATATTGAATAATCATGTACTGTTACTATTGGCAGGATGCCTCCCATTGTAAAAAAGAGCGATTTCATAAAAGAAATCACTCTACACTATAGACAACACATAAGCGAAACTACTACCGATGCAATCCAAAGGCTTACCGCCGATTTTTCTAGGTCGACAGGTAAACTGCCTTTTTTACCAACAACTCGTGCTACACGGCTCTCACACTACTCATCTAAATGATGTGTTGAGGAATTTAGCATTTGGGCATAAATCCCACCAGATTCAATTAACTCATGCTGTAATCCAGCTTCAACTAGCTCGCCCTTTTGCATAACTAAAATAACATCCGCATTGTGTACAGTGTTCAACCGATGTGCAATTACAAAACTTGTTCGTCCTTGCATAAGCCTATCGAGTGCCTCTTGGATTGCTAATTCTGTTACTGTGTCAATGCTACTTGTTGCTTCATCAAGCAATAAAATTTTCGGATTAGCAATTAGTGCACGTGCAATCGATAGTAATTGCTTTTGTCCTTGGGAAATCTCACGTCCATCTGCCGTAAGAACAGTGTCATAACCATCCTTTAGTTTCATAATAAAATCATGGGCATTAGCAAGCTGTGCTGCTTCCACAATTTCATCATCGCTAGCATCTAAACGACCATAACGGATATTCTCCATTACTGTTGTTTCGAATAAAAACGGATCTTGTAACACGAAGGCCATTTGTGAGCGAAGTGCCTCCCGATCAATGTGCTGTACATTTACACCATCGAATAATACATCGCCCTTTGTCACCTCATAAAACCTAGCAATCAACTGTAGAATAGTTGTTTTTCCAGCACCAGTTGCACCTACCAATGCAACAGTATGCCCAGGCTCTATCGTAAAATTAATATCTTTTAATGTGTAGGATTCCTGTGCATCATCATACTTAAAAAACACATGTTGAAATGTTACCTGTCCTAATAATGTATGTTTTTTTGCAGCAGCCATTTCCTTTTCAGGCTGTTCGTCAAGTAAAGAAAATACACGTTCAGCTCCTGCTATAGCTGATAATACCGTATTAAACTGATTTGCCAAATCATTTAATGGTCGTGTAAATTGGCGAGCATATTCTGTAAAAATAACAATTACCCCTATTGACACATGACCGTATAGTGCTAGTACTCCACCAATACCTGCAACAATTGTAAAGCTCATATTATTTAAAAAGTTCATGACTTTCGGTATATAACCCGAGTACGTCTGTGCCCAAAAGCCCGTATTTTTCAACCGTAAACTTTTGTCGCGAAATTCTGCCTTTACACGTTCTTCCTGTGAAAAGGCTTTAACGATTCGCTGCCCTGATATCGTTTCTTCGATCATGCCGTTAAGCGCTCCTATTGCTGCTTGTTGTTCCTTAAATAACGGAGCCGTTCGACGGGTAATCCAGCGCATCGCCCAAAACATAATTGGAATAATTGTCATTGTTAAGATCGTTAACAGCGGACTCAAGCTCAGCATAATGATAATCGTGCCGCCAAGCGTTAACACACTCGAAAATACTTGAATAAAAGAGCTATTCAAAGTCGAGCTTACTGCTTCAATATCATTTGTCATACGACTCATTAATTCGCCATGTTGTCGTCTATCAAAATACGAAATCGGTAGCTTTTGAAAATGAGCAAAGACACTTGTGCGCAGTCGATAAATCGTTTGTTGGGCAATCCCTATCATCCAAAAATTTTGTAAAAATAAAGCGACTGCTAAAAGTAAATAAATACCAACAAGCAACATAACTTTACTACCTAATCCTTTAAGCTCACCATGCATCACATATATATCAATTATTTTGCCTATTAAGTACGGTCCTAGAAGTGCCAAAATCGAGCTTGCCATTACGAGTAACAGGACGACTATTAATAGCATACGTTGTTCATCGACAATCTTCCATAAACGCCAAAGTGTACTTTTCCAATCTGCTGCACGTGGACCTTTCTTTTTCTTTACGACCTGCTTTACATCATCTTTCGATAAAATCGGCTCATAGCCAAAAGGTTTTTGGAAAAATCCCATTATTCCACCTCCTGTTGGGAGATTGCGATTTTTTTATACAGTTCAGAAGTTTGCAGAAGCTCTTCGTGTGACCCATATCCAACCACTTCGCCTGCATCAATTAACAAAATATGATCTGCACCTTTAGCCGTCCGAATTTTTTGTGTGACCACGAGCATCGTTGCTCTTTCTTCACTAAGCGCATCCCATAGTGCCTGCTCTGTTTTAACATCAAGTGCACTTGTACTATCATCAAGCATTAATATATGTCCTTTTCTTAATAACGCTCTAGCAATAGACAATCTTTGTTTTTGACCACCTGATAAATTAACGCCCTTTTGCCCTACTCGGGTATCATAACCACTTGGGAAATCTTCTACAGATGCGTGAATTTGTGCCTGCATTGTTGCATTGAGCACTTCGTCCATTTCGGCTTCTGTATCGCCCCATCGAACATTGTCAGCAATACTCCCTGTAAATAATAAAGATTGCTGCGGTACATAACCTATAATGTCACGTAGCTCTTGTAGATCCCATTGCTGAACATCTTTTCCTTCTACAAAAATCTGTCCTTCCGACACATCATAAAAGCGTGGAATAAGCTGTAGTAATGTTGATTTACCAGCTCCTGTAGCCCCCATGATTGCTAATTTTTCACCCGACTTCACTTGAAAAGTGACGTTAGACAATACAGCAGTGTCTGTACCTGGATAGTGGAAGCTTACATTTTTAAATGCTAATTCGCCTAATTTCAAGTCGTTAGCTGCACCTTCTTTAGATGACGAAGTAATTTCTACTTCATTGTCAACAGCAAGCACCTCTGTCATACGTTCTGCAGAGGCTTTTGCACGTGCATAAAAAATTATAATAAAAGCAAACATTGAAAATGAACCTGTCATACGCATTGCATAATTGACGATAGCTACAATATCACCAAGCGGTGTCGTTCCAGCAGCAACTTGCTTTGTACCGAACCAAAGTACGGCCAATAAACTCATGTTCATTACAAACAATAATACAGGCATAATATACTCCATCGTACGCAGAGCTTTGACAGTATCCACCTTTAATCGTGAAGCAACCTGCTCAAAGCGCGAAGCCTCATATGCCCCACGTAAATAAGCCTTCACTAGACGCATCGCTTGCAAATTTTCTTGAAGGACACGATTCAAACGGTCCACACGCTTCTGTACTCGCCCAAAATATGACACACCTTTTGCAACCATAAAAATAAGGAAAACGAAAATGAGCGGTGTACCAATAACTAAAAACAGTGCTAGCTTTGCATTGACAACAAAAGCCATGACAATGCTCCCAACAACAGCTAGTGGTGCGCGGAGCATAATCCGAAGGCTCATAAACAGCACTGTTTGAACTTGCGTTACATCATTAGTTAGCCGAGTAATAAGCGAAGCCGTAGAAAATTTTTGATATGTAGCTAATGTAAAGGATTGAATTTTATCAAACAAAGCATTGCGCAAATCAAAAGAAAAGCTTTGCGCAGTATGTGATGAAAAATAAGAATTGACGATGCCTGATATAAAGGCGATAAAAGATAAAACAAGTAAAATGGCTCCCCATTGAATAATCATGTCATTATTTTGACCACGAACACCATCATCAATAATTTTGGCCATGATAAGTGGCTGAACAAGCTCTACAAATAATTCAATCAACATCAAACATAATGCAAAAATTGCAGTCCACTTATATGGTTTTACATACGAAAAAATTACTTTCACATTCTCTCCCCCTTATTTGAGAAGAACTATCATTTACACTGAAGGTAGTTAAAATCACCTATACAAACAATAATTTTATGCTTTTTCACCTGCAATAGATAGCCACGTTACACATACAAGCATAACGAAAACTCCCACTAATTGCCACAATCCTAGCGATGTGCCAAATACAAATACTGAAATCACCATCGCCGTTAAAGGTTCAATACTAGATAAGATACTCGTCTCGACAGCTGTAATATACTTCATGCTACTTAAAAATAGTATAAATGCTAAAGTACCTGTAAAAATTAACGCCATCATTAACCCAGTAATTTTTAAATCTGCAAAGACAATCCACTGATTTGATTGCCATACACGACTTAATATGCCTAATGTTACACCACCAATTAACATTCCCCATCCTACAACAAGGAGCACATTCCATTCCTTCATAAGACGTGCAGGATATAGTGTGTAAAATGCAAAAGTTAATCCAACCGCTACTCCCCATAATAAGGCTTTATTACTAACTAATAAAGAATCAAATGAAGCATTCGTTAGTAGCAGAAATAATCCTACTAACGTGCCAATAATACCTAACACTTGATATTTGGGTGGCCATTTCTTTAAACTAAGAGAGACATAAGCAACAACAAATATTGGCGCTAAAAATTGAAGTAACGTAGCTAAAACTGCATTACTTTCATTTATAGCTCCGACAAAAGCGTATTGCACACCGAGCATCCCTACAATACCAAAGATGACGAGCTGCCTACTCCAAAGCTTTTGTTGCCATATACAAAAAATATTTTTACCCGTTAGCAACAAATATGTAAGTAAGACAATACCTGCAACTGACAACCGAATTGTCAGCATAAAAGAAACTGTCAATGCTGTATGATTGAGTAACCATTCCATTAATGGTCCAGTTGCCCCCCATAGCATCGCTCCAGAGATAATAAAAAGAATACCTTTTAATCGTTCCATCCAATTCCCGCTTCCTATATACGTACTAAAAATTGTTATTTTTCTTCAAAACTTTTCATTTATCTCATTAGAAAAGTCCTATCTTTTCTGATTATCAAATATTTACAAATATATTCATAATGACTAATTCCCGATAATTCTCTATAATATTAGTATATATAGATTACCCAAGGAGATCGAATAATCATGAGTCTTAAGCACAAATCATTTACGATAGATGAGCATTATATAAATTCACTTCCTTTTCCTGCAATTGTTATAACACAAAATGGACAAGCAACTATTTCAGGAAAACACGCTGAAGAATTATTTGGTTTTTCAGTCAATGACATTACAGGACATACTACTCCATCCATACATGAAAATCTACTAAGAAATCTTTCAAATGAGACGTTTCAATCGATTTTACAAAAAGAAGAAAGTACATATATAGATCAGGTTCAAGTTTGCACCCAAGCTGATGAAGAAATCACTACAGCAATGCTAGCTAAGCCATACTTTGAACAGGGTGAACACCTTATTCTCATTATGTTTATGTTACCAGAGTTAATGATTAATTCGGTTTCAAACAGTAGTACTTATGTAGACTTAAAGCAAGGTTTAGACTCTACTTTTATGACCGTAACGCTTGATCGTGATGGATTTATTTTAGAATGTAATGCAGAGTTTTTAAAAATTAGCCAATGGACACCAAAGCGTGTTATCGGCAAAACATTCTGGCAGTTATTCCCTGAAAATGAAGTAAGTGAAAAAATTACAAATACAATTTGGCGCAATTTAAATAATGGTCACACATGGCAAGGCGAAATTGAAAAAGTTACGAAAACAGGGCAGTCTTATTGGGTGCTTCTCACAGCTATCCCAACATTTAATCTAGAAGCTAATGAGCAACAATTTATTTTAATTGAAAAGGATATTACAAAATCTAAGACGATACAACATCAGCTTGAAAAAATTGCTTACATAGATACAGAAACAGGCTTAATGAATGCTCATCGACTAGAAAAAGTAATTTCCAAAATGATCGAGGAAGAAAAACACTTCTCCTTCGTCTATTTAAGTATCGATAAGTTTTACACATTAAAAGAATTACATGATCAACAAATAAACCAAAGTCTTATTATTGAATTTACAAATCGTATCAAAATGTACTTCCAGGACAGTACAATGGCACGTATTAACGAAAATGATTTCGTTGTCATCACACCTTTAAGTGAATGGTTTATTCAAGGCTTCTTGTCCTATTTACAACAGCATCCAATTTATAGCAGCAATATTGCAGTTCCTATTTCAATTAGTGGCGGGATTACACGCTTCCCTGAGGATCAAACTACCTTCTCACAGCTAATGAAAGCGTCTATCGCAACGATTACAACAGTTCGCGAAGCTGGTGGCGACAAAATTGTCTCCCTTTCAAAAGCAACTCATAAAGCTTTAAATCGTAAAGCATTAATTGAGAAACGTCTACTACAAGCACTTGATCAGAAAAACCTAAAAGTACTTTATCAACCACAAGTTGACGTTTACTCGGGTAAAATTACAGCTGTAGAGGCACTAGTTCGTTGGGAAGATGAAGTTATTGGCGTAGTTTCACCAGATGAGCTCATTCCAATTGCTGAGGAAACAGGGCTAATAAACAATATTGGTTCGTTTATGCTGGAAAGGGCTTGCGAACAAGCGCTTATTTGGAAGAAGGCTGGTTTCAATTTAAAGGTGGCGGTTAACTCGTCTGTCCGCGAATTCCGTGACAAAAACATGGCCAAGTCAATTCTTGAAATGTTAGCAAAAACAAATTGTCCTGCAAACCTTATTCAAATTGAAATTACAGAGAAATTTGCATTGGAAGCTGAAGCTGCAACCTTTATTACACAACAAATGCGCAAGCTTGAAAACGAGGGCATCGCTTTCGTCTTAGATGATTTCGGTACAGGTTATGGTTCATTCCGCTATATGCAAATTTTACCGATTGATACATTAAAAATTGATAAAGCATTTACTAGTTCGTTATTAAAATCCGAAAAATCACAAAAGCTTATGCATGGTATGATACAGTTAGGCAAATCCATGGAACTAAAAGTGGTAGCTGAGGGTGTTGAAACGGCTGAGCAAGCTAATCTGTTAATTACTTATGGCTGCGATACTATTCAAGGATTTCACATTAGCAAACCTGTTACACCAGAAGAAATCGAGGCACTACTTGTAAAATAAAAAACAAGATAAAGAGCTGTTCCTAAGGATACAATCACTTACGGAGCAGCTCTTTTTTATTACTTTTCATAATCTAGAGTTACATAGCATTTATTTTCTGTAAGTCCTTTTCAGCTTTGACTTGCTGGAACGTACAGCCCGAAACACAAACTGCATTAATACTTCTGCAAATACTAGGCCCATAACAATTGCACCTGTAATTAAAAACGCCTTCAGTCCATACTGTAAGCCTTGTAAATAATCATCCTCCACTACATTTCGCATTGCATTGTAAGCCATCCCCCCTGGTACGAGGGGAATTATTCCCGCTACAATAAAGATAATCATCGGCATTTTAAAACGACGTGCATATAAATGCGCAACAATCGCTATGATAAATGAGCTGAAAAACGAAGCGTCTACAACGTCCATACCGTGCTCTGTTAATAAATAATAAATCATCCAGCCAATCACACCTACAAAACCACAATGGAACAAGGTTTTTCTAGGAACATTAAAAATAATTGCAATTCCGGCCGTTGAAAAAAAGCTCACAATTAATTGTACGAATATATCCATTTTTCCCGCCCCCTAAAATGATAGGATGACGGCAATTGCTGAACCGATAGCAAAAGCTGTTAAAAACGCCTCTGCTCCCTTTGCCATCCCTGACATAAAATGACCTGCCATTAAATCCCTTACCGCGTTGGTGATTAAAATACCTGGTACTAGTGGCATAACAGAGCTAATAATAATTTTATCAATTTCTGTACCATAGTTAAATTTCACCGCAAAAAAAGCAATCGTACCAATAATTAACGAAGCTGTGAACTCCGAGAAAAACTTCACTTTTGTTAAATGGTTCATTAGAATAAGAGTAAGAAACCCTAACCCTCCTGCTATAAATGCTGCAGGGAAATCAGACCATCCACCCTTAAACATAATTAGAAAACAGCCACTCGCAAGTGCTGCTGAAAATACTTGTATATACATTGGCAAAAAATAATTTGTTTTTTGTATCGTCTTTAGCTCGTCATAAGCGTCTTCTAATGATATTATGTGAGATGTGAGTCTACGAGATACTGAATTTACCATGGATATTTTTTGTAAATCAGTAACCCTACTGGAAATCGAAGTGATTCTCGTCGGCTGTGTCTTGCCTAACGAAAAAATGATACCTGTAGGTGTAGCATAACATTGCGCATCTAGCATATTTTGAGATTGTGCCATACGTAGCATCGTATCTTCAACACGATATGTTTCTGCACCACTTTCAATCATAATTCGCCCTGCAAGTAACAAGCAGTCAATAGTAAATTCATTATCCACTTCATGTGATAGCATTCCAGTTATCTACCTCCTTCAAAAGGTTCCTTGCATATAGTAACGAACTGCAAATAAAAACTCAACCAAAAATCTTCGATATTATCAATTATATTTTGGAATAATTGTATCTGTCGCTAAATGATACAATGCCTTCAGTTCAAAATCCATTTATTAATCGAATTTAATTGAGCTTAAAACTGAAAAATACAGTTTGCAAAATCGAGTCTTTATAAGTTATTCACGTGGTGGTTATAAAAAACTGTTACATATTCTATTTTTTATTATATTTCTATTTAATTATATAAAATATTTGTAGATTTCTATAACTTTTCCAATGTCTCGTACGTCTGATTTTATAGAAGAATAATTATAGAAAGGAGCAAACCAACATTGATAGAGGAGCGCAGAAAAAGACGCCGCCCAATAATTGATTTATTGTTAATTGGGCTCATTGTTACATTAATATCCATCATCCTTGTTATTATACTATCTAAGGACGAATTTAAATTTCAAAAAATAAGTGCCTCGAAAGACACAAATAGTGAATCTAATTTATCCACAGAAAACTCTGCGTTTCCTGGCATACGTATTGTATCTGACGTTTCTAACGATAAACGCTCACCTTTTGCCGTTCACTATCCACAAACAGAAAATAAAGTTTTTAACGAGACCGTATTACAATATATTACGGATGCTAAAGACAACTATCTGTCATCTATGAAAAATAATAAGAATAAAGAGGCTAAGGGTGAGCTTACTATAAATTTAGAGACCTTCCCATATCACGAGCACTACTATTCATTTGTCTTGACGAAAATGCAGTATTTAGGCGGAGCTAATCATGTCGTTTCAACAACAACATTTTTCTATAATAACGAGACAGGTGAACAAATTAATATACAAACGTTATTACAAAACGATAACAATAACTTATCAACTTTAGCAGCCTATGTTCGCAAAGATTTACAACAAAACCTTCAGTTAAAAGAAGTACTAAATGAAGATGAGCTACTTAAAGTGACGGAGCCAAAGTGGGAAAACTTTAATCGGTTTGCCATTGTCGATGATTCGATACATTTTTACTTTGACGAATATGAAATTGCAAGTGGATCAGCAGGTGCACCTATAGTGAAGCTTTCACTTTCACTTATCAATCCATTGTTAGCCTCTGAATTCCAAATTGCTATGGAGACAATGGAACCAACTAAACCTCCTGTTTCCCCAGGAGATCCAAATGTTAAACGTATTGCGTTAACATTTGATGACGGTCCACATCCGAAAGTTACAGAGCAAATTTTAAATACGCTCGACAAATACGATGCTAAAGCTACATTCTTTATGCTTGGCAGTCGTGTAAAACACTATCCTGATATCGCCAGAGATGTTCTTGCACGTGGTCATGAAATTGGAAACCATACATGGAACCATCCTGTATTGACAAAAATGCCGTTAGAACAAGTATTAAAAGAATATACATCAACTGCTAATGAAATTGAATTAGCAATTAATCAGGGCGCAACCGTTTTTAGACCACCATATGGAGCGACCAATGATGAAATAAATGAAAAAATACCAGTTCCTGTAGTACTATGGAGTATTGACACATTGGACTGGAAACATCGTAATTCACAATTATTACTAACGTATATTAAAAGTAATTTGCACAATAACTCCATCGTTTTAATGCATGATATTCATCAATCAACAGCAGATGGACTCGATGCTGTACTCGCCTATTTACAAGGAGAGGGCTATGAATTTGTTACAGTATCTGAAATTCTTCCATATCGTCAATGAATAGAAAAAGTGTTAGATTGACTAAAATCAATCTAACACTTTTTTGCTATGCCATTGATGTCCGTTTTGGTGGTTTCTTCTCGCTTAGAACAGTTAGACGCTTCCCCCGCTAACGCGAGGGTTGTTACGTCTTACGTTTTGTTTGTTCGGCGCAGGAGTCACCCCCTTTGCTACCATTAATTGATGTTTAGTGTATCAAGCGGTTTGAAATCTTTTAATTGGTAGCTCTTTACTTCATTGCGTGCAATTGTGTATAAAGTATCCTCTACATAAACTACACGTTGGACGTTTTGCTCCCAATTTTCATATGGCTCACCCGTGCTTTTATTAATGATATTTCCTTTTAGTGCAATGCCCTTCTCCGCTGTAATTTCATAAATTTGTGCACCTTGACCTTGGTATACAACTTCATCGTCCTTCCCTGCCTCATAAAGCACGACTGGGAAGCCGAAGTAATGATATTCTTTATTGCGGAACAATGCTTTTGGATTGTATTGTACGTCTGAATAAGAGCCTTTTCCACCAATTTTCACTGTAGATTGCTCTTTTGGGTTTTTAAAATCTGTAACATCAAATAGCGACATTTTCATATTAGTCGTTACCGTGAAATTACGCTTCGTATAAGCATCAAAACGTTCTTCCGTATCATAACCAATTCCAATTAGGTGTGTATCATCTAATGGATGTAAATAGTTGCTAAACCCTGGGATTTTCAATTCACCTAGTACTGTTGGCTTTCTTGGATTTGCTACATCGATAACAAATAGTGGATCAACTTGTTTAAATGTTACGACATATGCTTTCTCTCCCATAAAGCGTGCTGAATACACTTTTTCCCCTGGCGCCAAATCCTTTACTGCACCAATCTCCTTTAAGCTTTTATCTAAAATAAACAAATGGTTTCGGGAAATATTTTTCTCATCCCACATGTTGCCTTCAGTCGTAACAATGCGGAAATTCCCCTCGTACTCATCCATTGAATATTGGTTTAACACAGAGCCTTTAACTTCACTCGTACCAACAAAGTTCATGGCTGTTCCATCTAAATCCCATTTAAATACTTGTGTATTACTTGATAGAGGCATCCAGATTCTGTCCATGATACCTCCGAATGGAACTGCTTGATTGCCATCATAAATTGGTGTAGTTAAATATAGCGCATCTTCTGACATATAAAGTCCACTACTACCTCCTAAATAACCTTTTGTATTAGCAGTAGTTTTAGCTCCATTTTTTAAATCAATTGCTGTAATTAAACTATACGTGCCATCCATTGTGTTTGGTAAAATTGAAATCTTATCAAGAGGTAAGCTTTTGTATTCCTTACTGTCTACACTATCATACATTTTTGGCTTTAAATCTTGGGTCCCTTCCTCTTGAAGAATCCAATAATTAGGATGCATATTGCCGATTAAATACAGCGTATCATTTGTAATTCGCATATCCTGTAAATAGCCCTCTTGAGCAACTTCACGAATAAATTTTGGATTTTTCGGATTTGTAATATCATAAAAAACGGCCGTCGACATGCTTGTGCCTGATTTTTCAATGTAGTCTTCTCCGATTGCAATTAATACATTATCGTATAATGCTAACTTCACAATATATTGAGATTCCTTTTGTTTAATTGTCGTTGCCAGCTTCAAGTTTTTAGGATTATTTGCATCAACAACAGTTATACTTTGATCTTTTATAGCGTAAATAAAACCATCTTTCACAACTACTATATCGCCCTCTTCGACACCTTCTACTTGGTTATTTGTCGTAGAAGAACTATTAGCTGAAGGTGCGCTATCTTTACTGCTTGAGGCACTATCCTCAAGAATGCCCATTTCGGGCTCCCTATTACCATTTGCCATAATAGCTTCAAAATATTGTTGCAATTCTTTTTCAGATTTTACAGGCTCTAGTTTTTCAATAACGGTAAATGCAATATCATGGGATGTCGTCTTAAGCGTACTATAAGCGAATGCTTCTTTATTTACATGTAATCGATAACTACCAGGAGAAAGTTTACTAACAATAAGTGATTTTTTATCTTCTCCCAACGTAATTGTTGCTGTCACTCTTTGCCCCGCTTCATCGGTAACATAGACAAATTCATCCGTTATATTTTTTGATTTTAAAGCTTGTGTAAAGGATGCTGTCCAACTTTGCGTTGATATAATTGTACTTGTTGCTTTAGCATGCGCTTCTGGGGAAACCATAAATGTGAAGACCCCTGGCAAAACAGCTAAAACAACGATAATCATTATGGCTAACCATTTACCTCTCATTATTTTCCACTCCTTCATATACTTGTTTTATAATTAGACTACTGAAGTGTTATAAAGTTACATTTAAAGAAAAAATTTTATAAAAAAATAAAAGCGATACATTGAAACAAAACTTCGAGCAGCTTGTCGGTAACTAAAAATAATCCATTTTGATAAAAGTATTATCAAAATGGATTATTTATTAATGGTTGCTAATAAGGACTGTCCTTCCTTCTCCTCTTATAAACCTTCACCAAAATCTAGCGTGCTACCTGTTTCTACTAAAGTTTTTGTATTACTTAAAATCATCCACCAAGCTGTGTCACTGTTGTCATAGGAGGCATCGCCTTCTTTCCATTGGTCATGAATAAGCGTCAATTTCGTGCATGATCCAACAGGCTCTAAAAGATAAGAAATTCTAGATTCCAATGCTTTATTTTCCTTTACATAAGACTTTCCAGGATAGTGAGTAAAACGCAGTAACCGATTTGGTTCATATTCCAATACGTTGCCGTATACATGTACTGTTTTATCTCCATCTACACCTGGACCGACATATTCCAAAAGGTCACCAACTTGAAATGTAGAGTTAATGACAGAACCATAATAAATTTGTTTTGTACCTTCTGGAGAGATAAGTGCTTTCCAAACTTCCTCAGGTGTACCTGCAATAAAAAATTGATATTTTAAATCATTCATCATTTTTATGCCTCCTATAATTTTGTTTTGAACATTTACAGTATAAAAAAACTTCACTGACAACTACGGTCAGTGAAGTGAAGTATTTTGATAATGCTTGAATAACTCAAAGCTAATAGTTGCCAATTTTTCCTGTAATAAAGTTGGCTCCAAAATAGTAAGTGATTTACCATAGGGAAGAAGAAAGTAAGGTACAAAACGATGAATGGACTCTTTATCAACCTTAAATAGAGCCTGATTATTTTTTCGCTCTATTAAAGCATGATTGAATAACCAATGCTGACATAAATCATCTAGCACATGTGCATTACCTTCGATACGGACTGAAACGAGTTTATCAAGCTGATTCGAATCAGGTAAAAGGTCTTTTAAAAAGTAAGAACGTGCTGAGAATCCAAAAGGTCGATCAAATTTTTGATCTGTTTTGGACAATGATTGAATACGATCAATTCGAAAACTCCGCACTTCTTTCCGCAAATGGCAATAAGCTACTGTGTACCATTTACTTTTCCAATATACAATACCATAAGGGTCGATATAACGAGATTGAGGTTCAATCTCTCTTTCTTTATGATAAACGATATTTACACTATAACTGTCTGCAACAGCCATTTCTAAATCTTGAAGAATAGATTTTAAAGAAGGTGCAACAGTCGGATGTATAACTTCAAATCCTCTTAAATGATTATTAATATGATTCAGTTGTTCCTCGTTTGTATACATTTTCAATTTAGAAATGGCTTCATCTAAAGTTTCACTAAAAGGATACCCGGCATCTATTGCAAATTTTGCAGCGTGTACAAGCGCTTTCTGCTCATCCGGGTTAAAAAATAAAGGGGCCTTTGTAAATTCATTTAGTAAACTGTACCCACCGTTATGCCCTGCATCTGAAATGATTGGTACGCCACTTGCACATAGAGCATCAATATAACGGTATACCGTACGGATACTGATTTCTAATTCTTCAGCTAGCTCCTTTGCAGTCAATTGTTTCCTTGTTTTAAGGAGCCATAATATAGAAAGCATATTAACCATTTTAGACATATACAAAGATTCCTTTCTCCGAAATTCAAATCCACTTAATGCGCTCCTTCTGGAAGAACATTCTACTTTATTATAAATATCTTACTGTGGCATTTAAATAAAGGTTGGTAAAATATTTCCTATACGGAGGTCAGCTCAGACTGTAGATGGCTACTGCCGTTGATTTCTATAACGAACCGTAGATTTTTTTCTTACTAATACATAATATTGTGTGAAAATTGAGAATTGTGTGAGTGCCTGGCACCTAAAAATAAAAAAATGACAAAAGGCATTGTCAAGAAATAATCTTGACGCCTTTTGTCGAGCATCTCAGCTAAACTAATTAATTGGTTAGCTTAACATTAAAAAATATAATACCTCTCTTTTACTCATCAAATGGCCATTTAGGTAACATTTTGGCTAACGGCTTATCGTTTCGTCGACCAAGTACATAATCGGCTTGCATAATGGTATGAATTTCTCGTGTACCTTCATAAATTACTGGCGCTTTAGAGTTACGAAGATAACGCGCAACAGGATAGTCATCTGAATAGCCGTACGCACCATGAATTTGCAGCGCGTCATCTGCTGCCTTATTGGCAAAATCACAAGCCTGCCACTTTGCCAACGAAGTTTCCCTTGTGTTGCGAATTCCATTATTTTTCAACTCACCAACTCGATAAACAAGTAGACGACTCATTTGATAGCCTGCTTCCATTTTGGCAATCATTTGGCCGACAAGTTGATGCTCACCGATTGGCTTGCCAAATGTCTCACGCTCATGACAATATTTCACACTTGCCTCAATACACGCTTGAATAAGACCAACTGCACCCGCTGCTACTGTAAAGCGGCCATTATCCAATGCAGACATGGCAATTTTGAAGCCTTCTCCCTCTTCACCTAAACGATTTTCAACCGGAATGCGCAAGTCCTCGAAAAAAAGTTCTCCTGTATTGCCTGCACGAATTCCATACTTCCCTTTAATCGCCTTGGATGAAAAGCCATCCATTGAGCGTTCAACAATAAAGGCACTGATACCATGATGTTTTTTCGATTTGTCTGTATAGGCAAAAACAATAAAGTGATCAGCTATATCACATAAAGAAATCCACGTTTTTTGCCCATTTAACACATAACAATCACCATCTCGGACTGCAGTGGTAGTCATTGCCGCTACATCAGAACCTGCACCAGGCTCAGTCAACCCAAATGCCCCAATACGTTCACCTTTCGCCTGTGGCACAAGGTATTGCTGTTTTTGCGCTTCAGTGCCCCATTGCATTAACGTCATACTATTTAAACCTATATGGACGGATACAGCCGTTCGAAAAGCTGTATCCCCTCGTTCAAGTTCCTCACAAACGATAGCAAGTGCATTATAATCCATGCCACTGCCACCGTACTTTTCAGGTACGCATACACCCATAAATCCGAGCTCAGCAAGCTTTGACCATATGCTTGCATCAAAGCTCCCCTCTGCATCCCACTTTGCAATATGTGGCATTATTTCATCATCAACAAACTGGCGTACAGTTTTTCTTAGTATTTCCTGCTCTGTTGTAAATTCGAAATTCAAGGCCTTCACCTACCATTTCACAATCATTGCAGACTTATGAGATGTTTCCTTAATGACAACACCACGTTTTGCCATTTCTTTAATATACGGCTCACCTGGTACAATCGTTTCTGGAGCAAATACTCCACGTTCTGTAATAAGCCCATCGCCAATCATTTGTGCTACTACAGAAATTGTATTCGCTGTAGCACGAGCCATCGCTGTCTCATTAATTGTCATATCTTTACGTACAACCATTTCGTACTCATATGTGACTTGCTGTTGCGCCTTTTCACCTGCTACTATTACACGTAATAGCACCGCATCAGGCTTCGTTCCTAGTTCAAGTTTTTTCTTCAGTGCTTCCCTGACAACCGCTCTTACAGGCACTTCTTGATTTTCCAGCTCTACATTATTACTAGCATCTAAAAATCCTAAGTCTGCTAATAATTTAAATTTCTCTGCATGCCCCTTATAACGAATCGTTTTATATTCTAATGTGTGGACATTTGGGAATGTCTTATAAAGAGTGGAAATACCACCCGATGTATAAAATGCCTCAAGCACACCAAAACCATCGAAATATATAGGTTCAATTCCTGATAATGATGGAACTTCTTCAAGCTTGCCTTTTTGAATCATTTTAGAAGGCTGTGTATAGTGGTCAAATACACCATCAAGAGAAAAGACACGCGTATAGTGCAAAGGTGGCTTCGGCTCTGTAGGAATGCCTCCTACATATAGTTTAATAGATTCTACTTCATCTAGTTTTGTTGCGCCATAGCCTGCTAATATGTTCACCATACCTGGTGCTACACCTAAATCAGGAATGATTGTCACACCTTTTGCCTTTGCTTCTTCATGTAATGCCAAAATCTTGTCAGTTACACCACCGATATGTCCTCCTAAATCTACGGAATGAACACCTGCCTCTATCGCAGCCCTTGCCACACGTTCATTGAACGAATAGAACAGTGCATTCACAACAACATTACCTTTTGCAATAACAGATGTTAATGAGTCATCACTTTCCGCATGCAGCTCTACTACTTCAACTTTATCTGTATTTAATGTATCTACAAATTTTTGAGCTGTATTTACGTCGATATCTCCTAAAATAACACGTTCAACATTGTTATTTTTTATTAAATCACGAGCTACTTCTTTCCCCATCAATCCTGCACCTAATACAACAACTTTCATCATGAACATCCCCTTTCATTGATCTGTTACTTTGTATCGATTTGTGCTCTTTGTAATTTGCCGCTGTAGTCAACGTATATGCTCTTCCATTCTGTGTAGACATCCAATGCTGCTACACCAGAATCTCGATGTCCATTTCCAGTTCCTTTCGTTCCCCCGAAAGGCAAATGGATTTCAGCACCTGTCGTACCTGCATTGATATAAACAATACCTGTATCTAAGTCTCGTTGAGCGCGGAAAATCGTATTAACATTTTGTGAGAAGATAGAGCTTGATAAGCCAAATTTCACACCATTATTGACTTCAATTGCTTCATCTAAGTTGGCAACTTCAATAAGAGAGACGACCGGTCCAAAAATTTCTTCCTGTGCAATAATCATATGAGGCTTGACATTGGTAAACAATGTTGGCTCATAGTAAAACCCTTTATCATAAGGAGCCTCGTTTAAAATTTTGCCTCCTGTTAATAAGGTTGCACCTTCCTGTTTACCAATCTGTACATAATGATTAATTTTTTCCAATGCCGCTCTATTAATCACCGGACCAATTTTCACACTTTCATCTAAACCGTCTCCAATTGTTAAAAACTGCATTGCTTCTAATAGACGGTTTTCTAATTCTTCTCTTACATCTTTATGCACAATCACACGACTACATGCTGTACATCGTTGACCTGCTGTACCAAATGCACTCCATAATATCGCTTCTGTAGCAAGCTGTAAGTCTGCATCGTCCATGACAATTACAGCATTTTTTCCACCCATCTCTAGTGACACTTTCTTTAAATGCTTCCCACCAAGTTCCGCCACCTTACTTCCCGTTGTGGTAGAGCCTGTAAACGAAATCACTTTTACATCTGGATGCTCAATCAATGCTGTCCCTACAGTTGGCCCTGTACCAAAAATAATATTTGCTACCCCTTCCGGTAAGCCCACTTCCTCAAAAATTTTCCCCATTTCATACGCCATCATTGGTGTTTCATTAGATGGCTTCCAAATGAATGTATTGCCCGCGACAAGGGCAGGGAAAGATTTCCACGTAGCGATAGCAACAGGGAAGTTCCACGGTGTTATTAGGCCAACTACACCTATTGGTGCTCGCACACTCATGGCGAATTTATTAGCAAGCTCAGACGGTGTTGTCTCCCCAAACAACCTTCGCCCTTCCCCTGCCATATAATAAGCCATATCAATTCCTTCCTGTACTTCCCCTCTTGCTTCTTCAATCACTTTACCCATTTCTTTTGTTAAAACGGTCGCCAAATATTCTTTCTTTTCTTTCATCCGTTGACCGATGGCATATAAATAATCTGCACGCTTTGGTGCTGGCACAAGTGCCCATTGTTTTTGTGCAGCCTTCGCTACAGCTACCGCTTCCATCACTTCATTTGCGGTTGAAAGCGGTATTGTTGCTAAGTGCTCTCCGTTTGCAGGATTTGTCACTGCTATACTTTGTAAATGCGAATGTGTAACCCATTTACCACCGATATAGTTTTTAATTTCCATTACAAACACCCCCTGATAAATCTATGATGCTTTGGTTCCACGTACCTTTTGCTTTCGCTACAGAAAATATCTGCCGCTATTGCTTCCTATGTGCACTACATAACATATATGCAGTTACAAAGTGTCAAAATTCCGAATTTTCATTTTAAAGTAACCCCATGATTCTTAAATCTAATCACGAAGCAACGTTGGTGAAAAATATCGGTGACAATTGCCAAAGGCTTTATCTTTGTCCAGCAATTTCAAATAGATAGTGCATACTTTCATCACTATATAGAAACAACTGATGCAAAGATAAATAATACACATTCTAGTTTTTTATATTCGACATTTTCTAGCTTATTCCCTTTTTTTCTAAAATTATTAATTATGTACTGAAACTATCCTGTCTAATAATCGTATACAATAACAATAAATGATATTGGAGGAATTACATTATGAATAACCATGAAATCGACTACAAAATATTTGGTGATGACATGCAATATGTGCAAGTTGAGCTAGATCCGCAAGAAACGGTAGTAGCAGAAGCAGGAGCCTTAATGATGATGGATGATGCTATTCAGATGGAAACAATTTTTGGTGATGGCTCAAGAGGTAGTTCACAAAGCGGTTTTATGGGGAAATTACTTGGAGCAGGTAAACGTCTTGTGACAGGTGAAAGCTTATTCATGACTACATTTACGAACGCTGGTTCAGGTAAACGTCATGTCTATTTCGCATCGCCATATCCTGGGAAAATTATCCCTATGGATTTAAGTCAACTAAAAGGGAAAATTGTTTGTCAAAAGGATGCTTTTTTGGCGGCTGCTAAAGGCGTTTCAGTTGGTGTTGAATTCCAGAAAAAAATTGGCGTAGGGTTCTTCGGTGGTGAAGGCTTCATTATGCAAAAACTTGAAGGCGACGGTATGGCTTTCGTACATGCAGGTGGTGCAATTCATCAAAAAACTTTACAGCCTGGCGAAGTATTGCGTGTTGATACAGGTTGTTTAGTAGCGATGACTTCTGACGTTGATTACAATATCGAAATGGTTGGCGGCGTAAAAACTGCGCTATTTGGTGGTGAAGGAATTTTCTTCGCAACATTACGCGGTCCAGGTACTGTTTGGGTTCAATCATTACCGTTTAGCCGTTTAGCAAGTCGCGTCTTTGCAGCTGCTCCGATTTCACAAGGCGGTGGCGGCCAGTCAGCAGGTGAAGGTGGTATCGGTGGACTATTCGATATGTTCAATAAGTAACTAGAGCGTAGTCACAAAAAATAGGAAAATAGCTAGCTAAACAGGACTCATGCATCCTATAGTTGCAGTCTATGTTCTGTTTCGTTTCACTTAGCATGGTTATTCAAAATGTAATAGATTACTTTATAGGGTTGCTTGTTCTTTTGGAAGAATCAAGCAACCCTATACTTATATTTAATGATGCTTTTTCAAAATTGTTTGAGTGCCTGGCACTTTGATTATTTACTTTCCACGATCAACTGTACGCCGCAACCCTTGCTGTCGCGCGGTCTGTAGCGTCTTCCGCTGCGTGGATTTTTAGCCTTTGCTAACATGGAAATTGTTTGAGTGCCTGGCACTTATTCCGAGTGCCTGGCACCCATGTTGTTTGTCTATTCTATTTCTTTCGTTTCTTCTCTTAACCATGCACTCTCTTCTTCAGTTAAATAAGGCGCTAGCTTTGTGTAAACCTCTTGATGATAATTGTTTAACCATTGCTTTTCACTCTCTGTTAACATATCTTTATTAATACCCGCTAAATCAATAGGGCAATACGTAACTGCTTCAAACTTCATAAATTGACCAAATTCTGTTTTCTCGTCTTCAACTACTAACATCATATTTTCAATTCTAATTCCATATTTACCTTCAAGATATATTCCCGGTTCATTCGTAACAATCATGCCTTTTTCTAATGTAACATGATTAGTACTGCGAATGCTTTGTGGCCCTTCATGAACATTCAGGAAAAATCCTACCCCATGCCCTGTCCCACACTTATAATCCAAACCATACTGCCAAATTGGTTGTCTTGCTAAAACATCTAAGTTAGAGCCTGTTGCTCCGTATAAATATTTTACTGAGCTTAATGCTATAAAGCCTTTTAACACTAAAGTAAAATCTCTTTTTTGTTCTTCAGTAAGTTTTCCTAAAACGATCGTTCGTGTAATATCTGTTGTTCCATCGTAATACTGTCCGCCTGAATCAATTAAAAATAGTCCTTCGTTGTTCAAAGTATGTTGCGATTCTTGATTAGCTTTATAATGCATCATCGCTGCATGTTCTTTATAACCTGCAATCGTATCAAAGCTAGGTCCAACAAAACCTTCTTGTTCACTTCTGAAATTTTCTAATTTTTCTTCTGCCGTAATCTCTGTAATTTCTTCTTTATCTACAAAGTGTTTTAGCCACTTTATAAATTTCACCATAGCTAAACCATCTTTTATTTCACACCATTTTAAATTTTTTATCTCGACGTCATTTTTAATCGCTTTTAAATTCGTCGTAATGTTAGGACTTTCGATTTTCTTTGTTTGTTCATTAATGGCATTTAATAATCTGATACTTGTTTTATTTGTATCTAAAATCACGACATCTTCGTGTGAAAGATTTTCCAAGAATGTTTGTATTTCATCATTCTCTCTTACTTCAATTCCTTCTGCCTCTAGTTCCGATTTAACCAAAGCTGGAACCTTGCACGAATTAATAAATAAATAACATTTATGTTCCGCTACGATTACATTGGCTATGGCAACTGGATTGTTAGGCACATCGTTACCTCTTATATTTAAAAGCCACGCAATATCATCAAGGGAAGTTAAAATATAATAATTTGCCCCTTTATTTTTCATTTCTGCTCTTACTTCATTTAATTTCTCTACTCGAGATTTCCCTGCATAGTTTACGTCATGCGTAAAAATTGAACCTTTAGGAATCTCCGGTCTGTCTTCCCACAGATCACCAATAAAATCTTGATCCATTTTTAATTCGATACCTTTTGCTTTTAAATCTTCTTCCATCTTTTTAACCATATCTATTGAAAAAACATTTCCATCAAAGCCAACAACGCTTCCTTCATTCAGAACATCTGCTAGCCATTCTGAATAAAATGGTACCCCTGGATCTACCATTCTAAATAATCTAATTCCCGAGTTCTCAAGCTGCTTTTCAGCTTGAATATAGTATCTGCCATCCGTCCATAATCCAGCATCATTTAACGTAATCACTACAGTACCTGCAGACCCTGTAAATCCTGATATCCATTCTCTACATTTCCAATGTTCTGCTATATATTCACTCTGATGTGCATCAAAACTTGGAATTATATAAGCATCCATTTGATTTTCTTGCATTAGCTCTCTTAGCTTTTCGATTCTATTTTTAATATTCATTACTAATACCTCCATTATTCTTAAGACTAAATTTTTTATTTTCTCGATCATACAGCCATAAGGCTAGTACTATACTTAATAAGCCTGCAGTAAGCTTCGAAACTATAAACGCTCCTAACATTTCTGGGGCTACTTCTGACACATATCCAAATTGGCCACCAAATACAAACGCTCCACTTACTCCAAAGGCAGTACATACTACTTTTCCTTTAGGATTCATATCCTTGTATGTGCCAAATATTAATAAATTGCTAGCTAAATTTCCGATAATGCCTGCTACCGCCGCAGAATTAATACCAAATTTCTTCCCTATTTTTTTAAACCTATTTTTAAAAATTAGACTAATCAGTTCTAGCATAGGATATGCACCAGCTAAAATAAATGCAATTTTTCCTACTATTACCATAGATTCAGATAGAGGTGCTAATCCTGAAACGAGCTTAACACCAAATATTACATCTACACCTTGTAAAAGTAATCCTACAGCACTTAGACTCATTATAAGCTTGCCAAATACATTAAAAACTTTTATAAACACATGCGGAGCTTTTAATAATCCAACCCCTAAAATAATGGCAAAAACAAATATAGGTACCAGATTCCATGCTAATAGATTAAAATTCATTTTTTGCCATAAGCCTGCTGCAAGGCATCCTATTGGTATTGTAATAATTCCAACCAAAACACCTTTAGAAAAAAATTTTTCATCTTCTTTCGAAAGCATTCCTAAAGCGACAGGAATTGAAAAACTAATTGTGGCTCCTAAAGTAGAAGCAATGATAATTCCTGAGAATGCTCCCATTTCCTTTGTCATTGCTAGCTCCTCAGCCATTTGATAGCCCCCCATATCTACAGCTAAAAAAGCTGCAGGAATGATAGAAGGATCTAAATGAAATACTTGACATAGTGGAATAATCTTAGCGGATAAAAAATTTGCTAAGATAGGTGCTAAAGAAAGTATTCCTATCATACCAAGCCCTAAAGCCCCCATGGTTTTTATGCCTTCCTCAAATTTCCGACCCAGTTTTAAATGATTACCGGTAATATAATCAATACCTCCGATTACAAAAAATGAGCCAATTAGGAGCAATACAAATTTATCCATTTTTATTTTCACTTTCTATTAACTTTATTTAACGTTTTGACTAATCAGAAGCTATATTATTTAACCCACTATTATAGAAATTAGGCGTATTAACAGCGATGAGCTTAACCTTTTTGTTAGTATAATTTGCCCAATTGTGAGCAATATTTGAGTCCATATGAATACTATCACCAGGATACACTTCATAGCTCTTGCCATTTATGTAAACCGTTAATATACCCTCTAAAACATAAATGAACTCTTCTCCCTCATGCTTATAGGATAATATTTCTTCATCTTTCTTTTGAGGTAGTATTTCGATAAGCCTAGGAACAAGTTGTTTATTTTCCAAATTTGTACTTAAACTATACTTAATAAAGCCACCATCTACGGCGTCTATTATTTCTTGTTCATAACTCCTTAAAACGACATCTTTCTTTTTATGTGGATAATCAAAAAAATGTGTTAAATGTACTTCCAAAATATCAGCTAGTTTTTCAAGTGAATCAACTGCTATAGTAGTAAGACCTCTTTCTAATTGAGATAAAAACCCAACAGAAAGTTCGCTTTTTTCACTTAACTCTTTCAAAGTAATTCCTTTTTCAGTTCTTAATTTCTTGATTTCCATCCCTATATTCATTCCTTCACCTCCTCAAAATTTCATAATTATGAATAATATAATACATTTAAGCTAAATATTCAATGTATTATGAAATAAATTCACGCAAATGAAATTTATTAATAAACATACTTTCTTATTGCTCTCAATAATAGTGCGCAGCATTATTCCATCTATTACAAAAAAAAGACGCTCGATCCATTAGATCTTGCGCCTACGTTATGCAATATTAAAATTAAAAAGCTATCCTATTGTCACTACCTCAACTAAAGTTGAAGTTGGTTTTGAATGGAGGTCGCTCGCATGAGTGGAAGCACCCCTTTAATAGTTGTTTAGTCAATTCTATTCGATATTGGCTTGCCTTCTCCATATGCCATTAGTGCATTGACATTGAGCATTAGCATAGCTGTTCTTGTTTTTAACGACGCACTACCGATATGCGGAAGCGCAACGACGTTTGGTAAGGTTAACAGAGGATGATCCAATGCAACTGGCTCATGCTCAAAAACGTCTAGCCCTGCAGCCCATAGCTTGCCATTTTTCAACGTGTCATAAAGGGCATTTTCATCAATAATTCCTCCACGAGAGGCATTAATCAATACTGCATCCTCTTGCATTAAGGCAAGCTCCTTCGCGCCGATTAAACCAACTGTATCGCTATTATAAGGGGTCATTATAACAACAAAATCAGATTTCGTTAAAAGCTCCTCTAGGGATGCATAACGGAAGCCATACATTTCTTCCGCTTCATGGCGACGTCTACGGTTATGATATAAAACTTTCATATCAAAGCCCTTCGCACGTCTCGCAACAGCCTGCCCGATACGTCCCATGCCGATAATGCCAATCGTTGAGCCCGACACATCTTTACCAACTAATTGCATAGGGTACCAGCTTTTCCAATGACCATCACGTAAATAACGCTCACTTTCTGGTATTCTACGTGCTGTTGCTAGCAATAAGCCAAATACTAAATCAGCTGTCGTATTTGTTAATACGCCAGGCGTATTTGTAGCCATTATGCCTCTTTTACGCAACGCTGGTACATCAATATTGTTAAAACCAACTGCTAGATTTGTCACTAGTTTTAAATTGGGGGCGTGTTTTAATAATTCTTCGTCGACTTGGTCTGCAATCGTTACCCACAATACTTCACAATCCGCTACTGCTGCTAAAAGTTTGTCTCGCGGAATAACGATTTCTTCTTCCTCCCATTGTTCTATATCATAATGCTCTTCTAAAGGCTCAACAAACTGAGCCGGAAATTTTCGTGTAATAAACAATTTCTTTTTCATATTCCAACACCCCTTTGAGTCAATTCCCCATTTTGCCTTTAGCGTAACACTAATATGCTAACGTCACAAGCAAGCTTTTATATTCAATATTTCCATTTTGCACGATAAAAAAATACGGTTTTCTGCTTTTTTTAAATCTATCCTTCATATCAGTAATTTTATCCTTCAGTTATGGGATTTTATCCTTTTTTAAACTTCTCTACCCTCTATTTCAACAATTTTATCCATAAAAAAACTATGCACTTTTATATGCATAGTTCAGAGTTATCATAACAGTTATCAAGAAGTTCAGTAATTTTAAAAAGGGATATATAACTATAAAAAAACAAGTGCGTCCGCATACGTTATGCTTGAGCACAAAAAGTGTCTCACGCACTCTTTAATTTTAATTAGAAATCTTTAATCGTCGTATCAAGACGACTTGCAACTCGTTCTAGTTCCTCCGAAGATTCGCCAATGGTTTCAATTACATTTGCCAACTCAGTAATTTGACTTCCAACATTTTGGAAGTTTACGATAGAGCCCTCTACTGAGCCAGATATCGCATCGAATGCTTTTAATGAGTTCAAATTTTGCTCGATACTATTATTTACGAGCTCTTGTATTTCTTGAATTGCCTGAACTACATGTTTCGTAATGCCATTAGACATGCCGATCAAATCTGCAATTTGTTCCACTGATTCTTTCGTTTGATCTGCTAACTTACGTACCTCATCGGCTACTACTGCAAAACCTTTTCCATGTTCCCCAGCTCGTGCAGCTTCAATTGCTGAATTCAATGCTAGTAAATTAGTTTGTCCAGAAATGCTTTTCACCATCTCGATTACTTTATTAATTTTTGAAGAGGAATGGTTCAACTCTTCTACCATTATCGCCATTTCAGCAGTCTTATCATTAATTTTTCCAGTTTGTTCATTTAATAATACGATTTTCGAATAGCCTTCAGATGAAACTTTTTGCATCGTCTTGGCTTCATCAATACTTTCCTTTAAGTAAGCATCTACTTGCTTCGTACTAGAAATAAGCTCCATTACCGATTCATTTGTTTCATGAGACTGGGCTTCTAACTGCGTCGAAATTCCACCAACTATATCTTTTACATGTGCACGGATACTACTTCGTTGCTCTTCTACTATAGAATTAGAATAGTTGTTATACTCTTCCAAAACAATTTGCTGTTCAAAATTACACATTTTACTAATAGCATCACATAACTTTTCTTCTTCTTCTTTTGATAGATGCAAATTATAGACGATTTTCCGCAAAGATTTTTCTAGATTTTGAAACGCAGCTAAATACCATTTCGGATATAAATTAATCTTTACATGCATTTTTCCTACGCTCCGACGCTTTTCTAAAAAGTTGTCATCGATTTTCCCTTCAAACATTTCAATTATATGATGGCGAAGTGTTTGGCGAAGGCGTTCACTCGAACTGTGCTTTTGTATAACATCTCGTAAAGTTGGTACACTCTCTACTGCTTTATAAAATGTTTCGACCACTTCCACAACACTTTGCTCAACATATGGCTTTAAACTTTTTATTAACTGTAAATCTTGTTTTGTTAGATTGACGAGTTGTAGCTGTAGCAGACGTTCTGGATCTTGAATAGTTACACCTGTATTTGACACATCATTCATAACAATTGTATTTTGCTTAGGTCTATTCCTAAATTGAAACATCTTTCCACCCCATAAAGTAATATATTGTGCCATTCTATTTTTTCGTACGCAACTTATCTATAATTGATTATAAAGTGTATTGATTAATAGATACAATAGTTCAGTAAAAATTATCTATTAGACCACCTATTGACACTCATTATCACTGTTTTTATAATACTTTTTATCTATTTTACTATTGCAGAATTACCAATAATTAGTTAATAATAACGTTTTTATATTCACCAACTTAATGAATAGCTCTAGGTTCAAAAAAAAAAATCACTCATTATTGTGACAAATGAGTGACTTTTTTCATTTACATAAAAATAATAATACTTAGTATAGCAGCTAATACCAAACGATAAATCGCAAATGGCATTAGTTTTACTTTTGAGATAAGAGCTAAGAAAAACTTAATGGATAGTAATGCAAATACAAATGAACTAATAAAACCAACTACATAAAATCCTAAATAATCCATTGAAAGGGTATCCCAGTTTTTCAATACAGATACAAGGCTTGCACCTGCCATTATTGGAACAGCCATAATAAACGTGAAATCAGCAGCTACTCGGTGACTAATTCCGAAAAGGACACCACCTGAAATAGTTGCACCCGAACGAGAAAATCCTGGCCATAAAGATAAACACTGTACTAAACCTACTTTAAACGCCATGCCATAAGAAATATCATCTAATGATTCGACTTTAGGTTTTCTTGGTGCAAATTTATCGGCAGCAATCATTAAAATTGCACCAGCTACTAATGCATAAATAACATGCTCTACTTTAAATAAATGATCGTCAATAAAATCTTTAAACGCAAATCCTAATACAACTGCTGGTAACATACCGACAATTACATGCATTAAGTTAAAGCGACCTTTCATAGATCGTGATTGTCCACTAATATTATATAGACCCACGAGGCTTAGCATACGCTTCCACATGACCACTACGACCGCTAATATCGACCCTAACTGAACAACGATTTTAAAAGTATTAGCCGGATACTTTCCTAAAAACTCCTCTGTCTTTAACCACATATCATCCACAATAATCATATGACCTGTAGAAGATACTGGTGCAAACTCTGTCATTCCTTCGACAAAGCCTAAAATTAGTGCCTTCAATAATTCTATTATATCCACATTGTCACCTTACCTTTTAACTTTATTCTTCTTTTGTTCTATGTGCGGAAAATGAAGCTTCTACAATAGATACCAATTGTAAGGTAGCTTTCATAAACTTCCTAGTACCTCATACGAAAGCTAACCTCAGTTGGAAACAGTCAGCCTTTATGTTGAATAAGCTGCTGTGTACTTCTTTCACAATCCGAATTCACTTTAATTATGACGATAACATTAAATACTTAGCCATAATCGTTTTTTGCACGCACCAACTTATTATAAGCTACTCTTTTTTCATATACTACCTCTTTTACTGAAAAGTAATATCAACAACCCATAGCTCAGAACGACTACCTATACGCATTGGTGGTCCCCAAAATCCAAAGCCCGATGAAACAAGTGTATGCATTTGTCCCTTCATCTTATAACCATGATCCAGCTCAAAAACACGAGCTGTAATATACTGGTTAGGCCATAATTGCCCTTTGTGCGTATGACCAGACATATGGAGATCTACCCCTGCCTGCTCTGGTGTTGCCAAATCATCCGGTGTATGATTCATCACAAACCAAGGCAAATGATCTTTCAATTTTATAGCATCGAGTTGTTGTCTTTCTTTATTCGTAATATCTTCTTGGCCCGTTACTATAAACGCATTGCCAACCCGAATTGTTTCATCTCGTAAAATTTCCACACCAGCTTTTTTCATTTCCTCTACAAATTCAGGAATTTTCTTACCATAATATTCGTGATTACCAAGCACACCATATACACCATAAGTAGCCGTAAGCTGTTTCATCACATCAGCCATTCCGTCTTGAACAAACCATTTTGGGTCATCATCAACAATGTCTCCTGCTAAAAAAACAACATCTGGCTTCGCTTCATTCGATAAATTTACAAAACGTTGTAAATGCTTTTTATTTGATAACACGCCTAAATGAAAATCGGAAGCAATAACAACCCGCATCGACGATAACTCACTATCTTTTTTATCCATTGTAATGTCTAAATTACGGACAACTGGAGAATATGCCAGATACGTACCGACAACCCACAGTACAAAGAACGTAAAGACAGCCAAACTTCCAATAATGCGAATATTATTGAATGGCGTTACCCACATAACAACTTGTACTGTTAAACATAACAATAAGCCGTATTCAAATATAAACATCCAATAATTACCGATTACAGAAAACACTCGTAAAGATTCATGTATCCTTCCTATAAGAACACTAAAGGAAACGATATAAAGTAACAGCCAATAGAAAACTGGATAGTAAAACCAATTCATTGCGACAAGCCACTGCTTTAAGCCCCACCCTAAATAGAACGTTAAAGCACTATATATACCTAAAAAAAGAACGCCCATGCTTATTTTTGCCATATACTAGTCCTCTACTTTCATATATTCATAGTGATTATAGCATTACAGATGGAAATCGTATTTTTAAAAGCTCTTTTATTTTAGGCAATATTTCAGTAACATTATAGATGTACTAGAAAATTTATGCATAAACGAGCAAATAAAGGGGTGTTGTCTCAGATGGGGAAGTATAAATTTGAATCCACAGAACATGAGTTATTCCGCAAAACGTTCCGTAAGTTTTTAGCAGAAGAAGCTGAGGCCCATTATAATCAGTGGGAAAAAGATCACCTTATTCCGCTTGGTTTTTGGCGTAAGCTTGGACAATTAGGTTATCTATGTCCACAAGTGGAAGAACAATATGGGGGTCTCGGATTAGATTTTAGCTTTGGTGTCATTATCCAAGAAGAATTAGAACGTGTAGGTTCAAGCCTTATCGGTGTCGGTTTGCATAATGATATCGTTGTCCCTTACATCGAGGCATATGGGACAGCTAAACAAAAATCACGCTGGCTCCCAAAATGTGTCACAGGTGAAACTATTACAGCAATTGCAATGACAGAGCCCGGAACAGGCTCCGACTTAGCAAATATACAAACGACTGCTATTCGAGATGGCGATCATTATATTGTTAATGGTCAAAAAACCTTTATTACGAATGGGATTCATGCAAATTTAGTCGTTGTCGCGGTAAAAACGAACCCCCATGCTGAGAAAAAACATCGAGGAATTAGCCTTCTCGTTATTGAGGCAGGAACAACAGGCTTTACAAAGGGGCGTAAACTTGAAAAAGTAGGCATGCATGCGCAAGATACGGCTGAACTATTTTTTGAGGATTGTCGTGTTCCAGTAGAAAATTTATTAGGTGAGGAAGGAAAAGGCTTCACCTACATGATGGAAAAGCTACAGCAGGAGCGTCTAGCTGTAGCAGTCGCAGCCCAATCTGCAGCCGAAGATATGCTTGCTTTAACAATTGATTATGTTAAATCACGTCAAGCTTTCGGAAAATCCATTAGTGATTTCCAAAATACGCAATTTAAAATTGCGGAAATGGCGACAAAAATAGAGCTTGGCAAAACGTTTTTAGAATCTTTAATCGAAGAACATATTGCTGGTAAAGACGTTGTAACAAAGGTTTCTATGGCGAAATACTGGATTACTGAAAATGCTCGAGAGATATCTACTCAGTGCATGCAGTTGCACGGTGGCTACGGTTATATGGAGGAATATAAAATTGCACGACGTTATCGTGATATTCCCGTAATGTCTATATACGCTGGCACAAATGAAGTGATGAAAATGATTATTGCCAAAAATGTAGGGCTATAAAAAGCATTGTCGTTGCGAGGAATTGTGACCACAATTAATAAGAGGCAGAGATAAACTTGAAAATTTTAAAAGAAGGATCAATTTATCTTTTAAGATCAATAAATAATTAGAAGTGAGAACTAGTTGTTGGTAGCGGAGGCGGCGACTCCTGCGGGAACGCACGCTGCGTAAGACGCAACAAACCGCGCGTTAGCGAGGGTTGCGGCTTACGGTGTGCCCGCGGAAAGCGTCCGCCGTAGCGGACAACAACGGCATAGCAAAAAGTGTTAGATTGATTGCAGTCAATCTAACACTTTTTCTCTTTTGTCCTAGCTGCTTCTTACACTGCTGGTATTCGAACGATTACTTTAAATAAATCTCCATCTACGTCTATGCTCATACGTGCTCCGTGCAAATCTACAATAGATTGTGCAATGGCTAAACCTAACCCTGAGCCCTCTGTATGACGTGAAGCATCTGCTCTCTTAAAGCGTTCAAATAATTCATCAGCATTTTCGCTTATTTCATATTTCGCAACATTTTTCACAGTGAATTCAGCATCACCGTTAGTCGTTCTTTTTAACGTAACATAAACACGTGTACCTTCTAAGGCATATTTCAATACATTGACAATTAAATTATCGATAAGTCTCCACCATTTTTGTCCATCAACATAAGCGTAAATAGGATCATTAGACATCGACATGCGCAAATCTAAGCGTGCTTTACTTAAATCTTCCTCATGCTCTCCTACCGCCTGCTGAACAAGCTGTGTCACATCAACACGACTTCGATGAAGCTCAATATTGCCACTCGCCATTTTGGATACTTCAAACAGATCCTCAATTAATACTTTTAATCGGTCTGATTTTTTATCGAGAATATGAATATACTGCTTACGCTCCTCTTCCGTAATATCTGGATTTTTCAGTAAATCTGTATACGTAATTATAGATGTAAGAGGGGTACGTAAGTCATGGCTAACATTTGTAATTAACTCTGTTTTCAAACGTTCACTCTTTGCCTGTTCATGCATTGATGTGCGAACACCTTCACGTAAATGATTAAGATTTTCTGCATGAGCTGCTAACGGGGATTTCCCCTTTACTTTCACATCTTGGTTTAGGCGCCCTTCCGCCATATCCTTTGTATCCTTCATAATGCGATTTAAATAACCCATTTTAGAAAGGAAAACAATCATTGCTGGAATGCCGACAATCGTACATATTCCTAATACGAGAATTGGGAATCCCCCCCCCCACATCATACTAGCAACAAGACTACCACCACCAAAAAAGGCAGCTGCGACTAAAACAATTGAATGTAAAGCGATTGATCGATTTAAAAATAAATCAGTCATCGATTCCCCTATTCCCCACAAATAACTATCTTGTACATTTTGACTTAGTTTGTTCACTGTATTTACACGATCATACAACCAAATAACTTGCACGAAAAATGCAACACCAATAATGATTAAAATTAATACTTTAAATACAAAGTCAATTAAAAATCGTACATAATTGTATTGATACGTATATTCAATTGCTTCGAATGCAATATGTGAAGAAAACCAGTATACACAACCTGTAATGAACAGGAATACTATTTGGATATCAATGCGTAGCTTGGCTAAAGATTCTTTTTCCTTTAAGCTGCCTATAGTAGGAAGCAATTCTTTACGTCCTTTCCAAGCAAAGAATGCTGCTATTAGACTTGTAAGCCAAATAACAAAAAACATGTATTGATTCCGTTTAAATTGGTCATATCCATCCATTATCGCTGCAGACTGTGCAGCTCTTTTCGAGATAGTAATCGTTCCTGTGTATTCACTCGTTTCATTTAATACATCCGATTCAATGTAGACATCCGAACCGTATAACAAATGACTTGAATTGTTACTGATGCTTCCCGTTCTTAGCGGAGGGTGTACATATGTTATTTTGTATACATTGCTGTCAGTAATATCTCCGGATTGAAAAGTTTCTCCAGTTTCAACATTCGTTAATTCATAAGATAAATAGCTATAGTTTTTCGCAAAATCTTTTGCTTCATCTTTTACAGCTTTTATATATTTATCGATGAGTGCACCCTTTTGCGCCGCAATTTTCTTACGAACATATTCATCATCTTCAAAGTTTTTCGTAATATCTTTTATTTTGGCATCTCGCTCATTTTCAAGCTTTGTTTTTAATTCGGTGGCATTATTATCAGCAGCTTCTTGAATCTTCTCTTCATATTGACTCTTTATATTATCAATTTGTGTGCCTAATGAACCGTAATAATTGCGGTGTTCCTCAATTTCATTTTCTGAAACTGTAATCTTGCTCTTCAATTCCTCAGCCGTTGGTAAATTAAGCACTAACGGCCCTAGCTCTGCTTGAAAGCTGTCCAGTTCATTTTGAAAATTTCCGGATTGAAAATACGATTTCCCTACATACTGATAGCCAATTTTAGAAAACGTAAATACACCGAAAATAAACCATGTTAAACAAATAAGTGCAAGAAGAGGCTTCCAAATTTTCATCATGTTTTCAACTCCCCCCTAAAAAATTTTTTCGAAAAATTGTAGCATTTCGGAGGAGCGGGAATTTACCATTTTATATGCATAAATACCGAAATAAACGAGACCGATAACACCTGCCACAAATCCTGCTATTGTTACATACTTCTCTATTTTATTTTTCCATTTTATAGCCAACGCCCCACACCACCTTTAAATAACGTGGATTTTTCGGATCTGCTTCAATTTTTTCACGTATTTTCCGAATGTGAACTGCTACAATATTTTCAGCATTGTAAGCTTCCTCATTCCATACACGTTCATAAATTTCTCGGATTGAAAAAACACGTCCTGCATTTTTCATTAGTAATTCTGTAATTTTATATTCAATTGGCGTTAAACGAACAGGTTCGCCTTCCAACACAACTTCCTTAGCATCTTCATCTAGCACTAAACCATCAATTTCTACCTTTGCTGCGCCGTCATTATACGTCCCAAGTTGTACATAACGACGCAATTGTGATTTAACACGCGCCAACAGCTCTAATGGATGGAATGGTTTCGTAACGTAATCATCTGCTCCAACGGATAAGCCATGAATCTTGTCACCATCTTCAGCTTTCGCACTAAGCATTATAATTGGAATGTTGCGCTCTGCTCTAATTTTAAACGTCGCCGTAATACCATCCATATTTGGCATCATAATATCTAAAATAATTAAATGTACTTCATTATTTTCTAGCTTCTCAAGTGCTTCTACACCGTCTGCTGCCTTAATGACATGATAACCTTCATTTTTTAAGTAAATTTCAATACCATCACGAATATCTTGATCATCGTCTGTTACAAGAACTGTTAACTTCGTCATGATATACACCTCGCTCTCAACTAATAGTCTACATATAAAATCTTAAAAACCAACTAGGATAAAAATGAAGAATTTCTTAAGCTTTTACCATTTTCCATTCTTACTATTTCTATTTTTTCCTTCCCGCAAAAGTAAGAACTACAATGCCACTAAGTAGCATTGCAACACCAAACCAAGATGTTACGCTTAAATGCTCGCCAACTAGCACTACACCTAACATTGCTGCAGTTAAGGGCTCCGCAAGTGACAATGTTACAGCAGATGATGAGCTAATTTTCTGAAGACCACTTAAAAACAATAAATACGCTATGCTTGTACACATAACGCCCATAAAAAGCATTGTCCATAAGTTTTGTGTCACTGCTAGCCAGCTAAACCCACTGCCAATTGAAAACGGTAGTAATAAAAGCGCACAAATCGAAAACGTCATAGCCACTGCAGGTAATGCTTCCTGCTGTGCCATTAGTTTTTTACTTATATTTGTATATACTGCGAAAGAAACACCCGCACAAATGGCTAGCCCTATGCCACCCATATGTATAGTTCCATCTCCATTATTAATAAACAATAAAATACATCCTGTAATTGTCATAACAGTTGCGATGCCCCATACTTTTGTTGGTCGCGTTTTCAAAAGTAGCCACTCCAGCACGCCTGAAAACATCGGGGCACTACCAATTGTTACAACAGTGCCAATTGCTACGCCTGTTAGACGGATAGATGTAAAAAAAAGACCTTGGAATAAAGCAATACTTGCCGCCGCCAATATTGTCCATTTCCAGGACCATGTTCGAAAAGTAATTTTACGTAACAACACTACTACAACTAATAATAATCCACCACCAATTGCTGAGCGAATAGTCGCCACTGCAAACGGTGATACGCCATTATCTAAAAAAGTTTGTGCTGTCCCTGTCATTCCCCATAAAATAGCTGCTAGAAGTACAAAAAAATATGGATAGACCATTGCTGATTCCCTCCTAACCTTTAACACTATTACTGTTAACTATACAGATTTATCCAAAATCAAACAATTCCCAACTTACTTTCCTTACATACAATCCATTATTATGTTTTCTATAACAGAGGAGGTATAATAATAACATTAAAAGGAGCGACCGTTTATGTATAAAACTATTGAAGAAACAGCCCTGGATCTTGGCATGCCTGAGGAGCAGATACTACGACTTGTTTATGAAGGACGCATCCGTTCAATTTATGATGGGGACCAAATATTGATTAATAGTGGACAATTTAGTACCTATTTTGAACAGTTAGAACGGATAAAAGAAGAAATAGAAATTTGGCGTAACACACCTATTCCTGAAGATATTGACGTGAAGGACGAAGACTAAACTTTAAAAGTGCCAGTCACTCAAACAATTCAAAATTGTTTGAGTGACTGGCACCTACTCAACTAAATACTTACTACAAATCCAGCACGTTTTCCGATAATCTCAGCGTAGTCCTCAACCATCACACTTGCCGTTGGATACATGCCTGCGCCCGGACCTACTAATGTTAATGTACCAATATAATTCGTTTCAAGCGCAACCGCATTATTAACGTCATCAACCGGATAAAGCGGATGCTCTTTATCTACTAATTGTGGACCGACCTTTGCTACCACTTTACCATTTGCAAGTTTCTCCACTTCAGCTACATGGCGATAACGTAAGCCTTTTTCACAAGCATCCTTTACCTGTTCAGCTGAGATACAGTCAATGCCAATCACTTCGACGTCAGCCCAATCTGGTTGTTCACCAAATGCTAATGCGCTTAAAATCATTAACTTTTTAAAGGCATCTTGACCAGATACATCATTATATGGGTCAGCTTCTGCATAACCTAAATTTTGCGCCTCTTTTAAAGCTTTCTCAAAGGACCAGCCCTGTGCGCGCATTTTTGTTAAAATATAATTAGATGTTCCATTCAAGACACCTTGAATACGGCTTACATCATTTACAAGCAAAATATTTTTCATCGTTTTAATAACAGGCACGCCGCCTGCTGTTGTTGCTTCGAAGCCCACGAATACACCATTTGACTTTGCAAGTTCTTGTAACTCTAAGCCACGTTTTGCAAACATCACTTTGTTTGCTGTAATCACATGACACTTATGTTCAACTGCACGCTTTAAATAACCAAATGCCGGTTCTTCATTGACAATTGCTTCAAATACAACTTGCATGCCAGGTTCTGCCAAAACCTCATCCATACTCGTTGTTAATAAATGAGCAGTACCTGGAACACGTTCACGACTAGTATCCGTTACTAATATTTTTGCTACTTCCAATTCAATGCCTAATTTCCGTTTAAGTTCTTCACGCTTTTCATTCAATATATGATAGATACCTTGACCTACAGTTCCAAATCCTAAGATCGCTGCCTTTATAGTTGCCATACTTGTTATTCCCTCCAACGTACATTTCTCCAGTTTTATATATATATAAAGTCTGTGCCTACAAGCACATATTCAAATAATTCAAAATTTAACCTAAAGAAAATTGTAACGCAAATAAATACATTGCACAAGAAAAATCTTTCTAGGATGGACAATTGTTTTCTCTAGGAGTGCAAAAGAAATCGGTTTCATTGCCTTTATTATACGTTTTATTAATAAATCTATAATTTTTGAACAACTTTTGACGAACTCTTATTACAAAAAGAAATGCCTTTCTTCTATTATATATGTATGAAGATACCCGTTATAGAATAAGCTGTTTTGAAAAGCAGTAACTATTTCCACAAGTAACGTAAAACGCAACAAAAAGCTCATTCCCTATAGCAGTAGAGAATGAGCTAAAAAATATAAGGGAAAGTTAACTTGCTTGTAAAAATAATCGGTAACGATATTGCGCTAAAGCTGATTGCACTAGCTTTATTTCTTCTTGTGTAAAGTTCGGTACTGCATATGTGCGTTCAATTAATTGAAACGACCCGTATTTTAAATAATATTCTGTCGCTGGTAGTGCAATATGACTTGTACCGTTAGCTTCATACTCTTCAAAAACTTCTTTGACTATGTAGCCTTCTTCTTTAGCATATACGATTTCTTCAAAAGCACTATGTCCAAAAGTTTGTTGCCATTTTGTTTCAACTGTCGAAAGTAAGTTTTGAATGGATAGGTTGTTCACAAAATGTTGACTTTCATTTAATTCATAAATTATATAAGCTGTTACATTTTGTGCACGATAAACATTTCCCATTTAAAACACTCCTTCGATCAGTTTTTTTAAGCGAGTGTAGCTACTGGCTATGTAGCTACACTCTTTTCATATATTTATTCAAAAGTGGGGGAGCACTTATGAAAACAAATTAATTGTTACCACCTAAACTGTAGCGGCATTTAGAATTACGTAACATCGACAATCTTTAAAATTGTTCTAGGTTGGTAGCCATTCGAACATTTAACTTAATCCCTAGTATATAGCATGGTTTTAATCAAGTCAACAATACTTATAAAAATACTAGGTATTATTTATAGGAAATTTCAGATAACTTACCGAATGAGGTAATGATTGATGTAGCAACGTTATACGCATTACCAAATGAGGTACTTCGAATGAGAAAATACGTTAACGCTACGACATGAACCTAATTTATCAATTTATATTAAGCTTCTACTTTTTGTTCAGTAGGTGTTACTTGTGCAATTGCTTGTTCTAAGTCTGCAATAATATCCTCAACTGCCTCTAAACCGATTGATAAGCGAATGAGCGACTCGGATACGCCAGTTTGGATTAGTTCCTCAGCAGATAATTGTTGATGGGTTGTAGATGCTGGGTGAATAATTAACGATTTTGCATCTCCAACGTTTGCTACATGCGAGAATAGTTTCACGCTGTCTATTAGCTGACGCCCTGCTTCTCGTCCACCTTTAATGCCAAATGTAAGCACTGAACCGAAGCCATTTTTCAAGTATTTCTTCGCTAAGTCATGGGAAGCAAAATCCTCTAATCCATTATAGTTTACATATTCCACGGATGGGTGGTTACGTAAATATTCAGCAACTGCTAACGCATTCTCATTATGTTTAGGAATACGCAAATGAAGCGTTTCTAAACCTTGTAGTAAGTTAAAGGCAGCATCAGCACTTAATGTTGGACCAAAATCACGTAGTAGTTGCACACGCAGTTTTGTGGCAAATGCAGCAGCTGCAGTATCAATACCATATCGCAATCCATGATACGATGTGTCTGGCTCTGTAAATCTAGGGAATCTACCTTGTGTCCAATCAAATTTCCCAGCATCTACAACAACGCCACCTAAAGTTGTACCATGACCGCCGATCCATTTTGTTGCTGAGTGAACAACTATATCTGCACCAAAGTCGATTGGCGTTGCGCCATATGGTGAAGCAAATGTGCTATCAATAATTAATGGCAAGCCATTTTCATGTGCAATCGTTGCTACTGCTTCTACATCTAAAACCTTTAAACTTGGATTGCCGTAAATTTCAGCAAACACTGCTTTTGTGTTTTCATTAATCGCAGATCGGAAGTTCTCAGGGTTTGTTTCATCTACAAAAATTGTTTTAATACCGTAGTTTGGTAGTGTATTTGCTAATAAGTTATATGTTCCTCCGTATAAAGAGCTTGCTGCTACGATTTCATCCCCTGCACTTGCTAGATTTAAAATTGAAAATGCGATAGCTGCTGCACCTGATGAAAGTGCTACTGCTGCTGTACCGCCTTCCAGTAAAGCGACGCGTTTTTCAAAAACATCTACAGTTGGATTTGTAATACGTGTGTAAATATTGCCCGCTTCTTCTAATGCAAAAAGACGTTGCGCATGAGCAGTGTCTTTAAATACGAAAGCTGTTGAACGGTACACTGGTACAGTTCGAGAACCTGTCACTGGGTCAGGCTCTTGACCACCGTGTAATAGTAATGTTTCTGGTTTGAAATTCGACATATTTTCTTCCTCCTTAATGGTTTTACGATGGTACCGGAGATGAGGAGGATTTATGTGTAGAAAACAAAAACCCTCTTCAGTTAAGAAGAGGGTTGCGGTTGCAAGTTTTCCTCCCCTTATCTGCCAGATCCAAGTAAGAATCTGTAGGAATTAGCACCTTAGCAAGTTTGTCACTCACTGGTTGCCGGGCATCATAGGGCCTATCCCTCCGCCGCTCTTGATAAGAGTATGTGATTCAATTTCCATCGTTGTTACACAGTATAAACATAGACTTTTTTTCTGTCAACAGTAAAATTTATTTTTTTCTGAAACTTCTGTCTGCTAATTTACGTAATAAGAGCACATACACTATATTAAAAAATAAAAATGAAAGGAGCATTTTTTATGGAAAAAGCCATTATTTTTTTTATTATTATTATCATCGGTTATTTAATCGGCTGTATCCACGGATCTAAAGTAGCACAATTTCTATCGGGTGTAGATTTAAAAAAGACTGGTCATGGCAATGCTGGTGCCTCGAACGCAACGCTTTCTCTTGGCTGGAAATACGGCCTATTAGTGGCGCTAATTGATATTGGTAAAGGCGTCGGTGCTATTCTCTGTGCCATCTACTACTTTTCTTCTAATGCATCACAATTCACCGAAATACAAACGTGGCTCTTAATCTATACAATGGCTGCTAGTGTTATTTTAGGGCATAATTTCCCATTCCATATGGGCTTTAAAGGTGGCAAAGGTACTGCCTCCATTATTGGGATTTTACTTGCTGTCGATTGGAAAATTGCTTTATGTGCACTTATATTATTTGTGATTTTATCTTTCGCTACAAACTATTTAATCGTCGGTGTGTTAGAATTTTATATTGTATTTTGTACAGCAACTTATTTATGGATACCTGGAATTGGCCCAACTATTATTTCCATTCTACTTTTATGCATAGCGTTCATTTTGCATATTGAAAATATTAAAAGGCTATTCCAAGGAACAGAACCGAAAGTAACATCTGCCTTTAAAAAGTCAGCATAAACCAAGAGGATGAGACATATCTTTGAGGACACTAGTTGGTGGTAACGAGAGGTGTGACTCCTCGGCTACAGTACAAAATTAAGACGCAACTGACAGCGTGGCAGCGACGATTACGGCTGATTGTGTACCCGTGGAATGCATCCGCAGAAGCAGACATCAACGCATAGCAAAAAGTGTTAGATTGATAGCAGTCAATCTAACACTTTTTAAATATATTATTTAGCAAATGATGGATCTAGCATTGTACCGTTCTTTGCTAAATTCACATGCCAAGAAAGTGCTTTTTCTAAATCATGCGGTGTATGGTGACCACCTGTTGCTTCATTTGCGTCATTAAAGTACGCCCATAATTGCTCTTTATAATCTGGATGCGCACAGTTTTCAATGATTAGACCGACACGCTCTTTAGGTGCTAAACCTCTTAAGTCTGCAACGCCCTGCTCTGTTACGATAACATCCACATCATGTTCGGTATGGTCTACATGCGAAACCATTGGAACGATACTAGAAATTTTTCCACCTTTTGCATACGATTTTGTCACGAAAATACCTAATCGTGCGTTACGAGCAAAATCTCCAGAACCTCCAATACCATTCATCATCTTTGTGCCAGAAACATGAGTTGAATTTACATTCCCATAAATATCTAATTCAAGCGCTGTATTGACAGAGATCAAGCCGAGTCGACGGATAATTTCTGGGTGATTAGAAATTTCCTGTGGTCGTAATACTAATTTATCTGCATATTTTTCAAAATTTCCGTAAACTTGGTTTCCTACTTTTTCAGATAGGGTAATAGAAGTAGCAGATGCAAAGCTTACTTTTCCAGCATCCATTAATTCAAATACAGCATCCTGTAGTACTTCCGAATAAACTTCTAAATTTTCAAACTCGGAATCTTTGAAACCTAATAATACAGCATTCGCTACTGAACCTACACCTGATTGTAGTGGGCGTAAACTCGTAGTTAAACGACCTACTTTAATTTCTTCTCTTAAGAAATTCAGTAGATGATTTGCCATAATATCTGTTTCTTCATCAGCGGGAACAATCATTGATGGTGCATCTAAAATATCTGAAATAACAATGCCTTTTACTTTGTCTAAATTTAGTGGAATGCCAATTGTACCAAGACGATCTGACACATCTAGCATTGGAATTGGATCACGTTTACCTTGTGGTCCTGGAACAAAAATATCATGCACACCTTCTAATGCATCAAGCTGTGCTATGTTTAGCTCGATGATAACTTGGTCTGCTTCTTGTACGAAAATCGGAGAGTTACCAACTGAAGTTGTAGGAATCAATAAGCCATCTTCTGTAATAGCAGCAGCTTCAATAATAGCGAAGTCAATCGGACCAATAATGCCTTGGCGTACTAATTCAGCATTGTGTGATAAATGGGCATCAACATAAGTAACTTCCCCACTATTAATCATGTTTCGAATACCTGCGTCTCCTTGGAAAGGACCTCGCTTGCGAATAACACCAGCTTCTGCTAAGTATTGGTCAACTTCAGGCCCAAGTGATGCACCTGTATATACATCTACCTTGAAGCTTTCTGTTTTTGCTTTCTCAACAAGTGCAAGCGGTACCACTTTTACGTCACCTGCACGTGTAAACCCGCTCATACCAAGTACCATGCCGTCCTTAATCCAAGATGCTGCTTCTTCTGCTGATACGACTTTGTTTCGTAATTGTTCATTACGAAGCTTTTTTGCTAACTTTTCATCCATTCCTTATTCCTCCATCCCACATTTATTTACTTCAACTAGATTATTTGTCCTTCACATCGGTACACCCAACCAATGTAAAAAAACAGGAGATAAATAACCTGTCGTCATACATAATTTTACACTATTCAGAACATTTAAGCTATATCTAACAAAATATTTTACTTTACGAGTGAATTAAGTATTAGTCTTAATTATTTGAAAATAGTTTCATCTTAAACGTTCACCCTCTTTTATATTGGATTTGATTCGATTTTAGCTATAAATCGTGATATGCTCTTGGTATATTAATTGGGAAAAGGGGACTTTATAGATGGTTAAAGAATTATTACGTAACCACTCTTCGGTTCGTATTTATGATGGGAATCCTATATCTAAAGAAATCGTTGAGGATTTAATTGCTACTGCACAGATGGCAGCAACTTCTCACTTTGTACAAGCATATAGCGTAATTTGGGTAACGGACGAGGAGAAAAAAGAAAAGCTAGGTTTGCTGTCAGGAAATCCACGTCAATACGAAACTTCAGGTGGTGCTTTTGTATTTTGTGTAGACTTTAAACGACTACAAATGGCAGGGAAATTAGAAGGCGTTGATATTGTTGCAGATTCGGCTGAGAACGTTCTTGTTGGCGTAGCGGATGTATCATTATTTGCACAAAATTTTGTTATTGCTGCTGAATCTATGGGATACGGTATTTGTTATATAGGCGGTGTACGTAATAAGCCTGAAGAAATTAGTGAATTATTTAATTTACCTGATTATGTATTCCCATTGTTCGGTTTAACAATAGGCGTTCCAGCTCGACGCAATGAGGTTAAACCTCGTTTACCAGTGGCTGCTATCCTCCATGAAAATGCATACAATACGGAAAAATATGAGGAACTGTTACCTGCTTATAATGAAACAATGGAAGAATATTACAATAGTCGTTCCTCAAATCGTAAAATTGATAATTGGACAAAGCAAATGGCTGATTTTTTAGTTGAACAGCGTCGTCCACACATTAATAGCTTCCTAGCACAAAAAGGATTTAATTGGAAATAACATTACTTAAGTGGGGTTACTATCGTCTGATAATAACTCCACTTTTTTCATATTTTCAACGTTTTTTTAATGCCAACCTAGTATTTTTGACTTGATTGATATGTTAAATTCAGGTACAAATTAAACGAAAAGACTCTTTCCTTTTCCAACATTTCCATTAATATTAATAGAAGGACCCTATCTCGAAAGGAGTTTTGTAAAAATGTCCTTTGTTAATAAGCATCTTGCCCGTACCCTAGAACAACAACATAAGAGAAGCGTAAGAGGTTTATTTTTAAAAATCCAAGACTTAAATAACGAGTGTTTACTTTTAAGAAAGCGACTTGAACAACATATCGACCTCAATCAATACAAAGAAGCTATTGCATATGTCGATCAATTCGTTTCCTATACAACCATTTTAAACTTAAAATTTGTGACAAATACTCAAAACCTAGAAGTGGTTGTGCTGCATACACTTTTATTGGAGCATATTATAGCAAACGAAACAGCCCATTCTTTGGAGTACGAAAATAATTTGTTACAAGGCTATATTCATGAGATATTCGCATTAAACGATCACGCCGCAACACTCTTTTCTAATCATAAAGAAAAGCTGCTACGTTACATCGAGAATCAGACTACATAAAAAAGACGATCAAGACAACAAAATTCATTGTGCTGATCGTCTTTTTTTTATTGTAAGCCTTTAATTATTAGCGAGCGTACTGGTAAAAATTGCTCTCCTGTATTTCCATAAGTTAGTATTACTTCGTCACCTTCTTGTAAATAAATTGCAAGAGGCTCCGTTTCTGCACTTACTAAATAATTTTCACCATTATTCAGTAAAAACGATACGATGGTAAAGTCACCGAGGCGCTCCTTATAAACGCGCAGTACTGTTCCACTTGCATTTTTCTCTTCTGCATTTGAACTACCATCTACCGTACTTCCACCACGGCTAAGTGCTGTTTTATATAATTTCAATGCTTCTTTCGGTGTTGTTGCATAAGCTGAAATTTCAGGATTTGCTGCGGACACGATGAAATAATTTTGTAAGAAGCCATTAGCATCTAGCACTGCTGTTAACCAACTTGCCTCACCATAAAAGTTATACAATACAGGCATTTCTCCTGCCCACTTTTTCTCAATAAATTTCTTTTCAATGATTTGCAAATTCCCTTGTGAATCCATATACGATTCATCTTGATTTCCTGTGTAATATGTCGCTTCCCCAGTTCGGGCATTCGTTAATGAGTAGCCAAGCATTGAATCCACGCCCTCTTTCGGACTTGTGAAGTCAGTGAAATAATACATATCGCCTGCCTCATCGAATATTGGGCTGACATTTGATTCCGTGCCTTCATCTGAAGGTAATTTGACATCTTTCTTACCAAACATACTATTCCAGTAACCATGAACGTATTTTCCATAATAGCTATTTTGTAAACTTACTGTCTCTGGTGAAACGGCACCATCAATAAATGCCGGAACATCATCTAATTTTACAAGCTCAGATTTACCTGTTAATGCATCTACAAGTACAATGCCCTGTACATCAAAGCCATTTCGTGCAGAAATAAATTCCCCATAAGAACGGATATAGTATGGTTTACCGTCATCATCAATTTCTAGCTGAACATCTCCATAGAAAATAAGGAATGGATGTTGCAAGCGTATATGACGCTCTAAATTAGCATTTAAAAACGCAGAAGGAACGTATTTCATTTCCTGCGGGATAAATTTAGGATTGTCAGCTGAGTCCGTCGCACTCATCGTAAAATAACCTGGTGTCGTTTTACCATTCATCCATTTAAAGAAACCAGAAAATTCAACTGGTGCGATATAAACATACTCACCATTTACTTTTTGAATTTGTAAACGTCCTAGCTCGTAATAACTTGTATTCGGTACTTGCCCAAATGCTTTTTTCATTTTATTTCGGACGAATTTAGGTGGGACACTTGCTGGTGTTTGCGTTTCATCAAACGGCTTAATCTCAACTTCTTCTTTCATTTCCGCTGATTTGAATTTATCGTTAGCATTCCACAGTGGCGCGGACAATACATAGACCCCAACAACTAAGCTTGCTAAAAATAAAACACCTTTAATCTTTCTTTCAATACCACTTGCAAGAAATGCACCACATAAAGTGAGTAGTATAATTACTGGCCAAAAGACAAGCCAGTTAACATCAATTTTTGTAACATACAGCGCAATACCCGACGCTATAAATCCTATTACAAAAACACCAATAAAAAAGTAACCAACTACTTTTTTCGATTCACCATCTTCACGCTTCTTCGTTATTAGCGGTGTTAATAGTACACTCGCAATTAATGCAATGACTACAGAAGCTATTAATAGCTTAGTCATACCGTTCACCCTCTCCTCACTTACTGTCTACTTATTTACGGTTACATATTGAAAAAGTTTCAAACATAAGTTGAATTGGATACATCTCCCCTTCACTTAATAGAAGAACATTGCGAGGTAAAAAGAGCTTATACTTGAAAAAGGAAATTTAAACACCGATAGAGAATTTCAATGTAAAGGAGCTGAAAAACTTGGCTAGAAAAATTTTGTTAACGTTTATCATACTATTTGGTCTTTATTATATTTTTTTCTTTTCACATATTGACCAAAGTTTGAAACTAATATTCAAAGTCATTCCTATGATTTTGATTATAATTATGGCTGCAACCCAAAAAGCACAATCAATTAAAAAATATCAACTGTTAATAGTTATTGGGCTAATATTTTGTATGGTAGGCGACTACACATTACAATGGTTTCTTATTGGTCTTTCAAGCTTCTTAATTGGCCATATTTTTTATATTTTTGCCTTTTCAAGTACAAATGAACAGCCAGTACCAACATGGGCGAAAATTGTATTACTGTTATATGGTGTATTAATGGCGGGCTGGATTGCCACTACTGTCTTTAAATCTGGTGAAACTATACTTACTTTTGCAGTTTTAGCGTATATTTCAATCATTTTAACAATGGGCTGGACTGCCATTCGCACTCGTTCTACTTTCGCTATCATTGGCGCAATATTATTTATCGCATCCGATTCCTATTTAGCGATTAATAAATTTGTCATGCCATTACCTTTTTCACATGAAGTTATTATGATGACCTATTATAGTGCTCAAATACTTATTGCATTGAGCATCCTTCAATATTCCGAAATCCGAAGTAAAGTGGTACAATGAAAGTGCCTGGCACTCAAACAATTCAGAATTGTTTGAGTGCCAGACACCTACAAAGGAGGCCGTATATTCTATGAAAGAACAAGTAATCGAGCGATTAATTCGCTACGCAAAAATTGATACACAATCAGACTTCACAAGTGAAACAACTCCTTCCACTCAAAAGCAATTTGACTTATTGCATGTATTGAAGGATGAACTTGCCGCAATCGGCTTAACAGACATTACATTAGATAACAATGGCTACTTATTTGCAACACTTGAAGCAAATACAGATAAAGAAGTACCGACTATTGGCTTTTTAGCGCATGTGGATACAGCAACAGACTACACTGGTACAAATGTTAATCCGCAACGAATTGACAATTATGATGGCGGTGACATTCAATTAAACGAAAATTTAGCCATGTCTCCAACTGAATTCCCTGAACTAAAAAATTACATTGGACAAACTCTAATTACAACAGATGGTACGACACTTTTAGGTGCGGACGATAAAGCGGGTATTGTTGAAATCATAACTGCTATGGAATATTTAATAAATAATCCTTCAATTAAGCACGGTAAATTACGTGTAGCGTTCACTCCTGATGAGGAAATTGGCCGTGGACCGCATAAATTTGATGTCGCTGCATTTGGCGCTGATTACGCATATACAATGGATGGCGGACCACTAGGTGAACTTCAGTACGAGAGCTTTAATGCTGCAGGTGTTAAAGTTATTACAAAAGGAACAAGCGTACACCCAGGTTCAGCGAAAAATAAAATGGTCAACTCTATCACAATGGCTATTGCTTTCCAAAACGAAATGCCTACAGATGCAGTACCTGAAAAAACAGAAGGCTATGAAGGTTTTATCCATTTAATGGGCTTTAAAGGCGCTATTGAACATACAGAGCTTTCTTATATTGTACGTGACCATGATCGTCAAAAATTTGAGGCGAAAAAACAATTAATGCGCGATGCTGCTGCCAAAATACAAGCTCAGTTTGGTAAGGATGCATTAACAATTTCTATCGAGGATCAATACTATAACATGGGTGAAAAAATTGAACCTGTAAAAGAAATTGTTGACATTGCACGTCAAGCAATGGAAAAATTAGATATTACACCGAATACATTACCGATTCGCGGTGGTACTGATGGCTCACAACTTTCTTATATGGGCTTACCAACGCCAAATATTTTTGCAGGTGGCGAGAACATGCATGGTAAATACGAATATGTATCTGCCGAAACAATGGAAAAAGCTACACAAGTTATTATTGAAATCGTGCAATTATTTGAACAGCAAGGCAAATAAGTCATTTTTTAATTCGAGCGATAAGAAACAATTTATAACGAGGACTTTCTAAAAAGTCTTTAAGATATTAAAATCCGCTTCGCTCCTGATGGGTAAGGTACGACTAGTAAAGCTACTAGGCTCGTGCATTTGCTTTTTGTTAGGAGTCAACGCGGATTTTTTCTTTAATAATCAATTATGTCTCGGTAATTGATTACACATTTTTATAGCCCGCTTGAAAGGCTACTCAATAAATCTACTACATATGCTGGGTCCTTTGATTGCAGGTGAATCTTCATTGTGAACTGCTCGTATATAGCATTTATTCATCTTTTATGGAATTAGCTGCCTCTGCTGAAGTAAGTTAAAGATTGCTCGTTATGTAGATGGTGATTTCTCTGTAACAATAACTGAATTTTCAAATTACATAAAAGTTAGGATGATGGATTTTGAAAGAAATTGCATTAGGCATTTTAGCTTCACTTTTTTTTGCTGTGACATTTATTTTAAATCATGCAATGGAAATGCAAGGAGGCAGTTGGCTATGGAGTGCATCCCTTCGTTATTTCTTCATGTTGCCATTTTTACTAGCTATCGTCTTCTATCGTAAGGGCTTTTCGCAACTAACTAATGAAATGAAAAGTAGACCTGTAGCATGGCTACTATGGAGCTTCGTTGGCTTCGTGTTATTTTATGCACCAATTACATTTGCTGCTGCATTCGGTCCGGGCTGGCTCGTTTCTGGAACATGGCAATTTACGATTGTCGCTGGGGTTCTACTCGCTCCCCTCTTTGTAACAGTAATTGCTGGAAAAACAGTGCGTCAAAAAATCCCGTTAATTTCTTTGCTTATTTCATGTGTTATTTTAGCAGGAATTCTACTTATTCAAGTACCACAGGCACAGTCTGTTCCAACAAAAAATCTATTATTAGGAATTTTACCTGTTGTAGTCGCTGCATTTGCCTACCCACTCGGTAATCGCAAAATGATGGAGGTATGCGGGGGACGTGTTGATACATTTCAACGGGTGCTTGGAATGACAGTTGCTTCAATGCCTGCTTGGATTGTGATGGCCATTTATGCCATTTTAACAGTTGGACTGCCTTCATTAAGTCAAGTTCTACAATCACTACTAGTTGGGATTAGCTCAGGTGTAATTGCAACTATTTTATTTTTCATCGCAACTGATCGCGTTCGTGAACATCAAGGCAAACTAGCAGCTGTTGAGGCAACTCAATCAACTGAAATACTATTTGTCATTATTGGTGAGGCGTTACTACTTGGAATTGCGTTTCCAGAGCCAATTGCTCTTGCTGGACTTGGTATTATTATTATTGGTATGTTGTTACATAGCTACTATACGATGGTGCTTGGAAAGAAAAGCGTTTCCCCACAATCTCCCCCTTCTGAGCAGTCAACTTAACAAAGGCTGTTGAACTATCTACCAATAAAAAGGACGACTCATTCCGTATGAATGAGCCGTCTAGAGATTTTACGTTCCCAAAAAATGAGGGGGGTTTTAGGAGCGCTTTATGAACTAGCAAACTTCTGGAGAAAAGTAGCTAAAGTTCATCCTCTCTACACTTGTTTTGCAGAGAAGGAATAATCTTTACAATGATAATGATAATCATTATCAATTAAATTGTCAACTATTATCTTTAAATTATCTTAAAACTTTTTTAACGATTATAATGCTTTCTTAAGTGTCCGTCTATATTGCCATTGCTTTAGCTGAAAATGTAAAAAGCAACCGATACAAAACCCTGCAATTGCAACTGATGAAGCGATTGCTACCATCGTTGTAAAAACATACCCTACTACTTGCCAATTAAACAAAAACGCGACAAGACCACCAGCTAAACATATGCTTGCAATACTTGAATTAAACTTTTGCTGCTGTGCGTCCTCTGGTATGTACGCAGTAGGAGCTTTTTTCAAAAACAGCTTTCCAAATCGGATGATTGGATTAAAATTACATAATACACCGAGTAAATTGGCTACTAAAGGAATCGCTAATATCCATTCAAACCCTGTCAGCCATGTCAGTATGACACTTAACAGTATAGTCCACTGATTGAGTCGTACGAGCGGCCTTGGAATTGCATGTGGCAATGACATTTTAAAACCTACCTTTCAGATATGTTTAATGTATTTTACTACATTGCATTCCATTTGTGAAGTAAAAATGAATAACTTATAATTGAAGTTAATGATTGAAAAGAAAAGGTGATGACAATGCCCGCTTTAACGATGGATCAAGTCAGACAACTGAATTCCTACAGTATTTATACAACGGAGCCAAAACGAACGTTATTTACATTGGCTGATATACATAAAGACTTTTACCATCCTGATTTTTTAAATTTAATGATGGGCATTACAGATGCTGCAACAGAAACAGCAGCCATTTCCCATTTTGCACGTCGCTATGGTATGTTTTTCGCTATGCAGCTTTATATGCTTGCTGCCTACGACGAAGTATGGGATGGTAAACCCATTGAAATTCGCTTTGATGCAGCTAAGGAATTCAATAGCTTTACTGTCGCAATGTTCGTTAACCCTAACGATTGGCGTTATGTGGATGAAGATGAGCGACAATCGGTCATTGAAAAAATTTTATATGACGGGCATGTTATCGTTCAGCAACTGCGCAGAGTAACATCGATTTCACCCTTAACAATTTGGGAAAACTTCTTTGGCTACCTCCTTTGGCATTATCATATTCTGTTGTCTAACCCTGGCTTAGCAGATCAAGCAATGGATGATATTGAAATTTTAGAGAACCCAAAAACATGGGCTCGCTTTTCACAAAAATCATGGTGGGCGGAATATACTGGCGGTCAGAGCCCTACAAATTTAGTTAATGTTCCTGTCCGAAAATCTTGCTGCTTTTCAAAGGATATTCCAGGCCTACTTGCATGTGGATTTTGCCCACTTAAGAAATAACAAAAAGCCTTACTCTCACATTTGCGTGAAAAAGTAAGGCCTTCTTTTTATTTAAATATATCCATATTTGTTAATTAACATTACGGTTATTTTTCATAGACAACGAACCAATCATTTTGTTCTTCATACATTGCAGTTCCCGTATAGCCCTCTTTCAAAAATTGCTGCTGTAAAGCCGTATCCCTCATTAAAACAGCTCTTTTTTCAGTATATACAGGTTGTTCCTGCTGTAGATTTTTATAAAAGATATAGCGTAATTTATCAACATACTTAATCTTCAAGCCCTTTATGACGAGCCCTTGAGAAAACTTATCTTTTAAGCTTGGAATATTATAAGGTTTAACCGTAGAGCAAACATAGTCATAGCAATCTAAATCAATTTCATTCATGACAATAGTCGCTAACGTTTTTTGTAATCCGTAGCCACGATAATGTGGTGAAACATTGGATATCTCCTGATATAAAACGCGATGGAATTGATCCTCAGCAATGCCGCAATCATATCCAAGATGCTCGTCATCAATAGGCGGATTTAATAATGCTCGAAAACCGATTAACGCATTATTAACGTATGCCCCTATCATCAAACCATTTCCCTGCAAAATGTATTCGAATTCTTCTGTAGTTAATGGCTGTAAAATGCTTTGATCGGGTAATGTTTCATATACCTCTTGCTGTAATTTCTGTATTGCTGGTAAATGCTGCAGCTGTAAGTGAGTAACATAAAAAGGCGTTTCTCCAAGTATTCCTTCATAAATTCTTTCCATGTTGAAGCCCCCTTAAGCTGTTACTGTTGTTGAAAAATTGCATAGTTCCTTAAGTATTTCTTCATCTACATCTACACCTAAGCCAGGTTTTTCTGTTAAACAAATGAACGGAACATCATAGTGTAAATTGCCGATGTCCTTTGAGAATTTTAATGGACCTGTTAATTCTACACTTGTCATAATTTTTTTAGAAAATGCTACATGGAAACCAGCTGCAGAACCTACAGAAGACTCAACCATTGAACCAATTTGACATTCAATACCTGCCATTTCTGCCATTACCGCTAATTTCATAGCAGGGTAAATCCCCCCGCACTTCATTAATTTAATATTCACTTTGTCTGCAGCACGTTTCAAAATGATTTCACGCATTTCACGTACTCCACGAAGTCCCTCATCAATCATTAACGGTACATCGGATTTCGATTTAATTTCTACCATTCCATCAATATCTTCACTATCAACAGGCTGTTCTAACCAGTCGATATTTAAATCCTTTAGTGCTCGTAAACCTTGTAATGTGGTAGAAGCATTTCCCCACCCTTGGTTTACATCTACACGTATTGCAATATCCTCACCTACACGCTCACGTACTGCTTTTATGCGGGCAACATCTCTTCTAACTTCAGTTCCCACTTTCATTTTAAATGATTGATAGCCCATTTCCACGCGTTTAGCTGCCTCATTTGCCATTTCTTCAGGCGTTCCGATACTCAACACATGTGTAATTGGGAATTTCTCATGATAACGACCGCCAAGTAGCTGATAAACTGGAACCTGTAATGCTTTACCAGCAATATCAAAACAGGCAATATCGATTGCCGCTTTAGCAGCAGGTACATCTTTTACGATGTGATTCATTTTATCGTGAAGCTTCTCAAAAGCCATAGGGTCTTCTCCAATGACTGCAGGTACAAGTTGGTGTTTTAAAATAGCATACGTACTTTCCCATGACTCACCTGTAACATGTTCATCAGGTACTGCTTCTCCATATCCAACAATGCCTGTATCAGTTGTTATTTTCAAAATGATAGAAGGCATTGTATCATATGTAGCATAGCTAATAATAAAAGGATCAATAAGTGGTAATTGAATTGCAAAAATTTCTACTTGTTGGATTTTCATTTTATATCATACTCCTATATAATTTATAGTTGTCGTTAATATGTCGCTAATTATTTAAAAAATAATAGAAAAGGACAGATGCCTTTGTCTACTAAAATAGCAATTATATGTTCGAAACCTTTTAAGAATCGTATACTTAGTATCGCACAAAACATAGAGAATATTCAATTAGAATTTTATCTTTACAATCAGCCTTCTGATGCACCGTCTTTGTTAAAACAAATTAAGCCCTGTGATGCACTATTATTTGGAGGAACATTGCCGTATTTACATGCGCAAACATCTTTAGCAACATTACCGATTCCATGGAATTATTTAAAACAAGATGAGATGACAATTTCTACGACTTTATTATCTCTTATAGCGAACCAGGCAATTCCTTTACAAAGGCTTTCTATCGATGTCATGCACCCTATATTTGTTGATAACGTTCTTACGGAGATAGAATACACCGGTACAAAACCATATGTTCATTCTATTTCAATTACAGAAACGGCTGACGATGTTTTGCAAAAGCATATCGCTCTATGGGAGTCCAAACAAATTGACTATATCGTTACAAGCATTCATACCGTATTTGATGAATTGCAGCTACGAAACATTCCTGCTATGCGAATGCTAGATGCAACGAGTTCCATTATAAAATGTCTAGAAGAAACGAGATCACAATCTCTTCTTACTAAATCAGAATCCGCAAAGGCTGCCGTTGGATTTTTAGATATTCCTGAAACTAGTCATTGTTCGAATATTTTACAGCAAATAACTGCTACAACACATTCAACCTTCAAGCAAATTAGCTCTAACTATTTTGAGCTTTATACAACAGCAGGACATTTACAACATGCACTCGAAAAAGAAAATTTGCAGCATCTTATACAACAAATTGACGTTCCCTTTAGGCTTGCTTTTGGCTATGGACATTCGATTTTTGAAGCAGCCGAAAATGCTACACATGCATTAAAATTTGCCAAACCTTTTGAAATTTATATTTTGGATGAACATAAAAATTTATCTGGACCATTCCCTAAATCAGAAAGTAAACTCTCTTTAAAAACAAAAGATCCGTTTGTTTTACAAATGGCTAAACAGACAAGCTTAAGCCCATTAAACATTTCTAAAATTATTCAATTTAGCAAAGAACGACAGGCATCACAATTTACAGCGCAAAATCTTTCAGAGTACTTACAAGTTACACGACGTACGACTGAACGTATTATCAAAAAATTAGTTGATCATGGCTATGCTAAAGTTGTTGGCGAAGAAATGCCCCACCAACAAGGACGACCACGCACTATTTATGAATTGGACTTTGCAACCTATTAATATACAAGAACAAGCCCCTACACAGCGCTTTTCATTGGCGAACGAAGAATCTCATCATATGGCATCAACCATGCTTAGAACGTCTCTTCACTTTCCAATAGCAATCTATGTACCGGGGCTTGTCCTGTTTTTATTTAAGCAAGACTCATTTTTATTAGTCTGCTACAACCATATTATTCATCTCTTGTTCTTGCGCTTCTTTTTTTCGTTGCTTTGCCTCTTCAATCTGTTCTGGTGTCATCTTTACAATCGCAAATCCAACATAACCATAAATTATTGAAATAATTGGCACAGCAAAGTTAAGAATTGCATAAGGTGCATATTCCATCGCACTTACACCTAATGTCGCTAAAATAAATACGCCACAAGTGTTCCAAGGGAAGAATACAGATGTTAATGTTCCCCCATCTTCTAGAGCACGCGATAAATTTTTTGAGTGCAAGCCTCGTTTTTGGTAAACGTCAGCAAACATTCGTGAAGGGACAACAATTGATATGTACTGCTCAGAACATGTCGCATTTGTTGTAATACATGCAGCAATTGTTGAAGCAATAAGGCTACCTGTAGATTTAGCAAACTTAACGACAACATCCATAAGTGCCTTTAACATGCCTGAATATTCTAGGACCCCACCAAATGTCATGGCAACAATTGTCATTGAAACCGTATACATCATTGAATCTAAGCCACCACGATTAAAGAGGTCGTCCACCATTTCATTTCCTGTAGAAATCGCAAACCCTTCTTGTAAGGCATGGACAGCCATAGTTGGTGATCCACCTTGTACAAAAATTTGTAATAAGAAGCCTGAAATAACCCCAATAACTAATGCTGGGATTGCCGGAACTTTTTTTGCCACCATTACAATAACGCCAACTGGGACAAGTAATAACCATGGAGAAATCACAAAGCTTTTTTCCATCACATCAAGCGTTGTCATAATTTTTTCTGAATCCATCGATACATCAGCGAAACGTCTTCCCATAAAGCCAAATGCGACAAGTGTAATGATTAATGCGGGAATAGTTGTGTAAAGCATATGTTTTATATGATCAAACAAGTCTGTGTTTGTTAGACCTGCTGCTAGATTTGTAGTATCAGATAAAGGTGACATTTTATCACCAAAATAAGAACCTGAAATAACTGCTCCTGCAATCATTGGTGCGGGAATACCCATACTTAACCCGATCCCCATACCAGCGACACCGATTGTTGCCATTGTTGACCATGAGCTTCCAATTGCTAGCGAAACGATTGAACATAATAGTAAAATCGTTACTAAAAACCAAGCTGGAGAAATTAATTTTAATCCGTAGAAAATCATTGTGGCAACGACTCCTCCACCAATCCACGCACCTATTGTCAAACCAACTAAAATGATAATGACAATGGCCGGAAGAGCTAGGCGGATACCTTTATACATCATTTCCTCAATTTCCATCCACTTAAAACCATGCATTTTGGCAACAATCGCTGCTACAATTGTTCCAACAATCAATGGCACGTGAGGACTCTGCTCTAACATAACTACTGTAACAAGCATCGTAGTAATCATTATTGCGAAAGTTAGGAGTGCCCAACTCGCACTAATTTCCTTTTTCATTGTCCCATCCCCTTTTTTTGCACCCAATGACAATTTACTATTTCACAAGTGCAAATATATTTTTACGATTTTTAGCTTAATATCCCAAAAATAGAAAGTCAACGCAAAAATTTTATGCTTCTATAGCAATTTCGACTGTTAAAGGGAAAAAAAACGCTTCCAAATAGCTTTTACAAACCATTCAAAACAGCGTATCTTTATGCATTTCTGCTGTTTATAGGCAATCTAAAAAAGGTTCTTCCCAACGTAAATTGTTGGATAGAACCTTTTCAAAATATTCTACTTATTTTCAGGCTTTTTTTCTAATACACAAGCAAGTACTTTCGATGCATCTATTAACGCACTTCGTTCAAAAGTCATTTTTGGGTGATGTAACCCAGGGCCTAAATTAGCACCAATTCCAATCATCGTTGCCTTTAGCTCTGGTTTTTTCACTGTATAAAAATGAAAATCATCGCTACCAGGTGTTGTAATTTCCTCAGCTAAAAATTGCTCGCCAAGTGATTCTAATATAGCGTTTTTAGCCATACGAGCAGCTATAGGCGAAACTTCTGCACCAGGCGTGAAATCGACCCATTTCCATTTCAGTTCAATTTCAAACTGCTGCTGAATTGATTTCAAACCTGCTTCAATACGGCTTCGAAGCAACTCAAGCTGATCATTATGCTGTGCCCGAATATCCATTGCAAAGCTTGCAGTACCTGGAATAATATTCGTGCTACCACCATCCGCAATAATCTTTGTTAATTTTGCAGAGTGCGGCTCGAACGGCGACAAATGGATACTATTTAACATTAACTGGATAGCCATAATAACATCAATCGCATTTTTCCCTTGGTGTGGTCTTGCACCATGTGCATCTGTGCCATGAATAGTCCCATCTAAAAAATACGCTGCTCCATGATGGATAGCAGGTGAAACCTTTCCTAAAGGAAGCTCTTCAATAGGTCTCAAATGGACACCAAATAAATGTGAAACTCCATCTACAGCACCACGATCAAATGCGGCACAAGCACCATTTCCTACTTCTTCAGCAGGTTGGAAAATAAATCGTACACGATGTTGTAACGGTCGATCTTTTAGTAACAATAATGCTCCTAGAACCATTGTAATATTGGCATCATGACCACACGAATGGTTTGCCTGCCATTTGCCATCTACCTCTTGCCATAGTGCATCAATATCTGCACGAACTGCAACGATCTCATCGCCTGTACCAATTTCTGCAAGCAACCCTGGTACATCGCCTAACAAACGGTATGAAACGTTTAAATCATCTAATATAGATGTAATTTTTTTTGTTGTTTCATACTCCTTCCAGCTTACTTCTGGATAATTATGAAAATGTTCAAACCATTGATACATTGTTTCTTCTAACATTGCTGCACTTGTCATAACTACACCTCGATATACCTTTTTTTCTCCCCCATTATACATGAAAGCTTTTTAGAAAAGTATATATGAAATTAGTACTATATTCATTTAAATATCATATAACTTAATATTAAGAGTATGTTTAAAACCTTCTTACTATTTTATGTAAACTTCATACAAATTGTGTCTGTACAATTTGTATACATATCAAAGGGCTGTGCTAAAAGATATAGTTCTACTTTTAGCACAGCCCTTTTGAAAAATGTTTTATAAACTTGTAAAAAACCCCTCTGGATATTCTTCATAATGTATTTGAATTGGTTGCTCCTCATTGTTTTGGTCAGTAATTTGTAATTCCGACTCCTGGTCCATCAAATATGTTTCAAATTTCGATTTTAAAATGTGCTCCATTTCGTTACCTCCTTTATTAATAGAATTTTCTGATAAAAGAATTATATACTAGCTTTTTATTAAAAATCAACAAATAATACTCATTATGCATAATAAATATTAATTTCATCTCATTTCGAGATAATAAAACTTTAAATTTATTGCAGTTCCACGTAAAAATCATGCCTTTTTCTTTTTTGAAATCTAAAAATAGATAGAGGAAATGGAAAAAGTGTTAGATTGACTGTAATCAATCTAACACTTTTTCGCCATGTCTTTGATGTCCGCTACGGCGCGTGTTTCCGCGGGCACATCGTAAGCCACAACCGTCGCTGTCGCGCCGCCTGTTGCGTCTTACGTTTTGTGCTGTTCCCGCAGGAGTCACTCGCCTTCGCTACCATCGTTCACTTCTATTTTTTTATTTACTGCAATAGATTGAACCTCTAAGGCTTCATTTTTATTACATTAGCGAAAAAATGCCATTAATCTATCACTTTTTACCGCATCGTTAATGTCCGCTACGGCGCGTGCTTTCCCTGGGCACATCGTAAGCCACAACCGTCGCTGTCGCGCCGCCTGTTGTGGCTTACGTTTTGTGCTGTTCCCGCAGGAGTCATTCGCCTTCGCTACCATCGTTCATTTCTAATTTTTTATTTACTGCAATAGATTGAACCACTAAGTTTCATTTTTATTACATAGCGGAAAAATGCCCTCAATCTATCACTTTTTCGCCATGTCTTTGATGTCCGCTACGGCGCGTGTTTCCGCGGGCACATCGTAAGCCACAACCGTCGCTGTCGCGCCGCCTGTTGTGGCTTACGTTTTGTGCTGTTCCCGCAGGAGTCACTCGCCTTCGCTACCATGGACTTTTGCTTTTATTTTATAATACAGTTTGAAATTTTATTATTTTTTAATTAAACAGTCACACTTTTAGTATGGCTGTTGTCATTATCAGTACCGTTTCCACCATATTTGTGCTGTGTTAAAATTTGAATTACTACAAGTACAATAAAAATTCCAAGTCCTGCCCAGTCTGAAAACTTTTCAGGATAGATAAGCAATAGTCCAGCTACGATAGCAAACAAACGCTCAATCCATAGAACTTTACGGTACCAGAACCCTATTACGCCAGCACCGATTGCGACCATCCCCGTAACAGCGGTAAATACTACCCATAAAATTTGCGGTATCGTCGTATCTATCATTAATAAAGCTGGCGAGAAAACAATCATATATGGAATAATAAATGCTGCAATAGCAAGCTTTGCAGAGTTAACGCCAGTCTTAATTGGATCTCCACCTGAAATACCAGAAGCAGCAAATGCGGCGAGTGCTACAGGTGGTGTAATATCGGCAATGATACCAAAGTAGAATACAAAGAAGTGTGCCGATAATAAAATAACAACTGGCACTAATTCTTGTGGTGTATTTGGCGATAATAATGCCACAATTGCAGGTGCTGCTATCGTTGACGTAATAACGTAGTTTGCCGTTGTTGGGGCACCCATTCCTAAAATTAGTGATGCAATCATAACGAAAACAAGCGTTAAAATAATGCTTCCCCCTGCTAATGCTACTAAACTATTGGCTAAACTTAATCCTAGGCCAGTTTTAACAACTACTCCGACAATAATACCTGCACAAGCTGTTGCTGCTACAACACCCAATGCCGTACGAGCGCCCTCCACTAACGCATCGACAATATCTTTTGGCTTTAAACGAGTATCTTTGTTGAACATTGTTACAGCAATTGAAATAACAATTCCGTAAAGTGCAGCATGCATAACAGGTGTTCCGGTTAACATCAAAACAATAATAGCAATAATAGGTAGTAATAAATATATCTTCTTGAATACTTCTTTACGATTAGGCATTTGATCATCACGTAAGCCTCTTAAGCCGACCCGTTTTGCTTCAAAATGCGTCATAATCCAAATACCTGTAAAATAAAGCAACGCAGGAATTGCGGCTGCTTTTGCAATATCCCAATATGTAATTCCGCGTCCTATAAATTCTACCATTAGAAACGCCGCGGCACCCATAATCGGAGGCATTAACTGACCACCAGTAGAAGCTGCTGCTTCAACTGCACCAGCAAATTCTTTACGATATCCAAGTTTTTTCATCATCGGGATTGTATACGAACCTGATGTTACAACGTTGGCCACAGAACTTCCTGAAATCATCCCTTGTAGAGCACTTGAGAAGACAGCTACCTTAGCTGGACCACCAATTAATTTTCCAGCGAAAGCTACAGCTAAATCATTAAAATACTGACCAACCCCTGTTTTTACAAGGAACGCACCAAATAATAAGAACACAAAAATAAATGTAGCAGATACACTAATCGGTGTTCCTAAAATACCATCTGTCGTAAAATACATAAGGTTAACGATACTTTCAAAATCTTGTCCTCTGTGCGCCATAAAGGCAGGGAAATAAGGACCAAAATAAGCATAAATCAAGAAACAAGTCGCGATAATCATAATCGGTAAGCCTACCGCTCGGCGAGCAGCCTCAAGCACGAGAACGACAGCAATTAAACCTACTAAAAAGTCCAACTGTGTGATAGTACCATTACGATTAACAAGCTCCGTATAATTTAATGCCCAATACGAACCTACAACTACAGATAATAACGATAAAATATAATCAAACCATGCAATTTTATGCTTTGGCGCTTTTCTTCGAGCTGGGAATAATAAGAAAATAAGTGCTAACCCAAACCCTAAGTGGATAGTCCGTTGAATCGGTGCTGTAAATTGCCCGAAAATCGCAGTATATAATTGAAACAATGAAAATGCTAATAATCCAAAGAAGATTATATGCTTCATGATTCCTGAAATCGTACGCACATTTGATTCAATATCGTACTTTTCAAGTATTGCTTGTTGCTCTTCTGCCGATATTTGTTCAAATTGTTCTTTTACTTCGTTGTTGCGTTCCTTCAGTTTTGTCATTTCAACCTAACTCCTTTCCATCTTTCATAAAGTGATAATCGCTTCACCTCAAATAAATAGGATTTACCCCTTTGTAAATCTTTTTTTAAATCATATTCATAACTTTTATAAACAAAAACAAGATCCAAGTCTAAATCCCCAATAAAAATTGTGAAATTATCAATGACTTCCTTGTCAAATTGCAGAAAATACTTACCATCTCGTTGTGTTAATGTTTGATTTTCTTCCGCGTAACCCGGCATACCAACCGCTAAGTCTTCATACTCCATTCCTAACATTTGAATACGCTTCTTTTCTACGCATCGATAATATTCAAACACATCAGATTTATGGATTGAATGTGTGTACCTTATACTGAAAGCATTATCAGCAGCAAATGGTATATAATGCACTTTCGGATTGTCTATACGTGTTTCTGTAAATGCGAATACCTTTTGAAGAGGAAGAAAAATAATTATGCCAAAGCATATACAACATAAGGCTATAACAAAAACTACTCTCCTCTTTCGCATCACATCTATTCCCCCACTTTAAAAACTATCCGCTTTTTTGTTTTGCCTTAACGAATCAAAAAGGACCCGAAGCTTTACGCAATCCGAGCCCCTTTGTCTGTTTAGGAAAATGCTTATTCAATGTCGAGAATATTCACATCACATAGTCAAACTAAGAGCAAATAAAAGCTTTCTCATTAGCATGGAACTTGTGTTTTTTATTTCTTTTCATCAAAGTATTTTTGTGCGCCTGGATGAATATCAATGCTGATACCATCTAAAGCCGTTTCCGCTTTAATAAATGCACCTTTTGCATGCGAAATCTTATCCGTGTTGTCATAAATAGCTTTCGTCATAGCGTAAACAACATCGTCTGGTAAATCTTTTTTCACTGCCAACATCGCAAGTACAGAAACTGTCTCCGTATCATTTGCAATACCGTAAGTACCAGCTTTTACTGTGTCTTTTGCATAGTAAGGGTATTTGGCAATTAGCTCATCTACTTTCCCAGCATCTACACCGATAATATTGACTTTTGTTGTTGCATTTAATGCTTCTACAGCTCCTGTTGGTGTACCAGCCGTAATAAATGCAGCATCAATTTGTCCTGATTGAAGTCCATCAGTAGACTCACCAAAATCAAGATTTTGCGCTTTTACGTCATCCATTGTTAAGCCATGGATTTCAAGTAATTGTTCAGCATTCGCATAAGTCCCTGAACCTGGAGCACCTACAGAGACTTTTTTCCCTTTTAAATCAGCATATGTTTTAATACCTGAAGCTTCTGTCGTCACTAATTGCACAGTCTCTGGGTAAAGGGCACCTAAAGCAGCAATTGAATCGATTTTTTTACCATCAAACATTAATTTTCCTTCAGTTGCGTAATAAGCAATATCCGTTTGTACAAACGCAATCTCACCTTTACCATCTTGCAAAGCAGTCATATTAGCTGCAGATGCTTGAGAAACTTCTGCTGTTGTTTTAATGTCTGTTTCTGTTGTAATTAAATCAGCAAATGTACCACCTAATGCATAGTAAGTACCTTGCGTTCCACCCGTTAATAAACTTAAATATTCTGGCTTATCAGAGCCAGTACTACTATCAGTTCCACATGCAGCTAAAATAAATAATGCAATGGCACTTAATAGCATTAACAATCTAAATTGCTTTTTCTTCATATTAATCTTCCCCCTTTTGGAAATATTATAAGAATCTATTTAAAATTATCAAATTAAGTATAATTATGTCAATCAATTTATAGTAAATTCAGATAATTATATTTATACCCTTTGTCCCATTCATCAATTATCACTACTTACAAATAAACTCTCATTTACCCTTTATTTATCTCTAATAAACTATTAAATTATATTTTATCAGAAAATATAATTAATTTAAAATGTATACATTTTGTATAAAAGTTACATTACACCCTTTACCAATGGTCCTTATTACAAAGAAAAGACTGTATCTAAATTTTCCATAGATACAGTCTTTCTATCGCCCTTATTGAATAACCCCACATGCAATTCTTGCACCAGAATTACCAGAAGGATCCGTTTTATAGTCGTCCGCCGATTCATGAATAACTAACGCTGTACCTTCTCCATCAAGTAAGGAATTTTCTACATTTTTTTGTAAAGAGACACCTTCAGCCACGAAATTTAAATCTACAGTACCATCTTCACCACTTTCTAAATTTGGTAAGTCACCTAAGTGATAGCCCTTTGGATTTAATGTACCATGCTCTTTATTTGTCGGATTAAAGTGAGGACCCGCCGATTCAAACGTTGGTGGTTCACATTTTCCTACCGAATGAATATGAATACCATGTGTTCCTGCTGGTATGCCACTTAATGCTAATGTTACTTTGACTCCATTGTCCTCTTCTTCAAAATAGGCATTTCCATAGCTTTCATTGTTTGAACCAATTACTTTTGCAGTTGCCGTTAAAGTTGATTTTGGAGCGTTTACAGCTACTTTATCCTCTTTTTTATCAAAGAAGCTGCATCCTCCGACAAATACGGTCAATGAAATAATTAATATAGATATTTTTTTCATGTTATTACCTCCTCTATTTCTGATGGTACCCATCTCACCGATTACTTATGCAATATGTACTGGTGATTTCCCATCACTTTTCAAAAGGTAATACAATAACTTCTGCATCTTACCAGCTTTGTATGAAGTAATGCTACTGTGAAGAATACTGTTCAAGTCGCTCCCTTTATAGCATGTCTGGCTCTAACAACATGGTGATTTTTGGAAATAAATAGAGCCGTTATTTAAAATGAGAAAGGACTATATCTATATAAGATATAGTCCTTCTCTATTATGATTGAATTACGCCACATGCAATTCTTCCACCAGATTCACCAGTGGGATCAGTCATGTAGTCGTCTGTTGATTCATGAATAACGATCGCAGTACCCTCTCCATCAAGTAAAGAATACTCTGCATCTTTTTTCAAAGTGACACCTTCTGCCATAACAGTCATTTTGGCCGTGCCATCCTCAGCTATTTCTAAATTCGGCAAGTCTCCAAGGTGGTGACCATTCGGATTATCCTTCCCATGCTCTTTAAAAGTTGGGTTAAAGTGGCCGCCAGCTGTTCCGAAATCTGGACCTTCACATTTTCCAGCTTCATGTATATGCATGCCATGTAATCCTTTTGCCTCTGCAGGAAAACCACTTAAATTTAATGTCACCTTGACACCATTATCCTGCTCTTCAAAATAGGCATCTCCATAGCTTTCATTATTAGATCCTATAACTTTTGCAGTTGCTGTTAAAGAAGAGTTAGCTTCCTCCTTATTACTAGCACACCCAACCAAAAATACACCTAAAGAAATAATCAATAAAGTTGTCAGTTTCATTAAATTACCTCCTTTTTTTTATAGTTTATCACCTGTCTAAATAATTGTGCAACTGATAACTAGGCATTTATACTCATAGTAAAAAATAAGGATTTCTCAGAAAAAAACACTGAGAAATCCCTATTTTAATTAATTTAAAATTTTTACTGTAACTGTTCTTACACCCCAATTACGGGCTTGTCCATCTGATGGAATAAAAACATCAATTTTATTTCCTTTTATCGCACCGCCAGTATCAGCAGCAATCGCTTCACCATACCCTTCAACCCATACCTTTGTTCCAAGAGGAATAACTCTTGGGTCAACAGCAATTACTTTTAAATTTGGATTTGAGCGTATATCGGTCCCGTTCGCTGTAATACCTGAGCAACCTGTACAATATGCCGTATAAGCCGTAGCACGCATTGTATATGTTTGGCCATCTTGGTTAGATGGCGCACTCGTAACTGTTGTTACAGGCTTTGGTGTAGTTTTTTTCACAGTACTCGAAGAACTAGAAGTACTCGCTACACTCTTTTCAGTTTTAGGTTTTGCTGCAGATGCCTTAACAGCTAAAGCGTCACCAACTAAAATTAAATCAGATGAAAGGTTGTTCCATTCTTGTAAATCTTCAACTTTCACATTATAAACTTTTGCAAGGCTGAATAATGTGTCGCCAGCCTCAATAAGATGAGTCTCGTCGGTCGTATCCTCTTTTAAAATTCTTTCGATACTTAAGGCTTGTTCCGGATCAACCCATATGGTATCAATTTCATCTAACTCCTTCAAATCCGCTAAACTCAAATTAAAAATATTGGGTAATCCCCACAGTGTCTCGCCAATCTGACCAGTATATGCTGCCTTAGCGGGAGTGGTACTCCCGAACATCCCCATGCCAAGAGTCAATGCTACAGCTAATGCTATCGCTTTTTTCTTCATAATAAGTAATACCTCCAGTTGTTTAATTTTCTGCATTCTGTTGCTAGCACACTAGAGAATTAGGCTCTTAAATTATGCATGCAATATTGTAGAATGCTTCTAAATTTCACAGGACATCGGACCTGATATTACAAATTATTACTATTTAAACAAGATTTTATACAATTCCAATCATTTTTTTAGCAAATTAAACATTTAAATGGAAAATATAGCTCGTATTACTACTAACCATTTGCATATTTTATATAATGGAAATACAGCTTATGTAACCGATAATATAGTAAAGGGGGGTATCTAATAGATTCAATCTTTTAAATGAGAAATTTCTTATGGGGCTAGTACTAAGCGTAGAATATGAAGGGGCTCAATTTATAGGCCTACGCAATACTGACCTACGCCTTAAAAGAATATATGGGCAAAGGTTGCAAATTAAAAGTACACCGAATGAAGGCACAACAATCACCTTCAACATCCCAAAATAGTGCCAGGCACTCACACAATTCTCACACAATTTATGGATAGCCAAATAAAAATCCACTGCGTCTCCTGCGGCTTACAATGTGCCCGCGGAAAGTGTAGTGGATTTTTACAATTTAAGATGCGAAGTGCCAGGCACTCACACAATTTTTACGAGTTAAGACGCTGTTATTTTCCATGCATCGATTACCAAATTACGGGCTTAGCTACCATTAGCCATAGCATAATGAGCAGTAATACAATATACATCCATGCCTTTCGATGTAAAAGCGAGGCAAATTTTTGCTGATTGTAGGCTGGCGTATTAAATGTTCGAATGGTCGGTTTAAACGCTCGCGCCAAAAAGACGATGGAACCTGCCATAACAAGAAATGTTAACACTACCCAAGATGTTGTCCATGGATATCCTCCACGCCACATTAATAAAATGCCCGAGGCAACTAGAACATGTCCAGCGTGTTTAACAATCGTAATCGCACCCTGAAATACTTGGATATATGGCGGCATTTCCTCATGCGCAGCTGTATGCATTTTCTTTACTATTGCTAAAACTACGAACAATGGCCCAATCGAAAGGATAGCACTTAAAATATGTATATATAGAAGAAGTGTATAAATCGATATCATAATGCATACTCTCCCTTTAATAAGTCTTACTAATTATAGCATTCCTCATTATGTTCTCTCATTCTAAATGTGAATCCTTTGTAAACGTAGCATGAATCATTGTAAAATTGTTTGAAATCTGCACAATGAGGGTATTGATTATAGTAACATGCACTTATAGAACAAAAAGGAGTGATTCTTATAGGAATTCATCAATTTTTTACAAGCCTTAATGATTTAGAACGTATTATTCGTTGCCCTGGCCGCTTCAAATTCGAAGAGCATAATGTAGCTGCCCATTCATGGAAAGTTTCACAATATGCCATGTTTTTTGCAACTCTTGAAGAAATGAATGGCGCTACAGTAAACTGGAAGTCATTATATGAAAAAACCATCAATCATGATTTCGCTGAAGTATTTATCGGTGATATAAAAACTCCCGTTAAGCATGCTAGTCCTGAGCTGAAACAAATGCTCGCACATGTGGAAGAAAAAATGATGGAAAAATTCATTATTAATGAAATCCCGAAAGATTTCCAGGACATCTTTTTCGAGCGTATGAAAGAAGGCAAAGATGCAACACTTGAAGGACGTTTGCTTGAATTTGCAGATAAACTAGATCAATTTTATGAAGCATTTGCAGAATTAAAGCGTGGTAATACCGATATGGAATTCGTCTATATGTATCAAACAGCGCTGGCGAAGCTTTTAGCTATTCCCCTTCCGGCAACAGTCCAATATTTCCGTACTGAAATATTGAAAGATGCTGTTAAGGAGAAAACACATATTGATATTCAAACGCTAACAAATGAAGTATTAAACACAAACAAATAATGTGCATGTACAAGTTTTCCGATGAATTGATCGACGGAAGGCTTTTTTTATTTCCTAAAAAAAGTCGTATAATAGGAGTGATGGGAGGGAAAATTTTGTCACATGAATGTTCAATAGTAGAAGATTTACTACCATTATATAAAACTAAAGGTCTACAAGCCGATACAACTGAATTTGTCGAACAGCATTTAGCTACATGTAAACACTGTCAGCAGTTGGCCGCAACGAAGCTTTCATCTAATCAAAACTTATCCATGAAAAGCACATTAACATTTTTCCATCTTGTTTTTATCGTGCTATCTTTTATGTTTGCCCTCAACTCATCTCTACTCGGCGATCATAAAAGCTTTGTCGCGTTATATGCCCTTTTCGGCTGTTTAACCTATTTATTTTATAAAAACATTTGGATAGTCTTTGCCATCAGCTCTATACCTGTTTTTGTATGGGCCATCATTAATAATTTTAGCAATCCACTCTATATTCATGGTGTCTCTTTTATGGATATTAGTGCACTTATCATTGGCGCTAGCTATATAGCTCTATTACATACGATTTTCGCCTTGCTTGGCTCTGCCTTTGCCATCATTTTACGGAGGTTTTAAATGATAAAAGCATCTCTCGTATGAAAGATGCTCCTTATCATTCCGGCTATTAGGCTTTTTTCACGAACTCTGATTTTAGTTTCATTGCGCCGAAACCGTCAATTTTACAATCAATATTGTGGTCACCTTCAACAAGGCGAATACTTTTAACCTTTGTGCCCATTTTTAGAGTTGAAGAGCTTCCCTTTACTTTTAAATCTTTAATAACTGTTACTGCATCACCATCTGCTAACAAGTTACCATTTGCATCTTTTACAATAAGTGCATCTGACTCTTGCTCTGTTGCACTAGTGCTCCATTCATGTGCACATTCTGGACATATAAAGTTTGCGCCATCCTCATATGTGTATTCAGAATTACATTTCGGACAATTTGGATATGCTGCCAATTCCGCTTCCTCCCTTGAATTTTCGTTAAGTAAATGATTACGCTCCTATCTTTACACACTTACTATAATTTCGCAAAGGTTGTTCGCATTTTCCGTTCGTATTTGTGAAAAATATATGAAGCCATTCCATATAATCCAAGCCCTTTATATGTATAAATTTCATGTTTTATAGCACGTGCCCATTGACTTTTTTTCAAAAACCATCTTACTTGCAAGTTTGTTTATCATGCCGTATTATATCCTTAAAGGCTGCATTGTTCGTATAATATTAAGTTTTAACCTTTAAGCTGTAAAAGGGAGTTTTATTATTGGAGTTGGAATGACGGGCCTCACACTTAGGTGCATGAGGATAAGCAGGAAAACTTCTGCGAACACCCACTTTGAGGAGTGGTGGTTTAAAACTTTCTATAAGAAATACGGCATACGCGGCTTTTACTTTAAATGTTGTTATATCAAGCTTTATATAGCATCTTAGCCAATTTGGTTAAGGTGCTTTTTTCATACCATAATAACCGATGGGGTTAAATTGGGGTTAAACTTCTTTGTAAATGATGATAAATAATAATAAACCGTGTTTACGGATAAGTTCTAGTAATTATTTGCTAAATATTTTAGATGAATGTTTTTTCGCATTTTTGTTCCCTAACATTCCATGATTTACATGTTATAATCTATAAATAATAAATATTCGTACGAACATGGAGGTTAAAATATAAATTATGAATCTAATCACTACTGCAGCAATGTATCAAATAAATTCTGAATATGTTCAGGAGAGAAAAAATCGTCATAACTTAATAATTTGTAAGAAAACAGAAGATCGCATATCCAAATACCCTGCATCTGCTGTTTTAACAGCTGGAGGGTCTGGCGCTGGTAAATCCCATTTTATAGAAAAGCTATTCTTGAATTCACCAGATGAAGACTATGTTTTAATAGACTCTGATAATATAAAAGAAGAATTACCTGAATATGTAGAAGCTGTGAAAGAAAAGAATTTAGATGCTGCAGATATTGTTCACAAGGAAAGTGGGCATATTGCTGATTCGCTTTTAGAATTTTGTGTCTCCAAAAACTATTCTTTTATATATGATGGTACAATGTCCAACTATGATAGATATGACAAATTAATTACTAAATTAAAGGATTCTCAATTTAATATTAGTGCTTTATACGTTGATATAGATGTTAATATTGCTTTAAGAAGAGCAATAACACGTGCGCTGAAGACTGGACGTGCTGTACCAGAGGATGTAATAAAACTAACCAATGTAGACTCAGCCAAAACTTTTCACAAGTTATTTCCACGGTTTGACGAAGCAATCATGTTCAATAATTCTAAAGAGTTTCATGCAAATAAGGACATTATTCCATTCGCAATAAAAGAGCATAGAGCATTAAAGCCTGTTAGTTTCGACGAATATAAATTGTTTATCCAAAAAGTAAATTCTTAGTTCACCTCCATTTTTTGTTAAAACTTTATGAAAAGACACCTTTTTTACAAAAAAGTTGTCTTTTTTTTAATTTAATTCAAAAAAGGATGTCTTTTTTTTGATTTAATGGGTATATTAATATTAACTATAATTTAGGGGGAGATAATATGGTCAATGTATTCGGTAATATGGTTAAGAAACTTAAAGATGAACAATTCATCAAAAGTGTTTCTGAGAGTATGCCTCCTGAACCTGAAATCACTCCTGAATTCATGGAGTCCTACAACCAATATCAAAAAAGAGCAGCTGAGCGTAAAAAAAAAGGTAAACAATTACAACTTATCTAATATAAACATTTTTGTTCTACCTGCCAATAAAATACTTCTATAAAAACAAGAATGTTGATTTAACTGCATTCTTGTTTTTTTATCAAATAGATAAATACCTCTTACTTCCAATCTGATTATTATTTTAGTACCCAGAATTCTCAAAGAGATGATTTAACAAACAACAAAAGACCACCCATAGGTAGTCATTTTACAAATATAGATTAACGATTGGGATTTCGATTAATAAATCCCTCAATTTCATCAGCTAGTCTATATACAAGATCGAAATAATCCCTCTCTGTCATAACACCCTTTTTTCTCCATTTTTGCATTTCTTCATAATGGAAATTATAAAAATATCCTTCCACCTCTTTTCTTTCAATACCTTTTTCCTTGGCCATTTCAGATATAGAAAGACCTTCATTCCAATTGTGATTATATTCCTCCATGCTCATCCCTAAGAAATTACATATTGCCTCATAATCGTATTTAACATGATATATTACCGTTCCTTCATTTTTTTCTTCTTTTTCTTGTTTATTTTCTTCTGCATGAATTAATGTTGAAAAGGATAAAACTAAGGTTAATAAAAGAAAAAAACTTTTAAAAATGAATTTCATTATAGAACCTCCAATCTTTATTAAATTTAATGTGTGAGGATTTAGTAATAACTATGTGAACACCTACTTTCCACTTTCTCTCTACCTTACCAACCAATTATTTATATTCGGTTTGCTATTTATTTGTGTACGAACATCACGTTCATTTAGCCAGTTATAAAAAGGTACTGGACGTTCTCTGTTAGCAGTTTCTTCTAAAGTAGATGATCTACTCGACTTGCTTTTTAAACGTTCAATAGCCTTATTGTATGCTCCTACAAATATAGCTCTTAATGTACTAGTAATAGTCAATGTACCGTTGGCAATATCACGGATTATGTTAGCTAAAACATCTTTAACGTTCACAAAATCACGTATATCGTTAATTTCTGTTGCTAATATGCAATTATGCAGTTGGTCTTTTAATTCATCATGTAATGGCAATGAATGCATGAAATCGAATAGCATCACTTGATACTCGTTCATATATTCTTTTTTCTTTTCAGCTTGCAAAGCCAATTCATTTTCAAGACTCATAATATTAATTGCTTGTTTAGAACTTAAAAGATTAAAAGAGTTTAAAGATAGGTTTTCAGATTGTTGCGCATCAATCTTACTCTCACAAGGCTTTTCATCATTTACACCCTCAGACATTGACGGTGAGACATTGTAAGGCCTAATGATATAAATACTTGCTCCTTGCCCACCTTTGCTTTTTACTGTTGTTTCTTTCTTAATGATTTCCAAGGATTCCAGTTTTGTAATTGCTCGATAAACTGTCTTTGTGCTGATCTCCAATGCTGCAGCAATTGTAGCAGCTTTCAAATGACAAGCTCCTGGATGCTCCAAAGCATGACTAGCAAGTTTGAAAACGATGGCACGTTCTGATTCAGTCAAATCATAATAATGTGCTGCCATGTGTTCTTCTACAGCTGTGTCCATATCTGCTATCGAATCAAATGTTTTGTAAGTTGCTAAGTATTCAAATGCCATCGTTTTCACCTCACTTCCATTATTTTTATAACTAATTAATGATAATATATACCAATTAAATTATATTGTAAAGTATTTTATAATTCTTTAGTGATATTTTATTTATTTTTAATTATCATTTGGTGTATTATAGTTATAAGAAGAAAAACGAAAGATGGTGTTTATATGGGAATGGCGAAAAAAATCAAAATACTTATGGTTGAAAAGGATTTAACGATTTCCGAACTTGCTGAAAAAATGGGTACCTCTCAACCTAACCTTTCTAACAAACTAAAACGTGACAATTTCAACGAAAATGAATTAACTCACATTGCACAAGTGTTGGAAGTGAAATATGAGGCTAATTTTGTATTAGAAGATGGTCGAAAGATTTAAAACTGATAACTAATTGTGGGGTGTTAAAAATGGAAGTTAAAGATTTAATAAGAAAAATAGCCGCTAAGCAGAATAAGGCTATTAAAGAAGCTATTCAATATCGATTAAATGAAGGCTATTCTTTAGATGATTTAGAAATCAAATATGATACTGCTACCACAAAAAAGAAAAATGTTATTAATTCTACACTAAAAATTGAAGTCAGAGTGATAGATAAAGCAGATAACTAAAGGGTTATCTGCTTTTTTATATGTACTATTGGAAGGATTTTCTATAGAATGTAATTACAATTATCTAAGGAGGGCATGATATGGATACAATCGCGGAAACTATAAAATTTGCAGGCTTTGGAAAGAAAAAAGCAATGGCTAAACAGATTCAAATGTTTGATGATAGACTAACCGACCAAGGTGAAACACTTCTAGCTGTATGTGCATCTGTAAAAGGTACGAAACAGCTTTATGTAACTGATAATCGTATCATTCTACATGAAATCAAAGGCATTGTTTCCAATGATGAAAGAAGCATTCCTTTAGCCTCTATTAGTAGTATCAACATTTCTAATAAGCTTGTTTACTCTACCATTGAAATAGTATCTACTGGTAATAAGGCTATCATTGATGATGTACCAGCCCATATTGCACTTGAAATTAAAGCAGGCATCGAGAACCTAAAAACGTTGTCTAAAACAGCATCTATTCCTGTAGCTAAAGAGGAAAAAGATATGTTTGATGTTGCCGATGAAATTCGAGAATTAAAGGATTTATTAGATGATGGAATACTAACACAAGAAGAATTTGACGCGAAGAAAAAGCAATTATTAGGGATATAGAGGGTGATTAATATGTTTACACTAAATGATGTCATGACTATTCCAGAAGCTTCTGAAAGATGGGGTATAAGTAATGATACAATACATAGTCGAATCCGCACTATTACGAAAGATGACGCGAAATTTCAAGCAGCATTTGAGGCAGGATTAATAAAAAAATCACATGGAGCATGGTTAATAACATCTTCGTTAATGAAAATGTGGTTTGGATCAGAAGTAAAAACAAATGACAATGAATAAAATAAAAACTGACCAGGTACTCATATGAGCGCCTGGTCTTTATTTTGGTGACTGATTAATAACTTTTCAACTTGTGTTTTCAAAGCCATGTTAGCATAGCGTAGTACAACGTCATTTCCTGCTGTAGCTATATGCACATCACTAAAATACTCGTCTATCTTTTCTACTTTTACTAATCTTATTTTGTCTTTTGCCAATAACCTTTTTGAATTGTAGTAATCTTGGTTTATGTCTTTTAAGATTTTATCCAGGATTGATAAATAAAATTTACTCATTTTCAAGCTTTCAATTACAGGGAAGTCACGTTGCAATGATTGAACTGCCATTTCTAGTATTAAAAATTTATGAAAAAGTTGCCTTTGTTCAGGTTTCAACATACAACTGAACGCTCCTTGTGAATGATTGGAACAACTGCTAATACACTATCAATCATAAATATACGTTTGGCTTGTCTTTTAAAACAATATGCTTCAAACGAATTACCCACAATTTTAATAATTTTGATACGCCTTTTTGACACTGTGCCATCTTTGGCTAAGTACATCATATTTAAAAATTGGTTACGCTGCATTGCTTTTATCAGTTGTTCCCTCATCATTCCGCACCTCTCAATAAGAACATTCGTTTGTATAATTATAGAACGAATGTTTGCGTTTTAACAAGTATTAATTTGTGGAAACAAAAAAAGACCAGGCTCACATTAAGTGAAACCTGGTCTTTGTCGTTATGCAGCTACAACATTTGCAACTTGTGCTAGTTTAGCTGTCTTTATTTTATTTGCTCCTGCTTGTGCAGCATCCATCCCTGTAAATGTACCTGTTTTCACACGCCATTTATCTCCATCTTGTTCAATGTAAGCAACCCAACCAAAACGATGTTTTAATACATCTAAAACATTTTCAGCAGCCTGTAAAGTGCTGTATGTGCCTGTCATGACACGGTATTTATTTGTATCTATGATAGGTGACGGCTGCTGTGTAGTACCTTGACATGCTGAAACTTTTGCAAGAAACTGGCTCCAACTAATTTTCCCTTCACGCACATTACGAGGACAGTGTTTACCACTAAAATAATTGTGCTGAACCACGTTTGCGATAGGTATCCCTTCGTCTTTCATAATTTTAGCAACGAGTTCGGCCGCATTACGAACTGCTTTTGCGTAGTCTCCATCACTGTTAACACAGATTTCAACATGAATACCCTGATTATTACCTGTGCCAGTACCAGCTGCCCAACATTTCCAAGTATGTTCAAATGACTGTACAGCCTCTTTATCATCGACTGTCCATTGCCAACTTGCATCTCGACTATTTCCATTGGCTTGTAATCGAGCATGTGCATCGGCATCTGCTCCTGAACGTGTATTGTCTGTTTCATGAACCACTATAAATTTCTTGCCGTTACCTTTACCGTTTGTAACCTTTGCAGCTTGTGCATCAGATACTAGCTTTTTACGAATCGTTAGCATCATTTTTCCCCCTTTGGTTTTTGGTATTTTAACGCTTGTTCACTATCACTGACATCACTTGTAGTCGGATCCACTACAATGCCAAGCAAAATCAAAATGCTTAAAATGGTATTAAAAATAGCAGTGGCTTGTTGGCCAACTGCTTCAGGTAAACTATATCCAAATGCTGCTGTTACTTGTTGAGCTAGTAATAAGATAAAAGCAAATAATGACACTAAAAACGGCTTGTGTTTTAAACGTACTTTCCAGTTAATTTTCATGTGTAATTCCCTCCAGTTTATCTATTCGTTTGTGTGCTTGTTTCGCAGATTCTTCGTTACGAATTGATTTTTCATTCAATGCTTCAATTTTGCGACCTTGATCTTTTAAATCTAACCGAATATCATCAACACCACGCGCTATGTAATCGACTTTAGATGTGATGCTGGCTTCCGATGCACCTTGATTTTTGCTATCTTTTTTCATGGTTATTATTGCCCCAAGTACCCCCAATACGGTACCAACAGCGCCAAATAATAAGGAGACTTCTATGCTCATTGAACACCTGCTTCCACTAAAATAAAAGCCCTTCACAGTAGACTGTGAAAGGCATAAAAAATAACGCTAAGCATCTGCTTGCGTTTACTTTGTTACTGAACAATATGGGACGATTATTCACCATAAACAGTGCCAATTAATGTAACTAATGATTGAAATTCATCATCAGTTAATAACGGCCCAATCATTGATACACGTTTAGTAGCCGTATCCTTTGTGTAAACTTTTCCTTTAATCATTTTTTCCCATAATTCATAAGTGCTCATATTACGCGCCCCCTAATGTATTTAGCTCTAACAACATCGTCTGATATTGGTTTTCTGCTAAGATCTTTTCTTCGATTGTTGGTATTATTTCAGACGGTATACTTTCTGGCGGTTGAAATGATTGCGTCTCGGTAATGTAGAGACTTCCTAACTCGGGATACTTCGTTAATTCCGTAATATTAATCATATTCCCAGCTATAACTTCACCACTTAAACTACTAACCCCTACTACCTTACCCGATTTATTTAGTTGGGCATATATATACACTTTCTTCACCTCCCCTTTAGTAAAACTCCACTACTTCCCAGCTCACTGGCACTGCGTTATTAAAGGTTGATACGCTGTTACCAGCATCCACAACAAATGAGGTAGTTGTCACGTTTGTTACACGCGGAGCAAATCCTCCAGAGTTTGTCACACCGTATAACTCAATGTGAACTTTGTTTGGAGCAATTACTCCTATTTGCACAGTATGCGTAGTTGTAGAAGCTGAAAAACTACCTCGTTGAACACTTTTAACCACTCTTCCTGCAAGTAATGTATCAACATTTGCTTTTGTAGCATCAACCGCAACTTTTGTTGAGTCTGTAGTCGTTTTAATACCATCCACTACACTACGAACACCATCAATAGCAGTTTGTATTGCCAACTGTAATGTTTTTGTAGCTAATCTCAATACCTCCATCTACAATACCTCCTCATAAATAAATTCTGGCTCTCCGCCTGTTGTCCGGAATCCCCATCTGTACCACTTGCCATTATCGAAATATTTATGAGGCATAATTTCTTCCAAATGTGCAGTAAATTGCTGTTGAATTGTGTTCGCCTTATTGTTCACTTCATTGATTGCTCCGGCTAATTCTTTGTCTGTTGTTTCTAAGTTAGGGATCGATGTACTTCCCTTTTGTATTTCGCTAACTGCAGCATCCAAGACCTCCATATTTTCATTAATGTCTGAGATTAATACGTTGTCTGTTAATCCTGGCTTCTTTAAACCTAAATTTGGTGTAAGTTCCATTAGCTCACCTCATTCCATATTCGTATATCATCCCAAGTAATATTGGTTACACTTCCCCACGTTCTATTGCTTACAAATTCCCAAACGTTAAAGCTATAGGCATAGCCAAACTCTAAATGGGCGGGCACAATAATTTCTATCGCTTGCATGAGGCCATCCAAATTATTAGGAATACCCTTAGTACCAATAAATTTGATTTCATATACGCCAGGTGTATTTGTTTTATTTATTTCTACTTCACCATTACTATAAGCAGCTGCTACAGCCTTTATTGTTTCTTTTGTTGTTTGGTCAAAGCTTGCTCGATTTCGTGAAGCTATTTGTTCTCTACGTTGGTCATAACGTAGTGTTCCATTTGATTTAATTCCAAGATCGCGTTCATAGATAGGTAAAGCTTCAATGGCCGTATCGATAAAAATGTTTCGATTAACAATTTCAAGTTGTTGCTCTGTATTCCGTAGCTCCCTATCATCAGCTGTTAATATCGTTCTAAAGGTATTGGATTTACGCTCATACAAGGGCAAATACTTCATCATGTCTAATAGGTAATCTTTTGTTGAAACTACAATGCTTGTAATCATTTCAGCTCTTGTTTGCATGACGATAGGTGATTGTACTACCTTTACACCGTGTGAAAGCTGCTCAGTGATTACCTCATTATTTGCACCTGTTGAAGCAATTGAAACGCCTTGCGTCTGCAGCTCTGTATCGGTAATCATCAATGCAAGTCGAAAACATTCCCATTGGTGTGGTGTTAGCTCTCCCCAGGTAAAGACTGATACCTGGCCCCACTCAGATTGTGGTATTGCATGCATTTGTCCTCACCTACCTTAAACGGACAATTAAATAGTTTTTAGGAATCTTGTATTGGCTTGATATATCGATATTCTTTGTAAATTCTGCTTGTGATTTAAACAGCAAATTACCTCCTGTTTTTGCATCATAGATTCCAATGTGTGTAATATCTCCCCATGCCTCTGCAGCGATAGGAAACAGAATATCAGAGCTATTTGACGTTTGGCCGTCTGTGGGCGCTGTAAAGCTTGCAGATTGTCGCGCGTAGCTTGCTGTATTTACTTCTATGTCACCATTAAACAAGGCAACAAAAACTGGCGTTGTTCTTAGATTGTCTGTTAGAACCTTATTTTTTAAATATACTGTCATGTGATTCATTCGTTTACTCCTCCCATTACAGGCACCCCATCATCAGGAATGACCACATTAGCAGTTGATCCATTAATTAAGAGATCCTGATAATCTAAAACCCCATCACTATCGATAATGAGCGCTCCAATCTTTGCAAAGCTTACAAATGATGTTTTAAAGGCAATTTCCTTTAAATGCGTTGTAATGTTCTTTTTAATATTTGTTTTTACTACTTCCTCTGTGTAACCAGGCATTAATGTAAGGGCCACTGATAAATTAAGTAATAACGCTACTGCAGACATAACAAGCAGATCCTCGACGCCAAATGGCATTTCCTGTTCAATGTGCTTTCTAACATCTTCTACTAGCTCAGTCGGTGCAGGCAGTTTATTCGCATCGATAACAACAATCTTCATTGTTAATGGGCCGTTATATCTTTTAAATATTTTTGCATCGCCTGTTCCTGTGACCTCTAAGGCCCATTCACGGTAATGATATTCATTTCCTGATTTACCTGGACGCTGTAATTTATCATAATAGCGCTGGCGCAAATCGTTATCAGTTTCTTCGTCGTAGCCATCGGTAACAGGCTCAGGATTGTACACATTCACAAGGCCATTAATAGATGCAGGGAAATTTATTATCGTGTTGGCTGGCACGTTTCCTATTTGGCCAAACTCGTTACATTGCACGCGAACATGAGCAAGTCCACTTTCATTAAGCATAGCTTCTTCAATGACTGTGTATAAAATCGTATCGGTACCTACTAGCTCCCCAACTTTAACAAGTGTATTCGCTGTACCCGAAACAATGACCGTTGTGGTGGCTTGCGTAGCAGGTTTTCTTATTTGCCCTGTGCGCTGATAAACTGTTCTTGTTAGCTCGTCACCGTTTAATTTCTCAACATCTAACTTTTCTTGTACTACAGCAATCTTCTTTTGTTGTTCGGCAAATTCTACCGCAACTGGCTTCGTAACATCATAGACAAAGTTACCTTTTGATTTATCATAATCATTGCTAATGTTGACCATCATTCGTTCATGAATGATTTTTTCATTTTCCACCTACGCCACCCCTTTCAATGGCTCGTCAATATCGAATGCACCTTCTACAGTGACGACTCTAAATTTTATACGCATCCATTTTCCATGATGGCTAAACTGCCATTCCTGAATTTCTTGAATGTGCGTATGCTCCATTAAGGAGGCTGAGACTTCTCGTTTTATTTCTGCCTCAATAAAAGCACGTGGTAAGCTAGAGCCGATTAAATCCTCCAACGTCACCCCATAAGGAATGTCTTTGTAAATCCTAAATCTAAAGCGCTCAGTTTTAAGCACTTTTAAGATCCATTGTTTCAATGTTTCGAGTCCATGGACCTCAACCATTTTTCCGTTTCTAAATACGAAATCACCTTTATCAAAGTCATACAAAAAAGACTTACCTAGAGGTGGCAAGTCCGTTTTAATTTCCTGTGTATCAAATTCTAGTTGGGTAATCTTAGGTAACATTATTCGAACCTCACCGCCTTACCTACAACAAAATATAATTGTTCATCTGCAGTCGGTAACAATATTACTTCGTCACCTTCTTTGAGTGTATCTTTTGTTTTTGTTTTTACTTCTTTTGCCTCATAAGACTGAAACGGACTATCACTAAATCTTATTTCTCCTTCTAGTTCCAATTCACGTTCATAATCATCAAGTACATGTGCTGCAAATACTAATTGATTATTGTATAGGATGATTGTTTCATTTAACCGTATTTGAGCATTAGGCGGTGGAGAAATAACAATCCCTGTCGATATTGATACTGGTTTAGGATTTTTGTTTTCATGAAGCATTTTTGCGAGATTTGTTATTGCATCCATTTACTTCACCTCTAAACTAGGCTTCATTGTGTGAATGCCTTTACTAATCGTGTGCAATACATCTTTAATCAGGAAAGTACCGTTAATACCAGTGATTGGTTCTTCTAATTTAAACAATCGGCCAGCCCTAAAATCATCATGGCCCATCAAATCCACGCTGTTTTCCTCTGTCACTTTTGAAAGCTGTTTTAATTCGTTTTCAGCCACCTGTTTAGCGCTTTTCTTTTCATTCTGATCTAGCTTTACCACTTTAGTAATACGTCCGTATTTTTCAGCCATTTTATTGTCAGACTTAGTTAGAACTATTTTGTCATTGTTCCCAACAACCTGAATTGTATTGGCCATTTCTGTAATGCTCCGCCTTTTAGAAGGATTCATAAGGGCTGAATGAATATCATACTCTGTACCTCCTTCAAACAATTGAAATGTACCAGTTACCACTACATCACCCTGTTTTTCGATGTATAGCTTACCCTGACGCATTTCCATGAGGTATTTCACACCTAATGATTGTTCTGCAGTAGTAAGGATTTCTTTGATAATTTCACTTACGTTTTTATCATTGAAAATTTTTGTAATTGCTTTAGGAATAGACACGATATTACCAATTGAGATATTAAAGTCTTTAGCTATTTTCTTGATACAAGCATCTGCAGATAGTTTGTTAAACTGATATACAGCTGTTGATTTTTTTAGATAAAAAGCAAAATCGAAAGCAATGTATGCAATAGGAGAAAAGCCATTTTTCACCTCGTCCACAATAATAGCGCGCGTTATTTCCTTGCCATTGTTATTTAGGGCCACCATATCACCTATATCACATGGATTTTTTGGGAAGTAATTCGTATCATTAAAAGCAATACTGAAATTAATTTCATCCCCTAATTCCTCCATGTTACTACGCCAGGTTAAAGTTCCAAGCAAAGGGGTTATATTGGTCATGTTTTCACCTTTAATTAGCCATAATTCATGTGCCATTCATTTCACCTTCTTTGTCTCTAAAATAATCTCTTTAAACTCAGATAATGCCAGTGAATAATAAACATCACCTGAACCGTCTTGTAGCCCAGCCTCAAAACTTTCGATTGTCATTAGTATATTAATAGGTGTGTTAGACATGATAAGTCTAATTGGCATTCGTTTGTCTATCCACCCCTCAATGATTTCGTAATACTCCCATCCAAAGTATTTATTATTTCTAGAAAATGAATAAGCCTTAGAGGGGAAGAAAGAGTCAATTGTAATTGATTTTAAACCTCTACGACCAAGTAACTTAATATCGCCTTGATTAATCGTTGTAAACACTTCATTATTCACAGGACTAGGTATTTTAAAATCAGATGGCACTATAGGTAGTTGAATAATCTGTTTACGATCCATCGTGCTTAGAAATATATCCATTTATTCAACCTCCTATAAATTGGCCAATCGTAATTGCAGCATAGGCACAAGTTCATTCGCCACTTCCATTGCTGTAACACCTTTAGCATTTAAGTTTTGAATTATTACTTGTACACTACCATTATTAGCAGTAGATGGCTGAGGTGAACTTCCTGCAGAGGTTGGTGTAGCTACAGCAACAGGTGTTGATTGCACCATTTGATCCACATTGTCGATTGAACCTCCAACTGCACGAATCCTTTCAGATTGTCGGGCAGGAATAACCATTTCACCTTTATGCAATTCCGCAATATAGCCATCATAAGGAACACGATTTAAACCACTAGCATGTGAACCTGAAATGAAATTACCCACTGCACCAGCTGCATTACTAATTGCTCCGCCAATTTTCGAAACCCATCCTGGTACTTTAAAGCTTGTAATTGCATCTTTAAAATTATTGAACACTCTTTTTACATCGTCAAAATGCTTGTATAGCGTTATTCCTGCAGCAATGATTGCTCCGAATGGTCCAGCTACAAGCGCCAGCAATGGATTGTCGAGTAATCTCTGCCATAATTCACTTGCTTTTTGTTTTACGAGATCCCAATTTCGATACAATAAGACTGCTCCAGCAACTACTGCAGCGATTCCTACTACTACCCAAGTAAGAGGATTCGCAAGCATGGCCGTATTCATTGCCCATTGTCCAGCTGTGGCAAGTGCCATAGCCGTTCTAAAACCGTGTACCATTGTGGTAACTACGGAAATTACTTTTAAAACGCCCATTCCAACTGCCAAAACTCCTGCAGCTGTACCCACTCCAATGAGAATTTCTTTAATCGGCCCCCAATTCTCTCTCACTGTATTTCCAAACTCAAAGGCCTTTTCCACGATACCTTGAATTTTAGGCACTAATTCATCAGCTTTTTGAGCAACGGCTTGTAAAAATTCCTGCGCTCCTGCGCCGTTAACAACATCAGCAATACCAACTTGTAGCTCTCTCCAAGATGAAATTAATCTATTTTTAAGGCTACCTTCCACTTTAGAAGATGCAGCATCCGTTGCTCCTTCAAAATCTTTCATAGCCTCTTTAGATCCAAGCATTGCGTACATAGCTCCCGATTCAAGGTCTTCCCATTTTGTACCGAAAAGCCCCACACCAATTTGATTAGCTGCTACCTGGTCTTCCATCCCTTTTAATTCACCAACAACTTGGCTTGCGACATCTGAAACTGTTCCTTTTCCATCTAAAAAATCTTTCCAAACTTTCTGAGTACCTTGTGATAGATCGCCCATTGCATCGCTTGTGCCTTTCGAACCGTCTTTCACACGAATTTGAAACTCTTTCATCACATCATTTACATAATCTAAGTTATAAACGCCAGCTTTTGCGCCTCTTTCCAAGATACCGAAATATTCTTCTGCACTATAGCCCATCGTGCCAAATAAGGACGAATACTCAGCGACATTATCAAACATTTCATTTGAAAAGTTTAGTCCTCGCTGACCACCTGCAGTAAATAAATCAAAGGCCTTGTCTGCAGAGATACCGAAAGCTTCCATCATGTTATTCGTGCCACGTGTGACTTCGTTCACATCACCATCAAACGTTTTAGCTAAAAACATTGCATTAGAAGTAACTTTGCTTAGTTCTCCGTTATCAATATTCTTCATGTTTTGTTTTACACGTGCTAAAGCATTTGTTACTTCATCGATGTTTTCGCCGTACCCTTTAGTAAATACTTCTTTTGCGGCACTTCCGTACTGTTCCATTTCTGAGGCTGTTGCGCCTGTTTGGGCTTGTAACATGGAAAAAGCATCATCCATATCAAAGATGGTTTTCGCAACTCCTGCACCTAAGGCAGCCACGCCTACAGCACCTATTGCACCAACACCTTTTGCAACCGATTTAAAGACTCTAGTAGCACCTTTTCCAAATCGTTCTATCTGATTTCCTACTCTAACAATGCCTCGACCAAAATCATCTGAACGTTCACCAGCACGCCTTAAATTGCGCGAAAAATCACGATCTTGTAATGATAAGACTGCGGATATAACCCGTTTTCCCAATTCCTCACCGCCTATACAAAAGAAAAGCTAAAGCATTCGCGCTCTAGCTTTCATTTCCATTTCTTTATCTTTTTCCTCAAAATATTTTTCTATGCTCGCCATCATTAATAGCTTTGTATCATAGTCAAGATTAAGTAGATATTCAGGATTAAAACCACGTTGAATATAGTGATGAAGCAAGTAAAAATCATCATCACTATCAATTAGTTTTTTATAGCCTTAACTCCGCCTTTTTTATATCCAGCAAGCTCGAATGCTACTTCGGATAATTGAGCAATTTCACCAGGCTCAAAAATTTTCGCTACAATGTCTGTTGGTAATTTACAGCCAAATTCTTTTTGTAATTCTTTATCTTTTAAATTTGGTTCAACAACCGTGTTATAAACCATATATTCATCTGCATCAGTATCGTTATTTTCATCACGCGCCATTTTCATTGTATCTACACAAAGAGATTTTTCAGGTTTACGAATAACAACCTCAGCATTTAATCTCTCTACAATCACTGACTCAGTGACATCATCTTTCACCTGATATTTTTCTTTCTCTTTCATTAAATCTGCAACTGATAAACGTTTAGTTTCTTTATTAGCCATTTAAATTTCCCTCCATATTATAAGTTTTAGGCTGAAATATAATCGATAAAATCATAATCAGCAAAATTGAATGGTAATTCCTCTGTTCCAATAGTCTTTTGCGCGAATTGCATTAACATAAATTCGTTAAATGTTACTTCACTAATAGCCATTCGTTCAGCGCCAAATGCATCTGGATCGGCTAATTTCCCCACAATACTAACCTCAGGTGTAATTCCCTTTTTAACTGCTTCTGCTAATAGCTTTGCCCCTCGGCTATATACTTTTTTTGTTTTCAAATTTCCTTCACCAGACCAACCTGTCTGCTTTTTGTGTGTCGCTGGATCTTCGGCCATATTCACATCTTCATAATCAATGGTTACTTTAGCTTCAAATTCCTCAATATCTAGCCATTTTTCATTATTCACCCACACGCTGCCATATGTGCCGTTAATAACTCGATTAGATTTTAATTTCGGCATGTGTCAATCCCTCCTTAAATTGCAATATCCATATCTAAGTCCTCAATAGCATCAACAATCTTAATGTTGCCACCTACAAAAACATTGCGTTTAAAGGACATTTCTTTTACTTTTTGATCGTCCCAATCTGACGTATCTTGTCCGATACCTTCCCACGCCAAACGCTGTTTTCGGACATTAATTTCTGATTTATTATCGTAATTCGGATCAAGTATTTCTTCATCTTCTAAACCATCAAAGTAAGCATTGACTGATCGTATAAACAAAACTTGATTATCGTAGATATTGTTGTGCTTACCAATATAATGCTTATCAAATGTTGTTCGAATATCGTCTTTTATCATATCCTGTACTTCCATGATACGAATTGATTTAAAGTCTTCAGTCTTTTTGCCTGTTGTTGTCGTTAGGCTGTTAACACCACGGCCAATTTTAATGTTTTCGCCATCATTAATAAGGATTAGTTCACCATTATCAACAGCTGTATCAGGATCTTCAATTTCTGTAATAGCATCAATCTCATTCAACTCGTAATAAGTAGATGAACGTGTAAATGGCAACCCTGCTAGGATGCCAGCCATGCGCGCTGTGTATTCTGCAGTTGTGTAATCCTTCTCTCCAACTTTAATTCCTGTTGTTGTGAAATTAATGATTCCTTCATGATCTGCATCACAGTTTGGTAAAACTGCCTTAAATGTTTTCTTATTATTGTCACGCTTAGTCTTAATCCAGGATGCAATAATTGTTGTGTCTTTATCTTCAATACCTGGAATGGCCAAGTAATTATATCGCTTGTTATTTAAGCGTGTTAATGCTGCATTGTAATCAACTGTATCATTTGGCAAACGTTCAATAATGATTTTGCTTGGTGTACCCATAAACGTTTTTTGAATATAATCTAAGTTAGCAGGTGACCATCCATCTGTTGGCACATCCTCGATGCTTTTGTAAATCACTGTATCATTCGTTTGCACATCATCCTTTAAAATCAATGCAACAATACCTAGCTGGCTTCGCTTAATAGCTGTAACTGCTTTCCCATTAAACTCAATAATAATTTGCGGTAGGCCCATTGTTTAATCCCCTTCCTCGTCATCCAATACACCAATAAGCTCAATTGGATATTTTTCATAAAATTCTTTACCATTTTTAATTTCATCTTCGATGTTATTGCCTGAACTGCCCTCACCGTATTCACGGCCATCAAAGAATTGAAGGTCAAATTCAAACTGCAGCACACCATCTATTTCGTTGAAATTTGGTTCAACTATATCTAAGTGGCGGTCTTCTACAGAAAATTTAATATCAAATAAATTACCTAGTGCTTCTTGAATATCTAGCAATTCAATCGCATTATCATTTTCATCTGTAGGAAAATAAAAAATGCGAACCGTGCAAGACTTTTCAACTTGTGTTAAATAGCCCTCACGCTTCACATTATCAAGTTCAATTTTAAATGATGGACGTTTGAAGCCCTTCTTTACTGATTCACTAGTTACTTTCAGACCTTCAAAATTTGCTTTTAAGTTCCTGGCCACTGTTGTTCTAATATTTTCAAATGTAATCATAGTTTCTTTTTCCTCAATAGATCATCTAGCCATTTCACTGTTTCCTTTTCAACATCACCAGACGTTTCGAATTCTCGCATACCCTTATCAAGTGGTTTTTTTCCTTGAACAAAATCGCCTGTTTTATTACCTTCATGGTCTACCATCCAGTGACCATCTTCAATCAAATGTGCATGTGGTGCTGAATTAATTACACGAACAACCAACTCGCCGCGATAGCCGATAAAGACTTTTCCTCGCTTCCACTTTTTATGGTAGTTGCCTGTCTTTTTCTTTACAAGGCTACGCGCTTTTTTAGCTACTTTTGACTTTGCCTTGTTACCGATTTTTCGCATCAGTTTAGGGGCTTCTCTCGGTAGCTCCTTTGTTGCAACATCAAATAAATCTTTCTGAAATTGAGTAAGTCCATTCATTTGTATACTCATTGCAACACCTCCTGGACAAAAATCTCTAACCATTTGTTTTCAAAATAAGGATTCAAAATATATTTAATCTCGAATGTATGGCCATTATATTTAATTTTCATTTCCTTTGTGATGTCTTGCCCAGCTGTAAAACGCACCTTAATTTTATGAGTGACATTTGTAAGAATGGTATCGGCTACTTGCTTTTGAAGTGATCCTGTTTGTGGCACTATTTCGGCCCAAATTGTTTTAATCGGCTCAAATTTATTGGTTGTTTCGCCTAGCCTATCCTCAACCTCAACATTACCCAAAATACTAATTCTCTTTTTCAATTTATTGGCTTGGTGCTTCGGCATCGTTGAAAGCCTCCTGAACAATAAAAGGTGTAATAGCATCAAGTGCTTTTTTCAATTCATCATCTGCAACACGGTATTCATACATAATTCCTGCAACCATTAATACCAAATATTCTTGCTCAGCGCCTGTTGCAGTTTTTACATACCGCCTGGCATTCCTTAAATAAAAGGACAGTGAAGAATCTCCCTCACCATCCTCATGAATATGTTCCTTAAATTGATCTAATAGTTCGTCCATCTAATCAGCTCCCTGGTTTAGTGGCTCCTACTTCATAACGGTAAACGGCTGGCTCATGTGGTGAGTAGATCAATTGGCCATCAATCAGGTTGTAAATTTGGAAGCCAATTTTATTTGTGCCTGCAAATTTTTCAACAAGTTTTTGAAGCTCCATTCCACCCTTAATTTCTTGAATGTGGAAAGCTTTAAAATCTCCAAAGTAGAATACTGGTTTTGCTGGATCAGTGCCATCAGCTGCATCGGTAAAATCTAAATTATGGCCAAGTAATTTATACCCTAAGCCGTCTGGTGTTTCATAAAGGAGTGGACGGCCATTTGCATCTAATAAACCTTCAAGTGCAGTCACAGCAGCACCATTTACAATCCACATTGATTTTTTACGTACTGCAGTAGTTACCTGCCCTTTCATTTTAACTAGTTGAGAATACAGCTTATTAGCTAAGCCCGCCGCTTCTAAATCCACTGGATCTTTTTCATAAAACGCGACTGCTTTCTTTGCTAAGGCACCTGGATTTTCATTACCTGCGTCATTACCATTGAACATATAATTTGTTTCTTTACGAACATAGGCTTTTTTCAATTCATCCACTACGATCTGTTCTATGTTTACCCCTGTTCGTTTTAATAATTTTTTCGTGATTGTAGCAAGGGCATCAAATTCAGCTGGATCTAAATCTATTGAATCGAACTCAATGTCTGTTTCTTCAATTTCCGTTGAACGTTCTTTCTTATTGACATTAGCTTCTGCTTTTTTAACTAGAACTGGATATTTTACATCTGCATCAGTCTCAACATAAGAACCGTATTTTCGTAATAAGTTTTCCTCTTGGGCGTATGAGATTACTTCTTTAGCAATCTGAACTGGAACAGTTACAGAACCATTCCCCACCTCAATACCAAGTGAACGAGCCTCTGACTCCGAAATGTTACCGACTACAAAGTTAGCAAAAGCTGAACGAATCTCAGCTTCGCGCTTCTTAGTAGACTTAGCATTTCGTGTTGATAATGCATTTCCGATAGCATTTACTGCAGCCAATGCTGATTGTGAAATGCCACTACGATTTTCTGGATCTGTTTTTTTCTTGTCTTCTTCCTCGTCTTCTTCCTTGTCATCATCAGAATTATCAGCGCTACGGTTTTCAGGATCATCATTTCCTGGGTCTTCTTCTAAATCAGCAAGTGCTTGTTCTGTTTCTGTGAGCTCTGTTGAAATTTCTTCTATTTCCGCTGTCACACCTTCAATTGCATCCTCAGCCATATTGCCAGCCTCTAATTGTGATCGTAATTCTGTTAAACGACCTTTTAAACGCTTCTGTAATGCTTTTAATAGTTTTTTATTCATGCTTGTTTTCCTCCAAAACTGAGTTTATTTTTTGTATTAATTTCAATCGTTGTTCAATTGATTTATTTGCTTCTTTTGAGCGCAATGATACTTCTGTATCTTCATACGCTGGAATACTTACCACGCTGATTTCATGCAGTTCAACGCTGTTAATTGTTCGAACAGGTATTTCAGGTTCCCAATCCCACGTTTCGCCTGTAGGTATAAAACCAAAAGAACATTGTGAAATATCACCGCGTTTTAAGCTCTCAGATAAATCCCTTGCCAATGTTGTATTAGGTAAATCAACATCAAATTTAAGCCCTCTAGCGTCCTCAGACAGGCGCAAAGTTCCACTCTTAGTTCTTCCTAAGACATTATTCCAATCGTGGTTAAATAGCGCGCGTATGTCCTCATTTGAGGCAATTGCATCGGCAAAGGCACCTGGCGCTATAATCTCTGTAAACATTCCCCCAATATCTGTTGGAGAATTAAATACGGCTGCATAACCTTCAATTGCATTCGCCTCACTATCCCCCTGGCTTCTCGTTTGAAGTCCTTGAATATCAAGCGTCCGTATCTCCTTTTGCTTGGCCACCTTCTTCACCTCCCTTCAAGCTGTTATCTGTGGCTTTATTAATTTCTTCACCCGCAATTAAGTCCTTAGAAATATAAAGCTTCATTGATTCTTCGGTGAACAATCTATCAAAGCCTAGTAATTCATCGCGAGCGTCGTCAGGCGTTGCAACCATTGTTCTAACTAGGTTATAAGCAATATTTGTTTTCGTGCTGTACGACACAAAATCCAAAATATTAATCTTGAATTTTAACCGTAAATTCGAATTTGGGCCGAAAAAAAGAAGACTCAAATGGTCTTCAAAATTTTGCATTATGGGTTTAATAGCCTTATTGTGCAAGTACATCATGGCTTTCTCTAAGTCGATCTTTAACATTGCCCTGTATGTTTCCACATCGATATTTAAAAACTTTCCTAGATCCTTTTTATAAACGTTCAAGTATGAAAGGATTTTGGCATCATCAATTGGACTTTTCAATTCATCGATTAAATACCCTTTCCCCAAAGGAATGAGCTTAATTGTACGACTGTCATCGATTCCCTCTAATTGATCCAGGATAGAATTAATTAAAATGGATTGAGCGCCATTTTTCGGGTTGATATGGGCATCTAATTTTAATAAGAATGCAAGAATGCCACCCTTTTTGTACTTATCTGTAAGTACCTTTTCAGCGCTCATAACACCTTCTAACGTGTCCTTCCCTAGCTGTTTCAATCCAACACCTGTTAAATGATTAAGCCCTATATTCTTAATGTGCCGAATCATCTTAGAAGGTATTTCAGTACCGTTGATTTTGAAATGTTCCTCCAAATTACTATCTAATTCAGCGTCTACATTCGATACAATGTGAATCTCTTTACCAGTGTAAAAAGGATAAATCTCACCTTCTACTAAATAGGTGTTCACCATCAACTTCATAAATTCTGTGCCAGTTAAATATTTGTTAGGATTGCGTAACAATTTTAGAACATGATGGTTCGTAATGTCCTTGCCTGTTTCCTGGTCTTCAACTACTATCTGAGCCAAAGCCATTTGGTTACTTATGTCTTGCAACAATTCGAACACATCACTTGAATGTAAAATGTTTTCGTCATTTGCAAACCATCCGTTCAACCGTACACTTCCGCCTAATGAGTCCTCTATCAAGCCTCGCTTTTCAACTTGGCGAGCTAAAAATCCTGAAAATCTATCGCGTATCCCCATTTTCTCACCTCGCTTTATCGATAAATTGATTTAATGTAATCGTCTAAACCGTCCATGCTTTCAGCCATCATATTTAATGTCTCTTTATGGCCAATTAAAAAAGCGACAAAACCGTCTATATGTTCAGGGCTTTTTCGCTTGGATGGTGTTTTTAAATTGTTTATATTCGTTATGACTTTGGCATTAGAGGCACAGAAAATTAGTAATGGATTATCTGTTATCACTCTATCTTGCAAAAGTAGGATTTCAAAATCATCAAATGGTTCGTTCATTACAGCTGGATACTGCGGCACTTCTACGCATGGTATACCTAACATTTCCCACTGTTCAACGAGCTTCTCGGCCAATGCAGGATCGTAATTGATTTGGCGTAAATCAAAATTATCAAACACCCATTCTACATATTCATTGACCATATCCTCACTTACTGTTTTACCAGGGCATAATGTTACAAATCCTTTTTCTGCAAGCTCACGGTATGGAACATTTCGCTGTAGCTCCTTATCTTCAATACCAAACTCAGGAATAAAATACATTTGCTTTACCTTTAAGATTGGTTCACCTTCATCATCAAATGTCGGTATGTTAATATTCACACATGTTAAATCGGTTCGTCTTGATAAATCGACACCAACAACACATGTTAAACCTTCAACCTCTCCAATATTTTCAACCAACATTTTTTCCAATTGGTCAAGATCAAAATATGTTTCGGCATAGTTCACGAATACATTTAGGTGCTTGGATAAAAATTCAGCACGATTGAAGCTATTGTTTTGAGCTTCTTTAAATGCATTTTCTAAAAATGTCATATTTACAGAAACACCTATGTTCGGATTTACCATGCGCCAAACTTCGCGGTCTTCCCAATCATAACCCTTGTTAGGTTCATAAATCATTACAAACCAAGAATCGTCATTATCATTCTTCATAGCTTCTTTTGCATAAGCGTGAATTTGTGCGCCTAATGCTCCTGTTTGTTTACCAGCTGTTGTTGTGATGATGTTTAAAGGTTCTTCTTGGGCTATTTGAGCAGAACGCAAGTTATCATATTGTTCACGATCCATTTGGGCGTGGACTTCATCGAAATAGTTACAATATGGGTTTTTACCCTCGTTCCCTGCATTATCCTTTGTTAAAACTTTTAACGTGTTGGCGTATTTTATACCGTCTTCTACAAAGGTGTACTTGATAGAACGGACCGAATCCTCTTTACCCTTGTAAATTTGTGTACCTGGACGCAAATCAGGGCTATTTTCAATTGTTAGGCCGATAGGAATAGCAGCGTTTTGGCATTGTTCGAATGTATTTGCTGATATATAGAAATCAGCACCTTTAACACCCTCGCCATACATACCATAAATTACAGGACTTCCACCCATTATTGTTTTACCGTTTTTCTTCGGTACCTGGAGGTATGCGTTTCTTACAACTCGTACAGCTTTTCCAAATTCATTTTCTCTCTGCCAGCCATAAATATTAGCAAAATAAAACTTTTGCCAGGTTTCCAAGATTAAAGGCTGGCCAGCCCATTTCCCTTTTGCATGCTTTAAGAAAGTTTCGGTGAAATAAAGCATGTCATTGGCTTTGTCATTATCGAACCAAATATCTTTTCGCTTTTTCCATCGTTTATATCGCTTTACCATTTGTTTAATACTGTGAGGATAAGCTTTTGGATTAGAATCGAACTCTTTTACAAATTCATCAGCATAGTTAATTTCAAAATCTATCATGGCCGCATTTTCCTCTGCCTAAATTGAACAAGCTTACTACTTTCATTTGCATCAGGCTCAGGATCTTGTTTCTTTACCTCGTCACCTTTAGCAAGTAATGTTCCTGATTTTTTAATGAGGTCTTTGTTTTTGCCATCTAATCCAAGTTGGCCAAGTAATCGAGCCAATTCTTTTCTTAACTTCTCAGTATTTTCACCTATGTCTTTTGCTTGCTCATATTCTTCGAAACAATCTAGGTACACTTCGATTAATAAATCCAAAGCAGGTGAATAGGTTCCAGCCTCCACCAACGATTCAATTATTCGTTTGTGCTGCAGTTCACGATTAGTAGTTTTCTTTTTCGTCACACTTCGATTTTCCTCTACTGTGACATTCTGAACTAAACCCAATTGTTCAAGCCAATTATAACGACTTTTCCACTTTCTAACTGTAGACTCTGCAGCTCCAACAGCTGTTGCTATTTCTGCATTTGAAATACTTCCTTCACTCTCTTTAAAAAGTTCTAATGCTTGTTCATGTTTTTTGGTCAATACCTATTCACCTGCCTTTGTCACACTTAAATTTTTTTAAAAAATCAATTTGAGGCGCGCGATTACATGCTCATACGGTCTACAGCATTTTGGCCAAAATTATTATTTGATAGGGGGGCTATCACCAATTAAAATTATGTTTTGGCTTTGGTTTTGTCTCATGTTCTACAATCATGTGACACGTTGGGCATAAGGTTGTTATGTTATTAGGATCTAGCTTTAAGTCAGGCCTATCATTGATTGGTATGATGTGATGATGCTGTGCTGTTCTACCAAACACAAACTTGTTACACCGTGTACATCTTCCTTTATCTCGCCGATAACAGTCAGCCTTTAAATCCCTCCATGCCTCTGTGCTATAGAAAGGTTTATTGCTGGCACCTACATTCCTTTTCTTTCTTCTGTGATTATCACAGTACCTACCCTTACTAACTAATTGTCGGCATCCTTGTTCACTACAATATTTCATTCAGTATCAGCTGCTAACTGTTCCTCAATGTACTCACGGATTGTATCAGGCTTCTTTAAATTACCTGGTACTTCAATATTGTTTTCTTCTGCAAACTCTTTAAGCTGAGTAGCATTCATGCCCTCTAAATTAAATACTGGAGTGTCAGTTAATGGTTTAGCTTCTACGTATAGCATCGACTCAGGTTTCTCAGTTACTTCGAAAGAAGGCCTCATACCTGCAGGTACAAATAGGATCTTCTTCGCTTCACTATCCCAGTATTCATTACCATTTGCTGTTGTACGAATCAGTACGTTCATATTAAATCAATCCTTTCTTTTAACCTTTTGCTTAACTCATTAGCTACATCGGTAGCAGATTCATGAAATGACTTGCCATTACTTATTCTAATTTTGATTTCATTAATGACTTCACTCGATGCTTGCTTTGCATCTGATAGTCCTCGTTGATAAGCAGCATCTATTTCTTTTTGAAGCCTAATCATTTTAATGATTGAAAGAACAAAATTAATAGTAATTAAAATGAATGTGAGGATTGCTATAATTTTCAATGTACTCACCACCTTTCTTTTGTATTAATAATTAAATAGAATTCTTCCTAGCAAAATGTATTTGCTAGTTAGTTTTCTTTATTGTTTTCTTTATTGTTTTCTTTAGAGATTTTGCATTATATGAAGGAACTCGTTTCACTAGACGCTAATTAGCGACATTACTAGACGCTAATTAGCGACATAAGAGGTGACGCTAATTAGCGACAGTCTACATCATGAAAATGAAAAAGGAATTAACTAAGGTCTCCCTTAATCAATTCCCGATGATATTAATTTAACATGTATAAAACCAAATGCTTCACAGTAATTTACTAATATTTTCATTTTGTTTTACTATTATTTTTCTACCATTTTTCTACATAGTGCGTGCAATGTTTAAATCTAAAGCAAGTTTATAGAAAGCTTTCCAACGGATTTTATCATAAGTAGTAGCAGAAATAGGCGGCTGAAACTTAAAGCAATAGACTTTCATGTCTGTTAAGTATTCGGCATCATCAGCCATGTACCTGGTTTCAATTAAGAAGCGTTCCATTGGCGGCAGTCTTTTTACAGCACGTTCTACACGATCACAGTATTTGCGTCTCTCACTTTGTTCATCCACGTTGTAAATGGCAACTGAACCTGTTTGGTCACTTGTTAAATTACTCTTGCCACCACCTATGTCATCTAATTTGGAAGTAGTTGCGGCTTCCTTTTCCTCAAATGTTAAGTATTTAAAAATGCGGTATCTTTCTAGTTCACGCTCTACTGCTGCTTGTGTTGCTTTTCTATCTAATTCAGGTAATTCAAATGCCAAAGTCTTTCCTCCTTCTGTTCAAAAGGAATGCCCTAGAATTAACTAGGGCAATTTATATTAATCTAGTAGGTCATCCCCATTTTTGTCTTGTACAATATCTTCCATGTTCAATTGCTCTACCACTTCCGTAGTACCGTCACTATTTACGGTATATTTAACGCCCTCTTGATCTTCCCCATCATCAAGATCCTCAATACTCATTTGGCTTTGTTCAAGCAATAATTTAATGTTAAAACCTGCCTTTGGATACAGTTGAATAGTTTTTTCTTCACTATCACCTTTAGCTTCAAATTTGAGTACAACCTTCTTGCTGTCGCGCTGAATAGATTTAAATTCTGCTGATAATTTTACATCACCAATTTCAATTATTACTATGCTGCCTGCCATACCAATTAATTCTGATTTATATTTAACATCATCACCCAGGATATGAAACTCTAAAACTTCCTTTTTATCATCCTTTTGTATCTTTTTAAAAAGGACATCTAATTCAACATTAGCCATTCTTCACACTCTCCATTTCAATTGATTTATTTCCTAATATCGATTTAACCACTTCTGCTTGATAGACAGGACAACCAATAAAATCAGGTCTATTAAACTGGTACATGATTCTTGCAATTTGAGCTAATATATATGCATCAACAACGTTGTCGCTTTTATGTGAAAATCCAAAATGATCTTTAACTGCATTCATAACAGCCTTTTTCTTTTCTGCACCAGCAAGACGCTTTTTGTTTCCTACTTCACCAGTAAAGCCAGTAACATTTACAAACTTCTTAACAGCATTAGGTGCAACTTCGTAGTATTTAAATCCACGTCTAGTTAGTGACATTCGCATACCCCAACCAATACCACCAAGTTGTATTCCTTGCTGTGTAGCAAATCCAAATCCTTCTACAGTAATGATGTCGCCCTTTTGCATGTGGGCCATAACTTCATCAATTAGGGTAATCATTCGAAAAGGATCTTTATCCCCTATGCCAGTTAATTCTTTAGCTCTAAGCACCTGGCCACGTTCATCAAGTGCTACAAATCCTGTTTTAGTTGATGGATCTAAACCGATGAATCTCATAGTGATCCTCCAATTTTTATATTTGATATAATCATTTGATTATTAATTATTTTTTCTTTCAACCATTCGAGTAAGTCGTGAAAAACCATTTATAACTAGTCCAATTACAAAAAGTCCAGCTAGTAAAGTTTGATTAAGCTTTCCCAGGCCAATATCATAAGCCCATAGTAGGTAAAGATCGTAAGATAAACTTACAGCAACTACTAAATAAAATATTGACCAAAACAAATGTATTATCATTTTCTTACACCTCGTTAATATATAAAGAGTTTCTACTGTTTATCCAGTTCAATAAACTTCTGTTTCCACCCCATAAAAAGCAATTTAAACTCATTCATGCCGATGTCTCGGCCTTTTGCAAAGAACTGTTGAATCACTTTGCCTTGCTGCATTTTATCAGCTGGATCATGCCATAAAAACTCAACGACATCTGCGTCTTGTTCAATGGATGATGATTCTTTCAAGTGTGATAGCTGCGGCTTTTTAACATTGTCGCTTTCCCTGGTCATTTGCGATAACATCATAAAACAACAATTCATGTCGCGTGCTATCTGCTTGGCTGTGGTAGTTACATTTCCGATTGCTTGCGCCCTTGTCTCGTTTTTACGTTGTGGAATGCTCATAATTTGTAAGTAGTCAACAGCAATCATTGCTATTTGTCCATAGCGTTTTTTAAAGCGTCTTGCTGTGGCTCTCACTTCCTCTATCGTGACACCACTTGAATCTTGTACGAAAATAGGTAGCTTCTCCAGCTCTTTATACGCATACTCAATTACCCCTAATTCTTCCACTTTTAGTTCTTTGTTTTTTATACGACCATAAGCAATGCCTGTTGAGCTTGCAATCATACGATCATATAGCTGGTATTTGTCCATTTCCTGACTGAAAACAATCACTGGCCCACTTTTGGCAACTCCCATAATCCTTTGAAGCAGCATAGCTGTTTTACCAACGCTAGGACGTCCAGCACTAACAAACAACCACCCTCTCCAAAGACCATGAGCCCATTTGTCATATGAATTAAATCCAGTAGGAATAAATTCAGCACGCTTTAAAAGATGTTCAAAATATCCTTGCCTTGTGTCTTTCAAACTTTGCATTTTCCCATCATCTTCGGGCCTTACTTCGGATGCTAGTTTTTCAATTTCTGCAAAATAATCATCATCTGTTTCAAAATCTTCATGTACAAGGTTCATAATTTTTTGCCCTACGTCTGTTCCACGTCTTCGAATAGCTCTTGAACGGACAATATTTGCATAATGCACAACATTTGATGCAGTTGGACACGAAACAGCTAATTCAGTTAAGTAAGAAATACTTACTTCGTCCATCTTGTTATGTTGCATATACAGTTCAATAACTGTTGTAATGTCTATAGGTTGATTTCTATCATCCAACCATTTCATTACTCTAAAAATTTGTTGGTGACGCGCACTAATGAAATCTCTAGCTTCTAAAAAAACAATGTCATTAATTACATCAGGTTCAAGGAATATAGCACCCAAAACCGACATTTCTGCATCAAGTTCATAGTTAGTTGCTCCAATCAAAGCCATTTGGATCATTCCCATCTTGTACCCAACGTTGGAACTCTATTTCTTTATCTCTTGGATCATAATGTGGCTTTTGCTTTGGTTGTACTGGTTTCATTTCAGCATTCATTTTTATGGCCAATTCCATAAACTTATCTCTAAGCTTTTTTGCTGACAAAACATTGGTGCGCCAAAATGAATCCTGTGTTACCCAATCCATAACATGTTTGGCCAAGTGCTTATCAACCTGATCTATTTCAATTAACTTTCGCATATCATCGGCCCATGTTTGCATGTTAGACTTTTTAATTAAATGAGATATTCCAGCCTCATTTGCAACTGCAGCAACTTTCTCATGAAAGTAGACTGCCATTTTGTAATAGCTGTTTTCTTCGTCATATTTTAGTTTTTTTGCTTGTTTAGTTGGAGCAGAGATTTCAGAATCTACCTTATTAGATGGCGTCTGTTCATCCCACTCTTTGTAATTTTTATTAAACCCCATTATTTTCGCTCCTTTTGAACCAATTCCAATAACTGAGATTATGTTTCTATCAATCAATGTTGTTAGTTCTCTATTTATTTGAGTCCTATTAGCATTAATTGCGTTTGTTAAAAAGCTTGTAGACATTTCATTCGTTTTACGCTGAAAACCATACGTATATCTCCAAATGGCCAACACTATACGGAATTGTGTGCCATTGAGATTGGTCTTCATGATATGATCGAAGATTTCATTGGCAATCCGTGTATGCCCATTTTTGAGTTGTGGACTTGCCATGATTACTCACCCTATTCATGCTTTCATTTGGCCATGGATGTACTTAACAATTTCCTTTGCAAATATTTCAATGTCCTGACGTTCATATGCGCCCTGGTAAGGTCTGCTTAACCATTCATCAATTTGATTTGCAACAGTAGGTGAAATATTTTGTAGCTTCATGATTTCTATCTGTTGTTTTAGCTCGGCGTTTTCTTTTTTCAGCAATTCAAAAGCAGTTAAAATTAAAGTATATGGATGCATTAAACGACCTCCAATTCATAGTGATTACCTGCATGTAAGCCTTTCTTCAATAGCTCTCTTTTAACGGTCATTTCTGCAAGCGTAGGAAGGTTGTTTTTGCTGCTTAAATGAGTTAGATAGATTCGTTCACCTTTGCCTCTTACAAGCTCTTTTAGGGCTGTTGCTGTTTGTTCATTTGATAAGTGGCCAACATGACTCAATATTCTCGCCTTAACGCTATTAGGATAATCAGAGGCTTCAACCATTCGTGGTTCATGGTTGGCTTCAATGATATAAATATTGCTATTCCTCATGTCATTTAACATGCTTTTATCTACCTGGCCAGTGTCTAAACAGATGGAAACTTTTAAATTGTCTAACGTCCTTACAACATAACCCCTCGGATCTATTGCGTCGTGATGAACATTAAAGGCGTTTACTATGAAGTGGCCGCAACCGAAAAGGCCTCCAACACCAATTTGCCTAATTAATTCCTCATCAACGGTAGTGATGTTTTTCCATTCACGTTCACCAGCATAAACAGGAATTTTATATTTATTGGCCAGTGGCAGACCTTTAATGTGGTCACTATGTGCATGTGTGACAAAGATTGCTTTTACGCTAGTTGGTGTGATCCCCACTTCCAAAAGCCGTTTCTCTATTTTTGTTTTTGCAATACCTGCATCGATTAGAATGGTAGTTTCATTTGTTGTTAAAGCTATACAGTTTCCACTTGAACCACTTGCTAAGATGTCAACTTTCATGTGAGTCACCAACATGTAACGGTGGAGCTTTTCGCATAATGTTTGCAAAAAAACCTATACCTTCACCTAATTCATAAACATCAATACAATCTCTATCTAATCCATAACGTAAAGCTATGAGCGTATTGTCCGCATTTCTATATGTTTCAAGGCGTTCATTCTTTTCAAAAGCTTCTTTAGCTTCTTCCATAAAATCAAGATGCTCCCTATAAATTTGAGTCATTTCTTTCCCTCCAATTCCTTATGGCACCGTGGGCAAATTTCTAGCCCACGGTATAAGTTGTATTCATTTGAATTCATTTCTTCTCCACATAGCTCACAGTCTTTATTGCGGTCATAAACTATTGTTTGTGGTAGTTTCATAGCTTTTAATCTAGTGAATCAGCTTCGTTTGACTGTGTAGTTAACATTTCAATATTCATGTTTAGTAGCTCAATCAAGCCAACCATTTCAGCCTCGGTTGCTGTAGCAGGATCAATATTAGGTGCATTTTTAATCAGGTATTCTTTAACTGCTTCACTAGTAGTAATGCCCAATGCCTTAAATTTTGCATTAATTTCATTGCGTAATTTATCTGTAGGACTTGGCTGCATATTCTCAGTTGGTTTAGGTGCCTCAATTGTCTCTTGGTGTGGTGTTATGTCTTTTCGTTCCTTTGGTTGATTCTCAGGAACTACACCACTCTGTTGATGGGTAATTGTTTCATCATCAAATGACAATCCGTATTGCTTTTTTAGAGCTCGTTGCTGAACATGTTTCCCGAACATGTCACTTGTCCATTTGTTCCAGTTATCCTTATTTTGCCCTGTAAACATATGAGCAACTTCATCAATGTCCATAATGACTGTTACAGGTGGATAGCCATCGCGGTAAGCAACCGAATAAGCTCCAATTATCTTTCCACGTGGGAACCCTATTTCGTGTTGTACCACTTCCATTTGCTTTGTTTCTTTATTCATAGCTATTTTAAATTCATCATTTTCGTGCACCATTTGTGTATCTGGCGGAATAAAACCTTCTTGTTCACGCGCTTTTGAAAGATAAGCCTCTGCTGCAAATTGAATACGTGCCTGATTACCATATTTGATAAAGAAAATTTCATTTTTGAATGGATCTAAGCCATATGATGCTGCCTTGTGAGCGAATAAAAGAAATTCTTGGTCATTAGCTGTAGGTGCAATTGAGTTGCGAATGACCTCTAATACTGCAGGTTGAAAAGCTTCTGTAATTTCAGGTGTTAAAGTTGGTAGGTTTCCATTCATAATTAACGTGCCTCCGTAAATTTATTAAGGCCATTTTTGACCTGTTTTTTCATACTTTCAAATGCTTTGTTATATAGTTCTTCTTCGTTTTGCCCAGGCTCTACAGATATAGTTACTGCAGTATCAACTTTCACGTTTTCAAAGTTTCCTAGATTTTTTGTATATGTGTAACCAACTGTGATTTCTTTAACGCTCATTCAGCAACAACCTCCAATTCTTTATCTGCAACAACACGGCTAATTATTAATTGTCCATTAGGTTCTTTAAACTTAGTAATTGTTTCAGCATTGTCCACAAAACAAGGAACGATAAGATCACTTTGCTCTGACAACACATCACGAATTTCAAGCCCTGCTCTAGTTTGCTCACTAAATGAAAGTTTCATATAGTCTTTACCATCCATTTGGACAATGAAAGTTGGTTTACTTTCACCTGTTGTTTTTACTTCTTCAAAGAGTTTTATTGATAAATTTTTGAACAAGTCTTGAACCTTTTTGACTTGTAATTCTGCTTCTTTTGCCTTGAAATCCTTAATAGCATCCAGGATAAAGATTGATTCATTAAGTGATTCAAGTGTTTCTTTTTCATTAGCTTCTGCAGCAACAACTTGCTCTCTCAATCCTTCAAACTGCTTATGCTTTGAAATCTCATATTCTATTGGATTTATCTTTTCTTGAAGTAAACGCGCTTTATCCAGTTGTTCAGATACGTCCACATATTCAAGCGTTTTAAGTTCTTCTTCTAACATTATTCGTTTATCTACAGCTTGTTGGAACTTCACTTTAACCTGTTGAATACGCTGATCTTTTTCTGCCTTTACAGCATCGATAGCTTCATTTTGTAGTGTTTGATTACAAACGCGGCAAGTGTCTTGAATTTGCTCTCCTTTGAGCTGATTAAAATGGTCTTTAATGTCGTCACGTTCTTGTGACAAAACATTAATTTGGTTGTTTAGTATATTAATTCTTCCATTCACCGTTTGAGCTTTGTCAGTCACTTCTTCTATAGCGTTTCTTTCCTTAACAAGCTGTTTCAGTTCCACATTTAGTGAGTCTAATGGAACTGTTGGAGCATTTTGTTCTAACTGCTCTCTTAACGTCTTGGCGCGGCTTTGAGCAGCTATATACTGCTTATCAAGCTTGGTTTTATTAGATCGATGGATTTTATCTAAATCCTCTAAAGAATGTTTTTTAACTAATGTGGCCAACTTGTCCGATTGTGGTTTAGGTAACTCTTTTAAAACCTCTTTATTAGCAGGTGCAGTTGTATATTGTAAAATCATTTGACGCTGCTTTTCCCAATGCAATGTGAAAAAATAGCTTGGATTAAAGAGTGATAAGAATAAATCTTTATCAAAAAGCTTATCAATTACCTCATTAAACTCAGTAGCTTTAGAAGGTACTTCATTTACATAGAACTTATTGCGCCCTTTAACAATCTCACGGCCAAGTAGCAGCTCTCCATCTTCAACACTTAATAGCAATGTCACAAGTGTATTCTCTGCCTGGTACGTTACTGGTGATGGATCAAGTTTGCTCCCCACCAGATCAGTACCATATAATAAGAATGTAATTGCTTCACCAATGGAGCTTTTACCTTTTGCATTATCCGCGAGGATCTTAGTCATGTCGCCAAACTTAACTACAAGATCCTTGTGGCTTTTAAAATTCTGCAAGGTTAATTGATTGAATTTAATTTCCACTTTTCATTTCCTCCATTACTGTTTAATTAATTTCATGCTATAATGGTTTAAATAAGATTTCGGTTAACATTTAGGTCACTTTGCAGAGTGGCCTTTTTTATTTTCCAAAATGTTTCAATCCCAAGCTTAAAAGAACTTTTTTCACGTGCTCTTGTTAACACTTCATCATTTGGAATAAGAGGTGTTGTAGCTGCTTGAATTAAACACCATTTTGAACGAGTAACTCTTGCTTGAAATGTTTTGTAAGGTATTCCGTTTTTTTGAGCCATTTGAATAACTTCAATTGGATATTTCCGCTTTCTTTTAGGCCCTTTTTTTACACTCACAGTTGCAGCCTTCTTAAAATCCCATCCTCTATGAATACGATCTTTAAACGTTCCGTAGGAAATACCATTCATATTAGCTAATTCAAGCGCCCATTCAGGATATTTACGTTGTTTCAATACTGGTTCAGTAATTGCTTTTAGTTTCGGCCATCCTGAATTCCTAATGCGATATTCTAAAGTTTTGCGACTTATCCCATTACTTAATGCCAATGCATATTCTTCATCTGTAATGTAAAAATCATAAGGATTTCTAGCCATGATACTCACCTCTTTTCCATTACAATAGTTCCGCGCTGCCACTCAGCAACAAACTCGTGAAATTGCCAGCCCTTATTGGCCAAGTTGTGTTTTATGAAATAATCACCTAACACTTCCAACAATGCGTCATTCATAAAATCACCTACCGAATTAATTTAATTGCACGATTAATTGTTTCGAGTACATTAGGATTTTTCGCACTAGCAGCCATCATTTTCAGAGAAGCAACAACCTCATCTTTTTCAGTATTTGGCTGATATTTTTGAAGGACCACTTGATTACCGTTAGTGTAAATTTCTAATGAATCTCCTTCTTCGATACCAAGTGTTCTACGTATTTCCTTTGGAATTACTACACGACCTAAATCGTCAATTTTGCGTACAATACCTGTTGATTTCATTTGATTTCCTCCTACCATTTAATATTTAATCCAAGTCCTGATAAATGTGTTCTTGCATTATATCCATTCTCTAGTAGCACCGATTGGAAAATTGATACAATTTGCTTGTCTGTGTTGTGGTAATATGTGTACTCACAAAGCCCTTTTTCAGCTTGCGTTTCTATTCCTTTAATAAGTTTTTTAAATTCTTCGCTTTCCAATGCATCTGCTTTCAACTTACTAAAATTACTTCCAGCAACTTTTTTCATTTCATCTGCAGGTTGTAGTTTCATCCTCTATCACCATCTTTCATTGCCTCGTAAACTTTCTGAGCATAAGCTAATTGTTGCTTAATGTATGGATCAGTTTCTTTCCCACCACATGCTAGCCAGTCACCTATACGCTGCTTAACATCTACTAAAACTGATATTGGTAACTCGCAAGCAATTTGGTGTAGCTCATACAATGGCGTAATACTTGCTAAGGCTTCACCAACTAATACAACTGGTACTGGTTTAATGTTCAATTTAATTCACCACCTTCGGTATTAGTGATTAACCAATGCTCAATTGTAGGTCGGTGGAATAAAATGCGCCCTCTAACTTTCGTATGAGGAATTTCTTTCTGGCGTGCCATTGTGTAAATAGTTGTTTTACTAACACCTAATTCATTTGCAACCTCATCTACTGACATTGTCATTTTCGCCATATGATTCACCTCAACTTAAATATTTAAAATTTTTCGGATATGCTTTATATGTTCCTGGGCTTTCGGACCATCTTTTCGGCCACGAATTATGTCTGATAGATAGGCATTTGAAATTCCCACCATTTCAGCTAATTGTTTTTGACTCATTTTTCGCTTGAACATCTCTGATCTAACTAGTGCCCCTAAATCTTCTGTCATAATGACACCTCTTTTCTCTAATAATGCATACCGTCATTGGCTCGGTATCACAGCACTTTACTGAATTGGAAAAATTTAAGCTAAATTATTCGCTAATTTGTTGACCTAAATTAGCGTACATGCTATTATAAACGCATAGCTAAATAAGACTTTTTAAAAGCCTTTAAACCAACATTTAAACCGTTCCCCAACGAAAAATGTTTATAAATAGGTCGTATTTTTTATTGTCTTTTTAGCCAATTAATTAGCTTATGAACACAGTATATTAATATTTACACTATTAGTCAACTATAAAATAGCGTAAATGCTAAAGTATTTTTTCATAGGCTTCAGAAAGGTTGATATAAGTGAGTTTAGTGGAAAGAATAAAATATCTGTGTAATGAGAGAAAAATTACTTTTGCTGAAGTTGAAAGGAAAGTTGGCATTTCTAATGGACAAATCCGAAGATGGGATACGTCTTCACCTAAAATAGAAAATGTAGAAAAAGTAGCTAATTATTTCGATGTTAGCACTGACTACCTATTAGGTCGTACTGATAAAAGACGTTACTATGACCTAACTGAAAAAGACGAACTTACTATACAAAGAGAACTTAAAAAAAGAATTAATGGTGAGGACGTAGATAATGCATTCGCAGCCTTTGATGGGAGAGTTTTAGAAGATTTAGATGAAGAAGACAGAGAGTTATTAATCGCTTCATGGGAAAATACTTTACGCTTAACTAAACGTATAGCGAAACAGAAATTTACACCTAAAAAATATAGAGATTAAAGTACGGTGGTGTTTGTGGTGGATATTAAAAAGATTGTGGCACAGTTAGTTGAAAAATACGATACAAGGGATCCTTTTAAGTTGGCTGATCTACTAGGTGTAGTTATTATTTACGAGCCATTAGGGTCTATATACGGCTATTATAGTAGATCCCACCGTACAAAAGTAATTCATATCAATGAGAATTTACCATCTAAAAAACAACTATTAACCGCTGCTCATGAACTCGGACACGTTGTTCAACATCCAGAAGCGAATACTGTATTTCTAAAGAAAAATACATTATTTTCTACAGATAAGTTAGAAATAGAAGCGAATACATTCGCTGTCGAGTTATTGTTACCTGATGAATTATTTACTGAACAATGTTGTTCAGGTTTTACCATCTATGATGCTATAGAAGAAAAAGGAGTTCCGATTGAGCTACTTTCTTTAAAAAGCGTAGATGGTAAAAAAATTTTACCCTAAAAAGTACATACATTCCCATTAAAGGTGGTGATAGTTAAATTTAGACGGTGGAAATCCTCCATATCGAAAGGAGAAGTTTATAATGGCTAACATTGAAAAGCGTGGAGAAAATTCATTTCGTTTTACTGTTTATTTACCTAAAGATGCTCAAGGGAAATATCCTAAAAAACGCAAATCAATAATTATTGAAGAAAAAATGTCACCAAAGCAACTAAAGGAATTTTTGGATCGTGAATATCTAAAATTTAAGGATGAAGTCTTATCAGGTAACTATGTGCAAACTGAAAGAATACTTTTTAAAGATTTTGCCGAACAATGGGAAAAGGATTTTGCATCTACTCTTGCCCTAACGACATTTGGGAATCACCAACGAAAGTTGGAATTGCATATTATCCCTGTTATTGGCCACATGCGTATGGATCAAATAAATCAATTCCATCTGATGACTGTCGTACGTGATATGAAGCGTTATGATGGCAAAGACGATCCTGTTACTTATCATAGCAAGCAAGATGTATATAGAACTCTTAAAAGTATATTTAAGTACGCTGTAAAATGGGGTGTATTATCTAACAATCCAATGGACGGAATTGAAAAGCCACGCCCAAGTGATACTGATGATGTGGGTAAGGAAATGCAAATCTATGAAGAAGATGAAATTGAAACGTTAATGCGTATGTTACAAAGCGAAACAGAGTTATGGAGAATTATGTTCACTTTAGCATTAGCTGCTGGATTAAGAAAAGGCGAACTTTTAGGTTTAGAGTGGAAAGATGTAGACTTTGAAAACCAACAAATATACATTCACCAATCAATCGTTTTAACTAAACAAGGCCCACATATTAAATCTACAAAAACAAGAAAATCGAAACGCTATGTAACATTACCTGAATCTGTTATGGAAGAATTAAAAGCATATCGTATACATTGGGCTAAGGAGAAGTTCAAAAAAGGTGATAAATGGATTGAACAAGATAGAGAATGGTTATTCCATTCATTTGATGGTACACACCTCTATCCAACAAGCCCTTCAAAACATTGGCACAAATTTATTAATGAACATAAATTTAAATACATTCGCCTTCATGATTTACGTCATACATCAGCATCATTATTAATTGCACAAGGCGTACATGCTAAACTAATTAGTGAACGTCTAGGACACTCTGATATATCAGTAACAATGAATACTTATGGTCATGCTTTCAAGTCTGCTGATCGCGCTGCTGCTGATAAGCTGGATGGGTTCTTTAGAGTGAAAAAACAATCTTAACCCCTGGGGTCAAATTGGGGTTAAACTGGGGTTAAAATTGTTTATAAATAATAGCAATTAATGATAATGGATGATAATAACATTTACAAAAGCTTTGAATAACAACATTTATTGTGATTATTTATAAATAAATTACCTTCGACAACTCATTTGAGGAGTGGTGGTTTAAAACTTTCTATAAGAAATACGGCATACGCGGCTTTTAAATTTTACATTAGAGCCTCAAGGCTTCAAAGCGACTCACCCTTCATTTATTGGAGGGTGAGTTTTTTTTAAAAAACAAGCGTTGATGCAAATTTGATGCAAAAATAAATTAATGCTAATTACAGTTATAACTTAACGCATTAACGATTTGGATTTCGATCAATAAATTCCTCAATATCATCAGCTAGTCTATATACAAGATCAAAATAATGCTTCTCTTCCAAAACGCCCTTTTTTCTCCATTTTTGCATTTCTTCATAATGGAAATTATAAAAATATCCTTCCACCTCACCTCTTTCAATACCTTTTTTCTTCGCCATCTCAGATATAGAAAGACCTTTATTCCAATTCTGATTATATTCCTCTCTACTCATCCCCAATAATTTACATATTGCATCATAATCGTATTTAACATGATATATTACCGTACCTTCATTATTTTCTTCTTTTTCTTGTTTATTTTCTTCTGCATGAACTAATGTTGAAAAGGATAAAACTAAGGTTAATAAAAGAAAAAAACCTTTAATAACGATTTTCATTATAGAACCTCCAATCTTTATTAAATTTAATGTGTGAGGTTTTAGTAATAACTATGTGAGCACTTACTTTCCACTTTCTCTCTACCATGCCAGCCAAATTTTTAAAATTACCCGGTTTATTAATTACTTGTGTACGAACATCACGTTCATTTAGCCAGTTATAGAAAGGTACTGGTCGTTCTCTGTTAGCTGTTTCTTCTATAGAAGATGCTTTACTCGGCTTACAATTCACACGTGGTTTCTCTTTAGATTCTAATTAGAGACTATAAAACTAAGTCAAATTTTTCAATTAATTTCTTATTTATTCCAAAATAAAGACCAGGTACTCATGTGAGCGCCTGGTCTTTATTTTGGTGACTAATGAGCAATGTTTCAACCTGTGTTTTCAAAGCCATATTTGCATAGGTTAAGACTAAATCCTCACCAGCTGTGGCAACAATTAAATCACTAAAATATTCATTATTCTTTTCCCACCGCACTACTCTAATTTCATCTTTGGCCAACAGACTTTTGGAGTTGTAACATTCTTGTGAATTGTCATCTAAAAGCTTATCGAGTATTGGTAAATAAACATTGCTCATTTTAAGATTCTCAAACACCCTGTAGTCACGCTGTAATGTCGGTACTGCCATATCATAAACTACATATTTATGGAGTAGTCGCCTTTGTTCAAAATATACAACTGAACGCTCACTTTGAATGACTGAAACAACTGTCATTAACTTTAATTGTACTTCACTTGTAGTACTTCACTAGTATAGATAAAAAATCACAAATTTAATATTTTAAATTAAAAATCCAAAAAACAACTATTTTTACTGTATAATATAAGTTAATTTTTAGATATTAAGGAGGTATTTGTGTTGAAGAAAAAATTAATACTTTTCTTTACGTTGTTAATCTTATTTTCTATAGCATTTTTCCCAAAAGGTTACTATGATTTTTTAAGGATATCAAATAAAGCTGTAGAAGTAATTATTTCTAAAACTTTAGATTCTAATGAAAACATTGATAGACTAAGCGAGTCTGAAGATATTTTTCTAGATGCATCCCTTAAGTATGGTCTTCAAAATATTTCTTCTGATAAATCTAGTAAAACTTTATATTTAGGAGTATCTAGTCTAGATTTAAAGAAAAAAAAGGAAATAGAAAAACATTTTGAAAAAGAATTAAAAAAAATACATGTTTATGACTATAGTATCAATGTTTTTGAATCGATTCCATAAAATGTAATTAAATAGTATATTTTAATTATATTTGTAAAATATTGTAGACTTTTTACAAATATATGTATTATATTGTAATAGGTTTTATCAAATATACTATTTGGAGGTTGAATTATGAAATTGAAACATTTATTTCTAAGTCTTGTTACTTTAATTGGATTGGCATATTTCACATCACAAGATGCTTCGGCACAAACTATTGATCCAAACTCAGATGAATTTATGTCTCAAGTTAAAGTTTACGATGAGAAAGGTGACCAAATTCCTTATACTCTAGAAGAGATTAAAAATATGATTGAGTTCGTACCAAATGACTCTTCTAATACTGAATCGAATAAAATTTCAACTCTGTCACTAAAAACTATCTATAATACTGGTGCTTTTTCATTTAGTAGTGATATTTGGGTAGGTGGAGGATTTAGAGGTAAAGCATTTTTTAATCCTGCAGAAACTTTAATAACTTCTAATGGTACAGCATCACAAGTAACTGTTAAAGCATATTACGATAATGGTTCAGGAGGAGTTACTAGTGATACACCTGCCAATAGTATAGATCTTCCAGGTGGTTGGAATGGCACTGTTCACATTTCATCTTGGAGTAAGTTAGCAAGAGGCAATAGCTATCGTTTTAAACTTACTACTACAAGCAGCCTTGCAAGATTTAATGATCTTGAAGTTTGGTATAACTGGCAAGGATAATTATAACATTTACAAGACCTCGAATATTTTTCACTATTTAAATTACAGTGGAAATTATTCGGGGTTTTCCCATCTAATTAGGAACAGCTAAACTTGTACAAGATTTGTAACCTGTTCAAGTTTAGCTGTCTTTATTTTATTCGCTCCTGCTAGTGCAGCATCCATTCCTATAAATGTTCCTGTCTTAACTCGCCATGATGTGCTGTCTTGTTTAATGTAAGCAACCTGTTCTAGTACATCTAATACATTTTCAGCAGCCTGCAAAGTGCTGTATGTGCCTGTCATCACACATTTATTTGTGTCTGTTACAAGTTCAGGTTGCTGTGTAGTACCTTGACACGCTGAAATTTTTTCAAGAAACTGGCTCCAACTATTCTCTCTTTCAAACACATTCCGAGGGCAATTTTTACCGCTAAAATAATTGTGCTGAACCACATTTGTAATTTGAATCCCTTCATCTTTCATAATCTTAGCAACTAACTCTGCAGTATTTTGCATAGCCTTTGCATAATTACCATCCGAATTGACGCACATTTCAATATGAATACCTTCTAGTTACTAAATCATCATATATCCTGTTCACCGTTAGCTTCCCATTTAGCAATTTCCTCTCTAACACGAGGGGCAACTTCTTTCCCAAGCAATTCAATGGCACGCATCACTTGATTATGTGGCATTGTACTTAACGGTACATACATCATAAAACGAGTAATCCCCACATGCTTACGCAAATGGATGATTTTCTCTGCGACAGTATCAGAATCACCAACATACAATGCCCCTTCAAAACTTCTTGCGGCATCAAAACTTGAACGATCATAATAAGCCCAGCCCCGCTCCTTGCCAAGTTTATTCATACCAGCTTGAGTGGATGGGAAAAATGTATCTGCTGCCAGTTCCCTATTCTCCCCTACAAAACCTATCGAATGAGATCCCACCTTCAGTTTGGAGACATCATGACCTGCATGAGCCGCCGCTTTTTTATATAACTGTACAATTGGTGCAAATTGCATCGGGCTACCACCAATGATCGCCAGCATCAGTGGCAATCCGAGCAGGCCTGCACGGATGGCAGAATCTTGATTTCCACCACTACCGACCCATATAGGTAAAGAATCTTGAACAGGTCTTGGATAGACACCTAAATTATTTATTGCAGGTCGATGTCTGCCCTCCCACGTTACTTTTTCCGATTGACGAAGTTTAAGCAGCAACTCCAAATGTTCTTCAAACAGTGCGTCATAGTCGTTCAAATTATAGCCAAACAACGGAAATGACTCGATAAAAGAACCTCGCCCCGCCATTATTTCCGCACGTCCGTTTGAAATCCCATCTAGTGTAGAAAAATCTTGAAAAACGCGTACAGGATCCGCTGAAGAAAGCACAGTTACCGCGCTTGTAAGTCGTATGTTTTTCGTTTGGGGTGCAGCCGCTGAGAGAACCATCGCTGGAGATGATGCTGCATAATCCTTCCTATGATGTTCACCAACGCCAAACACATCCAGCCCTACTTGATCAGCAAGGATAATTTCTTCGACCACTTCACGTAGACGTTGGGCATGACTAATCACTTCGCCATTATAAACATCCGGTTTCGTTTCTACAAAAGATGTAATGCCTATTTCCATTTAAATCTCTCCTAGTCCAATTAAATTATAAGAATAAATATAGTGTTACTCGTAGTAGTACTATCACCCAGTTATTTTCGAATACTTAAAGCCCAAAAAAGCAGAGCCAAGGCACTGACCGAAGCGCCAAGCAAAGAAACGCCTCCCCAGCCGAAATGTGCATATATTTGAGTCGAGGCAATTGAACCACTCGCACTGCCGATAGAATAGAACATCATATATCCAGCAGTAAGTCGACTCCTTGCTTCGGGATGCAACGGAAGAATCATCGTTTGATTCGTTACATGTATTGCCTGTACAGCCAAATCAAGTAGAACAATACCGACAACTAATGCGACAAGCGTTTGTTGTAGATAACTGATAAACAACCATGAAATTAGCAATAATAATAAAGCACTACCAGTCGTTCGTTGTCCGTACCCTCGATCTGCAAGTTTTCCTGCACTTGCCGCAGCTAATGCTCCTGCTACACCAACAAGACCGAAAGCTCCAATTGCACTATAAGATAAAGCAAATGGCGGTGCGCTAAGTGGTAAAACGAGCGAAGTCCATAAAATACTGAAATCGGCAAAAATCAACAGCGCTAAAACTGAACGAACGCGTAAAGTTCGCTCTTGAATAAATAATGTAAACGTTGACCTAATCAACTGGAGATAAGTGATTGATTTCACCTCGCGCTCAACAACTGGCAGTACTTTAAAAAACAAACTAGCTAGCAAAAGCATGAGTGCTGCAGAGACGATATATACGGAACGCCAACCTGCTAGATCTGTCAGTATACCGGCAAAAGTCCGCGCGAGCAGTATGCCGATAACTATTCCACTTGTTACAATACCAACGACACGCCCTCGTTCTGTAGGAGAAGCGATATTTGCTGCAAAAGCCACAAGCGTTTGGGTCACAACTGCAAGAAGACCTACTAAAGCCATACCTACGAAAAGTACAACGCTAGAAAAAGCTGTCCCCACTATAATCAAAGCTATTGCGGATAAGAGCATCTGCCCGACAATAAGACGCCGTTGATTTAATAAATCTCCAAGGGGAACGAGTAGTAGTAAACCCAATCCATAAAAAATTTGTGTGATAGTAATCACAACACCAATAACGGAATGGTCAATGCCAAAATCATTCGATAATCGATCGAGCAATGGCTGGGCAAAATAAATATTGGCCACTGATATTCCACAGGCAGTTGCAAACAATAGTGTCATCGCCGGAGACATCAATGACTGTTTATGCCCATTATTTTTCACAAGTTGATTACCTACCCTTGTCGCTGTTTTGTACACACCTTAACCTCCATTACGTTAAATTAGCAACCATAACATACCGAACGGTACAATATAATTATTGGTAAATATAGCTTAAACTTATTTTGATTGTCAACACTTTTATTTTCTACAAAAGCGTTTCATTCAATAGATTTGACTAAAAACACGGCTAATACTATAATAATTACATACTGTTCGGTATATAAATAACAATCTAATTGTCAACATAACAAAACATTAAAATCGAAAATTGAAGAGAGGTATTCTTATGGCAAGAACCCGAGAGTTTGATGAGGATAAAGTTTTAGATGCTGCAATGCAGTTATTTTGGGAGAAAGGATATGAGGCTACTTCATTAAGCGACCTTACTTCTAGAATGGGCATTCAACGCCCTAGTATTTATTCAACCTTTGGTGATAAGAAAGAGTTATTCGAAGCAGCACTTCGCAAATATACAATGTCCCGCGCATCCGATATTCGAACCAAGCTCCAAAGTCACTCCTCTATAAAAGAGGCATTTTCTACTTTTTTTTCAGATATCATCAATGACGAATATGAAGGTGCACTTAGTAAAGGCTGTTTTTGTATTAATACGATGGTTGAACTCGCACCGCATGATGAGCGATTTGAAATTTTAACTAGAGAACATCAACTGTACCTAACTGTTATCTTTCAAGAAACGATTGAACGGGGAATACAATCTGGTGAGCTGGAAGCCAACACTGATGCAAAATCTTTAGCACAATCACTAATTATCGCATTAATCGGTCTAACAGTTATGATGAAATCCCGCCCTCAACGCTCTTTTATCGACAATGCAATCGCAACGACTCTTACATTGCTCAAATGACATTTAACAGTCAAAATTACAACGACTGTTGCCGAGAATATAGAACATCCAATAGATAAGGGAAAACTCGCATGTTGATAAAACATAAATCAACATACGAGTTTTTCATTTTCCTTAATACGAAAAAATTTTTCTATATTTGATGTAATGCTCTGGCCAAAATTCTTCTTCTTACCGATGCTAGTCAGCAAAGGGCTAGTTTTTTATCATAACGATTGGGGTGTCATTATTTTGTTGTTTCAGCTATTTAAATAGACCCAACTTAATTGTTCTCAACACGTTTTCCGTTAACAAAAACTGATAACACAAGCCCAATAAGCGCAATGGCTGCGATAAAGAAGAATGCATACTTTGTCCCTTCAGCCATTAATTCAAATGGTGAAGCATTTTGGAATTTTTCGAAATGCCTGTTTTGTCCACTGACCATTAATGTAATAGCCAATGCTGTCCCTGTCCCACCTGCAATTTGTTGTAATGTACTCATAACAGCTGCACCATCTGCGTATAATTCACGTGGCAACTGATTTAAACCATTTGTTTGCGCAGGCATAATAATCATAGAAATCCCTATAAAGAATATTGTATTCGCTAAAATAATCTGCCAAACGGGTGTATGTGCGGAAATCGTAAAGACAAAAAGTAAACTTGCAATTAATGTTAGCAGAAAGCCAAGAGGCAAAAATTTCTTTGCACCAAATTGATCGAACATCTTTCCTACTACTGGTGATAAAACTGCATTCATGGCACTACCAGGCAAAAGAATAAGACCAGCAACCGTTGCACTGAATAGTAAAGAACCTTTTAAGTACATAGGCAATAGTATCGCTGTTGATAAAATTAAAAGCATACCGCTAAATAACAATACCGTCCCTAACGTAAACATAGGATATTTAAACGTTCGTAAATTAATCATAGGCTGCTCCATTTTAAATTGACGAATTACAAATAACGCAATTGAAACTAGGCCAACAATAAATGGTATATATACCCCTGCAGAAGCAAAGGATTTTTCTGCAATAGTACTTAAACTGTAAATGAAGCCGCCAAATCCAAGTGTCGATAAAATAATTGAAACAACATCAATAGCTGGCTTCGTAATAGTAGATACATTATCGATTTGTTTAAGCCCCACTACGACTAATCCTGCATAAAAAACAAGGCTTATCCAGAAAATAAACGACCAATCCAACGAGTCCACAATTAAGCCTGCCAATGTTGGCCCAATCGCAGGAGCTGTCGTAATAACAAGCCCCATTAACCCCATTACCGCTCCACGCTTTTGAATCGGGAAAATTAATAAAATTACATTCATCATGAGCGGTAAAATAATGCCCGTTCCAAACGCTTGAATGATACGACCTAGCAGTAAAATCGGAAAGCTTGGTGCTAAAGCTGCTAAAATCGTTCCTACAATCGAAAATACTAATGATCCAACAACTAACTGTTTTGTTGTAAACCATTGAATTAGAAGAGATGAAACAGGCACTAAAATACCTATTGTTAATAGATAGCCTGTAGTAAGCCACTGTGCTGTCCCAGCTGAAACAGTGAAATCGGACATAATATTAGTCAGAGCCATATTTAAAGCTGTCTCACTAAACAACCCTATAAATGCTGCAAACATAAGCACAAAAGCCATACTTTTAGGTTTTCGTACTGGCACAACTTGCAAAGATGAAGCCATAAATAAAATACTTCCTTTCTTTCTCTATAATTAATTAGACCGGTCTATATAATAAGCATAAAAATGAAGCCCCTATTTACTTAGAAAGCAATAAAGGAATCATTTTGTTAATTTGAATTAAAGGCTCACTCGATTTTTTGGTTACACATAATGTAATCCCACCTTCAATTAATGCACTTATTGTTTTGCTAATTAAGTAAGCACGTTCTTCACTATAACCACTAACTTTTAATTTCTCAAAGTAAAGATTTCCCCATATTTCAAAGGTTTCTTCACAAGCCTGACGTAAATTCTCATTTACAAATGCTGTTTCCATTGCGAGTAAACCCATTGGAACATTTTTTAATTTTGATATTGGATCCATGTCATGAAAAATTCCCGAAATACTTTCTATATGATATTGAAATGCCTTCGCTGGATCTTCGTAAGCTGCTAGATTTTGCTCAATTTCTGCTGCAATTCTATTTGCTGATAAGTTGATCGCTTCAACAGCTAATTGTTCCTTACCATCAGGAAAATGATAATATAAAGAACCTTTTGGCGCGCCACTCTCTTGAATTATTTGACTCAAGCCTGTAGCATGGTATCCTTTTAAATGAAAAAGCTCTGTTGCAGCTTCTAAAATTTTCTCTCGCGATGTTTTTTTACTAGACATAGGATTACCTCCCTTAAAAAAATTATAACGAACGGTCTACATAATAATAAAAGTCTTTTTGAACGCTGTCAAATTTTAATAACTCTAACCTTCCCACCTTAAATTCAATCAATACAATGAAATGTCGCTGACCAATTAGTTCACTTCAACTACAAATGTGTAGGATACCTCACCATTTGACCATCTAGCTAAAACCTCAAAAATATATCGACCTTTGTTTGACGGCGCTGCCATCTCATTGTTTTTCAACATAATTTCATTATCTCTCCCGTTTTCATTCCAAAGATAAACAAAGATTTCCGGGTTTTCTTCAACCTCAATACGCATGTTCATATTTGGTTCTAACTGAATCGCCTGTAATTTTTCAGCTACTTGGTTTGGAGATGCATGATCAGTTTGAACAGTCTCAGTTGTTAGCCACTTTTTCCTTTCCCATTGATAACCGCCCGCTTCCATTTCAAACTTCTTCCCATTAACATGGACCCAGCCTGCCATAGATGGAGGAAAACTTTCTTTATTGAGTTCTGCTTCATGGTGAGTTTTATTTACATCATTCGAACAACCCGCTATTAAAAGTGCAATCAAGCCAATCATTAAAAATAACTTTTTCAATGTGCAACCTCCTTTTTCTAAATTTGACTTTTATTTCTCAAATTCGTTTCATTTATTTTAATAAAATTCAAAGGATGATTGTTCTTATTGAACTTAATTCCAAGACTGCTCGATTTTGTGAGTCTCTGGACTTTTTTAATGCCTCCTTGTAACATTGGGTTAAGAACAAATTGTATTTAGATTTCTTCATTCAATCACTGATACACTATAAGCAACAATTTAGACAAAAAAAAGGCTAGTTAATTATTATTTTGTTTTCTTTACTCAATGAATATAGGATATACTTTTATAGTCCTGTTATTGGCACGTAAAATTTAAATTTAAAATTCAAGAAAGTTTTATTGGAGGTTTATTATGAATTACAGAATTATTAACAAACAAGTATTTGAACAAGCGCAGCTACGTTCGGTTTCGGATGTACCATTCACTGAAGAAGAACTTCAAAACGGTATGAAAATAGCTGTCTCTAAAGCGGATGATACGTTAGCTTTATATTTACTAGATATCGAAGGTCATAAAAAGTTCGAAGTTCGTTGGGATGATTCATCAGAAGTTTTCAACGGTTGGTATTCAGCATGGGATAATTTCTCTTGGTGCCTTGATGTAGTAAGCAAATAAATAGAACTTGATGAAATAATATCAACTAGAAACAACATCCTTTTGTTTTCGGTTGATATTATTTTTATTTAAGTACGATTGTCATATGCTCATACAAGTTAGGAGGAATTACTATGAGAAGTTTAAAGGGAATAATAAGCATTCTATTTATTGTTGTATTTGCATTAATGGTCATTTTATTAAACTCTGGTCCTCCTAAGCCAATTGTATCGGCAGAAGGGAAAAAAATAACGCTAGTACAAGGTTCATATTGTTGGAATAAGATAATTGGATTTGAATGTGTTGATAAAATATCGCCACCAGAAATCCTGGAAAATAATAAAATCACGCCCTTTCCTGTATCCCCTAATAGCGAAATAAAAATCCATTTTAAAAAACCACCCATTGATGAAATAGAAGTAGAAAAATGCTTGGATAAAAGCGAGAGTACACTAATAAAAGTTGAAGGCGATGTTTTTTCAGCGCCTCAAGAAAAAGGCATCTATATATACACTGTTTCCGGCAGATGGGAAAAAGGGAGTTCGTCTTTCGTTTTTAGTATAAGAGTTAAATAATATTGTATAATTTGTGTTGTATCTCTATCTATTTATGCTGAACATTCTGTTTTAAAGGAGTGATATTTTTGAAACTTTTTAACAAGATTAAATTTATCCATCCTATAAGAAAGTACATACATTTCATCTTAATAATTTTGATGTTTTCACTTATCATACCCGCTGGATTCAATCCAAAATATTTAAATATAATCATGTTTATTTTTGGACTGGTAGTACTAAATCGCGGGTTTGACTATAGAGGAACTAATAATAAAGCGTTTTATCAATGCTTGTATACAGGTCTCACAATGTGTTTAGTATTTCTAATATTATTCATCATCCAATAATTTTGGGTAAACCGTAATGCGTAGAAATGATTTTCTACATGTCGATTAGAAAAAATAGTTTTGACTCCTTGTAACTTTGTATAATTCATACGCAATTTGAACATATATGGAGTAACAAGGGAGGTTATCATCATGAAAAAACTACTTTATATCTTAGTACTATTCACATTATTACTATCAGCCTGTGGAAAAAATGCGGAACCGAAGGAAGTCGCTGTCGATCAAGACACATCTGTAAAAGATATTGTAGGGGCAGTTGTTAAAAATAAATTTACTGTAGAAGAAACGAAAGGCATTGTTACTATATCGATTCAAGATGCAGATGTACGAGAAGGTTCTAAAAATCAGATGCTCAAAGATTCTGGTAAAATATTTGCCGAGCTGTCGAAGCTAAAAAGTGTGAAAACACCTTCAATCATTTGGTTTGCCCCATTAACAGGTGCTAATAGCAATGAAGAAATGACGGAAGTATTAAGCGTTTATTTTGATGAAGAAGATTTTAGAACCGTCAATTGGGCCGATTATTCACAATTAAATATAGAATCCATTGCCACTGAATATAAAGAAAACCCAGCTTTAGGCGATTAACACATCAAAAGATATTGGGACAAAGGAGAAAAAGTGTTAGATTGACTACGATCAATCTAACACTTTTTTGCTCTCAACGTTGATGTCCGCTCCAGCGGACGCTTTCCGCGGGCACATCGTAAGCCGCAACCCTCGCTAACGCGCGGTTTGTTGCGTCTTACTTACTGTGCGTTCCCGCAGGAGTCGCCGCCTCCGCTACCATCAACTAGTTAATTGTTTGAGTGCCTGGCACGAACCCCTTATATGCCCTCAGTATTCATTAATACAATACGCCAGCCATCTGGATCTTCAATCGTTACACCTTTTTCTGCCCAATAAAGATTTTCTGGCTCCTCTTCTGGATAACCCATCTGCTCTAGTCGTTGCACAATGCGCTGGATTGCTTCAATGTTTGGCATGTAAAGCACAAGAAGATTATCCTTGGTCGGTGCAGGACATGGGCTACCATCAACATGCTCAGTAAATTCCAAATGATAATTGGCATTCGGCAGACCAATCATAATACCATCATAGCCTCGATGCCCTTTAAACGAACCAATCTTTTCTAAACCGACACCTTCACAATAAAACCTTTCTATTGCCGATAATTGATGAGTCGGTCTTGCAACACGTACTTGTACAACTTCCTTTGCCCATTGTTCTTTCATCGCCATCTCTCCTTCTAGGACGATTATATAATGGGAAAACTTGAGAGGAGAACGGTCAATAGTCTGAGTTGTATTCCGCATGCCATATTATATCCGCTTTTTGTAATGGTACTTCCTTTTTTAAGTAATACTCTTCCGCTACCCAATATCTGCGTTCATACTTCTTCCTAATTGCTGATACATCTCCTATATACGAATCACGCTTTAAAACTCTTTCTTCCCTAACATGTTTTGGACATTCTAAAAATATCGTATAGTCATAAAATCTCCTCCATTCATTGCGCTGAAGAAAGACTCCTTCTATTAAAAGAATACTATTTAGTACAAAGTGCTTTTTACTATTTATTACTGTATTCATTGCGCGATTATAAAAAGGCAGTGTTAAATCTAGATGACCATTATGTATTTTTAAAAGGCTTTCTTTTATGAATTTTATATCCCATTGTAAATAATAATATTCGAACCATTCTTCATTGCCCGTATTGTATCGCTTTTCACTTTCTACAATATAATCATCAATATGCAAAACATTAACCACGCAATCATTTTCCAACGCGCTAGCTAGTTTATTTACAAAGGTTGTTTTTCCTACCCCTCCTAATCCGTCAATGGCAACAATGAGAGGCCTTTCTCCCCTATCTGGACTATTAAATCGCTTTATTATTTCGGTTGTCACCTGTTGTGCCCCACGCAATTATTCCACTCTCCTAATCCAATACTGTTATCAACATTAAAATAACCAGCTTACTTCCCACAAAGTAAACTGGTCTCTTTTAAATTATTGAGATAACGCAACATCAAATGAAGCAGCGGTTTTCGCCTTTACTTCCTCCAATGTTATACCTTCTGCTAATTCTATTAGTTGCATGCCTGTAGATGTAAAATCAAAAACAGCTAAGTCCGTTATTAATCTGTGCACAACACCTTTGCCTGTTAACGGTAACTCACACTGCTTTTTAATTTTTGACTCCCCGTTTTTGTTCACATGCTCCATCACGACAATGACTCTTTTCGCACCGACAACAAGATCCATGGCGCCTCCCATGCCCTTTACCATTTTCCCTGGGATCATCCAATTGGCAAGATCACCTGTTTCGGAAACTTCCATTCCACCTAAAATAGCAAGATCAATATGTCCACCACGAATCATTGCAAAGGACTCAGCACTATCAAAAAAAGATGCTCCTGGCACAGCTGTCACTGTTTCTTTCCCAGCATTTATGAGATCAGCATCTACCGCACTTTTCTCTGGATAAGGACCAATTCCAAGGAGGCCGTTTTCGGATTGTAAAAGCACCTCATAATCAGAAGGAATGGCATTGGCAATAAGTGTTGGTATACCGATACCTAAATTGACATTCATGCCATTTTTAATTTCCTGGACAGCTCTATTCACAATTTTATATCTTGTATCCGCCATTATGCTTCCTCCTCCTTTTTAACAGTCAAACGTTCGATACGTTTTTCATAATTTTCGCCGAGTAAAACACGTTGCACGAAGACACCTGGTGTGTGGATATGATCTGGATCTAGTTCGCCCACTTCTACAATCTCTTCCACTTCTGCAATTGTAATTTTGCCTGACATCGCTGCTAAAGGATTAAAATTACGCGATGTTTTTCGATAAATTAAATTGCCTAGCTTGTCTGCCTTCCACGCTTTGACAAGAGCAAAGTCGGCAACAATTCCTTCTTCTAAAATATATTCCTTGCCATCGAAAACCTTTACTTCTTTGCCTTCAGCAATTGGCGTTCCAACCCCTGTCGCTGTATAAAAGCCTGGAATGCCAGCTCCTCCAGCTCGCAGACGCTCTGCTAATGTACCTTGTGGTGCAAGCTCAACTTCTAACTCGCCACTTAAAAATTGCTGTTCAAAGATTTTATTTTCGCCAACATAGGATGCTATCATTTTTTTAATTTGCTTATTTGCTAGTAATAACCCTAATCCCCAATTATCTACACCACAGTTATTACTAATCACTGTTAAATCCTTTGTTCCCTTATGTTGTAACGCAGCAATAGCCTTTTCAGGAATACCACTTAAACCGAATCCCCCTACTGCTAACGTAGCACCATCATTAATATCAGCAATGGCTTCCTCAAACGAATTCCATACTTTCCCATCCACCATATCGAAACCCCCTAAAATTGCTCGTTTATTAAGAAAAATTCTACATCATTCTTGTTTTATAAGTAAAGGAATTAATTGTAATGTTATTTATGCTTAATTTGCATAAATCAACGAATCTATTCTTTTTCCGTTCGAATTGTCTTTAATAATTGCGTTAAGGCATAAGATTGATATGTATTTTTTTTCGTAATTACGCCGAGACGCCACGGCATATAAAAGTTCTGTAATGGAATAATCTTCACATTGCGATTGTTTTGCTTCGCTGCAATAGAATAAGGCAAAAGAGTCACGCCTAAATTTGAGGATACTAGCTCAACAATTAAATCCCATTGAGAGCTTTTGTAGCTAATTATTGGCGTAAACCCTGCACTTTTACATGATTTAATAACATAATCATGTAATGAAAATTCCTCTGTAAAAATAATAAATGATTCATTTTTTAACTCTTGCAATAAAATGTGATCTTGCTTAGCTAATGGGTGTTGTTCATTAATAAAAACAAAAAATTGATCTTCAACGAAAGATTGGACAATGAACTTCCTTTCGTCGGTAGGTAACACAACTATGCCCATATCTACTTCTCCACTTTCCACTAAAGTACCAACTAATTTTGCTCCACGCTCGACTAGCTCTAAATGAACATTTGGATATTGTTGATGAAACTTACGTGCAATTTCAGGGAAAAACAAAGTGCCAATGAGCGGAGGGATACCCATTTTAATAGACCCCGTTTTGATGTTTACTAAATCATCTAGCAAAATGTGCAAATCATAGACAGAACGCATGATTTTTTGACCTTGTTGATAAACGATATTGCCAGCATCTGTTAACTCTACATGTCTTGTAGAACGATTTAATAACTCAACATGAAGATTATCTTCTAACTTTTTAATGCTCTTACTTAATGAGGGTTGTGATACAAAGGTTTCACTTGCTGCTTTCGTAAAACTTCCATGTTCTACTACTGCCATAAACGCCTTTAAATCTCGTAACTCCATATGAAAACCCCTTATTTATTCTAATTTGTTATGGATAAAATCATTAAAGTATTAATTAGTAATAAATTCTCTTAATAATTCTTTAATCCTTCTTTGCAAATGCAACCTAAATGTAGAACGTAAAGGTTTTCATATACATCTTTCTCATCCATGTGAATATCTGTAACATTAAAGTAGGATTTTTGTTTTATTTAAAAGATTTATTTATGGATAATTTCTTTGAAAATCTATATATTTGACTAGTTGGGCGTTTTTGAGGCTTTATCTTCCTATCAACATATAAGTATTTTGTCGCAATTTTATAAAAGTTAGGAGATAACGCAATAACTCTAGCGCCACGTTCTATTAAATAATATAAAAAGGGATTTTACGGATGCTAATTTATTTCATTATTTTTTGTGCCATTATTTTAGGAGGATTCTTGTTACGAAGAATGTTTTATATTAGAAAAGACCGCCTAGAAAAGAAAAAGATTATGGAGGAACGATTAAAAAAGCTTATTTTTTCGAATTCTAAGCAACTATAAAATAATATTTCTTTACTACATTACATACGCAGAATTTAACGTAGGATGATACTCGTGCTAGGCTTTATTCAAATGCTAGCCCTTCTACATAAGCGAAAAAAATGAGAACAATCTATGCTTTTTATTTCAAATCTTTTTAGTTTAGTGGTAAACTATCTATTGTCAATTAAATGAAGTAGTAATGAGTATGATTTATATTTAACTGTCAATACTCAGTTTATCACTCAAACTAGGAGGAATTTTATTATGAAACGTGTTGAAAATAAAGTAGCACTTGTTACTGGCGGAGCGTCAGGAATCGGTTTATCAGCAGCAACTTTGTTAGCGAAAGAAGGAGCAAAAGTTGTTATTGCTGACTATAATCTTGAAGGGGCAAAAGAGATTGCTGCAGCATTAGTAAAAGAAGGCTATGAAGCAGCTGCAGTATTTTTAGATGCTGGCGATGCTGATTCAATCAAAGCAGCAGTAGAATTCACTGTTGAGCAATTCGGTTCTTTAACAGTACTATATAACAATGTAGGTTCAACAAACTTACAAAAAGATTTAGATGTAGTAAACATGGATTTAGAAGAATTTGATCGCCTAGTAAATATCAACTTAAAATCAGTATTACTTGGTAGCCGTTTCGCTATTCCACATATGCAAAAAGCTGGTGGTGGTTCTATCATTAACACTGCTTCTATGGGTGGATTTGCAAGTGACCAAATTCGTACAGCTTACGGTACAACAAAAGCTGGCGTAGTTCACTTAACTAAATATATTGCAACTCAATACGGTAAAGATAAAATCCGTTGTAACGCTATAGCACCAGGATTAATTTTAACTCCTGCAGCTAAAAACAATTTACCAAAAGATTTACTAGAAATTTTCACAAAATATAATGCCCTACCATACAATGGTGAAGCAGATGATATCGGTTACGCAGTAGTATTCTTAGCTTCTGATGAATCTAAATTTATGACTGGTCAAACTCTTCAAATTGAAGGTGGCCATTACATTGCTAACCCAACAATTGCAGATACAAATGTTTGGGCTTCAAACCAACAAAAATAATAACCTTTTTAGCTGATTAAAAAGGTTTGAGCGAACAATCAGTATTAAAAGTGTTAGCAAAGATAACGAGACTGCTATTCTCGTTGTCTCAGACTGTAGATAAACTCCAAAGAAATTTGGAAATGTCTACAGTCTTTTTTAATAAATTTTTTGAGTGGCTGGCACATCACAAAAATCCCTAGTATAATATTGGCTCCTAAATCGAAAAATCCACTTCGCTTTCCGCGGGCACATCGTAAGCCGCAACCCTCGCTATCGCGCGGTCTGTTGCGTCTTACATTGCGTGCGTTCCCGCAGGAGTCTTCGTGGATTTTTCCTTGGATAGTTATAGAGGAAATTGTTTGAGTGCCTGGCACTTCTCATAACACTTCTCATAAATACTTAGCATCATACTGGCTCCTAAATCAGAAAAATCCACTTCGCTTTCCGCGGGCACATCTTAAGCCGCAACCCTCTCTATCGCGCGGTTTGTCACGTCTTACGTTCTGTGCTGTTCCCGCAGGAGTCTTCGTGGATTTTTCCTTGGATAGTTATAGAGGAAATTGTTTGAGTGCCTGGCACCTAGGCCTTTTCTAACGCTAATTTGATGCCAAAGCCAATCAGAACTGTTCCTGTTAAGCCTTCGATTACTGCCTTTGTCATAGGCTTCTTCATAAAAGCACTAATTTTATCTAATAAATATACATAGAAGATGAACCATAAAGCCGTTAAGGCGGTATAAATAAGTCCCATCAGTAAAAATGGGAAAAATGTGCTGTTTGAGCCATCTACAAATTGTGGTAAGAACGTTAGAAAAAACACTGCTACCTTTGGGTTTGTCACATTTGTTAAGAAACCTTGTTTAAAGCATGATTGATTCCCATACTTAATGTCAATTTGAGTATCATCATTTACGACTGGCGACTGCGTGCGAATTGTTTTTAAAGTCCATAATGTCTTCACACCTAAATAGCATAAATACACCGCTCCAACGTATTTTAAAATAGCAAATATATAGGCTGACTTTACAATAATTGCAGAGAGTCCGATAACCGCAGCTAATGTATGAATAAATAATCCACAGCATGAGCCAAGTATTGTTTGTAACCCACCCTTTTTATTAACTGTTAAAGTATTTTTAGTCGCAATCGCAGTATCGGGTCCAGGTAAAATTATTAATAAAATACACATCAATAAAAACATCGGAATATTCTCCATGCCGATAGCCCTCCAATCCGTCTGAAAATTATAAAAATAATTCTACCATACGTAACCTGTCTGAAAAAGATACCACTTAAAAAATTCCCCATATTCTTTACGATTGACATATAACCATAAGGTGTTATATATTCGTAACACCTTGTGGTTATATTTTTAAAAAGAGGAGACTATAAAATGCCTGAACAACTACAAAATATTGTTAAAACTGTTACACTTAATGCGCCTATCGAGAAGGCATGGGAAACAGTTACAAATGCCGAAAAGCTTGGCTCTTGGTTTATGCCAAATGATTTTAAACCAGTGGAAGGGCATGAATTTACACTACAATCTCCATTTGGACCATCGCCGTGTAAAGTTGAAAAAGTTGATGCACCTCATTATGTACGCTTTGCATGGGATACTGATGGATGGTTTGTCACATTTGAGTTAAAGCAAGCTGGAGAGCAAACAGAATTTACATTAACTCATGGTGGCTGGAAAGAAGCCTCTCATATTATTCCAAAGGCTAACATGCCTGCAGAAGCTGTTCGACAAAATATGGATGGCGGTTGGACAATGCTTGTTGGTAAAAAGTTGAAAGAGATTGTAGAAACAAAATGACACAGCTGGCACAACAGTATGATGTTTTCCAAGCAATTGCTGATCCAACAAGACGTCATGTACTACAACTGCTAGCCGAAAGTGATAAACCAATAGCTGTTATTTCAGAGCATTTTACGATTAGCAGAACTGCTGTGGTCAAACATCTACACATATTAGAGCAAGCCAAGCTAGTATCAGCCCAAAAGAAGGGCCGAGAAAAAATTTACACTTTACACATCGATCGCTTAAAAGAAATTGAAGATTGGTTACAATACTTTCATTTATTTTGGGATAATAAGCTGGCACAATTACAAAACATTATCGAAAAAGACTAACAAATTTTTATGGCAGCAGCAAAAATAAGCCGCAACAATTCGCATTAGCAATCGTTGCGGCTTACTTTTCTTATCGCATATAAAATAATCCACCATTTATAATTTCAATTTTAATTTTTGCATCGTATTGTTCTTCTAAAGCATTTTTCTCCACTTCATAACACTCTGGCTTTTCTTCCACATCTTCATAAAAATAGTCTAATACGCGTTGATCTCTTTGCCATCTCTTTTTTGCTTGCTCAGCCCATGTATGATCATCCTGTTGAATAATTGCATCAATAGCTTCATCTAAGCGTTGAAGCGCCCGTAAAGGCTTAATTATATATTGTACATAAAAAGCATCTTCTGACGGCGTAATATCCCAGTCAATATTACTTATTGTGTCATGAAAATTATCATTTATTGCCCCTGTCAGTAAATTAATACCAAAAGAGTACATCATTTCTTTCGTTCGATCGCAACAATACGACACTTTATAATTTACCCCAAGCCAAGGAGTCAGCATGACTTGCCCTGTACCTGCATCTACTTTTTGAAACATTTGAACAAAAGCTCCTAGCTCTCTCGTAGCATGAAACAATTGATTTAGCCTTGGAGAACCAAAATGCACGACCTCCCCCATTATTTTTTCTGACAGTGCACTTTGATCTGTTATAAAGGTAACTTGTGCAGGGTTAGGTTCGCCATTCGTTGCTTCTACGTATTGCCAGTAAAAGGGGCGATTCATAATTCTTTTATCAATAGCAATCGTTAATTGTACTGTTAGGTAATGGTCACCATCACCTACCATATCGCATTCATTTTCTAAAAAAAATTGTCGTAAATAGCTGTGAACCTGTTGTGGATACATGCCCCTCTCCCCTTACAATATCAATTACACCTGATGGCGTCTTAAACAGATTTTTTGAAATTCGTTAAGATTGCATCTAGATCTCCTACTACCTTTTCAAAGACATCAATTTTTGTATGCAGTAATGCCAAAATATCCTTTTCAATCGTATCTTCTACAGCAAGATTATAAATATGAACATCATGTTCTTGTCCTAAACGGTGAACACGCCCTATGCGTTGCTCAAGCTTCATTGGATTCCAAGGCAAATCGTAGTTAATAACATGATGGCAAAATTGAAGGTTGATCCCTTCTCCCCCTGCCTCTGTTGCTATCAATACTTGAGCTTTTTCCTTAAATATATGCTTCATGTAATCACGCTTGTTTTTATTGAACTTACCATTAAACAAAACACTCGTAATACCATGAGAATGTAAATACCATTGTAAATAAATTTGAGTTGCACGATATTCAGTAAAAATAATGACTTTGTCTTTAGCCTGTTCAATAATTTCAAGCGTCTTCTCAGCCTTAGAATTCACTTCTAAAGCCATAACCTTTGCAAGAATTGCTTCTAGCTCATCGCGTTCTGAACTATTTTCTAGCATTTTAGACAACGTTAAAGCCGTTGCCTCTTTGCTACTACACATTTCTTTTTGCAAAGTAATTAATGAAAAGGAACCTGTAGACGTAAGCGAACCAAGTAAATGATAAACTTCCATTTCCTCAGGGCTAAAATGGATAGGGACAATTTGAACACGTCTATTGGTCCACTCAATGCCTGTGTCCTCTCTTCGATTTCTTACCATCACTTGGTTGACTAGTTCTTTTAAATAGTCATCGTGCTGTAAATCGTGCTTGCTTGCTGAAAACGCAGATTGGAATGTCTCATAATTGCCAAGATGACCTGGCTTCAGTAAAGAAATAAGATAATAAAGCTCAAAAACATCATTTTGAATCGGTGTAGCCGTTAATAATAAGCAAAACTTCTTCTTTAATCCTTGCACAAATTCATAAATTTGTGTTTTATGGTTTTTTAATTTATGTGCCTCGTCAATAATAATCATGTCATAATTTTGCGCATAAATTAGTTCTTTATGTGGACTTTTTTTTGCCGTATCCATGCTCATAATAACAATATCGTAACGCTCAATCGGGCAATTTTTTTTATACGCTACAGCTGGAATATGAAATTTTTGATTCAATTCTTCAATCCATTGATTGATAAGAGAAGCTGGTGCTAAAATCAGAGCTTTTTTCACAAGCCCTCGTATCATGTATTCCTTTAGAATTAAGCCAGCTTCAATTGTTTTACCAAGCCCCACCTCATCTGCAAGTATCGCTTTCCCATTCATTCGTTCTATCACGGTTTGCGCTGCTTCTAGCTGATGGGCAAGTGGTGTTAGCTTCGGTAAAACTTTAGGTGCTTGTAAACCAGTAAATTCCGGAATTAAATTCATTTTCACAATTTCATAGTTCATTTTGTACAAAGTCCAACTTTGCCATTTTTCATGATTTTCTAGCCTATTAATAAAGCCTTCTTGCCAATCGGACGACCTCTCCACGATCATGATCATCACCTCATGCTATTATTTCTAAATTAGGTTGTCCAAAAAAGAAAAAGCTATGTTAGATTTTGCTCATGTAAAAATATACATATTTTAAGTGATATGCAGATGACTTCTAATGTTCAAAATAATTTAACCCTAGAAATAATTTCGTGGCATTGTTCTTTTACTATTTTTATGGTTTAAACGAAGCATAATAATATAGCACTCACCACAGCTTTTTTTGAAAAGATTTTTGAATTTAAATAGCTTTAAATCACACAAAAAAAGAGAAGGCTTATATGCCCTCTCTTCCTGTTATTAACATTACTTCACATATGCGACAGCTCTTACTGGCGATGCAGTGGAGTTTTTCAATTTAAGCGGCAGTGCCATAAAAGTAAAACGGTCATTTAAAGGTAGCTGTTCAAGGTTGACTAGGTTTTCTACTATATAAATAGGAACACTTAGCAGCTTTAGATGCACTTCGCGTTTCATATTGTCATGAACATCTATATTCGCTAAATCAAGACCAATGCATTTTACTTGTTTTTCGAATAACCAATCTCCTGCACAAGTAGCAAAAGCGTGCTCTTCAAAAAAGTCCCCTTGTCCCCACTTTGCAGTGCGTGTTCGTACTAAGACAATATCACCTTGCTGTACAGTAATTCCTTGTCTTTGCTCAGCTAGCGAAAGCATCTCAGCTGTAACAGGTTCAAACGGATCTTTGAAAGAGGATACATCAAGTAAGACAGCATCCCCATAAGTTTTTGTTAAATCCATTTCAGCCGTAGATTCCCCACCTCTTATAAAGTGAAGTGGTGCGTCAATATGTGTCCCGCTATGATCGGACATACGTAAAAAGCGAGATTCAAATCCTTCACATGGTGCTACGTAACGATGACCGGAATTATCAAAAGTGGATTCTTCTTGTATAGCAATCGGTGGATGTGATGTATAAGAAACTAAGCCATCATAAATTTCTAGTGTTAAATCAATAATTTTCATTTATTTTTCCTCCTTAAAATGAATCACAACTTTTCCATTTACTTTATTAAGCGCACTTTCAAAACCTTGAAGACTATTTTTAAATGAAACCGTATGTGCGATTAACTTATTAAATGGATATTTTGCATCCGCAGCCATTTGTAAAACCGCTTCATAATTAGCCTGTGTAATGCCGTAACTGCCTTTAATCATTATTTCACCACGGACAATTTGATCCATTGGAACAGCAAACTCTGCAGAATTGATGCCGACTAATACAAGCTGTCCACCTCGTTTAAGTAAACGAATAGCTTCTTTCGGAATAGATGGATGACCAGAGCAGTCAATGATTGCATCATAGCCTGAAAAATTATCGTGTATTAGTTCCTCTGTAGCAACAAACGTTGCATGTACACCTATCTCTTTAGCTAACTGCAAACGACTTTGATCTTGTAGGACTCCTAGCATATGTGTTTCTTCATTACCTGCCCCTACTAAGATTGCAGCTACCCCTAATCCTATTGGTCCTGGCCCAATTACTAAAATAGACTTTTTCTTGTAATCAGCTACTTTTAAAACTGCCGTATAACTAACTGCTAAAGCTTCTGAAATAGCTGCCACTTCATCACTCACTGCGTCGTCAATTACAATAATATTATTCACATCGACTACCATATACTGTGCCATGCCACCAGCCTCTCGAAATCCATATCGAAGAGCCTCAGTCGGTGTTTTTATCAATTTATAATCATTAAAATCACAGCAATTCGTTTCGCCACGTTGACAATAATCACATACACCACAACTTTTATATGGGTTAATAACCACTCTTTTATTTAAAAGTGCTTGATCACCAGCTGTCCCCATAGCTACTACTGTTCCAGTTACTTCATGCCCGAGCACAAGTGGGTAAGTGACCCAATCGTAGCCACCATGTCCGTCATACATATGCAAGTCGCTCCCACAAATACCCACTGCACCTACTTTTAGTAAACATTCATTACTATTTAACTCCGGAACAGAATAGGTTTTAAACTGAACATCCTTTTTCTTTGTTGAACACTTTACTAATGCTTGATATTCCATCGCCATATCTACTCCTATTCTCATTTCAAATTTGCTGCCTTTATATTGAATCTCTACTGAACCAACTTAATAATATCTATTAGTGTCTTTTCTTTTTGCGCTAAATATTGTTGTTTATCAATGGATGACCAATCGTAAAAGCCTTGATTGGTTTTCATACCATATTGTTTAGCTTCTATTTTCGCATGATGTATCGCAAGTGGTTTCGTACCATTCTCTAAAGTTGGATATACATGTTCGACAATGGCATAATGTGTATCTAAACCATTTATATCCCGTTGCTCAAGTGGCCCAGTATTAGCTAATCGTACACCTAGGCTCATTTTAGCAATAAAGTCCAACTCTTCAGCCGTCACAATTCCCTTCTCAACTAAAGACATCGCTTCTCTTGCCAGTGCACTTTGTAATCTGTTTGCTACAAAGCCTTCAATTTCCCGTTTCAATAAGATAGGCTTTTTACAAACACTTTGTAAAAATTCCATAGTCGCATTTGCTCGTTCCTGTGATGTAAAAGTGCTAGGAACTACTTCTATTAAAGGGGTAATATGTGCGGGAGAAAAGAAATGTGTCCCGATTAAGCGTTCTTTGTGCAACATTTTTACCGCAATATCGCTAATTAGATAACTTGAAGTATTGGTACAAAACGTAACTTCTTTTTCATAAAATGAATCCAGTTGTTCGAATAAAGCTTGTTTAGCTTGCAAATTTTCAACAATCGCCTCAAAGACAAATGTTAAACCATCAATTTGTTCTAGTTGCTGTAAAAAAGTAATTTGTTGTAAATCTGATTCTTGCTTTAATTGCTGTAATCTTTCTATATTAGGCTCATATAAATAGACATTTACGTTATATTGGTTAAAATATTTCGCGATAGCCGAGCCCATAAAGCCCCCGCCTATTATTAGTACTTTTTGCATTTTTAGTTCTCCTTCTTTAAGCTTTACTATCCTCATCATTCCAAATTACTTGTATTCCTACTGCATAAATACATAATGCTTTCACCTCGGCTAAAACATCAACACTCGCACCAAGTGAAATGGCATTACCTTTATGAATCAGAATGCCTTTTTCATAGGCATCACAAACGTTTATAGCATACAGTAATAATTCCTTCAGTAATCTGGACACCGACCCATCTCGTAAAGAAGTTGTTCGCAAGTTGCTATATTTTAATAAAGTATCCGGTGCATAATCTACTAAATATTGAATCCAAGTAGGTAATACATCAAACTCACCTTGATAATAATCAATACATTCCTGCTGTGAGGAAAATGTATCAACCTCTTTCCCCATCTCAATGGCCTGTGCGTCTCCTGATAGTTGAATCGCGTAAGAAATAGCTTCTATCCCAGATAACCAAGTAGGAATACCTCTAGAAATAATGGCTGATGCAATTAGTTCTGCAATTTCTGCGACAGTATTGCTCGCTTCAACTGCTTGCTTTACGAAATAAAGCATTTGTTTTTCCTCACGTCGTGCTGCAAATAATCCTACAAGTAACAATGTTTTTTCTTTTTTTGTTAAAGCACCTTCTGTTAGAAGTGCTTGATACATGCTGGACATTTAATATTTCCTCCTCAGGTTAGGGCTATTTGACATATGTTGCTGTCTGCGGGCACACCGTAAGCCGCAACCCTCGCTACGCGCGGTCTGTTGCGTCTTACGTTTTGTGCGTTCCCGCAGGAGTCACCGCCTTCGCTACCATTAACTAGTGCTATCTGCAAATTTTTATCTATGGCAAAAGAAAGAATAGCTAGGTTCTTCTTCATAATTAATAGTAAAAATTCACGAACATCTTTACTTCTATTATAAAAAATTATAGTTTTCCCATGTGTCGTTGCTGTCCGCTACGGCGGGCGCTTTCCGCGGGTTTTTCGGCGATTCACGTGCTTCCATCGACGATTTCCACTTTCTTTCTGGCGATTCACATGCTTCTATCGGCGATTTCCACTGTTTTTCCGGCGATTCACGGGCTTTCATCGGCGATTCATAACCTTCTTTCAATGCAAAAAAATTCGCTCTCTTTCTGTGGACGAACCGCAATCCTCACAAATGCTAAACATCTGCGGAGGCTCGCTTGGCTCGCTTTCCCACAGAAGTTTAGCGAATTTTTTGCTGAAATCCTATAATCCTTACTCTTTAATTTCTAAAGTAAATATGACCAAGCTAATGTTGCAATAATGTAAATAACACCCACGAAGAACATGATCATAACAAGGAAGCCCATAATATCTTTTAACTTTAAGCGAGAGAGTGCTAGAGCTGGTAAAATCCAGAATGGTTGTACTAAATCGTTCCAAGCATTCCCTAACATAACAGACATGGATGTTTCTGATAAGGAAGCACCTAATTCTTTTGCTGCCTCAATCATAAATGGACCTTGTACTGTCCAGTGCCCTCCTGCAGATGGTGCAAAGAAGTTAATGAAGAAGGAGCTAATTAACCCCCAAAACGGTAGGGTATGTTCGTTTGATAAGTCAACGAATATTTTTGCAATTGTGTCCACTAAACCAGAAGCGGCCATGATAGCCATAATCCCCGCGTAGAATGGAAATTGCAGTATGATTCCTGAAATTGTTTTAACCCCGTCAGCTAAGTGCTCAGCATAACGTGCAGGTGTGCCTAGTAAAATAATTCCTACGAATAAAATAATAAAGTTTAAAATATTTAAGTTTAATGAATTACCATTTGTGAAATAGATTACGATATAAATTAGCCCTAACACACCAATTGCGTAAGCTAGAATGCGGCTGTTATTTAATTTATTTGCTAAAGTATTGTCTTCTAAAAGGTTTAATTTTGCTTTTGGTTTGTCTGCATATAATGCTGGATCAATCTCCACAACATTTTTAGGATCTTTTGGATGTAGCATCGCATTAAATAAAGGTAACGTAATTAATAAAACAACTGTTGTAATAATCATTGGTAAGCTAAAAATTGTTTCTGATAATGTAACTAATCCCATAGCATCTTCTAAGAAGTGACCTGGAGTTGAAATTAAAATTGGAATAGAAGCAGATAAACCTAATCCATAAAAAGTGAATCCAGAATATGCAGCTGCAATGATTAGCGGATAATGGACCCCTTTAACTTTTAACGCTAGTTTTTTTGCGATAATACCACCAATTACTAAACCAAATCCCCAGTTTAAATAACTCCCGATACCACCAACAAGTGTTGCCACGATAATTGCCATTTTTGGCGTATGAACCATACTTGCAATTTTATTTAATAACTTATCTGTTACAGGAGCTGTAGCTAATACATAACCCATTGCAAGAATAACGGCCATTTGTGTTGTAAATGCTAGTAAATCCCAAAAGCCACCACCCCAGGCAGTTGTTAGATCCACAAAACTAATATCTTCAATTAGTAGAGCCAATACAAACGTTAATAATGTAAGTCCAATTGCAAATACAAATGGATCTGGTAAATATTTTTTCATTACATTTGTGAAAAAATTCGTTAACTTTTCCATACTATTTCCCCCTTGATGTAATCTACTAAGTAATTTTTGGAATTAGCTCTTTAACGTGTAAAACATGATAAAATATAATCACAATCTATACATGTTGGAGGGCATTTTCTTGCAAAAATTAACTAGTATTTTAGTGACTGCTTATGCTAAAGCACCCCAAGGCACGTCTATGTACGAGATGTACAAACATGCTGGCATTGTGTTAGAAATCGATCAACAAACGCATAAAATTATTGATGCAGAATTCACATTCGTTACTGATCTTGCTCAAAATTTCTTTAAACGTATGTTGATTGGCTTTGATCTTACGGCCAATATTGATGAATTAATTGCTCGTGTAGATGAACACTATTATGCCCCATCAAGTGGTTCAGTCGTAGTAGCTCTACAGTCTGCGCAAAAAAGATACCTTGAAAAAATTCAAAAAGATAACTAAGTACCTACACCGAGTCATGTACTCGGTGTTATTTTATGCTTGGCAGTTTTCAACGATAGTGGAAACACCAAGTCCCCCTGCGATACATAATGTTACTAAACCATAACGCTTGCCTGTTCGTTCAAGCTCATGAATAAGTTTTGTCATTAAAATGGCACCAGTTGCCCCAATAGGATGGCCCATTGCAATAGCACCGCCGTTTGGATTTACTCGATTAATATCTAACCCAAGTTCATTGATAACTGCGATAGATTGGGCTGCAAAGGCTTCATTTAGCTCAATAATATCAATATCTTGAATTGATAAATTTGCCTGCTTCAATGCTTTTAATGTAGCTGGAACTGGACCGATTCCCATTATAGATGGATCTACGCCAGCGGCTGCTTGAGCAAGTATTTTTACCTTGGGCTTATAGCCTAGTTCTATAGCTTTTTCATTCGACATGATTAACAATGCAGCTGCACCGTCATTACGCCCACTACTATTGCCCGCTGTTACTGTTCCACCTTTACGGAATACAGGTTTTAACGTACTTAACTTCTCTTTACTCGTTAAAAATGGATGCTCATCTTTTTCAAAAATTTCTATTGATTTTCGTTTTTTCACTTCGTAAGGTACAATTTGTTTGTCAAAATAACCTTCTTGTATGGCCTTCGCTGTAAGTTCTTGACTACGATGTGCAAATGCATCTTGCTCTTCACGAGAAATTGAATATTTTTCGGCTAAATTTTCTGCTGTTTCACCCATCGTTGAAATGCCATAAACTTCAAACGGTTGTGAGCCTGGTTGACTTTCTGTGTTCGGATCTAACATGACAGCATTTCCAACGCCATATCCATAACGAGCATTTCGTAAGTAATATGGGGCTGTACTCATGGATTCTGTTCCCCCTGCGATAATAATATCGCTATAGCCAAGAGCTATTTGCTGTGCCGCATTATTAATGGATTGTAGTCCCGAACCACATTGGCGATGTACTGTATAACCTGGAACAGTAATTGGTAGCTCGGCACGTAGAGATGCAAGGCGTGCAACATTGGATTGATCAGCACTTTGTTTTGCTTGTCCCAAAATCACTTCATCAATTAGCGTGGGATCTAGCTGTGTACGATTTAGGAGTTCACGAATAACTGTTGAACCAAGAATGTCTGCTGTCTCATTGATTAATGAGCCCCCTAACTTACCTATAGCTGTTCGAACACCTTCTACAATAACTACTTCTTTCATGCTATTTCCCTCCTATTTCAACGCATTGACAAAACTTGCTTCTGTGCTAGCCTCTACTTGCTGTAATGTAACTTCAGGCATTAATTCAACCAAATGTAACTGTCCATCTACATAGTTAAAAACTGCCAATTCAGTAATAATCGTATCCACGCTACGAGTTGAGGTAATTGGATAAGTGCAATTCTTTAAAATCTTACTTTTCCCATCTTTTGATGTATGCGTCATCGTGACAATGACCTTTTGTGCACCGATTAGTAAATCCATTGCACCACCAACACCAATAATATTTTTCCCTGGTACTGCCCAATTGGCGATACGTGCTTGCTCATCTACTTGTAGTACGCCTAAGATGGCTACATCCACATGACCCCCTCGAATCATGCCAAATGATTCTGCACTATTAAAAAAGGATGATCCAATCGCTTCTCCAACTGGCATTTTTCCAGCATTCACTACATTCGGATCGATATCATCCTCATCTACACCTACTACGCCGAGCATGCCGTTCTCTGTATGAAAGTGAACATTGTCATTTTCTACATACTTTGCAACAAGTGTAGGGATACCAATACCTAAATTAATAATTTGTCCATTTGCAACTTCTTTTGCAGCTCTTTTTGCTATTAGCTCTTGAATTGGATTAGCCATTCTCCACAACGCCTTCCTTCGTTAAAATCTTCTGTGCTACAATCACTCGATCAATGAATAAATGCGGAGTAATGATATCATCACTACTTAGTTCGCCTGCTTCTACAATTTCATCTACCTCAACAATGACTGTCTTGGCCGCAGTTGCCATAATCGGATTAAAATTACGCGCAGTTTTGTAATACACTAAATTTCCAAGTCTATCTGCCTTATGTGCACGAATAATTGCGACATCCGCCTTTAACGCTTCCTCAAAAACGTATTCTTCACCATTAATTATTTTTGTTTCTTTACCTTTAGCCAAGTCTGTTCCAAAAGATGTTTTTGTGTAATAGCCACCAATCCCTGCACCACCAGCTCGAATCGATTCAGCTAATGTACCTTGGGGTAATAATTCAATTTCAAGTTCTCCACGTTGAAATGCTTCGCCAACATCTCGATTGCCAGTAAAGTAAGAGCCGATTGCCTTTTTTACTTTCTTTTGCTCTAGCAATTTTCCAAGACCCTTACCTTTTTCCCCTAAGTTATTGCTGATGATTGTTAAATCATTGACCTCTAACTCTACTAGTGCATCTATTAAAGTGAGTGGACCCCCTACTAAACCAAAGCCACCGACCATTATTGTTTGGCCACTTTCAACGCAAGATAAAGCCTGTTCTACAGATTCATAAATTTTCATTGTATTCACTCCATTACTTTTGGATAAGCGCATCACTAATTTCAAACCAAGAAGGAATGCCAGCTGTTAATAGGCAAATATAGCCTAGCTCTGCTAATTCTGCTTCTTCTACACCTATTTCACGTGATTGTTTAGCCCAATAATCTGTTTCCTCATTTTTCAATATCGTTGTGTAAATTCCCGTCATTAAGATATGTTTCATTTGCGTTGATACAACATTGCTATCAAGTAACGCAACTTTTAAAGCGTTTTCATCTTTTGCAACAATAAAACTTAATAATTTCTCAAAATATGCCTTACTTTGATCTGTCGAAGCAAACGTACTGTAATAGCGCACAATATCCATTGCTGAAGCATCATGTGAAATTTTGTCTGCACTCGTATTCGTTAGCTCTAACGCATAGTCAAAAGACTGCAAGCCAATCTGTAATGCTTTTTCCTCACCATAGTTAAACGCTACGAGTAAGTACTCAATTAATTCTTCGAGAGTAGCACCACCATCAATGGCGCCTTTTGTATGGTACACCATGCTTCGTGCATAATGTCTTGCTGCATTCATGCCAACTAACAAAATGTCCTTGTCCTTTACAGAAAGTACACCTGGTGCCATTGCTGCTCCACGAAGTGCTGTATAGTGGTCTAGCATTGCTGGATTATAATCATGCATTTTTTGCACCCATTCAGGTACTACATCATAAACTTTTTTAAAATACTCTAATCCTGTAGACATCCAACAAATCCCCTTTTTGTTAAATTCGAATAAAAAAAGGCCACACTTCCCCAAAAGACGGCATGTACCGTACGTTTAGAAAAGTGTAGCCAACAGTCAAGCAGGGAAAGTAGAAAAAGGTCGTTTTTCTAAAGCTGCTCGATAGGCATTTAATATTTGTTATTTAATTATTCGCATAAAATTTTAAAAACTGCAACTCTTTTTTTAGAAACTCTCTAAAAACCGCAGTATTACTCGGTTAACATCTTTTCTTTCTTCAAAAACCAAAGTGTAATGATTACTATTTGAAGTGAATTTCCAAATATTTTTGGCATATTTTAGCGTTTCTGTATAAGATTCCACTAAAAATAATGCGGGCATTGTTCCAATACCACCAGTTGAATGAATTAAAAGTATTGGGCACTCCACTTTTTCAAAAACCTCTGCAGGCTTGTAGTCATAAAAACTTTGGAAATCTAAACGGATTTTTTCTTCGTCAGACTTATTTTCCCAATGCTCATCTTGTATTGCAACCTCATAACGACCTACGCTTGCTAAATGATCTGTCCATTCAACGCCTAGGCGACCATAAATTGCTTTTATTTCCTCGATGTACGCGTCCGCTGAGTCATACGGTTTGCTAATTCGACCTAGTGATGGTTCAACAATTTGGCGTTGATGATCTGTACAAGTTGCTGCTCCATCAAGTAAAATGACCCCTTTTACATCTTTTCGTTTACTCGCAACATTCGCCATGATAAATGCCCCCATTGAGTAACCCATTAATATCGGGCTCTCAATGTTTAACGCATCAAGCAACGCTAATATATCTTGTGTATGTAACTCAATACCTGTATTTTCAGGTGCTGGTGCACTATTACCACGCCCTTTTAAGTCAACCGAAATAAAACGATAATCGCCTTTCAAAAGCTCAGCATAATAATGCATTTGCATATGGTTGCCGGTTAAACCATGTACGGCAATAATAGTACCTTTCTCACCTGGATAATCTACAAAATGTAATGCACTACCATTCACTTCAATTGTTTGGTATTCCATTTCCATCATCCTCCTCATATAAATCATGCGGCGTTTTGAAGCCCATTGTGAAGGTGAACTTTCATCCATCTCCTCACCTAAACATTCGCCGAATAAAGATAAAGTTATTTTTACATTGTTATTTCAAAAAAGTCAAAAAATTTTTTCTTTTACTAACACTTAGGTTACTCTTTTTTTATAGCAGCATTTGAAAAATACCTTCGACTTTTCATTCTGATAATATTATATTGAAATAATTAAAATTTTATTATTTTTTCCATTTCCCATTTCCTAAATCCTCTAAAACAATAGTTATTAATCATATTTCCAATAATAAACATTTAAATCATGTGAGCAATTTACTTATTGATATAAAACTTTATTACTACATAAATTACCAAACCATAAATTTACTTTTAATGGATTAAATGTACGATATAATTACTTTTTGATACACTATTTGAAAAAGCAAAAAAGGAGTCTCAATTGAATAGAAAAAATAGAAAAATATTTATTTTACATGAAATTTATGGAGTAAATGATTTTATTCGAGAACAGGCATGTGCCTTTATGGATAAGCAAACCGAGGTAGAATGTGTGCAACTTTACACAGATGAAAAAAGCTTTACTTATAATCAGGAAAAAGAAGCTTACAAGTATTTCATTAATGAAATTGGCTTCGATGCTCCTTTGGAAATACTTTTCACACAACTAAGTACTGCCATACAACAATATGAAAAAGTTATAGTAATCGGTTATAGTGTAGGCGCAACACTTGCTTGGCGACTTGCTACGCTGCCGTTATATCGTGTTGTTTGCGTCTACGGCTCACGCATTCGCCAATATCTTGACTTGCAACCAAATTGCCCGACACTTATTCTTCTACCTAGTCATGAGGTTAATTTCAATGTCGAAAAATTGAGTCATGCACTAAAGCATCAACACTTTGTACAAACTATTCAATTTCCAGGGAAACATGGATTTATGGATCGTTATAACGCTTCATTTCATCAAGAAAGTGCTATGCTGGCGCAGACGTATATAAAAAAATTTTTATAAATCTTTTATGAGGTGGAGGCTATCACTTTGAATCAACCACAGCTTTTAGAAATCGATCCTTACACGGAATCAGGAAATGTCATTTATCCAAGCTTTCAACTTCCATTGCATATAGGAGCTATTGTAGGCATCTACACAGATGTAACGAAAATCAATACTTTAATGCAATGGTTTACAAAGCAAGAAAAGACATATACGCATATTCGTGAAAGTGCATTATACGAACGATTAACAGTAGGAGAGTATATTCATTTTTCTATGAAACTTTTTACAGCGCCTCTACACAATAAAGAGGAAATTTTAAAGCTGTTTTCTTTGTCCGATCAGAGGAATATTAAAATACTTAAACTTCAACATGGGGAAAAACAACGGTTAAAATTGCTACATACATATCTTAATCTAGCACCTACTCAAATAATCGAAGAACCCCTTCAAAACTTAGATGAATTTTCAAAACAAAATGTTCTCAAGCTTTTGATGGCACTTCAAAACCAAGAAAAATCTGTTGTTTTACTTTCAAACAATTTAGAGGACTTAATTATTTCGTGCGACGAAATATATAGATTAGATGCATTAGGTTTGCATGCACTCGATGTAAAAGAGGATGAAATCGAAACAGTTCCTACACATAACGAAAATGCACCTATACGACTTGATAAAATCCCAACAAAGAAAAATGACAAAATCATTTTATTTAATCCACCAGAAATAGATTACATTGAAAGTGTCGAAGGTGTTGTGAGCGTCTATGTTGCAAATGAAGCCTATCCATGTACAATGTCCCTTAATGATTTAGAACAAAAATTGACACCATTCGGCTTTTTTAGAAGTCATCGTTCTTATATCGTTAACCTGCAAAAAGTACGTGAGATTATTACTTGGACCCGCAATAGCTACAGTCTTGCTTTAAATAGCAACGAAAAAACAATTGTACCATTGTCGAAAAACAAACTAGCAGATTTAAAAGAAATACTCGGAATATAGTAGATTTCCCAGGAAATAAACGACTCCTGTCAGCTAAATATTACTCCATTGAAGCTCATTTTTCCGCCTTTCACCTGTAATTTAATGTTTACCTCTCCATCGTGCTTTAAAGTTAGGCTATCAACAACCACAGGAGGTTTACACATGGAGACAGTAATTGATGTTCAACATTTAAAAAAGGTCTTTAATAGTGAAGCTGCATTACAGGATGTTTCCTTCACTATTAAAAAAGGAGAAATATTTGGTTTTCTTGGTCCAAGCGGCTCAGGTAAAACAACTACTATTAAAATATTAACTGCGCAAACTGAAAAAACTGCGGGAGATGTATCATTATTTAATCGCCCTGCTAGTGAAATGAAATATAGTCAAAATCGTCAGCGCTTTGGTATCTTGACGGATAATAGCGGGCTGTATACACGGCTTTCAATTGAAGAGAATTTATTACTATATAGTAATTTGTATCAATTACCTCATACAGCAGTAAAAGACGCTTTAGATTTTGTTAATCTTTACCCAGAACGTAAAAAGAAAGTTAGTCAGCTATCTAAAGGCATGATTCAACGTGTCACACTAGCTCGTGCCATTATGCATAAACCTGAATTGTTATTTTTAGATGAGCCAACATCTGCACTTGACCCAGTGAATACGCAGCATATTTATAACGGCTTACGGAAATTAAATGAACTCGGAACAACAATCTTTTTAACAACTCACGATATGAGTGAGGCAGAAATACTTTGTGATCGTGTTGCCTTTTTGCATCAAGGAAAAATTCGTGCAATCGGTTCACCGAAGCAATTAAAAAAAGATTTTGGAGATGAAACGATTACTGTTGAATTGAAAAATGGCCAATCTGAAACGATTCAAAATGGCGATCAGGATGCGCAAAAACTATTTCATTGGATGCAAGAAAATGCAGTTGCACGTATATACACAAATGAGCCAACTTTAGGCGATATATTTATGCAAATAACAGGGAGTGATCTAATATGAACATATCAATAACACGTATTCAAGCTATTTTCATGAAGGACTACAAGGAATTTTCAAGAAATTACGCAGTCTCTGTTATGATTTTTTTACCCCTTATTTTAGCTTTTGCTTATAACAAAATCGGAACAAATAGTATCGACGCTTATTTTTTACCAATAAATTTAGTGTTTGCAGTTGTTACTGCCTATGTACAATGTTGTTTAATTGCAGAAGAAAAGGAGAAAAATACACTCCGAAGTTTAATGCTTTCTCCTGCTTCACTTGGAGATATTTTAATAGGTAAAAGCTTGTTCGTCTCTATTGTGACGGTTGTTGTAGTAGGCTTGTCGATTTTCCTTGTTGGTTACGAGCCAGCAAATCTTTTCATATTAGCTATCGCTCTATTACTGTCTATCGTTTTCTACATCGCCTTAGGAACATTATGTGGATTATTTGCAAAAACAATTATGGAAGCATCTATTATCGTGTTGCCTGTTATGTTTATTTTCTCATTTGGACCGTTTGCCTTAACTTTAGCTTCTGTCTATCCAGTGCTAGAAATTGCAAAGTGGCTTCCAAGCGCTCAACTAGTTCTTCTAGCAGAGGCTTTAGAAGGTAACTACTCTTCAATGGATTACATTATTCCTATCGTTACTATTATTGCTTGGTCAATAGTAGCTTGGATTGTTACTGGCTTTGTTTATAAAAAAAGAATGGTAGATTAACAGGGACAGGGTGCCTGGCACTCAAACAATTTTCACACAAATCATGTATTTTATAACTTGCCAGGGAAAATCCCCGTAGACTCCTGCTCATTACGCACGCAATGTAAGCCGCAACTTGACCATGCGACAGCAAGAGTTGCGGCTTACAGAGTGCCCGCGGAAAGTGTAGTGTATTTTTTATAAGTGTCAGGCACTCAAACAATTTTACTAGTTGATTGCAACGGAGAGTGCCGCCCGTAGCGAAAATCAACGTCAATTAAATGCAACGTAACGACCATTCTTTTCTAACATTAAAGCAATTGCTCTTCAAGTTCTTCGATTTCTTGTAATGCATCCGCATACCAAATACCAACAAATCTTGATGCTACTTTGTTTTCAAAATAATCCCCGTCATAAAAAGCTAATGGGAATAGAACACCTTGTTTTATTAATTGTTCAATCTTTTGATAAAATGCTTCATTATCCTCAGCACCTTTTGATGCATAGGAAGCAAATTTATTAACAGGTTTACCTAATGCTTCATGAAACATTAACATAGAGGTAGAGCCGTTTTGGCGGAAGTTCAAATCAATCGCCTGCACATCTCCTGCCTCTGTTACGATTAAATCAAACCCCGCTACACCAACAAAACCTTCTGCCACACCACGCTCCATTATATGGCGACCTACTTCAATCACTTTATCTGGTACTTTTTCTACAATGACATTCCCCTCATAAATTCCATTGTCATCTGTCATTTGTTGAGAAGCACCTAAATACTGTATACCAAGCTCTTCACAATAAACGAACTGACAACTATAATTATCTTTTGCCTGTAACAACTCTTCTATAATAATGCTTTCCGTCCCGTTCATTCGAAATTGACGTAAACCCTCTGTTAACTCATCTTGATTTTGGCATATGATGACGCCGTATCCACCAGAAGTGGGCGAATCATCTCCAGGCTTGAGCACAACAGGTGGCTTCCAATTTTTCATTGCATCCGATAATCTATATAGTTCAATATTTAAACGGCTTGGTACGTATTTACTATCAATTAAATGATCAATATATGCTTTTGTATTTAGCTCATTAAATTTGGCGGCATCCATCCAATAGCAATTACGGTTCATATGCTCTGCGTCATGTAAATACTGACAAACAATCGTCTTTCCTTCTTCACACCAAGCATCTAATTGCGTTAAATATTCTTCTTGTGTTTCATACGTATACGGCTGCTCTACCCATGTTAAACCCGCTAATTCATGTATTTTTTTAGCCTTCGCCGTTTGCGTCGCACGGTGCACTAAAACAGGAATATCCGCGATGGCGACTTCCCTTGCTGTTAATGCATCTAGTTTATGGCAATCATCCATCATCCATGGATTATCGCTATATGGCGTACGAGGTGTATACACAGCATTATCACCGTAAATTTGTCGTAATGTTAATTTCGGCTTTAACATACTTTTCCCCCACTTTTCAAAAATAGATTTTAAGTAATCTACCCTTGAATACCATTACTCACACATAATTTTACAAAAACTAGATTATAAGACTAGTAAATATCCATTTTTTTACTTGTTTTTAGTAAGTTAAGCAAATGGAGAAAGACTTTTAATTAGCCCAAACCCAATAACTGTTCGATTCGAGCTTTTACTTCTGGCCATTCTTCGATCGTAATACTATACATTACCGTATGCCGAGTCGAACCGTCTTTACGTAGCATATGATTGCGAAGAACGCCCTCTTTCGTTGCCCCTATACGTTCAATTGCCTTTTGAGAACGTGTATTTTCATGATCTGTTTTTATTTGGACCCGTTGTAGACCGATTACCTCAAAGCAATAGCTTAGTAATAAATATTTACAATTGGTATTTACAGCAGTTTGCCAAAACGCAGGAGTAATCCATGTATTTCCTATTTCTAGACGTTTATGCTTGCTATCAATATCCATATACCTTGTTGAGCCTATAATCTGTCCCGAACGTTTATCCACAATGACAAATGGAAACTCCTCCATTTGCATTTTGCTAGACAATGCCTTTTCCACAAAGTTATGCACACCCGTTTCATCTTCAATCGTTGTGGACAAATACGACCAAATCTCTGGATAACTTCCTGCTGTAAGTAGCCCTTGTACATCCTCTTTTACTAATGGTCTTAATAAAACGACTTCATTTTCTAAAGCGCTGAAATTCATTGACCTTCACTCCTTTTTCATTATTAAACGGTAATTTTGATATGATGAACATAACCAATTTTTAAAATTCAGACCATACCAAGGAGTTGATAGATGATGGAACTTGCAATTTCGTTCACAGGACATATTCCTAAATATGTACAGGTTTATGAAAGCATTAAACAAGCTATTCTTTTGCAGAAACTTTTAGCACATGAACAATTACCTTCAAAACGTCTGCTTGCAACAACATTAAATGTCAGTGTTCATACAATTAAAGTAGCCTATGAGCAATTGCTTGCAGAAGGTTATATATATAGTAAAGAGCGCTCAGGCTACTATATAGCGCCATTTGAGTTTGAATGGCTACAGCAAGTTCAAACAGAAGATTCAGTTTCCTTGCCAACGAATGACATAGTGAAATTTGATTTTAATAATGGGCATGTGGATAAAGCTGCTTTCCCACTACAAGCCTTTCATAAGCTAATGAAAAAACACTTTACTGAGGATGTTTTATCAACAAGTCCGTGGCAAGGAGAAACTACATTAAGACAAGAGATTGCCCACTATGTTGAACGCTCTAGAGGAGTTACTTGTGATGCATCACAAGTATTTGTCTATAGCGGTACACAAAGCCAACTACAGGCTCTATGCCATTACTTCGGGCCACAAACCCAAGTTGGTTTAGAAGAACCAGGTTTTAAACGAGTAAGGGCCACTTTACAACAATGTGGTTTATTAACACATCCGATTTCTGTGGATAACTCAGGCATTACTGTACCTAAAAAAGCTATTCACATGTTATACACAACACCAGCACATCAATTTCCACTAGGTATGATTATGTCGATTGAACGCCGTGCTGCACTGTTACAATGGGCAACCTTAAATAATGCATTTATTATAGAGGATGATTACGATTCGGAATTTCGTTATAAGGGCCTTCCAATCCCTTCTCTCGCGAACATGGATCAGCTACAGCGGGTCATTTACTTTGGCACATTTTCAAAAACACTTCTTCCTTCTCTACGTATTAGCTATATGATTTTGCCTAAGTCACTAGTAGAGCCATTTACCCGCTTCCATCAAGAACAAAAGTCAGTCGTCTCAAAGGTAGTTCAGCTTGTACTAGCAGATTTTCTTGCGCAAGGCTTATTCGATAAACATTTAGCAAAAATGCGTACTATCTATCGAAAAAAACAGCAGACGTTACTTGCAGCTCTTCGTAGTCAATTCTCTGAGGAATTTGAAATTATCGGTGAAAATGCTGGGCTACATATTATTGTGAAATTACCAAAAAGATTGTCAGAGCATAACGCTATCCAGCTTGCTCATGCGGTAGGAGTCAATGTCTATCCTTGTTCTACTTCATTTCAACACCCTACTGAACATGGCATGATTATTATAGGTTATGGTGGATTGTCAATTGAGCAAATTGATGAGGGTATTACTTTACTTGCTTCTGTATGGCAATAGATATGTATGAACTTGAAACTTTTTAAACTAGTTTACGTATTGTAACTAAATGCACTCACAAGGGGAATAGATAAATGGAGAATCAGGAGCAACTACAAATTTATTTACAAGAAATTGAAGCGTGGGAAAAAGACCAAAAAGGATTATGGTTTTGGGAAAGATTAGGGCGTATTCCTTTTAAAATTTTAGATAAGATGACCCCTACCTTTATTCAACAAAAACTAGCTTTACTTGTTGATGAGCTTGGGAGCTATGTTCAATCAGGAGGTAAATATTTAATCAATGAGCAAACGATGATTCAAAAAATCCGTAATAATTCTTCGTATCCAAATATTTTTACAATCTCTGATATCGGTAACATTCCTTTAGAGGAAATGATTGCTCTAAGTGATAAGCTACAAAAAGAACGCGTTAAATTGGCAACAGTCCAAGGGGCTTCTACTGGCTTTGGCGGCATTTTTACATTGGCTATTGATATCCCATTTATATTAGGAATGGCTTTAAAAACGCTGCAAGAAATAGCAATTATTCATGGCTTTGACCCTGATGATAAAATGGAACGTATTTTCATTGTGAAGTGCCTACAATTTACCTCCGCTGATATTGTAGGTAAAGAAGCTATTTTAGAAGAAATTTCATCCATGCACGACAATAATAACGTATCCGAAAAGATGATTTCACAGCTTCAAGGTTGGCAGGAAGTATTCTTCACTTATCGTGATCAAATGGGCTGGAAAAAGCTTTTCCAAATGGTTCCGATAGCAGGTATGATTTTCGGAGCATACGCTAATAAAGGTATGATGCAAGATGTAGCAGAAACAGGAATCATGCTTTACCGAAAAAGAAGAATATACGAAAAACTAAAATAGTGCCAGTCACTCACACAATTCTCAAACAATTTATTTTCACTTGAGGGAACGCAGCAAAGTAAGACGCAACAAATGGTGCAACAGCGACGGTTGCGGCTTACAATTGCCTGCTGAGCTAAGTGACAGGCACTCACACAATTTTAATTAATATCTTCCCTTGATGCTGGCGGCTCTCCATCAACTCATGCGCCTTTTCCATGTCCTCTAAGTCAAACACTGCTGCTATCGGCACTTGGAAACTTTCATCCTGCAATAGTGTAAAAATTTCTGGAGCTACTTGTTGTAATAGTTCCGGCTTTAAAGACCGAGTCGTTCCTAAGCTAAAGCCTTTTACATTACGGCAACTACTATGTAAATCAGATGTTTTAATATTGCCCGCTTTACCGCTACTATTACCAAACTGCACAAGAGTACCGTATGGCGCTAAACAATTAAAACTCTCTTCTGTAATCGTTCCGGCAATTGAATCGAAAACAACATCGACACCAAGACCATCCGTATATTCATTAACTTGGGCACTAAAATTTTCATATGTCACAACATGATGTGCGCCTAGCTCATAAGCAATGGTTGCTTTTTCTACAGAGCTAACAGTACCTATAATTTTCTTTACCCCACGCTTTTTCGCCATTTGAATAAGCATCGTCCCCACTCCACCCGACGCGGCATGAATTAAAACACTATCCTCCGTACCAATTTGCGTGATGTGATGCGTTAAAATGTAGGACAAAAATAAAACAGTCGGTATAGCAGCTACCTTTTCAAGAGGTACACCATTCGGAATGCGAAAGACTACCTGTTCATTTGCTACAACATATTGAGCATATGCACCGTTTTTTGGAAAGGCAATGACGTGGTCCCCTTTTTTAAAATCACTGCACTCATCAAAAACCTCTTCTATAACACCAGCTACATCTAAACCAAGAATCATAGGAAAATTAGCTTTTGCTTTATTTCCAGTTCGATTTTTAATATCAGCAAAATTTACACTCGTATAGGACGTACGTATTAGCACTTCCCCTTTTGCAATCATCGGTTTTGGACAATCCACCACTGTTAGGACAGACGGCGGTCCAAAAGCATTTATTGTAACAGCCTTCATAATTTACCTCCTTCCTGTTATATTGAAATTATAACTAACTTTATATAAAAAAGTTACATATTTACATTTTACTAATTTAAGGGGGATTATAATGACAATCAAACCTAGTAAAGAAATTTACAACGATATTGCTTACAACTTTTTTGATATGAATAGTAATAAAATTTGCTTTATGTTCTCGGGTACAGGCTATAACTATGATAAACCGTTAATGCATTACGCTACTACACTAATGCTAGACTTAGGCTATGATGTTGTCCAAGTTTGTTATACATTTGAGCAACAGCAGTTCAATCAGCCACCAGAAGCTATTTCAGAAATGGTTTATAATGCCGCCAATTCTATCGTTACATATTATTTACACTCAAATGCTTATAAGGAAGCTGTTTTCGTTGGAAAATCGCTCGGAGCATTTCCAATCGTCGACTATTATATGCAACAGGAGGCCATTATTCCTTCTCGCTATATTCTATTAACACCACCACTATCCTTTGAACACATTATGCAAAACTTAGTAAATCGACATAGCTTCATAGCAATTGGAACAGCTGACCCTCATTTCTCCAATGAAAAGCTGCATCAGCTAAAGTCCCATCATCTTACTATAGCAACAAATGCAGATCATTCACTCGAAATAACGAACAATACACTAGAATCGATTTCTACGTGTCAGACTATATTAACAAAGCTCAAAATTTACCTTCAAAACTAATCTTTCATTTCTCTATTTTAAAAAAGCTACTTTTAAACGAGACATTCGTTTAAAAGTAGCTTTATGGGCAAACTTAGCAATAAAACACCCCGTAAAATGTTCATTTTTTCATTAACATCTACGGGGCATTAATTTAGTTATTTATTGAAAATTAATACACTAAGCCGAATAGCGCTTTGATGTGTGTAAGATAGCGAATGTTAGACGCTTCTTTCATAAGTGTTGCAGGAAGACCTTTAAGTTGTGTATTGCTAGCACCGATAGTAGCAACTGCATCTTTACGGCCTAAGCTTGCAAGAGTACCAGAGTTAACCGCAGAGAATGTTTTCATCTCTTGGTTTTTGTATTGTGCGAATAAGTTGTAACCAGCGCATTCGCCCATTTGCCAAGCAACTTGTGCAGTTGGAGCGTAAAGTGGACGTCCACCATCGCCTGGTAATGCAACAGAAGCATCCCCGATTACAAATACATCTTCATGTGATGTAGATTGTAGGAATTCATTGATTGTTGCTTTGCCACGATCAGCAGCAAGACCTGATTCAGCTACCATTGGAAGTGCAGCTACACCACCAGTCCAGATAAATGTATTAGCAACGATTGACTCACGGTCTTTAAGTGAAATAACGTTACCTTCAACACCTGTTACTGGAGTACCTGTGATGAATTCAACACCACGTTTTGCTAAACTTTCAGTTGCACGTTCGATAAGTACATCTGGAAGTACTGGCAAAATTTTAGGACCAGCTTCAACTAGTTTAATTTTAAGATCTGCAAAGTTTACGCCGTGTTTTGCTGCGATTTTCGGGAAGTTGTCCACGATTTCACCAACAAGCTCAACACCTGTTAAACCGCCACCGCCGATAACGATTGTTGCATCTGCTTCGTCTTTTGACTGTGAATATGCTTTAATACGATCTTCAATGTGTCGGTTAATTTTGTTTGCATCGTTAACTGATTTAAGTACCATTGAATTTTCTTCTAATCCTGGGATACCGAAGAATCCAGTTTGGCTACCTAAAGAAACAACTAATGTATCATAAGATAAAGTGTAACCATTATCTAGGTCAACCTTTTTAGTATCAACATTGAATTTAGTTACTTTAGCGATTTGTAAATCAATATCTAAACCTTTAAAGATTTTTTTAAGCGGTAAAGCTACTGCACCTTCTGCAATAGTACCACCAGCTAAACGGTGAAGTTCAGTGATGATTTGGTGAGTTGGGAATTGGTTTACTACAGTGATTTTAGCTTCATCAGCTGATAAATACTTACGTGCTGTTAATGCAGTTAATACACCCGCGTAACCAGCACCTAAGATGACGATTTCTTTTGACATGATTAATTAATCCTCCGTCCTTACGAATTGAATATATCTCGGCCTTATTTAGATTTACGTTCAGCGTTTACTTGTAAAAATGCATTTACAAAACGGAAAACATTTTGAACTTGTGGGTCTTTGATCATTTTTACAAGACCAAATAAACCGATTACTTCATTGCTTTCAGAAGCACGATCTTTTGCTTCAATAGCAGTTGCAGCAAGTTGTTTAGCTGATCCTACTACTGGTGCAGCCATTTCTGTTACAGCGCCAACAGTGTCACTTTTTAGTACATCATCAGTTGCAACAGCTTGAGCAAACTCATATGATTTAGTTAATAACGTCATCATTTCAGTTAGCTTTGGTAATTGCTCAACTAAAGTTGTTAGAGATTCTTGCACCTCAGGCTTTAATAGTTGGTCTAGTACATCTAATTGCTCTTGACTCACAGTTAATTGTTCAGACTGTGCTTGGTTATTCGTTTCTGACATTTTGAACTCTCCTTTGCCGTCACTAATACTATTTTTTATATTGCCTCCATGTAAAAAAGACCATTAAGCGATCTTCTTAACAGTCCTTACAGCGGATATCTTACACACCAGTCACAAAGGGCTGGAAAGCGAGTTTCATGATTTATTATTACAATATTTACTGCATTTTGCACAAAGCGCATCACAATTCCATCCTTATCTCTTATCTTGGTGATATTACAACATCCATTATAAGACTGTTTACGCATTATTTCAATCAACTACAGCACAATCTTTTAAAAATAGTTTATTTGTAAACCATTTTTAGTTATCCACGCTCTTTATTTGTTTGTTTTAGTAAAATAATCCAAAAAAGAAATCCCCTTTAAAAACCAATACGCTATAAAAAATGTTATTACCTACAAATATTCTCACTTTTCGACAGATAACCAAAAGAAATCAATTATCTCTTTCGCCGCTAAAGGCACTGTTTGAAATAATCTTTTTCCTTCCCCATCTTTAAAATAGCCCACTGACATCAATGCCATAAATGTATGGGCAAAAAATTCAGCATTCCCATTGCGAATCGTGCCCTTTTCCATTTCATTTTGCATCGAGTGCTCAATCGTTTTATACATTTCATTTTCTGATGTATGGACTTCTTTTAATTGAGTATTTGATAAATTAATTGTAGCTTCACGCATAAAGTTCTTCATATCAATATCAACAGTTGCCGATAAATGTACTTCAACTAGTTGTTCTAATCGCACTTTGAATGGAATGGGCTGTTCTAAAATTCGTTCAATATGCAGCCTAATTCTATGCATCATTTCAACCAAAGCCGATGTATATAAATCCCCTTTAGTTGGGTAATAGTAATAAATCGTAGCTTTCGTAACATTACAGGCTTTCGCAACATCGTCCATGGACACATTTTTGTAGCCCTCTTTAATAAATAGCATCGTTGCTGTTTCTAAGACTATATCTTTTGTAGGTTTAGACTTATCATCATGGCGAGGTCTTCCTAGAACACGCGGTGATTGTTTCAACAAGATCGCCTCCTTATAATGTGTTCTTTTAAACATATTATAACATATCAAAACTTCTTTATTGATTAATTAACCTTCTAGTATATATAATTAATAATAATTACACGAAACGGAGGTTTTCTCATGAAAAAACACCCTCTTGAGCAATGGGGCTCAATGGTAGCAAGTAAAAAAGGGCGTTTTTTAGCACTCGGATGCTGGGTTTTACTTGTTGTTGTCCTCTCGTTTGCTTGGCCACAAATTAACAGTATTGAAAGTGAGTCCGGTAAAAATTTACCTGATACTGAGATGTCCGAGCAAGCAGCAGCAATTATTGCTGAAGAATTTCCTAATGATGCAGGGACACCATTATTACTCGTTTGGCATAGAGAAAGCGGCCTAACAAATGATGATTTTGCAGCTATCCAAAAGGTTTACGCAGAGCTTAAAACAAATCCTTTAGAGCATCAAACGCTCATACCACCTTATGATGCAATGCCTCCACAGGCTTTTTCTGCATCTACATCTGACAATGGCTCCACTCTTGTCACACCTGTGTTCTTTGAAAAAGGTGTTGCAACAGATATGTTACAAGAGAGCCTAGATTCCTTAACGAAAACAATGGACTCGAATAATGTGCAATTGGATAAAGACTTAACAAGTGACGCTCTTCATGTTCGTTATTCTGGTCCAGTTGGTATTGCAACAGATGCTGTTAGCTTATTCTCACAAGCTGATGTGAAATTAATGATAGCGACAGTGCTTCTTGTATTAGTGTTATTAATTTTAATTTATCGTTCTCCATTACTTGCCATTATCCCACTAATTGTTGTAGGGCTTGCTTACGGTGTAATTAGCCCAACACTTGGCTTCATTGCAGAGCAAGGATGGATTGATAAAGATTCACAAGCTGTATCGATTATGACAGTTTTACTATTTGGTGCAGGAACAGATTATTGCTTATTTTTAATTTCAAAATACCGTGAAATTTTATTTGAAGTTGAGGATAAAGCTGCAGCGATGAAGCTCGCTGTTAAGGAATCGGGTGGCGCTATTATGATGAGTGCCCTAACGGTTGTTATTGGTTTAGCTACCCTTAGTCTTGCCCATTATGGCTCATTCCAACGCTTCGCAGTTCCATTTAGCTTTGGCGTGTTAGTAATGGGAATTGCTGCACTTGTTGTATTGCCAGCGATTCTCGTTGTTATAGGGCGAGTAGCCTTTTTCCCATTCACGCCACGTACAGAGGAAATGGCAAAGAGAAAAGGCAAAAAACAACATAAATCTTCACATAAAGTTAGTCATAAAATTGGACGCTTTGTAACACATAAGCCATGGATTGTTATTGTTATCACTCTCCTGCTTCTTGGCGGTTTAGCATCATTTGTACCACGCATTCAATATACATTTGACTTATTGTCTTCATTCCCAGAAGATATGCCGTCACGTGAGGGCTTCACTTTAATAGAAGAAAATTTTTCACCTGGTGAACTGGCACCTGTTCAGCTAGTCATCGACACGCAAGGTAGTGATATCAATTTACAACAACAGCTTGCAAACATTTCATATATTGATAATGTTTCTGATGTACAAATTGGTACGAAAAACAACTCTATTCAATTATATGAATTATCATTGAATGCAAATCCTTATGCAAAAGAGTCTTTAGAACATATTCCAGAGCTGAAGGCTGAAGTAGTTCAGTTACTTGAAGACACGGGTATTAAAGACGCTGATACGCACGTATGGATTGGTGGAGAAACAGCAAGTCAATATGATACAAAACAAGTTACTGAGCGTGATGAATCTGTCATCATGCCGACAATGATTGCTTTAATAGCTTTATTATTATTTGTCTATTTACGTTCAGTAACAGCAACTGTATATCTGCTCGCTACAGTCATTATTTCTTATTTTGGTGCACTTGGCGCAGGTTGGCTTATTTTGCATTATGTCATGGGGGCAGAGGCAATTGCAGGCTCTATTCCGCTATATGCCTTTGTATTTTTAGTTGCACTTGGCGAGGATTATAATATCTTCATGATTTCAGAGATTTGGAAGAAACGAAAAACGAAGGATCATTTAACAGCGGTAGAAGAAGGCGTTGTGCATACAGGTAGTGTTATTACATCTGCAGGGCTTATTTTAGCAGGTACGTTCGCAGTGCTTGCTACACTACCAATTCAAGTACTTGTACAATTCGGGGTTGTGACGGCTATTGGTATATTGCTCGATACGTTTATTGTGCGACCTTTACTTGTCCCAGCTATTACAACAGTGCTTGGCAAATATGCATTTTGGCCAGGATCCCTATTTAAAAGAGGGAATTAACGCTTTAAATAATTTTACAAAAGGCATCAATCTTGATGCCTTTTGCTATTTTTTTAATTAGATAAGAACATTCCCTACTATATTAAATGTACTTTTCAGGCATTGCCTTTTTCTATTAAGCTACTTGCCATATTCAAATAGTCGTTTTTTTAATTATTTGCAGCAAACTATTAGCGACTTTCACCTACGTCACCTTGAAGGCCAGAGCGACCTCGCGGCTGAATTATCAACGGCGTCGGCTTCCTGCGGGACACACAGGACGTCAGAGGCAACAAACGGCGCGCTAGTGACTATTGTGGCTTACATCGTGCCCGCTGAAAGCGCAGTGAATTTTCCCGCTATAAGAAGGTCCTCCAGAATGCTACGACGCTGATAGTAGTTCGCATATCCGTATGTAGAAAAAATGAATAGCAACAGTCACCCTTTTTCATAAAAAGACTATAGACATTTGAGTTTAGTCTACAGAAAAAATCCCACCGACAAGCTCTGTAATAGCTTATTGGTGGGATTCTTTTTTATGATATTAGTTTGTTGGTTTTTTTAAATCCATTGTAGCAGCTGCACTTTCAACTTTTACACGTTTTAAGAAGAACGCAAGTATTAATGCGAGAACTGTAACGAATGCCGCGATTAAGAATGAATGTGTAATACCATCTAGTAGAGCTGTTTGCATAATTTGATCTTGCATTTGTTGCATTTGCTCTGCTGTAGGTGCAGCACCTGATTGCGCTGCTTTTGCCTTAGCATCTGCAATTAAGTCTGCAGCTGTTGATTTAGTACGGTTATTCATAAATGTAACTAATACAGCACTACCAATAGCTCCTGCTACTTGTTGTAATGTATTATTGATCGCTGTACCATGTGGATTCATCATTTGTGGTAATTGATTTAAACCGTTTGTCATAATAGGCATCATAACCATCGACATACCGAACATACGAATTGTATACATCGATACGATGAATGTATAGCTAGAATCAAGTGCTAATTTTGTTAATCCAAATGTTGCGATTGTTGTAATCGTTAGACCAATGATTGCCAAAATACGTGGTCCGAATTTATCGAAAAGTTTACCAGTAATAGGTGACATAATCCCCATTACAAGTGCCCCAGGAAGCATCATTAAACCAGCTTCAAATGGTTCAATACCGCGAATTGATTGCACATACGCAGGTGTTAAAATCATCCCAGAGAACATCGCCATTGAAATGATTACTGAGATAGCAGAACCTAATGCAAACATCGGATATTTGTAAATACGTAACTCTAGTAAAGGTTGATCCATACGTAATTGTTTAAAGATGAAGATAAGTAAGGAAATAAAACCGATTGAAATCGTACCGTAAACCCAAGGACTAGACCATCCTTTGTCACCTGCAGTACTGAAACCGTATAAAATACCACCAAATGCTACTGTTGATAATAATACAGAAGGAACATCTAAGTGCACTTTACGTGTTTCCATAACGTTATCTAATTTCCAAATACCAAATAGCAGACTAATAATCGCAAATGGTATAATCATTTGGAACAGCATACGCCAGTCATGATGTTCTACGATATAACCCGATAATGTCGGGCCAATCGCCGGTGCAGCAATCATAACTAAACCGAAAATACCCATTGCTGCTCCACGTTTTTCTTTCGGGAAGCTAGTCAGCATTACGTTCATTAATAATGGTGACATACTAGCAGCCCCTGCCGCTTGCACCATACGTCCTGCAAGTAACATACCAAAGCTTGGAGCAAAGCCAGCCATAATTGTACCTATTGTAAAAATAGACATGGCAGTAATAAATAAATGTCTATTTTTAAAGCGTGTCACAAAGAATGCTGAAGCAGGTACTAAAATACCACTTACAAGCATATAACCAGTTGCAAGCCATTGTACCTTTGCATACGTAATATCAAAATCTTTCATGATTGTTGGCAACGCAACATTTAACAATGTATTGTTAAGAAAAGCAACAAAAGCACCCACGAACAAAATAGCAATCATGCCATAAGGGGGCTTTTTCATTGTTAAGTCATTATTCATTTATATCCCTCTATTCTTTCTTGTTGTTTTGCGATAAAACTTATTTTATACTCGCAGTCTACTTTTTTCAAGAATTAAGATTAAAAAATTTTAAAACGTTGATATATAAGCGTTTACATTGTAGAATACGAGTATAATAATTTAAAAAGGTGAGGTCATGAACAAAAAAAAACGACAAATTATCACTTCAGCTCGGGAACTTTTTATAGAAAAAGGATTTTTAGATACATCCATTAACGATATTATTAGTGCAGCCAAAGTTTCAAAGGGGACTTTTTACAATCATTTCGTTTCCAAAAATGACTGCTTAATTGCCATTTTAGATGAGGGACGTGAAGAGGCTAGTAACCGTCGACATGAACTTCTTTATGGAAAAGACCCTACTGATTTAGAAATATTAACACAGCAAGTTGCTGTATTGATGCATGTTAACCGTGAGCATAACTTAGTACAAATTTTTGAATCAATTTTCCATTCACGTGACAGTGAACTTAAGAAAATCCTTTTGAATTATCACCTACAAGAATTGGAATGGCTTGCAAATCGACTTGTACAGGTTTTTGGTGAAGAAATTAGACCGATGAGCTATGAATGTGCTGTACAAACGCTTGGGATGGTTAACCTTTCCTTACGCGCAGTATTAATAGCTGACTATAAATATATAAACCGCGAGGCAATTGTACGCGTAGCATTACGCAATATAAGCCTAATTATACCTGCCATGCTTGAATCGAAAGAAGTCCTTATTACCGCTGAAATGTTTAACGCTATACAAAACGTAATAAATTATCAACAAATAAGTAAAGATGTCGTGATTGAGCAATTGCTAGGCTTTACAAAGGGGCTAACAGAGGAAGAAACGATGGAAGGGTTTGAATTTGCAACATTCCTTCTAGAAGAACTTCAAAAGCAGAAGCCAAAACTCTTTATTATTGAATCTCTTCTTACTCCTTTCAGAAAAGCTTTTGTCGGAACCGAACATGCCGCTGAAGCGCGCGATATTGCCAATAATCTATGGCGCTATGTGAAAATGGGTCAGCCACCAGAGCAATGCAAAAAATAAAATAGCCATATAAAAACCCCGATTAGGATGACTAATCGGGGTTTTACATTGAGCAATTTCAGAGATTTCTGCAAGCCTAGTTCGCTATAAGCGCAACGGTTAAATGCAATAAACATGACCACTTCTACAATACCTTTAATAGAATTGCAAAAACAAAGACGTTGTCATTCACCACCCGAACTGACATTACTGTTCCATTATGCAAATCCTTTTCGCAGATTGTTGTATATGTATCCTGATACCATTCGTAATAATCTATTGCGTTGCATTAGCTCATTCCATTCGTTTTCAGTCATCCCCTGCTGTATACTGTTGATACATAAAAACAGCTTAGGGGGCGTTTTAGTGTTACAGCGAATTATAATTACAGGCTATAAACCACACGAACTTGGTATTTTTAATGACAAGCATCCTGGTATCCCCATTATTAAAAAAGCTTTAGAAAGCCGCTTAAGAGCCTTATTGGATGAAGGTTTGGAATGGGTCATTATTAGTGGTCAACAAGGTGTGGAAACATGGAGTGCAGAGGTTGTCTTAACGTTAAAAGAGGAATTTCCTAATTTAAAATACGCAATCATCACCCCATTTTTAGAACAAGAAAAGAACTGGCAAGAAATAAAACAAGAAAAATATCAGTCACTAGTTGCTCAGGCAGACTTTGTAACAAGTGTGACAAAAAAGCCGTATGAAGCTCCTTGGCAGTTTACTGAAAAAGATAAATTTATTATTCAAAACACAGACGGCTTGCTACTAGTTTATGATGAAGAAAATGAGGGCTCCCCGAAGTATATGAAGCGTTTAGCCGAAAAATATATGGAAAATAATGACTATACTATTCTAACAATCAACTCCTACGATCTTCAGGTAATCGCAGAGGAAATACAACAGCAACAACAGGATTGGTAGATAATCGAATATCTCCCCCTACAAGTTAGATAGACAAAAATCTTTAATAAAGATAAATATTGATATAATTTTCTGACAATTTTATAATAGAAGGAATAGTACTTGTTATTATTTTGAAAGGAGCTGTTGACATTTGAATAGAAAAATCGAAATGATTCTAGAGCCTTCTCCTGTGAATATTTCACACGATACGTATCGTCGTGAGTGCCAGTATACGCGAGGGATTCATATTGATGAACAAGAATTCAACGCCATTTTAAATGCAATGTGCCACGATTCACGCTTATATTTTGATTTCCATAATCCACGAAAAGAGATTAAAAAGGGAACTTATTTAAATGGACACTCCGGTTTAGCACGCAATATTTATGACTACTATAAAGCTCATTACGATATTGAATTGACGGACATTATCAATGGTAAAGATTTTTACGTAAAAATCGTTTAAGTGCCTTTTAAGTGCCAGGCACTCAAACAATTTTGAATTTTCCAAATAAAAACCCGCGGAAAGAGCAGTAAATTTTAAAGCGACCTATGAAACAATTTTTCTTAAAAACTAGTCTTTCAAAAGCAAAAACTACACCTCCCCTTGTCCAACAAGTGAGGTGTAGTTTTAGAAGCATTTATTCATTTAATGATGATATGACTTATTTCCACAATCCAGCTTTCACCATTTTTTCTTTATTACCGAAAGCAACTAATACAGCAATAATATTAATAATTATCATAATTACAATGATGTATAACACAGGTGTGTAGCTTCCTGTAAAGTCAAAAATATAGCCATACGCTGGTAGTGCGATAATACCTGCTACTGCCAAGCCGATAGAAACTGTAGAATAGATTTGACTGTAATCTTTATTACCAAATAATGCAGAAGTAATAGCAGGAGCTAATGTTCCGATACAAGCTGATACGAAACCAAATAGGCCAACAGCTGCCACAATTGCAATTGTACTTTGTACAAAGAATATTAATAACAACATAGAAACTAACCCAATTAACATAGCAATAATTGTCGTGCTTTTAGCACCAATTTTATCAATTAAATAACCAAAGAGAATAGAACCTAAAAGTACGCCGACCATTAAAGCAGACATAACATTACCAGCAAATTTCACACTAAATCCTTGATTCACAAGGTATGTTGGAATGTGAATTGAAAAACTCGCAACAGACGTAATAATAAAGAAGAACAATAGTAATAATGCAAATGCTAATGATTTTTTAGCATCTACGAATGAAATACCAGAATTGCTAGTATCTTTTTCTACTTTTTTCTCACTATTGTTATTGTCATCAGCACCATAAGGTAACAAACCTTTTTCTTGAGGTGATTTTCTTAAAAAGAAAATAATTGTCGGAACAATAATTACGATAGCTGCAACACCTACCATAATATAAGCACTTCTCCACCCTTGATTAGCAATTAAGTTACCAATTATCGGAGATGAGAAAGCTCCAATTAAACCACCTGACGCAGTAATAATACCTAAAGCTAATCCACTGCGTTGTTTAAACCATTGATTGATTAATACTGGACCTGCTAAAACTGTGATTAATACACCACCAACAGCTAGAGGAATCGCAAGGATATACCAGCCCCACACAGAGCTCATCATACCGAATAGAGCGAAAGAACCTGCTTGTAAAATAATCGCAACAACAAGTAAAATACGCGTATCATACTTGGCCATTAACTTCCCGCCAATTGGTAAGAAGATCATCGTCACGATTGATGAAATACTTAGATATAACGTTAAATTCCCTAGACCTACACCAATGTCTTCCGATACTGATGGTAAGAATAGTCCTGCTGAACTGTTTAGTCCAGACTTAGCTAAACCAACTGTAATACATAAACCTATTAAAACTAGCCATGCAAAGTGAAACTTTTTTTTATTAGCACTCATTTCCCTATTTCTCCTTTTATTTAAAAGACTTTATTTTACATAAAACTACAAATTTCGCGTTTCAGATGTAATTTGGCGTTTATGCAATGATACGATAGATAATTTGTTGTATATTTACATTACTTAACTTGTACCATTAGCCTAAGCTATATGCACAACATTTAAGTAAGATCTACTTTATAAAAAGAATTTACGGCTTCCTTTGAATTGATTAAATGACGTGGAATCCTTGCACACTGACTATCTCAAAATGCTCCTACACTCTTTTTATTTAGATCTGCGGTAGCTTACTTTTGACATTTCTGCAAGCAATTTCGCAGTTGATCATTTAACCTCTAAAACCTTGCTACACTAGACTTTATCTTGCTTTCTCCCCACATAAACACCTCCAAAAATTGTGAAACTTTTGTGACCTGCAATTTATTTTAACATTAAACTGTTTAATATTAAATTAATTAATTTCACAGAATATTTATTTTTTAACTAAAAAACACTTGACAAAACCTTTTCTTGAATTTTTTAGGTTTTATTTCCCGCCCTATTTTTCAATTTTTAACTAGGTAGTTGTAACTAACATCAGAAAAATTCAAAAATAAGTCTTTACTACTTCCTACTAAAATTAATATAATCAATCTTAATCATTAGTTTAACGGGAAATCATTTCCTTTATTAGTGATTAATAACTATTTCAAAATAATAAAATTATAGGAGGTCTTTAGTGCAACATGATTGAGCAATTAAAGTTAATGGACTTGAAAAATAAAAATAAACTAATGCTTTTCACTTATTTAGCTTCTACGATTCTAGGGTTAGTAGGCTCAATATCTTTAAAACCTGATTTTTGGATTATTGTTTTTTATAGCGCGCAAATCATTTTTTACCCATTGATATACATAGTTAGTAACCGTTATAAGAAAGAAATTGTTTTCCCATATTTAATAGTTATCATTATGAATATCTTTAACATATGTTTAGTAATGATTTATGGTGGGGACCTATCCACTGCTCTTTCTATATTTTTCTTTGCAGTATTTTCTGCTGTTCAATTTAATAACAAAATCTTTAGTATTGGATATAGTTTAGGGTTAGTAACACTTATTTTAGTTTATCTTTTCCCTTCTCCTTCCTTTGAGTATTATTCTGGAAATATAAGCTCATTTGTTATCATTTATCTCTTCACTGGTTTCCTGTTAACAATATTAATTCGTATGAATCAAAACCAATTTAAAAAACTACAAGAGTACAGTGAAATTGCTGAAGCAGATGCTAAAACAAAAGAAGAGCATAAAATTCATTTGGAACATGAAATTGGCGTTATTGCTGAAAGTATTAGTAAAATTAACGATAAAGTTCAGTTAAATTTAAGATCGCAAGAAGAAATTCAAATAGCTATGAATGAAGTTTCAACAGGTAGTATGATACAAAGTGAACAAATTTCTAAAATAGCAGACAGTGCACAAAATAACTTAACGGCAATCCATTCAATGAATGAAATAACAGTCCGTTTAATAGATGACTCTGTTCAATCAAGCAACCTAGCAGATGAAGGCCAAAATAAAATCCATCATCTTACAACTGAAATGAATAGTCTTCAAAATGTTATTTCGAACTTAAGTGATAACTTCAAAACTTTAACTGGGAAAATAGAAGAAACAAATCAGTTTGCCAATGATATTCAACAAATAACTGAACAAACAAATTTATTAGCCTTGAATGCTTCTATCGAGGCAGCTCGTGCTGGGGATGCTGGAAAAGGATTCTCTGTTGTAGCCCAAGAAATAAGAAATTTAGCAGATTTAACGAATAATATTACTGTCAAAATCACAGAGAATTTAACTGATGTCAATACAACGAATAAATTAGCACAAATAAACATGAACAAGAGTAGTGATACATTACATCAAAGTGTAGAGTCTACAAAGCTAGTAAACACAAACTTTATTCAATTAAGCGAAATTTTACATTCATTAAAAACTAAATTTAATGAATTTGAGCATTTATCAAATGAGGTAGCTGTTAACAGTCAAAATGTTGATACGTCGACAAATGATTTTGCTGCGATTATCGAGGAAGCAACTGCAACATTACAACAAATGAATGCATCGATTGAAAACATCACAGCTGACAACCATAGCATTGCAAAATACATCAATGATACAGCTAAGAGCACCGAAAATATAAAAAATACTTATTAAGGTATTTTGAAAAAATAGAGAGTACGAAAACGTAAAAACGTTCCCGTACTCTCTTTTCTTTCCTAGCTGTTAATTCACTTCTATCGGGTGACATGAGCATAGTGCCAGGCACTCACACAATTTTATACAATTCAAAGTAAAAGCCCACGGAGACTCCTGTTGGATCTACATATCGTAAAACGAATCAGACCGCAAAACAAAACAGCGACAGTTACCGCTTACGTCATACCCGCGAAAGCGCAGTAGATTTTTACGCTTTAAAAAGCCACCTCAATCTTTAGAGGGTTTGCATTAAAGAAATCGCTTAAGCCCTTCCCTACTTTCCTTGCAATTCAATTCTACGAAAAAAAAGTATGCTAAGAATCAACTTAGCATACTTTTTCCACTTATAAAAAACTATAAATCTGCAACTTGTGCACTAACTGCTTTATTATTATACACTTCTGTATCTAATTCTTTCGTTACTCGAGCAGTTGTAACACCTGCCGTCATTGAACCACTTACATTTAGTGCAGTACGACCCATATCGATTAATGGCTCAACTGAAATTAAAATACCTGCAAGTGCAACCGGTAAGTGAAGCGCTGATAGCACAAGAATCGCTGCAAATGTCGCACCACCACCAACACCTGCTACACCGAACGAGCTAATCGCTACTACTGCAATAACAGTTATGATGAAAACAGGATCTAATGGATTAATGCCAACAGTTGGTGCAATCATTATTGCTAACATTGCTGGATAGACACCCGCACAGCCATTTTGACCAATTGATAAACCGAATGAGCCTGCGAAGTTCGCAATACCTTCTGGTACACCAAGTCTACCTGTTTGCGTTTTAATATTCATCGGTAAAGTTCCCGCACTTGAACGTGAAGTGAAGGCAAATAATAATGTTTCAAGCGATTTTTTTAAATACGTAAATGGATTTAAACCACTTAATGAAAGAATTAGTAAATGAACAAGGAACATAATAATTAATGCAACATAAGAAGCAATAACAAATTTACCTAAGTTGTAAATTGCCCCAAAATCAGATGTTGCCACTGTACGTGCCATAATTGCTAAAATACCATAAGGTGTTAAACGTAAAACAATTGTTACAACACCCATTATTAACGCGTGTATAGCATCTATACCTTTTTTAATGGTAGCTGCCATGTCTCCATCTTTTCGAGCAACACGTAAATAGGCAAAACCTAAAAATGCTGCGAATATTACAACTGCAATTGTAGATGTAGAACGAGCACCCGTTAAATCAAGGAATGGATTCGCTGGGAATAATTCAATAATTTGTGTTGGTAAATCTGGTGCAGCCATTCCCGTTGTTTTTTCTTCTAGGTATGCTCCGCGCTCTGTTTCAGCATCACCTTGCATAATTTGAGTAGCATCTAAATCAAATATTGTTGCTGAAAGAATCCCGACTGCTGCAGATACAGCTGTAGTACCGATTAAAATTGCTAAAATTAATGCAGCCATTTTCCCAAAATTTTTGCCAATTGTCATTTTCGTAAAGGCAATCAAAATAGAAATAAACACTAATGGCATTGCCACCATTTGTAGTAGTTTTACATAACCAGTACCAATGATGTTGTACCATGGCGTTGTTTCGGCTAAAACTTCCGAATCAATACCATAAAATAATTGAAGTCCTAGACCAAGTGCAATACCTAAACCTAGACCAGCAAAAACACGATTTGAAAATTTCACGTGTTTTTTGTTCATAATAACTAAAATCCCAACGCACACAAGTAACAGCGCTACGTTAAGAATAACTTGTAAAGTTGACAATAGAAGGCCTCCTAAGATGTTTTATAATAATGTAAACCGAATTATATACCTATAATCCCTATTATTCAAGTATGTTTTATTAAGATTAATAATTTTATAAATGTAAGCGGTTTATTTATTTTGATTAAACGGCTGAAAAGGAATACAATCAAATTAGTTTATAAGTAAACTGATTTCAAGGAGGAGAATGTTTATGGGAAAATTACAAGATAAAGTGGCGATTATTACAGGTAGTGGAGCAGGAATCGGTAAAGAAATAGCACGTAAATATGCACAAGAAGGTGCAAAGGTTGTCATCGCTGACTTCAATGAGGACGCATTAAATGCAACCGTTGCTGAATTTAATCATGCTGGTTTTGAGGCATTTGGTGTCAAAGTAAATGTCGCTATAGAAGAGGATATCCAAAAAATGATTGCTAATACGGTAGCTCATTTTGGTCGTATAGATATTTTAGTCAATAACGCTGGAGTTGGTGACAATATGCAGGCAGCAGCAAATGTTGAAGATGCTGTATGGCAACGTGTCATGGATATTAATGTGAGCGGCGTAATGCGTGCAATTCGACATGTATTACCAACCTTTATTGAAAATGGCGGAGGAACGATTGTTAATATGGCTTCTATCGCTGGATTAACGGGTGGTCGCGGTGGACTAGCATATACAACTGCTAAACATGCAGTTGTTGGTATGACGAAAAATATTGCTTCTCACTACGGATCGCAAAACATCCGTTGCAACGCGATTGCACCAGCACATGTAGAAACAGGTTTTGCAGCAGCGATGACTAATGTAGACCCATTCGGTATGCAACAATCTGTGCGTGGCGTTCAACTTATGCCAAAAGCAGGTCAGGTTTCAGACATTGCAAATATTGCTCTATTTTTAGCTTCTGAAGATTCTGCTCTTATTAATGGCGTAGCCTTAGCTGCTGATGCTGGTTGGAGCGCTTATTAAGATTTCTATTAAAATAGTACCGCATAATAAAAACCTACTTCGTTAGTGAACGAGGTAGGTTTTTTTGTCATTAATTAAATAACAGCTTCCATATATTTTTTTACATTCTTTTTTTAAACGTGTTACTGCATCTGACAATTGATTAACTGAAGTAAATTGCTGATACTCATTTGTAATAACAGCAATGGACAATGATGTACATGTAAAACGCTCTAATTTCCCAACTCTATTTGGGACTTGTAATTGCACCAAATCTTCAAGCTCATAAAAATCAATTATTTGGGCATCAAACTCTTCAATAATTGTTTGGCAAATGCTTGCTACTTCATAATGCGGGAGAATAGCAACAAAATCATCGCCACCTATATGCCCTAAAAAATCTTCTATTCCTGTAATGTTTCTATTAAGGATATCTGTTAAATAAAGCAAAATCTTATCTCCTCTATTAAAACCATAGGTGTCATTATAAGTTTTAAAATGATCTAAATCAAAATAAATCAGACTATATTTTTCAAGCTGTAGTGCCTTTTCTAGTTTTTCTTCAATTAACTTATTGCCAGGTAAGCTTGTCAGAGGATTTAAAAAGCTTGCAATCGCTACTTGTGTCTCTACAAGCTTTAACAGCAGTTCTCTAATACTAACTACACCCAAATATAAACCTTTTTTAATAACAATAACATCATCATATAGGTCCTCTGCTCGTCGGTCCATCGCATCCGTACTCACTTCAATAATAGGTGTACTATAATCTACAATTAGAGGATTTTCTTTCATAATAAGTTGATTTTGCCGCCCCATAAATAAGTTATAACCATAACGTGTACCAATTTTTTGATAGAAATGTGTGCGTGTAATATGTCCAATTGGTTTGCTATCTCTTACAACAACAACACTGCGCAATGATGGATTGCTCGTAAAAAGTAAATCTACTTCTTTGTTTTTTACAAATTCATCAATACTAAGAACGTTTTCTATGACTTCCCCTATCTGCATAGTCATCCACCCTTATTTCCCCAAAATGTATGTCTTTTGATGGCTTCCCTATTGCATATCCCTGTGCATAATGGATGCCAATGTCTTGTAAATAATCGAGCTCCTCTTGCCGTTCAATACCTTCTGCAATAATTTTCGTTTCTGCTTGCTCAGCGTACGTCATAAGTAATGTAACAAGCTGCTGCTGCTCACTGTTTTTATCGATAAATTGAATTAATGAGCGATCCAACTTAATAAATTCGGGCTTTAAATAAATAAGTGTTTTTAAGCTATTGTAGCCAGATCCCATATCATCCACCGCAATACGATAGCCCTGTGAACGATAATGTGATAATACTCGTTCAAACTCCACGAAATCTAACACAGCACTGCGCTCTGTTAATTCAAACACTACTTGCTGCGGCTTAATGCCTAGCTCTTTTAACAATTGTAATGTCTCACCACTATTATATTTCTTATCTAGTAATACGTTCGGATGGATATTGAGAAAGAGCATAAAATCTTTATTCAGCATTTCTCCATGAAGACGCTCTTTAAAACGTTGCAATGAAAGGTTTCGACAAAAGCATTCAAATAAAAATACGCAGTCTGTTTGCCCTACAAATTCATAAAATTGGTCGACACTACTAAATAAGTCGGAAGGCGTCGGTCGATTCAGCGCCTCAAATCCCATTGTTTCTTTCGTTTGTAAGTTCATAATTGGTTGAAAAAAAGTATGTAAATCTTTAGTCTCAATAATTTTTTTCAATGTCTTGAAACGTTTTATATATAAAGTATTGTTTTGATGCTGTTCATATAAATGATTTAAATATAAAAAGAAACTGTTTGTTTTTACGTTTTGTCTCACAGCAGACTCCATTTCACACCTCTTAAATTGGTTATTAGTTCTATTGTAAGCTTTCATTGTAAATGTGCTGTGAAGTAGTTGTAAAAAGAACAAAGTTGATTTTCAACATCGTAAAAATGGACAGGCAAATTGTTTGAGTGACTGGCACTTTCGCACTGTCAAAATTCAGAATTGTTTGAGTGACTGGCACCTTGACAAATATTTTTGTTAAATTATGATTATAGTAGAGGTATTTTTCTTTCTTTTCTGAAAATTATAGTTTGCTAGTAGATTTTTTTTAGGTCTTTATAGGACAACCTATTGAGATAAATTATTTTTCAAGGGAGGATCATGTTAATGAGCTTGTCTATTCAACAACTATTGGAGAACAAAGGAATTACAGCAAAATCTGAACACCTTGAACTACTAAAAACGCGGTGGGAAAGTATGCAATCACTTCGTAGCAATTTAGAAGGCATTGCAATTGATGATGCAGATATTGCTATTCGCAATATACCTGGAGGTGACCATATTGAAAACTGATTTACATTTAAAATCTGTAGAAGAACTGGCGCCATTAATCGAAAACAAAACACTTTCTCCTGTCGAATTGACGAAAGAAATTTTAAATTTTGCTGAAGAAAGCCAGCCAAAAATTAATTCTTACATGGCCTTTTACCACGAAGAGGCTATAGAGAATGCCAAATTGGCAGAGCAAGAAATTATAAATGGAAATTACCGAGGAATGTACCATGGAATTCCGATGGCACTAAAAGATAATTTATACTTTAAAGATAAAATAACGACGATGTCTTCAAAAATTCATAAAGATTTCGTCTCAAATTATGATGCGACCGTTGTTGAAAAGCTTCGGGATGCAGGTGTTATTTTCACAGGGAAATTAAGTATGCACGAATACGCATGGGGCATTACAAATAATAATCCTCATTATGGACCTGTACGTAACCCATGGGATCTTGATAAAATTCCTGGCGGCTCAAGTGGTGGTTCAGGAGCAGCAGTAGCGGCAGGTGCAAGTGTAGCCTCATTGGGAACAGATACAGCAGGTTCTATCCGCATCCCTTCTTCAGCGTGTGGTATCGTTGGCTTAAAACCTACTCATGGTCGTGTAAGTAAATTTGGTTGTTACCCGCTTGCTTGGAGTTTAGATCATATTGGACCTATGACAAAAACGGTAAAAGACGCCGCAGCTATGCTCGAGATTATTTCAGGCTTCGATCATCGAGACCCTACATGTGTAGATGTACCTGTAGATAATTATTTAAATCAGCTTTCTGGCAATGTGAAAGATTTAGTCATTGGTGTTAATGAGGATTATTTCTTTAACCGCGTTGACTCAGACGTTGAACGTGCGGTTCGCGCAAGTATTCAAAATCTAGTAGACCAAGGAGCAAAGGTGGAAGTTGTCAAAATCCCATCCTTGCAATATGCAGAATGGGCAGAGCTCGTTACTTCCCTATCTGAGGCGTCTGCTATCCATCACTCAGATTTACAAAAGAGACCACAAGATTTCGGTGATGATATTCGTCTGTTATTTGAGCTAGGTGAATTACCTTCAGCTGTTGATTATTTACAAGCTCAACAAGTACGTAGACAAATTAAACAAGAGTTTACGCAAATATTCAATCAAGTGGATGTCTTAATTTCACCGACATTACCAATTGTTGCGAATACAATTGGCGATGACTTTGCAGAGCTAAACGGCGAAAAGGTCGACTTAATCGACAATATTATTCGCTTCACTGGGCCAAGTAACTTAACTGGATTACCAGCACTTTCTGTTCCATGTGGATTTAAAGGGAATTTGCCAATCGGCTTACAAATTATTGGACCAGCATTTAACGAAGGTCGTATCCTAAACGTAGGCTATGCAATTGAGCAAACAAATCCATTAAAAAATCGAAAGCCTAACCTTTTTGCTAACATTTAAAAAATATGTAGCCGTCCATTCGTGGGCGGTTATTTTTATTCATTGCAAATAAAAGCCAACAACTATATTCATTTATCCTAAAATGATGGTACGATACTTAATAATAAATTACTGGAAAGGTTGCTAGATTCCCTAATGAACGTAAAAAACTTTTTGCAATTACCTATTACAAAGGATTTTACAGTAGTTGCAGGTAGCAACGGTTTACATAAACCTGTCCAAAATGTTGAAATTCTAGATTTTGAATTTTCACCTGATATTGAAACTGTTCGAGAAACGATATTTACACCAAATAGTGTAATACTCAGCAGTTTATTATTTGCAAAACAACAACCCGATTATTTATTAAATGCTGTGAAAAGCCTTATTCAGTTAGAAGCTAGTGCATTAGCTTATAAGCCCGTTATTTATAATGATTTACCAGATGAGGTACTCGCTTTAGCAAACGCACATCATTTCCCGATATTGCGATTCGGTGGAGACGAATTTTTCGAAAAAATCATTTTAGAAACAATGGCATACGCAAAAACACAAGACTATGCTTTCTTTTTAGAAACAATTATGAAACGCCTTATTAATGAAGAAGTTACTGATGAACAAATTACATCTTTTTTACAACAATTGAACAAGCCGTTTGAAAAATATATGTTCGTAGCAAATCTTCAGATGAAGTCATTAACAAATGCCGAATGGATGCAACCATTTTTACAATTAGAGCTACTATTAAAATCAGGCGTAATTTGTAAATATAAAAATAGCATCTTCATTTTGGTGACAAATCAATCACAACATTTTCAATTCGAGAAATTTCTTAATGAATGGCTCACAATGTATGATTTATCAACAGACGAGCTGATTGTTGGTTATAGTCAAGTACATGTCACACAAACTGAGCTTCACCTTGCTGTGCGAGAAGCTTTCTTCGCCCGCATAATGGCTGAAATGGATATGACCCCTACTTGTCACTACAATCATCTTGGATCAGATATTTTACTTATTGAATTACATCGGAAAGACCCACATTTCGTTATGAACTATGTAAATGACTATCTAGGGCCATTACTAGATGAAAAAGCAGATGTAGATTTAATCAACACTGCAATCACTTATATCTTAAAAAAGGGTAATATTAAAGAAGTAGCAGTAGCACACTTTTGCCATCCAAATACTATACGATATCGCATGACAAAAATACGCCAATCAGTAGCACCGTTGGATAATGATTATGTATTTTATGAACGCTTATCTGCAGCCGTTAAATTGTACTTATTACATAGCAAAATAGCAGATTAAATAGAGCTTTGGAATAAGTACAAAAAAACGCCTGGAATTTTAGAATCAAAGTCAAATTATTTTCTTTCTTCTCATGCTATTCTTATTGGAGTAAGGAGGAAGAAAGATGAAACAATACATAGCTGATGGCATGCTACTGACAACCGCTATCGTTTGGGGCAGTGGATTTGTTATAACGGCCATTGCACTAGAATATTTAACTGCTTATCAAGTAATGGCAGGTAGGTTTTTATTAGCTTCGATTATACTAACTGTAATATTTGGATATAAATTAAAAAAAGCAACAAAATCAGTTGTTTGGAAAGGTGTTTTACTAGGAACGATATTGTATATTGCCTTCGCACTCCAAACGGTTGGTTTACAATATACAACTCCTTCTAAAAATGCATTTTTAACCGCTGTCAATGTGATTGTCGTTCCGCTCATTGCCTATGCCGTTTATAAACGCCGTATTGATGGATACGAAATCATCGGCTCCATCATAGCTATTGTCGGAATCGGCTGTTTATCATTACAAGGTTCCTTAACGATGAATATAGGCGATGCTCTTTCTTTAGCTTGTGCTGTGGCCTTTGCTTTTGATATCTTTTGTACAAACCTTTTTGTTCAAAAAGAAGATGCAATAGCGCTAACAATTATTCAATTTATTACGGCCTCCGCTATCGGTATTTTGGTCGTTGTCAGTCAAGGTGATATTCCCGCTTCTCTTGAAAAAGAAGCTATTTATTCACTCATTTATTTAGGTATTTTTTCAACTACTATTGCTTACCTTTTTCAAAACGTGGCAAATCAATATACGTCTGCTACAAAGGCAGCCATTATCCTGTCAACAGAATCCTTTTTCGGAATGGTGTTATCGGTCATATTTTTACATGAAGTACTAACAAGCCGAATGGTTATAGGAGCAGTGTTAATTTTACTAGCTATTTTAATTGCTGAAGTGAAGCCCGCCTATCCAAAGAAACGGATAATGAATAACTGACAATAATGCTCCCCTACAAATAGTTTCAGTTTATGCTGAAGCTATTTTTTATTTTGCATGACTGGTTATCATACTTGTAGTAATACCGACTACTAATACGGTAATAATCGAAAGGATTAATGTATTTGAAGACAAAAGCAGCCCACCTAAAACAATAACAATTGAATCAATAAAAAAAATAAGAACCCCTACATTTATGCCTGTTTTATCACATAAAAACTGTGCAACAAGATCTGTCCCACCAGTGCTTGTCTGAAATCGAAGCATTAAACCAATGCCAAAGCCAACTAAAATCCCTCCTAATATCGCGCTATAAATGGCATCGATTTGAACCAAATTTCTTAAAGGCTTCAACAGGTCAATGATAAAAGACGAGCCAATTAACCCATGCACACTATTGTAAAAATAGGTTCTGTATTTAAACCAAGCAATGATGAATATCGGAATGCTTAAAATAATAATCATTAGCCCGATTTTCAATTTATACAAATAGTACAAAATGAGCGCTACTCCTACAACGCCTCCATCTAGTATTTGATAGGGTGTTAAGAATAGATTAATGCCTAAGGATATACAGATACTACCTATTATGATGACCAAGCCCTTCTTCAGAAAAAACATATAACCCCCCTCCGAAACTAAGCATGTACTTATAGTATGAAAGAAATGAATTGAACATGTTTTGGACTTTACTATATGTGAAAATAAAAGTATTTTCACAAAACACCCCGTTTACATTTCTTTGCATTTAAACATATACTAAAATATCTTATTTGAAATAAATGAAGTGTATACATATAAATGTAGGGAGGATAAAAAATGAAAAAAGAAAATGTAATATCTTCCTATATTATAGAAGAGAAAGTGTTTCGGGGTTATGATTACCGGATAATGTGACTGCCAAGCAAATCGTTCATCTGTTAAACGAGCAACAAATCTATGTGGATGATGCCTCTAGAATATTTTTGCCACAATATAAAAAGGAAAGTATTCTGCGATTATGTATTTCTCAAGTGAATGAAAGCTAAATCAAATTCAGTATTGAACGATTGGCTAACTGTATTACTTTAATTAATAGTAGAAAGCATCACCAAGCACAAAAAACCCTTTTACATCAAAAACATCCCTAAAAAACTAACCTCCCTTTTTAAAAAAGACAGGGAGGTTAAAATCTTAACTTTAATTTGTACATGCTCTTACCAACAAAATCATAACTATTATAATAACAATCGAACCAATATTAATTAAACAACCGCTGCTAGGTGCACCTGTATGAGCTTGAGCCGCTGCACTGTTCAAAGCACCACCAGGATTTTTTTGCTGTTCTTTTACTTTTAAATTTTCTCGTTCTTTTTCTGACATGGAAGCCCCCCATTTTTCGAATTAGAACCGTTTCTTACTTCTTCATACTATCACTTCAAATAACCCATCGCGTATTAAATCAGCGTATTCATCCATTCAACTATTTTGCTGTCCAATTAAGTTTTCATTGTAATAACATTAAAAGAATCTACTATATACAAGCAAAAGAAAAAATGCTTAGTATTCGCAATTTTTAATATAAAAAATAAACTATTGAAATATATATGTAATGATTATATACTACTATCGATAGTGATAATCATTATCAATTATTTTATTACTAGGAGTGTAACTAATATGAATTCAAAGCGTTTTTATTCATTATTTACAATGTTATTAATAGCTGTTTTTTCTTTTGCTTTAGCGGGATGCGCTGATAAAGAATCTGGCACTGAGTCTACAGATTCAAAAGGTTCAACGGAAAAGTCTGATTCAGAGGCTTCTGACACACAGTATCCAATCGTAATTAAGCATGCATTTGGAGAAACTGTGATCGAAAAGAAACCAGAGCGTGTTGCGACTATTGCATGGGCAAACCATGATGTTGCATTAGCGCTTGATGTTGTTCCAGTGGGCTTCTCAGCTGCAAACTATGGGGTACAAGATGATAGCGGTATGCTACCATGGACAGCTGAAAAGTTAAAAGAGTTAGGAGAAACAAAACCAAATGTATACCAAGATACCGATGGTTTAGATTTCGAGGCAATTTCTGACTCAAATCCAGATGTAATCTTAGCTGCTTATTCAGGAATTACACAAGAGGACTACGATACATTAAGTCAAATTGCGCCAGTTGTGGCATACCCAGAAATTCCATGGGTGATTTCATGGCGTGACCAAATCCTATACAATGCAAAAGGTATGGGTATGGAAAAAGAAGGTAAGCAATTAATTGCTGATACTGAAAAGCTAATTGCTACAAAGGCAAGTGAAAAACCAGAATTAAAAGGTAAAAAAGCTGCCTTTGCTATGTTTAATGCAACAGATCTATCTAAGTTTTATATTTATACACCAGAAGATCCTCGTGGGGAGTTTTTAGAGGAATTGGGTATGGCGTATCCACAAAGTATTAAAGATCAAATTACAGATAAATCTAGCTTCTATATCGAATTAAGTGCTGAAAATGCAGATGCTTTAAAGGATGCTGAAATTTTTATCACTTATGGTGACGATAAAACATTAGCTGCATTACAAGCTGATCCAATTTTAGGAAAAGTGCCAGCAATCCAAAATGGTTCAGTAGTAGTGATAACTGATAATACGCCATTAGCTGCAGCAGGTAACCCAAACCCTCTATCAATTCAATATACAATTGACGAGTACTTAACATTAATCTCTGATGTTGCGAAAAAGCTGAAATAATATGATGAATACATCCGTTTCAGAAAATAAGCATGTATTGATGCCACGTAACTTTGGCAAGCTTATCATTTTGCTTGCAATATTACTTTGCCTTAGTGTAATCGCATCGCTTGTATTTGGTTCTCGGATGATTACTTGGACTCAACTTCTGGATGGTTTATTCCATTCAGAAGTTGCTTCTCATGAAGCAAATGTTGTTCGGCAAAGAATTGTTCGAACTATTTTTTGTTTTTTGTGTGGTGCTGCTTTAGGTGTTTCAGGTGCCTTAATGCAGTCTGTAACGCGTAATCCTATTGCGGATCCAAGTATATTAGGAGTGAATACAGGGGCATCTTTATTTGTTGTTTGTGGGATTGCCTTTTTTAATATTAGTTCTGCAAATCAATATATTTGGCTGGCAATAGTGGGTGCAATGATTACCGCTATTTTTGTGTTTACTGTTGGTTCAATTGGTAGTGGAGGGGCAACACCGATAAAGCTCGTCTTAGCAGGAGCTGCGACGAGTGCCATATTATCATCACTAGTAGTGGCCGTTATGATTCCACGTACAAATGTTATGGATCAATTTAGATTTTGGCAAGTTGGCAGTGTAGGTTCAGGTAGCTGGGATAATATCAAACTGTTTATTCCGTTTTTACTAATTGGGCTTTGTATAGCTATCTTCTCTGCACCTGCATTAAATGCGCTAGCACTAGGAGATGAAGTGGCGACTGGCTTAGGTGTAAAAACTGGGACAATCCGACTTCTCGCTTCATTTGGTGGCGTTTTATTATGCGGTGTGGCAACAGCATTAGCTGGGCCAATCGGGTTTATCGGATTGTTGGCGACTCATTTAATTCGATTAATTATCGGTCCAGATGTGCGTTATGTTATTCCGCTTTCTGCATTAGCTGGGGCTATTATTTTAACGATTGCTGATGTGTGCGGAAGACTATTAGGGAGTCCAAGTGAGCTTGAAGTAGGTATTGTTACGGCCTTCATTGGAGCTCCTCTATTAATTTTTATTACAATGAAAGCGAAAATGCGTGCATTATGATGAATGAAACAATGAATTCTATTTATAGCTCAAGAATGAAACGAAAACGTCGTTTCCTACTCATGACGTGCTTGCTAACAGTTATTTCTATTGTACTTATGAGTTTGATGCTCATGCTTGGCAATACAATTTATCCAGTAAAGGATGTTGTAGGCGTATTATTAGGTGAGGATGTCAAAGGTGCGTCCTTTGCTGTAGGTACAATCAGATTACCACGGATGATAGTTGGACTATTTTCAGGCTTTGCATTCGGTGTTGGTGGCTACGTTTTCCAAACGATGCTACGAAATCCATTGGCTAATCCTAACGTAATTGGGATTACTGCTGGATCTAGCGCTGCTGCTGTCTTTTGTATTATTGTCCTGCATGCAAGTAATGCATTCGTATCGATTGCATCTGTAATTGGCGGACTTTTAACTGCTATCGTTATTTTTTTATTGTCGAAAAGTAGCTCGTTCTCAATCGGTCGATTAATTTTAATCGGTATCGGTATTCAAGCGATGTTAAATGCTTTTATTTCCTACTTAATGGTCATTGGTAATACGCATGACCTCCCTTCAGCTATGCGTTGGTTAAGTGGCAGTTTGAATGGTGCAAAAATGGAGAACCTTTATCCATTAATCATAACAGTGTGTATTTGTACACCAATTGTTATTTATTTTGCTAGTAGATTAGAAATATTAGAGCTCGGTGAGCAAGCAGCGACATCACTTGGGGTTGATACGAACAAAACGAGATTGGTGCTCTTGCTTAGCTCGGTTTTAATGATTGCGTTGGCTACAGCAGCTGCCGGTCCGATTGCATTTGTTGCATTTTTAGCAGGTCCAATTGCTAAAAAAATTGTGGGCGTAGGCTTTTCAAATATCGTTCCTGCTGGCTTGGTTGGGGTTATTTTAGTATTAGCTGCAGATTTAATAGGTCAGTTCGCATTTGAGACCAGATATCCTGTTGGCGTAATTACAGGGATTATCGGTGCACCGTATTTAATTTATTTATTAATTCGTATCAATCGAAAAGGAGATTTATAATATGAAGCCAACACATACATTTCGAGCGGAACAAATTACTGCCGGTTACGAAAATAAAACGATTTTACAAGATGTGAGTGTAACGATTCCTAGCAATAAAATTAGTATTATTATTGGTGCGAACGGCTGCGGTAAATCTACGCTTTTAAAAACGATGGCGCGATTAATTAAGCCGACTTCCGGACAAGTGACGTTAGATGGGCAACCGATTCAAAAAATGCCTCCGAAGCAACTTGCTAAAGTGCTAGGCTTATTACCACAATCCCCTATCGTTCCAGAGGGAATTACAGTTGCGGATTTAGTTGGTAGAGGTAGATTTCCTCATCATAGCTTTTTAAAAGGTTGGTCAAAAAAAGATTATGAGGCTGTAGCAGAAGCAATGGAAATGATGAACATTACGGAATTTGCTGATCGCCATATTGATGAACTATCAGGTGGTCAAAGACAGCGTGTATGGATTGCAATGGCATTAGCGCAACAGACTGATATTTTATTTTTGGATGAGCCTACAACGTATTTAGACATTACGTACCAAGTAGAAATTTTAGATTTACTGACAGATTTAAATCGTAAGTATGGTACGACAATTGTCATGGTGTTACATGATATTAACTTATCAGCACGTTATGCAGACTATATTTTCGCTCTACATGAAGGGCAGCTAGTAGCAGAAGGTACACCATCTGACATTATTACAAATGGTTTAATTAAAGATATTTTCGCACTTGAATGTATGGTTATCGAAGATCCAGTTTCAAATTCACCATCCGTCGTGCCAATTGGACGACACCACAACCAGGTTGATAAGATAGCACTTAAAACAATGTCAAGCTAGCTTCAGCAACTATAATGAGCTGAATCAGTGATTTGAGCGGCTATATACGCCATCAATTCTTCAAGACAAGGGAAATTGAACGGGAATTAAACTCCTGTTCAATTTCCCTTGTCTTGTCTCTATAGGCGTAAAAGGAAATTCACGCTAAAAGTACAAAAAAAAGCTTTTCTTCAATAATCATTCAATATGGTATTATAGGTTATAATTGGAATTATAAATAATTATTAACTTTTATTTTTCAGAGGAGGATAATGTTGAAATTTAAAATAGGGAACTTATTTATTCTATGTCTATTACTATTGATACTAACTTCCTGCATACAAACTGAAAAAGGTAGGAACATTCCCGAGAAAGAGCAAAAAATAGATTACAAAGAGATGGTGTTTGCATTTGAACACCCGCAGACCAAACAAAAGTACAAAATCATTCATGTTAATCAACTGTTTTCTCCGTATATTGAAAAGGTCAAAGATAATCCGAATCTTTCAACCTTGGAAACCTTGGAACTATATAATAAAGAAATCATTCAACCCATCTACAAGGATTGCTTTGAAAATGGAGAATACTTTCATATGGCAGAAACCATTCTTAATACGGCTCCTACTGGATTAACAGATTTACAAGTGATAAGTGATAAAATGGACACTCGTAAAATCGAAATCAATCAAATCATTCAAGAATCTCTATTAAAATCCGCAGACCTCCTACCGTCTCAAAGTGATGTAGCAGTTTGCGTCTTCCCTTACTCTAAAAATTATATGGACCCGTTCACAGTTGGCGCAGGGAAAATTATCCTCCCCTATCCAAATGAAATGGATGATAGTATAAAGTTAACCGTTGCCCATGAATACCATCACAGCGTTTGGGCAGAAAAATATTTTAGGAAGGATGACTGGGCTTCTATTTTGGATAATGTAGTCTTTGAAGGAAAAGCTGAAATGTTTAAAAGGTCCGTTTACCCAGACTACGGTTATACAGCAGCGACTTTAACTTACGACAAGAAATTATGGTCTAAAGTTGAACCTGATTTAAATAAATACGATTTTAATCGCACATTAGAAATTTTATATGGCGGAAAAGGGTTACCGTATGCTTACGGTTACAGTGAAGGCTACAAGATGGTTAAATCCTACCTTGACTTGAATCCCGATAAAACCCCAGAAGATTGGACAGCATTAAGCGCACAAGAAATTTTTGAAAAAGGGAAATACCTGGAACACTACAAATAACTTCGATTATACTGGCCCCATTTTTGAAGAGTAAACAATGAAGTGCATTGAATTCAACAAATAAATTGTGTAAACAGCAAGCAAAAACGCTCAGATTGTAACAATGAGCGTTTCTAGTTTTAACCTTCACATTCAGGTTAATGTCCAAAAGAACTTGGTTGCATTATGCCTTTAATATACATAGTTTTTACTGAGTTTCCCTCACCCTAATAGCTGATTTATTGTACAGCCCATACTCATTTAGCATAAAAAAATGCCACCTCCTCAATCTAAGTTAATAGATAAAGAAGATGACAATATTTAATCCATCAAATTTCAATGAACGTTTATTTAATGTTTACCCATGCATCGGGTCATTTTTATGCTTTGGCCCAATCATGTTAAATAAGATATTTAAAATAATCGCTGTTACCGAACCACATACGATACCGTTAGACGTTAAGATTGCTACACCTGGAGGTAATGATGCGAAAATATCTGGAACAACCGATACACCGACACCAAGACCGACAGCAATCGCTGCAATCATCGCGTTTTCCGCTGATTCATTCATAACAGGTACTAGCATACCCATACCTTGCGTTATGACCATACCGAACATTGCTAACATTGCCGCACCAAGTACTGGTGTTGGGATAATCGTTGTTAATGCTGCGATTTTTGGTAAGAAGCCAAGTGCTACAAGGAAGGCACCTGTTAGGTAAATGACTTTGCGATCTTTTACACCAGACATACGCGTAAGTCCCACGTTTTGAGAGAATGTTGTATATGGGAAGGCATTGAAAATACCGCCGATAACAGAAGCAAGCCCCTCTGAACGATAACCACGTGCTAAATCTTTTGAATCTAGTTTTTTATTGCAAATATCGCTAAGTGCAAAATAAACACCTGAAGATTCTACTAAAGAAACCATCGCTACAAGCGTCATTGTCAGAATCGCTGTTGCATCAAATGTTGGCATTCCAAAATAAAATGGTTGCACCATGTGGAATACACCAGCATCTGAAACGGGCGTGAAATCCACCTTGCCCATAAATCCGCCTAATACCGTCCCTGCAACTAATCCAATTAAAATTGAAATTGCACGAGCAAAGCCTGTTGTAAAGCGATAAACGACTAAAATAATAACTAAAGTAATAAATGCTAAAGCAACATTTGAACCCGATGCGAAATCTGCTGCACCTTGTCCACCCGCCATATTGTTTAACGCAACTGGTAATAAAGAAATACCAATAATTGATACGACTGAACCTGTTACAACTGGTGGGAAAAATTTCACAAGCTTACCGAAGAAGCCTGCGATGACCATTACAATTAAACCTGATGCAATGATAGAACCATAAATATCTGTAATGCCTTGTTCAGGGTTTGTCCCAATTGCAATAATTGGACTAACCGCTGTAAACGTACAGCCTAGAACTACTGGTAAACCAATACCGATAAATTTGCCTGAATACACTTGAAGTAATGTTGCGATACCACACATCATTATGTCAATTGCTACTAAATAAGTCATTTGCTTTGAATCAAAACCTAAAGCCCCACCGATAATAAGCGGTACTAAAATAGCACCTGCATACATCGCAAGTAAATGTTGAATAGCTAGCGTAGTTGACTTAAAGGCATTCATTATGCACGATCCTCCGTGGCAAACGTTACTTTACCATCTTCTAAAGAATCCACAATTGCTAATGATTCTACACGAACACCTTGCTCACGTAATAATTTACCGCCGTCTTGGAAGCCTTTTTCAATGACAATGCCGACACCAACGACAGTTGCGCCTGCTTGAGCTGCAATATCAAGTAAGCCTTTTACCGCTTCACCATTTGCTAAGAAATCGTCGACAATTAAAATATTGTCATCTTTATTTAAGAAATTACATGATACTGAAATTTCATTTGTTTCGTTTTTTGTGAAAGAATGTACCTTTGAAGAATAAAGATTGTCTGATAATGTTAAAGATTTACGTTTACGTGCAAATACTACTGGTGCACCGATTTCAAGCCCTAGCATTACAGAAGGTGCAATTCCTGAAGACTCGATTGTTAATACTTTTGTAATGATGTCATCAGAGAAGCGATTTGCAAACTCATGCCCAATCTCTTTCATAAGTAGTGGATCAATTTGGTGGTTTAAAAAAGAGTCAACTTTTAATACAGACGAAGATAAAACTTTACCTTCCTGCTTAATTTTGTCGTGTAATAACTTCATTGCTGTTTTCCTTCTTTCTTATAAAATAATAAAAAAAGCGCTAAATACTTTGATTCCATTCATCTACGAGTGGAGCAAGGCATTCAGCGCATAAACGTCGAAATAAATAGAAAACATCATCTCTAGTATGAATTTTCTAAAACAATGCTACCCATAGTCGATTCATTTACGGTAAATCGGTAGAAACTTACGAGCCATATTCTCGCTATTATATGAGTGAAATAGTATTAAGCTGTATGAACTTCCTTATTATAAATATCCATTTTTATAATTTCAATATGAATATGCATAATAAGCTGATACTTTACTTCATTCGGCAGAGGCTTATATCTACAACCGAACAAAGTTTAAATTTTCGGAATTTAATGGTATTTACGCATTTTTTTGGCGTAAACGTTCGTGTTTTCAATCAATGCTCTGATTATATCAGACTATTTTCGACCTTGCTAGTCATTATTTCGATAAATGGAAAGGTACAGTCATAATGACGACATTTTTGTGAAATAACAGCGATGTTCGAATTAATAGACTAGATTGATTGTGTAGCATATGCTGCCAACCTTTCTTCGGTAAAAACTGCGGAATAACGACTGTTACTTGGTAGTCCGATTTCGCATATTGGTGTTCCACTTTATCGATAAACTTTTTCAAAGGCTGTGTAATGCTACGATATGGCGAATAATAAGTGACAAGTCGCACATCTGGTTGCCACGCTTTCCACTTTTCTTCAAAGGCTTTTGCATCCGCTTGATCGAATGCTACATAAAAGGCTATTATTTTATCAACATTTAAAGATTGCGCATAGTGCAGTGAATTTTCCACCACTTTCGTAATACCCGCTACCGGCACGACAAAGACATTCCCCTCAACTTTCAGTAATGCTTCTCCATTTAGTCGTAGTTGTTCCCCGACTGCATTGTAGTGATGCTTAATGCGATGAAACATCCAAATAATAAGCGGTAAAAAGATGAATACCGGCCATACTTGAGGTAGTTTTGTGACAAAAAACATCATCGCCACTACAAAAGAAATGACTGCCCCTATTGTGTTGATAACAAATTTCATAACCCAGCCATTAGGCTTTTCACGCCACCATTTACGCATCATCCCAGACTGCGCTAATGTAAATGGTATAAATACACCTACTGCATAGAGTGGAATTAAATGCTCTGTTGTGCCATCAAACAAAATAATAAGCACAATAGCTGCTAGCCCAAGCATCATGATCCCATTTGAATAGCCAAGTCGATCGCCACGGATTTGAAATATTCTTGGAATAAAGCCGTCTTTCGATAAATTGACTGCCAGTAAAGGAAATGCTGAATAGCCAGTATTCGCAGCAAGCACTAAAATCATTGCTGTTGTTCCTTGCACAATATAATAAAATACATTGCGTCCCACACTCGCTTCGGCAATTTGCGAAACAACCGTTGCTTGTGCATTTGGAGCGACTCCGTAGAAATAAGCTAAGCTTACAATGCCAATAAATAATACTGCTAAAATACTACCCATCGCTAATAGCGTTTTTGCTGCATTAACGGGTGCAGGACTTTTGAAATTCGGAATTGCATTAGATATTGCCTCTACACCAGTTAATGCCGAGCTTCCTGAGGCAAATGCCTTTAATAATAAAAACAAACTAATGCCCGCAACTGGCGTTCCAATTTTAGGATGTAAATCAGCTGGCACTTGCCCTGTTGCTACATTATAGATTCCTATGCCAATGAGCAATATCATCACAACGACGAATAAATAAACAGGGTACGCTAAAATAGACGCTGATTCCGTAACCCCACGTAAATTTAAAATCGTTAAGCAAATAACAAAAAACACAGCAATCGGAACGTTATAAGCATGCAAACTTGGGAATGCTGAAGTAATAGCATCTGTCCCTGCTGATACACTTACAGCGACAGTTAAAATATAATCAACGAGTAATGACCCACCCGCTACTAGACCTGCATTCACACCTAAATTTTCGCGGGACACGACATATGCCCCACCACCATGTGGATATGCGAAAATAACTTGTCGATACGATAAAGTGAGTGCCACAAGTAGCACTACTACCCCTGCCGCAATCGGTAACGAATACCAAAAGGCAACCGTACTGACAGTCATGAGCACAATTAAAATTTGCTCTGGACCGTATGCAACTGATGACAATGCATCAGAAGATAATATGGCCAGTGCCTTTGTTTTACTAAGCTTTTGTTCCCCTAATGCATCGGATTTCAATGGTTTACCGATAACATAACGTTTGAATGAGGATTTCATCCTTAACACCTTCTAGATTCATAGAGTGTGTTTCGCATTTCTAAATCGATTACACCTTTCGCATAATCGGTCTCTTTATATCTACTGGGGCTTTTTCGTACAGAATGCCATCAAAAAAAACGCCTACAAGTCATCACTAAATACGACTTGTAGACGCTCTAACGTCTGACAAGCTCCAACTTTTCTGCTCTTAACGCTTACGAGGTTAGCTGTCGGATTCGGGCCTGAGTAGCCCTACTCTTTAAAAAGAGATTCACCCCAAGAATTGTTTAAACAATCCACTAAAATTGGGTCCCCCGCGTTTAATTGCTTCAGCGATTTAGAAATTTGAAACTTTTATAATGATGTCATATTACGCCTGTAAATTAAAAAAGTAAAGAAGATATTGCCCGGTTTTCGTAAATTTTTTCTTATTCTCAGAGACAAGCTTTTATCAGCTGTTTATCGGCGATTCGGCGTGGTTTATCGACGATTCTTACCGGTTTACTGGCGATTCGGCTGGCTTTACTGGCGATTTTCACTGGTTCACGGGCGATTCGGCTCATTTTATCGGCGATTTTCAAAATTTATAAAAAATTTATGAGCAAACTTCTTCACATTTTTTAATTCTAGCTATAGAATAGTAGTATTATTATTTTCCCACAGGAAACTTTATTTCATTTACGATACTTTTTGAAACGAGGGAACAAGATGGCCTATAAACAAATTACAAAACCGGCAGCCCAAGCTGTTTTAGATGGAGACATAAAAGGCTGGCGACGAATTTTACCCTTTCTAGGTCCGGCATTTATTGCAGCTGTTGCCTATATAGATCCCGGCAACTTTGCTACAAATATTACCGCTGGCTCTCAGTATGGTTATTTACTACTTTGGGTTATTGCCTTTTCAAATTTAATGGCTGTACTGATTCAATCTTTATCAGCAAAACTCGGTATTGCTACCGGAAAAAACTTGCCAGAAGTAGCAAGGGAGAATTTTTCTAAAAAAACTTCTATATTTTTATGGATACAGGCTGAACTTGTAATCATTGCAACCGACCTCGCTGAATTTATCGGTGCTGCCCTCGGTCTATATTTATTATTTGATATTCCGATGCTACCTGCCGCACTTATTACTGCAATTGGTTCTTTTGCAATTTTAGAGCTACAGCGTAGAGGCTTTAGAGCTTTTGAAGCGGGCATTTCGGGTATGGTGCTAATTGTTGTGCTAGCATTTGCGTTCCAAACATTTTTAGCCCAACCGGATTGGGGCGAAGTGACATTAGGAATGCTGACACCACAATTTGACGGTGTCGATTCACTCTTACTTGCAACAGGTATATTAGGAGCTACTGTGATGCCACACGCAATCTATTTACATTCTTCCTTAACACAAAATCGTGTGGTTGGTCGTAATGACAACGAAAAACGACGTATTTTCCGATTTGAGTTTATCGATATTGTGATTGCAATGATTATTGCTGGTGCGATTAACATGAGTATGCTAATCATTGCAGCAGCAGTGTTCCATACGCAAGGCTTAGTAGTCGAAGATTTAGATATCGCCTATAACGGTTTACGAGAAGCTCTTGGACCAATGGCGGCTGTGTCTTTCGGACTTGGATTACTCATTGCAGGGCTTGCAAGCTCTTCTGTTGGGACATTAGCAGGCGACGTTGTTATGCAAGGCTTCATCCAACGAAAAATCCCTCTATATTTACGTAGAGCGATTACAATGATTCCACCTTTGGTTATTATTGCAGCAGGTGTCAATGCAACCTATGCACTTGTGTTAAGTCAAGTAATCTTATCATTCGGTATTGCATTTGCGCTTATCCCACTTGTGATGTTTACAAGTAAAAAGGACATAATGGGTAGCCTGGTCAATCACCGTATCACAACAATTCTTGGTTGGCTTGTCGTTGTAATAGTAGTTGCGTTAAATATCTACTTATTATGGGAAACGCTATTTGCTTAAATAATGATACTAGGATAAATGAGAAAAAGTGTTAGATTGATTGCGATCAATCTAACACTTTTTTATGCCGTTGCTCTCTGCTAAATTTTCACTATTGCCACATAAAAGCATTTCCAGCGCGGACTGCTGTTGAGAGGGGCGCCATGCCTATTGTATTTTAAGAAAGTGCCTTTAACCCTACAACTCCAATGATGATACAGCATACACTTGCTAAGCGGCCTTTACTTTTTGACTCACCAAAAAACATCATATTGATTAAGACTGCCCCTGCCGTACCAATACCTATCCATACTGCATAAGCCGTACTCGTTTGTAAAAATTCAAATGATTTATATAAAAAGCTAAGTGACGCAGCAAATCCCCCTACATAGAGCAGCATGCTGATAAATCCCTTTTTCGTGCTATATTTTTTCAGACCAATGACAGATACAAGTTCACTCGCTGCAGCTAAAAAAACAAAAAGCCATCCCATACTATATCACCTCTTTTGTACGTTTATTCTCTTCAACGGTATCAGAAACTTTTAAGCCAATAACTCCTACAATCAATATAAAAATAAAGAGAAGCTTACCAATACTGACTACTTGATTAAAAATTAAAATATCCATTAAGGTCGTCCCCATTGTGCCAATTGCTGCAAATATTGCGTACACTGTTCCAGTTGGTAATTTCTCACATGCCTTTGATAAAAAGTGCAAATCAAGCCCTATAAATATAACGATCAATAGCCATTCCCACCAATGAGAAGCCACATTGAAACCATAAATCCATATTAATTCAAAAAAACTAGTTAACCCAACATACAACCAAGCTTTTCCCATAAAAAACCCTCCGTTAATAATGACTGAACTTCATTCATTTTTACTGCATAAAAGAACCTACAAGAAAATTTAGTAAAAATCCGCTTTTGAATTCGGATTTTGAACACATATTTTTCTTGTTTATAGCAACGTATTACTATAAACAAGACCGTTTATGGATTTCCACCTATATATCAAAAATTCACTGTAATATATTTTATCTCTGTTCGCTTATTTTGTAACAGCCTTGTTTAAGACTAATGCATTAAAAATAAATTCTAATAAATCTTTTTTATCCTCATTGATAAGCTCTTCATCTTTGGAATCAAATAAGTATGCACGTTCAGCAGCAGACTCGATTAATCCAAACACCATCTTTGACGTTGCGTAAGAATCAACTGCTATTAAAATTTCACCCTTTGACTTTGCGCTGTCCAGCTCATTTCTTAGCCAATTATAGTAAGGTGTATACGCATTTACCCAGTCTTTCAAATAATCAGAGGCCGACAATCCAGCATAAATAATTGCTACAAGTTCCTTATGCTCTCTCGTCATCATAAATATTGTATCTACTAATTGATTAAATTTTTCAATTAGTGGCGCTTGATCATCCACATTTTTTTGTATTGCTTCAAACATATTGTCGACCATTACTTTTGCAATAGCGGGCATAAGTGACATTTTTGAAGGGAAGTACAAATAAAAAGTTCCTTGTGCAATACCAGCCCTTTTTACAATATCAGCTATTTTTATTTTGTCGATACCTTGTTCTTTAAACAATTGAATAGCAGAGGTTACGATACGTTTTTCCTTATCCATTATGCGCCCCCTAAAAAATCATGAATTTTTAAAAATTGTAATCCAAACAAAAATAGATTTCAACCTCTTTCTTTTATCCAAAAATTATTATTTCCTATAATGGAACAGAAAAATTTATTTAATTTTGATAATTTTTAAAAATTAGTTTGACAAATGAACGAGATTCATTTAAATTTTATCCCAAGGAAGATGACTGAAATTCATTTTAAGAAAAAATCTCCCTCAACTAGTATTTTCATAACTGTAAGTACCATTTTCCACCTTGATAAGGGGTGTTACAAGGTGCAAATCGGTATTATTTTTTAATCAAAGGGGCGGAATTGATGATGAAAACAGGTTATATTTTTGACGAAAGTTATTTCTGGCACGACAACGGAAGCGGAACATTATATTTACCTTCGGGTGGTTACTTAGAAACAGATGTGTTTGTCGAACATCCTTCAACAAAGAGACGAATTAATAATTTACTTAATCGTTGTGGCCTAATGAAAAAATTAGAACAAATTGAGCCACGTTCTGCAACGCGTGAGGAAATTGAAATGTTCCATACAAAGGAATATGTAGATAAAGTTAAGCATTTAAGCGATACAACTGGTGGAGACGCTGGAGATCATGCCATTGTTGGTATAGGATCATATGAAATTGCTTTACTTTCAACTGGTGGCGCTTTAAAAGCTGTGGATGTTGTGATGAACGGTGAAGTCGATAATGTTTATGCATTAACTCGCCCACCTGGCCATCATGCAGAAGCTGCAAAAGGCATCGGCTTCTGTATTTTCAATAACGTTGCCATTGCTGCTAAATACGCAAAGCAAAAATACAATTTAGAAAGAGTTATGGTGTTAGATTGGGACGTTCACCATGGTAATGGAACAGAAAGTGCATTCTATGACACTGATGGTGTTTTATTCTTCTCAGTTCATCAGCATTTAAGTTTCCCTAATAATACAGGTTATGCAGAGAACGTAGGTGAGGCTGACGGAAAAGGATTTAACGTGAACATTCCGCTTCCTCCAGGTACAGGAAATGCAGGCTATATTGAAGCATTTAAGTCTATTGTGGAGCCAATCGTGAACGATTATAAACCAGAGCTAATCATTATTTCTGCTGGACAAGATCCAGGTATGTTCGATCCACTTGGACGTATGAACATGACTGCTGAAGGCTTTGCAGATTTAACGAAAATCATGATGAACTTAGCAAACAAGCATACAGATGGAAAAATCGTCTTTTGTCATGAAGGTGGTTACAGTAACGCTTATGTTCCATTTTGTACATTGCGCATTATTGAAGAATTATGTGGTGTGAAAAGCGATGTAGAAGATCCATTCCAAGATTCCCAAGGGTATCCTGACTTTGTAAACGAAGTAGAAAAGAAAGCAATTAATGAAGTCATTTCAATTCAATCGGCTTACTGGCCATCTTTAAAAGTAACTGTTTAAATTTAAAACACTATTATTATATTGAAAATAATTAATAAGAGGGAGGGTATCTATGAGCAATTCTATCGAGGAAATTAGTTATGAACATATTCCTTTAGAACAGCGTAATGGCACTGCCAAAGAGCTATTTTTCACATGGTTTGCCGCAAGTACAGTTTCTACAACACTTGTAACAGGATCTCTAGCTATCGTATTAGGGTTAAATTTTTGGTGGTCACTCGTTGCTATCCTATTAGGACACGCCATTGGAGCTGCAATTATGGCACTCCATTCTGCTACTGGCCCTAAAGCAGGTTTACCACAAGTAGTACAAAGTAGAGCACAATTCGGCTACTTCGGGGCTATCTTGCCTATGCTAATCATTCTGATCATGTATTTAGGCTACGGCGCAACCAATACCGTGTTAGTCGGACAAGGCATGCAGGAAACACTCGGCCTTAATATGAATGTAACGGTTATCGTAAGTCTTATTCCAATGGTGCTTCTAGCGATTTTTGGACAAGGCTTACTTCAAAAGTCGATGAAAATCTATACAATTGGCTTTACAGTGGTATTTATTATTTTATCTATTATGATTTTAGCGAATGTTTCAATGGATCTTTTAAATGCAGGTAATTTTTCTTTCAGCCAGTTTTTATTAATGACTTCCATTTGTGTAACATGGCAAATTACGTATGGTCCGTATGTGTCTGACCATTCGAGATTTATCCATCCATCACAATCTAAAAAGGTATTTACTTATAGTTATCTTGGAAGCTTTGCAAGTTCAGTTTGGTTGATGGTTTTAGGTGCTGCTATTGCCACTATGGTTGTGAATGGTAATGTTATGGCACAAATTAAAGATATGGGCTCATTAGGTTTCATCATTGCATTACTGTTATCTCTTGGTGTCCTTGTTATTAACTCCTTAAATATTTATGGAGCAGGTATTATTATTTTATCGATTGCGAGTAACTTTTTAACGTTTAAAACATCTGCTAGACTGCGCACAATTACTTCCATTGCAATTGGTGTCATTATTGCCCTTATTGCCACTTGGAGCTCTAGCAATTTTATGGCTAATTTCCAATTATACTTAGGATTTATATTATTCTTTATCATTCCGTGGAGTATGATTACATTAACTGATTTTTATATGTTAAAGAGAGTCCATTATCCTCCAGATGAGTTCAACAAAAAGGATGGCATTTTCGGGAAAATTAATATACCAACAATGATTATTTACTTGTTAACCATCTTTATTCAAATTCCATTTATTAATACGGAGTTATATGTGGGACCTATTGCAAAAATGCTAGATGGATTAGATATTGCATGGATTGTTGGTGGTGCGGTTTCATTCCTATTGTATATTAGCTTTGCTAAATTAACGGCACCTGCCAAGCTTTCTGTAGACGTCTATGCAACGTCTAATGTACCTGAGAATAATTAATAAATAAGGTTCGTCAGGCTTCCCCAGGCCTTTTTAAAGCCCCTGTATGGTATTTTCATACAGGGGCTTTACTTATGTTATTAAACATCTACCTTTTCGATATTGCGAATTGCTAAATAGGCAATAACTATACCTATAATCGCTAATGTTATTGGGATTACGATAATATCATTCAATGAAAAAGTGCCCGTATTTGAAGAAACAACCATCACGATTAAAAGAGATGACAGTATTGTTGTTGGCACGGAGTATTTTTTCATACCAAAATACAATGGAATAAGGGCCATACTGGATGCCGCTACAGCATTCATTACTACTGAAGGAATGCGCTGTATAATCATTGCATTTGTCAATGTATCTGGGATTAATTGAAAGTTCTCGCTAATCATAAGAAAAATCACTGTAATAAATATATTTGAAAGGATAATAGCGCTAAATGTAAATAATATAACAATGGCAAGCTTTGCTGCGATTAGTTTTTTTCTATTTATAGGATACATAAATGCAGTTATTATTGTTTTATTTTTATATTCGCCAATAATAAGTTTCGCAATTAATGTAGCCGCAAAAATAATAAATACACATCTTACAAAAGAATCAATGACTGTTAAAGCGATAGGATAGTTTTCTAAACCAGCGTCACCTTCTATTTTTGAAATAACTAAAATCATAAACATAAAACCTAATATAGCGACATTGGCAATAATAGCAGCTGTCACATACGAGCCTAAATGGTTTTTTTTCATTTCTAAACGCATTAAATTAAGCATGGATACCACCTCCATTGATTAACTTCAAGAAATAATCCTCTAAAGAACTTGTTTTCCTACTAATCTCTTCAATTTCAATATCATGTTCTATTAACGTTTTGGATAGTATTTTTTGTGAAACGGACATATCGTATATTCGAATACAGCGCTCATCAATGCATTTAAAATTGGTGATGCGTAATTGACTATCTAAAATAAAGGCAGCCTTTTTTCCCTCACTGACAATTAGTTCAATAAAATCTGTTTGGCTATGCCTTACATGCTCCATCGAAACTTCAGCAATTAACCTGCCATTATTAATGACCCCAATTGTATCAGCCATTTGCTCAATTTCAGCTAAAATATGACTGGAAACAATAATCGTAATGCCATATTCTTTACTTAACATCTTGAATAATTCTCTTAGCTCTCTTATACCAACTGGATCAAGACCATTAATAGGTTCATCTAAAATTAGCAACTCTGGTTTAGTCATTATTGCACGTGCAATACCTAAACGTTGTTTCATTCCTAACGAAAAATCCCTTACTCTTTTGCCATCCACATTCGTTAGCTTTACTAAATCGAGAACATGGCCGATTTCATTTTTATCGTAATAACCCATATATTCGCAATGTAATTCAAGGTTTTCTTGTGCTGTTAACTTTTCATAGAAAATGGGATATTCAATGATTGTGCCCATTCTTTTTAGCACTTCGTACGACCGTTCCGTTAATTTTTCACCGAAGATTTCAATTTCCCCACTTGTCGGTTTGGCCAGATTAGTTAACATTTTCATAATCGTTGTTTTCCCCGCTCCATTTGGACCCAAAAAACCATATATCTCTCCTCTCTTAACATGCATATCGACTGTAGAAACCACTTCGTTTCCATCATAAACTTTTGTAAGCTGATTTGTTTTTACAATATACGCCATTTAAACCTCTCCCTCATTTGTGGCTTTCTTTATTATAAGAAGTAAAACTCTCTATTTTATTACTTGATTCTTACAAATTCCTTAAGAGAAGAAGAAAAGCCTCTAGAGCATTTTTAGCTCTACAGGCAGGGCTAGATTAGTACATCATTCTTTTTAATGAAATCGTAAAAACCGTCTTTTCATAAGGGATGCTTTTCAGTTGGATTGTACCATTCATTATTTCTACAAGTCGCTTTGTTATCGTTAGACCTAGCCCACTACCTTGAAATGATTTATTTCTTGAGTCTTCAAGCGTATACATCCTTTCAAATACGCTGTCTATATGATATTCATCAATACCTTTCCCACAATCCCAGACATCAATATAAACATCGGTAGCGTCATTTCTTACTGTTAGCCCAATTACACGACCTTCAGCCCCGTAAGCAATCGCATTGGCGATTAAATTGTTTAACACTCTTTCTAACGCATCCTCGTTGCCTAGAGCATAAATCGGTGTTTCAGGTATGTTAATGTCTATATGAAGGCCTACCGACATCACCATATCGTAAAATGACAAAATATTTTTGCGGCATATTTCACTTACGTTTACTTTTGTTATTGGGTATTCTGTATCGCCCGCTTCAATTTTTGCCAAATCAAAAAATGTATGAATAAGCTTCAATACTTCCTCCGTTTTTAAATGGATTCCTGAAAGTAAGCGATTTTGTTCTGCATCTTTTAGCGAATGTTGTAGCTGCAACATTTCTGTATAGCCTAGCACAACTGTTAACGGCGTTTTTAAATCATGCGAAATATTGGCAAGCATCTTTTTCATTGAACTTTCCGTTTTTCGATGTTTGGCTAATATTTTGTGCGTATCATTCAGTAATGCATTTATAGTAGTAAGCAGTTGCTGTAGTTCTTGATTCGATGTAGCAACTAAAATTTTCTCGTTTGATTGTTCGTTTATAATAGCTTTTAGTTTGGTGTGCATATATTTGAGCGTAACGTTTTGCTCACGTTTTCTTTTCAGCTGCAAAAGAATGATTGTTAAGAGAAAAAGAATAATGGTAGATAAAAATAGTATCATACGCCTAGCCCTCTAATTTATAGCCAATTCCCCAAAGTGTTTTAATATACTTTGGGTTGGAAGGGTCATCTTCAATTTTTTCTCGCAATCTTCTTATATGCACATTAATAATATTTTCATCACCATAATATTCATCATTCCATATGAGTTGATAGATTTGCTGTTTAGTAAATACGCGATTACGATTTGTGATAAATAGCTTTAAAATCGCAAATTCCTTTGAAGTTAGTTTCACCTGTTGTTGGTCTTTTTCAACTGAGAAATTAACGATATCAATCACCAAGTTACCGATAGTCAATGTCACCTTCGTTTCCTCCATCGAGCTTGAATATTGTGTAGCCCTTCGTATTGCAGCTTTCACACGCGCTGAAAATTCCAACATTGAAAATGGTTTTGCAATATAATCATCCGCTCCTAATCCAAGACCTAATGCTTTATCTACATCACTGTCTTTTGCTGACATCATAATAATAGGTAGCGCTTCTTTTTCTCGAATTATTTTTAACACTTCTAATCCATCTAGTTTAGGCATCATAATATCCAAAATAACTAAATCAAACGTTTTACTTAAACAAATTTGCACTGCTTCTTCACCATTTGTAACGGATGTAACGGCAAAGCCCTCCATTGTTAAAAACTTGTCGACCATTTCTCGGATGTCCTCATCGTCTTCAACAAGTAATATATGTTTTTGCATGTTAGGCACCTCTTCTCAATAAAGCATTATCTTTAATTCCCATCTGCTTGAACAGTTTTACATTTTTATCCTGTCTCTATATAGCTTACCATATGTTTTTTTTAAAGTGACAGGCACTCAAACAATTCTCAAACAATTTACCAAGCTAAAATCACACTCCAGCGCCGCACACAACGGAAATCAACGGCAAATAAATAAAAGCTGCCCTATAAACTAATAGGACAGCTTTTATTTCTATTTTTCTACTTTTAAATCACACTTTTGCAGTGGAATCATTTTAGTTTTATGTTTTATTTTATAGCCTAACCACAAGACGATAAACAGCGGTATACCGATATATGAAACAAGAACGCCGTACCAGTCAATTGAATCGCCTGTGAAAGCTGTGTAGTTTTGACCAATTACAACAATCATACACACTGTAAATGCAAAGAGTGGCCCAAATGGATATAGCTTTGCTTTATATGGTAGTAATTTTGGGTCTATGCCTTGTGCTTCAAAAGCTCTACGGAAACGGTAATGACTAAAGGCAATACCAAGCCATGCAATAAAGCCTGACATCCCAGATGCGTTTAAAAGCCACATATAGACAACGCCATCACCAAAGAATGATGCTAAAAATGCTAAGCAACCTACTGCTAATGTCAGCAGTAATGCGTAAATTGGAATTCCGCGACGGCTTAGCTTAGCGAAAATCTTAGGTGCATGTCCATCTACTGCTAATTGCCATAACATACGTGATGATGCATATAATCCTGAATTACCAGCAGACAACATCGCCGTTAAAATAATGGCATTCATTAATGAAGCAGCAAAGGCAATTCCTAAGCGATCAAACACTAATGTGAATGGTGAAACAGCAATATCTTCAGATAATAAACGAGCATCTGTAAATGGAATTAACATCCCAATAGCTGCAATGGCTAAAATGTAAAATAAAATAATACGCCAGAAGACGGACTTAACAGCCTTCGGAATATTTTTACCAGGATCATCAGTTTCCCCAGCAGTTATCCCTAATAGCTCTGTCCCTTGGAACGAGAAACCTGCTGCTAGAAATATACCGAATGTAGCAAGGAAGCCACCGTGGAATGGTCCATCACTTATAAAGAAATTCGTAAAGCCTACAGGAGCTTGTCCACCTAAAATACCGAAAATCATCAATAGGCTGACGATAATGAAAACAATAACAGTCACAACTTTTATCATTGCGAACCAATATTCACTTTCACCATAGCTTTTTACAGATAGTAAATTAAATGTTAGTACAATCGCAATAAATATGACTGTCCATAGTGCCGAAGAGCTGTCTGGGAACCAGTACTTCATTATAAGAGAAACTGCTGCAATTTCAGCGGCAATTGTAATCGCCCAGTTATACCAGTAGTTCCAGCCAAGCGCAAAGCCAAGCGCTGGATCTACAAATTTTGTTGCATACGTACTAAATGAACCTGATGAAGGCATATAAGCTGCCATTTCACCTAAGCTTGTCATTAAGAAGTACACCATAATGCCGATTAATGCATAAGCAAGAAGTGCACCACCTGGTCCAGCCTGCGCTATTGCACCACCACTTGCTAGAAATAGCCCAGTTCCAATCGTACCGCCTAACGAAATCATTGTAATATGGCGGCTTTTTAATTCTTTTTTCAACTCTGGTGCTTTATGACCGAGCTGATTAGTTTTTATCTCACTCACGTTAAAGCTTCCTTCCTTTTCTAAGAGGCAAAAAAATGCCATCACATGAACGTTGTGATGGCTAAGTAAATCCTCTGTTTCTTAAAAATGATAGCACAACACGTTGTCCAACGTGACAGTTCTGTTCCTTTCGGAGACAGCCCCAGCATGAGGTTTTCAAGTCCCCTCACACTTCGGCAATATTTCCTTTCAGCTAACATCTTCAATGCTTGTCATCTCCATTAGCTTACTTATAAATACCGCGACCTCTACCTCAATACAAACATGAGGCATATAATTATTAAATTTATGATGTTTCTTAGTTTAACATACGACCTAAGACATTTCAATAATACGATTAATGTTCTGTATTTTATGAATATTCTACTATTTTTATTATTGTGTTAAAGTGTTATAGTGGTTCGAATTATAATTGTTCTATCAGGGAGGTACTTATTTTGACAACTAACGAGGAATCTACTTATCCTAGCAGAAAGATTAACTGGAAGGGCACAACGCTTCTATTAGTCATCGGTGTAATCTTTCTTGCTTCGACATTACGTATGCCATTAACGGTTGTAGGACCAATTATTTCCTTCATTCGTGAGGATCTCGGTATATCTAACGTACTTGCAGGCTTTCTAACAACCATTCCATTGCTTGCATTCGCGCTAGTGTCACCTATTGCCCCAGTAATAGCAAGGAAACTGGGTCTTGAATTAACACTATTTATATCAACGATTTTATTAGCACTAGGAATTGTGTTGCGTTCACTTGGAACAACAGGATTACTCGTATTTGGTACAATGATAATAGGTGTAGCTATTTCATTTGGTAACGTCCTTATTCCAGGGCTACTTAAAATGAAATTCCCTTATCATGTTGGATTACTGATGGCATTTTTCACAATGTCCATGAACTTAACCGCTGGAATTGGCGCTGGTATTAGTTATCCCATAGCCAATGCATCTCTTGGCTGGCAAGGTGCACTTGCAATCGCTCTAGCTCTTGTCGTAGTGACGATTTTAATTTGGGTTCCACAATTAAAATTTAATAAGCCTGAACCAACTGTAGCCACTACGAAAGCACGTATACCATTGTGGAAATCACCAGTTACTTGGGCAGTCACGGGCGCGATGGGCTTTCAATCATTATTATTTTATACAACTGCAGCTTGGATTCCAGAAATCTATATTGCCCAAGGAATAGCCGCAGATCGTGCAGGTTGGATGTTTTCCATCATGCAAATTTCACAAGTACCTATGGCTTTAGCTGTACCAATTATCGCTAGTAAAATGACATCACAGCGACCCCTCGTTTTAATGTTTACTGCATTTTATTTCATCGGCTTTACTGGCCTTGTCATGGAATGGACTAGTCTTGCTGTACTGTGGATGATATTGCTAGGTTTAGCAGGTGGTGCTTCATTTTCTCTTGCAATGATGTTCTTTACACTTCGTACACATACGGCATTTGAGGCAGCTGATTTATCTGGCTTTGCACAATCATTAGGCTATTTATTAGCCGCAGTAGGTCCTATTTTATTTGGTTACTTACATGATTTATTTGGCGGCTGGGATACAGCTGGATGGCTATTTGTTGTCGTTGCGGCATTACTATTCTTCTGTTCGTTTAGAGCTTCTAGAAATGAATATATAAATTAAAAAAGGCAGCTCATCATACTATGAGCTGCCTCTTTACATTTAGTAATGCGGTTTCTGATAAAAATAATTTGGTGTATTATAAACATTGACATAAGGCTTATGAAAAATATGTGTCGTTGCAGGAGATAACGGTGGAATCAACCAAGTCCAGTTGCCTGTTAAGTCACGGCCTGCCTTCTGCTCAGCCTCTTCAAATAGCTTAAATTGCTGTGCAGCAGTATGATGATCGACTATACTTACACCATCTTCTTTAAAGGAATGCAGAACAGCAATATTTAATTCAACTAATGCACGATCACGCCAAAGCGATGCCTGCTTTGTTGTATCGAGACCAAAAATTTCAGCGATCTTCGGTAACATATCATAACGATCATGATCAGCTAAATTGCGTGCCCCAATTTCTGTTCCCATATACCAACCATTAAAAGGAGCTGCCTGAAAATCAATACCTGCCATTTGAAAGCGCATGCTTGAAATAATCGGCACTGCATACCATTTCAACGCTAGTTTCCCCACCTGCGGATGCTCAGGATGGCGAATTGCAACTTCCAATACATCTTCACGTGGAATTGTAAATAATTGAGGTTTACGGTTATCCACCTGTATAACGAGTGGTAGTACATCAAATGCTGTTCCTTCACCCTGCCAACCTAGTGATTCGCATACTTTTGTAAATGGCACAGAATGTGGATCACCAACGATACCAGCTTCCGTCTCATAGCCTGCGTAACGTATAAGCTGATGATTCCAAATCTTTACTCTTCCAGATGCAAATACCGTTATCGTTGGACGAATTTTACCGCCATTTGTTGCAAACCGAATATGATGTAGCAACTTCTCAAATATGCCTTGCTCATATAAAACATCGCGTGCATCCTCAACATGCAGTGAGTGCCAAAATAATCTTCCGATACATTTATTACTATTACGCCAGGCTACTCGTGCACCAAAAGTAAGCTCCTCTGTTGAAGGAATATATACTCCCTCTTTTTCAACTTGCTGTAATCTATTTGTTAGCCATTGTGCAGACTCATTTTGTTCCATTTGATAAAGTGTTAAAAAACGTTGTATCTCTTGTAGTTTCATGTCGTTTTCCTCCATCTAACCTCATATTAGATGAATAGAAATAAATTCACCACGAAAAAATCCATCAGAAAACATACATCTTTTATATATGAAATACTTTGTTCAAATTTATACCGACAGTCGAAAATTCTTCATCAAAATTTTATAAGAACTAAGTAAATAACTCGAAAAAATACAAAGAAAAAGCATGTAGCAACACTATGCTACATGCTTTACTAGATGACCCCTACGGGATTCGAACCCGTGTTACCGCCGTGAAAGGGCGGTGTCTTAACCGCTTGACCAAGGGGCCATGGCTCCGAAGGCAGGACTCGAACCTGCGACAACCTGATTAACAGTCAGGTGCTACTACCAACTGAGCTACTTCGGAATAATTTCTATATGGGCCTAAATGGACTCGAACCATCGACCTCACGCTTATCAGGCGTGCGCTCTAACCAGCTGAGCTATAGGCCCTCTTTGGAGCGGGTGATGAGAATCGAACTCACGACATCAGCTTGGAAGGCTGAGGTTTTACCATTAAACTACACCCGCAAAAAAAGATGGGTCAGGACGGAATCGAACCGCCGACACTTAGAGCTTCAATCTAATGCTCTACCAACTGAGCTACTGACCCGAATAAAGAAAATGGAGGAGGTAGAGGGATTCGAACCCCCGCGCGGTGTTACCCGCCTGTCGGTTTTCAAGACCGATCCCTTCAGCCAGACTTGGGTATACCTCCGGAAATAAATATGGTGGAGCCTAGCGGGATCGAACCGCTGACCTCCTGCGTGCAAGGCAGGCGCTCTCCCAGCTGAGCTAAGGCCCCAATTTTAAAAGATGATCGGAATGACAGGATTCGAACCTACGACCCCTTGGTCCCAAACCAAGTGCTCTACCAAGCTGAGCTACATTCCGTTACTGTCTATCTTATCTTTTTATGGCGCGCCCGGCAGGAGTCGAACCCACAACCTTCTGATCCGTAGTCAGACGCTCTATCCAATTGAGCTACGGGCGCTTAATATTAAAAAAATGGTGCCGAGGGCCGGAATCGAACCGGCACGGTAGTCACCTACCGCAGGATTTTAAGTCCTGTGCGTCTGCCAGTTCCGCCACCCCGGCACATTTGGAGCGGAAGACGAGGTTCGAACTCGCGACCCCCACCTTGGCAAGGTGGTGTTCTACCACTGAACTACTTCCGCATGTGCATAAGATTATTTATCCTGGCAATTATGTAATTAAAATAAATGATGCGGGTGAAGGGAGTCGAACCCCCACGCCTTGCGGCGCTAGATCCTAAGTCTAGTGCGTCTGCCAATTCCGCCACACCCGCAAATATGATGAGCCATGAAGGACTCGAACCTTCGACCCTCTGATTAAAAGTCAGATGCTCTACCAACTGAGCTAATGGCTCATATTATGAATAAAAAATGGCTGGGGTACCTGGATTCGAACCAGGGCATGACGGAATCAAAATCCGTTGCCTTACCGCTTGGCTATACCCCAATATTATTATATGGGGCGACTGATGGGAATCGAACCCACGAATGCCGGAACCACAATCCGGTGCGTTAACCACTTCGCCACAACCGCCATATGAACTATAACAGTAGTTTAATCTAAAAAAAATTGGCAGGGGCAGTAGGAATCGAACCCACACCAAAGGTTTTGGAGACCTCTATTCTACCGTTGAACTATGCCCCTATTAAATAAAACTGGTGGAGGGGGACGGATTCGAACCGCCGAACCCTAAGGAGCGGATTTACAGTCCGCCGCGTTTAGCCACTTCGCTACCCCTCCAAGGGCTGGTGCCGGCGATAGGAGTCGAACCCACGACCTACTGATTACAAGTCAGTTGCTCTACCAACTGAGCTACACCGGCAAATAAAGACGGTCCCGACCGGGATCGAACCGGCGATCTCCTGCGTGACAGGCAGGCATGTTAACCGCTACACCACGGGACCATAATTTGGTTGCGGGGACAGGATTTGAACCTGTGACCTTCGGGTTATGAGCCCGACGAGCTACCACTGCTCCACCCCGCGACAATATTACTTTAAGTTTATAAAATGGTGGAGGATGACGGGCTCGAACCGCCGACCCTCTGCTTGTAAGGCAGATGCTCTCCCAGCTGAGCTAATCCTCCACGTAAAAAAACAAGCGAAGCGACGTCCTACTCTCACAGGGGGAAGCCCCCAACTACCATCGGCGCTAAAGAGCTTAACTTCCGTGTTCGGTATGGGAACGGGTGTGACCTCTTTGCCATCATCACTTCACTTATTCAGTTGAAAGAACTTATTCTCTCAAAACTGGATAAACGTTTCATTGAATGTTTCAAACTTTTTTGGTTAAGTCCTCGATCGATTAGTATTCGTCAGCTCCATGTGTCACCACACTTCCACCTCGAACCTATCTACCTCATCGTCTTTGAGGGATCTTACTTACTTGCGTAATGGGAAATCTCATCTTGAGGGGGGCTTCATGCTTAGATGCTTTCAGCACTTATCCCGTCCACACATAGCTACCCAGCGATGCCTTTGGCAAGACAACTGGTACACCAGCGGTGTGTCCATCCCGGTCCTCTCGTACTAAGGACAGCTCCTCTCAAATTTCCTACGCCCACGACGGATAGGGACCGAACTGTCTCACGACGTTCTGAACCCAGCTCGCGTACCGCTTTAATGGGCGAACAGCCCAACCCTTGGGACCGACTACAGCCCCAGGATGCGATGAGCCGACATCGAGGTGCCAAACCTCCCCGTCGATGTGGACTCTTGGGGGAGATAAGCCTGTTATCCCCGGGGTAGCTTTTATCCGTTGAGCGATGGCCCTTCCATGCGGAACCACCGGATCACTAAGCCCGTCTTTCGACCCTGCTCGACTTGTAGGTCTCGCAGTCAAGCTCCCTTGTGCCTTTACACTCTACGAATGATTTCCAACCATTCTGAGGGAACCTTTGGGCGCCTCCGTTACCTTTTAGGAGGCGACCGCCCCAGTCAAACTGTCCGCCTGACACTGTCTCCTGCCCCGCTAAGGGGCATGGGTTAGAATTTCAATACAACCAGGGTAGTATCCCACCGACGCCTCCTTCGAAGCTGGCGCTCCGAGATCTCTGGCTCCTACCTATCCTGTACAAGTTGTACCAAAATTCAATATCAGGCTACAGTAAAGCTCCACGGGGTCTTTCCGTCCTGTCGCGGGTAACCTGCATCTTCACAGGTACTATAATTTCACCGAGTCTCTCGTTGAGACAGTGCCCAGATCGTTACGCCTTTCGTGCGGGTCGGAACTTACCCGACAAGGAATTTCGCTACCTTAGGACCGTTATAGTTACGGCCGCCGTTTACTGGGGCTTCAATTCGCAGCTTCGCTTGCGCTAACCACTCCTCTTAACCTTCCAGCACCGGGCAGGCGTCAGCCCCTATACGTCACCTTACGGTTTTGCAGAGACCTGTGTTTTTGCTAAACAGTCGCCTGGGCCTATTCACTGCGGCTCTCGTGCGCTTGCACGCTCAAGAGCACCCCTTCTCCCGAAGTTACGGGGTCATTTTGCCGAGTTCCTTAACGAGAGTTCTCTCGCACACCTTAGGATTCTCTCCTCGACTACCTGTGTCGGTTTGCGGTACGGGCACCTCTCACCTCGATAGAGGCTTTTCTTGGCAGTGTGAAATCAGGAACTTCGTCCATACGGACTCGCCATCACAGCTCAACGTTATAGTGTGCGGATTTGCCTACACACACGCCTTACTGCTTGGACGCGCACAACCAACGGCGCGCTTACCCTATCCTACTGCGTCCCCCCATTTCTCAAACGGTGAGGAGGTGGTACAGGAATATCAACCTGTTGTCCATCGCCTACGCCTATCGGCCTCGGCTTAGGTCCCGACTAACCCTGAGCGGACGAGCCTTCCTCAGGAAACCTTAGTCATACGGTGGACGGGATTCTCACCCGTCTTTCGCTACTCATACCGGCATTCTCACTTCTAAGCGCTCCACCAGTCCTTCCGGTCTGACTTCAACGCACTTAGAACGCTCTCCTACCACTGACATCGTAGATGTCAATCCACAGCTTCGGTGAATCGTTTAGCCCCGATACATTTTCGGCGCAGCGTCACTCGACCAGTGAGCTATTACGCACTCTTTAAATGATGGCTGCTTCTAAGCCAACATCCTGGTTGTCTGTGCAACGCCACATCCTTTTCCACTTAACGATTACTTTGGGACCTTAGCTGGTGGTCTGGGCTGTTTCCCTTTTGACTACGGATCTTATCACTCGCAGTCTGACTCCCGTGTATAAATATCTGGCATTCGGAGTTTGTCTGAATTCGGTAAACCGGGATGGCCCCCTAGTCCAAACAGTGCTCTACCTCCAGTATTCTCATCACGAGGCTAGCCCTAAAGCTATTTCGGAGAGAACCAGCTATCTCCAAGTTCGATTGGAATTTCTCCGCTACCCACACCTCATCCCCGCACTTTTCAACGTGCGTGGGTTCGGGCCTCCAGTAAGTGTTACCTCACCTTCACCCTGGACATGGGTAGATCACCTGGTTTCGGGTCTACGACCACGTACTAATTCGCCCTATTCAGACTCGCTTTCGCTGCGGCTCCGCCTTATAAAGCTTAACCTCGCACGTAATCGTAACTCGCCGGTTCATTCTACAAAAGGCACGCTATCACCCATTAACGGGCTCTAACTACTTGTAGGCACACGGTTTCAGGATCTCTTTCACTCCCCTTCCGGGGTGCTTTTCACCTTTCCCTCACGGTACTGGTTCACTATCGGTCACTAGGTAGTATTTAGCCTTGGGAGATGGTCCTCCCGGATTCCGACGGAATTTCACGTGTTCCGCCGTACTCAGGATCCACTCTGGAGGGAATGAACTTTCGACTACAGGGCTTTTACCTGCTCTGGCGGACCTTTCCAAGTCGCTTCATCTAACTCATTCCTTTGTAACTCCGTATAGAGTGTCCTACAACCCCAAGAGGCAAGCCTCTTGGTTTGGGCTCTTCCCGTTTCGCTCGCCGCTACTCAGGGAATCGATTTTTCTTTCTCTTCCTCCAGGTACTTAGATGTTTCAGTTCCCTGGGTCTGCCTTCAAGACGCTATGTATTCACGTCAAGATACTACGCGATTAAACGTAGTGGGTTCCCCCATTCGGAAATCTCCGGATCAAAGCTCACTTACAGCTCCCCGAAGCATATCGGTGTTAGTGCCGTCCTTCTTCGGCTCCTAGTGCCAAGGCATTCGCCGTGCGCCCTTAATAACTTAACCTTCAACGGCTTCCAATCCACTGCGCATTTCGTTGTCAGCTTCTTTCGTTCAGTCAGTCACGTACGTAAGTACGCTCCTTCTTTCACTCAATTGCTTCCTAGAACTGCTTGTGTCTTGAAACCCTATTATTAGTTATTAAGCCTAAAAAACTTAATTTAAAAATAAATGTGTTTGTTACAATTTCAATGTCGTTTTATCCAGTTTTCAAAGAACAAGTTTTGAAGTATTTCATCGTAATGATGAACCTTCAAAACTGAACGCAAAACGTAATCTTACAAACCCAAGGTTTGTATTCCGAAAATATCCTTAGAAAGGAGGTGATCCAGCCGCACCTTCCGATACGGCTACCTTGTTACGACTTCACCCCAATCATCTATCCCACCTTCGGCGGCTGGCTCCAAAAGGTTACCTCACCGACTTCGGGTGTTACAAACTCTCGTGGTGTGACGGGCGGTGTGTACAAGGCCCGGGAACGTATTCACCGCGGCATGCTGATCCGCGATTACTAGCGATTCCGGCTTCATGTAGGCGAGTTGCAGCCTACAATCCGAACTGAGAACGACTTTATCGGATTAGCTCCCTCTCGCGAGTTGGCAACCGTTTGTATCGTCCATTGTAGCACGTGTGTAGCCCAGGTCATAAGGGGCATGATGATTTGACGTCATCCCCACCTTCCTCCGGTTTGTCACCGGCAGTCACCTTAGAGTGCCCAACTAAATGATGGCAACTAAGATCAAGGGTTGCGCTCGTTGCGGGACTTAACCCAACATCTCACGACACGAGCTGACGACAACCATGCACCACCTGTCACCGTTGTCCCCGAAGGGAAAACTGTATCTCTACAGTGGTCAATGGGATGTCAAGACCTGGTAAGGTTCTTCGCGTTGCTTCGAATTAAACCACATGCTCCACCGCTTGTGCGGGCCCCCGTCAATTCCTTTGAGTTTCAGTCTTGCGACCGTACTCCCCAGGCGGAGTGCTTAATGCGTTAGCTGCAGCACTAAGGGGCGGAAACCCCCTAACACTTAGCACTCATCGTTTACGGCGTGGACTACCAGGGTATCTAATCCTGTTTGCTCCCCACGCTTTCGCGCCTCAGTGTCAGTTACAGACCAGATAGTCGCCTTCGCCACTGGTGTTCCTCCAAATCTCTACGCATTTCACCGCTACACTTGGAATTCCACTATCCTCTTCTGCACTCAAGTCTCCCAGTTTCCAATGACCCTCCACGGTTGAGCCGTGGGCTTTCACATCAGACTTAAGAAACCACCTGCGCGCGCTTTACGCCCAATAATTCCGGACAACGCTTGCCACCTACGTATTACCGCGGCTGCTGGCACGTAGTTAGCCGTGGCTTTCTAATAAGGTACCGTCAAGGTACAGCCAGTTACTACTGTACTTGTTCTTCCCTTACAACAGAGTTTTACGAACCGAAATCCTTCTTCACTCACGCGGCGTTGCTCCATCAGGCTTTCGCCCATTGTGGAAGATTCCCTACTGCTGCCTCCCGTAGGAGTCTGGGCCGTGTCTCAGTCCCAGTGTGGCCGATCACCCTCTCAGGTCGGCTACGCATCGTCGCCTTGGTGAGCCGTTACCTCACCAACTAGCTAATGCGCCGCGGGCCCATCCTATAGCGACAGCCGAAACCGTCTTTTAGAATTGTCTCATGAGAGACAACAAGTTATTCGGTATTAGCCCCGGTTTCCCGGAGTTATCCCAAACTATAGGGTAGGTTGCCCACGTGTTACTCACCCGTCCGCCGCTAACGTCAAAGGAGCAAGCTCCTTATCTGTTCGCTCGACTTGCATGTATTAGGCACGCCGCCAGCGTTCGTCCTGAGCCAGGATCAAACTCTCCATAAAAGAAATTTGATTAGCTCAAATTGTTTTGCTGGCATCAATTTTGATGTCCAAAATTTTGTTTCGTTCACTAACGAAGTTAGCTAGTAAAAACTATATTGATTACGTTTTGCTTGTTCAGTTTTCAAGGTTCATTTCGTTGCACTTTGTTTTCAGCAACTTTTATATAATAACATTTTCGATATTCTTTGTCAACAACTTTTTTCGAGATGTTTTTCTCGTTTTAGAAGCGACAACTTTTATATCTTATCACTCTAAAGTGTTAATGTCAACACTTTTTTATGATGTTATTTAAAGCTTGTAGTACTTATTGTTGAGTCGTCTTAGCGACAAGTAATAATTTATCACGATTCTACAATCTCTGCAAGTGTTTTTCTACAAAAAATATTAATTTATAAAAAAAACTTCATTAGTAAGCTATTAATAGTATCATTGTTTTTTAAGTTTACATGAGAACCTTCCTATATATAGGTTTTTGTATATTTGTATTTTACATACACGTTGGAGCCTCGTTTACCTCGTATGCTAATAAGGACAGCTACACAATATATAAAGGATATTTTCGTAATATATTTTGAATATCTTTTTTCGTTAAGATTACTTCCTCATTTTTTCTAGAACGTGTTCGTATAAAAAAATCCCACCATCACGTAGCTATTCCCATACCAATTTCGATTTTCCTTCTACTGATATAGCCATTCTTTCTTTTGCGTCTATTACTTTTTTTCAAACATTTGCTGTTTGCTGTCCACTGTGGCATAACGAAAACCACAGCAGACAGCATATATTCAGATCATCAATGGCTAACGTCTGAAATTCAGCAAAACATAACATTTAAAACGGAAAGAAGAATGGAACTGCTAGCATCATTACAATAAACATAACAACTTGTAACGGTACGCCAATCTTTACAAAATCCATAAATTTATAGCCACCCGCCGTCATAACAAGTGCGTTGGTTGGGGAGGCAATTGGCGTGGCAAACGCCATACTCGCTGCAACAGCTACACCAATCATAAATGTTGTAGGGTTTGCATCCATTGCAATCGCTGCATTCATAGCAATTGGCGCAAACAGAACAGCAGTTGCCGTATTACTAATAAATTGGCCAAAAATTACTGTTAATATATATATCCCTATCAGCACCCCATATGGACCATAGCTACCGAGAGCATCAATAATACCATCTGATAAAATAACCATTCCGCCTGTTTTCTCTAGTGCGGTTGCCATTGGAAGCATCGCCGCGACGAGCACAATACTTTCAAAATTTATATTACTATACGCATCTTCCATATTTCGCAAACAGCCCGTTATAATCATCAAAACCGCTCCTATCATAACGGAAATCACAGCCGGAAAAACTTCAAACGCCATTAATCCAACCATCAATAACATAATCGCACCCGCTATACCAGCCTTACCAGTAGCTGCCGCAACACTCGCATGCTCCTTCGGCTGACCAACTACAACAACATCCTGCGTCTCTCTAGCAAGCACTAAAATTTCATCCCATGCACCTTGCACTAAAATGGCATCCCCAAATTTCAACTTATGCTTAACCATATCCTGTAGCTTATAGCCACCTCTATGGTTAATACCAATAATATTGAGATTATACTTTTCACGGAATCCAAGTGAACTTACTGTTTCATTAATGAAACTAGAATTTGGTGTTAATAAGACCTCCGCAATACCAAGGTGCTTTGTTACTAATTCATCTGCCTCATTCTCTGTTAATTCCTGCATCACTAAGCCATAATCTGCAGCCAAGCAAGCAATATCCTCTTCCTCACCTTGTACATAGAGTTCATCTAAGGCATGTATAACACTTGTTGGACCCGCCATTTCTTGATAAGTCATAGGGAGTAAATTGATACCATCCTGTGATTTACGTTGAATTTTCATCATACAGAGCGCGTATTTTGCAGGAAGCTTTAATTCTGCTAGTGATATGCCGATAATGGTAGAATCTTCAGGCACAAACATTTTAAACAGTCGATTGTTTAAATCATATTGTTTAACAATTTTCTTTGGCGAGAGCTTGTAACCAGAAGATGTTTGTGTTTTATTTTTATCATGTGGTAGCAATATATTGCGCACGAGCACCAAATATAAAATTCCCGCAATCATCCCAACAATGCCAATGGGTGTTACCTCAAAAAACCCTAGCTTCTGATAGCCACGATCGACCAAAAGCTGACTGACAATTAAATTTGGTGGAGATGCAATTAACGTCATTAACCCCGATAGACTAGCTACATAAGAAAGTGGTAGCAAAAACTTTGAAGGACTTTCTTTCATACTAATTGCAATACTCACAACAATAGGCATCATTAAGGCGACTGTCCCCGTATTACTCATAAAGGCACCTACAGAGCCTACAATAATGAGCAATAATACAAATAGCTTTAACTCACTATTCCCCGACCATTTCATTAATAATTGTCCAGCCATTGCCGCAAGCCCTGTACGCAATATACCCGCGCCAACAACAAAAAGTCCCGCGATCATAAGAACAACTGAATTTGAAAAGCCTGCTAAAGCTTCCGCAGGTGTTAAAATATCAGCGATAACAAATGCGAGAAGTGACACGATAGCAACAAAATCAGCGCGCACTCGATTTGTCATAAATGCAAAAATCGTCATTCCTAAAATAAGAAATGTTAATGTAAGCTGCACGTTAAACATTCCCTTCTATCTATAGTAACAACTATATTCTATACGAAAAAAAGCATAAATAACGGATCTCTCCCTATTTATGCTTTTTCTGTAATATTTAATTTGTAAATAAATGCACAATTACTATTAATATCGCATCCAATACCTTTGTTACTATAAAAGAATGCCCTCACGTACTACGACTTGCCCTTTTTTAATAACAGTATGCGTATGATTCATGCCGTAAAAATATTGTAGTTGCTTGTAATTAGCAACGTCCAATATGATGACGTCAGCTTGCTTCCCTGCTTCAAGTGTCCCAATTTCATGACCTCTGTTAAGTGCACAAGCAGCATTAATCGTCGTAGCAGTTAACACTTCCTCTAGTGTCAAACCCATATGCATACAAGCTAAATTCATAATAAATGGCAAACTCATTGTCGGAGATGAACCCGGATTAAAGTCTGTTGATATAGCTACAGGTACCCCTTCATCAATCATCAAACGCCCTCTCGCAAATGGCGCGCGCAAGAAGAAGGCAGTTCCAGGTAGCAATACCGCAATCGTACCAGCTGTAGCCATGTTTTGAATTCCTTCATCAGAGGCTACTAACAAATGTTCTGCCGAGATGGCTCCCACTTCAGCAGCTAACTCCGCTCCATTATAAGGCTCTATTTCGTCAGCATGTATTTTCGGTGTCAGCCCAAGCGCTTTGCCAGCCTCTAAAATACGTCGGGATTGCAGTGGAGTAAATACCCCTTTTTCACAAAATACATCGTTAAATTCTGCGAGCTTTAGTTCTGCCACTTTTGGCAACATATGATGAATAACAACATCGACAAATTCATCTTCGCGACCTTTAAAATCACGCGGCACCGCATGTGCGCCCATAAAGGTACTGATGACGTCTACAGCATGTGTGTCTTGTAGCTTTTTCGCTACCTCCAATTGTTTCTTTTCCGTTTCCCAATCTAAACCGTAGCCCGATTTTGCCTCAACGGTTGTCACACCATGCTTTAAAAATACATCTAAATGTTGCATCGTCTTTTCATATAACACTTCAAAACTTGTTTCTCGTGTACGCTTTGTCGTAGCATGAATGCCGCCACCAGCATTCATAATGTCCATATAAGTGGAACCATTAAGTCGCATATTGAATTCCTGCTCACGTGTACCACCATGTACTAAATGCGTATGACAATCCACTAAACCAGGCATCACAATCTTCCCAGTGGCATCAATAACATCCGCTACCTCTACTAAATGCGGAAAATCTATTGCTAACTGCTCATAAGACCCAACAGCGACTATACGATTTTCTTGCAACAGTACACTGGCATTTTCTATTACTGCGATATCTCGCATTTGTTCTTTTATCCGAGGACCTTGTACTGTGTTTTTTAACGTAATGACTTCATTCGCATTTTTAATCAAAATGGTCATTTCACATCATCCTTTAACATCGGCATACGGACACCTTTGTTCTTTGCCGTATTAATGGCAATTTCATAGCCTGCATCAGCATGGCGTACAATGCCCATTCCAGGGTCGGAAATCAACACGCGTGCAATTTTCTCAGCTGCTAGCGTTGAGCCATCTGCCACTAACACTTGACCTGCGTGCTGAGAATAACCCATTCCTACGCCTCCGCCATGGTGGACACTAACCCAGCTTGCTCCACTCGCCGTATTGACAAGTGCATTTAAAATCGGCCAATCTGATACAGCGTCTGAGCCATCAAGCATTCCTTCTGTTTCACGATTTGGCGATGCCACAGAGCCAGAATCTAAATGGTCGCGACCAAAAACAATTGGTGCAGATAACTCACCATTCGCTACCATTTCATTGACCTTCAATGCAAAGCGATGACGATCACCGTAGCCTAACCAGCAAATACGCGCAGGTAGCCCTTGCCATTTCACCATTTTTTGCGCCATATCAATCCAATTGACAAGCCCTTCGTCTTCCGCAAACATTTCCTTTGCTAAAGCATCTGTTTTATAAATATCCTCTGGGTTTCCAGAAAGGGCTGCCCAACGGAATGGCCCCTTACCCTCACAAAACAGAGGACGAATATATGCTGGCACAAAGCCTGGGAAGTCAAAGGCATTCGTGACACCCATCTCTTTCGCATAAGCACGGATGTTATTACCGTAATCAAATACTTCTGCACCAGCCTGTTGAAATTCAAGCATTGTACGAACATGCTCTGCCATCGTTTCTTTTGCCTTTTGCTCATATGTTTTAACATCATTTTTGCGTAATTCTAACGCTTCTTCAAAGGTCATGCCATTCGGTACATAACCATTAATCGGGTCATGTGCAGATGTTTGGTCTGTCACAAAATCCGGAATAATCCCTCGATTCAATAGCTCCCGATTAATATCTGCGCAGTTGCCGACAAGACCAATAGAGGCAGGCTCTTGCTGATCACGTAATTTATTGACTAACGCAATTGCCTCATCCACTGTCTCAACAAGATAATCACAATAGCCCTCTTTTATTTTGCGTTCTATGCGCGCACGTTCCACCTCAACGACTAAAATGACTGCACCAGCCATTTTCCCAGCTAAAGGCTGTGCACCACTCATGCCGCCCATACCACCAGTAAGAATGAATTTACCACGTAAATCAGCAGTCCCAAACACTTTCTTCCCAGCCTCTACAAACGATAAATATGTTCCTTGTAAAATCCCTTGAGCACCAATATAAATCCAGCTACCAGCTGTCATTTGACCATACATCATTAAATCACGGTCTTCTAGCTCGTAGAAATGCTCCCAATTCGACCATGCAGGCACTAAGTTTGAATTGGCTATTAAGACGCGTGGTGCATGTTCATGTGTACGGAAGACAGCTACTGGCTTTCCTGATTGAATAAGAAGAGTTTCATCATTCTCTAATTCTTTTAAAGAGGCTATGATTTGTTCGTAGCTTTGCCAGTTCCGTGCTGCTTTACCTATGCCTCCATATACGATGAGCTCATCAGGATTTTCCGCAACTTCAGGATCCAGATTATTCATCAGCATGCGCATTGCCGCCTCTTGTGTCCATCCTTTACAAGAGAGCACTGTTCCCCTTGGTGCACGAATCGTTGTTGGTGTTTTCATACCGCCATCCCCTTTGCTTTTATTTTGCTAACATTACTAAATCATCACTTGCCAATAAGTACTTCGCTAATGCTTCAATTTCATCGCCGATAGGTTGATCTGCTAATAATGGCGGACAGAATTCACGTACTTTTTCTAAATACGACCTTGTTGTCGGAGATAATTGCTCCTCTGCCTTGTCTAAATGAATAGCTTGCGAAGCACAAATCATTTCTATCGCAATCACCCGTGCAGCATTGTGTACAATTTGTCGCACTTGTCGAGCGGATGTTGTTCCCATGCTGACATGGTCTTCCTGATTCCCTGATGTGGGAATAGAATCCACGCTCGAAGGATGTGCCAGCACCTTATTTTCGGATACAATCGAAGCAGCCGTATATTGTGCAATCATAAGCCCACATTCAAGACCTGGATTTGTTGCTAAAAATGGTGGTAAACCATCATTAAGCTGAGGATTAACCATACGCTCTGTGCGTCGTTCCGAAATATTAGCCCATTCACTAACCCCAACTTTTAAAAAGTCCATCGCTAACGCTATTGGCTGGCCATGAAAATGACCTCCCGATACAACTTCTCCATTTTCTAAAACGATAGGATTGTCTGTTGTAGCATTCATTTCCGTTTGCACACGTTGCTCGGCATAGAAAAATGACTGCCAAGAAGCACCATGTACTTGTGGAATGCATCGAAGCGAATATGCATCCTGCATCCGAACTTCTCCCTGCTTCGTCACACGTTTACTACCATCAAGCCATTTTCGAATACGCCCACCTACAAGCTCTAATTCTGGATGTGGTCTTACAGCTAAAAGTGCAGGATCAAATGCATTGGTAATACCTTTTAACGCCTCTAACGACAGACTCGCTGCCATATCTGCGGCAAGCCCAATACGCTCTGCTTCATTCAATGTCAAAGCTCCAATTCCTGTCATTGCTTGCGTACCATTTACAAGTGCTAAACCTTCCTTCGCTTGTAGTCTTACAGCTGATAGGCCTGCTCTTTGTAACGCGACACCACCCGTCATAAGCTCCCCGTTGAACTCAGCTTTCCCTTCACCTACAAGCACTAAAGCTAAATGTGATAACGGTGCTAAATCCCCACTTGCTCCAACCGACCCCTGCGATGGAACGATTGGATGTACACCTTTATTGATGCAGTCTAGTAATAGTTGCAATGTTTCTTGTCGAATACCTGAAAAGCCACGTGCTAATGCATTTGCACGTAAAATCATCATCGCACGCACAACTTCAGTTGGAAGTGACTCTCCAACACCTGTTGCATCCGAGCGCAATAAATTCAACTGTAATAACTCAATATCCGATTCTTCAATTTGTATATTACTTAGTTTGCCAAACCCAGTATTAACGCCATAGATTACATGCCCTTCAGCTAAACGTTTTTCAATCCGTTCCCTACTTAATTGAACACGTTTCGTACTTTCAGCACATAGTGCAACCGTAGCCTGACCTCTCACGATTTCCTCAACCTGTTGTCTCGTTAACGTATTGCCATCAAGTTCGATGATTTTTTGCATACGATATCCCCCTATTCTTAACAGCATATGTAAATTAAAGCGTAAAAAAAATAGAATTTCTCTATATCCATTGTACAAACTACCTTTTTCAGAAAATATAGAATTTTAAAAGAGAAAACAGGAATTATTTCGGATTTTTATGTTATTTTTATTAATATAATCGTAATAATTTACGAAACTAGAATATTTTACGAAAGGCTGATTCCATGCGACTGTTACTAATTGATCGAGATCTTACAGAACTGTCAGGCATACGATGGTTTTTACATACATACTTTCCTGGAGATTTATCAATTGAGATGTGTTCTACTATTTCCGAGGCCACAAAGAGCATCCAACAATTTGCACCAGAGGTCATTTTATTAAATATTGATTTGCTGCCTAATAACCGTTTAACAGCTCTTTATGGACTTTTACAAAAGCACCCTGGCAAAATACTCGCGATAACGACAGAGCCATTATTTAAAAACGCATTAAAAGCAATTGATTTACAGGTGGCGCATCTTTTTGTAAAACCAATTGATTTAGAAGTGTTGAAGCAGAAACTCACTGCTATTTCTCTTCATACACCTCAAATACAAAAAGCGATTCCTGATGCTAAAGACGAATCTTTTTACTATCAATTATTTTTAGAAAGTACAACAAGCTCATTAACAACAAATATTCAGTTCACGATGATTGAACCTGAGCATTTAGAAACATTAAATAAATTGTTCATATGGCTCCAACAAACACCTATTTTTTATCAAATGAGCATTTATCCATTATCAGATACAATTATCTGCTTGTTTCAAACAAGCGATTTAAAAATTATTGAAAAGGATATTCGTACATTACTAAAAGAATGGCAAATGACTAATAATGGTGCTCTAAATATAGGGATTTATGATGGTAAGCCAACAACTTTAAAAGATATGTATGCTTTAACAAAACGCGCCCTTCTTCAAAGTTTTTACGAAGGCTTTGGCCATATTTTTTATGCAACTAAACAATATCAAACACAGCCCTTAGATCCTTTACTCACACCAGAGGAACAACAGCTACTTATTAAGAGTTTAGAGGAAGGAAATATCGAGGCAGTAAAAGCATTTTTATATCGATTATCAAATGGAAGTATTTATTACGAACAAGATGATTTACGCATTCATCTAACAAGTGTACTAGCACAAATTCGCCGCTTTATGTTGAAATATAAACTTCATGAGAAAGCCGCGATTGAACAAAATTATCGTCAGCTTTTTCATTTAATTATTGAACACCCGATTTTCTATACAATTCTCAATGGCATTATTTTATTCACACAAAGACTTATTGAATTGGCAAGAGAGGCTCGAATGGAGAAAAAAGCAGACTATGTAGAATTAGCTTTAGATATAATTGACCATCAATACCATGACAGCGAACTATCCTTACCTTTCATCGCCCAAAAGTTAGGTATTAGTCCCAATTATTTAAGTACTATATTTGCAAAGAAGCAAGGCCAGCCGTTTAAACGCTATTTACAACAGGTTCGTATTCAAAATTCGACCAAAATGCTTATTGAAACAGATTTTGCTATTAGTGAAATCGCACTTTTAAATGGCTTTGATGATCCAAATTATTTTAGTAAATTATTTAAACAGCTAATAGGGACTACACCTAATCGCTATCGAAAAGGTTGGAAGATCTAATGAGAGTGCGTTCTATATTGATTTTCAATTAGCCCGTTCTATTTTCAATATAAATAGTAAAACAAAAGAAATTACTATACTTCCCACAGGTTAATACTTATATAATAGTAAATCTCAATTTCCTTCAAAACGACTGAAAACACTATATAAATAGTGAAAACAACCTAAAAAACTATGTATATTTTTTGAAATACACGCATATATTTATACTTTATATCTTGCGAGATAAATTCTTTAACAATAATTATTATAATGTACTAGAAATTCTATTTTATATTTGTTATAGTTATTTACGAGGAGTTTGACTCACAATATTTTTCAGGAGGTAAACTAATATGACAAACGCAAATGATCGTAGCCGTCGTTTTACAACAGCAGGTGGTGCTCCAGTAGTAAGCAACCACGACTCTATGTCAGCAGGTCCTCGTGGTCCTCTTTTACTTCAAGATGTATGGTTAATTGAAAAATTAGCAAACTTCAACCGTGAAGTTATACCTGAACGTCGTATGCACGCAAAAGGTTCTGGAGCTTTCGGCACATTTACTGTTACGCATGATATTTCTCAATATACGAAAGCAAAAATCTTCTCTGAGATTGGGAAGCAAACGCCAATGTTCGCTCGTTTCTCAACTGTAGCGGGGGAACGCGGAGCTGCAGATGCAGAGCGCGATATTCGTGGTTTTGCACTTAAATTCTATACTGAAGAAGGTAACTGGGACTTAGTTGGTAACAACACACCTGTATTCTTCTTCCGTGATCCGTTACACTTCACAGATTTAAACCATGTAGTTAAGCGTGATCCACGTACAAATATGAAAAACGCAAATTCTAACTGGGATTTCTGGACTTTATTACCTGAAGCGTTACACCAAATTACAATTGTTATGTCTGACCGTGGTATTCCAACAGGCTACCGCAATATGCATGGTTTCGGTTCACACACATATAGCTTTATCAATGCTCAAAACGAGCGTGTATGGGTGAAATTCCACTTCCGCACAGAACAAGGCATTAAAAACCTAACTGGTGCCGAAGCAGCTGAAATTATCGGTAAAGACCGTGAATCATCACAACGTGACTTATATGAAGCAATTGAAAAAGGCGATTTCCCTAAATGGAAAATGTACATTCAAGTCATGACAGAACAACAAGCTCGTGAATTACCATATAACCCATTCGATTTAACAAAAGTTTGGTATAAAAAAGATTTCCCACTAATTCCAGTTGGTGAATTCGAGTTAAATAAAAACCCTGATAACTACTTTGCAGAAGTAGAACAATCATCGTTTGCACCATCTAACATTGTGCCTGGTATCAGCTACTCTCCAGACAAAATGTTACAAGCACGTATTTTTGCTTACGCAGATGCAGCTCGCTATCGCTTAGGCGTAAACCACCACATGCTACCTGTAAACGCACCAAAATGCCCATTCCGTTCATTCCACCGCGATGGCGCTATGCGTTTTGATGGTAACCTTGGTTCTACTTTAAGTTATGAACCAAACAGCTATGGTGAATGGGAGCACAATTTAGACTATAAAGAGCCACCATTACGTATTGATGGTCATGCAGATATCCACGACTTCCGTGAAGATGACAATAACTACTTCGAGCAACCAGGTAAATTATTCCGTCTTTTATCTGCGGAAGAACAACAACGCTTATTCGAAAATACAGCAAACGATATGGCTACTGTTGAAGAATTCATTAAACGTCGTCACATCCTACACTGCTATCTAGCTGATCCTGCATACGGTGAAGGTGTAGCAAAAGCGATGGGTCTTTCATTAGATGGAATGAATCTTTCAAACCCATATGTAAAACAAGAAGTAAAACCAGAAGTAAAACAAGTAGCAAACATTTAATATTCCACTTTATTGATATCCAATATTGCTTGCCGTCACTGGCAAGTAGACAAAAGGTAGCGAGAATTAACTTCTCGATGCCTTTTGTCATTTTTACTCCGTTTAATTGCTAGTTCCTTTGAGTTTTCCCAATAAGCTTTATAACAAGCAGCTATAATGGAAGACTATCTTACATATTTTAATCTTCCTTCGTTCTAAAGCTTTCTCATCTGTCACAAAAACAGATACTGTAATATTCCGTTTACTATTCAGTTGATTGGAGCCAAGTGCCACCACTCGTTCTGGAAGGTATCTCCCCCACTCACTGATAATGTAACACAGTGGAATTCAACGATTAAATTCACCTATAGTTATTGTCTTTTTGATTCGTAAATCCCCCATTGTCATATAGGTGTTTTTATTAACATTTATATCTATCGATAAATTCCACAATTTCATATTATTTTCATACTCTAAATAACGATAAGATATCCTGACATTGTTGCGTACTAATACAACAAAACTGGAATGGAGGAAAAGAACGATGTCTATCAGAAAAAAACTCTATATTGGATTTGGTACAATTATTCTTTTACTACTAATTATCTGCTCAATATCCTACTACCAACTGAATAACATCGATAAATTGAATAAAGAATTATTTGAAAACCGTGTTAATAAACTTATACAAGTCGATAAAATCCTTATCGCTGCTGCTTTGCAAGGAAACTATCTTCGTTCATATATGCTTGAACCAGATGACGTAACAATACAAAAGCTCGAGGAGCAAGAACAAATAATCCAAGCTAAAATAACAGAGCTGGACAAAATGTTTACTAGCCAAACAACACAACAGCAAATGGACATTATTAAAACGAACCAAGCCATTTTTGAAAATGCAGCACAAGAGATTATCAATACATATAACCCAGATGATGTACAATCTGCTATCAATATTCTTAGAGCAAGAGCACATCCTGCAAGAGAGGCAATTCAACAAGCAATTCACGAGATTGCCATTTATGAAGAGGAGCAAATACAACTAGCCCGTGCAGAGTCGTCAAGAGCAGAATCTGTAAGCTCGAATATCATCCTAATCCTCGCTGCTACTTCTATAATTCTCTCCTTTATAATTACGTTCATTATGACAAGAGTGATTACAATTCCCGTTAATAAACTAGCCACAGCAGCAAATGTAATTGCTAGCGGAGATCTACGACAGGAAGATGTAGAAGTAAAAACAAAAGATGAAATTCGAAATTTGGCTGATTCATTTAATGTCATGAAAACTAATTTACGCTCACTTATTGATAATGTCGCAAAAAATATTGAGTACACGACTTCTAGCTCTGAAGAATTGTCGGCAAGTACAGAGGAAGTTTCTCTTACTTCTAGCAATATTGCAAAACGTATAGAAATCATGGCTGAGGACGGTAACCAAGCTGTAGTTACTGGACAGGATACCTCTACCGCTATGGACGAAACAGCTCGTGGTGTCCAACGCATCGCTGAAGCTACACAAATGCTACATTCAAAGGCAATTGATACACAAACTGTTGCCGATAACGGCGAAAAAATGTTGCAAACGACTGAAAATCAGATGATGGTCATTCAGCAATCCTCAGATAAGACAAACGAACTCATTAAACAGTTAAGTTCACAATCGGCTGAAATTGAAAATATCACGAAAGTTATTACCGATATTACCGATCAAACCAACCTACTTGCACTTAATGCAGCCATCGAAGCTGCACGTGCAGGCGAACACGGACAAGGCTTTGCAGTCGTTGCTGATGAGGTACGTCAGCTAGCTGAAGAGTCAAAAATATCCGCCAACCAAATTATCAATTTAACTACAAATATTCAGCAAAACACAAGAGAAGTAGAAAAAGCTGTGAGCGTCACAGTACAAAAAGTTGATGAAGGCGTTACATACATTCATAATGCACAAACTGCCTTTAATGAAATAATGGACGCAATTGAACATATGGCATCTGAAATTGAAGACGTTTCAGCTTCCACACAGCAAATTTCTGCCGCTACTGAAGAGGTTGCTGCATCGGTCAATGAAATGTCATCTGTGGCAAAAAATGCGGCACAGCAATCCGAATTGATAGCTGCGGCAATTGAAGAGCAAACATCAATTATTCAAGAGGTTAACGCTGTTGCAAAATCATTAAGTGATGAGGCAACAACCCTTCAAGAAGAAATAAATAAATTTAAAATTTAATAGCCAGCCAAAAAAAGAAAAAGTGTTAGATTGACTGCAATCAATCTAACACTTTTTTGCTATGAACATTGTTATGACTACGGAGGACACTTTCCACTCTTCACACTGTAAGCTACAACTCGCTTGTGAGTGGTTCATTGCGTTTTATGTTCTGTGCAGGCACCGCATCCACTACCATTAACTATTGCGCTCTTGTTCCATTTTATTTATTACTAAAGGGAAAACTTTAACGCCTCTGTTCTTTATCATTGATACAGTCTGCTACCAGTATCTTTGAACTCTTTTGCCTTTTCCTGCATCCCTTGATGGATTGCTTCTGTCGTATTTAAATCTTTTTCCTTAGCATAGTTACGAATATCTTGAGAAATTCTCATACTGCAAAACTTAGGACCACACATCGAGCAAAAATGTGCCGTTTTTGCTCCTTCTGCAGGTAAAGTCTCATCATGATATTCTACAGCTCGCTCTGGATCTAACGATAAATTAAATTGATCGCGCCAACGAAACTCAAAGCGAGCCTTTGAAAGAGCGTCATCTCGCTGCTGTGCACCAGGATGACCTTTAGCTAAATCCGCTGCATGTGCCGCAATTTTATATGTGATAACACCTACACGAACATCTTCTCGATTTGGTAACCCTAAATGCTCCTTCGGTGTTACATAGCACAGCATCGCTGTTCCAAACCAGCCAATCATTGCAGCGCCAATTGCTGATGTAATGTGATCATAGCCAGGAGCAATATCCGTCGTTAGAGGACCCAATGTATAAAATGGCGCTTCTTTACAAACTTCTAATTGCTTGTCCATATTTTCCTTAATAAGATGCATTGGCACGTGCCCAGGTCCCTCTACCATCACTTGTACATCGTGCTTCCAAGCAATTTGCGTTAACTCCCCTAGCGTTTCAAGCTCTGCGAACTGCGCCTCGTCATTGGCATCTGCAATTGAGCCAGGTCGTAATCCATCCCCTAACGAAAAGGCAACATCATACGTTTTCATAATTTCGCAAATTTCTTCAAAATGAGTATATAAGAAATTTTCTTGATGATGGAATAGACACCACTGTGCCATAATTGAACCTCCACGCGAAACAATACCCGTTACACGATTAGCTGTAAGCGGTACATAGCGCAGCAACACACCTGCGTGAATCGTGAAGTAATCAACCCCTTGTTCAGCTTGCTCGATTAGCGTGTCACGATACACCTCCCACGTTAAATCCTCAGCAACGCCATTTACCTTTTCAAGCGCCTGATAAATTGGCACTGTTCCAACAGGCACAGCAGCATTACGAATAATCCATTCGCGAGTTGTATGAATGTGCTTCCCAGTAGATAAATCCATAATATTATCAGCACCCCATCGTGTTGCCCATGTCATTTTTTCAACTTCCTCAGCGATGGATGAAGTAACAGCTGAATTTCCAATATTGGCGTTAATTTTCACGTGGAAGTTACGGCCGATAATCATCGGTTCCGCCTCCGGATGATTTATATTAGATGGCATTATAGCACGCCCTGCCGCAATTTCTGCACGTACAAATTCTGGTTTTAAATTTTCGCGAATCGCTATAAATTCCATTTCTGGCGTAATAATTCCTTGTCTTGCATAATGAAGCTGTGTCACATTACAGCCTTTTTTCGCACGTAAAGGTTTGCGAGAAAGCTTTGGAAAAACATTTTCCTTTATGCGCGGGTCATCCGCGTTGCGGAATCCATTATCCTCGGGCTTAATGGTACGTCCCTCGTATTCCTCTACATCGCTCCGTTCTTTAATCCACGCACGACGCAAAGCTGGTAAACCTTTTGTAATATCGACTTTGTAAGTTGGATCTGTATAAGGGCCACTCGTATCATAAACTCGTATAGGTGCATTATTCTCTTCACCAAAGCTACCCGTTGTGGGGCTTAGCTTAATTTCACGCATTGGCACTAATATATCTGGACGTGATCCTTCTACATATACTTTTTTACTTCCTTCAAAGCTTGTCATAATATTCATGTTTTTTTCGCTAACTGTTGTCATTTACTATTCCGCTCCCTTTTACGTAAATTATTAAAAGGACCGAATCTAGCCCACTCCAACAAGTAGCATTACAAATAAAAAGCCGAATCCAAAAAAATATTGGATCCGGCTGTACATGTAAGGTTACATTTATCGCAAAGTTCAAGGAGTGCGAAGTTCATTAACTTTCCCACGCTGGTATGAGCCAGATCAGGTCCAAAGGGTCAAGAAACCTCAATGCGTTTCCCTCTCAGCCCGACTCATCGGACTCCCCTAGTTAAGCTATTCAGTTTGATGCTAGTGTAACAGATATTCCTAATAGATGGAAGCCATTAAGTAAATAGTATTTCTGCCATATAAATTACGATTGTCACTGTAATACAGCTTACAATTGTTGAAAAAAGCACCGTTTGTGCAGCAGTTTCTGACCCTAAATCATATTCTAGAGCTAGACTCGAGCTATTACGTGAAGTTGGAAATGCACTCGCAATAAAGAGCGATTGGGCCACAACGCCATCTAAGCCGAGGACAAAAATGATAAGTAATGCAACAGCTGGACCTACTACAAGTCGTGTAAAACAGCTGACAAACACAGTTCTATTGAACATTGATTTAATTTCAAGCTGAGATAGTTGCGCACCGAGCGTAATAAGAGCAACAGCGATAAACCCATCAGCAACGTGGTCAATTGGAATACGGATAAATTGGGGAATGCCAATATTAAAGAAATTCATTGACACACCGATAATGAGCGCATGAATAATCGGCATTTTCAGGAAGTCCTTCACAATGGCCATACCTGATTTAGTTGAAGAAATTAAATTATATAATCCATATGTATAGGTCGTTACATTTTGAAAAATAACGAGTATAACTTGAATGGCCACCCCAATTGGTTGTGTCACAAAAATCATTTGTGCCACCGGAATGCCATAGTTACCAGAGTTAATGAGTACAACACTATTTTTAAATACCGCTGCCTCTGTTTTCTTTAGACCTAGCCCCTTCGCTATAAAATGACTAAGCACCATTTGACTCCCAATAAAGAGCACAATAAATAATGCCACTTCACCGAGCACCGATAGTTCCACGCTCGTTTCATATAAATTTACAAATACGGCTGCTGGCATAAAACAATATGTAATAAGCTGGGATAGCGCTTTTAAATTAAATTGAAATTTCCTCTGTAAAAACGCCCCAAGTACAAGTAACACTAAAATAGGCGCAACAATTTTAAAGAAAATCATACCGAGATACATCATGGAGGCGCCCCCCTTTCATCTTTCTATAGTAAAACTGTTCCCAAACTGGGTCAATGCCCTCTCCGCTCTACCGTTTACATAAAAAGAGACTGTCCTTGGAAAAGGACAGTCTCAACGTGTCTACAAAAGCATCAAGAAGTTTTATCGGCGGTTTCTCAAAGGTTATCGGCGGTTTCCGAGGGTGTATCGGCGATTCCTCCACGTTTATCGGCGATTTCGGAAGGTTTACTGGCGATTCCCTCGGGATATTCATTTTGCTTTGTAGAAAATTCAATAGCTTAATTATGCAAGTTTAAATCGATTCACGACTTCTTGTAGCTCTTTAGAGATTTGGTTCATATTGTTAATTGATTCTGCAACCTTTTGCATTTCTGCCTGTTGATCCACAGCAGATGCACTTACTTGTTCAGCAGAAGCTGCAGTTTCCTCTGAAACGGCAGAAATACTTTGAATCGCTGTAACTGCCTGATCTTTTTGCTCTAACATTTGGGAAAGATTTGACAAGAGGTCATTAATTGCCGTTGCAATAGAATGAGAAAGCTCATTATTATCTTTAAAAGCAAGCTCTGTATTTTGCACTGATTCATTTTGAGCTTGCATCAAATCAGCATTAGAAGCAATAACAGACACCGTTTGCTTCGCATCTTCTAGAATGCTAGTTACCGTTTTCTTAATCACTTCTGTTTCGTTTTTAGACTGTTCCGCTAGTTTACGAACTTCTTCCGCTACTACTGCAAAGCCTTTTCCATGCTCTCCTGCACGAGCAGCCTCAATACTTGCATTTAACGCTAGTAGGTTGGTTTGCTCCGTTACTCCTTGAATGGATACAATAATTTGGTTGATATTTCTGATGTTGCTAGATAAAGATTCCATCTGACTTTGAATGCGTGCATTCATTTCATTTGTTTCAGCATTTCGATCACGTAAGCCTTCAACTTCTTTCATGCCCTGCTCTGTAGAAGCTTTTGTTTTCATTGACAGCTCATCCATTTGTTTGGAAAGCATTGTAATGGCGTCAATTTGATCGGATAAATCAATCATTCGATAATTTGTTTCTTCCGTATCCTCTGATTGTTTCGAAGCACCTTGCGCAATTTCATTGATAGCTACAGATACTTCCTGATTTGATGCGACAATTTCATTAAATGCTTCATTGACATCATCTGATGATTGATTAAGTAATGTTGAAGAATTTAATACCGTATGGATGGCATCATTCGTTTTGTCCAGCATATTGTTATAGGCTACTGCAACAGCACCAATTTCATCTGATTTTATAAATTTTTCATCTATTTTTTTAGTTAAATCGCCTTCAGCCGCCGTTTCAATAGATGCACGTAAAACTTTCAAAGGCTTTAACTGTTTAAAGATAAACATCGCACTGGCAGCAGCCATTAAAACTACCATAATGATTGCAGCTACAATCGTAAAGATGAGAACTTTATTATACGTTTCTAATATTTTAGATTTAGGTAAAACTAACTGCACTGACCATACTTCGTCAATGTTTTCTAACATCATTGGAGCAAAAGCATTGAATGATTCTTCTCCAAGCTGCTTAGAGTCAACATACAGACTATCTAGCACCCCATTGTCCATGGATTGTTTAACACTTGTCCAATCAATAGCATCCTGCATATTCGTCCCGTCTAGCTTTACGTTAATACTATTTACTGTTAACATACCTTGATTTGTAATAATTCCTGCATAACCACCATCAGGAGTAATGGATTCAGCTAATCCCTTTAAAAAATCAACAGATAAATCTGCCGTTAATACGCCAAAATTTTTACCTGAGGCATTAACTAGCGGTACTGCAATTGTCGTCATCGATATCGTTTTACCATTCACGCTATAATCATACGGCTCTGTTAGCACAGCACGACCTTCTTCTGTTGGTATACGATACCAATCAGCCGCATCCGTTTTGTCAATTCCCTCTATAGCATTAGTAGAAGTCTTATTTCCATCTTTAGTTAAATAAGGTATGAAGCGATTATTTTGATCTATTAATGCAGTGTCGATAGTTGGGCCAACTTTTATAGCGCCATTTTCAAGGACGGCACCTACACCAAGTAAATCCTCATTTTTCATTAAATTAGTTTCCAGTATATCCATTACACTTTCTGTTGAAAGCTCGTCATTTTTTTGCATTGCTTCAACAATACGTTTTGTCGTTTGTAATGTATCATTGGCTTTCTTAAACCGTTCGCTCATCTTCGCAGCAGATAATTCCGCGTTTTGAAGCGTTGCGTTTTCTAAATCATTGACACTCTGATTATGTAGAATAACACTTGTTACCAATGTATAAGCAATAAATAACACTAAAAATAATCCTAAAATTAAAGAAGATAGTTTTAAAGCAATACTTTTTGGTTTTTTCATTACAAACACCTCCATTTTTATAAAATAATCATAATGTATGGACCTATGTATCACAACAATAAATAATCTAATTTTACCAAGTCAATTAAAATTTTCTAATAAAAATGCCTGATTTTTAGACAACAAATTGATACCAACACCCATTTTTACTAAAATTTGTTATATCTATGTGAGTTAAACAACTATAGGCATTAGAAATAACTTTCTAATAAAATTCCCGCTCTCTTTATCACTGTAGAAATTTCGGAAGCGCTTCTAGTGGTAGTAATGATATATTATACTATAAAAAACGACTGACCTTTTTACCTATTAACCTAAAATATGCATAAAAAATCCTTAAGCTATGATAAAATTAATATTATTAAAATAGGAGGTTTGCCCGTATGAAACATAAAAAAAGCCTAGCCTTGCTTGCTCTAGTAGCCGTTCCATCGCTTATTTATTCAACACCTATAACGTCTGCATCAGCTGCCGATACCTCGACACATGCAAAGACGGCATACATATATAATAATTATTACTACTATAATTCCAACGTGCAGAATGTTATACAGCTTATTTCAAATATTAATGATACATCATTTGCGTTTCAGGCTTACTTAGAGGCTGCCATCAAAGCCTACAATGCATTGTCAGAAACTGAAAAACAATATGTTACAAATTACTCGACTCTATCAAATCACCAACAAACAAGAGTAAATTATCGTAGACTAGCTGCTCAAATTGAAGAAAAATTGGCTTCAGTCGATTCTACTTCTGTTAACTATTATCAAAACGTTATTGAAACGAGAGATTGGTACAACACATTGAATGCTGCGCAAAAAACTTTTGTCAGCGCCGAAACACAAAAAATATTGACGTCGTCGATTACACCAAATACTTCTATCGATAAAGTTGTAAACAAAATTCAACTATTAAACGCCTCTCGTCTTAGCTTCCATAAAGATGTGGCTGAAGCACGAGCAGAGTATAATGCATTAAGAAAATTCTCAAACGTTTATTTGCCTACAGGTATTGAACAGCTTTTACTAGATGCTGAACACGTCGTTACGATGGATAAGGCCGCTGCAAAAGAAGTCGAAAATGCCATTGCAGCTTTATCGCCGAAAACATCTACAACGCACGATGTACAAGCAGTAAAAACTGCCTTCGAAGCATTAACGCCTGTACAACAACAGCTTGTGCCAAATGTGTGGATATTAGTAGACTATGTAAAAGGAAAATATAAACTACCAGCTAAGGGCAATACGATTAAAACACCGGAACTATCCGACTCTGCCGCAGTACCAGGAAAAAATACGCTGATGTCGAAAAGTCGAAACACATATAAAGCAAAAATCAATGTTGCTGATTCTGAAAATGACAATGAACGCTTTGTATTAACAACAAAGGCAAATATGGTTGTTATCATTCCACCATTAAATACGCTCGTTAATGAAGATTTTGGCGTAATGGACATTCAGCTAACAAGAAATTTAAATCGCATTACGTTCCAAGCGGTATTAAATAAAATGCCTGCTAAATTCGAAGCAAATATCGAAATCATTTTAGAAAATTTACCTGAGAATGCTTCCATCGTTCAAATCAATGATTTTGGAGACCACGAGCCTGTGTCCTATACAGTCAATGGCAATCAATACATCATTGAAACGCAAACATCTGGTACATTCCAAATTGTTAGAAATTGAATAAATTCCCACACCTTGATTCCAGTCATTAATAGGTGTGGGAATCTTTCTTTTGTCCACATAAAAAGACACTAGCCATTATAAATAGCTAGTGTCTTTCTAATTTTGATTTATTGTGTTCTAGGCTGAATTAATACATAATTTAAAGCTGCTGGATCTGTTGAAGCTTTTGCATACACAATATTTCCATACTTATCTTTCGTGAACAGATAAATTCGTTGATCTTTTTGGAATATATTTGTTGAAGTTGGATCACTACCTGTTTGGATCGCTGTAAAGGTCTTCGCAGAACTTGCATCTGCAGGTGCTGTAATCTTACCTTTACCGTAAGAAACAATCGCTCCACCAGGAATATACGTAAAGTTATTACTATCTGCATTGGCAATAATACTTTCAATATTATTAAGTGATAAATCATATCCGTCGTTCAGTACTGCATAGTAATAGTGCTGATCCCATGTAATATCAGCATTCAGATTCGCAACAACCTGAACCTTCTTAGAAATATTCAAATTGCTTGGGAATTGCGTATCTGGTAATAATGTCGCAGAAGTAATTGTATTTTCTTTTGTTGGATATTTGTACTCTGCTCTATCTTTACTAAATGTCCAGCCGCCTTTATCTTTCGCGGTAGCATTTACAAGGATATCAAAGCTTCGTTTTACTTCACTATTGAACGTGATAATAAGCTTGCGAGATTCCCAATCGCTTGTGCCTGTAACATCTTTCCAATTCGATGATGTGAAGGTTGGTGTAATAGCTGTTGTAGTACCTGGCTCAACTAATGTAAAGTCAAATCCTGTATTGATAGCCTCTGAAAATGTCACTTCAAATGTTTTACCATCAAGTCGTTTAAAGATTGGATCTTGAACTTTTGGCGGTGTTCCATCTGCGAAGAATGTATATTTCATCACACCATTACCATCCCCACCATTAGGTAAGGCTATCGTTTTATTTTGCTTCTCATCAAATGTATAAACTTTTGATTCTGTCCCTTTTTGTAGCATCGTTACGTTATTATAACGATCCTTTACAGCAACATATAGCTCATACTGTTGATGTGGCGCAAGTGTTAAAGAAATCTCATTTGTATCTTTACGCATGCTGCTCGTAATTCCTTTAGCCATCACTTCTTCAGGAGTTGTTGGTCCAGGTGTTGAGTCGCCTACATTTCGAAGAACGTAGTAATAAGAACCGTCCTCGTCTGACATAAATTTGAAGGTTGCTTTTCGATCCCCTTCTAATATTTTAATTGACGTATTGTCGATAACTGGTGGTGTACGGTCATCAATAACATGTTTTGTTTGAATATCCGAGACATTCCCTGAACGATCTCGCAATACCATATAAATTGAATAGCTCTTAAATGGATCTAAAGGTGGAATCGTATTAGGTAGCGGAATTGTCACCTTTTGTTTTCCTAACTGTGCTGGCTTATTACCGCCACTACCGATAATCGGTATATTCGTGCCTCCTACATTAAATTCTTTTGAATTTAATTGCACAGCTTCGATTAATCGTAAACGATCATCACGTGTTAAATTTAAATCTGATTCCATAATTAAATAATGATATGTTCCTGCTTTTGTTGCATTGAATTCGACAAGTGTCTGATCTTTAGCATTATTAATAGCAGGTTCACCGATAATCGTTAAATATGGCCACTCACCATCTCTATGAATATACTCTGCTGTATTACGCGGAACGCTATTCACTGGTGCATTGTTAATATTCTCAAATTCATTATCAGCTAAATCTTTTACGTTTGGAGAAATCGTTACGACCAAGTTATCTCCATTAACAAAACCTGTTAAAGAAGGAATTGTGAAAGTTAATCTTTTTTGAGCTTTATTGTATACTACTTTTTCAGGGCGAATCGGTTTTTGTAAACCTTGGTTAACAATACCTGTCCCTGTCAGTTCATAGTTTTCCACTTTCTCAGCAGAAGTTAGATCTAGTTCTTCACTTACTGTTACATAAAATTCATTTTTTATTTCATCTTGTAAAACGAGTTCTCCGCCAACAATGTATGGAGGAATATTATCTAAAGCGCCTGTTTTGAACTCTTTAATCGCCTCTTTTGGAATTGGGTCAACTGAATAATTCCCTGACTCATCTTTCATTACTACATAAAGTTGATACGATTCTTCAGGGTCTAAACCCGTCAGTAATCCGTCAACTTTCAGTTTACCAGCAACAGCCTTCCCCTTACCTGTTGGTTTAGCAACAATATCTGCTGTTGTTGGATCTGCGGCAGTTGTTTTTTTACGCACATAGTAGTAGTATTCTCCAGGTTCACTCGCTGTAAATGTAAATTCTGCACGTGTCCCACCATGTAGAGGGTTTACTGCTAGCGATTTTACGACTGGTGGTGATGAATCTTTCATTTGGAATGATTGCGATTTAATATCCGACGTATTTTTCGCTCCGTCTACTACCATTACATAGACAACATATTCTTTTTTCTCGCCTAAATTAGTTACTTTAAACGTGTTTTTGCCATTGACGGCTGATGCCGTGCCACTTGCTACATTATCAGTAGATATACGATTGACCATCTCTCGTTTTGTTGGTGCTTCCGCATTTTTTTCACGAACGATATAGTAATACGTTCCCACTTTATCTGATGTAAAGTCTACTTGAACATCACTACCATTCAATACGCTTACATTTGTAATATCGATTAACGGCTTTGTTTTATCTGCTGGCTTTTGATTGTCAATATCATCTTTATCGATTGGTTTACCATCTGGGTCTGTAATATTTCCTATGTTATCTTTATCATCTAAGAAATCATCGAAAATATTATTTGGTCCTTCGTCTTTTGGAAGGATCACTTTGTCGATATATGTGTAGTCACCAATGTCAATCCAGCCATATGCATTATCTACATAAAGCGTACCTACACGACCATCTATATAAAGTTCTAAATCGGTATAGCTATTGTAATTAATCCAGTCGATATTGCTCGTTCCATATATCGTTAGCTTTGTTTCTGTATCTAAATTCAGCGTACCGATATTGCCTTGAATCTCAAATTCACGTACATTTCCGATAATATCTACACGAGGTAGCTTTTTATTTGTTTCAATTTTTGTACCACTTTGAGACACAACTAGTCGTGATACAGTACTATTGTAAAATTCAATATGCTTTTCAACATTTTTCATCGTTACTTGATCTTTTGACCAGTTTTCAAAAGGTTTGTTTTTATCTGGATTTTGATTTGAATCCGTCCAGTTTTGAAGATCGCTCGATGAGTTACTATTTGATGAGCTTTCTCCTTCCTGCTTATCTGGATTAGACCAGTTGATAAATGAAAAATTATTGCTAGCTACACGGCCAAGTGCTAAAGGCTTATAGTAAGAAACATCTAAATGTAGCGGTGGGCGTACCGTTTCGTTGACTAACATTGTCCCCGTTAATGTTACATTAGCAAATTCAATATAATTCCCATTTACAACGATTGTGCCACCAAAGGACTTATAGTCTCCATCAAACTGTAAAAATCGTGAACTCGTACCACTTGCATTCAACGTTAACTTTGCGACAGAATAAAGTGTTTTTCCTGAGAGGTCTCCCTCAATAAATGCACCTTTTAGTACATCTGCATTATATTCATTGAAAATATGTGAAAGGCTGTCTGGTACTGTATACGGTTCAGCATTTATGTAAACAATATCATCTTCAACACCAGTAATTTTATAAGTTGATGCATTGCTTTTTTTCTCTTGTGAACGAACTATAAAGGAAGCAATTTGTCCTCGTGTTACCGCATTGAATGGAGAGAATGTGACAGGTGTTGTTCCTTCTGTAATTTGTAAATCTACTAAAGTTTGAATATAGTAGGCATTACTCGTTTGGCTATTTACATCTTGGAAGCTATGATTAAAATTCGATGCTACTTCGAATTTAAAGCCAAGCACTAAAATTTTGGCTAACTGTCCTCGCGTAATAACTTCATTTGGCATGAATGAACCACTTGAATAACCAGACATAATCCCTGCATTTTGCAATGCTGCTACATACTTATAATATTCATTGCTCTTTGGAACGTCTTTGAAATATGGATCTTGTACATTTTTTAAATCTAGCTTTAAAACCGTTGCCAGCATTTTTGCTGCTTGACCACGCGTTACATTTTGATTTGGTCGAAACGTTTTATCTGCAAACCCACTAATTGCACCTTGAGAGTATAATTTTAAAATATTGTCATAGTGACTTGAATATTGATTAATATCTACAAATGGTGAAGTAGCTGCTGCTACTTTTTGTGGTGGTGGTACGACAACAGCAATCCCGCTAGTAGCTAAAACAGTTGCAATAAGTGCTTTGTTCACTTTTTGGATTTTTGTTTTATCCATCTCACTCTTCCTTTCACATATAATTAATACGTAAAAATATCATTTTCATCATACCCTTTATATCGACAGGTAGATAGTGAACCTTCATAGTATTTCTAAAATAATGGAAGAAAGTCAGATACAAAATAAAAAAGCCAAGAAGCATCGGTGCTTTCTTGACTTTCCCAAAATATAGGCATACATCATATCATACTTGTTCTGTCATAAGGGAAAGGGGGATAACCTTAAGTCTTGCCAAGTTGATCGAGAGATGTGTCCCGAGTTTACGTATTATTTAATATCAATAGCTTGCCCAAATTATCGTTCTATTATTCAAATACCCATAATCTTAAAAGGTAAACATATTTATGATTAGATTTTTTAATTTACAAAAGTTCTATCGGCGATTTATGGGCTCATGCAGGCGATTACGTAATTTTATCGGCGATTTCCTCGAGGTTATCGGCGATACACCCACTTCTATCGCTATTTCCATCATTAATACCCATCTAATTTCTAAATATTTTTCCTTTTATTGTTATTGCGACATATAATTTTATTATAAATTAATTTATAATAAAAAATAACATAGGCAATTCAATGTATCTTCTGTTATAATACTGAATAAAATAAGCACAATCTGTATTAATACAGAATTTTATAAAACACGCTTTTCGCACTATGGGGATAATGAGAAAAGCGCTACTAATGCTTCTTAAAAGACTGCATTGTAGCCTACACAAAAAGGGGTTGGAAGATTTGGGTATTTTAAAGGGGTTAAAAATTCTCGATTTTTCTGCATTACTACCAGGGCCTATGGCAACGATGATTTTTGCCGACCTAGGTGCGGAGGTCATCCATGTGGAATCCTCCAAACGCGTAGATTTAACGCGGATTATGCCTCCCTATGATGAAGATCATGAGGCATATATTCATCAGCACTTGAATCGTTCCAAAATGTCACTTACATTAAATTTGAAATCGCCAGAGGCAGTAGAAATTGTCAAGTCACTTATACAAGAGTACGACGTAATTATTGAAGGTTTTCGACCAGGGGTCATGCAACGACTCGGTATTGGCTACGAAGAGCTAAAAGAAGTAAATCCAAAACTGATATATTGTGCTATTACAGGCTATGGCCAAACTGGACCATATAGCAACCGACCCGGCCATGATAATAATTATCTGGCACTAGCTGGTGTTCTCGACTATTCTCGTCATAAAGACAAAAAACCTGTCTCCATGGGGGTTCAGCTTGCAGATATTGCTGGTGGTACGATGCACGCTGCTATAGGGGTACTTGCTGCAGCACTACACCGAGAAAAAACAGGAGAAGGTCAGTATGTCGATATTAGCATGACCGATGCTGTTTTCTCACTTAATGCAATGTATGGCTCTGCCTATATTGGCGGTGGCCGTGTGCCTCAGCCTGAACAAGAAATTTTAAACGGTGGTAGCTACTATGATTTTTATAAAACGAAGGATGGGCGATTTTTCTCAGTGGGCAGTCTAGAGCCACAGTTTCGTCGGCTACTATGTGAAGCCCTTGATATTCCAGAACTTATTGATAATACATTCAATGATTCATACTATACTCAAATTCGATTTAAAGAGGCAGTGCATGATGCCTTTTTATCGAAAACCTACAACGAATGGCTCGAAGTCTTTAACGAAAATTTCGAAGGTTGTGTCGAACCGGTGTTAACTTTTCCAGAAGCGTGCGAGCATCCGCAATTACAAGCTCGTGGGATGATTGTGGAAATTCCGAAAAATGATGGTACAACGCAAAAACAAATTGCATCTGCCTTTAAATTTGATGGAGCCAATCCAACGTACAAGCATGTTGGCGCAAAGCTAGGTGAGCATAACGAAGAAGTATTGTCAGCACTTGGCTATAGTTCGGAACAAATCATTGCATTTCAAGAAAAAGGGGTTTTAGAATAATAAAGAGCAGGTGACAGGCACTCAAACAATTCTGAAATCAACAGTAATAGTCATCAATATTTATTTTTAAAGCAAGAGTGTCCCATGAAGTCATTTTTTGACTTCATGGGACACTCTTTTTATCTGTTATACATACGCACTAATAAATACTCGTAATTTTTCGAAGTGGTCTTCAATGAGTAAATATTTTTTATAGACCTCTATTAATTTCTCAAATAGCTCATACTGCTCAGTGACAAATAGGATTTTTAAAATATTGATCATATGCATGGAAGCGCTCTTTGCTACTAAAAAATAAGGAGCATCCGGCTGGCGATAATGTTGGCGCCATTCTTCCACTGACAGACCAATATGCTGTAACGAATTGTTTACTTGAAGCGCTATATCTTGCTGCATCGATGCCTCAATGGCAATTAATTGCTCATTACTGTAGTTTTGCTGTACTAATGCGGCATTTATTTTTTTATTGGATGCGAGGCCATGTTCCTTTAAGAGCACTAACCCCTCTTGGTAACGTTCCAATCTGACATAAGTATCTAGTAATACTGCATACAGATTTTCTAAATAATTCAAATTATAATTTTTTATTATTGCAGGCGGTGTTGGTTTTCGATTTGGGAGTAAGTCCTTGTACTCCAACAAAATCTCTATGGCATAATTATTAAGTCGTTCATCTTCCAATAAATATTCACCATAATGAAGTACATTTACATAATCGCGTTCTTGATGAGCTATATGCAATAAAATATATGCAATCAAAACCTTTTCCTTCTCTGTTAGGGCATACATAGAGTAACGCCAATCAGCCTCAAAGGAAGTAATCAATTCTTTAATGCATTGATACTGCCCCTCTGACAAACGGTAGTGTGTGACAATTTGATATAGACGAAGCTGTTTTTTCGCTAAACAAGACAAATTGCATTTATCCACATAAGTTATACACTTATCCAGAGTTTTTCTGTAATTATGCACAAAGTTATCCACATGCGCATAAGTAATTGTTGACGATTGTTCAAAATGACCCATTATTTCATGGATAAATGCGAATTGTTCTAAAGGTTTGTGGATAAGCAGTGAATAAACTTTTTTCATAAAAAGCCAGTGCCAAAACAAAGCCTCTTCTTCATAAATCATATGCACAAAATAGTCTTCTTCAAATTTATATAAATATATAGTTTGTAAATCATTTTCAGGTAACTCGACCTGCCATCGCTTTCCGAACACAAGCCAAACTAACCGCTCCAAATCCATTGTATGCTGGGCAAAAAGCTGCTCAAAAAAAGCTTGCTTCCCTTTTTGGGTATAAAAAAAAGCATTAAGTCGGTCATTCACATATTTTGTATCTAGGCCATGCTTGTTGAAAAATAGTTGTAACTCCGTAGATACACGTCCCCAATATTTTCGAGCTGTCGAAAAGGCAATGTTCATCGCCGCCTCTTTATTTACTAAAAATAATTGCGGTGATAATGCCGTACCTAATATTTTGGGATCAACTTGTGGAGTGACCTCGGCCTCGGCCTCCGCCCATTTTGAAAGTAATTTTTCAGCGCCATTTTCACCACTTTGTCTATATGTTATGAATAATTGCTCATCACAGTCCAGCAGCATACAACCAGAGCCCCCTATCAATTTCACGCAACAAAGATCTTCCCCTATCATGCAAAAATATGTTTCTCAAATATTTCAACACTCTTTCTCCAATATAACAAATCCTATCCAACATATGCTAAAAATTTCCGAATATGCACAAATAAAAGAGCTAAAGTGTTCATCCAAAACACTTTAGCTCTACTTAGAGCAACATTGAAATTTTCACGAAGCTCGTTAAATTTTAAACAAAAACAAACGAGCTCATCTGATAGTTGCCCTTAAGTTGGTAGCCCAGTGCATTGTCTCAGATGGCTCTTTGCCCGACGTTAATCTATGTCAGCGTCATACTCATTTACATACTTAAGTATCCACTGTTCTCAAGAACAGCTAACATTACCAATACAGTAGACGGACCAAAAACTAAATAGTTACACGAAATTGTGCAAAATTTTATTTTTTTAACGGCTCACCAAAATTGTGGGTATTTTCTAGTCTGTCGTAAATTATTTATTAGTAATCCAAAGATGACAATAATCACTGCACCAATCAATACCGGCATTAATAAATAGCCCCAGCTATAGCCGCCTAAAATAATGATAATCGGATTCGCTCCCGCTGGTGGATGGATCACACCAAAAAGTGCCATGAAAAAAATCGTTAAACCGACACCAAGGCTGATTGAAAAGACGCTTGATCCTAATAATGAATACATTAGCAAACCGATAAAGGCTGAAATCAAATGTCCTCCGATAATATTACGGGGTTGCGACAATGGCGCATTCCATACAACAAATACGAGTACACAACTACCCCCAAGTGATGCCATTAACCAAGGTGCCCCTGTATAGTTTGTTAAACAAAGCAATACAAAGATACAAAGTAAGCCACCAACTGCACCTGTTATTGCATCGGCAAAATTAGTTCTTGAAGGAGCATGTCCCCCTCCACTCATCTTAGCTATGTATGCTTTTAGTCGATGATTTTTTGCTTCTTTTTCTTGCAAACGTATGAAATCTGCCATATTCACCATCCTTGTAATCAAAAGTTAAAATTATATCAAACGTAATTATATATAGAGAGATTTAGAAGCTTTTACTATTATATCAGCTAACAACGAGAATTCAATTTTACTTTATATTTTTACAATGATGAGAAGTTACAACAGCAAAGCACGAGATCAATGTACTCTTTCATTACACTGGCTCGTGCCTTGTTTTCTTGATTTGTAGTTATATACTAAATTTTAATCGTACTGCTTTTTAATAGGTTTATAAATTCGTGCTTTTTTTAGCACAGTCTTTGGAACTTGGAAAGTTGCAGTAACGACACCAGGATGGCGGCCGATTTCAATGGATCCTGTAATTGTTGCGCGATTCATTACTTCTGGCTCACTCATCTCAAATAGTTTTGCTGCTCGACTAATTGCATTATCAGTCGCCTCATTTAATGTTGTACCTGTACCTACTACAGACACAGGGAACGCCTCTTCTACTTGTTTCACACCAAATTCCTCTGCTAGTTCGCGAGCTCGGCGTTTTTCTTCCTTAGAAAAAGGTTTTGCTGTATATGGCAGATCCTCTTCATTTGGTAACAAAATAGGACCTTCAAGTGCTACTTTTTTCAAAACACTTACCTGCAGTTGTACAATTCCTGCGACATCTGTTGTATGCCCAGCAATTTCTCCGTCTCCCTGCATCGCATGCATATCGCCAATATACACACCACCGCCAGGTACCTTTACAGGACAAATAATTGTAGCACCTTCGCGAACACGGCTAATATCCATATGTCCATCTGTACGATGTGTGTCTAGCTCAGCTTCTGTAAATGCATATTCATGTGGCGCTCCAATTAAAAACGAACCAAAATCACCTGCATTATGTGAATCTGGCATTGCCTTCGAAGGCGTCGTTCCAAGCTGACCTAAAAAAGGTCGCATTCTTGCCATTACACCAATTAAATCGCTCGGTGCCAAAGCTACTACCGGATTTTGCACTGAATTTTCAGGTGTGCGCATATAATTTTTTGCTTCTAACGCAATACGTCGAGCACCTTCGCGTCCAACCGTTAAACCGATATTACCTTTTTGGTCTAGTGCCATTGTATAACCATTTGTCATTTTAAAAGGCGCGGTTTCTGTATCACATGTGGAACAGCGTATTGCTTGCGGTCCTATACCAGTCACCACTGTACTCGGATGTAGTTTACCACAGCCAGGGCATTTTACTGATACGAACGGATCTCCGATGAAGCGGTCAGGTATTGCCTCATCATGCCCAGATGCCGTCGCGAGGGATGTGACCTGAATGGATTTGATTGTAATAACAATGGCATCACCTACTTCAGCACCTTCTACAAAAACGGGCTTCGTTACTTCGTGTCCACCACGAATTGTTGGCGTTAGCATTGGTCCCCAACATCCAGGCGTTGTATTGGCGATAATTGTGCCTCCATTTTTGACAGGGCCAAGCATTTTTTGCTGTGGATCTAAAATACCATCTATGAACTCATTCACAAACAATGTTTCCACTGCTTCGAGCTGCTGTACACTTTCTTCATTTTCTGGTTGTTTAGCTTTTTCATGCATTTGTAATTCCGTAATCATGTTTTTCCACTCTCCCAATCCAAAAAATATTTTATGTATCTACACAAGTGTAAAAGAGAGCTCTCCACTCATGAGCAGAGAGCCATTATTAATAATTTATTCATGTACAAATCTAAAATATGTGTAAATTTCCGCATCATAATGAAGCCATCTCTATAGCTTATCTTCATTTTGCTTTGCATTTACGAACAACTTGGTAATCGATGTCGATTGAAAGCTACACATCACCGCTTATAAAATTAATTTCGACATAGAGGTCATTAGTTCCTGCTATTTCGAGTAAAACCTTGCCAATTTACACAATGCATAGCGTTACTGTCGGAGCAAATGTTTTTTAGCTCATTTTCTCCATCGAGTGCAGGCTTTTTGGCGCTACCGACGTTTGCAAGAGATAACTCAATATACACAATTGCTGTTCCTCATTCATCGTGCTTCGTCTTTTCCATTACTTTCATTTATAATAAGGCTGATAAATAAGAAATGACTGCCAACCTTAAAGGAAAGGGCGTATGAACTTTGACAGAACCAACTATTTTAATCGTAGAAGATGAAGCTGATTTAGCCAATTTGCTAAAAGTTAGTCTTCAAAAAGAGGGCTATAAGCTTATCCAAACATCAGACTCTATTGAAAAAGCTTGGGCGAGCTTTCAACAGATAAAACCCGATATCGTGCTACTTGATGTTATGCTTCCAGACGGTGAAGGCTATGATTTATGCCGACGTATTCGTGAAGTATCACATATTCCAGTTCTCTTCTTGTCAGCTAAAGATGAGGAAATAGATAAAATTTTAGGGCTCGCCATTGGCGGAGACGATTATATTACCAAGCCTTTTAGCCCTAAAGAAGTTGCCTATCGTGTAAAGGCGCATCTGCGTCGTGCTGGCTATCAAATACAGGAAGCACCTACAACTACCACAATGAAGACGATACAAGTTGGACCATTTGTGCTCAATAGCGATGAAACAGAAGTACATAAAGATGGTACTTTATTAGAGTTAACAGCTAAGGAGATTGGATTGATGGCTTGCTTTATGCATAATCCAAACCGTATTTTAAGTAAGGAGACATTATTCGAGCGTGTCTGGAGTGAGGATTTTTTTGGTTCAGACAATACGGTCATGGTGCATATTCGTCGTCTTCGTGAAAAGATTGAACATGACCCATCTAAACCTATTTATATTACAACGGTCAAAGGGCTAGGTTATAAATTGGTCGTGCCAAAAGAGCCACAAACATGAAATGGCGATTAACTGCTCGTTTTTTACTATCCATATTGTCTATTGTAGTCATTGTAATTTTCGTCAATACTGCCATTTTTATTGGGTTAATGGTGTATCAGCAATTCAACAAATTTAATGATGCTACTGCAGATACAGAGGAAATCTTTGTGCGTGAATTTCAGCAGTATATTGACGTAAACAGTGGTCAATCTTCCGTACGTAAGGAAGGGCTACAACAATTACATCAAAGAAATGCTTGGATTCAATTGCTTGATGCAAATGGACAAGTTATCGATGCTTATTTCGCACCTGAAAACGCACTTTCCCATTATGCACCCATTGATTTAATTCAAGTTTACAAATATGAGGAATACGAAGCTGGTACAACGGTTTATGTAGGAAGTAAAGATAACATTAGCTATTTAATTGGCATTAAAGGTAGTGGCGTTTCAAGGTTAGTAGTTCACCTTTCGGCCGCATCTATACTACAACTTATCGGAAAGTATGGATTGCTAATCGTTATTGCGGATTTACTAGTCGCGACACTTGTCGGTTGGCTATTTGGTCGTACATTAACGAAGCCTCTTTACGCAATGATAGAACGTATTCAGCATTTAAAAAATCATAAACACATGCCAATAAAAGTACCAAAGGGTCTCTATCGACCTGTATTTGAAAATTTAAGTGAAGTATCAAGCGAGTTGGCCGCTCACGAGCAAGAACGCAAACGACTAGAGATGATGCGTGAGGAATGGATTAGCAACGTTTCACACGATATGAAGACGCCACTTGCCTCCATTCGTGGTTATGCAGAGTTACTAAATGAGCGGGGCTTATCACTAAATGAGCAAACCGAATACGCACAAATTATTGAAAAGCAGTCATTGCATATGCAAGATTTACTCGATGATTTAAATTTAACAATGCGACTAAGACACCAGCAGCTTCCACTGACTTTAACTGAGGTGAATATCGTCCAGTTTATGCGTGAAATTGTCATCGACACACTAAATACGCCACCTTATGAACAAGCAAATATTGATTTTGATGCAACTGCAGATGTCATTGTCCATTCAATTGACGAGCATTTTATGCGCCGTGCTGTTGTGAACTTTTTATATAATGCAATACTTCATAATCCTCCTGACGTATGTGTTCACGTATTAGTAGATGCTAACACCATCACAATAGCTGATAATGGTCATGGTATAAGCGCTGAAGACCTTACGCATATTTTTGAGCGTTACTACCGCGGAACAAATACTGAGCAAAAGCAGGGTACTGGGCTTGGTACAGCTATTGCGCGAGATATTATTGAAGCTCACGGAGGAACGGTATCCATCACATCTGAAGAACAAAAAGGAACAACTGTCACTATTCAATTGCATAAAGTGAGCGAAAAATAAAAAGGAGCGGTCCATTTATTATGGACTGCTCCTCTTATATTTTTATTTCATTTGTGCTTGTACCTTTGCAGGCATTTCATCAAATTGTATTTCATTATAAGACGTTACTTCGTTTTCCTTTTTCACATAAAGCTTTAAATATGCATCTAGGCGTAAATTTTTTTGAGCAGAAAATTTCAACGTCATTTCTTCACCGTTTTCTTTAAATGCCGGTAGCTCATACCAATACGTTTGGATTATTTGCCCATCATCTGCCTTGTATTCCTCAACTTCCCCATCGGCAGTTATATGCACATAGTAAGTGTCTTTATTTAAACGATTAAAATCTACTGTCATGAGTACGCCAAGACCTGCTACAAACAATATAAACAATGCTCCAATACTTATAAACACCTTTTTCATATTAATTCCCCTGTCTCACAATTTTATAAAACGACCGTACAGTAAAGAGATAATACAAGCCGTAAATAACTGAATATGCAACCATCCATAATATAACGGGCTTTGTTATATCCATATTAAATAATTGTGAAAATGCTAGAAGCGCGAAAGCACTGTGTGCGATGCCGACAACAAGAGGTGCACTAAATATGACCGCAACCTGTCCTGCAACTGTCTTCAATATTTGCCTGCTATTCACACCAATTTTATTTAATACGGCATACTTCGCCTGATCTTCTTCTGCTTCTGTTAACACTTTAAAATAAATAATACTTCCCGTAGCTGCTAAAAATACTAACCCTAAAAAGCTTCCTACAAACAGTAATGAACCTACAGTACCTAGGCTATCCTCATAGCTTTGAGGAACGCTTGAAAACCATTCTTGTTGCTCAGTAGATAGCTGCTCATATATTTGTTTAGATACATTTTGCTGCTTTAAATCATTGTCCATGCCAACAGCCTGCATTGTCACACCTTCCGCATCTGTCGCATCAAATGCTTGATCGTTTACGACAAGCACCGTGCCAGCTGGAATAAAGTTTAGCACACTATCTGTATACATTTTGTCGATATGAAAAGATTCCCCGCTCTGCAATTTAAAGTTTTCATCCGTAAAGTCATGTGAAAAACGTTCATCAAAGTTAACATCTAGTAGTACAGCTGAACCGTCTGCAATATGCAGTTCACGATTTGTCCCCTGTAATATGGCTAAACGATTGTAATCAGATTCCTTCAATAATGTATATTCAAAAAAAGCAAATTCATTATCGACGCGCAAATTTTTTGCATGAATGGATTCATTGTACAATACGTTCTGTTGGTCAAATTCAACAGCTTCACCTTTCCACATAAATGTGTTTGGTAGCACGTGGCGCACCGTTGCTTCTGTATTGTAGTACATGCCAAATACGCCACCACCTGCAGTAATCGTTGTTGCGCTTAAAATCGCGATGATGGACAACGATTTGGCATTTGCTCGTATTCGATATAATAGCTGCGAAACGCCAATTAAATTCAAGCCTCTCCAAGACCAAGATGTTGCCTTTTTCAAAGCTGTCAGTACGAAAACGCTCACGCTATGGAACAGTAGATATGTCCCCGCTATTGTTGCACCTATTACTAAAAGTGGTGTCCCAAGGATTGTAAACAGCTTCCAAATAGGACTTGTGAAAATATTAGAAGACGCCGTGTAATAGCCAAATGCAATAAGTGCTGTCCCTACAATTGCCGCTAAAAACGATGCACGTGGAATTTTCTCCCCTTGTTTCTCTGCATGGAACAAATCAATCAATTTAAATTGATAAATAACACGGTAGCCCTGTAAAGATGTAAATAGGAATAGGATGGCAAAGATGCCTGCTGTTTGAAGCACTGCTTCAGGGGTGAATGTTAAATTTGCCACGACTTGATAGCCCATCAGTCGTACTAAAATTGTTAATAACACCTTCGACATAAAAAAGCCTATTACTATACCTAAAACGAGTGATACGAGCCCAATAACTAAATTCTCGAAAAAGAGCATTAGACCTATTTTTTGTTTACGTACTCCTAGTAGCGAGTAGAGTGCTACTTCTTTTTTTCTCTTCTTCATAAAAAATGAATTAGAATACGCGATAAATATTACTATGAAAAATAATAGTACAATTGACGATGCACTCATTAGTCCTTTAATTTGCTGCGACATACCTGTTGAGCTTGCAAGATCGTCATTGTATTTTAACGTGACAAATGTAAAGTAAATCACGATGCTAAATACCATTGAGGCGATGTATAAAAAATAATTCGACAAATTACGCTGAATATTTTTACGCGCCAAACTAAATAACGTCATTTACTCCACCTCCGATGCCTGCAAGCACCTGTAATATTTCCTGGAAAAACTGCTTTCTCGTCTGTACCCCACGATGAATTTCCTTGGAAAGCTTGCCGTCTTGAATAAAGAGAATACGCTGACAGAAGCTTGCTGCAAGTGCATCATGCGTGACCATCATAATCGTTGCGGCATGAGATTGATTCAAATCACTTAAACTTTCCAATAAATCTGTTGCAGATTTTGAATCGAGTGCGCCTGTTGGCTCATCCGCAAAAATAAGCTTCGGCGCTGTTACTAACGCACGTGATGATGCTGTTCTTTGCTTTTGACCACCTGAAATTTGATAAGGGTATTTATCTAGTAGATCACTAATGCCAAACAACTGTGCAATACGCTCTACTCTTAGAGCAATTTCCTTCTGTGGCACCTTCGCAATGGCAAGTGGTAGTACTATATTTTCGCGAACTGTTAATGAATCAAGCAAATTATAATCTTGGAAGATAAAGCCTAAGTTATCACGACGAAAATCTGCTAACTGTGTATCTTTCATATGTGCTAAATTTGTATTTCCTATTACAATATCGCCTGTTGTTGGCGTATCAATTGTCGCTAAAACATTTAAGAGCGTCGATTTCCCTGCCCCTGAAGGCCCCATTACACCGACAAATTCACCTTGTTCTACCTCGAATGTTATATTTTCAAGCGCTGTAAATGTATTCGCGCCTTTGCCGTATGTTTTTCTTACATTTTGTACCTTTAATAATGGCGTCATATACGCTCACCTCTTTCTGTTTACAGTATACGACCCCAAACTTACAGCAAAATTGTCGCAAGCTTACAACAACCTTAAATCAAAAATTTTAGATGACTACTGCAGTTGATTTCCGCTACGGGCGGGCGCTTTCCGCGGGCACACCGTAAGCCGCAACCCTCGCTAACGCGCGGTTTGTTGTGTCTTACTATGCGTGCGTTCCCGCAGGAGTCGCCAGCCCTCCGCTCCAATCAACTAGTATCGTATTCTTTTCTGAATTGTTTGAGTGCCTGTCACCCATTTAGGATTAAAAATGACGAAAGACATCAAGAATGAACTAACTTCTTGATGTCTTTTGCCGACACTCTATTGCATACTGCAAATAAACCATATTGATTTTTTCAATGGTGGATAAGAGGAGATATTCCATCCCCTTCGTGCTCTAAGCTAGTACGTTTTTAATATCTTCCTCAATGCTACTTGGTTTATCAGCAGAGCCGTATCGTTTGATAATTTCTCCATTGCGATCTACTAAAAACTTTGTAAAGTTCCATTTCACACTACTACCAAGGAAGCCTTTAGAATGCGTCGTTAAATAGTTAAAAACAGGATGTGCCTCTTTGCCATTCACCTTCACCATTTCATGCATTGGGAACGTTACACCGTATGTTAAACGACATTGTGATGCAGCTTCTTCCGCAGTTTCTACCTCTTGCTTAAACTGGTTTGATGGAAAGCCGAGCACAACTAGTCCTTCATCATGATATTTTTTATAGAGCTCTTCTAACTCCTCAAACTGCGGTGTAAAACCACATTTCGTTGCGGTATTGACAATTAACAATGCCTTGCCTTTATAACGCTCTAAGCTATATTCTGTTCCATCCTCTAAAGCTACATTAATATCATAAATATTCATTTTTATTCCCCCTGTTTGTCATTATATTATAGACGTGCATTTACTCTTGCAGCTTGCTGTAATGGATCCCACACGCCATTGAAAGGTGGCGCATAGGCTAAATCTAAATCGAGTAAATCAGGTAATGTCATCTTATTGTATAAAGCTGTAGCAAAGACATCAATGCGTTTATCCACACCAGCAGGTCCAACAATTTGTGCACCTAAAAGTTGCTGATCTCTCTTTCGCACAACAATTTTAATAAACATCCGCTGGGCCCCTGGATAATAACCTGCAATATGACGTGCAGAAATTTTATATGCCTCATACTCAAATCCAAGTTCTTTTGCAGTTCGCTCATTAATGCCTGTCGTGGCGATTGTTAAATCAAAAAATTTCAGTATTGAGGTGCCGACAATACCACGAAACGGTGCAAATTTCCCAGACATATTAAGCCCTGCTAAGCGCCCTTGCTTATTGGCCGTCGTTCCAAGTGGTACATAATCTAAGCGTTCTTTAACGATATGAAAGTGAGTTGCACAATCGCCAGCAGCGTATATATTTTCAACGGATGTCTCTAGATGACGATTAACGACGATGGCACCATTTTTAGCTAGTACAATATTTGTCCCATCTAAAAATTGCGTATTCGGTTTAATACCTGAAGCTACGATAACTAAATCAGTATCTAACGTACCTTTATCTGTTTTGATCCGTTCAACACGTGTAGTGCCTTCAAACGCTTCGGCATTTGTATTTAATAGTAGCTCAATGCCTTGCTTTTTTGCCTCTTCATGAACATGCTTAACTAGCTCTTCATCTAAAATATTGGCGACTTGATTGCCTCGCTGTATAAGTCGTACTTTCTTATTACATGCCCGAATTGTTTCCGCCATTTCAAGTCCGATATAGCCCCCACCGAGAATAGTGACCTGCTCTATATTTGGTGTTAAATCTGCAAGTAAATCTTCTAATTCAGGTATTGTTTTAACTTTATGAATACCTGCTAAGTCAGCACCTTTTTGCACAGGGATAATTGGATCTGCTCCTGTAGCAATAAGAAGTTTATCGTATGCAATCTCGAATGGTTCACCTGAAGCTTGTGTACCCACAACAAGCTGGTTCTCCACATCGATATGCTCGACCTCATGTCCAACTCGCGCATCAATCCCATATTTATCACGGAATGTTTCAACATCTCGCGCAATGAGGCGCTTTGTTGATGAAATCCGCCCATCTACTACATAAGGCAATCCACATTGTCCATATGAATATATAAATCCACGCTCTAAAGAGGTAATTTCTGCCCCTGGTACATTCCTATAAATCTCCATAGCGGCGGACATTCCTGCCGCATCTCCCCCAATGATTACGAATTTCATCCTACAAGCCCCCTTTTTCTTATTACCACTTAATCTCAGTATTCATAACTATGTAGTTGACGTTTTCCGACACTTACATAGCAAATAGTACCTCTCACATAGAATATAAAATTGTCATAACGCTTCTTTGCTTTATAGCCATTGATATGCACTGTAAATCAAGCGATAAAAACCTATTACTTTGCAACTCAATAAATCAATGTTATCAAAAAGCTAATTACAAATGCACGTTTCCAGTACTACCTTTTTTTAAAAGGTCATGAGTGCTATGAGAGGAACAAATGAATCAACTTTTTGCACGGGTTATTTCCCATCTACAAAAAACAGGTAAAGAAAAACAATTGTTTTCCTTTACCTGTTTAAGTACTTATGCTTTTGCTATTTCTTCTTTGCAGAACGTTAAAATCTCTTCTAACTCTTCATCTTCAAGCGCAAAGTCTAAATACTCTCCCTTTGCCTTTTCCATAATGAAGTAATTTAAAATAAAGGGCGCACCTTCTTTTTCGCCAATTAAAACACGGATTTCAATACCCGCTTCATGGTACAGCTCATCCTCTTCATCAATATCTACATCTAAAATAAACTCATAGCGCTTACCTTCAATAATATTCGTAGGATCTAAAATTTCTTCCATTGAAAATTGTGTAATATCCATTTATACTAGCTCCTTTATCTTTACCTATTCTTTTCTATAATAAATCAATTTCAGCATGGGTCAACTAGAAAACCTGTATACACCTACAAGCAATTATGCCACAATAAAGTAAAACTTTTAGCAATGCAAGTTAAATCAAATTACATAAAGGGGGCTTTTTAATGAAAGAGATACTATATTATCAAGACACTATGCTACGTGAATTTACAGCAACAGTTGTACGTACTGGCATTGAGGATGATGGACGTCAGTACGTTGTGCTTTCTAACACTGCCTTTTATCCTACAGGTGGTGGTCAGCCACATGATACGGGAACGATAAACAATACTAACGTAATTGATGTTGAAAAAGTTGATGATGAGATACGTCATTATATCGAGAGTGATGCTTCTGCTTTATCTGGTGAAGTGCATGGTAAATTGAACTGGGAGCGCAGATTCGACCATATGCAACAGCACGCTGGACAGCACATTTTAACAGCAGCATTTGTTGAACTTTTTGATGCACAAACAGTAAGCTTTCACCTCGGTAGTGAACAGGTAACTATTGATATTGCTGTCGACACCCTATCAAGCGAACAGCTTGCAGCGGCTGAAGCTCGAGCAAATGATATTATTTTAGAAAATCGTCCAATTGAAACAAAATGGATTACAGATCAAGAGCTTGGTAACTACAACTTGCGTAAAGAGGTAGCAGTCACAGGAGATATTCGTTTAGTCATTATTCCTGATTTTGACTACAATGGCTGTGGTGGTACACACCCGACATCAACAGGGCAAGTCAGCGCTATTAAAATTTTAAGTACCGAAAAAATGAAGGGCAATGTGCGTGTGTCCTTTGTATGTGGTCAGCGAGTTTTAGCAGAGCTAGCGATGAGGAAAACTGTACTTGCCGATGTTGCGAGACAATTAAGTGTACCTGAAACCGAAGCAGCTACTGCGCTTGCAAAACTACTAGCAACTCAAAAAACGACAGAAAAGGCACTTGTAGCGGCAAAGGAGGAATTGCTTGCCTTTGAAGCGAAAACGTTGGCATCTAGTGACAACAATATTATTTCTGCTTCCTTTAATGATCGCTCGATACAAGAGCTTCAAAAATTGGCTCGTTTTATAGTAGCTGAACGTTCGGATGCAATCGCACTACTCGTTTCAGAAAATGAAGACAAGCTACAGTTTGTTGCGACGCGTGGTGCCCAAGTACAAACAAGCATGAAAGACCTTGCTGCAAAAGTTTTGCCATTCATTAATGGTAAAGGTGGCGGCAGTGATCAAATGGTGCAAGGCGGCGGTGAGCGCATAATTTCCCGTGAGCAACTGCTCACTGCTATGCAAGAAGCACTGAAGTGCCAGACACCCAAACAATTCTGAATACTTTCTTCTGCGGGAAAATACAATACGTGCCGTTGAGTGGAAAATATCCGCCTCCACAGAAAACAACGGCATAAAAAAAGTGTTAGATTGATTGCAATCAATCTAACACTTTTCTCTTTTGTTTTGGGCGCTTACTTATTTTAAAATTTAAATTTTTGGATTGCTCCATGTAGGCGATTTGCCATTTCAGACATTTTTACAGTTTGATCGTTCATCGTCTCCACAGTTTTCATTTGCTCAGATGTTGCATTTTTCACTTCAGATACATAATCACTTGCAGCATGTGCTGTTGCCGCCATTTCTTCCATTGAAGCTGAAACCTCTTCCGTATTGGCTGACATTTGCTCTGCCGAAGCATTCATTTCCTCAATTTGACCTGCTATTTCACCAACAGCATGTACGATTTCTTCAAAGCGCTCTCCTACTGCCTCTATAGCTACTAACCCTCGGGCTACATTCACTTCGCCACTCTCTGCTGCTTTCACGACCTCTAATGTATAGGCTTGTACTCTATCAATTAATACATTAATCTGCGCGGCAGACCCCGCTGTTTGCTCCGAAAGTTTTCTTACTTCCTCCGCTACCACCGCAAAGCCTTTACCTGCATCCCCTGCTCGTGCAGCTTCAATTGAGGCATTAAGGGCAAGTAAGTTTGTTTGATCTGAAATATCAGTAATCATTTTAGAAATCAGTTCTATTTCTTTTGATTCTTGTTCTAACTTACGGATAATGTCGAGCTCTACAGCTGTTCCTCGTTGTATTTCATCCATACGTGTAATAGATTGTTTAACGGCTCCATTACTTTCACTTATTTTCTCGGAAATAAAATCAGTATTAGATGCTATCGTCGAAGCGACTTCTGCCATATTTTGAATACCTAATGCCATTTGCTCCATAGCTGATGCACCTTCTTCAGCCATTGCCGTTTGACTTTGTGCTCCACGGTCTACCTCACCTATTGCACCTGCAATTTGCTTAGAATGCTTTGTCACATCAAGCACATCACCCATTAATTCACAAGATGCCTCATTTACCGTCGTTGCTTCCTTACCAACCTGTGATATCATCTCTCGCATATTGTCTGCCATTCTATTTAATGCACGCGCAAGAGTACCCATTTCATCAATACGCTTCAAATATTTATCAGGTATTTCTTGTGTAAAATCTCCTTCAGATAACCCTTCACTAATACGAAGCACATGACGCAGCGGTCTACTTACAGATCGCGAAATCGCAAACGAAATCAACAATCCCAAAATCGAAACAATAATAGTCATGATAATGAAGTTTGTTTTCAATTGTGCAAGCCCTGAAAGCATTTCATCTTCTAATGCGACTACCCCCATCTTCCAACCATTATCTAATGTGTGGTACCCCATTAAATTTGTGCCATCTTCCTTTGTATCGAAGGCGAAAAATCCATTTGAATTATTAATCATTTCTTGTGCTGCTAATGATTCACCTGTCATTTCACCAGATTTTTCAGCGGCAGCAATTGCGTTGACCTCCTCTTTTACAAGTGCGTGATTTTTATGCCCAATAACAGTACCTTTAGCGTCCAACATTAAGGCATAACCATTTTTTCCAACTTTAATGTCCTCTACAATGTTGGATAAATAATAACCATCTATTCGTGCTAATAATAATGCTTTTTCCCCTGTTACTGTATCAATAGGTGCGACAATTAAAATAACTGGCTCATTTGTTACACGACTTATCGTGATTTCCGACATAACTGTCTTGCCCGTGAAACCTTCTTTTACATATTCACGATCACCTAAATCAGCTGTTGTATTATCTAAATAATGAGCTATTCCATCTGACGTAATAATACCAAAGCCCAAATAATTTTTACTATCCTTAAAACGTTTCGTTAAATATGTCTTTTGCTCCTCAAAGTCCATATTACGGATAGCTGCTTGCTCCGCAATGGCTTCTACCTCTACTAATGCTAGTTGGAAGTGTTCTTCTATGTATTTTGATACATCTTCTGCCCTAGATATTAAATTTTCTCGGACCTGTTCCTCAACTGCTTTTGTACTATTCCACCATGTAGAAAATCCAAGCGTACCACATGTCACAAATACTAAAGCGATAATTGCTACAACTAATTTACCACCAATACCTTTAATCCACATATTTAATTTGCTCATTTCTCCAATATTTTGTTTAAAATTTTGTAACTTTTTGCCCTTCTCCTTCAGAGTAAGGTCACGAAAACTAGAAGTCAATAAAACTTTTCCATTAACAATAAAAATTGTTTAAATTTGTATTTTTCATCATAAGCATAGTGCTTATAGTCTAATACATTTTATCCACACTCTTTCTAAATTGTTATTTAATAGTCTATTCCCTTGGGTAAAATTTAAACTTTTTCCATGGCAAATTGATTATAATTTGGTTTTTTTGCTGATTATAAAAGATAGAACACAATCTATTTACTTCTTGGAGGGGAGGATTTTTATGAGTACAGATAATAATGTCTCACGTCGTGATTTTTTAAAAACAACAGGTATTGCAGCTGGTACATTAGTCGGTGGTGGATTAATAGGTGGTCTTGTTGGCTATAACATTAACGGTAAAGGTACTTCTACATTAGAGCATGGCAACGGAACTACAAATGAAGCTGCTGCACCTAAAGCTAAAATGTTTTTCATGAACGACCGCGATTTTACTATTTTATCGAATGCTACTGAACGCATTTTCCCTAAAGATGATTTAGGTCCAGGTGCGATTGATTTAGATGTTCCTTACTTTATTGATCATCAGTTAGCTGGACAATATGGAAGTAACTCTAAGGAATATATGCATGGTCCTTTTGGGGAGGGTGCCCCAACACAAGGTTATCAAAGTCGTTTAACTCGTGCAGAAATTTTCAAACAAGGCGTTACTTTAATGGAGACAGAAGCTCAAAGTCGCTTTAAAAAGCCTTTTAACGAATTAGAGGGCAAGCAAATGGATGAAATATTAACAGCCTTTCAAAAGGGTGAAGTCCAAATGTATGGCGTAACATCAGCTTTCTTCTTCACCTTATTACGTGCTGCTACTTTAGAGGGGGCATATTCAGATCCTTTATATGGCGGAAACCGTAACATGGAAGGATGGCGCATGAAGAACTTCCCTGGTCATCAGATGGCGTATATCACAATGATTGAAGATCCTAAGTTCCAAAAAATTGAACCAAATCAATTAGGCAACCATTAATTTAAGGGGGGTTTTATAAATGGCAACAACATTACCAAGTGTAGACGTTGTAACAGTAGGTGTAGGGTGGACAGGTGGCATTGTCGCTGCTGAGTGCTCGAAAGCTGGATTAAAGGTAGTTGGTTTAGAACGAGGTCAGAAGCGTGGCACAGAGGATTTTTTAAATATTCATGACGAATATCGCTATGCAATTCGCTATGATTTAATGCAAAATCTGTCAAAGGAAACAGTTTCTTTCCGTAATAATCGTAAGATGCAGGCTTTACCTATGCGTCAACTTGGGTCCTTTTTATTAGGTGAGGGGCTTGGGGGATCTGGAACGCACTGGAATGGCATGACCTACCGATTTTTACCATACGACTTTCAAATTAAAACGCTGACAGATGAACGTTATGGTGCTAACAAATTAGGTCCAGATTATTTAATACAGGATTGGGCATTAAATTACGATCAATTAGAGCCTTATTTTGATAAATTTGAAAAAACAACTGGAATTTCAGGCGATGATAAAAATCCATTTGCAGGGAAACGTTCAAGTGCTTATCCAACGCCTGCTATGAAAATGACGCCTATGCTACAACAATTTGAGAAAGCAACAAAAAATCTAAAATTATCACCTTATATGGTCCCTTCTGCTAACATATCAGAAGTCTATAAAAATCCAGACGGTGAAACAATTAATGCTTGTCAATATTGTGGCTTCTGTGAGCGTTTCGGTTGTGAATATGGCGCAAAATCTTCCGCGGAAATTACAGTAATACCTACTGCTTTAAAAACTGGAAATTTTGATCTACGTTACAATTCAAACGTTGTAGAAATTTTAAAACAAGGCAACAAAGCGACTGGCGTAAGATATATCGACACGATATCTGGGGAGGAATTTATTCAACCTGCGAATATTGTCGTATTAACAAGCTATGTCTTTAACAATGCCAAACTACTAATGGTTTCTAACATTGGTCAACTGTATGATCCAACAACAGGCAAGGGAACGTTAGGTCGAAATTATTGCTATCAAATTTTACCTGGTGCTACAGGATTTTTTGATGACCAATACAACACATTTATGGGTGCAGGTTCTCTCGGTATGAGTATTGATGATTACAATGGGGATAACTTTGACCATAGTGAGTTAGATTTTATCCATGGTGGTAATATCGCACTCACTCAAACAGGTGCACGCCCTATTGGATCGAATCCAACACCTCCGGATACGCCTACATGGGGACCGGAATTTAAAAAGCAGTCTATTCATTACTATACACGTTCATTCGGTATTGGTGCACAGGGGGCATCTATGCCGCATAAAGAAAATTTCCTGTCACTTGATTCCAATTATAAAGATGCGTACGGTTTACCCCTCTTACAATTAACCTACAACTTTACGGATCAGGATCGAGCGCTCCATAAATTTGTTTCTGCTCGTGCTGCTGACATTATGAAAGAAATGGGCGCAAAAACTATTGTACCAAATGCGGAAATTACAGATTACAACATTGTACCTTATCAAACGACACACAATACTGGTGGTACAGTAATGAGCACAACACCTGATAAGGGCGTTGTGAACAACTATCTACAACATTGGGACGTAGAAAATCTTTTTGCTTTAAGTTCTGGAAGCTTTGCTCACAATAGTGGCTATAATCCAACAGGTACCCTTGGCGCATTAGCTTATCGCTGTGCAGAAGGTATTTTGAAATATAGCAAATCAGGTGGTTCTTTAGTGTAAGGTTTGTCATTTAAAATGCAACAAAAAAAATTATATTTAATAGGAGGATGACGCCATGGGCGGTCTTGGAGCAATCGGAGTTCCTGGTTTAATTATTATTTTAGTTATTGTACTAATCGTTTTTGGTCCAAAAAAATTACCAGAAATCGGTGGTGCAGTTGGAAAGACGTTCGCAGAGTTTAAAAAGTCAACAAAAGGGTTAATGGATGACGACGAAGAACCTGCGAAAAAAATAGAAAAAAAATCTGACGTTTCGTAGGAGGTTTCCTATGGATCCTTATGAAGAAAAAAATTATTTAAGTCCACTTGATAAAAAGGAAGATGAGCCTCCACCATTGCGGGAGGCTCTTGTTGAAATTACTCACAATGATATTGAACAATCAGTAGTTGAGGATAAACCGATTTTCCCTTTAGATTCAATACTCGAGCATATTGCAGAGCTAAGGAAACAAATCATAAAAGGACTTGTCGTCTTTATTTTATTTTTTATTGTTGCATTCTCTACCATTAATATTTGGTTTCCGTATGTTACGCGTGGTCATTCACTCATTATTTTAGGACCACTAGAGGTCGTAAAGTTTTACATGACGATTTCCACTACTTTAGCATTTGGTCTTTCTATGCCTTTTCTCGTTCACTTTCTTTGGAGCTTTGTAAAACCTGGCTTAAAGGAAGAGGAAAGTCGCTTTCTCGGACTCTACGCACCAGTTATGTTTATGCTCTTTTTATTAGGTGTAGCATTCGGCTATTTTGTTGTTAATCCACTTAGCTATTCATTTTTAGTAAGCTTAGGTGCGACGAATTTTGATGTAATGGTATCTGCCAGTGAATATATGCATTTTTTAATAATGACAACAGTACCACTTGGATTATTATTTGAGCTGCCCATCGTTGCGCTCTTTTTATCGTCCATTGGTGTACTAACGGCTGAATCCATGAAAAAAATACGCGGCTGGTCCTATATTGCAATGGGCGTTGGCTCAGCAGTCATTACCCCACCTGATTTTATTAGTCAGTTACTCGTATTAATCCCGATGATTATTTTATACGAAATCAGTATTCATCTTGTAAGACGTACGGAACGTAAACAACTAGAAAGCACTGCTTAGCTAAGACGCAGTGATTGGAGAGTCTACTGCTGGTGATTTCTGCTGTGGGCGGACGCTTTCCGCTCCAATCAACTAAAGTAAATTGTTTGAGTGCCTGGCACTATGCATGTATACATGCATAGTCGGCTCCTAGAATTGTAAAATTCCACTTCGCTTTCCGCGGGCACGACGTAAGCCGCAGGAGTCTTCGTTGATTTTTCCTGGGATAGTCTTAAAATTCATGAGATGCAAGGTAAATTGTTTGCGTGCCTGGCACCGTCCTTCGGCACCGGCCCTCCGCTCCAATCAACTGAATAATATTTGCATAAAAAAATGACAAAAGGCATCAAGAATATGAACTTCTTGATGCCTTTTGTCAACGTCTCTAAGCACTGGGCAACTAGGACCCAGTGTTTATTTTCTCTTTAAATCCAGCACAATAATTTCTGGACGATTAAAAACTCGGAAAGGCACACTACTATTTCCTAATCCCCGACTAACTATCATTTTGGTGCTGGCTTCCTCGTAAACACCAGCCGTAAACTTAGGAAACAGTCCCTGTCCTGGTGCGACAAGTCCTCCTATGCCAGGAATCCGAATCTGACCACCATGTGCATGACCTGAGAATACTAAATCTATTTCTTGATTTACATACGTACTAAACACTTCTGGTCGATGCGCCAGCAACAGCTTTAGCATGTCTTTTGGAACATAAGCAGTCGCCATGTCCAGCATTTCTTCAGTTGATCTACCCATTAACGGATCTTCAATACCAACAATCGCCAAACGCTCCCCGTCGCGCTCTAACACGGTCGATTCATTGGCCATCACATGTACACCTAACGATGACAGCGCCTCATAAATTTCACTAACCTTATTCGTCGCAACTTCATGGTTTCCAAGTACATAATATACATCCGCTAATTCCACTAACCCTCTCACTGCCTGTAAGCTTTGCTCCAAATTAAAGCGATTACTATCAATAACATCGCCTGTAATAAATATATAATCTGGATTTGTAGCCTTAACCTTTGCAATGAGTTTCTGTTGGTTATTACCGAAGAGTGCATCATGTAAATCTGATATTTGTACAATGCGTAGCCCATCGAAGCTGGCTGGCACTTTTTCAGATTCATATACATGCTTACTTACAACCAGCCAATGATTGTTTACGTACAAAAAAATGACTATAAAAACAAGAAAAAATACTACGTATAATAATTTTTTCATTCGCAATCGCTCACTTTGTGGCTACTTTTTCAGAAAAACTTCTTACCCTTCTATTATAAGCAAAAAACAGAGCGATTGTAAGTAGATGCGCTTTAATTACATAAAATGCACAAAATCCAACCATCCTCATCTATCTTTTATAGGAAATCATGTGCATTTCATCTATTCTTAGTCAACTTTCACATGATATAATATGGGTATAATTTCATATTCATTTACTACGTTTTTAATATCAATACCTTAAAATATTATAAGAATGAGAGAACAAGAATGAAAGTGAGAATGAGAAAGTTATTACTTATTTTTATGGTCGTTATTAGTATTGTGATGATTGGAATGACATCTCGATTACACAATAATGAAAGCCAAAACGCTCCTAAAGCCGTTGCAGGAGTAATAGATCTTAGACAGTATGATTTGCACAAAAATACTGTAAGCTTGGATGGAGAATGGGATTTTGTTCCCGATGAATTATTGAATTATTCAGAATTCAATAATTCTCATTCTTATTCAGTAAATGTCCCATCACTATGGTCTAGGTACAAGCTTGATGGTCAAAATTTTACTACACTCGGTAGCGGTACCTATCGTTTAAAAATTTTAATTAATGATACAGATACTATATTGGGTATAAAAACAGGTAATATTCGGATGTCGAATGCCATTTACATAAACGAAAAACGTATTGGACAAAGTGGAGAGCCTGCAGAAGATTCGACATATATTCAACAAAATGTACCGTATGTTGCATATTTCTCACCTAAAAATGATGAACTTGAACTCATCATTCATGTAGCTAATTTTGATTATGCATCAGGCGGAGGAATTATTGGTTCCATTTTTATCGGGGATCAAGAGAGTATTAGTAAATTAAGAGAAGGTTCACTTTTCTACGATTTAATAACCTTTGCTGCTTTTTTTACAATGTTTATTTATTTTGCTGGTTCCTACCTATACGCCAAGCTTGAAATTGAGCAGCTCTACTTTTCTTTATTTTGCTTCATGGTTGGTTTATACGGTCTATCTCATGGAGAAAAAATATTAATGTCGTTACTCCCTATCAGCTATGAATTTCTGATAAGAGTCCAAATCATTTCGAGTATCGGTTCGGGTATCTTTATGCTACTGTATTTTTACCATGCCCTTCAGCAATTTTCACATAAAAAGTTCGTGAAAGCACTTTGTATTATTGGCATTTTATTATTAGCTACAGTCATGCTGCCAATATCTATTAGCTCATACCTACAAACTGTACATTCTATTTATATTTTAATAAATATCTTTTATTTGCTTTATATTCAAACGATTGCAATCTTTAAACGATTAGTAGGTGCTATTTATTTATGGCTTAGTACTATGTCCATTCTTATCTATATGGTCGTAGCTACCTTAAATCTCAATATTAATCTAGAAATTTACTCTTTACCTCCCTTGCTTCCTTTTATTTGTTTAACGATGCTCGCTCTGTATATTTCTCATCGTTTTACAGATTCTTATTTAGAAAAAGGTAGATTAACAAATGCTTTAATCCGGGTGGATAAGTTAAAAGATGAATTTCTTGCAAAAACCTCACATGAATTTCGCACTCCGTTACACGGTGTGATTGCCATATCTCATTCCATGTTAGAGCCTCAAGAAAGCTCTACATTAACAATGGAACAAAAGGAAAAAATATCACTCATATTTAATATCACAGAAAAGTTATCACATCTTGTGAATGACATTTTAGATTTTTCCAAGTTAAAAGAAGGCGAACTAAAGCTTCGTCTTACTAACGTTGATCTTTATTCTGTGACCCATGTCATCGTTGAAATATTGTCGTACATCGGAAATAAAGACGTAAAGATTTACAATTACATTGAACGAGGAAAATTTATCGTAGCTGACGAGGATAGACTGCGTCAAATTCTTTATAACATAATAGAAAATGCTGTTAAGTACACTAGGCATGGGAAAGTAGAAATTTCATGCTACGAAGAACAAGGATTCCTGACTATTGAAATAAGTGACACCGGTCGAGGCATAGCTCCAGAACATTTGGAGTCGATATTTGAACCATTCCGACAGTTAGAAGACGCAAGTAAAGGTACGGGTTTAGGGCTAAATGTGACGAAAGAGCTTGTGAAGTTGCATGGCGGAGAAATTACGGTCCATTCAGTTGTTGATCAAGGAACAACTTTCTCTGTTAAATTACCTGTGCAGACAATAAAGAAAGTCCAGCAAGATAAACAACAACGAAATAAAATCACATTAACTAAAGATTATTTGCCAATAACATTTCCTTATTTTGAGGAAAGAAAAATAGGCAAAAAAATACTCATTGCTGATGATGATCATATTAACCTCAAAGTACTAATCGATATTCTTGCAAAGGAGAACTATTCTATTATCGCTGTTGATGATAGTCAGCATGTTTTCGAACAATTACAAGTGCATCCAGATATAGACTTATTGATTTTAGATATTATGATGCCGAACCTTTCTGGATATGAGGTTTGCCAACAAATTAGGAAAAACTATTCTTCTGCCGAGTTACCGATTTTAATGCTCACAGCAGCGATACGACCAGAGGATATGCTAGCAGCATTCCAATCTGGTGCAAATGATTTTTTACACAAACCATTAGATACTGCTGAATTGAAGACAAGGGTACGAAATCTTATCTTACTAAAAGAGTCGGCTGAAATTGCAATTAAAATGGAGACTGCATTTTTGCAAGCACAAATTAAACCACATTTTATTTACAATGTTTTAAATTCTATTTTATCACTAAGCTATTTAGACTTGGATAAAGCCCGTATTATGATAACAGATTTTGCAACATTTTTAAGAAGTAGCTTCTCGTTTGAGAATACAAATAGCCTTATCCCTCTAGAACAGGAGCTCATGCTAATTCAATCTTACGTCAATATTCACCAAACAAGATATCCAGATCAACTTGAATGGGAAATTCAGATGGAGGAACCTTTAAAAATTCTAATCCCCCCTCTGCTTCTTCAGCCATTAGTAGAAAATGCTCTTTTCCATGGTTTAAGAAACAAGCGAATAAATGGGAAAGTAACAATGACTATAAAAAAAGATCAACAAATGATTGATATTAAAATTCAGGACAACGGTATAGGTATGACACAAGAAGTAATAGAAAAGGTATTATCGGAAGAGCCATCCGTTCATCAGAGCGTAGGGATTCGCAATATCACTAAACGTTTAAAAAAATACGAGAAGGCCACTTTCCATATTGAAAGTGTTGTTGGTGAAGGAACGACGGTGATACTAAAGTTCCCACTATTTTTGGATGAAAAGAGGTGAAAGAATGTTAAAAGCAATCATTGTTGACGATGAAATTTTAGCAATCAATTTACTAGAGACGATGTTAAAGGACAATGGGGCAATTGATGTTGTCGGGAAATATTTAAACCCTTTGGACGCTATAGCAAACATCCCTACACTCAAACCAGATATTCTTTTTTTAGATATTGAGATGGCAGAGATGAATGGGATTGATGTTGCTAGTAAATTAGAAGATTTAACACATGTATTGGATATTATTTTTGTAACTGCCTATGAGCATTATGCAATTGATGCCTTTTCTGTTCAAGCCATTGATTATATTTTGAAGCCGATTGATAAAGCGCGCTTAATGAAAACAATTGAAAGAGTTTCTCTACGGAAGGGAAATATGCAATTAACAGACGGAAATATACGCAATGAAGATGTGCAGGTCATTAATAATTTTCACTTCCATGTTCATTCGGGAAAAGTATACATTGATGGCGTAGCTTTAATTTTATCCACTAAGGAATTTCATATTCTGTACTTTTTAGCACAGCGACCAGGGGAAATTTTCCACCCATCTGACTTGTATAAGCTCATTTGGGCAGAAGATAGTATCGGACAAACGCAGGCGTTAAAAGTACATATCAGTAATTTGCGAAAAAAACTGGAATCCATCTCTGGCCATCGAGCTAAAATTGTAACTGTAAGGGGTTCTGGTTATCAGTTCCTCTTTGAGTAATTCTTTTTTTGTAGCAGATGCGGTGCCCCTGCTTAGAACGTAAGACAAGGGCACCACGCGCTTTGGTTGCGGCTTACGGTATACCTAGAGAAATCGCAGGCAAAAGCCCGTGAATCGCTGGTTAGTCAGGAGATATCGCCGCTAACATTCTGTAAATAGCCCGTACGTCTGCAGTTATCGCCACTAACACTCTGCAAATCGCCTGTACGTCAGCAGTTATCGCCACTAACATTCTGTAAATCGCCTGTACGTCAGCAGTTATCGCCGCTAACATTCTGTAAATCGCCTGTACGTCTGCAGTTATCGCCGCTAACATTCTGTGAATCGCCTGTACGTCTGCAGTTATCGCCGCTAACATTCTGTGAATCGCCAGTAAACCTTCGGAAAGCATCCGCCATAGCGGACATCAACGACATAGTAAAAAGTGTTAGATTGATTGCGGTCACTCTAACACTTTTTCTCTTTTGGTACCCGTTCGCTTTATTTTTTTGCCGCTTCTTGAATCTCATAAAATGCCCAATGATTACTTGGGACATCTTTAAATATTGGCTCTTGATGTTCTGTTGTTACTTGCCGTTCAAACAAGCGATTTAGCACCTTCACCGCTTGGGCACGTGTTAAATAACCTTCAGGATTAAATGTGTCTACAGTTACGCCAGTCATAATGCCCAATGCATTGACAGTATTAATTGCTTTGATAGCCCAATGACTATTACTAACATCTTTGAAAATGATGCCCTCTGATGTTGGTTTACAAAAATCTGCATTAGGATTTTCTTTGCACTGTCTTTCTACCCAACGAGCTGCTACTACTGCCATTTGTGCACGTGTAATGGAACCGTTCGGATTAAAGCTTGTCTCCGTAACACCTTTAAATAAACCTGTTTCCTTCACAAATTCGATTGCATCTTTTGCATCATGCTGAGCCGTATCTGTAAATGTCGCATTAGACTTTGGAATCGCATTACTTGTTAGTTGTCGTGCAAACATACTTGCCATCTGTGCGCGCGTTACAAATGCATTCGGTCGGAATGTACCATCTGCATAGCCTTGAATATAAGGTGTATATTTAACATCGTCACCCTTGTCTGGCAAATAGAGCATGGAGAAAGTAGAGAATTTCTGCACTTTAAATTGCAAGCCTAACATATCTTTTTGATAATCTACAACTTTGCCACGTAATAACTCTTTTGTGCCATCGCTATGCTCGATATAGATAGCTAAATTATTAAGCTGTTCTTGGGATAAATTATTAGGCAAAGGTAAGGTTAATGTTACTGGGTGATTTTGCATATTGGTCTCAATTTTCATTGGACGCCCTATTAACTTACTAATTGAACTACCAGTTATATCTTTATCAATCAATTCATTTTTTGCACGCTCTTCGATTTCTAATTGCTCGTTTTGTTCATTTAAAGGTATTAGTCGGAAATATAAATTATCATTAAATGTTGCCAATGAATCTTTTGAAACATCAATGTTTACATTATAAGCCTGGATAGTTAGATTTAATTGATTGTTTTTCAACAGGCTAACAATATTATTAGGTATTGATATATCAACCTGTTTTACTTTATCCTGTGAATCTGGAATAACAATACGTGCTTGATCCGACCCTACTTCTTTCAACTTAGAAATAGTTTCTAATGCACTTTTTTCTGTTAAAATCACTTCATCTTTCATGAATCCATCTTCACCAATTGTTCGTTTAATTGTCGTTTTAGAAACAGCTTCTCCACTACTTGACTCTATATTCACAGTAAAAATTTCTGTAGATTCAGAGACAGTTGTATCCCCGCTATTAATAGGAGCATTTTCCCTAGTAACCAAAATTGTATATTCCCTTTGGCTACCATCTTCAGCAGTCACTAAAATCTTTATTGTATTCATACCTGTTACAAGCTTTATTGCTTCCGTACTTGCCTTACTGTTTATTGTTACATTTGCTTTATCGTCCTCAGCTATAGCTCTAATATTTACACTATCTACTATATGTGGAACTTTTGCTGTATAAGATATTGTCTTCTTATCAAATGGCGTATTGAAGTTGCCCGAAGTAATCGTTAACTCCTTTAAAAAAGCATTTTGACTCGGTGAAAATGCTTTTACATTAATAGAGAAGACTTTAGTTTCCACATATTCACCGAAGGAAATTTTAGCAGTCAATGTAACCATTTCATTTCCTTTGCCTGCAGATGGGCGTATAACTTCGCCATTACCTTTAACTACCTCTGGCTTGTCAGATACCCAAGTTATTGTCGCACCATGATCTCCAATAATAGGTAGAACAAGATTTTTAGTTACATTTTCTGAAGTATCATTTTGAGCATATAAAATAGTAAGTGCATCTTTATCAAGTTGTACTTTTTTAATAAAAATACTATTAACTTCACTATCAAACACGGATTGTAAAGTTTCTATAGAATCAAAACCTTGATTAGGACGTGCCATAATAATTTGCTGACAGACTTTATCTTGATCTTCTATAGTCAGGCGATTGAAGTTACTATAATTTAAATGATAATCATCAATAAAAATTGTCCATAGTGTAAGTGCATCTGTCGCATTGTTAACATTTATAAGATAGGATCGATCATTGACAGCATTTAAATATACTTGTCGTAATGTACTTGTAGAAGTATACCCTGTCTGTGGTCGCTCAATTAATAATTTATTTGCCAAATAATTTTGATCTGCTACTTTAAAATTTTGAAATAAATCATTTCCTTGAGCTGTGTAATGTACTACACTCCAATCTGTAGTCATTGCTAATTTCATTTCTTCTTTATTAGTTGCGGTATTAAATGAATAAAAATCACTTTTTGCCGCTACAAAAGTCACAGGCATCATAATAATTACTAAGATAGTTACCATAATTAAATTTATTACTTTTCTTTTAGAATATTGAATAAAAATCGCCCTCTCTTTTTAATAGTGACCAATTGTAGAATAATCGTTTTTAGGTAATAATATCCATTCTGATTTGTTGAAAATTGATGAACCAGATTGTAGCCTTTTATCTCTTATATAACCACCGCTACTTTCCAATATCGGGATGTTTGAATCCCTAACCCCAACCGTATCTACTACAATGCCATTACTGTCTTTTAATGTCATTGAAACCGTTATTTTAGAGGCATCTCTAAAAATAAAATCATCATTGAAGTATTGTGAAGTAGTAATATCAAAAAAGTCATAAAAATAAGTATGGATTAACACAAAGTTTGTGTTTGGATATACTAAAGGTATATTTATTGTTTTGATACTATGTTGCTTTAAAATTAGATTATATTGCTGAATTTCTATTTTATAATTTGATAGAGGAACCATTGTTGCATTATATATTTCTAGCACATCATTATATTCTCCATTTTGCACAAAATCCGATATAAAAAGTCCTGGGGCATCTACACTGAAAATAAAGCTTGTTGATACTAGCCCACCTTTTCCATCATCTGCTGAAATAGTAATAACGCTTGTACCCAATGCATTTTGTGTAATTTTAAGAGACGAACCATTCAGACTAGCAGTTGCTACTCCACTATTACTCGAGCTTACAGTTAATGTTAATGTATCGTTATCATCATCTGAAAACACATCACTTACTATCATCTCCCAATACTTCCCACCTATTGTTGCTCTTTGATTACTAATCGTTTTAGCAACCATTGGGGCATGGTTAAACGTTGGATTAGATACAGTAACTATAAAACTTGTAGATACTTGCCCACCTTTTCCATCATCCGCATGGACTGTAACAGTACTTACGCCTGCTGCTATCGGCAGAACAGTAATTGTTTGTCCATTAATTTGAGCTGTAGCAATAGATTCATCACTAGAATTAACATTTATCGTAAGAACGTCATTGTCTGCATCTGAAAAAATACCACTACCGTCTATAGTGATGACATCATTCACTATTCCTGATTTATTACTAATTGATTGCACAACCACAGGAGGTTGGTTCGGTGGACTAGTTACGGTAACAACAAATGTTGTAGTTTCCCTACCTCCGTTACCATCATCTGCTTGTACTGAAATTATACTTTGGCCTATGCCTACTGGTATGATAGTTATCATTTGAGAATTCAATTGAGCTGTAGCAACAGATTCATCACTCGAACTAACTTCTAACGTTAAAATATCATCATCTACATCAGCAAAAACATTACTTGCATCAACTAGAATTGGCGCATCTCCAACATGCCCAGTTTGATCATTTATTACTTGAGTAACTATTGGTATATTATTCAACTTAGGTAAGACTTCTACCTCAAAACTACTGCTTGCTCTTCCTAACTTTCGATCATCAGCACTAATCTTTATTCTTGTCTTCCCAGGTGAAAGCGCCTCAATGGTTAATAAATTTGAATTTAAATCTGCTGTTACAATACCTACAGTTTCAGTAATAGCTTTAAGTATTAACTGATCGTTATCTGCATCATAAAATAACTTACTTAAATCAATAACAATTTTTCCTTGTCCCAGTGTCATTGATTGCTTTGGAATTATTTCAGAAGCTACAACAACAGGAGGATGATTAACAGAAGCTGCATAGGCTAATTTTTCTTGAAAACAAAAACTACAGATTAATGTTAGTAAAATGGCTATCATAAAACATTCTCTTTTTCGATACAAAGTTACCCCTCCTTTTTTAAATTTAAGCAATGACTTTTAACTCATCCCCCATTATATATCAGTACTAAAATCCTAACTACGAGATATTACAATAACAAAAGTTAATTTTTCTTAACCTTTATTTGATATAAAAGAGGCGATTACATAATTTATTTTATCTGTTATATAGTTGAAATTTACTAAACGACAAAACAGAAAACCCGAACTATTACAAAACACTAAATTAGAGTGTTTTTTTAAAAGTTCGGGATTTTCATTGGCTAAAATTCTTTCATCCAGCCGTTTTAACTAATTCATTATCTATTATGAGTATGTTTTACTGCAGCTTCTTGAATCTCATAAAATGCCCAATGATTACTTTGGACGTCTTTAAAAATTGGACTTTGAAGCTCTGTTGGCGCTTGACGCTCAAACAAGTGATTTAGTACCTTCACTGCTTGCGCACGAGTTAAATTACCATCTGGATTAAATGTGTCTGCTGTTGTCCCCGTCATAATGCCCAATGCATAGACAGTATCAATCGCTTGAACAGCCCAATGATTATTACTAACATCTTTGAAAGCATTACCTTCTGATGTTGTTTTACAAAAATCTGCATTTGGATTGTCTACGCAGTGCTTTTCTATCCAACGAGCCGCTACTGCCGCCATTTGGGCACGCGTAATGAAGCCATTTGGATTAAAGCTTGTCTCCGTAACACCATTAAATAAACCTGCATCCTTCACAAATTCTATGGCATCTTTTGCGTCATGTTGCATTGTATCTGTATACGATGCCTGCGCTTGCGGAATTGCATTACCTGTTAATTGACGAGCGAACATACTTGCCATCTGTGCGCGCGTTACAGATGCATTTGGACGGAATGTGCCATCTGCATAGCCTTGAATATATGGTGTATGTGTAATATCGTCAGTCGTTGGTTCCTCATCTACTGGTAAATAGAGAATTGAGAAAGTAGAGAATTTTGTAACTTCAAATTGCACACCTAGCATATCTTTTTGATAATCTACAACTTTGCCACGTAATAACTCTTTTGTGCCATCGCTATGCTCGATAAAAATTGCTAAATTATCAAGTTGTTCTTGCGTTATATTCTTCGGTAATGGCAATGTTAATGTCACTGGGCGATTTTGCATATTCGTTTCAATGGTCATTGGTCTGCCTAGTAATTGAATCATTTTACTATCAACAACCTCTTTAAATTGCGTTTCTTGTTTCACTCGATTCTCTATTTCTAATCGATCTATTGCTGCTTTGATTGGTATAAGTCGGAAGTATAAATCATTATCGAAAGAATTAATCGAGCTCTTTGGAATTTCAATTTTAGCGTTTATAGAGTCAATTTCTAAATTAACAGAGCTTTGCTTTAGAATAGATACAATATTACTTGGAATCGACACGTTAATTTGCTTTATTTTATCCTGTAAATCTGGAATGACAATACGTGCCTTATCTGAAGCCTGCTCTTTTAACTTTGCAATCGTTTCTCTTGCGCTCTTTTCTGTAAATACCACAGCATCATTAAAAGTACCGTCAGCATTCTTTGTACGTTTAATTGTAGTTTTCGAAACAGTCGTGCCATCTCCTGACTCTACATCTACTACAATATCTTCAACCTCAGAAGAAGGTGGTGTAGTTGATTCTGAGCCTGAATTATTAGCTGGTGGATTAGTGTTACCACCACCTGTATTGATGCTACCCCATTTAGCGTACAGCGTAATATTCTCTGTTATAACATCTGATACAAAGTTCCATGCTGTTGTGAGAGCTGCATCTTTATACCAACCTTCAAATACATAGCCGGACTTGACTGGCTTTTCTGCTGTAATTATTGAGTTATATTGAACTTGCTTCGAGTTAATCGTTGTTCCGCCATTTGAAACAAAGCTCACTGTAAACTGTTTAATTGCCCATTGTGCAAAAAGTGTTACATTCTCTGTTCCCATTTTAAATGACTCATTTGGTGAATAATAAGTACCTGTACCGTCAGCTTTTGTATTCCAACCTGTAAATATGTGTCCAGTTTTAACAAGCTGTCCATCATTAGCAGACACCACAACATCAGCATTTTGACCGTACTTTGCACTATCTATTGGCGCAGTTCCACCTGTACTACCGTTTCCATTGTACATAACCGTATAAGTCACAGGAGAAATAATGTTAGGCTCAGATGAAGTCCCTTGATTTCCATCTAAAATAAGAGCCCCATCTCCTTTTGGTTGAACAGTAAACGTATAGCTTCCTATTCCATTTAATTGAAGCTCAGCAGTAAAATCTACTCCATCTTGAATATTTTCTGCTAAAATATTTTTTACCGTTCCGACAACTGCACTATCCTTATACAAAAGAACATCGTAGCTAACTGCATTCGGAACACTTTGCCACTTCGCGATACTTCTGTCCCATCTCAAACTATCCGTTACAGTAGCTAATTTTATAATCGCTTGTGTATTCGAAGATGCCGAAGTATCTCCGTCTAAATAGGTTAGCCCATCGCCTTTTGGTGTTACTTTTACTGTATATACCCCTGTTCCAGCAGCTCGCATTGCTGCTAAGAAATTATGAGCTGTTTTATTAGCCAGTACATTGATGGCACTGCCAATTGGTTGGCTATCTTTATAGAGCTGTACTTCGTATAAAGATTCATTATCTATATCTGACCACGTTGCTATACCTACCGTGCTTAAGTTAACATTTGTCACTTTTTCGAGTGATAGCAATGCTCTTGTTACATTAATCGTATAGGTTTTAGTTGTTAAACCATTTTCAGCAGTCACAATAATAGGGATAGCATTGTTCCCCACATTTAGAGATATTGTTTTACCTACTGCATTTGCAACTGATTCCCCATCTAATGTAATCGTTGCATTACTATCTGTCGTTGTTGGGATGACATCAATTGTCGTAACATCGTGAGCTACATTGACTTGATAATTTAGTTGACCACTTGAAAAACTTGGATTTAACTGTTGTGTTGAAACAGTTAAATTGCTTAAGTCAGCATTATTGCTAGGTAGTAATGTTGTAAAACGCCATACGTTATTCGCTGTTATACCCGCTACTTCCTGATTATCTATATCTACAAATGCTCCATTATCCATTAATACATAATAAGTCATTGCTTTAGTTAAATTACTAGATATTTGAATTGATACGCTAGAGCCATTCAATGTCACATTTGTTGAAGTTGCTTCTATTGATTCTATTAAACTGTCATGTTTATCATAGATACGAAGATGTTTCCCTGCAACGCCACTGATAGCTTTGCTGAAATTTAGCGTTAGCGTAGGTTTAGTAGAAACATTTGTCGCATTGTTAACCGGTACTGTTGATACGATTGTTGGAATCGGCGCTTCTATGATATCTGTCACCGAAATGGTAAATGGTTTTTCAAAAGATAAGCCACCTTGATCTGTAACCCTAACCCGTACACTGTAGCTATTCTTTGTTTCGAAATCAAATGAACTAGTTGTTCGCAACTCATTTCCTACTATACTAAAACTACTATTATCAGTAGCCCCTGCTCCACTTACTAAACTATACGTAAATGTGTTTCCTGCATCAGAATCTGTGGCACTGAATGTTCCTATCTTTGTTCCCGATGGTTGATTTTCTGCCACTGTGTCTGCGCTTAATGATATATCTTTTGGGGCCTCATTGACATTAGAAATGAGAATTGTGAATACTTTTTCAAAAGTCAATCCACCTTTATCCGTGACCTTAATTCGAACACTGTAGCTGTTTTTTGTTTCATAATCAAATGAACTACTTGTTCGCAGTTCATTTCCTACTATGCTAAAGCTACTATTATCGGTAGCCCCAACTCCACTTACTAAACTATACGTAAATGTGTCTCCTGCATCAGAATCTATAGCACTGAATGTTCCTACCTTTGTTCCCAATGGTTGATTTTCTGCCACTGTGTCTGCGCTTAATGATATATCTGTTGGGGCCTCATTGACATTAGAAATGAGAATTGTGAATACTTTTTCAAAAGTCAATCCACCTTTATCCGTGACCTTAATTCGAACACTGTAGCTGTTTTTAGTTTCATAATCAAATGAACTACTTGTTCGCAACTCATTTCCTACTATACTAAAGCTACTATTATCGGTAGCCCCAGCTCCACTTACTAAACTATACGTAAATGTGTCTCCTGCATCAGAATCTATAGCACTCAATGTTCCAACCGTCGTTCCCGATGGTTGATTTTCTTCCACTGAAGCTGAGCTTAATATGATATCAGTCGGTGCGCTATTCTGTTGGGCTTCACCGTAAGTAATTTTTAGTGAAGGCCACACCTCAGTATCCAATGAATCACTAAGTTTAGCCACAGACATATTACTCGAATCACTCGTTAATATAAATGTAACATTATTCCCACTAATGGCAGATGGACTTGTTACTAAGTTTGTCACATCAATTAAGTTTTGATAAGTATACCCACCATCATTTATTTCTACAGTTTCAACTTTCGCAGGCGTTCCATGTATGAAATCTGGAAAATCACTATTCTGAAAATTACTATTCCAATCATTATCACCTATTCTAACAGTTAGATTAGAAAAAATATCATTATTTATATCTTCATTAATTCCAGATAAAGTGAGCTGCGCTGAAAGAATAGGTCTAGATGTATCAACAGTAAATTTGATGGCAGCCAAATCTGTCATATACATATTCTTAACATAGTTATAGTTATATGAAACGGAAAAAATATCAGGATCAGAATAAGGACTTGCATCAGTCAATGCACCATTAGAATCCTTTTGTACATTCAGCTGTTCCACAGGATGTAACGTTTCTGGAATACTAGTACTAGCACCTACAGGCTGTATTCCTAAAGTTGTGAAAACCATTGTAGCAATGGTGACAATTACAATTATTTTGTATAGTGCTGTTTTCATAAAAGAAATTAAATCCATGCTCACTCCCTCTTTCTATGGCTTCGGAGGATAAATTCCTTCTAAGCAAATTATAAAATTCATTGCAACAAAAGGCTGCATATTATTGTGTGGCTGATTCCCACCTTGTGGCTTTACAATGTCCGCTTTCATTGCAACTGCATTTTTCACATTAACATAAGGTTTTGCCGAAAGAGCTGACTCACTTCCCCAAATGGCATTAGTAGGATTGTCAATACCACCTGCTACTACTGAGGAACCCTGTGCTGTATGATTATGAATCGGCATTTGCGTTTCATTAAGTGTTACTGTACTTAATCCGATTGATTGTGCAATTGTTCTTGGCGTTAAATTAGGACCATTACCAAAGTGCATAGGGGCACATCCCCTTAAATCAGGTAATTTAAATGTTGTCTTACCATCGCCGCCATAAGTTATTCCGATAATGGAGAACAAAGCATTATTTTGAACAACAGACAATTCACGTCCATCACAAAATGCCCAGTCACTTGGCGCATAGTTTCCTGCAAAAATTCTAATTTCACCTAAATACGGATCCATTCCCTCATTCCTCCTTATCCTCTACTTGGAAAAATACCCATTGTTGCGATACAAAAAGATACACTTAAAAAGGGCTGCATATTAGTATGTGGTTTACTCTGTCCTGTAATTGACAAAGCAGCTTCGTGCATTGCCACATTATCATTTTTAGCGTAAATATCCTTTCCATTAACTGCACCCCATGTATTGTCTTTTGGTGAAGGCTTATCTGTTGTTGATGAGTCGGCTGTTATTTGATGTGTATGAGCAGGCATCTCGTTAACTGTCAATGTATGTTCTGCTTCTCCACCTGCTAATCCGTATGCAATCTGATTACCTGCATGTATTGGTACTTTCCCTTGTAAATTAGGAATGGCAAAAGTTGTCTTACCATCCCCACCATACGTAAATCCTAACAATGAATAAAGTGCAGTATTTGTAGTTATCGATAACAGTTGACCATTACAAGGAAGCCACCCTCGCGGTATTTTATCGAAACTAAAAAGACGTATTTCTCCTAAAAATGGCTCTGCCATTGAACTCACTCCTTTTATATAAAATCAGGATAAAAACCTTGTGTTGCAATAATAAAATTAATGACAAACGAAGGCATGATGTTACTATGTGCGTGAGTCCCACCTTCATAAGAAACTAACTCATTGTTCATTTGTACAATATTACTGGAAGCATTCGTTTGATAGTTTGTGAGTTTTGATACGCCCCAAGTATTATTAGCTGGCGAATTTTCTGTCGCTTCAGCTGTTAGATTATTGGCATAAACCCCATGCGTATGTGCAGGTAAATGTTCCTCGGTTAATGTCACTGTCTCCTCTCCGCCTTTACTAGCAATAGGATATTCTGGACTTTTATGAATGGGGATTCTTCCACGTAAATCAGGTAACGCAAAATTTGTTACCCCATCGCCACCATATTTATTTCCTATTAACGAAAAAAGAGCCTGGTACTCATTAACCGATAATAATTGTCCATTACAAAGCTCCCAATCCCTTGGAGCATACTTACCACTAAACATACGAATTTCACCTAGGTACGCATCTGACATACCAACACACTCCTTCTCTTTTTATTTCCATAGCATTTTTATATAAATCTCGTTTTCCTGAATAACTTGAAATCCTAGTCTCTCATAGAGGTATCTTGCAGCATTTGTTTTAAGGACGTGTAATACAACTGCTTTCTTTTGTACTTTTGCCTTTTTCTGCAGTTGAACAATAATATATGTCCCAATACATCTTCCCTGATATTTTGGCAATATAGCTATATCAATCAGACGATGATATTCAGGTAGTTCTTCCGTGAGAATCCTGCCAACACATTCAGCATCCGCAACAATAATCCAATGATTTGCCCTTGGAAATTGCTGATTATACGAAACTTGTTGTGCGCGCCATTGCATTGCTAAAAAATCGGCCCTTTGTTCAGCTGACCATCCCCATGAATTCACTTCTTGATTTCTTGTCGAGGCATAGATTTCGTAGAGAAATGTTTCATCTTCCTTTGTGATAGATTTAAGCTTTATTTTCATCAAATATGTTCCGCTTTCTTTTAGGCATTCTTATTCGTCACAATGATAGATCGTACAAAGTTATGTCCTTTGTCAGGCAAGTCTTCCCAACTATCGACGTGTAATTGATGATCAGCTAAGCATTCAGCTCGATTTTTGCTTTTTTGTGGAACGTCTAGCGCTATCGAGATTGTGCCATATGATTTTCCGCCTTGTGGGACTATATCTCGCCATGAGCAAGAGCATTCATATCCATTGGGACCTGTGGATGCTTTTATTCCCAATGCCTGTAATGTTGTGTTTGGAGGAATATTTACCGGCTTCTGGTCTTCCATATCATCGGTATTCCAGATACCCCACGCTAGCTGCGATTGAAAAACTTCAAGCTCACGGTCTGTTGCATTTGTAATCATTAATGAAAATGTCCAAGTCGCCATTTTAGTGCGCTCCTCCTGTCGTTACTTTATTTCTCGTATTATCCATTACATCGTATAGATGCGTACGATGTAATACGGCATAATCCCATTCAGAAGCACCAATTAACGTTGTTACATTATTGTTGTCCGTTCGATAAAGAAGAATCATTTTACTAAAAATCCAAGGTACAACGTCCATATCTTTATCACTCGGGGCTTCAAAAACTCTTTCTTTCGATTTTTTCTCAGTTTGCTGTTGCTCTGTTGTAACAGCATTTAATATATTAAACTTCGCTTTTAATTCCGCCTGTAGTTCCTGTGCCACACTTGCCTTTACCACTTTTTCATCAGATACAGAGATCTTTTCTGTAAATTTAAAGGCCGTTTCAATGGTACTAACTTTCTCTTCCACCACTTTACTTGTAGTAGATAATCCAAACTCATCTTTTACTGTAATTTTTCCCTTTTTCGTAACAGTTTCGATTTTAGACGCATCTGCTCTTAAACTAGTCACTTCTACGGAATAATACTGTTGTACTTCACGTTGCTTTAAATAAAGACTATCAAACGTTAAATCATTGACCCCATCAAATAATCTTTTTGAAATAGTAAAGATAGGTGTTTTGAATAACGACATCTTTTCAAAATGAACACCACTAGGAATATATTGATTTAAATCAATATCTCGCACATCTTCAATTTCAACTAATGCGTTAATTTTGGACCAATCTGTTTCTAGATTGTTTCTTATTTCATTTTGTTTTAATTTATCTAGCTTGTTAGAAATTCGGATATTTCGAACAAAGCTATGGCCATCATGTGTAATGTCTTTCCACTCAGCTACTTCAAAATATCCATTTGCTCGACATCTAGCTTCATTAGGATCATTATAAGGAACATTCACATAAAGACTTATTACCCCGTACGGTGCTTGCGTTTCACTATTTTTATCTTTCCAAGAGCAAGAAAATTCATAACCATTTGGTCCAAATGCTGATTTGGCGCCAACAGCTTGAATTGTTTGCCCTGCTTTAATAGTTTGAGGTTTTTTATCCTCTTCACCATCTGTATTCCAATAGCCCCAGTGTAATTGCGATTCTACTAGCTCTAGATCTCGATCTGTATCATTTGTGACATTTAAATAAAAAGTCCATGCCATCGCTACCCCTCCTAATATCAGAATTTTCCGAACAATAAATACATATTTATATTTAATTGCTATCTCTTACTACCTAAAAAACGGTGTCGAATATTGTATTTTCTTAGGACTCTCTTACTGTTTTTCATTATATTATAAATTCCCTATTTTCCTCTACGAAATTTAAGTTAAGTTTTCTTAACCTTTCTACCTATTATTATTTTGTCATATTAAAAAAAATCTGCAGATATTCTTTTAAAAGAACATCTGCAGATTTTTATAGGGCTTATTTATTCATTAAAACGAGTAAATAGCTTCCAAATTAATTCATTACGATCACGCACATCTACCTTTTGAAAAATTAGCTTTAAATGATCCTGAACAGTATAACTAGAAATTCCGAGATTATGTGCAATATCTTTTGTCGCCATACCTTTCATTATTTCAACTATAACGTCCTTTTCTCTAGGTGTAAGCTGATAAGCTGTCAGTAAAAAAGTTAGCATTTCTTTAGGGGATGCTTCGTTTAATACTATCGCTATTTGTTGTTGTAAATCAGCTGTCATGAGAATGGATGCTTGGATTGTTATATAACCTTTGTTATGAATTGGCACTAACAAGGAATTTTCAATGTCCTTTCTGTTTGCCAGTAAGTTCGCACAAATTGCCTGTATTGGCTTCGGCAATTGCCAATCAAGTAATCCTTCATTTTTTCTTAAAAGTACTAACAATTGAGATGCCTTCATATTTGTAGAAAGAATATGCAAATCTTTATTCAAAATAATGATTCCACTTTGCTCCCGTTCTGTTGGCAGTCGCTCTTCGATAATCGTTTGATGGAATCTTTTTAAAGCCTCCCCCATGACAGGCATGAGAATTCTAACTTGTTCTACCTCTGCATCTTGAAAATAGGGCTGTACATTTTCTGTCTTTTTAAAAAGTGTTAAAAATCCATAGCATTGCCCTTGAAATATCAGTGCAGCTCGAATTTCATCACTAAAGCCATGAGGCTCTAACACCTCTTTATATCGTACACACTGGATACCCACATCACTAAGTCTACCTATATATAGGCCACTTTCTACAAGATAACGATAGTTATTTACATCTCCTGAGCCATATTCCAAAGACATTAGTTGTTGATGAATATTTTCTATTGATTGCTCTGTAACAGCACCTATTGAAAAATACATTTGAGTATCTGTCATAGTGCAACAATATGCATCGAAATTAATAAACTTACGTAAATCTTCTACTATTTTTTGTCGGTACTGAACTGAATTCACGTTATTTTTTAAATAGCTTTCTGATTTCCTTCGCCAATACTGAATATCTTGCACGAAATTCCTCCCCCACAATTATGGGATAGTTCATTTTCCATAAGTGTTTATAATTGAGAATAATTCTTAATTATATTGTACAACACGGAGGTAAAAAATGAAAAATCTACAACATGATTGGCAAAATCCAATTGTCTCAAGCTACCAAAATACTATTCGACAAAAAATTATTGGTTACGATCTTATTTACGATATGATGACTGAAATCCTTTATAGTTACCCTACTATTGAAAGCATGTTAATAGTAGGGGCTGGTGGCGGTCAGGAACTATTTTCCCTCGGGAAGGCATTCCCTTTCTCCCATTTTACAGCCGTTGATACTTCAGAAATCATGCTACAGTTGGCTCGAAAACGTATGGAAAAAGTTGATCCTCCCCCTCAGATTGAGTGGTATGAGGAAGATTTACGTTCATTGGTGCTGCACCATCAGTTTGCAGTTGCATCCTGTCACTTAGTTTTACATTTTATTGAGGAACTTGAACAAAAGAAAGCACTACTACAAAAAATGGCAGATAGCTTAAAGGATAATGGAGTGTTATTTATTTCATCCATTAATACAGACATGTCAGCAGCAGCATTTCCACTCCAGCTCAAGTATTGGCGGAGCTCTATGCTGCAAAATAATTTATCTGAAGAACATTGGCTTCGTTTTGAGCAATCTTTTGGCATATCTACTTATCCAATTAGCCTTGAAATGCTAACTGACTTACTACATGACGTTGGCTTTTCAAAGGTAATGCCATATTTTAAGTCACATATGGTTGATGCGTTAGTGGCCATTAAAGAAGAGGTAAATAAATGACAACAAAAAATATATTAATCGTCGGGGGTTATGGTGAGGTTGGTCGCAAAATCGCAAAATTACTAATGCAAAGTTATCCTAATCGAGTTTGGATTGCTGGAAGAGATTCACAAAAGGCTAAACAGTTTTGCGTCCAACAAAATCATCTTGTTAGCCCGATGCAGCTTGATGTCTCAAAGCCTGTACAGCCAAAGCAGCTTAAAAATATCGCGCTAGTCATTATGTGTCTAGAGCAACAGGATACAGCGTTTGCTGAGCTATGCTTGTCAGAAGGAATTATGTACATTGATATTACTGCAAGTCATGCCTTTCTAAAAAAGCTTGAGCTCCTTCACCCAGTAGCCGTTCAGCATCAATCGACAGCTGTAATGAGCGTAGGAATGGCACCTGGCTTAACGAATTTAATGGCCATGTATGTTGCGCAACAACTGCCTTCGATTGCAAAACTTCATATTTCAATTTTACTTGGGGCAGGCGATAAACATGGTAATGCCGCAATTCATTGGATATTAGATCAATTAAATAAGCAATACACCGTTAAAAATCACACTGGGACGAAGATTACTAATTTTACAAATAAACGCTTCGTGCATTTCTATAAGATTGGCAAACGTAGCGTCTATCAATTTAATTTTTCAGATCAGCATACATTAAGCAAACATTTTCCTCGGGCGCAGATTGTAACAAGGATGGGGTTTGATGTAGAATGGCTCAATCGGTTTGTCTCTTTTCTACAAAAAAGCCGACTTTCTAACATGTTAAAAATAAATAAAATACAACACAGCCTTACCTCACTTATCCAAAACGTTAAAATTGGTTCGTCTGTATGTGCGATAAAAGTCGAAGCCATTGAAAAACACACACCACCAATAGCATTATCCTTTGTTGATAATGATGAATCATTAGTTACAGCGAAAATTGCCGCAGCAGTCGCTACTGAGCTTTTAGAAAAAGAGCATCCATTAGGAACCTATCATATAGAGGAGTTATTCAAGTTTGATGCATTTATAAATCAATTTGATGATTCTTCTTTCATTTAAAACAAAAACGCATTTAGCCTCTAATATAAAAGAGACTAAATGCGTTTCATAAATTATAAAACTTTTTCTAAAAAGTCTTTTGCACGTTGTGTAGAAGGTGAAGAGAAAAACGCTTCTGGCGGTGCATCTTCTATGAGTTTTCCACCGTCAAGGAATAGAATGCGATCTGCTACTTCACGCGCGAAGCCCATTTCATGCGTTACGATTAACATCGTCATCCCTGAATCTGCTAAGTTTTTCATAACTGCTAACACTTCTTTAACCATTTCTGGGTCAAGAGCAGAAGTAGGCTCATCAAACAGTATCACTTTTGGGTCCATCGCAAGTGCTCTAGCAATTGCTACACGTTGCTTTTGTCCACCTGAAAGGCGACTTGGATACTCATTACGCTTCTCAAAAAGACCCACTTTCGTTAGCAAATCTTCAGCATTTTTAATGGCTGTTGCCTTATCCATCCCCTTTACATTGATGGGTGCATAAGTTAAGTTTTCTAAAACCGTTTTATGTGGGAAAAGGTGAAAATGCTGAAAGACCATGCCGACTTCTTCACGTATCTTCATAATATTTGTCCCTTTATCAGTAAGGTTATCTCCAGCGATTGTAATCTTCCCACTCGTCGGCTCTTCTAATAAATTTAAGCAACGTAAGAATGTAGACTTACCAGAGCCTGATGGTCCGATAATAGCAATTACTTCTTTTTCTTTTATTTCAGTTGAAATACCTTTTAGTACTTCATTTTGCCCAAATGATTTGTGTAAATCTTCAATTTTAATCACTTTTTCTCATTCCTTTCTCGATTCGTTTACCAAGGAACGTCAAGACAAGCGTCATAATATAGTAGATTACCCCAGCAAATAGTAAAGGTTCAAGGTAACGATACGTTGAACCACCTACAATATAGGCACGGCGCATAATATCAAGTGCACTAATAACCGTTACAACAGCTGTTTCTTTATTTAAAGTAATAAATTCATTTACTAAAGAAGGTAAAATATTTTTTACCGCTTGTGGAATAATAATATCTTTCATCATTTTTGAATACGGTATACCTAATGCTTGAGCTGCTTCCATTTGACCTTTATCGACGGCGTTGATTCCGGCACGGATAATTTCTGAAATATAAGCACCTGAGTTTAACCCGAATGCAATGATTGCTGTTGGAATTGGCTCAATTTGAATATCTAATAATTGTGGGACTGCGTAGTAAATAATTAATAATTGTAGGACAAGTGGTGTACCGCGGAAAATGGATGTGTAGAAATCCGCAAGCCATCGTAAAATTTTCACTTTCCCAATTTTACATAATGCTAATAATATACCAACGATAAAACCGATGATGGATGCACCGATTGCAATTTGAAGTGTAACACCTATTCCTTTTAATATATAAGGAATAGAGGGAATGATTGCTGTAAAATCTAAATTCACAGCGTCCCCTCCTTTCTCTTTTCCTTTTAGTGAAATGGACAAGCGATAGCCCTAGATAGAGCTATCGCATTTCAATTGAATTATTCAGCTTTTTCTAACCATTTTTCTTCAAGCTGTTGAATTTTGCCTTCATCAGCTAGTTCTTTTAATGCTTTGTTAATTTTATCTTTTAAATCGCTACCTTTTTGAACAGCGATTGCTTTATGATCTTCTGGTTGTACTTCTACTGGGAACGCCGCTAATTTATCGTTTGTTTTTAGATAACCTTTAGCTACGCCACCTTCCATGATTGCTCCGTCCAAGCGTTTTGACATCATATCTTGGACAATTTCAGGAATACGTGTACGTCCTTCAATAGATACATCTACTTTTTCAGCAATAGCTTTACCTAAATTTTCTTGAATTGAAGCAGTTTGTACACCGACTTTTTTACCAGCTAAGTCCGCTTCTTTTTTAATACCGCTATCTTTTTTAACTACGATAACTTGTTCTGTTTGATTGTATTTGTCTGAGAAATCTACGACTTTTTCTCGCTCTTCATTTGGGGTCATCCCAGAAATAACAACGTCTACTTTACCTGCTTGTAAAGCAGGGACTAAGCTGTTAAAGTCCATATCTTGAACTTGCATTTCTACACCTAGTTTTTCACCGACTAGTTTAATTAAATCAATATCAAATCCAATAATTTCTTCACCTTTAGCAGCGTCAACATATTCAAATGGTGCGTAGTCTGCTGATGTACCTACTTTTAGTACTTGTTTCTCTGCTGAATCTGAACCAGTATTTGAATTTGTTGCATTATCATCTTTAGTTCCACATGCTGCAAGTACACCAATTACTAGAACGAGCATAAGCATGAAAATTTTGTTCTTCATATTCTAATTTCTCCTTTTTTTTCGTTTTTTATTGTATATGAGACATTTGTGTCTCGAAAATAGTCGATTGGATATTTATTCATATAGCAGAATAAAAAATCTATCTGCTAATTAAGATATACTCTTTCAAAATAATTTTCAAGCTATACACGAAATTTTTTAACAAAATATTTTACACAGAATTTTCTAATAAATCAATGTTTTTAAATTTTTTTGTTTTTTTGAATTGCTCTCGACCGTGTTACTTTACTATTTTCATTCTTGTCATCATTTATGCCTGTAAAACATAGGACATCTGTCTAAATGAATGCATATTGGAAAAGAGACTGGACAACATAAAAAAAGTGTTAGATTGATTTGCTGTCAATCTAACACTTTTCACTTTGTCGTTGATTTCCTCTAAGCAGTTGCTTTTCGCGTGAGTCACCGACTTCACAATCATCTTCAACTATTGTCATCTTCATAATTTATCCAAAAGGAAGAATTGCTAAGTTCTTCTCCATAATTAATTGAGAAAATTACCTTGTTCCTAAAATAATGTCTCAGTCGCCACACAAAACGCTTCGCTATTTATTCGTCTTTGTCCATAAATAGCTTTGCTTTTAATTCATCTTCTCCCGATCCTTCTGCTAAAGGCACACGAGATCGATATGCAGCACGACATATTAAATGGCCAGCTACTGGTGCTGTTACAAATACAAAGAGAATCCCTAAAATTAATCGAACGCTCACATAGCCGTCGTGTATCCAAAAGTAGACAAATGCACCTAACAGGCAGCTTAATACAGACAATGTTGAACTTTTCGTCGCTGCATGTGACCGCGTATAGACATCAGGCAAGCGAATCATACCAAATGCACTAATAACACTAACGATAGAACCGACAAGTATTAGGATGACTGCCGCCCACTCAATCATTTGATTTACGTTCAACAATCACACCTCTTTCAATATATTTTGTAAAGGCAATTGTACCGATAAACGCCAATATACCCAAAATTAATATTGCTTCTAAATATGCCTTTGTTTTTAACACGATGGATACGATAGCTATTGCAGAAAGTAGATTGATACCTATCGTATCAAGCGCTATCGCACGATCAGGCATAGATGGGCCTTTTATGACACGATATAGCGACAACGCAATCGACACACTAAATAACGCAAGTGCTACTAATAAAACATTTTCTACCATTAGCGTGTCACCTCCATAATCGCTTTTTCAAATTTCCCTATGGAGCGAACTACGGCGTCTTTTGATTGCTCAATATCCATTGCATGGATATAGAACAAATCTCCATCCTCAGAAACCTCCATCACAACTGAACCAGGTGTCAGCGTTAACAATATTGCAAGCGCTGTAATTTCCCAATCTCCATTAAGTTCTGTTTTATACGTAAAAATACCCGGTGTAATATTCAACTTAGGTGTTGTTATTTGTTTTAACACATTGTAGCTCGAGAGTAATAGCTCCCAGTTAAAAAGCCATAGTAGTTTAATAATAGAGAAAACACGGCGCAAATAAAATTGAGTACCGTAAAAACGATGCATTGCATACAAAATTCCAATACCAACGATAAAGCCCATTAAAAATGTGGAAAACTGGGGTGTGATTTCATCCTGTAGCAATAACCATAACGTGGCAATAAATAAATTTAATATAAACTGCATAGCCATTACTTATTCACCTCACCTTGCCATTGTTCGCCGTTCAACACTGCGTCAATATAAATAGAGGGTGTGTGAAGCGTTTCTGCCGCATCCTTAACATACGGTGACATCCACTCAGCACCAATGCCTAAACCGATTGTGCAAACTGTTAGTAAAGTCAATGGTAACACTACCCGTTTCGGTAGTGGTTTTTCATCCTCAATACTAATAATGGTTTCACCAAAAAAGGAAGAAAGGAAAATACGTAGTAGAGAGTAGAGAACTATTAAGCTAGAAAGGAAACCTAATCCTAGTAGCACAAAATTCCCTCCTTCAATGGCTCCTTGTCCAATTAAAACTTTGCCTAAAAATCCACTTAATGGTGGAATTCCAGCGAGCGAACACATCATTATAAAGAATAGCCATCCGAAAAAGGGATAATTCCGAATAAGTCCACTCATTTTATCTATAATGGTTTCACCAGTTACGTAAATCATCATCCCTACCGCTAAAAACAGCATAGCTTTTACTACCATATCATGCATTAAGTAGTACGTTACACCTTGCAGGGCAGATTCCGTACCGATAGCAAGTCCAGCAACAATAAAACCTACACCAATTAGGACATTGTATGACGCAATTGTCCTTACATCTCTTCCGGCAAGTGCACCCATGCAACCAGCAATTATAGTTAATCCTGCCATAACACTGAGGATTGTATGTGTTACTTCGGTATTCGTTGTAAATAATAATGTAAATGTGCGAACAAGTGCATAAATGCCAACTTTAGTTAATAGAGCGGCAAACAATGCAGCAATGGCTGTTGGTGGCGCACTATATGAACCTGGCAACCAGAAGAATAGAAGTAAACCTGCTTTTAAGCTAAAAACAATCAGGAACACAAGCCCTACTGTTGTAATGAGTGGGTCAGCTCCAGCTTCCATAACACGTAAGGAAATATGTGCCATATTTAACGTCCCGATAGTTCCATATAAAAATGCTAATGCCACTAAAAAGATCCATGAAGCAACAATATTAATAAGTACATATTTCAGCGCTTCTCGCAGCTGTATCTTCCCACCACCTAAGCTAATAAGTGCATAAGAGGCAAGTAGCATCACTTCAAAGCATACAAATAAATTAAAAATATCTCCTGTTAGAAACGACCCATTTACCCCCGCTACCATTAAGAGTACAAATGGATAAAAATACATTTTTTCGTAGTGCTCGCCAATTGTGAAGATAGCGTATAATAAACAAATTGCTGCGACAATATTCGCTACTAAAACAAGTAGTACCGCAAAAGAATCGGCAACAAATAATATCCCGAATGGCGGTAACCAGCCACTAAAATCAATACGCATCACACCTTGTTGATGGACCTCTAACAAAAGTACGATACTTATGATTACACCGAAGGCAAACGTACACAGGCTCAGAATGCGTTGTAACAAAACATGTTCTCTTAAAAACACTAGCAAAATGGCCGTAATAACCGGCACGATTAATGGTAAAACGATTATATTACTCATCAGACGTACCTCTCAATTCATCAAATTCCCCAGTGCCATTAGTTTTATAGGCACGATAGCCGAGAACTAGCACAAATGCTGTCACTGCAAAGCTAATCACGATAGCCGTTAAAATTAATGCTTGTGGAAGCGCATCTGCGTATGGACCTGGCGATTCACCAATGAGTGGCACATCCCCTTTTTTCAGGCCCCCCATCGTTAAAATAAGTAAATGCGCAGCATGTGAAAGTACTGCTGTTCCAAGAATCACACGTAATAATTGCTTTGAGAGGATTAGGTACGTCGCTACAGCAACTAACACACCAATTAATATTAGAATTAAAGACTCCATTGGCTATTCATCCTCACTTATACTTAAAATAATTGTCACAACAACGCCAACAACCGTTAACGCCACGCCAGCTTCAAAAATAGTAACAGTCGAGAAGCCCATTTTTCCGAAAATCGGCACATCGATATACGTATATGCTTGTGATAAAAATGGTACATCAAAAAACAGGGAACCGATGGCCGTACCTGTCGCTAATAATACGCCCAGTGCTGCTACCTTTTTAAAATCAAACGGCATCCCTTTGTGCACTGTTTCAATATCGTAAGCTAAATATAGCAGTACTATTGCCGAGGCAAGCACGAGACCACCTATAAAACCTCCACCCGGAGCATGGTGTCCTGCGAAGAATAAGTAAATACCAAGCGTTAAAATAATGAATACGACAGCCTTCGTAATAGTACGTAAAATAACGTCATTAATTTTCATGGTCTGCCTCCTTCTTTCGTGGCTTGAGCTTTGTCAGCGTGTACACGCCTAAGCCAGCAATTAAAAGAACGACAACCTCTAACATCGTATCAAACGCACGAAAATCCCCTAAAATAGTGTTAACAATATTTGATCCGCCAGCTAAGTCATACGCATCATTAAAGTACAGTGCGACCGTTTCAAAGCGGTCATAGTGCACGACAGCTAAACCAACTAACGTTACCGTTGCACCTACAAAAATGGCGATAACAGCATTTGAAAACTTCACTCTTTTGCGTGAGGATTCAGGCATTAAATCCGGTAAAAATTTAAAACACAACAGGAACAATGCTGTTGTCACGGATTCAACAACTAGTTGCGTAAGTGCCAAATCAGGTGCTCGGAAAATTACGAAGAAGAATGCGATCGAATAGCCAAGAACGCCGTTCAATAGCATAGCCGTAATCCGTCCCTTTGCAAAAATCATCCATATTGCAGCAAACATCATAACAAACACTAAAATGAGCTCATAGGACTCTACTGGTGAATCCTTTGCAAAATCAAATGCCATGGCATCAGACCATATAAAATATCCTGCAATGAGCGCGACAAAAAACACATAGATATAGACAAAATAATGTGTTAAATTGCCTGACATATAACGATTAGTGAACTTCATAGAGCCTTTTTCACTAAACTCTATAAGGCGATTATAGTAGGTGTTAAACGTATAGTTTTGTGAAAAAATACGATATAGAGGCTTCCAGCTTTTTAATGTTTTAAATAAAATAATGCCGACAATTATTACACCAATGGTCATCAACAATTCAGGATTAACACCGTGCCATGCATAAATATGTGGTGTTAATTCACTAGCTGATGGAAATGTTGGATAAATACTAGCCATTGCAGGCTCTAAAATATAATGGCCAAGGACGTTTGGAAAGAAGAAAATTGCGACTACTAATAAACAAAGTACTATTGGCGAAATGAGCATCCCAATCGGGGCTTCATGTGGTTTTTTATCCAATTTAGCAGGTTGCAATTTACCGAAAAATGTATGAGCAATTAAAATCATGCTGTAAACAAACGTAAAAATACTTGCGACCCATGCCACGATAGGGAATAAAACACCCCAACTATCCATAGAAAAGATATTGACCTCACGAATTTGTAACACGGCAGTAAAGAACATCTCCTTACTTAAAAAACCATTAAATGGAGGTAAGCCCGCCATTGATAATCCGCCTATTACAGCTATCGTAAATGTCACCGGCATTAACGCCATCAAACCACCGAGACGACGTATGTCACGTGTTCCAACTTCATGGTCAACAATACCGACCATCATGAATAGCGCCCCTTTAAATGTGGAGTGATTAATAAGGTGGAACAATGCGGCAAAACTCGCTTGTGTATATATGATTGAACTTTCAGCATACCCAAAATAATGCCCTGCGGAACCAAGACCAAATAAACTCATAATTAACCCAAGCTGACTAACTGTTGAAAATGCTAGTAACGCCTTTAAGTCTGTTTGACGTACTGCATTGAACGAGCCCCAGAACAATGTTAAAAGGCCAATTCCACTAACTAGCCAGAACCAAATAGCCTCACCACCAAATACTGGAGAAAAACGTGCAACTAAATAAATCCCAGCTTTCACCATAGTAGCCGAGTGGAGGTAGGCACTAACAGGAGTTGGGGCCTCCATCGCATCAGGCAACCAAATATGAAAAGGAAATTGTGCGGATTTAGTAAAAGCACCTACTAAAATTAGCAATAGCGCTGGAACAAATAGTGAATGTTCCCGTATTAGCTCTACGTTAGCTACTATGTCGCGAATACTAAATGTTCCTGAAGCTACATATAGCATTAGGAAACCCGCAAGCATAGAAAGACCACCGAAAACAGTAATAGTCATTGCTTTTCGCGCACCAGCACGTGAAGCTTTACGATGATGCCAAAATGCAATTAACAAAAATGAAGACACACTTGTTAATTCCCAAAATGTATACAGCACCATTAAATTATCTGAAAAGACGACGCCGAGCATAGCGCCCATGAATAGTAATAAGTAGCAGTAAAAATGATGAAGAGATTCTTTCGTTGATAAATAAAAAATTGAATATAAAATAACTAAACTACCTACACCTGTAATCAGCAAACCAAAAATAATGCTGAGCCCGTCGAGATATGTCGTGAAGTTTATATCAAAAGAGGGAATCCACTCATATGTATGAATAAATGTTTTACCCTCGGCAATTTGAGGAATGTACCGTGCGAGTAAAATAAACAATATGATTGGAACGGATAAAACAAACCAGCCTAAATGTATAACACGCCTTAGTCGCCTATAGAGCAAAGGGATTAGAGCGGCACATACAAATGGTAAAAGTATCGCAATGAGAACTGTAACCAAATGAAAACCTCCTACAATCAATTTCGTTCAGCAATTTTGCGCCCGAGATTTTGTATTTTTAGGCCTGCATGATACAGGTCAGTTAGCTGATAGTACATACATGCATACTATAAAATAGCTCCTAAATTATTCCTTACAAAATCTTTGACATTCGCCGTTGCTTTAACGTTAATTAGCAGCATTTGAATAACTACTGTAAAATACAAGCCTGCTATCCCCTTCTTAAAGAGGTACATAGTAGACAAAAAGTTGAATGAATATATCAGAACTCTTCTAAATTTGGATGTTTACCTGTACTAATCGATGTGGATACCGAACATGTATCGTACATTAGACACTTGATAAATGTTTAATTGCATCAACACTTGACTATCTATTTAACTCACTGCATAATAATGTGGCATATGGAAGCTATTCATTTAAATTCACATTATGCATAAACAAAACAATCATAGAACATGGATATAAGCCGAATTCCTTAAGGGTTTCCCGTATATCGTCATTAACTTTTATTCACTTTAAAGTATACAATATAAATAAGCATAATGCACTGTAACAGCCTTTATTTTAGCTGTTTTAGGATATTTTTTTCAAAATTCGCAGTACAAATAACAAAATAACAATAGGATAAAGAGGTGTATATTTTTAATGAAGCATGTTAAAGGGAGATTAGACGAAAGTATTTTAGTTTGTGTCTACTATGGCCTAAATGGGGAGCGCTTAATTCGTCGAGGTCATAAAATGGCCATGATGCTCGATTGCCCACTCTATATTCTTTCGGTCGATTCACAACCCCTCGATGCCTTTGATGCTGAGAAATCTGGTTACATCGAACAGTGGAAAGACCTAGCCGAAGAGCTTGATGTTGAAAAATTCATTTTACTAGATAACGAAAAACGTCCTATTCAAAAGGTCATTGCTGAAGTAGCAAAAAATTACGGCATTTCTCAAATCATCGTTGGTCAAAGTGCACAAAGCCGTTGGGAGGAAATAACAAAGGGATCATTCCTGAATGTCCTATTAAAAGAGGTTCCTTTTGTAGATTTCCACATTGTAGCTGTCCAACGTCCAACTGAAGATGACACCTATGATACATACGAAAAAGGTGTACGTGCCTATTTGATTAAAGACCAGGACAATTTTAAAATAGCATTTACTTGTCCACGGTATGTTTCAATTGAAGGCATCTTCTTCAAAGAAATTGGCACTGATTTTGATAATGGGATATTTAAATTTACTTACAACGATAAAATGCATGAAATTCATATTACTGAGGGCTTGGTAAATGATAAAGAAAAGTTACCAGCAGAATTTACATCCCCATTACGGCAATAGTTTGTAATCACACATTTAAAATGCCTAATTACTACTTTTTGAGCAATGTTGGTTCTATTGCAACGGTGACTAGATTGAAGTGAAGGAAGGAAGCCGTTAAACGGAATTCTTCCCTTTTTAATTATACACCTAGCTGACACGCCTCCTTTATAGAGGCGTGTATTTTTCTTACAAAGCAGATGTAGGTTTATCTTTCGGTAAGAAAAATGCTACTAGTAATAATAATGGCAGTAAAGAAACAATCAACATTGTGAAATCAATACCTTTATGATCCATTAATACTCCAATTACAATTGCTCCAATTGCTCCCATACCAAATGCAAAGCCAGTCGTTAATCCCGCCATTGTCCCAATTTTAGTTGGTACAAGTTCTTGTGCATAAACAACTGTTACAGAGAAGCTAATCATAATTAATGTGCCGATAATAACTAAAAATATTGCTGCTGTCCATAACGGTACATATGGCAATGCTAAACAGAATGGCATTGGCACAACGACTGAAAGTAAAATTACATTTTTTCTACCGATACGGTCAGATAATGATCCCCCAAAAAACGTGCCAACAACACCAAAAGCCATAAAAGTAAAAATCAAAATTTGTCCAAGTCGCAGACTAACATTATAATGATCCATTAAATAAAAAACATAAAAACTTGTTATATTGGTTGTATAAAATGATCGTGCAAAAATAATAGTAAATAATAATGTTAAAGCGATTCCCACTTGTTTCTTTGTCAGTGGAGGCAAAGATGATACTAATGTACGTTTTTTCTTGGATAGACGTTCTAGCTCCAACTGCTTTTTATACCATTTGGCAATCTTACTCAACAATATAATTCCTATCGTTGTCGCAATAAGCACAAAAGCTGCTCCACGTTGTCCAAAAATGTCCAAAATGTAAGCGCTAATTAATGGCGCAAGCGCTTGTCCAGAGTTCCCGCCAACTTGATAAATTGATTGTGAAAGCCCTCTTTTAGAGCCTGCTGCCATAAATGAAACGCGTGAACCTTCCGGGTGAAATATTGCTGAACCAAGGCCTAAAAATAATACGGCTATAATAATTACCCAGTATTGCGTTGTGAAAGCTAAAATGGCAATCCCTATAAATGAGCTAATCATTCCGATAGGTAAGGCATAAGGCATTGGCTTTTTATCGCTGACATAGCCTACAATGGGTTGCAGAGCTGAGGCAAACATGTTTAATACAAATGAAATAAGCCCGATTTGCGTAAAGGTCAAACCGAGCTCACTCTTCAATATTGGAAACATTGCAGGTATAACAGATTGCATCGTATCATTGATAAGATGGGCAACGGCAATAGCAATCATAATCGGAAAGACAGGGTTGTTAGAATTCTCTATTTGTTTGTTCATGCTACCACCACACTTCCTTAATTTTTTCAAAATCCTAATTTATAAATGATTGTCGCATACAATTCCTCTTTTTGCACAAGCTATTTCTCGATAGCAGTTCTAAGGAGTTGATTTTTGTATGACTGTAGATGAATTTTTCCACGCCAATGTTTTGGAAATGATAGTGAGAGCTTCCCTTTCCTTTTTTGCATTACTCATTGTTACACGGTTGCTAGGAAAAAAACAGCTAGGTCAGCTTACATTTTTCCACTATACAACAGGTATTACATTTGGATCGATCGCTTCAGAAATTGCAGCACAATCTGAGACACCTTTTTTAGAAGGACTTATTGCACTAATATGGTGGAGCGTTTTAACGTATCTCATGACTGTTGTTACCATTAAATCTAAAAAAGCACGTGTGCTGATTGATGATAAACCAACCATTGTCATTCAGAATGGCCTTATTTTAGAATCAGGACTAAAGAAAAACCGTTTGCACATGGATGAGTTAACGATGATGTTACGCGAACAATCTGTATTTTCCGTTCAGGATGTCCAATACGCTTTATTAGAAACTACCGGTAATTTGAGCGTTTTGCTGAAGCCAGCAGAACAGCCCTCAACGAAGCAAGATATAAAAGCCGATGTCACTCCGCCTACTTATTTACCAACAGAAGTAATATCGGATGGACAGCTCATTAAAGAAAATATTGTGGAACTTGAATTGACTGAAGATTGGGTAATGAAAAAGCTGAAAAAGCAAAATGTCCAATCCTATGAAGATGTCTACTTTGCCCAAGTTCAAACGAATGGCTCCTTATACATTAGCCTAAAAGATAAAGCAAGACGATCAAGCCCGTAACAGCTTGTATCGTCTTGCCTATTCTATTTTCATAATATCTAATGGTGTAATTATGCCAATCAGCTTTTGTTGTGTTTTCCCATGCTCCGTAATCAATATCGCCTCAAAACGCTTGCCACTTTCCACGCCCTGTTTAAATATTTCTTCCGCCTCATAAATCGTTATGTATCTACTCACAAATTTGTAATTCACTCTATTTTTTTCGTGCAATAATATATCATGCAATGTAGGAACGTGTTTCGGCACATGGTTGCCGCCCATTACAGATGCAAGCCAATTTGTAATGCCAACAGTAGTCACAAGCCCTTTAAATTGGTCTTTATTATAAACAGGAAACTGTGTAAACTTGCGTTGACGAATAACCTTTAATACATGCTTTAATGAATCATTTTCTTGGAATACAAGCACCTTTTTTCGAAACATTTGTCCCACTAGTGTGGGCTTTGCAAGAGTAGCGTCCATGTATTCAATGCGCTCTACTACATCTACGTGTGGTTCTGCAATTACATACTCCATAGATGTACGATGATGAACAATCGCATTGCGTAAATCTGCATAGGAGCGTAAATCATCCTCATATTTACGTACTAAAACGTCCTTTTTTTTCGCCTGGTCCACGAGACGGTAAAAAGGCATAAAATCTTTCGCACCGATAATATCCCTTAGTCGATGGTCAATTCGATTAAAGGCTGTGAGAAAGCGATCGGAATTTTGTGTAGCCAATCTTATCACCTACTCTCATAGCAAGATTTTATATTTTTCGAGTTATTTGACAAATCATAAGTTATAGCTACATTATATTCCTAAGTTATGGATATTCCAAGAAAAGTTCGTACATATCTGACTTTCTAAAGCGTAAAAATCCACTTCGCTTTCCGCGGGCACGTTGAAAGCCGCAACCCTCGCTTGCGTGCGGTTTGTTGCGTCTTACATTGCGTGCGTTCCCGCAGGAGTCTTCGTGGATTTTTACTGGATATAAAGAATGCCCTACTAGCTGTGCCATCTGGACACATATAAGGGCAATTCCATATTTCACTCTTATGCATAATATCTGACTCTCTAATACGGCAAAATCCACTTCGATTTCCGCGGGCATGTTGTAAGCCGCAGAAGTCTAAGTGGATTTTTCTTGTTATATTTTAGCCATTGAAGCGTTTTTCTTCATTGAAAAAATGCCGATAGTAATACAAAGACATATAAGAACTATTGTAATAACTAGGCTCCACCAATAATCAGACATTTCCATTGTCCCGCGTATTAGCTGAACACCGTATAGTGGTAACTTCCACGGTGAAATTGTCCAAAACGTACCTACGAGCCCATCAATAATTTGACCTACAAAAATTAAAATAAATGCGCATGTTGTTGCAACTACTGTTTTAAACATCGCACTCATCATGAGTGTTGCTGCTAAAACAAATAACAACCATATAAAATACGTACAAACACTTGCTAAAAGAGTCCCTATCTCAAATGTTCCGTACAACACAACCGTATAATAAACACTTGCCGTAAATCCTGCTACTATACTGACAAAGCCTACTGTACTGACAACTAAAAACTTACTAATAAAAAATGCTCCAAAAGAAATAGGTCGTACATACAATAAGGTAGCCAAACCATTTGAGCGTTCTTTGCTAATAGAGCCTACAAAAGAAGCCATAAGCACGAGTAACCCAATTAATTGAAACTGACTAATTGTAGATAATATTAAATCTGCAGGTACTAATTCTGGCATCAACATTTCAAAACCTTCAGGCATATTGCCAACAGCCTTTAGAATATCCTTTATATAATAATTGGTTAGCGGTTCACTCATACCTAAAAGAGCGAAAACAAGTGGAATCCATAAAAACTTTCTACTACGCCACGCGTCACGAAATTCTTTTTGAAGTAGTACGTTAAATCCATTCATGCTCTTTTCGCCACCTTCATAAAAATATCCTCTAGCGACGCCGTTTGACGTGCTACATTTCGCACTAAATATGGATAAGCAGTAAGGCGTTCAAGTACTTGTTGTATGCTCGGTTCTTCATCTTGAATGGCTACGTACACATAGCTACCGTTAACTGTACATTTAAATGTAGATTGACTAATAAAATGCTGCGCTTCTTCCACCGTGCTAAACTCTACGATATAAGCTGGCTCATCAAAACGTTGGCGCACTTCACGTAATGTTCCCTGCTCCACAAGTTGACCATTACGCAAAAATAATAACTGGTCAGTCATTTCCTCAGCATCATTCAAAATATGTGTTGAATACAAAATTGTCGTCTGCTGCTGTAAACCTTTTAATAAATCAAGTACTTCTCTACGTCCAACTGGATCTAAAGCAGATACAGGTTCATCTAACAGCAGTAATTTAGGCTTATGAACAATTGCCTGGGAAATACCAAGACGTTGCTTCATCCCACCTGAAAACGTTGCAATCTTTTTATGAAGATCATTTCCTAAGCCTACAAATTCTAATGTTTTTTGAGCTTCTTGCTTCGCCTTTTTAGCAGGTACACCACTTAACTTTGCGGCCATTTCCGTAAACTCTAGGGCACTTAGCCAAGGCTGAAACTGCGGATATTGCGGTAAAAATCCAATATTTGTTCGTAAATCTCCACCCAACATTTTAACGCTCCCTAAAGATGGCTTTAATAAGCCTGTTAACATCGATAAGGTCGTTGTCTTCCCTGCACCATTTGGTCCAATTAATGCTGTGGATGTGTGTTCTTCTAACGTAAAATCAATTGCATCCACTACTGTTTTGTCGGCAAAACGCTTCGTCAAACCCGTTACTTGTAGTAATGTTGTCATGATTGTTTTCTCCCGACGATAAAATATGCAACAGGCCCAAGTAGATTAATAAATAATATAATAAATACCCATAAAATTTTCGGCCCATTTGTTGCGTGAATTTTTCGAAGATCAATTAAAGCAATAATCATTAAAATAATTTGTACTACGATTATTGGCGCTATAACCGCCCAAGGGATTTTTGCTAACTCCTCCATTTAAAACACCTCGCCTTTTTGTTCTAACTTTACTATAACAATTTTGTTCTAATATGTATAGAACAAAAATCAAATGCTAAATCCTAACAAGTCATTTAGTTCCGTTCAAGTCGCTCTCCTTTTAGCAGTAACGGCGCAGCTCTTTTATTCGTGCTGTTCCTGTAATAGTTCACATTTTCTGCAAAAACAACCTTTTGTAGCTGCTGCATAGTATGTACTAGGCAACGCCAGAAAACTGTCCATACTCGTTTACATAAATTCAAAAAAGCCCGCCATAGGACATGGCAGGCTACATACTTCATATAGAATTGTTTCATAAAGACTAATTTAAATACTAAGGTAATATTTTATAAATAGCATTACTTTTCGTACAACTTCTTTAAAGCCGTTGCCATATTTGGACGAATTGTTACTTGTGAGCGTGCTTTCTTAACGGCTGATTCTGCTGACTGTAGCGAATTTGCTAAGCCAAGTTCCATTAACACAGCAGTCGCTGCTACACCTGCTCGTCCACCGCCACTTCCACAGTGAAAATAAACCTTCTGCCCTGATTCATAAGCAGAGACTATTTTTTTCGCTACTTTTTCAATAGACTGAGCTACTTCTGCTTCTTCATCAGCGATAGGCATATGGTTGTAATTATAGTGCGCCGCTTGCTGTTCTTGTGCTGTTAATCCATTCACTCGAACATCAATTACAACATCTACCTGCTCATTTACATAAGCTGCATCTGCATCTTGCGCACCGCCAAAAAATAATCGATCTTTCACTAACACATCATAGTTTTTTTCCATCATATGCACGCTCCGAACTTTTATTTCTCTAATAAATGTTTGATATCATCATAATAAGGTAGCGCTGTTAGTGCTCCTGCCTTCGTCGCTGCAAGGGCACCTAATCGATTGCCAAAGCTCACACAGCGTACTAGCTCTTCTACAGTTGTCGGTAAACCATTGTAATGGACATCGCGTAATACACCAGCCATAAATGCATCTCCTGCACCTGTAGTATCTACTGGGACAACCTTTTCTGTTGGTACGTGGATAACTTCCCCGTTTAATACGGCATATGTGCCCTCTTCACCAACTGTTACTAAAATAATCGGTACTAAGTAACTGTTTAACTGTTCAATGCCATCTTCTAAATTAGTTGTCTCTGTTAAGAAAAATAATTCATCATCAGTTACTTTCAAAATATCTACATTCTCAAAAAATGAAGTAATGGTCTCCCTACAAACTTCTTCACTGCTCCAACGTAATGGGCGAATATTGGCATCCATTGCAATAATAGCACCTTTTTCTTTTGCCTTTTCGACAGCAGCTCTCGTAGTTGCTAATGCAGTTGGATGAAACATTGTACCTGAGCACACAATTAATGCAGAAGCATGTTTAAAGGCAGCATCATCTAATTGTGTTGCATCAACTTGTAAATCTGGCGTCTCGTCGACATAATCTTTGAAAATTCGCTCGCAAGCTTCAGTTAAATGCACGTAAACGCCACTTACACGTTTTGCAGGGTCAAATACCGCAAAGTCAAGGTTCACACCTTCTTGCGCAAGACCGTCTCGAACAAATTGTGAACCTTCGTCATCTCCAGTAATCGTAATTAGTGCAGATGGAGCACCAATACGGCTAATGCCAGCAGCTACATTAACCGTTGCACCACCCATATATTTAGTAAAAGATGTATTCGTTACATCGTCAGCAATATAGTCAATAAATGCATCTCCATAGACTAAAATAAAATCCTTATCTTCCTTTGTCATTGTTGTCCCCCCGAAAGTCTATTCATTATAGATTAACATGAAAGTTGATTTCCTATAAAGTTTTAAACTTTCGGAAAAATAATAAAAGTATTAGCACATGCGGTTTTTTTCGACCTTAATCGCCAAATTTCATTCAACAATTATTATTCATATCGCTTAATGAAATGGTCATCCTAAGGAGTGCCACAAAGAAAACGGCTGCACACGACAAATCAACAGCAATAGCCCGCTAATATTATTTTTAAAAAGATTTTCGTCTTTTTTATCCTTCTGATAGTCATAAAAAAGTATTTCTCTACCAACGTATATAGTTATTTGTAATGGAAGGCCGCGACTACAACTCATAACGGAGAAAACGCGCGCTAACGAGGTTGCAGCTTACAGTGTACTGAGCAGAAGGCCCTGCCTGTAGCAGAAATTAACCGTAATCGACTCTATACTTATTCTAAAAAAGTAAAGTAGTGAATATTTCAAAAGCTTGAGACATCTTCTATCTTTGTTATACTTGCCTATAGAAAGGTAGGGATTTTGACAATGAGTATAACAATTCGACAAGCGCAACCTCAGGATGCTTATGCCGTTATTCCACTAATTATTGATGCGATTGGTGATATTGCCAACCGTTTAACAGGAGAACAAACAGCTTCAAAGGTTGAACAGGAACTAACAGTGCTCTTCCAACGTGAAGATAACAGACACTCTTATTTAAATACTTTTGTGGCGGTTGAAGGTGAACAAATATTAGGCACACTTGTTTACTACAATGGTGTACAGGCAATTCAAATGGATGCTAATCTCGTAAAATGGCTTGAAGAGAAAAATGCCCCTTCTATTACCATCGATCAAGAAGCTCATGAGGATGAATACTATATCGATACAGTTTGTGTTTCGCCAGAGGCTCGTGGTAAAGGGATCGGTACATTGTTAATTCAATTCGCTATCGAGCAAACGCAAAAACGAGGATTTACAAAATTATCATTAAATGTAGAAACACAGAAAGAAGATGCTCGTCGCTTATATGAACGTATGGGCTTTGTCATTACTGAACCATGGTCCATCATAGACGAACCATTCCATCATATGGTGAAACAGATTTAGGATGTGGAATAATTAAGCATGAAAACAAATTTAATTTACCCTCTATTGATCGTCATCGCTTCAAGTAGCTATGGCATTTTATCGACAATTGTCAAAGTAGCTATGCAGCATGGCTTTACAACATCAGAGGCGGTATCTAGCCAATATATTATCGGCTTTATGCTAGTTGCAACAATCTTTATCATAACGCAAAGACAACTACCGAAACTTTCAAAGAATGGCTTACTTATTTTAATTAGTGCTGGGATTTTCACAGGCATTACGGGTATAGTCTACGGGGAATCATTAAAATATTTACCTGCATCACTTGCCGTCGTCATGCTCTTTCAATTTACATGGATTGGTTTATTGTTAGACTGCATATTCCATAAACGACTGCCTAGTAGACCAGAAGTCATTTCGATTATCGTTTTATTTGCTGGTACTATTTTGGCGGCTGGTGTACTGAATGTCGATTTAAGTGGTATTGCAATACAAGGCTGGCTATTTGGGTTTGCGGCTGCATTTACCTTTGCATGTTTTATCCAATTTAACTCTCGCCCTGTCGAAGGGATTACAACAACATCAAGAGTTCTAATTGTTTCCTTTGTTGCACTTATTATGATCAGTATTTTCTTAAACCCTGAAATTGCATGGAACGGCAAATTGTTCACTGAAGGGCTATGGAAATTCGGACTAGCACTTGGACTTTTCGGTATTATCTTACCGATTTATTTATTTTCAATTGCAGTACCAAAGGTTGGTGGCGCACTAGCCTCTATTTTAAGCGCCATTGAACTACCTGTTGCTGTAACTGTTTCCGTTATTGTATTGCACGAATCACTCACTTTATTACAAGTTGTTGGCATAATTCTCGTTATTCTAGGCATGTTGCTGCCTAATATGCTTGCTAACCGAAAAATAACAGCTCCTTAAAAATGGGTTTAGCCATTTTTAAGGAGTTTTTATTTTTCACATATATATCGTTGATAATCGTCATTTTTTTGGATTATGATAATAATAACGTTAGATTATTTTAATTATTCTAACATTAATACTTTATTTAAGTATTATACTGCACTATGTAAGCAACTCACTATAGGAAGGGGAAGATGATTATGAAAAAAACACGTATTTTCGGATTTTTTCTTGTGCTGATGCTTATCGTTTTAGCTGCTTGTAGCAACACCGACGATAAAAATTCGACAAAAGATGCCACAAACGGTGACAAAGCATCTGATTCAGAAAAAGCAGATGAAAGCACAACTCCATCTGGCAAACTGGTCATTTACACAGGACGTGATGAGGAAATGGTGCAAGGCGTAATCGATCAGTTTAATGAGAAGTACCCGGACATTGAAGTGGAGTTTTTAACAATGGGTGCTCAGCAAATATTAGAGCGTCTACGCGGTGAAAAAGCAAATCCTCAGGCAGATTTTTGGTGGGGTGGTACACAATCTGCATTAATGGTTGGCGCTAACGAAGATTTACTGCATACGTGGCAACCGAGCTTTATCGAGACAATTGATGCAAACTATAAAGATAAAGAAGGTCGCTGGTTCGGTGAAATGCTTTTACCTGAAGTAATAATGATTAACAGCGACTTACTAACAAAAGAGACCGGCCCACAAGATTGGGATGATTTATTAGATCCAAAATGGAAAGATCAAATTTTAATTCGCGGCGTATTAGCTTCGGGAACAATGCGAACTATTTATTCCTCAATGATTGTTCGTCAAGATGCCACTACACCTGATAAGGGCTACGATTGGCTATTAAAATTAGATGCCAACACGAAAGAATATACACAAGACCCAAATGCCCTTTATTTGAAGCTCACACGTCAAGAAGGCAGTGTTTCCTTATGGAATTTGCAAGATATTTTATTAAAGAAATATACAACTGATTATCCGTTCGATTACATTTATCCGAAGAGCGGTGCACCAATTTTAGTTGATGGTGTTGCCGTTGTTAACAATGCTAAAAACTTGGAGAACGCAAAATTGTTCGTAGAGTTTTTATTTGAAAAGGAAATGGTGACAAAATTAGCGAATGATTACTACCAAATTCCTACACGCTCCGACATCGATCATACGACAATGCCAGAATGGTATCAGGAATTAGATTTAAAAACATTTGATATTGATTGGCAACTAATGTCGGAAAAAGAGGCAGAATGGATGGAGCACTGGGATACGAATATTAAAGGTAGAGGAAATAAGTAGTGCCAGGCACTCAAACAATTTTCAAACAATTCCTTACCTAATTCAGTAGATTGGAGTGGCGGGCGGTGACTCCTGCGGGGACGGCACAGAATGTAAGACGCAACAAACCGTGCGTTAGCGAGGGTTGCGGCTTACAGTGTGCCCGCGGAAAGCGTCCACATGCAACGTAAATCAACAGCAGTATTACTCTATAATTTATTTTGGTAAACGGAAGTTTGCTAAAAATTTTTGACCTTGTCTAATTTTATAATAATTTGTCATTTCTGATTATTCAGTTTATAATAATTATAATTTAACCCTAATTAAAGGAGGATTTCATATGGGGGTATATAGCAATGAATTATATGAATCCTAAGCATTGGATTTAAAACTAAGTAATTTAATATCCTCTTTTAGAACTTATAAATGTAAATATTACATTATTTTTTATAATTTCTTAAAGGGGATTTTTTATTTTATCTCGAGATTTTCAACTTCTTTACACCCCTTCTTAAATGAGGCACATTTCATTGAGGTTGCCTTAAAAACTCGTGCTTAGTTCTTTGCAGTCCGTTGCCAATTGATTAATACACTTACGCTAAATTAAATAGGAATATAAGTAAAATATATACTGTATAATTAGGTGAAGAATCATGAATACAATCTACTCTTATTTCAAACTTACCCTAAAAACCTTCCCTCTTTTTTGGGGAGCTTCAAAGTTTTATTCTATTGTTTTGTTAATTATAATTCCATTTCAAGCAATACTACCCTCTCTTACTATTTGGTTTTCAAAAGGTTTAATTGATGCCATTTCTACTACCGACACTATCGTTTATTCTATAATCATATTCTTTGTAATATCTTGGATAATAGTATCATTTATTAATGCTATATTAGGTCCCATTGAAATGACCTTTCAAGGTTTAATGACTGATAAATTAATTGCCGACTTAAATAAATCCTTAATGGAAAAATCTTCGGATATAAAGGGACTATATTACTTCGAAAATCCAGAATTTTATGATGATATACAAATACTTGAGCAAGAAGCTGCATGGAGGCCAGTAAACCTCATCGTTTTTACTGCTGGCATGATTAGTAGTGTCATAACTGGCATTTCTATGTTGGTGCTATTGACGAACTTTAATATTTTGATTGCTTTCATTATTTTTGTTGCCATAGTTCCACAGGCTATCGTTACATATAAATTACAAAAAGAAGCATTTGAAACCCTTGTAATGAATAGTCCAGAATCAAGAAAGATGCAATATTATAGCTCAGTAATGCTGTCAAAAGAACACATCAAAGAAGTGAAAATATATAACACGGCCGCCTTTTTTATTAATAAATATATGGTGACGTTCAATAAAATTCATACAGAAGTAAAAAAAATCAGATATAAACAAGCTATCTTCTCTGTTGTATTTGTAGGAATTGGAATTGCAGGGATTGGCCTAAGTTTTTGGTGGGTAGTCAAAGGCGTACTAAATAACACATTTACTGCAGGAGATATACTAATTTTCTCTTCTTCTGTTTTACTTGCACGGCAAAGTTTGGCGGGTTTTATCGAAAATTCGAGCTTACTATATGACACATTACTTTATATGGAAAAATATTTTAAATTCACATCGTTACAATCAGATATAAAATCAGGCAAAGAGATTTTGTCCTTAGAAAAAAGTAATTTTACATTAGTTTTTAAAAATGTATCTTTTAAGTACCCCAATTCTTCTAAATTTATACTTCATCAAGTTAATTTTACTATTAACATGGGAGAAAAAATCGCACTTGTCGGAGAAAATGGTGCTGGGAAATCTACCATCGTTAAGCTGATTTCAAGATTTTATGAACCAACTGAAGGAAAAATAGAATTAAACGGCATTGATATTGCAGAATATAATATTGATTCTTATCGTCAAATAATCGGTATTGTGTTTCAAGACTTTTCCCGTTATCAGTTATCCTTTAAAGAAAATATTATGATTAGTCATACGGAAAGTACTGATGATTATGAAAGGTTAGCTAGCGTGTCCGAGCAAAGCTCTCTTAATGATTTAGTTGCAAGTTTCGAGCAAGGGTATGAGCAAATTTTAAGTAAAAATTTTGATAACGGCACAGAACTATCAGGCGGTGAATGGCAAAAGGTAGCTATTGCAAGAGCTTACTTCCGAAATGCAGCATTTCTCATTTTAGATGAACCTTCGGCAGCTCTTGATGCAAGGAGTGAGCACCATATGATTGAAACATTAACTGACCTTTCAGCAACTAAAACATTATTATTAATAACGCATAAATTATCTGCTTTAAAAATGGTTAATCGAATCCTTGTATTGCAACATGGGCAAATAATTGAAGAAGGTTCAATGCAAGAGCTATTGAATGAAAAAGGATATTTTTCAGAATTGTATCAATTACAGGCTAATAAGTATTCTACTTAGACACTTATGCGAAAAGTTGATTGCAATAGCATCCCCTTCTTTTCAAAATAGAAAGGAGCATTTCATTTGAAAAATGTCAAAATCGAAAATGTCTCTAAGCAATTTGGGAAAGTACATGGCGTGAAAGATTTAAATCTCGATATTAAAACAGGTGAATTTTTCACTTTCCTCGGGCCTAGTGGTTGCGGGAAAACAACCACATTACGAATGATTGCAGGATTTTATTACCCTACTGAAGGGAAAATTTATTTCGATGATCGTGATGTGACATTGCTTCAGCCAAACAAACGAAATATCGGTATGGTGTTTCAAAATTACGCCCTTTTTCCGCATATGACAGTAGACGAAAATATTGCCTTTGGTTTACAAGTACGAAAGTTCTCAAAATTTGAGATAAAACAAAAAGTCGATCGTATTAGAGGGCTCGTGCATCTTGCACAATACGGAAATAGAAAAATAAATGAATTATCTGGCGGTCAGCAGCAACGCGTAGCATTGGCAAGAGCACTTGTCATTGAGCCTGATATTTTATTACTTGATGAGCCTTTGTCGAATTTAGACGCGAAATTACGAGAGGAAACGCGCATTGAAATCAAAAGAATTCAATCGGAGTTAGGCGTCACAACAATTTACGTAACGCACGATCAAATGGAAGCGATGGCTATGTCGGACCGCATTATGGTGATGGATAATGGATATGTGAAACAAATTGGCACACCTCAGGAGATTTATAATCGTCCATTAAACCGCTTCGTCGCCGATTTTATTGGGGAAACGAATTTAATTGAAGCGACAACAATTGCTATTCATGATGATGAAATACAAGTAAAAACGAAGAGCGGACTTGTTCTAACTGGGCGAAAGCAACACAGCTCCCCTAATTTAACGCATATGATTGGAGACAACGTGTTTATTTCGATTCGTCCAGAGACCGTTAATCAAGGTCCTGGTGAAAACACATTAACAGGAACCATTTCTTTTGTTGAATTTACAGGAATAAGCGTGAATTATATTGTCGATTTTATCGATTTCTCGTTGAAAGTCATGATAATTAATACAAACGCTCAGTTAAAAAATATTGGCGAAGACATTACATTAAATATAGCTCGTGAATCACTTTATTTTTTAGGAGAATAGGAGGCATACCATATGGAAAAACCACCTGTACAATCTTATCAAAATAATGCTTGGACACGGCTAACACAATCGAAATGGTTTGTTTATATATTAATTTCACCATTGTTTTTAGTGTTGTTTGCCTATGTGATTTATCCTTTCTATCAAACTTTTCTTCAGAGCTTTTCAGAGGATAATGCACTTACGTATTATCAAAAGTTTTTTAGTCTCGCTAGCCCTGCGAATCTCGAGGCACTCTGGACTAGTTTGTATATATCTATTATTAGTGTTATTTGCTGTGCAATTGTTGGTATTACAATGGCCTTTTTATTAGAACGCTATAATTTCCCTGGGAGACGGATACTATCTATTTTAGTATTAGTGCCAATGGCTCTTCCACCGCTTGTTGGTGTACTTTCATTTACTTTTCTTTACGGAGAAAGTGGAATTTTCCCACGTGCGATCCAACATTTATTTGGACTACAGCAAGTACCCTTTTCTTTAAAAGGCATATGGGGTGTAATCGTTGTACATACATTTACAATGTACACATACTTCTATTTAACCGCTTCGGCTGCTATTAAAGGATTGGATCCATCATTAGAGGAAGCAGCAACTAGTTTAGGCGCAGGGCGTATTCGTGTATGGACAAAGGTTATATTGCCAATGCTGACACCTTCTATTATTGCATCTGCATTACTTGTATTTATGATATCTATGGCATCCTATACTGCGCCGTTAATGTTTGGTGTCGAACGAACAATGACCATGCAAATATACTTATCACGAACAAATGGTAATTTGGGGATGGCCGCTACACAGTCAATGATTTTATCTTTTGTGTCCATTTCATTTTTAATCATTATGCGCTGGTACCAAAATCGTAGAAACTATCAAAATTTGAGTAAAGGCATTAGCGTTCATCGCTCTGAAGTTTCCTCAAAATGGATGAAAATGATTGCTACAATTGCTTCCTTTGGCGGTACACTTATTTTAATTTTACCAATATTAGTGCTTATTTTAATTTCTTTTTCAGTAGATGGTGCCTGGAAAACTCAAATTCTCCCCACCGACTACACACTCGATCATTATATAGCGCTTTTTACTGACGAACGAACATGGAGACCAATTTGGAACTCTATACAAATGGGCGTCGTCGCAACGTTCGGTAATGTAATTTTCGGTGTTGCAGCTGCCTATGCAATGGTTCGCCTAAATTTTAAAGGTAAAACATTGCTTGATATTTTAATTATGGTTCCTTGGGCATTGCCTGGTACTGTAGTTGCCGTCAATTTAATTGCAGCCTTTAGTACTGAAAATATTTTCGCCTTTAACCAAGTACTTATCGGTACATTTTGGATTTTACCATTAGCTTATTTTATTAGACATTTACCCCTCGTTTTTCGTTCAACATCAGCTTCCCTCGTGCAATTAGATCAGTCTATCGAGGAGGCATCGCGAAGTCTAGGCGCAAACTGGTGGTATACGTTTAGACGGATCGTACTACCGCTTACTTTTTCGGGAATATTAGCAGGAACTCTGCTAGCACTTGTTCAAAGTTTAGGTGAGTTCGTAGCCTCTATTCTTATTTACAGTACTTCTACAATCCCGCTGTCTGTTGCTATATTTCAAAAATTATATGCCTTTAAATTTGGAACTGCATGTGCTTATGGCGTTTTACAGATTTTCTTAATTTTAATTGTGCTCATTATTTCCGAAAAGCTATCAAAGGGCAGTGCTGGCACAGCCATTTAACTGTCATCCTATAGGAGGCCATTCATATGTTTGAAGATTTCCGCAACAAAATCCAGCAGGAGGATGGAATGATTTTTCCTTCAAATATTTATCGGAAAATTGTTTTGCAACCAGCTTATGACGAAGCGAAGAAAAACTTTTTAACAATTATGCTTCAAATTAATATTGCTCACTTAAAAATGTTAGAAGAACAAGGACTAGTAAAAAAAGAAGAAGCGAAACAAATTGCTATGGCGCTAAAAAAACTAGACTTGAACTATTATCGAATAGAAGATTATAGCCCGCAATACGAGGATTTATTTTTCCGCATTGAAAATAAATTAATAGAACTTGCTGGTGACGTTGCTGGAAATCTCCATATTGGTAGAAGTCGTAATGATATGGGTATCGCCATTTATCGAATGACATTGCGCAAAAAGTTATTAATGCTTATGGGGGAATTGCTTAAATTACGAGGTGATTTAATTGCTTCAGCTGAGGAGCATATCGATACAATTATGATTGGCTATACACATACGCAACAAGCACAACCAACCACTTTTGCACATTATTTAAAAGCCGTAATCGATCAACTCGATCGAGATTTCGAGCGCATGCAGCATTGCTATCAAACAGTTAATCGGAGTAGCATGGGAGCAGCCGCCTTAACGACTACAGGCTTTAACATTAGCCGTGAGCGCATGCGAGACTTACTAGCTTTTGATGAAATTATCGAAAATGCCTGGGATGCGGTTGCTGGTGCTGACTATATCTCTGAAGCAGCAAGTATTGTACAGCTTGCCGCCCTTAACCTCGGACGTACATCTCAGGACTTTTTATTATGGGCTACACAGGAATTTAACGCATTTACACTAGCTAGCCCATACGTTCAAATTAGCTCGATTATGCCGCAAAAACGTAACCCTGTTTCCATTGAACATACACGCTCATTACTATCTGCAGTAGTCGGAGACGCTAGTACAGTTCTACAAATGGTACATAATACACCGTTTGGTGATATCGTAGATACAGAGGACGATATGCAACCATATTTATGGCGAGCTATAGATCGATTAATAGGTATTTACAAATTATTTGGTTCACTCGTTGTTACAATGGATGTAAACAAGAAGAAGCTCCGAAACCGCGCGGAAAACAGTTTTGCAAATGTAACAGAACTCGCTGATACATTAGTCCGCTCCGAAGGTATTTCATTCCGCCAAGCCCATAGTATCGTCAGTAAGTGCATTAAAGTATTACTTGCTCACGGTGAAGAATCACTCGCTAGTCTGACATGGAGCCTAGCTAATACACAATCCAAGTTGGTTACTGGCAAACCTTTAATTATTTCTGAAGATGATTTTTATCATACTTTAAAACCAGAGTTTTTTGTAAGTGTACGAACATTATTAGGTGGCCCTTCACCTGAAACAATGCGAGCATCAATTGAGCGAGCAAAGGTAAAGGCAGATACCCTACTTGAATGGGTTCAGCAAAAGGAATTCGCCATTACAGAGGCGGAAAAGCAATTAATTTCGTTTATAGAGGAATGGGATCAATGAATGAATGGCTGCTAATTATTGATGGTGGTGCAACTAAAACGGCATGTGCAATCGTACATGCCGAGTCAGGTGAAATACAATATACAACATCATTAGGAGGGTCCAATTACCAGGCTATAGGTGTGGAGTCTGCTACGGATATATTACGAACATTATTAGCAAAAGCTCGTGTATTTTTACAAGCGCAAGCTAACTCAAAAATCGCTATCGCCACGTTTGCTATGGCCGGGATTGATTCACCCAATGATCATAAAAATGTTACGGAAATTCTCCATGATGCAATTACAGCGGCACAGCTACATATCCAGATGCTTATTATCGAAAATGATGCTGAAGCTACCTTATTAGGTGTCACTGCTGGACAGGCAGGTGCACTACTCATAGCAGGGACTGGTGCAATTGCGTACGCATTCGATGGTATACATATCGCACGTTCTGGTGGCTGGGGCCATCGTGCAGGCGATGAAGGTAGTGGCTATTGGCTAGGGCAGGAAGTTTTACGGGCCATTTTTCGCATGGAGGATGGACGAGGCGAGGCGACGATATTAAAAGATGCCGTCTATAACTATTTACGTATTCAAGATGTCACGGAGCTAGCAGCATGGTTATTCCGCCCATCTTATACAAATGCACAATTAGCAAAAATGAGTGCATTTTTAGCCGATGCAGTTGCTAAGAAAGATGCTTGCGCTATTCATATCTCTATACAGGCTGCCCATGAGTTAGTGCTTCTCGCTTGTGCGGTACTAAAGCAAATTGGCTATCAAGGCGAGCCTTTTCACTTTTATTGTAATGGTGGCGCTCTAAAGCATAACCCGCTAATTTTAAAAACATTTTCCCAGGAAATGACCTCAATGTACCCAAAAATCCAAGTTACTTTGTGTCAGCATCAACCAATACATTATATTATTGAACGCGCAAAAAGGGCGTATGACAATCGTTAATGTCATACGCCTTTTTTTGGATTTACTAACGTGTTCAGTTGATTGGAGTGGAAGGCGGAGACTCCTGCGGGAATGCACAAAACGTAAGACGCAACAATCCGCGCGACAGCGAGGGTTGCGGCTTACGATGTGCCCGCGGAAAGCTTCCGCCCTTAGCGGAAATCAACGGTAGTAGTCATCTATATTTATTTTATATAAAAGAAGACTGTAACTATAGGCGATATAGCCCTAACTTTTGGCATTTATCCTCTTCGTGGTCATTAAATAGAATATTTTTACCAAGGCATTCCGTTAATTGGAGCGGCGGGCGGCGACTCCTGCGGGAACGCACAAAACGTAAGACGCAACAATCCACGCGACAGCGAGGGTTGCGGCTTACGATGTGCCCGCGGAAAGCGTCCGCCCATAGCGGAAATCAACAGTAGTAGTCATCTATATTTATTTTATATAAAAGAAGACGGTAACTATAGGCGATATAGCCCTAACTTTTGACATTTATCCTCTTCGTGGTCATTCAATAGAATATTTTTACCAAGGCATTCCGTTGATTGGAGCGGCGGGCGGCGACTCCTGCGGGAATGCACAAAACGTAAGACGCAACAATCCGCGCGACAGCGAGGGTTGCGGCTTACGATGTGCCCGCGGAAAGCGTCCGCCCATAGCGGAAATCAACAGTATTATTTATTTAAAATGTAAGATGGCTATAGACCATTTTTAATGTCATACGCCCTTCATCTACACTTAATTGGCAAAAATTATAGCTGCATTTTCTTTAGCTCATCTGTCATGAAATATAAATAGCCGTCCTTAATAAATAAATCCTTCGTGTCTTCCCTATTTAACACTTGTTCACCGCTTCCATCAGGGCGAATTTTTGTTAAATAAGCGCCATGCGAATAATTACTAAAGTATAACCATCCATCAGCATAAACAATATATTGCGCACGCGTTTTAGTGACACGCTGAGCTTTTCCTGTAGTCATATCAAGCACGTACAATTTATTGTCATCAGAAATACTGCTATAAAATAACTGAGTTCCTACTTGTGCGGGAAAATCGATATCTTGATAGTAGCTATAAATGGTACTTGTTGCTTTTGGATAATCATTTGCTATCCATGTATGATCACGCGCCATTGTACGATCATCTACTAAAAAATATTGATACCTTATGGCACCGTTCCGATCAGGCACAGGATCATTCCACGTTGTATCAAGATGATACCATTGACCGTCAAGTTTCACTAAATTCCAAGCATGCCCTTCCTTACCGACATAGCCAACAATATATTGAGTCTCAAAGCCAAGTTTTTGTAACAGTGTATGTGCTAATAACGCATAGCCCTGACAAACACCACCATGCTCAGCAAGCACGGTATAAGCACTATGTGGACTTGACTTCGTTTGTTCTGTATAAGCCGTATTCGCTACTATATAATCATTAACGGCTCTGACCTTCTCCACATCTGTTTTCGCGTTTTTCTCAATTGTGGCTACTATTTCTTGAGCGTTCATCTCAACATAAGCTGCTTGCTCTGGCGTCATTAAATAGCTTTGTTCCCCAAAAATTTTGGCAGTTTTTCTCCCATATTCAAAGCGTATGGAATGCTTACTAATATGCCCATACACAAAATCATCTCTTTTAATTGCACTGTCATAGGCATCTTCTACAATCTTCTCGATTCGTTCTGTACTTCCCTTATATTGAATCTCATAGGTTGGTGAAAAGCTACTATAATAGGCATACATCGCATCTGCCATTTCCTTTGCATTTGTAACAACAAGCTTTGTCTCAGGCTGCTGTACGACCGGAGAAGAAACGGCTAGCTTTTGTTCCTTCACATCTTCAGGGTTTGCTGTTTGTATTGAGGCATCTTCTGAAAATTTAGTGGTAACATCAACAATTTTCTCCTTTGTTGCTAATAGCACCGTTTCAATGTCATCATTATTTGCCCACGTAACAACTTGTTTTACTGTCGCTTTACCCGCTGTATAAATTGGTTCTAAGAAAATGATAAGTATTGCAATAATAGCTAGCTTTTTCCACAAAAATCTTCACCTCACACAGTTTCACTACTTTCATTATATACAAAAAAAACACAAAGAACTCAATTAGGAGCCCTTTTGTGCTTATAAATATATATGCATTGAACATGTGATATAGAAGCTTTCTGTTTATCACACTATAAATTAGTTAATTTTTAGCTTTTGCTCTTTACCATTAACTTTATATACTAAATATCCGCTGTTAATCAATAGATCAGATACCGATTGTTTAACAACTACACTCGTTTTTAATGTTTTTAAATTTAGTTTTGTTAAGTAACCGCTATTACTATAATCGCTATAATAAAGATTGTCTCCAACACCTGTAATATAAAGTGCTCGCGTATTAATTACCTTAGTCTTCTTACCACTTACCAAGTCGAGTTTATACAATTTATCATTATCTGCTGTGTTGCTAAAGAATAAAGTATTATTGATTTGGTGTGCAAAATGTACATTTTGCATAAAATTATATGCTGTACTTGTTGCCGCAGGGTAATTTGAAGTAATCCAATTATGGTCTTTCTTTAGCTGAGCATCCGTTACAAGGAAATAATCATAGGAAGATGCCCCTATGCGATTTGGTAACGGATCATTCCATGTTGTATCCAGATGATACCACTTGCCATCAACCTTCACCATATTCCAAGCATGTGCTTCATTGCCATTCACATAACCTACTACATATTTAGTTTCAATCCCTGCTTGCTCTAACATTTTATATGCTGATAAAGCATAGCCTTGGCATACAGCTTGTCCTTCAAATAATAATGCGTAAGCGCTATGTGGACTCGCCTTTGTTTTTGTACCATAAGTAGTATTGGACACTATATAATCATTAATGGCTTTTACTTTTTGAAATTGTGTCATAGATGGCTTAATAATCGTTTTTAATATGCCATCAATCTTTTTCTGAACGGCAGATTCTTGTGCTGGAGTCGTAAAGTATTTCACTTTATAGGTCACGTTGCCTGTGGAATCAGCAGTCATAGTCATTCCTTGAAGATGACCACTGGCATAAGTAGCCTTTTGCTGTGCCTCTTCAAATGCTTCCATTAACTTTTTGTCGAAACCTGTCATTGAACCACTATATGTAACTTTAATTTCTGTAGCAAAATTGTTAAGTTGCATTACTATTTCATTTGTTAGTTGATCGAATGTTTCTATCTTAGTGCTTGCCACCACATTGTAAGCAATTGGTGCTTGCATATTTAAAGGCTGGCTTTGTGCATGGGCTATAGTTGGGCTTAACATCAACAATGTTGCACTGCTTAATATCCATTTTCTCAAAATAACTCACCTTCTCTTTTATAATATCTTTATCCTAATTATAAAAGAGAATATTACTTTAAATCTATCATACAAGTTCACTACATATGACCTTTTTCTACATTTATCGAAGTAAGCATTTAGGTTTTTAAACCTATATAAAACATAAATCTAATAATTAAAAGTATTTTTTTGCATATTCATTAACTTTCACCTAAAACATCTTATATAATCATAATAACGAAACAAGCCCCGCCAGAATAAATTCTATCGGAAACTGAGACAAATAAGCCCCTAAACAAAAGTGGCTTACGATTCTCCGACAAAACTAAAAGAGGCGAGACTTGTCGTTTAACAAGCTTCTATATAAGGTAAGAGCTTAAATATGCTTTAACGTTGGATACTAACGGCTTTTGACAACTAAATTTACAGCTTCTTGAATAACTTCATTCATTTTTTCGCCGTCACCCTCAGCATTTTGTACACATTCTAACAAATTTGTACTAACAATTACGCCTACCGTACGATCTACCGCAGACCGCACTGCGGATAATTGTGTAATAACGGCTTTGCAATCTTTTTCTTCTTCCATCATTTTTAAAATACCGCGTAGCTGACCTTCCATTCGCTTCACACGATTTTTCACTTGATCTGAATATTCCACATTCATTACCCCTTCTTTTATACTCGCTGCGTCAAGTTGAGTAATTATTATTCTTATCCTAGCACAAAATATTAGAAATACACGTATTGCATTACGCTTACTACGGTTTCAAATATTTTATAAGCATCTTAGCCATTACTGTACCTGTATTTGTTAATTCATCATATTGAATAATTGAATTCTTTTTTAAGCGTAGCTGACCAATTTCTACTTCGAAAATTGGACATTTTCTTTTTAGGGCCGCGACAAGCATATTTGTATCGTATTCAAAACGATCACCTTGTACCTCTATAAGCCATGGTAATTCTTTGATTTCTATGTAACGCAAGCCAGTTTGTGTATCCATTAGCTTTTTATGAAACAGTATTTCAAACAGTAAACTAGTTGCTCGGTTCCCCCAATACGAAAAGAACGTACTATCGGAGGAATGGAAATTGCGGATTCCTAAGACAATGCCTTCTGAAAACACTTTTGTCATAGTCAATACTAATTTGATATCCTCTAACGTATGCTGTCCGTGTGCCCCTACTGTTAGAACACCCTGAAAACCCGCTCGTTTAGACCGAATATAGGAGAAAGCTGTTTTTAACGCTCCACCCTTCCCAATATTCTGTTCGTGTTGGAGAACTTTACATCTATCTATTTTCTTTAACTCTTCAAAAATATTTTCATATTTTTTATCGCTACCATCATTAACAATAACAACTTGAGAAATTGAGGTGGCTAATAATTGATGTACAAATGTTATAAATGATTGTTGCGGATTATATGTTGGAATAATTGCTGCAATTTTTTTCATCCATCAATCCCTCCAAAGACTATAAACTAACTCTTAAATCAAATAGTATCATACTGAAGACAATTCAACTGAGGAATTCAATGGAAAATGATCAATAACACTAATAATTTCCCGATATATGAAAAAAAGACTATTACCGTTAGTTAAGAAGAGGTGATTACAATCGTCATACAATACGATATCCTTCACGAACAATGTGAAAAATTACATATTTTATCGTTCACACATATAGCACAAAGCTTACAGGATGCTAGTAACCACGCTATTACACAGCCATCAATTTCTTTACAAAAGTCACGCCTCGTCCTTGAGGAGATAGTCTATGACTTTTACGAGCTGGAAATGCAAGCAAAACCTAAACAAAAAAATATCCGAACACTATTAAATAATCGTACCTTTATCTCAAACATTCATCCACGTCGTATTTATTTACTAATGGAACTTGTATTTAAAATGACAAGTACTAGCAACAATGACATCGTTGAAGCGAAAGCAGCTAAAATTGTCCTCGATTATGTTAGTGATATCGTTGAATGGTTTATTCACCGTTATGATCGTAGCCTGAAAGCATCTATTTCGACTCGAAAATTTCCTAAATTTGAAGATTTATTGCCTCCACTTGATACGAAGACGCTCGATCAATACTCAGCTAAAGACTATGAACATGCTGCTAGTTGGTTTGAAATTTCTGCAAAAAAGGGCAATGCAAGTGCACAATACAATTTAGGCTTCCTTTATAACCACGGTCGAGGTGTTCAAAAAGATTATGCGACAGCCAAGATGTGGTATGAGAAAGCAGCCGCACAACATGATGCTAATGCACTTTATAGTCTAGGGGTGCTTTATCATTTAGGACAAGGTATTGAGCAAGATTATGAAGAGGCCGCCCATTATTATAAGTCTGCGGCGGATTTAGGAAATGCCGACGCACAGTATAATCTTGGTGTACTTTACAATCAAGGGCTAGGCATTGCTATTGATTTTGAAGAGGCAGCAAAATGGTATATTTCAGCAGCCAACCAAGGCAATACAAGTGCACAAAATAATCTTGGCTTTCTCTATCATAATGGAACTGGTGTACAACAAAGCTTTGAGGAGGCAATAGCTTATTTTGAAATGGCAGCACTTGCAGGAGATGCAAGTGCACAGTATAACCTTGGCTATATGTATCTAAAAGGCCGTGGCATCTCACAAAATGTTGAGGAAGCTGCGAGATGGTTCCACCTAGCTGCCCTTCAAGACCATACGAATGCAGAGTTTCAATTGGCCTTACTATACAATACAGGACAGGGCATACAGCTAGATCACATTGAAGCAATAAAGTGGTTTAAACTTGCGGCTCATAAAGGGCATACCAATGCCCAATATTGTCTCGGCCTACTTTACCAAAAAGAAAAAGATAGTACGCGTGCGGAAAGATGGTTTCAGCTTGCCGCTGACAATGGACATATTAGTGCTGGCTATGAGCTAGGCCTTCTTTTCGTCTATCAGATTCAACAGCCTGACAAAGCATTACAGTATTTTATACTTGCCGCTGAAAAAGGCTATGCTGATGCTCAATTCGAACTTGGGTTGTTATATGCTAACGGTGTTGGTGTTCCATTGAATTATGCCAAAGCAGTTCAATGGTGGAGAGCTGCAACAGACCAATCTCATATTCAAGCTGAATATCAATTAGGATTATTATATGAACAAGGATTGGGCGTCTCCCAAGACTTAGATGAGGCTAGACGTTGCTATAGACTTGCTGCTATTCAAGGGCATTTAGGCGCACAATATCAACTTGGCAATTTATTTGATAAAGGCAAAGGAGTAAAGCAAGATTTCACGGAAGCAGCTAGATGGATTGAACAAGCAGCTTCTAAAGGACATGCTAAAGCTCAATACCAGTTAGCTCAAATGCATAGCAATGGACAAGGTGTCCCTAAAGATTTTGCGAGGGCTGCCCAACTTTACCGACTTGCTGCAAATCAGGGTCACCAAAAAGCTCAGTTTCAGCTTGGCATGCTTTATAAGAAAGGACAGGGTGTAGCTCAAGATTATAACGAGGCAACACGTTGGCTTAAAAAATCACTAGAGCATTTAAATTGATAGATGCTTAGGCGACTACTAACTCTAGTTTAAATGAAATGGCAAGCCCGCTTCTCGAACGAAATCAACGGTTACTTAAAAAAATAAGCAAACTCAAATTTTTTTGAATTTGCCTACCCATTAACCGCGTCTCATACTGGCGCGGTTTTATATTAATTTTTCATTCCCTCTTTTTGATTTACCATGAATGTCACAATAATAAATAATGCAAAACTAATTAACAAAGTGGTACCACCTACAATAAAGAAAATTAAAGTAAATGTATGACCAAAGTTAAAAGGATTAATATTGTAGAACCACATACCAAGTGTTAAGCCAAAAACTCCAATAATCGCTGTCCAGCCATGTAATGCTACTAATTTTTGCGATTTCACTTTAAATGCACGGTAAAAAATGCCCCATGCAAACATACTTAACCAGCCAACGAGTAAAACATGCGCGTGAATTGGTCGAAATTCATAACTACCTGACCCTGACATATGCGACCCTAAGTACGTACCCACTAAAGCAAAAATCGCTGCGAGTCGAATAAGACGTAAACTCCATTTTTGTTCCATACGATAACTCCTCCAAGTTTCAACTTACATAGAAGTTTATCGATTGAACATGAACTTTACATGAACTCTATATTACAATTTTGGTAGGTGTATACAAACGCTTGTCCCTACGTTAATTGCACTTTTCATTTGCACTTCCCCACCGTGCAATTCAACAATTTGTTTTACAATGGCAAGGCCGAGACCTGTCCCCTGTTTCGTTCTTGACTCATCAGCTCGATAAAAACGGTCATATACCTTTTGCAATTGCTCCGCATTCATTCCAATACCGCTATCCTCTATTAACACTTCTACAAAAGTAGATTGTTCTTGAAGATGTATGTGAATTTCTCCCCCATTAACATTGTATTTAATGGCGTTTGTTAATAAATTATCCCATACATTTTGTAGTAGCCCCGCATCACCTTTATACGTTACTGGCTCAATCTGATACGATAACTGCACATTAGCTTCCTCTAACTGCCAACGATATTTGCGCACAGTCTCCTTCAATTGTTCATCTAAATTGTACGGTTCTCTCTTTAGCATTCTAGTCGATTGATCGAGTGATGTCAGGAGTAACAGTTGCTTCGTCAATGTCGAAAGTCGCTTCGTTTCTAGCTCTATAATTGTCGCATATTCTTGTCGTTCTGGTTCAGAAAGCGTAGGGTTTTTCAGTAAATCTACATAGCCTTGAATATTCAATAAAGGCGATTGAAAGTCATGAGATACATTGCTTATAAATAGTTTACGAATTCTATCATTTTCCTGTAATTTTTCTGTCATCACATTAAAGCTATCTGCCAGTTGTCCAATTTCATCCGCTCGATCTATTTCAAGCAACGTATCAAACTTTTCATGAGCCAGTTGATGTGTTGCTTCTGTTAACTGTGTAATCGGTCTAATTAATGCCTTTGCAAATAGCAGCATAGCAAGTAAACTTAGCACAGCCATTCCAAGGATAAGACCTCCTAATAGCGTATGCGCCTCAGAGAACAACAATCGAATATCTGGTCTAATAAACAGTGCATACTGTTCGTTATTATACGTAAAGGGTACACCAATGGTATTAATGAGTTCATTCGCAAAAAAGCCTGTCATAAAGGTCTCTTTTGGGAAATCACGCATCCCATGATAGACTTCTCCTTCTAAAACATGCTGGATTACATCTGCCGACAATGTTTTATCTCGGTATTCGCCACCAAAAAAGCGATGATCCTCTCCCGTTGTAACATAAATTTGATAACCAATCTCTCCAAGTGTTGTTAAATAGCTATCTAAATCCATTTGCTTCGCTGATTCGATATAATCGACAATATCCTCTGCAATTGCAACATTTTTAGCATCATTTTTTCCTTTAGTTACTTGATGATAATACGTATTCGTCATTAAAAACCCAATGCATAAACTGCCAATCATAATGAGCATCGTTGTGACAACAAACTTACTATATAACGTCTTCATGTCGAACTTACCTCAAGCTTATAACCGACGCCACGTACCGTTGTAATCTCAACATCTGTTTCGTAGCGATGCAAGCGCTCGCGAATCCGCTTCACATGTGTATTTAACGTTTGCTCGTCTCCTTCATAGTCGTAGCCCCATACTTGCTCCATAATAATGCTACGTGTAAAAACTTGATTTGGTCGAGAGGCAAGTAGCGCCAATAGCTCGAATTCCTTTAAAGGCAAAATAAGTGTTTCTCCACCAATCGTAACCTCAAAGCTACGTCGATCAATTTCGAGCTTACCAACCTGTATTGTTACCTGATTCTTTTTATCAAGCCTACGTAAAATCGCTGCAATGCGAAACAGCAACTCCTTTGGCTCGAACGGTTTAACGACATAGTCATCTGAACCCGCTAAAAAGCCACGCTCCTTATCTTCTAGCTCTCCTTTTGCCGTTAATAACAGCACCGGAATATCGTAATCCTTACTTAAAATTTCAGTTAGCGTAAAGCCATCCATTCCTGGCATCATAACATCAACAACTGCCAAATCGGGCATATTTCCATCAAGCAATTGCAAAGCTTGCTCGCCATTCTCTGCTTGCAATACTTGATAGCCCTCTCGCGTTAAATAAATATTGACTAACTGTAAAATATGAACGTCATCATCGACAACTAAAATTTTCATTTATCCTTGCCCCCATTCAATATATTGCACTAGGAGTTCAGTTCCTAACTTACTCTTTATGTAAAAAGGGCACTGCTAGCAGTGGAAATTGTTTGAGTGACTGGCACTTACTATTGACTACTTTCTGTGCAAAAATCTACTTCCAGCATAAGCCGCATCCCTCGCTATGCGCGGTTTGTTGCGGCTTATGCACTGTGTTGTTCCCACTGGGAGACTTCTTGGATTTTCACTTATATTTTCATAAAACCCACAGTTAACATTGGAAATTGTTTGAGTGACTGGCACTTATGCGCTTTTTGACAACCTCTTTATTTTATAATGAAAATATTGAAACCAACAGCAATATAAGTAATGGCAAGCCGATGACGATATAGCCTCTTGGGTTTGCAAAGTTCATTGTCCAACCTACACCAAAACGTTTCTCCACAAACACTGATGGATCCTGACGATTCATATAAATAAGACCGCCCTTCCAATAACGATCCTCATCAATATCCATTACCTCTGACACCACATTATCTTTATAATTCAATCGTAACTGTCGCTTTTTCCATGCATATACAAGCACTGAACCTAATATTAAAACTAGGAAAGCAATAAACAATGGTAATAGTTTTTTTCCTTCAGCCATCGAAGGATAAATATTACTTAACTGTAGTATTGTAAATAATCCCGTTAAACTATAGCTGACCAACGCTATATTCCAGCTCATAAATTTCCGTGTTTTTAATTCGCTTTCCAAAGACTCCTGCTGATGGTTGATAGACAATCGAATTGCAGAGCGCTTAAGTGAATCCGCAATACCCCACATCATACATTGCATCATTAACATGACTAGTGGTAGTGAAACCGCAGAAAAATACGTTTTTTCTTGCCACGCATCTGCCGCTCCGCTTGGTCCCCAATGTACCGCAACAGCATTTGGTATTTGTTCATAATGTAACAACGTAAACATAATGAGGAAAACAGTAACACCGATAGGCACCACATAAAATGGCCAAGGTAGTATTTCATCACGACTACGGGCTGTTAAATCGACAGCTCTCACTTGTTTTATATTTAAGCCCCATCGTTCACGCAGTTTCAGCTTCATCACTTTTTGATGATTCAACCAATATAACACCATACTGACCGCAAGCATCCCAAATAAACAGCTAAGTAAAAGAATGCCCTGAGCACTTTCAGCAGGAGCGAGCAACCAGTAAAACACAAACATGATTATTAAAATTATCGCTCCAAAAAGACCTACTATTTGCGCATAGCGCTTTTTCGCAATCGCTAATGCAGGATGCTTTACATTTTGCTCCGGTACGGTAACTCCAAATACGATTGTCTCACGTACAATATAAGGGACAAAAATTTGCATAGCTAATGTCATAATATACATTATTGTAAAAATACCTAGTAGCATGCTACACCCCTTCTACTGGCAGTTGCAAGTCAGCAAATACCTTTTTCATCATGTGCTCAATTTGATCAGCTGTTGCGCCGAGCACCATTCCTTCTGCCACAACAGGCTTTAAATTTTTTTCAATCTGTTGCAACTGTTCAGGCGTTAATGCACGCTCCTCAGTTGATCGAATAATTGCACCTGATTTAGCGCGAATTGTAATGATTCCTTTTGCCTCAAGCTCATGGTAACTCTTATTAACCGTATGCATATTAACACCTAAATCAGCCGCTAAACTACGCACAGATGGCAACATATCACCTGGTCCCATGTCTCCCCTTGCAATACCCTCTATAATTTGCCGTGTAACCTGTTCATAGATAGGCACATCCGATAAGGGCTCTATTTGAATAAACATCTATATCAGCTCCATGTTTGTTATACAGTTAGTATAACAAAATTCGAGTTTTATGCATAGAAAAATTGGGGTATCTCGGAAGGACTTAAATTTTTCTATAAAGAATTTTTTATCGTATCAATAAACTTATTTACAAGTAAACTTTGCTTCTCATTTTTCCTTGTACAAATAGCAACTTTATGTTTACTATGTATCCCCTGTACATATACTCTTGCCAATTGCCCACTATGAACATACTCTTTAACCGCAAGTGATGAAATAAAAATTGCGCCATATCCAGCCATAACCGATCGAATTGTTTCATTTATTCCACTAAATTGTAGTGCAATTTTTGGAGGATTTACTTGATGGGTTTCACAAAGTGAAAAGAGGTGATCTCTCATGGAGCTCCCTTCCTCTCGCATTATAAAAGGTTCCTTCATCATATCCGCTATAGAAATCGTTTGATTTGCATATAAATGTTCGGGTGCAACAACAAACCACAGCTCGTCTTCAAAGAGCTCCTCCCATAATACTTCCTCAGGTCTCTCATATATTCCACCACCGTAAATAGCAATATCCGCTTTATAGTGTATAAGCTGCTCAAATGCTTCTTTCGTATTGGCCGTTGTAACAACTAAATTAATATCTTCATTTAAGCCTTTAAAAGTAGCTGCCCATTTTGGAATTAAAAAATTAGCAGGTAAATAAGTAGCAACAATATGAATAGACCCCGTCTTGGCAAGGCGAAAGTCTTCAATAAAAGACTCAATGTGTTGCTCAAGAGAAATAAGATTTTGCGCCTTTTCCGCTAGCGCCTCACCAAATTCAGTCAATACGATGCCTCTGCCTTGCTGTTTAAATAATGGTACGCCTATTTCCTGCTCAAACCTTTTAATTTGGCTAGAAACTGCTGGTTGACTAATATGCAATATTTCAGCAGCCTTTGTAAAACTACCTGTTTTAGCTACTTGGTAAAATAATTTTAATGCGTGACTATTCATACCTTCTCCTCACTCATAACTTAAAGTTATGTATTAGTAATTATTATATATTTTTATTATAGTTCATTTTATCATACACTTTAGTTGCAGTTTAAATCACTATGGAAACGAGGAATTATACTATGTTAACTAACAATGTTTGGCATGATGTGGATGAATATTTTATTGATAAGCTAATTCCATTTGATGAAACAATGGAGAATGTCCTACAAACAAATAAAAATGCTGGCATTCCTGAAATTGATGTATCACCCACACAAGGAAAATTACTTTACCTGCTAGCAAAAATAAAAGGTGCTCAAAATATTTTAGAAATTGGTACACTTGGTGGCTATAGTAGCATATGGCTTGCTCGTGCGCTCCCTGAATCAGGAAAGGTTTACACTCTAGAGATTGAACCGACGTATGCAGAAGTGGCGAAGCAAAACATCTTAAAAGCAGGTTGTAGCAGCAAAGTCGAAGTAGTGGTAGGAAATGCATTGCATTCATTGCCTACAATTAAAAATTCAGGCCCTTTATTCGACCTTATTTTCATTGATGCCGATAAACCGAATAATCCTCAATATTTAAAATGGGCTTTAGAATTAGCGAATAGTGGAGCACTTATCATTGCTGATAATGTAGTGCGAAACGGTGAAGTCATCGATGATAAAAGCGAAGATGAACGTGTGCAAGGTGTGCGTCAATTTATGGATTTATTAGAACACGAACCACGTATCGAATCTACAGCCATTCAAACCGTTGGAATTAAAGGATATGACGGTTTCATCCTAGCAATTGTTAAATAACGAAAAAGGAGATGTCTCACGCATTTGTGAGACATCTCCCTCTACTATTACATAGTCACTACTGCTAATTCTTCATTCAAACGTGCAACCGCTTCTTCTACTGCTACTACGTGTCCTAATTCATTGAGTGATTCACCGATTAGTTTCACGGCTTGTTCAAGCATAGCAGGTGTTGTATTACCCATATGCCCAATACGGAATGCTTTACCTGCTAAATGTGCCAAAGAACCAGCGACAATTACGCCTTTTTCTGCAAGCTTTGCTCGGAACTTGGCATCCTCTACTCCATCAGGATAGAGCATACAACTTAAAGTTGGTGCTGCTACAGTCTCATCAGCAAGTGCTGCCATGCCATACGTAGATAATGCGAAACGCACAGCACGTCCATATGCTTTATGGCGCGCCTCACGCTTCGCAATCCCCTCATCTAAAACAATCTTCATAGCAACATCATAAGCATAAATTAAATTCACAGGTGGTGTTGCAAAATATTTTCCTGGATCATTCATGACTGGTATCCAGTTTTCAATATCGCAGTAGTAGGCTGGTATCGTGCCAAGTGCTTCGCGAGCCTTTAAAGCAGATTGATTAAACGCAATAATCGCTAATCCAGGTGGTACACCAATAGCCTTTTGTGAACCAGTTAATACAACATCCAATTTATAGTCAGCGTGCCCATATGCTTTATTCATATTTTCATCCAATGCGGCTGTTGCAACAACTCCATCTAAAATTATAAGAGCCCCCGCTTGTTTAATAATTGGAACTAATGCATCTAAATCTGAAACAACACCTGTAGATGTATCTGCATGTGTAATTGTGACTGCTTTAAAATTACCCCCAGCTAATTTTGCCTTTACAGCAGCTAGTTCAACTTGTTTACCCCACTCTGCCTGTAGCACTTCTACTTGAATACCATAAGCAGTTGCTAAAGGTGTAAAACGATCCCCAAAATACCCATGACTAATGACGAGTATTTTTTCTCCCTTGCCCACTGTATTGACAATCGCCATTTCCATTGCTAGCGTTCCTGAGCCTGCTAGTACAAACACCTCGCCATCCGTTTGGAGCAGTTCTTTTGTTTGGACTAATGCATTTTTATAAATCGCAACAAATCGTGGATCTGTATGCCCACGCGTCTCGCTCGCCAAAGCATCATATATCTCATCAACTACTGGTGTAGGACCTGGAATTAATAGCATTTCCTTATTGCCCATTTCTTTTCCCCCTCATAATGTTTTCCTGTGTATAGAAAAATGCCTTACAAGCCCCCCATCTAAGCTCGTAAGACATCTTGCACCCCATTTTTAAATCTCATTACTTACCATTAATATAAGTAGACCCCTTTTATTAAACAGTGCTCATTGTGTATAAGTAAAGAACAGGGGAACAGACCCCGCTCGTTACATTAGTGGAACTCATGAGCTGCATTCGAGTTCAGCCCACTGTATTTTAGAAAAGTAGGATATGTTCGTTAGTAGATTCCTATTAATTAACTTAATTTTTCATAGCCTGGAAGTGTCAAGAATTCCACGAACTCATCTTGTTCAATTAAAGATTTAAACAGTTCAGCAGCTTCATCATAGCGACCACTGTTATAAGCCTGTTCCCCAACAGCCTCTTTAATTTTCACAAGCTCTTCTTCCAAAACTTCTAGCACGAATGCTAATGTAATACCTCTTCCATCATCTAAAATACCCTTTGGATGACGAATCCATTGCCATACTTGTGTACGGGAGATTTCTGCTGTTGCAGCATCCTCCATCAAGTTGTTAATCGGTGCAGCACCGTTGCCTCGTAACCAAGAAGCGATGTACTGAACCCCAACACTACAGTTAATTTGAAGACCTTCAAGTGTAATTGTACCTTCTGGCACAGCCACTAAATCTTCAGCCTTAACATTCACATCTTCGCGTTTTTTATGAATTTGATTTGGTGTCTCCATAATCGCATCAAACTGCTCCATAGCCGTTGCAACCATGCCAGGGTGTGCTACCCAAGTCCCGTCATGACCATCAGTTGCCTCACGACGTTTGTCTTCAGCAACCTTTGCAAATGCTACTGCATTCGCTTCGTCATCCCCTTTTACAGGAATTTGCGCCGCCATACCGCCCATCGCAGGTGCGTTACGTTTATGACATGTTTGAATACATAATGACGTATAAGCCTTCATAAATGGAACTGTCATCGTTACTTGACCGCGATCAGGTAAAATCACATCTGGTTGATTACGCAGGCGTTTAATATAGCTGAAAATATAATCCCAACGGCCACAGTTCAGACCTGCTGAATGGTCGCGAAGCTCATATAAAATTTCATCCATTTCAAAAGCAGCCAATATTGTTTCAATTAAAACTGTAGCTCTAATTGTACCTTGTGGAATACCGATGTAATCTTGTGCAAAGACAAAAACATCATTCCACAAACGAGCCTCTAAATGGCTTTCTAACTTTGGCAGGTAGAAGTATGGACCCGTACCTTTTGCTAGTGCATTTTTAGCATTGTGGAATAAATATAGAGCAAAATCAAAGAAACTACCTGATATAGGTTCCCCATCCACTAGTACATGCTTTTCAAGTAAATGAAGACCTCGTGGACGTACTAATAATACAGCTGTTTCATTGTTTAATTTATATGTTTTACCATTTGATGCTTGTGTAAATTCAATTGTCTTATTAATGGCATCACGCATATTGATTTGACCAGAAATCATGTTTTCCCATGTCGGAGCAGATGCATCTTCAAAACAAGCCATGAACATTTTCGCACCAGAGTTCAACGCATTAATAACCATTTTGCGGTCTACTGGTCCAGTAATTTCTACTCGTCGATCTTGTAAATCCGCTGGCAGTGGCGCAATCGTCCAATCTCCCTCACGGATATGCTTTGTATCTGGTAGGAAGTCGAGTTTCTCACCAGCATCAAGACGTTTTTGACGTTCTTGCCGAGCCTCTAAAAGCTCTTTACGACGAGCATCAAACTTTTCATGCAGGGCTAGAACAAACTCAAGGGCTTCCGGTGTTAAAATTTCTTTTGTTTGCTCGTTTTGTTCCCCAACAATAGTAAGCTTACCTGTAGTTACCTGTTCCATTAGTAGTTCCCCACCTCTCGTGATTTAAGTTTCCCCCGCTTAGGAGGTGCGAGGGAAACTTATCTATGATTATGAATTTAGGAATTAACGTAATTGAATTAAACGAATTGTTCAGTTTCTGTAGATCCTGCCATTGCTGTTGTTGAAGAAGTACCACCTGAAATAACTTGTGACACATCATCGAAGTAACCTGTACCTACTTCACGTTGATGACGAGTAGCCGTATAGCCTTTAGATTCAGAAGCAAACTCTGCTTGTTGTAGTTTAGAGTATGCAGCCATTCCGTTATCTTTATAGTCATGAGCTAGCTCAAACATAGAGTGGTTTAATGCATGGAAGCCTGCTAGCGTTACGAATTGGAATTTGTATCCTAGTTTTCCAAGCTCGCGTTGGTATTCTGCGATTTCTTCTTCTGAAAGGTTTGCTTTCCAGTTAAATGAAGGTGAGCAGTTGTAAGCAAGCATTTTACCTGGGAATTCAGCATGAATCGCTGCTGCAAATTCGCGTGCTTCTTCAAGTGATGGCTTAGACGTTTCACACCAGATTAAATCTGCGTATGGTGCATATGCTAAACCGCGGGCAATTGCTTGTTTGATACCTGGTTTTGTACGGAAGAAGCCTTCAGGTGTACGTTCACCAGTTATAAATTCTGCATCACGTGGATCGATATCTGAAGTTACCATATCTGCTGCATCAGCGTCCGTACGCGCGATTAAAATTGTATCTACGCCCATTACATCTGTTGCTAGACGAGCTGCAATTAAGTTACGAACAGCATTTTGTGTAGGAAGTAATACTTTCCCACCTAAGTGCCCACATTTTTTCTCAGAAGCTAATTGGTCTTCTAAATGAACACCTGCAGCTCCCGCCTCAATCATACCTTTTACAAGTTCAAATACATTTAGAGGACCACCGAAACCAGCTTCAGCATCTGCAACGATAGGCGCAAACCAATCAAAGTCATCTACACGACCTTCAGCATGATCGATTTGATCAGCGCGTTGTAGTGCTTGATTAATACGTTTTACTACAGCTGGTACAGAGTTAGCTGGGTATAGTGATTGGTCAGGATACATTTGTCCCGAAAGGTTAGCATCGGCAGCTACTTGCCAGCCTGATAAGTAGATTGCTTGTAAACCTGCTTTTACTTGTTGAACCGCTTGATTACCAGTTAGTGCACCTAATGCATTAATGAATGGTTCTTCATGTAGGGATTTCCAAAGTCGCGTAGCACCTTTAGTTGCTAAAGTTTGCTCAATTACAACAGACCCCTGTAATTTAACTACTTCTTCAGCTGTATATGCGCGCTCAATACCAGCCCAACGCGGGTTTTCTGCCCATTGTTTTTCTAAAGCTTGGATTTTTTCTTGACGTGTTGACATATTGAAATTCCACCTTCCCCTTTGTATAAAATATACTCTGTTAAAAAACTTTTTAAAATCTGTTCCATAACAGGTTTATTTGTTGTAAATTAATATATAACAGTACATCTGAATTTTCATTATTTTTAGATAAAATGCCGAATTTTAATGATGAAACTACCTTTTTTAACGACAAAATTTGGTAAACTGTTTACAAACAAGGGGGATAATCACAATGAATAATGAATTAGATTCTTTACAAAAAGATATTTCACAACAATTTATTACGATGTTACAAGACTGGATTCCAACAAATTCGTCCATCGCCATTGCTGTTCAAAACTCTTATATCTATTTTCACTCTGGATCGCACAGTATTCATTTAGAAGCAGGGCGGCAAGTCGAGCCAGGCAGTATTGCAGAGCAAGTATTACAAACAAAAAAGCGCACAGACGCAATCTTAGACAATACCTTATTTGGAACACCATATTACGGTATTGGCTATCCAATACATATACAGGACACGCTAGCTGCATTAGTAATTGTTTTACCTTCAACTTTTACAGCACAGAAATTAGAACCTTATCAATTTTTAACTGGTAAACGGGACGAAGAATGGAACCCTGTTGCCATTGAGAAAATATCTTATATCGAAAGCCTGCAGAAAAAGACATGGTTCTATGTAGAAAAGGAACAGTTTAAAACAAGTATTACACTCAAGGAGTTACAAATGCGCTTACCAGCATTTTTCATTCGCATTCATCGATCTTATATTGTTAATATTCATTTTATAAAAAAGATGGCGCGTGATCTCACTTCCAATTTTATCGTTACATTAAAAGACGGGACAGAACTACCAGTCAGCCAATCCTATCTCAATAACTTGCGAAACGCCCTTGAATTTTAATAGAGAAAATAAAAACAGCTGTATAAACAGCTGTTCCAGATTGTCAACGAGTGATACAAGACATTTACTACAATGAATCGCATTGTATTTTATTAAGACACTTCAAGTCTGTCGAATAGCCCCAATCTGATTTTGGCGGGGCTTATTCAGACAGACTGCTTTAAATACAAAAAAACCTGAGAATCTAATCTCAGGTTTTTATTTGCCTAGCGACGTCCTACTCTCACAGGGGGAAGCCCCCAACTACCATCGGCGCTAAAGAGCTTAACTTCCGTGTTCGGTATGGGAACGGGTGTGACCTCTTTGCCATCATCACTAGACCTTATATTTTGTTGAAAGATTTTGTTCTTTCAAAACTGGATAAACGGTTCATTGAATGTTTCAAACTTTTTTGGTTAAGTCCTCGATCGATTAGTATTCGTCAGCTCCATGTGTCACCACACTTCCACCTCGAACCTATCTACCTCATCGTCTTTGAGGGATCTTACTTACTTGCGTAATGGGAAATCTCATCTTGAGGGGGGCTTCATGCTTAGATGCTTTCAGCACTTATCCCGTCCACACATAGCTACCCAGCGATGCCTTTGGCAAGACAACTGGTACACCAGCGGTGTGTCCATCCCGGTCCTCTCGTACTAAGGACAGCTCCTCTCAAATTTCCTACGCCCACGACGGATAGGGACCGAACTGTCTCACGACGTTCTGAACCCAGCTCGCGTACCGCTTTAATGGGCGAACAGCCCAACCCTTGGGACCGACTACAGCCCCAGGATGCGATGAGCCGACATCGAGGTGCCAAACCTCCCCGTCGATGTGGACTCTTGGGGGAGATAAGCCTGTTATCCCCGGGGTAGCTTTTATCCGTTGAGCGATGGCCCTTCCATGCGGAACCACCGGATCACTAAGCCCGTCTTTCGACCCTGCTCGACTTGTAGGTCTCGCAGTCAAGCTCCCTTGTGCCTTTACACTCTACGAATGATTTCCAACCATTCTGAGGGAACCTTTGGGCGCCTCCGTTACCTTTTAGGAGGCGACCGCCCCAGTCAAACTGTCCGCCTGACACTGTCTCCTGCCCCGCTAAGGGGCATGGGTTAGAATTTCAATACAACCAGGGTAGTATCCCACCGACGCCTCCTTCGAAGCTGGCGCTCCGAGATCTCTGGCTCCTACCTATCCTGTACAAGTTGTACCAAAATTCAATATCAGGCTACAGTAAAGCTCCACGGGGTCTTTCCGTCCTGTCGCGGGTAACCTGCATCTTCACAGGTACTATAATTTCACCGAGTCTCTCGTTGAGACAGTGCCCAGATCGTTACGCCTTTCGTGCGGGTCGGAACTTACCCGACAAGGAATTTCGCTACCTTAGGACCGTTATAGTTACGGCCGCCGTTTACTGGGGCTTCAATTCGCAGCTTCGCTTGCGCTAACCACTCCTCTTAACCTTCCAGCACCGGGCAGGCGTCAGCCCCTATACGTCACCTTACGGTTTTGCAGAGACCTGTGTTTTTGCTAAACAGTCGCCTGGGCCTATTCACTGCGGCTCTCGTGCGCTTGCACGCTCAAGAGCACCCCTTCTCCCGAAGTTACGGGGTCATTTTGCCGAGTTCCTTAACGAGAGTTCTCTCGCACACCTTAGGATTCTCTCCTCGACTACCTGTGTCGGTTTGCGGTACGGGCACCTCTCACCTCGATAGAGGCTTTTCTTGGCAGTGTGAAATCAGGAACTTCGTCCATACGGACTCGCCATCACAGCTCAACGTTATAGTGTGCGGATTTGCCTACACACACGCCTTACTGCTTGGACGCGCACAACCAACGGCGCGCTTACCCTATCCTACTGCGTCCCCCCATTTCTCAAACGGTGAGGAGGTGGTACAGGAATATCAACCTGTTGTCCATCGCCTACGCCTATCGGCCTCGGCTTAGGTCCCGACTAACCCTGAGCGGACGAGCCTTCCTCAGGAAACCTTAGTCATACGGTGGACGGGATTCTCACCCGTCTTTCGCTACTCATACCGGCATTCTCACTTCTAAGCGCTCCACCAGTCCTTCCGGTCTGACTTCAACGCACTTAGAACGCTCTCCTACCACTGACATCGTAGATGTCAATCCACAGCTTCGGTGAATCGTTTAGCCCCGATACATTTTCGGCGCAGCGTCACTCGACCAGTGAGCTATTACGCACTCTTTAAATGATGGCTGCTTCTAAGCCAACATCCTGGTTGTCTGTGCAACGCCACATCCTTTTCCACTTAACGATTACTTTGGGACCTTAGCTGGTGGTCTGGGCTGTTTCCCTTTTGACTACGGATCTTATCACTCGCAGTCTGACTCCCGTGTATAAATATCTGGCATTCGGAGTTTGTCTGAATTCGGTAAACCGGGATGGCCCCCTAGTCCAAACAGTGCTCTACCTCCAGTATTCTCATCACGAGGCTAGCCCTAAAGCTATTTCGGAGAGAACCAGCTATCTCCAAGTTCGATTGGAATTTCTCCGCTACCCACACCTCATCCCCGCACTTTTCAACGTGCGTGGGTTCGGGCCTCCAGTAAGTGTTACCTCACCTTCACCCTGGACATGGGTAGATCACCTGGTTTCGGGTCTACGACCACGTACTAATTCGCCCTATTCAGACTCGCTTTCGCTGCGGCTCCGCCTTATAAAGCTTAACCTCGCACGTAATCGTAACTCGCCGGTTCATTCTACAAAAGGCACGCTATCACCCATTAACGGGCTCTAACTACTTGTAGGCACACGGTTTCAGGATCTCTTTCACTCCCCTTCCGGGGTGCTTTTCACCTTTCCCTCACGGTACTGGTTCACTATCGGTCACTAGGTAGTATTTAGCCTTGGGAGATGGTCCTCCCGGATTCCGACGGAATTTCACGTGTTCCGCCGTACTCAGGATCCACTCTGGAGGGAATAAACTTTCGACTACAGGGCTTTTACCTGCTCTGGCGGACCTTTCCAAGTCGCTTCATCTAACTCATTCCTTTGTAACTCCGTATAGAGTGTCCTACAACCCCAAGAGGCAAGCCTCTTGGTTTGGGCTCTTCCCGTTTCGCTCGCCGCTACTCAGGGAATCGATTTTTCTTTCTCTTCCTCCAGGTACTTAGATGTTTCAGTTCCCTGGGTCTGCCTTCAAGACGCTATGTATTCACGTCAAGATACTACGCGATTAAACGTAGTGGGTTCCCCCATTCGGAAATCTCCGGATCAAAGCTCACTTACAGCTCCCCGAAGCATATCGGTGTTAGTGCCGTCCTTCTTCGGCTCCTAGTGCCAAGGCATTCGCCGTGCGCCCTTAATAACTTAACCTTCAACGGCTTCCAATCCACTGCGCATTTCGTTGTCAGCTTCTTTCGTTCAGTCAGTCACGTACGTAAGTACGCTCCTTCTTTCACTCAATTGCTTCCTAGAACTGCTTGTGTCTTGAAACCCTATTATTAGTTATTAAGCCTAAAAAACTTAATTTAAAAATAAATGTGTTTGTTACAATTTCAATGTCGTTTTATCCAGTTTTCAAAGAACAAATAAAAAAATTGGTGGAGCCTAGCGGGATCGAACCGCTGACCTCCTGCGTGCAAGGCAGGCGCTCTCCCAGCTGAGCTAAGGCCCCAAGAGGTTATATATGGTGGGCCTAAATGGACTCGAACCATCGACCTCACGCTTATCAGGCGTGCGCTCTAACCAGCTGAGCTATAGGCCCTCTTGGAAGTTTTATAAAATTGTTTATAAACCTTCAAAACTGAACGCAAAACGTAATCTTACAAACCCAAGGTTTGTATTCCGAAAATATCCTTAGAAAGGAGGTGATCCAGCCGCACCTTCCGATACGGCTACCTTGTTACGACTTCACCCCAATCATCTATCCCACCTTCGGCGGCTGGCTCCAAAAGGTTACCTCACCGACTTCGGGTGTTACAAACTCTCGTGGTGTGACGGGCGGTGTGTACAAGGCCCGGGAACGTATTCACCGCGGCATGCTGATCCGCGATTACTAGCGATTCCGGCTTCATGTAGGCGAGTTGCAGCCTACAATCCGAACTGAGAACGACTTTATCGGATTAGCTCCCTCTCGCGAGTTGGCAACCGTTTGTATCGTCCATTGTAGCACGTGTGTAGCCCAGGTCATAAGGGGCATGATGATTTGACGTCATCCCCACCTTCCTCCGGTTTGTCACCGGCAGTCACCTTAGAGTGCCCAACTAAATGATGGCAACTAAGATCAAGGGTTGCGCTCGTTGCGGGACTTAACCCAACATCTCACGACACGAGCTGACGACAACCATGCACCACCTGTCACCGTTGTCCCCGAAGGGAAAACTGTATCTCTACAGTGGTCAATGGGATGTCAAGACCTGGTAAGGTTCTTCGCGTTGCTTCGAATTAAACCACATGCTCCACCGCTTGTGCGGGCCCCCGTCAATTCCTTTGAGTTTCAGTCTTGCGACCGTACTCCCCAGGCGGAGTGCTTAATGCGTTAGCTGCAGCACTAAGGGGCGGAAACCCCCTAACACTTAGCACTCATCGTTTACGGCGTGGACTACCAGGGTATCTAATCCTGTTTGCTCCCCACGCTTTCGCGCCTCAGTGTCAGTTACAGACCAGATAGTCGCCTTCGCCACTGGTGTTCCTCCAAATCTCTACGCATTTCACCGCTACACTTGGAATTCCACTATCCTCTTCTGCACTCAAGTCTCCCAGTTTCCAATGACCCTCCACGGTTGAGCCGTGGGCTTTCACATCAGACTTAAGAAACCACCTGCGCGCGCTTTACGCCCAATAATTCCGGACAACGCTTGCCACCTACGTATTACCGCGGCTGCTGGCACGTAGTTAGCCGTGGCTTTCTAATAAGGTACCGTCAAGGTACAGCCAGTTACTACTGTACTTGTTCTTCCCTTACAACAGAGTTTTACGAACCGAAATCCTTCTTCACTCACGCGGCGTTGCTCCATCAGGCTTTCGCCCATTGTGGAAGATTCCCTACTGCTGCCTCCCGTAGGAGTCTGGGCCGTGTCTCAGTCCCAGTGTGGCCGATCACCCTCTCAGGTCGGCTACGCATCGTCGCCTTGGTGAGCCGTTACCTCACCAACTAGCTAATGCGCCGCGGGCCCATCCTATAGCGACAGCCGAAACCGTCTTTTAGAATTGTCTCATGAGAGACAACAAGTTATTCGGTATTAGCCCCGGTTTCCCGGAGTTATCCCAAACTATAGGGTAGGTTGCCCACGTGTTACTCACCCGTCCGCCGCTAACGTCAAAGGAGCAAGCTCCTTATCTGTTCGCTCGACTTGCATGTATTAGGCACGCCGCCAGCGTTCGTCCTGAGCCAGGATCAAACTCTCCATAAAAGAAATTTGATTAGCTCAAATTGTTTTGCTGGCATCAATTTTGATGTCCAAAATTTTGTTTCGTTCACTAACGAAGTTAGCTACTAAAAACTATATTGATTACGTTTTGCTTGTTCAGTTTTCAAGGTTCATTTATTGTAATTGGTGGAGCCTAGCGGGATCGAACCGCTGACCTCCTGCGTGCAAGGCAGGCGCTCTCCCAGCTGAGCTAAGGCCCCATAAATTCATGTATTTAGGAAATGGTCGGGAAGACAGGATTCGAACCTGCGACCCCTTGGTCCCAAACCAAGTGCTCTACCAAGCTGAGCTACTTCCCGTTCATTTATTGGCGCGCCCGGCAGGAGTCGAACCCACAACCTTCTGATCCGTAGTCAGACGCTCTATCCAATTGAGCTACGGGCGCTTAATATTTAAAAAATGGTGCCGAGGGCCGGAATCGAACCGGCACGGTAGTCACCTACCGCAGGATTTTAAGTCCTGTGCGTCTGCCAGTTCCGCCACCCCGGCACATTTGGAGCGGAAGACGAGGTTCGAACTCGCGACCCCCACCTTGGCAAGGTGGTGTTCTACCACTGAACTACTTCCGCATGTGCATAAGATTATTTATCCTGGCAATTATGAAATTAAAATAAATGGTGCGGGTGAAGGGAGTCGAACCCCCACGCCTCGCGGCGCTAGATCCTAAGTCTAGTGCGTCTGCCAATTCCGCCACACCCGCATATTATTGTTGGCAATTTAAATGGTGAGCCATGAAGGACTCGAACCTTCGACCCTCTGATTAAAAGTCAGATGCTCTACCAACTGAGCTAATGGCTCAAAAAAATGGTGCCGGCTATAGGAATCGAACCCACGACCTACTGATTACAAGTCAGTTGCTCTACCTGCTGAGCTAAACCGGCATATGGTGGAGGATGACGGGCTCGAACCGCCGACCCTCTGCTTGTAAGGCAGATGCTCTCCCAGCTGAGCTAATCCTCCTGGGTATTATGCCTAGCGACGTCCTACTCTCACAGGGGGAAGCCCCCAACTACCATCGGCGCTAAAGAGCTTAACTTCCGTGTTCGGTATGGGAACGGGTGTGACCTCTTTGCCATCATCACTAGACTATTTAAAAGACAAGATTCATTATAACATAAAATGTTATAAATGCAAGCTTTTTTCAAAGCTTTCTTGTTCTTTCAAAACTGGATAAACGTTTCATTGAATGTTTCAAACTTTTTTGGTTAAGTCCTCGATCGATTAGTATTCGTCAGCTCCATGTGTCACCACACTTCCACCTCGAACCTATCTACCTCATCGTCTTTGAGGGATCTTACTTACTTGCGTAATGGGAAATCTCATCTTGAGGGGGGCTTCATGCTTAGATGCTTTCAGCACTTATCCCGTCCACACATAGCTACCCAGCGATGCCTTTGGCAAGACAACTGGTACACCAGCGGTGTGTCCATCCCGGTCCTCTCGTACTAAGGACAGCTCCTCTCAAATTTCCTACGCCCACGACGGATAGGGACCGAACTGTCTCACGACGTTCTGAACCCAGCTCGCGTACCGCTTTAATGGGCGAACAGCCCAACCCTTGGGACCGACTACAGCCCCAGGATGCGATGAGCCGACATCGAGGTGCCAAACCTCCCCGTCGATGTGGACTCTTGGGGGAGATAAGCCTGTTATCCCCGGGGTAGCTTTTATCCGTTGAGCGATGGCCCTTCCATGCGGAACCACCGGATCACTAAGCCCGTCTTTCGACCCTGCTCGACTTGTAGGTCTCGCAGTCAAGCTCCCTTGTGCCTTTACACTCTACGAATGATTTCCAACCATTCTGAGGGAACCTTTGGGCGCCTCCGTTACCTTTTAGGAGGCGACCGCCCCAGTCAAACTGTCCGCCTGACACTGTCTCCTGCCCCGCTAAGGGGCATGGGTTAGAATTTCAATACAACCAGGGTAGTATCCCACCGACGCCTCCTTCGAAGCTGGCGCTCCGAGATCTCTGGCTCCTACCTATCCTGTACAAGTTGTACCAAAATTCAATATCAGGCTACAGTAAAGCTCCACGGGGTCTTTCCGTCCTGTCGCGGGTAACCTGCATCTTCACAGGTACTATAATTTCACCGAGTCTCTCGTTGAGACAGTGCCCAGATCGTTACGCCTTTCGTGCGGGTCGGAACTTACCCGACAAGGAATTTCGCTACCTTAGGACCGTTATAGTTACGGCCGCCGTTTACTGGGGCTTCAATTCGCAGCTTCGCTTGCGCTAACCACTCCTCTTAACCTTCCAGCACCGGGCAGGCGTCAGCCCCTATACGTCACCTTACGGTTTTGCAGAGACCTGTGTTTTTGCTAAACAGTCGCCTGGGCCTATTCACTGCGGCTCTCGTGCGCTTGCACGCTCAAGAGCACCCCTTCTCCCGAAGTTACGGGGTCATTTTGCCGAGTTCCTTAACGAGAGTTCTCTCGCACACCTTAGGATTCTCTCCTCGACTACCTGTGTCGGTTTGCGGTACGGGCACCTCTCACCTCGATAGAGGCTTTTCTTGGCAGTGTGAAATCAGGAACTTCGTCCATACGGACTCGCCATCACAGCTCAACGTTACAGTGTGCGGATTTGCCTACACACACGCCTTACTGCTTGGACGCGCACAACCAACGGCGCGCTTACCCTATCCTACTGCGTCCCCCCATTTCTCAAACGGTGAGGAGGTGGTACAGGAATATCAACCTGTTGTCCATCGCCTACGCCTATCGGCCTCGGCTTAGGTCCCGACTAACCCTGAGCGGACGAGCCTTCCTCAGGAAACCTTAGTCATACGGTGGACGGGATTCTCACCCGTCTTTCGCTACTCATACCGGCATTCTCACTTCTAAGCGCTCCACCAGTCCTTCCGGTCTGACTTCAACGCACTTAGAACGCTCTCCTACCACTGACATCGTAGATGTCAATCCACAGCTTCGGTGAATCGTTTAGCCCCGATACATTTTCGGCGCAGCGTCACTCGACCAGTGAGCTATTACGCACTCTTTAAATGATGGCTGCTTCTAAGCCAACATCCTGGTTGTCTGTGCAACGCCACATCCTTTTCCACTTAACGATTACTTTGGGACCTTAGCTGGTGGTCTGGGCTGTTTCCCTTTTGACTACGGATCTTATCACTCGCAGTCTGACTCCCGTGTATAAATATCTGGCATTCGGAGTTTGTCTGAATTCGGTAAACCGGGATGGCCCCCTAGTCCAAACAGTGCTCTACCTCCAGTATTCTCATCACGAGGCTAGCCCTAAAGCTATTTCGGAGAGAACCAGCTATCTCCAAGTTCGATTGGAATTTCTCCGCTACCCACACCTCATCCCCGCACTTTTCAACGTGCGTGGGTTCGGGCCTCCAGTAAGTGTTACCTCACCTTCACCCTGGACATGGGTAGATCACCTGGTTTCGGGTCTACGACCACGTACTAATTCGCCCTATTCAGACTCGCTTTCGCTGCGGCTCCGCCTTATAAAGCTTAACCTCGCACGTAATCGTAACTCGCCGGTTCATTCTACAAAAGGCACGCTATCACCCATTAACGGGCTCTAACTACTTGTAGGCACACGGTTTCAGGATCTCTTTCACTCCCCTTCCGGGGTGCTTTTCACCTTTCCCTCACGGTACTGGTTCACTATCGGTCACTAGGTAGTATTTAGCCTTGGGAGATGGTCCTCCCGGATTCCGACGGAATTTCACGTGTTCCGCCGTACTCAGGATCCACTCTGGAGGGAATAAACTTTCGACTACAGGGCTTTTACCTGCTCTGGCGGACCTTTCCAAGTCGCTTCATCTAACTCATTCCTTTGTAACTCCGTATAGAGTGTCCTACAACCCCAAGAGGCAAGCCTCTTGGTTTGGGCTCTTCCCGTTTCGCTCGCCGCTACTCAGGGAATCGATTTTTCTTTCTCTTCCTCCAGGTACTTAGATGTTTCAGTTCCCTGGGTCTGCCTTCAAGACGCTATGTATTCACGTCAAGATACTACGCGATTAAACGTAGTGGGTTCCCCCATTCGGAAATCTCCGGATCAAAGCTCACTTACAGCTCCCCGAAGCATATCGGTGTTAGTGCCGTCCTTCTTCGGCTCCTAGTGCCAAGGCATTCGCCGTGCGCCCTTAATAACTTAACCTAGTTATTAAGCCTATAAAAAACTTAAAAAAATAAATGTGTTTGTTACAATTTCAATGTCGTTTTATCCAGTTTTCAAAGAACAAGTTTTGAAGTATTTCATCGTAATGATGAACCTTCAAAACTGAACGCAAAACGTAATCTTACAAACCCAAGGTTTGTATTCCGAAAATATCCTTAGAAAGGAGGTGATCCAGCCGCACCTTCCGATACGGCTACCTTGTTACGACTTCACCCCAATCATCTATCCCACCTTCGGCGGCTGGCTCCAAAAGGTTACCTCACCGACTTCGGGTGTTACAAACTCTCGTGGTGTGACGGGCGGTGTGTACAAGGCCCGGGAACGTATTCACCGCGGCATGCTGATCCGCGATTACTAGCGATTCCGGCTTCATGTAGGCGAGTTGCAGCCTACAATCCGAACTGAGAACGACTTTATCGGATTAGCTCCCTCTCGCGAGTTGGCAACCGTTTGTATCGTCCATTGTAGCACGTGTGTAGCCCAGGTCATAAGGGGCATGATGATTTGACGTCATCCCCACCTTCCTCCGGTTTGTCACCGGCAGTCACCTTAGAGTGCCCAACTAAATGATGGCAACTAAGATCAAGGGTTGCGCTCGTTGCGGGACTTAACCCAACATCTCACGACACGAGCTGACGACAACCATGCACCACCTGTCACCGTTGTCCCCGAAGGGAAAACTGTATCTCTACAGTGGTCAATGGGATGTCAAGACCTGGTAAGGTTCTTCGCGTTGCTTCGAATTAAACCACATGCTCCACCGCTTGTGCGGGCCCCCGTCAATTCCTTTGAGTTTCAGTCTTGCGACCGTACTCCCCAGGCGGAGTGCTTAATGCGTTAGCTGCAGCACTAAGGGGCGGAAACCCCCTAACACTTAGCACTCATCGTTTACGGCGTGGACTACCAGGGTATCTAATCCTGTTTGCTCCCCACGCTTTCGCGCCTCAGTGTCAGTTACAGACCAGATAGTCGCCTTCGCCACTGGTGTTCCTCCAAATCTCTACGCATTTCACCGCTACACTTGGAATTCCACTATCCTCTTCTGCACTCAAGTCTCCCAGTTTCCAATGACCCTCCACGGTTGAGCCGTGGGCTTTCACATCAGACTTAAGAAACCACCTGCGCGCGCTTTACGCCCAATAATTCCGGACAACGCTTGCCACCTACGTATTACCGCGGCTGCTGGCACGTAGTTAGCCGTGGCTTTCTAATAAGGTACCGTCAAGGTACAGCCAGTTACTACTGTACTTGTTCTTCCCTTACAACAGAGTTTTACGAACCGAAATCCTTCTTCACTCACGCGGCGTTGCTCCATCAGGCTTTCGCCCATTGTGGAAGATTCCCTACTGCTGCCTCCCGTAGGAGTCTGGGCCGTGTCTCAGTCCCAGTGTGGCCGATCACCCTCTCAGGTCGGCTACGCATCGTCGCCTTGGTGAGCCGTTACCTCACCAACTAGCTAATGCGCCGCGGGCCCATCCTATAGCGACAGCCGAAACCGTCTTTTAGAATTGTCTCATGAGAGACAACAAGTTATTCGGTATTAGCCCCGGTTTCCCGGAGTTATCCCAAACTATAGGGTAGGTTGCCCACGTGTTACTCACCCGTCCGCCGCTAACGTCAAAGGAGCAAGCTCCTTATCTGTTCGCTCGACTTGCATGTATTAGGCACGCCGCCAGCGTTCGTCCTGAGCCAGGATCAAACTCTCCATAAAAGAAATTTGATTAGCTCAAATTGTTTTGCTGGCATCAATTTTGATGTCCAAAATTTTGTTTCGTTCACTAACGAAGTTAGCTACTAAAAACTATATTGATTACGTTTTGCTTGTTCAGTTTTCAAGGTTCATTTCGTTACCAGTTATTTTCAGTAACTTTTATATAATAACATTTTCGATTTTCTTTGTCAACAACTTTTTGAAATATTTTATTTCCTTAAGAAGTGACAACTTTTAAATCTTACCACTATGTAATGTTGGTGTCAACACTTTTTTTGTGATGTTATTAATAGTTTGTAATACTTAATGTTGCGTCGTCTTAGCGACAAGTAATAATTTAACACGATTCTATAATCTCTGCAAGTGTTTTTCTACAAAAATATCATTTTATAAAAAAAACGTCATTAGTAAGCTATTAATAGCTTATTCTAGCTACAATGTTTTTGCATTTATTGTTCCTCTAAAACATTAATTTTACTATACCTCTGTTTTTGTAATTTCACAATAAAATAAGGAGACCCTTTTTATAAAGGATCTCCTTATATAAGATATTATTTTGTAGTGTGGCGCATTGTTGGGAATAATAATACGTCACGAATTGATGGAGAGTTTGTAAGAAGCATGATTAAACGGTCGATACCTATACCTAAACCACCTGTTGGCGGCATACCGAATTCTAAAGCTTCAATAAAGTCATTATCCATTTCGTGTGCTTCGTCATTACCAGCTTCTTTTTCAGCTAATTGCGCCTCAAAGCGTTCGCGTTGATCGATTGGGTCATTTAGTTCTGTAAAGGCATTTGCATGCTCACGTCGCACGATAAACAACTCAAAACGATCTGTAAAACGCTCGTCCTCTGGATTTTTCTTCGCTAAAGGAGAGATTTCTACTGGGTGACCGAACACGAATGTTGGTTGTACAAGAGTTTCTTCTACTTTTTGCTCGAAGAATTCGTTAATAATATGGCCGACTTCATGCGCAGCCTTTACTTCTACTCCATGCTCTTGAGCAAGTGCCTGAGCTTGTTCTTTCGTCATCGGTTGCCAGAAATCTACACCTGTAGCTTCTTTAACAGCATCTACCATGTGAACACGTCTCCAACCAACTGCTAGGTTGATTTCATCTTCACCGTATTGAACTAACGTTGTACCAAGTACTTCTTGTGCTACATGTGCAATTAAGTTTTCTGTTAATGACATAATATCTTTGTAGTCCGCGTAAGCTTCGTACAGTTCAATCATTGTGAACTCTGGATTATGACGAGTTGAGATACCTTCGTTACGGAATACACGACCGATTTCATAGACTTTTTCTAGTCCACCAACGATTAAACGTTTTAAGTGCAACTCGATAGCGATACGCATATATAGTTCCATATCAAGTGCGTTGTGGTGAGTAATGAATGGACGAGCCGCTGCACCACCAGCAATAGTATGAAGCATTGGTGTTTCCACCTCTAAATAACCTGCGTTATCTAAATAGTTACGAATAGCACGGATAATTTTAGAACGTGTAATAAATGTATTTTTGCTATCTTCATTTGTCATTAAATCTAAATAACGTTGACGGTAACGTTGTTCTACATCTTGTAAGCCATGGAATTTTTCAGGCATAGGACGTAGCGCTTTTGTTAGGAATGTAAATCCTTCAGCTTTTACTGAAAGTTCTCCCACTTGCGTACGGAATACGTTACCACGTACACCAACGATATCGCCTAGGTCAGCTTGTTTAAATAAGTTATAAGCATCTTCACCAACATGGTCCTGGCGAACGTAGATTTGAATTTGGCCACCTAAATCTTGAATATGTGCAAATCCAGCTTTCCCTTTACCGCGCTTTGTCATAATACGACCTGCGATAATAACTTCTTGTAAGTTTTCTTCTAGCTGTTCTTTTGTTTGATCTGCGAATTGTTCACGCACTTCTGTAGATAAATGTGTACGTTCAAATCGACTACCAAATGGATCTTGTCCGTTCTCTTGAATAGCAGTCATCTTTTGACGTCTCACCAAAAGCTGATCATTTAACTCTTCTATGTTTGACACTTGTTTCACTCCTTATTAAATTGTCCGCGTTTACGTCCATAATATTTCTATTGTACACAATTTTAAAGCTGTATTCATCTGTTTCGGTTTAATTTCCAAAAGAGTTAAAATTATTAATAATTCTAAAAATTAAAGTGAGCATAAAAAGTTTTATTCCTTATACACTAGTTTGTTCTATATCTTTCTTTCCATGAATCACATAAAAAAGAGGCATCTCAAAATAAAATTGAGACGCCTCTTTTCACTTTATACGATTAATTCTTTCTGCTCTGGCACAAAAATTCCAGACTCAAGCTCTTCATATTCTTGCACAATCCCATTTAGTATAGCACGTAGCTCTACTGCTGTTTCCGTTTGGTTAATGGCACTACGAGCTTTACCATTACCGCGAATACCTTTTAAATACCATGATGCGTGTTTACGCATTTCGCGCACAGCCACACTCTCGCCTTTTAGTTGCAATAGACGTTCAAAGTGCAATAAACATACATCCATTTTTTCACGAACCCCAGGCTCGTCTTTTAACTCACCTGTTTCAAGATATTGAACGGTACGATAAATCATCCATGGATTACCTAATGCCGCACGTCCTATCATAACCGCATCCACACCCGTTGTATCAAGCATACGTTTTGCATCTTGCGGTGTTTCAACGTCACCATTGCCAAGCACAGGAATATTTACATTTTCCTTTACTTGACGAATAACATCCCAATTCGCTTTACCTTCATACATTTGCACACGGGTACGACCATGAACCGCTACCGCTGAAGCGCCAGCACGTTCTACAGCTTGTGCGTTTTCTATAGCAAAGACATGCTCATCATCCCAGCCGATACGCATTTTTACGCTGACTGGCTTTTTCACAGCATCTACAACTGATGCTACCATTTCGTAAATTTTATTTGGATCTAAAAGTAAACGAGCGCCTGCTTCACACTTAATAATTTTATTAACCGGACAGCCCATATTAATATCAATAATGTCAGCAGTTGTGTTTTCGTCTACATACTTCGCCGCTTCTACTAATGTCGTTTTATCTCCACCAAAAATTTGTAATGAAAGGGGGTTTTCTCGTTCATCGATATACAGCATACCTAACGTTTTTTCGTTTTTATTAACGATCCCTTTATCACTAATCATTTCGGCATACACAAGCCCTGCTCCGAATTCTTTTACTGTTAATCGGAAAGCAGAGTTACAAATCCCAGCCATTGGTGCTAAGACGACACGGTTGTCCATGACAATATCGCCAATTTGAAACGGCTTCTCAGTTGTCTGACTCAACGTCGATTTCCTCCTTCTACGGGCTTTTACCCTACATTCCTAAAGATCTATTGTTAATGCTTAGACAGTTATTGTTAAGTTAACCACAAATAATAAGGCATCACCCACTTATGCTCGCTACTTCATAGACGGCATAAATCTCGTATCCGATGATTCCTTCCACAGCATTATGCCTTCCTCTTGGCAATTTAACTGTTTCAGCGTTTCATGCGCTCGTTGTAATTGCTCTCCTACTGGTGTAGGCGTAATTTCTATTAGTGGCACTAATACGAAAGCTCGTTCATACATTCTTGGATGTGGCACAAGCAAACTCTCTGTTTCAATATTTTCGTGATTGTAGAGCAAAATGTCAAGGTCAATGATTCGAGGTCCCCATCGAAACTCTCTAACACGACCTAGCTCATTCTCTACTGACTGACAAACCTTTAGCATTTCCGAAGAAGAGTAGCTCGTTCTAATATAAACCGCAATATTTAAAAAATCCGCTTGGTCAGTGTAACCTACAGCCGCTGTTTCATATATAGAAGATATACGGACAACCTCTACCCCTTCTTCTCCTATCAAAAGTTCGATAGCATGCTGAAGGTTTTCATAGCGTTCACCAATATTTGTTCCAATTGATAGATATACATCATTCATTAGAAATCACCTCTAATAAGCTCAACTGAAACTTCTTTATAATAACCATGTATTGGAGGATCTGGTTTGATGAGCTCAACTCGAACACCTTTCACCTTGTCAGGATAAGCAGAAAGTATACTGTTTGCAATTTTCGATACAAGTGCTTCAATTAACTTAAATGGTTCACCTTCAACAATGTCACGACATAGCTCATACACTTCCGCATAATTTACAGTGTACTTTAAATCATCTGTTTCTCCCGCCTCGGTCATATCAACTGCAAGCGAAACATTGGCACGAAAGCGTTGACCAAGTGTTGTTTCTGCCGCTAAAACACCGTGGTAACCATAAAACTGCATGTCCTTTAAATGAATATAGTCCATTATGCTTCCTCCTCATATACACGTTTGCCGACTAACACATCTGTCATCTGCGAAGCACGTGCCATTTCCTTCACATCATGCACACGAATCATATGGCAGCCTTTTTCAATACCGTAAACAACGGTTGCAGTCGTACCTTCTATTCGTTCTTCTACAGGAAGCTGTAATACATTGCCGATCATCGATTTACGTGAAGTTGCTAATAACACCGGGTAACCCATGTCCACTAAATCAGCAAGATGCTGCATCATTGCAATATTATGGGGTGTTGTTTTAGCAAACCCAATACCTGGATCTAAAATAATATGCGTGTCCGGCACACCCGCCTTTTTCGCAATTGCGATACTTTCTTCAAGATCAGCCTTTGCTGTTTTCCAAAAATCAGTTCCGTAGTCCATATTTTCACGATTATGCATTAAAATTATAGGTACATTTAGTTCTGCAGCAACCTGTGCAATTGCAGGTTCTGACTTTGCACCCCAAATATCGTTAATAATGTGCGCACCCGCTTCAATTGCGGCACGCGCTACGTTTGCTTTATAAGTATCAACTGAAATAATCGCTGGCACTTCTGCTATGAGTGCCTGAATTACTGGTACAATGCGAGCAATTTCATCTTCATCAGAAATGCGCTCATAGCCAGGGCGTGTCGATTCTCCGCCTACATCAATAATTTTCGCACCATCAGCGACCATTTTTTTAGCTTGTTCTACTGCCGCCTCGACGTTATTGTATTTTCCTCCATCTGAAAAAGAATCCGGAGTGACATTTAAAATACCCATTACGTATGTTTCGCTTGTATAGTCTAATGTAATCCCGTTAATCGTTAACGGTGTTATATATTTTTCTAGCATTTTGACGCTCCTTCTATTCTTGTTCCACTTCTTTGACAAACGCTTCATGTAAACGCAAATAAATAGGTCCTTTATTACCTAATAACTGTATATCTTCTATTCTACAAATGGGAACAAGCTCTTGCACAGAGTTTGTAATAAAACATTCGCTACCTTGTTCCACATCATTTTTAGTAAAAAGACCTTCTTGTACTTCAATTCCAAGTGATTGTGCGCGCTCAATTACCCACGCTCGTATAATCCCTGGCAAAATACCAGCTTCTAATGAAGGCGTATATAGTATATCATCTTTCATCCAGAAAATATTTGATGTGACACCTTCAGCAACATAACCTTCTTCTGTTAAAAAGAAACCTTCCTGTACGGCTAATGAAGGCATTTCAAATCTTCCTAAAACGTTATTGCCATAATGATGTGACTTTACACGATAGACTCCTTCAGGCGTATTGCGTCTTGTCTCTAGCCATTGTGCTGTTTTTTCTTGCCCACGAGGTGCATCAAGTAATTCCTTACGAAAGACAATAACATTTGGTTGCGTATACTCCCTCGGCTGTAACCCAATACCATGCTCACCAGCAGAGACATTTACACGAAAATAACCATCTGTTCCATCCGCCGAAGCATTTAGTTGTTCAAAAACAGCAAGCAAATTCTGCTTTGTATATGGCATGTGAATATGGAATTGCGATAGTGCCGCTTGTAATCTTTCCATATGCGCATCCCAAAATAGCACTTTTCCATTGTAAGTACGAAATGTCTCAAAAAAACCTAACCCATATAAAAAGCCGTGGTCAAATGGTGAGATTCGTAATTCATCCGCCGCTACGTAGTTTCCATTAATCCAGCACTGCATTTTACTTCGCTCCTTGTACGTACAATTCGATAAAATGACGCAGTAGCTTTTTCCCCTGTTCCGTCATAATAGATTCCGGATGATATTGAACACCTTCAATTGGATAGTCTTTATGGCGAATACCCATAATTTCTCCTTCTTCAGTCCATGCAGTTACGTCAAAGCATTCTGGTAATGACTCTTTCTCCACAATAAGGGAATGATAACGTGTTGCTTTAAATGGATTTGGCATACTTGCATGTAGACCTATTTCCGCATGTAAAACGGGAGACGTTTTACCATGCATTAAACGCTCTGCACGAATAACATTACCTCCAAATACTTGAGCAATTGCTTGATGTCCGAGACAAACACCTAAAATAGGAATATTTCCCGCGAAATATCGAATGATGTTTAAACTTTCACCAGCTTCGTTCGGACTACAAGGTCCTGGTGAAATAACAATCATATCTGGCGCAAGTTTTTCAATATCTTCAACTGTTAACGAATCATTTCTTTTCACTATTAACTCATGTCCAAATTCTCCAAAATACTGCACAAGATTATATGTAAAAGAATCATAGTTATCAATCATTAAAATCATTTTGCTCGCTCCTCTGCCATTGCCTTAGCCTGCCACATCGCTTTTGCTTTATTTAAAGACTCTTGGTATTCTCTTTCTGGAACAGAATCTATAACAATACCTGCACCAGCTTGTATATGAGCCATTCCGTCTTTTACAAATGCTGTTCGAATAACAATATTCAATTCCATATCCCCTGTATAGCCTAGCCAGCCAATGGAACCTGTGTATAATCCTCGACATACTGGTTCCAGTTCTTCAATAATTTCCATCGTACGAATTTTAGGTGCCCCCGTAATCGTACCGCCTGGGAACATTGCTCGCACAACATCTGCATTTGTCTTACCGTCAGCTATTTCACCACGTACATTTGACACAATATGCATGACATGTGAATAGCGTTCAATCACCATAAACTCGTCTACTTCAACAGTACCGTATGCTGAAACTCTCCCTAAATCATTACGCTCTAAATCTACAAGCATTACATGCTCAGCTCGTTCTTTCTCGTTATCAATTAATTCTTTCGCCAATGCAATGTCTTCCTCTTCTGACTTTCCTCTCGGACGCGTACCTGCTATTGGTCGTGTTGATAACTCATTACCTTGGCGCTTCACTAACAACTCAGGAGATCCCGACACAACAGCAAACTCAGGCGCTTCAATATATGCCATATATGGTGACGGATTAAACGCACGTAATGCCTCATAAACATCCATTGCAGTAGCATTTAACTTTTTAGATTGACGCACCGATAAATTCACCTGAAACACGTCACCCTGTGCTATATACGTTTGGATTTTTTCCACTGCATCTTCAAAATCTGTTCCTGCGAATGACACAAGTAATTCACTTTCATCATTCACCACTTCAACAGCACTTGTCTTTTCAAATTTCCGTAAATGTAAACCTTCCTGTGCCGCAACTTGCCAAGCTTGTGCGCGCTCTTCTAAATCTACATCACTGTCTGCTAACTTCATAAGCGTCACTTCATTTGTCGTGACATCATGTACCGCCCAACAGTCAAATAAATAAAAATAAATATCTGGCACCATTAAATCATCCGATGCCACTATAGGCAGCTCTTCAATTTTTCGAGCGTAATCGTAAGACACAAAGCCAATTGCACCACCCTGAAAAACTGGTAGCTCATGGTCATAAGTTACTTGATAGGTAGCTACTAATTGTTCTAGTAAATCAAGCGGCTCGCCTGTTAACATTTCACTGTTCCCATTTCTCCACTTCACTAGCAGACCACCTTCAATTGATTGGGCTGTTGCTAAAGGTTGCCAAGCAGCAATCGAATAATGCCCCCCACGTCCACTCTCTAAAAAAACATGGGCTTGTTCATGTTCTATTTGCTTCTTATAGCTATAAAAAAACGCATCTGCGTCCATCTTCATCGTTTTGGTTGATAATGTATTCACGTCGCTATTCCCCTTTGAATCATATGATGTGATTCCATCTTAACTAGAAAAATGAAAAGATGCGAATTTTTTTTGCTAACAAAAAATAACTATAAACACCCCACTTATTACAACCGATTGCAAGCACAATGCAAATACCGTTTAGTAACAACCGCACCGTTTCTTTCACAAAAACGCAAAAATAAAAAGACTCCTTTAATAGGTGTCCCTTTAGAGTATAGACAAACTGTTAATTTCGTTTTCATGCACTCCCTTTCAGCAGGTACGTCTCCAACTATTTTTGGTGGCGCCTGCCGCAAATATTGATTCTCCTGCTGGAGTGTCACACATCCCACAAAACGCAGCGTGCTAAAAATTTCGAGCTGAGTATAAACCTACTTCTTCTGTCTAAAGTCGTTTTCGCAAAAGGACAAACATTTAAGATAAGTCATTTATTTTCGCGCGTCGTCACCGCCGTTCCAAAAAAAGTAGGCAAACTCAATAAATTGAGTTTGCCTACTTTTTGCAAGACTCATAGGTGAGCCTTTTTATATTCAAATTAGTCTTCGAATTGATATAAAGGTGTAGATAGGTAACGCTCACCGTTTGAAGGTACAATTGCAAGCACATTTGAGCCTTTACCTAAACGTTTTGCAGTTTCGATAGCTGCATAAATCGCCGCTCCTGAAGAAATACCGCATAGAATACCTTCTTCACGCGCAACTTTACGAGCTACATCAAACGCAATTTCATTTTCCACAGGAAATACTGATGAATAAACATCTGTATCTAATACTGCAGGCACAAATCCAGCACCAATACCTTGGATTTTATGTGGACCTGGTTGGCCTCCTGAAAGTACTGGAGAGTCTTTCGGCTCAACAGCAATAATTTCGATTTCTGGATATTTCTCTTTTAATACGCTACCAGCACCTGTAATCGTACCACCTGTACCGACGCCAGCAATAAATGCATCCAATTTTAAGCCATCAAATGCTTCTACGATTTCTGGACCTGTAGTTAAACGGTGTACAACCGCGTTAGCTGGGTTTGTGAATTGTTGTGGTAAAAAGTATCCGTGTTCTGCAGATAATTCTTCTGCCTTTGCAATAGCGCCTTTCATACCTGCTGGTCCAGGTGTTAACACTAAATCGGCACCGTATGCACGCAATAGGTTACGGCGCTCTAAACTCATTGTTTCTGGCATTACTAAGATTGCTTTATATCCTTTAGCTGCAGCGATCATTGCTAATCCAATCCCTGTATTACCTGAAGTAGGTTCAATAATAGTGCCACCTGGTTTTAACGTACCGTCTTGTTCAGCAGCTTCGATCATTGCTAACGCTAAACGGTCTTTTACAGAGCTTCCCGGGTTAAAATACTCTAATTTAACATAAACAGTACCTTCGTTCTCACCTGTTGCATGATTTAATTTCACGATTGGTGTTTTACCAACTAATTCAGCTACCGAGTTTGCTAATCTACTCATTTATTAATCCACTCCTAATCCCTACTATTTTTATAGGTTTTACTTATTTTGTATTTTATCAATTTTTTAGTTGAATTGTCAATCAATAAAACTTATATTTTCAGAATATTTATTAGAAGCCAGAAAGTACGATACTCCCTGGCTTCCTTTTATCATTTCTTTGCCTCACCATAATACCAAGTTGCCTTAAACTCCGACCAAAATGCTTCTGGTGTTATAGATTGTTGCAATTGCTCCAACGCAAGCTCTCGTTCGATATGTTCTTTCACATCGTCATATGTAAAGGATTGACCTTCTATTACTTCTTGAACTTGCACAATTCCGTAATGTCCGTTATCTAGCTTAAATGCTTTACTAACCTCATTAGCAGATAAAGCTTTCGCTGCCTTCAAAATAGCTGGATCAATATTGCCCTGCTTTTCAGTTAGGAAACCGATATCTCCACCTAAGCTTGCTGATGCGCTATCAATTGAAATTTCACGTGCAAGCACAGAAAAATCAGAGCCATTTTTCAGTTCACTTAACGCTTCGTCAGCTGCCTTCTTTGAATCCACCTCAATGAAATTCGTGCGATAGCTTGTTTCAGTATTGTATAACGCTTTGTTTTCTTCATAGTATTTTTTTATACTATCTTCTTTAATAACTACATCTTTTGTCAGTACTTTATCTAAAATAAGACCTGAGCGAATTTTCTGTTTTAGCTGCTCAGCTGATAAATTTTGCAATGCTGTATCGAATTTGTCTTGAGCTGAACGCATTAACGCAAGCTCTAAATCAATTTCTTTTTCAGACACTTTTATTTTATATTTATCTGCTGCCTTTTCCATCACTGATTCATTCACTAAATTTTGGAGTGTCTCTTTACCATAGCGTTCTTCCATAGCAATCATCCACTCTTGGCGTGTTATGACATCGCCATCAACGGCAGCGACTTGTTCGTCGCTACCGATTTCCTGACCGTTATTTGGAATTAACCAAGCAATGAACCATAAAAGATTTCCTAATAATAATATGGTAAAAATTATTAAAGCCGGTTTTGTTTTTAAACGGCGTTGCAATAAAGGCGTTTGGTTTGATGTTGAAGATGGTTGTGGTCTACGATTACGCGTTGAGCTCATCAATAAACCCTTCTAATTCTTCTTTTGAGAAATGGTATGTTTCTAAGCAGAAGTGACATTGTGCTTCTGCCTCGCCATCTTCATCGATCATTTCTTGAATTTCCTGTGAACCTAAGCCTAAAATTGCTGCTCCAAATCGCTCTTTTGAACATTGACATTTAAATTCAACCGGCATTGAATCTAAAATTTGGACTTTTCCTTCTCCTAGTACAGCCTCTAAAATTTGCTCTGGTGTAAAACCTTTTTCAATCATTTTTGATACAGGTTCAATTGTTGCTAAATGCTGTTCGATTGCATCAATCGTTTCTTCTTCACAGCCTGGCATAAGCTGAAGAATAAAGCCACCCGCTGCAAGAATTGAATTATCCGGATTTACCAATACGCCTAGTCCTACAGATGAAGGCACCTGCTCAGATGTAGCAAAATAGTAAGTAAAGTCTTCTGCAATTTCGCCAGATACAATAGGTGTTTGTCCAGAGAACATATCACGTAAGCCGAGATCTTTTACAATCGTTAACGCACCTTCTGACCCAACACCAGCTCGTACATCTAATTTGCCTTGTTCGTTCAAGTCAAAATGCACGTGAGGGTTTGTCACAAAACCGCGCACTTCACCACGTGCGTTACTGTCAATCACCATAGGACCGATTGGACCATTGCCTTCGACTTTAATTGTGATTTTCTCTTCACCTTTTAACATAGCTCCCATCATTACACCAGCCGTCATTGAACGACCAAGAGCTGCCGACACAACAGGCCAAGTATTATGACGACGTTGTGCTTCCCCTACTGTTGCAGTTGTACATGCTGCAAAAACACGCACCTGCCCATTGAATCCTAACCCGCGAACTAAATAATCTTTCATAAATGAAAAGTCCCTCTTTTCTTATTGGTTACGTTTATATAATTTATATAAACCTTTTAATGTTAAAAATGGATCAACTACATCTATAGCTTGCGTCTCTCCAGCAATTAAATTTGCTAATCCACCTGTTGCAATAACAAGCGGCTCTTCCTTACTTTGTGCTTTCATGCGATTAACAATGCCCTCAACTTGCCCAACAAAACCATAAAAAATGCCCGCCTGCATCGCAGAAACGGTAGTTTTTCCAACAATATGTGTAGGACGCAGTATTTCAATACGCGGTAACCTAGCTGCCTGCGTATAAAGTGCCTCAGTTGAAATGGAAATTCCCGGTGCAATAGCGCCACCCATGTAATCGCCTTTTTCATTCAAATAACAATATGTTGTCGCTGTACCAAAATCCACAATAATTAACGGCGCTTTATAAGCATCTAGTGCTGCTATAGCGTTTACAATACGATCCGAACCAACCTCGCGAGGATTTTCATATTTAATATTTAATCCTGTTTTTACACCTGGTCCAACTACTAGTGGTTTTTTACGAAAATACTTTTGACACATCGATTCTAATGAAAACATAATTGGTGGTACAACCGAGGATATAATAATGCCAGTAATTTGTTCAAATGAAATGCCTGCATGATTAAAAAAAGCAAGTACTTGCATCGCATATTCGTCTTCTGTTTTACGAAGATCTGTTACCATTCGCCAATGGAAAGCTAGCTGGTCATTGGTATCATAGACTCCCAATACTATATTTGAATTTCCTGCATCCAAAACTAAAATCATGGACGATGCCTCCATATCAAATTCACCTTTATGCCATGTGCTAATTTGCATTTAACATTAGTGCAAATCCACTTCCATGACTAGTCGCTCCTACTTTATTTTAAGAAGGCGCTTCAATGAACGCCAAATAAAGTTTGAACACTTTAGAAAATGATACCACACTTTTAAGTCAATGAAACAGCATTCCTACTTACGATAAAAGGAGCTACTCTACATTTTAGAAGGTAGCTCCTTAATCATTATTTAAAATTAAATTTTTCAGGATCAGGACCACAACGTAGGCCGTCGTTCATTGCATCTAACTGTGCCATTTCCTCATCTGTTAAAGCAAAATCAAAAACATGTAAGTTCTCTGTCATACGTGCTGGTGTCATTGTTTTTGGAATTGTTACAATATCATGCTGAACATCATATCGCAAAACAATTTGCGCTGGTGTTTTACTATATTTACTTGCTAACTGTTGAATCAACTCTTCCTCTAACAATGAACCATTCATTAAAGGTGACCACGCTTCTACTTGAATACCGTGTTCTTTACAGTAGTGACGCACTTCTTCTTGCGTTAAATGAGGGTGGAATTCAATCTGATTGATGACTGGAATAACCGTAGTTTCTTTTAATAAAAGTTCTAAATGATGCACATGGAAATTACTTACACCTATCGAACGAACACGGCCGTCCTGATAAATTTTTTCAAGTGCTTTATATGCCTCAATATAGTTCGTATCTAAGCCTGGCCAATGAATTAAATATAAATCTAAATAATCTAAGCCTAGTTTTTCTAAACTACTATCATATGCGGCAAGTGTCTCTTCATAAGAAAGTCCATCATTCCAAACTTTAGAAGTTACAAAAAGTTCATCGCGCGAAACGAGTCCTTCATCAATTGCTACGCGAATTCCTCGCCCAACACTTTCTTCATTACGGTACACTTGCGCAGTATCTATACTACGGTAACCTTTTGCGATAGCAGTTTTAACAGCCTCAGCCAAATCATCTCCATCTGGCACACGGAAGACACCATAGCCTACTAAAGGCATTTCTAGACCATTGTTCAATGTTACATTTCCCATGTTCAACACTCCAATCCATTATGCAGATGCATAATATACTATTTATATCCTAATGCTTCAAACTAAAAAAAGGCAAAGAAAAAGACTGCTTATGAAAATTCATAAGCAGTCTTTTACGTGATTACTCACGTTTTTCGTCGATTCCTTTTGGAGAATCAGTTTGATCCAAACCTTCTTTTGGTAAATCCGCTGTTGTTGGAGTTGGCGCATCACTTAGCAATTCTTTTTCAAGAACAGGTTTTCCGACTTTTTCTAATGACGGTTGTGCTTCAGCTTTTGGCGCTTCGTCTTCAGCGTTTTCCACCGCTTCCGGTTCTGGCAGGACACCATGATCACGTAAATGCTCAATTTCTTGCGCATTTAATGTTTCTTTTTCCATTAATGTTGTCGCAATTAAATCAAGTAACTGACGGTTTTCTGTCAGAATACGTTTAGTACGTTCATATTGCGTATCGATAATTTTTTGCATTTCTTTATCGATTTCATAAGCAACTGAATCAGAGTAGTTTTGATCTGAATTGAAGTCACGACCAAGGAATACATTCCCTCCTTGACTTGACCCAAACTGCATTGCTCCAAGATTTTCACTCATACCATATTCAGTAACCATAGCGCGCGCAATACTTGTTACCTTTTGGAAGTCATTATGAGCTCCTGTAGATACTTCACCTAGCACAATTTCCTCCGCCACACGACCACCAAGTAGTCCTGCAATACGGTCTAAAAGCTCTTGTTTCGTAGTAAAGAAACGCTCTTCCTTCGGTAACATAATTGCATAACCACCCGCTTGACCGCGTGGTACAATCGTTACTTTATGAACTGTATCCGCTTCATCAAGTTCTAGACCAACTACAACGTGACCAGCTTCATGGAAGGATACAAGTTTTTTCTCTTTTGCTGAGTAAACGCGGCTAGCTTTTGCTGGACCTGCGATTACACGGTCAGATGCCTCATCGATATCTGCCATATTAATCGAACGTTTACTTTTACGAGCAGCTACAAGAGCGGCTTCGTTTAATAAGTTTTCTAAATCGGCACCAGAGAATCCCGGTGTACGTTGTGCTACAGCTGCTAAATCCACTGAATCAGAAAGTGGCTTATTGCGTGCATGCACTTTTAGAATTGCTTCACGACCTTTTACATCAGGATGTCCTACTGTAATTTGACGGTCAAAACGACCTGGACGTAATAACGCTTTATCTAAAATATCTGGACGGTTTGTTGCAGCGATAATAATAATACCTTCGTTCGCACCGAAGCCATCCATTTCAACTAGTAATTGGTTCAATGTTTGCTCACGTTCATCGTGTCCACCACCAAGACCGGCGCCACGTTGACGACCAACAGCATCAATTTCATCAATGAAAATGATACATGGAGCATTTTTCTTTGCATTTTCAAATAAATCACGCACACGCGAAGCACCTACGCCGACAAACATTTCTACGAAGTCAGAACCTGAAATCGAGAAGAATGGAACGCCAGCTTCACCAGCTACTGCACGAGCAAGTAATGTTTTACCTGTACCCGGAGGACCTACAAGTAAGATACCTTTTGGAATACGAGCACCAATTTCAGTGAATTTGCGGTGATCTTTTAAGAAATCTACAACCTCTACAAGCTCCGCTTTCTCTTCATCTGCACCCGCTACATCAGTAAAACGAACTTTTTTCTTTTGGTCATCATAAAGCTTAGCTTTACTTTTACCAAAGCTCATTACTTTATTGCCGCCACCTTGAGATTGACTCATTAGGAAGAAGAATAAGAAGATGATAATGATGAATGGAATAATACCTGTAAAGAACTGTACCCATCCACTCGTTTCTGGTGCTTTCAAGAAATCTATATTGCTATTCTTATCCTTAGCAGCTGCATCGATTCGATCCATCAATGATTGGTTATCACGGGGAAGGTTAACTGTAAAACTTTCGCCTTTTTCATAACCTTTCATGGAACCTTCAACAATATATACTGATTTATCAGGTTGAATTTTTGCTTCTGTAATTTCATTCTTATCAAGAGCTTCTAAAAACTCTGGGTAAGTAATTTCATTCGTCGGTGATTTACCACCGTTGAAAGTACCAAATATACCAATGATCACTAGGAAAATCAGTAAATAGAATATGGTATATCGAAATATTCGATTCATCTCCAGCCTCCTCATTACAAACAGAAAAATTATAAGTAAAATCTTAACATATCATGATTTCATCATACAACGAAAAGCCTTACTTAAAAAAAGTTTCGTTCGAATTTTGTCGAAATCTAAACATATTTATTCCTACTAATTAAAATCCCAGCCTATTTGCACCCGGTGATTCCTTTTTGGCACAGCTTTTGTGTGCCCGTAATTGAATTGTATCTTAACAACACAACACCTATGTCAGCCGCTGGAGGCATTAACTTGTACCCACTCGTAAAATTGAGTGGATATTTAAGCATTAAAACGAATAAACTTCCGGTTTTAAAATACCGATGTATGGTAAGTTGCGGTATTTTTCCGCGTAGTCTAAACCATAACCAACTACAAAGCCATCTGGAACTTTGAAGCCAACATAGTCAGCAGCAAGATTTACTTTTCGTCCTGACGGTTTGTCTAAAAGAGTAACAATTTTGATTGATTTTGCTTTACGATACTTAAATAGATCTACTAAGTAGCTAAGCGTTAATCCGCTATCGATGATGTCCTCGATAATTAATACGTCACGCCCTTCAACACTTGTATTTAAATCCTTTAAAATCTTTACTTCGCCAGATGAAACAGTGGCATTACCATAGCTAGAAACATCCATAAAATCTAGCTCAATAAAAGAATCGAAACGTTTCATCAAGTCTGTCATAAATGGCATCGCACCTTTAAGTACGCCAACAGCTAACGGGAATGAATCTTTATATTCCTCTGTTAATTGGGCACCTAGCACAGCGATTCTTTCTTGCAGTTGTTCTTCAGTAATCATAATTTTTTCGATGTCATTTTGTAACATATCGATTCCTCCTCGTGTTGTTTCAAAAATTTTCAACCTGTATGTAGGTGAAATATTTTACAAAGACCATTAGTCTACGATGAGCACTGTATCATCGCTTGGCTGCGGGGTAGTTGAAAAGTAAATACCCATACGCACACCAATTACCGCTACGACCTCGTCAGATTGAGAAATCAGTAACGGCCAGCTATTTCGCTCATTTAAAGGAATCTTTTCATCTATAAAAAGGCGAGATAAACGTTTGGGCTTATCCATTCCTTTTAACAGCATTCGGTCTCCTTCCTTACGTGCCCTAATATAGAGTGGAAGTGTAAGTTTATTAGCGTTAAAGTAAAAAAGTTGTGCAGAGTCCGTAAGCAATTCAGGTGCTAATTCAGATAGCCGAACGACAGATAGATGAACACCATTTGTCAATATCGTCCCTCCATCAGCAGTCAAAACAAATCCATTTTCAGGATAAATTTCACTTTCTAATGTTTCGCTTTTCTGAATCGTCAATTTGCCATAACGGCGAACTGCTATAAAACCTTCTGGCAAGTGAATTTCAGCATACCCAGATGTTGTTTCACAAAGCTTTGAAAGCGAAGTTAAGATAGCATAACTTTGTATCGTATTTGAATCTTTGTAAAGATAGTTTAATAGTATTAAAATGAGCCTCCTTTGTAAAGCAGGTGCTACCATTTCAAACGTTTCTATCTCCATACTATACATATTTCCATTGTATAATTTTACTGTTTTTGAAAATATGTCTTGCGCAAGTGTCATTAAGTACGCATCATCCTCTTGTAAATGCTTTGTAAAACGACTCGTCTGCTCAGCTACCCGTGGGTTTTCCGCTTCCAATAGTGGTACTACGTGGTGTCTAAAGCGATTTCTTACGTAGGAATCTTTCGTATTGCTCGCGTCTTCACGATAATTCAAGCCTTGCTTCTGTAAATATTCCCTTATTTCGGACTTTGTAACCGTTAAAAACGGACGAATTAATGATTTTCCTTCAAAAAAACGCTGTGAGCGAATACCTTGCATACTATTCATCGTGGCATTTTTCGTCAGGGCCATTAATACTGACTCCAGTTGGTCGTCCGCATGATGTGCAGTTACAAGCTTGGTTGCCTTCGTTGTATGTATGATCTCTCCAAAATAACGATAACGTTCTCTACGACAAATCAGCTGTGAGTTGCCATTTTCTGACGCTATAATTTCTGGAATTGGAATCGCTGTTGAATGCAAGACAATACCATATTTATCACAATAGTTTTGCACAAAAGCTCGATCCTCAGCTGATGCCTCACCCCTTAACATATGATCGACATGCACTGCCTCGATTTCAATCCCCCATTGTTCTTTTGTTTTAACAAAGTAATGGAGTAATGCCATTGAATCTACACCACCCGAAACGGCGATGAGAAGATGATCGTCTTGCTGTAGTAATTGCTCTTCATCAATAAATTGTTTAACTTTTAATTCAAATGACAAACGCTTCTCCTCCCCTTTTCGTTTTCTGTTATGACGATTTACTCATGGAATATTGAACCGGTTTAAATACCGCCCATGTTGGTACGACGTGGGTAACTTCTAACATCAACACTGTACAGTCATCTTCTATTTCATAATACGTCTGGAAGGACTGCATAATGGTTGTTAATTTATCTTGGATTGTTTTATTTGTGCTTGCTACCTGTTGTGCGAACGCTAAAAATGCTTCTTCCTGTTCATCCCAATCGGCAACACTTGAAAACAGACCATCTGAATGCATAAGAATGACGTCGCCTGCCTTAAGCTTTCTTTTTTCAGCCTCAACCGCTGAAATCGACAAAAAGCCGACTGGCGCTGCGTTACTTTCTACTTTCAACACCTCTTTACCTCGTAAAATATAGGTGGACATTCCCCCCGCCTTCCACGACCATAAATCACCATGTTGTAAATCCACTAGAGCAAAATCAAGTGTTGCATACATATCATCTTGTTGTTTAAGTGACATCACATAATGCAATGTATGCATAGCAGTCTCGGGATTCATATTAAAATTCAAACATTCCCGCATTAAATGAATCAATTTTCTACTCTCATGCTGTGCTTCTTTACTCTGACCCATACCATCGGACAATAATATTGCAAATAGCCCTGGATGCAGTTGAAACAGCGCATGGGAGTCACCAGAGTAGAGTGTTGCATCTTTTGACATGCTATATATATCATACTCTACTTCAAAGCTAATAGCTGACCTAAAGCTTACTTGTATGTGACGAAATGGTACATCACACTCAACTACTTTTTCAATTTCAAATGGTTCATCAAAAATATCGTATAAAATTGGTAAAATCATACGTTCAGCCAATGTCGTATCCTCTTCCCAATCGACACGTGCAGGTGCTAATGCACACACTATTTTTCGCGCTCCTGCCTTATTGCTCAGCACATCAAGTTGAAAACATTCTATATGGGCATCCTTCAATCGTTGTACAATATCCTTCTCCACACTAACGAATGAGATCGTTTCTTCTTTCATCTCAGCGATGAGCTGATTAAGGTGATTACTCATATCACGTAGCTGTAGCGCAATCATTTTTTTACCATGAAAATACTGGCCATTAATACGCTCTCTATAAAGTTCAGTATCTAACTCCTCGAATATTTTCGTTGATTTAACACATTTATAACGTATTTGTTCTTCCACTCGGTGGATAGCTGATTCCTTCCCTACCCCTTTCATATGAAACCAATCCGTCATAAGCTTGTCCATGCCATTATTTTGTGCCCCCCAGCACCGATCATGGCGAAAACAGCTTAAACATGTATTCATAGGGGCTACTTCCTCTTTCACCGCTACAGGGGCTGTCATAAAGCGTTCAAAGACTAGCTCTTTCATGAAATGAACAAAGTGTTGAAAGTGCTCTAGCTTAAATGTAACATGCTCTGTCAACCAATGCTGCCTTGCTAATAACACTTCTTCCCGTTTTGGAAAAAGCTTATTCCGTACTTTATCTGAATAGCTTTTAGGAATAACTAAAAAAATAATACTGCCTATAGCAATTGAAGTGAAATACACGCTATCTAAAGGCAATGTTGCATCATAAAATAAAAAAAACACACTTGGCAAGATACTACCGATTGCCACACCAAATCTTCCTGCACGTGCTCCCATACCTGCACAAAGACCTGTTAAAGTAGCTACTGATAGCATCCCTGTAAACGATAGCTTGGCCACCCCGATAAGCGTTCCGAGTATCGCTCCTATAACTGTCGCTAGTGGCACACTTCCTACAAATGCACCAAAACAAATTAGTAGTTGCAATAAAAAAATTGGCAATGAAAAATAGCTAATGACGACCGCTTGCATTCCTGTTAGCATAGCTGCAAATACAACTAGTGCTGAGCCAAGCCGTTCATATGTCCAATTGCTTGTAAACCACTCATATGAGTTGACGAAAAGCACTTGCATAAATAACGTCATAATAAGTGCTAATGCTACCTCACACCCTACATAAAATTGCACAAGCACCGGCGGAAGACCTTGGTACATGATGCCCTGCCACAATACTTGCACGCTTAGTACAGCAAGAGAAACGGCAATGCTTTGAGGGAGTCGCCAATATCGGAAACGCATTATACACTCGTACATGCCTATTTGTAATGCTAGAATGAGGACTTGTCCAAAACCTAGGAAATAGCAGCCTATTAAACCGCCAAATAATACGAATTTCGCATACTCTTTATACTTACTGCGAATTATCGCCCAAAAAGGTACAGAGAAAGGTACAGCTGCTTCAAACACAACAGATTGAGCTAAAAAGAAGGATGTTAAAAAAAATAGGGAACCTATAAATAATTGCCTTTTTCTCGCCCCCGATTTTTGGTCGTCTACATTCGCTGTTTCATACCATTCAACACTAGTCATTTCATAATCCCCTTTCTACACTTTTTCGTTATTATAAGAAATTATGTGTGGAAAGATTGTCTGACGATGGCAAAAAAAAATATAAACATTTCGACGAATACATATGCATAAATACGATAAATGTCAGTAACTACTAAAAAAATGGGTAGCTGTACATGTTTGCAGTAATTATTTTTCGCAATATTCCACTATTAACTGTATTTATGGTACTAATGTCAATTTTCGCGTTCAAATTATTCATTTCTTTGTCTTTTCATTAAGCTAATACACGTTTTTTCAACTTTATTAGATTTTTATTAAACTTTTTTTATAAAGATATTGACACTTTGTTTAATGGATTGTATTATTTAACTTGTCCTTTAAAAAGACATGCGGAAGTAGTTCAGTGGTAGAACACCACCTTGCCAAGGTGGGGGTCGCGAGTTCGAACCTCGTCTTCCGCTCCAATAATATTTTGGCGGCCTAGCTCAGCTGGCTAGAGCGTACGGTTCATACCCGTAAGGTCGGGGGTTCGATCCCCTCGGCCGCCACCATAATTGGCCCCTTGGTCAAGCGGTTAAGACACCGCCCTTTCACGGCGGTAACACGGGTTCGAATCCCGTAGGGGTCATACATGTAAAAACGTCTCAGATGTACATCTGAGACGTTTTTTTATTGTTTCGGACATAGTAATAAGTATCGTTAGCATTTTAGTATGCTTACCTTCTCAAAATATGGCATACTTATTATAAAATGCACATGTTACTAGGAGGTTCACTGTCTTTGGGTTCATTAACTAAAGCTGCTTTAACATGCGGGAGTGGCTCAATGATCATTCTCGTATCAATACTTATCAACTTACCCTTTGCCATTCAAATTTTCTTACTTCTTGCAGGTCTCATCATAAGCGTATATGGTGTGTACTTACTCGTAAAAATGGTGACTAATCCTGTAGAGAAAACACCTGAAACAACATCGGAGCAGCCTGTGTCAGCTCCAAAGAAGAAAAAAGGACCGACTTCAACTTTATAGGTACGCCCTATCCAAAATCGTACTTCACCACGTAATTTCAACTACATGAAATTACGTTTTTTAATTCCAGTAATACTAACTGCCCTTTAGCTACTGTATCGAATTTGTGCTTACAAACAAAAAAGATTAGCCTTTGTTATAAACAAAAGCTAATCCCCGTTCTATTTAATACACTTTTTCTACGATTAAAACAGTCAGCAAACTACCCTCTTCTAGCCCCGCGACCACCACGTTTTGACTCTGTAGCACGTTTTAATGTTGCTAGACGTTCATCACTATCTTTTAAGAAACGTGCCATTTTTTGCTCAAAGTTTTCCTTCGGCTGATGGCGTTCGTTACGATCATTAGAACGATTGTCACGACGCGGACGTTGAGGACGCTCTGGTCTCTCAACTTGAGGCTTTGCTTTACGGATTGAAAGACCAATCTTTCCATCCGCTTCAACATTCATCACTTTTACTTCAACTTCATCTCCAACTTTTAGATGCTCATTGATATCTTTTACATAATTGTCAGCAACTTCACTGATGTGTACTAAGCCTGTTTTGCCGTCTGGCAGCTCAACGAATGCTCCAAAATTTGTGATTCCTGTTACTTTACCTTGTACCTTGCTGCCTACTTCAATTGACATAAAAAAAATGCTCCTCCTTAAAAATTAAGCGACTCTTTTGAGCCATGTAATCAATTTAATCAAACTTTTTACTTCAATAAGTTTCTCTTTTCATTATATATAACTAAAAAAGTGTGTCAACAATACATAGCTTTTCAGTCGTCTTTTTTATCTTCCTTATCAGGAATAATGAAAATAATTTCACCTTCTTCTGATAGGAAGTACTCTTTGCGTAAAAGCTTTGCAATATACTCATCATCTTCTAATTGTTTAATCTTAAGATTTAACGAATCCTGCTCATCTTTTACCTTTACCAAATGCTGAGTTGCCTCTTGTTTTTTCTTTTCTTTTTCAGCTAGCGTCTCAGATTGATGGACTAGAATATTTATGAGGAAGGCGATAATGACGACTGGCACAATCGCAAAAAAAACAATACGGCGCATTTTTCGTTTACGCGATTGCACTTTACGATTCATAGCTTTATCCGTGTTACGGACATAGTCATTATCAAGCTTTGTGTAGTTTTGTTGTTCATCTTTTGATGAATGACGTTTAGTCATGCCCGCACCTCCGAAGTTATTGTTGTCTTTTATTATACTTGATATATCGAAATTTTTTTAATAAAGTGTAGGACAAATACGAATAAATTTTGACAAAAGGTCTTAAGACGAATGCACCAATTTTCATTAATATGTGTAGGATTTGTCGAATAATAGCGATTATTAAACGTACGATAAACCAAAATGGTTTCCATGTTATATTCACTATTATACGTGCAATGAAACGTAAAAAGGTTTGAAAAAAGGTTTGATATAAAAATATACCAGCAATCTGCGCAAGCGGGTCGTAAGCCCGCCATGCGCCATCTTTTAACCAAAACAATAAATAATACGTTAACCCTCCGAGCAGAATCCAAGTCAACAATTCTAAAACCATCATCCACTTTCGGAGGCTTGACCTTTTTGGAGTTGAAAAAACAATGAGCCTTACACTATCAATAATAAATCCAACTGCGATACCGCTCACAACCATGACTAATAGCTGAACGAATTGCTGACTAACAATCATCCAAACAATTTATGAAGGAAACCTTTCGAGAAGCCACTTTCCTCCTCGTCATACTGCAAGGTTTTTACAGTTCCTTCAAGCGTCAATAACCCTTTGTCAACATCTAAGTGAACGATATGCAGTTCCTCTCCACGAATCAATAAATGCCCTTGGGACGTCTTAATAAAAAACTCTTCCTGATCAAAGCGTTCAATTGATTTTACAGAAGTCATGTCCATTCTTTTACGATTACGAATCGTTAAAATATGTTCTCCAGATGGAATTGTGTAACGATTACTTTCTTGATGTAGCGTCATTTTTTTCCTCCTTTAGTCGTCCTAGCTTCTGTTCACTTTATGCGGACAACCTTAAAAGCATGACAAACTTTATGAAAGTTGCCTTACTTTTATTAAGAAAAAATTTTTAACGTTACTAGCAAATCAATTACAACTCAGTATAATTGCGCTCAGATTTTTTCGAGCACAATTAAAATTTGAAACACCTGCAGGAATCTTTAACTTGGTTCAGCCAGCGTTTAAACCCTAAGAAATCCGTATTGGCGTTTATCCCCATAGTGAACTTCTGCTGAAACAAAGTGAAAATTAGTCTTCGTCATCAATAAATTCAGGCTCAACCTTTTCAAGACGCTCTTCTTTTAATATTGTAAACATCTTTGCTGCATCTTCTTTTTTTACAGTGTCACGTAACTCTTCCACGCGAGCTGTGACAATTTTTTGGCCAAAACGAATAGCTAGTTCATCGCCAGCCTTCACACTACTACTAGCCTTCGCTACTTTACTATTAATTGTGATACGACCTTGGTCAGCGACTTCTTTTGCTAACGTACGTCGTTTTATTAATCGTGAAACTTTTAAATATTTATCTAATCGCATATTATTACTCCTTCTCAAGTTGCTTTGCTTCATGCCAAAAAGCATCTAATTGTTCCAGTGTATAATCTGAAAATGGCTTACCACTAGCTTTTACTTTCGCTTCAACATAGCCAAAGCGTCTTGCAAACTTCTCATTTGCATGCAACATGGCCTCTTCGGGTGATAGCTTGTAAAAGCGAGCTAAATTAACGAGCGTAAATAACACATCTCCAAATTCATCGAGACGCGTCATATTAGACCCTTTCGCCACTTCATGACGGAATTCCTGCCACTCTTCTGCAAACTTATCCCATGCGCCATCTACATTTGGCCAATCAAAACCAACTTTAGCTGCCCTTTTTTGATAATTGTACGCTGTTTGCAGTGCAGATGACGCACGATATTCCTCTTCCAATAACGGCTTGTCACTAATCCCTTTTTCTTCAGCCTTGATTGCTTCCCAATTGACAATGACACCATCAGCATCTTCAACTGTGACATCTCCAAATACATGAGGATGACGACGAATCATTTTCTCACTAATTGAAGCTAAAACATCCTCTAATGTGAAGTAGCCTTGATCTTCTCCAATTTGCGCATGTAGAAATACTTGTAATAACACATCCCCAAGCTCTTCAATCATCGCAAAATCATCTTCTGCATCTACAGCGGCTAAATATTCATGTGCTTCCTCTAGTAAATATTTCTTTAACGATTCATGTGTTTGCTTTTGATCCCACGGACACCCATTTGGTCCACGCAAAGTAGCAATAATTTGGCGGAAAGTTGCCCAATCACGTAATGCTTCCTCTTGAGAAGTCACAGGAGGTACATAAACCGTTGTTAAATTATTTACCTCAACACTTTGGTCAAGCTCATATAGCGGAACGGTCACTAGCTTTTCTTGAGAGGAACCCGCTGCTGTAACGACCGTTACTGGATATTCATCATCATATTTCTCCATCAATGTCAGCTTCACTTCCGACGCGCTGAATGTATCATACACTTGTGCAATTAAAATGTGCTGGCGCATATTAATGTCATGCATCGAAAAGCTTGTGCCATCTAGTAATTGAAAGCCCTCAATTGGGTCAATTTTTAAAGCACCAAAAATAGGGTCTAAAAAGCTCTGACCACCTTCTATTACTACATTGACCTTTTCTTCTTGCGCTGCTCGAATAAGAAGCTGCACCGTTTGCTCTGCAACAAGCGGATGACCAGGTACAGCGTACATCACGTCTCCCATTGCAGTAGCCTCGATTAATCTTTGCGCAATTTCTTCATACACCGGCTGGAATGTACTATGCTTCTCATATACAGCGTCAAAGCTTTCAAATTGTAAGCCTTCGTTAGCTAACTCCTCTAATACAGGGTGATCAACCGTCCGGACAAACAACTTCTTTGCCGCTATTAATTTTTTATAAACGCCCATTTGCAACTGATTGAAATCACCAGCGCCAAGGCCAATTATCGTTAATGTATTCAATAACTCCACCTACTTCTTTCTATTTAACCATAGTTGATAAACAGCCATTCTACGACCAAAAGGTAGTAAATACCATTCTTTTTCAGCAAGTACTCGTAGTTTTGCAATGCAAGTAATCATCACTATTGCGCCAATACAAACCGCACTGAAGCCAGCAACCACAGCGACAAGGCGTTCAGATAAAAATCCATTTAACAAAGCTGGGATAAATTGAAGCCAAAGGATTACTACCACTGACATACATAATGAGGCAATGCCAAGCTTTTGATAAAAGCTTGCAGGTGCCAATTGAATGCCTGTAATTTTCTTTAAGTACAGCACGAGCGCTAATGCTGTGAACAAAAGTCCCACATTATTAGCAACAGCAGCGCCTAGAACACCAAACGGTGCAATTGTGAAGACATTTAGTAACACTTTTAATAAAAAACCTACAAATAAAAACAGAGCTGGCATTTTTAATTTCCCAAAACCTTGCAAAATAGCTGTAAATGTCAAAATAATTGACAACGGTACAATTTGTAAAACATATAACATAAGTACTTCTGATAGTGCATCTGTTTTAAATAGCATGGCATTAATATAAGGCATGACTAGTATTAGCCCTAGTGAAGCTGCCCAGCCAAACAATACGGAGGCCCTATACGTAAGCTGTATAAACGGCATCGCACTGCGCCCATTTTGCTTGTTAGACATATGTGCAACAAGTGGCACAATAGCAAGCGATAATGATGCTGCAATGACAACCCCTAATTGCACCAATGGTTGTCCGCGGTCATAAATACCTTTTGTTTCCTTAGCTAATGTCTCGTCCATTCCGCTATCTATGAGTAGCGAAAAAATAGTAAATGAATCGACAAGCTGATAGCCAAGCAATAACAAGCTACTCATACTCACACTTAAACTAAGCAATGTCACCTCTTTTAACACAGGAAAGCTTGCTATTCGTTGTTGTTGTTTGCCAATAAAAGAACCAAAGCGTTTTTTAAAAAGAAACGCAATTAATAATAAGCCAACTACTTCTCCGACGACCGTCCCAATTATAGCCATTTGTCCTGCCCCATAGAGGGACTTTGTCGTTGTCATAATTATAAACGTACCAGCTAATATAACGGAAACTCTTACCGTTTGCTCCAGTACTTGTGCATAAGCAATTGGCTCCATAATCCCTCTCGATTGAAAGCCACCCTTAAAAATAGCAAGTGCAGGCATTACTAATACAATAAAAGATCCTGTGCGTAGTAATAGCGCAAGATTGGCATCACCCATCATTTTCGCAAGTACATCTGCCCCAGCAAATAAAACACCAAAAAACACAAAGGAAAGTACTGTTAAATAACGAAAAATAATCCGCATAATGCTTCGTCTTTTCTGTGTACGTTCTTCCTCATCTACAATACAATCATTATCTGCAAGCATTTTTGAAATAGCTACCGCAAAACCGCTTGATGTCCATACTACAAAGATGGATATTACAGGATACACTTGTTGATAAATGTAAAATCCTTCGTCACCAACTAGATTTTGAAAAGGTACACGATAAATTGCGCTTAAAACTTTCACAATGAGGGCTGCAATGGTTAGTAATGCCGCGCCCTTCATGTAACTTTTCATACCAAATCGTTCCGACATAAATTGTCCTCTTTCCTTCATTTAACAATGCCAATAGTATAGCATACCTCAAAAGTATGACGCTCACGTTAACACTGTCTCCGCTATCGGTACAGCATTATGTATACAAAAAAAGTTATTGTTCACCCTAAAAGAGTCATGACAATAACTTTCGATGTTCATCAATTATTCATTTGTTTTGCTAAGAAATTAGCTGCTGTTTCCACTACTTTTACTTCTACTTCGCCAACAAAATGTACTTTAGATAAAACAATGATACAACCAATTGGATCACCATTCACCATGATTGGTGTTGCACAATATGATTTAACTTGTTCATATTGTCCAGGAACAATTTCAATAGTTGTTTCCATTTTCTCAATTTTTGTTGAGCGTTCGTCCATAAATCCTTCTGCAAAAGATGTAATACGGCGATTAATATATTCTTTCTTGCCAATCCCTGCAACAGCGATTACTTCGTCTCGGTCTGTTACAAACGCTGGAGTACCTAGCGTTTCATACAATGTTTCTACATACTCACGTGCGAATTCTCCTAAATCATTAATTGGAGAATACTTTTTCAAAATGATTTCACCTTCACGGTCCGTATAAATTTCTAACGGGTCACCTTCGCGAATACGTAGCGTTCTACGAATTTCTTTCGGTATTACCACACGTCCTAAATCATCTATACGACGAACAATTCCTGTTGCTTTCATGCTAAACTGCCTCGCTTTCGTATTCATTAAAATTTTTCTACAACAATAGTATGGTTTTTCTCAAGACAATCTATGCAAAAAATGAACGAAAAGGATTTTGAATCCAACATTATTTTTTTTAATAAAAATTTGTCTTTTCATACAATAAGGCTGAACTTGCCAATTTGTCAACAAGTTCAGCCTTTTTTCACATATTTTTTTTCGATTTTGCAATAATCTGCATTATTTCTTCTAATATATCAAAATGATGGTATTTATTGCATTTACGCTCATCAATTGTCAATATCAACTGCATACTATCCATACCGAAGCCAACAGCTCGCTCAAATTTCATCGTTTCAGTTACAATTTTACTACCATCTACTTTTGCAGAACCCTCTTCAGATATCAAAATAGAGATAACCTTTTGCTTTTCTTTAATAGAGGAAACGCCCATTTCTAAGCCCCAAATTTTCATACGTGCAATTCGCAGTAAACGTTCTGTTTCAATTGGTAAATCACCGAAACGGTCTTGCAATTCTTCAATAATTTCTTCGTATTCATCCACTTGGTCCATCGCTTTAATGCGTTTATACATTTGAATTTTTTGATAGCCATCTGGAATATACGTATCAGGAATATAAGCATCGATGTTCAGTAAAATTTCTATCTCTGGCTTATCCTCTTTTTTCACGCCAGTTTGTCGTTCTGCAATGGCCTCTTCTAGCATTTGCGAGTACAAGTCAAAGCCAACAGAATCAATAAAGCCATGTTGCTGTGCACCTAATAAATTACCAGCTCCACGAATCGATAAATCACGCATCGCAATTTTAAAACCAGATCCGAGCTCCGTAAACTCTTTAATAGCTTGTAGTCGTTGCTCCGCTACATCTGTGAGTACTTTATCACGCTGATACATAAAGTAGGCATACGCTACTCGATTTGATCGCCCTACACGACCTCGTAATTGATACAGTTGGGCTAAACCCATTCGATCTGCGTCATGGACAATAAGCGTGTTGACATTAGGAATATCTACTCCAGTCTCGATAATTGTCGTCGTAACAAGAACATCATAATCCCCTTCAATAAATGCTAAAATGACAGATTCTAATTGTGATTCAGTCATTTTACCGTGTGCATGTCCGATACGCGCTTCAGGGACAAGCGTTTGAATCTCATCAACCTTCCGTGCCATATCCTCCACTCGATTGTATAAGTAAAATACTTGGCCACCACGTGCCATTTCACGCTCAATTGCTTCTCGTACTAGTGCACCGCTATGCTCCATAACATAAGTTTGCACAGGGAAACGGTTTGCAGGAGGCGTTTCAATAACCGATAAATCACGTACACCAACCATCGACATATGCAGCGTTCTTGGAATAGGTGTTGCTGTTAAAGTTAACACGTCAACATTTGTTTTCAGCTGTTTAATTTTTTCCTTATGTGTAACACCAAAGCGCTGTTCCTCATCTACAATGAGTAGACCAAGATCTTGGAACGTTAAATCTTTAGATAAAATTCGATGAGTTCCTATTACAATATCAACTTGCCCGTCTTTTAAACCTTTTAATGTCGCTACTTGCTCTTTTTTCGTGCGGAAGCGAGATAGTAGACCAACATTAATTGCAAAGTCCTGGAATCTCTCGCGGATTGTCTCGTAGTGCTGCTGCGCTAAAATCGTCGTAGGTACGAGGAAGGCAACTTGCTTACCATCTTGAATGGCTTTAAATGCCGCACGAATGGCAACTTCTGTTTTGCCATATCCTACGTCGCCACATACTAGGCGATCCATTGGGCGTTCTCGTTCCATATCACGTTTTACTTCAATAATCGAACGTAGCTGATCTTCTGTTTCTTCATAAGGGAATGATGTCTCAAAATTACGTTGATCATCATTATCAGGCGCAAAAGCATGCCCTTTTTCCGCTTCACGCTTAGCATAGAGTTTAATTAAATCATCTGCAATATCTTGAACGGCAGAGGAAACCTTTGCTTTAGCTTTTTTCCACTCCGCTCCACCTAATTTATGTAGCTTCGGTTCGCGATCTTCAGATGCCACATATTTTTGAATTAAATCGATTTGCTCCACAGGCACATATAATTTATCATCTGCGCGATATCGTATGTGCAAATAATCTTTATGTGTCCCATTGACTACTAGTGTTTCTACACCGATATATTTCCCAATCCCATGGTGCACGTGCACGACATAGTCGCCCGGCTTAATTTCTGTATAGCTTTTAATACGCTCTGCATTTGTCATTTTTTGAGGGCGTGATTTTTTCTTTGCTTGCTGTTTAAATAATTCATCCTCTGTTACGACTGCCAAACGCTGCAAAGGCAATTCAAATCCGCTTGATAATCCGCCTTCTACAATATAGAGACCAGACTCAGTCGGCTCCCCAATCGTTGCATGAATATCGTATTCCTCAAGCATTTGCTGTACACGTTTCACGCGGTTTTTATCCCTAGCTACGATAAGCACTGTAAATTTACCGAGCTGCCAGCGTTCAACTTCATTTTGTAATAACGCCATTTGCCCGTGGAATTGCTGCATCGGCTTACATGAAAAATTAGTTGTCTTATTAAAGGTAATACCAGCAAACGTACGTGAAAATAATGAGAAATATAGCTTCTGCTGTGACAGCATAGCCATTATCTCCTTTAAAGAAAAGGCTGGCTTCACATCGTGTACCATTTTCCCCTCTTCAATCAGTGATAAAAACCACTCTTCTTCTTCACGCTCCCATGCATCCATTACTTCCTGAATGCGGCCAAGCTCATCAAATAATACGATGCCATCCTGTGCAAAATAATCACCTAAATATGCCGTTTTATCATATAACAACGAGCCATATTTATTAACGAAATCTGGGAGGTTTCCTTGTTGCAACAGTTCAATATCGTATTGAATATGTTGATACAGAAGCTCTTTCGTCTCCTGTTTCTTTACTTTTTTCAAGCTTGTCGCTAATGCAATTTCTAAACGACCTGCTAAAGCTATTCGTTCTTCCTTTGTCAAAATTACTTCTGACGCAGGTAAAATACGAACTTTTTGTAATTTATCTATTGAACGCTGATCATCTGCAGAAAACGTACGAATCGAGTCTACTTCCGTATCAAATAACTCGATTCGAATAGGTGCCTCTAAATACGGAGGATATATATCTAAAATGCCTCCACGCAACGCAAATTCACCAGGCGTCGTTACCATTGAGTTACGGACATATCCCATCGCTACAAGCGTTTGGAGCCATTCCTCTATTTGTACTTCCTCGCCTACGGCAGTCTGTAAAAAATAATGTATCCAATGTTCTTTCGGGGGCATCATTTTCCGCAAGCCAGCAATAGGTATAATGTAAACGGCTTTTTCACCTCTCGCTAAACAATCAAGCGTTGCGATACGCTCTGCTCGAAGCTCCGGAGAGGCTACTGATAAGTCTGCAGCAATAAACTCATCTGCTGGGTAATAGTGGACATATTCCTCTCCTAATAACCCTACAAGCTCATCCGCCATTTTTTGTGCCTGCAATAGATTGGGCGACACAATATAAATTGGTTTTTGTACATGGTCAAATAACGCATCGACCATAATTGGCCGTGCGCTTCCTGTTAAACCTGTAATGAGCTGAGATGCTGTATTGCCGCTCTGAATCTCCTGTAAAAATGATGTGATATGTTTGTCCTGCGACACAATCTGTCGTAAAACTTCCACAGTCAAAAGCTCCTTTCAGCGCGAAAATTCTAATTATTCAATGTGCCTCATACTATCAATCTAGTACAATATTACACATTTCATTTGTCTAATTATCAAGTTCACCTTTGTGTAATTGTCCTAGTCATTAAACTCTCGGTATAGAAAACATAATGCGCTACTATACATCATGTTTATTATCCTTGCATTACTATTGAAAGCAGCGTATATTTCTACTTCAAAAAATAAAAACGGAAAAAGCTTTGAACGCACGCAATGTGCGCCAAAGCATCCTTCCATTATTGAATCCATTTATTGAGTGCGTGATAATCTGGATATTGTCTAAGCGAATCCTCACATTGCTCACAAATGCAGTGTACAGTCGTTTGCCCATGTTGATCCTTTTCAACATAATCATCTGCCTCACCTAATTCGAAAATATGCAACTTTCGAATTGTATCATCTGCATCAAATGGTAGTGTTCCTATTTCTACTTCACAATGCCTACAACGGTAGCGAATTGCCATCTCCAAATCATCCTCCTTTAAGCAACTTACTACTTAAAGTATAGACATTTTGGAAAGAGATTATGCACCGTTAAATTGGCTCATCACATCAAGAAATGGTTTTGAAAGAGACGCTTCTATTGCATTAACACTATTATCAATAGCATCTGCCATAACAATATTGTCTTCTTTAGAAAACTTTGATAGCACATAATCCGCTACCTTCATGCCAGCCGGTGGACGACTCACACCAATACGAATTCGATTAAATTCCTGTGTTCCTAAATGTTGAATCAAAGATTTAATGCCGTTATGTCCACCCGCACTACCTTTTTGACGCAAACGCAATTTTCCTGTTTCTAAATCTAAATCATCATAGATTACAATTAAATCTTTTACATCAATATCAAAATAGTCCATGAGAGGTCTAACGCATTCACCTGATAAGTTCATATATGTTAAAGGCTTAACAAGTAGAACCTTGCCTTCAGGACGATGTACTGTTGCATACATGCCATTGAATTTTGAAGTTGCTAACGGTGCATCCCACTTTTTAGCTAATGCATCAATTACATCAAACCCAATATTATGTCTTGTATGCTCATAAGGTTTACCTGGATTTCCTAAACCAACGATAATTTTCATAAGTACCTCACTTCTTTCAATCTAATAGTCATTATTTTACCATACTGAGCTATAAGAAAACATTTCGTTCATCCCCGTTATGAACAAATATATGTATGATAAAAATTTATCGGTCCGTCGTAAAAACTGTTCATTTTTACGACAACAAAAAAAGCTATCAAGTCCGTCTTTTACGACTTCCTCGATAGCCTTCCCTTCAAACATACATTTAATCTTATGACTCAACGCTTTCTTCAACTTCAGTATCGTCTGCAGAAACTGTTGGCGCCATAATTGTTACTAAAATATGATCATCTTCGTTCACAATTTCAAAATCTACATGATCGCGAATATCCGCTACCATAATTGTTTCTCCAATTGCTAGTTTCGTAATATCAATTTCTAATGTTTCTGGAATATCAGTAGGTTTAACTTTTATTTTAACTTCCAAATTCGGCTGCATTAAAATGCCACCTTCGCCTACACCAGCTGATTCTCCAACAAGTGTTACCGCTACGTCTACTTCTAATTCTTCAGACATATTAATTGCTAAAAAATCTACATGATTCACTTCATCTTTCAGTGTACATCTTTGTACTTCTGATACAACGACATTTACCCTTTCACCATCTAACTCCACCGGAATGACACCATTACGCCCGTTCTTTTGAACAAACTGTCTAAATTCTTTCGCTGAAATAGAAATTGGGGTTGAATCTAGTTTGTAGCCATAAATAACTGCAGGAATGGCTCCCCCTTTTCTAAGTTGGGTTAATGTCGAACGATGCCCAGCTTCGCGCTTATTTACACTTAAGACTGTACTCATACTATACCTTCCCCTTCCAAGAAAATTATTTATGCCTTAACACTGATGCCACATACCAATTACAGAATTCAATATAAAAAACGCTATTTCTTCTGTTATTAGTTTATGACAGCCGCTAAAGGCTTTTATAATATTTATCTCTCTTTTCGAAAGAGCGTAAATATTACACAGTAACAAATACTATTATACCCTCTAATTTGAATATTCAAACTTAATAGCTATACAAAAAGGACAAATCTACTCATAAATGTAGATTTGTCCTTTTTTTGTCACACATTATGCTATATCAAATATAAATTTATTCTAATTAAAATTAATCGAATAAAGTACTTACTGATTTGTTTTCGTATACACGAGAAATTGCATCTGCCATTAATTTAGCTACTGAAAGCTCTGTAATTTTTGGTGATTTTTTCTCTTCAGAAAGTTGAATTGTATTTGTTACTACTAATTCTTTAATCGCAGAGTTTTCAATACGCTCGATTGCTGGACCTGATAGTACTGGGTGTGAGCAGCAAGCATATACTTCTTTTGCACCGGCAGCACGTAAAGCGTCAGCGCCAATTGTAATTGTACCTGCAGTATCGATAATATCATCAATCAAGATTGCCACTTTACCATCAACATTACCAACGATATTCATCACTTCCGCAACATTTGGTTTTGGACGGCGTTTGTCAATAATTGCAATCGGTGCTTTTAAACGTTCTGCCATTTTACGCGCACGCGTTACTCCACCGTGGTCAGGTGAAACAATTACGATTTCCTCAGAAGGAATACCTTTAGATTTGAAGTAATCAGAAAGTAAAGGTACCGCCATTAAGTGGTCAATTAAAATATCGAAGAAACCTTGGATTTGTGGTGCGTGTAAGTCTAAAACGATAACACGTGTTGCACCAGCCGTTTCAAGTAAGTTTGCCACTAATTTAGCTGTAATTGGCTCACGCGCTTTTGCTTTACGGTCTTGACGAGCATAACCATAATAAGGCATTACAACGTTAACTGTACGAGCAGATGCGCGTTTCACAGCATCTACCATAATTAAAAGCTCCATTAAATGTTCGTTTACAGGTGCAGAAGTAGACTGCACGATAAACACATCACAACCACGAATACTTTCTTCAATACTAATTTGAATCTCTCCATCGCTAAAGTGCTTAACTGAAGATTTCCCTAATTCAACTCCCATTTCTTGCGCAATTTCTTGGGCTAGTGGGTTATTAGAATTGAGTGAAAATATTTTTAATTGTGAGTTTGCATATTGATACGGCATGATGGCCTCCTGTTTATTTGATAATTATTTTGAATTTAATTTGCTTACATAATTCGGTTTGTTTTCTTGTCTTGCACGCGCAATTGCTAGTGCATCCTCAGGAACTTCTTTTGTAATTGTAGATCCTGCTGCAATAAATGAACCTTTTCCAACTTTCACTGGCGCTACTAAGTTAGTATTACATCCTACAAATACATCATCTTCAATAATTGTTTGGAACTTGTTCTTCCCATCATAGTTTACTGTAATAGAACCACAGCCAACATTGACGTTATTACCTATTTCAGCATCTCCAATATAGCTTAAATGAGATACCTTTGTGTCGTTACCTAATTTACTTTTCTTCACTTCTACAAAGTTACCGATTTTAACATGGCTACCGATATCAGAAAGTGGACGAATATGTGCAAACGGTCCAATTGCTGTATCTTCCGCTACAGTGCTTTCTCGTACAACAGATGAATGCACAGAAGTACGGTCACCAATACGGCTATCGATAATTTGTGTATTTGGACCGATTAAACAATCTTCTCCAATTACAGTTGCTCCTTCAATCATAGAGCCTGGTTGAATCACTGTATCACGACCAATTACTGCATCTGAGCTAATGTACGTAGCATTTGGGTTAATGATTGTCACGCCATTACGCATATGACGCTCATTAATACGCGCACGCATTAACTCTTCCGCTTGTGACAATGCCACACGGTCATTCACACCGAGTGTTTCTTCAAAATCATCCGTTACATAAGCTTCAACGATATCGCCTTGTTTTTGTAAAATTTCAATTACATCAGGTAAATAAAACTCACCCTGTGCATTATCATTTTTCACAAGTTTTAACGTTTCAAATAATGCTTTATTATCGAAGCAATATGTCCCAGTATTAATTTCTTTTACTCGTTGCTGCTCTTCACTTGCATCTTTTTGTTCAACAATTTGCTCCACCTGTCCACCATCGCCACGTAAAATACGACCATAGCCAGTTGGATTTTCTGCAACAGCTGTTAAAATTGTTGCTTTTGCATTTTTTGCTTGATGATGCTCAAATAAAGCTTTCATCGTTTCAGGGCGAATAAGTGGCGTATCACCGCAAACAACTAATGTTGTTCCTTGTTCGCTACCTAAAATTGACTCTGCTTGTTGTACTGCATGTGCTGTACCTAATTGTTCAGCTTGTAAAACATACTCGCTCTTATCTCCAAGTTGTTGTTTTACTTTTTCTGCACCATGTCCTACAACCGTTACGATGCGGTTCACATCTAACGTTTGAATGTGATCCACTACATGCTGTACCATGGGTTTCCCACATACTGGATGGAGCACTTTATATAATTTGGACTTCATACGTGTACCTTGACCTGCAGCCAAAATGACAGCAAAAATATTGCTCATCAGTAAGTCCTCCAATACGCTCATTTTCTCTTATGACTATATAGCAAAATTCATCTATTTTCAAGGCATGTAGAATTGACTAAACGGTGAATTCCTAAATCAAACACACCTTATGCTCGAATGTAATGAGCTATACACTACAATTTGCTGTTTTTCTCTTTTTTGAAAAATAAAAAGAACTCCTCAATGATTGAAGAGTTCCTTTTATTTTCTTCCGCCAAAAGGATACTTATTTGTAAATAACCTTTAAACGAGCATTTATTTTCATAAAACTATACGCCAATTCCTTCTAATTCTGCTGCTTGTTCCGACTCTGGCACATTGCTAGAGTTATGATAAGCGTTTAAAATAATCTCTTGAATTTTGTTACGTGTCGTTGAGTTGATAGGATGCGCAATATCTCTAAATTCGCCATCTGGTGTTCGTTTACTCGGCATAGCGACGAATAAGCCTGTATTCCCATCAATAACGCGGATATCATGTACCACAAACTCATTGTCGAGTGTAATGGAAGCAATCGCACGCATGCGACCATCCGTTTGTACATGACGTAATCTTACATCAGTAACTTCCATTTTCTCACCACCTCTCATCTTAGATGCCTAAATGAAAATATTATATTCATATTACCGAATATTTCCCTTTTCATAGTCTACCAAATTTTCTAAAAAATTTGAATACTTCATTTTTAATTCGTTACAATATTTTCTCTAGTTTACGGTAAATTTGACAATTGTTTGTCAAATTTTTAAAAACTAATTAAATACACGGCGTAATGACTACCTTTTTGCCTACTAGATACGTCCATCTAAAAATTTGTGACATTCAATGAATCCTTTAACTTGTTTCAGCAAAGGTTTGAGTCCACACTGAAATCAGTGCATATTTAGTTTTTATTCGCCTCTTTTAGAATTAGAACGCATATGCTAAAGCTAGTTAATAAAAGCACTATAAATGACCTTTTAGCGTATTCTTAAAAGCCATCAAGAAGTTCAACTCGATGGCTTTTTTCTTTTTTTATTCTTTGATGCTCCTAAATTAGAATTACGCTACCAACGTGTTCAGTTGATTGGCGTGAAAGGCCGCGACGCGACTTCTACTTAGTACAGCACACAACGTAATGCGCAACAAACCGCGCGTTAACGAGTTGCGGCTTACAGAGTGCTAGGCAGAAGCCGCCACATGCACCGTAAATCAATAGCAGTATAAATCTATAATAAAAGAATAAAAGCCCTTTAAAAGAGCTTTAAGTTCTTTTAAAGGGCTACTAATTTTTATTTTACGATTGCGATAACTTCTATTTCTACTTTCACATCTTTTGGTAAGCGTGCTACTTCCACTGCTGAACGAGCTGGTTTATGCTCTCCAAAATGACTTGCATATACTTCATTCATAGCTACAAAGTCATTCATATCCTTCATAAAGACTGTTGTTTTTACTACATTGTCTAGTGATGAGCCTGCAGCTTCTAGTACTGCCTTTAAATTAGCAAATACTTGGTGTGTTTGAGCGACAATATCACCCTCTACTAATTCGCCTGCTGCCGTTAATGGAATTTGACCTGAACTATAAAACATCCCATTAACGATCATTCCTTGTGCATACGGTCCAATTGCTGCTGGTGCATTCGTTGTAGATACTACATTCATTTGTCATTTCTCCCTTTTTGTAAAATAATTGCCTTCACTTAATGCAATCGTACGATCTTTTTCATTGACCTCATGAAGCTTTACAAGTGAATAGTAATCATCTACTAAAGTTTCGTCTGCATGCTCTGCCTCAACTAGCACAGCGATGCCTGCTAATTGACAGTCAAACTCTTCTAATAGATTCTTCATGCCATTCATCGTACCACCGACTTTCATAAAGTCATCGGTAATAAGTACACGCTGTCCACTCTTCATGCTTCTTTTAGATAATACCATTGTCTGAATTCTTCGAGAAGAACCAGATACATAGTTTATACTAACTGTAGAGCCTTCTGTTACTTTGCTATCTCTACGAACGACAACAACTGGAACATTTAAATGCCTTGCAATGGCATGGGCAATAGATATCCCCTTTGTTGCTACTGTCATAATAACATCGATTTGCTGGTCAGCAAATGCAGATGCAAAAACCTTCCCAACTCGATTAATTAAATCTGGATTGCCCAATAAATCCGTCATAAATAAATAGCCACCAGGTAACAAACGATCTGAATGTTCAAGCTCAGCTTTTAAATCCTGGATGACTAAACGAACTTCCTCTTCGGACATTTTAGGAATATACTTCACACCACCTGCTGCTCCTGGCACTGTTATCAATAACCCGATTCCTTTTTCTTCGAAAGTTTCTTTAACAATCGTTAAATCTTCACTGATCGAAGACTTTGCGGATTGATATAATTCTGAAAAATAAGTTAGCGGGATCAGCTGATGTGGATGTTCTAGTAAATAGTACGTCATATCAACTAGTCGTTCACTACGCTTCCATTTCATGCGACCCTCTCCTAAACACGAATATTTATAGGTAAAATTAACACAATTATGCGTTTTTAAGCAAGCGTATTACGCTCCCCTAATATGCGCACAGCATATACTTCTTCACAAAAACCTCGTAAGCCATTGTAAATTCTGCTCACTCTCGCCTCAGTATCCACGAGACCAAAGACCGTTGGACCGCTTCCGCTCATTAACGTCGCATCTGCGCCAAAACGTTTCATCTGTTCTTTTAACATAATAACTTCAGGATGTAGCTTAAATGTTACAGTTTCCAAAACATTTCCTAAAGATGCACATAGTAGCTCATAACTTTCTGTTTCAATTGCTTGGATCATTTGCTTTGTATTAGGATGCTCAAGCCCTTCAACCTTTAAGCCACCATATACTTCTGCTGTTGACACCCCAATTTTAGGCTTAGCTAACACGACCCAACAACTTGGCGGTGCAGGTAATTCCTGAATTTTCTCCCCTCGCCCAGTTGCTAGTGCAGTACCTCCGTATACACAAAAAGAAACGTCTGAACCGATTTTAGCACCAAGCTCCGCTAGCTCGTCTATTGATAGTTTTAAATTCCAAAGCTCATTTAAACCTTTTAGCGTTGCCGCTGCATCGCTACTGCCTCCTGCAAGACCTGCTGCAATCGGTATTTCTTTTTCAATTGTAATGGATACACCTTGTCTAATGCCGTATGTATCTTTTATAAGACGCGCTGCTTGATAAGCAAAATTGCGGTGATCATTTGGTACGAAATTATCCGTTGAAATAATTTCAATTACTCCATCTTCTCGAGATTCTAAGCTAATGCGATCTGCCAAATCGACAGTCGTCATGACCATCTCCACTTCGTGATAATTATCTGGTCGTTTATAAAGAACATCTAATGTTAAATTAATTTTTGCAGGCGCCTTTACATAAAGCATCTTACTTCCTCCCTCATAACTACACGCATAAACAGCCGTTCGTTTTTCGCGCAAGATAATTCATTTTATTTTACCATAATGAGAAAGCAAACTGAAAAAAGAACCGTTTTAAAAACGGTTCTCTCTCGTCAGTTGTTTTGTTGTGTTCAGCATCGGCTCAATTCCTAGCTGAATGAAGTAAAAATGTAAGCAAGTTATTTAATGCGAAGTACACTACTTACGCTCTTGCTCACTGCTTGCTCTTTCTGCCATCTCAATGGCACGTTTCACCATGTTACCAGCATCTCGAGCTTTGATTCCGCCCCAACCTTCTTTTTGCACAACATCATAAAATCCAAGTTCTTTGGCGATCTCTTCTTTTAAACGAGGTGACATGATTCCCTTTCTAGGCATGCAAACTCCTCCTTAAACAACTGACGAAATTAGTATGTCCGATAAAACGAAAAACACTCATGTAGTTTTTAACATACATGAGTGCTTCAAAATATAGAAATAAGTACTAGAAACTATTTCGCGACAGCAGCCTGTGCTTCGTCTAAAAATGTAATCTCTACTGCCTCAGTTAAAATATCTGTGTAGCTATACGATACGCGTTTGCACGTATTGTCTTCTTGATCAAGTTCAACTACAAAAATTGCGCGATATGTTTCACGCAATATCCCTGCACACTCGACCGTTTTCTTGCGACCTCCGTTTGCTTTTAACTGCAAACGTTTACCCAAATGACAATCCAACGACTTTTTAATGTCCGCTAAAGTTTTTGGCATTTTCGCTTACACCTCACTATTACCTAGTATAAGGGATACGCCCAAAAATGTCAACAAAATATAATATTTTATCAGCCCTCTATAAATGTTGTCAACTTATTTTTTTCAAAAAAATACGTTTTTTTTTCATTTCGACTGAAAATGTAACATATTTTTTCACTTTGCAAAGGTTGGGTATAAGGCATCCGCTAACTTTCCAAACTCTTGAATTGACAACGTCTCACCACGACGAGTTGGGTCAATATTCACAGATTCTAAAGCTTCAATTATTTTTTCTTTATTTGCTTTACCATTTGGTAGACCCGATTGTAAATTATTTAAAATTGTTTTACGGCGCTGTACAAATGAAGCACGTGTTACTACGAAAAGGAAATCCTCGTCAATAACATTTACCGGTGGCTCATTATGCTTAATAAGGCGAATAACTGCTGAATCTACATTTGGTTGTGGCATAAATACAGTTTTCGGCACAGTCATAGCAATTTCAGCCTTTACATAATACTGAATTGCAATAGATAGTGAACCATATTCTTTTGTTCCAGGTTTTGCTGTAATGCGATCAGCGACTTCCTTCTGCATCATCACAACAAATCCACGTATTGGTAAACGATCATTTAGCAATTTCATTAAAATAGGCGTTGTAACATAATAAGGCAAATTAGCTACAACCATAATATCTTCAATGCCTGGCATTTCTTCCTCAATGACCTTCGCCACATCAGCCTTTAAAATATCAGAATGAACGATAGACACGTTATTATATGGACTTAACGTATCTGCTAGTACTGGTAATAAGCGCTGATCTATTTCAAACGATACGACCTTTTTTGCGCTGCGTGCTAGATGCTCTGTTAATGCACCAATGCCTGGTCCTACTTCAATTGCGCCACTATTTTCCGTTAAATTTGCATGACTAACGATGTTTCTTAAAATATTTGGATCGATTAAAAAATTTTGTCCTAAACTTTTTTTAAACGAAAATCCATATTTCTTCAAAATTTCCTGTGTTCGAATCGGTGTTGCAATATCCTTATGCATTATTTTCCTCCTGATCTACCTGTGCGACAGCTGCACCAAATTGCAGTTCTGTTATTTGAAACATTTTCAATCTTTTATGAAGTTGTTTACCATTTGTTGCACCTATATTTAAAATTTCTCCTAGACGATCTCGGCGGCTTTTCGCCGATGGATGACCAATTAAGCGAGCAGTCATTAAATCTTCTAGTGTAATATCATCAGCAATGGGCTCAGTGCTATTTGGCGTATAAACAAGACTTAACGCCTCACGAATATCCTCATCTGCCGCATGCTCAATACCTAAACCTTTACCATTCTTCGCAATTGTTTTGGATTTCGGTAAAAAGGCATGTTTAACACCTTGTACGTGTTGTTCAATAATTGCTCGAATTCTGCGTCCTGGGTAATCAGGGTCTGTGAACACTATGACACCTCGTTTATCCTGTGCATGCTGAATACGTTTAAGCGTCTCTTCTGAAATGGCAGATCCATTCGTTTCAATCGTATCTGCCTGAACAGCTCGCTTAATGGCGGTTGTATCATCTTTTCCTTCAACGACAATCACTTCTTGTATTTGCAAAAAGGCTCCTCTTTTCTACCTTATCTTCAGACCATTTTACAACTGCCCTGTATGATTGTACAGAAATACAAAGCTATTGCGTCGTATACATGAAAAAAGCTTTCCTGCCAGTCAATACAGGAAAGCCAATGCTTAGTGAAAACATTTTGATATTTTTTACAATTTTTTTAATTTAATACTTTAATGCGCACTTTCTTGCGTCCCCAATTACGAGCTTGTGCATCTGATTGTACTAGTATGTCGATCTTATTACCCTTAATTGACCCACCAGTATCCCCAGCAATCGCTGTTCCATAGCCTTCAACCCAAACTTTTGAGCCTAGTTTAATAACAGATGGATCTACTGCAATTACCTTTAAGCCAGAATCTGAACGTAAGTTAATGCCAGTAGCTGATGTTCCTGAACAACCCTTACAGTAAGGTGTATAAGCGGTTGCAGTTACATAAAACTCTTTCCCACTAGATGGCTCCGCTGAACCACGAGACACAGTTGTAGTGCTTGCTACTAATTGTTTAGTACCAACGGCAACTACTTGTTTCTTTGGCTCATTTATGACTTTTTCAGATTGTAAATTTTTCGCGACAATTTTGCCGTTTTCTTTAACGACTTCATACGTTCGAGAAATTTTACCCTTCTCGCCCGTAGTTACTACTTTTTGTTTTCCTTTTAGCAAAGAAGCATCCTGCTTCTTTTCAATTGCGAAATCTAATGAGTCTTCCACTACATCGATAACCTTTTCTACGCGAACTACTGCGATTTTACTCTCTGGAGTGATAACGTCCTCCAGGTTATTCTCGACACGATCGAATTCATTTAGCTGAATTCCCTGTTGTTTTAAAAAGTTAGCGACCGTAGTCGAAGTGGACCAAACTTGTCTATTTTCTAAACCATCGACAAGCGTTAACTGAAACGCTTTTTGAATATCGATTTTGTTATCTGCTCCTACTTCTGTATCCAAGCTCTGCTTTAATGTATCATGCTCTGATACTTCGATATTTGCTTCCTTCAAAATGTTCTTCACTAGTTTTTCAGTTGTCCAAACTTTTGACTGATTTCCATCAACTGAAATTGTTACTTCTTTTGCCTGTTCCCAAGTAATTGCTAATCCATTAACAATTTTGGCATTCAGAGAGGGTGATATTTTATCATGCGCTGCTACGTCTATATTTTGATTTTGTAATAGTTCTTCTACAGTTTTGGCATGTGTTGCTACTTCAATTGCTTCCCCGTTAGCGCTAAGCGTTACGGTTTTTTTAGTACCTTGGAAAAGTACGAATGAAATTACTGATACAAACAGGACAAGTGAAACAATTCTTATCACTGTTTGCTTACTCCTCAATGATCCTAAGAACAAGTTTTTCATGGAATTATTTGACATGAAAAAACGCCTCCTTAATACAAAGTTGGATTATACGGACTAGAATTAGCACTGTCAACCCGATTGTATTTCAAAAAAATTTGACCATGCTATTTTAGCCAACCGCAAACACAGTATTGGAGGCACTTTAGCTAGTTAATCGTCAATCCTAAAAAATTTTTTTGCATTGGCAGTCGTTACTTGTGCAACTTCCTCAATTGATATTTCTCTTAAACGTGCAATTTCCTCTGCAACTAACGGCACCAATGCTGGTTCGTTACGTTTACCGCGATATGGATGTGGCGCTAAATATGGCGCATCTGTTTCAATCATTAAGTGCTCTAAAGGTATTTCCATAGCGACTTCCTTCGGCATACGGGCATTTTTAAAAGTCACTGGTCCACCAAGACTAATCATAAAATTCATTCCAATGCATTGACGGGCAGTTTCTACACTTCCGCTATAACAATGCATTACGCCTCCAACAGTAGCTGCGTTTTCTTCGCGCAAAATGTTGACTACATCTGCTGTCGCCTCTCTGTTATGAATAATAATTGGTAAATTTACTTTTTGCGCTAAATGAATTTGCTTGCGAAAAAGGGCTTGTTGAATATCTTTTGGTGATTTATCCCAATAATAGTCTAATCCTGTTTCGCCAATTCCGACGATTTTAGGATGTGCTGCCAATTCTTCGATCCATTTTAAATCCTCTTCAGTACAATCAATGGCATCTACTGGATGCCAACCAATAACACCATAAATAAAATCATATTGCTCTACTAATTCCATTGTTTTTTCAATCGTTTTACGATCAAATCCTACAACTACCATAGTTTCAACTTTTGCTTCAAGAGCTCGATCAATGACTTCTTGTAAGTCTTCTTGATACTGCTCTGCATTCAAATGTACATGTGTATCGATAAACATTGCCATTCTCCTAACATTGATTTTATTAAAAAATATTATTTCATATTTTTCATCAGTATTACAATTTTGTTACAAACAATTTAGTATTATGACAATACACATATATATATTCGTCATAACTATTACCATATACCTAAAATTCGTCAATTTACGCATTGCATAAATTATCCTAAAATAATTAAACAACCATTTTTAGTCCAAATTTACAATGGCCTGCTGAATATTTTCTACTCAGCAGGCCATTCTTCGTTTTTTATTTTACCTTTGCACCATTTTCAAGTTTTGGATCAACGGATGCAAGCTTTAAAATTCCATCTTTTTCGCCAGCTAATATCATTCCTTGTGATAATTCACCACGTAACTTAACAGGTTTTAGGTTTGCAACTACGATTACTTTTTGCCCCACTAATTCTTCAGCAGAATAGTACTTTGCAATACCCGAAACTACTTGGCGTTGCTCATAACCAAGGTCAACCTGAAGCTTTAATAATTTATCTGCTTTAGGGACTTGCTCACATGCTGTAACCGTTGCCACACGTAAGTCAACTTTCATAAAATCATCAATTGAAATTTCCGGAATTTCTGGAACCTCAACAGCTTTTGATTCTACGCTTGGTTCTTCCTCCTGAGAAGTTTTTACTGAGCCACGCATTTCCTCTCGAATATAAGTAATTTCAATTTCGCTATCTAAACGAGGGAAAATCGGCGTTCCTTTTTCTACCACTTTAATGTTTGCTGGAATAGTATTACCGAATGTTTCAATTGTTTCCCATGCTAAGAATTTGTCATCTAGACCCAATTGTTGGATAATACGTGTCGGCGAAGATGTCATAAATGGTTGTAACATGACTGCAATATGTTGCAAGCTCTCTGCCAAATTTCGCATAACAGCCCCTAATTTTGGCTTATCTTCCTCATCTTTAGCAAGAACCCATGGTTGTGTTTCATCAATGTATTTATTTGTGCGTGATACTAGCGTCCATAGGTCGGCTAATACGACACTAAATTGCATTTTTTCCATACTTTCTTCATATTTAATACGTACTGATTCTGCATGCACTTTTAATGCCTCATCAAATTCAGTAGATTGAAGATTTTCTGTAGGAATATTGCCATCAAAATATTTGTTAATCATAGATATCGTACGGTTTAATAAATTGCCTAAATCATTTGCTAAATCAAAATTTGTTCGCTCAACAAACGATTCTGGAGAAAATACACCGTCAGAGCCAAATGGGAGCTCTCTTAATAGGAAGTAACGCGTTGCATCTAATCCATAACGCTCGATAAGCATCTCAGGATATACAACATTTCCTTTTGATTTAGACATTTTACCGTCCTTCATCATAATAAATCCATGTGCGAAAACTTTTTTAGGTAATGGTAAATCAAGAGCCATTAAGAATATTGGCCAATAGATTGTATGGAAACGTACAATATCTTTTCCAACTACATGCACGTCCGCTGGCCAATATCTGTTAAATAATGTTTCATCATCTGATAAGTATCCTAAAGAAGTAATATAATTTGTTAACGCATCTACCCAAACATAAATTACGTGTTTTGGGTCTCCAGGCACTTTAATACCCCAGTCGAATGAAGTACGTGAAACTGATAAATCTTCAAGCCCTGGTTTAATAAAGTTGTTAATCATTTCATTTTTACGTGATTCTGGCTCGATGAAATCAGGATTTTCTTCATAATAAGCTAATAGTCGATCAGCGTATTTCTTCATATTAAAGAAGTAAGATTCCTCTTTCACTTTGTGTACGGCACGTCCACAATCTGGACATTTACCATCTTCTAATTGTGTCTCTGTAAAAAATGACTCACAAGGTGTGCAGTACCAGCCTTCATACTCACCTTTATAAATATCGCCGTTATCTAAAAACTTTTGGAAAATCTTTTCGACAGTTTTTTTATGACGTTCCTCTGTTGTTTGAATGAAATCATCATATGAAATGTCCATTAATGTCCAAAGTTTTTTTGCTGCCTCGGCAATCTCATTTACATATTCCTGAGGATGCTTGCCAGCTTCTGCTGCCTTTTCTTGAATTTTTTGTCCGTGTTCATCCATCCCTGTTAAGAAACGTACATCATATCCACGTAAACGTTTATAACGTGCTATCGTATCAGACGCCACTGTCGTGTACGCCGTACCAATATGAAATTTTCCACTTGGATAATAAATCGGGGTTGTTATATAGAATGTTTTGTTTTGTTCGTTCACGAGAACTGCCTCCAATGTTTCACAGTATAATATCTATTCTATCGAAGTACGAAATTCGTTTCAATGAAAGTTTATTGAATGCGAAAATTGTCGAATATTATACTAATCCATTTAATGTATTTTATAAGAAGCTTTTTTACTATAAAATAAAATCTATAATAAAAACCTTTTAAAAAAATTGAAATAACAGTTTTCTTCTCAAAAATTTTTACAATTAAGAGATTATTACTGTATTAATTAATTGACGTTTATGGCATTACTTGGTATGATAACTATCAGACAAAGAAATAATGTCGAAATTTGACGAAATACAATATAACTTTTACTTTTAGGAGGAAAAATAATTATGAAATCAACAGGAATTGTTCGTAAAGTCGATGAATTAGGTCGTGTGGTAATTCCAATCGAACTTCGCCGTACATTAGGTATCGCTGAAAAAGACGCTTTAGAAATCTACGTAGATGATGACAAAATCATCCTAAAAAAATATATGCCTAATATGACATGTGCTGTTACTGGCGAAGTTTCTGATGATAACTTCCGTCTAGTTGGAGGCAAATTAATTTTAAGTCCTGAAGGCGCAGAAATGTTAATGAAAGAAATCCAATCTAGCTTAAAAAAATAATTTCTTTCTAGCACCTAAATCGAGAACAAAGATTTAGGTGTTTTTATTATTTGATAAAAATTTCTTTTTATAATGGAAAAGTAATATACATGATTCCCTTATAATGTCCATGTCAGACATCTTTTATTAAGATTACTCTTTTTTACAATTATTATCAATTTTAAATATTTTATTTTAACAAAGAAAATTACAGTATATTGTAAAATTTTGTATAAATTAATCAAAAAAGGTTGCCTCTATTGAGACAACCCAGCTTTTATTGACACTTACTCACTATGATAAGTATTATAAATATCTCGTTTTGCTACTTGACGTAGTTTTGCTACTTCTTTAATTGCTTCCTTAGAAGTAACGTCTGTTTCAGCAATAATATAATCGACGTGTTCCACAACACTCATGTCTTTCCAATATGCCTCTTCTTGATTGTCTTCTTCTGCATTTTGATTTCCTTCTAGAACAATGCAAAATTCTCCTCGAATTTCTTCGATTTGTGACCACTCAACCGCTTCTGTTAAGGTACCACGAAGGAATTCCTCAAATTTCTTTGTCAGTTCACGTGCTAGCACAATACGACGATTGCCAAGAATTAATTCCATATCCTTTAACGTTTCCTTTAAGCGATGTGGCGCCTCATAAAATAAGATAGTTTCTTGTCGATTTTTTAATTGCTCTAATTGCTGTCGTCTCTCTTTTTTCCCCCGGTTTAAAAAACCGTAAAAGAAAAATGGCTGAGGTGTTAATCCTGACGCAATTAAAGCTGATATTGCTGCATTGGCACCTGGTATTGGTACTACCGCAATTCCTTCCGCGATTGCCTTTACGACAATATCTGCTCCAGGATCAGAAATACAAGGTAGACCAGCGTCACTAACTAATGCCACCGTTTTTCCTTCTCGCAAAAAGCCTAATAGCTTCTCTCCCCCAGCATCGATATTATGTTCGTGGTAACTCACAAGTGGCGTATCAATTTCAAAATAGTTACAAAGCTTCTTTGTATTACGTGTATCTTCAGCAGCGATCACATCCGCTTCTTTTAATATACGAAGTGCACGTACACTCATATCCTCTAAATTCCCAATTGGTGTTGCTACTAGATATAAGTATCCTTGATGAGTGTGCATCGTACTTTTTTGTGATTTCACGATTTATCCCTCCCTATATATTTTGTTTTTTGCGTCCGTGTTAACTGCTTAAAAGCATATTCTGCTCGCATCGCTTCTTGTTTTGTGTCGAAAGCTTCGACATATATACATTCTACAGGTCCCCTTGCCTTTGTATATTTAGCACCTTTACCTGCATTATGTGCGGCAACACGCTTGTCTATATTATTTGTATAACCTGCATAGTACGACTTGTCTGCACATTCTAATACATAGAAGAAATGGCTATTCGTTTTTTCCATAGAGCATTTCTCTCACTTCTGCTGTATATTCATTGTTTGCATCATAGACATAAAGTGGGGGTAATATTTTCAAATCTGGTTTACCATCCTTTATTCCTTCTATTAATAAGGTATTGGCTTCTTTCCCCTCTTTCGGATAAATTAGCTGCATTCTTTTTGGTTCTAATCGATTTGCTCGCATCGCAGTGACAATATCTAAAAGGCGGCCAGGTCGATGAACAAATGCTGCTTTTCCACCTTGCTTTAATAATTTACTTGCAGACTGAACCGCTTCATCGAGTGTTAAATGTAGCTCGTGTCGTGCAATAGCATGATGTTCACTTAAATTTTTATCACTCGCTTCATGTGCTAAGAAATACGGCGGGTTACATGTTACTACATCATATTTTTCGACCCCTAATTGTGATGGAATTTCTTTTACATCACCAAGGACCATTTTGATTTGTTCCTCTAAGTTATTATAACGAATACTTCGCTCTGCCATATCAAATAAACGTGGTTGTATTTCTACACCTGTAATTTGTCCTTTCGTTCTGGCACTTAAAAATAGTGGTATGACACCATTACCCGAACACAAGTCAACAATTTTTCCTTTATAATAAGGTACATTGACAAATTTCGAAAGTAGCACTGCATCCAATGAAAAAGAAAAGACAGATGGGCTTTGAATAATACGTAAATCCTCTGCCAACAAATAATCTAGCCTTTCATCATCCTTTAACCAATTTTCCACGAATCTTCCTCCTACTATACAAAACAAAAGACTGACACCACCGAAGCGGGAATCAGTCTTCTATTACACATTTTGCTTGTTTAAAAATGATAGACAAAACAGACAGTCTTCACCTTTACGTGAACTCCCAAAATGAACATGACAAACGTGGAAGCCCTCTTGGTATAGACGTGCTAAGTTATCATATCCCTCGCCAATATCTAATGGAATCTCTTTCTTCTCATCTGCAGCCTGTACGGTGTTCTCTTTAGAAAGGAGTTCTTCTAGACGTGTACGAAGGTGATGATTTTCTGTTTCGAGTGCCTTATGTTCTTCCATCATTAACGCTACAAATTGCTTCAATGCACCAAATTGCTCCTGCATTGCTTCGAGCTGTTGTTCGAACTCCATAACGGTATCTAAGAAATTACGGTCCTTCACCCAAGCCACCTCGTTAAATTCTCTATCTTATATAAGATTTTTTTCGCATGCCAGCAGTTCTTCTAGTGTATACTCAACCGTGCGCTCCTGCTCTTGTAAATATACTTGAACAATTCTTTCCAGCACATTTAAACCTACAACTCTTCCGCGGCCATCTGGTGTCATTGTCATTTCACCAACATCTGGCATACCTTCTTTTGCTTCTTCATACTCATCGTTTTCATACTTTAAACAGCACATTAAACGACCACATAACCCAGATATTTTTGATGGGTTTAAAGATAAATTTTGATCTTTTGCCATTTTGATAGACACTGGATCAAAATCACCTAAAAATGTTGAACAGCATAGCATTCGGCCACATGGACCGATACCACCTAATAATTTTGCTTCATCTCGTACACCAATTTGGCGTAGCTCGATACGTGTTCTAAAAACAGAGGCTAAATCTTTTACTAAATCCCTAAAATCGACCCGACCTTCTGCTGTAAAATAAAAAATTATTTTATTACGATCAAATGTATATTCTACATCAACAAGTTTCATCTCTAGTTTGTGTTCTATGATTTTTGCACTTGCTAGCTCAAATGCCCGCTTTGACTCGATTGCATTTTCTTCAACTTGGATTCGATCCCGTTCATCTGCTGGTCGTAGTACTTGTTTAAGTGGTAATACGACATCATTTTCCCCTACTACTTTTTGAGGGACAACTACCTTACCATATTCTACACCGCGAGCTGTCTCTACAATGACATATTGACTGTCTTCTAGTAGAAATGATGCTGGATCGAAATAATATATTTTACCCGCTTTTTTAAAGCGGATTCCTACTACATTATACAAATGTATATCCCTCCTGCAGATTAAGCATTAGCTGCTCCATCATTAACGTCCTATTCATGTTACGCTGTAAAGATGCGCGCGCCTGTAAAATAGCCTCCATTTGACTAGATAGGCGTTCGAAAGTCGAATGTAACGCAGCTTCTTTAAAAGTCTGTAACATGTCTGGATAAGTACAAGCTGCTTCGGGATTAGCTTTTATTGACACTATATCACGGTAAGCAAATAGTAGTAAATCCAATGCTTGCTCCATTTCGCCTTTTTCCTTAAATAGTGGCAACCATTCCTCATGCACAACAATCATAGCTTCATGTACATTTTGGCGAATTGCCTCTACTAATTTTAACACTGTTTTTCGAGCCTGTGCAAACTGCTCATCTTTTGCTAAAAAAATAGCTGTTTCGAGCTCGTTCGTCATCATGCTAACTGTAGAAGCCATGGAGTGGGGAATTTCGTTTTCTTGCAAATGCTTTAACAATACTTGTCTAGGCATTTTTTGAAACTTAACATGCTGACAGCGCGAACGAATTGTAGGTAATATGGATTGCATCTGCTCTGTTAACAAAATAGCCGTAACTTCTCCATCCGGTTCCTCTAAAAACTTTAAAATCATGTTAGCTGATGCTATATTGAGGCGATCTGCGTGATGGAGTACGTAAATTTTCCGTCCTTGCTCTACACCCATCATCTTCATCTCAGCTATAAGATCACGTATTTGATCAATTTTAATAAATTGACCTTCAGGATAAATTTGATGAATATTCGGATGATTTCCCGAATCTACTCGTCTGCAATTTCGACATGTTTCACATGGAACATTTTTTTGTGGATGTTCACATAGCATTAATTTTACAAAAAAACGCATAATATCCACTTTCCCTGTCCCTTTTTCGCCATCAAAAATGTATGCATGGGCTAATCTATTTTTGTCAAAAATCGTTTGAAGCTGCTTCATTACGACTGGCTGTAGTGTGAAAAGCTCTTCAACATTCTTCGCCATTTTTTATTAAATTCCTTCCTATATCAATAAAGCCTTTTAGACTTGTACAAGTAAATTTATTTCAGTAGAAATACATTCCACCAATTTTAATATTTAAAACCCTACTGAATCAATTTGAAAAAAGCCCGCGCCTACAAGTGAACAAGACACGGGTTTTACATATATAAATTAATTAATAGACCTTTAATCTCTCCGATTTTATCGAGAAGGTCAATCGCTTCTTTTTCTTCGTCTAAAATATCTTGTGCAAGTTCCACAAGACGACTATCAATTGTTTCAATAATTTTTAATCGTCTTCCCTCACCAAAGCGATTCCATGTATGTGATTGTTTTAATTCCATTCCATGTTCTACAGTTTCCTGTAAAAAACGCTTCACAAGCATTTTAAAACGAGCAAGCTCTCGCAAATTTCGGGATCTTGCAACACGGTCACCAGCAGTAGAAATATCCCCCAACAATCGTGTTAATTGTTCGGTTTGCAATTTTGAACCTTGCTTAACGACCATATCACCGAATCGGTTGTTTTGATTATTATTTTGAAGAGGCTCTGTACGATTAGTATTTAACCCGACACGTATATCTTGATTGATCTTCAAGCTGCTTTCGCCCCCAATTGCTTTCTTATAAAATTCATCTTTATGTGTGAATTCGTACTGTCTGCTTGGCAATTCTTACTGAACAACATATTTATCTTTTATTTAAATACCGTTAAAAATGGTGAAATTGTTCAATCGGTAAAACAAATACAGTAGCGCCCCCTACCTCTACCTCCACTGGATATGGTATATAGGAATCTGCATTACCACCTAATGGTGAAACAGGTGCAACCAACTGTTCACGCGCTCGACAATTATCACGGATAATATCTAAAACTTTGGGTATGAGAGAGTCTTCTGTTCCAATTAAGAACGTCGTATTACCAGAGCGTAAAAACCCCCCTGTACTCGCTAATTTTGTTGCGCGAAACTGATTTTTCGTTAAAGCATTCGATAAGCGGCTACTATCCTGATCTTGTACCACAGCTACGACTAACTTCATTCGCACTCACCCCTTTTATATAATTGGCCTTGATAGAATTTATTCAAAAACAGCAACTTCTACCATCAGTTTTAACTTCAATTAAAACAAAAGCACAAAATTATTTAAGCTCTCGTATTATTACCACGAAGTATAAATTGCGCTAGAAAAATTCACTTCTTTATTTTATCATTGATTTGCGTAACCGATGATAATTAGTTCAATTGCATTCTTCTTAGCACCTATAAGGAAAGGTCCTCTTCTATCCGATGCAGTTCATCTGTCACCGTATGTTACCATTATATCACAATATGGTAGCCGACTTCATGTTTTTACTGTATTGCTTCGTACAATATTGCCCATACATCTTCAACTACACGCTCAATACTTTGGTCTGCATTGACGACATTTATACGTTCTGGATAACGTTTTACTAATTGTAAATATCCTTCACGCACCTTTTTGTGAAAAGCCAGACTTTCAACATCGAGACGGTTCACTTCTCGGTCACTATGTGCATGAATACGTGCTAAACCAACCTCTGGAGAAATATCAAATAGAATTGTTAAGTCAGGTAATTTCTTCCCTATTGCAAATTCATTAATGGAAAGTACCTCATCTACACCAATGCCACGTGCATATCCTTGGTAAGCTAATGATGAATCGATAAAGCGATCACAAATTACCATTTTTCCAGCATCTAAAGCAGGTCGTACTTTTTCAAAGTAATGCTGACTTCTAGCTGCCGCATATAATAATGCTTCTGTACGCTCATCCATTGCTGTATGCTCCGGGTTTAAAATGATTGTACGAATCTTTTCAGCGATTTCAATGCCTCCAGGTTCTCTCGTTGCTAAAACATCTATATTTTCTAGTAATAACCGTTCAGCGATTTTTTTAATAACGGTTGTTTTGCCAGCACCTTCTGGACCTTCGAATGTAATAAATAAATTGCACTTCATGCTGTTATTGCCTCCAACTATTTAATGACCTCAATCATTTTTTCTTCTAATCGGTGATTTCCTTGGAAAGTTGCACCTGTTGCAAGTAATTCTTCTAGTTGACTTAGTTTAGCCACTGTAATTTTCTCACCTGGAACAAGTAATGGTATACCAGGAGGGTAAGGAATAATCATACTTGCAGCTGTACGTCCCATCGTTCGCATATAGGGTAGCCATTCCTTCTTCATATTCGCTATTTCATCGAACGAATACATTGGTTCTGTAATAGCTACAAAATTGTATGCTGTTTGGGAAACAGCTTGTATTTCTGTTTTTTCAGTGTTTAATAATGCTGTAACAGCATCTTTAATGCGAACGCGTATATCTGCAAACGGGTAACTGTACCCTTGCTTTAAAAGTGGCAATACAAGTAATACTTGGTGTGCATCTGCAAGCTCGGCATAAACATACTTAGCTTCTAATGCTTCTTGTAATTGATAACCACTATAACCTTTGACTCGGAGCAATAACTTTATAGGATCATCTACTTCAATTACTTCAAGTGAGCCAATTGCACGTAATGCTTCAGCCCATTGATTTTTTTTCTCTATTATATATGCGCCATCACTCTCCATATATGTCTGTATATAATAGCGTGCATCATCTAAAGAAGCTAACAATACATACGATGGACTGCTGGATTGTAACATACGTAAATAGTGATGAATACTTTCAACATTCACTAATTCTGAGTTCACATGCATAAAAGAAGCCATTGTCATAGCTGGCAATGTTTTGTGTGCTGACTGTACAACAACATCTGCACCAAAGGTCAATGCAGATGGCTGAAATAAAGAACAGGCACTAAAATGAGCACCATGAGCCTCATCTACCAAAACAGGTATTTTCTTTTCATGACAATATGCCACTTGCTGTGAAATTTCGTTCGATGTCATACCGTAATATGTGGGGTATGTTAATACAACTGCCTTTGCCTCTGGATAACAATCTACTGCCTGTTTTAAATCGTGATAAGAGACATGTGTTGCTGTTAATGTTCGATCATCCCACTGAGGAGAAACATATACTGCCTTTGCTCCAACTAGCTCAATTGCGTGAAATATAGACTTATGTGCATTACGTTGTACGATAATCGTATCGCCTCTTTTACATGTAGCATAAATCATAGCTAAATTTCCTACCGTAGAGCCACCTACTAAAAAAAAGCTTTTCATCACGCCATATGTATCAGCCAGTAAATTTTCAGCCTCTAAAATCATCTCTTCAGGGTAATGCAAGTCATCTAGTCCTGTTAATTCTGTCACATCGTAACGCATGACATCTTTAAAAGCTTGTGGTAGATGTGACAATTCACCATGTTTATGTCCTGGTACATGAAAAGATATATTTTGTTGTTGTCGAAAACGCTCTAAACCTTCTACAATTGGCTTTTTCTTTTGCAAAACAAGACACCCTTTTCAATTTATTATCCTTTAATTATACGGGATTATTGCAGGATAAAAAAGCTATCCTACAAAATAGGATAGCTTAAGATTTAAGGTGTAGAAAAAAACAATTAAAGCATTTGATTTTAAATTCCCATTGATATAAAAACTCCCTGCTAAAACGATTCAAAAGAGTTCCACTAATTTTAGCTACTGAATTGGCATAAAGGCAACTTGCCAAATACCGTTTTCATTTTTCACCATTTGATAGCCCATGTCACTTTCATTTTGTGTAAAAAGGATGACTCCTCCATGATCGGGCAGTTCTTTAAATGTCCCATTTTTCATCGCTTTCGCCATTTCCAATGCCCAAGATCTATTTCTTTCTGCCTCTACTTGTGTATGTTGACGCATATGATCGGCCTCGCTCCATTTCGAATAGTTTTCCCGAGTTGTATATAGCCGATACACAGTTTGTTCATCGGCTAAAAATTTCGCGTATAACTGAACACGAGCTATCGTCAATGGATCTACATCACGAAATATTTCCACATCATTTTGTTCTCTAAAAGCATCATATAATGCCCTTTCCGTTTTGGACCATTCATTAGCTATCTCTAATGCTTCATAACCTAGCACTTTCCCTATAATTAGAGAATCCGTAATTTTCGTCATTATACCGTGTCCCCAATTATCTGCTGCTACATAATATTCGCCTGCATCAAGAGGCAATTCATCCATATTCCAAAAAAAATATTTACGAATTTCATTTTCATCAAAAGTCGCACCATCCTCTTTCAGCTTGTCGATATATGCTTCAAACACATCGAAGCCCATTTGTGTGGCAAAACCATAGTATATATCTAGGGGTATTGTATTTACTATGATCGTTCCATCCTGAATGGCAATCTTTTCTCCAGGCAATCCTACAATACGTGCTATCGTCTTTGTTCCATCCTCGGCATTTACATATACAACGTCGCCTCTATTTAAATTTTCAACATTTGGTTCAATAACAATAGGATAGGACGTATATTCATGGTTACCACGGTTCATCGCATTACTTGTATACTGTATCTTATATTGTTGTCCCGTCATATTACCTATCACAGGGACCCTATCATCAATGTCTGTGGACGCCCATTCAATGGAATTCATCCGTTGCATTGATCCATCAATATATTCGTAAACTACACGTGCTACAGGTTGCTTGCTAAAGGCGAACCAAAACATCCCAGCATTGGCTACCTCCAATATCTTCCCTTCCTGTTTTCCAACTATAACTTTCTTTAAACCGTTGCTTCTCTCTGTACCACAATATAAATAAGGCGCCTGTCTAGAGTTTAAATAATGCACAGTTACATCTTCTGTACCAAAACCATTTGTACAATGGTCTGTGGAAATCCATTCACCATCCTTAAAAATTAAATATGCAGCATGAACTAGCAAACTCGAATCTGTCTGTACTTTATAAACAACAAGAGCATCTTCCTTTTGCAACACATTCATTTCTTCATAAAGAATTTCATCTGCGCCACTTTCTTGCAACCATAATGCTAGTGACTCTTCTTTGGATATATTTGATTCAAACGACACAATCACGGCAAGCAAAACTATAAGAAATATTGAGCCACACATAATAAGAGGATACTGCCATGAACGTTTACGGCTAGTATTTCTTCTAGCTATTATTTCTTGCATGACTCGCTTTTCATTTGCCTCTGAAAATCTTGATTCATCACTAAATAACTTATCAAAATCATGCTTTATTTTATTCATGCCGTAACACCTCCCATTCTGCTTCATCTAACCTCTGTTTTAGCATCTCCCTTGCACGTCTCAATCTTGTTTTAATTGTATTCTCAGATAGATTCAGTAACTCTCCAATCGCCGCAGTGGTCAGTTCTTCATAATAAAACAATATAATTACTTCACGGTACTTCACAGATAACTGTAGAACACTTTTAGCAATATCCAGCTTCTCTAAACGTTGTAACATCTCACTATCTATTGAACACTTTTCTGCATAGATTTGATTTAACCAGTAGTTCGAAATTATTTGTCTTCTACTTTTCCAACTACGTAAATAATCATGACATCGATTAATTGTTATTTTAGCTAAGTAAGTTTTTAATGTAGCACGTTCCTCAAATTGATGATGCGTTTCGAAAAACTTAATAAAGACATCCTGTACAATATCTTCAGCTGTAGCCCAGTCCTTAACATATAAATACGATAATCTCATTAAATAATCTCCATATGTATGCATAATTTCCTTCATAGCTTGTGCTTCATACTGCTCCATACAATCCCCCCTTCTATCATGTTGAAATTACTAAATATAAATTTTACTCAATAGACGGATACAAATGAGCTATAGTTTCATTTTCTTTTTATGTACTTTTTTAACTAATGGGAAGGAATCAATTACTTTAGCAAAAACAAAAAAACACCGAAGATTTCTCTTCGATGTTTTGAATGTGCCTAGCGACGTCCTACTCTCACAGGGGGAAGCCCCCAACTACCATCGGCGCTAAAGAGCTTAACTTCCGTGTTCGGTATGGGAACGGGTGTGACCTCTTTGCCATCATCACTAGACTTATGTACAGCTTGCAATATACAACGTAAATTGAAGCTTCCTTTTTTGAAAGATTTGTTCTTTCAAAACTGGATAAACGGTTCATTGAATGTTTCAAACTTTTTTGGTTAAGTCCTCGATCGATTAGTATTCGTCAGCTCCATGTGTCACCACACTTCCACCTCGAACCTATCTACCTCATCGTCTTTGAGGGATCTTACTTACTTGCGTAATGGGAAATCTCATCTTGAGGGGGGCTTCATGCTTAGATGCTTTCAGCACTTATCCCGTCCACACATAGCTACCCAGCGATGCCTTTGGCAAGACAACTGGTACACCAGCGGTGTGTCCATCCCGGTCCTCTCGTACTAAGGACAGCTCCTCTCAAATTTCCTACGCCCACGACGGATAGGGACCGAACTGTCTCACGACGTTCTGAACCCAGCTCGCGTACCGCTTTAATGGGCGAACAGCCCAACCCTTGGGACCGACTACAGCCCCAGGATGCGATGAGCCGACATCGAGGTGCCAAACCTCCCCGTCGATGTGGACTCTTGGGGGAGATAAGCCTGTTATCCCCGGGGTAGCTTTTATCCGTTGAGCGATGGCCCTTCCATGCGGAACCACCGGATCACTAAGCCCGTCTTTCGACCCTGCTCGACTTGTAGGTCTCGCAGTCAAGCTCCCTTGTGCCTTTACACTCTACGAATGATTTCCAACCATTCTGAGGGAACCTTTGGGCGCCTCCGTTACCTTTTAGGAGGCGACCGCCCCAGTCAAACTGTCCGCCTGACACTGTCTCCTGCCCCGCTAAGGGGCATGGGTTAGAATTTCAATACAACCAGGGTAGTATCCCACCGACGCCTCCTTCGAAGCTGGCGCTCCGAGATCTCTGGCTCCTACCTATCCTGTACAAGTTGTACCAAAATTCAATATCAGGCTACAGTAAAGCTCCACGGGGTCTTTCCGTCCTGTCGCGGGTAACCTGCATCTTCACAGGTACTATAATTTCACCGAGTCTCTCGTTGAGACAGTGCCCAGATCGTTACGCCTTTCGTGCGGGTCGGAACTTACCCGACAAGGAATTTCGCTACCTTAGGACCGTTATAGTTACGGCCGCCGTTTACTGGGGCTTCAATTCGCAGCTTCGCTTGCGCTAACCACTCCTCTTAACCTTCCAGCACCGGGCAGGCGTCAGCCCCTATACGTCACCTTACGGTTTTGCAGAGACCTGTGTTTTTGCTAAACAGTCGCCTGGGCCTATTCACTGCGGCTCTCGTGCGCTTGCACGCTCAAGAGCACCCCTTCTCCCGAAGTTACGGGGTCATTTTGCCGAGTTCCTTAACGAGAGTTCTCTCGCACACCTTAGGATTCTCTCCTCGACTACCTGTGTCGGTTTGCGGTACGGGCACCTCTCACCTCGATAGAGGCTTTTCTTGGCAGTGTGAAATCAGGAACTTCGTCCATACGGACTCGCCATCACAGCTCAACGTTATAGTGTGCGGATTTGCCTACACACACGCCTTACTGCTTGGACGCGCACAACCAACGGCGCGCTTACCCTATCCTACTGCGTCCCCCCATTTCTCAAACGGTGAGGAGGTGGTACAGGAATATCAACCTGTTGTCCATCGCCTACGCCTATCGGCCTCGGCTTAGGTCCCGACTAACCCTGAGCGGACGAGCCTTCCTCAGGAAACCTTAGTCATACGGTGGACGGGATTCTCACCCGTCTTTCGCTACTCATACCGGCATTCTCACTTCTAAGCGCTCCACCAGTCCTTCCGGTCTGACTTCAACGCACTTAGAACGCTCTCCTACCACTGACATCGTAGATGTCAATCCACAGCTTCGGTGAATCGTTTAGCCCCGATACATTTTCGGCGCAGCGTCACTCGACCAGTGAGCTATTACGCACTCTTTAAATGATGGCTGCTTCTAAGCCAACATCCTGGTTGTCTGTGCAACGCCACATCCTTTTCCACTTAACGATTACTTTGGGACCTTAGCTGGTGGTCTGGGCTGTTTCCCTTTTGACTACGGATCTTATCACTCGCAGTCTGACTCCCGTGTATAAATATCTGGCATTCGGAGTTTGTCTGAATTCGGTAAACCGGGATGGCCCCCTAGTCCAAACAGTGCTCTACCTCCAGTATTCTCATCACGAGGCTAGCCCTAAAGCTATTTCGGAGAGAACCAGCTATCTCCAAGTTCGATTGGAATTTCTCCGCTACCCACACCTCATCCCCGCACTTTTCAACGTGCGTGGGTTCGGGCCTCCAGTAAGTGTTACCTCACCTTCACCCTGGACATGGGTAGATCACCTGGTTTCGGGTCTACGACCACGTACTAATTCGCCCTATTCAGACTCGCTTTCGCTGCGGCTCCGCCTTATAAAGCTTAACCTCGCACGTAATCGTAACTCGCCGGTTCATTCTACAAAAGGCACGCTATCACCCATTAACGGGCTCTAACTACTTGTAGGCACACGGTTTCAGGATCTCTTTCACTCCCCTTCCGGGGTGCTTTTCACCTTTCCCTCACGGTACTGGTTCACTATCGGTCACTAGGTAGTATTTAGCCTTGGGAGATGGTCCTCCCGGATTCCGACGGAATTTCACGTGTTCCGCCGTACTCAGGATCCACTCTGGAGGGAATAAACTTTCGACTACAGGGCTTTTACCTGCTCTGGCGGACCTTTCCAAGTCGCTTCATCTAACTCATTCCTTTGTAACTCCGTATAGAGTGTCCTACAACCCCAAGAGGCAAGCCTCTTGGTTTGGGCTCTTCCCGTTTCGCTCGCCGCTACTCAGGGAATCGATTTTTCTTTCTCTTCCTCCAGGTACTTAGATGTTTCAGTTCCCTGGGTCTGCCTTCAAGACGCTATGTATTCACGTCAAGATACTACGCGATTAAACGTAGTGGGTTCCCCCATTCGGAAATCTCCGGATCAAAGCTCACTTACAGCTCCCCGAAGCATATCGGTGTTAGTGCCGTCCTTCTTCGGCTCCTAGTGCCAAGGCATTCGCCGTGCGCCCTTAATAACTTAACCTAGTTATTAAGCCTAAAAAACTTAAAAAAATAAATGTGTTTGTTACAATTTCAATGTCGTTTTATCCAGTTTTCAAAGAACAAGTTTTGAAGTATTTCATCGTAATGATGAACCTTCAAAACTGAACGCAAAACGTAATCTTACAAACCCAAGGTTTGTATTCCGAAAATATCCTTAGAAAGGAGGTGATCCAGCCGCACCTTCCGATACGGCTACCTTGTTACGACTTCACCCCAATCATCTATCCCACCTTCGGCGGCTGGCTCCAAAAGGTTACCTCACCGACTTCGGGTGTTACAAACTCTCGTGGTGTGACGGGCGGTGTGTACAAGGCCCGGGAACGTATTCACCGCGGCATGCTGATCCGCGATTACTAGCGATTCCGGCTTCATGTAGGCGAGTTGCAGCCTACAATCCGAACTGAGAACGACTTTATCGGATTAGCTCCCTCTCGCGAGTTGGCAACCGTTTGTATCGTCCATTGTAGCACGTGTGTAGCCCAGGTCATAAGGGGCATGATGATTTGACGTCATCCCCACCTTCCTCCGGTTTGTCACCGGCAGTCACCTTAGAGTGCCCAACTAAATGATGGCAACTAAGATCAAGGGTTGCGCTCGTTGCGGGACTTAACCCAACATCTCACGACACGAGCTGACGACAACCATGCACCACCTGTCACCGTTGTCCCCGAAGGGAAAACTGTATCTCTACAGTGGTCAATGGGATGTCAAGACCTGGTAAGGTTCTTCGCGTTGCTTCGAATTAAACCACATGCTCCACCGCTTGTGCGGGCCCCCGTCAATTCCTTTGAGTTTCAGTCTTGCGACCGTACTCCCCAGGCGGAGTGCTTAATGCGTTAGCTGCAGCACTAAGGGGCGGAAACCCCCTAACACTTAGCACTCATCGTTTACGGCGTGGACTACCAGGGTATCTAATCCTGTTTGCTCCCCACGCTTTCGCGCCTCAGTGTCAGTTACAGACCAGATAGTCGCCTTCGCCACTGGTGTTCCTCCAAATCTCTACGCATTTCACCGCTACACTTGGAATTCCACTATCCTCTTCTGCACTCAAGTCTCCCAGTTTCCAATGACCCTCCACGGTTGAGCCGTGGGCTTTCACATCAGACTTAAGAAACCACCTGCGCGCGCTTTACGCCCAATAATTCCGGACAACGCTTGCCACCTACGTATTACCGCGGCTGCTGGCACGTAGTTAGCCGTGGCTTTCTAATAAGGTACCGTCAAGGTACAGCCAGTTACTACTGTACTTGTTCTTCCCTTACAACAGAGTTTTACGAACCGAAATCCTTCTTCACTCACGCGGCGTTGCTCCATCAGGCTTTCGCCCATTGTGGAAGATTCCCTACTGCTGCCTCCCGTAGGAGTCTGGGCCGTGTCTCAGTCCCAGTGTGGCCGATCACCCTCTCAGGTCGGCTACGCATCGTCGCCTTGGTGAGCCGTTACCTCACCAACTAGCTAATGCGCCGCGGGCCCATCCTATAGCGACAGCCGAAACCGTCTTTTAGAATTGTCTCATGAGAGACAACAAGTTATTCGGTATTAGCCCCGGTTTCCCGGAGTTATCCCAAACTATAGGGTAGGTTGCCCACGTGTTACTCACCCGTCCGCCGCTAACGTCAAAGGAGCAAGCTCCTTATCTGTTCGCTCGACTTGCATGTATTAGGCACGCCGCCAGCGTTCGTCCTGAGCCAGGATCAAACTCTCCATAAAAGAAATTTGATTAGCTCAAATTGTTTTGCTGGCATCAATTTTGATGTCCAAAATTTTGTTTCGTTCACTAACGGAGTTAGCTTGTAAAAACTATATTGATTACGTTTTGCTTGTTCAGTTTTCAAGGTTCATTTTGTCGCTTCGTATTTCAGCAACTCTTATATAATACCATCTTTTCAAATCAATGTCAACAATTTATTTTAATTGTTTTTGTTTTATATAAGTTGTTGTTTCAGTTGTTATCTTAACGACTCTTATTACTATATCACAACATTTACAGTTTGCAAGTCTTTTATAAGAAAAATATTAAAAAAGTTATTCCTAGCACACCTGGAATTCCTAATATTGCAATTGTGAACACTGAAAACAAGTTGATAGGGACGTTATATCCGCCATATCCAACACCTAAATGGATAATGAATAATAATAAAAACGCAAATGCAAAACGGAACCAAAAAACAGATATCCCTTCTAATACTTTTCCTAATTTAACATGCCTTCCTACTATATAAAGAAAAAGAAGCGCTACAGGCACACAAACACTTACAATTACGATCCACGGCATCCAATTGCCTCCTTCGATAATAATTATGTAAGTTTATGATTCCCATGTCGCTTCTATAACTCTCGACTATTATTTAATTAACACTCGCCGAATTCTAGCTTCTTTAAATAAATAGAAATGTATACTCTCAGCAGCTTTCCGTTGAGCAATAATCTCTAAATCATAATCATTTAATAATTCTTCAATTACTTTCGCTTGCTGTAAATCTTCTTTTGTTTCTCTAATAAGATTAACAAGCTTTTCATCAAATTCTTTTTTTAGCTTTCCTTTATTGCGGAAGAACATCTCAATCCCTCACTCATAACTCTCGGCGGCCTTCCATTGCCTTCGATAACGTTACTTCATCAGCATATTCTAAATCTCCACCTACAGGTAATCCATGCGCGATACGAGTTGTACGGATGCCTGATGGTTTGACAAGACGAGAAATATACATAGCTGTCGCTTCACCTTCAATAGTAGAATTAGTTGCTAAAATAAGCTCCTGTACAGTTTCATCTTGTAGTCGAACTAAAAGTGAGGCTACATTAATATCCTCTGGACCGATACCATCCATCGGTGAAATAGCTCCTTGTAGCACATGGTACTTACCATGGTAATCACGCATTTTTTCCATTGCAATAACATCTTTAGTATCTTGGACAACACAAATGACAGAAGCGTCACGTTGTTTGTCAGTACAAATATGACATGGGTCTATATCGGTAATATTGCCACAAACAGAGCAATAGCTTAAATTACGCTTTGCCTCTATTAAAGCTTTTGAAAAGGATAGAACGTCATCCTCTTTCATTGTTAACACAAAAAACGCCAGTCGGGCCGCGGTTTTCGGCCCGATACCTGGCAATTTCATAAAACTATCGATTAATTTAGATATTGGTTCTGGGTAATACATATTGTTACCTCCTAGAATGGAAGGTTCATGCCTTGTGTGAATTTACCCATTGTTGCATTTGTTTTTTCTTCCACTTTTTTAAGTGCTTCATTCGTTGCAACAACAATTAAATCCTGTAGCATTTCGATATCGTCAGGATCTACTACTGAAGTATCAAGATTCACATCTACAACTTCGCGTTGACCTGTAACTGTTACTTTGACCATACCGCCGCCAGCAACACCTTCAAATTGTTCTACATTTAAAGCTTCTTGAGCTTCCATCATTTCTTTTTGCATTTTTTGCATTTTCTTCATCATGCCTTGCATATTTCCCATTCCACGCATAACCTATTCCTCCTAAGTAATCAGTCTTCAACAATTTCAATAAAATCCTTACCAAATAGCTTTTCCGCTTCCGTCACAAGTGGATCTTGTGATGCAAGTGGTTGTGCATCATCGATAAATGGTTCTTCTGGCATTTCTGCCGGTGGTGGTTCTAATAATTCAACATTCGGATCATCATTAACTAGCTGTTCTTTCTTTTGTTGTAATCCATGATCACGAATGAACTCTTCACGCAACTTTAACCAAGTTTCTTCAGGTGCACAAAGCATTTCATACATCGTGCCCGTCTGACCTGCAATTAATTGTGTGAATTGTGCTTTTAGCATTTGATTATCAGCAACCATTTGACAATGAATATCATACTTGAATTTTAACACAAAAGCACTCGAAGATGCCGCAACAGGTTCAGCTTCTGCTAAAAGAGCTGATTGTGACTTTTGCAATTGATTTAATGCTTGCGCCCATACAGCTTTTAAACGCTGGACATCTTGCTTTGTCGCATCCTTAAGCACTTCTTGTATACGTCCAGTAGGCGCTTTATAGCCGTTTGAGCTTTTTGCGCGAGGACGTTGTTCTTTTGCAGATTGAACAGATTGTGATGGTGCACCACTTTGTAATTGCGCTGACAATTGTTGCACCATTTGTTCAAGTGCAACTATTTTTTGTGCAAGCTCTGGACTCATTGCCGCTTCGCTTGACGTAACGTTGTGATTTACTACCCCACCTGAAAACTGAGTCATTTTCAGCAATGCCGTTTCCAAATAAATTTTTGTATGATGAGAGAAACGCATTTCTTGTTGTGTTTTCGCTAAAATATCAATGTATCCATAGAGCATATCCGGAGCAAAATCATGTGCCAACGCAAACACACGCTCTTCCGGTGATACTAGCTCTAACAGTTCAGCTAAATTCTCACTCGTTTGCAAAAGAAGCAAATCGCGGAAAAAGGTAATTAAATCTTCCGACAAGCGCAATGGATCTTTTCCATCTGCAATTAGCTGTTCTAAAAGTGCAAGCATTTGTGCAACATCTTTCACCTTTAACGCTTCTGCTAAATCATAGAAAACATCTTGACTAATTGAACCAGTAACTAAGAGCGCATCTTCAAGTTTCAGCAGCTCACCACTGAAGGATACAACTTGATCTAACAAACTCAATGCATCACGCATACCGCCAGCAGCTGATTGTGCAATTACTTTAAGTCCTTGTTCTTCAAATGGTAGCTCAATGTCTTCTAATACAACCTTCATACGGTCAATAATATCGTTGGTTGAAAGTCGTTTGAAATCAAAACGTTGGCAACGTGAAATAATCGTCGCTGGTAATTTATGAGGTTCTGTTGTTGCTAAAATAAATACCGCATGTGGTGGTGGTTCTTCTAACGTTTTTAAAAGCGCATTGAAGGCACTTGTAGACAGCATATGCACTTCATCAATGATATACACTTTAAACCTGCTACTTGCAGGTGCAAAACGTACTTTTTCAATAATGTCACGTATTTCTTCCACCCGTGAATTGGAAGCCGCATCAAATTCAATAACATCTGGGTGTGAACCATCTGTAATGCTTAAACAAGTTGCACACTCATTACACGGTTCGCTTGCTGGAGCATGCTCACAGTTTAAAGCCTTGGCAAAAATTTTGGCTGTACTTGTTTTCCCGGTTCCACGAGGTCCTGAAAACAAATATGCATGAGTTGTTTTATTCGCTAGGAGAGCATTTTGCAGCGTTCTTTTGACATGTGCTTGACCTGACATTTCTCGGAATGATTGTGGTCTATACACACGGTAAAATGCTTGATACGTCAATGATTTCCTCTCCTCTTCTTTTTAAATATTATTAAAACCATTATAGCATCGGCTAACTCGTTTATAAAACAGTGGCCTTTTTTGAATATAAAAAAAACGCATTCGCCTACAGTAGACGAATGCGTTCGAATTGGCAATTTAATGCCGTGCACCTTTCTTCGACAGCCGCACATAAGCGTTACTCTTGTCGTTAGCTCAGATTAGGCAACCCCGCGGCACATGAATAAGGCCACTTAATGCTGCTTCCTTCCGGACCTGACATGGTTCATGGGTATCCATTGCGCAGGACCCAATCGTCAACACTACGTGCAAAAGGCAGACCAAACAATACGGACAGCCTCGAAAAAGGAATTCAGTCTCGCTAGAGCGGATTGCGAGTTACAGGACACCGCTACCTTCCCACCTAGCACGGCAATAACTAGTATACTTTCAGTTTTCATAAATTGCAACGAATTGCACAAATTATTTAAATTCGTTCTTACGAAATAATATAAGTAATATCAACAATCATTATTTTTTAAAAAAAGATGTTGACGGAAAAATTAAAACATGATAAATTAGTTCTTGTCGATAAGACAGCACAGCAATATAACATGGAGGTATACCCAAGTCTGGCTGAAGGGATCGGTCTTGAAAACCGACAGGCGGGTAACACCGCGCGGGGGTTCGAATCCCTCTACCTCCTCCATTTTTTTAAAATACCGACTACATAATGTAGCCGTTTTTTTTTGCTCAAAATTGTATGTCATACTTATTAAATACCACTTCCTTTTAGGTTGTGGTATTTTTTTATTAGCTATTTTGCTCTACTAATAATTTAGGGAGGATTTTAAATATGTACTCGAAGTTTCTTTTATCTCGCACTTCCCTCACATGGATTTTATTAATTGCCATCTTAACAGCTCTCGGTAGTGAAATTAAAATTATCCCATTCGCTGATACTTCTTTTCGTTTTGGGTTGGGAACTATAATTTTCTTTTTATGCACACTGCTTAAACCAACACCTATTATTTTTGCTGGTATCGCAACAAGCATTGTAACTACTGCTTTACGAGCAGCTATTAGTTTCTACACACAAAACATATCAATATTAGAAGGTATTTATATTCATTTACCTGCTGCTACATTTTATTTATTATTTGCACTATGTCTGCAATATTTAAATATTCATCAATATCGTGAAAAACCACTTAAGTTAGGATTACTTGTAGCTTTAAGTGAGGTTATAAGCAATTTAGCGGAACAGTTGCTACGTTTCTTTGTACAATCGTATACAATTTTATTCTTTCATGACCTACTCATCCTATTAGCAGTTGCTCTGTTACGAAGCTTTTTTGTTGTCGGTATTTATAGCTCTATTTTAATTGCTGAGCAAAAAAAGCGCGTACAAGAAATACTTACTATTGGTTCAGACTTATATGTAGAAACACTTTATTTAAAAAAGTCTATGAATCATATAGAAGCAATTACCGCTAATGGATTTGATTTATATCGCCAATTAAAAGCTCAGGGCAATCGCTCAGAAAGTTTACAGGCACTTCATATTGCCCAGGAAATTCATGAGGTAAAAAAAGATTCCCAACGTATTTATGCAGGTATTTCTAAGATTGTCGGCGATAAGAGCTTTGGCTCTCTAAGATTATCAGAATTATTACATTATATAGAGGACGGTAATAGTAAATACAGTGAATTACTCGGTAAAGATATACAATTTAACATTACTTTAAAGACCGATTTTCTAACGAACGAGCATATCGCCCTTTTAGCACTATTAAACAATCTTACTGCCAATGCCATTGAAGCAATAGAAGGACAAGGTGTCATATCTATTGATATTCAGCAACAAGAGGTTGATACTGTAATAACAGTAAGTGATGATGGTAAAGGAATCACCGAAAGTGATCTTTCTATTATTTTTGAACCTGGCTATACGACAAAATATAATGTCGAAGGTGTAGCAGCTACAGGAATCGGACTTTCACATGTTGCTGAATTAATTTCTAAATTAAACGGCTCCATTTCAGTTGAATCAAATAACTTTAAAACAATGTTTAAAATTATAATTCCTACGCAAACTATTCAAACGGGAGAGACTTAAATGAGGTATTTTATTGTAGATGATGATCGTGCAAGTCGCGTGATGCTAAAACAAATTATTGAAGATAGTGGTTTAGGTACAGTCATCGGTGAAGCACGTAATGGAGTGGACGCCATTCCTCAAATATTAATGACACAGCCAGAGTTTGTGCTAATCGATTTACTTATGCCTAAGCTTGATGGTATAGCTACAGTGGAGCATCTTCTTCAAAATCGATTTGAAGGACAGTTTATTATGATTTCTCAGGTTGTAAATAAAGAAATGGTTGGCGAGGCGTATGAACAAGGTATTGACTTCTTTATCCATAAACCGATTAACCGTATTGAAGTTGAAAATGTTTTACGTAAAACTACAGAACAATTCCGCCTAAAAAACTCTCTTTTAGTTATTCGGCAATCGCTGACTAACATCGACCTAAGTGAGCAGATAAACAATAAAGCCACATCACGAGATCATATCCAATCTATTTTAAATGATATGGGTATTGTCGGTGAGATTGGCAGCGAGGATATTATAGCGATTATTGAAACATTGCTAGCACATCAACATAAGATTGCACCACTTCCTCCTTTAAAAGAGCTCTATGAGGAAATAGCAGCTGTTACGAAGGCCACTCCAGATGAAATATTAAAAGAGAGCAAAGCCATTGAACAGCGAGTGCGTCGAACAATTTTAGCAGCGATGATTAATCTCGCCAATTTAGGGGTAGTTGATTATACAAACTCAGAATTTGAATACTATGCACCTCGATACTTTGATTTTAAAGAGATTCGTCAGCTCATGACACAGATTGAAGACCATGGAAATCGCAAAGCAAAGGTCAATATCAAGAAGTTTATACAGGTGTTATATTCAGACATTTTAACAAAAGTAAATTAATTTTCTCGGATTTTGTCGGATTTTATAAGTCCTCCGTATTATTAAAGTAAGGCATGTCCTAAAAATTTTAATATAGGGGAGGAATTAAGATTTTGAAAAAGAAATTTAAACTCAGTTTAGCCGCTCAGATTCTAATCGGTTTAATTTTAGGGATTATTGTTGGTGGTATCTTTTATGGTAACCCCAAAATTGAGACATATTTACAACCACTAGGAGATATTTTTCTACATCTAATTAAGATGATTGTGGTACCTATTATTATTTCGACTTTAATTGTTGGTGTTGCTGGAACTGGAGACATTAAACAGCTCGGCAGATTAGGCGGAAAAACGCTTATTTACTTTGAAATTATTACAACAGTAGCAATTGTTGTTGGTTTACTTTCAGCAAACCTGTTTCACCCAGGTGCTGGCATAAATATGAACGAACTTTCGCAAGGGGATATTTCGAAATACGTTACAACAACTGAAGAAGTACAGCATGAAGGACCGTTTGATATTATTGTAGGCATTGTACCAACAAATATTATTCAATCAATGGCTGAAGGCAATATGCTTGCTATCATTTTCTTCTCTGTTATTTTTGGTTTAGGGGTAGCTGCAATTGGAGAGCGAGGAAAACCAGTTTTAGACTTCTTCCAAGGTGTAGCAGACGCGATGTTCTGGGTAACTAACCTTGTAATGAAATTCGCTCCAATTGGGGTATTTGGTTTAATTGGTGTAACCGTTTCCAAATATGGGTTTGCTTCCCTCATCCCGCTTGGTAAGCTTGCAATACTTGTTTATGCAACGATGATATTCTTCATCTTCATCGTACTTGGTCTTGTAGCAAAATTTGCAGGAGTCAACATTTTCTACTTGATTAGAGTATTAAAAGACGAATTAATTTTAGCGTTCTCCACTGCTAGTTCGGAAGCCGTATTACCACGCGTAATGCTGAAAATGGAGAAACTAGGTGCACCGAAAGATATTGTTTCCTTTGTTATTCCTACAGGTTATTCCTTTAACTTGGATGGTTCAACATTGTATCAAGCGATCGCTGCATTATTCATTGCCCAAATGTATGGTATTCATTTAAGCATTGGGGAACAAATTACGTTAATGCTAGTATTAATGGTTACATCTAAAGGGATTGCAGGTGTACCAGGCGTATCATTCGTAGTATTACTTGCAACTTTAGGTACTGTTGGTATTCCAATCGAAGGCTTAGCATTCATTGCAGGTATTGACCGTATTCTTGATATGGGACGTACAGTAGTAAACGTAATCGGTAACTCTTTAGCGTCATTAGTAATGGCGAAATGGGAAGGCCGCTTCGATAAAGAAAAAATGAAAAACTACTTTAAAAACAATGAAAATTTAGCTTAATACCAGAAAAAATCCTCACGATGGACTAATGCATCGTGAGGATTTTTTTATTTTCCTAGTACTTTATCTAAATACGCAATAATAGACTCTTTGCCGTTTGCATGTGCTTCTTGAGCGCGCGCTTCATCCTTTTCCACTTTAAGCTCAGCTGCTGCTACAATGCGCTCCGCATCCTCTTGTGGGACAACAATGACGCCATCGACATCGCCAATAATATAATCACCAGGCTGCACTGTTACACCGCCAATAGCAATTGGCACATTGACTTTACCGCCACCATTTTTATTGCCAGCAGCAACAGTAGTACCAAGAGCAAATACAGGGAAATCCAACTCTCGAATCGCAGCAATATCACGAATAACACCATCTACTACAAATCCTTGTACACCAATACCTTTTGCTAAGGACATAACAAAATCCCCTGCAACAGCTCGATTTGTATTCCCTTTTGCATCGATAACTAAAATATCGCCCTCTTTAGCAGCTCGAATCGCTTCAAGTACAGCTCCATTTTCCCCGTCTGGTAAACGTACAGTAACTGCTCGCCCTGCTATTTTAAAATGATCCGCTAACGCTTTAATATTACTTCGTAAATTTGTATGGCCCCCGGTTGCATCTGAAATTGCTGTAGCTGGTAAATGTTTAAAACTTACTTCCACCTTTGTCATGCACAACACCCCTATTATGATTTTTGAAGCCCTTCCACAATTATTGTAAATAAAACGCTGCTACTATTTCAATATATTCAGAAAACTTTTGGAATTATTTATGGTGAAAATAGATAATCGATGTTGTTTCCTCGAATAAAATAGCTAATTCCTCGGTACCCTACCTGCACTAACTACTTTTATTAGAATTTAAAAAAGCCTGAGGCATTGTTGGCATAATTGCCACTTGCCACACGCTTGTTTTAAATTATCTCAATAAATTGTTTTGATCGTTCATCTAATGCCTCTGCAGCAGAGGCAATTTCAACAAAATCACTTGTCGTTACATTTATTTGTCCATTAGACTTTTCAACTTCTTCAGAAATGCGTGTAATGCTTTCCGTAACTTGCCCGATTTCACGAACAATTCCTTCCACATTTTCTTTCACTTCTGAAATGGATTGCTCAACTCTTACTGAAAGTTTCCGAACCTCTTTCGCTACAACATCAAAACCTCTTCCATACTCACCAGCTCTTGCGGCTTCAATTGCTGCATTCAAAGCGAGTAAGTTTGTTTGAGATGCAATACCTTGTATAGTTTTTACAATACCTTTAATAGATTCCGCCTGATTTTGTAATTGGGCAAGATTTTTTACATTCTCCGAAGATTCCTTTGATACTTGTTGAATAGTTTCAAGTAAACTCTCACTATTTTTTATGCCTGCCTCTGAACGACTATACAGCTCGGTGGACATTTGCTTCAACTGATCTGCTACATTAACTATCGTTTTTTGACGATTAGTAACATTCGTTGCGATTTTGGATACGCCAATGACTTTTCTTGAGTTATTCTCAAATACAGGCATGTAGGTCGCCTCGAGCCAAACACTATTACCTAGTGCATCCTTTCTCTCAATTTTATCCTGATAGCTATTACCTGCTGCTAGGTTGCGCCAAAATTTTTCATAGTCAGGGCTTTTTGAAAATTTAGGAAAGCAAAATTCTCTATGGTCTTTTCCGATCATTTGCTCTACTGAATAGCCCATTGTTTTCGCAAACAGCTCATTTACATAAGCCACTTTACGATGCATATCAAAACGGATAATAGCTATATTGCGTTCTATTGCTTGAACGACTAAATCATCCGTGACTTGTGTATCAATTTTATTCATAAAATCCACCTCCGTCGTCCTAATTTACTAGTGTGAGTCATCCTGTATTTTCTTTTATAATAAATCAGATTGTTATATATTATAATATAACTAATTGTATATTAAAAATACTATAAATTTTCATTTTTGGTACTTTATTCACACCATCGTTATTCTATCAATGCTAAAACTTCTTCCGCTGTTGTGGCTACACGAATTAATGCTTTGTGTTCTGCACGGATAAAGCCTTCCTCTAACATTCGATTAAAATGCTGCAGTAGTGCATCATAAAACCCATTCACATTAAACAAAATAACGGGTTTTTCATGCAATCCGATTTGAGCCCATGTAAATACTTCAAAATATTCGTCCAATGTACCGCCACCACCTGGCAACGCAATAAAGGCATCCGCTAAATCCACCATTTTTGCCTTTCGTACATGCATTGACTCTACGAAATGAATTTCTGTTAATGAAGCATGAACGACTTCATGTTTTTGTAAATGGGTCGGCATTACACCAATAACTTCTCCACCTGCTGTTAATGTAGCATCTGCAACTTTCCCCATTAATCCTATTTTAGAGCCTCCATATACAACACCATGACCATTTCGTGCTAAAACCGTTCCTAACTCAGTTGCTTTTTCAGCATAAATGGGATTAACGCCTAATCCAGAACCACAATATACCGCGATTTTCATACTCGTTCCTCCTATTACAAAAGACGCGATAACAATAGGCTTCGTATTGTCTCACGTCTTTTGGTCTTTTTATTTTTTATTTAGTCTTACAATTTTTACTTTAAAAACAAATCATGACTCGTTTACGCCTGCCGCTTTGCTTTCGGCCAGAACGCATAGTTTTCTTTACTTTAAAGCATTGAAAAAAATACTCCTATTTTCGTAAATGACTTGTTTGCGCCTGTCGCTTCGCTTTCGGCCAGAACATATAGGATTTCCTTACTTTAAAGATTTACGATTGCATCGTAATACTCCTATTTTCGTAAATGACTTGTTTGTTTTAGCATATGACTGATGCGGCTCACAATTGATTCAATCGCGTCAGGATTTTTCATTAAATCATAATCATTAATATCTAAACGTAGGACAGGACATGAATTAAAATTATTGATCCAATCTTCGTAGCGCTCATGCATTTCAATCCAATAATCATTTGGTGTTTGCTGCTCCATCTCACGACCACGTTCTTGAATACGACCAATTACATCATCAATCGGCCCCTCTAAATAAACTACTAAGTCTGGGTGTGGGAAATAAGGTGTCATCACCATGGCATCAAATAAATTACGATATGTCTCGTAATCTATTGGACTCATCGTCCCTTTATCAAAGTGCATTTTTGCAAAAATCCCTGTATCTTCATAAATAGAGCGATCTTGCACAAAGCCACCGCCATATTCGAAAATACGCTTTTGCTCTTTAAAACGTTCAGCTAGGAAATATACTTGTAAATGGAAGCTCCATTTTTCAAAGTCATCATAAAATTTATCTAAATAAGGATTTGTGTCTACTTTTTCAAATGATGTACGGAAATTTAACACTTCTGCCAGCGCCTTTGTCATCGTGGACTTTCCTACACCTACAGTCCCAGCAATTGTAATGACCGTTTGTGGGGGAATTCCATATTTCTCTCTCAAATTCATTGTTGCAAGCTCCTTTGTTGTAACGTATCTTCAATTGTTTTTAAAACATATTGTAAATCTTGCGGGTTTTTTACAAAATCAAGTTGGTCTCCGTTGAATCGAATAACGGGAATTTCAGGATGCAACTTCTCAAAATGTTCAGTAAAGGTATGATAATCTGCTACTAGTTGCTCCATGTATTCACGGGAAATCATTTTCTCAAATTCACGCCCCCGTTTGGCAATACGTTGCATTAACGTATCTACACTAGCATGTAAATAAACAACTACATTTGGCACGGGCATACCTTTCGTTAAAATTTGATAGATTTCTTCATACTTTTCATACTCAGCAGGTGCCAACGTACGCTTCGCGAAAATTAAATTTTTAAAAATATGATAGTCCGATACCACTGCTGTTTTTTGTGCTAACCGCAATTTTTTGATATCTGTTAATTGCTTATAGCGATTACATAGGAAGAACATTTCCGTTTGGAAGCTCCATTCCTCAATATCTTCATAAAACTTATTTAAAAACGGATTTTCGTCTACTATTTCCTTTAATAGATGGTAATTAAATGTCGCTGATACCTCTTTTGCCAAAGAAGTTTTGCCTACACCAATCGGACCTTCTACCGCAACAAATGGAACCGTCACCAGAAGTTCCTCCTTTATGTTTAGAATTCTATGAGTCAATTATGCCCTTATTTTAAGGCTATACTGTATAAAACTAAAAATGAATCAGTGCTTTTCATTGTATCATAGTGAGAAAATGAAAAACAGAATCAACGTGAATCTCAATTTTTAACATTTTTTAATATGCACACTTGATAGATAATGCAATAAAAAAAGACCCACCGTAGTGGGTCCAGACTTTAAACAAATACTGCTATAGATTTCCACTACGGTGGGCGCATTCCGCGGGCTTACTATAAACTTTCCCCTCGTAATTCGCTCACTTTTTTGCTTCTTATGGTACTGCGTTCTAAGCACGTATCTTCGTGGACTTTTATTTAGAAAATTGTTTGAGAATTGTTTGAGTGCCTGGCACTATAATTTCACTCGTTGTAAACGTAAGGCATTTAATACAACAGATACTGAGCTGAATGCCATAGCTGCGCCTGCTACCCATGGTGCAAGTAGACCCATGGCCGCTATAGGAATACCTAATGTATTATATGCAAATGCCCAAAATAGATTTTGTTTAATATTGCGCATTGTTTTACGACTCATAATGATTGCTTCCGCAATGCTATTTAGATCTCCACGAATTAACGTAATATCAGCAGCCTCCATTGCGACGTCTGTACCTGTACCAATAGCCATTCCAATATGTGCTGTTGCTAATGCGGGTGCATCATTTATACCATCCCCTACCATCGCTACATTTTTGCCTGCAGCTTGAAGTTTTTTCACTTCATCGGCTTTTCCTTCTGGGAGTACTTCCGCGATAACATGATTAACACCAACCTCATCTCCAATTGCCTGTGCAGTCCGTTTGTTATCGCCCGTCATCATAATGACTGTAATACCCATTTCCTGTAAACGATGAATAGCTTCTTTGGAAGTATCTTTTACCGTATCTGCTACAGCAACAAGACCAGCATATTGACCATTAATAGCAGCCAACATTGCAGTTTTACCGCTCTCTTCGAAATGCTCCATTGTCGGCAATATATGCTCAATATTAATATCGTATTGTTGCATTAATTTACGTGTTCCGATTACAACACCTTGACCAGAAACTGTTGCTTGCACACCATAGCCCGGAATTGCCTCAAAAAATTGAACTTCGCCAAGCTCGATACCTTTATCCTCAATTCCTTGAACAATTGCTTGTGCTAACGGATGCTCGGATTGTTTCTCCGCTGCGCCAATTAATGAAAGAACATGTGCTTCCTCATGATTGGCTGCTAGTACGACGTCCGTTAATACAGGTTTTCCGTGTGTAACTGTACCTGTTTTATCGACAACGACTGTATCAATGCGTTGCGTTTGTTCTAAATGCTCGCCACCTTTAAATAAAATACCAAATTCGGCAGCCCGACCAGAGCCTGCCATAATAGATGTTGGTGTCGCTAAGCCAAGCGCACAAGGACAAGCAATTACAAGCACAGCAATTAAAACTTCAAGTGCCGGTGTAAACTCTCCTGGTTTTACCCATAAAATCCAAATAAGGAAAGTGACAATAGCAATACTAACAACAATTGGTACGAAAATGCCGGAAATTTGGTCTGCTAAACGTTGAATAGGTGCTTTTGAGCCTTGTGCATCTTCAACGACTTTTATAATTTGTGCCAGTGCTGTATCACGCCCAACTTTTGTAGCCGACATTTTCACAAAACCATTTTTATTAATTGTTGAACCGTATAATAAATCGCCTTGCTTTTTATCTACTGGTAGACTTTCCCCAGTTAGCATTGATTCGTCAACAGCCGTTGTGCCCTCTAATACAGCACCATCAACTGGAATTTTCTCACCCGGCTTCACTAATAAAATGTCACCTATTACAACTTCCTCTAACGGTATTTCTTTTTCTACGCCGTCGCGCACAACAATAGCGGATTTAGCTTGAAGTCCCATTAGTTTTTTTATAGCTTCCGATGAGCGACCTTTAGCTTTTGCCTCGAATAATTTACCTAATAATATTAACGTAATTAAAACGGCACTCGTTTCAAAATATAGATGCGGGCCGTGATGCGAATTAATTGTGACAATTGCTTGATAAACACTGTAGAAATATGCCGCAGAGGTCCCCATAACGACAAGAACATCCATATTGGCACTTCCATTACGTAGTGCTTTATATGCTCCTACGTAAAATTGTCTCCCAATAATAAATTGAACCGGCGTAGCTAACACTAATTGCACCCAAGGATTCATTAAAAAATCAGGGACATATAAAAATGATGTAAAAGAAAAGTGACCAACCATCGTCCAAAGTAATGGTAGCGAAAGAATGGCAGAGAAAATAAGTTTTTGTTGCTGTTGTTTTATAGCCTTTTCTCGATAATCTTCGGTTGCTTGCTCATCCGCCTTCTGGTGAGCCCCATATCCTAATTTCTCTACCTTACCGATAATGTCAGATACAGCAACTTCTGTTGGATTAAATTCGATTGTTGCTTTTTCAAGAGCCAAGTTTACAGAAGCCGTTGATACGCCTGATAGTTTATTTAAACCTTTTTCTATGCGTGTGGCACACGCAGCGCACGTCATACCTGTAATATCTAGTTCTGTTTTTTGTTTCACCACACCATAACCTAATGCTTCAATCTTTTTTTCAAAATCTGCTTCACTCAATTTTGCTGGATCATATTTTATAGAGGACTTTTCAAGCGCTAAGTTTACAGTTGCTTGCTCGACACCCTCCATTTTTTTCAATCCCTTTTCTATTCGAGTAGCACAAGCTGCACAAGTCATACCTGTAATTTGTAAATTTGTTTCCTTGAAGTCAGAACTCATTACCTTTCCTCCTCTTTATATACCGACTAGGGGTATATAGATTTGAAAATAATAGAGTGCTTTTTGAGCACCCTACTTTTCTTATTCTACCTCATAACCTTGATCGTCAATCGTTTCTTTAATTTGCGCTAGTGATACTTGTGCATCGTCAAACGCTACATCTACCAAACCATCAGCCAAATTTACTTTTACTTGTTCTACACCAGCTAGTGCACCGACACTTTTTTCTACTGAATTAACACAATGTCCACATGACATTCCTTGTACGTTTAATGTTACGTTTTGCATAAATATCTCTCCTTTAAGTTAAATTAAAATGCTATATAAGAGTATATACCCTAAAAAATTATTATTTTTTCATTAATTTTTGAATGGTCACTACTAATTCATCTAGGACCGCTTCATCACCTTCAGATAGGCGATCTACGACACAGCCTTTTAAATGACCTTCTAATAAAATTTTCGCTACGCTATTTAAAGCTGATTGCGTGGCAGACAACTGCGTTATAACATCATCACAGTAAACGTCCTTTTCAATCATTCCCTTAATGCCTCGGATTTGACCCTCGATTCGATTTAAACGAGTCGTTAAATCCTTTTTTACGCGCTCAGGGTGGTGACTTTTTCGACACGACGCAGTTTCTCCCGTATGACAATCATCATCTTTCACTGTGTCTTCCAACTGCTTCACCTCCTATTTGATTATAATCATACTATACCCACGAAGGGTATGTAAAGTAGGCAATTTTTTTTTTCCAATTTTTTTAATCATGATCGTGATGAGTTTGCTCACTTTTTATATTACATAAAATTGACTCATCATGACGATTTGCTACTGTTTCCAATTGTATCGTTACATGCTTTATGCCCTTATGTTCAAGATTATGTTCAATTTCGCGTAATATATGCTCGCTTTCCCCAATGCTTAGTTGGCTATCGACAACTGCATGACAGGAAAGTGCATTTGTGCCACTAGTAATCGTCCAAATATGAAGGTCATGGATACTTTGTACACCTTCATTTTGCTCGATTATTTGAATGATTTCCTGTACATCAACATTTGACGGAGTTCCTTCCATAAGTACATGGATAGCGGCCTTTGTTACAAAATATCCACTCCGTAGTACCAATACTGCCACAATGACACTTGCGAGCGGATCTGCCCATCCCCAGCCGAAAAACATAATAACTAATGCAGCGATTATCGCACCTACAGAGCCAAGCATATCGCTAAGAACATGTAAAAATGCTCCGCGCATATTTAAATTGTCTTGTGTATCGCCACCGCGCATCATAATCCAAGCAACTAAAATATTTATTAGAAGGCCAATTACACTAATAATTAGCATCCCTGTCGTTGCCACTTCTGGAGGATTTGCAAAACGCTCAATTGCTTCATAAAAAATAAACAATGCGATTAATATTAATGTCACGCCATTTAATACTGCAGCTAAAATCTCGAACCTTTTATAGCCATATGTTTTACTAAAGCTAGCTGCTTTTTCTCCAAACATAAAAGCAAGTAGTGCTATTGCTAATGAAATTGAATCACTTAGCATATGTCCAGCGTCTGATAAAAGCGCCAAACTATTAGTTAAAACCCCACCAATCGCTTCAACAACCATATAACTCGTAATGATTATAAAGGATAACAACAGTACCTTTTTATTTGCGCCATGTGTATGATCATGGCCGTGATCGTGATTATGCCCCATAGTTTTCCCCTCCAAAAATTTATTAATACAATACTTTTAGTTGTGCGTCGCGTGTTCAATTGCTTGCTTCAATAAATTCATGATGTGATCATCATCTTTTGAATAATATAAGCTTGTTCCTTCTCTCCTAAATTTCACTAATCTTAAATTTTTTAAAAATCGTAACTGATGAGATACTGTTGATTGACTTAAGTCTAATATTTCAGCGATGTCATTGACCGAGTGCTCATCTGAACATAATAAATTTAAAATGCGTATTCTTGTCGGGTCACTCAATGCTTTAAACGTTTGAGAGACCACAAATAGCGTTTCTTCATCTAAGTGCTGTCCCTTTCCGCTCTCTACTTCTACCTGTTTTACTTGTTCATCCATTTTCCGTTCCCCCAATATTGTATTTATATATGAGCATGTGTTCATATATAAATATATATGGTTATTTTAGGAATGTCAATTCAAAGCAAAACACAAAACTCCACACGCGTGATACACTATTTGTAAGGAGAGATACTAGTGGATAATTATGAAACAGACGTTATGTTTATGGGCCAAGCCTTAGAAGAAGCTAAAAAAGCTGCCTTGCTTGGCGAGGTGCCGATAGGAGCCGTTCTTGTATATGAAGGAGAAGTCATTGCTAAAGCACATAATCTACGTGAAACAACCCAAAATGCTACAACGCATGCTGAATTAATGGTTATTCAAGAGGCATGTAAAAAAATAGGTAGTTGGCGCCTTGAACAAACAACACTCTATGTCACATTGGAACCTTGCCCCATGTGCGCAGGTGCCATTTTGCAGTCACGAGTGCCGCGTGTTGTATATGGTGCGAGAGATATTAAAGCAGGGTGTGTCAATTCGCTCTATCATTTATTAAATGATGCCCGTTTTAACCATGAATGTGATGTTACAGAAGGTATTTTGGCTGAAGACTGTGGTCAAATTTTAACTGACTTTTTCCGCGTATTACGTGAACGAAAAAAGGCGGAGAAAAAAGCACGTAAAATGGCTGAAAGCACAGGATCTTGTGAATCATTGTAGGTTAAGTTCCTTTGCTCTAATAAGAAAAAGGTACCTCAAAACTTATGAGGTACCTTTTTCTTTTCTATGATTATGGGGATGGCGATATATATGAAATGTGTCGTAGCAGCGACAACATCTTCATAACAAAATAATAGTTTCATGCTAGCAAAAATTACTGTTTAAAAACACACTCGCCTTCAATATAAGTAGCAAGTGGCTTCACATTCATAATCTGGTCTTGTGATATTTCACGAAGGTCTTCCGCTAATACAACGAAATTCGCTTCATAACCCTCTTTCAGCTGACCGACCTTTTCCATACGTATCATCGTTTTTGCATCTGCCGTATAAAGCTGTAATGCTTCTTCTACTGAAATACGTTCTGCGGCCCCTAAATCTGTCCCATCATATGCAGTACGTGTAACGGCTGCCTGAATTGTTACGAAAGGATTGGATGCTTCTGCCCAAGATGTCGCAGGTGCGTCTGATGATAAAGCTGTAGCAATGCCTTGCTGTAAAAATGTTTGCACACCATATAACGTTTGCGTTTTCTCTAGGCCGAGATTTTGTAAGTAGCTTTCAATTTCACAAAATAAGAAGATTGGCTGTGGCACAAATCCGATGCCCCATTCAGCTGCCTTCTTCAAGGCACTCTCTGACGGCATTGCAGCATGTTCGATACGAACAGATGGCGCATCTGTTAACCACGCTTCTTCTTCATAGAAAGTATTAACAATTAAGTCTATAGCTCTGTCGCCCATTGCATGAACGACTAATTGAATACTATGCTTCCTTGCTTCAATAGACGCAGCTAAAAGTTCCTCTTTTGTCGTCATGGCAATACCTGTTTCAGAACTGTTTAAAAATGGCTCAGAGACAAGCGCTGTACGTCCCGATACACTACCATCCGAAAACAACTTAATTCCGCCTATATATGCACCTGCTTGGCGATTTAAATTTTCTTCTACTAATAAATCATGGTTTTGTATATCATCCCATACATAATTAACAGCGACACGTTGCTTCAAACCTTTTGTACGTGCCTTACGATATAAGCTTAAATAATCAAGCGGACTTACCGTTGCCATCATTTCTGTAATACTTGTTACACCATAGGAAGCTAAAATATGAGATAGTTTCACAAGTCTTGCTACAATTTCATCTTCAGATGGTGATGGTAAATGTTGCAGTACTAAATTGCGCGCATTTTCACGAAGCACGCCTGTCGGCTCACCGTTTTGGTCTCGGTCAATTTGTCCACCTTGCGGATTAGGAGTGTCCTTTGTAATACCTGCAATTTCTAATGCTTTACTATTAACAGAAATAATATGTCCACATGTACGCATGACGATTACTGGTAATTCTGTTGATGCACGATCTAAATCTGCCTTTAGTGGTGCACGTTTCTCAGCCAGCTTTCCTTCATCGTAGCCCCAGCCTAAAATCCAGCCACGTTGACTAGCATCGTAATTTTGTAAAGCTACAATCATTTCGTCGATTGAAAGAATTTGTGGTGGTAGGCAAGCTACTTGCTCAAGCACATCCGCCAACATTATTGGGTGCATATGCGCATCGATAATACCTGGAATAATAACTTTTCCTTGTAGATCTATAATTTCTCCTTCATATGAAGGCATATCTTCTTCTAAACCAAGCCATTTAATCTTGCCATCAGCAATCACCATTGCTGTAGCAGATTGACATTCGGAATTGGCTGTATAAATTTTTGCATTACGAAAGATTTTCATTATTCTTCAACTCCTATTTCTTCAACACCAAGGTCGTTTTCGTTAGGTCGTCGGCTTTCACTACTATATGTAATAAAGCACCTACTCAAAAGCCGATGGGATGGTATCATCCAATCGAATCCACTAGACTGCAGTAGGACAAAAGTTAGTGAGAACTGGCATGTTAATAGCAAGTTTTTAAATTACTTATGTTATAGGAGAACAATACACTGTCCCCTTAATCATCATCAAAACTCACATAAGATTTATCTAAATCATAAAAAACTTTTAGCAATGAAAAAAGGAGATAAATTTTTATCTCCTTTTTGTAAAAAAAATTTTACAACAACTCATATTTTAAACATTTATATTTAAGTAGCTGACGTGAGATACCTAAACGACGGGCTGTTTCTGCTAAGCGCCCTTCTGTTTCACGCAATTTTTCAGCAATGATCAGGCGTTCATAAGCTTCTGTTAAATCTCTTAAATGTCCTGAATGGATATTAGGCATGGACGGCTGAGCTTTTTGCTGCACCGTTCTTACAATGCGCTCTGGAATATGCTCCAGTAAAATTTTTTGTCCTGTTAAATTGTTATAGGCCGCTTCTAGAGCATTTTTTAGTTCGCGCACATTTCCTGGCCAATGATATTCATAAAATAATTGAAGTACCTCTTCACTATAACGAACATCTTTTTGAATTGTATGCTCATTATAAAATTGAATATAAAAATCAAGAATAGCAGGTATATCTTCTTTGCGCATATGAAGCGGTGGCAAATCTATTTGCATAACGTTCAGACGATAAAACAAATCCTCACGTAATTTTTTTTCTGCTAAAAGTTTATCTAAATCTTCATTGACCGTTGTAATATATCTAATATCTAACGGCTCTCCATTCAGCGATTTCAAATCTACCGCATGCAGTAATTTTGCCTGTAATGATAAATCCAGCATATTTAACTGATCAATAAGTAAGGTACCCCCATTAGCCTCCTGCAGTTTTCCTTGTTTCCCTTCAGCCTCGATACCGTAAAGCTGTGAAAAAATATTATCCTCTGTCAATGTGGAACAATTGAGCACAATATACGGCTTCGTAAAACGCTCGCTTTCATTATGAATACCTTGCGCTACGATATCCTTCCCTGTACCTGTTTCCCCTGTAATCAGAATAGATGAATTTTTCTTTGCACCACGGCGAGCCTTCTCAGTTTGAGCTTTCATTTCTGCATTCACAGAAATTAAATCTTCTAAACGGTAATTTGTATGGTTATCTCGATATAATTTATGTCCGAGGAAATGATCCAAATATTTTATTTGTTTACTCTCATAAAAATGCTTTGAAAACTCAATAGCACCAATAATTGCTCCACCTTCGATAATTGGATAGGTTGAGCTTAGCGATGTATAACTAAAGCCATTTAACGTCGTCAGAACCTGTTCAAAGTAAATGATTGGTTCCCCTGTTTGCAGTACTTTAAAAATTGTACTTGTTTCAGTTGATAAATTTTGATAGCTATCAGTCACGGTTTTTTGGAAAAATTCATCTGGTGTTAAGCCAATCTCTAACAATATATTTAAATCTGCTAAATCATAAAAAATTGCGCAGCCTTTTTCATCGGTAATTAACACATTATCAAACTCTCTTAATGCTTGTGTAAATTGATGTAGAACCATGAATTTTCTCCCCCCTTGTCCCCATGAATTATACTCATTATAACGAATTTTCTAAAATAATGAGAGATTCGAGCGCTAAAAAAGCAAAAAAAAGCTATTTTAGAAAATCTAAAACCAGATTAACTAAAATAGCTTATCGTATTGTCTTTGCTTTTACCTGTGGAATTACTACATTTCTGTCAGTAGAAGCCTGTAATTACGGATCTGTGACCACAGTAATTTGTTATTTTGGTGCAATCACTGTTTTTCCGCCCATATAAGGAACTAATACCTCTGGAATCACTACACTTCCATCGGCTTGCTGATAGTTTTCAAGGATAGCAGCCACTGTTCGACCAATTGCAAGACCTGAGCCGTTTAATGTGTGCACATATTCTGGTTTTGCATTTGGCTCACGGCGGAAACGAATATTCGCACGGCGCGCTTGGAAATCCTCAAAGTTTGAGCAAGAAGAAATTTCACGGTACATATTTTGTGCCGGAATCCAAACTTCTAAATCATATTTTTTCGCAGCTGTGAAACCTAAATCAGCTGTACACATTTTTAACTTACGGTAAGGTAAACCTAATAATTGCAGTACTTTTTCAGCGTGACCAGTTAATAATTCTAGTTGCTCGTAAGATTCTTCAGGTTTAACAAAACGTACTAATTCTACTTTATTGAATTGGTGCTGGCGAATTAAGCCACGTGTATCGCGACCTGCAGAGCCCGCTTCTGAGCGGAAGCAAGCACTATATGCTGCAAAGCCCTGTGGTAAAGCTTCAATAGGAAGAATTTCATCGCGGTAGAAATTCGTAACTGGTACTTCTGCTGTTGGAATCATAAAGTAGTCTGTATCATCTACTTTAAATACATCTTCCTCAAACTTAGGCAGCTGACCTGTACCTGTTAAGCTGTCTCGATTCACAATAACAGGTGGTAGCATTTCTTCATAGCCATGCTCTTCTGCATGTAAATCCATCATAAAACTCATTAATGCACGTTCTAAACGAGCACCTAAGCCACGGTAGAATAAGAAACGGCTTCCAGTTACTTTTGCACCGCGTTCAAAATCGACAATTTGTAAATCTGTTGCAATATCCCAGTGTGCTTTAATGTCGAAATCAAAAGTTGGTACTTCGCCCCAAGTATATTCCTCAACATTATCGTCTTCAGTAGTACCAACTGGCACAGATTCATGTGGAACGTTTGGTAAACGCATCATCATATCTTTAAAACGATCTTCTACTTCATTTAGCTGTGTATCTAACTCTTTAATCTCATCGCCAACCTGACGCATACGAGCGATTACTTCATCAGCATTTTCTTTATTACGTTTCATAACAGAAATCTGTTCAGACACTTTATTTCGTTCAGCTTTAAGCTCTTCTGCCTTTGCGATTAATTCGCGACGCTTCGTATCTAAAGCTTCAAAATCGTCTAAGTTTCCTAAATCCTCGTTACGTGTTAATAGCATTTCTTTAATTTCCGCAAAGTTATCACGGACGCGTTTAATATCTAACATCGTTCATACCTCCAGTAGTAGATTTCATAATGATGGGTGTTTTATTTATGATGGAACACAAAAAAGCCCTCATCCCATGAAAGGGACGAGAGCTACCCGCGTTGCCACCCTAATTGACCAGACACTTTGCCTAGTCCACTTATCTCATAACGGCATTTCAGCCGGCGACAGCCTACTTCATTTACTTCGACTGCGCAACTCCAGGACGGATTCACAAGTGCTTTTATCAGCTTCCACCAACCGCTGACTCTCTAAAAAAAACGTGCTTGTTACTACTTCCCATCATCGTGTTTACTTATTTAAATTTTATCCTACTGTACTATATGATTCGAGATTTTGCAAGTCACACCATAGACGTCACAAAATATTCGAGAATACGCGAATCTGTCGTTAGTTCAGGATGAAATGAACATCCAAGTAAATGCCTATCACGTGCTAGCACAATTTTACCTTCATGCACAGCTAACACTTCCACACCTTCGCCGACTGACACAATATGCGGTGCTCGAATAAAAACAGCAGATATCGCTTCACCAATTGCTGGAACATCCAACTCCACTTCAAAGCTATCTACTTGACGTCCATACGAATTTCTCGCAACGACAACATCCATGACAGCTAAATGTGGTTCATGATCGACCAGCTCTTTTGCGAGTAAAATGAGACCTGCACAAGTGCCGAACATCGGTAATCCTTGTTGTGCAAGTGTTCGTATTGGTTCTAGCAGGTCATAGCGATTTAGCAACTTGCGCATCGTCGTACTTTCTCCACCAGGTAATACTAGACCATCAAGCCCTACTAGCTGCTCCTTATGCTTTACTAAAACCGTTTGACATCCAAGTGCATCTAACATTTGTACATGCTCTCGAACAGCACCCTGTAATGCTAACACACCGATTATTTTCATGTTACCAGCCTCGTTCTTGCATACGTTCACTTTGACTCAGCTGTGCAATATCAATACCTTTCATCGGCACGCCAAGCTCCTTTGAAATTTCTGCAATCAATTGATAGTCTTTATAATGTGTCGTTGCTTCGACAATGGCACGTGCAAATTTCTCGGGATTTTCTGATTTAAAAATACCTGACCCAACAAATACACCATCGGCACCTAATTCCATCATAAGGGCAGCATCTGCTGGCGTCGCAACACCACCTGCTGCAAAGTTTACAACTGGTAAGCGACCAAGCCTTTTAATTTCTCGTAATAATTCAAAAGGAGCACCTAGTAATTTCGCTTCTGTCATTAGCTCATCCTCAGTCATTCCGACAACTTTTCGCACTTGCGCATTGACCTTACGAATATGACGGACAGCCTCTACAATATTACCTGTACCTGGCTCACCTTTCGTTCGTAGCATAGACGCCCCTTCACCGATACGACGAGCTGCCTCACCTAAATCACGACAACCGCATACGAATGGTACTGTATAATCACTCTTTAATAAATGAAATTCCTCATCTGCTGGCGTTAATACCTCACTCTCATCAATATAATCAACGCCCATAGCTTCTAATACTCGCGCTTCAACAATATGACCAATACGTGCCTTTGCCATTACTGGAATAGTGACTGCTCCCATAACTTCTTCAACAATACGCGGATCTGCCATGCGCGCAACTCCTCCAGCCTTTCGTATATCCGAAGGTACGCGCTCTAACGCCATAACAGCTACAGCCCCTGCCGCTTCAGCAATTTTTGCCTGTTCTGCATTTATGACATCCATAATTACGCCACCCTTTTGCATTTCAGCCATCCCACGCTTCACTAATTCAGTTCCTGTTTGCTTCATTATTTTCTACCTCCACCTTTGTGATAAAATTTAGTATAATAGAAATTGACCATATCAAAATATTCAGTTTACAAAATAATTATAAGGTCAGGAGAATAATCGCTCATGGATATGCTCTTATTTCAGCTTGAAAAAGATGGTGGAAAACCGCTATATGATCAGCTTTATAGCGGGATAAAAGAAGCCATTACTACAAAGAAAATTACCGTTGGAGAAAAATTACCTTCAAAAAGAAAATTAGCAGATTTTTTAAATATTTCTCAAACGACTATTGAAATTGCCTATGCGCAGTTACTTGCTGAAGGTTATATTATGTCAAAATCGAGGGTCGGTTATTTTGTTGAGGAAATTGATGAACTTCCATATATTCAGCAAGACACATCCACATACCTAACAGAGCAGCCTCGGAAAAAATCATATTCCATTGATTTTAACCCTGGTTCCATTGATATTGATGCCTTCCCATTTCAAACGTGGCGAAAATATGCAAAAGAGCTATTTGATGATGCCTCGAAGGAACTATTATTAACAGGTGAGCCACAGGGAGAATTAGCATTACGTACGGAGATTGCTAATTATTTATATCAATCACGTGGCGTTATTTGTAGCCCTGAACAAATTGTTATTGGCTCCGGTACTGAACAATTACTTCCGATGATATTACGTCTCTTCAGTGAAGATACTTGCTTTGCGCTCGAAAACCCTGGTTATCCAACAGTGCATCGGATGTTTCTACAACATAAGCGAAAAGTTTGTCCAATCTCTGTAGACGATGAAGGAATTCTTATTCAGGAATTAGAAAAAACAACTGCCAACGTTGTTTATATAACGCCATCGCATCAATTCCCTACTGGCGCTGTATTATCTGCCACAAGACGTGCCCAGGCATTGAATTGGGCCGCACAAAGCCCATCACGATATATCATTGAGGATGATTATGATTCTGAATTTCGTTATACTGGAAAACCAATTCCTGCTCTTCAAGCATTAGATCGCAATGACAAAGTCATTTATATGAGTACCTTTACAAAATCATTAATGCCATCTTTGCGAGTTGCTTATTTTGTGCTTCCACCAAAGCTGCTAGCTACTTATAATGACGTCTTTAATTATTATTCATCGACAGTACCTAGATTTGATCAGCACATTGTAGCCAATTTTATGCGAGATGGTCACTTTTCAAAGCATTTGAATCGTATGCGAAAAGTATATCGAAAAAAGCATGAGAAGCTAACTACCATTTTAGAAAATTATTCTACTCAAATTAAAATAACGGGAGAGCAAGCAGGCATGCACATCTTGCTCAACGTTCAGCATGAATTATCCGAGAAACAATTACAGCAAAGTGCCAATGCTGCAGGAATAGGTATCTATCCATTATCAGATTATCGACTTGATGAGGATACAGCCTCACAAGCTCAATTTTTACTTGGCTTTGGCGGTATACCTGTGCATGAAATTGAAACATCCGTCGAGAAATTAATGAATTGCTGGGCAATACAACGTAAACAACCATCTACATCACGATTAAAGTGATAAGATGGTTGTGCTTTTTATCCATTTTCTTTTAGTTGAATATTATAATGCTTAAACCACGTATGAATTTGCCCTAAATAGGCTAAGAGTTGCGGACCAGCCATTAATTGTCCATACCATGGCACTTTAAATGAACTTCCTCCAGACTCAATTAACTCTACTAGTTTTTGTCGTTCAAAAAATTCATGAAGAACTGAATTTTTATCGTTTAATATTTCTTTTAACCACGTTTGAACACCTGCAGTATAAATAGGATGATACGTTTTCGGATATGGATTCTTTTTGCGATATAACACTTCCTCTGGCAATAAATGTGACATCGCTTTTCGAAGTAAGCCTTTTTCCATACCGTCTAAATTTTTCATTTCCCAAGGAATATTCCATGTATATTCTACAAGCCGATGATCTGCAAATGGCACACGCACCTCTAGACTCGCGCCCATACTCATCCGATCTTTTCGTTCTAGCAATGTTTGCATAAACCATACCATGTTTAAATAAAACATTTCACGGTGCTGTGCTGCCTCTGAACTTTCCCCCTCGAGATAAGGTACTTCTCCAATCGTTTGATCATATACTTGCTGTGCGTAATTTTCCACGTCTAACTTGTTGCGCCATTCCTGCCGTAACATAGCTGTTCTTTCTGGAAGTGATCGAATCCATGGAAAGCCGGTAGTCTTTTCTTTAAACCATGGATAACCACCGAATATTTCATCTGCACATTCCCCCGATAAAGCGACCGTAAAATCTTTTTTTATTTCTCGGCAAAACCATAGTAACGAGGAGTCAACATCCGCCATACCAGGGGCATCTCTGACAATGACAGCTTCTATTAATAAATCGATTAATTGTTGTTGTGAAATTTGCTCAGCATGATGCGTTGTATCAAATGAGTCGTTCATTTTTTTAATCCAATAAGTGTCAGTTGAAGTTTGAAAAGCGTGTGGATTAAAGAATCGTTCGTTATCCTCATAGTCGATAGAGTACGTATGAAGTTTGCCTTTATTTTGTTGCTGGAAGCTATTTGCCGCAATACCGGTAATAATACTAGAATCTAAACCTCCAGACAGAAATGTGCAAATCGGTACATCTGATACAAGTTGTCGTTCGATAGCATCTGTCAGTAAATAGCGTACATGATCAATTGTATCTTCCAATGACTCTTCATGTTTTTTGCTTTGAAGCTGCCAATATTGCCATATACGTACCCCGTCTCTTGAATACCTCATTGCATATCCTGGCCGTAATTCATTAATATTATGAAATAGCGACTTACCAGGTGTTTTAGATGGTCCTACAGCCATTATCGTAGCAAGCCCTTCTGTATTAACAATTGGATGGACTGCTGGATGAGCAAATAGCGCCTTTACCTCTGATGCAAAAAGTAACCCTTCTTGCTGCTCCGTATAATACAAAGGCTTTACCCCAAGACGGTCACGACACAGAAAAAGTGATTCTGTTTGTTCATCCCACACGCCAAAAGCAAATATGCCATTTAAATAGTTCACACATTGTTCTTTCCATTCAATATAAGCAGTTATTAATACTTCCGTATCTGACTGAGTTGTAAAAACATGCCCTCTCGTTTGTAGTTCTTTACGTAATTCTTCTGTATTATACAGCTCGCCATTATATGTAATGGCATAGTTTACGCCATCATGTTTTTTCATCATCGGTTGCTTGCCACCTATTAAATCAATAACCGCTAACCGTCGATGGCCAAATGCAATATGTTCATTACACCAAGTATTTTCATCATCAGGGCCTCGTTTACTTAATGCTTGCGCCATTGACTTCATGATTTTATCACTTGTTCGTAAATCCTTTTTAAAGCTAGCCCACCCTGTAATACCACACATTTAGCCACATCCTTTCGCCTATTAGCGTATGCACATAGCCAGTAAAATGTGAAAAAGAACACGTTATGCTTTTTCAAACATAAACGTGTTCTTTATATTAGTTTTTAAAATAATCCACCAACAAAGTCAGTAATACCGCCCCATAAGCTGCCGAAGAAGTTACCGATACCTTGGAAGAATAGAGCAATGCCACTTGCACGTTCAACAGATGCAGTTGTCACGACGTCAGATGCAAATTCCTTGCCATCGATAAAGCCGTAATCCTTACCTTCTGTGCGCTCTATAACGACTTTACCTACTACCGTATCTTTCTTAACTTTAGCTTCAAGGCTTTTTTTATCTAATACTAATTTAGGTTGATATAAATCTTTTTCAGAAGATTTCACCATAAATGAAATTGGTTCTTTCACAGCGATGGCTACTTTATCTTCTTTCCCTTTTGTAACTTTTACAGTCTTTTGGTCTTTAAATTTATAGTTTGCTGGGATAATTTCATGTTTTGTAAATTGTGAAAAACCGTAGTTAAATAATTTTGCTGTAGCATCAAAACGTGCTTTATACGAACCTTGTCCATTTGCATCTACAGCTTTCATTACAACTGCAATTAAACGTGTCCCGTTGCGTTCTGCAGTACCTGTGAAGCAATGTCCTGCAAAGTTTGTAGTCCCTGTTTTCAGGCCGTCTACGCCTTCATATTGGAATACTAGACCCGGCAACATAAAGTTCCAGTTTGACATCTCAATTGCATCATCTGTACCTTCACGGAATGTCTTTTTTGTAATCTTAGATGTTTCTAAAACCTTTGGATGGTCTTTTAATAAATGATACGCTAATTTTGCTACAGACTTAGCTGGCATCACATTCTCGTCTTCTGGGCCAGTGCCTGCTGGTTGCATACCGAATAAATCTGCATTGTTAAGACCAGTAGCATTTACAAACTTATAACCTTCAAGTCCAAGCTCTTCTGCCTTTTTGTTCATAAGTTTTAAAAACTCAGTTTCCGTACCAGCAATTGTTTCTGCAATAGCTACTGTCGCTGCATTTGCAGAATAGATAGCCATCGCCTCATAAAGTTCACGAATTGTATATGATCCGTCTCTTCGTAATGGTACATTACTTAATGCACGATTTTGAGACATGCGATACGTATAATCTGTAACATGATATTCTTGATCCCATTTCACCGTACCTGCATCGATTGCATCCAGTAGTAGATACTCTGTCATCATCTTCGTCATACTAGCGATACCTAGTGAAGTATCTGCATTTTGTTCATATAAAATTTTTCCTGAATCTGCGTCGATTAGAATCGCAGCATCTACTGTAAGCCCTAAATCTGTTTCTGCATTTGCTTTCGCAGGCATACCCGCGAATATACTAAATAATAGAACAGGAATTAGGAGCAAACGTAATACGGTGTTCATTGTTTTTTTCACCTTCATTGCCCTCCAAAAAATAATCTTGTCCTCGACATTTTATCATAGATATCATCCTACGTGCGCAATCTGTATCATAAAAAATGCCCCCGTGCCATCTTTGTAGACGATACGAGAGCATAAAAGTTGCTTGAAATTTATTACATTGAATAGTTTGGTGATTCTTTAGTAATTTGAACATCATGAGGATGTGACTCACGAAGACCTGCACCTGTCATACGAACAAACTGAGCTTTGTCACGTAAGTACTCAAGGTTAGGAGCTCCACAATAACCCATACCTGCTCGAATACCGCCGATCAATTGATAAACTGTATCTGCTAGAGGACCTTTATAAGGAAGTCGACCTTCAATTCCTTCAGGCACTAATTTTTTCGCATCCTCTTGGAAATAACGATCTTTTGAACCTTTTTCCATTGCACCAATTGAACCCATACCGCGATAAACTTTAAAGCGACGACCTTGGAAAATTTCAGTATCCCCAGGAGATTCAGAAGTACCTGCAAGAAGTGAACCAAGCATTACGATGTTACCACCTGCTGCAAGGGCTTTTACGATATCTCCAGAGTATTTAATACCACCATCAGCAATAATTGTTTTACCAAGCTCACGAGCTACTGTAGCGCAATCATAAATAGCTGTAATTTGAGGTACACCTACACCTGCAACAACACGAGTTGTACAAATTGATCCTGGTCCAATACCAACTTTCACTACATCTGCACCAGCCTCAAATAGTGCACGAGCGCCGTCTCCAGTTGCTACGTTACCAGCAATGATTTCTAGTTCAGGGTATGTCTCACGGATAGATCGAATTGTTTGTAGTACGCCCTCTGAGTGTCCATGAGCTGTATCGATTACTACGATATCCACTTGTGCTTCAACAAGCTTCTCAATGCGAACCATTGTATCTTTAGAAACACCTACTGCTGCGCCTACTAATAAACGACCATGTACATCTTTCGCAGCTTTCGGGAATTCAATTACTTTTTCAATATCCTTAATTGTAATTAAGCCAGTTAATTTACCATCTTCATCTACAATAGGAAGTTTTTCAATTTTGTATTGTTGAAGAATTTTTTCAGCATCCTCTAAAGTCGTTCCAACAGGAGCCGTAATCAAATCTTCTTTTGTCATTACATCTTCAATTTTTAAAGAGTAGTCAGAAATAAAACGTAAATCGCGGTTTGTAATAATACCAACTAGTTTTTGGTTTTCCATACTATCAACAATTGGAACACCTGAAATTCGGTATTTCCCCATTAAATGTTCAGCATCGAAAACTTGGTGGGTTGGAGTTAAGAAGAATGGGTTTGTAATAACGCCATTTTCAGATCGTTTTACTTTTTCAACTTGTTCTGCTTGCTCATCGATTCCCATATTTTTATGGATAATACCGATACCACCTTGACGTGCCATAGCAATTGCCATCTTAGATTCTGTTACTGTATCCATACCTGCACTGACCATTGGAATATTTAATTTAATCTTTGGTGTTAGTTGAACTGATAAATCAACATCTTTCGGTAATACTTCTGAATGAGCTGGTACTAATAATACATCATCAAAAGTTAAACCTTCTTTGGCAAATTTAGATTCCCACATTTTCGTAACTTCCTCCTATAGTTAAAAGAATATTAATTGTAAGATTAACAACGAGTCATGCTACTGTCAAGAAACTTATAAAAGAAAGACAATTCAGATATTTTAATCTAGTAAAATTTATACCCTATTCTTCATTTTTAAGACCGATTTTCTATATTTAATGTACGATTTTCTCTACTTAATATATTTTTCTCGTAAAAACCTAACTACCTTTAAAAGATTCAAATCCATAATGATTTAATTGCAGATTACAAATATTTTATTCTTTCATACAAAATATTTTCACACATTATAACAAAAATAGGAGCAACGAGATTCATAGTAGAGTGCCGACAAAGAGGATTGTAATTAATTTTCAACCCAAATATAAAAAAACAGCCAGCTATTGCTGACTGCTTTGTGTGCCTAGCGACGTCCTACTCTCACAGGGGGAAGCCCCCAACTACCATCGGCGCTAAAGAGCTTAACTTCCGTGTTCGGTATGGGAACGGGTGTGACCTCTTTGCCATCATCACTAGACCTTATATTTTGTTGAAAGATTTTGTTCTTTCAAAACTGGATAAACGGTTCATTGAATGTTTCAAACTTTTTTTGGTTAAGTCCTCGATCGATTAGTATTCGTCAGCTCCATGTGTCACCACACTTCCACCTCGAACCTATCTACCTCATCGTCTTTGAGGGATCTTACTTACTTGCGTAATGGGAAATCTCATCTTGAGGGGGGCTTCATGCTTAGATGCTTTCAGCACTTATCCCGTCCACACATAGCTACCCAGCGATGCCTTTGGCAAGACAACTGGTACACCAGCGGTGTGTCCATCCCGGTCCTCTCGTACTAAGGACAGCTCCTCTCAAATTTCCTACGCCCACGACGGATAGGGACCGAACTGTCTCACGACGTTCTGAACCCAGCTCGCGTACCGCTTTAATGGGCGAACAGCCCAACCCTTGGGACCGACTACAGCCCCAGGATGCGATGAGCCGACATCGAGGTGCCAAACCTCCCCGTCGATGTGGACTCTTGGGGGAGATAAGCCTGTTATCCCCGGGGTAGCTTTTATCCGTTGAGCGATGGCCCTTCCATGCGGAACCACCGGATCACTAAGCCCGTCTTTCGACCCTGCTCGACTTGTAGGTCTCGCAGTCAAGCTCCCTTGTGCCTTTACACTCTACGAATGATTTCCAACCATTCTGAGGGAACCTTTGGGCGCCTCCGTTACCTTTTAGGAGGCGACCGCCCCAGTCAAACTGTCCGCCTGACACTGTCTCCTGCCCCGCTAAGGGGCATGGGTTAGAATTTCAATACAACCAGGGTAGTATCCCACCGACGCCTCCTTCGAAGCTGGCGCTCCGAGATCTCTGGCTCCTACCTATCCTGTACAAGTTGTACCAAAATTCAATATCAGGCTACAGTAAAGCTCCACGGGGTCTTTCCGTCCTGTCGCGGGTAACCTGCATCTTCACAGGTACTATAATTTCACCGAGTCTCTCGTTGAGACAGTGCCCAGATCGTTACGCCTTTCGTGCGGGTCGGAACTTACCCGACAAGGAATTTCGCTACCTTAGGACCGTTATAGTTACGGCCGCCGTTTACTGGGGCTTCAATTCGCAGCTTCGCTTGCGCTAACCACTCCTCTTAACCTTCCAGCACCGGGCAGGCGTCAGCCCCTATACGTCACCTTACGGTTTTGCAGAGACCTGTGTTTTTGCTAAACAGTCGCCTGGGCCTATTCACTGCGGCTCTCGTGCGCTTGCACGCTCAAGAGCACCCCTTCTCCCGAAGTTACGGGGTCATTTTGCCGAGTTCCTTAACGAGAGTTCTCTCGCACACCTTAGGATTCTCTCCTCGACTACCTGTGTCGGTTTGCGGTACGGGCACCTCTCACCTCGATAGAGGCTTTTCTTGGCAGTGTGAAATCAGGAACTTCGTCCATACGGACTCGCCATCACAGCTCAACGTTACAGTGTGCGGATTTGCCTACACACACGCCTTACTGCTTGGACGCGCACAACCAACGGCGCGCTTACCCTATCCTACTGCGTCCCCCCATTTCTCAAACGGTGAGGAGGTGGTACAGGAATATCAACCTGTTGTCCATCGCCTACGCCTATCGGCCTCGGCTTAGGTCCCGACTAACCCTGAGCGGACGAGCCTTCCTCAGGAAACCTTAGTCATACGGTGGACGGGATTCTCACCCGTCTTTCGCTACTCATACCGGCATTCTCACTTCTAAGCGCTCCACCAGTCCTTCCGGTCTGACTTCAACGCACTTAGAACGCTCTCCTACCACTGACATCGTAGATGTCAATCCACAGCTTCGGTGAATCGTTTAGCCCCGATACATTTTCGGCGCAGCGTCACTCGACCAGTGAGCTATTACGCACTCTTTAAATGATGGCTGCTTCTAAGCCAACATCCTGGTTGTCTGTGCAACGCCACATCCTTTTCCACTTAACGATTACTTTGGGACCTTAGCTGGTGGTCTGGGCTGTTTCCCTTTTGACTACGGATCTTATCACTCGCAGTCTGACTCCCGTGTATAAATATCTGGCATTCGGAGTTTGTCTGAATTCGGTAAACCGGGATGGCCCCCTAGTCCAAACAGTGCTCTACCTCCAGTATTCTCATCACGAGGCTAGCCCTAAAGCTATTTCGGAGAGAACCAGCTATCTCCAAGTTCGATTGGAATTTCTCCGCTACCCACACCTCATCCCCGCACTTTTCAACGTGCGTGGGTTCGGGCCTCCAGTAAGTGTTACCTCACCTTCACCCTGGACATGGGTAGATCACCTGGTTTCGGGTCTACGACCACGTACTAATTCGCCCTATTCAGACTCGCTTTCGCTGCGGCTCCGCCTTATAAAGCTTAACCTCGCACGTAATCGTAACTCGCCGGTTCATTCTACAAAAGGCACGCTATCACCCATTAACGGGCTCTAACTACTTGTAGGCACACGGTTTCAGGATCTCTTTCACTCCCCTTCCGGGGTGCTTTTCACCTTTCCCTCACGGTACTGGTTCACTATCGGTCACTAGGTAGTATTTAGCCTTGGGAGATGGTCCTCCCGGATTCCGACGGAATTTCACGTGTTCCGCCGTACTCAGGATCCACTCTGGAGGGAATAAACTTTCGACTACAGGGCTTTTACCTGCTCTGGCGGACCTTTCCAAGTCGCTTCATCTAACTCATTCCTTTGTAACTCCGTATAGAGTGTCCTACAACCCCAAGAGGCAAGCCTCTTGGTTTGGGCTCTTCCCGTTTCGCTCGCCGCTACTCAGGGAATCGATTTTTCTTTCTCTTCCTCCAGGTACTTAGATGTTTCAGTTCCCTGGGTCTGCCTTCAAGACGCTATGTATTCACGTCAAGATACTACGCGATTAAACGTAGTGGGTTCCCCCATTCGGAAATCTCCGGATCAAAGCTCACTTACAGCTCCCCGAAGCATATCGGTGTTAGTGCCGTCCTTCTTCGGCTCCTAGTGCCAAGGCATTCGCCGTGCGCCCTTAATAACTTAACCTAGTTATTAAGCCTAAAAAACTTAATTTAAAAATAAATGTGTTTGTTACAATTTCAATGTCGTTTTATCCAGTTTTCAAAGAACAAGTTTTGAAGTATTTCATCGTAATGATGAACCTTCAAAACTGAACGCAAAACGTAATCTTACAAACCCAAGGTTTGTATTCCGAAAATATCCTTAGAAAGGAGGTGATCCAGCCGCACCTTCCGATACGGCTACCTTGTTACGACTTCACCCCAATCATCTATCCCACCTTCGGCGGCTGGCTCCAAAAGGTTACCTCACCGACTTCGGGTGTTACAAACTCTCGTGGTGTGACGGGCGGTGTGTACAAGGCCCGGGAACGTATTCACCGCGGCATGCTGATCCGCGATTACTAGCGATTCCGGCTTCATGTAGGCGAGTTGCAGCCTACAATCCGAACTGAGAACGACTTTATCGGATTAGCTCCCTCTCGCGAGTTGGCAACCGTTTGTATCGTCCATTGTAGCACGTGTGTAGCCCAGGTCATAAGGGGCATGATGATTTGACGTCATCCCCACCTTCCTCCGGTTTGTCACCGGCAGTCACCTTAGAGTGCCCAACTAAATGATGGCAACTAAGATCAAGGGTTGCGCTCGTTGCGGGACTTAACCCAACATCTCACGACACGAGCTGACGACAACCATGCACCACCTGTCACCGTTGTCCCCGAAGGGAAAACTGTATCTCTACAGTGGTCAATGGGATGTCAAGACCTGGTAAGGTTCTTCGCGTTGCTTCGAATTAAACCACATGCTCCACCGCTTGTGCGGGCCCCCGTCAATTCCTTTGAGTTTCAGTCTTGCGACCGTACTCCCCAGGCGGAGTGCTTAATGCGTTAGCTGCAGCACTAAGGGGCGGAAACCCCCTAACACTTAGCACTCATCGTTTACGGCGTGGACTACCAGGGTATCTAATCCTGTTTGCTCCCCACGCTTTCGCGCCTCAGTGTCAGTTACAGACCAGATAGTCGCCTTCGCCACTGGTGTTCCTCCAAATCTCTACGCATTTCACCGCTACACTTGGAATTCCACTATCCTCTTCTGCACTCAAGTCTCCCAGTTTCCAATGACCCTCCACGGTTGAGCCGTGGGCTTTCACATCAGACTTAAGAAACCACCTGCGCGCGCTTTACGCCCAATAATTCCGGACAACGCTTGCCACCTACGTATTACCGCGGCTGCTGGCACGTAGTTAGCCGTGGCTTTCTAATAAGGTACCGTCAAGGTACAGCCAGTTACTACTGTACTTGTTCTTCCCTTACAACAGAGTTTTACGAACCGAAATCCTTCTTCACTCACGCGGCGTTGCTCCATCAGGCTTTCGCCCATTGTGGAAGATTCCCTACTGCTGCCTCCCGTAGGAGTCTGGGCCGTGTCTCAGTCCCAGTGTGGCCGATCACCCTCTCAGGTCGGCTACGCATCGTCGCCTTGGTGAGCCGTTACCTCACCAACTAGCTAATGCGCCGCGGGCCCATCCTATAGCGACAGCCGAAACCGTCTTTTAGAATTGTCTCATGAGAGACAACAAGTTATTCGGTATTAGCCCCGGTTTCCCGGAGTTATCCCAAACTATAGGGTAGGTTGCCCACGTGTTACTCACCCGTCCGCCGCTAACGTCAAAGGAGCAAGCTCCTTATCTGTTCGCTCGACTTGCATGTATTAGGCACGCCGCCAGCGTTCGTCCTGAGCCAGGATCAAACTCTCCATAAAAGAAATTTGATTAGCTCAAATTGTTTTGCTGGCATCAATTTTGATGTCCAAAATTTTGTTTTGTTCACTAACGAAGTTAGCTAGTAAAAACTATATTGATTACGTTTTGCTTGTTCAGTTTTCAAGGTTCATTTTGTTAACTGTTTTGTAAGAGTTAACTTTTATATAATAACATGTTTTTGAAATAATGTCAAACATTTATTTTGTTTTTTTATTTCGTAGTTACATGTCGTAACAGCAACTTTTATATAATAACATCTAGTTTATAAGTCGTCAATAGGTTTTATCATTTTTTTAGAATTTTATATTCTAAACCTAGGCCATGTCTTTAAGAATTGAATAGTACGGTTCCTACCTATCTCTAGTAATGTTTCCTTTGTCTCCTCATTTAAATCAAATTGCGTAGCGCTATAATCATCTACCGGAATAAAAACAATATCTCTTTCATGTCTTCTTGAAATATATCTTTCATCATGTGCCCCTTTCATAGTTGCAAATAACGCTTCAAATAAATTTAAACCATTCTTTATTACTTGAGGACATTGTTCTTCACTACTTCTACTTAGTTTAAGACCAAGTACTGGTCGCTTTTTGCGTCCTTCTTTATCATCAAAGATCCATAGAGGGAAATTACTTAATACACCACCATCAACAATGACTGATTCGCCTTTTCCTGTTTTTAATGTAACCGGTTCAAAGAAAAATGGAATACCACAGCTCATACGCAATGCACTAGCAACAGAAAAATTACTAGCATCGATTTGATACTTGTGTAAATCATCTGGTAAAACAATAATTCTACCATTTGATAAATCCGACGCTACTAATTTCAATGAACCTTCGGGTATATCCGCAAAAGTGTAAACTCCCTTATCCGCTAATTTTTGAAAGAACCATTTTTCTAATGCTTTCCCTTTATACAAGCCTAAATGGTTATAGACATTAATCCATTTCATAAACGGCAATGGCAGAAATGTTTTTCGAGGGTCTAATAATGAAGGTACATCCAACTCTTCAAGCATACATTCAATTTCTTTACCACTATAACCAGCAGCAATAAAAGCTGCTAAAATAGCTCCAGCACTTGTTCCTGCAACCCGTTTAAAGTGGAAATTTTCAGCTTCTAATACTTGATACGCTCCAACTAATGCGAACCCTTTCAATCCCCCACCAGAAAAAACACCATCAATCCACAAAATTCCCTCTCCTTTTTCAAGTAATGGTTACATTATAGGAAACTAGCAAAAAGATTAGAACTTAAAAAAGCGAAATTTGTCGATTTAGTAAAGCAGTATAATACTCAACTCCGTAAACAACTTGTGTGCCTAAATTGGAATCAACGTTTAGCAAATATTTTGTTATAATGTATTCTTTAACTATAAAATTTTAGCCGTATCGACCCTCCTTACTTATAGTTAAAGAATAGAGGAAACACAGTTCCTTAGTTTTCATCTGTGTAAATTTAGCATGATGGCCAGAAGTCCATATTCTTCATTAATTAAAAAGAACCCCCTTGTATTAAACAGCCTTCATAGAAATTCATATAAAGGCTCTAATAGGGACTAGCAATTCTGCTATGTAAAACATCATTTTATAAAAAAACAATCTTAACTGAAAAGGCAGCAATGACAAAGGATAAATCCCTTTCATTACTGCCTTTATCTTTTAACAACTGAGTATTATAAAAAGGTACTTACTGAATAAAATTACTATTCATCATATAAATCGTAAGTTATTAGAACGATCAAAATATAAATCTTATAAAAATACCAAATCTTAAATTGCACAAGTGATTAATATCTGCAATTTCTCTTAAATATGTATAAATATATACAAGCATCTGAAAATACGCAATAGTGTTAACACCATAGCTTTGAAAAAATTTAGTATTGCTTTCCCATCTGATATAAATATGCATCAATTACAAACTCATCACAACACTTATCTCTTCAATAATAAATGATAGATTGTTACCCCCCTTGGGAATCTATACTTACAGATGGAACTTTCTCTGAATCTATATGGTGGTCGTATTTACTCGAATACCCCTAACGGGCTTCTAGCATCATCTATCTTTCGCAATTCGTTTAATTACACAATCGTCTCTATTAAATCTTTATTTTTAGATAAAACAAAAAAACAGCCAGCTATTGCTGACTGCTTTGTGTGCCTAGCGACGTCCTACTCTCACAGGGGGAAGCCCCCAACTACCATCGGCGCTAAAGAGCTTAACTTCCGTGTTCGGTATGGGAACGGGTGTGACCTCTTTGCCATCATCACTAGACCTTATATTTTGTTGAAAGATTTTGTTCTTTCAAAACTGGATAAACGGTTCATTGAATGTTTCAAACTTTTTTTGGTTAAGTCCTCGATCGATTAGTATTCGTCAGCTCCATGTGTCACCACACTTCCACCTCGAACCTATCTACCTCATCGTCTTTGAGGGATCTTACTTACTTGCGTAATGGGAAATCTCATCTTGAGGGGGGCTTCATGCTTAGATGCTTTCAGCACTTATCCCGTCCACACATAGCTACCCAGCGATGCCTTTGGCAAGACAACTGGTACACCAGCGGTGTGTCCATCCCGGTCCTCTCGTACTAAGGACAGCTCCTCTCAAATTTCCTACGCCCACGACGGATAGGGACCGAACTGTCTCACGACGTTCTGAACCCAGCTCGCGTACCGCTTTAATGGGCGAACAGCCCAACCCTTGGGACCGACTACAGCCCCAGGATGCGATGAGCCGACATCGAGGTGCCAAACCTCCCCGTCGATGTGGACTCTTGGGGGAGATAAGCCTGTTATCCCCGGGGTAGCTTTTATCCGTTGAGCGATGGCCCTTCCATGCGGAACCACCGGATCACTAAGCCCGTCTTTCGACCCTGCTCGACTTGTAGGTCTCGCAGTCAAGCTCCCTTGTGCCTTTACACTCTACGAATGATTTCCAACCATTCTGAGGGAACCTTTGGGCGCCTCCGTTACCTTTTAGGAGGCGACCGCCCCAGTCAAACTGTCCGCCTGACACTGTCTCCTGCCCCGCTAAGGGGCATGGGTTAGAATTTCAATACAACCAGGGTAGTATCCCACCGACGCCTCCTTCGAAGCTGGCGCTCCGAGATCTCTGGCTCCTACCTATCCTGTACAAGTTGTACCAAAATTCAATATCAGGCTACAGTAAAGCTCCACGGGGTCTTTCCGTCCTGTCGCGGGTAACCTGCATCTTCACAGGTACTATAATTTCACCGAGTCTCTCGTTGAGACAGTGCCCAGATCGTTACGCCTTTCGTGCGGGTCGGAACTTACCCGACAAGGAATTTCGCTACCTTAGGACCGTTATAGTTACGGCCGCCGTTTACTGGGGCTTCAATTCGCAGCTTCGCTTGCGCTAACCACTCCTCTTAACCTTCCAGCACCGGGCAGGCGTCAGCCCCTATACGTCACCTTACGGTTTTGCAGAGACCTGTGTTTTTGCTAAACAGTCGCCTGGGCCTATTCACTGCGGCTCTCGTGCGCTTGCACGCTCAAGAGCACCCCTTCTCCCGAAGTTACGGGGTCATTTTGCCGAGTTCCTTAACGAGAGTTCTCTCGCACACCTTAGGATTCTCTCCTCGACTACCTGTGTCGGTTTGCGGTACGGGCACCTCTCACCTCGATAGAGGCTTTTCTTGGCAGTGTGAAATCAGGAACTTCGTCCATACGGACTCGCCATCACAGCTCAACGTTATAGTGTGCGGATTTGCCTACACACACGCCTTACTGCTTGGACGCGCACAACCAACGGCGCGCTTACCCTATCCTACTGCGTCCCCCCATTTCTCAAACGGTGAGGAGGTGGTACAGGAATATCAACCTGTTGTCCATCGCCTACGCCTATCGGCCTCGGCTTAGGTCCCGACTAACCCTGAGCGGACGAGCCTTCCTCAGGAAACCTTAGTCATACGGTGGACGGGATTCTCACCCGTCTTTCGCTACTCATACCGGCATTCTCACTTCTAAGCGCTCCACCAGTCCTTCCGGTCTGACTTCAACGCACTTAGAACGCTCTCCTACCACTGACATCGTAGATGTCAATCCACAGCTTCGGTGAATCGTTTAGCCCCGATACATTTTCGGCGCAGCGTCACTCGACCAGTGAGCTATTACGCACTCTTTAAATGATGGCTGCTTCTAAGCCAACATCCTGGTTGTCTGTGCAACGCCACATCCTTTTCCACTTAACGATTACTTTGGGACCTTAGCTGGTGGTCTGGGCTGTTTCCCTTTTGACTACGGATCTTATCACTCGCAGTCTGACTCCCGTGTATAAATATCTGGCATTCGGAGTTTGTCTGAATTCGGTAAACCGGGATGGCCCCCTAGTCCAAACAGTGCTCTACCTCCAGTATTCTCATCACGAGGCTAGCCCTAAAGCTATTTCGGAGAGAACCAGCTATCTCCAAGTTCGATTGGAATTTCTCCGCTACCCACACCTCATCCCCGCACTTTTCAACGTGCGTGGGTTCGGGCCTCCAGTAAGTGTTACCTCACCTTCACCCTGGACATGGGTAGATCACCTGGTTTCGGGTCTACGACCACGTACTAATTCGCCCTATTCAGACTCGCTTTCGCTGCGGCTCCGCCTTCTAAAGCTTAACCTCGCACGTAATCGTAACTCGCCGGTTCATTCTACAAAAGGCACGCTATCACCCATTAACGGGCTCTAACTACTTGTAGGCACACGGTTTCAGGATCTCTTTCACTCCCCTTCCGGGGTGCTTTTCACCTTTCCCTCACGGTACTGGTTCACTATCGGTCACTAGGTAGTATTTAGCCTTGGGAGATGGTCCTCCCGGATTCCGACGGAATTTCACGTGTTCCGCCGTACTCAGGATCCACTCTGGAGGGAATGAACTTTCGACTACAGGGCTTTTACCTGCTCTGGCGGACCTTTCCAAGTCGCTTCATCTAACTCATTCCTTTGTAACTCCGTATAGAGTGTCCTACAACCCCAAGAGGCAAGCCTCTTGGTTTGGGCTCTTCCCGTTTCGCTCGCCGCTACTCAGGGAATCGATTTTTCTTTCTCTTCCTCCAGGTACTTAGATGTTTCAGTTCCCTGGGTCTGCCTTCAAGACGCTATGTATTCACGTCAAGATACTACGCGATTAAACGTAGTGGGTTCCCCCATTCGGAAATCTCCGGATCAAAGCTCACTTACAGCTCCCCGAAGCATATCGGTGTTAGTGCCGTCCTTCTTCGGCTCCTAGTGCCAAGGCATTCGCCGTGCGCCCTTAATAACTTAACCTTCAACGGCTTCCAATCCACTGCGCATTTCGTTGTCAGCTTCTTTCGTTCAGTCAGTCACGTACGTAAGTACGCTCCTTCTTTCACTCAATTGCTTCCTAGAACTGCTTGTGTCTTGAAACCCTATTATTAGTTATTAAGCCTAAAAAACTTAATTTAAAAATAAATGTGTTTGTTACAATTTCAATGTCGTTTTATCCAGTTTTCAAAGAACAAATAAAAAAATTGGTGGAGCCTAGCGGGATCGAACCGCTGACCTCCTGCGTGCAAGGCAGGCGCTCTCCCAGCTGAGCTAAGGCCCCAAGAGGTTATATATGGTGGGCCTAAATGGACTCGAACCATCGACCTCACGCTTATCAGGCGTGCGCTCTAACCAGCTGAGCTATAGGCCCTCTTGGAAGTTTTATAAAATTGTTTATAAACCTTCAAAACTGAACGCAAAACGTAATCTTACAAACCCAAGGTTTGTATTCCGAAAATATCCTTAGAAAGGAGGTGATCCAGCCGCACCTTCCGATACGGCTACCTTGTTACGACTTCACCCCAATCATCTATCCCACCTTCGGCGGCTGGCTCCAAAAGGTTACCTCACCGACTTCGGGTGTTACAAACTCTCGTGGTGTGACGGGCGGTGTGTACAAGGCCCGGGAACGTATTCACCGCGGCATGCTGATCCGCGATTACTAGCGATTCCGGCTTCATGTAGGCGAGTTGCAGCCTACAATCCGAACTGAGAACGACTTTATCGGATTAGCTCCCTCTCGCGAGTTGGCAACCGTTTGTATCGTCCATTGTAGCACGTGTGTAGCCCAGGTCATAAGGGGCATGATGATTTGACGTCATCCCCACCTTCCTCCGGTTTGTCACCGGCAGTCACCTTAGAGTGCCCAACTAAATGATGGCAACTAAGATCAAGGGTTGCGCTCGTTGCGGGACTTAACCCAACATCTCACGACACGAGCTGACGACAACCATGCACCACCTGTCACCGTTGTCCCCGAAGGGAAAACTGTATCTCTACAGTGGTCAATGGGATGTCAAGACCTGGTAAGGTTCTTCGCGTTGCTTCGAATTAAACCACATGCTCCACCGCTTGTGCGGGCCCCCGTCAATTCCTTTGAGTTTCAGTCTTGCGACCGTACTCCCCAGGCGGAGTGCTTAATGCGTTAGCTGCAGCACTAAGGGGCGGAAACCCCCTAACACTTAGCACTCATCGTTTACGGCGTGGACTACCAGGGTATCTAATCCTGTTTGCTCCCCACGCTTTCGCGCCTCAGTGTCAGTTACAGACCAGATAGTCGCCTTCGCCACTGGTGTTCCTCCAAATCTCTACGCATTTCACCGCTACACTTGGAATTCCACTATCCTCTTCTGCACTCAAGTCTCCCAGTTTCCAATGACCCTCCACGGTTGAGCCGTGGGCTTTCACATCAGACTTAAGAAACCACCTGCGCGCGCTTTACGCCCAATAATTCCGGACAACGCTTGCCACCTACGTATTACCGCGGCTGCTGGCACGTAGTTAGCCGTGGCTTTCTAATAAGGTACCGTCAAGGTACAGCCAGTTACTACTGTACTTGTTCTTCCCTTACAACAGAGTTTTACGAACCGAAATCCTTCTTCACTCACGCGGCGTTGCTCCATCAGGCTTTCGCCCATTGTGGAAGATTCCCTACTGCTGCCTCCCGTAGGAGTCTGGGCCGTGTCTCAGTCCCAGTGTGGCCGATCACCCTCTCAGGTCGGCTACGCATCGTCGCCTTGGTGAGCCGTTACCTCACCAACTAGCTAATGCGCCGCGGGCCCATCCTATAGCGACAGCCGAAACCGTCTTTTAGAATTGTCTCATGAGAGACAACAAGTTATTCGGTATTAGCCCCGGTTTCCCGGAGTTATCCCAAACTATAGGGTAGGTTGCCCACGTGTTACTCACCCGTCCGCCGCTAACGTCAAAGGAGCAAGCTCCTTATCTGTTCGCTCGACTTGCATGTATTAGGCACGCCGCCAGCGTTCGTCCTGAGCCAGGATCAAACTCTCCATAAAAGAAATTTGATTAGCTCAAATTGTTTTGCTGGCATCAATTTTGATGTCCAAAATTTTGTTTCGTTCACTAACGAAGTTAGCTAGTAAAAACTATATTGATTACGTTTTGCTTGTTCAGTTTTCAAGGTTCATTTTGTTTCATTTTGTGTGTCACCTCTTGGCGACTCATTAATAATATCAAGTTTCATAATCTATGTCAACACTTTCTCTAAAAAAATTAAAATAGTTTTTAATAACATTAATTCACTCTTATATTACAGCAAGTTAATAAGGCAATCAGAACCTTAATGACTGCCTTATTAATACTTTGTCGACGCTATTCATTTGTAATTATTCGTGAAATATAAAAAGTACGGTTTTTACCTAAATCAAAAATCTCACCAGTAATACTTAATTTAACTATTGGGCGAGTTGGAGCATATTTGTTAACGAACATTACTTCCCCGCGCTCTAAATTTGAAAGCTCAATAATTGTACCAATAGGTAGGTCTGCCACTAAATCAATCAGTGCTCTTACTACTTTAATATCAAACTTTCCAAACTCCGACTCATTAATCATTTCTATAACTTTAAACGACGATTGTTTAGATCGATAGATACGCTCACATGTCATAGCATGAAAAACATCCGCAACAGCAATGATTTGTGCAAAGATAGATATATTAGCGATTTTCTCACCTTTAGGATAGCCGCTTCCGTTTAAGCGCTCATGATGCTGGAAAATAGCTTCTTTTATTGTATCTTTTAAGATTGTTAAATCCTTTATCATGTTGTAGCTATATATAGGATGTTTATAAATCTCTGCAAATTCTTGTTCGGTTAAAGTCGTTTTTTTATCTCGAATACGCGGATGAATTTTAGCCATTCCGCAATCTGCTAATAAACCGCCAATTGCAATTTGAATCGTTAACCCTTTATCATAACCTAATTTTTGAGCAATAACAGAAGAAATCAAAGCTGTAGCTACACAATGATGATATAAATAATCTTTAGGGCTAGAATACTCGTTTAAATTAAAAATTACAGTACGATCTTCTAATACCATATCCAGTAAAGGCAAAATAATTGTACGAGCTTTTGTAATATCTACCTTTGCACCAGCCTCCCAATTTTTGAACTCCCTTTTAAATTGTTCCACAGAATTGTCGTATACTCTTTTAAAGGTTGGGATAGCTTCCGGTTGTATAGCTAAATCTATTTCTTTTTCGGTTTCTACTAAAACATCCTTCACATTATCTTTATATACAGGCGCTCTTGAAATATTGAATGCACTAAAAACTTGTAAATGTTCATGGGATACTACTGTATCTTTAAAGATAATAGGATATTGTGTATTAGCAAAAATATCTTCAGAAATAACTTTTCCTAAACGTAATTCTGAAATTGGGATATGTACCGTTTCCACGAAATTAAACACCTCTTTACTATTTCACTTACTTAAACTAAGGTCTATTAATATATTATCACGAATTTCAAAATTATTACTTATTTTTCATGATATATAATAAAAACCGATGAGCAGCAACAAGGGCTGTCTTCATCGGCCTTTTTTTATTCTTCTATTTGTTCATCTTCATCTTCGTCGGACGCATCTTCATCTTCTTTTTCTACTTTTGCTACAGTAGCAACCAGTTCGTCATCTCCTAAACGAATTAAACGAACACCTTGAGTACTACGACCGATTAATGAAATATCATTTACATCCATACGTATAAGCATTCCGTTGATTGTAATAAGCATTAAATCTTCAGAACCATCCACAGTTTTAACAGCTACCATAGGACCGTTTTTGTCGGTAATTTGAATTGTTTTTAAACCAACGCCACCGCGACTCTGTAAACGATACTCCTCTTCGGTTGTACGTTTACCATAGCCTTTTGCGGTAACAACTAAAATTTCTTGTCCAGGTTCAACGATTTCCATTCCAACTACTTCATCGCCGTCACGTAGTTTAATACCACGGACACCGCCTGCTGTACGACCCATTGATCGAATATCATCTTCTTGGAAACGAACAAGCATCCCATCACGTGTACCTATAATAACTTGTTTTATACCATCCGTTAAACGAACAGCAATTAAATCATCATCTTCTCGTAAACTAATAGCAATTAAGCCATTTGTACGGATATTAGCAAATTGCGATACTGGTGTACGCTTCGTAATACCTGTTTTCGTCGTAAAGATAAAATAAGCATCCTTATCAAATGAATCAACGCGAATCATTGCAGTAACTTTTTCACCTTTATCGATGTTGAGTAAGTTAACGATAGGTAAACCTTTAGCTGTACGGCCATACTCAGGAATTTCGTAACCTTTTGCACGGAATACTTTCCCCTTAGTTGTGAAGAATAAAATCGTATCATGCGTAGAAGTATTCATAAGATGTTCTACGAAGTCATCATCGTTTGTACCCATTCCTTGTACACCACGGCCACCACGCTTTTGACTGCGGTATGTATTGGCAGCTAAGCGCTTAATATAACCATTATGCGTTAAAGTAACAACAGAATTTTCTACAGGAATTAAATCTTCATCTTCAATCATTTCCATACCGCCAGATGTAATTTCTGTACGACGGGCATCATTGAAGCGCTCTTTAAGTTCTAATATTTCAGTACGAATAATCTCAACAATTTTAGCTTCGTCAGCTAAGATTGCTTTTAATTCAGCAATTAGCACTTGCAACTCTTGATATTCTGCTTCAATTTTTTCTCGTTCTAATCCACTCAAACGGACTAAGCGCATATCTAAAATGGCTTGCGCCTGACGTTCAGATAAATTAAATCGCTCCATTAATTGTGGTTTTGCTTCTTCACCACTACGAGAACCACGAATAATCGCAATAATTTCGTCGATATGGTCAAGTGCAATACGTAAGCCCTCTAAAATGTGTGCACGATCTTCCGCTTTCTTTAAGTCAAATTCAGTACGGCGTCGAATAATGACTTTTTGATGCTCTAAATAATGATACAGCATCTCTTTTATGCCCATTACTTTTGGTTGACCATTTACTAACGACAGCATATTAACACCAAAGCTTGATTGCATCGCTGTTTGTTTATATAAATTATTTAAGACTACATTAGCATTTGCATCTTTTCGTACTTCAATAACTACTCGCATACCACGGCGGTCAGATTCATCACGTAAATTTGTAATGCCATCGATTTTTTTATCGCGTACTAGCTCAGCTATCTTTTCGATTAGTTTTGCTTTATTTACTTGGTAAGGTAATTCATGAATAAGAATTGTTTCCTTACCATTAGATTTTTGTTCAATTTCTACTTTAGCTCGAATAATAATTGAGCCACGGCCGCTTTCGTAAGCACGACGAATACCACTACGTCCTAAAATTATCCCACCTGTTGGGAAATCCGGACCTGGAATGATTTCCATCAATTCTTCGGTTGTAATAGCAGGATTTTCAGATAGTGCTAACACTCCATCAATCGTTTCCCCAAGATTATGTGGAGGAATGTTTGTTGCCATACCAACGGCAATCCCCGCTGCACCATTAACTAATAAGTTTGGATAGCGACTTGGTAAAACAATTGGTTCTTTTTCAGAGCCGTCATAGTTATCTGTGTAGTCAATTGTGTTTTTATTTATGTCACGAAGCATTTCCATTGCAATACGAGACATACGTGATTCTGTATAACGCATCGCCGCAGCTCCGTCACCATCGACAGAACCAAAGTTCCCGTGACCATCAACTAGCATGTAACGATAACTAAAATCTTGCGCCATACGTACCATTGCATCATAAATAGAGGAGTCACCATGTGGATGGTATTTACCCATTACATCCCCAACGATACGTGCTGATTTTTTATACGCTTTATCTGCTGTATTACCTAGCTCTTGCATGCCGTATAAAATACGACGATGAACTGGTTTTAATCCGTCGCGCACATCTGGTAATGCACGCGAAACGATTACACTCATTGCATAATCGAGGAAGGATGTTTCTATTTCTTCTGTTATATTAACTCCTTTTACACCGGAGCGTTCTTGTTCTGACAAAGTGTAGACCTCCCCTCAAGAAAAATTAAATATCTAAATTAGCGTATACTGCATTTTCTTCAATGAATTGACGACGAGGTTCTACTTCATCGCCCATTAAGCGTTCGAAAGCTTCATTTGCTTTAATCGCATCATCTAATTCTACTTGTAACAATGTACGGTGCTCTGGATCCATCGTTGTATCCCATAACTGCTCTGCATTCATTTCCCCAAGACCTTTATAACGTTGAACAACAGGCTTTGGCATACTTGATAATCTTCCTAAAATCTCTTGTAGCGCAATATCATCATAGCAATATTCAACATGCTTACCTTGCTTCACTTGATAAAGTGGTGGCTGTGCAATATAAATATACCCAGCATCTACTAGCGGTCTTAAGAAACGGAAGAAGAATGTTAAAAGTAACGTACGGATATGCGCTCCATCTACGTCGGCATCCGTCATAATAATAATTTTATGATAACGGGCTTTTTCTAAATTAAATTCCTCACCAATACCAGTACCGAATGCTGTAATCATTGCTCGAATTTCTGCATTCGATAAAATTTTATCTAATCGTGCCTTTTCAACATTCAAAATTTTACCACGCAAAGGCAAAATGGCTTGGAAATGACGGTCACGTCCAGATTTTGCTGAACCACCGGCAGAGTCACCCTCTACAATGTAAATTTCACATTCTGCAGGATTTGTAGAAGAGCAGTCCGCAAGTTTACCAGGCAAACTTGATACTTCAAGCGCTGATTTACGGCGTGTAAATTCACGAGCCTTTTTCGCTGCTACACGTGCACGAGCAGCCATTAAGCCTTTATCAATTATTTTACGTGCTACAGTTGGATTTTCTAACATAAAACGTTCAAATCCATCTGAGAATAATGCATTCGTTATTTGGCTTACTTCTGAGTTACCGAGCTTTGTTTTCGTTTGTCCTTCAAATTGCGGATCAGGATGCTTAATAGATACGATAGCTGTTAATCCTTCTCGAACGTCCTCACCTGTAAGGTTGGCATCAGCTTCTTTTAATAAACCATTTTTACGTGCGTAATCATTGATAACACGAGTAAGAGCTGTTTTAAAGCCAGACTCATGTGTACCACCCTCGTACGTATTGATGTTATTAGCGAATGAGAATATATTCGAAGAAAAGCCTGCATTATATTGCATTGCAATTTCAATTGAAATACCATCCTTTTCACCAAGAACATCGATTGGTTCATGGATAGGCTCTTTAGATTTATTTAAGTGCTCTACATAAGAACGAATACCACCCTCATAATGATATGTAGTAGAACGTATCTCATCTTCACGCTCATCTGCAATTGTAATTCGAATACCGCGATTCAAATATGCTAGTTCGCGAATACGATGTGCTAAAATATCGAATTCATAAACGGTTGTTTCTTTGAAAATTTCTGGGTCTGCTTTGAAACGAGTAGTTGTTCCGTTATGATCTGTTTCGCCAATAACAGTTAATTCTTGTTTAGTTTTGCCACGTTCGAATTTTATTTCATGAATATGTCCCTCACGGTGAACTTGGACGATTGTCTCGATTGATAAAGCATTTACAACCGACGCCCCTACACCATGAAGACCACCAGATACTTTGTAACCCCCACCGCCGAATTTACCTCCGGCATGGAGCACTGTCATAATTACTTCGACAGCTGGTTTACCCATTTTTTCTTGAATACTAACAGGAATTCCTCGTCCATTATCTTCTACACGAATCCAGTTATCTTTTTCAATCGTAACTGAGATATCAGTACAAAATCCTGCAAGTGCTTCATCAATACTATTATCAACGATTTCCCACACCAAATGGTGAAGTCCTTTAGAGCTTGTTGAACCGATATACATCCCTGGTCTTTTACGAACCGCTTCTAAACCTTCTAATACCTGTATCTGATCGGCTTCATACGCTTGATCTTGTAAACCTTCGTTTTCTATAGCCACGGCTTCCATCTACTCCTTCATAACATCATTGTGTGTAAATGAATGAACAGTCAACCGAGCTGACTATTACCATTCTTTTATAATCTAAAAAACTCCCTGGCTAACTTTCTTCAATCGCACCTTGTTTCACGTGGAACAGCTGTGCATGTTCCATCGTCTCATGATGAATTCCGTCAACACTTGTAGTCGTTACAAAGGTTTGGACTTCACCCTGAATGGTATTTAATAAATGCGATTGGCGATAATCGTCGAGTTCCGACAATACATCGTCTAAAAGTAGAATGGGTGTTTCATTTGTTTCTTGTTTAATTAACTCAATTTCGGCAAGCTTTAATGATAAAGCAGTTGTACGTTGCTGCCCTTGGGAACCATATGTTTGCACATCATAGTTGTTCACCAAAAATTGCAAATCATCTCGATGTGGACCAACCATAGTGACGCCACGATCAAATTCACGATCCTTAACCTCTATTAGCTTTTTAAGCAAGAGATCTTCAATTTCACCAGTCGTCTGTCCTTTATCAATACCTGCTACGGTGCGGTATTTAATAACTAAAGTTTCCTTACCTTGTGAAATTCCTGCATGAATTGGTTCTGCCCACTCTTGTAACAAATCCATAAATTGAAATCTTTTTCGAATAATTTGGGTAGCTGCGTGAATATACTGCTCATTATAAACATCATACATCACGTCGTTAGTCATTACCTTGCCCTGATTCATCTTCAAATAGTGATTACGTTGTTTTAAAATCTTTTGAAAGGTTAATAAATCATGTAAGTAGACTGGCGAAATTTGACCAATCTCCATATCGATAAAACGTCGACGTATTTGTGGACTTCCCTTTACAACATTCAAATCTTCTGGCGCAAACATCACTACGTTCATTTGACCAATATAATGGCTTAGGCGACTTTGTTCAATATGATTAATCTTACCTTTTTTGCCCTTTTTCGTAATACTAAGCTCTATCGGTAAAATACCATGCCTTTTTTGAACGGCCCCTTCTATTTTACCATAGTCTGAATCCCAACGTATCAATTCTTTATCGTTCGTCGTACGATGCGATTTAGCCATCGCTAAAACGTAGATAGATTCCATGACATTTGTTTTCCCTTGGGCATTTTCACCAATAAATACATTTATTTTCGGTGAAAAATTTAACGCCAATGCGTCATAATTACGGTAATTTGTAAGTTTTAACTGCTCTATATGCATAATTTATTGTCCAATAGGCCCAACAATTCGGAACCGGCCAGATCCAGGGATATTTACAACATCTCCGTTACGTAATTTGCGACCACGGCGATCGTCTACCTCGCCATTTACGTAAACATCATTTTCGTGTAAAAACCATTTGGCCATTCCACCTGAGCTAATAGCATCGGTCATTTTTAAAAGTTGCCCTAATGTGACAAACTCTACGTCGATTTCAATGTCTTTCATAGCTGTGTTACCCTCCAAATACAGAATGTCTATCTCTCTATCATACCTAAAAATACATCATAAGTAAAAAAAGATAGCCGCAACTAGCGACTATCCCAAAGTTTATCCAAATAAAGTAAACGTAACACAAATATCTTTTCTCAGCATTGCTCAACTAATAAAAATTAGAGGATCAATATGTTCGTACTGGTAAAATTAATTGTAGAATTGCATCATCATGGACAGAACGTAAAATAAACGGTCTCATTGCGCCTGTAAATTGAATCACTACATCTTGGCCATCAATTGCTTTCAATGCTTCCATCATGTATTTCGCGCTAAAGGAAATTTTTAAGTTTTCCCCTTCTAATGCTTCAACAAGTATTTCTTCTTGTACTTTACCAATCTCCGGAGAATTCGATGAAACTTCAACCGCTTGACTGTCTAAAATTTCAAATCGCACGACATTATTACGATCACCTCGCGCCACAAGTGATGCACGATCGATTGCTTGTAACAATGCTTTACCGTTAATCGTTACATTTGTTTGATATTCTTCTGGAATTAAACGTGATGTATCTGGATAGTTACCTTCAAGCAAGCGAGAGAAGAATAATACATCTCCTGTTTTAAATAAAACTTGCTGACTTGTAATAACAATTTGGACAAGGTTTGTAGAGTCTTCTAACACTTTGTTTAACTCATTTAAACTTTTACCAGGAATGACAACGCTATGTTCAACTTCTGGTAAGTCTTCTAGTTGTACTTTACGTCTTGCTAAACGATGGCTATCTGTTGCAACACAGATTAATGCTTCATTTTTTATCTGCCAGTTTACACCTGTCAACACCGGTCTGCTTTCTGAAGTAGCAACAGCAAATACTGTTTCACGGATAATTGATTTTAGTAGGTCTGCAGGTATAGTAAATTTTTGATCTTCGGTTAATTCGGGTAATAAAGGATATTCAGCTGCATCTGAGCCAATTAAATGGAATTCAGATTTACCTGAGCGAATATGCGTTTGGAAACCTGTTGTAACTTGAAGTTCTACCTCATTTGTTGGTAATTTACGTACGATTTCATTGAACATACGTGCTTGTACAACAATTGAACCTGTTTCTGTAATATGAATAATTTGTTGTCCATCTTCTTCTACTGGGATAAATGTTTGAATTGTAATATCAGCATCACTACCAGTTAAACTAATTCCTTCGTTTGTCACATCAATTTTAATTCCCGTTAATATTGGAATAGTTGTTTTTGAACTTACTGCTTTCATGACATCATTTAAACCTTCTAGTAAACGGTCACGTAAAATATCAAATTTCATTTCTTTTCCCTCACATATTTATATTATTTATTTATTTAAATATAAAAGATATAGTAATAGGCCCTGTGGATTTGTGGATAAGTGCTTCTATGTGAATAAAATCAGTCTATCCACATGTAGATAGACTGTGTATAAGTTTGTGTTTAAATATTTGAGTTGTCCACAAGATTATTTCCCTAGCATGCTACGAATTTGTTTAATATCTTGTTGCAACTGAGTGTCATTTTTCAACAACGAAGATATTTTTTCATGAGCATGAATAACTGTAGTATGATCACGACCACCAAATTCTTCGCCAATTTTCGGCAATGAGAAATCTGTTAATTCGCGCGATAAAAACATCGCAATTTGTCGAGGAAAGGCGATTAGTTTTGTTCGTTTTTTAGCTGTAAAGTCTTCTAAACGAATATTAAAGTGCTCTCCTACGGCATTTTGAATGTCTAAAATAGTTACAGTTCTTGGCTTCGTATTAGGAATAATATCTTTTAACGCTTCAGCGGCTAATGTAGCATTAATATCTTTGTTAACTAGCGATGAGTAAGCTACGACACGAATAAGCGCACCTTCAAGCTCCCGGATATTGGAGTCAATCTGGTTCGCGATATAGAGCATTACCTCGTTTGGTACATCCAAACCGTCCGCTTTAGCTTTTTTTCGTAAAATCGCAATACGTGTTTCTAAATCTGGTGGTGCTATATCAGTAATAAGCCCCCATTCAAATCGAGAACGTAAGCGATCCTCTAAAGTAGGGATTTCCTTTGGTGGACGGTCACTAGAAATGACAATTTGTTTTGATTCTTCGTGTAATGTGTTAAAAGTATGGAAAAATTCTTCTTGAGTAGATTCTTTTCCAGCAAGGAATTGAATATCATCAATTAGCAGAACATCTACATTACGATATTTATTGCGAAAATCGAGTGCTTTATTATCACGAATAGAGTTAATAAATTCATTCGTAAATTTTTCTGATGATAAGTACACGACTTTTGCATTTGGATTATGTTCTAACACATAATGGCCAATAGCGTGCATTAAATGCGTTTTGCCAAGCCCTACTCCCCCATATATAAAGAAAGGGTTATAAGCCTTTGCAGGGGCTTCAGCGACAGCTAATGATGCAGCATGAGCAAAGCGGTTTCCAGAGCCAATAACGAACGTATCAAATGTATATTTCGGGTTTAACATTCCTGGTGAAATATCATGATGGTCGTTATTTTTAGCTTGGATAATCGGCGCTGGTAAGTCAAAATCGTCCGAATCCTGGTTTTTTTGAACAACAAATTTAATAAGCAAGTCTTCGCCTGTTAGCTCCGTTAATATACCTGTAATCAAATGAATATAATGATTTTCAAGCCAGTCTCGAGCAAACGAATTTGGCGCGGCAATTGTCACTGTCGAACCACTTCCATTGTAAGAAAGTAATTTTGTAGACTTTAGCCACGTTTCAAAGCTTGGTTTAGAAATTTTTTGTTCAACTTGAGCCAGGACATTATTCCATAATTCTTCTAAATGTTCCAAGCTGCTATTCTCCTTTACAGTTCAATACATATACAGCAATAAAAAAAATATAGTGCATTTATGTGATAAGTAAATACGTTCATTTTACGACTAATCCACAAAATCACAAGCTGTGGATAATACTTAACCAAAGGCTGTGATAAAAATTATCCACAGCATATCAACAGTTGTGGATAAAAGAATAGTTCGTTTTAGTTTTCAACAAAGTGAAGCACAGTAATCGTATCAGAAAAACAAAGCCATTTCAATAGTTTATGAAACTTATCCACACAACCTTGAATTACTCACTATTGAGTTGTCCACAAGCACTGCTTATGTGAAAAAGCTGTAGATAACCGTTGTGGATAAAAAATAAGGCAAAAAATACTATACACAGGTCTGTGTAAAAAAAACAAGTATTCTGTGGATAATTTAAAAGAGGGAAATTAAAAACATAGATTAGACGGATTAAAAGAATTTTTTAAAATTCATTGACAAAATAGCTGTTTACTTTATATAATATGCAGGTCTGTATGTTGAAAAATTCAACTTTCATTCAGGAGGTGTCTATATACAATGAAACGTACTTACCAACCAAAGAAACGTAAGCACAGCAAAGTTCACGGTTTCCGCGCACGTATGAGCACGAAAAACGGTCGCAAAGTTCTTGCTGCTCGTCGTCGTAAAGGAAGAAAAGTTTTATCAGCATAAAATAAGTCCACTGAGCCACATCAGTGGTCTTTTTTTTCTTTATTTTTTGAAGCCGATAAGGATCAAAAGTATAATTTAGTAGCAGGTGAAAGTAATGAAAAAACGCCAACGAGTGAAAAAGAATGAGGATTTTCAAAAGGTGTTTAAAAAAGGTAAATCTTTCGCGAATCGACAGTTTGTCGTTTATTTTTTCCCAAAAGAGGGACAAACAGAATTTCGTGTAGGTTTATCAGTTAGTAAAAAACTTGGTAATGCGGTAACACGCAACCAAATTAAACGTTATATTCGACAAAGTATTCATGAATTAAAAGATGAACTAAAGCCGAATATGGACTATGTTATTATCGCCAGACATCCGGCGGCCACTATGGATTTTCATGAAGTGAAACAAAGTTTGCAGCATGTACTACGAATTGCTAGAGTATTGAAGAAATCGTAATACATACGGCAACCAAAGTGGCGATAAAGTACACTTATAAAAGATTCCACGATAACTTTTGTAAATTTAGTAAACACTTTACTGCATGAGCCTATAATAATTGGCATATTTAGTAGAGTGAAAGCTAATTTGCATGATAAAATAACTGATAACTTTATTCAGAGTCAAAATGATTAAATTGAATAAAGACAACGCATATAGATTTAAGAAAAGTGAATAGTAATTGTAGGGGGAAGACGGTTGAAGAAACAACTTTGGGTGATTTTGTCGCTAGTATCAGTAGCATTACTACTATCTGGATGTACAGAATTTAATGAACCAATATCCAAAGAAAGCCAAGGCTTCTGGAATGAATTCATTGTTTGGCCGCTAGTATCAGCAATTAAATATTTTGCTGATTTACTTGGTACGTATGCATGGGGGATTATTGCGGTAACAATTATTATTCGTTTAGCAATTCTTCCATTGATGATTAAACAAACGAAGAGCTCTAAAAAAATGCAAGAAATTCAGCCAAAATTGAAGGAATTGCAGAAGAAGTATGCTTCTAAGGATGCACAAACACAGAAACAGTATCAGCAAGAAATGATGAAGCTGATGAGTGAGTCCGGTGTAAACCCAGTTGCTGGATGTTTACCGGTAGTCATTCAAATGCCAATTTTAATTGGTTTCTATCATGCGATTAGTCGAATGAATGCTACACCCGCTTTTGATTTAGGAAATTTCTTTATCTTCCCATTAGCAGAATCTGCACCTGCTTTGGCAATAACTGCTGGTATCATGCAATTTTTCGTGTTACGTACGGGTCCAGCAATGGATAACCCTCAAATGAAAATAATGATGTATATTATGCCATTCATGATTATCGGTTTTGGTATGGCGTTACCAGCTGCATTATCACTATATTGGGTAATCGGGAATATTATCTCGATTCTTCAAAACCTGTATATTTATAAACCTTGGCAAAAAAATAAAACACAACCTGCTCAAAATGGAGGGGCTAAAAAGTGAAACAACTTACGCAAATAGGCGCAACAACACAAGAAGCGATCTCATTGGCGTTACAGAAACTTGGCAAAACCCGTGAACAAGTAGATGTTGAAGTTTTACAAGAAGGTAAAAAAGGATTTTTAGGTTTTGGAGCACGTTCTGCAGAAGTGCGTGTGACTGTAAAGGAAGTACAAGTTCGTCCAACTACAGAAACAGAAATAGTAGCTGAGCAAGGCAATACGGCTACTGAGCAATTGAACGAACAAATGGTAGTGGATGACGTTGAAAAAATAAGTTCACAAGTTTCAGAACAACCAATGGATATTGAAGCTATTCAACAAGTAGTTAAAAAAGAGGAAGAAGATCACTCTATAAATCCAATTGAAGAAGCAAAAGCTTACCTAGTAAGTATAGCTAAGCAATTGGACATTCAAGATCTTGAAATTGAAACAAAGCGCGAAGGTAAATATGTGATGTTTCAATTGAATAGTGAGAAGGCAGCGCTGCTTATCGGGAAACGCGGTCAAACGTTAAATTCCTTGCAGCAATTAACACAACTTGTATTAAATAAAACGGCTAAACAGTTCCTAATGGTTAAATTAGACGTTGAAAACTACCGAGAACGTCGCCAAGTAGCCTTAGAGCAACTGGCGGATCGTATGGCTGATAAGGCACTTCGTTTAAATCAACGTGTGGCATTTGAGCCGATGCAATCATACGAAAGAAAAATTATTCATAATCAATTAGCGAATCGCCTTGATATTGAAACATATTCAGAAGGAACAGAACCGAATCGCTATTTAGTTATTGAACCAGTAAAGAACGCTTAGGCTCTCTTTACGAAAAGGCATACAGACATATGCTATAAAAAAAACGGTCATTTTATCATAGATAAAGTGGCCGTTTTTTACTGTCTTATAAGCCAAATAATATGTGTAACAATACAACAAGTCGTAAAATGTCGGATATTGCATGTTTCAAAGCGAAATAGATGAAGGATTAATAATTTAAGCTTATCCACAATTGGAAATTATCCTTACTTTAGATTTTATCGAAAATATGTTAGTCTAAGATGTTAGAAAGTGTTGATCGGTTAATTATCCACATGTGGATAACGTTGAGGAGGTAATGAAATGGAGTTCGATACAATTGCTGCGATATCCACACCTATGGGTGAAGGTGCTATTGCTATAGTTCGCTTAAGTGGAGATGAAGCGGTAGCCATTGCAGATAAAATATTTAAATCGCCTGGTGGGAAAAGTTTAACGCAGCAGGCTTCACATACAATTCATTATGGGCATTTAGTGGATCCTAAAACAAATGAGGTAGTAGAAGAAGTCATGCTATCGTTAATGCGAGGACCGAAAACGTTCACGCGTGAGGATGTAATAGAGATCAATTGTCACGGAGGACTTGTGTCAGTTAATCGAGTATTAAAATTAGTATTAACGAATGGTGCAAGACTTGCAGAGCCTGGTGAATTTACAAAACGTGCATTTTTAAATGGACGTATTGATTTATCGCAGGCTGAAGCGGTGATGGATTTAATTCGAGCGAAGACAGATCGTGCGATGAATGTAGCACTTGGTCAAATGGATGGGAAATTATCTCGACTCATTGGTGATTTACGCCAAGCATTGCTAGAGACATTAGCGCAAGTAGAGGTTAATATAGATTATCCAGAGTATGATGATGTAGAAGAAATGACAGTGCCCGTATTGCTTGAAAAATGTACATGGGTGCGAAATGAAATTATTAAACTTTTACAAACTTCTTCTCAGGGAAAAATTTTACGTGAAGGCTTATCGACTGTTATTTTAGGACGACCGAACGTAGGGAAATCTTCACTTTTAAATAGTTTAGTGCAAGAAAATAAAGCGATTGTGACAGATATAGCAGGTACAACTCGTGATATTATAGAAGAGTACGTAAATGTACGTGGCGTACCTCTTCGTTTAGTCGATACGGCCGGCATTCGTGAAACAGAAGATATTGTAGAGCGAATTGGTGTTGAACGTTCTCGTGAGGCGTTACAAAGCGCAGATTTAATTTTATTCGTATTAAACTATGCGGATGAATTAACGATTGAGGATGAGCGTCTTTTCGAAACAATTGAGGCGATGGATTATATCGTCATTGTCAATAAAACAGATTTACCGCAAAAAATTGATTTAGACCGTGTAAAAGAATTAGCAGGTGCTCATCGTATTGTGACAACGTCTCTTTTACAAGAAGAAGGAATAACAGAATTAGAGGAAGCAATTGCAGCATTATTCTTCGAGGGTCAAATTGAAGCGGGCGATTTAACATATGTATCAAATGCACGTCATATTGCATTACTCCACCAAGCGCAAGCGACCGTAGAGGACGCATTAGCTGGAGCACAGGCTGGAGTACCGGTTGATATGGTGCAAATAGATGTAACAAGAACTTGGGAAATACTTGGTGAAATTATTGGGGATACAGTGCAAGAAAGCCTAATAAATCAGCTGTTTTCACAGTTCTGTTTAGGAAAATAATTCTACTAGAGAAGGGAAGATACGAGCATGCCAACACAATATGAGGCAGGCACGTTTGATGTGATTGTTATTGGAGCAGGTCATGCAGGCGCAGAAGCCGCTTATGCTGCTGCTAAAATGGGCGCTAATACGCTCATGTTAACAATTAACTTAGATATGATTGCATTTATGCCATGTAACCCATCCATTGGTGGCCCTGCAAAAGGGATTGTCGTACGTGAAATTGACGCACTAGGTGGAGTCATGGGGAAAGTTATTGATAAAACGCATATTCAAATGCGTATGTTGAATACAGGGAAAGGTCCAGCTGTACGTGCTTTACGTGCCCAAGCGGACAAAGTTTTATATCAAAACGAAATGAAACGCGTGTTAGAAGAAAACGAAAACTTAACTATTCACCAAGCTATGGTGGAAGAGCTTATTATAGAAGAAGGCGAAGTAAAAGGTGTTATTACACAAATTGGTGCTATTTATCGTGCCAACGCAGTAATCGTCACAACAGGTACATTCCTACGTGGTGAAATTATTATTGGTGACATGAAATATTCAAGTGGTCCAAACAACCAACAGCCTTCAATTCGCTTAGCGGATAATTTAAAAGAATTAGGTTTTGACCTTGTACGCTTTAAAACAGGTACTCCGCCTCGTGTAAATAGCCGTACAATTGATTATTCAAAAACAGAAAAACAACCAGGTGATGATGTCCCACGTGCATTTAGTTTTGAAACAACTGAATTCATTATGGATCAACTTCCTTGTTGGTTAACATATACAAGCCCTCAAACACATGAAATTATTGAGGCTAATTTACATCTTTCACCAATGTACTCAGGTATGATTAAAGGAACTGGCCCGCGCTATTGTCCTTCAATCGAAGATAAAGTAGTGCGATTTAATGATAAGCCGCGCCACCAAATCTTTTTAGAGCCAGAAGGACGCAATACACGAGAAGTCTATGTACAAGGTTTATCGACAAGCTTACCTGAGCATGTACAACAGCGTTTGCTAAAATCAATTCCAGGTTTAGAACAAGCTGAAATGATGCGTGCAGGCTATGCTATTGAATACGATGCCATTGTTCCAACGCAATTATGGCCAACTTTAGAAACAAAACGCATTAAAGGTTTATATACAGCAGGCCAAATTAATGGAACATCTGGCTATGAAGAAGCAGCTGCTCAAGGCTTAATGGCAGGGATGAATGCTGCTGCCAATGTCCTTGGTAAAGAAGAGCTGATTTTAAGCCGTTCAGAAGCTTATATTGGTGTCTTAATCGATGATTTAGTAACGAAAGGTACGAATGAGCCTTATCGTCTCCTAACATCTCGTGCTGAATATCGTTTACTACTGCGTCATGATAATGCAGATTTACGCTTAGTAGAACATGGTTATAAAATGGGTATGTTATCAGCGCAACGTTACGAAAAGTTCATGGAGAAAAAATCATTAATTGAAAATGAAATTGCACGCCTTCGTGAAGTCATTATTAAACCGAATGAAGCAACGCAATCTGCCATTCGCTCTGTAGGTGGTAGTGAACTGAAAGATGGAATCCGTGGAGCAGATTTATTAAAACGTACGGAAATGCACTATGATTTAGTCTCTTCATTAATACCAGCTGATATTGAATTTACGGATGAAATAAAAGAGCAAATCGAAATTCAGCTAAAATATGAAGGTTATATTGAAAAGGCATTGCAACAAGTTGAAAAGCTTCATAGAATGGAAAATAAAAAAATTCCAGAAAACATTGATTATGACGCCATTTCAGGTCTTGCAACAGAAGCACGACAAAAATTAAAACAAGTAACGCCACTTTCTATTGCACAGGCGTCTCGAATTTCTGGTGTAAACCCTGCAGACATTTCGATTTTACTTGTTTACATCGAACAAGGAAAAATCGCGCGTGTAAGTGGCGAATAATAGAGGAACAGCAAAGTGAATAAGAGGCGGGCATACCATTGTGCCCGCTTCCTATTTTTAGGCTATATTATGCCTCAAGGTTGATTGCTTCCTACTAGGCATGACAATCAGCAATAGACTATACTGAGCCAATTTTTAAAAGGAGACCTTACATGAACGAACAACAATTTATTGAGGCATTGAAGGACAAGGGCATCGAGCTTTCTGAAAAGCAAGTTGCACAGTTCAAAAAGTATTTCGAACTGCTTGTCGAGTGGAATGAAAAGATGAACCTAACTGCTATCACAGATTTTGAAGGGGTCTATTTAAAACATTTCTATGATTCAATTAGTGCCTCGTTTTATTTTGATTTTACAAAGGTAACAACAGTTTGTGATGTAGGAGCAGGAGCTGGTTTCCCAAGTATTCCTATTAAAATCTGCTTCCCACATTTACAAGTAACAATTGTAGATTCTTTAAATAAACGAATTACATTTTTAAATCATTTAAGTGATGAATTACAGTTAGACCATATGAATTTTGTTCATGCACGCGCAGAGGAATTCGGTCAAAACGTAAAATATCGTGAGCAATTTGATGTTGTGACAGCCCGTGCAGTAGCTCGCTTGTCTGTACTATCAGAATTATGTGTGCCATTAGCAAAACAGGGTGGTTATTTTGTTGCATTAAAGGCTTCGGCAGGTCCTGAAGAATTAAAAGATGCAAAAAAAGCATTGAGCACTTTAGGTGTTTCACTAAAAGAAGAATATTCTTTCTCTTTACCTGTTGAAGAAAGTGAACGTACTTTATATGTTTTTGATAAAATAAAAGGAACACCAAAAAAATACCCGCGTAAACCTGGTGTACCAAATAAAACACCTATTCAATAATTAGTGTTTCATGTGAAACTTCTCAAACTGGAAAAATATTTTCTCTAGTTTGAGCATACATACTAGTTATGGATGGTTCACGCAAATGACATCTATGAACTATATACATTTTAGGAAATATAATAAATAATAATAGAATGAGACAGAGCAAGATAGTTACTTAAAGGTGGTGCCACTTGGATGAAAAGTCCTTTTTCACGTTTTTTTGGAGGCGGAAATAAAGCAGAGCCTATTGTGGAAAATGAAGTAGAACAAGCAGAGGCGGTTCGTGCAACAGAAGAGGTTATTAAGCTTCCAATCGATCAAATTGTACCAAACCGTTTTCAGCCACGTACTATTTTTGATGACGAAAAAATTGAAGAATTATCAAGAACCATTCATACTCATGGTGTAATTCAACCAATTGTTGTACGTAGCACAGCAAACAATCAATATGAAATCATTGCTGGTGAGCGTCGTTACCGAGCAATGAAAAAGCTACAATGGACGGAAGTTCCTGCGATTGTACGAAATTTAACGGATAAGGAAACAGCATCAATTGCATTAATCGAAAACCTTCAGCGTGAAGAGTTAACGGCAATTGAAGAAGCGGTTGCCTACCAAAAATTATTAGAGCTTCATGAACTAACACAAGAAGCACTGGCTCAACGTTTAGGAAAAGGACAATCCACGGTAGCCAATAAATTACGTCTATTAAAGCTTCCTGAAGAAGTACAGCAAGCTATTTTAAAGCGTCAAATTTCTGAAAGACATGCACGTGCACTAATCGCAATTAAAGACCAACCTTTGCAATTAGAAATTTTGCAAGGAGCCATTGAAAATGATTGGAATGTGCGTCAACTAGAAGAGCACATTTATACATTGCTGCATCCTGAAGTGGTGGATCAAGAAGAAGATATTCCTAAAAAGGTGAAGCCGAAAAGGAAAGCGATAAGTAAAGATGTTCGTATCGCCTTGAATACCATTAAGCAATCACTATCAATGGTGACGAAAAGTGGAATAACGGTTAAAACAGAGGAAGAAGATACGGAAGAATATTATCAAATTACAGTGAAAATACCTAAAAAGAAGAAATCTTAATGAATATTTAATTATACTAAAAAAGTAATTTGTACTGTATTATATCTTCTGTAAAGAGGAGGATCTTAGAATTATTTCTAAGATGCCTCCTTTTTTGTATATATTCTTAATATTTTATACAACTCTATTCGTTTTTTTTGATAGAATGATAATTAAGATAGCGGTATTGAACAATGATTTTACAAATGGATTTGTCAAAGCAAACTTTGATAGATGAAAGCAGGTGCTTTTAAATGGGTAGAATTATAGCAATCGCCAATCAAAAGGGTGGCGTAGGAAAAACAACGACATCGGTCAATTTGAGCGCTTGTCTGGCATACTTGGGGAAAAAAGTGCTATTAATCGATACAGATCCACAGGGCAATACAACAAGTGGACTTGGCATTAATAAAGGTGAAATACAAAGTTGTATTTATGATGTCCTAATCGATGATGAAAATGTTGAAAATGTCGTTCAACAAACAAATGTAGAAAATCTATCAATCGTTCCTGCAACCATTTCACTAGCGGGGGCAGAGATTGAATTAGTTTCAACTATTTCGCGGGAAGTACGTTTAAAGCACGCACTTCAAGATGTGAAAGAAGACTACGACTATATTATTATTGATTGTCCACCGTCACTAGGGCTTTTAACGATTAATGCATTAACTGCGTCGGACGCATTGATTATTCCTGTGCAATGCGAATATTATGCATTAGAGGGTTTAAGCCAATTATTGTCCACTGTACGTTTAGTGCAGAAGCATTTGAATCAACAGCTTTATATTGATGGTGTATTATTGACAATGCTTGATGCAAGAACCAATTTAGGTTTGCAAGTAATTGATGAAGTAAAAAAATATTTTCAAGATAAAGTATATAAAACGATCATTCCTCGTAATGTGCGATTAAGTGAGGCTCCGAGTCATGGACAGCCTATTATCATTTATGATGCAAAATCAAGAGGAGCTGAAGTTTATTTAGAGATGGCGAGGGAAGTGATTAAAAATGGCTAAAGGTTTAGGAAAAGGTATTGGTGCTCTATTTCCAGGAGAATCGTTAGAACAAAGCGGACAAGTAGAAGAAATACAACTACAGCTAATAGTCGCAAATCCATTTCAGCCTCGTAAAATATTTGATGAAGAAGCATTGCAAGAATTAGCAGATTCAATTCAAGAGCATGGTATTTTACAGCCGATTGCTGTACGAAAAAAGGCACGGAAATACGAAATTGTAGCGGGCGAACGTCGTTTTAGAGCAGCACAAATAGCTGGGCTAGACATAATACCAGCGATTGTTAAAGAGCTCACAGATTCTCAAATGATGGAACTTGCAATATTAGAAAACCTTCAGCGTGAAGATTTAACGGTTATTGAAGAGGCAGAAGCATATCAAAGTCTAATGGAAAACTTACACTTAACACAAGAGGAGCTATCCAAGCGATTAGGTAAGAGTAGACCACACATTGCCAATCACGTTCGATTGTTAGCTTTGCCAGAAGATGTTCGTGCCTTAATGAATGACGGTACATTATCAATGGGGCAAGGCCGTGCATTACTAGGATTGAAAAATAAAAGAAGAATTCCAGAAATTGCACTCAAGATTATTAAACAAGGTTTAAACGTGCGCCAAGTTGAAATTTTAGTGCAAAATTTAAATGAAGAAGTTTCACGTGAAACATCGCAGCCGAAGAAGAAGGATATTTTTGTTGTAGCAAAGGAATCTCAGTTGAGAGATTATTTTGGTACAAATGTCCAAATTAAAAAAGCAAATAATAAAGGTAAAATTGAAATCGAATTTTACTCAGAAGATGACTTAGAACGTATTTTGGAAATATTAAACATTCAAGAAGATGATTAAGGGACCATTAATGTAAATTAGAGCGCCGACATACTAGGCGCTCTCTATTTTTTAGAGAGAAAGAAGGCCTTTTAGTGGTAATTTTAGGAGCATTAATTAATGCACTACTAATAGTAGTAGGGGCATTGGTAGGGCGCATTTTCAAAAATATTCCTGAGTCGATGAAAACTTCTGTATTATCGATTATTGGCTTATCTGTCGCACTATTAGGAATAAAAATGGGCTTTGAGAGTAATAATTTTATTATTTTAGTGGTAAGTTTAGTAGTAGGAACTGTGATAGGAGAATGGTTAGATTTAGATAAGCAAATGAATCGACTTGGTCAGTGGATTGAATCGCTTTTTAGTAAAAGGCGTAATAGCGACAATCAAATTAATATTGCAGAAGGCTTTGTAACTGCTTCATTAATATTTGTTGTTGGATCAATGGCGATAATAGGTGCACTCGATAGTGGTCTTCGTCATGACCATAACGTCCTAATAACAAAAGGCATTATTGATGGATTTACATCTATTATTTTAGCGTCTACTTTAGGTATTGGCGTACTATTATCAGCCGTTCCAGTATTTGTTTATCAAGCTATTATTGCAATTTTTGCAGGTGTTATTAGTGTTTATATCCCAGATGATGCACTACAGATGTTCATTACAGAAATGACTTCTGTAGGGGGTGTTATGATTTTAGCAATAGGTTTAAATATAGCTGGCTTAACAAAGATCAAGGCTGCCAACTTGTTGCCGGGTATCGTCGTTGTCGGTATTATGGTTGCCATCATCTATCCTTTTCAGTGAGTAACGATGTGCAGCAAGCAGTAAAGCTCTTGAAAGCTTTTCAGCCATTGCGTAAGATATATGCAACCTAGTATTTTGTAAAACAAGCATTTCCATAAAGCCTCCAATATTGACGATTCCTTTAACGGAAATGTCACCGATTGGGGGCAATTCTTTTTTTACAGCTTTCCCAGGCAATATTGGTCCATCCTGCACGGCAATATGACCAACATTTTGTTCACTACCGAGACATGCATCAATCGCAATGATAAATGGTTTCGTAGTATGATGGTGTAGCTGTTGTATTGAAGTATCTAAGTTGAGGGCATGTAATGGATCTTCCAAAGTTCCTACAACTTCATAAGGAAAACTAACAGACTTTTTCAAAAAGCTACCTGTTAATGGACCGAGTGTATCGCCAGTACAACGATCACTTCCGATACAGCAAAAAACAAGACGTTCATGATGGAAAGGGATATACTCTAAAAATAATGTACTCAATTGCCAAACGGCATTTTTACTTTCATGATGAAGAGAATAGGGTAGTACTAAATTAGGTATAGTATTCATAAAAAAACTCACTTTCATTTTTATTTGTTGGAAGTGCTCAATTTTTATGCAGTATACGCAAATTTTTAACAAGTTATTCAAGAGGTGGTAATAATGGATTCAAAAACGAAATGGATACAGAAGAAATGGGATATAGTGACTTCCGAGACATTTTGGGATCAGATAATTGATGCAACATTTGAGATTACGATAATCCTTATTGCATCGTGGTTAACAGTGCGATTAGGTAAAAAATTTATCAAAAAAGTATTCCTAATACGAATGCGCTCACCATTAAATCACTCAGAGCGCCGCCAACGAACAATTGCGCGCTTACTACAAAGTATTATTTCCTATGTAGTCTATTTTTCAGCCATTATCGCGATTCTATCTTTACTCCATATTAAAGTAGCTGGTTTACTTGCAGGAGCAGGGATTGTCGGTTTAGCAATCGGTTTTGGTGCACAAAGTTTAGTGAAGGATGTCATTACAGGGTTCTTTATTATTTTTGAAGACCAATTCGGTGTAGGGGATTATATTAAAATAAATGCAGCAGAAGGAACTGTTGTAGAAATAGGATTACGTACAACAAAAATTAATGGTTCTACTGGAGAGCAATTTATTATTCCAAATGGTTCAATTGGAGAAGTGATTAATTACTCTATCAATAACTCGAAAATTTTTATAGATTTACAAATGACAACAGATGCAGACTTTGAAAAAGCGGAAGCAATTATTAAAAAGTATTTAGATACATTACCAGAAGCGCATAAAGAGCTCGTGGCAGCACCTGCCTTTTTAGGTGTGCAAAATGTAAAAGGAACTGAAGTGACGATACGTATTGTCGCGGAAACATTACCACAGCAACAATATGGTGTGGCACGAACAATTCGTCGTGATGTAACAAAACTGTTTGAGGAACATAATATTCCTATGGCGTATCCTAATATGATGTTATATGGTGGAAATGGAAAAGAAGATGGGAGTAGTGAATAATATGGAAGCGAAAAAGTTTGAACTAAATGATATTGTCGAAATGAAAAAACAGCATCCTTGTGGCACAAATGAGTGGAAAATTATTCGGATGGGTGCGGATGTGCGCATTAAATGTGAAGGGTGTCAGCACAGTGTGATGATTCCACGTCGAGAATTTGAGAAAAAAATGAAAAAGGTCCTTAAGCATGCAAGTGAAGCCTAGCTTTTTGCGTATTAGACTTTTTATGGGCGAATCAATATAATAGATAGGGTTATACAGAAATCTCTAACTTGCTTCAAAAGTCCTCAAAGGGATGAATATCAACTATGCACTTAAATTCATTGAGCATTCTAACCTCAGTTGAATCAAATTCAATACCCCTGCGAATGTCACAGATTTTCAAAAAGATTTTCGGACAGGTTCGCAAAGAAATTTGGATGCAATTACGCGGGGACGTAATTGATTGTGTGTGGTTTACTTCAATCTTACCGATTTATGGACGGCATATGGACTAAGAGCGTCACATCGGCTAAGAAGTAATGAACGAATGTTGGACTGAACAGTACTGCTTAGACGGCTTACGCAGATATGCTGTTTGAAGTAAGAATTTTAGCACCTAATAATATAGGATAAAAACAACAAATTGAACTGATCATAGAAAGGTTGTGTCCATTTATGGCATTAACAGCTGGAATCGTTGGTTTACCTAACGTTGGAAAATCAACACTATTTAACGCAATTACAAAAGCAGGCGCGTTGGCTGCAAACTATCCATTCGCAACAATCGATCCAAACGTAGGTATCGTGGAAGTACCAGATGCACGTTTAGATAAACTTACAGAATTAGTAGTACCAAAAAAGACAGTTCCAACAGCATTTGAATTTACTGATATTGCTGGTATCGTAAAAGGCGCTTCTAAAGGAGAAGGGCTAGGAAATAAATTCCTTGCACATATCCGTGAAGTTGATGCAATTTGCCAAGTAGTACGTTGCTTTGTAGACGAAAATATTACACACGTATCTGGCGCAGTAGATCCAATTGATGATATTGAAGTCATTAATTTAGAGCTTGCACTAGCTGATTTAGAATCAGTTGATAAACGTTTACAACGCGTGAGCAAAATGGCGAAGCAAAAAGATAAAGAAGCTATGGTTGAAGAACCAATTCTTCTTAAAATCAAAGCTGAATTAGAAAATGGCAGACCTGCTCGTGCAGCAGAGCTTTCAGAAGACGAGTTCAAAGTCATTAAAGGTCTTCACCTATTAACTATTAAACCAATGCTATACGTTGCAAATGTTTCAGAAGACGAAGTTGCAGATGCAGATAATAATGAATATGTTCAAAAGGTACGTGAATATGCAGCGGCTGAAGGTGCTCAAGTAATTACAATTTGTGCAAAAATCGAAGAAGAAATTTCAGAGCTTGACGATGAAGAAAAAGCGATGTTCCTAGAGGAATTAGGCATTAAAGAATCAGGCCTAGATCAACTAATCCGTACTTCTTATGATTTATTAGGTCTTGCTACTTACTTCACTGCTGGCGTACAAGAAGTACGTGCATGGACATTCCGTAAAGGCATGAAAGCACCACAATGTGCTGGTATCATTCATACTGACTTTGAGCGCGGATTCATTCGTGCAGAAACAGTTGCTTACAATGATTTAGTAGAGGCTGGCTCACAAGCTGCTGCTAAAGAAGCGGGTAAAGTACGTCTTGAAGGTAAAGAATATATTGTACAAGACGGCGATATCATGTTATTCCGCTTTAACGTCTAAATAAAATACAAACTGCTGTGCTACCCATAGGTGTGATGTTAATTACATCGTTATCGAGTGCTTTCTGCCGTACAATGTACATTTGTCTTTTCTGTGGGATTCTATGCGGTTTTTACGAAAAGTTATACAAACAAAATAGGCTTCTCCTAGCGTAGTATTTGGACGTTTGGAAAAGCCTATTTTTGGTTATATAATATCAGAATTTTCAATTTCCACAGGGGGATATTATGAACATAATAGAAATAAAAGAACGTGCATTAGAAATCGAACAGTTAGGAAAGTTGCCACAAGATATTTTAGAGGTTATTTATGAGCAACAATTGTTTAAATTGTTTATAGCAAAGGATTTAGGTGGCAAAGATTTAGATTTACTAGAAGGAATAAAAGTGTTTCAGCGTATGTCTGCTATTGATGGAAACTTCGGATGGCTTGTGACAATTGGAACAGGTGGTAATTTATTTATTCCTACGTTAAATCAAGAAATAGGAGAAAAGATTTTTTCACCAAGTGATGCTGTCATAGCGGGAAGTGGCTATCCTAATGGCACGGCCGTAAAAAAGGATGGCGGCTATACTGTAACAGGGCAATGGAAGTTTTGTAGTGGTGCTGACTATGCAACAACCTTTACAATGAATTGCTTTATTAAAGAAGATGGTATTATGACAGATAAAATCATTAGTTGTGCGGTAAGTCGTGAGCAAGTGGAAATCCTAAATGACTGGCAAGCGATGGGTTTAAAGGCTACAGCAAGCCATACTATTCGTCTTCAAGATGTATGGATACCGTTCGATAAAACATTCCAATTAGGCATTAGTAAAAATAGATTTAATAATGTAGTCCATAGTTTTCCGTTCGCTACTTTTGCAGAAGCTTCTTTTTTAAGTGTCTGTCTCGGAATTACAGAGAATTTTTTAGATGAAGCTTTTTCCTTAATGGAGCAAAAAAATAAGAAATCCTCTTATAGTGACCGTATAGGCGCAATGCAATTTTTATTTATGCAGCAAAAAAAGCGCTTTTTACAAGTTGAAGAACAATTTTACGCTATGCTAACAGACTATTGGCAAAAACATAAACTTGGGGTTGAATTGACAGAGCAAGAATTACAACAATTTACGCAAATGAGCAAGGAAAGTGCAGCTGTCTGTGTGGATATTGCAAATAATATCATTCGTAGTCTTGGAATGGACGCTATTATTGAAACAGCCACTATTAATCGAATTTGGAGAAATTTATGTACAGCTGCACAACACGGATTTTTAACACCATAGAAAAGATGTAATTACTTTTGAGATAGTTTCTTTTTCTGTGGAGAATAAACATAGAGCTTTGGTAACTGAGGATCGTCTTGTACAAGGGCGTTTTTTGGATATTTGCGTAATGCCTTATACATGGCGAAATCTCCTACTGCTCCCGCTATTAAAAAGGCACCAGCAAGTAATAAAACAGTACTGTTAAAATAAAAGCCAGCAATCGTTGGTACAATTCCAGTTGTCCAAAATGGTAATAGCAACGCTTTTTTCATTGCGTGATTAGGGAGTAGCTGGTCAGTCGTTGCATAGGCAATACCAAGCTCTAAATTAACACCGTACTTTAACGATTTGTAGGGCACACCCCCGAAAATCATAAAGCCTATTAAATGAAAAGCTTCATGCAGGACGATAAGCACAATATAAAGTATGACAAAAAGGACAAATCCGCTTAGCATGCTCCATAACGAAAATTGAAAATCTTTTAGAATAATATATTGTATGGCAATAAATAATATAGATAGACCACTAGTAATAACGACACTATCCATCATTAGCTTTTTAATATCTAATTCAATTACATTAGGTTCTTGATCTGGTAGCATAGAAATAGTTCTCCTTTATAAAATTAATTATGGTCTTTATTATATCGAATGAATTATTTGATTGCGACTTGAAAGACAGATGCCAATGTGTTACAATTCATTGATGTGAGTAATATTTATTGCTTACTCCTTGCTCCCTGTAAACAGGAGAGCCTGAGTCCATAAGGAGGTGTAAACAGATGAGAAAATACGAATTAATGTACATTGTACGTCCAAACATTGAAGACGAAGCGAAGAAAGCTTTAGTTGAACGTTTCAACGAAATCTTAACTTCTAACGGTGCTGAAGTCATCGAAGCAAAAGAGTGGGGCAAACGCCGCTTAGCTTACGAGATTCAAGACTTCCGCGAAGGTTACTACCAAATCGTAAAAGTAAACGCTCCTTCAGAAGCAATCAACGAATACACACGTCTTGCTAACATCAGCGAAGATATCATTCGTCACATTGCAGTACGTGAAGAAGCAAAATAATTTTAAACAAAATGCTGAAAAGGAGGTTGCATTCTGATGATAAATCGTGTCGTATTAGTTGGAAGACTAACAAAAGACCCTGAGCTGCGCTACACACCGAATGGTATTGCGTCTACTCGTTTTACAGTAGCTGTAAATCGTACATTCTCAAACCAACAAGGTGAAAAAGAAGCAGATTTCATTAGCTGCGTTGCTTGGCGTAAACAGGCTGAAAACTTAGCGAACTTCATGAAAAAAGGAAGTTTGATTGGAGTAGAAGGTCGTATCCAAACAGGTAGCTTTGAAGGACAAGATGGTAAGCGTGTATATACAACTGATGTTGTGGCAGATAGCGTACAGTTTTTAGAGCCTCGTAGTGGTGGAGGTGCTCCTGCATCAAACCAATACGGTGGACAATCTTACGCAAATAGCCAACCGTCATATGGCGGTGGTCAACCACAGCAACAGTATGGTGGCGCGATGCCTCAGCAAGGTTCATTTGGCGGCGGTAATTCTTATCAGCAAAATCAACCACCAATGAATCAGCCGAACTATACACGAGTAGATGAAGATCCATTTGCTAACAGCAAGGGACCAATTGAAGTATCTGAAGACGATCTTCCATTCTAATCTTCAATCTACAAAAACTATAAACTTATAAGGAGGAGACATCACTATGGCACCACGTCGCGGAGGCCGCAAACGCCGTAAAGTTTGCTATTTTACATCTAATAACATTACACATATCGACTATAAAGATGTGGATTTACTTAAAAAATTCATCTCTGAGCGCGGTAAAATCTTACCACGTCGCGTAACTGGCACTAGCGCTAAGTACCAACGTAAATTAACTTCAGCTATCAAAGTTTCTCGTATTATGGGATTACTTCCATTCGTATCTGAAGATAAATAAGATTGCTAAACACAACAAGGTTTATACCTTGTTGTGTTTTTTTTGTTTGAAAATAGAGGTTACAATTCGAGAAGCGGTAGCGGATGTACATAAATGCTTGAACAAAAATCTTAGTATAAAACTATCAAATTTTTTTAATTATGAAAATTGACAAATAAATAAATATCGATTTATTATAATGTTGAAAATTATCAAATTTATTTTGTAAATCAAGGGGTGTTTTAATTGAAAACTACAAAATGGATGTTGGTAGGTGCACTTACATTAAGTTTAAGCGGCACAATTTTATCTTCAGCAAATGCAGTAACACTAGATGACCCAACGATTTATGGTGGGTGGAGTGAAGATACGGGCTATTTTACTGTACGACAAGATAGTGATATTTCTTCATTTGCTGCTAGTAACCCGATACATAGGGCAACAAAAGATTACACTAGAAGAGGTTCAGCTGTTTATGAGCGGGTCATTGCAGACACGACATGGCCAGGTGTATACCATTATTCTAGAGCTCGTTACGAATCCGCTATTTCTGGTCGTGCAGAAGCAGATAGCGGCCGTGTATGGGGTTTTGGTACAACACAAGCAATTAGCGGTTGGCACCCTGGGGACTTAGACTGGGTTGCGAAAACTTACTATGGAAAATAACATACATGAAGAGATAATCAATTGATTATCTCTTTCTTGCAATGAAGGAATAAACATGATGAAAAAATATATAGTATCCAGCAAATTTGTGTTACTAACTGCACTATTGTTTGCTAGTGCCGCTGCCCTGCTTTATATAATGGACTCTGTTAGCTATACCAATATGATTAACAATGGCTATATCGACAAAAACGCTGTTGAATTCATTATCAATACAGAAGAGTCTTCTCTAGACATCGACTTAGAAGAGCCCTATTTGTTAATGCAATATAAACTAGATAATCCACAATTAAAATATATCTATATTAACAAATCGGTAAAGTTGCCACCTATAAACTATAAAAAACAACCACTATCAACAGACTATATAATTACAGGTACCGTTTTTCCAGAAGGTTCACTTTCAAAAAATTTGAAAAGCCTCATTATTGGCCAATTTGACACATCAGGCTCTTATTTGAATAGGGAGGCTTGGTATATATCAGAGTCTCAACAAATCAACTTACAAAATGGGACAAAGTTTATTCTCAATGTAGAAAGTGGAAATCCACATAAATTGATGCAAAAAATGTTTCCTAATACGAGTTATAAGCTTCTTGAAACCGAGGATAGAGGTACTTCCATATTGAAGTCAAATATTTTTTTGAAAGGGTTCTTACTCATTTCTTTACTGTTTGTAATCATCACTCAAGCTGTTACAGTCCATTATTCAATTCAAAGAAAAAAATCAATTGTTCAAATATTGTATTTAGCAGGCGGGAAATTGCAAATCATATTTGTTAAAGTTTTTAAATCAGAATTCATTGCGTTATTCGTGATAATGTTATTGGAATCTTTAGTATTAATAGTCGTTAACCATTTCTATGCGATTTGGGGGAATGATTGGTACTACGTATCGGTTTTCTATATGTTCATAACATTTATAGGATATTTTTTCGCCAGTCTACTTGTAACAAAGTCCTTGATTAAAAAAGGAGTAAGATCGTTTTGAATACAACTAGACTTTTATTGAAAAATAAAAAATTGTTTACGTTGTTAACTGTGCTACTTTCATTTATATTTTCTCTCGTTTTATTTGTTCTGTTAGTAAATATAAATATTTCCAAAATAGAAATACGTTCAGCAAGTAAATTTCATAACTACAACATCTATCAGATTTCGGATGATTTAATAGGTGAAAGAGAAATTGAATTTTTTAAAGATGTAAAAAACTATGATATACTCAATGATTTTAATAATCGGGTATTTAAAAATACTAAAGTGGTCTTTTATAATGCCGTATCGCAACAAATAGGCTTAAAAGAATATCCTCCTGATAAGAAGTTCTCCGCCTATTATGAATGGGGCTCTAATAATGATATATATGAGTACGAAGGTGAGTTATATCAAACCACTAAATCGATACAAGTGACTAAATCTGTATTTGATTATAATATCGTTGAACTGATGGAAGGACAGCCATTTGATGATTCCGCTTATGTCTACGTAGCAGGAAGAAAGGAAATACCTGTCATTCTTGGCTCTGACTATCGTCCATACTATAAGTTGCATGACCAATTAGAGATTCATTATTATTATGAAAAATTTATTGGGCGAGTAGTAGGCTTTGCAAAGGAAAATTCATCTATTTTCACTAACCTTGAACTGCAACAAGTACTCAATCGTTATATTCTACTGCCTTCCATGTCGCTTTCTGAACAGCCCACTAAGTTGTTACAAAAAACGGATGTAGATGAAGTATTCTTTAGGGCACTTCTTTTAAGTAAAATGGGAGGTCATTTAATGACCAACTTAAACGCGCTTGAAGTAAGAAAGGAAATTGGAGAGATAGAAAAAGCGACGAATTTCACTGATTATCAAATTATTGGTGCGAATTCGCTATCAGTTGATCTCTTATATAAAATGATTGCTGTCAATCAAACACATATTTTTACAATATCGGGTGTTGTATTTATTTTTATTTTGTGTGCCTTCTATTTGTTCGTTAAAAGCTTTATAAAAAGACAATTTGATACGTATTTAGTGTTCATTATGAGTGGGGTTGCAAATCATAAAATCAAAAAAAATATACAACTTGAATTTTCAATCCTCAATGGCATGAGTATAGGATTAGCATTGTTGTGCACCGTTCTATTCATGCAAGACATTTCGATTATATCCATTTTAATAATTGCCGGGTTCTTTGTTTGGTTGTTATTCAATGTCGTTGTTTACATGTTAGTGAATAACTTATTAGCAACAACGAATGTCATTGAAAAGTTAAAGGGTGATTAAAATTATAAACTTTATATCATTAGTTAACATAGTAAAAGCGTATAAAGAAAAAAAGATATTGACCAACATTAATTTAGAAGTTGCCGACAATCAATTCATCTCTATAAAAGGGCCAAGCGGTGTCGGTAAAAGCACGCTTCTAAATATATTAGCTGGACTTGAAAAAGCAGATAGTGGTCAGTATGTTATGGATAGTATAAAAATGCATGAGCAAAATCTTAACGAACTTTCGAATATAAGAGGCAGTCAGATCGGATACATTTCACAATACAATCCAATGATACGCAACCTCACAGTTCGAGAAAATATAGTAGCACCGTTATTATTAGGTAAATATGATAAAAAGCAAACCACGGCGTGTATTGATGAGCTGAGTGCGGATTTAAAAATTAACCATTTACTTAATAAGAAAATCGACAAGTTATCTGGAGGAGAAAGACAACGGGTAGGGGTCATTAGAGCATTAATTAAAAAGCCTAAATTGTTAATAGCAGATGAGCCTACTGGATCATTGGATGACGATACGACGATGTTAGTGTTCAACCTTTTTAAAAGGTTATGCGAGAACGAAACGACTATCGTTATGGCTACTCATAGTCACTTAAGTTCTCAGTATGTTGATAAAGAGTATGTTATGAGTTTTGAGGGGATTCTCTTGAACACCCAAAACTCTAGAGGTTGAACTGTGCGCGATCAATAGCCATTATCTTTAAAGTCACGTCTGTTATTTCGCTAGGGTTATAAAAATGAGTTCGGTATTGCGCCTGACTCATTTTTAATTTTTTCTTCATCCATTTTCTTTTTACTGATTAAAACAGTAAAATGCCATACGATTTACCTTTTTTTATTAAGAAACTTTACTTTTGACATCAATTTATCATAAAGCATACAGACGTTCTTAGCGTTTTTTGTTCAATAAGGTGAAAAAATGGTACAATAAAGTTTAGTAAGTTTGACTGACAAAAAGGAAGGTTTTCAATGCCGAATAATCAAACAAAGGCGCTTGTACAAGGCTCGATGATGGTTGCAATTTTTACAATCTTAATGATTGCTTCAGCGTATGTACCAATCATTTCTATGGTAGCCTTATTATTTACTCCATTACCGATTGCTTGGTATAGCGCAAGTTACAAGCGTTCCTCATCAATACTCGTTGCAGTTGTTGGCTGTATTTTAACAGTTTTAACGAGTGGACTATTTATGCTGCCATTTGCCTTTATTATGGCGTTGCTTGGAGTAGTCATAGGTAATGGAATTCAATTGAAGAAGAGCAAACTTTATTTATTCATGTCATCAGGTATCGCGGTACTTTTATCGTCAGCACTTGTGTATCTAGCCTATGTGCAATTAGCGGGAATTAACGTGATTGAAATGAGTTTGGATCTTGCTCGGGACAGTTATGAGCAATCCAACGAGCTTGCTAAAAGTGTAACGGGTCAAGTTGCAATTCAACCTGAACAAATGGAGGTTCTGCTTAAAACTATTGAGCTAACAATACCTTCGACGGTGACAATCTTAGCATTTTCAATAGCTTTTATTGTTATTACACTGAATTTACCAATTTTAAAACGATTAGGTATAAAAGTTCCTAAATTCTCACCGTTTGAAAATATGCGACTTCCACGTTCTGTGTTATGGTACTACATGATTATATTGTGTATTAATCTATTTTTACGTCCAGAAGCAGGCTCTATGCTAGATGTTATCGTATTAAATGTGTCTTATATTTTGTGGCTTTTATTAATCCTTCAAGGGATATCATTTATACATTATTTCATTACAACGAAAGGAATGCCGAGTGTTGTAAAATGGATCGCTACGATTTTAGCCATTCCACTTGCATCATTCATTATTTTACTCGGTATTATAGATTTAGGTTTCGACGTGCGTTCACTTGTGAAAGGGAAGACTAAGGAATAAGGGGCTGATGTAATGGGGACTTTTAGAAGACGACCAATCCGCTATCCGCTTTTTGTTCTTTCCATTTTTGGCATTGTGACGTTTATGCTTCTATGTATATGGAATATTGGGATTGGTATTGGCTATGGAATAGGCTTCGCTTTATTAATGGCCTATACATGGAAAATTGAAAAAGCTACTTTTGAAGAGACAGAAAAGCATATTGAATCCATTTCCTTCCGTATGAAAAAGGTTGGAGAAGAGGCATTACTAGAAATGCCAATTGGGATTTTGCTGGTGAATGAGGAATATGAAATAGAATGGTCCAATCCATATATGCAAAATGTGTTAGACAATGAGGCATTAGTGGGTGAGGGGATCGTTAATATATCCGACGACATCTATGTACTGATGAAGACCGAGGAGACAAAAGAAGCTACGATTACGCTGCGTGATCGGAAATATCGTGTCTTTTACAAAGAAGAAGAGCGTTTACTATACTTCTTCGATATTACTGAACAAATCGCTATTGAAAAACAATATTTCGCAGATCGCACAGTCATTGCAATTTTATTTGTTGATAACTATGATGAAATTACGCAAGCAATGGACGATCAACCACGTAGCTTAACAAATACGATGGTAACATCCATTGTCAACGACTGGGCAGCGGAGCATGGTATTTTTGTAAAACGAATTTCATCGGACCGTTTTTTAGCGGTTTTAAATGAGTCCATTTTAACGGAACTAGAAAAGAAGAAATTTGCTATTTTAGATACGATCCGTGAAAAGACAGCACAAAAAAACCTTTCCTTAACGCTGAGTATTGGCGTTGGAGCAGGCTCTTCTTCATTAGTGGAACTTGGTGAGTTAGCCCAATCAAGCTTGGACCTTGTATTAGGTCGGGGTGGGGATCAGGTAGCCATCAAGCAGCCTACTGGAAAGCTTAAATTTTACGGTGGTAAAACCAACCCTGTAGAAAAACGTACTCGTGTAAGAGCGCGTGTTATCTCACATGCATTACGTGACTTAATACAAGACAGTGACCAAGTGTTTGTAATGGGACATAAAAACCCTGATATGGACTCTATAGGGGCATCTGTCGGGGTCCGCAAAATGGCACAAATGAATGATGTAAAGGGCTATGTAGTTATTAATTTTGATGAATTAAACGGTAGCGTAACACGTTTAATGCATGAAATTGAAAGTAAATCTGACTTCTATGAGCATTTCTTAACGCCAGAAGAAGTTGCAGCGAAAATGACTGAAAAATCGTTACTGATTATTGTGGATACACATAAGCCTAATTTAGTAATCGATCCATACTTATTAAAGCTTGCGGAAAAGGTAGTAGTTATCGACCATCATCGTCGTAGCGAAGACTTTATTGAAAATCCGACACTCGTTTATATGGAGCCGTATGCTTCGTCCACAGCAGAGCTTGTAACTGAATTGCTAGAGTATCAGCCAAAGCGAGCAAAAATTAATATGTTAGAGGCGACAGCATTATTAGCGGGGATTATTGTTGATACAAAAAGTTTTACACTTCGTACAGGTGCACGTACTTTTGAGGCAGCTTCATATTTACGAACAAATGGTGCCGATACAGTGTTAGTGCAGCGGTTATTAAAGGAAGACATCATTACGTACATCGAACGTTCAAGAATTGTGCAAACCGTAAAATTCGTGAAGCCTGGCGTAGCAGTAGCTGTAGGTGAAGAATCGAAAATTTATGATTCCGTATTAATCGCACAAACGGCTGATATTTTACTTACGATGAAAGACGTTAACGCATCCTTCGTCATTGCGCATCGTGCTGACGGTAAAATCGGTATTAGTGCAAGGTCGCTAGGGGAAGTAAATGTACAGCTTATCATGGAAAGGCTTGGCGGTGGCGGGCATTTAACGAATGCAGCTTGCCAAATAGAAGCACTTTCCATTGATGAAGTAAAAAAATATTTAGAAGAGGCCATATATGAGGTACTCGAAGGGAGTTCTGAATTATGAAAGTAGTATTTTTAAAAGATGTTAAAGGTAAAGGAAAAAAAGGGGAAATAAAAAATGTAGCAGATGGCTATGCACAAAACTTCCTAATTAAAAACGGCTATGCTGCAGAAGCGAATGCCCAAGCAATGAGTCAATTAGAAGGCCAAAAGAAATTAGAACAAAAAAATGCAGCAGCAGAATTAGCAGAAGCAAAAGCTTTAAAAGAAAAGCTAGAAGCATTAACTGTTGAGCTAAAAGCAAAATCAGGTGATGGCGGTCGCCTATTTGGTTCGGTTTCTACAAAACAAATTGCTGAAGCACTTCAAAAAGTACATGGCATTAAAATAGATAAACGTAAAATGACTTTACCTGAAGGAATCCGTGCACTAGGCTTTACAAATGTACCTGTAAAACTACATCACGAAGTATCAGCAACATTAAAAGTACAAGTAACGGAAGAATAAGGGGCGACTATCCATGAACGAACCGATGATAGACCGCGTTCCACCGCATAACCGGGAAGCGGAGCAATCGGTTATCGGTGCGATTTTTCTAGAACCACAGGCATTAATCACGGCATCAGAAATATTGCTAGCCGATGATTTTTACCAAAACGCACATAAGAAGATTTTTGAAACGATGCTGCGTTTAAGTGATCTAGGAAAAGCGATAGATGTTGTAACAGTTACTGAGGAATTATCAGCAAAAAAAGAGATTGAGGATGTTGGCGGGCTATCGTATTTACTAGAGCTCGCCAATGCTGTCCCTACGGCAGCAAACGTTGCTCACTATGCAAAAATCGTTGAGGAAAAAGCGCTCTTACGTCGTTTAATCCGTGTAGCTACAAAAATTGTAGAAGATGGCTACACACGTGAGGATGAGGTAGAGGCATTACTTGGCGAGGCAGAGAAGAAAATGATGGAGGTCGCCAACCGCAAAAATGCTGGCGACTTTAAACATGTAAAAGACGTTTTAGTAGAGACATTCGATAATATTGAACAGCTTCAATCACGTAAAGGTGATGTAACGGGTATTCCAACAGGATTCCGTGATTTAGACCATATTACAGCTGGCTTCCAACGCAATGACTTAATTATAGTCGCGGCACGACCTTCTGTAGGGAAAACAGCTTTTGCGCTAAATGTTGCACAGAGTGTTGCTGTACAAGCACGTGAAAATGTTGCCATCTTCTCATTAGAGATGGGTGCAGAGCAACTAATCATGCGTATGCTATGTGCGGAAGGAAATATTGATGCACAAGTTTTACGTACAGGTGCTTTAACAACCGAAGATTGGGGTAAACTAACGATGGCAATGGGAAGTTTATCGAATTCGGGTATTTTTATTGATGACACACCAGGTGTACGTATCAATGAAATTAGAGCAAAGTGTAGACGTTTAGCACAAGAGCATGGACTTGGAATGATTCTAATCGATTACTTACAGCTTATTCAAGGTAGTGGTAAGCCAGGTGAAAACCGTCAACAAGAAGTATCAGAAATCTCACGTTCGTTAAAACAATTAGCGCGTGAATTAAAGGTACCTGTTATTGCATTATCACAGTTATCACGTGGCGTTGAACAACGTCAGGATAAGCGACCAATGATGAGTGACTTACGTGAATCAGGAAGTATTGAGCAGGATGCCGATATTGTTGCCTTCTTATATCGTGATGATTATTACGATAAAGAGTCCGAGAGTAAAAATATGATTGAAATTATAATTGCTAAACAACGTAACGGTCCAACTGGAACAGTTACACTTGCTTTTAAAAAGGAATTCAATAAATTTATAAACGTGGATTGGTCACAAATGCCACCACCACCTCCACGTGATTAGTAATATTTATCTAAAATAGAGATAATATTCATACCATTCCGTCATTAAACACGAACGTTAAATCATAGTAATTGATTTTATGTTCGTGTTTTTAACTGTTTTTTGTTGACGAGTCGTTTCTATCATTGTTACAATAATTTACGGCTTGATTAATGAGATACAATACGTATCTAACGGAGGTGCTGATTATGACATCAGTTGTAGTTGTAGGAACACAGTGGGGAGACGAAGGAAAAGGTAAAATTACAGATTTTCTTTCACAAAAGGCAGATGCAATCGCTCGCTTTGCAGGTGGCGATAATGCAGGACATACCATTAAAATTGGTGGAGAAACATATAAACTCCATTTAATCCCATCAGGTATTTTCTACAAAGAAAAAACTTCTGTAATGGGAAATGGGATGGTTATTAATCCGAAGTCGCTTGTAACAGAGCTAAAAGGACTTCAAGAGCGAGGCATTAATACGGATAATCTTCGTATTTCAAATCGTGCCCATGTCATTTTGCCATATCATATTAAACAAGATATCGCAGATGAAGAAAGCCGTGGCGAAAATAAAATCGGTACAACTTGTAAAGGAATTGGTCCTTGCTATCAAGATAAAGTGGCACGTATCGGTATCCGCATGGCTGATTTATTAGATAAAGAAGTATTTGAAGAAAAACTACGTCATAATTTAGCAATTAAAAATAAATTGTTTGAGAAGTTTTATGAAGTTGAAGGTGTAACATTCGAAGATATTTTCGAAGAGTTTTATGGTTACGGACAAGAAATCGCAAAATATGTAACTGATACTTCAAAAATTTTAAATGATGTGTTAGATGAGGGTGGCAAAGTATTATTTGAAGGTGCACAAGGTATTTTACTTGATGTCGATCAAGGAACTTATCCATTTGTTACTTCTTCAAACCCTGTTGCTGGTGGTGTAGCGATTGGTGCAGGTATTGGCCCATCTAAAGTATCAAGTGTTATTGGTGTATGTAAAGCCTATACTTCACGTGTAGGAGATGGCCCGTTCCCAACTGAATTATTTGATGATGTTGGTCAACAAATCCGTGAAGTTGGTCGCGAATACGGTACAACGACTGGACGCCCTCGTCGTGTTGGCTGGTTTGATACCGTTGTAGTTCGCCATTCACGTCGTGTAAGTGGTATTACACATCTATCACTTAACTCAATTGATGTTTTATCTGGCTTAGAGACAGTAAAAATTTGTACTGCTTATAAATATAAAGATGAAACAATTACGGAGTACCCAGCGAATCTTCATATAATTGAACAATGTGAACCTATCTATGAAGAGCTACCAGGCTGGTCAGAAGATATTACAAGCTGCCGTACATTAGAAGAGCTACCAGAGAATGCACGCCGTTACGTTGAACGTGTAAGTGAATTAACGGGCATTCAAATTGCTACTTTCTCTGTCGGCCCTGGTCGTGAACAAACAAATGTGTTAGTAGATATTTGGGAAGTATAAAAAATATTAAAGACTATGGCCGTTGATTTCCGTTGCGTGCGGCGCTTTCCGCGGGCACATCGTAAGCCACAACCCTCGCTAGCGCGCGGTTTGTTGCGTCTTACGTCCTGTGCGTTCCCGCAGGAGTCGCCGCCCTCCACTCCAATCAACAAGCATTGTGTCATCGCATTGTTTCAAAAACGTAAAGTAAAAATAAAGAAAGCGCGTACCACAAATGGTACGCGCTCTTTTTCGCTCTTTTTTAGTGAATGTCCTTCTTCTTGAAGCGACCACCTTTTACTTCTGCAATATTCCCTATAGCAAGGAATGCATGGTCGTCAATTTCAGCGACAATTGATTTTAATTTTGATTCTTCTAATCGCGTAATGACTGTAAAAATAACTTTTTTGTCGTTCCCAGTATAGGCTCCTTCACCATGTAGAAAAGTAACCCCACGACCAAGCCGATCCATAATTGTTTGCCCAATTTCATCAATTTCATCGCTAATAATATAAACAGATTTTGATTCTTCCATCCCTTGTATCACAATATCTATCATTTTGTAGGCAATATAATAGGCCATGATAGAGTACATTGCCTGCTCCCACGTAAAAACAAAACCTGCAATTGTGAAAATAAGAAGGTTAAAGAACATAATAATTTCTCCGACCGAGAAGGGGGATTTTCGGTTAAATAAAATGGCTAAAATTTCAGTACCGTCTAAAGAACCACCATAACGTATAACGATACCAACACCAATGCCCAAAATAATACCACCAAATACTGTGGCGAGTAATGTGTCTGTTGTAAATGGCTGAAGATTATGTAAGAAGATTGTTGTTCCAGAGAGCACTGTAATGCCGAGCCCTGTAGAAAGTGCAAATGTTTTACCGATCTGTTTATATCCTAAAAAGATAAAAGGTAAGTTTAAAACGAAGATGAATATGCCTAGGGGTAAGCTTAATAAATGTGAGGCGATAATGGAAACACCAACGATGCCACCATCCATAATATGGTTGGGTACTAAAAATAGCTCAAGTCCTACTGCCATAATGATAGCACCTATTGCAACCATAATCGTTCTGGTGGTAATTTTCCGCACTGTATTCTTTTTTTGTTGTTTTGCTTTCGCTACCTTCAATGAGGTCTGTGAATCACTCAATTCAATCGCTCCAATCAACTAGTCTCTTACTCTATTTTATCGAAATATTTAAAAACTAAAAAGTAATAAGTTCTAAATCTGTTTTGAAATAAAAAAATAAGGATAATATTTCTTAATTTTTAAAAAAGAGGAGTTGAAATGAGTGCTGTAAATTATAGGAACTATGTAACAAGTAGTAGAGAAATAATACATTTTCATTACAAAAAGGATAAATTATTCAAACAACATTTTCTTTATGGTACATTATAGTGGTGCAAAATTCTTTGTGGGTAATTAAACCTATGTTAGGTTAAAGTTGGAAGGGGCTTTATTGAATGAGTTCGTCTTGGAATAAAAAAGAAGGAAGCAATCGATTCACCTACAATTTTTCTTCTTTTAAGAAAGTATCAATTATTGCAGTTTTAATGGCAAGTTTCGCAATAAACGTGGGCTTTACAAAAGAAAATAATCATAAAGAAGCATTAAATAAAATCTATCATGTATATGTAGATAATGAATATATGGGTGCTGTATCTGATGACAAAGCTGTTCATGAAATTATTGTTTCAAAAGAACAACAAGCAAGTAATCGGTATAAAGACTTATTAATTGATGCTAACTCAGCGGTGAAAATAATACCAGAGCAAGTGTTTAGTAATGAAACAAAGGACGCAGAAACTTTAGCGAAGCTTGAGCAATCATTAGTAGCTCAATCGCCTGCCTTTGCATTATTAGTAGATAATAAGCCAATCGCCTTTTTAAAAGATGCGGATGCCTACGAAGAAACAATTCGTATGTTAAAGCTACAATATGTTTCACAACAAGAGTTAGACTCGCTTGCTAACCAGCAATCTATAAATAATTTACCAGCTTTACAGTCTGGTGAATCACGCCTTTTAAATATTACGTTTAAACAAGGCATTTCTGGGGTAACACAAAAGGTAGCTCCAGAAGCTGTTGTATCACCTGAAGAGGCAGTTAAGTATTTAATGACAGGCTCCCTTAAGCAAGAGGAATATCAAATTCAATCAGGTGATGTATTAGGAGCAGTCGCTAAAAAACATGACTTAACAACGGCTGAATTAATTGCATTAAATCCTGGTCTTACAGTTGATACAGTATTACAAATTGGACAAGCATTAAATGTTACAGTTGCAAAACCATTTGTAGCAATAGAAGTAAAACAAGAAAAGAAAATTACAGATACAATTCCATATAAAAAAATAACTGAAGAAGATCCTACGATGTACAAAGGTGAAACAGTTGTAAAACAGCAAGGTGTTAATGGTAAAAAAGAAACTTCTTACTTAATCACTGCTGAAAATGGAACAAGAACGTCAAAAGTAGCTTTAGAAGAAAAAGTACTACAACAGCCAGTAGATCAAATTGAAGTTGTAGGAACAAAAGTTATCTCATCTCGTGGAACGGGAGAGTTTTCATGGCCAACAGTAGGGGGCTATATTTCAAGTGGAATGGGGCAACGTTGGGGTGCCAACCATCGTGGGATTGATATTGCTCGTCCTAGTAACTACAATATACTAGCTTCAGATAATGGTGTAGTTGTAGCAGCTGGTGTTTCTGGCAGCTATGGTAATCGCATTGTTATTAATCATAAAAATGGCTATACGACCCTTTATGGACATTTATCTTCTATAAAAGTTAGCGTTGGACAAGTAGTTGAAAAAGGTTCGGTTATTGGAATTATGGGCTCTACAGGAAATTCAACAGGTACACATTTACACTTTGAAGTTGAGAAAAATGGAGAGCTTGTAAATCCATTATCATATGTAGGTCAGTAATTAAATTGCTTCAGCAAACATCCTTTACTTCTATAAGTAGAGGATGCCAGAGATGCATTGAATTCAGTGGGGATTCAACCACAAGCTGTATCAAGTTAAAGGCCCTAGCGGATGTCACAGATTTTAAGAGGAGTTTTTTTAAGTAGCTCAAATCTGGATACAAATACGCTGAGGCGTAATTGATCTTTTGTAAATGGCAGTCCAAATAGTGGGCTGCCTTTTTGTATAGTAAGCATAAAAGTTAAGTTATTTCCCGAGAAATAATTGTCGAAATAGGGAAACTGGACATGAATAATGCATGGAAGCTAAAAGCATGTTAGAGTTAAGAGTAGTAACTTTACAAATACACATTGTTTAGAATAGATGAATAGCGAAAGGGAGAGAATGTATGAGCAAAACAATTTTAGTTGTTGACGATGAGAAACCAATCGCAGATATTTTACAGTTTAATTTAATTAAAGAAGGCTACAAAGTAATTTGTGCTTATGATGGAGATGAAGCATTAGAAAAGGTTGAGGAAGAGCAACCAGATTTAATGCTATTAGATATAATGCTACCAAAAAGAGATGGTATGGAAGTTTGTAGAGAAATCCGAAAAAAATATGATTTCCCTATTATTATGTTAACCGCTAAAGGTTCAGAGATTGATAAGGTGTTAGGCTTAGAAATGGGCGCAGATGATTATGTAACGAAGCCATTTAGTACGCGAGAACTTATAGCACGTGTAAAGGCTAATATGCGCCGCCTTCAAGTAGTGGCTCCTGCAGCTGAGGAAGAAGAAGAAGCGTCAAATGAAATTGTAGTAGGATCTCTTGTTATTCAGCCCGATGCTTATCAGGTGATGAAGCGTGATGAAGCAATTGAGCTAACACATCGTGAGTTTGAATTGCTACATTATTTAGGTAAACATATTGGTCAAGTGATGACTCGTGAGCATCTTTTACAAACAGTATGGGGCTACGATTATTTTGGTGATGTACGTACAGTCGATGTAACGATTCGTCGACTTCGTGAAAAAATAGAGGATAATCCAAGTCATCCGGCATGGATTGTCACTCGACGTGGTGTAGGGTATTATTTACGAAATCCTGAACAGGAGTAAAGGAAATGCAGAAAGTAAGCTTCTTTAAATCAATTCATGTCAAGCTTGTACTAATTTATATTTTGTTGATCTTGTTAGCATTACAAATTATAGGCATATATTTTGCAAAGCAATTAGAGGAAAATTTGAAAAGTAATTTTCAAGAGTCTATTTTTCAACGTGTAGATTTGATGCAATATAGCATTCGTGAAGAAATTTTGAAAGAACGCGATGAAAGTATGCCTTCAATTGAGGAAAGTCTGAAATCCATCGTAAAGGAATTTTCAACAGGATTGAAGGATGTATCGACAGGTGATATTTTAGAAATTCGCGTAATTGATAATAGACAGCGTATACTTGCAACTTCAGAAGAAGATAATCAAAGTTTAATTGGACAGCGTTCAAATACAGACCTTGTCCGTCGAGCGATATCAGCAGAAACATTATTTGATATTATAAAACTGGATAATAAAACAAGAAATCGAGTATGGGTGGTAGCAACGCCAATCCGTGATGGGGCTGGCCCTGATGATGAAATTATCGGGGTACTTTATATTGAAGCAAATATTGAATCCGTATTTGAACAAATGAATGATATTAACCGTATTTTCCTAGGTGGTACTGCTGTATCGTTAGTAGTCACTATTTTCTTAGGCATTTTAGTAGCACGCACTATTACGCAACCTATTGCTGATATGCGTAAACAAGCACAAGCAATGGCAAAAGGGAACTTTTCACGCAAAGTACGGGTTTATGGAACAGATGAGATTGGGCAGCTTGCCACGACCTTTAACCATCTGACCAATCGTTTGCAAGAGTCTCAATCAACGACAGAGGCAGAACGGCGAAAACTCGATTCTGTTCTTAGTAATATGACCGATGGCGTTATTGCAACAGATCGCAAAGGACGTATTATCCTTATTAATGATCCAGCATTAGAGTTATTGCATATTTCAAGAGATATTACGTTAGGACGTCCTATCGCATCTGTTTTAGGAATTGATCAGGAATACAGTTTCGAGGATTTAATCCATATGAATGATGCAATCAACTTGGATTTTAGTACGTCAGAGGCTCCGTATATTTTACGTGCTAATTTTTCGGTCATTCAAAAAGAAACAGGGTTTATTAATGGTTTAATTACGGTCCTTCATGATATTACGGAGCAAGAAAAGATTGAAATGGAGCGTAGAGAATTTGTATCGAATGTATCACATGAGCTTCGTACACCATTAACAACGATGCATAGCTATTTGGAGGCATTAATGGATGGTGCATGGAAGGATGATAATATTGCACCAACATTTTTAAATGTTACCCAAACGGAGACCGAGCGTATGATTCGTTTAGTGAATGACCTACTTCAATTATCACGAATGGATAGTAGTAATTATAAATTGAATAAGGATATTGTGTTATTTAATTCATTCTTTAATCGAATTATCGATCGCTTTGAAATGTCTAAATCAGAAAATGTAACATTTAAACGATTACTTCCGGAGACATCGTATTACGTTGAAATTGATACGGATAAGGTGACGCAAGTTATTGACAATGTTATCTCGAATGCCATTAAATATTCTCCAGATGGCGGTAATGTACGTTTTGGTTTTACTGTACAAGGAAATATGCTCAAGGTAATGATTTCAGATGATGGAATGGGTATTCCTAAAGAAAATGTAGGTCGTATTTTTGATCGTTTTTATCGAGTTGATCGCGCGAGAGCACGTTCTATGGGTGGTACAGGCCTTGGATTAGCCATTGCACGGGAAATGATTGAAGCGCATGGTGGGAAGATTTGGGCTGAGAGTGAAGAAGGATATGGTACAACAGTCTTCTTTACATTACCATTTGAATTAGATGATTTTGATGAGGCAGGTGAGTGGGGATGAAATATATAGAACCGGTAAAATCCATTGTTTTATTTCTACTCGTCATGCTAAGTGTTGTGCTAACCTTCATTATTTGGACCTATACCCCTGATTACAAAGTAATTGAGCAAACAGAAGGCAAAGAAATTTTAATTGGCACACAAAAGAAAGTGGAAGATGTTATTAAGCCGTATAAAGCCATTTATAGCAGTGACGATAAATTTACAGGTACAGTATCAAATAGCGCAATGAAGGATATTATGAATGCCTTCGATGGCTGGAACATTATTGATTTAGTTCGAGTAAATAATAATATTTCACCAACCTATATCAATGAGATGATACGTGCTAATAATCGTATGACTGTGTTTTTCGCTGGAGAAATACCTTTCTCAGAGCTAAGTACAATTTTCAATTTTGATGAAAAAGAGTTACCAGAGACAACGTTCAATCGTATTATTATAGATTGGACTAATTACTCAAATAAAGAAGTACAGATGTATTTCGTTAGTAGCTCTAATAAATCACTGTTACGCTCACATGTAAGTATTACAAATGCCAATGAATTTGCTAAAGATATTATTGAACCGTCAAAACTGCAAAGTGCGTATAAAGAAGTAGAGCGTGATGGCTATACTTCACTTTACGTTGCCAGCGATAAAATTGAATCTGTAAAATATACGTATTATATGAATGAACTATCACCAGCACTATTCAAAAATGTTTTATTCTCAGAGCCAAACGTCGTCCAGCGTAATGTTGAAAGTGCTACATTCGAAAAATATACAGATGGATTGTCTCTTATGACTGTCGATACTAGATTTAAATCATTAATATATGTATATCCAGCTGCAGAAAGTAGTGAACGAGTAGAGCCATCAAAGCTCTTCCAGGATAGCTTTGAGTTTATCAATGAGCATGGTGGCTTCACAGCGGATTACCGATATGTATCAAGCAATCCGAGTAAAAATCAAATAGATTATCAACTTTATTTACAAGGGTTCCCTGTCTATAGTGATCAAGCAACAACTCGTATTTCAACAGTATGGGGAGATAACCGCATTTTCCGTTATAAACGACCTTACTTTTCTTTAGACATTTCGGAAAAAGAGATTAAAGAACTGCCATCCGGAGCGGAAATAGTTGAAAAAGTTCATAAGCTAAATAATATTGTATTATCAGATATCGATGAAATTGCCGTTGGGTATTATTTAACACAAGATGAAAATCTAAAATTATTTACGTTAGAACCGAGCTGGTTTATTATCCGTAATGGTTCATGGATTTTACTGACACCTGAAATGCTAGGGGGTGTAAAAAATGGATTGGAATAGAACAAAATCCATTTTTATTGTCGTCTTTTTAATATTAAATATTTTCCTATACTCATTGTATGTGAATCGTTACAATGAGGCGCAAAGTGTTGAGGTAGCAGGTGAGAAAACGATTGATGCTCGTTTAAAAGAGGATAATATAACGTATGGTGTACTTCCGAATAGCGTTGAATCAGCTACGTATATTTCAGGCAAAGTCCATACGTTTACGGCTGCTGATTTTACCGATCCAAATCATCAAGCAAATATTACCGATCCAAAAGAGGCGCGGGTAATTTTACTCAGTCCTGTGAAATTGAGAAATGTGAATGATGATGCAAGCTTCACAGAATTTGTGCAGGCAAATATTAAAGAAGGTGGTTCCTACGGATTATGGAAGGTCAACCGTGATGAACGAATAGCCATCTTCTTTCAAAAAACAAATAATCGAATGCTCTATTACAATAAGAGTGGTCTGTTAAAAATACAGTGGAATGCGGACAATGAAGTAACCATGTATGAGCAAACGATGCTTGATAATATTGAGGAAGTAGAGCAACAAGAAAGTGCGCTTCCGCCGATTCAGGTGATTCAGGCGTTATATGCAAAAGGGCTTTTAAAGCCAGATTCACGTATTGAGCATATGCAGCTAGGCTATTCAACACTTGTTTATTTAACGCAAACACAAGTATTACTGCCAACATGGGAAGTACGCGTAAAATTATCAGACGGTGAAATTGAAGAGTATTTTGTCGATGCTGTGGAAGGTAAGATTATTGAAATACAAGAGGAAAAGCAAGAGGTTGAAGAAGAAGACTGGGGAGTTTAATGATGCGATTTAGTGTTTTAGCAAGTGGCAGTACAGGCAATTCGATTTATGTAGAGAACGATAATCATGCATTTATTGTCGATGCTGGCTTTAGTGGAAAAAAGATGGAGCAGCTCTTTGCAAAAATCAACCGCAATATGAAACAGCTAAGTGGCATTTTAGTTACTCACGAACATAGTGATCATATTAAAGGAATTGGCGTATTAGCGCGTAAATATAATGTACCGATATATGCGAATGCAAAAACGTGGCAGGCAATGGACGGACTCGTAGGAGATATTCCTGTAGAGCAACGTTTTGAGTTTGAAATGGAGACGGTGAAGCATTTTGGCACACTATCAATTGAATCTTTTGCCGTTTCCCACGATGCAGCAGATCCGATGTTTTATACATTTCATGAGAATGGTCGTAAACTCGTGATTATTACCGATACAGGCTATGTTAGCGACCGTATGAAGGGTATTATTCGCGGCGCAGATTCCTTTGTGTTCGAAAGTAATCATGATGTCAATATGCTACAAATGGGACGTTATCCTTGGTCCATAAAGCGTCGTATTTTGAGTGATGTAGGACATGTATCAAATGAAGATGCAGCTATTGCGATGAGCGAGGTTGTGTTTGAAAAGCCAACGAATATTTACTTATCACATTTAAGTAAAGATAATAATATGAAAGAGCTTGCGCGCATGAGCGTTTCACAAACGTTGCAATCTTGTGGGATTATTGCAGGTGAATATGTCCGTTTATTAGATACGGATGCTGAGGAGCCGACAAAGCTAGTAACGGTTTAAAAATAGGACAAGAGTGAGTATCGAGTTAGCATAAAGGCTATGAGAGGTTTCTTGCCTGTGTATCTGCAAAAATAAATAGAGTCTATATAGTTAAAAAGATAAGCTGTTCAATTGCATTTTATTATTAATGCATTGAACAGCTATTTTTTATACCCATTTTATTTATTTTTCATGTAATTTTAATGTTTGAATCGTATGATAAAGGCAAGAATTAATAGATAGAGCAGTCGCACGAAAGGATGAGGAACATGAGTTATTTTAATGAAGATGATAAAAACAGTGATTTTCTAAATAATGATGAAATCCAGAAATCACCTCTACAAGAGAGACTTGAACGTGAGGAAAAAGAAATGCAAGAGAAGCGTTCGAAAAAGAAAGGTGGAGGCAACGGAAGCGGTGGCGGTAAAGGGGGCTATTTCTTTAGTGGACTAGTTGGCGTAATCATCGGTGCTTTACTCGTTTGGCTAATGCTTCCTGGACTTGTTAATCAAATGCCGGGGACAACAACAAGTAGTACTGGCAAAAATGATACAACCATCAACCAAGTAGCTACAGAAGTAACGACCGATGTCACAAGTGCAGTCGATAAAGCATCAGGTGCTGTTGTAGGGATTACCAATATTCAAGAAGTCGCAAGCGGCGGTTTTTGGAATCAGCAAACGACACAAGATACAGAAACAGGAAGTGGCTCAGGTGTTATTTATAAGATAGAGGGTGATAAAGCCTTTATCGTAACAAATAACCACGTAATTGAAGGGGCAAAACAATTAGAAGTAACAATGCAAGATGGCTCAAAAGAAGAGGCACAATTAGTCGGTAGCGATGTTTGGACAGATTTAGCAGTTATTTCAATCAGTTCGAAAAATGTTAAAACAGTTGCGACATTTGGTAACTCAGATGTACTAAAACAAGGCGAAACAGTTATTGCTATCGGGAATCCACTAGGATTAGAATTTTATGGCTCTGTTACAACAGGTGTTGTTTCAGGGAAAGATCGTTCTGTACCAGTTGATTTAAATGGCGACAAAGTGGCAGACTGGCAACAAGAAGTATTGCAAACAGATGCGGCTATTAACCCTGGTAATAGTGGTGGTGCACTAGTGAACATAGCTGGTGAATTAGTAGGCATTAACTCCATGAAAATTGCTGAATCATCTGTTGAAGGTTTAGGCTTCTCGATTCCAATTAACTCAGCAATACCAATTATTGAGGAACTAGAACGCAACGGAGAAATGAAACGTCCAACAATGGGTATTACATTAGTTGATTTAACAGACGTACCAGCATTCTATCAACAACAAACATTAAAACTGCCTAAAGACATCACAACAGGCGTTGTCATTACAGATGTTATGGGCAACTCACCAGCTTCAAAAGCGGGCGTGCAACAATACGATATTATTGTTGAAATGGATGGAGAAAAAATCGAAACATCAATTGATTTACGTAAACACTTGTATAACGATAAAAAAATCGGAGATAAATTAACAATGAAAGTTTATCGCCAAGGTAAATTAGTTGATGTAACATTAACATTAACAAATAGCGATTCATTGTAATGACAGTATCGGTAGTAGATGTATAATCTACTACCGATTTTTTTAAATAAATCAGGATAAAAAGCTCCCTAACGATTAGGAAATAAATTAAATACAGGTGTGGATAACTAGAAATTTGTGAATAACAACTTTACACAGCGAGTAGCGGTGTAAAGCCTTCCTTCCCTACTCGCTATTCCTTTGTTACAATAGGTTGTGGATAACATAGACGGAATTGTGAATAAGTTTGTGGAAATTTCGGAAAATAAGGAGAGACTATTAAATGGAAAAATACAGTTGTGAAAAGCATATAGATCACGCTTTAGACATGTTTGTCGCGGAGCAAAAAGTATTCCCAATTATGGATAAAGTAGAAGAGGAAAAAAAGTTATCCACAAAATGTAGTTACTGTGAACAGTCAGCAGAATATATTGTATCAAGTAAATAACTTTACACAATATATAGAAAACACTTGTGGATATGTTGATAACTTTTGTGGATAATTTGTTTGTAAATGAAATGTAAAGGTGGATAACGTGTGAATATAACAATTGTATCAGTCGGAAAACTAAAAGAAAAGTACTTAAAAATGGGGATCGACGAATACGTAAAACGCCTAGGTGGCTACGCAAAAATGGACGTAATTGAAGTACCTGATGAAAAAGCACCTGAGCAGCTAAGTGATGCAGAAATGGAAATTGTGAAGAAAAAAGAAGGCGAACGCATCCTTTCCAAACTTAGCCCAGACACATACGTTATTGCCCTTGCGATAAACGGCAAAATGAAATCTTCTGAAGAAATGGCAGCAGATATCGAGTCATTAATGACCTATGGAAAAAGTAAAATTGCCTTTGTTATCGGTGGTTCTCTCGGTTTGCACGAAGATGTCCTCAAACGTGCCGACGAGAAACAATCATTTGGCAAGATGACCTTGCCTCACCAATTAATGAAGCTTGTATTGATTGAACAAATTTACCGAAGCTTTAGGATTATGAAGGGTGAACCGTACCATAAGTAAGTGCGGTTTTTAGTTTAAATGTAATATTGTGGTGGAATTTAGACTCACTCTAACGTACTATTTAAGTTGGGGTGATTATATGAATTTATTAAACAAAATAGAGATTTTAGATTTCATGAGAAAATCTGTTGCACCTTCATTAAGTGCGATTAAAAAGAAAAATATTAGAAATCAAGAAAAAACAAAAGAAATGAATCAAATATTAGATGTATTAAGGAACTCATTATTTGAAGAAATAGATATGTATTATAATAATGAAGTACACTACCCTAATAAAACTGCAGCAGCATTTTTAGTATATTATTGTTGGGTTATTGTTTCACTTGAATGTAGGAATACTTTATGGAATTATGAATCAATGGATCTTTCCCGTAGATCTGGAGAACTCTGGGAAAGTTTATTGAAACAATGTTGGTCATATCCTGTATTTAATACAGTGAAGAGATTTATAGCTCCAGATTTTATGGATGTTGCAGAAGGGATAAAATCTGCATTCAATAATAAGCTTCATAACAAACAAATCGAAGCTAATATTGTTAGGGAAATTTCTACTGAATATTCTACAATGTGGTCTATTTTAGGTGATAGTATAAATTTAAACAGTGACGAATTATTTGAGACAACTTTTAATGAACACGGCAATTTAGAAGTAAGTGATAAAAAGTATATTATAGATTTTAAAGGTAGCTATGGTTCAAATGAAAAAGGAAACAAAGAAAGATTACTAACTGTCGCAAGGATTTATAACTTATTGAATAAATACAATTTAACAGATAAAGAATTCAATTGTATATTGGCTGTGCGTACAGTTGAAGCAGGGGGTCATAATTATTTAAGACAACTGGAATCTTCTAAATTGTGGTCTGTTTTAAGAGGTAATGAAGTTTATGAAATGATTTTTGAATTTACAGGATTCGATATATTATCATTTGTTAAAGAAAAAGACCTCCAAATTATGAAAGACTTAAACGAAGAAACTGCAGAATATATGAAATCTAAAATTACTTCAAAACAGAACAAAACGTTTGCTGACCATTATTTAACATGGTGGTAAATTTAAAAAGCCTTAGTATTGCTTCTGATACTAAGGCTTTTGTGTTAATATAATTACGAAAGATAAAACTTAAGATAAAACTTAAGTAAATATTTAGGAGGACTATGAATATCTATCAATCTTACTATACGGAATCAAAGTTTATTACCGAGTATATGGTTAATAAATTAAACATAAATGAAAGAGACTTAGTTTTAGAGCCTTCTGCAGGAAATGGGATATTCATTGATACAATACTTCGAGTATCTCAACCGAGTATCGATGCATATGACATAGATCCAGACGCAATAAATGTTTTAAATAGAAAGTATGAATTTTCATCGAATATAAATATTATACATTCAGACACACTATTAGATGAAGAATTAGATAACAAAGCTCTGATAGAAGGATATTATACTAAAATAATTGGAAACCCTCCCTATGGTGCTTGGCAAGATTACGAAAAACGAGATAATCTTAAAAATATATTTAAAGGATTTTATGTAAAAGAGACGTATGCATTATTTTTATTAAGATGTGTTAAGTTACTAGCTGAAAAAGGAAGATTAACTTTTATTATTCCTGATACTTTTATGAATCTACACAGATTTGAAAGTCTAAGGGAATATTTATTACTTAACACAAAAATTTTAGACATTACTATTTTTCCATCTAATTTCTTTCCAGGTGTAAACTACGGGTATTCGAAAATGTGTATTATTAATCTAGAAAAGGTATCGGACTATATTGAAGCTTTGGACAATAATATTAAGGTTATCGATGGGTTAAAATCTCCTATAGATTTTGAAACGATAACTAAAGGGGAATTTGATGATTTTAACTTAGTAAATTTAAATCAAAGAGAAGTTTATACTTCTAAAAATAAAGCATTCTTAATAAAGGGCGGCACTGGTATAAGAAATTTAATTAATAATTCTAGTTGTACTTTAGGTGATATTGCTAAATGTGTAACCGGAATATATACAGGTGATAATAGTAGATTCTTTAAAGTTGCGAATGAGAAGGTACGGAACCAAAGTAAATGTCCAATAATTAATATATCAGAAATAAATAATGAATTTTTGGGTTACAGCGACTTACTTTCTGGAATTGATTCAGAAAAAGTATATGTACCAATAGTTAAAGGTGCTGCAGACAATTATGTAAGAAGCATTGATTGGTATATAGACTGGAGTAAAGAAGCGATTGAATTTTATACTACAAATAAAAAGGCACGGTTTCAAAACTCAGATTTTTACTTTAAAAAGGGCATAGCCTTACCTATGGTTAAGTCTTCAAAAATAAAGGCAAACTTAATAGAAAACCAAGTGTTTGATCAATCAGTTGTAGGGGTTTTCCCTCATGAGCGCGAATATTTGTATTATTTGTTAGGTTACTTTAATTCAGAAGTATTTACAAAAATTATTCATACTATAAATCCAACTGCAAATAATTCAGCTAATTATGTCAAGAAAATACCTGTAATAATAATTAAAGAAGATATTGAAAATATTGATAATTTAGTAAAAGAAATAATTTTAATAAAAAGGAAAACAGGGAAGGTTGATAAAAAATTACAAGATAAATTAGATGTTTATTTTAACAAGTTATATGCAGAATGGTTTGAATAGTATCAAAATATTAATTAAGCATATATTATAATTCAGAATAATATTAAACCCTACTAGTTTAATTTAGTAGGGTCTTTTTACTTAGGAGGGCTTAAATGTTACAAGCAAAAAGAGTTAACATCGTATCAGTAAAATTAGTAAAAGAATCAAGTATGCTCTACAAGCAACGTAGAATCCGAAGTCCACAAGACAGCTACGAGTTTTTCCGAGACTACCTAGGAGACGTAGACAGGGAACACTTTGTCGTGATGTGTCTCGACACAAAGAACCAGCCAACTAACATTTCTACGGTCCACGTTGGCAGCCTTAACGCTAGCATCGTACATCCTCGTGAAGTAATGAAAACAGCAATCCTCAGCAACTCTGCCTCAATCATCTGCTGCCACCCACACCCGTCAGGCGATCCAACACCAAGTCCAGAAGACGTAGAGATTACAGAACGTTTAGCGGCGGCTTGTAAGTTACTATCCATTGAGCTTCTCGACCATATCATCATAGGTGATGATAAATTCATTTCGTTAAAAGAGAAAGGATACTTTTAAAATGAAGATTTTTAATATTTGAGTCCTAGCGTCCATTAGAGATGCTCGGGCTTTTTATATTTTGGAGAATGGGAGTGAAGTATATGAGAGCATTAATTCGGATTGCAGAAATATTAGAACAGAAGTTAGGGAAGAAAATCGAGCTTCAAGATATAGGTTATGAAACAGTCGGTTTAATGCATGATGAAATAGATACTGAAATGGTTCCAATGAGTGTTATCTCAAAATTAGCAGAACCAGTTATTTGTGATTGTGCAAATTATACTGATGATGAAGGTAATTATTATACGCTCATTTCGATTGAAATAGAGAATGCATCACCTTATGAAGTTTGGTTAATTGATGATAAGGTGGTTCCTCAATTTACAGAAAGGAATGAAGAAACTTGAAGGTTATTAAAAGCACAATAAAAACAGAAGTCATTTATGATGATAAGTTAGCCAATAAGTATGTTGTAAAAAAAGAATGGGACAAAAATAAAAAGCCAGCTCTTATAATTATGAAAAATGCTGGTGATGCAAATGAAATTGTACAGGATCAAACTACGATGTATGTAATAAATAACTTAGCAAAATTAGATTATGGCTCAGTTAGTATCATGAATTTATTCCCTACAATTGCTGGTGCAAATACAAATGATTCTGCTATAGAAAATTTAAAGTATGTTCAAGAAGAAGTTCAGCGTGTAGAAGATGTAATTATTGCAGCAGGTGCAGGTATCGAAAATAATAAAGAAGCACTAAAACGTTTGAATATGATTGTAGCGATTTTACTCGATAAGAAAGTAAATGTTCTTCAAATTGAAAGTTTAAAAGGAAGAAGAGGATTTCACCCGTTGTATCCAGCAGTTAAAAATGAATGGATACTGGTTCCTTATAGTGAACCGATTGCAGAGGGTATGTGATTAAAATTGATAGCAAAAATGGAGTTGAAGGTATGTATATAAATGCTCAAGATAAAAAAATGCTAGTGTACGATAAATATGTGAAATGGTTTATTCATTGCAAGACAGTAGATTGGGAGCTATAAATATGTATTTTAAAATATTATCAAAAAGGGGGATTACCATGTGGGATAAAGTAATTGGTGCTGTAGTTGTTGCAGTTGCTACTGAAATTGCAAAAGAAATCATTAATGAAAATAAATAAGCCCTTACAAAAAACTTGCTAGAATGCTTGTCGAATGAGGAATCTGTGCGTAACGTAACGCGAACTGACCGTAGGGAGGAAGCGGATGAGTAAGCAAGGTGCCGATATTTGGCAAGCATTCCTTTACTAAAGAATATGTGCCAAGTACATATTCTTTTTTTATCGCTTGAAAAATAGGGGGAAAGGGGGAATGATTGTAATTAAGGGAGTGTGTAATCAGATATGGAAAAGATAACATTAAGAGCAATTATTATAGGAAGGATAGGAACACATTATCTTTCAGGAACGTTAAATGACGGCAATATAGATAACCAAAAAAATTATGAGAAAACGATTGAAAGGGAGCAAAATAAATTCAAAAAAATACTGAAAGCATATGGTATTGAACCAAGCATTTTTAAAACAAAAAAGCAATATCAGTTCCCATTAAGGTCAAAAGATTTGGTTCTTGAAATATTAGAATTTAATCTGAAAAAAACACCTATTCATAAACTAACCAAAAAGGAATTACAACAAAATGGATTTAATGATGAACAAATAAGAGAAGTATTCAAAATGAGAAAAGTAATAAATAAGCTGATTGGTTATCAATTCAACAGTATGTATGGTTTAAATATTTCCATGGCAATTACTTCGGAGTTAGGTATTAATGAATTAAAAGCAGAAGAGATTATCAACGAAACACTTCAATCACCAATACCGATTCAACAACGTTTCAGTGCTATTTTTGATGAAGAAAGGTATCCTCAATTAACTTTAGAACAGCGTGTTGCTATTTTTAATGAACTACAAATAGACCTAGAGACATATTTAAACAATCTTGAAGAAAGAATAGAATCGTTACTTTAATAGCAATCCCCCCCTTTTGTATGTAGGAAACAAAGGTGGGGGTTGTTTTTCTTATAAATCATCTAGAATGAAGTCAATTAAGTTAGCGCTACTTAATAAAAAACTTCGGGAGCGATTCAAATGAACAAACAACAAACTGAGACAATGCAAAACACACTAGCACAAAATAAAAATCTATTACAGAATGAGCAAACTTTAGTGAACAAACAGGTTGGTCTAAATATTAATAAGAATAGTGAAAACCTAGATGATTTACTAGAATTCGTTAAAAAAGAAACACAGACATTTAAAGATATCTCTGCACGAGGATCGTCTTATGTCTCTATTGTAAAATCTGAAAATGGTACAAGGTTTGTTATTAATAAGGCTACTAATGAAAAGCTAGGTTATCCTACTGAAATATATATTGGATATAAGGATGAACACCTAATGATTTTTAATGCAGAGGGAATGGCTGTTAACAAGCTGACTGTTAGGCAGACTAAAAACAAAATTACTATTTATAATACAAAGCTAGTAGATGAAATTATCAATCATTTTGGTATCGATTTTTCAGAGATTACTAGTAAATCATTTGCAGAAGGCTATTTCGAAAATAAAGGTCGAGAAATCTTATATGTAAAGCTACTTTAAGGTATGAAAGTCTATGAGTGTAATCATTGAAACACGAAACTATAAATGTACTACAAAAGGTGTATATAAAAGACATACTGATAAAGAGACAGGAAATCAATCTTGGGTTTGGTTAAGCAGACCCATAGATTTGATAGCTGTATATCGAGTGATAGATACTGGGGAATTATTTTGGGAGATTCGTTTTGAATGCAATGATGGTTGGCAAAGGGACACTATTCATCGAACGGATGCGACTGAACGTAATTTCAGTGTTTTGTTAAAGAAAGGTGCAGATGTTGCCACTTGGAAAACAAAACGTATTATCAATTACTTAACTGAAGCAGAAACGGGAACGCCAATAAGTCTACAACATAGCCAGTTAGGTTGGATTAACCATAAGCGAAAAAATTATTATGCACATCAACAATTATACTCAGCAGATTCTACAGAGAAATCGGATTATATTGGTGAGTTCAATATTAATAAATCAGGTAATTATAAGCGATGGTTAGAAGTCCTTAAAAAAGCCGTTGTTGGTCATCCAGAGATGGAGTTAGCTTTATGTCTAGGCTTTTCTGCGATTCTAGTCGGGTACATCAATCGCATTTTAAAATTACACATAGATTCCATGATATTTCATATTGCGGGAAACAGTACAACAGGTAAAACATCAGCAGCTACTGTTGCAGTTTCTGGATTTGGCGATCCTAGAGAAGGAGCTCGGTCTTTAATTCAAAGCTTTAATGGAACAGATAATGCTCTAACCAATTTGATGGCTAATAATAATGGCGTTCCAATCGTTTGTGATGAAACATCACTTTCACTGATGGGGACTCAAAAGCTCGTAAATGTACTTTATACATGGGCGAAAAACATTAGTAAAGCACGGTTAGATAAAAATAGTCAAATGAAACCCCGTTCAGAATGGGCTACTACGATTATTACAACCGGTGAAGGTTCATTACTAGATCAAATCAATCAAAATGAGGGTATTCGTGCAAGGGTATTTGAATTGAAAAATTTGCAATGGACAAAAAGTGCAAAGCATTCAAATGTACTGGTAAAAGAGCTTTCTAAAAATTATGGTCACGGTGTAGAACCTTTTGTTACAACGTTATTAAATTACCTCCCAAAGGAAATTCAAAAAGCTTGGGATAATGAAACTGCAGAAATAGAGGAAGCTATGCCTCAATCAAAATTTAAAGATCGGATCGGTAAAAAGTTTGCCTTAATTACAATGACTGCAAAGTTATTAAATGAAACATTCGATTTGAATTTAAATATTGATGGAATAAGGGCGTTGTTAGTACAACAAGAAATAGAATCGATTGAGGAACGTGAAATTGGTCCAAAAGCGCTTGAACTAATTCGAGAATGGTTACTCATAAATCGAAAGCACTTCTATATTAATAGTCATGATGTAAGCGAAACCCAAACAATCTGGGGAAGAATGAACATCAATAAAAACAAGCAGGAGACAGAGGTCTTTATCCTGCCATCTATATTTAAGCAAATGTTGGACGAGAAGGGATTTACCGATTATTCTGTAGTGCTACGTGAGCTTGATAGTATGGGTGTTCTCATTAAAGAAAGGGATGCCAAGCAAAATAAATACAGCATACGGAGAGTAATCAAAGGTATTGAAAGCAGTAAAAATGGTGTAAGTACTTATGGTATCAAACTAGAAGGTGCATTCATTCATACCTTATTAACACCAGGTGAGATTCAAAGACAGCCAAGAAAAGGTACAAAGCAACCTAAGGCAACTATTGAAAATAGAGAACCTGAATCAGTTGATATCGATGATATGTAACTATTTTAAGGGCGAACAGTAAGCAACTACTGTTCGCCAATATTAACTAATGATAATGAGGTCTTAATAATGACAATTATAGATATGTTAGCAGAGATGTGTGAAAACTATTTAATACAAACATTAGAATCGGAGGAACATACAAATGAGTGCAATGATGCAGCAAGAACTGAATCAATTTCTGAATGATAAAAAACATAGAGTAAGTACCGTATCCGTTAAGCGAGTAGCGATTTACGCCCGCGTTTCTACGACCGAACAAGCAGAGGAAGGTTACTCAATTGATGAGCAAGAACGAGTATTAAGGGAATGGTGTAAAAAACAAGGATACCAAGTCCATGATGTTTATGCTGACCGTGGTATCAGTGGTAAATCAATTCGCAACCGCCCAGCGTTAAAGCAATTAATTGAAGATGCCAATAAACGATTATTTGATATCGTTTTAGTTTGGAAGACCAATCGATTAGCACGAAATGTATTGGATGTACTAAAAATTCATGAGGTTTTTGATCGAAATCACATTTCCTTTCGTTCTTTTACTGAAAATCATGAGACAGAGACATCTAATGGTAGAATGCAGTTTCAAATGTTAGCGGTAATTGCGGAATTTGAGCGTAATGCCATTTCTGAAAATGTGAAAATGGGCATGTTAGCACGTGCTAGACAAGGAAAGTGGAATGGAGGTCGTGTATTAGGATATGACCTTGAGGATATTTCAAGTCCAGGTGATAGACGTAAACATACAAGGCTTGTCATTAATGAAAAAGAGGCAAAAACGGTTAAACGTATCTTTGAGCTTTACATCGCTGGTAACGGTTATAAAGCGGTTGCTAATTGTGTTAATAAAGAGGGGCATGTAGGTAAGCGAGGGAAGCCGTTTTCAATAAGTACGATTAAAACCATCCTAGAGAACCCTGTTTATGTAGGTATGATTCGATATGATGTTCGGAGGAACTGGACGGATAAACGTAGAGGGGATATAAATCCTAATCCAGTGTTACAAAAAGGTGAGCATGAGCCCATCATCTCGCAGCTAGATTGGGGGAAGGCACAACAAATCCTAAAAGAAAGATCGAATAAGCCGAACCGTGTGCATGGTGGGACGTTTCCTTTTACTGGTGTCATGAAATGTCCACAGTGTGGTGCAGGAATGGTTGTGATGCGAACAGTCAATAAGTTGAAGGATGGCACACGTAAAACACTCGAATACTATGCCTGCGGAGCGTGGAAAAACCAAGGTACGTCTGTTTGTCGTTCGAACACGATCCGAGCAGACAAAGCCGAAAGCTACATCTTTGGCAGACTACAAGCACTTGCTACAAACAAGCAGCTCATAAAAGAAGTCGCAGACCGAGTCAACGGTAAGCGATCGAACCAGGACGAACCACTACAACAAAAGCAACAAGCACTCCTAAAGGAGCTGGAGCAAGCTAAACGTAAAAAGAATAAAGCGATGGAGCTGTACGAGGAGGACATCATAACTAAAGTGGACTTGCAACAAAGGCACATCCAGGTCAATGAACAGATAGAGCAACTGGAGCTACGTCTTCAGCCAATCAAGCTCCAACTGCAATCATTGAAGGTGCACACGATCGATGAAGCAACCATTCAAGAGGTCATGGCTAATTTCCAGAAGGCTTTCAAAAAGGCAATGACACAAGAACAGCAAAAGCATTTGGTTACGTTAATCATTAAAGATATAACACTGAATGATAAGCGTGAGGTTGATAGCATTCAAATTCAATTTAATAATACAGTGTTAGAATATTTAACAGAGCAAGGAGCGGATAGGTCATCAGCAGATGACTTATCTGCTCCCTTTTTGGTTTTAATTGCTATTTAGTATGATTCTACAAGTATAGCTAAACGTGGATTTTAGTTAGGATAATCCATTTGATAATCGAAGTGATTATCAAATGATGAAATGGCATATTGAAAATAACTAATAAGGAGGGGAAAGTGATCGATAGTAGTAAACTAGATAGCTCTTGCTTCAACGGAGCATATAAAGATTTTGTTGAGTTAATTGGCTATAAAAATACGTTAAGCGTATATAACTATTTCGCTGGTCAATATGTGACCTTTCCTAAGCGTTTGTTATCAGAAGATTTTTTGCACGAGCAAATCATTAAAGAGTTTGATGGGACAAACGCTAAAGAGTTAGCACGGAAATATGATTATTCTTATAGTTGGATTATGAAAATACTAAAAAGAAACTCGTATAAAGACACAATACGATAATGCCTTTTAGTAGGTTATGCAGTGAAAAATAAAATTGGGGGGAAGTTATATGTCGTTTTTCGGAGATATGATGAACAAAGGTCTTAACAACCTGAGAGATACGCAGGACAGCATGAAAGCTGAAGTGGAGAGGTTAGAATTTTATTCTGATGAAGAGCTGAAAAGGATTGCTACTGATACATCTACTGGCAATTCAACAAATGCTAAAAATAGAAGAACAGCCGCAAGAATGGTGTTAAAACAACGTGGATATTAATTGCAGGAGGAAGAACGATGGTCAATTCTTTTCAGCTCAATGAAAGCGGATATGGCAAGTGCAGATGCTGTCTAAAAAAGAAATTTGTTTCTGAGTTAAGAACCTGCCCAGCATGTGATTATTTCACCTGCAATACATGTTTCAAGGGACAGATATGTAAAAAATGTTCTAAGTAGATTACGAATTTATATAAAGCTGTGATATCAAGGTCAGGCTTTGATTGCACAGCTTTTTAATTTAATACGATCACTAAAAACTCTAAGATGATTGAATTTATAAACCGTACATGAAGGGATGGATTTACTTGAAGTTTTTTAGAAAAATGTTATTACCGATTACTTTTGTTTTCTTTATTTATGGCTGTAGCAATGCTAATAATGAAGCCAATAATGTGAATGGAGAAGTTACTAATGAAGTATCTCCTGAAAATAAAGATAAAGTAGCAGTTGAAGAAGCTACACCTAAAAGTGAGGAAACCCCAAAAAATATCCAGTTAGATTTACTTGATATAATTTCATTAGACAAAGAAGGAATTATAGCGTTACTTGGTCAACCTCAGGATCTATATGAATGGGAAGATGGTCAAAGTTTAAGCTATGATGGCTTGTCTGTTTCTTTAAATAGCTCTCAAAAATTAGAAAGCCTTGAGATAAGCAATAGTGATTATTTATTTAATGGAATTAAGATTGGCGATACGCTAGATAATGTTAGAGAAAAGCTTGGTAAACCAACAAAAGAGGGAATTGCAGAGAGTGGGGAATTCTTTGAATTGGTTTACGACACAGTCATAAACGAAAATAAAACAAATAGCGTGTATTTTACAAGTAGTAATTTTAGCAGTCCAATTGACTTCATTGGTTACAGTGCGTTAGATACAACACCACTGTTTACAACTGAGGAAGTAAAAGAAATGATTGTAGGCTCTTGGGTAAGCGAGGAAGATATGATGAATAGTGATTATTCTGCTTTGGTCTATTTTACTGAGAATAAATTTGTAACCGATTCCTTCAACGGTACAATTAATGGATTAGTAAGGGATTATAAAATAACTAATTTCGATACCATTGAAATTTCAGATATTAATACGTATAGTGATAAAAAGCAATGGGATGTTCAAACTATTGAATTTTCACCAGATGGGAGCAGAATAGATCTTTATCGAGTAGATTCTTATTCAGGTAAGATTTATGAAAATTCAAGGCAAGTTTATTATAAGTATTCAGATACTTATGTGGTTAAATAAAATGATTGTATTTTAGAATATAACAAAGAAGAGACAATACTCAATACTTAATAAGTATTGAGAAAGCTTTGTACGATGACGATAGTAGCTGTGACAGCAAGATTATTTCTTGTTGGCATAGCTTTTTTATTTTAAGTTGAAAAACTGTATTATAATATACCTGTTTATGGGAAAAGAGAGCAGAAAAAACTAACATATCGAGATCGGAGAGAAGGGTATTGGAGAAACGTAGAAACCATTATGTTCCACAATTTTATTTGAAAGGTTTTTTGGATAATAGGGTAACTCCTCCACACGAACCCAGTATATGGGTTTATGACAAGCAACTTGATAAATTAAAAAAGAAAGGTACAAAGAAAATTGCTGAACTAAATGGATATTATGATTTGAAATTAATCACAGGTGAAATAACCACAGCGGTTGAAGATTTCTTTGATAAGAAAATTGAAAGACCTTCATCATCAATATTGAAAAAAATCTTAAGCCAAACTTTGTTAACTGATGAAGAGAGAATTCAATTTTCTTACTTTATATACTTCTCATTAGCGAGAGTACCTAATTTCCTCAATTACATGACATGGTTTTATAGAAACAACGATAAATTAGATTTTAACCTTAAAACAAGTACTGAGACATCAAAATTAGTAGATGTTACGCTTAGTTCTGAGGGTTTAACAACGCTAGAATTTATGATAGAAATGTCTGAAATCTTTGTCCCGATTATTTATAGGATGAACTGGCAGTTTCATATTGCACCACAAAATAAGGATTTTCTAACATCAGACAATCCAGTAATATTAAATGATCCAAGTTCGAAAAACATTCACCCCACTTTTATGGGGTGGAATAACCCTAATATTCACTTGACGTTCCCCCTGGATTCTGCAATGTGTTTAAGGGCAACATGGGGAAGGAAAAGAAAGACATATATTAAGGCTAGTCCCACATTTATGAGAGCGGTTAATTTTCGAACATCTTTTTTCGCTACACGTTATATTTTTTCATCAAGACCAATAGAGCCTCTCTTGTTAGATGGGGATTTCTTATATAATATGTCTGATATATATGAAAGTAAGCAAAACTGGGAATAGATATTATACCGCATCAATGGTTCAGGTAGTAAGATATTTTATTTTACATTATAAAACAGTAAAGAGGTCTCATTTGTGTAAGAACTAAATTGAAGAAATATTTATAATATTATATAATAAGAACGTAAGTTCCCGTTTGGGTGTGTTACTACTTTTTAAGTACTAATTTTTGGAGGGACTATTATGTTTAAAAATATGATTTATTTTGATGCACAAAAAGTAGCTGAATACAAAGCAGTTCTAGAAGGAAAGAAACATGTAGCAATAAAAAATGTGAAAATATCTTCGTCTAAATCTTTAGATGCTAACATTTCAGTATTTTCTGGGGGTATCGGTGGAACGAATGAAATGGAAGGTGAATTGATTGATAACCTAGTTTTAGATTGTAATGAGTTTGAAGAATTATTAAAGAAAAAAGGTGGAGACCACTATTTTGATTTAATGGCTACAGATTACGATATTGAGACAATTACAAAATCATCAATCATTTCATTCGAAGGGTCACTAAGTATTCCAAACGAGTTTGATATGATGGAATTGATAAATCAATTTAAACCTTTATTGATTAGTAGCATGAATTTAGCAAATGCTCAGGAAGAAGAGCTTTTTAAAAAGATTTTTGAAAAAGAGAGTACTAAAATTCCAATGTTTATTGAAAGTAGTCAATTAGGAGAAAGACAAGGCTTTACAAAATTAACATCAACAGAGTTACTTGTTGGCATGGAAGCATTAGAAGATTATGAAGAAGAGGAACTTACCTTTATTGCAAAAATTACATCTAGAAAGCAAGTGAAAGATAAACCTATTGTTGTTTTCGATATCATGAAGGACTTATTTTCTATAAGTAGAGGATTAAGAAGACAGATGGGGCAAAGTGAAATAGAGGGAATTGAAAATATCAAATCGAACACAGATACTTTAGAACTAGAAGTGTTAGCTATTTATAGATAAAATAAAATTCTATATTAAAAAACCGCACTTACATTAGTTACGGTGAACCGTATCATAAGTAAGGGTGGATAATGTGGGATTCTTTCATTAAATTGATACTAAAGCGTTAAGTTGAAATTAAGAAACGATAAAGCTAGTTTTTCTAAGCTCATAATGAAAGGAGAAATGTAAATGAACGAAATCATTCAAAAGAAATTGTTAGAAATTGAAGAGAAATATAAGGTAAAGATTTTATATGCTGTCGAATCAGGAAGTAGAGCATGGGGCTTTCCTTCCAAAGACAGTGATTATGATGTTCGATTTATTTATATACATTCTCCTGAATGGTATCTCTCGATTGATCCACAAGGAATTGGAGTAAAGAGAGATGTAATTGAAGAACCAATTAATGATTTATTAGATATAAGTGGTTGGGAAATCACAAAAGCGCTACGCCTATTTAGAAAAAATAATCCGCCACTTTTAGAATGGTTAAGAAGCAATATTATTTATTATCAAAAATACTCATTTGTTGATAACATACGGTCTTTGGAATCGAGTGTATTTTATCCAAATTCGATGCTCCACCATTATTTAAACATGGCAAAAAATAATTATCGTGAGTACCTGCAGGGACCAGAAGTAAGAATAAAAAAATATTTTTATGTACTTCGGCCGATATTGGCTTGTAAGTGGATAGTGAAATATAATACGACACCTCCAATTAGCTTCCATGAACTATTGGAAGATAGCCTTCAGGAGGGCGAATTAAAAAATGCAATTGAGCATCTTTTAAAACGAAAGCTAATAGGTGATGAGTTAGATATTGAACCCCGTATTCATGTGATTAACGACTTTGTAGAAAGTGAAATGGAACGACTCGAAGAATATGTTAAATCACTCAAAGTTGAAGCGAAGGATCCTACTAAAATATTAGATGAATTGTTTAGAAATACATTGCAAGAAGTTTGGAAATAAGTAAATGTGGCTTATAAAAAGAACCACCTAGAATATTGTAGTGTCAGCGTTCTAGATGGTTTTCATTTATCCATATTCAATAATGTTAGTTTTAATAAATGAGGGTAGTAACTTTTGTACAACTTCTAATAATGAAAAGTGATTTTCCTTTGAAAAAATATCAGTACCTTGGAAGTTATGACTAAATAAAAATGCAGTTGTTGGTTCGTTAAAATGAATATACAGGGTTTCCTCTATAATAAAACGAATAAAAGAAAAACTGGATGGTTTAAGTCCAGTTGAGTATAGAAAAAACTGCCTTTCGCTACAATCCATCACCAACTAAAATAGTGATTTACTAAAAAGGATACAAAAAAACAGGTATAGAAAAAGTTCTCTTTTTCTATACCTGTTTCCATTTAAGAATTTGTTGGATAGTCCTTTTTCTCCAAACTGAGTTTAAGAATAAAATGGGAATATAGTAGATTTATGAATCAAAATCATTCGGAGAATGTAGCTCATGCAAACAGAATCATTAATCAGTTCTTTATTCATCGGTATCATATGTATGGTCTATTGAGGGGATAGAGTAATTGAAGGTGACTGGCAATGGAATAATAGCAGGAACTAACAAAAGCGAATTGGAGTTATTAGAAGCCTTATGGTCGTTCCTATCATCGGGTCGAAACAAACTAGCGCTATCACGGTAAACCGTATCATAAGTAATAGAGGTTTTCCATGTATAATAGGATACAGATATAATATAAACTAATTTAGAACTAGACTGTTAGCTAGAAATTATACTTTTACTTTTAGTAGGTTTTGATTGGAGACATTGTGAATGTTAAGTGAACAGACGAGATATTCTAGGCTCGCGAGTATAACCAAAGTAATTAATACAAAGTTAGAACTACGTGAAGTTTTACAGCGTGTAACGCAGGCAATTTCCGAGGAAATCGTGCAATGTAACTCGGTGGGTATTTATTTACCAGAAAAAGATGGAACATTTAGAGGATTTGTGGGAAAGCCAGAAGATATGAATGGCATAACCCTCGATACACAGGTAATTGATGTTGAAACAGACTTACTGGCCAAAGAGGTTATTGAAACTAAAAAAACCATCTATATCTCTGATACCTCAAAGGATAATCGGCCGGACCCGAGATCGGTAGAAGCCTTCAAAATTAAATCCTTATTAGCACTGCCTATTTCATATGAGCAAGAGATATTTGGTTTAGTTTTTTTATTTGATTATGGAACACCGATGAATTTAACAGAATCAGAAATTCAGAGTGTTGAAGCATATGTAAATATGGCTGCAGTTGCAATTCAAAACGCAAATAATTTAAAGCAAAAGGAAAACCTTATTGCAGAAAAACAATTGTTACTCAATGTTACACGTGATTTGTCGATGTGTTCCTCCGTGCAGAAAAGTCTTGATAAATGTTTTTACTACTTAGGAAAGGTTTTAGGTAGCGAAAAAAGTGCAGCCCACCTCCTGGATCCATTGGGAAAAAACACAATGACATTCATGAAATTTAATACAGACTGTGATTGGACAGAAGCCGATTGGATGGAGAATCTAAAAAGCATAGGAATGAACCAAAGCTACGAAGCTATGATTCAACAGATTATTGAAACAAAAAGTATAATTCTCACTCCAAATATAGATAGTATGAGTCTTTTTATGATGCCACTGATTTCAATGGGGGAAGTATTAGGGGTTATAACAGTTGTCAATTTAGGAGGGGAAACATGTAATTTCCATGAATCTCAAATTCAATTAGCAAAATCGATAGTTGAAGCCACAGCGCCTACAATTTCAAACTTGTTATATATGGACCAACTTGAAAATATGGTAGAAGAGCGAACAAGGGAACTAGCTGCTGCTAATGAAAAGGTTACAAGTGTTATTGAAAGTATAACGGATGGATTCTTTGCATTGAACAAAGAGTGGGAATTTCTTTACATGAATAAACATCAATATTTGCCGCAAAGGAAAACGGCAAAGGATGTATTAGGACAAAATATATGGGGAATTTTCCCGAAATGTGTAGATACGGTCATGTATAAAGAATTTCATCGTGCGATGTCAGAGCGAATAGCAGTACATTTCGAAATGACCTCAGCTTATGGTGATTATTGGTACGAAGCAGTTGCGTACCCATATGATGAGGGAATCTGTTGCCTTTTAAAAAACATAACTGAAAAAAAGAAATATGAGAAGGAATTGAAAAGATTATCAAACCTAGACTTAATAGGTCAGATGGCAGCAGGTATTAGCCATGAGATTAGAAACCCTATGACAACAGTACGAGGATTTTTGCAGCTATTAAAAAAAGAGAGCGAATTCGAAAAACATAATGATTACTTTAATGTCATGATCGAAGAGCTTGACCGTGCTAATTCTATTATTACTGAATTTCTTTCTATAGGTAATACTAAGACATCCGATTTACAGATGTTAGATTTAAATTCTATTATTCGCGATATTACGCCTTTAATAGAGATAGATGCATTTAATCAAAATAAAATTATTCAATTTAATCTGAATGACATTCCAGATTTACTTTTAAATCGTAACGAAATACGACAATTGATAATAAATCTATACCGTAATGGCTTAGAATCAATGAACATAGGTAAGGTTCTATCCATCAGTACCTACAAAGGGGATGGGAATTGTGTAATTCTTGCAGTACAGGATCAAGGAGAAGGTATCAGTCCTGCGATAGTAGAGAAATTGGGTACTCCATTTTACACGACCAAAGATAATGGCACTGGCTTAGGTCTAGGTATCTGCTATGCAATTGCTGCACGTCATAACGCAAAAATTGAATTTCAAACAGGATCTGAAGGAACTACTTTTTTTATAAAATTTACTTATATATGAAAAGATGAAACGCTTCTTTAGTGTTGTAAGGTATTGACATTTGATGCTCTGAATAAATAAATTTATAAGTCCAAATTTCAATAAACTATTTTGATAATTATTAATAGCTATGATGAAATCTGCGCTATATTGATATGCTATTTCGAAGGAGGTATAGAATGAAGCAACTTTATATAAAGCAAAAGGTATTCAGTCTAAGTGGCAAATTCACAATAAAGGATCAGCAGGAAAAGGATGTTTATTACGTAGAAGGTAGTTTTATGCAAATTCCAAAGACTTTCTCCATTATGAATAAAACAAGAGATGAAGTAGCCCTTATTACGAAAAAGGTGTTCAGCTTTTTACCGAAGTTTTTTATTGAGGTAAATGGTCGAGAGGTGTTAACGATTAAGAAAGAGTTTTCTTTCTTTAAAGCACGCTATACGATTGATGGGGCATACATGGAGATACACGGTAACTGGTGGGATATGGAGTTTCAGGTCTTACAGCATGGTGAAGTCATCGGTAAAGTGAACAAGGAGTGGTTCACTTGGGGAGATAGCTATAAAGTTCAAATATTGGATGAGGAGATGGAGGAAATCATTATTGCATTCGTTGTTGCAATTGATTGTGTGAAGGCTGACGCAGCTTCTTCCTCAGCAGCGACTTAGAAAATTAATAACCTCCATTAAAGGTGCAACGGTGAACCATATCACAAGTAAGTGTGGTTAATTAAGGCAGTATCAATTTTATATTGGTGCTGTTTTTTTAGTAGACAGTTGTAGAGAAGAAGGTATAACGATTCAAAGACATATTTGTACCACACCATTTGCTTATAAAATTGTCTTCCATAGTGAGTACTAAAGCATTTGAACAGTCAGTTTATATTGATGAGAAATGTTATATTAAATTCACCAATGAATAATCTTTTTTTAACGTCTAAAAAGCATCAATATTTGAGGAGAGAGAACACTTGAAAGAGATGTATATAAATTAAAAATGTTTCAAAAGTGTCGGGTACTATTAACAGTGCCTGACACTTTTTTGTTTTATCGGGAGTAGATAGGGTATTAACCATCATAAGCAAGTTATTTAGCAAGAAGCATTGTAGGAATAATCGAAAGGGAAAAGGAGTCATAGCCAACATGTTGTTGAATAAAAAGTTAATATTGGTCTTTAGTATAATCGTAGTCTGCTTTTTGTCTGGTTGTACAGAGAAGAAGAAGCTTGAGGATGGATCTGAACTGATAAATAAAAACCAATTTGTTTTTGCTACTTCTGGTGAATTTAAGCCATTTAGTTATATGAATGACGATCTCACAATGTCGGGCTTTGATATTGAGGTTGGGGAAGCGATTGCAAAGGAAATGGGCCTTGAGCCGGTTCAGAAACGAATCAAGTTCAAAGGGATTGTAGAAGGGGTAAAAACAGGCCGAGCGGATGCAGCGGTTGCGAGCCACACGATTAACCCGCAGCGAAGTAAACATGTTTCTTTCTCTACACCGTATTACTATTCTGGACCGAAAATTTTCACCAGACCTGACAGTAAAATTAAGACTGTCGAAGATTTAAAGGGAAAGGAAGTAGCTGTTGCAAAAGGATCGACATATGCCGATACAGCTTCCGAGTATACAGACAATGTAAAAACATATGACAGCGATATTACAGCTTTAAAGGCGTTGAGCACCGGACGTCATGATGCGGTCATTACAGATTTTGTTACAGGAAAAACAGCTGAAAAAGAAGGATTTAAGATTAAAGGACAGCAATTAATTAATCGCAGTGAACAGGCGATTGTGCTGCCCCAGGATAATCCAAAACTATTGAAGCGAGTAAATGAATCTTTGGAACACCTCCGGGAAAATGGGACACTGACTCAAATCAGTATTAAATATTTTGGTGAGGACATTACCAAAAAACCAGAATAAATCAATGCTATAGAAAGAAAGGAAGTAGTACTTTGCCAAGTTTTTCGCATTTTTTTAACATACTAATGGAAACAAAAGGAATATTTTTTAAAGCAATGTTATTAACATTAGAGCTGACGGTGGTTTCTATCTTACTTGGAATCGTCATCGGACTTGTCTTTGCCTTATTAAAAATTTCTAATATCAAAATTTTAAAACTTATTTCAGATATATATGTCTATTTAGTCCGCGGAACACCGCTGATCGTTCAAATATTTATTCTTTACTTCGGAATAAGCGGGATTTTCCTTATTCCTGATTTTTGGGCTGCTTCACTTGCTCTAGCGTTACATAATGGAGCTTATATTTCTGAAATCCTTCGAGGCGCAATTCAGGCAGTCGATAAAGGTCAGGTTGAGGCAGGCCGCTCTTTGGGAATGACAAAGATACTGACATTAAGAAGAATTATTCTTCCACAGGCATTTCGTCGAGCGTTGCCGCCTTTAGGCAATCAATTTATCATCAGTTTAAAAGATTCTTCGTTGGCCGCATTTATCTCCATGAATGAGCTGTTTAATGTGGCGACAACACTTGGATCAAATAATTTTGATGAAATGACCTATTTACTCATCGTAGCAGTCTACTATTTATTACTGGTAGCGTTGATGACATTTGTAGTGAACCGAACTGAACTGAAATTAGCAATAAGCGACAGATAGGAGCTGAAAAAATTGGACACCAAGGAAATGATTAAAATAAATCAATTGAATAAATCGTTTGGAGATTTACATGTATTAAAAAATATTGACATGACAGTTTACGAGAGCGATGTTGTTTGTCTAATAGGATCGAGTGGGTCAGGGAAAAGTACCCTCCTTCGCTGTTTGAACTTTTTAGAAAGAAAGGAAAACGGCAATATTATAATTGAGGGAAATGAAGTCAATCCACGGACAGATGACCTTAATAAGATTAGAGAAAAGGTAGGTATGGTGTTTCAAAATTTCAACTTATTCCCACATAAAACGGTTTTGGAAAATATTATTGAAGCACCTATTATGGTAAAGGGTGTAGACAAAGAGAAGGCTATCAACAAAGCAAAACAATTACTGAGAAAAGTAGGTTTGGAAGATAAATCGGATGTCTATCCTAGTAAACTATCAGGGGGTCAAAAGCAACGGGTAGCGATTGCTAGAGCACTTGCGATGGAACCAGACATTATGCTTTTTGATGAGCCAACATCGGCACTCGATCCCGAGCTTGTGGGAGAGGTTTTGACAACAATGAAAGACTTGGCTGAAGAAGGAATGACAATGGTTGTTGTAACCCATGAAATGGGATTCGCCAGAGAAGTAGCTGATTGGATTGTGTATATGCACGATGGGAAAATTATTGAACGCGGCACACCTGAACAATTTTTCGATCATCCGAAAGAGGAGAGAACTCGGGAATTTTTAACTGCGACAATGCTTAAATAAAACTATGAGGTCCTGCCTATATGTAAGGCAGGACCTCGTTAGATGGGCTGGGGATATAAGCAAAAAAAGAACCTAATCTGGTTCTTTTTTGCTTTAAATAAGGATTCAAGTCACCTTATTGTTCATATATATTAAACCCTAAATATAGGATGGGAATTGTTAGTTTAATATTGTTACCTTTAGTTGTTTTACGCCAAAATCGATTGCATCTTGTTGAGAAGGAAAGAAAACATCGATTCGTTTTCCTTTAATGGCTCCTCCAGTATCTCCTGCAATTGCTTCACCATAGCCTTCTACATAAACTTTACTACCAAGCGGAATAACAGTTGGGTCAACTGAGATGACCTTTGCATTTGGGTTTGTTTTAAGGTTAATTCCTGTAGAAGTAATACCAGAACATCCATCACATGAAGCTGTATAAGCTGAAGCCTCCACTATAATTTCCTTTGAAGTAGAATTACTTGTTGATGGAGCGGTTGCTTCAGGTGTACTCTCCACTGAAGTAGAATTACTTGTTGATGGAGCGGTTGCTTCAGGTGTACTTTCCACTGAAGTAGAATTACTTGTTGATGGAGCGGTTGCTTTAGGTGTACTTTCCTCTGAAGCTGAATTACTTGTTGATGGAACAGTTGCTTCAGGTTTATTCTCCGTTGAAGTAGAATTACTTGATGGAGAGGTTACTGAAGTTGTCGTTTCTTTTGCTTCATGAGTTGCAGGCATTATTGGTTTTTCAGTTACAGCCGTGTTAGTTTCCAAACCAACAAAGATAGATAAATTTAAACCTGGATGAATGAGATCAGTTTGTAATTGGTTCCATTCTTTAATTTGTGAAACGGTTACTTGATGATTTAGAGCTATGTCCCATAATGTATCACCTTGCTTAACGATATATTGTTTTTGCTGTGCAATGGTAAGAACATCCCCAGGGTGAATAAGGTTAGTATTAATATGATTTAACTTTTGGATATTTTCTACAGATGTATTATTTGCACGTGATAAATCCCAAAGGGTATCACCTTTTTGTACTGTAATCGTTGCAGCTTGAGCATTAGCACCTAAAGTTGCAGAGAGCATTGCAACTGGTACAATTGCTATAATTTTTTTAAGCATTCATGTATCCTCCATGTTCGTTCTTAGTTGTCAATATAAAATAATCGTAACATAGTTTTTTCTGAGAAAAAGAACAAGGAGGTGTTAATTTGTTTACGTACATGGCATTTATATTGCAATAATATTTCTAATATTAAACGATACCATCTCCTTGGAAATTTAATGTGAAAACAAGCAGAAGATTTCTTTTTTGAGTTCCTTTATTTGTATAGATCGTGTTTAGTGAGATTAACGAGGAATTATACATTTTGGCGATATAATAAGAGATTAATTGCAAGTCATTACTTTATAATAAATAGCAAAAAGAGAAATTGCGCTGTGCAATTTCTCTTTTTGCTTGAACTGAAATATTATAACTGTACCTCGGTAACTTCATTATTATTTTTATTGCCGTTACCGTTACCGTTACCGTTGCCATTGCCATTACCATTACCATTACCATTACCATTGCCGTTGCCGTTACCGTTGCCGTTGCCGTTGCCGTTGCCGTTACCGTTACCGTTACCGTTGCCATTACCATTACCATTACCATTACCATTACCATTACCATTACCATTACCATTGCCGTTGCCGTTGCCATTGCCGTTACCATTACCATTACCATTGCCGTTGCCATTGCCATTGCCATTGCCATTGCCATTGCCATTGCCATTGCCATTGCCATTGCCATTGCCATTACCGTTGCCATTGCCATTGCCATTACCATTGCCGTTACCATTACCATTGCCAGGCTTTACAACCACCACGTCAAATGTTAGTGTGTGCTCACCATACGTTACCGTAATTGTCGTATTACCTTGACCTTTTCCTTTTACAACCCCTGCTTTTACAGTAGCTATTTTATCATTCGCTACTTCGTAGGTTGCAAGTTTTGTAACATCTTTTTCTGTTGTTTTACCATCAAAAGTAGTTACTTCAGTAATCTTAACTGTAACTTCTTTACCTATTCTAGTTTCAACTTGAGCTTGGTCGATTTCTAGTGTTACTATTGGTTCTTCTATAACAGGTGCTTTAACTGTAACATTTATAGTAACCTTATTATCTCCATATGAAATAGTAATAGTAGTCGTGCCTGCACCTACAGCAGTTACTAATCCATTTACGACTGTTGCAACATTTTCATCTCCAACAACATAAGTAGCTTTTGAAGTTACGTCTTCCTCTGTTGCATCACCTTCTGCTGGTGTTGACGTTTCGGTTACCGTAAGTTGTGCAGTTTCTCCAGCTGTTAGGTTTAACTCAGTTGGATTTACAGAAAGTGTTACTTCTGGTTCTACTACATCTTTTTCATATATTATTGCTTCACCAACATTACCGGCAGCGTCATTAATTATTACAGATACAGCATTCGTTTCTGCTGTTACTGGGAATGTGAAGCTACCGTCTTGATTTAATTCAAAAGCAACTGGTGTTTGTACTTCGCCATTTACCGTCGAAATATAAGAAGCTTTTAATTTATCATTTAAATTATAATTTAAACCGTATAAATATAACTCTTCATTGTAGTCGATATACTTATCTGTTACCTGTCCTGTAGCGACACCTTCAGCTACTGAACCAGTAATTTCGGGTTTAGTCGTTTTCACGATAATTGGTCCAACATAATCGGAAACTACCCCTGATGCTGCGAGACCAGTGAAGTCAATTGTATACAGACCGTCAGGAATCGTTGTTGCAGGTGCTGATCCCCATGGTTTGTACTGCCCGCCAACGTTCAACGTATAAGAGCCTTTTCCTAGCGCAGTCCCTGCATGCAGATAACCAATGTAGCCGTCTCCGTATTCTCCACCTTCAGGGTTCATAATATCCCAAAGCTCGATATAGTTAGTTGTGACATCTCCAGTTAATGTGAATGAAAGTACAGCCGAGTCTTTCACGCCATCTCCATTAAAGGATAGGTCTGCTTCTGTAATCTTATAATCTTTAATTTCAGTTACTGCCGCGCCGCTAAAGTCAGCTGCGAATGGCAAAGATATTTCTGTAGCTCCATCACTGATGTAAATATACCCTAGTATTTCAGAGCCGTTTGGTGCTGTAGCTTGTGAAGCAGTTAATGTAATATTTAAAACTTGCTCACCAACTAGATTAAATGTCGGTTGATCGACTGTAACAGTTGCATCACCAAATGTTTTTGTCACATCAATAGATACATTGTAATTGCCGCCGTTTCCATTAATATCTTTTACTAAAACTTGTTTTGTTACAGAGATATCCCGATCTTTAAGCGATTGTGGACCGAAAGTGACTGTACCCTTCAAGTTTTCTGCAACTGCACCAGTTCCATCTATAATTGCGCTATCAAGTGCATAGGCAAGGATTTCAGGATGAGCTGCTGCATAAGCATTTACACGCCCTGCCCCCTGAGAAAACACATCGTATTTTGTTGTATCTAAAACCTGTGCTGTATTAGAAATTGCCACTTTTACATCGAACGCGTTCCAATCAGGATTTGCTTGTTTAACTAATGCAACAATACCCGCAATATGCGGTGTTGCCATAGAAGTTCCTGTTTTACGAGCATATGCTTCCGCATAATCAGCATCAGGGAAATCTTTTTTATACATTGGAATCGATGACATAATGTTTGTTCCAGGTGCACTTACATCTGGTTTAATATCAAAGTTTGGTGTAGATGGTCCACGTGAACTTGAAGTGTTTACATCATCCCCCAGTGTCTTTGTGGAAGCAAATTTACTAAAGCTTACTTTTCCAGTTCCGCCTGCTAATGCAGCGCGAATTGCATCGCCATCTGTTTGGGACATATCGAATGTCGGCAGAAACTCAAATGAATCACCAAGGAATGTGCCTGAAATGTTCGGTGCATTCGTTCCACCAGCGAAGTTATGAATAATTGTTGCGATTGCTCCATTTGCTTTTGCATTCGCAATTTTATCAACGAATGCGATACCGCCACGAGCAATCAATGCCACTTTACCCTTTACATCAATTCCTTCAAAATCTTTTATTTCCCCGTTTCCAGGAACACCAACTAGGTCAAATTCTCCTTGAAGCTGGGTTGATAAATTTTTTCCAAAAGTCGTCCCCATTAATGGAAGCTGCTTTGTTAAGTTGTAGTCGCCAACTGCAACATTCACTTCCCCGTTATACATTGTTTCAGGATAGGATGTGTTACCAACAGCAATTCCTAAACGAGCGGTTGCAGGTGTGCCCATTGTTCCGCGATTTGGACCAGAGTTCCCTGTTGCTATTACGCCAATTGTTCCAGCCATCATTGCATTATTAATAGCGAATGAACCAGCATCCGTTTCAGAGTTAGCTCCACCGCCAAGTGAAAGGTTGATAATGTCCATTTTTTCTATTACAGCAGTTTCAATTGCTTTAACAATACCGGAAGTAGCGCCACTTCCGTATGCCCCAAGAACACGATAAGCATAAAGGTCTACTTTTGGAGCAATTCCTTTAATACCGAATTCGTTAGCACCGATTGCCGCAATTGTTCCTGCAACATGTGTACCGTGGGAAGTATAGAACGAGCTTCCCTTTTCATTAAATTCAGGTGTCCCCGCTGGACGCTCCGAAGGCAAAGTTTCCGATGCATCGTCATCTGCACGAGGTTTCGTGTAAGTTGATGAATTTGGAATGAAGTTTTTTCCGCCTTTGTAAACACCAGCAAACTCAGGGTGATCTGCATCAATACCAGTATCTAATACTGCTACTTTTATTCCTTGTCCTTCTAAACCTTCCTGCCAAAGCTGTTCAATGCCAAGGAAAGAATTACTTGTATTCATTTGAGCTTCTAATTGATCTTCTTTAGTAAGTTCCGATGATTTCATCGAATTATCTTCGGATGCATAAACAATTGCATCAGGTTCGATTAATGTAATTCCTTCTACTGTAAGCAGTTTCGGAAGATCATTTGCTTTCACAGTTGCCGCAAAACCATTTAAAACAGTATCAAAAGTGAATCCTTGAGTCATCTGTACTTTTTTAATAGCTAACTCTTTTTTAACTTTTGTTTGTTGTGCATTTACATTTGAGCGAACTTCATTTGCCCGGGCATTTGAGAATCTTTGACCTTTGACTTGGCTCATTCCTTGCTCTAGTGCTACAGGCAATTCTGATAAATGAATAATGACCGCAACATCTTGATTGCCTGATACATTTTGTAAGCTTTCGTGAAGAGTTGGACCATCTTTAGACAAGCTTTGCTGTTCAGCGATAGCCGCCTTTAGTTGAATAATACTTTCACTTTGGCTATCTTGCTTGAATGGTTTCGACTCTTCAGCACGAGCACTCGATAATGGAACCAATAGAGAAAGCACCATAACGAAAGCTAGAATACTACTTAGAAACTTCGTAAACTTAAACTTTTTCAAATCACATTTCCCCCTTCAGCTTTTATTGTCACACTTTTCAGTTTAGTGTGATATTTCCAATTTATCATAAAGGGAGTAATTAGAATATCTGGATATTAAAATATTGATAATTAGTATTAGTTTATTAATTACAAATTAAATCTATCTTCCTGGTAATTTAATGAAAAAGCAGGACTTTCGAGTGTGAAATGACATACTATAAGTCATTAATTTTTTCATTGCACCTTATCAAGACAGTAGTTGTAGATACATCAGTGGAAAATAAAAATAGCTGGCGTTTATTTAAAAATAACGCCAGCTATCTTATATAGTAGAAACAAAATATCCAATCAATTGATTTTTATAAAAATACTTATTTTCCATGAATTTCACACTAAAAAGAAGGTGAATTATTCATTTCTTCATATTTAACTGTAGTAAACATACCACCTAAGCCAACTACACCGTTGTTTGTAACGTGATGAGGCATGTGGCAGTGCATTGGCCAAATACCTGGGTTATTCGCTTGGAAGTTAATATCCCAAGTTTCACCAGATGCGACGAGTATAGTGTTTTTATAAATTTGTGTATGAGGGACAATTGGAAAACCATCAGCACCAACTACTTTAAACTGATGTCCATGTAAATGGATGGGGTGGTGGTTCATTTGAATATTACCAAATCGTACTTTAACCGTATCTCCGTATTTTACTAGTAAAGGTTCAGTTAATGGGTAGCAACGGCCGTTGATTGTAAAAAAATTAAAATCAGGTTTAATAAATGTTAAATCATACGTACCTTTTGTTAGATCGCCCCATGCTAAAGCATTTATTGCCCATTCTTGAAGTAAACATAGGTAATCTTTATGGTTTGGTATGTTTACCTCTGACGGATTTTCAACAATAAAGCCACCTAATAACCCCGCATTGTCTTGTATAGAAACATCAACATGGGAATGATACATATACGTGCCTGGAGGATTGACTATTGTAAAATGATAATCAAAATAATATTCAGGTTCTATAAATGGGGAGGGCTCAATTGGGGGGACACCATCCATAGAATTGGGTACGATTAATCCATGCCAATGTACGCTCGTATGGACAGGTAATTGATTAATGACCCTAATACATACTTTATCTCCAGGAAAAACTCGAATTGTTGGTCCTGGTGTAGAGCCGTTATATCCCCATGCTTTGATAAAGATACCATCTACCAATTCCCACGTTATTTCCTCAGCAACTAAAGTAAAAAACTTTACCCCATTTTTTTGAAGTACGTAAGGTAGATCCTCAATACCCGGTGTGATAACCATGATAAAACCCCCTATAAATTCACTTCTTAAAAAAATATATGTTTCGAAGGGGGACTTATTCTTTGGTAACGTAATACAAATCTATTTATGTATATAATTACTACACTAGAAGAAAGAAAAACATTATTTACAAAGATAGTGGAAATAGCTTTAGATTGAGTATAAGTAATGAGCACGATTATGAGTTATGAATTATAGAAAGCACATAGCCTTTATATTAAAGACGTATTAAGGAAACTAAATGTCCTGGATGCTTCTTTCTTTAATTCTAAATAAGGGACAATACGATTTAGGTGGTTTTGATAATTTTATATATAATCAAATGTCCGTTTTATAGGAAGTAAAATATCAATAATGTAGTATTATATAAAAGGAAATAAATGTTGTAAAATACTTTATTTGTAATATATAATTATTGAGTGATCTAATAAAGTATTTATAAATTTATCGGAGGTATTTACATGTCGGACAAAAATTTCGTAGCAACATTATTACTTTGTTTCTTTTTAGGAGGTCTAGGAATTCACCGTTTTTATGTTGGTAAAATCGGTACAGGTATTTTAATGATTTTCACATTAGGTGGGTTCGGAATTTGGACAATAGTTGATTTAGTTATGATTATCGTTGGTAAATTTACTGATAAAGATGGTCATTTAATAAAATCTTAATTGATCTTAATAAGCAAAATTATTGAAATAAAAAAACGATAGGCTCATACATATTATTTTTTAAGCTTGTTGCTTTTATTTATAGCAATACGATAAAAAGAAGGGGGACTTTTCTAAATGTCTACCCTTCTTTATTGTTTATGATGAAGTGAATGGAAACCAAAGCACTTTAGTCATATTGATTAGTAATAATAGCTATCATCCATCATTTCTGTTGCAATCCCAATTACAAATGTAATAATTGCGAAAATAATTGAAATAGCTAAACCAAACAAAGCAAATATTAAAGCAGACTTTGCAGCTTTTGGTTGAGTGTCTTTCCATACAAAATAGATGATAATGCCAAGCAGAGGGAAACAGCATAAGCTGAGTACATTAACCCAAATATTTGGTTTATCATTTTTAGCTACAGTTATTTGGTTGTTAAATTTTAATACGTTGACACCACAATGTATACAAATTTCGGCATTCTCGTTAATGGTAGAACCACAATTAGGACAATACATAATAAAACCCCCTACATAATAAAAATTTCCCTTTTATCATCTTGTTCACCGTGCTGTTTGTTTAGCAATTAGTAAAAGCGTCCGTAGTTAAACCTTAATTATCGGATTACTATTTATACTAGAGCCACATGTGACAGAAGATTTATGACGTAAGGACGTACGCCACATTTAGGGCGAATTTTTACTAAATCAGAAATATGTTCAATTCACAATACATTATGTAATCCTTCGTTTTAGTAACTTGATAATCCAATAATGAACATTGCAATATAGAATAATACGATAATTGCTATGTTAATAAAGAAGAACATTAAAGCTGATTTAGCCGCAACTGGCTTTTCGTTTTTCCAAACAAAGAACATAATTAATCCAACAAGTGGCACACAGCAAAGTGTAATTATGTTAACGCCCCAGTTTGGTTTGTCTTCACCACCTGCGTTTTTTACGCGGACACCACAGTGGATACAAATTTCTGCATGTTCAGAAATATGTTCGCCACAGTTTTTACAATACATAATAGTACCTCCAATATTTTGTTATAGATTTCTCCCAACATATTGACCAAATAAAAAAAATTGGTAACCAATAATGTAGAAAATATAAATAATACCGATTCCACCAGTTAATCCAGTAAGGAACCGTCTACTATTATTACTTGTCCATTTACCAAATAATTGACCTGTACCGTCTATAGCCATTGGTAAAATTAATAAAGCTATAATCCATAAATCAAATATGCCTAAAAGTATGACTAATATTATGGATAAAAGATAACCTACTGCCATACCAGTGCATCTGGCACATAGAGGGAATTTCTTCCCTTTATAATGGAATGAACGGTCCGGTCTTTGATGGCAAAAGAAAAAAACTCGCAATACAAAATTAAAAGTATTTGCCAAATTTGTAAACTCCCTTTGTTATTCTAGCGTATAGTATATAACATAAATAGAATTTTTGGAATATACTTCATAATTTAGATTTTAATATAAAAATTCAATAAATAGCGATAGTATGAGATTTTAGCTGCTTTTGAGTAATGTGCAGAAGTGCATACAATAGGGGGCTTATAGAACTTTTTTGAGCTAGATGATTTACATTTGAATGCCTTGTAACTTGTTACGGAATAACTGAGGATTATGAGAAAAAACCCCTAATTCGTTAATATGACAACGAATTAGGGGGGATGTTTAAAACTTTTAATATTATTGATATCTTTTTATTAGTTTATCTTTATGGCTTATCATAATTTCAGTTAAATCAATTTCGTACTTATCAGCTAAAATAAATAAATTATCAAGAACATCGCCTAGTTCTTCTTTTAAATTCTCAATTTGTTGTTCTTTTGGTAGAGCTTTTTCATCTGGACGATCACGCCCAATTTCAATTGTTCGTATGGCCTTTGAAACTTCACCAACCTCTTCCGTTAAGAAATTGACACGAATAAAAGGGTTTAAGTCGTACCAGCTTCGCTTTTTGTAAAATTCAGTTATCCACTTTTGATATTCAAAAATATTCAATGAAAATCACTCCTTATACTTCTATAATGATAGCATAAAGGAGGAATCGAATTTGAATATTTCAGTTTATTGCGGTGCAAGTCTAGGTAACAATGATTTATACGAAGAGGCAGCAAAAGCACTTGGTAAATGGATTGCCGAAAATGGACATACTCTAGTATATGGCGGAGGAAAAGCTGGTCTAATGGGTGTCATTGCAGATGAAGTTTTATTACATAACGGTAAAGTAATCGGCATTATTCCGACATTTTTAGTTGATCGAGAGCTAAGTCATCCTAATTTAACTCGTTTAGAAGTTGTGCAGTCCATGTCTGAACGAAAAAATAAGATGATTGATTTAGGGAACTGCTATATTGCACTGCCTGGGGGACCTGGAACATTAGAAGAAATTTCAGAGGTAATTTCATGGGCAAGAATTGGACAACACCAAAATCCATGTGTTTTATTCAATGTAGGTGGCTATTATGATAAATTAAAAGAATTTTATGATGATATGGTAACAAACGGTTTTTTAACTGAAGCAGATAAAAAGGCAATGTTATTTTCCAACTCATTTATCGAAATCGAACAATTTATTGCAAAATATACACCACCATTGGTACGAACATATTAATTTTAGATAACAGTTACTGATATACTTAATGTTATCTTGTGAAACAGGAATGGGGATTTATATGGAAAAAAGACGTAATGTTATTTTGTATATAGGTACTTCTATTGATGGTTTTATTGCAAATGATGATGGTACATTAGAGTGGTTGGAGTCTACGGAAGTAGAAGGCGATTCGGGTTACAATTCCCTTCTAAATAAAATTGATACGGTTGTGATGGGTAAGGGAACATATGATACCATTCGAGGATTTGACATGGACTATCCTTATAGTGATTATAAAAACTATGTGTTTTCTAAATCTGTCAGCGGTTCAGATGAATATGCTTCATTTATTAATGAAGATGTTGAAGCTTTCATTAACAATTTAAAGCAACAGCCTGGTAAAGATATATGGCTAATTGGTGGGGGGAATTTAGCACGTGAATTTTTTAAAGAAAATTTAATTGATGAATTCCAACTAGCCATTGCTCCAATTATTTTAGGTAAGGGAATCTCTCTTTATAACGGAGATGATATTACCCAAAAATATAATTTAAGCAAAGTTGAAAAGTTAGGTCAACTTGCGATGCTTCATTATAAAAAAATTTAATAAGTTACAAACAAACTCGCCAATATCTGTGGCGAGTTTTACTTTTTTATAAGCATCTTACAACGAATAAGTTTTTTTTCTCGAATTTATATTTTGTTTATATTTGCGATATATGCAGTTTAGAACTGGACTTCATAATTAAGCATAAGCAAATGAAAAGGGAGAGAATAAAATATGAACAACAAATTAAAATTCGCAACACTCGCTATTTTTAGTTCAGTCACAATATTAACGGCATGTACAGATTCAGGGAAAACTGAGGCAGACAATTCAGTCGTGCAAAATGAACAGGCGGAGGCCAATCAAGCTGAGCAGCAACTGACAAAGGGCCAAACATTAGCGAATATTTTAAGCAGTACAAATTGGCAAGGTACGCGTGTTTACGACAAAGATAACAATGATTTAACTGAGGAGAATGCTGGATTTATCGGTTTAGCAAAATACGATTCTGAAACAGGTCGATATGAATTTTTTGACGCGAAAACAGGGGAGACTCGTGGTGATGAGGGTACATTCTTTATGACGAATGACGGTATGAAGCGTATTTTAATTTCTGATACGATGAAATATCAAGCAGTTGTTGAAATAACTACATTAGATGAAGAAGTCTTTACTTACAAACGTATGGGGAAAGATATGAACGGTAATGATATAGAAGTGTTTGTGGAGCATATACCATATGAAAATGATTTAGCCTTCACTAACGAAGACAAAACGTTAACAACTTCTACAGGAGATATTAATACTAGTGTAGATGGAGATGAAATCCTAGGTAAAACATTATGGCATGGAACAAAGGTACTTGATGAAAAAGGTAATGATGTCTCAGAGTTTAATGGGAATTTTTTAAGTGTCGCAAAGTTTGAAGAGGACACAAATAAATATGAATTCTTTAATAGAGAAACAGGAGAAAGTCGCGGAGATTATGGTTACTTTGATGTCATTCATGACAATAAAATTCGCGCACATGTATCAATAGGCGATAATAAATATGGTGCAGCATTGGAACTTACGGAATTAAATGATGATAAGTTTACTTATAAGCGTGTAGGTAAGGATGCAGATGGCAATGATATCACAATCTTCGTAGAGCATGAGCCGTATAAGGGAGATTTAAAACCAACATTTAGTTTTTAAAATTACCACAAAGTCCATCACTTGAAAAAGTAAGGAATCTCCTTTATAAATTGAGGAAAGGAGATCAATATGACAATCAAGAATAGATTTTTAACTTCTTATATCGGCGGTATTGTAATTGCAAGTGTCTCTATTCTATCAATTTTATGTATTGTTTTTTATGTGACAACAGGGTCTGTTCCGACACCTAAAACATTGTATCAAACTTTTACAAAGCAACGCTCTTTGAGCCCGGAAGAGGAGCTTGCTTATGTAAAGCTACGTAATATTGCCAAAGAGGATCCAGACAGGCTATTAGTGCAAGATATGCAAAAAAGTTTTCAACAGATTGAGAACAGGTCACTTGGAGTTGTCATTCGTCATGAAGAGGAAATTGTTTATTATTCGCAGGGATTAGTAGAACGGTCACTTGTCGTGCATTTTCCAACTTTCAATACGAATAATATTGAAACGAAGGGCACAATAGATAATGCAGGGGGACTGTACCGTTATATTAAGTTCGACTTTTATTATAGCGACAAATCTAAGGGTAGTGTCTTAGTGCTGAAAAAAGAAAACAGCTTTTTAGATTTTCTTACTAAATGGGGAATTATTATTATTTTCATAATCCTTTTAGTATCGTTTGCCGCAATGCTATTTTTAAATCAATTTTTACACAAGACAATTATTAAACCTCTAGAAAATTTAGGACAGACTATGTCCGAAATACGAGAGGGCGATTTAATGATAGAGGCAACGACATTACCTGCTAATACAGCAAGGGAAGTACAAGAGCTGACAGCTAATTTTGAGAGTATGCGATCAGCACTGTTAGATTCTATTCAGGAGCAACGAAGCCTTGAAAAAAACCGTAAAGATCTAATCGCAAGTATTTCTCATGATTTAAAAACACCAATTACAACGATTATTGGATATGTGGAAGGTTTACAGGAGGGAGTTGCCGAAACGCCTGAAAAGCGGGAAAAGTATTTGAAGACCATCCACTCTAAATCACTTGCATTGAACAGATTAATTGAAGAACTTTTTCTTTACTCTAAGTTTGATGCAGAGGCAGTTCAGCTTCATTTTGAGCGTATACAGATCGGCAAGTTCCTTACACATATAGTGGAGGAGTTTCAATTATACAATCGAGATGTACAGCTGGTATTGAATGTAGTGGAGGATGTCTATGTTCATATTGATCGTATGCAGATGAATCGGGCAATCTCTAATTTAATTGAAAATAGTATGAAGTTTAAAAAGCCAAATGAACCTTTATGTATGATTTTAGAAGTAGTAGTAGTTGAGCAGCTTGTTGAAATTGTTATAAAGGATAACGGACAAGGAATTTCGGAGCTCCAACTCCCATATGTATTCGATCATTTTTATCGTGGTGAGGAAGCGCGTACGTCGACGACAGGTGGTAGCGGCCTGGGGCTTGCAATTGTGAAGCAAATCGTTGAAAAGCATAATGGACAAGTAAAAATTCAAAGTAAGCTACATTTTGGTACAACGGTGACAATAATCTTGGAAAAGGCTTAAAGGAAGTGTCAATGACTGATGCCATCACGAATATTAATCATTGAAGATGATATTAGCATTGCAGAATTACAAAGAGATTATTTAGAAATTCATGATATAGAGGCAGAAATCATAACGGACGGTTCTGAAGGATTGAGTCGAGCATTAAATGAGCCTTTTGATTTAATTGTCGTTGATTTAATGCTCCCTTCAATGAACGGTTTTGAAATTTGTCGACGTATTCGTGAAAAGAAAAATATTCCGCTTATAATTGTTTCTGCAAAAAAAGAGGATATTGATAAGATAAGAGGACTTGGCTTAGGTGCGGATGATTATATAACAAAGCCATTTAGTCCGAGTGAGTTCGTCGCTCGTGTACAAGCGCATAGTAAACGTTACAAGCAGCTGACAGGTACTGAACAAACAAAGGATTATTTAGAGATGAATAATATTATTGTTGATAAAGCCGCACGCAAAGTATTTGTTTTAGGTCAGGAAGTTATTTTTACAACAAAGGAATTTGACCTGCTCGTCTTTTTTATGGAGCATCCAAATCGTGTTTGGACAAAGGAGCAACTTTTCCGTCAACTATGGTATATGGATGACTTAGATGGCGATGTTTTTACAGTTGTTGTTCATGTAGGTCGCATACGAGATAAATTAAAAAAGGGAAAACTATCAGAGCTGCCAATCGAGACAATTTGGGGCAGTGGATATCGCTTTAATGACTGAAAATCTCCTTGTGAAAGGAAGGTTTTACATGAAATATTTTATAAGCATTGTAGTAAGCGCATTATTCATACTCACAGGGTGTAATGACAAGGGGGAGGAAAAGCATATGAAGCCACAATCAGGTGATCTTATTCAAGCAGTTGAAAAAAATGATGTAGAAAAGGTGCTAGAAATTATACAGGATTCATCATATCCACTTAATGAAACAAATAATAAAGGGGAAACGCCTTTATTAATTGCTACACATGAAAATTATATTGAAGTTGCAAAGCGATTAATTGATGCGGGTGCTGATATTAATCAACAAGATCATATTCAGGATAGCGCCTATTTATATGCAGGCGCACAAGGAAAAACAGAGATTTTAAAGTATATGTTGGAGCATGCGGAACCAAATCAAAAAATTGTGAATCGCTATGGTGGCAATGCCTTAATACCTGCAGCTGAAAAAGGGCATTTAAACAATGTGAAGCTACTATTAGAAGATGGTAAAGTAGATATCGATCATCAAAATAAATTTGGCTATACGGCATTAATTGAAGCGGTAGCATTAACGGACGGTTCAGTAGTGTATCAGCAAATTGTACAAGAATTATTAGCCTACAATGCCAATAAAGAACTTCGTGATAATTCGGGTAAGACTGCGCTTGATTATGCTAAAGAGATGGGTTATTCAAAAATGATAGAAATGTTAGAAGATTAGTAGGAAGATGAATATAATGTGTTAAAAAGGAGCACCTAGAGCGTTGTTGATATGACAATGTTTTAGGTGTTTTTAATTGTGCGAAAATTGTTTGAGTGACTGGCACACTTTTCTGCAACTAATTTTAGCTCCTGTAAGTATTGTAAAAAATAGAACCACCTAAAGTGTTGGGCAAAGACAACGCTTTAAGTGGTTTTTTTGAAAGGTAATATTTTAAAAATATAAGGATAAAAAACTTGTATTTTGATGGCTCATAAGTTACACGGGAGCCAGTGTAAACGGGCTTGTAGCATGGTGTATGCGTAAGTTCAACAAATATAGGGCTTATTTTTGGAGTAAAATAACAAAGTTCATATATTTGACACATTATAAATAACGAGTTACTATTGCGAAGGTTGTTTATTATTAAACTAAATTACGTATGTAAAGAACTAGGAGGAAAATAGGAACAAAAATAGGCAGTATTCATTAAAGAAATTTTTAATATATCAATATAATAAATTCTATTTAATTAATAGCATATTAATATTTACTTTTTTCTCAAACTGTAACCAAGCCATAAACAGTTATTAAAAATGGAATGATATTTAATATAAAAAATAAAATCAACATGCGAATCGGGGACAACATATGAGTCAGTCAAAGAAAAAAATCCACTACGCTTGGTGGGTATTGTTAGGTTTAGTTGTAATGGTTGGAGCTGCAAAAGGAGGCATTGCGACTACAGGTGGTCTATTTTTAACTCCAGTTACAGAAGATTTGGGTATTGGAATGGGAAGTTTAACATTGTACTTTAGCATAGCATCAATTGTCACAATGCTATCTTTACCAGTTGCAGGTAAGATGATAGCCAAATATAATATTAGAATTCTTTTAGTGGTAGCTGTTACGTTGGAGGCAGGAGCCTATGCAATGTTTGGATTCGTGAACTCTGTATGGGGTTGGTATCTGTTTGCTATTCCAATGGCAATGGGATCTGTAATCGTAACACAATTAGCAGGACCTGTGCTTATTAACAATTGGTTTAAAAAGCACAAGGGCTTAGCCTTAGGTATTATGGTTGGAGCTGGTGGTTTAATAGGTGCTTTCCTTCAACCAGTAGCGGGTAACTTAATTGCTAGTGCAGGTTGGAGAAATACGTATATTTTCTTAGGTGTCGGCGTAATGGCGATTGTTATTCCTATTGTGTTATTAACGATTAGAAAAGCCCCACAACAAATAGGGTTACAGCCATATGGTATGGAAGAAGTGAAGGAAGATACAACGGTTAATGCTCAAACGGCAACAAATGGTGGTGTCGCTGCTACTATAGCGAAAAAATCCAGTGCCTTTTATTTTTTAGTATTTTTCTTTTTCTGTGAAACATCAGTAGCTGCTTTTAACCAACATGTTGCACCATTCGCAATGGGATTGGGCTATGATGTTAAGTTTGCAGGTAATGCTATGGGTTCATGGTCTGTAGGCGTTGTTATTGGAGCGTTATTTTTCGGCTTCCTCAGTGATAAAATAGGCGTGAAAAATACAGCAATTACCGCTATGCTTTTAGGATTAGTGCCAGTAGGAATGCTTTTATTAGTACCAGAAAATCCGATGATATTTAAATTAGCTACTGGTCTATATGGATTCGTTGTTGCATCTCTTGGAACACTAGGGCCTCTTTTAACAACAGCTCTATTTGGTAATAAAGAGTTCAGTCAAATTTATGGACTTGCTATAACAGGATTAGCAGTTGCAGGTATTGTTGCTTTACCTATTTATGGCTTTATCTTTGAATTTACAGGTAGTTATACTTATGTTCTTTATACTATTTTTATCATGTTGCTTTTAAATGTGGGAGCTATTATCTTAGCATTTAAAGGTAAAAAGAAATTAGAAAAAGCTGGGCATTGGAATTAATTTTGAAAAAAGTATTTTATGTTTAAGCCATACTGTGATTATCTAAGTCATAATACTCGATGATGCAAATACAGGCGACATGCCCCTAAATCGTTAGACATTAAATCTAACAATTTAGGGGTATTTTTATTTGTGCCTATTTATATAAAGGTATTAGAAAGTTTTAAAATTCAAAATCCATAGGGTCTATTTTATATTGATACTCCTCTAAGCTGAGTGTAAGGACTTGTGTGACAATAACCCCTTCACCTTCTAATAATGCTTTTTGGTGCGCCGCATTTTTAATAGTGATTTCTCCCTTGATATTTACAATACGATGCCAAGGGAGATTATACTTTTCACTCATTGTATGAAGTATTCTTACAACCTGTCTGGCTCCTCTAGGACTGCCCGCACATGCTGCAACTTGGCTATAGGTCATTACTTTACCAGTCGGTATATTTTTTATTACAGTTATCGCATTTTTAGTAAATGGTTGCATATGTTTCGGCTCCTTTTTGACATAGGTAGTAGTATGCATTGTAGGATAAAAAAATTAGTCGTACGACAAATGATATTGCTTCGACATTAGGTTAATAATCCAAGACGGAAACCAGCAGACACCACTTGGGTACGATTTTTAGCTTTTAATTTTAACATAAGACTACTTATATAATCCCTAATTGTATGCTCGCTTAGATGGAGAAACTCACCCATTTTTTTGTTATCGTATCCGTCGGCTAGGAGAGTTAATACACTTAACTCGCGATCAGTTAATTCGAAATTATTAGTAGGTGAAACATTGTGATCGAAATTTTTAAGAAATAACCCAATTCTATTGCAAACTTCCTCAATAAGTTGTAAATCCTCTTGCGTACAATCAAACTCTAGTCCTACCTGATCTAAAGTCACCCAACCGAGAACTTCCTCGTAATAACATATTGGTGCAACAATTAGTGAAGATAGACTAAATAACTCAATTGTCTCACGTTTTACAGAATGGATAGGATTTTTAATAAATACTGGCTTTCTAGTAATTAGCATGGAATGAAAAAGCTGATTCGGATATACGTATCCTTGTGTTTTTTGAACCTTTGATAATTCCTCACCTATAACCCCTTTAAACTCGCTTGACCAAGGGATATATGCATAGAACACACATCTTTTAAAGTTAAGTAATTCTTCACAGCCCTTAATTATTTTGATGAAGTCATTTCTTCCAGAGTAGCTTATAAGAACCTTATTAAGCTCATCAAGAACTTTCAGTTTATTTAACTGCGTTTTTTCATATTGAGCATTATAGCTAGCGAAGTCGTTAAAACGTAATAAATAATTTTGGATTGTTGCTTCTTGTTCCATTTCTAATGATGTTTTTGGATAAAGATATAAGCTAGTTTCGCCAACTGTTAAAGATAGTGAATGATTGGCAATCTCGTTGAATTGAGCATTATTAGTTACTTCAAGTGGGTATAAAGGTGTTCTTTGAATCGTTTCTTGATCTGTTCTTCCCCAACCGAATATGACAGGGCTTGTTTTACTGTGATTTTGAACAAGAAAAATTTGTTTAATCGGAAATAATTCTAAATATGAAAGTAACAAACTCTGGGAAGAATGGGAATGAAAATGATCTAAAGTATGAATGGCATTCTTCCAATTAGAAAATAAACTAGAAATTTTAGAAGCGATAGTAGGTAAGTAAAACATATACGCATATGCCTTTGCGTCTGCTAAATTTACTAACAAACTTGCAAAAGCCTTTTCCAAAATAACATGGAATAGGTGTAAGTAATGATAATCCAAAATCATTGAATATGTTTGTATCCAAATAGTTAAAAGAGGGTCGAGGTCGGTTTGAACTTTATGGTCATCCTGTCCAGTTAAAATTTCTAAAAATGAGCTTGCTAGAAACTCAATAATAGATTGTTCCTCTTTTGATAGGCTAGCTTCTAATCTTATTTGCACATTAATATTCATTTGAAGTTTCGTTTTATGTTGTTTTAGAAAGATTTTAAACTCCTCAAATGATATATCGCTATAGGGAAGTGAATCAGATTGCATTTTTTAGTCTCTCCTTTTAAATTCCCTATAGATTGAGGGGGTGAAATAAAAATTTACCCTTAATTTATAGGATAGTTCTAGTTGGTTGTGACATTGTAAAATATTATTTGTGAACAAATTGTGACTACTTTTAATTCAAGGAATCACTCTTCGGTATAATTTCAACAATTAGAGATGTTCGTCAAAGTGTTTTTAATATAGAGAATATGGATATCAATCCTAATTATGTTTATAAAATATCACATAACTATTAGTGAGTGGTAAAGATGCACTATTTTCAGTATAGCCAAATCGCTTGGGCATGTAAAAATATGTGATGGTACTAAATTAAAAACGCTTTATTAAACGACTATAGATAGAAGAAATTTATGTCCGAATCCTAATTAAAAGAATTGTTACTGTTTTCTAATATGAGGTTAACTTCATGAATAATGTTTTTGGGGAGATGGACATCTAGATGAACAAAACATTGGAATCGAGCAGGAAATATAACTGGGTTCTTTGGGGTATTATTGCATTTTTATTTTTTGGAAATTTAATTAATTTCTCTGGAAAAAATATTATCGGTCTTTCAGCAGATTTAATTATGAAAGATATTGGTTTGAATTCTAACCAATGGGGCGTAGTGGGAAGTGCTTATTATTGGTTATTTCCGATAGCTGGTATTATCGGTGCAGCAATTTCTGACCGTTTTGGAACAAAAAAGGTACTTTCCGTACTTATATTATCGTGGGGTATTATCCAATTTGGTGCGCTTGCGATTAATGGATTCAGTGCACTGATTTTCTATAGAGTACTACTAGGAATATTCCAAGGGCCATTTGGACCAGTGGCGATGAGTCATATTAATAAGTGGTTCCCAGCTGAAAAACGTGGAGTCGCAAGCTCTTTGTTTACTTTAGGAGCTACAGCAGGAGGACTAGTTTTAGCGCCTGTCATTATTGGACTGACAACATTCGGATGGAAGGTAGCCTTTGCCGTGTTTGGCGGAGTAAGTATATTGTGGGTTCTCCTATTTATATTTACTACAAAAGAGAGCCCTTCTAGTACAAATACAGAGCAAAAGGTAGCAGCAAAAAATGTAGTTGAAAAAAGTCTGCAAAAGAAAAGTGGTAAAGAAGTAGTAAAGGCAATTTTCTCACCAACTTCTATTTTTACATTATTTCTAGCATTCTCATCTTTCATATTTGTCGTATGGACTGCAATATGGATGCCAAACTATTTAACTAAAGTAATAGGCATGACTGCTAATCAAATGGGTGTTGCTGTTTCAATAATTGGAATAAGTTCTGCTGCCATAATTTTTTTAGTGTCAATGATTTCTGATAAAGTGTTAGCAAAAACTCAAAATTGGCGTTTCTCCCGCGTATTTGTGACGGGCACTTCAGCTATTATTGGCAGTTTGATGCTTGTTTCAGTGGTGTTTATACAAAATCCCGTATGGAGTGTCATAGCATTCGGTACAGCATATGGTTTAACAGGCGCAAACTTCGCAATCGGTCCACAAATTATGATGAAATTAGTTCCGGAGCGAAGCGGGCTTATGGCAAGTATATTAATGTCATTTCAAAATGTAGGTGGAATGATAGCCCCTGTAGCTACTGGATTCCTTATCGGTTTATCAAAAGATAATATTATTCAAGGATATAATAACTCCGTTTTAGTAGTGTCAGGTGCAATCCTATTGTGTGCAATATTATTCTTGCTGTTTGTTAATCCAGATGGAAAAAAGACAGCGTAGTTATAATTTAAATCAATATATTTAATTAAAGAAGGGAAGAGTTTAGTATGAGATTACAAAACAAAGTTGCAATTATTACTGGTGGGGGAACAGGAATTGGTAAGGAAACAGCATTAAAATTTGCGAAAGAAGGGGCAAAGGTAGTCGTTACGGATATTAATAAAGAGGCCGCTATGAGCACTGCTCAAGAAATTCAAGCAATGGGTGCTGAAGCTATTTTCGTGCAACATAACGTAAGCAGCGAAGATGATTGGAAATTGGTTGTTAGTGAAACAAGAAGCCATTTTAATAAAATTGATGTCTTATTTAATAATGCAGGAATCTATATTATTAAACCACTTACTGAAATAGAATTAGATGAATGGAATCGTTTAATGTCTATTAATGTAACAGGTGTTTTTCTAGGCATGAAGCATGTCATCCCTGTGATGGCAGAACAAAATAAAGGTTCTATCATCAATGCTTCATCGATTGCTGGTTTATTTGGAGCTCCAGGACATGCACTTTATGGGGCAAGTAAAGGTGCTGTGCGTATTATGACAAAAGATGCAGCAATTGAATTTGCTAGTAAAGGTATTCGTGTTAACTCTATTCATCCAGGATTTATTGAAACTGCCATGACAGACTACGCTTCAGAAGCGACTGGTCGTACAACAGAAGAATTAAATAACGCATATCCACTTGGTAGAATGGGGAATACCACAGAAGTTGCGCATACTGTTGTATTCCTTGCATCTGATGAATCTTCTTTCACAACAGGAACAGAGTTCGTTATTGATGGTGGAGCTACAGCAAGATAATTCAAGACCAATACAAAAAAGTGTTAGATTGACATTTAGTCAATCTAACACTTTTCTTGTTTACTACAATTTGCCCCTACTTTAACGTAAAGAGCATATAAAGTGAAGACAATATAGTGATAACACCAATCATTATTTTTAACAAGTGCATAGGTACTTTATTGGCAAGGCGGGTACCCGTGAGAATTCCAATCGTTACGCCGATTAAACTAGCAATTACTAAACTATAAATACTTTCTACATTGGCATATGCAAAGTATCCAAATATAGATGGTATAGCGATAAATACAGAATTTAAAAGACTAACACCTACAGCCACACGAATATTGACACCAAGATTAACTAGTAATGGTACTAATAAAATAGGGCCACCAGCGCCTGTTAATGCACAAATAGTTGCTGTTAAAAAACCGATAATCACGACAATAAAAGGATGATTCAAAGCTTTCGATTTTTTTATAAGTGCATTTTCATTGTTTTTCTTAAAAATAATCGACAATCCAGCGACAAGAATAAATAAGTAAAGAAGCAGTTTTGCCAGAAAATCAGAAATTAGCACATTGATTTGAACACCTAAAAACGCGCCAGGAAGGCTACCGATGCTTAAAAATAGCGCTAATTTTAAATCCATGTTTTTAGATTTCCAATAGGAATAAGCGCCAAGTACACCTGAAACAGCAAAAGCTAAAAAGCTCAATGCAAGTGCATCATGGACAGGTATTTCTAAAAAACCTACATAGATTAACGGGAGAAGAAATCCCGCAATTCCGGACATCCCTAATAGAATGCCAATCACTAAATTGGAACATAAAACAATACTTAATAGAAGTGTGTTTGTTAACATATTTTAGACCTCAATTATTGTTAACCCTCTAAATAAAGGGTTAAATGTTTGCACGAATAGCAAGTTCTTTCATTGCGAGCTTACTTTCGTATTTTATTTTCTCTTCATCCAACGTCAAAACTTCTCTGTTTTTCATTAATATTTTACCATTAACAATTGAATCTGTTACATCGTTGCTGTTAACCGATTCAATTAGGGTATTTATTAAATTATGTGAAGGAGTAATATGGGGCTGATCAATGTTCATCAAGATCATGTCCGCCTTTTTGCCAACTTCCAATGTTCCTAGCTGTTTTTCTTGCATCATTGCTTTTGCTCCACCTAATGTTGCCATTTCTAAAATACTTTTTGAAGGCATAACGACCGGATCAAAAATTGGAACGCCAGAAAATGCTCGTATTAATGATTTAAACACTTTCATCTGATCAAATAAGCTTAATCCCGAATGACCTGCTCCATCTGTGCCTAAGCCAACGCCAATTCCTTTATGTAACAAGCTAGGCGTTTTTGGCACACCTTTACCTGAATTACTAATAGGACAGTGGACAACTTTACTATTATTAGTTTTAATAACTTCCATTTCATTTTCAGAAAGCAAAATGCTATGGGCACCTAAGAAATTTTCATTAAGGACACCTAAGGAAGCAAGATATTCATATGGACGCATTTTAAATTTTTCTAAGCAATAGCTAATTTCATTTGGATATTCGTTCATATGAGACTGCACGCCAGTAGAGCATTCTTTTGCTGCTGCGAAAACTTCCTGTATTAATTCTGGTGTGCAAGTAATGATGGATCTAAGAGAAAACCATACATTTAATCGTTCGTCGCCAGCTCCGTGGAATTGATTAAACAATGCTCGATTATTGCGGATATTGTCTTCGATGCTAGATTTCATCGTAGGAGGAATGTCTAAGCCGCTATCCATAGTCGAACATGTTAGAACACCCCGTAGTCCTGATTCTAATACCGAATTTGCTACTTGCTGCATATGTCTGCCACCAGCATCAATGAAGGCTGTTGTGCCGGACTTAATCATTTCGAGACAGCTTAATTGGGAGCTTATATAAACATCTCGTTCTTGCAAATTACTTTCAAATGGAACCATTATGCGCGTCCAAATCATAGGATATTCATCTGTAATTCTTCCGCGGAGAAGTTGTTGACATGTATGAGTATGGGCATCAATTAAGCCTGGTAGTACTAGTTTGCCTTTCCCGTTTAACATATCTTTTGCTTGATAAACATTAGCAAGTGTTGCAGTAGCTCCAATAGCTACGATGCTATTATTTTGAATGACAATCGATTGGTCATGAATGATGTTAAAGTCAGGGGTTAAGATAGAACAATTTTTAACTATTAAATCAGCGTTATACGCTATATCTTGCATAATATGCCTCCATTATTGAATTAAGTAAAACTAGAGAGGGGGTACCTCTCTAGTTCGTTTTAGAATGAATCTAATGCATCGGTTAGGTTTAAAAATATTTGAGCAAAGACTGCTTGTGTAATGAACGTACCTGTAAAAACTAATAAAGCTATAATGACCATTTTCCAGCTTTGGCTAATAAATGATTTGAAATTTAGTCCAATTCCAGCAAGGGTACCAACGATTGTTATAGGAGCCATAAAGGAAATTTTAGCTGTATACTCAATGACTGGTTGAGAAATAGGTGAAATAGGGCTTGCAACAAGTAAGCCTGTTAGAACTACATAAATAATTGCAGGGATTTTTAAAGGAATGATTTTTCCTAAAAAGATACCGACGAAGGCTATAGCTGATAAAATCAGTACGCCAGGAATAGATTCTGCAATGGATACATGAGAACCGATTAGGTTTGCCATAAGGGTTGTAATAACAGACGTTAATAATAGAGAAATTGTCCAATCTCGCATGCTCATTGTCATATTAATCACCAACCTTTATGTTTTTCATCTTTTGATCACGTGTATGTTTTGGACTGATTCTTGGCTCAAGCAAGTAATATAATTTCCTAGTAAGAGGAAGAGAGATAAATAAAGTAAAGTAGATACCTATAATGGCAGCTAACGTATCACTTGCACCTGCCAGCATAATAATTTGATCGCTGTATTCTGGGTAAATTGTTGCCAATGTGCTAGATGCTGCCGCCATCATGACACCACTACCTATTCCGCAAGCCATCGCTAATGCTAAAGGATGAAAAATATTAGTCGAAGCTACGATACTTGCTAAAAATCCAATATAAATGGTACCGATTATAAAACCGATGATGTAAATAGATAGAGCACCTCTAGCTTCTGGAGAATTGGCGCCATATAAATGACAAATCAATCCGTAATCCTTATCACGGCAAGTAGAGCTTGTGGCGCCAATGGCTTCCTTTTTAATTCCTAGCAATAATGCAATCGGTAATGCTAGAAAAATTGTTCCTACATGTCCAAGCTCTTGAAAGGCTAATGCGGGACCTACATCAACAAGCTTAGGAAGATTAGAACCAGCAAGTACCCCAATTTTCGCCATAAAAGGTGTGATTGCGACAAGGACAAGAGATGAAGCCTTTGTAGATGCCTTTTCTTTAAAAAATCGAAAAATATCTGGGCCAAGTAAAACACTTATTACGATTGCAAAAAGCATTGGGTATATAACGATTAGAGCAGAACCTACTTGGAATTTTTTTACTCCAATCAGTTCGGCGATAATAACGATGACAAGAGCCCCTAAATATAATCTGTAATTCTGTTTAATTACTTGCCATATAGATTGATGTTGTTCTGTGTTTTCCATGCTCTTTTCCTCTCTTGGTGAAGTACTTTTTTAAAATAATTACGTATATAAGAGTGAAAAAAGAAAAACTCTAGTTAATAAACTAGAGTTTGACATACAGAAAAACAAAAAACGTAAATAGACCGAATAAACTAAGCGTTTTTTCAGTAAGAGAATAAAATATCGTTTTTTGTAATTCCTCATAGTCAAACTATTTACGGTAGTTTGGTAGAGACTTTTGGACCGTATTTCCAACTTTATACGAAGAATTTTAAAATGCGAACATTGTGTATTAATATATCAATATACGTTCGTGTATTTAACAATTTACATCAATATTTTTAGAAAGTCAAAGTTTTTTTAGGGATTTTACGGAATATAGAGGGTTTTTAAGGGGTGAACATATGTAAGCAAATGAGATAACCTAATGAATAAAGCCTATCCAAACTACTAAGTTTTGGATAGGCTTTATTTTGTTTTTCGTTTTATCGATCCCAGAATCGACCTTGGGCTATGCCTTCAATAAAGGATTCAATTGTAGAGTCTTTTAAATTGTAGACTCCCGATCCCTCAAGTTTTATCCTGCAAGAATTTAATGCTTGAGGATCATTAAGGTCAAAGGCTAAAGGTTTATTATGTTTAAAGGTTGTTTCCATAAACTCTAGCACAGGTGTTTGAATAGGAGATTCACTACTGATGACTAAAACAGCATCAAAAAGGCTTGGGTCTGTTGTGTCATAAGTGTCGGTTACTTTAAGGGAATCGTCGAATTGAGATACCTTTTCATCGACGATACTATAATTTAAATGTTGTTTAGCCAAAGTCTGAACCCATTCTGTTAGAAGGGATTCCTGAGGCTTCCCATTCAATAAAATCGCGACATTTTTCGTATCTGGTTTAAAGATCGTATTAGCCATGCTGAGTGCAGGCGATTTTTTATCTGATTGTACTTCAAGATTTGTCTTAGGCAATGCCACTCCAATATTGTTGGCTACTTCTTGAGCTAATTGATGGTCTATATGATTTATAAGGTCGATTGCATTTGTTTTCACTGCATTCGATTTACATTTGCCAAGCTCGAAACTAAATGCATTTTTAATATGTTGTTTCTCAAAAGGAGCCATACTGTTATAGAAGAGCTTCGCTTGTGAATAAAAGTCTAAAAAGCTTTCGCTACGACCTCTAATCCTATTGCCATCAATTTTTTCTTGATAATGTTCGTAGCCACCTTCTTCGGCAGAAACAGGAGCTGGTTGATTGTCATTTAAGCCGTTGCGATGATAGCTTGTTTGTCCTCGAAAAATTGCCATTTGGTGCATACCGTCACGTTGATTGTTTTGATAAGGGCAAACTGGTTGATTAATTGGAATCTGATGGAAGTTAGGCCCTCCTAATCGAGAAAGTTGTGTATCGGTATAAGAGAATAATCGTCCTTGTAAAAGAGGGTCATTTGAGAAATCGATACCAGGTACAACATGCCCAGGATGGAAAGCAACTTGTTCTGTTTCAGAAAAGAAATTATCTACATTCCGATTTAGAGTCATTTTGCCGACTATTTTTACAGGAACTTCTTCCTCTGGCCATAATTTAGTTGGATCTAATATATCAAAATCAAATGCATGCTCATCTTCTTCGGGAATTACTTGTAAACCCAGTTCCCATTCTGGAAAGTCGCCTTTTTCAATTGCTTCATACAAATCTAGTCGATGGAAATCAGGGTTTTTCCCTGCAATTTTTTGCGCCTCATCCCAAACTAATGAATGTACACCTAGAGTAGGCTTCCAGTGGAATTTCACAAAATGGGCTTGTCCTTTAGCATTAATAAGTCGGAATGTATGGACGCCGAAACCCTCCATCATTCGTAAGCTACGAGGAATGGCACGATCACTCATATGCCACATAATCATATGAGCCGTTTCAGGATTTTGCCCGATGAAATCCCAAAAAGTATCATGAGCACTAGCACCTTGTGGTATTTCATTGTGTGGCTCTGGTTTAACTGCATGGACGAAATCAGGGAACTTAATGGCATCTTGAATAAAGAAAACAGGCATATTGTTGCCGACTAAATCATAATTACCTTCGTCTGTATAAAATTTAGTGGAAAAGCCGCGCACATCCCTCACTGTGTCATTTGAGCCTCTAGATCCCTGCACTGTCGAAAAGCGTACAAAGACAGGTGTGATTTTAGAGGGATTTGTAAGGAAATCTGCCTTCGTATAACCTTCTAACGATTCATAAACTTGAAAAATACCATGTGCGCCAACACCACGTGCGTGAACAATACGTTCAGGAATACGTTCATGGTCGAAATGAGTCATTTTCTCACGGAAATGAAAGTCCTCCATAAGGGTAGGACCCCTTAAACCTGCTTTTAAAGAAAATTCATCCTCTGCCATTTTTAATCCTTGATTCGTCGTTAAGGCATGTTTTCCTTGGTTATCAATGATATGTTTCTTTAATTGTTCAGTTTTTTTATTTTCCATTTGAATCCTCCTCAAAGTCATCTTACTTTAATGATTCCCTTTTAATTGGAATAAAAACATGTGGTGTTATGCCAAAGAAGCTAAATGAGGGGGAAATGGGAGATATACAGCACGCTCATAAAAAAAAAGCCCAATTTTCTTTAATAGAAAATCGGACTTCTTATTTTCAAGTATTATTGTGCAGTTAAGCCGCCATCGATAATGAATTCAGAACCTGTTGAGTAGCTAGAATCATCAGAAGCTAGGAATAATACCATGTTTGATACTTCTTCTGGTTGAGCTACACGTTTTAATGGAATATGTTTAGAGAATTCTTCTACTGCTGCTTTTGTATCTGCTTGTACAACCATTGGTGTTGCAATAACGCCTGGGTGTACAGAGTTTACGCGAATACCCATTGGTGCTAGATTAATTGCCGCTGCCTTAGTCATACCACGAACAGCGAATTTTGTATCTGTATAACCAATAGCGCCAGCAACTAAGCCGTTCATTGAAGAAATGTTGACGATTGAACCGCCACCAGTTTTCGCCATTGAACCTGCTACAGTTTTCATACCTAAAAATACAGACACTTGGTTAATGTCTACAATGCGTCGGTATTCTTCTAATGTCACTTCTAGCATATTTTTCGCCATAGTAATACCAGCATTGTTTACTAATACGTTTACTGGACCGAAAGTTTCTTCTGCTTTCGCGATAACTGTAGCCCAATCTTCTTCAGAAGTAACGTTTTGTTTAACGAAAATAGCATTTTCACCTAATTCAGCTGCGAATGCATTTCCTTTTTCCTCATTTAAATCTGTTAAAATAACTTTTGCTCCGTTTTCTACGAATAATTTTGCGTGTGCAGCACCCATACCTTGTGCAGCACCTGTAATGATTGCTACTTTACCTGCTAAACGACTCATTTAGAAAGCCCCCTAAAAATTAAAATTTGATAGTTAACTATCACTTTTCTACTTCCTAGTTAACAACTTTCACGATCGAATGTCAATTCAAAACGTTCGTCATTTATTGTGGTCGAATAAAAGATAAAAATACATCTTTCATCAACTCCAGTTGCTTGTCCGTAGATAACAACTCGGAGAGGTTTGGATCGTGGGTTGTTAGGCTTGATTTAAATGTAAATAAACTAAAATTTTGCACCATCGTCATAATAAATAAATCTAAATCAATATCATGTCTTAATGAGCTGTCTTGTTTTCCCTGGTCAGCCAATGTGAATAAAATACTTGCCAATTTGTTTCGTGCAAAAAAATACTCTGCATATTGCTCAGACGATTCTGTAGCAATTTTTTCATGTAAATCAAAGGACTCGAAAAACTTTGCGAGCCGTAGCTTAGGGTCCTTTGTTCCACTTATATAATAATCCAAAATTTGTTTGATTTTTTCATACGCAGGTATTGTCTGCTCAACAATTTGTCCTATATGCGTCGCCATATCATTAGTAATAGTATTTGAGGCTGCAATCACTAAATACTCTTTTTTAGGGAAATAACGAAAAATTGTCGCAATCCCAACACCAGAAGCGTCTGCGACATCTTGCATTTGTATGTTTTGAACGCCATGTTCCAAAAATAAATCCTTTGCAATTTGGATAATATTTTGACGGCGTTGTTGTTTTTGTTGTTCTCGTTTACTCATTTTCGTCACTCCAACTGTTCTTCATATATTAATTGTAGCATGCGTAACACATACCAACTTGTATTCATAATTATTGCTATTTTTGTATATTTATTAAGATTTATACATAAGATGAATTTGTTCTGCTATGTAATCAGAACTTAAATGTAGACCATTTTTTAACCACCACATTATAACGCCAACTATCGAAGCTGTTTTGATTTGAGAATCGACATAGACTTTTTTAGTTGTTTTTGTATTTTTATTTCTGCGAATTTCGATTAACTTTTTTAATAATTGGAATAAATGATTTTCAAATTGTTCCAGTTGAAAAAGAATGAGTAGATGATGTCTTTGTGTATAAAGATAATCTAGTAATTGAATCAATTGTTTTTTTTCGTCAATGTCCTGAACTTGAATAAGTGCTTCAATTTTTTCAGTTAGTTCCTGTAAAATTTCCTGTGTTAATTGTGTAATTAGGCCATCGATATCTTGATAATGTAAATAAAATGTTGTTCGATTTAACAATGCCTTTTGTGTCACCTTTTGCACAGATAATTGATTAATGGATAGTCCATCATTTAAGAGGGTTAAGGCAGCACTTTTAAGCATTTCCTGTGTTCTTATGGCACGTGGATCCTCTTTTTTAGTCATTTTTCTCATTCCTGTCTATCATAGTAGATTTTATATACAGTTTGTTTCAAATTGTCTAATAGTCGACAGTGAATCCTATATTGTTCATGGTCAACTTAGCAAATTTCTTGTTAAGATATTTTTTAGACAATGTGTCGATAAAATTATGATAGCGTTAGGAGTTCTATTATGCAAAATGAAATATCTGCTCGAACGAAAAAGCTTTTGCTTTTTGTAATGATTGCAGGTTGCTTCTTTTCTACATTAAATCAAACATTACTAAATGTGGCACTTAGCGATTTAATGGTTATTTTTGATGTAACCCCTACAACCATTCAGTGGTTAGCGACAGGCTTTATGTTAGTGAATGGCGTGCTAGTCCCAATCACTGCCTTTTTAATGAAACGATATTCAACTCGCCAGTTGTTTATCAGTTCTATGCTTTTTTTATTAGTAGGTTCTATTGTTGCAGCAAGTGCAATGAACTTCGGAATGTTACTGACAGGACGTATGATCCAGGCAGTTGGGGCAGGAATCATTATTCCATTAATGATGACAGTCATTGTTTTTTTGTATCCAATGGAAGAGCGTGGAGCTGTTATGGGGAAAGTTGGATTCGCCATTATATTCGCTCCAGCAATTGCACCAACTGTTTCAGGCTTTTTTGTTGAATATTTGTCTTGGAGATGGCTATTTATTGGTTTAATTCCATTTGTTTTGCTAATTATTTTGTTTGCCTATAAATATTTATTTAATGTTGTTGAGGGGACAAAAGTAAAATTAGATGGATTAAGTGTTGGCTATTCAACAATCGGGTTTGGATTTTTACTTTTTGGGTTCAGTATTGCAGGAAGTAGAGGTTGGGCTGATTGGCTAGTTATTACATCCCTGCTTTTAGGGATCATTGTGACGTTTTTATTTTGTCAGCGTCAAATGTCTTCAGCTGAACCATTATTAAATTTGACGGTATTTAAATATAAAATGTTTTCAATGACAACGCTTGTTAATATAGCCATTACCATATTAATGTATGCGGATTTAATTTTACTACCAATTTATTTACAAGATGGTCGTGGTTTTACTGCTTTTGAAGCAGGTCTTTTATTGTTACCAGGGGCATTAATAAATGCATGTTTATCTCCGGTAACTGGGAAAATGTATGACAAATATGGTGCAAAGCCATTATTTATAGTGGGCATGAGTTTAATCGTTTTGTCGATGTGGGCAGTGATTGATTTATCTGCCTCTACTTCATATATGTATTTACTTGTCCGCACAATTATATTACGAATTGGGCTAGCTTTTATTACAATGCCTTTAAATACAGCTGCCTTAAATGCACTTCCAAAAGAATTAGCTTCACATGGCTCAGCCGTTAATAATACGATTCGTCAATTAGCAGGAGCAATTGGCACAGCAGTTATTGTGACTATTTATACAATACAATTAACAAAGGTTTCAATTGGTACAAGTGAAGGTTATGCTACCGCAGCTAATACGACTTATTGCACAATGCTTATCGTAGCCATTATTGCATTTATTGTTGTTTGGTTTGTGCCAAAAACTAAAAAAGTGAGTAACTAAACATCGATTGCTTGCAGTGATCGATACAATAAAGAAAAGCACCGTTCTAGATTATAGATCGGTGCTTTTTGCAAATAAAAAAACACTCCTAAATACAGATTTCGAAGTGTTGTTACGCTATTTTAAATGTTTATTTATATAGAAATAGATATCATGGTTAATCCATTGATAAAAACATGAACATGTGTTAAATTTATATAGATAGGCACTTTATTATTAAAAGGATATATTATCCCTATCTTAATTATAAAGCATTGTTTTTTATAAGTCAACCCCTATACTTACATTTTTAAGGAGTGAATGCGATGAAATCGGAGTTTCAGCAGGAGCAAAAACGATTAGACAATGTAATGGAGACTATTTCAGAGCAACTGAATAGGTTGGAGAAAGAAACTTTACAGCGTAAGAACGAAGTTGTAAATATTCGCAAGCATTTTTGGGATGAAATAAAGGTCAATATGGATACTTTCGACGATTATCTTGAGACGATTATCGGCTTAAGACAAGAAACGCAAGCACTATCCGTTAGCCAAAGCACCCACAAACATGCGTCTAAAAGATTGTCTACGTTACGCCGTATGCAGAAGGTTCCTTATTTTGGCCGAATTGATTTCTTAGAGGAAGGTATGTCAGCTCAGGAACAGGTCTATATAGGTATCTCTTCTCTTATGGATAAGAGTGGGGAAGATTTCCTTATCTATGACTGGCGATCTCCTATCTCAAGTGTTTACTACGATTACTCGCCTGGTCCAGCCCAGTACACGACACCTGAAGGCATTATCCAAGGGGAGTTGGAGAAAAAGTGGCAATATCTAATTCGCGATGGTGTTCTTCAATCAATGTTTGATACAAGTCTCACTATCGGAGATGAGATTTTACAGCAAGTTTTGGGGCAAGGTACAAATAAACATATGCATAGTATAGTTGCGACGATTCAACAGGAGCAAAACCGAATTATTCGTCATGATCATGGGAGATTGCTTATAGTTCATGGTGCCGCAGGTAGTGGCAAGACATCAGCAGCTTTACAGCGAATAGCTTATTTGCTTTATAAATATCGGGATAGATTAAATGCGGATCAAATTATTTTATTTTCACCTAATGCAATGTTCAATAGCTATGTGTCCAACGTGCTACCTGAACTTGGTGAAGAAAATATGCAGCAAGTTACATTTCAGGAGTACTTGCATCACCGATTGAGTAAGGAGTTTTATGTTGAAAATCCTTACGAGCAATTGGAATATGTTTTAACTGCAGCAAATAGCCCAGCATATAAATCAAGAGTGGCGAGCATCCGATTCAAAGCATCTACTCGTTTTTTTGAAGTCATTAAAGCATACAGAAAGTCGCTGGAGTACTCCGGCATGATATTTAAGGGCATTAACTTCAGAGGGCAGCCGATTATTAACGCGCAACAAATCGCTGAGCAATTTTATAGTAGCGACGCTTCACTTAAGTTCCATAATCGATTGGAAAAGTTAAAGGAATGGATTCTGAAGGAAATAAAAGAAATAGAAAAAGTCGAATGGAAGAAGGAATGGGTACAAGAAGAAATTGAGCTGCTTAGCAACGAGGAATACCATAAGGCACGTGTTTATTTAGCTAAAAGAAAGGGCTTTGCAAGAGAGACAGTAGCCGATTATGAGATGGAGCCTGCTAAACTTGCGCGATTGATTGTATCCAAGAAATTGAAGACTTTGCGGAAACGAATTCGGGCGTTACAGTTTATCGACATTAAGGAAATTTACAAACAGTTGTTTATAGATCCTATGCAAATTAAACAGTGGATTGAAGGAGAAACACCAGTGGAGTGGGAGGCTATTTGCCAAGCGACACTGGAAATGCTAGACGAAGATAAACTTTTTTACGAAGACGCTACTCCGTTTTTATTTATTAAAGAGTTAATTCAAGGTTTTCAAACAAATAGCTCGATTAAGCACGTACTCGTTGACGAGGCACAAGACTATTCGCCATTCCAATTCGAGTTTTTAAAGCGATTGTTTCCTTTTGCGAAAATGACAGTATTAGGTGATTTTAATCAGGCAATTTTCGCGCATGCAAGTGAAATGATTGATTTTAATATTCTTAGTAACTTATATGGACCAGATGAAACAGAAGTTATCAATATGACTCGTAGCTATCGCTCTACAAAACAGATTGTCGAATTTACCCGCAAACTAGTACCTAATGGCGAACGGATTATCCCGTTTGACCGCGATGGGGAGCTACCTGCGCTGACACAATTAGCTGATCACACAGCTTTGCACCACTGTATTACGACTAAAATCGAAGCTTTGCGAAGTGATGGCTATAACAGTATCGCCATCATATGTAAATCTGCGGAGGAGAGCAAGCGTGCATTTGAAGCTTTGTCTACTATTGAGGGTATTAAGCTTATAAAAAATGGCTCACCCGAGTACGAGCAAGGGGTTGTCATCATACCTTCTTATTTATCCAAAGGAATTGAATTTGAAGCTGTCATTATCTATGATGCATCGGAGCAAATATATGGCGATGAGAGTTTACGCCGAGTTTTCTACACTGCCTGTACGAGAGCAATGCATAATTTACAGCTTTACAGCGTAGGTGAACCAAGTCCACTTTTACGCACTGCCTTACAGGAAAATGAAATTAAAATTTAAATGAGAGTAATGAACGAGAATAATGTGAAGAGCCGATTCTAGGTATTATTAGAATCGGCTCTTCTTTAGGATGACAATTTATTTAAGTTCCACTTGGATACGTCCAACACCATTTAAATATTGGTCATAACGTGCAATTTCAAGCTTCACAGGATTAACTGGGAGATTTTTAACATTCTCCATATCAAATTTTTGTGTAATTAATAAATAGTTGTCGTGCTCAGAAAACGTTGCACTATTTGAATAGTAAGTTTCACCTTTAGCGTCAATTAAATGATTAAACATGCTTCTAAGTTCCTTTTTATTGGAGGATAATATTTTATATTGAATTTCAAAGTTATCTTTTATTTCAAGCTCGGTATTAATATTCTTAGGCTGAGTCATAATTTCCTTTTTATCAAAATCAATTACTACCGATTCATCAGCTTTATCAATAGCCTCGATGTCTCGAAATTCAATCGTCATACTTTTTGGGATACGGAAGAAATTGCTCTCTAGCATGATACTAAATTGCTTATCTTCGTAATTACCAAATCCAGAATAACCGTTTCGAATTTTGCCCCATTCCTCATGATGTTCATCATAGATGCGAATATCTCCAAAGTTTAATATTTTCTTTGAATTCGATGAATCAATCGACATTTTCAACTCAGATCTAATTGGAGAAATAATAAGCTCATGAATGGTAAAGTCTTGCCCATCGACAGTTATTTGTTTATTAATAGCGTATTTTTTTGATGCTTTAATATCATTTTTTAATGTAAATGGTATGTCAAAGACTATTTCTGGACGATCATGAAGCGATAATGTAATTTCAAAATCTTGTGATGAATAGTTCATACCTTGGCTTGCGGCCACTTCAATTGTATTTTCAACTTCAAATGTTCCTTCTGGCTGTGCTGACCAACTACTCCCTACAGATGCATAGATTTGTTCACCTTGCTGTTTGACCTCTGTAGAGATGCCAGTGAAATTCGCTAAGTCTTCGTCCGATTGAAGCTTATAGGAAATGATCATACCTGATTCATCTGCCACAACACTTGTAATCGTAAGGGTTTTCCCATCAATCGTTTGACTTACATTAATAGGCTCGTAATATTCGTTGTTAATAATATCTTTAATGCCTTTATCTAACGCAATCATTTCAACAAGTGGTTTTAATACTGGAATTTGTGCCATCGTATAAGCAAGAGCTGGCGATACCCTAATGGAACTAATAAGGGCAATCATGATAATAGCAGCAGTAACCGTAAATTGTAAAAGGCGTTTATGGCGAGTTCTCTTTTTTAATTGCTTGTATGCCATGAACTGTTTATTTGACTGCAATGTTTCCATAGGCACTGATTCAAGTAATTCTATATATCTTTGTTGTTGGTCATTGTCCAACTGACTCATGAAATGCCCCCCTCTCCTAATAAATGACGAAGCTTCTTTAATGTTTTATGTAATCTTGATTTAACAGTCCCTTCAGGAATTTTTTGTAACGTGGCAATTTCGCTGTTTTTTAAATCTTTAAAGTACTTCAAATGAATGAGCTCCTGTTGCTCAATAGGTAGCTTTGTAATGACATCATTGAGTTCAAATAGTTCCGCCATTTGCTCGGGCTGATCCACTATTTCATCTGTGACGACAATACGCTTTTGCTGTCGTTTCATCATTAAACATGTATTGATAACAATGCGTACGAGCCACGTTTTAAAATACTGAGGCGTCTGCACTTTATGAATATTTTTTAAGCATTGATACGTCATTTCTTGTAGTGCATCATTTGCATCATGTTCATTTTGCATATAGCTATAGGCAACACGATACATAGCTTCTTTATATATTTGTAAAAGCAGTAGCTGTGCCGCTTCATCTCCATTAATCGCTTGTTTGGCAAGTTCGATTTCGTCCATCTCCATGCCTCCTTTAATGATTAGATGCACCGAATAAAACATTCGTTCATTTTATTTTATAAAATTTTAAAAGTAATTTATAACTTTTTTAGGAAAGGGCAGTGGTAGACAGTTCGTTGGATGTAGTGGGAGGTTTAGCTGTTATTTAGTTATATGGAGAACCATAATCCAAGTAAATAAAGGAGCCTTTCTATTGAGGAAGGCTCCTTTTATTTCTATATAGAGGTACCGCTTTAGTTAGCGATTTCTACAGTAGGTTGTTCTTTATGCTGGATGTGGCTTGAAATCCAAGCGATGATGAAAGCGAGTAAAAGATAGATGAGTAAAAGTGATCCTTGTGTAACTAAGTTTGACCAGCCACCAAGGGTAATTACTTCTTGGAAACCTTTTAGTGAATGCGCCATCGGCAAAAATCCGCCGATTTTAGCTAGTATAGGATTTCCGAGCTCACCAGGGAATGTTCCGCCACATGTTGCTAATTGAAATACTAATAACGTAACAGCTATAAATTTACCGACATTTCCTAATAGAATTATGAGCATTAGGATGAGGGTCATAAATGTAAGTGACACGATCATGCTTGAAAGGAAAAAGAGCGGTACACTAGCTACTTTTAAGTTAAATCCTAACAAGATAACGATATCTACAATAATTGATTGAATTAAACCAACTACGTAAACTAAACCTAATTTATTAATAAAGTGAACGGTGCCAGTCACTTTTAGAAGTTCTCTGCGTCCTAGTGGCAGAATATTAGATGCCATAATGCCTCCTACAAATAAAGCGAGTGACAAGAAATAGGGTGCGATACCGACACCATAATTCGGAACGTCAGATAAATCAGATTCTACCAATTCGATTGGTTGGGCAAACATCGATGTCGTTGCATCGTCAAATTGAAGATTAGGTGTTTTTGCTGCCGCACTATTTAGTTTTGATGCTAATTCATTTGATCCCACTACTAAAGAGGAAAGCCCATTTTGCAGTTTTGGAAATCCGCCTGATACTTCATTAATTCCACTAGATAGCGCTGTAATTCCAGTATTAAGTGTAGTAAAGCCTGTTGACCATTTAGCAAAGCCACTTGCAAATTCAGTCGCTCCTTGTTGAAGTTGTTTTGCCCCCGCAGTAGCCTGAGTCATCTTTGTTCCAAATGTTTTCATGCTAGTTTCTAGCGTAGCTTGACCTGCCGCGATTTTTTTAGCAGCTGCGCCTACTTGTTGTTGACCATTTGTTAAAGTAGTTTCAGTTGCAGATAATGTCTCTGCTAAAGCAATCAGTTGTTGAAATTCCGAATCTTGCTTTGCTTCGGGATGATCCTTTATATATTGAGCTAATTGCCCGCTTAAATTACTTGCTGCTTTTGCTGCTTGTTGTTGACCTTGAACTAGCTCTGTATTTTTAGAGGACCAGTCTGTCATACTTTCGCTCATTTGCCCTATTCCTGATTGAAGGGCTTGTTCAGCTCCAGTTAGTTGCTGTAATCCACTATATAGAGAGTCAGAACCGTTTATGAGTCCTTGAGCGCCATTTGATAAGCTTTCCTGACCTGTTGAGAGGCTTGAACTTCCTGTTTGAAGCTTTTGAGCTCCTGCATCTAAACTATGAATGCCATCCGCTAGCTTGTCGGTTCCGCTCTGTATATCAGTCGCTCCCTTAGAAAGCTTTTCCGCCCCAGCGCCTGCTGTTGCAAAACCAGTCGAAGCATCCTGGAATTTAGTGAGAATAGATTCAGAGTAAAACTTCGTTATGCTGGCGTTAATTTTTGTTTTCATTTTTTCCACGGCTGTTGTCGTAATTTGTGAAGCTACAAAGTTTTTCCCTGGATTAATTTCATACGAAAGTTTTGCTGTTTTTGGAGTTTCTTCCATTAAAGTCGTTACGTTTTTAGAGAAATCCTTTGGAATTGTGATGACCATATAATAGTCGCCTGCTTTAAGCCCTTTTTGTGCGGTCTTGGCAGGGACGAAATGGAAGTTTAATTCTTTGCCTTCCTTTAGTTCGGTAATAAAGTCATCGCCAACATGCAAAGATTCTTTATCTATATTTGCTCCCTCGTCGAGATTAACGACAGCTACGGGAAGTTTGTCCAATTGCCCGTATGGATCCCAATATCCTGCTAAAAAGAACCCAACGTAAATTAAAGGAACAAGAATAAGAAAAATAAAGGCCGTTCGCCCATGCTTATGTTTCCAAATAGCTACTAAGTCTTGCAATATTAATTGAAATCCTTTCATGAAATAATCCTACCTTCCTATTTTTAAAAGATTATTTCATAATAATCTATTACATTAATGTTGTATAATACATAAATCGTTATTACATAATAGATTTAAATCTATACAAGAGGGGGACCAATATGGAACTTTTGCAGTTAAAGTATTTTCAAACAGTTGCCCGTCTCGAACATATGACGAAGGCAGCAGAGCAACTTCAAATTGCACAGCCATCGCTTAGTAAAACGATTTCCCGCTTGGAGGAAGATTTGGGCGTGGTGTTGTTTGACAGAGAACATCGAAAAATTAGCTTAAATGAAGCTGGCAGAATTTTTTTAAACCGTGTGGAAAGGGCTTTTGCGGAATTGAATGAGGGACAAAGGGAGTTAGCTCAATTTACTGAGCAAGATCAAAAGAGTATTACATTGGCAGTAACGATTCCAAGAGTATTGCCTGCTTTATTAGGTTCATTTTTATCGAAATATCCAGATGCCCGTTTTCAACAGTTTCTAAAGTCTGTTACATCTATGAAAAAATTGTTGATGGAAGGGGAGTTGGATTATTGTATTTCCTCAGTTCCTATTGAAGGCGAGGGTATTAGATGGGAACCACTTATTACTGAAGAAATATTTTTAATCGTGCCACCTAATCATCGGTTAGCAGACAGGGAGAGTATTCAACTCGCAGAGGTGAAGGATGAAGCGTTTATTAGTATGAATACAGGGTTTGGCTTCCGAAGCTTAACAGATCAATTTTGCCGGGAGGCGGGGTTTGTCCAAAATATTGCCTTTGAGGGGGATGAGCCTTCCGTTATTTCTGATTTAGTTAGACAAGGACTAGGTGTCGCTTTCGTTTCTGAATTATCTTGGGTTCCTAAATCAGAGGAGTTTCCTCATAAACTGCGAATTGTTGAACCATCTTGTCAACGTACAATTGGGCTAGCGTGGTCAGAAAAACGCTATTTTACACCGATGGCTAACCAATTTCGTCAATTTGTTTTCGAATACTTTTCAACTATTGCTTAATAGAGTTAATTTACGCATGTGTTTAAGATGACCCAGCGATAGGGTCATCTAATATTAGGCATTTGTTTACATTCTAGTTATTACTTAGCGGACGATACATTTTACTCATTGAGCTATAAAAGTCTTGTAAAATCGGATTGCTTAAATTTTTTGTTAAAGCAATGAGTTTGACTGGAATGTTAGAAGTATAAGTTTCTAAAATAGTAGCCGACCCATCCTCGATTTCCTTTCTTATTCTGCTTGTCCCAATTACTCCGAGATACGGGTGATTGAGGACGGCATTTTTTATGCTCTCATCACTATTGCAGTGAATAGTATTTGGAAAGTGAATTCCTTTGTTCAATATTTCAAATTTTATAAAGGGAGCTCTAAGATCAACCAATACAGGGTGTTTTTCTAATTTGCTCTCCATTTGAGAAGTGTCATTAGCAACTTTACTCGAAGCGAACAGCACTAAACTTTCATAGTCAATGCATTGATTGGAAATGTCAGAGTTTAAAGTTCTACCATTTACAATAGCAAAGTCCATCTCATTTTGTATTATCTTTTTTAAAGCCTCATCGCTACTATCTACAGAATAAACTTCTATTAAAATATCTTGGTTCCTTTTTTGGAAATTAACTATATGTGGTAGAAAAAAACGGTCGCAATGTTCATCTAATGCACAAACCCGAATTACTTGCTTTTCTCCTTGGAATTCTTCGATTCTCCTTTGCATCGTAAACATCTCATTTAAGATATTTTTTGCATGCTCATAAAGAATTTCTCCAGCTTTAGTTAGCTTCCTTTTATTGTCCACTTTTTCAAAGAGAGGTAAGCCAATCTCATCTTCTAAGTGCTGTAGATGCTTTGTAACAGTAGGTTGTGAATAATTAAGGCGCATTGCTGCTTGAATTAGTCTTTTTTCTTCTGCTACGATTTGAAAAGTCTGAAGGTGTCTAATTTCCAATTACATAACAACCTTTCCTGTTAATTTCTGAAGCTATAAAGTAAATAAAAATGATTATATAATGCTGATTTAATTTTTGAAATATAATTATAACCCTAAATATTTAAAATAGTAATATTGAATATTCACTATTAGAATATCAATGACCTGTAATGCATTATAAAATGAAACCTATGAAAGCGTTAGCAATATTGGGTATTTTCTAAATTTTTCTAATCTTATTTTTTTACCGAGAGGATGATTAAAACTCGACTGTTTTTTGAGTTAATTCATAGTATGACAGATTGCTTTTTACACAAATCACAAAGGGGTGTTATGTTTGAGTACTGCCAAACCAATAAAGATAGAAGAAGGTACTGAAAAGAGGAAGAAGAAAAAGGGCGGCTTAAATGCTTATGTTCTAATGTTTTTAATCATTGTTGTTCTTACACTTTTAACCTATGTTATACCTGCTGGTCAATACGCTAGATATGAGGAAAATGGTAGAACGATTATTGACCCTACGAAATTTGAATACATTACAAATACGCCTGTAGGTTTGCTAGACATGTTTAATGCATTTCACCAAGGGATGGTCAAAGGTGCACCAATTATATTATTTGTTCTACTAATTGGTGGTGCTCTTGGAATTATGCAAGCTACAGGATCTATTGATGCGTTAATTCGATTTACTGCACAAAAGTTTGGTAAAAGAAAAAAATTAATTATTCCAGTGATGGTACTTCTGTTCTCATTACTCGGTACCCTTATTGGAGCGGCTGAAGACTCGTTAGTTTATATTACAATAGTTGCTCCAATGACCATTGCCTTAGGCTTTGATGCGCTAACAGGTGTCGCAATAGTATTTCTCGGCATGATAGGTGCTGGATTTACTGCAGGTATTACGAATCCTTTTACAATTGGTGTTGCTCAAACAGTTGCTGAGCTTCCAATGTACTCGGGTATGGGCTTACGTATCGCTATTTACGTAATCTTCTACATTTTATCGGTTGCCTTTATTTTAAGACACGTAAATAAAATCGAGAAAAATCCTGAACTAGCTGAATACGGGAAGTTTAACCCGAATGAAAGAATTACGTTTGATGACAATTTTAAGTTAAGTAAAAGACATGCACTTTCTCTTTTAGTGTTTTTAGGCTGCTTTATCGCGTTGATTTATGGCGTTATTAGTCTTGGCTGGTACATTAGTGAAATTGTAGGGATTTTCTTATTAGGTGCAATTATTATGGGTCTTATCGGAAGACTTTCTGGCAATGAGATGACGGATGCATTTTTAAAAGGATGTTCTGAAATGATTTCAGGTGCGATGATTATTGGGATTGCTAATACAATTCTTGTTGTACTTACGTCAGGCAACTTATTAGATACGATATTACATATTACTTCTAATTTACTGAATGGCCTTTCACCAAGTGTAACAGCGGTAGGGATGGCAGTTGTCAATTTCTTTATTCATTTCTTAGTGCCGTCTGGAAGTGGACATGCATCATTAGTCATGCCAATTATGGCACCATTAGCAGACCTAGTGGGAGTAACAAGACAAACAGCTGCGTTTGCTACTGTAATGGGTGGCGGTGTCTCGAGTTTAATTATTCCGACTGGTGGCTTATTGTTAGCAGCTCTAGGTATGATGGGCATTCCTTATTCAAAATGGGCTAAATGGGTATTCCCTTATGTTGCTATTCAAATTGTCATAGTTGTGATCTTTTTAATTATTGCCCAGGCAATTAATTATGGACCGTTTTAAAAGCAAAGATAGATCGGTATGTAGCATTGACTCTTTTCTATATTCGCCATTTTACTGAGGTGAGATGGCGAATTTAATAGGAAAGTTTATTGCATTTGCTAGGATTTTGGCTTAAATAATTTTTTAGCAAAAATATTATTCTAACGGGGTGAATGAAATGGATTATCGTAATACATTATCAAAGGTTATTGAAGAAAAACGACAAAAATTAATTTCTGTAAGTGATCAAATTTGGGGTTATGCAGAAACAGGATTTGAAGAGTTCCAATCAGCAGAATTATTATGCAACACTTTAGAAGAAGAAGGCTTTACTGTAGAAAAGGGAGTAGGCAATATTGATACTGCCTTTATTGGTAGTTATGGGACAGGAAAGCCGATTATTGCTGTTTTAGGTGAATTCGATGCACTAACTGGATTAAGTCAGGTTGGTGGAGATATTCAATATAACCCAGAAGTAACGAATGGCAACGGACATGGCTGTGGCCATAATTTACTTGGTACAGGAGCATTAGCTGCTGCCATCGCAATCCGTTCATATTTACAAGAAAACAATCTTGAAGGTACTGTTCGTTACTATGGATGCCCTGGTGAGGAAATCGGTAGTGGTAAAACCTTTATGGTAAGAGAGGGGCTATTTGATGATGTAGACTTTGCAGTATGCTGGCATCCTTGGTCTCGAAATTCAGTTTGGTCCATGTCATCTCTTGCCTGTTATGAAGTTTCATTTAGATTTAAAGGAAAAAGCTCTCATGCTGCTAGCACGCCTCATCTTGGTAGAAGTGCACTCGATGCAGTTGAACTAATGAATGTCGGCGTTAACTATTTACGAGAACATATTATTCCTGAAGCAAGGGTGCATTACGCTGTAACAAATACAGGTGGTGTTTCACCAAATGTTGTACAAGAAAAGGCGGATGTATTGTATTTTATTCGCGCACCACGTGTAGCTCAAGCAGAAGAAAATTATCAACGCATCTGTGACGTTGCAAGAGGAGCGGCTCTTATGACTGGTACACAAGTGGAAATTGATTTTGCTTCCGCTGCTTCCGATATATTGCCGAATAACACATTAGAGAAAGTCATGCATGATAACTTTGTTGCTTTAGGTGTCCCACAATATGATGAAAAGGAACAACAATTCGCGAAGGACATTCGTGCAACTTTATCTGAGGCCGATAAAAAAGAAGATATTAAGGCTAATAAAGAACTAGAAGGCAAAGATTTAGCGCATGTTATCGATCCATTTATCCCATCAAACGGAATATTGCCAGGTACGAGCGATGTTGGCGATGTGAGCTGGGTTGTCCCAACCGTACAATGCATGGTAGCATGTGAACCAATTGGAACACCTCTTCATACTTGGCAGGTCGTTTCAACAGGAAAAACTTCAATTGCACATAAAGGTATGCTACATGCTGGTAAAGTGATGGCGGCAACTGCTATTGCAGTGCTACAAAACCCTGAAGTTCTGGAAAAAGCGAAGCTAGAATTAATTGAACAACGAAATGGTGAGGAATATGTATGTCCGATTCCTCCTGAAGTGAAAAAGTATAAACTTCAAACTGTTTAAAATAGCTAAAATCCACTGTGCTCATAGGCAGCGCAGTGGATTTTGTGCCAGGCACTCAAACAATTTTGAATATTTTTTACGATATAGGTTGGTAGGGGGATTAACACCAAACAATTACTTCATGAGGCGTAGTTTGTGCGGGAATGCTTCTTGTAGTAGGTCCATAAACAACAATGAGAGTGCGATTTGCAGGACTTTTTGAAAAAGGCTGCCCATTTCTAAGCAAAATAGGCGTGTATGGTGCAAGATTTAATTGTAATTGACCATCACTACTCAACAATTGAGAATTAAAAAAGTCTACTTTTACATTTTGATAGCTGTTTTCTTTAACAATAATAAGTGCTTGATATTGAGGAGGGTAGATTAAAGGTACAGGTGCATTCGCATCATAATAGCCAACAATGCGATCACCACGGCTTACAACTTCGTGATTTACAAAATAAGTAGAAGGTGAAATAACAAAATTAACAATGCCGCCTGCACCATTTTCTACCGTCATTAACGTATAACATCCTTCACTTTCCCCATTTTGCCCGACTGCAAAATCATTTATCTGTGTAACGGTACCCTGAAAAAAATTAAAATTGACCATAGTCATTCCTCTCTTAAAAAAAGTTTAATCAACTGTTTTCCGTCTACAAATACGAAATTCACCATCTTTTAATACATGTCATTTTAATCTATGTCACAAGTCATTTATGGGTGACAAGGGTTTGTTTCGCTTAATTTTTTATTAAAAAGGAATAATATATTTTTTTCACAAATCACTATATACTTAACTTGGACTTTAAACGTAATTTTTCTAAGGAGGGGAGCCTTTTGAATTGGATTTCTAAAAATAAGAAACCCTTTTTAGCATTCATCGTTATTATCATAATTATTGCGGGTCTGCTCGATATTAAATATGAGGGACTATTCTTTCAAATGTTACCTAAATCTTTGCAATCTTATTTAGCTAACATGTTTTAAAAACGTTTCAGCTTATATGAAATCTTTTTATAAATAAAAACGCATTAGCTTGGCCAAACTTTAAAATGAAAAGCAGTTGAACAGATTATCTGTTTTATTACTTTTCAATAAAATCAATGGGGGATGGCTATGTCAAATATAAACACAAATTGTAACAATGCAAAAGTTAGGGACAAGCATAGTGCGAAAAAACGAGAAGTAAATCAAAATGGCAAAAAGCTCTATAAAGAGGAGTTTGGCTCTGATTTCGATTTTGATGCAGCTTCAGCTCAAGCAAGTAACTTTACCGAAGCGCAAGGGCAAAAAAATACCCAGCAACCGGTAAGTGAGCGGACTGCATGGCACTAGTTTTTATTTGACAACTATTCAATTCATTGAGTTAAGGACTAAGGTGTAAGCCTTAGTTCTTTTTTATTTAATATAAATAAAGATAACTGCTGCTTGAAATTTCCTGTAGGAGTCGTCGACTGATAATAGGCATCAAGCATGACTTGTTGATGCCTATTAATAACAATTCGGTCTTTTATTGTAGAAATAAATGATTCATCTATAATGTTTTTCTTTAATTCATTTCTTGTGGAATTTTAATTGTGACAGTCGTCCCAATTGTTAAGCTTGAATTGATTGTAATTCCATAGTTAGGGCCGTAGTATAATTTAATGCGTTGATCTACATTTTTAATGCCAACGCCACCAAGCTTTGTTCGCTTCTCTGTAGATTCTCTATTTAGTTGTTTGACGTCAAAGCCCTGTCCATTGTCTCGAACAATAAGCTCCACATCATCTCCACTAGCTATTGCACTAATATGAATATGACCATTGCGAGGGACACTTCGAATACCGTGATATAAAGCATTTTCAACAATTGGTTGTAGAAGGATTTTTGGCATTCGTACGTTTCGTATCGATTGATTGCAGACAATCTTGTAATTTAATTTATCACCGTAACGTTCTTTTTGAATAAACAAATATTGACGAACATGATCTAATTCATTTTCTACAGTTGTCATTTCATTTCCCCCACTAAGCGATAAGCGGAAAAATTGAGCAAGTGCTTTTGTTATTTCAATTACTTTCTCACTGTCATTAAACTCCGCCATCCATACAATTGTATCTAATGTATTGTATAAGAAATGAGGATTAATTTGACTGTGGAGCGCACTAATTTCAGTTGCTCTTAAGTGTTTTTCCTTTTCAGTAATTTCCTGCATTAGTTTTTCAATTTGCCCAATCATACGATTGAAATATTTTGCTAAACTTTGTGCCTCAAAGCATCCTTTTTCATCAATAGGTATTTCTTTTAAGCCATGTTCGATATTTTGCATCGCTTTTTCTAAACGTTGGAATGGTACCGTAATTCGTCCAGCAAATAAAGCAACACTTACCGCAGCTATAATAAAAAGAGTCATGCCTACTAATAAAAAGATTTCGAGCAGTTGCCTTTTTATCATTAAAAGTCCGTCTTGTGAGGAGACTCCAACAAATGTCCAGTCGGCATTATTTAGCTTATAGGTGTGCGTTAACGTATTTTTTTCTTTATCATAACCCGCTTGATTGGCGATAATTTGCTGTAATTGTTGTTGTTTTAAGTAATTTTCGAAATACGCGGTATCCTTATGATAAACGACTTCTCCGTTGTCATTTATAATGAAAGAAAAGCCATCCTTTCCTAAATCCAAGTTAGCTAAAAAGTCTTCGATAACTTTATATTGGATATCGATAAGCAATACACCAATATTTTGACCTTCGGCATTTTTTATTTCGCGGCTAATTGAGATTACCCAGTTATCTTTATCCATTGAAAAGTGCTGCATGCGAGCAGATGTCAGTACAGGCTTGCTGCCATTATTAACAGCTGCCACATACCATTGTTCCTTCATCATATTGCTCGACATACTCATAATTAATCCCTTTTCATTAGACAGTACTTGTCCGTCTTTACTAACAATTACAACCGATTGAATGAATCGATCCGTTGCCATCGTTGTTTCAATCATAGACAGTAAACTATGCTTAATAGTAGGGTCTCGCTCTGCACTCGAAAAATAGGTTACGAGCTGGGCGTTTTCAGCGAGCAAACCTGATACGGCTTTGAGACGATCGATATAGAGATCAATATACATACCGCTTTTTTCAACTGCCGTTTTTGTGCTAGAGGTTGCTTCACTTAACACAACAGAAGCAATACTGTAATACAAAATAACGCACATTAATAATAAAATAAGACCACTCGCTTTTAAATAATGAAGGGCAATTTGCATGCGTAAAGTATTCAATATATTTGATTTCTTCATCGCTATTCTCTCATTTTTTCTCTAAATTGATTGGGAGAAATATCAAATTTTCGTTTGAATGTAGCGCTGAAATAATTGGGATCATCAAAGCCTACAGCAGCTGCAATTTCGTACACTTTCATATCTGTGCTGAGCAAAAAAATTTTCGCTCTATCTAAGCGGATGGATAGCATATAATCTTGAAAGTTTTTACCGTATAGGCTCTTAAACAAGCTACTTAAATAGGAATTACTGAGTGCCATTTGTTTTGCTAAATAGCTTAAAGAAAAATCGACATTTGCAATGTTACGGTCTATTTCTTTTTGTATTCTCGCTTTATAGCCTGTGTCATTATTTATGTTTGTTTCACTCAAAATGCCTTCCACAAGCCGAGATAGCTCATGCTGACTTTGTGTTGCTTGAATTTTTGCTATCAGATTTTTTAACGTTTCTTGAATATCATTTTTAGAAACGGGTTTTAAGACGTAATCATCAATGCCTGCCTTTAATGCAGTTACGGCATAATCAAAATAGTCATAGCCTGTAATAATAGCAATTTTTACATTAGGTTTAATTGTTTTTGCTGTAATGGCAAAATCGAGGCCGTTCATTTTCGGCATATTGATGTCAGCTAAAACGAGGTCAGGACTATGGTTTTTAAAGCTTTCAAGTGCGGTCTCTCCATTTGATGCTTCAAATACTTCAGAAATGGAAAGCTCCTCAAAGTTAACAAATGAGCGAATTCCTTTTATGATGATTGCTTCATCATCGACCACTAATAATTTGTACATCACATCACCTCTTTGAGAAAATACATAAAGGGCTGTCCTATCAGTAGCTCCACGTATGCAAAATGATATTCTAAATTGTAAAAATCCACTACACTTCCGGTGGGCACAAGGTAAGCCGCAACCGACGCTAATGCGCCGCGTGTTGCGGCTTATGATGCGTGCGCTCCCACAGGGGTCTTCGTGGATTTTTACTTAGCTAGTAATAAATATGACTACTTACAGTGCTAGGAGGATTCCAAATTGTTTTGGTGACTGGCACTGATTTCAGGAGCGTACTATTATTTAGTTAGCGGTATTAAGTAACCATAACCAGCTGATTCCATTTCAGCTTGTGGAATAAATTTAATCGCAGCACTATTTATACAGTAACGCAAACCACCACGATCGATAGGTCCATCGTTAAACACATGTCCTAAGTGACTATCACCCGTACGGCTTCTCACTTCGGTTCTAATCATATTAAAACTCGTATCTTTAAACTCAAGCACCACGGCTGGATCAATCGGCTTAGTAAAGCTTGGCCAACCACATCTAGAATCATATTTGTCAGCAGATGAAAATAGTGGCTCACCTGTTACAATATCAACGTAAATACCAGGATCATAGTTGTCCCAGTATTCATTTGAGTAAGCCATTTCTGTACCATTCCCTTGTGTTACTCGATATTGCTCTTTTGTTAACATTTTTTTAATTTCCTCATCACTTGGCTTTGGATATAAAGCTGGGTCAATAAGGGATGGCATTTCTTGATTTTTCAATGAATCAAACTCTACATGACAATAGCCATTTGGATTTTTTTCAAGATAATCTTGGTGGTATTCTTCTGCAAGTGTAAAGTTTTTAAGTGGTTCCACTTCAGTAACAATCGGGTCATCGTAGCGTTCTTGTTCTTTCGCCACTACCTGATCAATGATTCGTTTATCTGCTTCATCTGTATAGTAAATCCCCGTACGATATTGTGTGCCACGGTCATTTCCTTGCTGATTTAATAAGGTAGGGTCAATAATTTGGAAGAAATGTGTTAATAGCTTTTCTAAATTAACTCGTTCGGGATCATAACGAACATGAACCGTTTCCGCATGCCCTGTATTTCTCCAAATAACATCTTCATAAGTTGGATTTTCTGTATTTCCATTGGCGTAACCTGACTCTGCATCATAAACACCGTAAACACGTGCCATATATGCTTCTACACCCCAGAAACAACCACCTGCAAGCCAAATATCTTTTAAATTATTTGTATCAAAATTTAAGTTGACGTTTGGGTTGGGTGGATACTTAGATTCTGCTTGGGCTGTACTTACACTACTAGTTAACAAAGAAGTATCGACTGAGCAAGCTGATAAAAATAATAAAACACTAAACAATACACCAAATAGTTTTATATTCATTAGATGTACCTCCCTTTATTATTGGATACTTTTAAATTTCTCAATAATTTGTGGATTACTTACATGGCCAGGCAGTGTTTGAATGAGTTGACCATCTGAGCCGATATAGGACGATGTTGGATAGGCTCGTATATTGTATTGTTTCGCAATTGCACCATCTTCATCTAATAGCACTTTAATATTGGATGTTCCTTCAACACCGTTAAACCATTTAATAAATGCATCACTCTTTTTTTCATTATTGAAATTGGGTGATACGATGCTTAAGACAACAAAATCCTGCTCTTCCCCAGCTAGTGTATTTAATTCTTCTAAGCCTGCTAAGCAAATGGAGCACCAAGAGGCCCAAAATTTCACATACACTTTTTTGCCTTTATAGTCAGCAAGATTGTAGGTATCGCCCTTCGTATCAACTAATTCGAAGTTTGGAGCGATAGTCCCTTCATTTTTAGCTGCTGCTTTCGTTGAGGATGTCGAATCCCCCGTGCATGCCCCTAAAAGAAACACTGCTGCTAACATGACAAGGAGCAGTTTAAAATTGTACATGTTAAGTCTCCTTTCTTATTGTGGAATGAGCGTAAGTAACAGATTTAAATTATTTGTCATTAAGACAATTCCCATAAAAATAATGATAATCCCACCGGCAATTTTAATTTTCCCTATATGCTTATTCATTTTTTTAACATGTTGTAATAGTAAATCAGAGAAAATAGCAAGAAGTAAAAAGGGGATTAATAGCCCGAGCGCATAAAAAAACATCATAAGTGCCCCATAAGTGGCCTGTCCCTCGCTAGCTGATATTCCTAATACCGCCCCTAAAATAGGCCCGATACAAGGCGTCCAGCCCATACTAAACGTAAGACCCAATAAATAGGTACCAAGTAAATCACGTTTATCGCTTCTTTTCAGTTGTACTTTTGTTTCTTTATGGAGCACTGCTAACTTCAAAAGACCTATTTGATGTAGGCCGAGCAACACGACTACTACACCGCATACGGCGATAAACCAGTCTTTATTAATAAACGCACCAAGAAAACCGGCGCCAAATCCTAAGATGACAAAGCTTGTAGAGAGACCAAAAACAAAAAGAAGCGTCTTGAAAATTAAATGTGGGTTCACTTGCCATTTACCTAAAGCCCAGCTGTGTTGTATAGCGATACCACGCTCATTGGTTGAAAGTACTGAAAAGTAAACAGGTAGTAATGGGACTATGCAGGGGGAAAGGAAGGATAGTATCCCTGCAATAAAAACTGTACTGAATAAAAGCTGTTCGCCCACGATTGAAGCACCACCTTTCTTGTATAGTTTTATAGTAAGAAAAGTGAATGAAAAGCAACATAGAATGATTTCATGAAACTCTTAGATATAATCTTGTAATGAATTTCACGTGTGTAAGGCAGCAGTTTTGCAAGGATAAATAAAAAAGTGCAATTTAATTTACTTAATATTAAGCTAGAAGGAAATGGTAAAATATTAAAAAGGAGGGATTGCTATGGCGATGATTCGAAAATATGGGATGTTATTAGGGGGATTCGGCTTTTCATATCTTGGCAATTGGATTTACCTTGTCGCTTTAAATTTAATGGTTTGGCATTTAACTTATTCTGCGACAGCAGTTGCGGGTATCTTTATAGTTGGTCCGATTGCACGTATACTGACCAATTTTGTGGCAGGCTCAATTATTGATCGGTCGAACAAAAGAAAGATAATGATCGCAATGGATGTTATACGTGGAATTATTGTTTTCCTTATGCCATTTATAACGTCTATCTGGCTCATCTATAGCTTGTTATTTTTAGCGAATATAGCGAGTAGTTTTTTCGGGCCAAGTAGTACATATTATATTGCGAAATACGTACGCGATGAAGATAAGCAACGTTTTAACGCATTATTAGGCACATTAAATTCAGGTTCTTTTATGTTAGGTCCTGCCATCGCAGGTGTCCTTATTGCTGTTTTTAATATAAGTATCGCCATATGGATTAATAGCGTGACATTTTTCGTTTGTGCGTGGGTCATTTCGCGTTTACCGAATATAGAAGAGCAAGTAGAAGAGAAGCGTGTAGTGCTTACAATGAGTGTAATAATAAATGATTTTAAAGTGGTTTGGACTTTTATAAAGCAGCAACGGAATTTCTTGAAATTTTTTATGTCCTATCAAATTGCACTAATGGTTGCTTTTGCATTAGATTCACAAGAAATGACTTTTATAAAGAAAGTTTTATCTGCTTCGGATAGTCTTTACGGTGTGCTAGTAAGTATTGCTGGCGTTGGGGCTATTGTTGGTGGTTTATTGGCAATGATTTTAGTACATAAATTTTCAATTGCTACCTATGTAGGGGTTGGACTTACGTGTACGATGGTTTCCTATACCGCCTTTTATGCATCAAGCAATATTTGGTTTGCTACGTGTTGTTTTATCACGTTAGGAATTTTTATGGCATTCAGCAATACTGGATACGATACTATCTATCAAAAAAATATTCCGCCAAATTTAATGGGACGATTCGGTAGTTCTGTTAGCCTTGTTCAAAGTGTTATACAAATTGTACTTACGTTTAGTTTAGGTATATTGGCAGACTGGTTTTCACTACAGCTCGTAGCAGTCATTTTTGGTGCAGTCGGTCTTGTGTTTGCACTCTTTATGTCTATCTATATAGCAACAAATAAGCAAGCACTGCAAATTAAAGAAAGTAATAATTAGTATTTAAAAGTGTGAGTATAGCGGAAGAAGAGGTTCGAGCAAAAGTAAGGACGATTTGAACCTCTTTAACATGCATAGTTCTAGATTTTTAGCTTCGAAAAACAAAATGTAATGGAACGTTTTACATAAAGTGAACAATAGAACAGTATGCCAGAAACAACAAGTGCTAAAGGTATACTGAAAACGATCGGGAGATCTTCGCCTTGCCAAATACTCATTTTAATTTGGTCAATGCCTACAGTTCGTAAAATACCAGCAAGTATTGTTATTAAGGCACTTACAACAAGCCCCACATATAGGACGGTTAGGACAACTAGTGCTAACGAGCAAAAAAATCCACGTATCATATTCATAGTTGCACCCTCTGTATAATTTGTTGCACTTTCGCATTGGGAGAAATAGTATAGCATTTTGTGTAATAAAGCGTTTGTATTGTACAATGACTGCCCACTACAACAACATCTCCTTCAACGACCTCCGCATTTGTATAGGAAAGATGCAAATGTTTTCCTGTTATCGATTTACACTGAAGTTTTTTTCTAACAATTGAAATCGATAATTTATCCTTCTCTATCGTTATATCTTCGGCAATTAGCCGATCAATCTCACTTGCTCCTGATAATTTTAAGTGGAAATGTGCTGCATGTATTTCTTGTGCCTTAACAAAGCCAATCGCGTGAAACTGTTGTGCTTGTAAATTTTGCTCAATTGTTAATTTCCCTGAGCTATTAATAGTCGCTATTTGTCCATTGCGTATCTTTAAATTCCCCGCAGTCGTCACTTCCGAAATTTCACAATAATCCTTTATAATACAAGACCCTGTATTTTTTAAAACATGCGCCATAACACATGAATGGAACGAGCTATGACCATGGGTGGAGATTGTTTTTAAGCGAACGTCTTGAAGTAAAGTGACAGCACCGCGAATCTTTAATTGTTCACAGTCAGGTGCTAAATCATTAATAGTGCCACTCGTAAGCGTAATACTACGTTGCCTCTGTATCCCTTCATTTGACATAGTAATCACCTCTTTAATTTAGTTTATATATATTTTAATTATTAAAACATATATTAATTAAAGTATATGTCACTTTACTTTGTCAAGAACAAAAATTGCCTAGCCTCTTGTGCATGTAAATAACGAAGGCAATAAAAAAAGGATTTCAAATTTATTGAAATCCTAAAAAATTTTTTGCATTAATTTATTCACTTCAATTAACACTTTTGCTATCTCGGCTAGTTTTTCTTGTGGAAACTTCAAAAATATTTCATGTACTTTTGTCTCTCCATCATTTGTTAATATCATGTTTACGACGCGTCGATCTTCATTTTCTCTCACTCGTTGTAATAAATTTAATTTTTCTAGTTTATCGCACATGGACGTAACAGCACCAGGGGTTACGCTAAAGAAATCCGCAATTTCAGTTGCTTTCATACCACCATTAATTTTTAGCTGTAGAAGTAGAATTAGTTGGTTTTGTGATAATGATTCACCTTCTGATAGCAGATTAACAAACATCATCGATTTTTGTTGTATTTCAAGCATTTCTCGCATTATCACTTCTACGTTTTGCATTGGGTTATTATTTAACATTTGATCACAGCCTATTAAAATATTTACTAATTAAATTATATAGCAAGTATAGGATTCATGTTAAGTGAATAACTCTCAAATTCAAAGTGAGGTTTTTGCACTTACGTTAGGCTTTTTTAACAATAGTTTTCCTACTATAAGGACATCCACCATTAAAAGCATTATAGGTATTAGAAATAACAAATGTCCAATGCCTGGAGCAAATATTGTTACCGTAGAAAGTGGCCCGAATAATTTGGGGAATCCAATTAAAATAAATAAAGGGAGTAGAATATTAAATATAATTAGTGACAACCAATTAAGGACTGTACGGAAGGTTGATATTTTCTGTTTGTTACGTTTGAAATTTTTATAGACCGTGCGAGCAATTAGCAGAATGATTATTACGAATATCAAATCAAATATTATATATTTCATAAAAGGGTTACTATTAGATATAGTAGGTTGTTCATGATGGACAAGTTTGTTAAGGCCACTAACTATGGCATCATATTCATTTAAATTAAAATAATCCATAGCATTGATTTGAAGACTAATACCGTATTGCCTATCTAACAACACTTTTGCATAAGTATTTTCTGTCCATCCATTATGGGAGATGACGTCATTATTTACTTCCCAGCCCATGGCATAATAAGTATTATGCGAAATGAACGAGGATGGTTGGTGCAGAGTATGCATTGCGTTTGCTGACAAAATGCTTTTTCCATTAAATTTTCCTTCATTCAATTGTGCCATCATGTAATTAGCCATATCTTCTGCGCTAGAAATAATGTAACCAGAAGGAACGGTGCCATCATGGATTAATTGCTCTGTTGGTACCTTCATGCCGAATACAGTTTGATAGCCGTGTGAGATAGTATTGTTGATATCATCTTTTGGATCAGCATAGCTATTGTTCATTTCAAGCGGTTTAAATATAAATTCATCTATATACGCTTTATAAGGGGTATTTGTAACTTCCTCTATGATTGCACCTAAAATGCTATAATTTAAATTCGAATATTCGTAGTGTTTACCAACAGGTGATGACAATTTTATATTTGCTAAGCTTTGTACATGTTCTTTTAATGTTTTATCTCCTTGCGATATCGCTACTTGACCATCATATGTAGAAAGACCGCTCGTTTGGTTTAGTAAGTGTTGAATGGTTATTTTTTTAGATTGCTCTTTATCTGCAAGTTGGAATCCTGGTAGCACATTGTATACTAAATCATCTAAATGAATTTTCCCTTGTTCTACAAGCTGCATAATGGCAAGAGCTGTAAATGATTTACTAACTGATCCAATAACAATAGGTGTTTGTGGTGTCATATTTGTGCCATCTGGGCTAGAGACACCATACCCTTGCAAATATTCAACATGATTTTCTTTAACGATAGCAAGTGAAACACCTGGAATGTTCAGCCTATCGATTTCTTTTGCCATAAACGCATTAATAGCAGCAATATCTAGAGTTTTATCTGTAACATCACCGGTTGCAAAGACAACACCGTTAACAGTCGTGAATAGCATGAGCAAGGTCATGGCGAAAATTTTTAGAATGGCTAATTGTTTTTTATACATAACGTATATTCCCTTTAAACGTATTTTGCCTTACTGAAATAAGGGCTGGCTACTATGTGAGCACTTGCACGATGCCTTACATTGTAGAGCTTTTATATAGTCTTCTTTTATAAACATAAAAATACATACTTAGTGGCCACCAAAGAACTAAAAAGATTGGATAGATAGCCCAAATTACGCTTGGGGAGGAAACGATGTTGACGATAATAAAAAAGATACTGATGTGAATGCTAGCATACACCGAGAAGGCAACAAATGTTTTCTTCTTAGCGTGATATAGAGATAAGGGCCACCATATAACTAAAAATGCAGGGTAGATTGCCCAAGGATATGGGGGGGACATGATGAAATTTGTTATTGAATAATAAATGATTGTACTTGCGCAGCCAATAAGTGCTATGTTCATGGATTTAGCTTTTTCCTCTAAAAACATAAGAATAGGCCACCAGACAATCGGATATATGGCGTATATGAACCATAAATGCTGCGGTGAATACAAAAGATTTTCAATGATAAGGAAAGCAATGACCATAGCGCTGCAAATTACAGCGTACTGTTTGTATAGTTTTTTTGACATGAAATATAAAGTAATCGGCCATAGCAACAACAATAAGCAAGGGTAAATAAACCATATCGTGTTTGGCGTTGTTGAATAATTGACAATTCCTAAAAACAGCATAGTCATCAAACTACCGACAACAGAAAAACTAATGTAATGCTTCATTTTACTCACTCCATTTCTTACGTGACCATACGAAATACATTGAAAGCGGCCACCATAGTATGGCGAAAATCGGATAGATTGCCCAAATTGTATTTGGTGTGTAGTATAGATTGATAAAAATAAAGAAAGCTGTTATTAAGCCACTTCCCCATAAGGAAAATTCTAAATTTAACTTCGCCATACTTTTCTTTTCTGGCGGCGCTTTTACGCCTAATTCTTTTTTTAGATCGTCAATATCTCCGAATTCAACGATTGCTTTATTAATTGCATCCTCTTCTTCTTTTCCTTGCTCCATTAAATAAAATACTTTTTCTTCAAGATTTTCGATGATTTCCTGTTTCACCATTTCTGTTTCATTATTGCGTGGCATGTCTTTAAATAGCTCATCAATATGATGTTTGATTTTTTTCATTCTAAGCCCTCCATAAATAAGTCGATAATTTCCTTCACTTCTGTCCACTCTTTAACAAGCTCGCTTAAATAAGCTTTGCCTAACGAGGTGATGCGGTAATACTTCCTTTTGCCTCCATGTGATACATCACCATAATAGGCTTCAATTACTTCCTTTTTTTCTAAACGTTGAAATACTGCGTATAAAGTTGCTTCTTTAATTTGAAAACGATTATTTGTACGGACGCTTATTTCTTGGGAAATTTCATAGCCATAACGATCCTTCTCTAAAATTAGCCGTAAAATAATTGAATCCAAATGTCCGCGGATAATGTCACTTCGAACCATAAGTCACCTACTTAACCTTTATTGCTCTATCTGATGGAGTAATATTAACAAAGATTACTCTATCTGTCAAAGTAATATTTGGAACTTTATAGAAAAAATTTTATTCCATAATTTAAATATAAAAACCGATAATGCAGGATGAGTATCCTGCATTATCGGCTTTTTAGAAGTATGGATTGTTACAAATATAATCCTGCTAGAAAAATCCCTAAAGCTTCTTGGTAAATGTCATCAAACTGACTGATTGGGAGCGGGTTCGTACCGCTACCTAGCTCCACAGTGAACCCTGGTCTGCGCCAGTCTTGTATGAACCAATCTTTATAGCCAGCATAGCTATTTGCTGATTTAACAGGCTCATAACCACTAACACGGCTAAATTCCTCCACCATCGTTTGTGATTCAGGTGGCTCAAGATTTTCAAATCCCCAATAGATTACTTTACCTTGTGTATGAAACGCTAAAACCCAAGCAAAATTGCTTCTCCGCGTTAAATCGGCCATGGCGATAGCTTCAGGTTGAGTCAACGGTGCTTCTCCTCCATAATCTCGCGGTCCTGGTGACTGAGGGTTGCGAGCACTTTCTAGGTCCCATTTTGCCGGGAATTGGTCGTTTAAATCGACACCATTGATATTCGCCTTCCATCCAGAAAAATCGGTACTATCATTGTTCCAAGTAATGAGCTTATTTTTTAATGCTTCATTATCTGGTGGGCCATGGAGTACTAAATTAACACCATCAGGGTTAACCATCGGTACGATCGAAAGTGTTGTTTGCTCGTAAAGAGGCAATGTGGAAAGCCCTCGAATAGTCGTTTGATTTGTTAGTGAGAGTAGGTAATCGTTTAGAAATGTCATGATGATCGGCGTAGTAATCCATTCATTGGCATGAAAAGAACCGTTATAATGAATTCGCTTTGAGCCTTTACCAATAAGAATCTCAGGCATTTCCCGCTGTAAAACGGAGTTGCCAATGGAGGCGTTTTGAAGAAATGGATAGGCAGCTTGTAGCTGTTTAATATCATTTATCATAATGTTGTAGTCGTAATTTTGTTTACCGTTTACGATGCGCCAAGTGAGCCTTTGGGGGACTTGAATTGTTTGGCCAATGTACAGTCGATTTGGATGAACATCGGGATTGGCAAGCAAAATGGCATTGAGCTGTACATTTTGACTTTGAGCAATTTGCCACAAAGTGTCTCCTTGTTTGATTGAATAACTAGTTGTAACAAATCCAGGAATTTGAACGCGTTGTCCAACTTGAAGTCGTTGAGGGTTGATGTTTTGGTTGGAGTCTATAATTAGTTGAAGAGGTATCTTATATAACTCGCTGAAATACCACAGTGAATCACCGGGTCTTACAAATATGTCCACAGTTTTTCTCCCCTTATTTCAAAATCGTTCATTATAAGATGTATATGAAATTATATAAAGCTTATTAATAAATAAGTGCCAGGCACTGAAACAATTCTGAATTTGAACGCGGTAGAAAAATTTTAAAATAAGGAGATTTGATGAATTCGCTGCTCTGTGAGGTTTTAGCTATAGGTATTCAAGGGAAATTAACTAGAGTTGAACAAAGTAAAGTCAACCTGTCAATTTCAATTCCACCATTATACTGTTAATATAACTATAGGACAGTAAAAGGTAGGGGGATTAAATGTATAAAAAGATAAAAATGGGTATACGTACAAAGATTACCCTCGGCTATGTAGTTATTATTCTTTGTTTACTTGCATCAGTGATTATATTAAACAATCAAATTACTTCCCTACAACAGGAAAGGAATCACATTATTAAATATGATGCTCAAGTTCAAACACTTACCAATCGTATTGAAAAATATATTTTAGATATGGAATCGAGCCAACGAGGCTATATTATTACCGGTGATTCGAGCTACTTAGAACCGTACAATAACGCCGAAGAAAATTGGAAGATCGATTTTAATGAATTGTATCAGTTGTTAGAAGATAGGGGGAACCAACAAGAGAAGTTAGATGCTATTAAAGTGACGATTGATCATTGGATTGCAACTTCGGGCGAACCGACAATAAGATTTAAAAAAGAAAATAATACGGAAGCATTAAATGAATTTTTCAAAGTGGACATTGGTCGTAAAGATATGGAAACGATGCGAAATCAGTTTGATGCTTTCCGTTCAGATGAGAATGTGTTCACACAAAATAAGGCCAAGCTATTGGACAAAAAAAATAGTAATTTAACATCAGGCTTGTTTGGTATTCTAGTGCTCGTATCTCTCATCTCAATCGCCATTGCTAGTGGGATTTCGCGGTCAATTGTTAAAACAATGAAAGAAGTCACACAAACAATTAAAGAAATGGCGGCTTCAAAGGGTAACTATCGAACAAGAATTCATGTCAAAACAAACGACGAAATAAATGATCTTGCAGTTGCTACAAATGAGTTGTTAGATACATTTGAGCGAAGAGAATGGTTGCAAGCTAATATCGCTGAAATTGTCACTAAATATCAAGGGATTTCAGCTATTACGAAATTGGCTGAAACTTTCCTTTCAGAAATGTCGCACAAGACAGGGTCTTCATTCGGTGCTTTTTATGTTCGGGAAATGCATAATAGCGATGTCTATTTTGTAAAAAAAGCTGCCTTTGCAGATGCTGGAGATAATATTGGGATTGAAAAATTTAAAATTGGACAAGGTTTAATTGGCCAATGTGCGCAGGAAAAACGAGTTTTCATTAACGATGATATTTCGAAAGATTATCGTTTAATAGGAACAGGCTTAGGTGAGGCGCCACCGAAGAGCATTTTTATCTTCCCAATCATATTTGAGGATGATGTAATAGCTGTCGTTGAATTAGCAACAATGACTAGCTACACAGCGCTACAGAAAGAATTAGTGAATCAAATAATTGAAACATTTGGGTTAACGGTTAATAGTATTTTAGGTCGTATGGAAATTGTACGTTTACTAAACGAATCTAGAGCTATGACAGAAGAGTTACAAGTTCAATCTGAAGAGCTACAAACGCAATCGGAAGAATTGCAAATGCAAACAGAAGAACTAACAATGATTAATGAACAGCTAGAGGAAAGAACAAAAGATGCTGAAATTAAAACACAAGAATTAGAAAAAGCTAAAAAAGAATTGGAAGACAGCTCTGAGCAACTTGTATTACATTCTAATTATAAATCTCAATTTTTAGCTAATATGTCTCATGAATTACGAACACCGTTAAATAGCATTTTAATTTTATCTGAAATGTTATCGGAGAATGGCAACAATAATTTAACTGAAGAAGAGATGGAATTTGCAAGAGTCATTCATTCATCTGGTGAAGACTTACTCGTATTAATTAATGATATTTTAGATATATCAAAAGTTGAAGCTGGGAAAATTGAAATAATTTTCGATGAAGTGAACATGAGTGAAATGCCGATACAAATTGAGCAAATCTTTGCTCCTGTAGCGAAGAAAAAAAATCTAGAGTTGCAAATAGTGAAGGCAGAAAATGTTGCTGATATTTTCTATACAGATGAGAAGAGATTCCAGCAAGTTTTAAAAAATTTATTATCAAATGCACTAAAATTTACGGAACAGGGTTATGTGCGTGTAGATATTAAACAGCTTGACCTTGAACAGTTAACAACTAATATGCAAGATGTAAGCTCAGAATGGCTTGAAATTACAGTGTCTGACACAGGAATAGGTATTCCAAAGGACAAACACCAGCTAATCTTTGAATCATTCCAGCAAGCAGATGGTGCTACTGTAAGAAAATATGGTGGAACAGGGTTAGGTTTATCTATTTGTAGAGAATTTTCAAAATTACTTGGTGGCTGGGTTTCATTACAAAGTGAAGAAGGAAAGGGCAGTAGCTTCTCTCTTACTATTCCAAGTTTACCTAATGGCATAAATGAGGCGACAACTATTGATTCTGCTGTTGTTGAAGTAGTGGCTACTCTTGAAGCTCCTGAGGTAGTTGAAATGCAGGAGAAAGTGGATGAAAGCGACATTGTCTCTCTACACGAAGTAGAAGTGTTCCAAGGGAAAAATATATTAATCGTAGATGATGATTATCGAAATATTTATGCATTGAAAGCAGCACTTGAAAATAGAGGTATGAATATTCTCGTTGCAAAAGATGGATTAGAATGTTTAAAGATTATGGAGACGAATAACAAAATAGATCTTATTCTTATGGATATCATGATGCCGAATATGGATGGATACGAGACGATGTCTATTATTCGAACAAAAATGAAGCTTACAGATTTGCCAATTATCGCTTTGACTGCTAAAGCGATGAAAACAGATCGTGATAAATCTTTAGAAGCTGGTGCTTCGGATTATATTAGTAAGCCATTAAATTTAGATCAATTAGTATCGGTGTTACGCGTATGGCTAGTTTCTAAAGGGAGATAAAATAAGTATGGATAATCAATTCCAGAATTTTGAGCTAAAGCAACAATTGAATAAGCATTCGAATATGGAAATTGAGTTACTACTCGAAGCAGTCTATCGTTTATCAGGTTTTGATTTTCGACAATATAATCAATCTTCTATTTCTCGTAGAATATACAATCGAATGAGGGTTAATAATATTCCAACGATTTCTCGTGTATTGGAAAAAGTAATACATGAAGAAGATTTTTTAGAGCAGCTTTTAAATGATTTTTCAATTAATGTCACGGAAATGTTTCGAAACCCTAGCTTTTTTAAAGCTTTCCGTAAAGAAGTCGTTCCTTATTTAAAACAGTACCCCGAGATCCGAATATGGCATGCAGGATGTGCAACAGGTGAGGAAGTATATTCAATGGCGATTTTACTACAGGAAGAGGGACTAATAGATAGAGCGGTCATTTACGCAACGGATATGAATGAGCATGTGCTAGAGAAGGCAAAAAAGGGCGCTTTCTCAATCAAAAAAATGCAAGCATATACAACGAATTATATGCTTGCTGGCGGAAGCCATGCTTTTTCAGAATACTATAAAACAGACTATCAATATGCCTATTTCCATCCTGAACTATTGAAAAACATTATTTTTGCACAGCATAATTTAGTGACAGATCAATCGTTTAATGAATTCCATGTAATTATATGCCGAAATGTATTAATTTACTTTTCACCTGTATTACAAAGCCAAGTACATCATTTATTTTATGAAAGCCTAAGTCAAAATGGCTTTTTATGCTTAGGAGATAAGGAAACACTTCGCTGTGAAGCAATTATTTCGAAATATAAAGAAACCGTAGGCGTTGAGAAAATTTATCAAAAATTAGATTAATAAGCGATAGCAATTATAAAAATCCGCTATACTTTTTGCTTAGACATTGCTTTAATGCATGCTAGTAGCAGAAGTGTATGCGGATTTTTGTTTTTGTCGCTGTCTAATTCATTTTGCCTGTGCTTGAATCATTAATACACACATATCATCAGGTTGGTTTGTTTGCTTTTCTTTAGGAAGCAAGTTATCAATCAGACATTGGGTATAATTCCATTTACTAGATGTTAGCGTTTGCAAATGTTTTTCAGACTCTATTTCACATGGGCCCATCGCCTCTAACACACCATCTGTATATAAAACAATTTGGATATCTTTTTCATATTTAATAAGTTGTTTTTCTACCTTTATTTCTTCAAAGAAACCGACAGCACAACTTCCTTGATTTAAAGGAACTAATGTTTCTTCGTCAACAAGAGCATATCCAGAAGGGTGACCCGCGTTTACGTATTCAATCGTTTTTTGTTCAGTATCAATCACTATGTAAATAGCTGTAAAGTAATGAATATTTTCTTCCTTAGCATTCTGTAAAAGCGTCATATAACGGTTCAATTCCTTTATGACCAACTCGGGTTCCACGAGCTGTTTAACAGCTTCTCTTAGGACGGACGAGATAAACATACAAACAAGTGCAGCTGAAATACCGTGACCCATCATATCAAGCAAAATGATGGCATAGCGGTTATCGTTTATTTTATACCAATAATACATGTCGCCTGCTAAATTAGAGGATGGGAGGTAGGAAACCTCGATTTGAATATTATCCTCATGTAAAGGTGCACTTAATAAACTGCGTTGTACATGTGTAGCCAAATCTAATTCATATTTAATTTTTGCTTCTTGTTTTGTATGCCAATCTAATTCCGCCTTCAATCGTAGGGCAACACGAATTCTTGCAAGAAGTTCCGTCTTATTAATGGGTTTTGTAATATAATCGACCCCTCCAATATCAAGTGCTTCTGCGAGTTTGTTTTTATCTTCTAATGCTGTAACGAAAATAATTTGAATGTCGTTGAATTTTTCATTTTGTTTAATTCGTTTACAAGCTTCAATACCATCTACCTCAGGCATCATAATATCTAATAGTATTAACTCTACGGAACTACCCGCTGGATTTTTAGCATCTAACTGAAGATAGTCAAAAAGCTCATAAGCTGATGAAAGAGATACACAGTTTTCATAACCTGCATTTTTTAAAATTTTTTCAATTACAAATAGATTGACTTGATTGTCATCTACAAGAAGAATTGTCATAGTTTTTACCCCTTATTCTGCTTGGATGTTGATGAAATGCAGATTATAAATTGTATTAAAAATACTCTTAATATCATTATTATACAAAACATTAGAAAATAACGGTATTTTAATGAAATTAAGGCATATTTTACTAGGTAATAAGTTTGCGTTATTATAGAGGGGACTATGTTTTTCATAGGTGAAAGTCGTCGATGAAAAGCGAAATAATAACAACTACATTAATACCCTAAAAAACCGTTTAACTAACCTATTTTTTTAATAAAGTTTCAACTTTATTTAATTTTAGCCTTCTTAAAGCCGCTATAAATATCAAACGCACTTGCTAGAATGGTAATAGCAATACAAACGAATAGTATACGATCTAATGTTACCATAATCTTTGCAGCTGTGGTTTCCATAATAGCTGCCATATATGGAATAGCAGCACTATGAATAAAATCAGGCTGGTTCGCCATGGCAATAAAAACAATGGTACCAATACAATGAAGAAGTGCACTTGTAATGGCAATTGGCATGGTCCATTGCCGAATCTTCCATTTATATAGAGTTAAGGCAAAACTTAATATTATCCAACATAAAATAATGGGTTTAAAGGACAAAAGGGTATCTTGATTGAAAATTGGCATGACAAATTTTAAACCAATTCTGTCATCAGATGAGTAAATTCCGATAAGATGAGAAGCGTTAAAATAAATGAAAGAAAAAAAGGCTATTCCTAAAAAGCTAAATATAATATCACTTAGTGGTATGTTGTTGCTTTTAGAGTTTACTATAATTTTGTTTAAATCTTCAGGTGTCCATTCATTGCTCCCCGTGATAAAGGGAATTTGAATTTTAGTGGTACTATAGCGCTCCGCTATAATAAAGGTAATGGTAACCCAAAAAAGTACGTGGAATACTACGCCAATAACGCTGACAATTGTTGTAGTAAATGCTTTGATTATTGTAGTTAAAAATATTTCTTGTTCTGGAAATGAAAAAACACTACTAACAAGGTGAACAATCAATGTTATAAGAATTGCCCAGGGAATAATCAATTTAATTGTCTGAATGTAAGTATTGTACAATTCAGGACCAATTAAATATTTTGGGCCGTCTTGATAGTTCACAGCAAGCTTTGCAGGGTCCCCTAGCTTCAATAACACTTCTTTTACCTCTAATTCTGAATAATTGTCGGGTAACATATCCTCAATTGTTGATTTTAGCTCAAGCTCAATAGCATTTCGCTTGTTTTTAGCGATCCTTCTCGTCACTTCATAAATATAGGCATCAATCAGATCCAACTTTTTCATCCTCCTCAGGTAATGTATATAGCTCTTACAACGTTGTTAGAAGCTGTACAAGAGCTAACGTACTGATACATAATCTTTTGGGGCCATCTTTTATACTGTGTTTGCTTTTTCACAGTAGGTTAATTTATAGAGAGTAATCATTGTTGTTTATGGATGCTCTCGGTTTGAGATGCAAGCTCATCATTTCATGGTGCTTTATTGTTATCATACAGCATTAAAAGTCTTGTGGTAATATATGTTATTAATAGATGCTTGAAATAATGTAAAAGCAATTGGCCTAAACCTAAATTATTTTGGACATTAGGAGGGTGTAAATGCGAATTGTAAAGAAATTACTACAGGAAGATGAGATTTTAAAGTATGTAAATATTGTGATTGGTGCCTATCCAGGGGTAGAACAGAATGATTAATATCTGTTTTTAAGCATAACCTAAGCAATGAACGTTCTATAAATGTTTTAGGGGATGGATGAAATGGCTCTAATCATTTAATTCCAAGTGCATATCAGGCATTGCACAAACTTTTCTTTGTTTTTGAAAAACCAATGTGTTTGACAGCCTTTTAAGCGTAAAGAGAAGTACACTGCATATAGTAGATTACTCCTTTTTAAAAAGAATCGATGAACGAATAGGTCTTTCTAATGGGGTAATATTAATAATAAAATAGCTAATAATTAAAATTAAAATAATAAGGGAATAAATTAAAGTGTTAATAGGATGATCGTGCTCAACGATAATTAATCGAATCATGGCAGTTATGCCAATATAAATAAAGTATCTTAGTGGGAAATGATAATCCTCTTTAAAGTACTTAATAATCATCGTAATAAATTCAAAATACAAAAAGAAAATTAGAATATTCGCGAGGAAAAGTTTATAATCACCAGTACCATCTGCTAATAATATGTGTAGAAATTCAATTAGTTCTTTCATAAGCAGGAAGGCTAATATAAGAGCTAACAATACAAGGCATACGTTAAGAAACAGTTGTAAAGTTTTTGGCACAGCTTTCACGAGTTGCGTATATGTATAATGCTTTTGGTTCATGTTATTCCTCCATTTTCTTATTTAAAAATAATATTTATTTTATAGAATATGAAAAAAACATTATAAAGAGAATGGTGACTGACAGAATAATTGTTACTATTTCGTGTATTTTATTAATACTATAGAATATAACATGACAACGTAAACATGGAATGCGTAATACTGTAAATTACTGTATAGTATTGTAAAAGAAAGTTTTTAAAAAAATTAGGCGGTATGCTAAAATAGATGTGCATGAATATAAAATAAAAGGGGTTTTTTTAAATGGCAAATGCAGCAAAAAATGATGCAAAAATTACACCAGAGCGTTTGGAAGAAGCGTTAGATGTTCGTGACCGTCTTATTATTGAATTATTAGTAAAGGTACTTGACGAGAAATTAGTCATTGAACGTCCTGTATTACGTGAGCGCTTAGGTAACCTTGTTGAGCTTGCTAATCATGATGCAGAATTAAAAGAAACTTTACATGCAGTAATCAACAAGCTGTAAAAATTATTTCTGACTATAGACAAATTCAAAGCAATTTGAGTTTGCCTATAGTCTTTTTTTATTAGCATAAACGAGAGATAATCGCGTGCTCTACAAATAAAAAAACAAAATATCTCGAAAGTGCACGAGATATTTTGTCTATTTGAGCGACTTTGAAAACAGCCGTTTTTAAAATATTAATATACTTTATCGCCGTTGAAAATTGAATTCTTTACAATTACATAATCTACATTTCGAATAGCTTCTAGCTTAGTGCCACCTGCATACGAAATAGATGATTGAAGGTCTTGTTGCATTTCAATTAAAGTATCTTTTAGGCTACCTTTATGTTCTACAAACATTTTTTTACCTTCAACATTTTTCTTCTCACCTTTTTGGAATTCAGAAGCAGAGCCGAAGTATTCTTTTACTAATTTACCTTCGATTTCGATTGTTTCACCTGGTGATTCCTCGTGACCTGCAAATAAAGATCCAATCATAACCATTGAAGCACCGAAACGAACAGATTTAGCAATATCCCCATTTGTGCGAATACCACCATCAGCAATAATTGGTTTAGTCGCAGCCTTTGCACACCAGCGTAATGCTGCTAGCTGCCAACCGCCTGTGCCGAAGCCTGTTTTAATTTTTGTAATACAAACTTTCCCTGGTCCAATCCCAACTTTAGTAGCATCTGCGCCCGCGTTTTCAAGTTCACGCACAGCCTCAGGCGTCCCAACATTACCAGCAATAACAAAGCTATTTGGTAAATGTTTTTTAATATGTTGAATCATACGAATGACAGCGTTTGAATGACCATGTGCAATATCAATTGTAATAAATTCAGGAACTAATCCAGCAGTTGCTAACTCTTCTACAAATGCATATTCCTCTTCTTTTACCCCAACACTAATCGAAGCGATTAAATTGCGATTTTGCATATCTTTAATGAAATTAATGCGTGTTTCGGGATTGAAGCGGTGCATAATATAAAAGTAACCGTTTTCAGCAAGCTTTGCTGCGATATTTTCATCAATAATAGTCTGCATGTTTGCAGGCACTACAGGTAATTTAAATTTGTGTCCACCTAAAGTTACAGATGTATCACATTCTGATCGACTTTCTACGATACATTTTGCGGGAATTAGTTGAATATCCTCATAGTCAAATACGTTATCCATTATATACACTCCTAAAATACGAATATTTTTAAATGTTTGTTTTAAATTGTTCGCCATTTGGTAATTTACATGATTTTTAAGTAAAAGTCAAAGATTTTAACAAAATAAATAAAAAATATGTAGGAGGAGACAAGAAAGTGTTTAAAATATAGAAAATCGCAAACCTTTTTATAAGTATAATATGTAATTGAAATAGTAAACCTATACAGGATTTCACATGATAAGACTAGCTTATCGTTCGTAATCTAAGTACAATATAGTTGTTTCAGAAAATTCAGAGGAGTGGTGGAAATGGCGGTAGAGGTGTATTTAATTTTTAATGGGAATTGTCGAGAGGCTGTATCATTTTATGAGCAAGTTTTTAATACGGACAAGGCTGAAATTATGACATTTGGCGATTCACCAAGTGATCCAAGCTATCCATTACCAGAAGAAGCAAAAAATCTCGTTATGCATACACGTTTATCGATTATGGGAAGCACGGTAATGTTTTCAGATACTTTCCCTGGTTCACCATTTACAATTGGCAACAACGTAACATTAGCTGCTGTGTCTGATGATGAAGCCCAATTGCGAAAAGCATTTGAGGGACTTAAAGAAGGTGGCAAAGTAACAATGGAGCTACAAGAAACTTTTTGGAGTAAATGTTACGGGTCTCTTACTGATAAGTTTGGTATTGAATGGCAGATTAGCCATGAAGAAAAAGCTAAATAAATATATAAAGAAGCACGATGAGCAGAGAGAAACCTTTGCTCATCGTGCATTTTTTAATATTTAAAACGGTTTACATAGCTTTGTAATTCATCTGCCATATCGAGTAAAGCTTTGGCAGATGCAGTCATTTCCTGCATTGAGGATAGTGTTTGTTCAGTTGAAGCAGCAACTTCCTCTGAAGCCGCTGCATTAAGCTTAGCATGGTCAGTTAACTCAATAGCAGTTGCTGAAACTTCCTCCACTACCGCTGAAATTTCTTGCGCAGAAGCTGAGATACCCTCCATTTTTGGTGCAATATTACGTAAGCTTTCAGTAATACTAGCAAATTTTTTGCTTGTGTCTTCTGATAACAGTATACCTTCTTGTACATCTGAAGATGCTTTCACCATTGTTTCAACAGACTTAGCAGTATCTTGCTGAATACCTGTAATCAGCGAGGAAATTTGCTCTGCAGATTGATGTGATTGCTCGGCTAGTTTTCTTACTTCATCGGCCACTACGGCAAAACCTTTACCATGTTCACCTGCTCTAGCAGCCTCAATTGCAGCGTTTAAAGCCAGTAAATTCGTTTGGTCTGAAATAGCACTTATAATTTCTAAAATGGAACCAATTTCTTTTGAACGATCGTAAAGCGACTTAATCATTTTGTCTGATTGCGCAACCGACTCATTAATTGAATTCATTTGGTTGACAGTCCGTTCAACAGATTGACCTCCTTCTTCTGCTTGCACAATAGCGTTGCTAGAAAGATCTGTAACTTGCATGGCGCTATCAGCCACTTCAACGACGCCTTGTGCAATTTCCTCAATAGAGATAGCATTTTGGTCACTACCTGTTGTCTGACTTTCTGCACTAATTGCTACTTGTTGCATCGCCTGTGCAACTTGCTCTGAAGATGCAATATTTTGTTCTGCATGTGCAGATAATCCGTGTGCAGATGCTTGTACATGTTGGACGCTTTGATCAACATTGCGAATAAGCTTTTTCAAATTAACTTTCATTGAAACGAAAGCCTCTCCAAGCTGTCCAATTTCATCCTTAGAATGTATTTCAATAAATTCCGTTAAATCGCCTTCGCTAATTTTAATAGCACTATGCTTTAGTCGATTAATCGGATTCACAATGGATTTGATCATCAGAAGCATAAACACAACGCCGACAATAATTGAAATAACAATAATGATTAAGTTGATATTAAAGGTTGAAGCTGCGGCTTTTGTTGCTTCAGCTGAAAACATTGTACCAACAAGCTTCCAGCCTGTTAGTTCATTGGTGATAAATTGTAGCTGTCGATCCTTTTCAACAATTGTGCCACTGTCTTGCTCATAAATTTTTGAAATGTAGCTTTCAGTAGCTTCTGAACCACTTTCTTTATCATGTTGGGAAATATACGTTTTGTTGTTATCTAAAAGTGAGGCAAAGCCCGTTTTTCCAATGTGAATATCGTTGGTAATGTCACTTAGTGTAGATATATTGAGATCTAAACCAATGACACCGGAACCATCTGGTAAAGCTTGTGTAATCGTAATAACCATGGCACTTGAAGCTTGTGAAATATAAGGTGCTGTAATGGCTATTTGCCCCTTATTACTTAATGCTTGCGTATACCAAGGTCTTGTACGTGGATCAAAGTTACTTTGGTATTGTTGTACAGGCTCATCTATAATCTTACCTTCACTAGTGCCGAGATAGACGAGCTCAACTTCTGGGTGCATATTAACATATTCTTGTAATAGCGATCGAAGCTCTGGAACTTTACTTTCTTGTAAATAAGATTGATTAATTTTCTTGGTAAAATATTGAATGTCCTCAATCTTCGGTTTAATAGTACCTGTAATATTCGTATCAAGCATGCGAATACTTTCGGTAGCACTTGCTTGCTGTTCCTTAGAAATTTGCTTCTCCGCACTTTGGTATGAAATGATACCAATGATTAATGTTGGGATGAGAAGTATTGCTAAGAATGAAAAAATGAGCTTTTTTCGTAAACTTAGTTTTGTCACTTGTGTTATCCTCACTATAATATTATTGTTCTATACATTTCCCAAGAAGGTAAATAATAGATGACTAGCTCATTTTAACAAAAAAAAAATAAAAGTTAAGTCTTTATCAGTTTTTCTTTTATTAAGATAATTAAGAAAATCTCAAAATTTCACTAAAAATAATAACTGCTACGGACATATAAAATTATGTTTTGATGTATACTATTGTTCAAAAGGGAGGGCTTTGTCATGATTCAACAAATTGGACAAGTAATGTTGTATGTAAATGACCAAGATGCAGCTGTAGCGTTTTGGACAGAAAAAATTGGCTTTGTAGTAGTAGCGGATAATACAGAGGCGGAAATGCGCTGGATTGAAATTGCCCCTACAAAAGACGCGCAAACATCATTTGTACTACACAACAAAGAAATGATTGCTAAAATGCAGCCCGAATTAAATTTAGAAACACCTTCTATTATGTTTTATGCCGATAATATAACGGAGATGTACCAAGATTTCCAAACGAAGGGAATTAAAGTGGGCGACTTAGTAATGATGCCAATGGGTAGAGTTTTTAATTTCGCGGACCACGAAAATAATTACTTCGCTTTAGTTGAAAAATAACATGTAGGGTCGTTTTTTACGTCCTACAAAATTAAAAATCCGCTTGCTTTCCGTTGAACATTGCGTAGGACAGCCTTATTTTCTCTCAGGGCTTATGTTTTATGCTGTGTTCGCAGGAATGTATGCGGACTTTTTAGTTTATATCGGTATTCTCGCTTTATGTTAAATCCTCGCCATATATGGACACGGATTGTCGATCAACTACAAATTCTCGACCATTCCATTTTAAAATGTTTTCAACAAATCCTAAACCATCCGCATGATATCTGCCCGCAATTTCCTGATAGGCTAATAGTTGATATGTTCCTTCCCGAGCATAATCAATAGGATATAATCCGCTAATAGGGTCAACCCAGCCTTCAATCGGTTGCTTCAATGTACCATCTTTATTATAAATTTCTGCTAAATATTCGGCTCCTTTATATTGTAAATCGAGAATATACTGCTTTTTAGGATTCGTGCTACGAACGGATGCTTTGTAGTTATTTAAATAATTGACCGAGTAAGTGAGTTTATTATTAAATGACTCCGTATCAAATATCGAAAGCAATTTCCCGTTTATCGAGGAAAAAATCTCACCATTAATAATGCCACCACTGCCACCAGTATCAGAAATAATAAGAATATCTTCTATATGATCCCCTGTAAAATCGCCTAGAAAAATCGTAGGGTTATAGCCAATGTTTTCTTTCAGCCCAATTTGTTGGAATTGTCTTGTTTGTCCGTAAAAAACAACTAGTGTTAGATTCTGCCATAGGGGACTTTCCGGCGTTTTAGTACCCATTAAAAAAACTGTATCGAAAAAGCCATCACCGTTTATATCTCCAAATTTCGTTTGAATAATTTGAGGAGCTATATGTGTGATGTTTACAGTATTTGGAGATGGACTCGTATTTTTGGTCATTTATACACCTCTTTCTTAGTGTTAGCATATGTTTTAAATACAGCTTGGTGCACAAAATAAAGAGCTGAAATAAGGAGAAAACAAAACCCTATAATTCTTACAAAAAAACTTGTGATTAACCATTGACAATTAAACATGTTGAAAGTATCATAATGACAATGAATCTGAAAATTCAGTACTAAAGTGATCTCACCACTAATGTAGGTAGAGATTTTTTTACAACATTAATTCTTAGTAAATATATATGTTTTATATAATTTAGGAAGAAGGAGATTTTCTTGAAAGAGTTATTTATTAAAACTGAGCGCCAGCAATACTGGTTGGAGCAGCTTGCTTCAATTGCGGAACCAATTAAATCAGAGGCTGTAGAAGTCGATGAGCAATCGCGTTTCCCATTTGAGGCACATAAGCTATTACTGCAAATCGGCTATCCAAAACTAACATTACCAAAACAATATGGCGGAGAGGGACTATCTGTTTACGATATGATCCTCGTTCAAGAAACACTAGCTAGCTACGACGAGAACGCCTCTCTTTCACTAGGATGGACTCTAGGCGTTGTTGGTGAGATATATGATAAGAAACTGTGGGCAGACGATATTCTCGAAGAGTTTGCTTTGGAAGTACAAAAAGGTGCCATCATAAATCGAGCTGTCAGTGAATTAGCAACTGGTAGTCCGACACGAGGTGGTCGCCCTGGAACAACTGCTGTATCAACAGATAATGGCTGGTTATTAAGTGGCCGTAAAATATTTACGACTGCATCACCTGTACTAGATTATTTCTTGACATCTTCTTGGATTGAAGAAAAAGGGCAAATAGGCTTCTTTCTCATTCATAAAGATGTAACAGGGCTATCGATTGTAGAAAACTGGGAAATGTCTGCGATGCGTGGCACAAGCAGTCATGATTTAGTGTTAGAGAATGTCGTTGTCCCTAAAAACCAATTAGTAGAATTGCCGAATCACCCAAGCGGTGGCAAAATCAATGGCTGGATTTTACATATTCCAGCAACTTACTTAGGGATTGCACAGGCAGCCCGAGACTATGCGTTGCATTTTGCTAATCATCATCAACCAAATAGTTTAAATGCTCCGATTAGTACATTGCCTAATGTGCAGCAGCTATTAGGTGATATTGAATTGAAGCTTCATCAGGCACGATTTGTGCTATATGGAGTAGCGGAAGCTTATGATGATCCAGCTAGACGCGATACTTTAACGAATGAAATGGCGGTTGCAAAGCACACCGTGACAAATATTGCGATAGATATTGTAGATAAGGCGATGCGTGTAGTTGGAGCAAAAAGTTTGCAGCTTACGAATCCATTACAGCGCTATTATCGCAATGTCCGTGCAGGTTTACATAACCCGCCAATGGATGATATGACAATTATTAAATTAGCGACAGCTGCTATTGAGCAGCAGAAACTAACGGAACATTAATATTAAAATCACTTGAGATTAAGGGGAAATGACATATGTTTAAACAGAAGAAAAAATTATTACAATTTGCAGCAGTCGGGTTGGCTTCTCTTGCTATTTTAGCAGGATGCAGTTCTGGCGAAGCATCTAAAAATGAAACTGAAGATGGGGTTAAAGTTCGTACTGTAAAGGTAGCTTACGATCAAGCTTCTAAGCCAATTAGCTATATTGATGATAAGGGAAATCCAACTGGTTATGATGTGGAAGTAATGAAGCTAGTAGATGAATTATTACCAGAATATAAGTTTGAATACGTAGGGACTACAAGCGATGATTTACTAATCGGTGTAGAGCAAGGAAAGTACCAAGTAGGTGTAAAAAATGCATTCTTTACACAGGAGCGTACAGAGAAGTTTATTTTCCCTAAAGAGTTTTTAGGGTTAAGTAGTGCAGGTTTAGTGCTACGCAAAGAAGATGAAGGTATAAAAACATTAGCTGACTTTGCGACAAAGGGCTACTCGCTAGCGCCAATCGCTGCAAACAATGCACAGTATACAATTATTGATGAGTACAATAAAGCAAATCCAACTAACGAAGTTAAATTACAAGCTGGTGATGCATTTACTGTCGATGTGGTGCAATGGGTAAATGAAGGTCGCGTTGATGGTGGTGTCATGATTGAAGGGCCATTCAAACAGCAAGTATTAGCTGATGATGGCGCTTATCATAACTTAAAAGATGAAGTTGTTTACAACGAGTTTGCAGTGATTAAAACATGGCCATTGTTCAACAAAAAAGAGCAAGAATTTGCGGATGCTTACGATAAAGCTATTGCCCAAATTAAGGAGCAAAAGAAAACAAGTGAATTAAGTAAAGAATTTTATGGCCGTGATTTATTTGAAGTGTTAGAAAACGTAAATCGATAATTTTTTAAAGGCTGCCTGAGTCAACATACTCAGCAGTCTTTCTTAATAAACGGAGAACAAAGGTGTTGTTTCGTAGCAGCCTTTAGTGAAGACATTTTATAAAGTTGGTGAGGAAATGGAGAAATATTTTGATGCATCGTACATTTGGAACGCTATTCCCTTATTATTGCCGTTTTTAAAAGTAACCTTTTTAGTTGCAGGTTCTTCCATTGTGTTAGGTACATTTTTCGGCTTGTTATTAGCTGCAGCAAAGTTAAGTTCAAAGAAAGTGTTACAAAAAATAGCGAATTTGTATACAACGGTTATGCGTTGTACGCCATCTATCGTTCTATTATTCCTTGTATATTACGGGGTACCTGCATTAGCAGAAAACGTTGGTTTAAATCTTCATGCGATAGATACAGCGTTCTTTGTTGTCGTAACATTCACATTGCAGTTTGCTGCAATCATGTCAGAAGTGATTAGATCTTCTTATTTAGCTATTAACAAGGGGCAGTATGAAGCGGCTGTCAGTGTAGGGTTAACACCATTTCAAGCCTATCGTCGTATTATTTTCCCCCAAGCACTTGTTATTGCATTGCCGAACTTCGGGAATGGCATGATTGCGTTATTACAAGAGGGTGCATTAGCTTACACAATCGGGTTAATCGATATTGTTGGGAAAGCGAATTTAATTATAGCTAGTAATATCAATGCGCATGCACTAGAAATTTATATTGCACTTGCGATTGTCTATTGGGTACTATCCATTGTTATTGAAAAATTCTTTGCTATGTTGGAAAAGTTTTTCGGCAAGGGGAAAAGAACGTTAGAAACGACGTAAGGAGGCGTAATCATGAACTATCAATTTTTAGTTGAAACCTTTTTTGTGGCATTATCCGGCGTACCGATTGCACTCCTTGTAACGGTTGTTGCGTTGCTCGTTGCCCTACCACTAGGATTTTTATTAGCACTAACACGCATCAATAAAATTCCAATTATTCATCATCTAGCAAAAATTTATGTATCCTTTGTTCGAGGTACTCCAATTATTATTCAGATATTCATTATTTATAGTAGCATTCCACTAATTCTAAAAATGATTTTTGAAAAATATCATATTGCCTACGATATATATAAAATCAATCCGATTTGGTATGCGTTTATTGTCTTTGCTTTTAGTACAACAGCTATTTTAATAGAGGTATTCCGCTCGGCTTTAAGTACTATTGAGAAGGGCCAGCTTGAGGCAGCACACGCGGTCGGTTTAACGACATTTCAAGCATATCGACGAATCATTATTCCACAAGCTTTAGTCGTTGCTATGCCGAATATTTGTACAGCAACAGTGAACTTAATAAAAGCGACGTCATTGGGTTATGCAATGTCATTGCCAGAAATTACACTGAAGGCCAAAGTAGCTGCTAATGTCGGCTACAATTATGTGGAAGCATATCTTGATATTTTCATCGTGTATTTAATTTTGTGTAGTACGGTTGAATACCTGTTTAAGCGATACGAGAAACATTTGAGCAAATACAAAATGGCAAATGCCTAAGGGGCGATTATCATGTTAAAAATCAAAAATATTCACAAATCATTTGGCAACAATGAAATTTTAAAAGGTGTAGACTTATCAATTGATAAAGGTGATGTAGTTGTTATTTTAGGTCCGAGTGGCTCCGGTAAAACGACATTATTGCGTTGCATTAACTTTTTAGAAAAGGCTGATCAAGGGCATGCAACGTTTGGGAATATCGATGTAGATTTTCAAAACGTAAAGAAGAAGGATGTTCATGCTATTCGACAACGTGTCGCTTTTGTATTCCAAAATTACAACCTCTTTACTAATAAAACAGCTTTAGAAAATGTTACAGAAGGGCTTGTTATTGGTCGGAAAATAGCAAAGGCTGAGGCTATTGAAATCGGCAAAAAAGCGCTCGACAAAGTAGGTTTATCAGAAAAATATGATGCTTATCCAAGTCAGTTATCAGGTGGTCAACAGCAGCGTGTTGGTATAGCTCGTGCAGTTGCCTTAAATCCAGATATTATTTTGTTTGATGAACCGACATCTGCGCTTGATCCAGAGTTAGTAGGAGAAGTGTTGACCGTTATGAAAAACATTGCGAAAGAAGGCACGACAATGCTTGTAGTAACGCATGAGATGGGTTTTGCAAAGGATGTCGCAAACCGCGTTATTTTTATGGACGGCGGTGTTGTGGTGGAAGAGGGAAGCCCACATGATATATTCGTTAGTCCAAAAGAAGAGCGGACGAAAAAGTTTTTAAAGCGTGTAACACCAGAAGACTATACGTTTTATATTTAGCTTTCTTTAACAAATTTTCTCTACTTCTATAGGGGTAGGGGTGAATGTACTTAAAGTTAAATGCTCGGGAATTTTTAAAGGTCCTTTTAAGCCGGCTCTAAAAATCTGATTGCAAGCCAATGCGTAAAGCCGACAATATAGATGTTCCGCTATTTCTACGTTTCAATATATAGTGAAATCTGCTAGACAATTAATGAATGTCAAGTGGATTTTTACTATTTTTTACAGATTGAAAATGGGTAGCAAACGAGGAAGATTGTTATTGCATTAGTTGCATAAATATTCGTTATATACATTTAGTATGCATATAAACTATTAGGATGAATGTTCTATTGTTTGTCTGGAAAGAGACTGCTTCGAAAAAAACGGGCAGTCTTTTTTCTTTTTCAAATGATAGATTTTTATTAAAAAAGAGCTTATTTTTGGATAGTTATGTAACGGGAGTTTATTCAAAAGAGGGCTAAAATCGCACACTGACTTTTTAAACATACACGTAGAATGATAGTGAAATGAGTTGATAGCGAGCGAAGTAATTACATATTTTTTAATATTAAAATTGAAATGATTTTGCATTGTTCTAATTGACTAAAGTAGTAGATTTTCGCTGTATTATGTATAAAATTTTAATACTTTATTAAACAGAATTATCAAAAAATATTGACATTTAAGTTTTAATTTTTTATATTTTTACTAATATATTTCCGTTTATCGGAATATATTTCCGTGTAACGGAAAAGGGGGTGGAGTAGATTTCTTGTCTAATGTAGCAAGTTTCTACTTTTGAAAAGGTTTTAAACTACGAATGTAAAGGGGAGAGAGAATGGCAAATCTACAGGAAGAAAATAATTTAGAAGAGCCAAAAACTAAAGGTATTAATGCGTTTGTTTTAATGTTTATCATTATTTTGGTAATGAGCGCCCTTACTTATATTATTCCAGCAGGTCAGTACGATCGAGTAGAGAGTAATGGTCGAATGGTTGTGAATCCTGAATCATTTCAATATATTGATTCGAGCCCAGTTGGTTTTCTTCAAATATTTAATAGTGTCCATTTAGGGTTGCTGGAAGGTGCCTCCATTATTTTATTTGTATTTTTATTTGGTGGCGCACTTGGTATCATGCAAAAAACAGGAGCTATTGATTCATTTATTAAAGTAATGGCTTCTAAGTTTGGCAAGAAGGAGTATGTATTAATTCCGATTCTTATATTAATCTTTGGTAGTTTAGGCACTTTAATCGGTTCAGCTGAGGATACACTAGTATACATTGCGATTATTATTCCATTAACGATGGCTCTTGGAATGGACGCAATTACAGGATTTGCGATAGTAATGCTAGGGACATTAGCTACTGGATTTACATCGGGGATTACGAATCCGTTTAACATCGGGGTTGCTCAAACGATAGCTGAATTGCCAATGTATTCAGGTATGTCCTATAGAATTATTGTATTTTTTGTTTTTTATCTTTTAACGGTAATCTATATTATTAGACATGCTAAAAAAGTTAAAAAAGATCCGTCTAAAGGGATTTACGGGAAATTTAAGCCAGAAGAAAGTGTTGAAATATCATTAGACTTTAAAATGAGTGGGCGCCACTTATTAGCATTGCTTGTGTTATTGGCGAATTTTGTCGCATTAATTGTTGGGGTTATTAAGTTTCAATGGTATATCAGTGAAATTGGTGGCGTGTTCCTATTAAGCAGTATTATTATGTCAATAATTTGTAAAATGAGCCCGAATAAAATGGCTGAAGGCTTTATTTCAGGGGCTAGAGATATGGTAGAGGGTGCGCTTATCATTGGCTTTGCTCAAACTATTTTAGTTATTACTACATCAGGTGGCTTAATTGATACGATTTTACATTTTGTAGCGAATGCAGTAAGTGTACTACCTGCTTCCATTAACGCTGTGGGCATGTTCTTACTACAGCTTTGCTTAAATTTCTTAGTGCCATCAGGAAGTGGACAAGCGGCTTTGACAATGCCAATTATGACACCGTTAGCAGACTTAATTGGTGTATCAAGACAGACAGCGGTATTGGCTTTCCAGTTTGGAGACGGTATTTCAAACATGGTAATCCCTACAAGTGGTGTATTGTTAGCAGGTCTAGCAATCGCAGGTATTCCATTCTCTAAATGGTTTAAATGGGTGTTCCCATACTTCGCTATTCAAACAGCTTTAGCTATAATTTTACTAATTATCGCTCACGCTATGAATTACGGACCGTTTTAACTTGGTAGAATGATAGGAGGATTTGCAAATGATAGAAACAAAAGATTTAAAACAACAAGTCATTGCCTGGAGACAGCATTTACATATGCATCCAGAGTTATCACATCAAGAATATGAAACAGCAAATTATATTTATAACCAATTAATAACATTCCCACATTTAGAAGTGAAGCGCTTAACTGAAACGAGTGTTTGCGCATTTTTAAAAGGAACGAAAACAGACGGTAATGGTCATACTATTTTATTACGTGCTGACATCGATGCATTGCCAATTGAGGAAGAGACCGATCTGCCGTTTAAATCAAAAAATCGAGGTGTCATGCATGCTTGTGGGCATGATGCGCACCCAGCCATGTTATTGGGGGCTGCAAAAGCATTAGCAGAGCGAGGAACAGATTTCAATGGTGAAATTCGTTTTGTTTTCCAACACGCAGAGGAGGTAACACCAGGGGGAGCGGCACAACTTGTTTCTCTAGGTATCGCAGAAAATGTAGATTATGCATTTGCATTACATGTAAGTCCTGATTATAAAGTTGGTCAGTTTGCCATGAAGGATGGGAAATTTACAGCGGCGGCGGATGATTTTGAGATTAAGATTTATGGACGTGGTAGCCATGCCTCTATGCCTGAAGTAGCGATTGATCCGTTGTTAATTGGTTCAGAAATGGTTGTTGCACTGCAAACAATCGTGTCGCGTAAAGTACCAAGTATCCATGCTCCTGTCTTAACGGTAGCACAATTCCATTGCGGCACAGCATTAAATATTATTGCTGATACTGCTGAGCTAGGTGGTACAATACGTTCACTAGACGCGACAGTACGTGTCGATGCTCGTCATCATTTAGAAAAGATTGTAAATGGTATAGCGGCAATGCACGGAGCAACAGTAGAGATTAAATGGGAGCTTGGCTGTCCTTCAGTGACAAACGATAAGGAGCTAACGGCATTATCACGTCGCTTAGCGGGCGATATTGTTGGAGCAGAGGGTGTACAAGAATTAGCTGCACCAATGTTCGGCACAGAGGATTTTGCAGATTTTTCTGAGGCTGTCCCTTCTTCTATGCAGTTTATAGGGGTGCATAACGAGGAGTTTGGTGAAGCATATCCGTTGCACCACCCACGCTTTAAACTAGATGAGGATGCCCTTATTTACGGTGTACGCTATTTTGAAAATATCGCACGGACATTATGTCCATAAAAAATACCCGCCAGTGTTGGCGGGTGTTTTTTTGTAGAGGTCTTCTGCTGTTGATTTCCGCTACGGGCGGACGCTTTCCGCGGGCACACCGTAAGCCGTAACCCACGCTAACGCGCGATCTGTTGCGGCTTACGTTTTGTGCTGTTCTCGCAGGAGTCGCGCCCTCCGCTCCAATCAACTAAACCAGTAGGCAGGGAAATTCTACTTTTGGTCCACGGTATGGATAAAAATAACAAAAGATATAACAGGAGTGAATTTCTTGTTGCCTTTTGTCGACATTTTAAAACTCCCGCATATGAAGGCGGGAGTTTTTCTTGTTAAAGCGTATTATTTTGTATAGTTATCGAAGTAACCTTGAATATAAATCATTGGTGTTCCTTTGTCGCCTGAGCCTGAAGTTAAGTCAGAAAGAGAACCGATTAAGTCTGTTAATTTACGAGGTGTTGTACCTTGAGCGGCCATTTGACCAGTTAAATCCTCGTCTTTATTTTGAATATATTCAGAGATAGCTGCTTTTAATTCTTCTCCACGAAGATCAGCAAAGTCATTATCTGCTAAGTATTTTAATTTTACTTCATTCGGTGTACCATCTAGGCCAGCAGTGAAGGCAGGAGATACAACTGGGTCAGCTAGCTCCCAAATTTTACCCACTGGATCTTTAAATGCGCCATCGCCATAAACCATTACTTCTACTGTTTTACCAGTAGCTTCTTTGATTTTTGCTTGGATGCCATCAACGATTGGTTGGCAAGTATGTGGGAATAGTTTTACACTTTCTTCAGTCGCTTTGTTTGAACCAAGTAGACCGTATTCAGCATTGAAGCCTGAACCATTTACAGATACAGCTAAAATGTTATCTAACGAGAATACTTTTTCAGCACCATTTGTTGTTAAAATGCGTTTTGTACGGAAGCGAGTGTGAATATCACATGTTAGTACGCTTTTTGTATAGTCTAAAATTGTTTTCGGGTTGTTTGAGAAGATTACTTCACAAGCAGCTCCTTCAGCTTCAATTAATTCTTTGTAGTATTCGATATAATCGACACCTGTAAATGTGTGTTTTTTATAGCCGAAATGTTCACGGAATTCAGCTTCCGTTAATGTATCTGTCCAAGGGTTAATACCTTTTACATCTAATTCATCGATATCAACTAAGTGGTTACCAACTTCATCAGATGGGTAGCTTAGCATTAAAACAACTTTTTTTACACCTTTTGCAATACCACGTAAGCAGTTTGCAAAGCGGTTACGGCTTAAAATTGGGAAAATCACACCAACAGTATCGTCGCCGAATTTAGCAGCTACGTCCGCTGCAATGTCATCGATTGATGCATAGTTACCTTGTGCACGAGCTACAACTGATTCTGTTACTGTAACAATATCACGATCTTCAATTGAATAGCCTTCCACTTTAGCGGCATTTAACACTGTATCAACAACGATTTGTTCAATATTATCACCTTCGTTAATAATAGGACCACGAAGACCTCTTACAACTGTACCAACTACACGTTCCAAAATAATCTCTCCTCATAAAAAGCTATATGTTAATTTAAATAATATGAATAAAATCAATATGATTTTACTATACGCTCAGTTAATGATATAAGTAAAATTAATAGTTTGTATAATAGCTATAAGGAGTACTTATATGATAGGGAAATTAGATTTATATCGTGTTTTTAGTGTTGTTGCTAAAAGTAGTAGTTTTTCTAGGGCGGCTAAAGATTTATTTATGACGCAGCCGGCAGTTAGCCAAGCAATGATGCAATTGGAAAAAGAACTTGGTACACGACTCTTCAATCGTACACCGAAAGGCGTAACATTAACGACAGAGGGGAAGCTGCTGTATGAATATACAAACTCGGCATTAGGTCTTTTAGATGCTGGAGAGGAAAAGCTTCTGGAATTTAAAAACTTAACGACGGGGCAATTAAAAATAGGTGTAGGAGATACGATTTCACGCTTCTTTTTAATGCCCTATCTCGAGGCTTTTCATACGATGTATCCGAATATTAAGCTACAGATGCTAAATGGTACGACCTCTGAAATATGTAACTTTATTAAATCTGGTGAAGTGGATGTAGGGCTTTGCAATTTTCCGATAGAAGATGTGAGTCTACAATTAACAGTGTGTACGGAAATACAGGATATTTTCGTATGTGGAGAGAAATATAAAACACTGCAATCAAAAAGCTTACGTTTTGAAGATCTACTTAAGTTTCCACTTATTTTTCTAGAGAAGAAATCCAACTCAAGAAATTATGTAGAAAATTATTTACTGTCGAAAGGAATTCAAATTGCACCTGAGTTTGAACTCGGCTCGCATGATTTAGTGCTTGAATTTGCACGTAGTAATTTAGGGATTGCTTGTGTAACTAAAGAGTTTTCACAGGATTATTTGCAACGAGGACTACTATATGAGCTTCCATTAACAGAAAGCATTCCAAATCGTAGCATTGGTATGTGTTATTTAAAAAGTGTTCCATTGTCCCGTGCTGCTACAAAATTTATAGAGATTATCGAGCGTAAACAGGCTCGTAAAACGATAAACCCTAGAACATTAAAATAAGCTTAGCGACTAAAATATAGCCAGCTAAGCTTTTTTTATGTCTCATTTTTCCTCGTAATAAATTCAATAAGTGCTTCAACATTCCGTTTATTCTTCATCGTAGGTGAGTGAAGGTAAGAAAAAGTCCGCATAAAACGTTGTTCCGCAAGTGGCAAAATGGCAATATCGCCATTTCGTATATCACGCTCAATAACACTGCCAGACAGTAAAGACAGGCCGAGTCCTTCAATGACACTTTCCTTCACGCCTTGATTGCTACTAATTGTTAGAAGTGAATGTACTTGAAGACCATTTGTGCGAAATAGATGGTCTAAATAATTGCGTGTTCCTGAGCCAACTTCTCGTGCAACCCATTTTTGTCGTTGTAATTGTGAAATAGTAATAGAGGGTTGCTCAGCAAGGGAATTGTTACTTGCACTAACTATAAATAATTCATCTTGCATAAATGGCTGAATGACGAGCTCATTGTCATGTGCTTGCCCCTCTATAAGCCCAATATCTACTTGTAATAGCTTGGTAAATTGAATAATTTCATCTGTATTGCCAATAATAACTTGTAACTCTAATTGAGGAAATTGTTGTTGAAGTTTTGACAAAATGGATGGCAGAATATTTTCGCCAATCGTAAAGCTTGCTCCAATAATGAGCGTTCCTTGAATAGAGTGATGATATGCTAAAATATCTTCCTGTGCAGCCTCCGCAATGGCCATAATTTGCTTTGCACGTTTATATAAAATTTCACCAGTAGGAGTAATTTGCACAGACTTTGGCGAGCGAATAAATAATGTCGTGTGAAACTCTTGTTCAAGGTTTTTAATATGTAGACTCACACTAGGTTGGGAAATATGTAAAATTTCTGAGGCTTTCGTAAAATTGTTTACTTCAACTAATGTAATAAAAGTTTTTAACGCATCGTATTGCATCACATCACCCCTTATAATTAGAAAAATTAATGATAGTAATTATATATATGTATTTTACTAATGATTACCTTTTTTATAAAGTAATATTCATAAAGAATGAAAGAAGTGGACAGCATGGAACAACAACAAGGGATTAAGAAATTCCTAACGCCACCTTTTATAAAGGGCATTATATTGACGTTGGGCCTTGCCTTAGTGGCTAAGTATATTTCTACATTTCCTTTCTTCTCAATTTTAGGGCAGCTTGTGATAGCAATTATACTAGGTATGGCTTGGAGAGCAGCGTTTAGTGTGCCAGATGCGTGGCAAACAGGTATATCCTTTTCGAGTAAAAAACTATTGCGTTTCGGTATTATTTTGCTTGGTATGCGGTTGAACTTAGCTGATATTTATCATGCAGGGGCAGGCGTTTTTCTTATTGCATTCATCAATTTAGTATTTGCACTGTTTGTTGTTTACGGCTTAACGAAGATATTTAATGTAGATAAAAAGCTCGGCATTTTAACAGCCTGCGGGACAGCTATTTGTGGGGCTGCGGCTGTAGTTGCAATTGCGCCTCAAATTAAAGCAAATGAAAAAGAAACAGCAGTAGGTGCAGCGATTGTAGCGTTGCTTGGTACAGTATTTACACTTGTTTATACGCTGTTGTATTCAATATTTGGTTTAACGCCAACCGAATATGGTATTTTTGCGGGAGGTACATTACATGAAATAGCTCATGTCATTGCAGCAGCGTCTGCAGGTGGTGATGAGGCTGTTGATATGGCAGTCATAGTAAAATTAACTCGCGTAGCATTACTTGTGCCAGTGGCAATAGTAATCGGTATTATGTATCAAAGAAGGGATAAAGAACAAGGAAATAAAGCATTTTCTCTTTCTATTATTCCTTGGTTTATTCTAGGGTTTTTAGTAATGAGCGGGATTAATTCATTAGGAATAGTACCACCAGCAGTTGCGCAAACTTTTGTGAACTGTGCGTATATTTTAATTGCGATGGCGATGGCAGGATTAGGATTAAATGTAGAGATTAAAACGTTTAAGCAATTGGGCATTAAAGCATTTATCGCAGGATTAATCGGTTCTGTTTGTTTATCAGTTGTCGGCTACATTTTAGTAGTCGTGTTTCAATAATTGTGTGAGTGACTGACACTTGTATTCCATATTACCTGGGGAATATTCAAAATTGTGTGAGTGCCTGGCACTTAAATTAAAAAACCATGCATATTTCTAGAAATATGCATGGTTTTTTAGATAGAATCAGAAGATATTTAAAAGGTTTACAATTCGTTATTAGCTTTGTGCTTCGATAGAAGAAGCAAGCTCAGCAATAACAATTTTACTGCCGATAATAGGGCTATTCTCAGGTTTTGCACCTTCTGAGCCAGGCTCTGGACGGTGATGTGCCGCAGCAAAAGCATCACTATTACGCCAAGCTTGGAAATGTTCCTTAGATTCCCAGTACATATTGACGCTCATTTCGTCATATGTAGGATCATCTGTCGAGATTAATACCTCTACTTTATGAAAGCCCTCAAACTGTTGTAGAGGACCTGGCTTCGTAAAGTTTGGTGCCATTTTTGCTGCAAAGCCAGGCTTTACTTGAATACGATTTGTAACAATAATCATACTATTACCCCCTAATCATTTTATTGAAGATAGTCTAAACTACAATTGAATGAATTATCAATGATTATCATTCGCAATCAATGATAAGTGTCCAAAGAAGCCATTGTCAACCGAATTGCAATAATTCAAGAGAAGAATAATAACTTTTTCTATAAATGCATTAGATGAATAGGTTGTATGGTGGATCGTTATAAGTCTGTTTTCAAATATACAAATATACATATAGAGCATTGTTCTGTAGAGCTTGCTGACATTTAGCTGACATAAACAGATGCTATAATAAAAAATCAACAAGCCGTGGCGGGGTGAAAAATGATGACCAAAATATTAGTGGTGGAAGACGAATTCGCAATTAGCCAAGTATTGAAGGCTTATTTGCAAAAGGTTGGATATGAAGTTGTACAATGCTTTACGGGTGGTCAGGCAATAGAAGTGTTTACGGAACATCAGCCTGATTTAGTATTATTAGATATTATGTTACCTGAAAAAAACGGCTGGACGATTTTACGAGAAATTCGCAATGAGAGCGCTTGTCCAGTTATTATGCTAACTGCGTTAGGGGATGTAAATTACCGTTTAGAAGGTTTCGATCAAGGTGCAGACGATTATATTCCTAAACCGTTTATAGCTGACGAAGTTGTCGCGCGAGTAAAGGCTGTATTAAGGCGAGCTGAAAACAATCATGAAACAACTTTAAAGAAGCGATTTGGTCAGTTGGAAATTGATATGCAGGCGCATCAAGTGCACCTCAATGGTCAAGAAATTGTGTTAACACCGCGGGATTTATCGGTGCTCTTATTTTTAGCAGAACATCCAAATCAAACATTTACAAGAGATCAGCTCATTGAACAAGTATGGGGCTGGGAATATGACGGCAGTGATCGAGCCGTCGATTTAGCGGTGAAGCGATTACGGAAAGCGCTTATAAACTGGGATGAAGCAGAAGGAGAGATTAAAACATTACGTGGATTGGGGTATCAGTTAAGTGTTCAAAAAAAATAGGCGAATCTCCTTACTCAACTATTGGACGAGACGTTATTTACTTACACTCTTTATAGGGCTAGCCATTATCTCTTTAATTTCCGCTAGCTGGATACGTCACACAGCTTTTGAAAATCGGCTTGATTTAATGAATTTTATAGCGGAAGAAACAGTTTATCGGTTGACGGATACGACTGGTTCAAATGCGCCTACAGACGGCATACCAGGCTTTATCGGTAATCGTGAACGATATAATATGAGAGAAATTGATCCGATTTTATATGTAGTTGATGTAAAAGGCAATGTTCTGACAAGTAATCGACCGATGCCTCCAGGAAGCACTAATAATGTTGCTAACTTATTAGATAATGAAGAAGGAACAAAGAAGATACTAGTCGAAGTCGATAGCAAAAAGACAGTTCAATATGTAGTGAAAAAGAAGATTGAAAAGGATAATAATGTAGTTGGATGGGTGCTTGTGCTAGAGAAAAAGGAAAATTTGACAAAAGTTCAACAAGAATATGGTCAACTTGCCTTACTAATTGGAGCTCTTGCTGTCCTAGGCTGGGGAGCGATCTATTTCTTATCAAAGCGCTTAGTACGTCCAATTAAGCAGGTAGCTGAAGCGGCTAAACAAGTACAAGAAGGCAATTATACATTTGATTTACCTCAAAATAATAAAGAAGAAGAAATTTTCGAGCTTGTCACATCCTTTAAGGAAATGGCCAATAAGCTAGAACAATTAGAGAGAACGCGAACAGAGCTGCTTGCTGGTGTGACGCATGAGCTGAAAACGCCTGTTACGTCCATTAGTGGGCTTTTGCAGGCTGTAAGAGATGGTGTTGTAACTGGTAAGGACGCTAAAGAATTTATTCAAATGGCTTTGCTCGAAACGACGAAAATGAAAACGATGGTTGGAGATTTACTAGCTTTTAATAGTTTTGCAGTAGATGCGATCCCTGTTAAGCTCGTCACAGTGAATGTCAATCATCTTGTGCGAGATGCTGTGGCACAGTGGGAAGTGATGGAGGATGAAGAAAACGTTAAAATACAAGTAAATTATCTTCTGGAGTCAGTAAATGTGCAGGCAGATGTCGTACGTATGCAGCAAATATTCACAAACCTTTTAACAAATGCAAAGCAAGCAATGCAGGAAGGGTTAGTGACGATTACATTAAGGCAAAAACTTGATAGGGTCATTATTGCTGTTAAAGATACAGGGAACGGAATAACTCAAGAAGATCAGGCATTTATTTTCGAACGATTTTATAGAGGGGAAAATAAAAAATACGCTGTTCGAGGACTAGGCTTAGGTTTACCATTAAGTAAAATGATGGCTCAATCAATTGGTGGTGATTTACGTTTAGTTGAAAGTAATCCAACAGGAACATGCTTTGAAATAACCTTATTAAAGGCTACTACGCTGTAACGGCGTGGTGGCTTTTTTTGTGCTGTATGGGAGAGAAGGGGATTTGTGAAGCTAGTATAAAGATTCACAAATGGAAATGTAAAAATTTTTGAAGGAATTGTAAAGCTGACATCTGACTGACACATAAGCACTTTATAGTAAGCAATGTAAACGAGAAAATAAACGAAAGGATGTTATAGAGAATGACTATAAATTCAAGGTTTATCAAGATATTTGCTGTTCCCGTTGCATTAGCAATGCTATTAACTGGATGTGGAGAGAGTACCGATTATGTGGCAACGGTGGACGGTGAGAAGATTCTCCAGACAGAGCTAGATGAGGCATTGCGCAGTCAATATGGCACAGACATGTTAAACACACTCATAGACAATAAAATCATCGAACTCGAGGCAAAAAAAGAAGGCATTACTATATCGGATGACGCCATTAAAGTGGAATATGATGAATTGGTTGAATCGTATGGCGGGGAGGATGCTTTACAAGAAGCACTCGATGCAAATGGTCTAACGAAGGAGAGTGTCAATGATAATATTCGAATGTATCTGATGACGAAGGATGTAATTGCAGCAAGCATTGACATTACAGATGAGGAATTAAAGCAATATTTTGAAGAAAATAAGGATGACTACGGTCAACCAGAACAAGTTGCAGCTAGTCATATTTTTCTTGAGGATGAAGCAACTGCAAAAGAGGTTGAAGCGAAAATAAAAGCTGGTGAGGACTTTGCTGAGCTAGCGAAAGCATATTCAACTGATACAGATACAAGTGAAGACGGCGGTGATTTAGGCTATATTAGCCGAGGGCAGATGGATGAGCAGTTTGAAGAGGCAGCCTTCGCTCTTGAAAAAGATGCCGTTAGCGGGGTAGTACAGTCAGCAGAAGGCTATCACATCATTAAAGTGACTGGTAAAGTGCCAGCAGAAGAAGCCGTATTTGAAGATGTTAAAGATGAAATTTATGAAACAGTATTGGAAACACGTATCAATGAAGAATATACGACTTGGTTAGCTGAAAAACAAGAGCAATACAAAATTGAAAAGAAATAGTAGGAAGGAGAAAATATCATGCCTAAACTGACATCATTTAATCCAAATGGTCGCAAGGAAATTAAACAGGCAATCTCATATCCAGACTACGCACTTTTAAAAAGCAAAATCCAGCATTTGATGCGGCTGGATCACAATGCAGGTCCGGACGGTAAGTATTTAATTCGAAGCACATACTTCGATAATTTTGCTAACAAAGTTTTGAATGAAAAAAAAGAAGGGTTTATTAATCGAGATAAATACCGAGTACGTATTTATGGGAAATCCGCTGCTTTGGTAAATTTAGAGCGTAAAAGTAAGCGTAATAATTTAACGTTTAAAACGAAGTGTGTAATGACACAGACGGAGTACGAAAAAATGCGTACTGGTGAAATTACATGGATGGAAAATGATGATCGTGTTTTAATACGAGAATTATTTCATGAGATGAAATATCACCAAATTAAGCCGACGACGGTTGTCGATTATGAGCGAGAGGCGTACATTTATCCCTTTGGCAATGTACGTGTAACATTCGATAGTAAGGTGCAGTCAAGCCTTCGCAATACAGATATGTTCAGTAAAAATCTGCCTATGGTTGATGTGCTAGAACCGAACCTTGTCATTTTAGAAGTGAAATATGATGAGTACTTGCCAGATATTATTAAATATTTACTACAATCAGTGGATACACGTGCTGAAGCATATTCAAAATACCAGCTTAGCCGTATGCATGTATAAAAAGGAGAAATGAAAAATGGATAATATGAATTTTAGTGATATTTTTAAATCAAATTTTCTAGAGAAAACAACATCATTTTCATTAACAGATTCAATCATTGGACTAGTTGTTGCTTTCTTTGTTGGGCTATTTATTTACGCAGTATATAAGAAAACCTTTAATGGTGTGATTTATTCGCACTCCTTTAATATTTCGTTGCTCATTATGACTATGGCAACATCGCTCGTTATTATGGGTATTAGTTCTAACGTCTTGTTGTCTCTTGGTATGGTAGGTGCATTATCAATTGTTCGTTTCCGTACACCTATTAAGGACCCAATGGATTTAGTGTATATTTTCTGGGCAATAGTGTCAGGTATTCTTTGTGGAGCAGGATTCATTCCACTTGTTATTATTGGCGCAATATTGATTGGTTTAGTTCTACTAGTATTAGTGAATAAAATTACAATTGAAAATCCTTACTTATTAATTGTGAAATTTGAAGAAGATATAGCTTGTGAAGAAGTGGAGCGTATCATTGCTGCACAGTCTAAAAAGTACGCGTTAAAATCAAAATCAATCATACAAAATGATGAAATCGAAACAACATATGAAATTCGCGTGAAGCAAAATGATGCAAAGTTTATGGACAATTTAACAAAAGTACCTGGTGTAAAATCAGCAATTATGCTTAGCTACGATGGTAACTTCACAGCGTAATGAAAGTGAATGATTGTTTTCTAACTACGAGCAAGAGAGGTGCAGTCAATGATTAAAAATCGAATTGTCTATACCAGTATGGCGATTCTCCTCCTACTCTTTGGCGTGATGGTTGCTGTACTTCCAAACTTAGGCATTGAAACGAAAAATACGGAATATTCCTATGAGACGCTTGTGTTCAATAAAAGCAAAGTAACAACTGTTGATATTGAAATACCTCAAGAGGACTGGGAGGACATGCTGGAAAACGCTGCTGATGAGGAGCTAAAGCAGGCCAATATAACAATAAACGGCAAGACAATAGAAAATGTAGCGATTCGTACAAAAGGTAATTTATCGTTACGTTCTGTTGTCAATAGCGACTCCGATCGTTATAGCTTGAAAGTCGATTTTGACTATTATGATGATACGCAAAGCTTATATGGCTTAAAAAAATTAAATTTAAACAATAACTACAGTGATTCAACTTTAATGCGAGAATATCTTTCATATGAGCTCATGGAAAAAATGGGCTTACCGACACCTGCCCATTCCTATATGTATGTTACGGTTAATGGTGAAGAACGTGGCTTATATTTAGGGGTAGAAGCGGTCGATGAAACATTTTTAGCGAATAATTACGGAACCAATGACGGGTTTTTATTTAAACCAGATGGTACAGGTAGTGATTTAAAATATATTAGTGATAATATTGCCGACTACACGGGAATTGGTTTGAAAACAAATGAAGACAATATTGAGGATTCAAAGTTAACTGACATGCTTGATGCCATAAATAATGGCGGAGACATCGAACAATATATTGATGTCGATGAAATGCTACGCTACTTTGCTGTCAATACTGCACTAGTAAATTTAGATAGTTACCAAGGAAATATGAAGCACAACTACTATTTATATGAGAATAATGGCGTGTTTTCTATAATACCGTGGGACTATAATATGTCATTCGGCGGCTTTGGTGCTGGCGGTGGTGGAATGGGCGGCGGCAATCCAGATCAAATGCGGGGAAATGCGAATAATGAATTACCTGCAGAAGGACAGACGGAGGAAAACGCAGACACACCAGCTATGAAGCAACCACAAGAGGGTCAACCAAATGGTGAGCAATCACAAGAAGGTCAGCCAAATGGTGGGCAACCGCAAGAGGGTCAACCAAATGGTGAGCAAGCGCAAGAAGGACAGCCAAATGGTGGGCAACCACAAGAGGGTCAACCAAATGGTGAGCAAGCGCAAGAAGGACAGCCAAACGGCAAGCAAGCGCAAGAAGGACAGTCAAACGACGAGCAGACACAAGATGGGCAGCAAAACGCTAATCGCAATAAAGGGAACTTCGACATGGGCGGTGGTATGTCTAGTAATCTAATGGCAGATAGTGCAATAAACTTTAGCATAACTACACCTGTATCTGGGACAACTCTAGAAGATCGCCCACTTTTAAATGCTTTACTGTCCAATGAAACATATCGCGCTAAGTATGAAAGTTATTTAGAACAACTCGCAACAACTTATTTAACAGAAGATTATATTCAGTCGATTACGAACAACTTAGCGATGCTATTAACAAGCTATGAAGAAGCAGATCCTACAAAGTTTTATACAACAGAGCAGTTTTTAGAAGGTGTGTCAGGGGACAACAGTCTACCTGAATTTGCTAAACAACGTTCTGCATCAATCTTAAAGCAACTGTCAGGTGAATTAGTTGTAGAAACAAGTGCGACTGCTCAAGGTAATATGGGTATGCCAAATGGCGACACAAACAATGAGGCAAATGGAAATCAAATGCAAATGCCTGACGACTTTGATCCGAGTCAATTACCAGAAGACTTTGATCCAAGCCAATTACCAGCAGACTTCGACCCCTCACAAATGCCTGAGGGTGGCATGGGCAATGAGCAAGGTGGAAAAGCTAATGGTGGTCCAATGCAACGTCCAGATGGAATGGGTTTCCCTAACCAAGGCAATGGACAGGCAACTCAAGAAACAGGAATTGATAAAAGCACAGTGCTAACAGCTACCGCAACGTTTTCATTTTTAGTGGCTGCACTCCTCTTTGTTTTTAGATTTAATCGTAGAGGACGTTAAAAATACACCATAGGCAAACATTTTAATATGGTCAGAGTGTCAAAAATGGCATCAAGAGGCTCACTCTTGATGCCATTTTAGTGCCAGGCACTCAAACAATTTGCCGTGCCAGTTTTTACAGTGTGCTGAGGGCAAGTCAACCGTAGTTAAAAGAAAAATGGATTGTAGATAATCTTTTGGATATGGTGTTTGCTTTTTTTCATGCTAAAATAAAGCATTCTTTTTTTCGAGGAGTATCTAAATAAATGAATGAACAACAGTTTGATAAACTTTTGCACATTAATACAATTGGAGAACAATATGGATTTCCTAAACTAGCTCATTACCATCGTTATGAGCCAACTCCCTATGCTGGATTGGAACAATTATTTACACAATATGATTTGCCGGAAAATCCAGTATTTATTGATATGGGCTGTGGAAAAGGAAGGGTCCCTATTTATATTCATCATAAATTTCACACTCCGGCAATTGGAATAGAAATGGACGCAGGCTTTTATGCAGAGGCAGAGCATAATAAGGAGAGCTATTGTCGAAAAAATGGCTCACAAGGTGCCATTTCTTTTGTTCATACTATTGCAGAAAACTACAAAATAAAGCCGTGTGATAATGTTTTTTTCTTTTTTAATCCGTTCTCCATCAATATTTTCCGAACTGTCATTCATAATATATGGGAGTCTTATGAGCAAAATATGCGTGATATTCACATTATTTTATACTACCCACCATATGATTATTTGCAGTTTTTACATCATGGTACACCTTTTGAATTAATACATGAAGTACATCTAGAAAATGAAACAAATATTAATGAACGTCTTTGCGTTTTTGCATTAAAAAAGGCGTAATTTCCATAGTGGGTTGATTTCCGATCGGTGGAAAGCACCACCGCGACGAACATCGATGTTTACAGCAAAAAAGTGTTAGATTGCTTTCAATCTAACACTTTTTTATCTTCTGTCCCAGTAGCTTTTTTTATGGCGTTGTACCGTTTCAATGCACGGGCTCTTGCCGTTTTATGGTCAACGATGGGCAGCGGATAGGTGTCACCTAATGTGATATGAGCCTGCTCTAAGATAGCAGCTGGAGCTGTATGGGGTGCGTTTATATATTTTGATGGTAGGTTTGCTAATTCTGGTACCCATTTTTTTATATATGTACCATCTAAATCAAACTTCTCACCTTGTAAGGAAGGATTGAAGATACGGAAATAAGGTGCGGAATCGATACCCGTGCCGCTTACCCACTGCCAGCCCATCGCATTATTTGCTGCATTAAAGTCCAGTAGCGTATGCTCAAACCATGAATAGCCTTCCTGCCAAGGCTGTAGTAAATGTTTTACTAGAAATGACGCAACAACCATTCTTACTCGATTATGCATATAGCCAGTTTCCCAAAGTTCACGCATACCAGCATCAACTAACGGGTAGCCTGTTTGCCCTTTTTTCCAAGCAACCAGATGAAGAGAATTAGGCTCCCATTCAAAATGCTGAAAATTACTGCGTAAAGAGATGGTAGAAAATGAAGGATAGGACAACAGCTGATAAATTGAAAACTCTCGCCATATTAGTTGTCTTAAAAAACTTTCGACTTGTTGACCGAACGCTGCGTTATCCTCAACTTCTATTAACTCCTGACAAGTAGTCCAAAGAAAACGAATACTAATATTACCCGCTGCAATAAATGGAGACATTTTTGAAATTGTTTCCTTGGTTAGGTAATCTCGCTTGTCCTTGTAGTCATATAAACCTCCCTCTATAAAAAGCTCCCATTGGTCTAATGCGCCATCCATCCCAGGGCGCCAATAATTATGAAACTTGTTATACCAGTTACCATTAAGTAGCTGCAATTGTTCTAATGCTAGAGATGACACGTTCATAGGAAAAGCTTGCATGTTAGCAGGACGTCCAAGTGGCTTACGTGCTAGCTCCTGTAAACAGCGTTTATAAAAGGATGTGAAGATAGCATAAGGCTTGTTTTGCTGATTTCGAATGGAAGTCACGTCAAATAACGTATCACCATAAAACGCTTTTACTTCAATATCATTTGCACGTAATATATTGGCTAAATGTTCATCTTCGGAACGCTCAGTTTCACTAAAACGTTCGTTAAAATAAACAGCATCTGCCTGCGTATCTAATGCCAACTGAAGTACTTGTGAAATGACGTCGCCCTTTTGTAAAATAAGCTGCATGTCGTAGTTACTAAATGTAATTTGGAGATTTTGAAGCGAATAGTACGTCCAAAAATGTTGAGCTGAGTCTTGCTCTGGCAATTGGTCATTTTGAATATAAAGGGGTAAGATGGCACCTGTATTGGCTGCATGCCATAGAGCGGGGTGATCATCTAGACGTAAATCATTGCGGAATAGCACAATTATTTTTTTATTCATATTGAATCATCCTTTTATGGATTTATTTAGATTGAAGCAAGGAGGAGCACATGAAAATACTCATCAATCGTCAAGTAATAATAGCGTCCTTTGTTGCAGGTTGTATATTTGGGGCTTTCTTCAAAGTTGTTGAAAATCTAACAGGCAGCCGTGTATATACATTACTATTAAACGTCGATTATATACCGATTATAAAGAACTTTCGATTTCCTGAAGTAATAGAATTCATTTTTCATCTCATTATATCGTGGTTAATAACAGCCGTATTATGCGCGATTCGCAATAAGTATAAGTGGAATAATTCTAAGTTAATGAGAAATAGTGTATTAATACAAATTTTTATAGGCTGTATGTTGTTCCCTACAACAATTTTCTCAAAACGGACACCGATTATTACTGATTATTTCGCTTTGAGTTGGTGGCTTATTGGTCATGTTGTGTACGGGGCATTGATAGGTATACTCTTAAAAAGAAAAAATAGCTAAGAATTAAAAAGAAAGCAATTTTCGCAAAATGGATGTTAGTTTTATAGTGACAAAAAATTTGCTTAATAGCTTTCTATTAATTTAGTCCTAATTAATAGATAATTCACAAATAACTAATTATACTGAAAAATCACTCTAGACTAAATATAAAGAATGTTTTACAATGTAAAAGGCTTAATTGAATATTATTTTGTTTCAAAAATAGATAGTTATAAATAATTATTTTTGCTATTGAGCATTAGCGAAAGATTGTTTATAATTATCAGAAATATCTAACATTTGAGAATTTTCAGGGGGAATTTAATTATGAGAGAGTACAATAAGCTTAAAAAGTTCGGTTCACTTCTAGTAGCTTCTTCACTACTTGCAGGCGTACTTGCAGGTTGCGGCGCTGGAGACAGTAATACAAGTTCAGGTGGTGGCTCATCATCAGGTGGTGGCTCAAAAGATGGAGATACGATTAAAATCGGTGCAAACTTAGAGCTTTCAGGTAACGTAGCTTCATACGGTTCATCAATTGGCTTAGGTGCAGAATTAGCTGTTAAAGAAATCAATGATGCAGGCGGTATTGATGGCAAGAAGATTGAACTTATTAAAGTAGATAACAAATCAGAAAACTCAGAGGCAACTGCGGCAGCTATTAAACTAGCAACGCAAGATAAAGTAGTAGCGATGCTAGCTCCTGCAACTTCTGGTAATACTGTTGCAACAGTTCAAATCGCAAATGATAACAAAATTCCGATTGTTACTGGTTCAGGTACAGCTCCAAACATTACAGTAAATGACGATGGCAGCATTAATGAATATGCTTTCCGTACTTGTTTCATTGATCCATTCCAAGGGATTGTGGCTGCAAACTTTGCATCAGGTGAACTAGGTGCGAAAAACGTAGCTATCTTTGGAGATAATGCATCTGATTATGCAAAAGGTTTAGCAAAATCATTTAAAGATACAATCTCTAAAAGCGGTGGGAAAGTTGTAAAAGAGGAAGCTTATGTAGCGAAGGATACAGACTTCCGTACACAATTAACGAATATTAAATCAGCGAATCCAGACTTCATCTTTATTCCTGGATACTATGAAGAAGTTGGTCTGATTGTAAAACAGGCGCGTGAAATGGGTATTACAGTTCCACTTATGGGAGCAGACGGTTGGGATTCTCCAACTTTAATTGATTTAGCTGGAGCAGATGCACTGAATAATACGTTCATTACAAACCACTACTCTGCAGAAGACCCAGATCAAAAAATTCAAGACTTTGTAAAATCATTTAAAGCAGCGAATGGCGATAAAGCACCGGATGCATTTAACGCACTTGGCTATGATTCAATTTACTACATTGCAGATGCTATCAAACGTGCAGGCTCTACTGACGGCGAAGCAATTAAAAATGCATTAGCTGAAACAAAAGATCTTTCTTTAGTAACAGGTACTTTCTCAGTTGACGAAAACCATAACCCAATTAAAACAGCAACGGTTCTTGAATTTAAAGACGGTAAACAAGTGTTCAACTCTAAAGTAAATCCTTAATTTTTTTTAAAAAAGCAAGGGGGAGGCGGGCAACCTGCCTTCTCTTTTATTTTTTAACAGACAACTAGACTAATAAAAAAAAGCATAGATTCTAGCATAAGGAATCGGAAATAACTTTTTATGAGGGACACGAGTTTTTCTGCATTCAATTCAACTATGTAGAAATAGGTCCCGTTTTTGCATTCCTCAAAAAAAACAAAGGAGTGAACGCTCATGGAATGGATACAGCAACTTGTGAATGGTGTTTCACTAGGTAGTATCTACGCGTTAATAGCGTTAGGGTATACGATGGTATACGGTATTATTAAGCTTATTAACTTTGCCCACGGTGATGTTTTCATGATTGGGGCATTTATTGGCTTTTACGCAATTGCTAAATGGGAGCTGGGCTTCTTACCAGCATTATTATTAGCAATGGCAGTTTGTGCAATCTTCGGTGTGTTAATCGAACGAATTGCATATAAGCGATTACGAAATGCAACGCGTATTGCGGCTTTAATTACAGCAATCGGTGTGTCGCTATTAATCGAATATACGACAATTTTCTTCAGAGGAGCTCAGCCAGCAGCATACCCTGAAGTTATTAAAAATAGAACATTCGATGTGTTCGGTGTTCAAATAAGCAGTACGTCTATTTTAATTTTATCTGTCGCTATCGTACTGATGATTCTATTACAATTCATCGTACATAAAACTAAAATTGGGAAGGCGATGCGTGCAGTTTCACATGATGCAGATGCAGCACGCCTAATGGGCATTAACGTAGATAATACAATTTCAGCAACATTTGCAATAGGTTCTGCTTTAGCCGGTGCTGCGGGTGTTATCTTCGGTGTGTATTATACGAAAATTGACCCGTTAATGGGTGTTATTCCAGGGGTTAAAGCGTTCATCGCTGCGGTTCTTGGTGGTATTGGTATTATTCCAGGTGCAATGGTTGGCGGTATGCTACTAGGTGTCGTGGAATCAATGGTAAGTGCACTCGGATTCTCTTTATGGCGCGATGCAGCGGCATTTGTCATTTTAATTTTAATTTTGATTTTCAGACCATCGGGTATCTTTGGTAAAAACGCCCGCGAGAAAGTGTAGGTGAGCGGTAATGATGAAGAAGTCTAAAGTTTTCTGGGGCTACGCCGTATTAGCGCTAGTCATCTATGTAGTTATTCAGGCACTTATTACAACAGAAATAATTGACTTGTATTACAAAAATATGTTAATCACAATGTGTATTAACATCATGCTAGCTGTCAGCTTGCACATCGTTATCGGGGTTACTGGCCAATTCTCTATTGGGCATGCTGGTTTCCTTGCAGTTGGTGCTTATATTTCAGCTATTATTACAACAAAACTAATGCTTCCGTTCCCGTTAGCCATTTTATTAGGAGCGCTTGCAGCAGCAGTAGCTGGTTTGATCGTAGGTATTCCAACGCTACGATTAAAAGGGGATTATTTAGCCATTGCAACACTTGGTTTTGCTGAGATTATTCGTATTGTCTTTTTAAATACGGATTATGTTGGTGGGGCAGCAGGGATGCAGGTTAAATATTTATCGAACTGGACATATGCATTCATTGGTGTTGTATTAACTATTTTAGTGATTTCTAACTTTACAAATTCTCGTCATGGACGTGCTTGTATTTCCATTCGAGAAGATGAAATTGCTGCGGATGCGATGGGTATTAATACAACTTACTATAAAGTTGTAGCATTCGCGATTGGATCTTTCTTTGCTGGTCTTGCAGGGGCCATTTTTGCACATAACTTCTACATTATTCAGCCAACAACATTTGGTTTCTTAAAATCATTTGATATTTTAATATACGTCGTTCTTGGTGGGCTAGGAAGTCTTTCAGGTTCTGTTATCGCCGCAGTATTTTTAACGTTGATATCAACATACCTAGCGAACTTCCCAGAAACACGAATGATTATTTACAGCTTAGTATTAATCATTGTAATGCTATATCGTCCGACTGGTTTAATGGGTACAAAAGAAATTACGCACTTATTTAAGTTTGGTAAAAAAGGAGGTACAAAATAATGACTGGAAACCTTCTAATCAAAGTAGAAAATATGGGCATTCAATTCGGTGGTTTAAAGGCGGTACAGGGCGTTAATATGTACCTAAATCAAGGTGAATTAGTCGGTCTAATCGGACCAAATGGTGCAGGTAAAACAACAAGCTTTAACATGCTAACTGGGGTGTATACACCGACTGAAGGAACAATTACTTTTGACGGTTTAAAGATCAATGGCCTTGCACCATATCAAGTAACGCAAAAAGGCATTAGCCGTACGTTCCAAAATATCCGTCTATTTAAAGAATTATCTGTTTTGGATAATGTAAAAGTAGCGAACCATTCACTCGCTAAACATTCAATGTGGTCATCCATTTTCCGTTTACCTAGTCACTTTAAAGGTGAAGAAGCAATGGAACAGCAATCAACAGAATTTTTAAAAATATTCGGCTTAGATATTTATAAGAACGAACTTGCAAAAAATTTACCTTACGGAATGCAACGCCGTCTGGAAATAGCGCGTGCATTAGCTGCCAATCCAAAGCTCTTATTACTGGATGAGCCAGCAGCAGGGATGAACCCACAAGAAACACATGACTTAATGGAGTTAATAGCGTTTATTCGTAAAGAGTTTGGTTTAACGATTCTGCTAATTGAGCACGATATGAGCTTAGTAATGGGAATTTGTGAACGTATTTACGTACTGGATCACGGGCAATTAATCGCTGATGGGACACCAGAGGAAATTCGCAACAATCCAAAGGTAATTGAAGCTTACCTTGGTGAGGAGGTTATCAGCTAATGCTAAAAGTACAAAATATTGATGTATTCTATGGGAATATTCAAGCATTAAAAGGCGTCTCTTTAGAAGTAAACGAGGGAGAAATTGTTACATTAATCGGTGCAAATGGTGCTGGTAAAAGTACATTATTAAAAACCTTGTCAGGCTTGCAAAAACCTAAAGGGGGCATTATCGAATATGAAGGCTTCTCGATTGCAGGTAAGGCTGCGCAAACAATCGTAAAATCAGGTATTTCACATGTTCCTGAAGGTCGCCGTGTATTCGCTAATATGTCAGTAGAGGAAAACCTAGAGCTCGGAGCATATCTTCGTAATGATAAGGCGGGCATAAAGAAAGATATGGATCATGTCTTTGAGTTATTCCCTCGTCTACTGGAGCGTCGTAAACAACAGTCTGGAACATTATCTGGTGGTGAGCAGCAAATGCTTGCAATGGGGCGTGCATTAATGGCAAAACCAAAGCTATTATTAATGGATGAACCATCAATGGGGCTTGCACCACTTATGGTAAAAAATATCTTCAATATTATTGAAAAGGTCAATAAAGAAGGTACAACCGTATTGCTAGTAGAGCAAAATGCCAATATGGCATTATCAGTAGCCGACCGCGCATATGTACTTGAAACAGGACGTATTGTGTTATCGGGAACTGCAAAAGAACTGCAAGAGAGTGAACAAGTAAAAGCAGCTTATTTAGGCGGCTTGTAATAAAGGGGGTGTCTCGGATTTATTCGGGATACCTCTTTTTATGATGGGATGGTAGATGGAAGTAGCGTTTGACCTTTACTTTTTGGTAAGGTGGAAAAAAGGAGTGAAGTTAGATGCAATATTCTGCACAATATTTTATTGAAAAATTAGCGTTAGATCAACATCCCGAGGGAGGATACTATATTTCTTCGTTTCGATCAACAGAGGAGATAGCTGTAAGAGATGTAACAAGACCAATTTATACAAGCATTTATTTTTTATTACAATCTCAGGATATTTCCCATTTGCATCGTTTAAAATCAGATGAACTTTGGTATTATCATGCTGGTAGCCCATTAACTGTGCATATGATTTACCCTGATGGTACATATGAGGGGAAAAAGTTAGGGTTAAATTTAGAAGCGGGTGAGGTTCCTCAAGTGGCAGTGCCAAAAGGTACGATTTTTGGATCTTCCGTTGATGATGTAAATACATTTAGTTTAGTAGGCTGTATGGTAGCACCAGGGTTTGATTTTGAGGACTTTGAGCTATTTACACAAGGTGAACTTTTAGCTGATTATCCGCAACATGAGACAGTTATTCGTAAAATGGCATACGAAACGATTGAATAGCAATAGCAGAAGTGGCAGATTGCATGCAATTAATCTACCACTTTTTTGCTATGCCATTGTTGTCCGCTACGGCGGTTGCTTTCCGCGGGCACACCGTAAGCCGCAACCCTCGCTTGCGCGCGGATTGTTGCGTCTTACGCTGCGTGCGTTCCCGCAGGGGTCACCGCCTCCGCTACCAACAACTCGTATATGTTTAGTATCTGGCACCTACCCACCGTTAAAATGAAGAAATAGTAGCATCTACCATAAAATTTTTTCAGGGTAGTTTGCGTTGATTGGGATTTCGTGTAGTGCTTTTTTTGTCGTACTGGCGACTTCGATTAGCTTGGATTTTAGAGCGGTGTATTCCTCATCCTCGAGCATTAAGCGAAGAGCAAAGGACGCTAATTGCGCTTTACGTGCTTGCGTATGCAATTGTATGTATTCCAAATTTAGTACGTCTACATATTGCGTGGCATAACGGAAAGTTAATGGACTCTTTGTATGAAGCATCCTTAAAAATACTAAGTATTGCTCTTCAGTAAGCTCCTGCTCTAAGCAGTCAGCAACCGCTGCTTGGAATTTGCGAATTGTGGCAACTTGACCATTCCAAGCAGAAGAATCGATTAGCTCCTGATGTAAGCGAATAAAATCATTTAAAGCAATTGCAGTGAAAAGAAGCTCCGGCCATAAAACCTCCGCCCCGTAATAGACATTTTTATTTGGAAAAATAATTTCATGTCGAGAAAGTATACTTTTGTTAAGCCCATTACTCACAAATTCTAGCTGATGCTCACCCTGCATTGCTTGACGGAGATTATGACAAAGACCGAGGATGCGAAGACGTGCACCTTGGTAATCATAATATTTGTTTTCATCTCCAGTTACTTTATAAATGGCGTGAATGAGTGCATCTAAATCCCAAAAATCACCGCTTATCCGTACACCTGTAAGCTGTTCAGTACTTTGAATGGAAAGCATCTCTCTATCCCCTCCAATTGCTTTATTTTGCTGTGTAATTAAGTAATTTGAATAATTCTGTTCGCTCCTTATCAGTTAAATCGCGCCATTGTCCAACCTTTAAATTTCCAAGCTTAATGTTCATAATACGTATGCGTTGTAATCGTTTAACGGAATAGTCTAATGCTGAACACATACGGCGAATTTGTCGATTTAAGCCTTGTTCTAAAATAATTTTAAACACTTTATCTGAGATTTTTTCAACACGGCAAGGCAATGTCGTCGTATCTAAAATATCAACTCCAGCGCCCATTTGTTTTATGAATTGATCTGTAATAGGCTTATCTACTTGTACAATATATTCTTTTTCATGATGGTTTTCAGCACGTAAAATTTTGTTAACAATATCGCCATCATTTGTTAGTAATAATAATCCCTCTGATTCTTTATCCAGTCGTCCGATATGGAAAATGCGCAAAGGATGATTAATAAAATCCACGACATTTCCTTTGATATGGCTCTCTGTCGTACTTGTAATACCAACTGGTTTGTTTAAGACAATATAAACGAGTTGTTCTTCTTTTTTTACCTCTTTTCCTTCCACACAAACAATATCGCCAGTCTCTACTTGGCTGCCGACAGTAGCAAGAACACCATTAATGGTTACTTTACCTTCTTCGACCCATTTATCAGCACCGCGACGAGATACGATGCCTGTTTCACTTAAGTATTTGTTAATTCTCATATTGTTCTCCTATACATTTCATATTAGCTTAAGTATACCCTATCGTTGTAAATACCGTGAATTCTAGAAGCTTTTCTATTAAAAATAAATATTATAAAAATTTATTTTAAAAAGTTGAAATAAACATTAATTTCTGACAATATAGTGGGTAAGAGAGTCTCTATGAAAATATCGTTATTTCGATATAAAATTACGATTTTTCTAGATATTTTCTCATTATTTTGTGTAAAGGGGAGAAGTAAAATGGTTTATGCATTTCCAAACACTGAAGGATCGGTAGTTCAATTCAAAGAGAAATATGATAATTACATTGGTGGAGAATGGACACCCCCAGTGAAAGGTCAATACTTCGATAATGTTACTCCTGTTACTGGACAAGTTTTTACACAAGCAGCACGTTCCTCTGCTGAGGATATCGAACTTGCACTTGATGCAGCACATGCAGCAAAAGATGCATGGGGACAAACATCCGCTACAGAGCGTGCTAACATTTTACTTAAAATTGCGGACCGTATTGAACAAAACTTAGAAAAGTTAGCCGTTGCCGAAACATGGGATAATGGTAAAGCGGTTCGTGAAACATTAAATGCAGATATTCCTCTAGCAATTGATCATTTCCGTTATTTTGCAGGTGCTTTACGTGCACAAGAAGGCGCCCTAAGTCAAATTGATAATGATACAGTTGCTTATCATTTCCATGAGCCAATTGGGGTAGTCGGTCAAATTATTCCTTGGAACTTCCCAATATTAATGGCTGTTTGGAAACTAGCTCCTGCTCTTGCTGCTGGTAACTGTGTTGTATTAAAACCAGCTGAGCAAACACCAGTTTCGATTATGGTGCTAGTGGAGTTAATTGGTGATTTATTGCCACCAGGCGTACTAAATGTTGTGAACGGTTTCGGCTTAGAAGCTGGAAAACCGCTTGCATCTAACCCACGTATCGGCAAAATTGCCTTTACTGGTGAAACTACAACTGGCCGTTTAATTATGCAATATGCGTCACAAAACCTTATTCCAGTTACATTAGAATTGGGCGGAAAGTCTCCGAATATTTTCTTCGAAGATATTATGGATGAAGATGATGCCTTTTTAGATAAAGCAGTAGAAGGCTTTGTATTATTCGCCCTTAACCAAGGTGAGGTATGTACATGCCCTTCACGAGCGTTAATTCAAGAATCCATTTATGATAAGTTCATGGAACGCGTTATACAACGTGTCGAAGCTATTCAAGTTGGAAATCCACTTGATCCTAACACGATGATGGGCGCACAAGCTTCAAGTGAGCAGATGGAGAAAATTCTGTCTTATTTAGATATTGGTAAGCAAGAAGGCGCAGAATGTTTAATTGGTGGCGAGAAAAATAATGTAGGTGAAGGCTTTGAAAATGGCTACTACGTTAAACCAACTGTCTTTAAAGGACATAATAAAATGCGTATATTCCAAGAAGAAATTTTTGGTCCAGTTGTTGCAGTAACAACATTTAAAACAAAAGAAGAGGCATTAGAAATTGCTAACGATACATTATATGGACTAGGCTCTGGTATTTGGACACGTGATATGAATACAGCATATCGCTTCGGTCGTGGTATTCAGGCGGGGCGTGTTTGGACAAACTGCTACCATGCATATCCAGCACATGCAGCGTTCGGCGGCTATAAAATGTCAGGTATTGGCCGTGAGACGCACAAAATGATGTTATCGCATTACCAACAAACGAAAAACTTATTGGTGAGCTATAACGAAAATAAACTTGGTTTCTTCTAAACAGTGAGGAGGTGCTAAAGCGTGGTTGAACGTGTTTTAGCAACGGAAGAAGCGCTGGCACTAATTGAATTGTTGAAGGAAAAGCATGGACCGGTTATGTTTCATCAATCAGGTGGATGCTGCGATGGCTCGTCTCCGATGTGTTATCCTGATGGGGACTTACTATTAGGTGATCAGGATGTATGCTTAGGGAAGATTGGGGACACACCATTTTATATGCACAAAAACCAGTATGATTATTGGAAACATACGCAAATTATTTTAGACGTAGTTGATGGGAGAGGCGGTATGTTCTCTCTTGAAGGCGTAGAAGGTAAACGTTTTTTAACAAGGTCTAGAGCATTTTCTACAGAGGAACTAAAAGAGTTAGGTTTAATTAAATAGTTTAATGACAGCGGCAAAAGCTTTTTTGTCGCTGTTTTTTTATGCTAATTTTTCTGGAAAAGTAGTTGTAGGTTTACGTTATTTGGGGAGTTTCGCAATAATAAATAACGTTGTAATCGTTCTTGTAGGGTCTGGGTTAATAGTAATTTTCTGATTGTCCGTTCAATCATAATATAGCCCCCGTTCATCTTTGTTTATATTAATTAAACCATATAATACCTATTTACAAACATTAAATTATGTTTACTTTTTATGTTAATTATTACAAAATGATTGAATCTTTTCGACAGAATGTTACGTAAATAGTGAAAAAGAGTGTGTTGAAGATGGATATTGTTATAATTGAAAACCAATTTTCACAAACTGTGGAGGCAGTTTCGAAAGTTGCAGGCTGGACAGTGGATCGGAAAATTATATTAGCTATTGCCAGCACATATGTTGCCTCGGATAAAGTGTTTGATTCGGAAAAATATAAAGATGTTGTAGAAGAAATGAAAAAACAAACTTCGTGGATGTCGCCATTGCGAACATCGATAGGGTAGCAAATATGATGGAGCAAGATGGTACGGAGCAAGCAGTAAATACGCTATTGAAAAACGAAAAGATATAATGGAGGAATGCCAACTTATCCAGATTGTTATCACATTATTGAAGAAATGAAGGATCGTCATCCAATTACGTGTCTTACATGATAACTCTTTAATTGGGTACCTAATGAACAGATTATAACCCAATTTAGTCATGAAAAATAAGTGAAGTAAAAGTAGTTAGAACTAACCTGATGTTAAAGCTAAGCAAGGTTGGAGTGTGAAATAATTAAATATGAATAAATTATTATTGAATACTACAAATAACGAAGAATTAGAAAAACTACTACTCATAAATGTAATAGGTTTAATTGAGGCTTTAAAAAAAGATTTATTAACAATCGAAGAAACTGAAAAAGTTTTATTTAACCCATATACTATGGATTTATTACAGTCTAAAGGAATTTCAAAAGAAATATTAGAAATTATTCACTTAGGCACTGAATTAGAAGATATAGTGAGTCTAATGTCTGAAAAATTATTTGAAAGTTTAAGCGAAATTGAATATGAAAGTATTGCTCAATTAGAACAAAGAAAAGCATATAAATTTCGAAATAAAGTTATTGAATCAATAAATTGATTCATTTGATTTTAAGTAGTAGTAGAAAGAGGACAATTGGTACTTCTCTAGAGCAGCTCGTTTTATCATGCTAAACGAGCTGCTTTTTCTATACTGTGTTATACAAAGATTAATTTTTCAAATGATTAAAGGTCAACTTCAGAAAATTGTTGATTTATATCATGAATTAAAGGGAATGAAATTGTTGAAGTGGCATCGGGAATTTGTATTGTTTATGGCTGTACAAATCGCTATTTATGATATGGCAAAAGTACAACAATCACTGTCAATGGCTATTATGTCTTCTATTGAATTACTAATCCAAGCACAGCAGGCAGTGATGATATCCGCAGTTACAGCAGCCGCAGTAGCGTCAAATTCGAGCACTTCATGATAAACTAAAGAAGAACAGATTATTTGGAGGTGTATTTGAAGATGAACGAAACAAAGCTTTGGATAAATGGACAGTGGCAAGATGCTAAGGAAACTTATGAATTAACGTCACCTTATAACGGTGAGGTAATTGCAAAGGTTGCAAAGGCATCTGTTTCAGATGTTGAACAAGCCATAGAAGGTGCCCAAGATGCATTTCTTTCATTTAAAAAAACAACCGCCTACGAACGTGCCGAAATATTATATAAAGTAGTCGACATTATGCGACGTCGAAAAGACGAATTGGCGGAAATTTTAGCGCAAGAAGCGGGCAAACCTATATCAGCAGGTTTACCTGAAATTGAACGTACAATAGCGACGTATCAGTTTGCAGCCGAAGGAGCTAAGCAGGTGAAAGGTGAAACGGTACCGATGGATGCCGCGCCAGGAGCTGGTGATCGAATTGGCTGGACAAAGCGTGAGCCATTAGGCGTTATTTCTGCAATTACTCCGTTTAATTTTCCTTTTAATTTAGTCGCACATAAATTGGGACCTGCCTTTGCAGTTGGAAATACAGTCGTGTTAAAGCCGGCAACACAAACACCACTTAGTGCAATTGTGATGGCGGAAATATTTAAGGAAGCTGGACTACCAGATGGTGCATTACAAATCGTTACAGGTAGTGGTGGCGAACTAAGTGATACACTCGTAACGCATCCATTCGTGAAAAAGGTGACCTTTACCGGAAGTGGTAAGGTTGGTTTAGGTATTAAAGAAAAAGTAGGTTTGCGGAAAGTAACATTAGAGCTAGGCTCAAATGCAGCAGTTATAGTTGAGCCATCGACACCTATTGATAAAATTATTGCGCGTTGTGTTAGCGGAGCATTTAGCTTTGCTGGACAAGTATGTATTTCTTTACAACGTATTTATGTACATTCCTCAATTATAGATGCGTTTACAAAGGAATTTGTAGCGCAAACAGAAAAACTTGTTGTTGGTGATCCGCTAGACAAAAATACAGATGTCAGTGCAATGATCAACCCAAATGAGGTTAGCCGAATTCGTGAATGGATTGAAGAGGCAAAAACTCAAGGTGCTGTAGTTGCGACGGGTGGAACGTTTACAGAACGTACATTAACGCCAACAGTTATGACAAATGTAACTGCTGATATGAAGGTTGTTTGTCAGGAAACATTCGCACCAATCGTCTCAATTGTTTCATATGAAACATTAGACGACGCAATTCGACTAGTGAATGAGTCGGAACTTGGCTTAAATGCAGGAATTTTTACGAATGTATTACCAGATGCATTGTATGCTGCTGATGAATTGCAAGCAGGTGCTGTTATTATAAATGATATTCCAACATTCCGAGTTGATAATATGCCTTATGGCGGCATAAAAATGAGTGGCTATGGTCGAGAAGGTATTAAATGGGCGATTGAAGAAATGACCGATATGAAGTTTATTACGATGAAAAAATCCTTCTAAATTTGCATCAATTCTTTTTCTACGATACGATGACGAAAGAATAATACATGAAGGGAAGTTACAAGAACTATGACAACCAATGCTGTACCAATGAGCCAATCGCGTACACTTCAGACGCGTCTTGTGTTACCACCGGATACTAATAATCATAATTCCATTTTTGGTGGAAGAGTGTTAGCTTATATTGATGAAATTGCTGCAATTACAGCGATGAAGCATGCAAAAGGACATGTTGTAACAGCCTCCATTGATTCTGTTGATTTTTTATCAGCAGCACATGTAGGTGATATTCTTGAAATTGAAAGTATTGTTTCATCCACAGGGCATTCATCTATGGAAGTCTATGTCCGCGTTATTTCTCGTAATATTGAAACAGGCGAAGAAAAGTTAACAACCGAATCATTTGTAACGATGGTTGCAGTGGATGATAGTGGGAAACCAAAGGCCATTCCTGCAATTTTCCCAGAAACGGATGCGGAAAAACGACTGTTTGAAACAGGCCCTGCTCGACGAGAGCATCGCAAGCAAAAACGTGCGTTGGCACATTAAATAAACAAAAAGGAAATTGACACGATGCAGTCAATTTCCTTTTTTATTTGTGTTAAATATTTAATTCATTTACAACATTAATTAATGAGTCTGACGAAGAGGAAACGAGTGTAGCTCCCTGTGATAGCTCTGTAATTAAAGTAGAAATTGCTGAAATATCCCTTGCTGTGTTTACATATTGCTGTTGAATGCCTGATACAGCATCCGCAATATCATTGAATGATTCAGATAAACTTGTTTGTGTATCAACGCTATGTTGGATTTTCTGGTCAACATTGACGACAGAACTTGCCATTGTTGAAATATTACTTTCTGTTTCTTTAATAAGGTGTGACACATTTTGTACCGCATTTTTTGTTTCTTCTGCAAGCTTGCGGACTTCCTCTGCTACGACAGCAAAGCCTTTACCATGTTCCCCAGCACGAGCAGCTTCAATTGAAGCATTGAGTGCTAATAAATTAGTTTGGTCAGCGATGCCTGTGACAAGCCCGACAATTTCAGAGATTTTTTGCGAAGATGTACGTAACTGGTTCATCGTCACTTCAAGGCCATTAACACTTTGCAAAATAACGTGGATTAATTCATTTTGCTCTTGTAATTGCTGCTGCCCCCGTTTAGATTTGTCCTGCGTATCTGCAACGAAGTTTAAACCTTGTTTAGTTGCTACTGCAATATCATCCGTTTGCGAAGATATAACTAAAAGGGAAGCGGCTGTTTCCTCACTTATCGCATTTAACTCCTCAGCGGTACTTTGAATCGTAGTTACAAGTGCATGCTTTGTTTGATCTGCCACACTACGAATACGTTCTTCTTCTTTTTCGTATGCTTCGATAACGAGCTGCTGTTCGAAGTTAATGATTTTGCAGAAAGCATTGATGGCACGTATAGCATCATGCTTTGAAATATCTAAATCATTCGCAAAGCTTGTAAAAGTCGAAGTTAATGATTGGAATGAAGCGATATACCATTTTGATTGGAGTCCAATTCGAACATGTGTCTCAGCGATTGCTTTTCTTTCTTTAATGTACTCGTCATTAATGTGACTCTCGAAAATATCGCTTAAATGCTTATGTAAAGTCACCTTTAAACGTTCAATTTGTGATGTTCTGTTAATAATATCTAATAAGTTTTGACTTAAGCTAATCGCTGCATAAAATTGATCGACCATTTCAGGAATGACATTTTTCACTAAAGGTTGTAATTGTTTAATAATAGCTAAATCTTCAGTTGTTAAGTCTAATAACTGTAATTGTTTTTGTAGTTTAGGATAGTTTGAAACATCTAATTGTACGTGTTGCTTAAACTCCTCGGGTGTTAATGTAATTGAATAACCATAATTGTTCTTCTTTGTAAACCAACTCATTGTGTCTGCTCCATTCTTTATAAATCCATATTAATGATAATAATTGAAGACTCATTGTATATATATTGTTAGGTTTGTAAATTTGGTGAATATATGGTATTAAATCTATTCTACTATTTTTTGTAGTATATTTGGTTAAAAATTTCCGATATTTCTATATTTTTTTATTATTTTTTTATTTATAAGGCTGACGTTTGTCGGATTACCTGCTACATACTAATTTTTTGTAGAAATAGCGCAATTTGAATTTCATTTAGGAAACATGTAAAATACGAACTGTTTGGATTTACAAATAAATGCATGTGAGAGAAAAATAGTATTGAGGAGGTATTACATGGAGAAGAAACGTTTTAAGTTTGTAATTCCTGTGATGGTAATTGTAGCAATTGGATCTGTTTATATGTTAACCAAATATTATGCAGATGTACCTGACCTAAACCAACTATTGATAACAATTTGTGCAACGATAGTATCGGGCGTGCTAGCATACTTTTTATTCCCGCAACAAGGTGAAAATAAAGTGGATGATCGAGGTCCATATTAAATAATTTTGGAGACATCTATGTCCCTAATTTTTTATAAGTTAAAAATCCGCGACTGCCTTCTGTGGGCAAAGTATGAGTAGGGCTTTTTGCCAATGCATTTAGCTAATACTCATGCCCTATTTCTCCTCAGAAGTGTGCGCGGATTTTTTTGTAAGTGAGTTTTAGGACGGTTCAACACACTTATGGTTTAAATAGTTTGAACCAGCCTTTAGATTTAAAAAATGCTAGCATAGATAGTGCAAGCAAGAGCATGATGCCAAGCACGATAAAGTAGCTGTACCGTCCATGAAGTTCGGGCATATTATCGAAGTTCATGCCGTAAACACCCGCAATAAACGTTAAGGGTATAAAAATGGTGGAGACAATCGTCAACATCATCATAATGCCGTTCATACGGCTAGAGCTCATGGCCATATAGCTATCGCGCATATCTGCTGTAAGCTCACGATTAGATTCGACCATTTCTGTAAGCTTTGCTAAATGATCGTGAATATCACCGAAGTAGGCTCTTTCCGATTTTTTAAGGGCAAAGCGATAGGAACTAAGTATTCGGTACAGTAGGTCACGCATTGGTAAAATTGTACGCCGTAAATGGAGCAAATCACTACGGAATTCAAAAACAATTTGCATTGCATTCACATTACTTTGATAGGTCAGCTCATCTTCAAGTGCATTTAAATGATCCTCAATTTTATAAACAAGTGGGAAATAACTATCGACTATTTTATCGATTGTTTGATAGGTCAGAAAAACAGTGCCTCGTTCCCAATATTTCGGTTGCTCTTCTAAAAGCTTCTGTACCTTTTCAATTTCGGCCGCTTCATTTTTGTGGAATGTAACAATAAAATGATCGGAAACAAAAATATTTAATTCCTCAGCAATTAATGTTACTTCATTCAATTTATGAATAACGAAGAAATGATAATCATCATAAAAATCGAGTTTTGGTCGCTGTAAACGCATTAAGCAGTCTTCGATTGCAAGTGGATGGAAATGAAAAAATGTATCGAGCAAAAGCTCCTCTTCTGCAGTTGGGCAATTAAAATCTACCCAATACCACTCATAATCGTTTTGCTTTATGTCTTCAAGTGGGAAGTCCTTTATTAATTGTTGATCTTTCGTCATAGCCATCGTGCGAATCATGGCATTCACCTCAAATCTGTTTATCTCGTATTAAGTAAGCACGAAGTCTCGCTCCTAAAGCAGAGAAGGAAGAGGAGACAATCAACGGAAGATCATTACCTCATGAACTTATAGTACACTACTATATTATACGGATAAAAGTTACTCTTTATAGCATATCCAACCGCCGAATAGTGTCGTTGCAAAAAACCTCGAAGGCTGTGAAAAACCTGCCTGTTGTAAGAGTGTCACTATCGCCTCCTCACGCATAAATGAAAGCGAGCGGATGGATTGCTCCATACTAGCTAATTCCGATGCTGAAAGTTTTGTATGCTGTTGCCAATACGCGCGCCATAGTTCAAATTGCAGCTCTGTTTCAGTTGAGTTCAGTTGACCGTATTTAGAAACAAGGACGAATGGTGCACCTGATTTTAAGCGTTGTGCAATTCCTTTTAATGTAGCAAGTTTCTCCTCATATGATTCAATAAAATGGAGTACTAGTATACAGCTAGCCGCATCAAAGCTCGTAGCAGGCACCGCAGCAGTTAGTATTGTACCTTGTAGTAAAGAAATATCATTTGATAATGATTGAAGACGGTTTTCTGCAATTTCCAACATCGCTTCAGAAGGATCTATTCCGACAAATGACCAATCGGGTCTTTGCTCAGCTAACTGTATAATTTCATTGCCACTACCAGAGCCAACAACTAAAAAACTAGCTTTTTCTTGTAGTGCGGATTGATAAAAAGCTTTCGTTAAACGCAGCATGGCATCGTAACTTGGTAATGTACGTCGGATGCCTTTTTCATATTCGTTAGCAAGTGTGCTATTAAATTCCATCTAGTATCACATACCTTTCAAAAAAAATTTAAAAATTTACGCAGCATTTGAAACTATTTAGCGTATAGTTCCGTAAATAGGAGTATTAATAATAATGACATACCATAAAGGAAGGTTGATATATATGGAAACAAAATGGTCTAAGGTAATCATACATGCCAGCGCGTTTTTTGCGCCATTTTTAGTGCCGATTTTATTTTTCCTAATTAGTTCAGATGAAGAAGTGAAAAGTGTTTCGGTGCAAGCTTTATTGTTCCAAATCGTGATGGGCATATTGATTGTAATTGCTAGTATCCTATCTTTTGTATTAATCGGTTTACCGTTCTTACTAATTTTCATCGCTATGGTTTACATCGTACCTATTATCGGAATCGTAAAGGCATTTTCAGAGGAACCTTGGCGTTACCCGATAGTTGGACGCTGGGTATAATTTTTAATGACGCAAGTATATGCTATATGCATATGCTTGCGTTTTTTCTATAAGCAAAAAGGGTACATTATAGGCAAAATCAATTTTAATTATTAGGGACAAGCTTTTTTTAAAATCGCCAACTCCCTTTTTTACACAGATATAAAAGTACATCATGATTAAGTTAATATGTCCCTGCCGTCTGTTTTTTTGAAGACAATCTGTTAAACAATGCGCTTTACACAAATCATTGTGCGAAATAATTGCAATTATTTTCAAGCGTTTTGTATAATATACTCAAAGATAGTCAAAGATAGTCAAAGTCAGTGAGGTAAGCGAGGTGTATTCCTAAAGTGCGTAATATTTCAGACATCATAGAAGGCTACTTAAAGCAAGTACTTGAATTAGGTGGAGAAGGGCATATTGAAATTAAACGTAGTGAAATTGCTGATAAATTTCAATGTGTGCCCTCACAAATAAATTATGTGATCAATACAAGATTTACAGCTGAGCGGGGTTACCTTGTTGAAAGTAAACGGGGTGGCGGTGGATACATTCGTATTTTGCGTGTCCGTGCAAACTCACAAATTGATTTGATAGATGATGTGCTCTTGCAAATTGAAGGGGGAGCCTCGCAAACGGTTGCGGAGGGTGTTGTGTATCGTTTGATTGATGAGCAGGTAATTTCGAAGCGAGAAGCGAAATTAATGTTAGCAGCGGTTGATCGTTCGACTTTAGATTTACAACTACCTTTACGGGATAGCATTCGTGCAAAAATTTTGCGAGCGATGTTAACAACCATTAAATATGAAAAGCAAAAATAAAGAGGTGATGGAAATGATTTGCGAACATTGCAAGCAGCGCAATGCGACAGTAACTGTGACACAAGTACAAAATGGGCAGAAGGTGGAACACCATTATTGCGATGTCTGTGCATCACAGTTCCATCCGTTCCATGCAGAGTTTAAACAAGAGCCTGTATCGATTCAACAATTATTATCCAACTGGTTTGGCTCACCTACATGGCAAAAAGTCGGTGAAAAACAGCAAGCGCCACCTCAGCAACAAACATGTCCACAATGTGGATTTACGTATAAGCGATTTTTAAAAGAGGGTAAATTTGGTTGCCCTAGTTGTTATGACACGTTTAGCGAGCATTTGCCAAAGCTGTTTAATCGTATTCAAGCAGGACCACAGCATATAGGTAAAATGCCTGGTGCTCAAAACAATGTTTTTGTCATTAAAAAGCAAATTGAAGATATTCGAAAACGCATGAAGGCTGCAGTGGACGAGGAGCAATTTGAGGAAGCGGCGAAGCTTCGTGACGAGGCAAAAAATCTTGAGCAACAGCTACAATTCGAAGGTGGTGATGTGTCATGATGATTGAATCGTTTTTAGAGCGTGCTACACCTGCCTGGATGGATATGGAGGATGATTATTCAGATATCGTCATTAGTACACGCATCCGCCTTGCGAGGAACTTAGATGGTTTTCGTTTCCCTTTAGTTTTCTCGGAAAACGAAGCATTACAGGTAGAGCAGGCTGTCACCCACGCAATACAGGACAGTTCCAAGCTTCAAGAAAGATATTCTTATTTTTCTATAAAAGATTTAACATCGTTACAACGACAAATTTTAGTTGAAAAGCATTTAATCAGTCCACAGCTTGCAAAAAAAGAGCAAGTCGGCGCTATGTTGTTGTCTGAGGATGAATCAATTTGCATTATGGTGAACGAAGAAGACCATTTACGCATTCAATGTATGACGGCGAGTTTTCAACTTCAGAAGGCCTACGAGCAAGCAAATAAGATTGATCGAGCCTTAGAAGGAGCCTTGCCATATGCGTTTCGTGATACTTTTGGATATTTAACAAGTTGTCCAACCAATATTGGTACTGGGTTACGTGCTTCTGTTATGATGCACCTTCCCGCGCTTACACTGACAGGTCAGATGAATCAAATCATCAATGCAATGACTCGTTTAGGGATGACCGTTAGGGGTATATACGGTGAAGGTAGTGAAAATTTAGGGAATATTTATCAAGTATCAAATCAAATTACACTAGGAAAAACAGAAGAAGACATTTTAGCAGACATCCAAAGTGTTGCAGAAAAAATAATTCAAAAAGAACGACAAGCAAGGAGTAAGCTAATGGAAAAAGCGGAACTTGCTTTAGAAGATCGTGTATACAGAGCTTTAGGGACATTAACACATGCTCGAATTTTAACGAGTGAAGAAGCTGCTACTTGCATATCAAATGTACGTTTAGGAGTGGATTTGCAGTTGATTGATAATATTAAAGCAACATCTTTAAACGAATGCGTTGTCAGCATGCAACCAGGATTTTTACAGCACTATGCAGGAGAGGTTTTACCGCCTGCTGAGCGAGACAGAGCACGAGCAAAAATGTTGCGAGAGGCATTATTTCTAGAAACTAAGAGTAAGCCTATTATAGGGGGAAAAGGAGAGGATTCATATGATGTTTAATCGTTTTACACAACGCGCACAAAAAGTATTACAGCTTGCACAGGAAGAGGCAATTCGTTGGAAGCACGAATCAATAGGAACAGAGCATATTCTTTTAGGGCTTATTCGTGAAGGCGGTGGTATAGCTGCGAAAGCATTAGAAGCCATTGATATTAGCCCTCAAATGATTGAAGCAGGTATTGAAGAGCTAGTCGGTAAAGGAACAGAGGATGTTGGACCAATCGTGCACTACACGCCTCGTGCGAAAAAAGTAATTGAATTATCGGTTGATGAGTCGCGTAAATTAGGCCATTCCTATATTGGCACAGAACATTTACTATTAGCGCTTATTCGTGAAGGCGAAGGGGTAGCTGCTCGTGTATTAAACAATGCTGGTGTGGGCTTAAATAAAGCTCGTCAGCAAGTATTATTGTTATTAGGTAATAACGACAATGCACAATCTGGACAACAAGCGACACAGGCTGCAAATACGCCTACATTAGATAGCTTAGCGCGCGATTTAACACAAATTGCCCGTGAAGGTTCGTTAGACCCTGTTATTGGACGTAGTAAAGAAATTACACGTGTTATTGAAGTGCTATCACGTCGTACGAAAAATAACCCTGTGCTTATTGGTGAACCAGGGGTAGGTAAAACAGCGATTGCTGAAGGCTTAGCGCAACAAATCATTAACAATGAAGTGCCAGAAATTTTGCGCGATAAACGTGTAATGACGCTTGATATGGGAACGGTTGTTGCCGGCACTAAATACCGCGGTGAATTTGAAGATCGTTTGAAAAAGGTAATGGATGAAATTCGTCAAGCGGGCAATGTCATCTTATTCATTGATGAATTGCACACGCTAATCGGTGCAGGTGGGGCAGAAGGTGCAATTGATGCTTCAAACATTTTAAAACCATCATTGGCACGTGGTGAATTACAATGTATTGGTGCTACAACATTAGATGAGTACCGCAAATACATTGAAAAAGATGCAGCTTTAGAGCGTCGTTTCCAACCGATTCAAGTCGATGAGCCAACTGTTGAAGAAGCTATTCAAATTATTCACGGCTTGCGTGATCGTTATGAGGCGCATCACCGTGTGAAAATTACAGATGAGGCGATTGAGGCAGCGGCAAAAATGGGTGATCGTTATATTTCAGACCGCTTCTTGCCTGATAAAGCAATCGACTTAATCGATGAAGCTGGTTCAAAAGTACGCTTACGTTCATTTGCAGTGCCACCAAATTTAAAGGCACTGGAAGATAAACTTGAAAATGTTCGCTCTGAGAAAAATGCGGCTGTATCTGGTCAAGAATTTGAAAAGGCAGCGTCTTTAAGAGATACAGAGCAAAAGCTAAAAGACGAAATTGAAACAACGCGTAAAACATGGAAAGAAGAACAAGGTAAAGCCGAATCGAAAGTAACGGTAGACGATGTGGCAGCTGTAGTTTCTATGTGGACTGGAATCCCTGTAGCAAAAATTGCACATGAAGAATCATCTAAACTATTACAACTTGAGGAAGAATTGCATAAACGAGTTGTTGGGCAAGGTGAGGCTGTTGAGGCAATTTCTCGTGCGATTCGACGTGCAAGAGCTGGTTTAAAAGATCCGAAACGTCCAATTGGTTCATTTATTTTCCTTGGTCCTACAGGGGTCGGGAAGACAGAACTTGCAAGAGCACTTGCAGAAGTAATGTTCGGTGATGAAGATGCGATGATTCGCGTTGACATGTCAGAATATATGGAGAAACATTCGACTTCACGTTTAGTGGGCTCGCCTCCGGGATATGTAGGCTTTGATGATGGTGGTCAGCTTACAGAAAAAGTGCGACGCAAACCGTATTCCGTAGTGCTACTTGATGAAATTGAAAAAGCTCACCCAGATGTTTTCAATATTTTACTTCAAGTACTTGAAGATGGTCGTTTAACTGATTCTAAAGGACGTGTCGTTGATTTCCGCAATACGGTTGTCATTATGACTTCTAACGTTGGCGCGGACGCGTTAAAGTATCAAAAAAATCTTGGCTTCAGCTTAGGAAGCTCGGAGTCGAAGCATAAAGATATGAAGGGTACAATGCTAGAAGAATTGAAAAAAGCATTCCGTCCAGAATTTTTAAACCGTATCGATGAAATGATTGTGTTCCACTCACTAGAAAAAGAACACTTAAAAGAAATCGTTTCAATGATGGCTAATTCCTTAACAAAACGTCTACAGGAGCAGGATATTACGTTAGAGTTAACCGATGCTGTACTAAATAAAATTGCAGAGGAAGGCTATGATCCTCAATATGGTGCTCGTCCACTCCGTCGTGCATTGCAAAAACAAGTGGAAGACCGTTTATCGGAAGAACTGCTTAAAGGCAATGTAGAAAAAGGAAACCAAGTTGTAATCGATTATGTAAATGAAGAATTTGTCGTTAAGAAAAAAGAGGGCGTTTCAATTTCTAAATAAGCAGATTGTTTATTGTTAACGTGTTGATTTGAGAAGACAGCGAGGCCAAGAGTGCCAAGCTGTCTTTTTTTATGTAAAATGAATATAAGAACAAATATTCGAGGTGGTACTATGGCGAAGAAAAAAACTAAATTTGTCTGTACAGGTTGTGGATATGAATCTGCAAAGTGGATGGGTCGTTGTCCAGGGTGTGGAGAATGGAATAAAATGGTTGAAGAAGTAGAGGTCGTTGCGAAAGGTCCTCGAGGAGCATTCCAACATTCAGCTACAGTAACACAAAAGGCTATACCTATTATACAAGTGGAAGCAGCTGAGGAATCTCGGGTAGCTACTGAAATGGGAGAGCTCAATCGAGTTTTAGGCGGTGGTATCGTGCCAGGATCCCTTGTATTAATCGGTGGTGACCCTGGGATTGGGAAATCAACGCTTTTATTACAAGTATCAGCGTTGCTATCAAATAAAGGGCACCGTGTGCTGTATATTTCTGGGGAGGAATCTATTCGACAAACGAAATTGCGTGCAGAGCGTTTAGGAGTAATATCTCAAGAACTTTATATTTATTCGGAGACGAATTTAGAGTTGTTAAACCAAACGATTGATGATGTTCAGCCGAAGTTTGTGATCGTCGATTCCATACAAACTGTTTTCCATCCAGAGGTGACAAGTGCACCTGGTAGTGTGTCGCAAGTGCGTGAATGTACAGCAGAGCTAATGCGAATTGCAAAAACGAAAGGCATTGCCATTTTCTTAGTAGGGCATGTAACGAAAGAAGGGCAAATTGCTGGACCACGTATTTTAGAGCATATGGTGGACACCGTGTTGTATTTCGAAGGAGAGCGCCATCACAACCACCGTATTTTACGGAGTCAGAAAAACCGCTTTGGCTCTACAAATGAAATTGCTATTTTTGAAATGCTTCAGGGGGGCTTAAAGGAAGTGTTGAATCCGTCTGAGTTGTTTTTACAAGAACGCTCACAAGGGGCGGCAGGCTCAACCATTGTGGCATCAATGGAGGGGACAAGACCAATTTTAGTAGAAATTCAATCACTTGTGACGCCGACGAGCTTCAATTATCCAAAACGTATGGCAACAGGGGTGGACCAAAACCGCGTGCAATTGCTTATGGCGGTGCTTGAAAAGCGGATGGGCCTCATGCTGCAAGCGCAGGATGCATATATTAAAGTTGCTGGCGGTGTGAAGCTTGATGAGCCTGCAATTGACCTAGCGGTGTTGACGAGTATTGTTTCTAGTTTTAAAGATCAGGCGGTGCGTGGTACAGATTGCTTTATTGGTGAAGTGGGCTTAACAGGAGAGGTTCGTCGTGTAACACGTATTGAACAACGTGTTATTGAGGCGGCAAAACTAGGCTTTAAGCGAGCGTTTATACCTGCCTCTAATATTGGTGGTTGGGACTTCCCACAAGGTATCGAAATTGTTGGTGTAGAGACAATTAAGGACGCATTGAATGCCTGCTTTAGAGAGTTATAAATAAATTATTAGGTCAATTTTATAAATAGTTCCTAAAAGAATTCCAACATTGAAGTGGAGCAAAGGGTTAACGGATAGCGTTCTACCTGTAGTGTAACGTTACAAAATGATAGAAGTGAATTATGAAATTGATTGACTAAATAAGGTGCATGCTGGGGGATATCCTAGCATGCACTTTTCCACCATTTATAGCGGTCATAAAAATTTTATGAAATTGGATAATAATTATTGCAAAAATAATGCATCTCTTCAGGCTTCTGTAACGTCCCATAAACAGCAGTAAAAATAATAATGTTTTGATGGGCTCAAAAAAGATTTTCTGCTGAAAAATATGTATAATCATTATAAGAATTGGAGGTGACAGTATGAAAAAATTTATTCAGATTGCTTTTTTACTGATTGGGGGAGCTTTAGGCCTTGTTTTCTTACCGCCATTATACGAATTGCTTCATTTATCATCTAATCCTTGGCTTGATAATCCTTATGTATCAGTTGCTTTAGGGGCACTTTTACTATTTACATTATCGTTTGCATTTTCCGACTATTTTGTTCGGCTTATTAGCTGGATGGAAGAGGTGCTATTTAAAGTACCAGTTGGAGATTTATTATTTGGTACGCTTGGCCTTATTGTAGGACTTATCGTTGCATATTTCCTAGGCTTTGCGATTAATAGCGTTCAGATTCGCGGTATTACAGAAGTGATTCCAATCATCCTGTCGTTTGTGTTTGGATATTTGGGCTTCCGTGTCGGCTTTAAAAAGCGAGATGAGTTACTACAGTTATTTACATTACGTGGGAGTAATTCGAAGAAAAAAGCAGCTGAAGGTATTGATGCTCCAGAAATTCGTGGTAGTTATAAATTGCTAGATACGAGCGTTATTATAGACGGACGTATAGCGGATATATCTGAAACAGGCTTTATCGAAGGTGCCCTAGTGGTGCCGCAGTTTGTGCTAACGGAGCTTCAGCATATTGCAGATTCCTCAGATACTTTAAAACGTACAAGAGGTCGCCGTGGTTTGGATATATTAAAAAAACTGCAAGATGAACGTATGACAAAAGTAGAGATTACTGAAGAAGATTTTGAAGATGTGCAGGAAGTCGATTTAAAACTTGTACGTCTTGCAAAGAAAATGGGCAATGATACACAAATTGTTACGAATGATTTCAACTTGAACAAAGTATGTGAGCTACACCAAGTGCAAGTGCTGAACATCAATGATTTGGCAAATGCAGTGAAGCCAGTAGTTATTCCTGGTGAGGATATGCAAGTTGTCGTTATTAAAGATGGGAAAGAGCATAACCAAGGTGTCGCTTATTTGGATGATGGCACGATGATAGTTGTAGAAGGTGGTCGAAGTTATATAGGACAGGCAATTACAGTAACTGTAACGAGCGTTCTACAAACATCAGCAGGTCGTATGATTTTTGCCAAGCCAAAGGATGATTAGGAAGTGGGAAATGTGCAGTATGAAGTAGTACTTCCGGCGGCAGGTAGCGGGAAGCGAATGGGAGCAGGACTAAATAAATTATTTTTAGAGCTTTTAGGGAAACCGATTTTAATACACACATTAGAAGTATTTGAGCAAGATAGAAACTGCACAGGAATTTGGCTTGCGGTGAAGCCGGAGGAGCGAGCGTTTATTCAAGAATTGCTCGTGAATTATGGCATCTCTAAGGTCAAGGGCTTGCCCGATGGTGGTGCAGAGCGCCAACATTCGGTTCATTCCTGCATGAAGGAAATGGAGCAAGTTGATATCGTTTTAGTGCATGATGCAGCACGTCCATTTATTACGCACGCAATTATTGCAAACCTTGTGCAAAGTGCTCATGATTTTGGCGCTGCTATCGCTGGCGTTCGTGCAAAGGATACGATGAAAAAAGTACGTGATGGCATCATTGAAGAAACAGTAGATCGTGAAAGCCTGTGGATGATTCAAACACCGCAAGCTTTTCGCTTTGATTTGATTGTAGAGGCCGAAGATGTTGCCGAGAAAGTAGGCTTCCTAGGTACAGACGAGGCAATGCTAGTTGAACGTCTTGGTCATGCTGTTCATATTGTAGAGAGTACCTACGAAAATGTGAAGATGACAACTAAAGAAGATTTACTATTTGGTGAAGCAATTTTACGTCGCCGAGTGTCGGAAACTTATTAAAAATAACTTTTAAATCTCATCAACTTTAAATGTAGCTGATGGGATTTTTTTTATTCATCTTGAACAAACTATAAAAAACTTTAAGTATGTTGTTTATCTCTATCTTAAGTAAGATATGTATGGAAAGAGTTTTGAAGATGATGTGGAGAGCTCAATTTCCTAGGAAATATGGTAAACTGTCTATAAATAGAAAATCATAAAGGCAGGTGAATGCTGTTACAATTATCTCTGTTGTAACGGCAGTATTGTATGTTTCGAGTAGGACAAGGTTTTGACGTACATGCATTTGAAGAAGGGCGTCCACTAATTATTGGCGGTATTACAATTCCGCATGAAAAAGGCTTAGTAGGGCATTCGGATGCAGATGTATTATTACACACAGTAACAGATGCAGCACTTGGGGCAATAGGTGAAGGCGATATTGGTCGTCATTTTCCAGATACAGATCCTGAATGGAAGGATGCTGATTCAGCAAAGTTACTAGAGTATATTTGGAAAATCGTTGAAGACAAAGGCTATGTGCTTGGCAATGTAGATTGCACCATTATGGCACAACGTCCAAAAATGGCGCCTTACATTGAGCAAATGAGAAACCGCATTGCAACGCTATTAAACGCAGACGCATCACAAGTGAATGTCAAAGCGACAACTACTGAAAGACTGGGCTTTACAGGTCGAGAAGAAGGCATCGCTTCAATGGCAACGATTCTATTGATAAAAAAATAAAAAATGGCGCGTGTCCAATTCCTAAGCACGCGCTACTTTTATTTCCTATACTACAGTGGTAAAATGAACAATTAAAAAGGTCGGAATTATTTTCAGACGAACATTTAGGAGGCATTTAATTATGACGAAAGAAGTTCGCGTTCGTTACGCGCCATCACCAACTGGATTTTTACATATTGGCGGTGCTCGTACAGCGTTATTCAACTATTTATATGCAAAACATCATAACGGTAAATTCATCGTGCGTATTGAAGATACGGATATTGAGCGTAATGTAGAAGGTGGAGAAGCGTCTCAGTTAGATAACTTAAAATGGTTAGGTATCGAATATGACGAGTCAATCGATATTGGTGGTCCTTATGCGCCTTATCGTCAAATGGAACGCCTAGATATTTATAAAGAGCATGCTGAAAAGTTATTACAAGAAGGTAAAGCTTATAAATGTTTCTGTTCATCAGAAAAATTAGAGGCATCTCGTGAAGAGCAAAAAGCTCGTGGCGTTGCAGCACCAACATATGATGGTACTTGCCGTCATTTATCTGCTGAAGAAGTAGCGGCTAAAGAAGCGGCTGGCGAGCAATATACAATTCGTATGCGTGTACCTGAAAATGTAACATATGAATTTGAAGATTTAGTGCGTGGACAAGTATCGTTCGAATCAAAAGATGTTGGTGACTGGGTACTTGTGAAAGCAAATGGTATTCCAACATACAACTATGCGGTAGTGTTAGATGATCACTTTATGGAAATTTCACACGTATTCCGTGGTGAAGAACATTTATCAAACACACCAAAACAAATGATGATTTTTGATGCATTTGGCTGGGAATATCCTCGCTTTGGGCATATGACATTAATCATTAACGAGAACCGCAAAAAATTATCAAAACGTGACGAGTCAATTATTCAATTCGTAACGCAATATAAAGACCTTGGTTATTTACCAGAAGCTATGTTCAATTTCTTCGCTTTACTAGGTTGGTCTCCTGAAGGTGAAGAAGAGATTTTCACAAAAGAAGAATTTATTAAAATGTTTGATGAGAAACGTTTATCAAAATCGCCATCTATGTTTGATAAGCAAAAGCTTACTTGGATGAATAATCAGTACATCAAAAAATTATCTTTAGAAGAAGTAGTGGCTTTATCTTTACCACACTTACAAAAAGCTGGCGTATTACCAGAAGAGCTAACAGCTGAAGAGCGTGCTTGGGCGACAGATTTAATCGCGCTTTACCATGAGCAAATGAGCTTTGGTGCTGAAATCGTAGAGCTATCTCGCCTATTCTTTAACGATCATATTGAATATGATGAGGAAGCAAAAGCAGTTTTAGCTGGCGAGCAGGTACCAGAGGTAATGGCTGCGTTTAAAGTGCAACTTGAAAATTTAGAAGAATTTACACCTGAAACTGTCAAAGCAGCTATTAAAGCTGTGCAAAAAGAAACAGGGCATAAAGGTAAAAATTTATTTATGCCAATCCGTGTTGTGACGACAGGTGAAACGCACGGTCCTGAGCTTCCGAATGCTATTTGTTTAATCGGTAAAGAGAAAACAATTGACCGTGTAGAAAAATACGCGAAATAATAGAAATTTATTGACAAACTGTTTCTTCGATGTAAAATGAATGTACATTGAGAAAGCGTTGATAAGGAGAAGTACGTGGCGCAAGCTCTAAAGAGAGGACCATCACCGGCTGAAAGTGGTCTGAGCCAAGGCAAAACCGAAATGCACCTTTGAGCATAAAGCTGAACAATAGTAGGCTTTATCGGGTCGTTCCCGTTATAGGACGTCCAAAGTGGAAGGCTTATGCCTTCAATCAGAGTGGAACCGCGCAAATTCAGCGTCTCTGTCATTCCTTTTTAGGAATGATAGGGGCGCTTTTTATTATTTTTTTATGATTTTCGGGTGTTAGATGAAACAGGGAAATCATTACTAATAACAATAGGTTTTAAAGTAATTTTGCATAGGGTTATTGTAAGGATTGGAAATAACGTGGTCGAGATCACAAACACACATTGAATCGAAAAGGGGGAGTTTTGATGTTTAAAAGAATAAAGGAAGATGTAGAGACTATTTTCGAAAATGATCCAGCGGCGCGCAGTGTACTTGAAGTTGTGTTAACATATTCAGGGCTGCATGCTACATGGGCGCATCGTGTTGCACACTGGTTTTTTAAAAGACGTTTTTATTTTATCGCACGCGTAATTTCACAAATAAGTCGCTTCTTTACAGGAATTGAAATACACCCTGGTGCTAAAATTGGTCGTCGCTTCTTTATTGACCACGGCATGGGTGTTGTTATAGGGGAAACATGTGAGATAGGTGATAATGTTACACTTTATCAAGGTGTTACACTAGGCGGTACAGGGAAAGAAAAAGGCAAGCGCCACCCGACATTAGAAGATAATGTGTTAGTTGCCACTGGTGCAAAAGTATTAGGTTCTATTACAATTGGTGAGAATAGTAAAATTGGTGCGGGTTCAGTAGTATTAAAAGAAGTACCACCAAATTCTACGGTAGTCGGTATCCCTGGTAAAGTAGTGATGAGAGATGGTGTTCGTTTGGAGAAAAAACTAGACCATCAAAATATTCCTGACCCTGTAGAGGAACGTTGTCAAGGTTTCGAAAAGCAAATAGCAGCATTGCAAGAAGAAATCGGACGCTTACAAAAGGAGAGAGAAACACAATGAGTATTCAAATTTTTAACTCATTAACAAGACAAAAAGAAACTTTCGTACCGCTAGAAGAAGGCAAAGTTAAAATGTATGTTTGCGGTCCGACTGTTTATAACTATATTCATATTGGGAATTCACGTCCTGTAATTGTGTACGATACGGTACGACGATATTTTCAATATAAAGGCTACGATGTGAAATTTGTATCAAATTTCACGGATGTGGACGATAAAATTATTAAAGCAGCAAACGAGCTTGGTGAAGAAGTTCATGAGCTTACTGACCGTTTTATTGCTGCATATTTTGAAGATGTTACGGCACTAGGATGCAAAAAGGCCGACGTACATCCTCGTGTAACGGATCACATGGATGACATTATTGAATTTATTAAAGTGTTAATCGAAAAAGGTTACGCATATGAATCGGCTGGCGATGTGTATTACCGAACTCGAAAATTTAACGGCTACGGTAAGCTTTCACATCAATCGGTGGATGATTTGAAAATCGGTGCACGTATCGAAGCAGGCGAGAAAAAAGACGATGCATTAGACTTTGCATTATGGAAAGCAGCAAAACCTGGTGAGATTTATTGGGAAAGTCCTTGGGGCAACGGACGTCCAGGATGGCATATTGAATGCTCGGTCATGGCACGTGAGCATTTAGGTGATACAATTGATATACATGCAGGTGGTCAAGATTTAACATTCCCGCATCATGAAAATGAAATTGCGCAATCCGAAGCACATAACGATACAACATTTGCGCGTTACTGGATGCATAATGGATATATTAATATTGATAATGAAAAAATGTCTAAATCCCTTGGTAATTTTGTGCTCGTGAACGATATACGTAAACAAATCGATCCGCAAATTTTACGTTTCTTTATGTTATCTGTACATTACCGTCACCCAATTAACTTTGCTAAAGATTTAGTAGATGCGGCAGCTACTGGTTTAGAGCGTATTCGCACTTCTTATAACAACGTTAAGTACCGCTTATCCGCTACTGCAAGTCTCGGTGAACACTCGGACGAATGGCTCCAACAAATCGCTACACAAAAAGCACAATTTGAAGAAGCGATGGATGATGATTTCAATACAGCAAATGCTATTTCAGTATTATTTGAATTAGCTCGTATTGCTAATATTTACTTGAATGAGACAAATACTGATGAAAAAGTATTATTAACTTTTGTTGAAACTTTTGAGGTATTAGGTGACGTCTTAGGTATTGAATTTGCAAAAGAGGCTGAACTGCTAGACGAAGAGGTTGAAGCACTTTTGCAGGAACGCGTAGAAGCACGAAAAAATCGTGACTTTGCTCGTTCAGATGAAATCCGCGACCATTTACAGGCGCAAGGTATCATTTTAGAGGATACACGCCAAGGGACAAGATGGAAACGAGGGTAAGTAACTTGGATAAACTCCGAAATGAAGATGTTAAGCAATTAAATGCATTAGCGCTCGCATATATGGGAGATGCGGTTTTAGAACAAAAGGTCCGCGAGTATTTACTGCGTAGTGGCCGTGTAAAGCCGAATACACTCCATAGAGAAGCAACACATTATGTATCAGCAAAGGCACAGTCAACGATTGTACATCGCATGATAGATGAGAACTTTTTAACAGAGCAGGAATTGGCAGTGTTCCGACGAGGACGCAACGCCAAGTCCGGTTCTGTTCCCAAAAATACAGATGTCCAAACTTACCGGAATAGCTCCGGCTTTGAGGCGGTACTCGGAAGCTTGTATTTACTAGGTGAATTAGAACGCGTTTATGACATCATTGCATACGCTATTCAAATAATCGAGGAATTAAAAGGAGTGTCAAAATAATGGCAGAACAAAATGGTGAAATTATTGCCGGTAAAAACCCAGTGTTAGAAGCACTTCGTTCAGGCCGCGATATGAATAAAGTATGGATTGCAGAAGGTGTTAAAAAGTCAGGGGTCAATGAACTGCTTGATTTAGCGCGTGAACGTGGCATCATTGTTCAATTTGTTCCGAAAAAAAAGGTCGATCAATTATCGGATGCTAATCATCAAGGAATTGTTGCCTCTGTTGCAGCGTATAGCTATGCAGAGTTAGATGATTTATTTGCAGCGGCACAAAAAAAACAAGAAGATCCGTTTTTCTTAATATTAGATGAGTTAGAAGATCCACATAATTTAGGCTCTATTATGCGAACAGCAGATGCAATTGGCGTTCATGGTATAATTATTCCAAAGCGTCGCTCAGTGAGTTTGACGGCGGTTGTGGCGAAAGCTTCTACAGGAGCGATTGAACATGTACCAGTTGTGCGTGTTAATAACCTAGCACAAACAGTAGATGAGTTAAAAGAGCGCGGCGTATGGATTGCTGGTACAGATGCAAAAGGTTCTGCGGATTATCGAAAAATGGATGCAACCTTACCACTTGCAATTATTATTGGTAGCGAGGGCAAAGGGATGGGTCGCCTGTTAAAAGAGAAATGTGACTTTTTATATCATCTGCCTATGGTTGGGCATGTCACATCATTAAATGCTTCTGTTGCTGCCGCACTATTAATGTACGAAGTGTATCGTAAACGTCAAGAAGCGAATGAGTAACGATGAAAAACATTTTGCTTGTTGACGGCTATAATATGATTGGAGCTTGGAAAGAGCTACGCCCATTACGTGACACAAATTTTGAAGATGCACGTAAGCGATTAATTGAGCTTATGGCTGAATATAAAGCGGCGATAGGATGGCGCGTGATCGTAGTTTTTGACGCCCATCTTGTGCCGGGGGTGGAACAATCTTATATAGAGAATGGTGTCGAAATCATTTATACAAGGAAAAATGAAACAGCAGATGAACGCATTGAAAAGATGACACATGAACTAAAGGCAAGACATGTACAAATTCACGTCGCAACTTCCGATATGGCAGAACAAAGTGTTATTTTTGGTAATGGTGCACTACGCAAATCGGCAAGAGAGCTAGAAATTGATATGAGCATTATTCAGCATAAAATTTCTCACGATGTAAAAAGAAAGCAAGAAAGCAAGCCACCTTCACGCATTGAGCTAAAGCCAGATGTGGCACTTGCCTTCGAAAAGTGGCGTCGTGGATTAAAATGATTGATTGACGCATATTTTCCAATTCCGTTATACTGTTCCTAATTATCTGTTGCAGCTGAGGTGATACCATGTTTAAAAATAGTATTGTACAAGTGACGCAAGATTTTGAACGATTCAATGATGAAGAGCTTATTGAAATGGTGCATCAAGGTAATACAGATGCGTTGGATTTTTTAATTACAAAATACCGTTTGCTAGTAAGAGCAAAGGCAAGGTCTTATTTTTTAATAGGTGCTGATAAAGAGGATATTGTACAAGAGGGTATGATTGGCTTGTATAAAGCTGTCCGTGATTTTAAAGGGGACAAGCTAGCTTCTTTTCGAGCTTTTGCAGAGTTATGTATAACAAGACAAATTATTACAGCTATTAAAACAGCAACAAGGCAAAAACATATTCCATTAAATTCCTACGTTTCTCTAGATAAGCCTATTTTTGATGAGGAATCAGATCGCACATTAATGGATGTTTTAACAGGCGCTATTATGGATGATCCAGAAGAGTTAATGATTCATAGAGAAGAGTTTGGTTATTTAGAAGAAAAAATGAGTGAAATTTTAAGTGAATTGGAGCTACAAGTATTAGCTCTATACTTAGATGGGCAATCTTATCATGAAATTTCTGCAAAATTGAATCGGCATGTAAAGTCAATTGATAATGCTTTGCAACGAGTGAAGCGGAAATTAGAGCGTCATTTAGTGCTCGAGGAAATGTCATAGAGGGCATGTACCCTTGTTGACATTGACAATTTTAGGTGTTAGTCTTTAAAAGACAAAGTGCCGAAAAGGTGATTACATGGCAAAGAAAGTCGTGCTAAATTGTGAAAAATGCGGATCGAGAAATTACACTTTTCCTGCTAAGGGAGATACTACTGTACGTCTCGAATTAAAGAAATTTTGCTCGCATTGCAATGAACATACAGTGCATAAACAAACGTTATAAAATATTTTGTAAATAGACAGATATGATTGATTCGGAGGTTAGGCTAGAATGGGCAAGATTAAAAGTTTTTTCAGCGACGTAATGTCGGAAATGCGAAAAACTAGCTGGCCAAAAAGTAAAGAACTGACGAAATATACAGTCGTTGTAATTTCAACTGTAGTAATTATGGCTTTATTTTTTGTGTTAGTAGACTTAGGTATTTCATCATTATTCCGCTGGTACTTAGATTTATAATTTAGAAAAGAGCATGTTAATACTTTTGAAAATAGCCCGTCCATTACAATAACGGGTTTTTTCGTTTGTTTTATTAAGTGAAGAGCAGTAAAATGTTCTCATTATGATTAAGTGTGACTACCAGCGAAAGTATGTTGGTAGCGATAGATGACTATGCTAATTAGGTATATATCATCGAGCTTTCGCTTGCTAAGGCGAAAGCTATGTTTTTCTATTGGGAAGTTTGTGAAAAGAATAAAGGATGCACTTTGCATATCGCGATCATTTCACTTTTATTTGTAAGGGAGGGACGGACGAGTAGTCCTAGCAGTTATGGAGAAAAATTGGTATGTTGTTCATACGTATTCAGGGTATGAAAACCGTGTAAAAGCAAACCTAGAAAAACGTGTTGAAACAATGGGGATGCAAGATAAAATCTTCCGCGTTATCGTGCCTGAGCACGAGGAAACAGAAATGAAGGACGGCAAAAAGCGCACAATGATGCGTAAAGTCTTTCCTGGTTATGTCCTAGTAGAGCTAATTATGACAGATGATTCTTGGTATGTTGTCCGCAATACGCCAGGTGTTACTGGCTTTATCGGTTCATCAGGTGGCGGAGCAAAACCAACGCCTCTATTACCAGAAGAAGCAGATCGTCTATTAGAACAAATGGGCATGACTGATAAAATTGTTGAAATCGATATTACTATCGGTGAAGCAGTTGAAGTATTAGAAGGACCATTTGCGCACTTCCAAGGACGTGTTGAAGAAATCGACGCTGAAAAAGGAAAACTGAAAGTATCTGTAGATATGTTCGGTCGCGAAACGATTATGGAACTGGATTTTGAACAAATTCAAAAATTATAGTTTTCCATTCTAGTTACCATATTACGTATGATTGAGCGTATATCGCAGATTTTGTTAATTACTACTTGCTTAAAAAATTTAAAAGTGGTATCATTTCAAAGGTCAGACTGTCATACTTCGGTTGACGTCTGTAATGATAATTTTAATGTTATCGGCAATTAGCTGACAGACAGATATTGAGTGGGAGGGGCAACCCAATTACCACATCACGGACTTAAGGAGGTGTGTCTCGTGGCTAAAAAAGTTATTAAAGTTGTTAAACTTCAAATCCCTGCTGGTAAAGCAAACCCAGCTCCACCGGTTGGTCCTGCATTAGGTCAAGCAGGTGTGAACATCATGGGATTCTGTAAAGAATTCAATGCGCGTACTGCTGATCAAGCTGGTCTTATTATTCCGGTTGAAATTTCAGTATTCGAAGACCGTTCATTTACTTTCATTACGAAAACTCCACCTGCAGCAGTTTTACTTAAAGTAGCAGCTGGTATCCAATCTGGATCTGGTGAACCAAACCGTAAAAAAGTTGCAACGGTTAAACGTGATAAAGTTCGCGAAATCGCTGAAACTAAAATGCCAGACCTTAACGCTGCTTCAGTTGAAGCTGCTATGTTAATGGTTGAAGGTACTGCACGAAGCATGGGTATTGTTATCGAAGACTAATCCCAGTTACTTGATGTTTTTGTTTTTGGAAGGTTGCGGAGTTTCTTTGTGAACGCGCAACCTTTATTCGTGGGAGGTAAAATCCGCTATAACCACAATCAAGGAGGAAATATATAATGGCTAAAAAAGGTAAAAAGCTGCAAGATGCAGTGAAATTAATCGACCGTAACAACGTATACGGCGCACAAGAAGCAATCGAACTTGCTCAAAAAACTAGCACAGTAAACTTCGACGCTACTGTAGAAGTTGCTTTCCGTTTAGGAATCGATACTCGTAAAAATGACCAACAAATCCGTGGTGCAGTAGTGCTACCAAACGGTACTGGTAAAACTCAACGCGTATTAGTTTTCGCTAAAGGTGAAAAACTTAAAGAAGCAGAAGCTGCTGGCGCTGACTATGTAGGCGATGCAGAATACATCCAAAAAATCCAACAAGGTTGGTTTGACTTCGATGTAATCGTAGCAACTCCTGACATGATGGGTGAAGTTGGTAAACTTGGTCGTGTATTAGGACCTAAAGGCTTAATGCCAAACCCTAAAACTGGTACAGTTACATTTGACGTAACGAAAGCAATCGAAGAAATCAAAGCTGGTAAAGTAGAATACCGCGCTGACAAAGCTGGTATTATCCACGCTCCTATCGGTAAAGTTTCTTTTGCTACAGAAAAACTTGTAGAAAACTTCTTAACTGTATTTGACGTTGTTCAAAAAGCAAAACCTGCTGCAGCTAAAGGTGTTTACATGAAATCTGTAAACGTTACAACTACAATGGGCCCAGCTATTAAAATTGACGCTGCTAACGTAGTAGTAAAATAATTTTATATAAATTGATTGACAGCTATCCGTATCTTTGGTAAGATGGATGCTGTTGTGAATCATCCATTTGTACCGTAGACAGTAGGAGTGACTTGTCACTTAATGATCCTACCGAGGACATCGGAATTCGGATTCTTATTTTAAAGATGATGACTTTCAGCCTCTGTGTCTATATGACCCAGAGGCTTTACTTTTGTCGGTATAAATGACCCATTCTAATAGGAGGTGTCATCATGAGCAAAGCAATCGAAAACAAACAATCACAAGTGCAAGAAATCACTGAAAAATTCCAAGGCGCTGCTTCTGTAGTAGTAGTGGATTATCGTGGTCTTAATGTTGCACAAGTGACTGAACTTCGTAAACAACTTCGTGAAGCTGGTGTTGAGTTTAAAGTTTACAAAAACACTTTAACTCGTCGTGCTGCTGAAGCTGCTGGCGTTGAAGGAATCAATGAAGTATTAACTGGTCCTAACGCAATCGCGTTCTCAACTGAAGATGTTGTAGCCCCTGCTAAAATCATCAACGAGTTCGCTAAGAAAAACGAAGCTTTAGAAATTAAAGCGGGTATTATTGAAGGTACAATCTCTTCTGTTGAAGATGTTAAAGCACTTGCAGAACTTCCATCACGCGAAGGTCTTCTTTCAATGCTTTTATCTGTACTTCAAGCTCCAGTGCGCAACTTCGCACTTGCAACAAAAGCTGTTGCAGAACAAAAAGAAGAACAAGGCGCATAATTTCTTGCGTTGCATAACTTCCGCGGCTTGACCGCAAAAAACTAAAACATATCCAATTAGGAGGAAATTATAATGAACAAAGAGCAAATCTTAGAAGCTATCAAAGCTATGACAGTTCTTGAATTAAACGATTTAGTAAAAGCTATCGAAGAAGAATTCGGTGTAACAGCTGCTGCTCCAGTAGCAGTAGTTGCTGGCGGTGCTGCTGCAGCTGAAGAAAAAACAGAATTCGACGTAGTATTAGCATCAGCTGGTGCTGAAAAAATTAAAGTAATCAAAGTGGTTCGCGAAATCACTGGTTTAGGTCTTAAAGAAGCTAAAGAAGTTGTAGATAACGCTCCTAAAGCTCTTAAAGAAGGCGTATCTAAAGATGAAGCTGAACAAATCAAAGCTAAACTTGAAGAAGTTGGCGCATCTGTAGAAGTTAAGTAATCTCGTATTACTTTTATACAAAAGGAAGCTCGTCATTGTGGCGAGCTTTTTCTTCATTCTGAGGAGGCGTGAAAATGTCAGATCACTATTATACAAGTAAGCCTCAAACTGAAAGTAAACCTCGTCACTGGACGTTCAAGTTACTTGGGCATACGTTTTCCTTTGAAACGGATGCAGGTGTATTTAGTAAAAGCGAAGTAGATTTTGGATCCCGTGTATTAATAGATGCGTTTCAAACGCCAGATGTAGATGGTGCGATTTTTGATGTGGGTTGTGGCTATGGGCCAATTGGGTTATCAATTGCCAAGGCAAATCCTGAGCGCACTATTTTGATGATGGATATTAATGAACGAGCAGTTGCGCTTTCTCAAAAAAATGCGCAAGTAAACGGTGTTCAAAATGTACGAATATTTGTCAGTGACGGACTATCGAATGTTGATGATGAGGCGAAGGCTGCAGCTATTTTAACCAATCCTCCAATTCGTGCAGGAAAGGACACGGTTTTCCGCTTTTACGACGGTGCTTATGATAAGTTAGTCACTTCTGGAGAGTTATGGGTAGTAATTCAGAAGAAGCAAGGTGCACCATCAACGGTTAGCTATTTAGAAGAAAAATTTTCTGAAGTCGATGTTGTGGAGAAGAAAAAAGGATACTGGATAGTGCGTGCAAAAAAATAAATGAAATATGTATAAAATATTGACTTGACAAAACGGCTATGATAACATGATACAATGCAAAAATATTATTTTGAGGTCGTGTGCCCTTTTGGTATATGAATGATTTTATATGGGTATACTTGCCAAGATAAGTTTAGTTAACCGAAAATGAGATCTTTTTGAAGACTCGTTTTCTTTTTGTCTTTCGAAATCATACACTATTTGGATGATTTTGCAAAGACCTAATATCGCTTTATTGAGGGGTGAATGAGTTGACAGGTCAACTAGTTCAGTACGGACAACACCGCCAGCGTAGAAGCTTTGCGCGTATTAAAGAGGTGCTTGAGCTTCCAAATCTGATTGAGATTCAAACGGCGTCTTACGAGTGGTTCCTTGAAGAAGGTTTACGTGAAATGTTCCGTGACATTTCGCCGATCGAGGACTTTACAGGTAATCTTTCATTAGAATTCATCGATTATGCATTAGGTGATCCTAAATATGATGTCGATGAGTGTAAAGAGCGAGATGTTACTTACGCAGCTCCATTACGTGTGAAAGTACGTCTTTACAACAAAGAAACAGACGAAGTGAAAGAACAAGATGTATTTATGGGTGACTTCCCATTAATGACAGAAACAGGTACGTTCATTATCAACGGTGCTGAACGTGTTATTGTTTCACAATTAGTTCGATCACCAAGTGTGTATTTCCATGATAAAACTGATAAAAACGGTAAAAAAGGCTTCGGTGCGACAGTAATTCCAAACCGTGGTGCTTGGTTAGAATATGAAACTGACGCGAAGGATGTAGTATATGTACGTATTGATCGTACTCGTAAGCTACCAGTAACAGTGTTACTTCGTGCATTAGGATTCGGTTCGGATCAAGAGATTATCGATATTATCGGTGATAACGAGTATTTACGTAATACGCTAGAAAAAGATAACTCTGAAAGTACAGAAAAAGCACTTTTAGAAATCTACGAGCGTTTACGTCCAGGTGAGCCACCAACAGTAGAAAGTGCGAAAAGTTTATTATATTCTCGTTTCTTTGATGCTAAACGCTATGATTTAGCGAATGTTGGTCGTTACAAAATGAACAAAAAGCTTCACATCAAAAATCGTTTATTCAACCAAACGATTGCTGAAACGCTTGTTGATCCAGAAACAGGCGAAATTTTAGTAGAGAAGGGCACTGTGCTAGATCGTCGTACTTTAGATAAGATTTTACCTTACCTAGAGGATTCTTCTAAAGGCATTGGCTACCGCACTTTATCACAAGTTGGCGGAGTTCTTGAAGATGACGTAACAATCCAATCTATTAAAATTTATGCACCTAAAGATGAAGCGCAAAAAGAAATCAATGTTATTAGTAATGCCTACATTGACGAAGAAGTGAAGAATATTACACCTGCTGATGTATTATCTTCAGTAAGTTATTTCTTCAACCTACTTTACCAAGTAGGAGCAACAGATGATATTGACCATTTAGGTAACCGTCGTCTGCGCTCTGTTGGTGAGTTATTACAAAACCAATTCCGTATCGGTTTATCTCGTATGGAACGTGTTGTGCGCGAGCGTATGTCTATTAATGATACAGCCGCTATCGTACCGCAACAATTAATCAATATTCGTCCAGTAATTGCGTCTATTAAAGAATTCTTTGGTAGCTCTCAATTATCTCAATTCATGGACCAAACAAACCCGCTGGCAGAGTTAACGCATAAACGTCGTCTATCTGCATTAGGGCCTGGTGGTTTAACACGTGAGCGCGCTGGTTTCGAAGTGCGTGACGTTCACTATTCTCACTATGGTCGTATGTGTCCGATTGAGACACCTGAGGGTCCAAACATTGGTTTAATCAACTCGTTATCTTCATTCGCTAAAGTAAATAAATTTGGTTTCATTGAAACGCCATATCGTCGTATTGACCATGAGACTGGTCAAGTAACGGATCAAATTGATTACTTAACAGCTGACGAAGAAGATAACTACTATGTAGCACAAGCGAACTCGCTATTAAATCCTGATGGGACATTCACTAACGATGAAGTTGTAGGTCGTTTCCGTGGAGATAACACAGTTTTCAATAAGGCTCAAATGGACTATATGGACGTATCTCCTAAACAAGTAGTTTCTGCAGCGACTGCATGTATTCCATTCTTAGAAAACGATGACTCTAACCGTGCGCTTATGGGTGCCAACATGCAACGTCAAGCGGTTCCTCTTTTAAATCCAGAAGCTCCGTTTGTTGGTACTGGTATGGAACACGTAGATGCGCGTGACTCTGGTGCGGCTGTAGTTGCGAAATACGATGGTATTGTTGAGCATGTTGAAGCTCGTTCAATCCATGTACGTCGCATCGAAACAGTCGACGGTAAAGAAGTTAAAGGCGATTTAACAAAATATAAATTACAAAAATTCATTCGTTCAAACCAAGGTACTTCATACAACCAACGTCCACTTGTAAAAGTTGGCGAACGTGTGAAACCTCGCGATATTTTAGCAGACGGTCCATCTATGGAAAACGGTGAACTTGCTTTAGGTCGTAACGTACTTGTTGCGTTCATGACTTGGAACGGGTTCAACTATGAGGATGCTGTTATCATGAGTGAACGCCTTGTAAAAGACGATGTATATACTTCAGTTCATATTGAAGAATACGAGTCAGAATCTCGTGATACAAAATTAGGACCTGAAGAAATTACACGCGACATTCCAAACGTTGGGGAAGATGCACTTCGTAACTTAGACGAACGTGGTATTATCCGTATCGGTGCGGAAGTACGTGATGGTGATATTCTTGTAGGTAAAGTAACGCCTAAAGGGGTTACAGAATTAACAGCTGAAGAGCGCTTATTACATGCAATCTTTGGTGAAAAGGCACGTGAAGTTCGTGATACTTCATTACGCGTACCACATGGTGCGGGCGGTATCATCCTTGACGTTAAAGTATTTAACCGTGAAGACGGCGATGAGTTACCACCAGGTGTTAACCAATTAGTTCGTGCGTATATTGTTCAAAAACGTAAAATCCGCGTTGGGGACAAAATGGCCGGACGCCATGGTAACAAAGGGGTTATCTCTCGTATCTTACCGGAAGAGGATATGCCATTTATGCCAGATGGTACTCCTGTCGATATCATGTTAAACCCATTAGGTGTACCTTCTCGTATGAACATCGGACAAGTTTTAGAGTTACACTTAGGTATGGCTTCTCGTTACTTAGGTGTTCATATGGCAACACCAGTATTTGATGGTGCCAACGAAGAAGACGTATGGGAAACGATGGAAGAAGCAGGGATGAACCGTGACGGTAAAACAATCCTGTATGATGGACGTTCGGGTGAACCGTTCGATAACCGTGTATCTGTTGGGATCATGTACATGATCAAACTTGCACACATGGTTGACGATAAACTTCACGCACGTTCAACTGGTCCTTACTCACTTGTTACACAACAACCACTTGGTGGTAAAGCGCAGTTCGGTGGACAACGCTTTGGTGAGATGGAGGTATGGGCGCTTGAAGCATACGGTGCTGCATACACACTTCAAGAAATTTTAACTGTTAAATCCGATGACGTTGTTGGTCGTGTGAAAACATACGAGGCTATCGTTAAAGGCGAAAGCGTACCAGAGCCAGGCGTTCCAGAATCATTCAAAGTATTGATTAAAGAACTTCAATCTCTTGGTATGGATGTTAAAATGTTAACAATCAATGATGAAGAAGTAGAGCTTCGCGATCTAGACGAAGAAGAAGACCTTCAACCTGCTGACGCACTTAATATTGCGCCACAGCCAGAAACAGAAGAAGAGCCAGTAGAGTCTTTAGAATAATGGATAAGCTTTAGTTCACATTCGTGTGAATATGGTCAAACTTATTTTTCAAATTAGTCGGGCAGGATTTAACGCCCTGCTCGACTTTCTTTATGAATGAAATCAATCTATTTTTAATCTTTTGTCAAAATGTATTTTTGCAAACGATTGTCGAGCTGCGTAAAAGAGTCTTTATAAAGACCTATAACTAGAGGGAGGTAGGCTCCTTGATAGACGTTAATGAATTTGAATATATGAAAATTGGTTTAGCATCCCCTGACAAGATTCGTTCTTGGTCATATGGTGAAGTAAAAAAACCAGAAACAATTAACTATCGTACATTAAAACCAGAAAAAGATGGTTTATTCTGTGAACGTATTTTCGGTCCTACGAAAGACTGGGAATGTCACTGTGGTAAATACAAACGTGTTCGCTATAAAGGCGTAGTTTGTGACCGTTGTGGTGTTGAAGTAACACGTGCAAAAGTTCGTCGTGAACGTATGGGTCACATCGAATTAGCTGCTCCAGTTTCTCATATTTGGTACTTCAAAGGTATTCCAAGCCGTATGGGCCTTATTTTAGATATGTCTCCACGTGCTTTAGAAGAAGTAATTTACTTCGCATCTTACGTTGTAATTGAACCAGGTGCTACAAACTTAGAGAGTAAGCAATTACTTTCTGAAAAAGAGTACCGTGCATACCGTGAAAAATTCGGTGCAACTTTCGAAGCAGCGATGGGTGCAGAAGCAATCAAAAAGCTTCTTGCTAAAATCGATCTTGAAGATGAAACACATTCTTTAAAAGAAGAACTAAAATCAGCACAAGGTCAACGCCGTACACGTGCGATTAAACGTCTTGAAGTAGTAGAATCATTCCGTAACTCAGGTAACTCTCCAGAGTGGATGATTTTAGATGTACTACCTGTTATTCCACCGGAGCTTCGTCCAATGGTTCAATTAGATGGTGGTCGTTTTGCAACATCTGACTTAAATGATTTATATCGTCGTGTAATCAACCGTAATAACCGTTTAAAACGTTTATTAGATCTTGGCGCACCAAGTATTATCGTTCAAAACGAGAAACGTATGTTACAAGAAGCAGTTGATGCATTAATCGATAACGGTCGTCGTGGTCGTCCAGTCACTGGACCAGGTAACCGTCCGTTAAAATCACTTTCACATATGTTAAAAGGGAAACAAGGTCGTTTCCGTCAAAACTTACTTGGTAAACGTGTTGACTATTCTGGTCGTTCAGTTATCGTAGTAGGTCCAAACTTAAAAATGTACCAATGTGGTCTACCGAAGGAAATGGCAATCGAGCTATTTAAACCTTTCGTTATGAAAGAATTAGTAGAACGTGGTCTTGCACATAATATTAAATCTGCTAAACGTAAAATCGAACGTTTAAACAACGACGTATGGGACGTTTTAGAAGATGTTATCCGTGAGCATCCAGTATTACTAAACCGTGCACCAACGCTTCACCGTCTTGGTATTCAAGCGTTTGAACCAACACTTGTTGAAGGTCGTGCAATTCGTCTTCACCCATTAGTATGTACAGCTTACAACGCTGACTTCGATGGTGACCAAATGGCGGTTCACGTACCATTATCAGCTGAAGCACAAGCAGAAGCTCGACTTCTAATGCTTGCTGCACAAAACATCCTAAACCCGAAAGATGGTAAGCCAGTTGTAACACCATCTCAAGATATGGTATTAGGTAACTACTATTTAACACTTGAGCGTGAAGATGCTCGTGGTGAAGGTTCAATTTTCTATGGACCAAACGAAGTTTTAATCGCATATGATACAGGTCATGTTCACTTGCATACACGTATCGCGATCAAAGCAAGTTCACTGAACAACCCAACATTTACAGAAGAACAAAATAATATGTTCTTATTAACAACTGTTGGTAAAGTGATCTTTAATGAAATCTTGCCTGAATCATTCCCGTTCATTAACGAACCTACTGATTTCAACTTAGAGCAAGTAACACCAGAGAAGTACTTCGCAAACTTAACAATTGACGAAGAAACTTTAGCAGAGCTTGAAGCAGATGCCGCTTACAGCCAATTAGATGAAAAAGGTAAAGTAGAGGGGCAACGTTCAGCAGTACTTCGCAAACATTTTGCATCAGTACCTGTTGTAAACCCATTCCGCAAGAAATTCTTAGGAAATATCATTGCAGAAGTGTTTAAACGTTTCCACATTACTGAAACATCTAAAATGCTTGACCGCATGAAAAACTTAGGTTTTAAATACTCAACTCGCGCTGGTATCACTGTTGGTGTATCTGACATCGTGGTATTACCAGACAAAGGTGAAATCCTAGCTGAAGCACAAGAGAAAGTAGATAAAGTTCAAGCGCAATTCCGTCGTGGTTTCATTACAGAAGAAGAGCGTTATGACCGTGTTATCTCTAGCTGGAGTGCAGCGAAAGATGAAATTCAATCAAAACTGATGAAGTCACTTGAGAAAACAAACCCAATCTTCATGATGTCTGACTCAGGTGCCCGTGGTAACGCGTCTAACTTTACACAGTTAGCTGGTATGCGTGGTCTGATGGCCAACCCGGCTGGTCGTATTATTGAACTTCCAATCAAGTCTTCATTCCGTGAAGGTTTAACAGTATTGGAATACTTCATCTCAACACATGGTGCTCGTAAAGGTCTTGCCGATACAGCCCTAAAAACTGCCGATTCAGGTTACTTAACACGTCGTCTTGTAGACGTTGCACAAGATGTAATCGTTCGTGAAGATGATTGTGGAACTGACCGCGGCTTAACTATCGGTGCGTTAATGGAAGGTACAGAACTAATCGAAGCGTTAGACGAACGTATTGTTGGTCGTCATACGAAGAAAACGATTTTCCATCCAGAAACAGGCGATGTAATTCTAGAAAAAGACGGTTTAATCGACCAAGATGTCGCTCGTGTTATTATAGAAGCAGGTATCGAGGAAGTAACAATCCGTTCAGCGTTCACATGTAATACAAAACATGGTGTATGTAAAAAATGTTACGGCATGAACTTAGCAACTGGTGAAAAAGTTGAAGTTGGGGAAGCAGTTGGTATTATTGCTGCTCAATCAATCGGTGAACCAGGTACTCAGTTAACAATGCGTACATTCCATACAGGTGGGGTAGCCGGAGACGATATTACTCAAGGTCTTCCTCGTATCCAAGAGATTTTCGAAGCACGTAATCCAAAAGGTCAATCTGTCATTTCTGAGATTGCTGGTACGGTTTCAGATATTACTGAAATTCGTGAAGGTCTAAAAGAAATTACAGTTCAAGGTGACGTAGAAACTCGTAAATACCAAGCACCTTATAATGCACGTCTGAAAGTTATCGAAGGTGACTCAATCGAACGTGGTCAAGTATTAACAGAAGGTTCTATCGATCCAAAACAATTATTAAAAGTAAAAGACGTTTCAACAGTTCAAGAATATTTACTAAAAGAAGTACAAAAAGTATACCGTATGCAAGGGGTAGAAATTGGAGACAAACATATCGAAGTAATGGTACGTCAAATGCTTCGTAAAGTTCGCGTAATTGAAGCTGGTGATACAGAATTATTACCTGGCTCATTATTAGATATTCACCAATTCTCAGAGGCAAATGTAGATGCTGTTATGAACGGCAAAAATCCTGCAACTTGTCGCCCTGTAATCCTAGGTATTACTAAAGCTTCACTAGAAACTGAATCATTCTTATCTGCTGCATCATTCCAAGAAACAACTCGTGTGTTAACGGATGCTGCAATTAAAGGTAAACGTGATGAACTTCTAGGATTAAAAGAGAACGTAATTATTGGTAAACTTGTTCCAGCAGGTACTGGTATGCAACGTTATCGTCAAATCCGCATTGAAAAAGATGAGCTTGACGCAGAAGATCTAGTTTCTGCTGAATAACTTAACTAAGCTCCGAAGAGATGGCAAAAGCACATCTCTTCGGACTTTTTAAAGATATTAGTTGACAGTAGAAATTGATAATGATAATATATTGAAGGTTGATAGTTAACTGTCTGTACTTCGGAGGATATGAAAATGTCTTATGATAAAGTAAGGGCTAGTAAAACAATCATTGGTACAAAGCAAGCAGTAAAAGCAATGCAAGCTGGTTTAGTGAAAGAGCTTTTTGTGGCACTTGATGCAGACAATTGGGTAACCGATTCGGCCATAACTTTCGCGAGAGAGAACGGTATACCAGTTATTCTTGTCGAGTCCAAAAAGGAACTGGGCAAAGCCTGCGGAATCCATGTTGGAGCTGCGGTTGTTGCTATTGCTGTAGATTAGTTTTTGTGTATAAAACACAAAGACTTTGTTTTTACCCAAAAAATGAACCACCTGGATGTGTGGTATTAACAAGGAATAAATGAAGGGAGGAAATACCGATGCCTACAATTAACCAATTAGTACGTAAGCCTCGTCAATCTAAAATCACGAAATCAAAATCACCAGCGTTAAACAAAGGATATAACTCATTTAAAAAATCTTTAACTGATGTTAAATCTCCACAAAAACGTGGTGTTTGTACTCGTGTAGGTACAATGACACCTCGTAAACCAAACTCAGCGTTACGTAAATACGCTCGTGTACGTTTAACTAACCAAATTGAGGTTACAGCTTATATCCCAGGTGAAGGCCACAACTTACAAGAGCACAGTGTTGTTCTTATCCGTGGCGGACGCGTAAAAGACTTAGCGGGTGTTCGTTACCATATCGTACGTGGTGCTCTTGATACAGCTGGTGTAAACGGTCGTTTACAATCACGTTCTAAATACGGAACAAAACGCCCTAAAGAAAAAAAATAATTTAACACGTTAAGTGTTAATTAGTGTTGAGTCTTACGTCGATATCACCAAATTCCAATCATGCTAGCTGATTTAGAATTAAGTGATAACTTCGTACAAGGCCAACGTATAAAAATAAATCGATAATTATTCGAAAGGAGGAAAACACATGCCTCGTAAAGGTCCTGTTTCCAAACGTGACGTGTTACCAGATCCAATTTATAATTCAAAACTAGTAACTCGTTTAATCAATAAAATGATGGTTGATGGTAAAAGAGGTACTTCTCAAAAGATTTTATACGGTGCGTTCGAACTAGTTAAAGAACGTTCTGGTGAAAATCCAATCGAAGTATTCGAAGCTGCTCTAAACAACGTAATGCCAGTTCTTGAAGTACGTGCTCGCCGTGTTGGTGGTTCTAACTACCAAGTACCGGTTGAAGTTCGTCCAGAACGCCGTACAACTTTAGGTCTTCGTTACCTAGTTAACTATTCTCGTCTTCGTGGTGAAAAAACTATGGAAGAGCGTTTAGCTAACGAAATTCTAGATGCTTCTAACAACACTGGTGCATCAGTTAAAAAACGTGAAGATATGCACAAAATGGCAGAAGCGAACAAAGCATTCGCACACTACCGTTGGTAATCTAAACATAGCATAAGCCCAATATGGAAGGAGAAATACCTAATGAAACGCGAATTCTCTCTAGAGAATACTCGTAATATTGGGATCATGGCTCACATTGATGCTGGTAAAACAACAACAACTGAGCGTATCCTTTATTACACAGGTAAGATTCACAAAATCGGTGAAACTCATGAAGGCGCTTCTCAAATGGACTGGATGGAGCAAGAACAAGAACGTGGTATCACTATCACTTCTGCTGCTACAACAGCTCAATGGGCAGGCCACCGTGTAAACATCATCGATACTCCTGGACACGTAGACTTCACAGTTGAAGTAGAACGTTCATTACGCGTACTTGACGGTGCTGTAACAGTTCTTGATGCTCAATCAGGTGTTGAGCCTCAAACTGAAACTGTATGGCGTCAAGCTACAACATACGGCGTTCCACGTATCGTATTCATTAACAAAATGGATAAAACAGGTGCAGACTTCTTGTATTCAGTAGGAACTCTACATGATCGTTTACAAGCAAACGCTCACCCAATCCAATTACCTATCGGAGCTGAAGATCAGTTCTCTGCTATCATTGACTTAGTTGAAATGAAAGCAACTTTCTACGGCGACGAAAAAGGTACTGCAGTAACTGAAGGTGAAATTCCTGAAGAACACCGCGAATTAGCTGAAGAATACCGTGAAAAATTAATCGACGCTGTTGCAAGTGTTGATGAAGAAATCATGGAAAAATATTTAGAAGGCGAAGAAATCACTGTTGCTGAGCTTAAAGCGGCTATCCGTCGTGCTACAATTGCAGTAGAATTCTACCCAGTAATCTGTGGTACAGCATTCAAACACAAAGGCGTACGCCCAATGTTAAATGCAGTTATCGATTACTTACCATCTCCAGTTGATGTACCAGCAATCAAAGGTACTTCAGTTGATGGTGACGAAGAGTTAGAACGTAAATCTTCTGATGAAGAGCCATTCTCAGCTCTTGCATTCAAAGTTATGACTGACCCATTCGTAGGTAAATTAACTTTCTTCCGTGTGTACTCTGGAACATTAGATGCAGGTTCATACGTACAAAACTCTTCTAAAGGTAAACGTGAACGTGTAGGTCGTATCCTACAAATGCACGCTAACTCTCGTGAAGAGATTTCTAAAGTATTCGCTGGGGATATCGCAGCAGCAGTAGGTCTTAAAGATACTACTACTGGTGATACATTATGTGACGAGAAAAACTTAGTTATTCTTGAATCAATGGAATTCCCAGAACCAGTAATTTCTCTTTCTGTAGAACCAAAATCAAAAGCTGACCAAGATAAAATGGGTCAAGCTTTACAAAAACTTCAAGAAGAGGATCCAACTTTCCGTGCTCACACTGACACAGAAACTGGACAAACAATCATCTCAGGTATGGGTGAGCTTCACCTTGATATCTTAGTTGACCGTATGCGCCGTGAATTTAAAGTAGAAGCTAACGTAGGTGCTCCAATGGTATCTTACCGTGAAACATTCCGTAGCTCTGCAAAAGTTCAAGGTAAATTCACTCGCCAATCTGGTGGTCGTGGACAATATGGTGACGTAACGATTGAGTTCTCTCCAAATGAAGAAGGTAAAGGCTTTGAATTCGAAAACGCTATCGTTGGTGGTGTAATTCCTCGTGAATACATTCCTGCAGTTGAAGCAGGTCTTCGTGACTCTCTTGACCGCGGTGTAGTAGCTGGTTACCCACTAATCGACATTAAAGCGAAATTAGTATTCGGTTCTTACCATGACGTTGACTCGAATGAGATGGCGTTCAAAATCGCTGCATCTATGGCTCTTAAAGAAGCATCTAAACAATGTGATGCTGTAATTTTAGAACCAATGATGAAAGTTGAAGTAGTAATTCCTGAAGAGTACCTTGGTGATATCATGGGTAACATTACATCTCGTCGCGGACGCGTTGAGGGTATGGATGCTCGCGGTAACTCACAAGTTGTTCGTGCAATGGTTCCGTTAGCGGAAATGTTTGGTTACGCAACAACTCTTCGTTCAGCAACTCAAGGTCGTGGTGTATTCTCAATGACATTTGATCATTATGAAGAAGTACCAAAATCAATTGCTGCTGAAATCATCAAAAAAAATAAAGGTGAATAATTGAATTTTCATCTTGCATAAAGTATAACTAATTTGTAAGCTATGATTGCAGGATAGAGGATGGGCCCGTTCTCTATCAGCATTCATTCTATAAATTTTAAAAATAAAACATACAATTTCGAGGAGGCAATCTCTAATGGCTAAAGAAAAATTTGACCGTTCAAAAACGCATGCTAACATTGGTACAATCGGACACGTTGACCATGGTAAAACAACTTTAACTGCTGCAATCGCTACAGTTCTTTCTAAAAAAATGGGTGGTACAGCTAAATCATACGCTGATATCGATAACGCACCAGAAGAAAAAGAACGTGGTATCACAATCAACACTTCTCACGTAGAATATGAAACAGAATCTCGTCACTATGCACACGTTGACTGCCCAGGACACGCTGACTATGTTAAAAACATGATCACTGGTGCTGCACAAATGGACGGCGGTATCTTAGTAGTATCTGCTGCTGACGGCCCAATGCCACAAACTCGTGAACACATCCTTTTATCTCGTCAAGTAGGTGTTCCATACTTAGTAGTATTCATGAACAAATGTGATATGGTAGACGACGAAGAATTATTAGAATTAGTAGAAATGGAAATCCGTGACCTACTATCTGAATATGACTTCCCAGGCGATGATATCCCTGTAATCAAAGGTTCTGCTCTTAAAGCTCTTGAAGGCGAAGCAGAATGGGAAGAAAAAATCGTTGAATTAATGGACGCTGTAGATTCTTACATCCCAACTCCAGAACGTCAAACTGACAAACCATTCATGATGCCAGTAGAGGACGTATTCTCTATCACTGGTCGTGGTACAGTTGCAACTGGCCGTGTTGAACGTGGTCAAGTTAAAGTTGGTGACGTAGTTGAAATCGTAGGTATTTCTGAAGAAGCTAAATCTACAACTGTAACTGGCGTTGAAATGTTCCGTAAATTATTAGACTACGCTGAAGCTGGTGACAACATCGGTGCTTTACTTCGTGGTGTAGCTCGTGAAGATATCCAACGTGGACAAGTATTAGCTAAACCAGGCTCAATCACTCCACACACTAACTTCAAAGCTGAAGTTTACGTTTTATCTAAAGAAGAGGGTGGCCGTCATACTCCATTCTTCTCTAACTACCGTCCTCAGTTCTACTTCCGTACAACTGACGTAACAGGTATCTGTAACTTACCAGAAGGCGTTGAAATGGTAATGCCTGGTGATAACATCGAAATGACAGTAGAACTTATCGCTCCAATCGCTCTTGAAGAAGGTACTAAATTCTCTATCCGTGAGGGTGGCCGTACTGTAGGCGCTGGCGTAGTTGCTACTATCCAAAAATAATTTTTAGCCTATGCTAATTATAAAACCAATCTGTAGGGACGCTTACAGATTGGTTTTTTATGTTAAAATATAATTGTGGAAGGAGTGTATGTAAATGGAAATGAAGGTTTTGTTGATAGAAGATGATCCATCAATTTTTGCAATGATTCAAGAGCGTTTTTCGCAATGGTCCTTACAAGTGGTAGGTCCGAATGATTTTCAAAAGGTGATGGATGATTTTATAGAAGAGAAGCCTCAATTAGTATTAATTGATATTCAATTACCAGCATATGATGGTTTTCATTGGTGTCGTGAAATACGGCATATTTCGAAAGTACCCATTCTCTTTCTATCCTCACGAGATCATCCAATGGATATGGTGATGGCTATGCAAATGGGTGCCGATGATTTTATACAAAAGCCTTTCCATATGGAAGTGTTACTTGCAAAAGTACAAGCTATTTTACGTCGTACTTATGATTATGTTGAAGAAGCAATGGATGTTACGCGTTTTAATGGTGCTGTTCTCGATTATGCGAGAAGTGAGATTATGTATAATGGGGAGCTTGTTTCCTTAACTAAAAACGAATTGTTTATTTTACGTATTTTGTTGGAGAAGGGTAATCAAATTGTTTCGAGAGAAGACTTAATGAGGAAATTATGGGACGACGAGCGTTTCGTCAATGACAATACATTATCTGTAAATGTTAATCGATTACGTACAAAGCTAGAGGATATTGGGTTACAGGAAGTCATTGTGACAAAAAAGGGACTTGGTTATATTGCCGTAACGCAGGTGACGTGAATGAGAATGGCATTATTGTTTTTAAGAGAACGGCTTGCGTGGATTGGTTTTTTTGTGTTTCTTCTTTTTATTCTTAACATATTATTTTCTTTAGACGTTGGCTTAGTAGCCATATCCATTTGGTACGTGAATATCATCATGGTCGTCACTTTTTCTATATTTTTATTATGGCGTTATGTAAGAGAAGTCGGTCAGTTGAAAGATTTCCTGGGAAATGTGGATAGTCGACTTGATGAGCCCCATACTCGAAGTTTAGCTTTATCTCCATTTCAAGAGGCTTATTATAAAAAAATTGAAGATGTCTTCTATGATAAGGATGCAGAACTAAATGATGCGAAGGTGCAGCTACAAGAATATTCAGATGAGCTCCTTGCTTGGGTACATGAGGTGAAGGCTCCGTTAACAACGATAAATTTGATGTTAGATCATGTCGAGGATTTATCTTTACGTAGAAAATTAGAGACGGAGTGGTTAAGGCTCCATCTATTGGTTGATCAGCAGTTACATCAAACACGGCTAGCTTCTATAGAAAAAGATAATTATTTAACAGAAATTGAGCTTCGGTCAGTCGTCTATAAAGAAATACGTGCAATGCAGGCTTGGTGTTTAGAAAAAGATATTGGCTTCGATGTAGGAGAATTAACTGAAGTAGTGATGACAGATAGTAAATGGATAGCATTCATTGTTAGACAACTGTTATCCAATGCCATAAAATATAGTCCTGTAAATACAGAGATTATTATTTTTACTGAAGTTGATTTAACTGGGGCAACTTTGCTTCACATTAAGGATGCAGGTATAGGCATTCGTAAAGAGGATATGCCGCGAATTTTTCAAAAATCGTATACAGGTACGGTAGGAAGAGAATCTGCACAATCAACGGGTATGGGCTTGTATTTAGCACAGAATATTGCTCAAAAAATTGGTGTGCGAATTAGTGTACAGTCAGTTGTAGGAGAAGGCTCGATATTTACGCTACGATTTCCATTACAAAATGAAAATGTCAAACTAACAGGTAGATGACGAAATTGTCACCTACCTTTTTATATTGTCATGTAAAACGCACGAAAAGAATAAGCAGACGGGGTACACTTGTAGTATAGAAAGGGGAGTTAACCTGTGGCAGTTTTAATTGGACGTAAAGTAAAAAAAGTATATGGTAAAAAATCAACAGCGCAAGAGGTGCTGAAAGGTATAGATTTAGAAGTAAATGAAGGTGAATTTGTTGGCATTATGGGTCCATCAGGCTCAGGCAAGACGACACTATTAAATGTTTTGTGTTCAATTGACTTTGCAACAGAAGGTGTAATTGAAATAAATGGCCAAAGTTTACGCGGTATGAAGGAAAAGGCGTTAGCTAATTTCCGTCGTGAGCAGCTCGGATTCATTTTCCAAGACTATAATTTATTGGACACGTTAACGGTCAAAGAAAATATTTTATTGCCATTAGCAATCGGAAAACTACCAAAAGCTGTTGCAGAAAGTCGCGTGAAGGAGCTGACATATTTACTTGGTATTGCAGATATTTTAAATAAATATCCGAACGAAATATCAGGTGGTCAGAAGCAACGAACATCTGCTGCTCGAGCTTTAATTACAAATCCATCAATGGTATTTGCAGATGAGCCTACTGGTGCACTCGATTCAAAATCAGCAACAGCATTGCTGAAAAACTTACAAGGCATTAATGAAACTAAAAAGGCGACGATTATGATGGTCACACATGATGCGGTGGCTGCAAGTTTCTGTACACGTGTTTTGTTTTTAAAAGATGGGCTTATTTACAGTGAGTTGTATAAAGGTGATAAGACTAGACAGGCGTTTTTCCAAGAAATCATGCATACGCAAAGTGTGCTAGGTGGTGACGGTTATGAGTCTTAGTAAGCTTGTATTCCGAAGCATGAAGAAAAATATGAAGCATTATTATTTATACTTTTTCGCACTTATTTTCAGTGTGACACTCTACTTTTCCTTCGTGACATTGCAGCATAATGGTGAAGTTTTCAATACAGTTCAGAAGAGTGGCACAGCATCAGCAGGTTTTAAAGCAGCAACATATATTTTGTATTTTATAATTTTATTTTTCGTCTTGTATGCTAACCATTTATTTATGAAGCGTCGCAGTAAAGAAATTGGCTTATATCAGCTAATTGGGATGACGAAGGGCCTGATTGTACGATTATTGGCGTTAGAAAGTATTTTATTATTTGTAGGAGCTGTCGTTGTAGGGATGCTAGTAGGCTTCTTTAGCTCCCGCTTAATCGCAATGATATTATTGCGTCTACTTGAAAAAGAAACGCTTGTCACTATGACCTTTAGTACACAGGCATTACAGCAATCTATCGTCGTTTTCGCTATTTTATTAGTAGTTGTATTGCTACAAATGACGTGGATGATTCACCGAGTATCGCTGCTATCCTTATTTAGCGCTACTAAACAAGCAGATGAGCGTGTGAAACGATTCAATCCATTACAAATGACTATCGGCTTCTTAGGGCTAGTGTTTATTGCATATGGCTACTATGCATCAACAAAGCTATTTGATATTAATACTGCAGGCAATCTATTTATAAATATGATAATTATTTTGGCTACTACAATTGGGGGAACGTTCCTAGTTTTTCGTTTCTCCGTAGCATTTATAATGAATACCGTTCGTTTAAAGAAAAATGGTCATTTGTCTGTCCATGATGTATTAGCATTAACACCGATTATGCATCGTATGAAAAGTAATGCTAAATCACTGACGCTTATTACCGTTTTAACAGGTGTATCTCTTGGGATTACAACACTATCATATATTTCGTATTATTCTTCAGAAGCATCAGCCTATAGCCGAGTACCGGGAGATTATATTTTGCATGAGGATCAAGGTCAGGCATTTTTAAATAAGCTAGAGGAAAATAATATAGCTTATGACAAGGTTGAATATCGTTTACAAGGAGTTACAGCTTCAATAGCTCAATTAATGGCTGATGGACAACAAGATAGCCCTTTTTATAATATGAAAGGGACGATATACACGATTCCGCTTTCTGATTATCAACAAAAAACACCAAATGCATCAGTTTCGGGTAATGATGTGATTTTAACAAACTATGGAGGCTATATGGCCGAGATGTTTCCTTTAGAAAAGGATCGAGATTTAGTAGTGTCAGCAGGTGGTCTTGAAGAAACACTGCATGTCAAAGCGATTCACGATGAAAGTATTATTGGTGGAACTATTACTGCTGGAGGCGGCGGACCGATTTTCGTAGTATCAGACACACTGTTTGACAAATTGTCTACTCAAGCAAAGCTTTTTCCTTGGCATAAACAAGCTTCTATTACGTTACAGTCAAAAAAAGACTTAGCGCTTGCTGAGAGATTATATAAAGAAACGAGCGCAAATGTTATTTCTATTGTAGACACTGATGGCAATACCCAAAATTATATTATCGATTCGTTTGAAGCAGAGCGTAAAGGTAATATTGAATCACTTGGGTTAACAATTTTTACAACAGCGTTTTTAGGTTTAGCATTTTTAATGACAACTGGTAGCATCCTGTACTTTAAACAAATGTCTGAAGCAGAAGAGGAACGAGGAGCCTATACAATTTTAAGAAAAATAGGCTTTTCAGAACGAGACATTATGAAGGGAATCTTTATGAAACAAGCGTTTAATTTTGGTGTTCCATTATTGATTGGACTCCTCCATAGTTATTTTGCGGTGAAATCAGGATGGTTTTTATTTGGTACGGAGTTAACAGCTCCATTGTGGATTGCTATGAGCTGTTATATAGCGTTATATGCAATCTTTGCGGTGCTTTCAGTTGGTTATTATAAAAAAGTAATTAGAGAGTCTCTGTAGACATTTAAATAGGTAGAAACTCCAAAGAACAGTGTGATCTTATATAGGTCATGCTGTTTTTTTGTTAACGTGACGCTGGAGGATAGATTTCATACTTTTCGGGCTTTTTGTAATGAATAAAAACTGCTTGACTTTCGTTTGTCAGAATATTAAAGTTTAACATGTTAACAATCTAGTGTGTGAAAGTGAAGTGTCTTTATGAATGCGGTAATTGTGGCAGTAGCTGTCATGTTAATATTAAGTTTGCTTCGGATTAATGTAGTCCTGTCGCTTGTTTTAGGAGCCTTTGCAGGAGGGTTAGCAAGTGGTATGGGTATTCAAGCAACGGTTGAGTCATTTACAGAAGGATTAGGTGCAGGTGCCACTATCGCGCTAAGCTATGGCTTACTTGGTGGATTTGCTATAGCCATCTCTAAGACGGGAATACCTGAGTTAATGATTTCGGGTATTTTGAACATGTTAAATAAAAATGGTTCTAGTAATAGAAAGGGCTTAGTAAAAGTATTAATTTTTCTTCTTATTTTTATGATGGCGATTTTCTCTCAAAATTTAATTCCGATTCATATTGCTTTTATCCCATTACTAATACCGCCTATTTTAAAGGTTTTAAATATGCTTGAAGTAGATCGTAGAATTATAGCAACATTGATTGCGGTTGGTTTGATTGGTACGTATAGCTTTGTGCCAGCTGGCTTCGGAGCCATTTTCCAAGAAATTGTTTCAACACAAGTTACGAATGCTGGCATGGTTGCAAAAGCAAGTGATGTTCCAGCAGCAATGGCGATTCCTATCTTGGGTATGTTGGTTGGATTAGCTATAGCGTTGTTTGTTTATCGTAAACCACGCAAATATCAAAATAATGATGTTGAAACATCAACTTTAAATGTGAAGGTAAGTAAATCGGTTATGATTTCAACCGTGATAGCGTTAATTGTTTCGCTATATGCACAAATCAGTACGGATTCTATGATAGTCGGAGCCTTTGCAGGAATAATGATTATGTATTTCACAGGGGCTCTTAAATGGAAAGAGGCAGATGAGATTTTATCTGAAGGTATGAAAATGATGGCGTTCATTGGCTTTGTAATGATTGCAGCAAATGGATTTGCATCAGTTATCAATGCAACGGGTGATGTAGATAGTTTAATTACAAGCTCTCTAGCTATCCTTCAAGGTAATAAAAGCTTAGCGGTATTCATCATGCTAGTAATTGGATTAATTGTAACAATGGGAATTGGCTCTTCTTTTGCTACTGTGCCGATTATAGCTACCTTATTTGTTCCTTTAGCTCAAGGACTAGGTATGAGCCCTTTAGCGATACTGTGTTTAATAGGTACAGCAGGTGCATTAGGAGACGCAGGTTCACCTGCATCCGATTCAACGCTAGGACCGACAGCCGGCTTAAATGTTGATGGTCAGCATAATCATATTTGGGACACATGTGTACCGACGTTTATCTTTATAAACATTCCACTTGTTATTTTTGGTTGGATCGCGTGTGTGTACTTTTTATAACGTTTATAAGCAGTCTCTAAACTTTAGAGACTGCTTTTATATTTGATAGTTGGACATTAATTGTTCGAAATGTCCGAAAACGTTGATGTTATTAGGTTATGTGTTGCAAAATCATAAAAAATTATATATACTAGTAAACGGCTTAAATAAGCGAGAAATATTAGTAGTAAAGAAAATCTACAACATTTAAAAGAATTTAGCGAAAAGACTTGCTTATTCTTTTTTTATTGTATATAATGTTGAATGTTGGTCTTTGACTGCGATGAAACGAGAGGTTGCCGACACACCCGGCCGCTTTGCCATGGCGGTGTGTTGGAGAATTTTCGTGGAGAATGTCTAGAAAATAGGCGAGAAGGAGGGAAAATAATGGCAAAACAAAAGATTCGTATTCGTTTAAAAGCGTATGATCACCGTATTTTAGATCAGTCTGCTGAGAAAATTGTGGAGACTGCAAAACGTTCAGGTGCAAGTGTATCAGGTCCGATTCCACTTCCAACTGAGAAGTCTGTGTACACAATTCTACGTGCTGTTCACAAGTACAAAGATTCTCGTGAACAATTCGAGATGCGTACGCATAAACGTCTGATCGATATCGTTAACCCAACACCACAAACTGTTGATGCGTTAATGAAACTTGATTTACCATCTGGCGTTGATATCGAAATCAAACTTTAATGGTAAAAACAATATAACTTTTTAAAACTTACAGGAGGTGTGACAAATGGCTAAAGGAATCTTAGGTAGAAAAATTGGTATGACACAAGTTTTCGCTGAAAACGGCGATTTAATCCCGGTAACAGTTATCGAAGCTACTCCAAACGTAGTTCTTCAAAAGAAAACTGTTGATACTGACGGCTACGAAGCGATCCAAGTTGGTTTCGAAGATAAGCGCGTTAAGCTTTCTAACAAACCACAACAAGGTCACGTAGCAAAAGCGAATACTGCTCCTAAGCGCTTCATTCGTGAATTCCGCAACGTGAACGTTGGAGAATACGAAGTTGGTCAAGAAGTCAAAGTAGAAATTTTCGCAGAAGGCGATGTAATTGATGTAACAGGAGTTACTAAAGGTAAAGGTTTCCAAGGTGTTATTAAACGCCACGGGCAATCTCGTGGTCCAATGGCCCACGGTTCTCGTTACCACCGTCGTCCTGGTTCAATGGGTCCAGTTGCTCCGAACCGCGTATTTAAACAAAAGAAATTACCTGGTCAAATGGGTGGCACAGTAGTTACAATCCAAAACTTAGAAATCGTTAAAGTTGATGCGGAACGTAACCTACTACTTGTTAAAGGTAATGTTCCTGGTTCTAAAAAAGCTCTAGTTACAGTTAAAACTGCAATTAAAGCTAACTAATCACTTCAAGAAAGGAGGAAACAGGAATGACAAAAGTATCTGTACTTAGTCAAACAGGTGCTTCAGTTGGTGAAATCGAGTTAAACGAAGCGATCTTCGGAATCGAGCCAAATGAAGCAGTATTATTCGACGCAGTAGTTGCACAACGCGCTTCTCTTCGTCAAGGTAATCATAAGGTTAAAAACCGTTCTGAAGTTGCTGGTGGTGGTCGTAAACCATGGCGTCAAAAAGGAACTGGTCGTGCTCGTCAAGGTTCTATCCGTTCTCCACAATGGCGCGGCGGTGGTGTGGTATTTGGTCCAACTCCACGCAGCTACTCTTATAAATTACCTAAAAAAGTTCGTCGTTTAGCTCTTAAATCAGCTTTATCAGCTAAAGTTGTAGAACAAAACTTCTTAGTTCTTGATGCTCTTACACTAGCAGCACCAAAAACAAAAGAATTCACAAAAATTCTTAAAGATCTTTCTTTAGAGAAAAAATCTTTATTCGTAACTGCTGACCTTGATGAAAACGTAGCATTATCTGCTCGTAACATCCCTGGTGTAACAGTTTTAACTGCAAACGGAATCAACGTTCTTGATCTATTAGGTCACGAAAAAGTTGTATTCACTAAATCTGCAGTAGAAAAAGTTGAGGAGGTGCTTGGATAATGGAAGCACGTGATATTTTAAAACGTCCGGTCATTACTGAGCGTTCTTCAGAACTTATGGCAGAGAAAAAGTATACTTTCGAAGTAGACACTCGCGCTAACAAAACTCAAGTAAAAGACGCTGTAGAAGAAATCTTTGGCGTAAACGTTGAGAAAGTAAACGTTCTTAACTACAAAGGTAAATTCAAACGCGTTGGCCGTTACGGTGGTTATACTAACAAACGTCGTAAAGCGATTGTTAAACTAACTGCGGACAGCAAAGACATCGAATTATTCGAAATGTAATCCTTTAGGGATTTATGATTTGAACAATCAAGAAGGAGGGAAACACAATGGCGATTAAAAAGTATAAACCTACCTCTAATGGTCGTCGTAATATGACGTCTTTAGACTTTGCGGAAATTACAACTAACAAGCCTGAGAAATCATTGCTTGAACCAACTAAACGCAAAGCTGGTCGTAACAACCAAGGTAAAATCACTGTTCGTCATCATGGTGGTGGTCATAAGAAGCAATATCGTGTCATCGATTTCAAGCGTATTAAAGATGGCATTCCAGCGAAAGTTGCTACTATCGAATATGATCCAAACCGTTCTGCGAATATCGCATTAATTAATTACGCTGATGGAGCAAAAGCTTACATCTTAGCACCAAAAGGTCTAGAGGTTGGTCAAACAATCGTATCTGGTCCTGATGCTGATATTAAAGTAGGTAATGCATTACCATTAGCAAACATTCCAATGGGTACAACAATCCATAACATCGAGTTAAAACCTGGTAAAGGTGGACAATTAGTACGTTCTGCTGGTACTTCTGCGCAAGTACTTGGTCGTGAAGACAAATACGTAATCGTTCGTCTACAATCTGGTGAAGTACGTTTAGTTCTTGCTACTTGCCGCGCTACAATCGGTCAAGTTGGTAACGAACAACATGAACTTGTACACATCGGTAAAGCAGGTCGTAGCCGTTGGTTAGGTAAACGCCCAACTGTTCGTGGTTCTGTAATGAACCCTAACGATCACCCACACGGTGGTGGTGAAGGACGTTCTCCAATCGGACGTAAATCACCAATGACTCCTTGGGGTAAACCAGCACTTGGTTACAAAACTCGTAACAAGAAAAACAAATCGGATAAATTCATCATCCGTAGTCGTAAAAAATAACGTGGTTAAACTACGGTTCTATGTGAGAGCCGTGGTGGAATCACAGAGGGAGGTTCCTACATGGGTCGCAGTTTGAAAAAAGGACCTTTTGTTGACGACCACTTAATGAAAAAAGTGGAAGCACAAGAGGCTTCTGAGAAGAAACAAGTTATTAAAACTTGGTCTCGCCGTTCTACAATCTTCCCGAACTTCATCGGATTAACAATTGCTGTATATGATGGACGTAAACATGTTCCTGTATACGTAACAGAAGATATGGTAGGCCACAAACTTGGTGAATTCGCGCCGACACGTACTTATAAAGGTCACGGTGCAGACGACAAGAAAACAAGACGCTAATTTTGAGAGGAGGTAATTCCTAATGACACAAGCTAAAGCTATCGCTCGCACAGTACGTATCGCTCCTCGTAAAGTCCGTCTAGTTGTAGACTTAATCCGAGGTAAGCAAGTAGGTGAGGCAGTTGCAATTTTACGTCATACTCCAAAAGCGGCGTCTCCAGTCGTTGAGAAAGTATTAAAATCTGCAGTTGCTAATGCTGAGCACAACTACGATCTAGACATCAACTCTTTAGTTGTTTCTGAAGTATTTGTTGATGAAGGTCCAACATTAAAACGTTTCCGTCCACGTGCACAAGGACGTGCAAGCGCAATTAACAAACGCACAAGCCACATCACTTTAGTGGTATCTGAGAAGAAGGAGGGTTAATCCGTGGGTCAAAAAGTACATCCAATAGGACTGCGCGTTGGTATTATTCGTGACTGGGAGTCAAAATGGTACGCTGAAAAAGACTATGCAACTCTACTTCACGAAGACATCAAAGTGCGTAAATATATTGAAACGGCTCTTAAAGACGCTTCTGTTTCTAAAGTTGAAATCGAACGTGCTGCAAACCGTGTAAACATTACAATTCACACTGCTAAACCAGGGATGGTAATCGGTAAAGGTGGTACTGAAGTTGAAAACCTTCGTAAATACCTTGGCGAACTAACTGGTAAACGTGTACACATCAACATTATCGAAATTAAACGTGCTGATCTTGACGCTCGTCTAGTAGCTGAAAACATCGCTCGTCAATTAGAAAACCGTGTTTCATTCCGTCGTGCGCAAAAGCAAGCGATCCAACGCACAATCCGTGCTGGAGCAAAAGGAATTAAAACACAAGTATCTGGTCGTTTAGGTGGCGCTGATATCGCGCGTGCTGAACACTATAGTGAAGGAACTGTTCCACTTCATACTCTACGTGCTGACATCGACTATGCACACGCAGAAGCTGACACTACTTACGGTAAATTAGGCGTTAAAGTATGGATCTACCGTGGTGAAGTTCTTCCTACGAAGAAATCTGTGGAAGGAGGCAAATAATATGTTATTGCCTAAACGCGTAAAATACCGTCGTGAACACCGCGGAAACATGCGTGGCGAAGCGAAAGGCGGCAAAGAAGTATCTTTCGGCGAATGGGGCTTACAAGCTCAAACTGCTAGCTGGATTACTAACCGTCAAATCGAATCTGCACGTATCGCGATGACTCGTTACATGAAACGTGGCGGTAAAGTTTGGATTAAAATCTTCCCGCACAAACCTTACACGAAAAAACCTCTAGAAGTCCGCATGGGTTCTGGTAAAGGTTCTCCTGAAGGTTGGGTAGCAGTTGTTAAACCAGGAAAAGTAATGTTCGAAATTGCTGGTGTATCTGAAGAGATTGCACGTGAAGCACTTCGTTTAGCATCACATAAGCTTCCTGTGAAATGTAAGATCGTAAAACGTCAAGAAACTGGTGGTGAATCTAATGAAAGCTAATGAAATCCGTGACCTTGCCACTTCTGAAATTGAATTAAAAGTGAAATCACTGAAAGAAGAGCTTTTCAACCTTCGCTTCCAATTGGCGACTGGTCAATTAGAAAACACAGCTCGTATTCGTGAAGTGCGTAAAGCAATCGCGCGTATGAAAACTGTTATTCGTGAAAGAGAAATCAGTGCAAATAACTGATAAAGGAGGTTTTCAAGTATGACTGAGCGTAATCAACGCAAAGTTTACACGGGCCGCGTCGTTTCAGATAAAATGGACAAAACAATTTCTGTTTTAGTTGAAACTCACAAAAAGCATAAGCTATATGGTAAACGTGTAAAGTACTCTAAAAAGTTTAAAGCTCATGATGAGCAAAACCAAGCGAAAATCGGTGATATCGTACGTATCATGGAGACTCGCCCGCTATCAGCTACTAAACGTTTCCGTCTAGTTGAAGTTGTAGAAAAAGCGGTTATTATTTAATAACTATTTCGGAACAACCAATTTCCGAAGGGAGGTAACCTAAGTGATCCAACAAGAAAGTCGTATGAAAGTTGCTGACAACTCAGGTGCACGTGAAGTTCTTACAATTAAAGTGCTTGGTGGCTCTGGCCGTAAAACTGCTAACATCGGTGATATCGTTGTTTGTACAGTTAAGAAAGCAACACCAGGTGGCGTTGTCAAGAAGGGTGACGTTGTTAAAGCTGTTATCGTTCGTACTAAATCAGGCGTTCGCCGTAAAGACGGTACTTACATCAAATTTGATGAAAATGCTTGTGTAATTATTCGTGATGATAAATCACCACGCGGAACTCGTATTTTCGGACCTGTTGCACGTGAATTACGTGACAGCAACTTCATGAAAATCGTTTCTCTAGCTCCAGAAGTTCTTTAATTTCATGACAGTGCCAATCAAGGAGGTGCGACAGCATGCATGTAAAAAAAGGTGACAAGGTTAAGGTTATCACTGGTAAGGACAAAGGCAAAGAAGGAGTAATCCTTGCTTCTTTCCCTAAACAAGATCGCGTTCTTGTTGAAGGTGTAAACATCGTGAAAAAACACGTTAAACCTAACCAATTGAATCCACAAGGTGGGATTGTTAGCCAAGAGGCTGCAATTCACGTTTCGAACGTAATGCTAATCGATCCTAAATCTGGCGAGCCGACTCGTGTAGGTTATAAAATCGAAAACGGTAAAAAAGTTCGTGTTGCAAAAAAATCAGGTGCAGTAATCGACTAATTAGTAAATAAAAGAAGGGAGGTACACACATGAGCCGCCTAAAAGAAAAATATTTAAATGAAGTTTCTCCTGCTCTAATGAGCAAATTTGGATATAAATCAGTAATGCAACTTCCAAAAGTTGATAAAATCGTTATCAACATGGGTGTTGGCGACGCAGTTCAAAACTCTAAAGCGCTAGATGCAGCTGTAGAAGAATTGACAATTATCACTGGTCAAAAACCAGTAGTAACTAAAGCTAAAAAATCGATCGCAGGTTTCCGTCTACGTGAAGGTATGCCTATCGGTGCTAAAGTTACATTACGCGGTGAGCGTATGTATGAATTCTTGGATAAATTAATCGCAATCGCATTACCTCGTGTACGTGACTTCCGTGGTGTTTCTAAAAAAGCATTCGATGGTCGCGGTAACTACACACTAGGTGTTAAAGAGCAATTAATTTTCCCAGAAATCGATTACGATAAAGTTTCAAAAGTACGCGGTATGGACATCGTGATCGTAACGACAGCGAACTCTGACGAAGAATCTCGCGAGTTATTGACACAATTCGGTATGCCGTTCCAAAAGTAATTTAAACAAGGAGGGCGAAAACGTGGCTAAAAAATCTATGATCGTTAAACAACAACGTAAGCAAAAGTTTAAAGTGCAAGAATATACACGTTGTGAACGCTGTGGTCGTCCACACTCAGTATATCGCAAATTCAAACTTTGCCGTATTTGTTTCCGAGAACTTGCATATAAGGGACAAATTCCTGGCGTGAAAAAAGCCAGCTGGTAATCCCCTAATTTGGGAAGGAGGTAAATGTAATGACAATGACTGATCCGATTGCAGATATGCTAACTCGCATTCGTAATGCGAACATGGTTCGTCACGAGAAGTTAGAAGTACCCGCTTCCAACGTGAAAAAAGAAATCGCTGAAATTTTAAAGCGTGAAGGTTTCGTACGTGACGTAGAATACGTGGAAGACAACAAACAAGGTATCATCCGTATCTTCTTAAAATACGGTAAAGATAACGAACGCGTTATCACTGGCCTAAAACGTATTTCTAAACCAGGTCTACGTGTATATGCTAAAACAAATGAAGTTCCTAAAGTACTGAACGGTCTTGGTATCGCTTTAGTGTCAACTTCACAAGGTTTATTAACAGATAAAGAAGCTCGCGCTAAACAAGTTGGCGGCGAAGTTCTAGCATACGTTTGGTAATTAGCAATAAATGAATGGAGGTGCAACTAAATGTCTCGTGTAGGTAAAAAAATTATCGAGGTACCAGCTAACGTAACTGTTACTGTCGAAGCTGACAACACTGTTACTGTTAAAGGTCCTAAAGGCGAACTTGTTCGTTCTTTCCACCAAGATATGAAAATTGAGCAAGAAGGTAATGTGATCTCTGTATCTCGTCCTTCTGATTCAAAAGAACACCGCACAAACCACGGTACAACTCGTGCGCTATTAGCGAACATGGTTACTGGTGTTTCTGTAGGTTTCGAAAAATCATTAGAACTTATCGGTGTCGGTTACCGTGCGCAATTACAAGGTAAAAAGCTTGTACTTAACGTAGGTTACTCTCACCCAGTTGAGTTCACACCAGAAGATGGTCTTGAAGTAGAAGTTCCTTCTAACACAAAAATCATCGTTAAAGGTATCAGCAAAGAACGCGTTGGCGCTCTTGCATCGAATATCCGTGACGTTCGTCCACCAGAGCCGTATAAAGGTAAAGGTATCCGTTACGAAGGCGAATACGTTCGTCGTAAAGAAGGTAAAACAGGTAAATAATGCTGCCTAAGCATTAGAAAGGAGTGACCCTTGTGATTACGAAACAGGATAAAAATCAAGTTCGTAAAAAACGTCATGCGCGAGTACGTTCTAAAATTTCGGGTACTGCTGAGCGTCCACGCTTAAACGTATTCCGTTCTAACAAGAACATCTACGCTCAACTTATCGATGACGTAGCAGGCGTAACTATTGTTAGCGCATCTTCTCAAGAGAATGATTTTGAAGGTGCTGGTAACAACGTTGAGGCTGCATCAAAAATCGGTGAAACAATCGCGAAACGCGCTGCGGAAAAAAATATTACTGCTATAGTATTTGACCGTGGTGGTTACTTATATCATGGACGTGTTAAAGCTTTAGCTGAAGCTGCACGTGAGAACGGTTTAGAATTTTAATAAGAAGGAGGGACACATTTCATGAGTCGAATTGACGCAAACAAACTTGGAGAACTTGAAGAACGCGTAGTTACTATTAACCGTGTTGCTAAAGTTGTTAAAGGTGGACGTCGCTTCCGCTTCACAGCATTAGTTGTAGTTGGCGATAGAAACGGACATGTTGGTTTCGGTACTGGTAAAGCTCAAGAGGTGCCAGATGCTATCCGTAAAGCTGTTGAAGATGCGAAGAAAAACTTAATCGAAGTGCCACGTGTAGGTGGAACAACTCCACACTTAGTGCTTGGTCGCTTCGGTGCAGGAGAAATCCTAATCAAACCTGCTGCTCCTGGTACAGGGGTTATCGCTGGTGGTCCAGTACGTGCCGTACTAGAACTTGCTGGTATTACTGATATTCTTTCAAAATCACTTGGATCTAACACACCAATTAACATGGTGCGTGCTACTGTTCAAGGTTTAACTGAATTAAAACGCGTAGAGGACGTTGCAAAATTACGTGGCAAATCAGTGGAAGAAATATTAGGATAAGGGGGGAATAATAATGGCTAACAAATTAGAAATCACCCTTACAAAATCTGTGATCGGTTCTAAACCGGCACAACGTAAAACTATTGAAGCACTTGGTTTACGTAAATTAAATCAAACTGTTGAGAAAGCTGATAATGCAGCTACTCGCGGTATGCTTGATAAAGTAGCTCACTTAGTTACTGTAAAAGAAAATTAATTTTCAATTAATGAACAAGGAGGTGCCACCCACTATGAAACTGCATGAGTTAAAACCAGCAGAAGGTTCTCGTAAGCAACGCAATCGCGTTGGTCGTGGTATCGGTTCTGGTAACGGTAAAACTGCGGGTAGAGGTCATAAAGGTCAAAACTCTCGATCTGGCGGCGGTGTACGCCCAGGATTTGAGGGCGGACAAAACCCGTTATTCCGTCGTTTACCAAAACGTGGCTTTACGAACATTAACCGTAAAGAATACGCTATCGTTAACCTTGACACATTAAACCGTTTCGAAGACGGTGCAGAAGTAACAACTGCATTATTACTTGAAACTGGTCTTGTGAGCAATGAAAAAGCTGGAATTAAAGTTCTTGGAAACGGAACACTTAACAAAAAGCTTACAGTTAAAGCTCATAAATTCTCAGCTTCAGCGAAAGAAGCAATTGAGAATGCCGGCGGAACTACTGAGGTGATTTAATGTTTCAGACAATCTCTAACTTTATGCGTGTTCGAGATATAAGAAATAAAATCATTTTCACTCTTTTAATGTTAATCGTTTTCCGTATTGGTACATTCATACCAGTACCGAACGTTGACGCAAATGTATTAAAGGCAACTGATGAGTTTAACCTCGTTGGTTTCCTCAATACTTTTGGCGGTGGTGCTTTGAAAAACTTCTCTATCTTCGCGATGGGAATTATGCCATACATCACAGCCTCAATTATTGTTCAGTTATTGCAAATGGACGTAGTACCGAAGTTTGCTGAGTGGGCAAAGCAAGGTGAAGTCGGAAGACGTAAACTTGCACAATTTACTCGCTACTTTACAATTATTCTTGCTTTTATCCAATCATTCGCGATGTCATTTGGTTTCAACAAAATGTATGGTGGATCTTTGATTAAAGAAGAGGGAATTCTAACTTACGTTACAATTTCAATTGTATTGACAGCTGGTACAGCTTTCCTTGTATGGCTTGCTGAGCAAATTACTGCACATGGTGTTGGTAATGGTATTTCTGTTGTAATTTTCGCAGGTATCGTTGCAGCATTACCTACAGGAATAAACCAAATTTATGCACAACAAATAGAGGGTGCTGGTGATAAACTGTTTATTAACATTATCATCCTTGCATTACTTGCTTTGATTTTACTTGCAATTGTCGTTGGTGTAATTTACGTGCAACAAGCACTTCGTAAAATCCCAATTCAATATGCAAAACGAGTTACTGGACGCAATCAACAAACAGGTGGTCAACAAACGCACTTACCGTTAAAAGTAAATGCTGCAGGGGTTATTCCGGTAATCTTCTCAGTAGCGTTCCTTGTTACGCCTCGTACGTTAGCAGCGTTCTTTGGTCAAAATGATGTAACAACATTCATTGAAAACACGTTTGATTATCAGAAACCTGTTGGGATGTTGATTTACGTTGCATTGATCGTCGCGTTCACATATTTCTACGCATTCGTACAAGTGAATCCGGAAAATGTGGCAGACAACTTGAAAAAACAAGGTGCTTACATTCCAGGTATTCGCCCGGGTGAAAACACTCAAACGTATTTAACAAGCGTGTTATATCGTCTGACTTTTGTTGGCGCGATATTCTTAACTGTAATTGCTGTAATGCCGATTATATTCATCAACCTTATGAATCTACCTGCTTCAGTGCAAATCGGTGGTACTAGTATAATTATCGTAGTCGGCGTAGCGCTAGAAACGATGAAACAGCTAGAATCCCAACTTGTTAAACGTCACTACAAAGGCTTTATGAAATAATGTTGATTTTTAGGGAACGATCTTCGTTTCCTAAAAATCAGCAAACCTTTTGTGGGAGGACTATTTCCGATGAATATCGTTTTAATGGGTCTGCCAGGTGCTGGTAAAGGTACACAGGCAGATAAAATTGTAGAGAAGTACGCAATTCCTCATATTTCTACAGGAGATATGTTCCGTGCCGCTATTAAAGATGGTACTGAACTAGGCTTACAGGCTAAATCGTTTATGGATCAAGGTGCTCTAGTACCTGATGAAGTAACGATTGGAATTGTTCGCGAGCGACTTGCTAAACCTGATTGTGAAAAGGGCTTCTTATTAGATGGATTCCCACGTACTGTTCCACAAGCTGAAGCATTAGATAGCATTTTAGCTGATCTTGGTAAAGCTATTGAGCATACGTTAAACATTCAAGTTGAAAAAGATGAGCTTATTGCTCGTTTATCAGGTCGTCGTATTTGTAAAACATGTGGTACATCTTATCATTTAATTTTCAATCCACCAGCTGTGGAAGGTAAATGTGATAAAGATGGCGGCGAGCTTTACACACGTGCGGATGATAATCCTGAAACGGTTGCAAACCGTCTGGAAGTAAATATGAATCAAGCACAGCCTTTGCTCAACTTCTATGAAGCAAAAGGTGTGTTAACAAATATTGATGGACAGCAAGATATTAATAAAGTGTTTGCTGATCTTGATGCTCTTTTACAGAGCAGCCGCAGCTGATACCCGGCTCCGGGCGCAGAATACTGCTTCCGCGGGAGGCATGCGGGAGCAACACCGAAACATAATTTTTTTGAGAGTTGCAAAAGCATATTGTGCCCGGTATATATTTCTTTTAAAAAGTGCAACATTACTTTTGGGAGAGTATAATGGGTTTCGTGGAAGCATCTGTGTAACGGGTATGAATATCTCATCAAAGACATTCCGGTATTCGTGTAAACATGGGAGATTCAGTGCCCAGACTGGTCCTGTATATTCCGTGGATTGTGTGAAGCGAAACCAGACGAGCGTCTTTCAAACATCTCTCATACAATCCAAACATATGTTGAAACGAGGTTGCTTCTATAGTTGCAGCAGATATCCGTTTGATGTAACGATGAGAACTTTAATTTGCATATAGAGAGGAGAGACAGAGTAGATGGCGAAAGATGATGTAATTGAAGTCGAAGGAACAGTTGTTGAGACTTTGCCAAACGCGATGTTTAAGGTAGAATTAGAAAATGGACATGTGATTTTAGCACACGTATCTGGTAAGATTCGTATGCACTTTATCCGTATTCTACCTGGAGATAAGGTTACTATCGAGTTATCTCCTTATGATTTAACTCGCGGTCGTATCACATACCGTTTTAAATAATCTTTTGCGCTCCGGACTATTAAGGAGGTTAGGTTAGATGAAAGTGAGACCATCTGTGAAACCGATCTGCGAAAAATGTAAAGTAATTCGCCGACGCGGTAAAGTAATGGTAATCTGTGAAAATCCTAAACACAAACAAAAACAAGGTTGATTCTAAAGGAGGTGCACAACGTACATGGCACGTATTGCTGGTGTTGACATTCCTCGCGACAAACGCGTGGTAATTTCATTAACTTACATTTACGGTATTGGTAAAACTACAGCTCAGAAAGTATTAGCTGGCGCAGGTATTTCAGAAGATACACGCGTACGCGACTTAACTGAAGATCAGTTAAACCTAATCCGTGAACAATTAGATTCTTACAAACTTGAAGGTGACTTACGTCGCGAAACTTCATTAAATATTAAACGTCTGATGGAAATCGGTTCATTCCGTGGTATCCGTCACCGTCGTGGTTTACCTGTTCGTGGTCAAAATACGAAGAACAATGCGCGTACGCGTAAAGGTCCTCGTAAAACAGTTGCGAACAAGAAAAAATAATACGTAAAGGAGGTTCCTTCTTAACATGGCTCGTAAACAACAAACTCGTAAACGTCGTGTGAAAAAGAATATCGAATCTGGTATTGCACACATTCGTTCTACATTTAACAATACAATTGTAACGATTACAGATATGCAAGGTAACGCTGTATCTTGGTCAAGTGCTGGTGCTCTTGGTTTCCGTGGTTCACGTAAATCTACACCATTCGCTGCACAAATGGCTGCAGAAACTGCTGCTAAAACATCCCTTGAACATGGTCTGAAAACGTTGGAAGTAACTGTTAAAGGTCCTGGTGCTGGTCGTGAAGCTGCAATTCGTGCACTTCAAGCTGCTGGTTTAGAAGTAACTGCTATTAAAGACGTTACTCCAGTTCCTCACAATGGTTGCCGTCCGCCAAAACGTCGTCGCGTGTAATGGGTGCGTCTCATATTGTATGAGAACATCATTTTTTGTACAGACTGTCTTGTGCAGATATTAAACGATACGTCAATGACGATCGAATCTATGATGGAAAGAACCTATACATTCGATGTTTTGAAGGAGGGTAAATGAAATGATCGAAATTGAAAAACCAAAGATTGAAACGGTGGAGATCAGCGAAGATTCCAAATATGGAAAGTTTGTTGTAGAACCGCTTGAACGCGGATATGGAAACACTTTGGGTAATTCTTTACGTCGTATCCTTCTGTCTTCATTACCAGGAGCTGCTGTCACTTCAATCCAAATTGATGGTGTACTTCACGAATTCTCTACTGTAGAAGGCGTTGTAGAAGATGTAGCTTCAATTATTTTGAACGTGAAAAAGCTTGCTCTTAAAATCTACTCTGACGAAGAAAAAGTTATTGAGATTGATGTAAAGGGCGATGGTACAGTTACGGCTGCTGACATTACACATGACAGTGACGTAGAAATTTTAAACCCAGATCTATATATTGCAACAATCGCTAAAAACGGTCATTTACGTATGCGTATGTACGCTCAACGCGGCCGTGGTTACACTCCTGCTGATCAAAACAAACGTGAGGATCTTCCTATCGGCGTGATCCCGATCGACTCTATTTACACTCCAGTATCACGCGTCAATTTCCAAGTGGAAAATACTCGTGTAGGTCAGTCTTCTGACTACGATAAACTTTCTCTTGATGTGTGGACAGATGGTAGCATCGGTCCGAAAGAGGCGATTTCGCTCGGAGCAAAAATTTTAACCGAGCATCTAAACATCTTCGTTGGCATGACAGATGAGGCACAAACTGCTGAAATCATGGTCGAAAAAGAAGAAGATCAAAAAGAAAAAGTTTTAGAGATGACTATTGAAGAACTTGATCTTTCTGTTCGTTCTTACAACTGCTTAAAACGCGCTGGTATTAATACAGTACTAGAACTTGCGAATAAGTCAGAAGACGACATGATGAAAGTTCGTAACCTTGGACGTAAGTCATTAGAAGAGGTAAAAGCGAAGTTAGAAGAGCTTGGTTTAGGGTTACGCAAAGAAGACTAAGCGATTTAAACAAAACTTATAAGATCAGATATTTTTTATAAAGGAGGGAAACATCCATGGGTTACAGAAAACTTGGTCGTACAAGTTCTCAACGTAAAGCGATGTTACGTGACTTAGCTACTGATTTAATCATCAACGAGCGTATCGAAACTACTGAGGCTCGCGCTAAAGAAGTACGTAAAGCTGTTGAAAAAATGATTACTTTAGGTAAACGCGGAGATTTACATGCACGCCGTCAAGCTGCTGCATTCATCCGTCGTGAACTAGTAACAACTACTGACGAAGAAGGTAACGAAACAACTTCATTTGCGCTACAAAAGCTATTTGATGATGTTGCACCACGTTACGCAGAACGTCAAGGTGGTTACACTCGTATTCTTAAAGTAGGTCCTCGTCGTGGTGACGGTGCACCTGTTGTTGTGATTGAATTAGTTTAATCATAAGAGAAAACAAGTGGTGAAGAGGGTGGAACCACCACCCTCTTTCTTTATAAAACGATTTATACGACAAATAATTAAGCTGAGCGTTATGATGAGCGGGCACTTTAGTGTGGCGTCTCGTTTAGCTCTCCGCACCTCATTCAAAAGAAGCAAGGGCTTGAGCACCCGTGTTTCTTGTAAATGTAACGACTAGCGCATTTCTATCGAATGAGGTGCGCGCTTTTTTATTATTAACAGCGCCAATTGATGGTGCTTTTTTTAATATATAGGAATATGCGCTTAGGCACTTTTCTTATACCGACATATTGATTGTGGTAGAATTCATACATAAAAAAGTGTAAGTTAGTTAGTATAGCTGAGCATGTAGAGAGGAGTTCTAGAAATGCCCGAAATTTTATCGTTAAATAATGTGACGTTTTCATATACACCTGAAGATCCAGAGCTGCGAAATGCTGTCGAAAATGTAAGCTTCGCCGTACAGGAAGGTGAATGGATTGCTATAGTTGGCCATAATGGTTCTGGTAAATCAACGATAGCCAAACTAATGAATGGTTTACTATTCCCGCAACAGGGAGATGTACGTATATTACGAGAAGTATTAAATGAAGATAATCTGTGGGAATGTCGCTCGCAAATGGGGATGGTTTTTCAAAATCCAGACAATCAATTTGTAGGAGCTACAGTACAAGATGATGTTGCCTTTGCTCTTGAAAATAACGGCATACCGTTTGAAGAGATGGTAAAGCGTGTACATGCATCACTAGAACAAGTAAAGATGAGCAGTTTTTTGGATCATGAGCCACATCATTTATCAGGTGGACAGAAGCAACGCGTCGCTATCGCAGGAGCATTAGCTTTAAAGCCAAAGTTGCTCATTTTAGATGAGGCAACATCTATGTTAGATCCACAAGGACGTATAGAGGTTTTACAAACTGTACAAACATTACGTGCAGAAACAGGGCTAACAGTTTTATCGATTACACATGATTTAGAAGAAGCCATGTTGGCGGATCGTATACTTTTCATGAATGATGGCAAAAAGTTTGCAGAAGGCCCACCTGCTGAAATTTTTTCGCTGGGGGACAAGTTAACGGAGTTAGGTCTTGATCTACCGTTTGCCATGAAGTTATCAAAGTTATTGCAAAAGGAAGGTGTTCCGTTAATGGGACAACATATGACAGAAGAAGAGTTGGTGAATGATTTATGGACATCAAACTTCAACAAGTAAGCTATGCATACTCTCAAGGAACACCTTTTGAAAAACGTGCGTTATTCGATGTGGACTTTGAGATTCCATCTCACACGTACCAAGCGATTATTGGCCATACAGGGTCCGGTAAATCGACTATTCTTCAGCATTTTAATGCACTCCTAAAGCCAACATCAGGCAAGGTGCAAATAGGAGAGCGCACAGTGGAAGCTGGGAAAAAGGCAAAGAATTTAAAGGCGGTTCGTCAACGTGTAGGTATTGTTTTTCAATTTCCAGAGCATCAGCTGTTTGAAGAAACGGTATTAAAGGATATTATGTTCGGGCCTATGAATTTTGGTGTCTCACAGAAAGAAGCCGAGATACGTGCTAGAGAGCTTGTCCGATTAGTTGGATTGCCTGAAAATGTGCTCGACAAATCACCATTTGATCTATCGGGCGGACAAATGAGACGTGTAGCAATTGCGGGTGTATTGGCAATGGAGCCAGAGGTGATTGTTTTAGACGAACCAACAGCTGGGCTAGATCCTCGTGGACAAAAAGAAATTATGGATATGTTTTATGCATTACATCAGGAGCGTAGTTTAACGACGATTCTCGTTACGCATAGTATGGAGGATGCAGCTCGTTATGCTGACAATATCGTCATTATGCATGAGGGGAAAAATGTATTGAGTGGAACACCACGTGATATTTTTAAGGATGTTGAGACATTAAAGCAATTTCGTTTAGAGCCACCCCGTATTGTACGCTTCCAACAAAAGGTTGAAAAGATGATCAATACACCTCTAGCAAAGGTATGTTTAACAGAAGAGGAGCTAGCGATTGAAATGGCTCGATTATTGAGAGAGGAGCGTGCAGAGTCATGATGGAGAAGATGATTTTCGGGCGCTTCCTGCCAGGAGATTCTCCTGTTCATAAGCTTGACCCACGATCTAAACTCGTATTCGTTTTTGCATTTATCATTATTGTATTTTTAGCTAATAATACAATAACATATGCAATGCTATTAGCTTTTACGTTACTCATTGTTTTAGTGTCACGTATACGCTTGTACTTTTTAATAAATGGCTTGAAGCCTGTTCTCTTTTTAATGGCGTTTACTTTCTTGCTACATATCTTTATGACGAAGGAAGGCGACCTATTATTTCATTGGAAATTTATCTCCATCTACGAGGGCGGCGTTCGCCAAGGGATTTATATTTCAACGCGTTTCCTAGTTTTAGTGTTTATGACGTCTATTTTAACACTGACAACATCTCCGATTTCCATTACAGATGGGATTGAGGTGTTGCTAAATCCATTGAAAAAAATAAAAGTACCTGTTCATGAGCTAGCACTAATGATGTCTATTTCACTGCGCTTTATTCCAACTTTGATGGATGAGACAGATAAGATTATGAAGGCGCAAATGGCGCGTGGTTCTGATCTATCTTCAGGACCGATAAAAGACCGCATTAAAGCGGTTGTTCCACTGTTAGTCCCACTCTTTGTAAGTGCCTTTAAACGTGCAGAGGACTTAGCGACTGCAATGGAGGTTCGAGGCTATCGTGGCGGTGAAGGACGTACGCGCTATCGTAAGCTGAAGTGGGATATAGGTGATACATTTGCGCTTGCCTTATTAGTAGCAATGGCTGTTTTATTATTTTTCTATAGAAGTTAAAGGAGTAGCTTTATGCGACGATTAAAAGCAATTATTAGTTATGATGGAACGCAATTTTCTGGTTATCAAGTGCAACCAGGAGAGCGTACAGTACAAGCAGAAGTTGAGCGTGTACTTGCTGTTATGCATAAAGGTAACAAGGTTAAAGTAACGGCAAGTGGTCGCACTGATGCAAGAGTACATGCAACTGGACAAACACTGCATTTTGATACGCCGCTTGCAATACCAGTAGAAAAATATATGAAGGCGTTAAATGTCCAGCTTCCAAGAGATATCCGTGTATTATCGATAGAGGAAGTAGCAGATGATTTTCATGCGCGTTATAGTGTAACAGGAAAACGCTATCGCTATATATGGTCTTGTGAGCCTGTACAAAGCCCGTTCCGTAGACATTACACAGTAGAGACTAATGGTGTGAAACCAGACGTGAAAGCGATGCAGGAGGCTGCAAGTGCTATTATCGGGACACATGACTTCTCATGCTTTTGCGCGGCGAATACTAGTGTGCAAAATAAAGTGCGAACAGTAAACGCACTTCAATTTGAGTGGCATGGTGAAGAGCTACATATGGTCATTGAAGGTAGTGGCTTCTTATACAATATGGTACGCATCATTGCCGGCACTTTATGGGAAGTCGGCATAGGGCGCAGAGAAGTGGGAAATGTCGAGACCGTTGTTGCATCGATGGATCGCGACCAGGCTGGTAAAACGGCGCCACCACAAGGTTTATACCTTGAAAAAGTATTCTATTAGGGCAAAATGTTTAAAAGAATATTGTATGTTTTCTAAGAGCGGATTTTCGCTTTAAATGGAACAATATATGAGGGGCAAAATGCCAATGCAAATGCCAAACGTTACCCTGTACAACTTCACCAGGTGTTTAATGAAATTGCTTGACTTTAAAAGCCATTCATTATATGATAACAGATGGTATTTTCATTACCACCACAAAATAAGCCCCGAAACTTATAGTGTAGACTAATGAAAAATAACGGTAATCGAATCGATTAGGAGGATATATACATGCGTACAACATTCATGGCTAAAGGTCACGAAGTAGACCGTAAATGGTTAGTAGTTGATGCAGAAGGCCAAACTCTTGGACGTTTAGCTTCTGAAGTAGCTGCAATCTTACGTGGTAAACATAAACCAACATTCACACCAAACGTTGACACAGGTGATCACGTAATCATCATCAACGCTGACAAAATCCATTTAACTGGTAACAAATTAGAGGGTAAACTTTACCGTCACCATACTCAATTTGCGGGTGGTTTAAAAACTCGTACTGCTGGTGAAATGTTAGAAAAGTACCCAACACGTATGATCGAATTAGCTATTAAAGGGATGCTTCCTAAAAACTCTTTAGGTCGTAAAATGTTCGGTAAACTTAACGTTTACACTGGAACTGAGCACCCACATGCTGCACAAAAACCAGAAGCTTATGAGCTTCGCGGATAATATAAATTAAGAGGAGGATATTACTTTGGCACAAGTTCAATACATCGGCACTGGTCGCCGTAAAAGCTCTGTAGCTCGTGTACGTTTAGTACCAGGTACAGGTAAAATTGTTATCAACAAACGTGAAATCGAAGAATACGTACCATTCGCTGCATTACGTGAAGTAATTAAACAACCATTAGTAGCTACTGAAACTACAGGAAGCTATGACATCCACGTAAACGTTAACGGTGGTGGATATACTGGTCAAGCTGGAGCTGTACGTCATGGTATCGCTCGTGCTCTACTTCAAGTAGACCCAGATTTCCGTGCTGCACTTAAATCAGCTGGATTACTTACTCGTGATTCACGCATGAAAGAACGTAAAAAACCAGGTCTACGCGGCGCTCGTCGTGCACCTCAGTTCTCAAAACGTTAATCAACCGATTATATACGTTTTCAAAACCCTTTCCCAGTTTTGTGGGGAGGGTTTTTTGTGTTTTTAATGAAGTTCACTTATTAAAAATATTGAAAATTCTTTGCAGTTTTTAGTAAAATTTTTAAAAAAGAATATTAGATGCGAAGGGTATTTAGAGATTTAAAATTACATAACAAAGGATGTGTAAGTTTCTTATGGATATGGAAAGGAAGCAAGACCTTGCTTTCAAGTTTATTCTCGCCTACTTTATTGTTTTCATTATCTTAAAAGAAATATTTACTTTTTCAAGGCTGGTTAATTATGCTGTACCCATCATTGGATTCCTCATCGCAGCATTTTTACGTTATAAATTGATTGTAAAAAATCGGAATAAATCCTAAGAATTAAAGCTTACGTATGGTCACCTCTTTTTAATATCATTATTTATGAATCTCTGCATCTACTAACTAGAAAATAATAAGGAATATGCAAAGGATGTGTAAACATTCTAATGAATATGGAAAAGAAGCGAGACATTGCAGCAAAGTGTTTACTAGTAAGCTTTGTTATTTTTAATTTCTTAACTACTGAAATTTTTGCTACTTCAAAACAGTTTAGATTTACAGGCTACTTCATTGGTTTCCTTATTGCTATATTCTTACGTTATAAATTTAAAGATAAAAAATCGGAATAACTTTTATGTAATATAATCTTTGGAAAAATTTCTAAAAATATTGATAAATCATATATTTTTTTGTAAAATCTAAAAAAAAAATGATTGATACTATATTTTTATAAAGTTAAAAATTATGATTACATAAAATTAGCTAGATTTTAAATCAATTGATAAATAGAAAAACTAAAAATAGTGGGTGGTGATTTTAAAACAATACTGTAACAAAAATTATTTACTAGACCCTCGAAGTGCATCTGGATTTTACAACTCAACGCTTAAAACACTGATTGAACAACCTCTTAAATTTAAAAAACCAAAATATATAAATTAAAGATCAGAGTCGCTTTGCATCCTTTAAATTTAAAGCTGACGAACACACTATAGAGAAACATCAATCTTTCATTACCATACTAAGAAAGTTTTATTCGCTCTATATGAACAACCCCACCCTTTGCCTGTGACAAAATCTAAATATAGTCATGTTAATTTCTTGTTTCAAGAACATCAGTTCAACCGTTAATAGTCAAATAAGTTTAACTTTTTTATATGCAAAATATTGATTCTAAATTAATAGAGGAAAGAGGTATTTAATAATATGCTTAAAAAGCAAGACGTCCTCTTTTTATTTTTAATGGTATTAATAATTTTAGGTTGTGAATATTTCAAAGAAAATGAAACTTCATTAGAGGATAAAAAAGTAAAAGTCGGCATTATTGATAGTGGTATTTTTGTCCAACATGAATTGTTTAAAAATTTGAATTTATGTAATTACGATATTTTAGAAAAAAAGGAAGTGGATAATCCAATTGATTTATTGGGGCATGGTACTGCGGTTACATCAGTTATAGTTAATAACTTGGAATTAGAAGAACAAAAGAATATTCAATTCTTTAATATTGTTTATTTAAATGAAAATGGGAAGGGGGAAGTAGAATACTTTGTTGATGCGGTTGAATGGGCTATTACAAAAGAAATAGATGTTCTTAATTTAAGTATTGGTTTCCAAAGTTATCATTCAGAAATAGAAAGAGTAGTAAAGAAAGCTTTAGATTCTGGAATGATTATTATTAGTTCTGCGGGTAATAATTTAGGGTTTAATAGTGATTTCCCAGCACGTTTTAAAGATGTTATTTCAGTAAGCGCTGTAACTAAAGAAAATATGCAGTTAGCAACATCTTCAACTGGGAAAGTAGATTTTGTCGCTCAGGGTCAAAATATTAAGGTTGCAGATTTAGATGGTACATACAAAATACAATCAGGTTCTTCTTTGGCTACGGCTTATATCACTTCATTTGTTATGAAAGAAATGCTGTCTAAATCTAATATAAAAAACAATAAAGACGCATTCAATTTATTGAAAAAGTATGCCTTGGACTTAGGTGTAGATGGAAAAGATGAAATATACGGTTATGGTTTAATTAAAATGTAGATTCCAGGAGGGGTAAATATGAAAAAAATTATTTATGCCATAATTTTTACACTTTTTGCTTCTAATGTTCTTCCACATGTTAGTTATGCGTATATGCCTACTTTTGAGAATAATAATGTGCAGCATCATGAAGGTATTGAAATTAACTCTGAAGAAGATGATGAGAATTTAATAATAGATATTTCATTAGCAACTGACGATGTGAAAGCTAGTGTACAATTGACCTTTGAATATCAAAATAATATGCATGGTACTGTAAAATATTTAGAGGAAATGCAGCATAATGATGTAATAGAAAAGGACTATGATTTGCAAGTTCTCGAATTTACAGAAGAGAACTACCATGTTAATTTGACAGATATGCAAACAGGTGAAAGGACTGAGCTAAATTCTCTTCACGCTGAAGCCACAGCACTACCTGCAGTGGCAATACTGATAATTAGGGTTGGATTACAATATGCTATAAAGCATTATGGCAAAAAAGCGGCTATAAAAGCTTTAATCGATTTAGGTGTTTCGCAAATTACAGAACAGTTTGGTGGTACGGTGAAAACTGCTAAAAATAATAAAGGTAAAGTAATCACCATTCCAAATAAAAAGCAGGAGATTGTTGTCCGATTAATGGAAGATGAATCAGGAGTTAGATCAGATCCTTATTGGCGTATGTCAGTAGGTAGTAAATCAATAGATATAAATGGTAACTTTGAAAGTAAAAAAGAAAAAACACATATTAAGTTAGACGAATCTTCACCTGCTACAATTATTAAACTAATAAAAAAATTCAAAAAATAGGAGATAATATGGAAAGAAACAAAATGATTGAAGGAATTGAAAAGCTTTTATTTAAACAAGCCGAGTTCGGGAGAGTATATAAATTTAATATTGATTATTTCGAAAAAACTGTGAGATTAGTAGTGCTGGGTGTTAGCGGAAGACAAATTGAAAAAACAATGATTTTATTTGAACAAGTGCTTTCACTATACATGTGTCAGTTTGACGAAGCAGAAGGGATTCGTTTAAATGAACTAGGATATGGAGATGATGTATTGTTATCAGAAATAGGCTATCATCCTAATGGATTCGGTAAAATTAAATTGGACAGAATAGATTTAAAATCAAATATAATAAAAGAAAATGTAGCTGATACAAACTTTTATTTTCAATTAAACGACAAAGATTATTTCTTTCTTGAAGCGAATCGCTTAGTAATCAATGATAAAGAGTTTAATAATCTTTTAAAGTTTAAAAAGGATACTTGAGCTAAAAATATTTAAAATTGATTGTAGTGTGGAGATACTATGACGAGAGAAAAAATGATTGAAGAAATAGAGACACTTTTATTTACAGAAGCAGAGTTTGGAAGGCTTTTTGATGTTCAAATCGATTATTTAAAGGAAACTGTAAGATTAGATGTGCTTAGTACAAGCAGAAAACGCATTAAAAAGACCATTCTATTATTTGAACAAGTACTTTCTGTGTACGTGTGTAATTCTGAGGATGCAGAGGGCTTTCGTTTAAAAGAGCTGAATGATAAGGACGAAGCATTATTATCAGAAATCAGCTACCACCCATATGGATTTGGCAAAATTATAGTGGAGACTATAAATGCAAAATTAAAAGGTATTAAAGAAATTACTTCAAATACCAATTTTTATTTCCAAGTAAACAATAAAGATTATTTCTTTTTGGAAGCGAATCGTTTAGTCATCAATAATAAAGTGTTTAATAATTTGTTAGTACTTTAAAAAGAGGTTAAATTAGATGTAGGAAGTTTAAATTGATTTCAATAATTTAGTAAAAATAAGAGTAGGGATAGATTATGAAGCGGGAGAAAATAATTGAAGAAATAGAGTCACTTTTATTTACACAAGCTGAGTTCGGTATAGTTGTTGATATTAATATAGATTATTTTGAAGACAATGTGAAATTAATTGTGGTTAGTTTAGGTGAAAAGCTAATTGAAAAAACAGTTATGTTATTTGAACAAGTACTTTCTTTGTACATGTGTAAGTCTGATGATGCAGAGGGATTTCGTTTAAATGAGCTTGGTTATGGGGATGATATATTGTTGTCAGAAATCAGCTACCACCCATATGGCTTCGGTAAAATTAAAGCTGAGAACATAAATGCCAACTTAAAAGATATCGAAATTACTTCAAATACCAATTTTTATTTCCAAGTAAACAATAAAGATTATTTCTTTTTGGAAGCCAATCGTTTAGTAATCAATAATAAAGTGTTTAATAATTTGTTAGTTCCTTAAAAACGTGAATTCTTTTAAGTGAAGGAGATATTATGGAACAAGAAAAAATAATGGAAGAAATTCAAATGCTTTTATCGGAAGAAGTAGAGTTCGGTGTCGTGATGAATGTAGATATAGGTTATTTTGGAGAAACCGTTAAATTAGTTGTCGCTAAAAAATACAAACAAGAAGTTTTGAAAAAGGTCGTATTCTTTGAACAAGTACTGTCTTTCTACATGTGTCAGCTCGAAAATATAGAGGGCATTCGTTTAAATGACTACGATTACGGAGATGAGCAATTGCTAACAGGGATTAGCTATCATCCAAATGGCGTTGACAAAATTACAATCGAAAGTTTAGATCCAGAATTAAAAGGTATAGAAGAAATTTCATCTACTACAAATTTTAGCTTCCACATTAACAATAAAGCCTGTTTCTTTATAGAAGCGAATCGTGTAGTTTTTGAAGGTAAGTTTTTTAAAGATTTAATCGCGCCAGAAAATGAACTGAAATGGGAAGATGAAAGTTGATTGACTAGAAGCTGTGCGTGGAGCGTACCGAAACATAAATCATACATTTTAAACTCTCAAGAAGCTTGGGAGTTTTTTTTGTTTACTTTCTAGCATAGTTCCATCACTAACTTCGTACACTATCTATAAAGGGTGGTGGATATGGGTGAAGCGCTGGCTTGCACTAGGAGTAATTATGCTGATGAGTATAGTGGTCGTGGCATATGAAACGAATGCTTCGGACCGCAACTTCTTCTTACCTGACCCACTAGGTGGCATAAAAATTGTCATCGATGCGGGACACGGTGGTCAGGATGGAGGTGCTTCAAAGGGCGAAGTAATTGAAAAGGAAATTACACTTGCAATTGCTCAGCATGTGGAGAAGCAACTAAAGAAGAAGGGCGCAACGGTCGTGATGACGCGTACAAAGGATGGGGATGTTATTGAAGAACACGCGCCATCAGAAAAATTTGGTACATTGAGGGAACGAAAAAAGCAGGATATCTTTTTACGAAAGGATATTGTTGCAAAAGAACAACCAGATATTTTTATAACAATTCACGCTAATGCAATTCCTGAAACAAAGTGGCGTGGAGCGCAGGTGTTTTATCATAAAGAAGGACATGCTGATGGGGAGTTGTTAGCGAAGAGCATTCAGCAATCTATTCGAACGAACTTACAAAATACGGACCGGGAAGCATTATCGATTAAACAAATCTACTTGTTGAAAAAGGCGGAAGTACCAGCTGCGTTAGTGGAGACTGGATTTATCAGTAATGATGAGGAACGTGCACTATTAGTCGATAAAAAATATCAAGAGAAAATGGCAACTGCTATCGTTGAAGGTATTGAAGACTACTTACTTGGGAAAATTGAATAGAGCAACAGCTGCTATGTAAATCAGAGCATTATGATATACTAACATTGACAGAAAATAAGGGGAGTGTTCGTCGTGATAACTGAACAACAAGTACGAGAAAAACTGGGACAACTACAAGATCCATTTTTACATAAAACCTTAGCAGAAACAGACGGTATTACGAATGTATCAATTAAAGAAGAAAAAAATCATGTGAGTGTAAAAATTGCTATTGCTAAAACAAATACACCTGAACAAATGCAACTTCAAATGAAAATTGTGGATGTATTAAAAGAAGCGGGCGCTAACACTGTTGGTATTCGTTTTGAAGAGTTATCGACAGAAAAACTGCAAAGCTTCCGTGGAACAGCAACAGAAGCAGAAGCTCAAGATATTTTATCACCACTAAGCACAGTGCAGGTAATTTCAATTGCATCTGGTAAAGGTGGCGTAGGGAAATCTACAGTATCTGTTAACTTAGCGGTTGCTTTAGCACGCCTTGGTAAAAAAGTAGGCTTAATTGATGCCGACATTTATGGATTCAGTGTGCCCGATATGATGGGTGTTACAGATATGCCGAAAGTAGTGGATAATCGTATTTACCCTGTTGACCGTTTTGGTGTAAAAGTGATTTCAATGGGATTCTTTGTTGAGAATAACGCACCAATCGTTTGGCGTGGGCCAATGCTTGGAAAGGTATTAGATCAATTTTTCCGTGATGTAGAATGGGGAGAACTAGATTACCTTCTATTAGATTTACCACCAGGAACAGGCGACGTTGCTTTAGATATTCATCAAATGTTACCTTCTTCAAAAGAAATTGTTGTGACAACGCCTCATCCAACAGCAGCATTCGTTGCAGCTCGTGCAGGTGCAATGGCTCTACAAACAGAACATGAGATTCTAGGCGTTATTGAAAATATGGCATGGTTTGAGTCAAAATCAGGGGAACGTGAATTTGTATTTGGCCAAGGTGGCGGTGCAAAATTAACTGAAGAACTTCGTACAGAGCTACTGGGACAAATTCCACTAGGTCAGCCAGATTGGACTGATGAAGATTTCGCGCCTTCTGTGTATGCCGAAAATCATTCTACAGGACAAACTTATTTAGATATTGCTTCGAAAATCATTGAAAAATTAAATAAATAATCAAAAAGGATTTCCTCGGCTATTCGAGGAAATCCTTTTTGTTTTGTGAAGTTATTTGCTTTTGTCATCCTTATTTGCGCTGCCATCACTTTCACCGCTAGCCTCTTTTTTACTATCGCTTTCCGATGAAGTACTTTCACCGCTTTTTTTGATAAGCTCCAGCCATTTCGCTTGCATTAGTGGACTTTCAATCGTTTCCTTTACGACTTCCTCCATTTGCTTGCGAAGATTGGATGATTTTAAAATTGTCTCCATTTGCTTTTGCATATCAGGTTGACCAAAGAATGACTCCATATCCTTTTGGAATGTCGGATCTTTCATTAGTTCCTTCATAATATCCGATTGCTGTTTTTGCATACTTTTGGCTACAGTTTCTTTGAACTTTGGATCCTCAAATGTCTTTTTCCAAAAATCCTCAGCTTCTTTTGAAAGCAAAGTCTCTTCTGTCGCCTTTTTCACTTCATCATGTTCTAATATCAATAATTCACGAAAACTCGGTTCCTCTAGAAGCTGTCGTAACGCCTTTTTACCATCCTCTGTTTGTAGAGAGTCAATCATAATTTTTTTTATCTCATCATAAGACATGGTAGAGGTTTTATCTTGTTGAGAGCAGGCAGCAAGAAAAAGCGTCAAAATCAGTAATAAAGTCAATTTTCGCATTAAACATCAGTCCTTTCTATAGATAGACTCTTTCAATTATTGTTCACATTTATGATGACTTTATGTATAGCTTGCGAAGAGAAATAGCTTTTTTAACAATGCATTGTTAAAATGATTACAGATATATGAAGAAATTGGGGGACTTTGAGTTGTGACGATACGAAATTGGGCAAAGTTTTTCTTCTTTGCAATGCTCGTTGGTGGCGTAGTCAACGGAATTTTTAGTTTGTTTATTCGATGGAGCTTCTTTCAACCATATGTAGCAAATGGTCAATGGGGTGAGTTTTTAGCAGGAATTTTATGGATGGTATTCCTAGGGTTTACGATGAGTGTTATCGCACAGGCAGGCTTTTTTGCTTATTTAACGCTCCATCAGGTAGGTGTTAACATCTTTAGAACACTGACATTATGGAATTGGGTACAGCTATTATTAATTGTTATTACCATTTTTGATATTGTGTTCTTCCGTTTTGTACCTGGTATAAAGGATGGACAAAGCTGGGTATTTTATTTAGGTTTGTTAATTGTATTAATTTTCGCTTCAATTGCTACAGCTGTACAAAAAGTTAAAATGACAGGAAAAAAACATGTTCTAGTGTCTGCATTATTTTTTATGATTGTTGTTACAACATTAGAGTGGACAATCGCATTAATGGGGCGCGATGAAAATATTAACGAATATGTTGCATTATTGTTATTCCCATTACTAGCTGTAAATGCATATCAATTATTAGTATTACCAAAATACAACGCAAAATCCGATGAAGATCGCAAAAAATTAGAAGAACGACGTAAAGCGCGACTTAATCAGGCAAAAAATGCATAGTTAACGTGAAAAATGAGTAGCCTCACATATAGATGAGGCTACTTTTATTATGGGGTTTTTTTTGATTGTACTGAGTAACCGAATATATTTTCTTCAATCGACATAAATTTATTTTGTTGCAATAATGTATTTAACTCTTTAAAAGTGACCTTAGTGTCTTGATGTAAAGGAAGAAATAAAAAATCTCCTTTTTGTAATTCGGGCGTTTTTTCTCCTTGCCAAATGAGTGAAGGAGAAAGAATATTTATTTGTTTTTGAAATAAGCTTTTTTGTAAATCCTGAGAATACTGATGATTTCGTGTAGCAAACCAAAGTGGTGTTGTCTTTAAATATTTTTCATAAGTACCAACATCTTTTTGCAGCAATGCAATATCAATTGGTTCTTCTACTGAATCCTCGGGACCTAGTAATCCTGTGGGCAGTTTTCTTTCTTGTATTACTTTTAGATGCTCAGGTGATCGTTCAATCCATGCCGCATCTAAAAGAAGAAGCGGATAAGGTGCTTTTACATTTTTAAGCCAATCTAAAAGTTTATCATCAGAAAAGGAAATTTCGACAATAAGCGAAGTGCCATAATGCCCTTTTGTTACAACCGTCGGTGCATTAGCAATATTAAATACAGAAATCATCGTAGAATTTATTGGTTTAATAAAGATAAACAATATTACTATGACCACTAGTGATATCAACGTTTTACGAAGCATATTAAAAACCCCATTTCTATAAATTTAAACATAAAAATAAACTCCTTAAAAAAACTTATGATTTTGTGTTGACTTTCATGATTAATCGATGTTATTATGTATAAGTCGCCAAGAGATGACGCGACAAACGAAACAAAATGAACCTTGAAAACTGAACAAGCAAAACGTAATCAATATAGTTTTTATTAACTAACATATGTTAGTGAACGAAACAAAATTTTGGACATCAAAATTGATGCCAGCAAAACAATTTGAGCTAATCAAATTTCTTTTATGGAGAGTTTGATCCTGGCTCAGGACGAACGCTGGCGGCGTGCCTAATACATGCAAGTCGAGCGAACAGATAAGGAGCTTGCTCCTTTGACGTTAGCGGCGGACGGGTGAGTAACACGTGGGCAACCTACCCTATAGTTTGGGATAACTCCGGGAAACCGGGGCTAATACCGAATAACTTGTTGTCTCTCATGAGACAATTCTAAAAGACGGTTTCGGCTGTCGCTATAGGATGGGCCCGCGGCGCATTAGCTAGTTGGTGAGGTAACGGCTCACCAAGGCGACGATGCGTAGCCGACCTGAGAGGGTGATCGGCCACACTGGGACTGAGACACGGCCCAGACTCCTACGGGAGGCAGCAGTAGGGAATCTTCCACAATGGGCGAAAGCCTGATGGAGCAACGCCGCGTGAGTGAAGAAGGATTTCGGTTCGTAAAACTCTGTTGTAAGGGAAGAACAAGTACAGTAGTAACTGGCTGTACCTTGACGGTACCTTATTAGAAAGCCACGGCTAACTACGTGCCAGCAGCCGCGGTAATACGTAGGTGGCAAGCGTTGTCCGGAATTATTGGGCGTAAAGCGCGCGCAGGTGGTTTCTTAAGTCTGATGTGAAAGCCCACGGCTCAACCGTGGAGGGTCATTGGAAACTGGGAGACTTGAGTGCAGAAGAGGATAGTGGAATTCCAAGTGTAGCGGTGAAATGCGTAGAGATTTGGAGGAACACCAGTGGCGAAGGCGACTATCTGGTCTGTAACTGACACTGAGGCGCGAAAGCGTGGGGAGCAAACAGGATTAGATACCCTGGTAGTCCACGCCGTAAACGATGAGTGCTAAGTGTTAGGGGGTTTCCGCCCCTTAGTGCTGCAGCTAACGCATTAAGCACTCCGCCTGGGGAGTACGGTCGCAAGACTGAAACTCAAAGGAATTGACGGGGGCCCGCACAAGCGGTGGAGCATGTGGTTTAATTCGAAGCAACGCGAAGAACCTTACCAGGTCTTGACATCCCATTGACCACTGTAGAGATACAGTTTTCCCTTCGGGGACAACGGTGACAGGTGGTGCATGGTTGTCGTCAGCTCGTGTCGTGAGATGTTGGGTTAAGTCCCGCAACGAGCGCAACCCTTGATCTTAGTTGCCATCATTTAGTTGGGCACTCTAAGGTGACTGCCGGTGACAAACCGGAGGAAGGTGGGGATGACGTCAAATCATCATGCCCCTTATGACCTGGGCTACACACGTGCTACAATGGACGATACAAACGGTTGCCAACTCGCGAGAGGGAGCTAATCCGATAAAGTCGTTCTCAGTTCGGATTGTAGGCTGCAACTCGCCTACATGAAGCCGGAATCGCTAGTAATCGCGGATCAGCATGCCGCGGTGAATACGTTCCCGGGCCTTGTACACACCGCCCGTCACACCACGAGAGTTTGTAACACCCGAAGTCGGTGAGGTAACCTTTTGGAGCCAGCCGCCGAAGGTGGGATAGATGATTGGGGTGAAGTCGTAACAAGGTAGCCGTATCGGAAGGTGCGGCTGGATCACCTCCTTTCTAAGGATATTTTCGGAATACAAACCTTGGGTTTGTAAGATTACGTTTTGCGTTCAGTTTTGAAGGTTCATCATTACGATGAAATACTTCAAAACTTGTTCTTTGAAAACTGGATAAAACGACATTGAAATTGTAACAAACACATTTATTTTTAAATTAAGTTTTTTAGGCTTAATAACTAATAATAGGGTTTCAAGACACAAGCAGTTCTAGGAAGCAATTGAGTGAAAGAAGGAGCGTACTTACGTACGTGACTGACTGAACGAAAGAAGCTGACAACGAAATGCGCAGTGGATTGGAAGCCGTTGAAGGTTAAGTTATTAAGGGCGCACGGCGAATGCCTTGGCACTAGGAGCCGAAGAAGGACGGCACTAACACCGATATGCTTCGGGGAGCTGTAAGTGAGCTTTGATCCGGAGATTTCCGAATGGGGGAACCCACTACGTTTAATCGCGTAGTATCTTGACGTGAATACATAGCGTCTTGAAGGCAGACCCAGGGAACTGAAACATCTAAGTACCTGGAGGAAGAGAAAGAAAAATCGATTCCCTGAGTAGCGGCGAGCGAAACGGGAAGAGCCCAAACCAAGAGGCTTGCCTCTTGGGGTTGTAGGACACTCTATACGGAGTTACAAAGGAATGAGTTAGATGAAGCGACTTGGAAAGGTCCGCCAGAGCAGGTAAAAGCCCTGTAGTCGAAAGTTCATTCCCTCCAGAGTGGATCCTGAGTACGGCGGAACACGTGAAATTCCGTCGGAATCCGGGAGGACCATCTCCCAAGGCTAAATACTACCTAGTGACCGATAGTGAACCAGTACCGTGAGGGAAAGGTGAAAAGCACCCCGGAAGGGGAGTGAAAGAGATCCTGAAACCGTGTGCCTACAAGTAGTTAGAGCCCGTTAATGGGTGATAGCGTGCCTTTTGTAGAATGAACCGGCGAGTTACGATTACGTGCGAGGTTAAGCTTTAGAAGGCGGAGCCGCAGCGAAAGCGAGTCTGAATAGGGCGAATTAGTACGTGGTCGTAGACCCGAAACCAGGTGATCTACCCATGTCCAGGGTGAAGGTGAGGTAACACTTACTGGAGGCCCGAACCCACGCACGTTGAAAAGTGCGGGGATGAGGTGTGGGTAGCGGAGAAATTCCAATCGAACTTGGAGATAGCTGGTTCTCTCCGAAATAGCTTTAGGGCTAGCCTCGTGATGAGAATACTGGAGGTAGAGCACTGTTTGGACTAGGGGGCCATCCCGGTTTACCGAATTCAGACAAACTCCGAATGCCAGATATTTATACACGGGAGTCAGACTGCGAGTGATAAGATCCGTAGTCAAAAGGGAAACAGCCCAGACCACCAGCTAAGGTCCCAAAGTAATCGTTAAGTGGAAAAGGATGTGGCGTTGCACAGACAACCAGGATGTTGGCTTAGAAGCAGCCATCATTTAAAGAGTGCGTAATAGCTCACTGGTCGAGTGACGCTGCGCCGAAAATGTATCGGGGCTAAACGATTCACCGAAGCTGTGGATTGACATCTACGATGTCAGTGGTAGGAGAGCGTTCTAAGTGCGTTGAAGTCAGACCGGAAGGACTGGTGGAGCGCTTAGAAGTGAGAATGCCGGTATGAGTAGCGAAAGACGGGTGAGAATCCCGTCCACCGTATGACTAAGGTTTCCTGAGGAAGGCTCGTCCGCTCAGGGTTAGTCGGGACCTAAGCCGAGGCCGATAGGCGTAGGCGATGGACAACAGGTTGATATTCCTGTACCACCTCCTCACCGTTTGAGAAATGGGGGGACGCAGTAGGATAGGGTAAGCGCGCCGTTGGTTGTGCGCGTCCAAGCAGTAAGGCGTGTGTGTAGGCAAATCCGCACACTGTAACGTTGAGCTGTGATGGCGAGTCCGTATGGACGAAGTTCCTGATTTCACACTGCCAAGAAAAGCCTCTATCGAGGTGAGAGGTGCCCGTACCGCAAACCGACACAGGTAGTCGAGGAGAGAATCCTAAGGTGTGCGAGAGAACTCTCGTTAAGGAACTCGGCAAAATGACCCCGTAACTTCGGGAGAAGGGGTGCTCTTGAGCGTGCAAGCGCACGAGAGCCGCAGTGAATAGGCCCAGGCGACTGTTTAGCAAAAACACAGGTCTCTGCAAAACCGTAAGGTGACGTATAGGGGCTGACGCCTGCCCGGTGCTGGAAGGTTAAGAGGAGTGGTTAGCGCAAGCGAAGCTGCGAATTGAAGCCCCAGTAAACGGCGGCCGTAACTATAACGGTCCTAAGGTAGCGAAATTCCTTGTCGGGTAAGTTCCGACCCGCACGAAAGGCGTAACGATCTGGGCACTGTCTCAACGAGAGACTCGGTGAAATTATAGTACCTGTGAAGATGCAGGTTACCCGCGACAGGACGGAAAGACCCCGTGGAGCTTTACTGTAGCCTGATATTGAATTTTGGTACAACTTGTACAGGATAGGTAGGAGCCAGAGATCTCGGAGCGCCAGCTTCGAAGGAGGCGTCGGTGGGATACTACCCTGGTTGTATTGAAATTCTAACCCATGCCCCTTAGCGGGGCAGGAGACAGTGTCAGGCGGACAGTTTGACTGGGGCGGTCGCCTCCTAAAAGGTAACGGAGGCGCCCAAAGGTTCCCTCAGAATGGTTGGAAATCATTCGTAGAGTGTAAAGGCACAAGGGAGCTTGACTGCGAGACCTACAAGTCGAGCAGGGTCGAAAGACGGGCTTAGTGATCCGGTGGTTCCGCATGGAAGGGCCATCGCTCAACGGATAAAAGCTACCCCGGGGATAACAGGCTTATCTCCCCCAAGAGTCCACATCGACGGGGAGGTTTGGCACCTCGATGTCGGCTCATCGCATCCTGGGGCTGTAGTCGGTCCCAAGGGTTGGGCTGTTCGCCCATTAAAGCGGTACGCGAGCTGGGTTCAGAACGTCGTGAGACAGTTCGGTCCCTATCCGTCGTGGGCGTAGGAAATTTGAGAGGAGCTGTCCTTAGTACGAGAGGACCGGGATGGACACACCGCTGGTGTACCAGTTGTCTTGCCAAAGGCATCGCTGGGTAGCTATGTGTGGACGGGATAAGTGCTGAAAGCATCTAAGCATGAAGCCCCCCTCAAGATGAGATTTCCCATTACGCAAGTAAGTAAGATCCCTCAAAGACGATGAGGTAGATAGGTTCGAGGTGGAAGTGTGGTGACACATGGAGCTGACGAATACTAATCGATCGAGGACTTAACCAAAAAAGTTTGAAACATTCAATGAACCGTTTATCCAGTTTTGAAAGAACAAAATCTTTCAACAAAATATAAGGTCTAGTGATGATGGCAAAGAGGTCACACCCGTTCCCATACCGAACACGGAAGTTAAGCTCTTTAGCGCCGATGGTAGTTGGGGGCTTCCCCCTGTGAGAGTAGGACGTCGCTAGGCGCAAAAAGTCGCTGCTGATACACTCAGTAGTGGCTTTTTTTATTTTTATATAAATATTATTTAACTTAACTGAAATAGAACAAAAAATAGAGACATTTCATCACGATAGGTGAAATGTCTCTTTAAATTTTTTAAACAGTTATAGCTCGTAGCTCTACACGTCGGATTTTCCCCGATGTTGTTTTTGGCAGCTCATCTATAAAGACAATACTGCGTGGGTATTTATATGGCGCTGTTAAAGCTTTAACGTGCTCCTGAAGCTCTTTTGTTAATTCTTCCTCATCACGGTCTCGGAAGCTCTCACGTAGGATTACAAAGGCTTTAACAATATTACCTCTAATTTCATCTGGTGCAGCGACAACAGCGCATTCTTGTACAGCCTCATGCTTATTTAAAGCATCCTCTACTTCAAATGGACCAATTGTATAGCCTGATGAAATAATAATGTCATCTCCACGTCCTTCAAACCAGAAGTAACCATCTTCATCGCATTTTGCTTGGTCTCCTGTAATATACCAATCGCCTCTAAAAGCAGCTTGTGTGCGTTCAGGTTCACGATAATATTCTTTGAATAAAGCTGGTGATGATTTGTGGACAGCGATATCTCCGACTTCTCCTACAGGTGCCTCATTGCCCTCATGGTCAATAATACGCACAATATTTCCTGGTGTAGGAACACCCATAGAGCCAGGTCGTAATTCGGTGTTTTCAAGTGTACCAATTAATAATGTATTTTCCGTTTGTCCATAGCCATCTCGTACTTTAAGGCCGAAATTTTTCATAAATGTTTCGATTACTGGACGATTTAACGGCTCGCCTGCAGATACGGCACTTCTTAATTCGGCTAATTTGTAATCTTTTAGATTATCAATCTTTGCCATAATACGATATTCAGTAGGTGTACAGCAAAGTACATTTACTTTTTCGTCCTGAAGAAGCTGAAGATAAGTATGAGGATCGAAACTACCATGATAGACGAAAGCAGTTGCTCCTAACATAATCGTCGATAAAAATGGACTCCAAATCCACTTTTGCCAACCTGGTGCTGCTGTAGCCCATACTAGGTCACCTTCACGTACACAAAGCCATTTGGAAGCTGCTGTTCGAATATGCGCATAACCCCAGCCATGAGAGTGAACTACTCCTTTAGGTTTACCCGTTGTTCCGGAAGTATATGAAAGAAACGCCATATCATCACGTTTTGTAGCTACAGCCGTAAAGTTTGTTGATTGCTTGTCAGCTAATGCATCTAAAGATACCCAATTGTTTGTAGCATTACCAATGACTAATTTATTGTTTAAAGCCGCGACGGAAGAAGTAATTTGATCAACCTCGCTAGTAAAAGCCTCGTAGGCAATAACTGCTGTTGCAGAAGAGTGTTCCATACGATACTCTAAATCACTTGCACGTAACATCTCAGAACAAGAGATAGGAACTATACCAGCCTTTAAACAACCTAGGAAAACAAAATATGCTTCTGGTAGACGTGGAATAATGACTAAAACACAATCACCCTTTTGAAGTCCCTGTTCAGTAAACGCATTCGCGTATTGATTCATTTTTTGACTAAGGTCGGCATAAGAAATTGTTCGACGATTTTGCTTTGTATCCAACCATCTTATAGCTTGACGATCACTATCCTGCGAAAACTTCTCTAATTCCTCTGTGATGTTGTAAAGTTCTGGTGCAATTAAATCATTTGTTACCATATATGAACATTCCTCCCCAAAACAAATTTAATAGAAAATTCTTAAAACTATTTTTATTTTAGCAATTACAATAATATACAGCAAGAATATTTGATGCACAAAATAGAAATATTAGATTTAATAGAGAACTATTGTGCTTTAGTACCTACGGATTAAAAATTATGCAATAAATTAAATAATTTTTTTTGAAAAAGTATTGCATAATTTAGAATGCTTGCTATAATAATAAATGTACTTAAGAGGTTGTTAAAACCGAATTGAATAGTATTGTTCCGAAGTAGCTCAGTTGGTAGTAGCACCTGACTGTTAATCAGGTTGTCGCAGGTTCGAGTCCTGCCTTCGGAGCCATTTTTTTGCCCTTTTTTAATTAAAAGTTATTTTTAAAAAGAAATTATTGAAAAAGGCTTGCATCATAATGAAAATGATGTTAATATAAATCTTGTCTTGTTTGAGACATAACGAATGGCCCCTTGGTCAAGCGGTTAAGACACCGCCCTTTCACGGCGGTAACACGGGTTCGAATCCCGTAGGGGTCACCATTTTCTAAGCATCGTAGTAATGCATAGGCTTAAAAAGATAAATAAACTGTGAAGAAATAAACACCTGTCTCTATGGAGGATTAGCTCAGCTGGGAGAGCATCTGCCTTACAAGCAGAGGGTCGGCGGTTCGAGCCCGTCATCCTCCACCATATTGTGTTTTTTTCGGAGGGGTAGCGAAGTGGCTAAACGCGGCGGACTGTAAATCCGCTCCTTAGGGTTCGGCGGTTCGAATCCGTCCCCCTCCACCAGTTTTATTTATACAAATGAATGGGGTATAGCCAAGCGGTAAGGCAACGGATTTTGATTCCGTCATGCCCTGGTTCGAATCCAGGTACCCCAGCCATTCATTTCTTAATTTGAGCCATTAGCTCAGTTGGTAGAGCATCTGACTTTTAATCAGAGGGTCGAAGGTTCGAGTCCTTCATGGCTCACTTTTCTATAATTTAAATTCAAAAGTGTAACATTAACTACAGATACTAATCTCTTGCTGAAAACAGCAGGAGATTTTTTTAGCTGTTTTAAAATGTATAAATATACGGTTTTTTGTGGGGTTGAGCCAAGTACATTGTAGGCTTTACAATAGTCTTATTAAGAAAAGGGGGTATAAAATAATGAATAAACATCAAGTATCAATTATTGGAGTTCCAACAGATTACGGACAAACACGAAGAGGAGTTGACATGGGGCCAAGCGCAATCCGCTATGCGGGCGTTGTAGAGCGATTAGAAGCAATTGGTCACAAAGTAGAGGATCAGGGAGATATTCTTGTTAGCCAAGTACAAGAGAGTAATAAAATAGATAAACAGCTATTAAATTTAGAAGAAGTTGTAGATGTTAGTACATCGTTAGCAAATCAAGTACATGAAGCATTAGAGCAAAAAAAATTCCCACTTGTCTTTGGTGGAGATCATAGTATTGCAATCGGGACACTTGCAGGACTAGGTGAGCATTTCAAAAACTTAGGCGTTATTTGGTTTGATGCACATGCGGATCTAAATACACCTGAAACTACACCATCTGGTAATATCCATGGTATGCCACTTGCTGTTAGTATTGGCTTAGGGCATGAACGCCTTGTACAAATTCGTAACTATGCACCAAAGGTTAAACCTGAAAATGTAATTATTATCGGGGCACGTTCAGTAGATCCTGGTGAGCGTGAGCTAATTCGCCAACAAGGAATTAAAGTATATACAATGCATGAGGTAGATCGCCTTGGAATGACGCGTGTAATGGAAGATGCTATTGCCTATTTACAAGAACGTAAAGTAGATGGCTTACATTTATCGTTAGACTTAGATGGTCTAGATCCACTTTATACACCAGGAGTAGGTACGCCAGTGCCAGGTGGCATAACATATCGAGAAAGTCATTTAGCGATGGAAATGCTACAAGAATCAGGAATGCTAACATCTGCTGAGTTTGTTGAGGTAAATCCAATATTAGACGAAAAAAATAAAACTGCAGATGTAGCTGTGGCATTAATAGGTTCTTTATTTGGTGAGACACTAGTTTAATTCCAAATTGTGAAAATATTGTTTATCGCCACATTGAGTAAAATTCTTTTGTTATAATTGAATATAAATTGAAACTTTTCTTATAGTCGGGCCGTATAGTATAAGACAGTTGTAAAGGTGGAGAAGTAAACACAATGGATGCGTTAGTAAATAAGAGAATAAAACAAGTGCTTAAAGGCGATCAAAACGCATTTGCCGATATTGTGAGTCTCTATCAGCACAAACTGTACCAAGTATGCTACCGAATGTTAGGAAACAAGCAAGAATCTGAGGATATTGCACAAGAAGCGTTTGTTCGCGCTTATATGAATTTGCATACTTTTGATCAAAAAAGAAAATTTTCGACGTGGCTTTATCGAATTGCGACGAACCTCTGCATAGACCGTATTAGAAAGAAAAAGCCGGATTATTACTTAGATGCGGAGGTAGCTGGTACAGAAGGGCTGGATATGTATTCGCAAATTGCAGCAGATGACCAGCTACCAGAAGAGCAGTTAGAGCAGATGGAGCTACAAGATCGCATTCAATATGAGATTGGACGATTGCCGGATAAATATCGTTCAGTTATAGTATTGAAATATATTGAAGAATTATCGTTACAAGAAATCAGTGAAATTTTGGATATGCCTCTTGGGACAGTGAAAACGAGAATTCACCGCGGACGTGAAGCATTACGAAAGCAATTAAACAATCTGTAGGAGGGGGAGCGTCATGAATATTTGTCCAGAGCATATCATAGATTATATGCATGATTATTTAGACGGTGACATTAGTCGTGAGCATGAACAAGAGTTGAAACAACATTTGCATTCATGCGGTGATTGCAAGCAATTGATGCAGGAATTGAGTGAAACGATCGCCTTTGTGAAGAGTGCTTCCCATATTACAGCACCTCCAGATTTTGAAGCTGCGGTGATGGCTCGTTTACCGAAACCCAAAAGTCGTGTAGGTATGCAAAAATGGATTCGCCGTCATCCGTTCTTTGTTGCGGCAGCAGTTTTCTGTTTATTTATGAGTGCTACTTTATTGGGTAACTTTATGGATGATCAGCATTTCTCTGTTACAAAACAACCAAACCTAGTTGTTGAAGGACAAACGGTTATAGTACCAAAAGGTGAGGTTGTAAAGGGCGATATTGTCGTTAAAAATGGCGATTTAATTGTTGAGGGTGAAGTAGATGGCAATGTAACGATTATTAACGGCCAGTATATGGCATCTTCTGCAGTTGTTTCAGGTAAAATCGAGGAAATAGACGAAGCGTTTGAATGGTTATGGTATTCCATCAAAAATTCCGTTAAGACTGCAATGACATTTGAGGAAAAAGAAACTAAATAGAACTCTATACGTCCTACATGGTAGTGCACGTGAGAGGATGAAAGGTCTACTCATCTGGGTAGACTTTTCTTTTGAAAAAAGTTACATTTGAAAAGAATGTGCTATACTTAAATGTGTATGGATTCGCAATGAAAAGTGGGGGATGCCACGTGCAAATTATCGAACAATTCACGGATTTAACACCAGTGAATATTGTTATTAACTTCATAGATGTACTGCTCGTTTGGTACGTTGTTTATAAAATTTTAACCCTCATTAAAGGGACGAAAGCTGTCCAATTATTAAAAGGCATTTTCGTCATTATTATTGCACGCATTGCAACAGACTTTTTGGGGTTAGAAACATTAGGATGGATGCTAAAACAAGTAATCGAGTTTGGTTTCTTGGCTATCATTATCATCTTCCAGCCTGAAATCAGACGTGGTCTTGAGCAAATTGGCCGAGGCAAGCTGTTCCAACGTTCAACAAGTCAAGAAGAAGAAGAGCAAACTAGACTGATTGAGGCTATGAAGAAATCTGTTAGTTATATGGCTAAACGCCGTATTGGTGCGTTAATTTCTATTGAAAAAGACACAGGCCTAAATGAATATATTGAAACGGGAATCGCTTTAAACGCAGAGGTTTCGTCTGAATTACTTATAAATATTTTCATACCGAATACACCACTTCATGATGGGGCTGTCATTATGCAGAAAGATAAGGTCACAGCAGCTGCTTGCTATTTACCGCTTTCTGAAAGTCCGTTTATTTCGAAAGAGCTTGGAACACGACATCGTGCAGCTCTTGGGCTCAGTGAAGTAACAGATGCGATAACGATTGTCGTATCTGAGGAAACTGGAGCAATTAGTATTACGTTAAACGGTAATCTACATCGCAATCTTTCTCTAGAGGAATTCGAAACACTATTACGTAAAATGTGGTTCGGCTCAGTACAAGAATCTAATGCAGCCTCTAAGTTGACTTGGAGGGGGAAAAAGAATGGATAAAATGATGGATAGCCCTTGGGTATTGCGGATCATTGCACTTTTCCTAGCGTGCTTACTATTTTTCTCTGTTCGGACCGAATTATCTTCTACAGATAAGACTGCGATGAATGAACAGATGGAAGTGATTCAAGATGTCCCAGTAGAGGTTTATTATGATGACGATAATCTTATTGTAACGGGTATACCGAAAACAGTTAATGTCACGATTAAAGGACCAAAGCAAATTGCTTTAAATACAAAGCTAGTGAAGGATTTCTCAATATTTGTTGACCTAAATGATTTATTAATAGGTGAACATAATGTCAAACTACAATACGAGAATATTTCTGATAAATTGCAAGTGACGCTCGACCCAGCAACAGTGAATGTAAATATTGAGGAAAAGGTCACACAAGAATTCCGTGTCGATCCTGAAATGAATAATCGTTTAATTGATGAAGGATATTACCTAAAAGGAATGTCTGCCAACCCAGCGACTGTGTTTGTAACAGGGGCAAAAAGTGCTATTGAGAGCATTAGTTACGTGAAAGCAACTGTAACGGGTGAACAAGGTCTGAAACAATCCTTCTCTCAAGAAGCGGCAGTTAAAGTGTTAGATCGCGATTTAAATAAACTAGATGTGACGATAGAACCAGAAAAAGTAAAAGTGCGAGTAGATATTGGAGAATATAGCAAAGAACTACCGGTCTCAATAAAGGAAACTGGTAAAGCAGCAGAAGGCATTACAATAAATCAATTAACGCTCGTTACGCCTACGCTAAAGTTATATGGTAGAAAATCGATTATTGATGTTTTAACAGAAATACCTGTTGAAATTGATTTGTCAAAAATTACCGAATCAAAAACATATGAATTTGATGTAAAATTACCAGATGGTGCGACTAAAGTATCTGAACAAAAAATTAAAATTAAAGCAGATGTTACTAAGGCAGAAAAAGCCGACAAGGTAGAAAAGGTAGAAAAAGAAGAAAAAGAAACGCCTGCAAATGCTGAAACAAAACCTGAAGAAACAAATCCTGATTCTGTCACAGAAGAAGATATTGATTCTTAAACAATAACTGACTATAATTTTAACTTGATTCATTAGAGATTCCTGTCTCAACAAATCATGCTTTCTAGCATAAATCAAAATGCTACGAACAAGTGAGGCTCAGGCTAACATTATTACAAGTGCGATTTGGTTAGATTAAACGTACAACGCCTGAGTACCAATAGCTTGGAGCTATAGAGCCTCTGAAAGATAGTTAGAGAGGCCTAACTACTACTACATGAATGAAAAAAGACTTTTCCAAAAGTAAGCAGACGAGCCGTCCGATTGTCCGCAGGAAACAGCATGATGCGGTCGTCTTGCATTGAAGGAGAGAACAATTAAAATGGGTAAATATTTTGGAACAGATGGCGTCCGTGGCGTCGCGAATAGTGAATTAACACCGGAATTTGCATTTAAACTAGGCCGCGTAGGTGGCTATGTTTTAACGAAGGATGCAACAGCAACAGGGCGTCCAAAGGTATTAATTGGTCGTGACACACGTATTTCAGGCGAAATGCTTGAAGGTGCACTGGTAGCCGGGCTATTATCAATCGGCGTAGAGGTAATGCGTCTAGGTGTAATTTCTACACCAGGTGTTGCTTATCTTTCCCGAATTATGAGTGCAGATGCAGGCGTCATGATTTCAGCTTCACATAACCCAGTTGCCGACAATGGCATTAAATTTTTCGGTCCGGATGGTTTTAAACTAACTGATGCACAAGAAGCAGAAATCGAAGCAATTCTTGATGCAGAAGATACATTGCCACGTCCAATTGGAGCAGATTTAGGTATTGTAAGTGACTACTTCGAAGGTGGACAAAAGTATATTCAATACTTAAAGCAAACGGTAGATGAAGAATTTGATGGTATTCATGTGGCACTAGATTGCGCACATGGTGCAACATCATCACTAGCGACTCATTTATTTGCTGACTTAGAAGCAGACATTTCTACAATGGGTGCTTCACCAACTGGTCTTAACATTAATGACGGTGTTGGTTCAACACATCCGGAAGGTCTTGCTACATTTGTTACTGAAAAGGGTGCAGATGTTGGTTTAGCATTCGATGGTGATGGGGACCGCCTAATCGCAGTAGATGAAAAAGGTAAAATCGTTGATGGCGACCAAATTATGTTTATCATTGGTAAGCACTTAAATGCAGTCGGTCGTTTGAAAAAGCAAACGATTGTATCTACTGTGATGAGTAATATGGGCTTCTACAAAGCTGTTGAAGAAAACGATATGCACAGTGTTCAAACTGCTGTAGGTGATCGTTACGTTGTAGAAGAAATGCGTGCCAATGAATACAACCTAGGTGGCGAACAATCAGGCCATATTATTTTCTTAGACTTCAATACAACAGGTGATGGTCTGTTAACAGGTATTCAACTTGTCAATATTATGAAGGCTACTGGGAAAAAACTATCTGAGCTTGCGGCAGAAATGACGATTTTCCCACAACGTTTAGTAAATGTACGTGTAACAGACAAGCATGCAGTGACGGAAAATGCAAAAGTTGCGGCCGTAATTGCGGAAGTTGAATCTGATATGGCTGGTAACGGTCGCATATTAGTTCGCCCTTCAGGTACAGAGCCACTAGTTCGTGTAATGGTGGAAGCTGCTACAGAAGCGGACTGTGAACGTTATGTAGAACGTATTGCAAATGTAGTACGTAGTGAAATGGGTTTAACAGAATAATTGTCATGTAACTCGATCTCTCATTATTGAGAGATTGAGTTTTTTTATGTTTGAAATAGATTGGAGAGGGAAGAATACTATTGAGTCACAATAACAAGGGGTGTTTTATTGATATGGCTAAAATAGCAACAGTAATAACAGATATGTTTGAAGATGTAGAGTATACAAGTCCAAAGGAAGCGTTAGAAGCAGCAGGTCATGAGCTAGTAACAATTGATACTGAGGCTGGAAAAGAAGTAAAAGGTAAACATGGGGAGAAAGTGAAAATCGATAAAGGTATTGATGAAGTCAAAGGTTCAGAATTTGATGCATTGTTCATTCCAGGTGGCTTTTCACCAGATATTTTACGTGCAGATGATCGTATTGTAGCCTTCGTCAAAACGTTTATGGACGACATGAAGCCAACCTTTGCGATTTGTCATGGGCCACAGCTTCTAATAACAGCGAAGACTTTAAACGGGCGTGATGCGACAGGCTATAAGTCCATACAAGTGGACTTAGAAAATGCAGGTGCTAATTTCCATGATGAAGAAGTATTTGTTTGCCAAAAGCAATTAGTAACAAGTCGTACGCCGAAAGACTTACCCGCTTTTAATCGAGAAATTGTGAAATTACTTGCAAGTAAAGAGAGCTAATTAAAAGGCACTCTAAATAATCATAACGTAAGATGCAACCTGTGATACATGTTGTGTCTTACGTTTTGTATTGCTTCTAAAGAATCTTATTCATTAGTATGAGGTTGTAATACTGCTAGAATCTTGGCGAAGCTAATTTTTTATGTCTTTGCACTAAAATTCGCCTTAAAAAAGGAGGAAAAGAAGAAGTTTTTATAACGAAAATTTGACGAATAGCATATGATTGAGTATTATGGAGAAGCTGACGGCTTGGCTAGACCTTGACCGCTTAGCAAGTGCAAAAGGGGGAAAGATAGCACATAAATCGGAAAACAATTATAGCGCCTGAGCTGAGGAAATTGGACGAAGACATCTTCAGCAGACGAGGTGGAGGTTTATCGAAAATTCGGCGGATGCCTCCCAATCGACATACCCGATTGTCATTTTTCATTTTGAAAGCATTTAAGTGATTGAATGTACAGAAAATGGAGAAGGTATAAGTAAAAGCAATAGATAAATAGGAAAACTTCACATATCGAAGCAAAGCACTATTTTAGATGGCTGAAATAGTACGAGGATGTGCGCGCATAAGTATGCTTATTTTTGAGATGAAAATAAGTCGTACTGTTTACGCCCACTGAAAAAATTTCGATACGCTGAGGTCTAGTTTGTCATTGCGTTAATATGACAATATCGGAGGAAAAGTAATTATGTGTGGAATTGTAGGATATATTGGTGAATCAGATGCAAAGGAAATTTTATTAAAAGGGTTAGAAAAGCTTGAATACCGTGGCTATGACTCAGCAGGTATTGCTGTGCGCAATGAAGAGGGCGTAACGATCTTCAAAGAAAAAGGTCGTATCGCTGACTTACGTGAAGCAGTAGACGAGGACGTTGCTGCAAAAGTTGGGATTGGTCATACACGTTGGGCAACTCACGGAGTGCCAAACCGCTTAAACGCTCACCCTCATCAAAGTGCATCAGGTCGTTTTACGATTGTGCATAATGGTGTTATCGAAAACTATCATTTATTACAAAAAACATATTTAAAAGGCATTCCAATGAAATCTGACACAGATACAGAAGTTATCGTGCAGTTAGTTGAGCTATTTGTGAAGGATGGTCTGCAAACAGCAGAAGCATTCCGCAAAACATTATCATTATTACACGGCTCTTACGCACTTGCATTGTTAGATGCTGAAGTGGCGGATACAATTTTTGTAGCGAAAAACAAATCACCACTTCTTGTAGGTGTAGGTGAAGGCTTTAACGTAGTTGCATCAGATGCGATGGCAATGCTACAAGTAACGGATCAATTCGTGGAATTACACGATAAAGAAGTTGTTATCGTACACAAAGGCAGTGTGGAAATTACAAAATTAGACGGCACAGTAGTAGAGCGTGCACCATATACAGCAGAGCTTGATATGAGCGATATTGAAAAAGGTACGTACCCTCACTATATGTTAAAAGAAATGGATGAACAGCCAACGGTTATCCGTAAAATTATTCAAGCATACGAAGGCGAAAATGGCGATTTAACAATTGATGCAAATATTTTACAAGCATTGCAAGCTGCAGACCGTTTATACATTATCGCTGCGGGCACAAGCTATCATGCAGGTTTAATTGGTAAACAATATTTCGAGAAAATGGCTGGTATTCCTGTTGAAGTGCATATTTCAAGTGAGTTTGGCTACAATATGCCATTACTATCAGAAAAGCCGCTATTCATCTTTATTACACAATCAGGTGAAACAGCGGATAGCCGCCAAGTGCTTGTGAAAATTAAAGAGCTAGGTTACCCAACATTAACAATTACAAACGTACAAGGTTCGACGCTGTCACGCGAAGCAGACCATACGCTATTATTACACGCAGGTCCTGAAATCGCAGTAGCTTCTACTAAAGCATATGTAGCACAAGTCGCAGTACTTGCAGTAACAGCTTATGTAACAGCAAAAGCAAGTGGTCAAGGCTTAGAATTTGATTTGAAACAAGAGCTTGCGATTGCAGCAAACGGTATTCAAACAATTATCGATTCAAAAGATGTATTAGAAGATATCGCAGAAGATTATTTAAAAATTGCACGCAATGCATTCTTCATCGGACGTAATATCGATTTCTGTGTAAGTCTTGAAGGTGCTTTGAAACTTAAAGAAATCTCATATATTCAAGCGGAAGGCTTTGCAGGTGGCGAACTCAAACACGGTACAATTGCTTTAATTGAAGAAGGAACACCAGTATTCGCCCTTGTAACACAGGAAGCGGTAGCATTAAATATTCGCGGCAATGTTAAAGAGGTAGCTGCACGTGGCGCTTATCCATGTATTATCGCAATGGCTGGCGTAGACGAGGACGGCGACCGTTTAATCATTCCGCATGTCAATGAATACTTAACACCACTCGTTTCAGTAGTACCATTACAGTTAATTAGCTACTATGCCGCATTACACCGCCGCTGCGACGTTGACAAACCTCGTAACTTAGCTAAATCAGTAACTGTAGAGTAAGGCTGGAGAGTTTGTGTTTGTTGTAGTTTTATAAAAAATATTCATTAAAGATCCTGCTATAATATGCAGGATCTTTTCTTATTCCACAATCGGGCTATATTGTTGAGTTATAAGCGTGAACTTGAACTGTATATTGAACACTATAATTACAAACGTATATAAGTAAAATTAAAAGGATTGAGCTCGGTACAATACCGAATTCAATCCTGAACTTAATATAGTGTTTTAGTGTCATATCAAAAAAGATAGGCGCTGGGTCATGATGCAGTAGGGATAATAGTTACTATACTTGCATAGTAAACACCTCTACATTTTTTTTAGTATAATTTTTATGGGCTTTTGAAGTACGTCTATAATGGCAGCAATGATAGCTGTTACTAAAATTCCTATTAGACCAAGTGCTATCGGACCTGCTGCGTCTTCACCCGTGAACATAGCAAAAACCCTTAAGTAAACTATTATAAACAAAATGAAGATAATAATTGTAAAAGCACACTTTTTTATAACCTTCATGGATTTAAGGGATACCTCAGAAAAGGCATTGTTTATACTGATATAACTCAATAGTTTATATGCTTGATACAACGCAACAGAAAACGTAATGCATACTCCATAGGCACTTATTAGCAATGGATATATCGAGTAATCTCCTGGATGCACTTTCGCATCTCGTATAGCAGCCTGAGGTAACCAATATATACACACAGCAAGTACCGCAACGCCAATAAGAAAAGCAACGGTCTTTAAGAAAAAAGTTGAACTTAGTTTAACATTCATTTGAAGCACCTCACTGATTTAATAATAATATGTTTTAATACGATATTAGTTTATTTTTTATCGTTTATCAATATATTTATGTTGTTTTTCATAAAATTATTATTGCTATTAAGTAATTGTTTAATAATCATGTAGGGAACGTACTTCAGTTTTTATGAAAACTAATATACGTTTTGTCAAAATTATAAGGATGTTAAGATACCCTAATACTATAGCGAAAAACAATCTATATTTATTGTAAAACGATAAATTTTATGTTAAATTTATTTTGTCATTAAATAACTGAGGTGCTTACTATGAATGTTAAACGCGGTTCAACCACTTTTTTAAAGGTAATTATTTTTCTGGCTGGAATTGCAGTTCTTGCTTTATGTATATTTTTAGTGCCCCATATAGCGAATTTCGCATCGGAATTGTATCCACATATTTCACCGATGAAATATCTCATTTTCATCGTAATGTATGGAGCGGCTGTACCTTTTTACGTTGCTCTCTATCAGGCCTTTAAACTTTTACGGTACATCGAGAAGAATACAGCGTTCTCGGAATTATCAGTAGAAGCATTAAAGAACATTAAGCGCTGTGCGATTATAATCAGTAGTTTGTATATATTGGGTATGCCACTCTTCTCTTTTATCGCGAAGAAAGTTGATCCTCCTGTTGGATTTATAGGACTTATTATCATTTTTGCATCGTTCGTAATTGCCGTTTTTGCTGCTATTCTCCAACGGCTTTTACAAGAAGCGATTAACATAAAATCAGAAAATGATTTGACGGTCTGAGGTGGATGATATGGCGATTATTATTAATATTGATGTAATGTTAGCAAAGCGAAAAATGAGCGTAACGGAGCTTTCGGAGAAGGTTGGAATTACTATGGCGAATCTTTCTATTCTAAAAAATGGGAAAGCAAAAGCGGTTCGTTTTTCAACATTAGAAGCGATTTGTAAAACTTTAGATTGCCAACCTGGTGATATTTTGGAGTATAAAGACGATGAAGACATACAATAAAAACAGGGAACAAATATTAACGAACGGTTGTTGATAGAGAATTTAAAGGATAGCTTAATTGTATTGCTTCTTTAATTTATATTGATGTAACCTGATAAAAAATAAGCTATAAAGAGTAATCTCTTTATAGCTTATTTATTCGTTATTTATGCTCGTTCACGAGTTGAGTGGCTGGCTTTAAAAAGAACCAAACAATTAACAAAGTTAGTAGTGCTAATATAAAAGTACCCATATAAATGTAATGTACACTAGAAGCTAGTGCCTCTTGCGATTTGGTTACTACGTTTGCTGTAGCTCCTCCATGACCACCAGATGATACAAGATCAAGGTGTTGAATACCATGTGCATGGATCATCGTGTTGAAAAGCGCCCCGAAAACTGCAGCTCCTAATGTTTGGCTAAACGTATTGATAAATGTATTTAAGCCAATTGCTGTCCCGCGTGTTTGATTTGAAACAGCTGTTTGAATCGTTACCATGTAAATAGGTGAAACAAGTCCCATTCCTAATCCGAATAATCCAACCCCAACATAAATAAGGAACGCTAGGGAATCTGTTGACAATGTAAATAAAGTAAAGGCAGCAACTGACAGAACGCTAACCCCAATGAGGATGATTTGTTTCGTATTCAAGCGTCCAACTAATTTACCTGAAAAAATAGTCCCGACTGTCCACATAACAGGAAGCGGCATTAAAATGAGTCCAGCATCTGTCGCGTTTTTTCCTAATACACCTTGGCTCCAAATTGGTAAATACATCGTAATACTAATAAGCATTGCACCCGAAATAAGTGTTAGTATATTAATAGTAGATAATGTACGGTTAGAGAAAAGTGCTAGCGGAATTAGTGGTTCCGGAGATTTCTTCTCAATAAATAAGAAAATAACGAATGATACAACTGCAAAGAGTAATAGACCTATAATTGTCATGTCCCCCCAGTTGTTTTTACTGCTACCTGTTAATAACGCGTAAAGTAGAGCGATTGCACTTAATGAGAAGACTGTTGCGCCAAGATAGTCGATATGATGCTTAGCGGGCTTAATAGATTCTTTGTAATAAATGACAATCATTATACAAGCAATAATTCCAAATGGAACGTTTAAGAAAAAGATGTAGCGCCAAGAAAGAGAGTCAACTAAAAATCCGCCAACGAGAGGTCCGATAACACCAGAGATACCCCAAACGGCACTAATCCACCCCTGTGCTTTTGCACGGTCTTTCACTTCGCTATATAAGTCACCAATAATGGTCATAGTTATTGGCATAATAGCGCCAGCGCCTAGACCTTGAAGGGCACGAAAGACGATGAGCTGTTCCATCGATGTCACGACACCGCAAAGAGCAGAGCCAACTAAAAATATTGTAGCTCCAATAAGTAAAACCTTTTTTCGACCAAATAAATCCGCCAGTTTCCCGTATATTGGAGTCGAAACAGCAGTGGCAAGCATATAAATTGCATAGACCCAACTAACGAGTTCGACACCCGATAAATCACTTGTTATACGGGGAATTGCTGTACTAATAATTGTTCCTTCTACAGCAGAAAGGAAAGTCATTAACATTAATGACATAATAACTTTTTTTCTCATATTTTTCCTCTAACTTCCATCTTGTTAAATTTATTCAATATATAACTTACCTTTAAATCTTCCAAATAACAAATCTATTTTACTTGTGTAAGATGAATAGCCTAACTGTGAACAGAAATGTTCTACGGAATAAACGGGTGGTTTTTATCAAATAATATTAACTTTAATTGAATCTTCGGCATTGTCAAATCCAAATAACTACTTTAGTATACATTTTCGTTTAGATTAGCTTGTAGATTGTGTGCTACCTTTTTTAATTCACTTTTCGTATATCATCATTAGTATCCGCATAGGTTTTGATGAAAAATCCGTCAGTCTCTGACCATTCCGCATACAAAATATCTTGAATAGTCGTATAGCCTTCCTTTCGCAGTTCATCGTATAGCCATTCTTTTGACTTGCCCGTGTATTTTAAGATTTCTTCGTTGATTTCTCCTTCATCTACATAAAGGAAATTAATTGACTCGTCTTTTGGCTTTAAATTGAGCATGGCTGGTGTGACCATATCGAATTTTGCATATTTTTTTAAGCTGACAGTACCACCAGGCTCCAAGTACAAATCACAAACTTCACGCAGTGAGAATACCCCTTGTTGCCGTAACATAATGCGTAATTGCTCCATTTCCAAGTGATTCGCTTCTAGTTCTTTTAAGTTGAATTCGCCATTTTTGATTAAAATCGACGTTTCCCCTTTCAGAAGAACCCTTAATTTATCGTAGCGCTGTGATGAAATTTCGATAATAAATAACATTACTCCCCAAACGGTCACTGCGAACCAGACATGAAGCGCTGAAATTTTGTTATCATAAATGCTTTCTTCCAATATGCCACCGAGTACAATGGAATAAATAAAATCAAAGGGGGTGAGCTGCGATATTTCTTTTTTGCCCAACAAACGCGTCACAATTAATAAAGCAATGAACCCAAAAAATAACTTCGAGCCAATATTTACATATGTCATAAATTCAACTCCTCCACGTATTGTATTTAAATTTTTTTAAGCAAAATGAGGATACGAATGACGTATCCTCTCTGGTAATATTCCAGTTCATAATTTAAGAGCCTATAGCGCTCACGTAAACTATGCAGGATATTTAATTGATTTCAAGCAGATACTAAAATTATTGATTCAAACTTCGCTAAATTTCCTCTCCTAGCAGTAGTGTCCTATACCCGTTCTACGGAAATTCCCAACCTCTGAAGCGAAGCATTAAAGGTTGCCTTATTCAAAATTTCACCATGAGGAATCGTTTACCAATTATTAATAAGGTATAATATTCATATAATTTAGGTTTCTTAATTAACTAAATAGAAAAGGAAGAAATTATGAAGATTGAAAAGGGAACGGAAAATAATATCGGGGAAATTGAATCTTTATATAATGATTTAAATGATTATCTTGATGCGCATATAAATTACCCTGGATGGAAAAAAGGTGTCTATCCTATAAAAGAAACTGCAGTACATGGTATACAGGAAGGCAATTTATATGTGATGAAAGATGGGGAACATATTGTTGGCACTGTCATATTAAGACATGAGCAAGAAGCAGCTTATTCTAAAGCTAATTGGTATCATGATTTCGATGATGAAGAAATATTGGTTATTAACACTTTTGCTGTACATCCTACATACCTTAATAAAGGAATTGGAACAAGACTTATGGATTTTATTATTCAACATAGTAAGGAAATGAACATAAAAGCTATTCGTCTGGATGTATATGAAAAAAATAAACCAGCTATAAAACTTTATAGAAAATATGGTTTTGAGTATATTGATGCCATTGATTTAGGATACAGTAAATATGGTTTAGATAAATTTGAACTTTATCAAAAGCTACTATAAATTCAAGTTTTAATGAGCAGTTAGTCTATATAGAGTAACTGCTTTTTGTTCTATAAAAGTAATTTAACAATGCAGTCCTGTAGCTACCTTATTTAAATAATAAATTGACAAATATTATCATATGATTTAAAGTAACGAATAATTGAATGGAGGAGATTCTATGCGGGTTTTAAAGCATCTAATATCAACAACTACACATCATCATATCCATTAGTCTTGCTATCTTTATTAATTTATTAATATTGAATAGGACGACTATTTCTCATGAAATCGTATAACTAAGCCGATGTAGGAGCTTATGTTTGTACGGTTTTTTATTTTCTTAAAAACAAAGGAGAGACGATGATGAAGAAAATGGATGATCAAAATGTTAGAGGAACATAAGATTATTACCTGAGCAAGAGATTATTGGTCGTAAAATTCGCCGCACATAATAAAAAAAATTAAGAAAAGCGATAATAAAGCGAATCGTGACAACATTCCATTTGTAATTGTGTTAGGAGAATAAGAAGTTACGGAAAATCAATATGTTGAAAAAAACATGGAGACCGTAGAGACCGCTATTAAAATAACAGACGTAAGGGGATACACTATGGAAATTCGAATTTTAAATAAATCAGATGCTCAGTTGTATCAAGAAGTTCGATTAAGTGCATTACAAATCAATCCAGAAGCATTTGGTTCAACATATGAGTGTGAAGTAAACTTTTCATTAGAAACTATAGCAGGGCGATTAGAACCAACGAACGATAAATTTGTCCTTGGTGCTTTCAATGACAACAATTCGTTAGTTGGAATCGTCACTTATATGCGCGAAAGAACTGTGAAAACTCACCATAAAGGAAATGTTTTCGGAATGTATGTAGCACCTGAAGGAAGAGGTCAGGGCGTAGGGAAATTACTTATGCGTAAACTAATAGAGAAGGCAAAAAGTTGTGAAGGTTTGGAGCAAATTAAATTAACAGTTGTCTCTGACAATATTTCAGCCAAGAAGTTGTATATGTCTTTAGGTTTTGAAGTGTATGGTGTAGAACGGAATGCCCTCAAATTTAATGGGCAGTATTGTGACGAGGATTTGATGGTTTTACATATGTAAGAAAATGAGATGAGATCTTCAAATTACTTTGCTCTTAAGAGGTCATAGTATTTTGGAGTTTACTGCAACATGAAAAGTAAATACTAGATTCTTTTTTTTGCTATTTAGTCATTTACTATAATAGAGATATCTTTTGCACAACAAAGGGGGAGAATGAGTTGCATCTCTTTTTAGAGAACGTAAAAGATTTAACTTTTTTAATCATATTACTTTCGAGTTTTGTTTATCATAGGCAGCTTAAACTAACGAAATGGAAAAGGAAGCTTTCGAAGGGTGAAATGGTAATGTATCTACTTACCTCCATAGCAATTCCTATCTATGGGATTATTTATTTGGCTCAGCTTTTTGGGACGTAATTAAGATAAGAAAATTAAAGTAGCTGGAGAAAAGCATCCCTTTTCTTCAACTGCTTATTTTTTTGTCCGAATAAGTTGTTACTTCCCGAAGATAGATAAAACAAAGGGGAGGTGACAGCATGAAAATTTAAACGTACCAAATATTCTAAAAATACATATTGAAATTTGTCTAGTACGATTTTATAATGATAATGATTATCATTATCATTATAAAAATTAGTTGATAGGAGGAATACACTTTGAATTCTGTTAAATTAATTGACTTAAGAAAGATGGTAATGTTTTTAGTTTTGTCATTGGCTTTATTGTTAGCTGGATGTGGAGGTAAGGAATCTGAGGAAGCTTCTAATGCAGATGACAATAAAACAACTCAAGAAGAAAGTAGTACTGACAACAGTAGTACTGAAAATAGCAGTCGTGAAGTCTCTCATTCACTAGGAACGACAACAATAGAAGGTACACCTATGAAAATTGTTACGCTCTATCAAGGTGCAACAGATGTAGCAGTGGCGATGGGGATAAAACCGGTAGGTGTTGTTGAATCTTGGGCAGATACACCAATATATGAATATTTGCAAAAAGACTTAGAAGGGGTGCCACTTTTAGGGGAGGAAACGCAGCCTAACTTAGAGGAGATTGCTAAACTTAAACCGGATTTAATTGTTGCTTCTAAAAATCGCCATGAGGAAATATATGAACAATTATCTCAAATCGCACCGACCGTTGTGCACCAAGATGTATTTGATTTTAAAGGTACAGTAAATTTAATTGGACAAGCGACGGGTAAAGAAGATAAAGCAAAAGAATTGCTTGGAAAATGGGAAAGTCGAGTAACTGATTTCCAAACGAAAATTAAAGATAAGTTAGGTGACAAATGGCCAATTAGTGCTTCAGTTGTCAATTTTAGAGCTGACCATGCACGTATATATCCTGCAGGTTATGCAGGTGAAATTTTAACAGAGCTTGGATTTAAAGGTCCAAAAAATATAACAGAGAATCCACTGCCAATCGTTCTAAGGTTTACAGATAAAGAAAGTATTCCGCAAATGGATGCGGATGTCATCTATATGTTTTATATCGAAGATGAGGCTACAAAAAAGACATTGGAGGAATGGACAAGCCATCCGTTATGGAAGGAGCTTGATGCTGTTAAAAACGACCAAGTATACCGTGTTGAAGAGGTGTACTGGAATTTTGCTGGTGGTATTTTAAGTGCTCATATTATGTTGGACGATATATATGACAGATTTGAGCTAGAAAAATAAGAGACCTATAGATTAACAAGGTTGCATACGAAGCTATATCCCTCAGGTCAAATGGGGGCTCTATAAAAAGGTGAGCCCCCTTAATTTCTAGCCATTACTCGTCAACTGTTTGTTAGGAAGGAATAGAAGAGATGGTTGAAAAGGAGACAGAAATAAGGATAAGAAAGTAGGAGTTCAATGCAAAATTTGCTTACCAGTACCTCAATGAAAAAGGGTGTTTTTATCATTTGTTGTGTGTTGCTGATATTGGCATTTATGTTAAGTGTAGCTCTTGGTCAAACGTCTATCCCATTTCGATTTGTGTATGATGCATTTTTCCATTATGATGCATCAAATGCGGAGCATGTCATTATTCGAACATCCCGTTTCACAAGGGCTGTAGTCGCTACAGTAGTTGGAGCTAGTCTTGCCATAGCAGGTGCATTAATGCGTGCTTTGACAAGAAACCCATTGGCTGCTCCGGATATTTTAGGTGTTAACGCAGGAGCATTATTTTTTATTGTATGTGCAATTACTTTTTTTTCTATGGATTCGTTAATCCATTATATGTGGGTCGCTTTTTTAGGGGCAGCTGTTGCAGGCGTTCTCGTATTTTTCCTAGGTTCTTTAGGAAAGGATGGCTTAACGCCAATAAAAATAGTACTAGCAGGCGCTGCCATTTCGGCATTGTTTGTATCTTTTACACAAGGATTATTAGTCATCGATGAGCAAGGCATACAAAGTGTGCTTTTTTGGCTAGCAGGTTCTGTCTCAGGGAGAGATATCAATATGTTGTTGCCAGTATTACCTTTCATTTTGCTAGGTAGTAGTTTCGCTTTTTTTATGGGTCGTTCCATTAATATTTTGCAGTCAGGGGATGATATTGCAAAAGGCTTAGGACAACGTACGATATTAATGAAGGTGAGTATGGGCGTAATCGTCATTTTACTTGCTGGAGGATCAGTCGCAGTGGCTGGCTCAATTGGATTTATCGGACTAATTGTTCCTCATGTGGCGATGGGCTTAGTTGGAACAGATTATAGATGGATTATACCGTTTAGTGCAGTGCTTGGTTCGACATTGCTACTATTAGCAGACATCGCAGCGAGATTTGTTATTATGCCGTTAGAAATGCCTATCGGTGTTATGACTGCCTTTATAGGTGCACCCTTCTTTATTTACATAGCACGAAGGGGGTTAGCGAGAAATGCATAATTATATGACGGTTCGTACGAAATCAAATAAGATTTCCTTTCAAATATCTAAGAAAGTAGTGCTAGTTATCGTTCTTCTTAGTATTTTGCTTTGTGGAATGATTATGCTTGCTCTTTCAGTAGGTAGTGATTTTATACATCCAGCTACAGTGCTAAATGAATTGTTTGGTTACGGTACAGGTGAATATCTATTTACAATCCAAACGTTAAGACTTCCTAGAGTATTACTCGCCTTGTTAGTTGGTATGGCACTTGCAATATCAGGATTAATATTACAAGGCTTAATCAGAAATCCTCTAGCAGCACCGGATATTATTGGTGTAACAAGTGGTGCATCTGTAGGGGCAATGATATTTCTCGTCTATTTTGGAACAGTGAGCATTCACTATTTGCCATTAGCAGCCATTATAGGTGGAGGAATTGTATCATCTATTATTTATCTTTTGTCTTGGAAAAAGGGTGTGACACCTATACGTATAGTGTTAATTGGTATCGGTATTTCGGCACTCATGAAAGGTATAGTTACAATGCTAATCGTCACAGGTGAGGAGATTCGAACTACAAGGGCTTATATTTGGCTTACAGGTAGCTTGTATGGGGCGAATATGCAGGATGTTTACTTATTGCTCCCATGGGTCGTCATTTTAATATTGTTAACATTTGTCATGGCAAGAGTTATCAATGTAAAGGAATTAGGAGATGATATTGCATTAGGTGTAGGTGTGAGAGTACAAGTATACCGTTTATTGTTCCTGTTGATTAGTGTTATGCTAGCCGGCTCAGCAGTAGCCTTTGTAGGTGGAATAGCCTTTGTTGGATTAGTAGCTCCCCATATTAGTAGAATGCTTGTGGGACGTTCATTTGCAGCACTCATCCCGATTTCAGCAATTGTCGGAAGTATTATCGTTATTTTTGCAGACATTATTGGTCGGACGGCGTTTCTACCAAAAGATTTACCAGCAGGTGTGTTTACCGCAGCGATTGGGGCCCCGTTTTTTATTTATTTACTGTTCCGTACAAGAAATCACAGTGCATAGAAATGAACATGGCGTGATACATAGGGAGCATTATAGTAATAGTCTTATGTAACGGTACAATATGGGAAAGTAGGTGTATCTAATTTGAATTATATATTAGAGGCTAATGCACTGACAGTTACCTATGGTAATGCAAATATACTTGAGGATTTACATTTACAAGTGCCAGAAGGAAAAATCACTGTTTTAGTAGGTGCAAATGGTTGTGGTAAATCAACGTTATTACGGACATTTGCCCGCTTAATAAAACCAAAGGATGGACATGTTTTATTGGATGGCAAAAAAATACGAGATCTATCTACCAAAGCAGTTGCGAAACAATTAGCGATACTCCCACAAGGGCCAATAGCGCCTGAAGGATTAACTGTTTTACAGCTAATTAAACAAGGTAGGTACCCTCATCAAAGCTGGATTAAGCAATGGTCTACAGAAGATGAACAGATTGTAAATCAAGCATTGGAAGCAACGCAGATGAAACCATTTGCAAATAGACCTGTCAATGCATTGTCTGGAGGTCAGCGACAGCGAGCTTGGATTGCGATGACATTGGCTCAAAAAACAGATTTGATTTTATTAGATGAGCCCACTACCTATTTAGACATGGCTCACCAAGTCGAAATATTAGATCTATTATTTGATTTAAATAGTAGGGAAAAACGAACAGTGGTCATGGTTCTGCATGACTTAAATTTAGCATGCCGTTATGCGCACCATATTGTGGCGGTGCGCGATAAAAAAATTTATGCACAAGGAAAGCCTAAAGACATTATTACGGTTGATTTAGTGAAGGATGTATTTTGCATGGATTGCACAATTATGAACGACCCTCTTTTTGGAACACCGTTATGTGTGCCACATGGAAAGGGATTAAAGTGTGGTTTTATAGATTAAGCAGGAGGGACTTCTATGTTAAATATACAAAATAATAAATTTCTAACGCCTTCAGAGGTTGCTATTTTGACGGAGAACTATCGTTTTACCGAGACAAGATTGCCAGCTTCACCTTATTCAATCGAATCTAAAGCTTTGCTTTGTGGTGAGCAATGCCGTCAATACCTTCATACTATTTCGCCTATTTTTAACTCTACATCTCTAATGGTTACTGCTTCTTTATTTGGGAAGCGTTATAGTGTTTTAACTATGGGTGCGGCTCTATATGCGATGTCCAGGTTACAGAAGGGGTTGAATGCTTCAATTGACAATGTAACTGTGGAGTCGAGTTATCAGGAAGATTTGTGGCTACCACGAATAGGGCTAGTAGATGCACAAGTTTCTGTGCCGATAAGTGACAGAGAAAAATGGCGAGATCAAATTCTTCAATCAATTTTTGCTGATAATATCGCTAAAGTATGGGCGGTGTTGTCAACGAATGCTAAAGTTTCAAATGCTGTATTATGGGAACACGCAGCTATGTATGTACATTGGTTTTATGAAACACAATTTCGACAAGGCGCAAGTGAATTTGATATAGCGTACTTGGAAGAAGATTATCAGTACATTATGTTGGAAGCCCCAGGCAACATTTTTGGCGAGCGAAGAAATCCATTTACTCGATACAATACACCAAAGGTAATGGCAAGAGGTGTCGATAAGCCAATTAGAATACGTAAAACTTGCTGTTTTTATTATTTAACCTCTGAAGAAGAACATGATTATTGTATATCATGCCCCAAAATGACAACGTAAAAATAGGTTATTTATGCCGCTGGTTCTGTCAAAAATAAGTTTAAATCAGAAAAATTGAACTAAAATTAAATTCTACAATTGATGTGATGGCGCAAGATAAGATACACCTTGTACCACGTATTAATTGTAGTAAATAACAACATTCATTTTCGAAAAAGTTTTTTCTAATAGAATTACTAAAGTATTTTTTATTTGCTCAAATAACGATTAGCATTATTAAGGTTAACTTGAAAAATGAAAAGCATATTGCTATTATATAATTGATAATGATAATCATTATCAATCAATTAGTGGTGGGAGGAGTAGATGTGGCACAACAGCAAATAAGCAATTTACAAAATCAAATTATTATACAAAAGGCCAAAGAAATGGGCATAAAGTGTACACCTTTGCTTGCGGATTGCGAGGACTTTTTAGAGCTGTCTTATAAAGACAAAACGATTATTATCAATAAAACAAGATCACATCAGTTATTATTGATAAGTGGTTTGTTAGCTCAAAATAAAGAAGCGACAAATAAGTTATTGGTTAGGAATCAGCTACCTATTTCCGATTCTATTATTGTAGAGGAGATTGGAGAACAGGGTATTCAATTTTTATCAAGCCATGAAACGGTTGTTGTAAAACCTATTAATGCTAAATGTAGTTTAGGTGTAACAATTGGTATTAAGACAGTGGAGGAATTAGAGCAAGCTGCTATAGTTGCTAAAGAATATAGTCAAAAGATTTTAATTCAAAAATATGTACCTGGTCATGATTATCGGGTGTTAGTAATAGATGGGGAGTTTATTGGTGTTTTAGAATACCGATCAGCTTTTATAGAAGGAGATGGTTTTTCCACTATTCGTCAATTGATTGGGCACTTAAATGACAAGCAATTGAAAAAGAACACACTTGAAGGATCTCAAGCGTATCAAGCAATTGAACCAGACAACGTGGGCTTGAAAAGTATTTTACAAAGGAATGGGCTTACACTTGAAGATGTATTAGTAAATGGGCAACAACTAGATTTGTTTTCGGATGACAATATGTTGGTGACAGATTTTTATGATGTTATTACAGATCGCACAGCAGATATATGTCCTGAAAATATTGAAATGGCAATTCGTGCGGCAAAAGCGTTACAAATTGACGTTGCAGGCATTGACATTCGTTGCTTACATATTGATAAACCATTGAATCAAACTAATGGTGTCATATTAGAAGTAAATGCCTTGCCAGATTTGGTGGACCCCTCGATTTATTTTAAAAAGAGTACTAAAAATGCAGCTGAATCATATTTAGCCTATCTATTAGATATAGAAAAGGAGTAATGATAACATGGCAGCAAATAAGATTCAAGAGGAGTATTTAATGTTTCAAAGTGAACGTGAATCAAATGCGCGAGCGTATTCACGGCACTTCCCATTTATTCTACAAAAAGCTCAAGGTGTAATAGTGACAGATGTAGAAGGCAAAAATTATTACGATTGTTTGGCAGGAGCGGGAACATTGGCTTTAGGTCATAATCATGAAGTTATCATAACAGCTATCAGAGAAGTCTTGGATCAACAAATACCACTTCATACGCTCGATTTGGCTACACCTTTAAAAATAGAATTTATGAAGGAAATCATATCTTCTTTGCCAGAGGACTTTAAAAGTGTCGCAAAAATTCAATTTTGTGGTCCTACTGGAGCAGATGCTGTAGAGGCCGCTATTAAATTAGTGAAACAATCTACCAAAGGTAAATCAATTCTAGCATTTCAAGGCTGCTATCATGGCTCTACACAAGCAACGATGTCCATGAGTGGCAATATATCTAAAAAACAACATTTGCAAAGCCTACTACCAGACGTACATTTCTTACCATTTCCAAATGAATTTAGGTGTCCATTCGGTATTGGAAATGGTATGACTGCTTCCATCAGTGCACAATATATCGAAAATTTATTGGATGATGATGAAAGTGGGATTGCCAATCCATGCTGTGTAATTGTAGAAACGATACAAGGTGAGGGAGGCGTAATTCCAGCAGATCTAAAATGGTTAAACCAACTACGAAGAATGACTGCTGAACGAAATATTCCCTTAATTATTGATGAAGTACAGACTGGAATTGGAAGAACAGGTAAGATGTTTTCCTTTGAACATGCAGGTATTATCCCAGATGTTATCATATGTTCAAAAGCGATAGGTGGTAGTTTGCCAATGTCGGTAGTTATTTATCATAAGGCATTGGATCAATGGCAAGCAGGTGCGCACACTGGAACTTTTCGAGGTAATCAATTAGGAATGGCTACTGGGTTAGCCACATTAAAATATTTACGTGAACATCGTGTGTTAGAAAAGGTAGAGGAAAGGAGTGTACAATTTTTTAAAAGGTTATATCAATTGCAGCAAAAATATAGCGAGATTGGTGATGTTCGTGGAAGAGGATTAATGATAGGTGTAGAAATTGTTGATCCCAAAAAGCCAACTGATCTTCTAGGACACCATCCCCCAGATGGAGAGTTAGCCTCTTTAATTCAGAAAAAATGCTTTGAAAATGGATTGATTATTGAAGTAGGAGGGCGAAGGGGGGCAGTATTAAGATTTTTACCGCCTCTTATTATTAATAGAACTGAGACCGAAAAAGTATTAGATATTTTTGCTAATTCAGTGCAACAAGCGGTTGCTATGCATGCAATATGCTAACCATTGAAACAATCAAAAGGCATGCAGCATTGGTTGCAGTTTTTATAGCTGCTTTTTCACTAGTACTTATGAATAGTTCTATTAATATTTTATTACCAAGCTTTATGCAGTTGTATGGCATTAATGCTACTTCAGCAGGCTGGGTAATTTTATCATACCTTCTATCCATGACTGTAACGATGCCCCTTACACCATTAATCGTAGATCGCCTAGATAGAAAAAGAACTTATATAACAGGAGTTGCAATATATGGACTTTCTTCTATTATAGGTGGCTTATTCGATCAATACATTCAAGTAGTATTGATTGTTCGCTGTGTTCATGGCATCGCAGGGGGCATAATGATTCCACTTTCTCTCAGTCTATTATTTGATATATACAATCAAGAAGTGCATGGACGAGTGGCAGGTGTTTGGGGTATACAGCTGACAATTGCCTCTATTATAGGACCAACTGTTGGAGGGCTCGTTATCCAATTTGGTGAATTACAGTATCTTTTTTGGATGAATGTCCCTTTTGCTATAATATCACTGTTTCTTTGTGCAACCCAAATTGATTCATATAAAGCTATGAGAAAAAAGGAATTGGACGTGTTAGGTATCATTTATTTGGTACTAAGTATTTGTATGCTAAGTGTAAGCATACAGCTACTTCTTAAAGGGGTTTTCCCGATATGGGTATTGGTCATTATACTGATAGGTGGTTCTCTTTTGTTAATCCGTTTCATTCAATTGGAAAATAAAAAAGCCGAGCCATTATTAAATTATAAGCTTTTACGACGAAATAAAATCTTTGCTATCACGGTTTTGATTGCTGCAATACAGGATGTTGTAATGCTCGGTGTAATTTTTGTGTTGCCTCTTCTATTTCAGGAAGTATTCAATCTACCATCATCGTTAATAGGTGCCATGTTTATTCCTACTGCCATATTTACAAGTCTATTTATGTGGTTAGGTGGACTTTGGATGGATAGAGGGCAATCAAAGAATTTTATTGTAGTAGGTATTGTTATCGTAGCCTTATCTATTTTATCCTTCTCACTATTACCAAGCTCAGTTTCCCTAGTCGTATTAACTATTTTGATGATTGGAAGAGGGATTGGAGGAGGTCTTTCGAACATGACTGTTACAACAATCGGCCTTCATACACTTTCACAGGAGGAGTTGCATGAAGGTTCGGCTTTAGCTAGCACAATTGAACGTTTTTCATCTTCGTTTGCGGTCATGCTGTTAACAATTTATTATGAATTCAGATGGTATTCATTGGCTAATACAGGTGTTTCATTAGCAGATGCTAAATGGATAGCACTTAAAGAGGAGTGTATAATTTTAGGATGCATTATGTTAGCTACTGTACCTTTTGTATTATATATAACAAGAAAGAGAGTTGACATTGGTGGTCATTAAAGAAAGGGTTTTGCAAAGCCGTCATGAAAAACAAGCAGCTATCTATAGTTGTAAAGTGTTACTAAATTGTTATTTACGAGAATGCAGTAACGTTCAAAGACAGCATCTGAAAATTAATAAACAAAACCAGACATTTTCTCTACATTTTCAGGCAAGTCAGGAAACTATTATTGGGAAATTTGCTTTTTATTCAATCAATGGTGAGCATGAATATGCTTATTTTTCTCTACAAAATGGTCAAGCTTTAAGCTTTTCCTATCTTGCTTCTTTAATCGTTCAAGAATACACCGTACTGAATACAGCCATCACCCAAGACTATGTGCAAGATTTTATGAAAAGGGTGGAAAATAGCTATCGAAATATGGCCATATTTTTAGAACACTCTTCAGAAAAGCCTATAAAAGACTACCTCTCCTCTGAACAATCACTAATATATGGTCACCCATTCCATCCATATCCCAAAAATACTGTAGGATTTACATCTCAAGAAGTTGCAGCTTACTGTCCTGAATTGCGTACTTCATTTGCACTTTGCTATATTGCTGTGCGAAATGACGTATTTCAAGAAACATGGGTCACGGAGTCTGCGGCAAATGAATATTTAGAAAAGTTTGAATATGATGTTTGCAAGCAATTGAATTTAGAGGATGATAATTATCGTATATTGCCAATGCATCCTTGGCAATATGCTTATGTACAAACGCTGGAGGTAGTTAAAGAATATGAAAGACAGCAAAAAATACTCTTTTTAGGGAGAAGCGGTCCTGTATGCTATCCTACATCCTCTGTTAGAACAGTTTATATCCCACAATTAAAATGTAATTTGAAACTATCTCTTTCAATTCAAATAACGAATATGCTTAGAGTTAACAGTCAAGAGCAAATGAAAAGAACACTCGATGCTGCACATTACTTGTTAGATCAAGATTGTTTCATAGAGGAAGAATATACAAAGGTTCTTTATGAAACTGGTGTCTGTACGTGCTGTTTTAATGATAATCAAATAACAGCTCTATTTACTATTACTTATCGACCTATGGTATTGGACGAAGCATCGACTTATGTTGTTGCTAGCTTACTTGAAGCCCCAATCCAAGGAAAGCCATGTCGTCTTTTTGAATGGTTGAAAGAACAAAAAGTAGATAAATGGTTTCGACAATATTTAAATATCTCTTTATTGCCGATTGTTAGACTTGCTGAGAATAAGGGCATTCACTTCGAAGCGCATTTGCAAAATACACTTATTACTATTAGGGAAGGCAAGCCATATATCTTTTGGATTCGAGACTTAGAGGGTGTGAGTATTGAAAAGGAAAAAGTAGCTAAATATATACAGGCAAAAGGGCCTTTATTTTATGATAAAGAGCAGGCGTGGTCACGGACAGAGTATTATTTCATCGTGAATCACCTAGGGTCATTTATACATGCTCTTGCAAGAGATTTTCATTTGAATGAAGATTATTTTTGGCAAATTGTAAGAGAGGCTCTACTTGAAGAATGGGAACAAAATCGGAGTGAACTAATAGTTCATCTCTTAACTACCAATGTATTTTATGCGAAAAAAAATTTGTATAGTTGTTTAATCGGGAAGAGCGAAACACCAGAATATGTTGCAGTAAAAAATGCTATGTATAAGGGGAATGAGATAATATGGAACCGAAGATAGCTTTTATGCCAGCACATTGGGCATCCTGTGAGACAGTGTATGAACGATTGAAGTGTCAAACATTAGAGGCATTATTTTTTGAAGAAATTATTCCAGTAACGAAAAATGGGCAAGATTATAGCTTTAGGGGAAGAAATGCTAGAGGAGATACTATCTTTTATACATGTGAGGTAGTGCAGAAATGGTCATTTGGTCGAGTTAAAGTTAAGCCGTACTCCATTAAAAGAGAGGGTGACGCGAATGTAAGTATTTATACATTTTTAGAAGAAGTAGTTCAACTGACATTGGAAGGGCAATATACAGCTACATTTGTGCAGGAATTATTAGAGACCTTTATGAAAGATAGTCAGGCGAAGAGTATGCAGCCTACATCTATACCAAAAGAGGATCTTCACTATGATGCGCTGGAAAGTCACATGATTGATGGTCATCCATATCATCCAAGCTATAAATCACGTTTAGGTTTTACTTTGGAAGATAATTATTTATACGGCCCAGAATTTAATCGAAATATTGTGTTGTATTGGCTTGCTGTACATCGTAATTTAGTAGATATTGCAGTATCGGGTACAACAGCCTTCAATGAAATGTATCGGCATCATTTGCAACCAGAGGAGTTAGCAAAGTTCAAACAACAATTGCGAGAGCAAATAGAAGAAGATGAAGAAGCATATTTTTTTCTCCCAGTCCATCCTTGGCAATACGAGCATATCGTATCAACCATATTTTTTCCGCAGATTGCTGATAAAACTATCATTGTATTAGGAAAATCAGCTAGCCTATATCGAGCTCAGCAATCGATTCGGTCTTTGTCGAATCGTCATTGTACACAGGCGAGTTATTTAAAATTATCACTCAATATTACAAATACATCAACTAGTCGTATTTTAGCACATCATACGACACAGAATGCGCCTATTATTAGTGCATGGTTGGAAAAAATAATTAAAAATGATGAATACTTGAAAACTCTTAGATTTGAAATTTTAAAAGAAATAATAGGGGTATCTTTTCGTTATCACAAACTGTCCGCTATTCAATATACCGTGGCATATGGAACATTAGGCGTAATCCATCGGGAAAATATTGCTCAATATCTAGAAGAAGGTGAACAAGCTTGGCCCTTAAATGCATTGACGCATAAACAAAAAAATGGTGTGGCGTTTATACAGCAAGCCATCACTTTATACGGGGTAGAAAAATGGAGTAAAGCTTTAATACAAGTACTTGTCACACCAATTATTCATTTACTATATGTGCAAGGTATTGCATTGGAGTCTCATGCGCAAAATATTATTCTAGTATTAAAAAATAACTTTCCACACAGAATCATTGTGAAGGACTTACATGACGGCGTGAGATTTTGTTCTGAAGAACTTCTTCATCCAGAGTGGGAGCCACAGTTAAATCCGGAACCTGTTACACATCGTGAGTTTAACCGTTATTCGTTTTTAAAAGCATCCGAAGCTTCTGAAGTTAGGGACTATACGTTCGATGCTTTCTTTTTTATTTGTATGACAGAACTTTGTTTTACACTTGAGGAATTTGGATTAAGTGAAGAGGAGTTTTGGCGCACATGTGTTGAAGTTATTTTAACCTATCAACAACAGCATCCGCAGTATAAGGAACGATTCCAAACCTTTAATTTATTTGCAGAGGATGCTTTAATCGAAGAAATGACAAAGAGACGTATTTATGGTGACCAAACACTGTACTTTAGAAAGGCGCAAAACCCTTTATTGCTGGCAATGGAGTTAATAAAAAATGAAGAAAAATAAGCTGAAGGAAAAAATTGAACGTCAGCAAACGGTATTTGGGTTATTTGTCTCGATTCCTCATCCAAGTGTAATCGAATTAATTGGTCATGCGGAATTTGATTTTGTCATTATTGATTTAGAGCATACGACGATCAATTTAGAAATACTAGAAAATATGATCCGGGCGGCTGAGTTACTTGATATTACCCCACTTGTACGAATTGACGAGATTGAACGTACTACAATTTTAAAAGTACTTGATTGTGGAGCTCAGGGCATTGTGATTCCAAATGTAAGCTGTCGAGAGCAGGTTATACAGGTAATTGAATATAGTTATTATCATCCTATTGGTCACCGTAGTTTAAATAGTGGTCGCCCTGCTGCTTTTGCGAAAAACCCTTTAACAGAGTATATTGCAGCAGCAAATGAAGAAATCATGATTATTCCAATGATTGAAAATGTAGAAGGCGTTCACAATTGTAAAGCTATTTTATCACTGCCCCATATCAGTTTTGTGTTAGAGGGAGCGGCAGATCTATCACAATCGTTAGCTGTGCCTTGGCAAACTGGACATCCTAAGGTGCAAAATGCTCTTAACGAATTACATGAAATCGTAAAAATGTGCCACGTACCTTATGCTACTGTTTCAAGGGAGAAAGAACAACATAGAAGATGGGCTGACAAAGGCGTACGTATTTTTGTACTAGGAGATGACCGAAATACAGCATTTCGTGCATATAGACAAAAGAAAATTGACTATCAAAAAATAACGGGAGGCTAATATGAATGATTCGTTACTATCTGCGATTGAAACTTTAAATAATAAAAAAACCGCACCTTTTTGCGCTTATATTTATGATTTAGATGGTATACAGGCACATGTAAGACAAATGTGCCAAACTTTGCCTAAGCAAACTTATTTGTTTTATGCGATTAAAGCAAATCCAGATCAACGAATCATAAAGGCTCTTTTACCATTTATTCATGGCTTTGAAGTAGCCTCCATTGGCGAATTGTTAAGTGTCCGAGCGGTGTCCAAGCAGGTGCCAATTTTGTTTGGGGGACCTGGAAAAAAGGATGTTGAATTAGAGTTAGCGATACGCCAAAAGGTTTCATATATTCATGTGGAAAGTGTACTAGAATTACAACGTATTCAAATACTAGCTCAAAAGTTAAATGAAAAAGTTAATATTTTATTGCGGATTAATTTACGAACAAATGCACTACCTAAAACTAAAATTACAATGGGAGGCATCCCAAGTCCATTTGGTTTGGATGAGTCAGATATTCAACGGGCAATAGCTATTGTAAAAGAAGACCCACATCACCTCGTACAGATTAAAGGCTTTCATTTTCACTCGTTATCAAATAATGTACATGCGGCAATGCATGCTGAGATGGTGCAATTATATGTGCAGAAGGCACTTGAGTGGCAACGCTTATATAATTTAGATTTGCAGGTACTTAATGCTGGAGGTGGGTTTGGTGTCTCTTATAATAAGGCACCCTCTTTTGACTGGCAACAATTTACGTCCTTATTACAGGGAAGTAATATTTGGCAAGATATAAAGGGAATTCAGCTTTTTTTTGAGCCAGGAAGATATCTCGTTGCCGATTATGGATTTTATGCTACTGAAATTATTGATATTAAAAAGTCTCATCAGCAGCATTTTGCCATTGTGAGAGGTGGAACACATCATAATAGATTGCCATCTTCATGGGGACATAACCAACCATTTCAGCTTTATACCAGTGATACATGGCCGTATACTTTTCAGCGTCCTAACTTTCAAAATATTAAGGTCAACATCGTTGGAGAGTTATGCACGCCAAAAGATCGATTGCACACAGATGCTTATGTGTCTGCTATTTCTGTAGGTGATATTATCATCTTTGAAAAATCAGGTGCTTATTGTTGGACAATTTCACATCATGATTTTTTAGGCCATCCCCATCCAGCGTTTTATTATATCGAAGGAGGACAGGTTCGATGATTTTACAGCAAAGTGTGCCAGCAAGTGAAAGAGCCACACAAATAATTATGAAAGATTTAATGGATGCATTTTTAGCAGAACAATTCTTTGCAGTAGATATGTACTCAAAACAATCACTTCAATCTGTATCTAAAACAATAGCAGAGTTATTTTCCGACAGGCATTACAAGGAGTCAACTGTATATATAGGTGACTTTTGTTTTCTTGTAGAAAAAAGCATTAAGCAAGGCGAGCAATGGGTTGATAACTCACCTATTTACAGGCGTGTTGCTGGGCATTGGCATTTAATCGTTTCTATTGAAGAGCTAGCGTTAGCAGTTTTGCAGGTTGCCTCATCAGGGAAATCCTATGAACACGCTGCGGTGGCAGATTTATTAAAGGGACTTACATTAGCCGTTGAACAATTGACATTTAGTATAGAACAAATAGAGCATTATGAATCAACGCCTCCTACAACTCCATATGAATGGTTTGTAAAAGGAGAGATGATTGCCTCGTTTAGGGATCGCCCATTTCATCCGCTTGCAAAGGCGAAAATAGGATTTACAGAGCAAGACTATAAGTTGTATATGGCGGAATTTGGCCGATCGATATCACTTCGTTGGGTTGCGATTCGTCATGATGTTCTTGTAAATGGCAATGAACAAGAGCCAATTCAATGTCTAGATTTACTTGCTGAAAAGCAAAGAAATGACATTGAGCTAGAATTTAATCAACGAGGTTTACATTGGAGCGAATACACTGTTATGCCAGTGCATCCTTGGCAGTTACAGAACATTATTTTAAAGGATTTTCAGTCGGAAATCGCCAATCAAACGATTGTTGTTTTAACAACTAAAGTAGGCAATCTATTTGCAACTTCGTCCGTACGCTCTTTAGTTTTTAATCAACAATCTAACTTGATGTTAAAACTACCAGTAAGTGTACTCTCTTTGGGGGCATCTAGATATTTGCCTGTCGTAAAGTTACTAAATGGTCTTGCAGGAGAAAGGCTATTGCGACAAGCTCTTGACTGCGATCATATATTAATGGAAAAAGTATTTCTATGTGAAGAACAAAATTGGTGGGGATATATGCCTCAAACGATGGGCCTTTTTGATGATCATCCTCGCCATCTAGCTGCGCAAATTCGTATCTATCCAAAGCTACTATTAGATGAAGACTATAAAATCATTCCGATGTCTTCCCTTGCTGTTGATTTAAAGGGACATCATTACTTAGATGAACTGTTCGGTCATTCTTTAACAAAAGAGCAAGTAATTGATTTCTATATTGAAATGGTAGCAATGTTTTATGAAATAGCTATGAGACTATTTAAAGTAGGAATTCTGCCTGAAATACACGGTCAAAATTGCTGTCTTGTGTTAAAAAATAATAAAATTTATGGATTATTGTTAAGGGATCATGACTCTGTGCGTCTTCATATGCCCTATTTAGAACGTCATAACATTCAAAATCCACAATATTATATTCGCCCAGGTCATTCGAATAGTCTATATAATGAAAGTATTGAAAAGTTAATGTTTTATATACAAACATTAGGAACAAAAGTAAATTTAGCTTCTATTATAGAAGTTCTTGCAAGCTTATATGCTATTTCAGAACAAGAATTATGGCATATAACGAAGGAAAAACTAATGAAGGCGGTTAAAATAGTTGATATTCCACAATCCGATAAGAAGAGGTTATGGACAATTTTATTTGAGCAAAAGCATTGGCCAGTAAAACTAATCATTCGCCCGTTGTTAGAAGCAGATGGTGTTCCAGGAGCAATGCCTTCTGGTAAAGGAGAAGGCTACAATCCATTTTGGAACATTTAGCTCAAATTAGTTCACTCTAATGGCTTATAGTTTCACTCATTTCCTACAATGGGGGACATTTCAACAAAAAGTAGCATAGGATAATTTTATAATCTGTGAGAGGATTGAGAAAATGTACTATGTTCCTTATTATGTAAATCTACCAATGTATAGCTATGGTAATCAGCCTATTCACTGGCCTGTTCCTCAAGAGGTAGTACTTGCAAATCGAGCTGGCTACGGTAATCACAATCAAATGACAACCGATTTTGGACAAAAACCCTTTGTTGTTAATATGGAGGAGGCAACTAAGCTCAATAATACGTACCGTACTGCTATATGGACAGGAGAGCATTTGCAAATTACATTAATGACTGTAAATGTTGGTGACGATATAGGTTTAGAGGTGCATCCGCATGTCGATCAGTTTTTATATATTGAACAAGGGCAGGGGGTTGCTCAAATGGGCGCTAGTAAAGATCATTTAAGCTTTACTAGAAATGTCTATGATGATTATGCCATCGTGGTACCTGCTGGAACATGGCACAATGTAACCAATACAGGGAATGGGCCATTAAAGCTGTTTTCAATCTATGCGCCTCCTAACCACCCATTCGGAACTGTTCATGCTACGAAAGCAGATGCAGTGGCAGCAGAAGAGGGTTATGGTCATTAGCAAATAATAAATTTTGAATGATAGGCAGAGTTGTTGAGATATTGCAACTTTGCTTTTTTCATGCCAAGAAAAACAATTGTTAGCAGGGCGATTGACGAATTAAAAAATAACGTGTTATAATTATCTCGAATTCAAGATAAATTAATTCGAGATAATAACAAACGTCTATAAATTGTTCTTTGTTCTTTGTTAGAAGTTTGAAGTAGCACATAGTTAGAAACTATAAACAAGAATAAGCAATAAATTATTTGTGAAGGAGAATCGTCATTATGAGCAAACATACAGAAGGTATACACCATATCACAGCAATTGTTGGGCATCCACAGGAGAATGTTGATTTTTATGCTGGAATTTTAGGTTTACGCTTAGTAAAAAAAACGGTCAATTTTGACGACCCAGGAACATATCATCTTTATTTTGGCAACAATGCTGGGAAACCAGGTACCATTATTACATTTTTCCCGTGGGCAAACGCTTATAAAGGACGCATCGGTGATGGGCAAGTAGGCGTTACAACATATGTTGTACCAGAGGGGGCATTACCTTTTTGGATTAATCGTCTTGCAAAATTTTCTATTCCATTCAAAAAAGCCGAACGCTTTGGAGAGCAAGTCGTTCAATTAGATGATCCACATGGACTTCATATTGAATTAGTAGCACGTGCAGAAGGCGATTTAAATAATTGGGCATTTGGCGAGGTTACACCAGAGGTTGCAATCAAAGGCTTTGGTGGCGCAACACTTTATTCAAGTCGTCCACAAGAAACCGAGAAGGTATTAACAGATGTAATGGGGCTTGAAAAAATAGCAACAGAAGGCGAATATGTACGCTTTCAATCAAGTGCCGATATCGGAAATATTATTGACTTAAAAACTGTACCGGGCATACGTGGTCAAATGGGTGTCGGAACAGTCCATCATATTGCTTGGCGAGCAAAGGACAATGCAGATCACATAGAGTGGCAAGAGTATGTAATGAATCGTGGGCAACATGTAACGGAAGTAAAGGACCGTAATTATTTTAACGCTATTTATTTCCGTGAAGCAGGTGAAATTTTATTTGAAATTGCGACAGATCCACCAGGATTCGCACATGATGAAACATTTGAAACAATGGGTAGTCAATTAATGTTACCATTGCAGTATGAGCAACATCGTGAACAACTAGAAAGAACATTAATACCAATTAAAGTTCGTTCGGTTGATTGATAAAAAGGGGGACGAAACTTTTGATTTCGATTGATCCTAAGAAAAATACAGAACGTGAAAACTATAAATTATTAACTGGTAGTATTATTCCGAGACCTATTGCTTTTGTGACGACAAAGTCAGAGCAAGGTGTTATGAATGGCGCACCGTTTAGTTATTTCAATATCGTATCAGCAAACCCGCCGATGATTTCGTTAGCAATTCAAAGATCGAAAGGGTACTTAAAAGATACTGCTCGTCATATTCAGTATCAAGGGCAATTTGTTGTGCATATTGTAGATGAAGATAATGTTAGCCAGGTTAATGAAACAGCGGCTACGTTGCCTGTAACTGAAAGTGAGATTGAAAAAGCCAACTTTACAGTGGTAGACAGTCATTGTATTAACGTTCCTGGTGTTAAAGAGGCGAAAGTTCGGATGGAGTGTCGCTTAGTACAGACAATCCCCTTGCTAAATGGGGATGAGCAGACAGGTGAATTATTTATCGGTGAGGTCGTACAATTTCATTTAGATGATGCCATTTATTGTGAAGGAAAGATAGATCCAAGAGCACTAAAGGCAGTTAGTAGGCTTGCGGGATCGAGTTATGCAAAAATAGGAGATCTTTTTGAAATAGAACGTCCTATATAGTCAGGCCGAAAATTTAATAAAAGAAGATATGCTTGTGAATGGAGCGTACGAGAAATCAACGGACCTCCATTCATGAGCATTATCCTTCTTGAATACTTACCTCTATTATTTCATTTCCTGACATGCCCAAGCATCAATCTCTACCTTGAATGCTGGCGCAGCAAGTGCTACTACATACAACATCGTCATACATGGGACGTGATCGCCAAAAAAGTCATTCATCACTTTTTTTCTTTCTGTTGAGTCAAAATCCCCGACTAAGTAAAAAACCACTTTTGTTAAATCATCAACAGTCATGCTAGCACTTTCAAGATTTTTTTTAATATTGTTAAGTGCTAATTTTAATTGAGCTATTGGATTTTCAGGCACAGTGCCGTCTACCGCCATCCCTATTTGTCCAGATAATGTTAGCCATTTAGTTGGACCCGTTATTTCAATCTGGTGAACGTAAGGAGCAACAGGTGGATGAATTTCCTTGGGATTTCTTGATATTTTCATATAATCAATCCTTATCTAGACGAATTTAGTGAAACTTCTAAAATATCGTACGAAAATTAACATAAAAACGTTATTTAGATGCTGTTTACCAAATAAGTTGCTTTTGATATCGCAGTTTATAGGGTTATAATAGAATTAATAAAATTCAGGCTTTAACGCTGGTATAGCTTTCAATACACTATGATTAATAGTATTGTGTCTTTCATTTTAATTCGAAAAGTGTAAAAAATCTAATGTATATGGATTTATTTCTTGGATTAAATTGTTATGAGTAAGATAACACCATATTGTTTTATTTTATGGGAAATAGAAATACTCTTCTATCTTTAAGCTCAAATAATGACATGAAAATTATATATATTGATAACTAATATGTTGTCTGCTTGCTTAATATTATCATATTTTGTAAGTTGGCAGTTGAGGCGAAGCTGTTTTGTGGAAGGAGCGAATGCATGAGTAATTTTTTTCGAAGTAATGGATTTAAACGTTTTATTATTCTAGCTGGGATCGCTGTTGCATTATATTTAATGCGCAGTATGATTAACCTTATTCTTCTCACATTCATTATGACTTACTTAATGAATGAGCTCTCTACTAAGGCGACTAAAGAGTTTAGACGTATCGCGCCAATCAATGAAAAAGCGATGATAGTTGCGCTTTATCTTCTACTTGTTGCCGGGATTATTGCTGTCATCTATAAGTATTTGCCAGTTGTGACCCAACAGATTACACAGCTTTTTGATTTGATTGCAGCTTTTAATCTCAATCCGAATGATAACGAGATTGCGAGATATTTAGCTCCGACATTTGAGAAGATTGAACTCGGGAAATATTTAGAGCAAGGCGTAGACATTACGCTTAAAAATTTAACGAACATTGGTAAAGTCATTTTGCACGTTTTCATCGCGCTTATTTTGAGTTTGTTCATTCTTCTGGAGAAGAAACGAATTATTGAATTTACTGCAAAATTTAAAGATAGTAAAATTGGTCCGCTTTACGATGAGTTAACGTATTTCTCTAGAATATTTATTCGTTCTTTTGGTAAAGTAATTGAAGCGCAATTTATCATTGCTGCTGTAAATTGTGTTTTATCTGTTATAGCGCTCTCTATCATGGGCTTCCCACATTTAATTGCACTCGGAATAATGCTTTTCATCTTAGGTTTAATTCCTGTAGCAGGGGTTATTATTTCATTGGTTCCGCTTAGCATTATTGCCTATAGTATTGGTGGTCCGATGTACATTGTCTACATTCTTATTATTGTAGTGGTACTACATGCGATTGAGGCATATTTCTTAAATCCAAAGCTTATGTCTGCCAAAACGAATCTTCCTATTTTTTATACATTTATCGTAATCCTGTTCTCTGAGCAATTCCTTGGAGTATGGGGGCTAATTATCGGGATTCCGTTGTTTATGTTCCTGCTCGATGTTCTAGGTGTTACGTCCTCTGAGGGAGAACCTAAACAAACTGTAGCTATAAAAGTAAATAAGTAAAATCAAAAAAGGAAGCATCGCTTTATGCGTATGCTTCCTTTTTATGGTGCCAGGCACTCAAACAATTTCCATATGTCTTGCCAAGGAAAAATCCACGTAGACTCATGCGGGAACGCACGTAATGTAAGACGCAACAAACCACTCGACAGCGAGGGTTGCGGCTTACAAGGTGCCCGCAAAAAGCGTAGTGGATTTTTTCGATTTAGGTGCAGGGATCTATACAAAGTGCCAGGCACTCAAACAATTTGCGGAAAGCACCCGCCCGTAGCAGAGATCAATGGCAGTATTTATTATTTCTGAAATCCCACAGAGTTTGAAAAAACAGCACGTGGATTTCTTCTGATATATAAGAAAATCAGCAATGCAGTAATACCTTCAGCGACAGGGAAAGTCCACCAAATTGCTTGTGCTCCTAGTAATTTAGGTAGCAATAAGAGCGCTGGAATAAATAAAATAATACTGCGCAGTAACATAATAGTTGTTGCAAGGCGAATTTTTTCAATAGATTGGAAAAACTCTGCAAGTACCATGTTTAAGCCTAAGAAGACATAGCCAATTGCAAATTGAACAAATCCTTGGGTTGCTATTTGGCGAATTTCAAACGTACTATCGCCGAATAACGCTATTAACTGTGAAGGGAATAGCATAGCAATAATGGCAATGCTTAATCCGAGAATAAGAGCGGTTGCTAAGCCAATTTTCAATAGCGCTGTTAAACGCTTTGTTAATCTGGCACCATGGTGGTAGCTGACAAGAGGTTGTAGAGCCATACCAATACCTAAAAATACGGTTAATAATACTGTATGAATATAGTTAACCATTGCATATGCTGTTACGCCGTTTGCGCCAAGGTAATGCAAAAATGATACATTATATAAAATAACGATAATCGCCATGGAAGCTTCTACGATAAAGCTTGGTAAACCAATGGAAAATATTTTCTTTAAATCGGATAGGCTGAAAAATGAAGATACAAATTTTAATTCAGACTGCTTTCTGAAGAAATGGAGACATAGCACCGACATGCCAATGATTGTAGAGATTGCTGTCGCTAAAGCGCAACCTTTTACACCGTAATGGAGCACGAAAATAAATACGTAGTTTAATAATATATTTAAAATGGATGTAGTGATTAAACCCATCATTGCAAGCTTTGGATTTCCATCATTGCGAATAAAAATACTTAATAAGTTTTCAATTGTGTAAAAGACACCAAATATCAAAATCACATGTAAATATTCTTGCACATAAGGATAAGTAACATCACTTGCCCCAAAAATATAGGCAATTTCCTTTAAGTTTACTAAAAGTAATAGCACCAACGTTAAAACTACTGCAAGCATCGTTGTAAATGCGAGTGTGAAAATCTGATGTGCTCGTTTTTTATTGCCTTCTCCAAGTGAAATGGAGTACAAAGTGGCACCCCCCATACCAATCCACAGAGAAATTGATAGTAAGATGGAGAAAATCGGAACGGCAATATTGACACCTGCTAGAGCAGTTGGGCCAACCCCATGACTGACAAATATACCATCAACTAAGATGTTTACAGACATGAGTAGCATACCAATCATCGCTGGGAATAAGTAGGATAAAAACAATGGCTTTAACGGTCTTGTTTCAATTGAATTAATTGTCGTCATGAGCAACTACCTCTCTTACCATGACCTTTTCGCCCTTTTCATCTAGCTCACCGTTAAAGGCAAATCCAAACTTTTTATAGAGCTGAATGGCTACTTTATTGTTGTCATAGACGCTTAAAAAAATTTTTTGGCAATTGTATTTTGTTTGTAAGAAACTGATAAGCTGCTGTAAAAAGTACTTTCCAAGTCCTTTATGCTGATAACGCTCATCAATTAAATAGCGGTCTAGCCAAACGCGTTGTGTATCGCCCTCGTGAGGAAATACACCATACATTGCGAAGCCAACCGGGATATCCTCCTTGTACAAACCAACTGGAATAAATCGTCGATCGTCTTCTGCCTCGTCTAAGCATTGTTGTGTACTTTCAATAAAGTCCTGCTGATTGTCAGCGATGTGTAAAGCTAATACTTCTTCTTTGTTTAAAGCTGTGATGTCACGTATTTCCGTGAACATAATGTCAAAACCTTTCTAAATTTATTGTGAATAGGTACAATCTAAAGTATATAGTAACTATATAGTCAAGGAAGGAAACTTAAAATGCTTAATAAAAACGTAAAATATTTTACAACAGGTGAATTTGCCAAGCTTTGTAAGGTGAATAAACAAACGCTCATTTACTATGATCAAATTGGCCTTCTATCACCAATTATGAAAGATAGTAAAGACTATCGTTATTATTCCATCGCTCAATATGATTTTTTTAGTGTTATTGAATTATTAAAAACACTTGGTATGTCTTTAAAAGAAATTCAAAAGTATATGGCAGATAAATCACCAGAAAACTTTTTAGATTTGATGCGTCAGCAAAAGGAGCTGGTGGCGAAAAAAAGGCAAGAGCTTGAAATGATTGAAAGTATTATTAAGGTAAAAATCGAGACAACAGAAGAAGCGATGCATATAGATTTTGACAGCATTACGATCGGCCATTTCCCAGAAGAGACGTTATATTTAAGCAAAAATATTGAAGATTCCACAGAGGAACAGTTTGTAAAGGCGGTCTCAGATTTTATCGATGAATTGGATCGCTCGCAGCTTGATACAGGCTATCCAATTGGGGGCATCACAAAAAGAGAGCAAATTTTAGCTGGGAACTATGATAATTATTGTTACTTATATATGGAACAACCACATCCTCAAGAAGGGCATCCATATTTTAAGGCGATTGAAGGAGATTTTATTATTGGTTACCATATAGGATTATCAACGACGCTAGGCCAAACATATGAACGATTATTTAAGGTCATGGATGAAAATGGCTACGAGCTAGGGCAGTACGTATATGAAGAATATATTTATGATGCTGTTATTAAAAATCGGGAGGAGGATTATGTCACGAAAATTATGATGGAAATTGTTAAAAGGGCAAAGTAGTTATGCATAAAAAAGAATCTACGACATTGTGGCTACTCATGCAATGTCGTAGATTCTTGTATTCAAAGGTTTATTTGTAATGGTAAGTGCTCGCTCTTGAATTATTGCGTTGAATTTTATTAAACCATGCTTGATCTTTTTCTTCTTGCTGTAAGGTATTAACGATGGATGAGGAACAGTTAACACAAATTTTCGCTTGTGTAATTTTACCGCATCGTTCACATGGTGCGCCAAGATTAGGGAAGATAGAGGTTTTTAACTTTCCTGTCTTCACCCATTTAAAAAGTAAGTCCGATGAAATGCCTGTTAATGCAACAATTTCATCATTCGTTAAGTGCCGATTATTTTTTCTTAATAAAAAATGATGTAATTCCGAAAAAATATCCTCTTCTCGTGCGTCTATTTTTTTTCCAAACAGCAGCATTCGATTCCTCTCCCTTCTCAATTATTTGATGATTTCTTGTTTATTTTCAGTGACATAGTTAGGGTGTTCGTTATATTTATAGTTTTCCCAACGATCACGTGCTAGTTTGCGATATTTATTGGAAACATTGCGATCTGCAATTAATCTAGAAAATCCTTTTTTTGCTTCTACAATATCGCCGAGTCGAAGGCTTAATTCGGCATGTAAAAATTGAATTCGCTCGCTTCCTTCTTGATTGGACGCAAAAGATTTACTGTAAAAGTCTCTTGCTGCATACAAGTAGTGCGTTTCAGATTCGCTTTCATTTTTCAAACGATACAGCCAAGCTATTTTCAGGGCGATATTAGCCATTAAAAGTGCCTCTTCCATTGATGCCTTTGCTACGAGATAGGCCAATTTATAGCTTACGATAGCATCATCAATCGTGCGTTCGCGACAGATGTCCATGGGCTTATGTAGTTCTTTAATATACAATTCATCGATTAGTAGCAAGAACGGCCCATACGTTCTCGTCATAGATTTATGGTAAGCATATCCGCAATGCGGGCATACAGCAACTTCATAAAGTAATGGATTTAAGCCTTCATAAACGGGCATAAAATCCGTTTGTTCTTCGATTATTTTAAAACGATTTGGTCGTACTTTATATGTTGTATATTGTTTTTTGCAAAATTTACAATCCACATTACTTTCGTAGTAGTAAATATTAAAACCCATATGAACCAACTCCTCTGTGTCGAGTTTTTAACATTTCTTTAGTTCTATTTAAATAAGGGCGATACTCGTTCAATATATTTAATGGATTTTCTACTATTTTAGCAATTCTATGTTTTTTGGTATACTCCTTCAGTATGATTAAAGTAGTACCCAAAAAACATTAATTTTTTATATGTAAAGGGAATGCATGGTTTAAATATACTGGCAATAGTATTTATCGGTGGTGCATAGGGAAAAGTTAAATGTTTTAGTCTACTTTATTAAATTAAATCTGACATACTTAGAATGCTCTTTTTTATAAAAAATTGTCGTAGTTTTATTATAATACATATAGGATAAATTTACTATTCAATAATATGCATATTGATAAGGGATTTAAGCTGGTAGAAAGCTATTTTTTTTTATTTTCAAAGTACGATAATCACTATATTTTTCTATTTAATTTAAAAGGGGATAGATTGAATTGGACTGTAAAATTATTTTCTTTGATGTGGATGGTACGCTCATCAACTATGACGATGGTTGTATTGAAAGTAGTACGAAGAACGCGCTACAACTATTAAGAAACAAAGGAATTCGATTAGTAGCTGCAACAGGAAGACCATTATCTATGTGTCATGATTTGCAAGAACTAGGTATTGATACATTTATTACTGCTAATGGTGCTTATACTCGGCATGGTGATCAAATAATCCATACCATTCCTATCGCACAAGAAATCGTAGAAAACGTAAAAGCTTTTGCTGATGACAATAACAATAGTCTATCATTTTTCACTGATCAACTATTCATGAATAATGTTCGCCATCCTGCAACACTAAAAGCAATGAAGGAGACATTATCTTTAGATGAGTATCCTCCTACTAATAATAATATTTTAAACGAGGAAGTTTACTTAATGTGTTTATATGCCAACGTAAAAGAAGAGAAAAAGTACATAACACAGTTTCCGAATTTGAAGTTTGAGAGATGGCATCCGACGATTATAAATGTGCTACAAGATGATGTATCAAAATCCATTGCAGTTGAAGCAGTGCTAAAATATTTCAACCTAGTTCCGAAAGAGGCAATTGCTTTTGGAGATGGAGATAATGATATTGATATGTTAAAGCAAGTTGGATATGGTATTGCGATGGGAAATGGCAGTGTTGCATTAAAAAATATCGCTGATTATATCACGATGAAATCAGATGAAGGTGGCATAGATTATGCATTGCGCAAGCTACAGCTTATCTAAGGTAACAAATATAATAAAGAATGAAATAATATTGCAATCGCATCTATAGGGGAATGTTCTCAGATTGTATGAATAAATTATAAATAATGATTGTAGTAGCTATTCTAGTTGCCATTGTCGTATGTATTTGTTTTTTAGTCAGCGCATCAGTCACGACGAAATAAGTCGTACATGATGTGAGTCTACAGTAAGGAATATGGTGTCATCATCAATAGAAATTAGCGCTGAAGGAGATACGAAGATACGGTAAAGCGGGTTTTTGTTGAAAACTGAATTTAACAAAAATAAAGTTCTGTTGATTGTACAATATTGATATACATGTAATAATGATTAAACCTATGCAAAAGTGATTGTTAGAAATAATTGACTTTAAGAGGCTTATGTTAAGCTAAGATAATGGGAAAATTAAGGCTTTAGGTGGGGTAAAAATGGTGCATCACGTGCAATCTCTTATTGAACATTACGGGTATTTTGGGATTATTCTTATACTAGTTGGAGGGATTGTCGGGCTGCCACTTCCTGACGAAATTTTTTTAACCTATGTAGGGTATAATGTTTATCGAGAAAATTTAGAGCATATTCCTGCATTAATAAGTGCTGCGGTGGGAGCTGCAGGAGGCATCACCCTCAGCTACTTTGTTGGTCGTCGATTCGGTTTGCCGTTATTACAAAAATATGGGCCAAAAATTTATATAACTGCACAAAAAATTGAGTTTACGAAAAAATTGTTTGAAAAGATAGGGCCTGTATTATTATTAATTGGATACTTTATACCTGGCGTTCGTCACCTTACAGCATATATTGCAGCCATTAATAATTATCCTTATAAAAAGTTTGCTGTTTATGCGTATGCAGGTGCAATAGTATGGACTTTCACATTTATTACTTTAGGGAAAGAGCTAGGAAATAAGTGGCGTTTTGTTGGTATGTATTTATCCCAATACAGCCTCTTTGCTATATTGCTGTTTATAGTAATAATGCTGATTGTGTACTATATTTTTAAAAAAAGAAATACGATTAAATGAATATCGCATGTTAAAAGAAGGTCTGCTGCAAATGTTATATGACATTTGAGGCAGACCATTTTTGTATTGAATTAAGGCAAAATAGCAAATGAACGTACAGGGAATCCAGATGCTTTTTCAGGCTTTGGCACAATATTGAAAATGACTGCTCCTTTTGCTGGTAGCTTATCTAAATTCGTCATCAGTTCAATTTGATATGTATCCTGATCTAGTACAAAGTATTCGCCATCAAGCGTTCCATTTTTACGGAAATCTGCCGCTGAATCTGTATCGAACGTTTCGTGACCTATTGCATTGATGTTCCGTTCTGTAAATAAAAACTGCAATGCTTCTAAACCCCAACCTGGAATATGGTTATGACCATCTTTATCTTTATTATTAAATAAATCCTTATCAGGCCAGCGTTTACTCCAATCAGTTCGCAGAGCAACAAATGTACCTGCTTCAATTTCTCCATATTCTGCTTCGAAATCTAAAATATCTTGTACACTTAACGTGAAGTCATTGTCCGATTTAGCTTCCTTGGACTTATCAATAACAATTAGCGGTAGGACAAGTTCTTTTAATTCTAATTCGTCTAAGTAGCGTGTATCTGAAACAAAGTGGATAGGTGGATCAATATGTGTTCCATATTGCCCGGGAAACGTAAATTGTTGTGCAAAGAAGCCGTCATTATGCGAAAAGAGCGTTTCAAATTTGGCATCTTCAAACATAAAAAAATGAGGCGAGTTAGGTCCGAATGTGTGTGTTAAGTCAACCCATTCCTTAGATTTTAATAACTGCAATGCTTGTAAAAGTTCATTTGTCATTTTTATTCCCTGCTTTCTTTATTATGAGTGGTGAATTAATTTCATCATTACATACGAACATTGAAGAGATAAAAATTACGCTTTAGGCAGACGCTTTCCACGTGCAAGCCCCTAGCCCCTTTTGCTCCATATGAAATTAACTCTTGTTTAAAATAAAATAAAAAAAGAGCCCTCCTTGAAAGAAGAGGACTCTCGTGTAACTGAAGTCAGTCTCCTCATCTTCTTGCGAATTTCGCAAATTGGAATTAGCACCATGCCTAAGACTGGTTGCTGAGACTTCATAGGGCCAATCCCTCCATCTCTCTTGATAAGAAAAATATATGAATTTTCAGAAATAGTAATACCAAATACTTTAGCATAATCATAAATAGTTTACAAGTTCTATCGGAGTGCATGGTTATAAAAAATAAGAAGCTTTTCCCTTACCAATATAAAATTACCGCTATACTACAGCACCCACCTTCTGATAATACAATTCGAATATTATCTGGCGTATATTTCGCTTCAAACTTCGCCGTAACGCCAGCTGAAGAAATGAGTTTTTGCACTTCATCTTGCTTGGAAAGCTGTGCGGCATTTTTAAGATCATGTGCAAATTGATCAGACCCTTCAATTTTCTCTGTCAGTAATTGGGCCTGCTGCATAATTGGCTGAATTTGTTTGGCAGATGTTTTCAACTTCAACGTATTAATAGGCGGGTACGGATTTGGGTTTGGGGATGTGGGCATCGCAAGCTGTCCCGGCAAATGATGCGGTAAAGGCGTATTAGAAGTGCCCCAATGTGGATATTGATAAACATAATACGGATAAGGATTGTAATACAGCAGAATTCCTCCAATCCATAGCTAATATCTTAGTGTATCTTATGTAGCGGCATTATGTTTTGTGTTGAAGAACATCTTTTATATGGAACGTGAGATAAAGGGAAATTAATTAAAAAAGTAGAATAAGTATTAGATACTGTAGAAAAGGGGCAGATGGGATGAATCGTTTAAACTTAATTACATTGGGTGTGAAAAATATGGTAGAATCGCTGGCATTTTATCGTGATGGGCTTGGGTTTGAAGTAGTCGTTTATGGGGATGAAACAAATCCAGATGTTATTTTTTTTAATAATGCAGGAACAAAAATATCTTTATTCCCAATTGAGCGCTTAGTAAAGGATATTGATGAAGCGAATCCACCTGCTGTAGGGAATGGCTTTAATGGCATTACACTTGCCTATAATGGAAAGTCTAAAGAAGAAGTCGATGAAGTATTTTTGTTAGCAAAAAAAGCTGGAGCGAATATTGTAAAAGAGCCTGAAACAGTGTTTTGGGGAGGCTATAGCGGCTATTTCCAAGACCCAAACGGCTTTTATTGGGAAGTTGCACACGGTGATATGTGGCAATTTGATGAAAATGACATGTTAATTATTACGCAATAGATTGTCAGTGTGCTTTGATGAAGTTTTGTCAAAGCACGTTTTTATAAACTAACCGATAGAGGAGATGGTATAGTGAAACCGTTTTGGGAGAAAGATTACTTAGCGGATACGCATTATGCTTTTGGTAACCCAAGTGATGAGGTGGTTGAATGGGCAAAAACATTACAAGCTGGGGCGCGTATTTTAGATATAGGGTGTGGTGATGGTCGGCACGCAGTCTATTTAGCACAGCTTGGGTTTGAGGTTGAAGCCATCGATATTTCGGAGGCAGGTATTGCTAAAATCAATAAATATAAAGCGTTGCACCAATTACATAACTTACAGGCTATTGTGCACGATGTTACTACTTATAAGTTTAAACATTCCTATGATTGTATTATTTCACATGGCTTGTTCCACTTTTTAGAGCGTGAAGCTTGGCATAGCATTATTCATTCAATGCAAATACATACGAAGACACAAGGCATCAATATTATTACCGTATTTACAGACGAAGTAGATATTCCAGACGATTTAGCACCATTTGTTAAAGGAATATGTAAAGAAGGCGAAATCAAAGATTTATATCATAGTTGGTCTATTCAATATTATCGTTCCTACCAATTTGAAGATCAGCATGACAACAATATTAAACATTGTCACGCAGCAAATAAATTAGTCGCTGTTAGAAGATAATAAAGAAAAAACAGGCACCATTATGATTTTAGGCTATATTAAGGTTTTATGTTTAAGTTAAGTATTGAAAACCCCGAATTTGTTAAGGATAACAAAAGAGGAGGTGTGATACGATGGCACAACAGATTCTATGTGAAGTCAATAACTGCACGCATTGGGGCTCTGGTAACAAATGTACAGCAGAAGCTATTTACGTTGTAAGTCAAAAAGGTCAGCATGCATCCAATAGTGAAGAAACAGATTGCAAAACATTTACACCTGAAGAGCATTAATGGCGTTAGGGTAACCCTTTAGGGGGCTACCCTTTTTTTATGTCATAACTGGTACATATCTACTTTGTCTTTCTTGAACAATAGGGTATGAGCATTTTTCACTTTTTCCTCTACATAATCTAATGAATAGTTGCCAAATGCGTCTGTTAAATCACCGATTGCACGAGATAAATTATCAATGACAGGTATTAATGTTTCGAGTTCTTTCAATTCTTTCCCTGCGTTCATCTCATCCATAATTTCATGAGCAAGATGTTGGATTTTCCGAAGGCGTTTGTTTTCCGCTTGCATCATATCCTCCTTTAAGCATCATCTTTTATACTGACTAAATATATGATGGTTATTTGTAGTTCATGAGTAATTACTTTTACTCATATTTGTTATAAATGGTAAAATGTTAGAAATAAACGTAGCAATTTTTTTCAATTTGTAGGGGGGAGCGAAATGAAGAGGATTTACATAATTAGACATTGCGAAGCACAAGGGCAATCTTCAAATGCGCCTTTAACAGAAAAAGGGCACAAGCAGGCAATGCGTTTAGCTGAATTTTTTCTTACTTATAAAATCGACCGAATCATTTCGAGTCCATTTTTACGTGCTATCCAATCGATAGAACTATTAAGTAAAACAACAAACAAAAAAATTGAGATAGATGAACGCCTTTCAGAACGTATATTAAGCACAGATAATTTACCGGATTGGTATGAAAAACTAAAATTAACTTTTACTAATTTGGATTTAAAATACGAGGGTGGGGAGTCCAGTCAGGAGGCAATGGATCGCATTAAGAACGTTGTAAAAGAAGTGGCTGAGAGAGGAACTGAACATACAGTTATCGTCAGTCATGGTAATCTAATCTCCTTACTATTAAAGAGTTATCAAAGTGACGTAGATTTTATGTTTTGGCAAAGGCTAAGTAATCCAGATGTCTATCAAATAAGCTATATTCATAACGAAGCGGTTATCGAACGTATTTGGGATGCACAATAATAGAAGACAAGAAGCCAGACTACATTATGATAAATGGAGTCTGGCTTTGTTTTACGTTCTGGAAAATATATTTAGTATTGAAATGTAACGCGGACAGCGGCACTAATAGTGATTTGCCCTTGTTCAATAGGTGTTACCATTGACGAATCTGCCATTGCCATCGATTTATATAGCACAGGGCCACTTTCGTTTTCTTCAACAATTTCTATCGGCTGAGGATGCACAGATAATTGCATTGTCTGTGCTATCGTATTAGCCTTCATTTGAGCATTATGAAGTGCCAGGCTAAGCGCCTGCTGGTAATATGCATCTGCATTATCAATTTTAAATTGGATAGAGGATATACGATTTGCTCCATTTTCCACAGCCGTATCAATAACAACCCCTACAAGATTTGTATCAGGTATTTTGACCGTAATAGCATTTGCTACCTCATAGCCTTTAAATACCTGTTTGCCATCTACATAATCATAAATAGGCGCTATCGTATAGGTCGCAGTTTGAATATTTTCCTTTGGAATAGTTAGTGCCATGATGGATTGAATTACACGATTCATAATGCTAGCATTTTCCTGCTGTGCTTGCTGCACATTTTCCCCTTGCGTAGTTACCTCAATTTGAAGCTGAACATAACTTGCATTCGCTACTACTTTTCCATTTCCTGTGACAGTCATAATTCGCGATGCAGGGAGCAAATGTGGATTGGCATGTGTGTGATACATTTAATACCACCTCCCGACTGGTCTCAAGTAGTGTTTTAAATCATTTTTAACAATGCTTCTACTCCAGTCATTCCTGTGAATATGCCTAGTTGCTCTGCCTCAAATGTAACGGACTCTAGTGGGGCTGTTAACAGCTCATCTATTGTTTTCACTCCAACCGCTCGACCTGCGATGATTTTTCGATCTAATAAGCGGCTATTTAAAAGACCGACATCTAATGCACCACACATGATGTAGCCCGTATCATTTGAAATAGTTAGTAGTGTCGTTTTTGGTAAATGTACAATTACAGCAGTGAAAAAATGACCTTTAATCATAATAGGTTCAATTGTCACCATGAACATCACACTCCTTTTCTATCTATACATATGGCAATAGATAAAAAGGTGTTCGGTATTTCCACTAAAAAAGTGTGTGTGACGTTAATTGTTTGAGAATTGTTTGTGTGCCTGGCACTTATTTTGTATAAGAAAGCAATGCAGTTTGTTGTATATTTTTTAACGCTAGTTTAGCCTCATCTTGCGTAGTGTACTCGAACATACGGTATGAATCTTGTTCAAAAACAGTAATAATCCACATTATAAAATCCCCTTTGTATGTAAATTTGTAATATAACAGTAATCAAATTAGTTGTAGTTGTTATATATCAGTTTATGCACCTTATTTTACACCGATTTTATAAAAAATAAAGTGTTAAATGAAAGGTTTCACATTTCGTTCAAAATTGACGCTACGTTTGTGGGAATTATTTAAAAATAAGGATATTGAAAAAAATTTCATTAAACAGGTTATTAAAGTATAGAGAAACAGTTTGTTAAATGGTTTTTTAGCATAAAGGTTTTAGCAGGCATAAGTAAAATCAGGTAGTCTTTGTGAAGTATAATTCAACGTGTTTCGTAAATAGTAAGATGAGCTGTAATATGCAATAAAATGTGGGAGGTGATACTGTGATACGTAAAAATGTATTGTTTTTGACGGTTTGCTTTTTATTCATTTCTATCTGTTTTACAGGAATGAATACCTCTGCAGAAAAAGGGCGTAGTGAATATGAGGAGACTGGTGAAGTTGTGTGGGATATTAACACAAAGGATAAAATCATTGCCTTAACCTTTGATGATGGCCCAGATCCGAAGTATACCTCACAGGTGCTAGATATTTTAGCTAAGTATGAAGCAAAGGGGACCTTTTTTATTATTGGTCAAAATGCAGAAAAGTATCCAGATGTTGTTTCAAGAACTTATAAAGAGGGTCATGAGCTAGCCAACCATACTTACACACACCCATTCAAAGTTTCTGTATCTAAATTACAGGAAGAACTACAGCGGACAAACGAAATGATTAATAATATTACTGGTTTTTCACCTGTTTTATTTCGTCCTGTAGGTGGTAATTATAACGATAAAATAATTAATACTGCCGTAAAAAATGGTTATCAGGTCGTCATGTGGTCTTGGCATCAAGATACACAAGATTGGAAAGAACCAGGCGTAAATAAAATTGTCCAAAAGGTGCTCGGTGGAACAAAGCCAGGGGATGTTATTTTGTTTCATGACGGAGGCGGCAACCGCACACAAACAATTAAAGCCCTAGAAGAAATAATACCTACATTAAAAAAACAGGGCTATACATTTGTAACAGTATCGGAATTAATTGAAAGAAAAAAACAACAAGAGAAAATCCAATAAAAAATAAGCCATTTCAATATATTGAAATGGCTTATTTTTCTTTATAAGAAAAGAATATTCTACGTATTTATACTAGAAAAATAATAAAGGTGCTAATGCAATTCCGGCAATTGCGCCAAGGGCAATTCCAACGCCAAACCCGCCAAAACCTGGTCCTCCGAAACCCCAACCCCAAAAACCTAAACCATATCCTCTGTTTTGTCTATCAGGTAGAATCCATACCTGTCTTCTATCCACTTTAGTTATTTCTCCGACATGAACATTCCCAGATGTATCAGTAATTTTTACACGTTTACCGTGATATTTACAGCAAAGATTATAGCATTCAGCTGGATTCACAGAATCTCCTCCTTTCTTAGTCCTTACAAGATAATATATGCCGTTGGATACAACCATCACTAGCCGAATGTCTATTGGAAACATAAGCTATTGCAAGGGGGTGAACGTATGTCAGTCATATCAACTGATGATTGGCTTTATGAGTTGAAGACTAGTCAAAAGTTAAATAACAGTAGAGATTTTGAAGATTTGCAACGTACTATTCTTTGTAGCCGATTAGTAGAACATTTTAATGGTGGAACACCACATGAAATACAGTTTGAATTACAGCAACAAGGGCTATTTCGAGCACATGAAAACATTAATATTAAGAAACTACAAGATCAAAATACTTGGGAAATTGTTCAGGAAGAATATTTTTATTTAAAGAAGCGTTGGGGCGGGCCAGATATACCAATCTATATTTTTCCACTAACGCAGGAGCAAAACATTACAAATAAAAATGGTGTTGCATATCCAGATGCTTTATTTTTATTTATAGGAGAACTTGAAAGGGAAGAACTTAAAGCATTATTTGCACATGAATACAACCATGTTTGTCGACTGCGCTACTTAAACAAATCGTTACGGGAAGTAACGCTATTAGATTCATTAATTTTAGAAGGTTTAGCAGAATGTGCCGTAGAGGAAATTTACGGCTCTAAATGGTTAGCATCTTGGTTGGGAGACTATTCTTCGGAAAAGATGCTAGCCATTTGGAAGACTCAATTTTTGCCCAATATAAATATTCAAGACTTGAATAACCATGTTGAATTTTTATATGGTGGAAAACTGCCACCGTGGATAGGGTATTGCATTGGTTATGAAATTGTAAGGACATATATTCAAAGTCACTCGGCTAAAGAGCTTCTTAAAAAAAGTTCAAAAAATATACTTACGGGCTCTGTATTTCCTTTATAGCTACGAAAAACCAGTTGTCGATATTTGAATCGACAACTGGTTTTGTAATTAAATAGTGAGTACCTTTCGTATTGCCAACGACAATAATCAGCTTTTAAGCAACGTTTCAAAACTTTGCGCTACAATGAGTGATGGCTGTGTCAGATGAAGTGAAAAATGTACTGCCTCCTATTATTGATGTAGCAACAAAAGTGCTTATCGTTGGTTCAATGCCAGGAAAGCTATCGTTAGAGAAGCAACAGTATTATGGCAATCCACGCAATCACTTTTGGCCTATTATTGGAGAAATATTAAAGAGAGAGATTCCTGTAGATTATGGTCAGCGAATAGAGTTGTTAAAGGAAAACCGTATTGGTCTTTGGGATACAATTGAATCATGTGAGCGGAAGGGCAGTTTAGATTCGGCCATTCGAAATGAAAAACCGAATGATTTTAAAACGCTTTTTATACATTATCCAAAAATTGAACTTGTGCTTTTTAATGGTGGTAAGGCATTTGAAGTGTTTAAAAAACATATTGGCTTTGATGTTTTAGACGGGCGAGCATATCAAAAAATGCCATCGACTAGCCCGATACCTGGCAAAAATATTAAATCCTTTGATGAAAAACTCGAGGATTGGCGAGTGATGCAATCATATATAACACAATAAAGGCTCACAATTATGAACTCGGCCTTCGTTAGGAAAAGGTGAATGGTCAAGTGAAGACTAAATTGATGAGTAGGCTAATTGCTCAATCAGCTATTGCCCCTTATACATATATTGAATTATGTAAAAGGGGGATTTTATATTGAATTTATTTCCAAGTGATGACTTAGGGGAAAGACGTCTACCACCTAACTTTGGCCCACCGAATATGGGCCCTCCTAACTTTGGTCCACCAAATTTCGGTCCACCAAATATGGGTCCACCTAACTTCGGTCCGCCAAATATGGGCCCACCGAATATGGGTCCACCTAACTTTGGTCCACCAAGTTTCGGTCCGCCGAATATGGGTCCACCTAACTTTGGTCCACCAAGTTTCGGTCCGCCACCAAATTACGGCCCACCATCAACTGGCCAAATGCCGACGAGTGCTCCACCAAGTTTTTCGCCAGCTATGCCTGCGTGGCATGGAGGTTCTAGTGGTATTCAAAGATGTTTATTTAGGAATACATTTATATGGACGAGGAACGGAAGAAGTTTTTGGTTTTTCCCGACGGTTATTGGCAGGGACGTTATTGCAGGATTCCGCTGGAGCAATAGATCTGGCTGGCGTTTCAGTACAATCTTGAGAGATAACATACTCGCATTCGAATGTTTTAGATAAGGGGCCTTTATTGCGGGGGATTCGTCGATTTACTGCGATGAATTCCCTTTTTATTTTTGTGGACATAGCTCCTTTTTCGAAAATATGGAGAGATATTTATTATTAATATTCTGTTTTTGAGCAATTGATGTTACAATTATTGTAACTAAAGATGAAGGGACGATGGGTGGCTAATGATTAACTAATCTTATTTTTTGCACATGAAATGTATATTTCAATGAACCAAAAATAGGATTAGTCTGCCCATTTTCCATAAGTGCAACGATATAGGTTTAACGCCGACTATCGTTATACGCATACTTAAAACGCATATTTTCCCGCTAGAAATTCTTTAGTGGGGTATAGCTTTTTTTAGTATTGGATCATCGCATAAATAAGGCTCTACGTTGGAGCTTTTTTATGCATGATATTTCGCGACTAATCCTTCCAAAATAATTGGAGGGATTTTTTTTATCCCTCTATACGGAGAGGAACGGATGTAATGAAAGAACTTTTAAAAATACAAAATGTACAGTATGAAGTGAGTGACACAGTTATTTTTGATAATGCGACCGCTACAGTAAAACAGGGTGAAGTCATTGGCATAATAGGTAAAAATGGAGCTGGAAAATCGACATTATTACAGCTAATTCAAGGCATGCTAACTCCTACAAAAGGGCAGCTATTGTGGTTACAGCGAATCAACATTGCTTATGTAGAACAAGAGCAAGCAGCTATTGAAAATTGGGAAGTAAGTGCAGAGGAAGCAGATTTACTAGCGAAATGGCATGTGCCAAACACAGAGTTTACCGCTTTAAGTGGTGGCGAAAAACTGAAAAGACGACTAGCAAGAGGCTTTTCACAACATGCGCAATTACTATTGTTAGATGAACCGACAAATCACTTAGATGAAACAAGTACAGTACTGCTAATCGCCCACGTAAAAAAATATGGCGGTACAATTATTGTCGTGTCCCACGACCGTTATTTTTTAGACGAAGTTGCCACAAAAATATGGTCATTGGAAGACGGAAAACTGATAGAGCATAGTGGTCATTATACAAGTTATATAGCGGCACGAGAGCAACAAAGGTTAGCGCAGCAACGTGCATATGATAAACAGCAGAAAAATATTGAACGTATTGAAGCACAGATGAATGAGCTTTCTTCTTGGTCGCAGAAGGCACATGCGCAATCGACTAAGCAAGAGGGTGTAAAAGAGTTTTATCGAGTAAAGGCTAAACGAATGGATGCACAAGTAAAATCAAAGAAAAAACGCTTGGAAAAGGAGCTAGCAAAAACGAAAGTTGAACAACTTAAGCAAGAAGAGGAAGTGCGATTTTCAGTAGAGTCAAACCAACGGGTAGGAAAACGATTTTTAGAGTGTAAGCATGTAACAAAATCTTTTCAGCATCGTCTTATATTTAAAGATGTAACTATGACGATTAAATTTGGTGAAAAGATTGCTATTACTGGCCCAAATGGTAGCGGGAAAACGACTTTATTGAAAGTGCTGACAGGGCAAGAAAAAGCAGATGGCGATATATGGATTTCTCCTGCTGCCAACATCGGCTATTTAACGCAGGACGTATTTGATTTGCCGCTTGAACTTACACCAGAGCAATATTTTTACAAGGAGACTTTCGAGGAAAGAGGTAAAGTCCGCAATGTCATGAAACATTTAGGGTTTACAGCGAGTCATTGGACAGCGCCTATTAGCAATATGAGTATGGGTGAGCGTGTGAAGTGTAAGCTTATGGCATATATACTAGAGGAAAAAAATGTTCTTATTTTAGATGAGCCAACGAACCATTTAGATTTGCCTTCAAGAGAGCAGTTGGAGAAAACATTGGAATTGTATACAGGTACATTGCTCGTTGTATCGCATGATCGTTATTTTTTAGAAAAAACGACCAACATTGTTTGGGAGCTTAAAAATAATGGCATTGAGAAAAAATGGAGAGAGAGCGCACCGCCACAAGTAAATGATACGAGTGCACTACGACTAAAGCTTGAAAATGAAAGACAAGAAATACTCGGGAAACTTAGCTTTCTAACTGCAAAGGATAAGGAATATGCAGTGCTTGATCGAAAGTTTAATGAATTGACTAAGCAAATTAATGATCTTCGCTAGTTTCACGTTTAAGAGAGAAAAGAGTGGGGAAAATAAACTTGATTCAACAAAAATTCTCCACTTTTATAATGTGGGGAAACCTAGCTAATGTCACAAGCTTTTAGAGCAGGATTGAAAAAACGTCAAAACCGTTATTGATATAAAGCCAAAAGAGGGGTGTCTAGATGAAAAAATTACTTTTTACAAGCTTACTCACAATTAGTATGCTAAGCGCATGTACTACAGATGAAGAGAAAGTGAGCGAGCAAGACCATACACAGCAAGACCATACACAACAAGAGCCGCAATCGAATGAAAATGAGAATGCTACAACTGAAACTAAATCTGAAGACACTGTATCTTCTATAACGCAAGCAGAAGCATTGAAAACGATAAAAGAGCAGCTTGGAACAGAATTAGCGGTTGTTATGCCAAATAACCTTCCGCTAACAAAAGGGACTTTTCTAACGGCTACAACAACAGGTTCAGACAAACAAGCTGAAGTTCTTTTTCTAGAAAGTAAAGAGTATATTCCTGTTAATGATGTGAAGCTGAAAAATGCTTCTAATGCAACACCAATTGCCAAGCTTACTGTAAAGCTATTCGACAGTATAGATGAGGCAAGCGAACAGATTGCTTATGAAGATTATAGTAAAAATGGCGGGCAACAAGTACCGCTCGGATACAATATTAATGGCTATCAGGATGCAGGTGCTGGCTCGTTATGGACTGGCTGGAATGAGGGGAGATGGGCATTAGCAGCCCGTACCCGAACAGATAACCCAGCCGCTGGAGTAGACTTAGCGAAACAAGCAGTAGAATATTTAGAATCCCATACGCTTCCGATTCCACATGAAAACGGCATGGTGCATTTAGACGTTTATGAATCAGGAAACTTAATCGTATGGCAGGATGGAAAGCTGGTCTATACACTTGATTCGATAAAGGATCCAATGAAGGCACTAGCAATTGCAACAGCCTTTAATCAATAAATAAAATTCCTTGAGTGGCAATCCGCTCAGGGAATTTTTTTTGCTGTTTACTTTTCAGCTTCATGTATTAGTAGCGTATATTCTGCTAACCTTTTTTGCCATGCTTCCATTGGAAATTCTCCAGGCACAGTGTCATTTAACAAATCAGACAGGAGTTCTAAGCAAATATGCCATCCCGCTAAATCTTTAGGCGTATGATCAGTCAGCTGACCGATTTTTTCGTGCAATACTAATATTGAACCATCACTAGTCGGTGATAGCTCAAAGCGTACACTATCCTTGCCCCATTCAAACTCCAGTACCTCCTGCTCAATATAATCCGTAATAGCGATGTCTATAAAGGCATCAGTTCCGTCATTCATATTGAAACGCATTTTACCATTCTTTTTAGGCTCAATCATTTCTAAATTGCTCATCCATTTTTGAAGTTTGCCATTCTCTGTTAGTACCGCCCAAACTTCGCAAATTGAATATGCCAGTGGGCATTCAATTTGCGCGATATAGCCGGTTTGGTTTTTGTGAATTGTAGCGAGCATAAATATCCTCCTTGAATTTAAGGTCTTTCAAATTGTAGTACTAAATAATCTTTCTAGAATAATTAAGTTTTAAATAAAATTGTGAGAATACTGTTCTTTAGCTAATATTAGATGAAAAGAGGAGGAATGGAAATGGATTATCAACAAGCTTTAACACATTACATTGAAGCAACAAATACACATGATTTTAACAACGTCAAAGCGCTATTACACCCACAAGCAGTTTATTGGTTTACTGATCAAACATGCACAACGCTAGAAGAGATAGGAGCTTATTTTAATCATGCATGGTACGTCATAAAAGATGAAGTTTATCGGGCGACAAATGTTCAGTGGCTTACTGCGGATGCAACTACCGCTACATGTATTTATACATACCATTACGAAGGGTATCATAATGGCACATTTGTATCAGGGAGCGGGAGAGCGACTAATGTTTTTACTGTAGTAAATAATGAATGGAAGCTTATTCATGAACATTTAAGTAGCTAACGCAGTTGGCATTAGGCGCACCCTTTTTAATCTAGCTGTGCCGCATAAATGCGTGAACTTTCCCCCCAAGGATGGTAGCCAGTACCGATATGAGAAAAGCCATAGCGTTCATATAAGCCAATATGATCTGTACAAAGATAAAGATGTGAAAATCCGTGTCGCTGGGCATCCTTTTTAGCTTGCTCTAATAGCATTGCTCCGTATGCATGCCCGCGATGGCTTTCTTCAATATACACCGCACATACCCAAGGATATAAATCCATACGACTAATAAAATCATTCGTTACTAAACCTGCACAGCCAATAATTTCATCATTGTCCATTAATAAATACCACTGTGGAAGTGGTGCTTGCGCATTGATGCAATGTGAAATGCAGTCCTCATAGAGCATCATACTTTCCTCACTTGCCCATTTGCTTTGTATATAGCGGGTCGCCAATTCAGCATAGCTAGGCTCCTGCCGTACAGAAATAATTTTCATACTCACACTCCTTTGAAAAATAAATGCATACAGTTATTATTGTAATAAATGGAAACATTAATAAGCAATAATAAACTCATGTCAGGGGGCAATAAAGGTGCAAATTAGATCCGCTGATATACATGATATCAAAGCTTTAACTTTGTTGATGGAGCAGCTTGGCTATCCAACGACAGAGGAGAAAATGACGTTAAGATTTCAAGCTTTAGCAGCAAATCCAAGTTATCAACCATTAGTTGCAGAAATGGATGGCCACGTAGTTGGGATGGCAGGATCGTGACATAGCTTATTTTACGAGCATGATGGATGTTATGTACGAATTCAAGCCTTTGTCGTAGATCATCATTATCGTAGAAAGGGCATTGGACAGAAGTTGCTCGAAGCGATAGAATACTGGGCAGTGGAACAGCGTGCTTCTGCACTTGTGTTAAACAGTGGTCGTGAAGAACGAAAGATAGCATACCATTTCTACAGACAATAAGGCTTTGAAGGAAAATGTACCGGTTTTAATAAGCAATTAAAATAGAGATATATCAAGGGGTTTGGTTGAATGGAGCGGTTACTAACAGAAAGAGATTTAATAACTTTAATTGAGTCAGATAGATGGATGATGGAAATTTTACGCTGTGTCGAGCAGCTACAATTACTGGACGGCTGGGTATGTGCTGGATTTATTCGTTCAAAGGTGTGGGATTATTTGCATGATTATAAAGAGAGATCGCCATTAGGTGATATTGATGTCATTTATTTCGATAATCAGCATATTTCAGAACAACTAGAGAAGCAATATGAACAGCGATTATTAGAACTCTTACCAAAAGAACCGTGGTCTGTGAAAAATCAAGCTAGAATGCATGTCGTAAACAATAGTAATCCGTATCAATCTTCCGTTGATGGCATTGCGCATTTTCCTGAAATACCTACAGCGATTGGCGTAAGGCTTACACAAGGTGCACTAGAAATTGCAGCACCTTATGGCATACAACAATTGCTGTCGGGTATTGTTGCGCCTACACCTTATTTTGATGAAAAGACTCAATTGCATGACATTTATCAAAAGAGGATACATAACAAACGATGGCAAAATATTTGGCCAAAACTAGTATTTGTAACATCAGTATAGCTAAAGGGGCTGACAAAATTGCATCCAGAAAAGAAGCAAATACTTATGCATTATGAAAAATCTATACTGTGGCTAGAGCAACTTTCGCATGTTTCGGACAAGCAGTGGCGTTCACCAATACAACAGGGGAAGTGGACAGTTGCCGAAGTGATTGGACATTTAATTCCGTGGGATGAATTTGTATTGCATAAGCGCATTCCATTTCTATTTTCAAAAGAGCAGTTACCTAAGGGGCCCGATGTGGAACAGATGAATGCTGAAGCAGCGAGTAGTAGTCGTTTACTAAGTATGGAGCAAACATTACAAGCGTTACTGAATAATAGGTGTTTACTGTTAGATGCCCTTGCGCTTTTACCAGATGAATTGTGGCAGCAGAGCTTTAAAATAGGGCACTCTGAGCTTACACTTTACAGTTATTTTTGTGGCCTAGTAGAACATGACTTGCATCATTTTTTACAAATCCAAAATGTTATAGGTGAGATGGAATGGAAATAAATATAAATCAAATGATTGATTATTATGCACAGGCAACTGTAAATTTTGTTGATATTTTTACGAATAAAATGGAACCAGATCGAAAGGATATCGGGCGTACAACAGCGCCAGGAAAATGTGGTTTAGTCTTTCCACTGGCAGGCAGTGCGTCTTTTAGCTTTAATGGTACTCCTTATATCATGGAGCCTGGAATGGTTGTTCATGCGGGGCCACAAATGCCAATAGAGATACATACGATTGGTGATAAAGTGTGGGAGTATGCGGTAGTCCATTATCATGTACCTGCAGACGAGGCGGCTATTAATCCATTAGCAACACAGCATTTCTTAATCAATACAGGTGAAAACTCAAAAATTATTAATCTTGTACAACAGCTAATAGAAAGTTATGCAATGCCAGGAAGTATGGCAACATTTAAATCAAAGTCGATATTTATGAATTTAGTGGAAACGATTTTAATTTCGGCAAAAATGAAGGTTCTTGATACAGCAAATGAAATGATGGAGCAGGTAATACAATACATTCACGAGCATTATTCGAAACCATTATCAGTGTCTAAAATTGCACAGGAATTCGGTTTGGAGCGTCGAAGATTTGCATATCTTTTTGAACAGCACACAGGTATGAATCCTAGTAGCTATTTAACAGAATATCGCATGCGACGGGCAAAGGACTTGCTACGATATTGCGATTCTACAGTAACTGAAATTGCAGAATGTGTAGGCTATGTTGATAGCTTTTACTTTAGCAGGGTATTTAAAAAATGCACCGGAATGTCTCCATCAGCATATCGAAAAATAATGATGGAAGAAGCTTAGGGGACGAGAGAATCGCCGGTAAAAGCCAGTGAATCGCCAGTAAGAGGAGAGAAATCGCCGATAAAAACTCGTAAATCGCCAGTAACGACACCGGTATAGCGAAAAAGTGTTAGATTGATTGCGGTAAATCTAACACTTTTTTTCTTATGAATCAGCATCTTTTTTTAAAATAATTTCGGCAAAAGTCCATATAGAAAATAAAATTGTCCATTCACAACTATTTTTCTCTTTGGTAGGATAGTAATCGTAAATGATAATGACTATCAATTAAATAGCTAATTACTATTGACTTATAAATGAAAATGATTATCATTATCGTAAGTAGATGAAAATAATGAGGAGAGATTCATTGTGAATAAATATATCAAAATGTGTGCACCTGCACTTTTAGCACTATCCCTTGCGGCGTGTGGTACTGATAAAGAGGAGTCCACACCTGTCAAAAACGAAGCAGCAGAAACAAGTACAACTGAAACACAAACAGAACAAGCAAAAACACAAAGCATTACATATTTAGGTGAAACGTATGAACTGCCTGCAAAGGTGGAAAACATTGTAGCTGCAAGCTTAGAATCAATGGAAGATGCTGCAATGCTTGGTATCAAGCCAGTTGGTGTACTTGATATTGGTGGCAAAATTCCATCATATCTTACAAAGGAATTAGAGGGTGCAACACTAGTAGGAAATAAAATGGAGCCGAATGCGGAGGCAATTTTAGCACTTGACCCCGATGTTATTATCGGTACTTCAAAATTCCCTGAGGAAACGGCTGAAAAATTAAATAAAATTCAAACAATGATTCCTTACTCTCATATTTCAACAAATTGGAAAGAAAACTTAACACTTCTTGCACAGCTTACTGACAAAGAAGATGATGCTAAAAAAATTATTGCAGATTATGAAGCCAAAGTAGCGGACGCTCAGGTTAAATCAAAAGAGCAACTAGCGGACAAGGAAGTATTAATTATTCGCTTACGTGGCGGCGTAATGTATATTTATCCTGCAGGCGTTTACTTAAATCCTGTGCTGTATGAAGATTTAGGTGCTCCAGTACCTGAAATTTTAAACGCGACAAAAGCGCAAGCAGAGCTTTCACTTGAAACGTTAGCCGAGATCGACCCAGACTCGATTTTCCTACAATTTGAGGAATCTGAAAATACGGATGCTCCGAAAGCATTAGAAGATTTACAAAAGAATCCGATTTTTGCAAGCTTAAAGGCAGCTAAAAATGAACAGATTTTCGTCAATGCAATTGATCCACTTGCTCAAGGTGGTACTGCTTGGTCTAAGGTTAAATTCCTAGATGTTGCAGCGGAAAAATTACTTAAATAGAAGAAGTAGGCTGGTAGTAGAATTGGTGCAAGCACCGGGCTATTACCAGCCTTTTATAAGATAAAGATTAAATAGAAAAAGGTGTGGCAGTTGAAAAAAACAAACATAGTATCATTTTCTATATTAGTAGCTTCACCTTTCTTAATTGCAATTGTGGCTTTAATTTCTGTCATGTACGGTACAAAGGATATTAGCAGCTTAACCGTATGGCAAGCACTTACGGCATTTGATGCTGGAAATATTGATCATCAAATTGTTAGGACTAGTCGTATTCCTAGAATTTGCGCCGTATTACTAGTAGGTGCGTTTTTGGCAGTAGCCGGGGCGGTTATGCAAGGTATTACTCGAAATTATTTAGCATCACCATCATTGATGGGCGTTAATGATGGCTCCGCATTTGTCATTACATTGGCGCTTGTATTTTTTCCAGGACTTCCAAATTACCAAATGATTTTACTATCTATGCTCGGCTCTGCTATGGGAGCAGGCATCGTTTTCGGGTTTGGCTCTCTAATACGGAATGGGCTTTCCCCAGTTCGGTTAGCAATTATTGGAACAGTAATAGGGACATTTTTGAGTAGTATAGCGACAGCAATAGCAATGTATTTCCAAGTGTCGCAAACGGTTAGTGCTTGGTATAACACTAAGGTACATACAGTAGACAATGATATGCTCATGCTTTCAATACCTTTCGGATTAATAGGCCTTATTCTTGCATTATTATCGGCAAGAGCTATTACTATCACCGCATTAGGCGACGATATTGCCTTAGGTCTTGGTCAAAAAACAAAAGCAGTAAAAATTGTTAGTATGCTTGCAGTTGTATGTTTAACAGGTACAGCGGTGGCACTTGTCGGAAAAATAGCTTTTGTTGGGCTTGTTATTCCACATATTACACGTTTCCTTGTTGGTGTTGATTATCGCTTTATTATTCCATGTGCAGCGGTAATAGGAGCATTTTTCTTAGCACTGTGCGATGTGCTCAGTCGTTATGTAAATTATCCATACGAAACGCCAATTGGTGTATTAACAGCGCTAGTCGGTGTACCATTCTTCTTATACTTAGTTCGTAAGCACGGAGGTGAAAAGCATGCATAAAAAAACTTCCCGTGCAGTCATTACGACTGTCGCTATCCTTCTATTATTTATATTAGGGGCAAGCTATCTCCATATTACGAATGGCGTTTTTGATATGTCAGTATTAGATGTACTAAAAACACTTTTACGTATTGAGCCAAACCCGAAATATGATCTTGTTATTTTTGAATTTCGTTTACCTCGAATTGTAATAGCAGCACTTGTTGGTGTGGGGCTAGGCATGGCAGGGGTTGTGCTGCAGGGCATTACACGAAATGGCTTAGCAGACCCAGGAATTTTAGGTATTAATGCTGGAGCGGGTGCAGCAGTAGTTATTTTTATGTTTTTCTTTCAATTCCGTCTTGTAACAGCGGATATTAGTAGCTGGTTATCTATTTTAATCATGCCGATATTCGGTTTTGTGGGCGGTACGATGGCCGCAGCTTTAATTTTTTCGTTTGCCATGAAAAATGGCCACCTAGATATGCAGCGACTGATCTTAACAGGGATTGCTATTAATAGTGGATTTGGTGCATTATCGCTGTTTCTATCGTTGAAAATGAATGCGCAAGATTATGAATCGGCAGCAGTTTGGATGGCTGGTTCTATTTATAATGCCAATTGGATTTTTGTCGTGTCGATGTTGCCATGGCTCCTATTGCTAGGTTTTTATGTATATCGTAAATCGTATTTACTCGATTATTTTCAATTGGAAGAAGACAGTATTACAAGCTTAGGCATAGCGCTAGAAAAAGAGAAAATTAAATTATTATTGGCGAGTGTAGGCTTAGTGAGCGCCTGTGTATCCGTCTCCGGAAGTATTGGTTTTATTGGATTAATGGCGCCACATATTGCTAAACAACTTGTCGGTATTCAACATCGTTATGTAATGCCGGTGAGTGCCCTAATAGGTGCATGCCTTCTTGTGTTTGCTGACTTTATTGGTAAAACTGTCTTTGCACCTTCAGAGCTAGCAGTTGGTATTGTTGTTTCAATTATTGGTATTCCGTACTTCTTGTATTTACTAGTGAAGTCAAAAGCATAGGAGGAAGTAGTGTGCAAACTGCATTTAGAATGGAAAATCTGTCTTCAGGTTATGAGCATGTTCGTGTATTTGAAGGATTGAACTTAACGATAGAAGAGGGAAAAGTGACAACTATTATCGGTCCTAATGGTTGTGGAAAATCTACCTTATTAAAAACAATAGGACGTATTTTAAAGAAACAACAGGGAACGGTTTATTTACAGGAACAAAATATGCAAAATTTGTCGACGAAAGAAATTGCGAAAAAGTTAGCAATCCTATCACAGACACCAATTGCACCAGGACAGTTGAAGGTAGAGGAGCTAATTGCATACGGTCGTTATCCACATCGTAATAATGTCAATCGCTTAACGAAAAAAGATGAAGAAATGATTGAATGGGCCTTAACGGTCACAAATACATTGGAGTATCGCAACCGAGAGCTTGCACAACTTTCTGGAGGTCAACGCCAACGTGTTTGGCTAGCAATGGCATTAGCACAAGAAACGAGCATTTTGCTGTTAGACGAGCCAACGACTTATTTAGATATGGCGCATCAGTTAGAGGTTTTAGATATCGTAAAAAATTTAAATGAACAACACAGCTGTACGATTGTTATGGTTTTGCATGATATTAACCATGCAGCAAGATATTCTGATCATTTAATCGCTATGCGTCAAGGTGTTATTGTGGAAACGGGAACACCACAGGAAATTTTATGTGCGGACGTCATGCGGAAAGTGTTCAATATTACGGCAAGAATTATGGAAGACCCAGCAACAAACACTCCTGTATGTTATGGCTATGATGTTTTAAAGGAGGAAGATAAATGACTGTAGAACAAGCAATTAACGTATCAGATTTTATTTCTTATGAAATGAATTCGAAGTTTACTGATTATACGTATACAATAAACATCTATGTACCTCAAGGGGAAATACCTCAAGGCGGCTTTCCAGTTTTATATGTATTAGACGGATCGTCATACTTCAATTTGGTGAAGGAAGCAATTCGCCTGCAAAGTCGTAATGCGCCCAAAACAGGCATCGTACCTGCTATTGTCGTCGGTGTAGGACATGGGGCTGATATGCATGAACGACGTTTTTATGATTTTACAGCACCAGCCGAAACGTATAGCTATCCTGCAAGATTTAAAGGAAATGGATATGATAAGCATGGAGGTGCAGTGAGTTTTAGTCGCTTTTTACAGGAGGAATTAAAGCCACAAATTCAGCAACAATTCCATGTAAATGAACAGCATCAAACTTTATTTGGGCACTCTTTAGCAGGCTATTTTGTGTTGTGGCAATTATTGAATGAAAAACAAAGTTTCCAACGTTATATAGCTATTAGTCCTTCCATCTGGTGGAATGAACATGAATTGTTCCATAAGGCAAGTGTATTTATGGAAGAGCACAAGCAAGTGAACGAACAATTATTTATCGGTGTAGGGGAACTTGAAACATTTATGGTAGATGACGGACGACAAATGGCCAATGAGCTAATGCAAGTAATGAGTATTGAATTTTATGAAGCATTGAATGAAAATCATGCGTCTGTCGTACCCACTGTAATGAGTAGAGCAATACGTTTTGTGAATAAATATTAATTCAGTAACCGCATTATCTTTGGTAATGCGGTTTACTTATGGATAAAAATGCAATAATATGTATTTATAATTAAAAGGATGTGACTTAGATGGGAATTATTTTGGCAAATAGTAAGGATGCACAAGTAGTGCATAAATTAATGCTTCAGGCTTTTAAAGAATATGAACATGCAATGCCACCATCCAGTGCATTAAGTGAAACGGTAGAATCAATTGAACAGGCGCTCAATAATGGCGAGCAAGCGTTTATTAGTTATATGGAAGATCAACCTGTAGCAATGGTTCGATTTACGTTGAATAATAAAGGCATTTATTTCTTTCGGTTATCTGTAGTTCCAGAAAAGCAAGGGCAAGGTTTGGCAAAAGCATTAATAGTTGAACTTGAAAATTATGCACGTGCACAAGGGAAAACGATTAGTGAATGTAAAGTCCGTATGAATGTACCACGTAATATTGAGTTATACCGCTCGTTAGGATATGTTATCACTAAAGAAACGATAGGAGAAAATCGTAATGGTTTTTCTCTTCCGATTGTAACAATGGAAAAGAAACTTTAGGGGGAGTGCATTTGAAGAAAAGAATAGGCTGTTTGCACGCACACTATTCCAATATAGACTACATAGAGCAGGCATTTAATAGCATACATGAATTAGAGCTTGAGCATTTTGTTGATCCGGGACTTATACAGCATGTGGCAAAGGGTACTGGTGGTTTGTCATTAAAGGTGAAGGAGCAAGTAGAGTGGATAGCAAGTTGTAATGTCGATGCCATTTTAATTACATGTACAAATTATATTGCGTTGTTAAAGGAAGAAGAGTTGTCATTATCTATTCCAATTATTAAAATAGATGAACCCTTTTTTCAATCACTGTGCGAAGTGACGCAACCACAAATAATACTTTTTACAAACCCTGCAACGGTGGATGGAACGATGGAGAGACTCTACCAATATGCTAAGCTCCATGATAAAGCGATAGACGTTCAGGCGAAGGTAATAAACAATACATTTGAGCTTATTATGCAAGGGAAAAAGCAAGCATACAACAATGCAATTATACAATATTTCCGGGAAATAATGAGCGAAGGTCGGCTAATTTCTGTTGCCCAGCTATCGATGGTCGAAGCGGCACAACAATTTGAAAAGGAGTTCGAGATTCCAATTATACATCCTTTGAAATCATTAGTTGGATTTGTTATGAAATAGGAAAATCGCCGATAGAAATGCTCAAATCGCCGATAAAAGTCGAGCAATCGCTGATAGAAGTGCCCAAATCGCCGATAAAACTCACGCAATCGCCGATAGAATTTTAAATTCAAATGAAATGAAACTTCTAAATTGGTAGTATAATGAAATTAGAAAGAGAAACGGGGGCGAGCTAAATGAACGATTTACGATATCCGATTGGACAATTTCAATTTCCAGAAGTAGTAACGGCACAGCAAGTACAGAAATGGATTGATGATATCCGTCTATTGCCAAGGCAATTAGCGGAGGCATTAAGTGGAGCAAGTGAACAATCATTAGCGAAATCCTACCGAGAGAATGGTTGGACTGTAACGCAACTGGTCCATCATCTGGCGGATAGTCACATGAATAGTTTTATTCGCTTTAAATTAGCTTTAACCGAAGATACACCGACTATTAAGCCATACAATGAAGAGGATTGGGCAGTGCTTCCGGATTCTGATATGCCTGTTGCCACTTCCTATAAGTTACTTGAAAGTCTACATGAACGTTGGGTTTATTTGCTGACAAGTTTAACGGATAAGCAAATACAACGGGCTTTTCAGCATCCAGACAACGGGCTAATGACGCTTGAAAAAGCACTCGCTCTGTATGCATGGCATGGAAAGCATCATCTTGCTCATATACAAAATGCTCTTGCAAAATAAATAAAAAAGGCGACTTATCCTCACTTCTGAGGAAAGTCGCCTTATTTTATTTTGACTATTCAAATGTGTGTGGATTTTTAGCCGAATAAACTGGGACGTTAAAAATTTAATTTATTGAATTGTAATGCCAGCACTTGCTGTACCAGTAAGTACTTGAGCAACAGCTACACCAGCTGTAGTAATAGAGTACACCATAACTAGTTTGTCACCAGCAGTCACTGGAACAGGTGCAAAACTGCCTGAACCAAATGCTGTAGTACCTAGTGCTATAATGCCTGTAAATGGCGGAGCTAAATTAACAGTAGCAGTTGTAGCTGTATAAACCGTGCTTCCAGCAGGTGCACGATAGATTGTAGCAGTAACTGTAGTACTACCAACTAGAGTAACGGCAAGCGTAGTAGAGAATGATGCAGAAAGGCCTGTAATATTACCTGCGCGTGGTACCGTAAATGCTTCCGTTACTACGCCAGACAAATCAAGTGTTTCTCCAACGAGCGTAACACCAGGAACTGCAGTACCGAATCCAATAAGGGATGGTGTAGCGATTAAACCTGTTACTAAAGAAGTTAACACAACAGGTGTAACCCCAGAAGAGAATGGGATAATGGAACCTTCAGTAACTGGTTGTAGTGGTGGAATACATGCAGCATCAATCGCTAAAAATGGGCCAAAATTTTGGCATTCCATATTACCAGATCTAGATGAGCAACCACATCCACTATTAGACATAGAATTATTTAAGAACATATTTACACCTCCTTTCTTCATTATTCTATTCATAGAAGAATAAAGAAAAAGGGCTATTAACTACATACATAAAGCTATTTTGACAATACAAGAAAAAGAGAAAAATGCCTGTAAGTGATACAGATTAGTCTATTGTCTACTTAAAAAAATTTTAAAGCCACTATTACACGTTCATCATGTGTAAATGTTCTTCAAGGCACTTGAAAGCAGAATTCAAAGATTGGACGTAAAAAAGTCCAATATGTATTTTTGAATACCTATTGGACATTTACCTATAGGAATAATGATGGTTGATTTTATACCGTTGAATTGTTTTTCCTCCGAAGTCTCAAGCTAATTGCGTCTCCGAAATAGATTGAAAAATAAAGAATTTTTTTCTTTCTTCACTTCTTCCTCCACTACTTCTTTTATATCTTCAGTTTGGTTATTGAACTCCATTTGTGCAATGCTTTCTTCCTTTACTAGTTCTATGTTTTCATTCGATACGCTTAAAGAAGAAGGCTCAGCTTGAATAATTGAAGATGTAGGAACTATAGATGTAGAGGTTTCTGTTATGTCCAAGTCATTTGCGTTAGGAGCGGAGGTTTCTGCTATGTCCAAGTCGTTTGCGTTAGGAACAGATGCTTCTGTTATCTCTAATTCATTTGTGAGAGGAGCAGAGGCTTCTATTATCTCCAAATCATTTGCGTTAGGTGCAGAGGCTTCGATTATCTCTAATTCATTTGTAGTAGGAGCAGAAGCTTCTGTTATGTCCAAGTCATTTGTGATAGGAGTAGGGACTTCTGTTATGTTCAATTCATTTGTGGGAGGAGCAGAGACTTCTGTTATGTTCATATCAGTAGCAGTAGGAGCAATAGCTTCCGTAGTCTCCTCTTTTGCTATAGGAGCTGTTAAACTATTTGCTTCTACAACGCTTACTGGGATTCCTTGCGTGTCTGCTGCATTTTTAAAATGAAAAGTTGATTCTGCTGTGGTGTTTCTATATAAACCGTTATAAATCTGACTTGGGTGTGTATTGATTGATTGAAAGTAGTGCTGGTTAAAATGGCGTTCTTCTTGTTTTTGTACAGGATTATTATTAGGAGGAAAAGGTACTCCATTGTTCATATTAAAAGCTTTACCAGCCAAATCTTGAAGGAATTTATAACTTGGTTCAGTAGTAGGTAATGGTGGTTGTACAGTAGTTTGCTCTATTTTTTCTAAAAGTTTTCTTGAAGGAAGGGCTATACTTTTTACTGAGCTTTCATCAACATTTGTTGGAAAATTGTCTTTTGGTATATTGTTTTCAACGGTTATTAATTTATTTAATACGGCTAAAATTTCTTGATTCATTTCCTCAATTGCTTGATTGAGGGATTCAATATGAATAGAAAGCTGTTTGACTTGCTCTTCATATTCTTTAATTTGCATACTGTGTTTACCATCAATTGTTTCTGTGAGTCCTTCTAAATGTACAATTTGTTTTTTAAGATCCTCAAACTCATTTTTCATAAATAAGTAATCCTCGATTGAAGTACCCATTTTTAATGTTGTTAACGTTTCTTTATAGCCATCGATTTTTTCTTTTAATTTTTCAATGTCTTGAGTGGAGTACAACTTCGAATCTTCCATTGCATTTCACCCCTTTCAGTCCATTAGTATTTTATTAAAAACCCCCACTTTCTGTTACAAATCATTTAATCCTACTCGAAAGGGGAGAAAAGTGTTCTTTAATAGTAAATAGCAATAACACTTGTTGAATAATTATCATGGTAAATTATTTGTTAGCCCATGCACTTAACGCTAAAAATCATATGCTACAAACGAAAGATAAAAAACTTATGGAGGTGTCAAAAGGATGCAAGATAATATGCCATCCCAGGCGCGCGAACTAATTTGTATAAACGTCGATAAAGTATATGACTGGATTGTAAAGGAAATGTCATTTGATATTTCTCCAACTGGTGCAATTACCTTCCCAGGCGTAACACCGGCGACGGTTTTAACAGGTGCAACTGTCACATGTAGAGTAACTCCGGCTGCGACAAACCCAATCGTAATTTTAAATCGTGAGAACCGTCAATTTTCTATTGATGGAGCAACAGTTTGTCTACAACACTTAAATATTCAAAAGAACTTCATTCTTACGATTGTTGTTACTTTACCAACTGGAGCTGTATTAACAAGTAGTGAGATTCCGGTATCACGTTGTGAACAAGTTACATTATGCGCACCTCAAGGAACAGATGTAGAAATCCTTTATACTGATTTAGATTGCTTCGTGTGTACAACGGGTACACTTACTGCTGGTACTGGAACAATTACGTTTTCTGCGTTGACAATAACAGTAGCAGTTTGTCAAAGTATTCAATCTACATTCCCAGTTACTGTGGAATTCTTAGCGAATTACTGCGAGCCAAGAGCAGATTTACCATTCTCATGCCCGTCTACGGTTCGTCCAAAGCAATGCTCCGTTATTTTCCCAACTATGGGTTAAGAGTGCTAACACATAAACATATGTCATACCTTAAAGAGAGGATTATCCTCTCTTTTTTTATTTTTGTTACATATTATATAGGCAAGGGGGCACTAATTATGAGTACTCATAAAGATTCTGTCGAAGAAAAAATAAAGAATCTTAAAGAGCAAACGACGTTTTATGTCCGTGAAATAAAAAAGCTAGTGGAGGAACAAAATTTTCAAAAAAATGTAAGTGTTATTAGTTATTTCACGACTTCTCTTAATATTTCTTATGATTCAGAACAGGAGAGTCTATGTCTTGGTTCTTATCATATTCGCAATATAGGTAATCAACCAATAACAAATCCTTATTTGTGCATAAAGCTACCTGAAGATTCCCCGTTTTCCTTCTCAGGTAGATATGTATATGAGCATTTTAGTCAAAATTTAAAAACCGCGGGTAGCTGGGAACGAATAAATGATAGCTCTAACAATACAGAATTTTGGCTTAAACCAATAGGCAAAACAACAATTGAACCAAACGAGACGATTTCATTTACTAATTTCCAAATTAAATGGTCCCATAATTTATCCTATGCTGGTACAATAACGGGCTTTACATATTGTGATGAGCTACAAGACGGTGTCTTCGTACTAAATCCTATTAATCTCAATGGAATTAACGTTGTACAGGAGGATCAAGATGAGTGAAATAGAAGAACAAAAACTAGAAGCAGGTTTAGAACAAATCGTTCGTCATTTTATGAAGGATCAACTTAGTAATGTCACGGATTTTAGAAAGGAGGGAGATAATAGCTTTGCATTTCTTGAAAAAAGTACGTTGCATTTACTGCTTTCCTATTTATTATCTGGCGACAAGAGAGCACCAGAAGAGAATATAACTGGACAGTTTGAATTGCATCTCATAAAAGAACTTGATGATTTAATAGCTGATAATAAAGTGCAATTTGAGGAAATAATAGATTATTTGAAAAGCTAACGTGATAGGAGGTACTAACGTGGATAATCAAAGCGTTAAAAATAACGATCCTATACAGCTCCAGCAAATGATTATTTTTTTAAGAGCAGAACTTGCTAAATATAAAAATGAAATAAATAGACTTAGAGATAGCGATTATTATTCACTCGTACTTAGACTAGAGCGGGAAAATGTTCAATTGACGAAACGTAATAAAGAGCTTGCGATGGATCGGATGAAATTAAAAAGAACGAATGAAAAGGAATTAAAGGCTTATAATGAGGATATACAGAGAAGGGAAATTCAACGAAAAAAACACATTTCCTCGATAGATACATTATTAAGAGAAATTGAACATTTACGTTCTGAGAATAAAGAATTACGGCAAACTACAAACGCTAATAATAATGAACTGCTCGCTATTAAAAGAAATTATGTAGCGGAAGAAAAGCAGGCGATTGAAAGTCTTGAAATACAGCTAAGTACATTTACAAAAGCAGCGAATGAAAAAATGAATGCTATAGTCGAAGCCATACAGAGACATGACGAAAATAATGTACATGACTATTTAGTTAAGGAGTTAGTAGAAAGAGATAATGAAATAAATAGATTGTCCTTTGAGTTAATGGATATTAAAAACAACAACAACACAAGTGCTGTAGGCTTAAATGGCGAAAATATGTCTGTCAATTCGAAGGTGCTTTTAAATCTAGATGCTAAGATACAAAAAATAATAGCGCAATCCAATGATTTTGAGGAGCAACTAGAGAAGAAAGTTCGTATCCTAGATGACTTAGAGCACCAATTGACTCAGCTCGCTATGGAGATTAATGTGAATAGGTCTATGTAAAACCAGGCTGTTTATAAGGATAGTATGAAGAGAAAAAGTGTTAGATTGACTACAATCAATCTAGCGCTTTTTTTGCTGTAATCGTTACTTCGCTACTGCGGGCGCTTTCCGCTCAGCACAACGTAAGGCGCAACACTCGAAAGTTTGTAGTTTGTTGCGCCTTACGTTCTGAGCAGGTGCTCCGAACTACTAGTGCTCACTTCTAAACTATATTGAAGCAAAATATCGAATTTTTTTATCTTACATAGCGGAACTTTTAAAACCTTTGACAGGATTGTTTAGTTGACGATGAATTTTTTTATTTTGTTTCTCTGTGTAACGTTACGCGCTTTAAACGAGGAGAATATTTTTTTAACTCCAGTCTTTCTGGATTATTTCGTTTGTTTTTTGAAGTAATGTAGTTTTTATCTCCAGTTTCTGTACAGGCTAAAATAATTTGAACACGCATCCTATCACCTCTTTTTAAATAGTAATCATTACGCTTTATACAATATTATTTTTATTTTCTATTGTCAAGATGTAGCTACACAAAAAGTTAAGCATTGCATTATCAGCTTTTCTATGATTAAATTACAACTTGTAAATAGTAATGATTACGATTTAAGGAGGTTGGAATATGACGACAAAGAAAATCCCAGTGACAGTTTTAAGTGGTTATTTAGGTTCAGGTAAAACAACGATGATGAATCATGTCCTACAAAATGAGAAAAATATACGGGTGGCTGTTATTGTCAATGATATGAGTGAAATTAATATTGATGCAGAACTTATTGCAAGTGGAAGTGGTATTTCTCGAACGGAGGAAAAATTCGTAGAGCTTTCCAATGGTTGTATATGTTGCACGTTACGTGAGGATTTATTACAAGAGGTTAAACGCCTCGCGGAGCTTGGAAATATAGATTATATTTTAATTGAGTCGACGGGTATTAGTGAACCTATTCCAGTGGCGCAAACGTTCAGTTATTTGGATGAGGAGCTTGGAATTGATTTAACAAAGTTTTGTCAACTCGATACGATGGTGACTGTAGTCGATGCACACCGTTTTTGGCATGATTTTCAGTCAGGCGAAAGCTTGTTAGAGCGTAAGGAAGCTGTTGGTGAATTAGATGAACGAGATGTGGCAGATTTATTGATTGACCAAATTGAATTTTGTGATGTTTTAGTATTGAACAAGTGTGACCTCGTAACAGAAGACGAACTTGAACGATTAGAACGTATTTTGCGTGCATTACAACCTGAGGCAACGCTAATACGTACAATTAATGGTGTAATCGAGCCAAGTGCAATTTTAAATACAGGACGTTTTGATTTTGAGCGAGTATCAGAATCTGCTGGCTGGTTAAAAGAGTTAGAACTTGGGCATGAAAATCATACACCGGAGACAGAGGAGTATGGCATTGCTTCATTCACGTATAAGCGTAAAATGCCTTTCCATCCGATGCGTTTTGTTGAGTGGTGTGATAATATGCCTCAATCCATTGTGCGTGCAAAGGGTATTATTTGGAGCGCAAAACATCAGGAAGTAGCGTTGTTATTGTCACAGGCAGGTTCCTCTGCAAAAATTGAACCTGTTTCCTATTGGGTAGCGGCATTACCAACAGCGCAGCAAAAGGATGTTTTTTTACAAAGCCCAGAGGTTTTGGAGGATTGGGATGAGGAATTTGGTGACCGTATGACACAGCTAGTCATTATAGGCATCGATTTAGACAAAGAAGCAATAACAAAGGAACTAGATGCATGCTTATTGACGACTGATGAATTTACAGAGCCGTGGGGCAAGCTAGAGGATCCCTTTCATTGGGAGTGGAGTTAATGTAGTGCTGCTTGATTGTGAGTTAAGCCGCGCTAGCAAAAAGTAGTCAATTTGTAATGAAAATCGACCTTATTTACGATTTACGTAAAAAAGAATCTACCACATTATTTTTGTGGTAGATCCTTTTTAAATACATGATTATAGTTTGTCGCATCACGTAATGCTTTTTCCTCAATAGGAATCCGTACTGAAAGCATTGTAATGTTTAAGAGCGTAAAGCAAAATGCTGTGAAATAAGCTTGGAACATAATTGGTAGTAGAAGAATCTCCAAGCTAACAACGGCATAATTCGGGTGTCGCATAAATGTATAAGGGCCTTTACGTACAACTTTTGCGCCAGGTAAAATCAGTATTTTCGTATTCCAAAATGGTCCTAATGAACGGATACACCAAATACGCAAAGCTTGCACCATAAGGAATAATAAGAAAAATAACGGGAATAAGGACGATGGACCATTTTTATTTGAAACTACTTCAACAATTAAAAATAGAAAAAAGCTAACATGCATAGCAACCATATAGGGATAATGTGAAGCGCCGACTTCATAGGCTCCTTTTGCAAACATCCATTTTTCATGACGTTTTGCTATTAAAACCTCTGCTAATCTTTGTAGAATAACAAGAATTAAAATAATGTAAAAAAGCATATTACTCCCTCCATTTAAGTAATACAGCCTCTGCACAGAAGCCTGGACCGAGGGCGACTAGCAACCCAATATCATCTATTTGCCCTTCGTTTAACATAAACTGCTCTAGTACATACAAAACAGTAGGAGAAGACATATTACCGTGTTGACGTAATATTTCCCGAGAAATGTCGGTTTTTTGTTCAGCAAGATATAACGTATCCTCATACGCTTTTAACACTTTTTTTCCCCCTGGATGTGCAATAAAATGATCAAGCTGCTCACTGTAAAGTTGTTGTTCAACTAAAAATTGTTCAATGAAAGGACCAAGCCAATTTGTAATAATGGATGGAATACTTTTTTGGAAAACGACATGAAGGCCATTGTTTTTTATATTCCAGCCCATTACATTTTCTGAATCGGGCATCCACTTAGAACCAGTTGAAACAATTGAAGGAATTGGTTTTTTTGTTGGAATTGCAACATCGTCTCCACAAACGAGTATGCAGGCAGCGCCGTCAGCGAATAGGGAGGCGCCAATTAAATTACTTTTAGAAAGATCGTTTTGCTGAAAAGTTAGGCTACAAAGTTCGACACATACAACAAGTACCTTTTCTTGAGGATGCGCTTTGCAATAATCATAAGCACGACTAACTCCAGCAGCTCCCCCTGCACAGCCTAACCCCCACAATGGTATGCGCTTTAACCTATCGGAAAAAGGCAGTTGATTCATGATACGAGCATCTATGCTTGGTGTAGATATGCCCGTACTACTCACGAAAATAATAGCATCAATATCTTTAGGGGAAATAGGTGCTTCTAAAAAAGATTCATTTTGTAAACAGGCTTGAATGACTTCAACGCTATATTGTGTTGCTAGCTCTATATACAGATTGTTACGTTCTTCGAAAGTATGCTCACTACGGTGCCACTCAGCGGGTACACAGAAATGACGAGTATCGATGCCACCATTATCAAATACTTTTAAATAACGCTCTAACTTTGGAATTTTTTCATAAAAGAGCTCCTTTGTTAACGCCTCTGCGTTCGCCTGTTGCAATGTGTAAGGTGGTTGATATGTGCTGATAGAAATAATTTTTGACAATTCAACATCTCCTTCGCAAATAGTGGTCTTGTACATTGTATGCAGATAGGAAGGGCGTACATGCTTCAATAAATTTATTTGACAATTATGAACAATTTAGATATATTGGTAACATCTAAATTGGAAGTAGGTGATGTGACATGATGAATAGATCCGTTTTTAACGAACTGCAATTCGGTTTGTTCAATTTCACACGCCTAAAATATGCGATTTGACCTTGCCCGTAGAGTTAACGACTACTATGTGACAAAGGCTATTTGTGTATTCCCTTAAACGTGCCTGTGAAACCTTGTAACTGCCGAATTGCAGTTGCAAGGTTTTTTTATGCTTGTTTCGCACTTAGAGGCGTAATTGATAGACACATTTAGGAGGAATAACAATTGAAATTAACAACATTAGGGTTTTCAACTTATTTTGAAGAGCAAGTAACTGCGTTTAAAGAGGAATCAAAGTTAGCGAACTGTGTACCTGCCCGAGTTACTTTGGAGCATAAGCATTCATATCGTGTACTAGCTGAAGAAGGTGAATGGCTAGCTACAGTCGCTGGACATTTTGCATATACATCGGTAGCAAGAGAGGACTATCCAGCAGTTGGAGATTGGGTATTAGTCGAGAAAATGGCGGGGGAAGAAAAGGCGATAATTCATAAATTATTTAACCGAAAGTCCGTATTTTCTCGTAAGGTTGCAGGACAGGAAATAAAGGAACAAATTGTAGCATCAAATGTTGATATTGTGCTACTTGTAATGAGCTTAAATGCAGATTTTAATATTCGTCGTTTAGAGCGCTATTTAGTAGCCGCTTGGGATTCCGGTGCGAAGCCAGTAATTGTACTGACAAAGGCTGATTTATGTGAAGATATTTCGAGCATGGTACGGGAAGTCGAGCTTGTAGCTTTTGGTGTGGATATTTTTGTAACTAGTGCACGATCAGGCGAAGGCATAACAGCTATTCAGAACCTCTTTACAGAAGGGGTGACAGGTGCACTGCTCGGTTCATCGGGTGCAGGGAAATCCACTTTAATGAATGCATTAAGTGGAGAAGAGCTTATGAAAGTTTCAGGTATTCGGGAGGATGATGCCAAAGGGCGCCATACGACTACACACCGAGAATTAATTGTATTGCCAAGTGGTGGCTGCTTAATCGATACCCCAGGAATGCGTGAGTTGCAATTATGGGATCAAAGTGAAAGTCTATCTTCTAGTTTCCGTGATATTGAAGAATTTGCAGCCGCATGTCGTTACAGAGATTGTACGCATCATATGGAGCCACACTGTGCGGTGCAACAAGCTATTAAAGATGGAGCACTTGAACAATCACGTTTGCAAAGCTATTTCAAGTTGCAAAAGGAGCTTGCTTTTATTGAGCGAAAAACGAATATGCAGGCAAAGCTGAATGAGCAACGCAAATGGAAGCAAATTGCGAAAGGCATGAAGAAGGGCAAAAAATAGTTAACAAGCTTTTAAGGGCAACTTCGCCATCGTGTTGCGAAGTTGCTATCTGATAAGCGAGTTAATCGGTAAAGGAGATGTACTATGGCTATACAAAATATTAACCATTTTTTATTTTCAGTGTCTAGTCTAGAGCAATCAATAGCATTTTACCAAAATGTTTTTGATGCCAAGTTATTAGTGCAAGGGAGAAGCACTGCTTATTTCGATTTAAATGGGCTGTGGCTTGCACTAAATGAGGAAGCGGATATTCCACGTAACGAAATACATCGCTCCTATACACATATTGCTTTTTCTATCGATGAAGAAGATTTTGAGAAAATGTATGACAAGCTTGTGCATTATAAGGTTAATATTTTAGAGGGCAGACAAAGAGATGAACGAGATAAACAGTCCATTTATTTTACCGATCCAGATGGTCATAAATTTGAGTTCCATACAGGTACATTACAGGATCGCCTAGAGTATTATAAAAACGAAAAAACGCATATGGAATTTTTCAATGATTAACAATGACTAAGGGGGTTATATTATGAAAAAAGCAATTATTTTCGATATGGATGGTACTTTATTTCAAACGAATCTTATATTGGAGCCAGCACTGACAGCGACTTTTGATGTGCTACGTACAAAGGGGTTATGGCAAGGGGACACACCGATTGAACAATACCGTGAAATTATGGGAGTTTCATTGCCTGTTGTATGGGAAACTTTATGTCCTATGCATACTTTAGAGGTCCGTGAAGCAAGTAATGCCCTATTTCATGACAAGCTTATTGAGCTGATAATAAATGGCAAAGGCGCATTATATCCGAATGCAGAGCAAGCACTTGCTACGTTAGCAAACGACTATCATTTATACATAGCGAGCAATGGTCAAAAAGAGTATTTGCAAGCAATTGTAGATACATATAAGCTAGATCGTTATATAGAAGGGACGTATAGTATTCAGTCTATTCCAAGTGGTCATAAATCCGATTTAGTAAAAAGTGTCATCGAAGAAAATAACATTCAAACCGGTGCTGTTGTCGGAGATCGTGCATCTGATATCCAAGCGGCACTGGATAATCATCTATTTTCCATAGGTGTACGCTTTGATTTTGCGCAGGACTCTGAATTACAAAAGGCACATGTCGTGATAGATAATCTACATGATATTTCAAAGCATTTACCTACTATTTCTCACTAATTCGAAGCGAAGATAAATGTTTACATTGCATTTCATAAGGGGAAAGAGTAAAATAGTGCCAAACTATAACAAAGCGTTGAAAAGGAAAAGTAAATTGGACAAGCATTTAATAGAGAGCCTCTGTTGGTGGAAATGAGGTAAATGAACCCTTTTGAAAATGACCTTTGAGCTTCGTACCGAAAGCATTTTTGTGAGTAGATTACGACGAGATGGGCACTCGTTACAACAGCGGCAGTATCTCTTATATGAATGCAAGACGTACTGATTGAGGCAAATAGTGTGAGCTATTTGTAAATATAGGTGGTAACACGGGTATACTCGTCCTAATCAGTCATGATTAGGGCGTTTTTTTTATCTTCAAAAACGATGGATGCTAGGGAATATTTCTATTGTCCATTGAATGAAGAGAATGCCGCGGATAGCTGTCCGATTTTTTTCGCGACAGCTTAAGAGTAGAATTTAATAAATTGAGGGGAGCAACTTAGGATGACAATAGTAATTGGAGGAGCTTGGCCATATGCCAATGGCTCATTGCATTTAGGGCATATTGCCGCATTATTACCAGGTGATATTTTGGCTAGATATTACCGACAAAAAGGTGACAAAGTATTGTATGTTTCAGGTAGTGATTGTAATGGGACACCAATATCGATTCGAGCTGCACAGGAAAATACGACGACAAGTGCGATTGCAGACCGGTATCATCAAGAATTTACGCAATGTTTTCATGATTTAGGATTTACTTACGATTTATATACGAGAACGGATGCTCAGCATCACCATGAAGCTGTACAGACAATTTTTTTACAGCTGATGGCAAATAATTATTTATACAAAAAGAAAATTGAGCAGGCTTATTGTGAAACGGACAAACAGTTTTTACCTGACCGCTTTGTGGAAGGTGTTTGTCCAAATTGTGGGGCAAAGGCACGTGGAGATCAGTGCGATAATTGTTCGAAAATTTTAGATCCACTTGAATTAATCGACAAGCGTTGTAAAATCTGTGGCAATGAGCCTGTTATTCGAGAAACTGAGCATTTTTATTTTACTTTTAGTCAATTTCAAGGAAGGCTAGAAACTTTTGTAGCTGAAGCAAAGGCGGAAAAGCGCTGGCGAGATAATGCAATAGGCTTGACCGAACGTTACTTAGCAGAGGGCGTTCCTGACCGTGCTGTTACAAGAGATTTGCCAAACGGTATTGATGTACCAGTACCGGGCTTTGAAGGGAAGAAAATTTATGTGTGGATCGAAGCCGTTGCAGGTTATTTAACAGCAAGTATGGAATGGGCAAAACAACATAATATTGCGATTGAGGATTTATGGAATGAAGAAACAATTTCTTATTATGTGCATGGCAAGGATAACATTCCATTCCATACAGTTATTTGGCCAGCGATATTGATGGGTATTGGTGCGAAATCATTACCAACACATATTGTCTCCAATGAATATTTGACTTTAGAAAAACGAAAATTATCAACTAGCCTAAATTGGGCGGTTTGGGTGCCATATATTTTAAGTCGTTATGATGCAGATTCTATTCGTTATTTTTTAACAACAAATGCACCTGAAAATCGTGATACGGATTTTTCTTGGCGAGAATTTATTTATAGTCATAATGGAGAATTGCTAGGAGCTTACGGCAATTTTGTCAATCGGACGTTGAAATTTATAGAAAAATCATTTGATAGCCAAGTGCCACAGGTCGATGTAGATGGGGCTGTAAGGAAACAGACGATACAGTTGTTTAGTGATGTTGGTGTGGCGATTGAAGCGGGACATTTTAAGCAAGCGTTAGAAGAAATTTTTGCTTACATCCGTGCGGCCAATCGATATTTTGACGAGCAGCAACCGTGGTTACAGGTGAAGGAGAATATAGCGGATTGTCATGAAACGCTTGCAACGTGCGTCTACATGATTGCAAATTTAGGACAAGTGTTGCAGCCATTTTTACCGTTCTCCACAGAGAAAATTCGAGGCATGTTAGGCATAACAGAATTGATGTGGTATGAGCAAGTGGAGCTACCGAAAAGCATTGGCGAAGTGACACCACTATTTGAACGACTTGATGTGGGGCTAATTGAAGAAGAATACCAGAAGTTAGTTAATGACAGTCACTAGCAGCCGTTGATTTCTGGCGCATTCAAATTGTGTGAGTGCCTGTCACTTTTTACTGCTCCGGGTGGTCATTTATCGTGAGCACAAAGTAAGCCGCAACTCTCGCTAGTGCGCGGATTGTTGCGGCTTACATTTTGTATGTTCCCGCAGGCGTCGCCCCCTGCGCTTAAATCAACTAGTAGCGTATTCAAATTGTGTGAGTGCCTGTCACTTTTTACTGCTCCGGGTGGTCGTTTATCGTGAGCACAAAGTAAGCCGCAACTCTCGCTAATGCACGGATTGTTGCGTCTTATATTTTGTATGTTCCCGCAGGCGTCGACCCTGCGCTTTAAATCAACTAGTAGCGTATTCAAATTGTGTGAGTGCCTGTCACTCGCCCTAAGTTCCAATTAACGAAACAAAAGGCATCAAGAAGTTTATTCTTGATGCCATTTATCGTTATACAGCTTTTTATAATTGCTTTTGAAATGTTAGTTCATAACAGGCGTTAATTTCGCCACAACAATGCTGTTGATTGCATTAATGTATGCAAGCGCACTAGCTTTTAAAATATCTGTATCTGCAGCTTTTGCGATATATTTTTCGCCCTCATGCTCAATCGTTATTTTAACTTTACCAAGTGCTTCCTTGCCACGTGATACGCTGTTAATATTATACTCTACTAGCTTCACATCAATTTTTACAATATCTGCAATGGCAGAATACAATGCATCAATTGGGCCTGAGCCAACAGCACTTGCTTTCAATACTTCTTCACCTTTGCGAATTTTTACACTAGCGGAAGGGAAGCTTGCGTTGCTGACGACTTGTAAATCTTCAATGTCAAAAAATTGCTCGCTATAATGAGTAGCATTGGCGTGATTTGCGTCATGCTTTTCATAATAACTTTCTACAATCACATATAAGTCATGGTCATAAACTTCTTTTTTCGCATCAGCTAATTTGAGGAAACCATCGAAAATGCCTTCAAATTCCTCAGTAGAAAGATTAGAAAAGCCTAACTTTTCAAGTGCATTTTTTACGGCATGGCGTCCTGAACGAGCTGTTAAGACAAGTTCCATATCATCTAGACCTACATCTTCTGGATGAACGATTTCGTAGGCATCGCGAGATTTAAGTAGACCATCTTGATGAATTCCTGAAGAGTGTGCAAATGCATTGTCTCCAGTAATGGCTTTGTTTACTTGTACGTCTAAGCCCATAAAGCTAGAAACAAGGCGTGAAGTGTTCATGATTTCTCTTGTATTAATGCGCGTCTCTGCATTATAAACAGAACTACGTGTTTTTAGTGCCATCACGACTTCTTCTAGTGCAGCATTTCCGGCACGTTCCCCAATGCCGTTAATTGTACATTCCACTTTGTCTGCACCGTTTTTAATGGCTGCAAGTGTGTTAGCTGTTGCCATACCAAGGTCATTGTGACAGTGTACACTTAATAAAACACTGTCGTTTAAGTTTTTCATACGGTCATTAAGCTTATAAATCATAGCGCCAAATTCCTCTGGTTCAGCGAAACCTACAGTGTCAGGCACATTTATCATTGTTGCGCCGGCCTTCATAACGGCTTCAATTGTTTTCCATAGGTACTCAAAATCTGAGCGGGAGGCATCTTCTGTTGAATATTGCACTTGTGGTAAAAGAGTTTTTGCATATTTCACAGCATCTACGCCAATTTGTAGTATTTGGTCTTTAGATTTACTAAATTTCTTTTCAACATGTATATCAGAAGTGCCAAGCACCATATGAATCATTGGGTTTTCTGCATATTTTACAGCGTTATAAACGGAATCAATATCAGCTTTTACTGCTCGTGCTAAAGCTGTAATCATAATGTCGTTCGTATTACCAACCTTTTGTGCCACAGCTTTTACCGCATCAAATTCACCTTGTGAAGAAGCCGGGAAACCAGCTTCGATAATATCGACGCCTAATTTTTTGAGTTGCTGTGCAATCTCTACTTTTTCGTATAAGTTCAGTTTTGCTCCCGGCACTTGTTCGCCATCACGTAAAGTTGTATCAAACACCCAAATTTTTCTTCCCATTTTCAAACACTCCTTTTGTTGTAATAAAATAAAAAAAACCCGCCTCTATATAAAAATATAGAGACGAGTTATTTGCTCGCGGTACCACTCTAATTGACCTTCCCTTTAAAGAAAAAGCCCCCTTATCGACAGCTATCACTGTCTATCCTAATAACGGTGGAAACCGACATCCCTTACTTTTTAAACGGCATTCAACTCACTGCTTTAGGAGCAGGAGAATTGTGCTGACTCGTTTTGGTTCAGGGAGTAGCTCATGGATGAGTTCAAAATGTGTGCCTACCGATTTACACCAACCATCGGCTCTCTACAAGTACACGGGCATTTTTACTATTTCCAATCTTTGCTTAACAATGTGTTGTTGAAAGCTATAATACGTTGATATTGTCAGTATGTCAACAATATTCTAAAAATTAATTGTTTTCAGTTTTAATCACTATAGTTTTAACCGTACTAGTAAGATGGAATGTTAAAATGTGTATTTCAAAAATATAGGCATTTATTTATGAGATAATGAGGATGGATTTTATACATAGAAAGTAGGTAGAACGGTGAAATTTGTATTTGATTTAGATGGTACGATTTGTTTTAAAGGTCAGCCTTTAAGTGCAGGAATAACGGCTGCATTAGAGGATTGTCTAAAGAATGGACATGAAGTTATTTTTGCTTCAGCTCGCCCGATTCGAGATATGTTACCAGTATTGCCAGAGTCAATGCGCACGTTTCCAATGGTTGGGGGAAACGGAGCTTTTATAGCCAACAATGGCGATATAAGAGAAATCGCAGCATTTGATGGAGAAATTATAGAAGCAATCAAACAAATTATAACAACCTATCAATTAGCGTATTTAGTAGATGGTGACTGGGATTACGCCTACACAGGTAGTGAATCACATCCGATTTATCAAAACTTAGATCCACTACAGCTTGCAAAACGAGTGGTACTGGAGGAACTAAAAGACATTGTTAAAATTGTATTATTCCCTGGTGAGCACCATCAAAATATTTTGGCACAGCTACGAAAGCTACCAATTTCGTTATATGAACATGCATCTGAAAATATTTTAGATATGAGCCCCAGTGGGATTGATAAATGGACAGGTTTAACGAAATTAGGGGTATTACAAAATCAGTTTATCGCGTTTGGCAATGATGCAAATGATGCTGCAATGTTTGAAAAAGCATTAGCGAGTGTTTGTGTTGGTGAGCATCCAGTAGGTCAGCATGCCACTGTACAGGTGCCATCTGAAGAAACAGCAGTGATCGAAATAATAAAGTGTCAGGCACTCAAACAATTTTGAAAATTTTAACCAAGAAAAAACCCACTTAGACTCCTGCGGGAACGTACAAGAAGTAAGACGCAACAAGTCGCGTGTTTGCGACTGCTGCGGCTTACGATGCGCCCGCGGAAAGCGAAGTAGGCTAAAGTGTCAGGCACTCAAACAATTTTGAATATTTTAACCAAGAAAAAACCCACTTAGACTCCTGCAGGAACGCACAAGAAGTAAGACGCAACAAGTCGCGTGTTTGCGACTGCTGCGGCTTACGATGTGCCCGCGGAAAGCGAAGTGGGTTTAAAGTGCCAGGCACTCAAACAATTCAGAATTTTGTAAGGTCAGTCGCTTAGCTATTGCACCTTAAAGCGAGAAACTTGTGTTTGCAATTCTTCAGCCATTGTCGATAAAGTTGCCGCAGAAGCTGCAACTTCTTCAATTGTCGCAAGCTGCTCTTCGGAAGCAGAAGCTACATTTTGAAGGTTAGAAGATGACGTTTGTGCAATTGTAGCTATTTCATCGAAGGATGCATAGATTTGTTCAGCACTAGAAGACATTTCCTCAGAAACAGTTGTTGCTTCTTGTATTTGTTTTGACACTTGCTCAATAAGGTCAACGATTTTTGAAAAACCTTCCTCAGCCACTTTAACAACCTGCATACCAACTTGAACCTCTTGTGTACCAGTATCCATTACTGTAACAGCACGGTTTGTTTCCTGTTGGATTTCTGAAATTAACCCTGAAATTTGTTCTGCTGACTTTTTAGATTGCTCAGCTAACTTTTTCACTTCGTTAGCTACGACTGCAAAGCCTCGACCATGATCACCCGCTCGAGCAGCTTCAATAGCAGCGTTCAATGCTAGTAAATTGGTTTGCTCAGCGATGTCAGTAATAATACTAATAATATTCCCAATCTCAACAGAATGGTTACCTAAATTTTTAACAACGTTAGCAGATTCTAAAACTGCTGTATTAATAGTATCCATCTGCGAAATGACGCGATGTAGCGACTCATTCCCCTTGTTTGCCTCAGTATTCGTTTCAATGGCAAGTTCAGAAACAGCAGCCGTTGTTGATGCTAATTGCTGAATGCCGTTAGTCATATTTTTCATAGCTTGTGAGCTTTCTGTAGCATTTTTCCCTTGTGCCTCTGAGCCACTAGCGACTTCCTGCATAGCGGATGTAATTTGTTCAGTAGCTTGGATTGTTTGATCTGCACTTGCAGTTAATTCAGCAGCTGAAGCACTTACTTGTGCTGTGTTTTTACTAACATTGGTAATTAAACTTTTTAGATTTTGAGCCATTTGATTGAAGGCAAGGGCTAAATCACCAACTTCATCACGATTTTTAATGCGAATTTGTTCAGCTGTTAAATCACCCTCAGCAATTTTTTGCGCTGCTTTTGCCATCCCTTTAATAGGTCGAGAAATAATAGTTCCCATAATCATGGCAATTATCAGACTAATGATGACGGCAAACACACCAAGCGAAATCATGTTTAATTTAATAGCATCAATATCTTTTGAGGTAGTAGCTATTTTTGCTTCTACAGCTTCACTTTGATAGTTGGCAAGGTTTTCAACACGCTCGTCGAATTGTTTAAGAATAAGTCGACCTTGAGAGCTGTCTAATTTCTCATATTGTTCTGTTTCGCCAGCATCCTTTAAAGCAAACATACGATCAGCAAATTGCTGAACGTTTTGCTCACTTTTATTGACAGATTCTAATAATTCAATTGATTTTTTTGATTCTAATGTTGCCATTAAACTTTCGGATTTTTCTTTAAATTCTTCACGAGCGGATTTATTACCATCACGATTTTGTTTATCTCCAAGTAAAAGATATCCACGCATACTTACAATTTCCTGTTTTGCAATTACTCTTAGCTCTTGAATGCTAATAGATTTTTTTGTCTGTTCTTCGAGTAACTCTTGATAAGTCCCGTTTACTGAATTAAGCTGCTTAAAGTTTAAAGCTATAGTGCCAATTAAAACTAAAATAACAATAAAAAAACCGAGAATTAATTTTTTGTAAATCGTAAATCGCATGTATTGTAAGTCCCTTCCTAGTAATTTAGTAGAAATGTTACAAAAAAGTGAAATATGTATATATACTTATTTATAGCAGATTATATGTATTTTAAAAAGCATTATGAGTTTATTCATAGTGAAAAAAATGAAATAAGAGGGAATTTAGTTATAGTATGGACTCTTATAGGTGGCAATTTATGCACTATGTACTATGTGTTTACTTATGAAGAAGAAACTAAATTGTATCATGAAAAACGCGATTTATATAATGTTTGAAACCTAATTGTTGGAAGTAACGTAAATACAATTAACGATAAACGAGGATGTGGAGCAATGTATAGACCGGTTTTGAAATTGCCGAAAACGAAGTATGAAAAAATTTTGGACATAATTGGTGGCGGAATATTTATTGTATCCATCATATTTATTATTTCTCAATGGAACACCTTACCTGAAGAAATTCCAGCACATTTTAATGGTGCGGGAGAGGTGGATCGATGGGGTTCGAAAATAGAACTATTCATTTTACCGGGTATCGGAATTTTTTTGTGGATATTTTTAGGACTTCTTGAAAAAGTACCATATATGCATAACTACCCAGCACGTTTAAATGAGAGCAATGTCGAGGCCTTTTATTTAAATAGCCGTAAAATATTGAATGAAATAAAAAACCTTTGCTTAATTTTATTTGCAGTCATCTCTTTTGAAATTGTACTTGTTGCATTAGGAAAGGTAGATGGATTAGGTTGGTGGTTCTTGCCAGTTGTACTAATTGGTACAGGTATTCCGATTGTTAAAGGCTTAATTGCTTCATCGAAGATTAAGTAAACCGTATCCAAAGTGGGGAATTTTAAAAAAGTAACGATATGAGCAGGAGAATGAAGACGTAAATAGAATAACTTATATATTTACAAATACTGGAGGTCGCATTTTGTTACTATTCTTTTGATTTCTAGCAGCTAACTAATAGTTAAATAATATTAGGAGTTGATAGAAAAATGATTTATAAAAATTCACTCGAAGGTATTTCTTCAGATATGTTAAACGGTTTTTTTGTAGACTGGCCGAGTCCACCTAATCTACAAACGCATTTACGTTTATTGGAGAAAAGCAGCAAAATAGTTTTGGCGATTGATGATAATACAAACGAAGTGATAGGGTTTATTACCGCAATTAGTGATGGTGTTCTGTCTGCCTATATCCCCTTACTAGAAGTATTACCACAATACAAAAATAAAGGTATAGGCAAGGAGTTAGTAAGACGAATGCTTATAGAACTCGATAATATTTATATGATCGATTTATGCTGTGATGATGACCTCGTACCATACTATGAAAAATTCGGAATGACAAAAACAAACGGTATGGTTTATAGAAATTATAAAATGCAATCAGGAAGTTTATGAAAGACTAAAACGCTTGAGAATGTTCAAGCGTTTTTTGTATATATTTTGGACAATTAGAGTTAAATTAAAATTTTTTATGATAAATTTAATGTAAATAAATGCAAAAGGGTGCTGAAAAGATGCAGAAGAAATTCAAATTAAAGGATGGACTTTCTATTACAATTCACAATTTGCCAGACAAAGTGCTATTTGAGGGGATTTCGGATGTAGGACACGCACCTTACGATCGCGTCATTTCTTTTGTGTTTACAATTGATGAAATGTTAACGTATTTAAAAAGCACACTTAAACAGAACATGTTAGCAGAGCAAGGCTATTTATTTTTTGTTTATCCGAAAAAAATAATAAAAAATACAAAGAATATATTCACCGAGATGACATTTTCCCAGCAATTCAGGTGGACGAGGCAAAATATATTGCGGGTAGCGATTATAAATTTTCAAGTCTTATGTCTTTGGATGATACGTTTTCCATTGTATGCATTAAACGGGATGCAAAGGGAAGAGGAAAGAAAAAAACAGCAAGTAGTCAATGTGTAAGTGACTATGAAAGTATGGTTCCTTTATTGCGAGATGAACTTGCAGAACATCCAATTGATTTAGCCTTTTACGATGCATTAACGCCAGGATATCAAAAGGATTGGGCTCACTACATTTATAGTGCGAAAAAGCAAGAAACGCAGCTAGCTCGTTTAGTGGAGATGCGTGAAATTACAAGGGCTGGCTTTAAGACGAAGGAGCATTATCGAAAAGCGAAAGCGGAAGGCCAAGTATAAGAATATTTTCAGATGTAGTAGTTATCTGTTAAAACTTTTGTCGAATGTTGTAACAAAGGAGCTTACGCTATTGCTAATAAATAAGCTTCATACTACTATTAAGGAATATTTTTAAATCGTGCAATGACACATTTTTAAAAAGTGGGGTGGAAGTTATGGAAGCATATATTGAACTGGTAGATGAAAAATGGCGTGATAGTTTTGCCAAGCTTGCGGACGTTATAGCAACGAATATTCCTGCTGGATTTGAACAAACAATGAATTACGACATGATAAGTTATGTAGTTCCGTTAACGTCATATCCAAAAGGGTATCATGTAACACCTAATACGCCCTTACCATTTATTAGCTTGGCAGCGCAGAAGCGACATATAGCTGTTTATCATATGGGCATTTATGCAGACAACGCTTTATTGTCTTGGTTTCAAGAGGAGTACGCCAAGAGAGTGCCAACAAAGTTAAATATGGGGAAAAGTTGTATTCGTTTTACTAGTACAAAAAATATTCCTTATGATTTAATAGGAGAGCTCGTTTCGAAAATGACTCCTGGGGAATGGATTAATAGATATGAAGGAGAATTAAGCAAATGAAAAGTGCTACTACATTTTTAATGTTTCAAGGACAAGCTCATGATGCCTTGGAGCAATACAAGCAATGGTTTCCAGAACTAGCGGTTGAAACTTTGACATATGTGGAAAACACACAACAGGTTGCTATGGCAGAAGTCGATTTAAAAGGTTTGAAAATCAAGTTGAATGACAGTCCAATCAAACATAACTTTTCATTTACTCCAGCGATATCAATCTTTTTAGAGTGTGAGACGAAGGAAGAAATTGAAAGCCTTGTTGAGCAAATATTGGACGGTGGTCAAGCGTTAATGCCATTGGATAATTACGGTTTCTCGAAACAGTTTGCTTGGATTCAGGATCGCTTCGGTGTATCGTGGCAACTTACGTATAATTAATTATCAGGGGGAGTATATATGAACCGATGGATGGAGCGAGCAGTGGAGCTAGCTCTTCAAAATATAGAACAAGGTGGTCAACCATTTGGGGCTGTCTTAGTAAAAAATAATGAAATCATTGGTGAAGGTGTAAATGAACTGCACCTACGACCAGATAGTACGGGCCATGCCGAGCTGCTTGCTTTAAGACGAGCGCAAGAAAAGCTAGGCTCTACAGATTTACGCGGAACGGTGATGTATGCAAGTGGGGCACCTTGTCCGATGTGCTTTGGCGCGATGGCGATGGCCGGAGTGGATAAGGCTTATTTTGCAAACTCTTTAGCTGATGCCATTGCAGTAGGTTTAAGCCGCTCAAGCGAGGTCTATGCAGATTTACAAAAAATAGATGAAGAACGCGAGTTTCGAATGATTCATATGCCAGTAGAGGATGAAGGTAAAAATCCAATGCATGTTTGGTATAGTAAAACTTAATTGCGTAAAAAGGAGAAAAGGGTATGGCAGTAACTTTAGTGAAGCATGACATTAAATATGCTGAAGCAATGCATGCATTGTCTTCAATGCCACAGGTTCGGGATGCTCTTGGGTTACCTGCTGGGAAAGTAGAAGATACGATTAACTTTATAAAACGTGAATGTGTAGACGAGGAAGAGGGGAAAACTGTTCCTCGCGTTGTGCTCAATGAAGAAGGACGACTCATAGGTGTAACGGCACTAATGTATATAGATCATGATAATAAAAACTGTCATATTGGATCTTGGTTAGGTCATGAGTTTTGGGGACAAGGCTACAATGAGGAAGCGAAAAAGGCAATTTTAGAAATCGCTTTTTTTGATTTAGGACTTGAACGTGTTTTCGCAGGAGCTAGAAAGATCAATATTCGCTCACAAAAGGCACAAGAAAAGTTGCCTTTTATTCGTATTGGGGTAGAAAAGGATTTTCCACAGGAACATTCTTGGTTAGAACTGAAGGAAAAGCAACCGTGTGTATTAAATGTTTTTGAACGAAAGGATTTTGTTCGATACCATACATCTATTGAAAAGGTGCAGGGTGATCGTGAAAGCTATATGTCCTATCTATTACTAGCAGACGAAAGTGAAGTTGCCGTTCGTCAATATATGAATGACGGTGAATTATACGCAATTACATGTGGTGAGAAATTAGCAGGTGTCGCATTACTTATTGCACAGTCTGATACAACAGTAGAATTAAAAAATATAGCTGTTGTGCCAGCGTTTCAAGGTAAAGGTATCGGTAAGGAAGTTTTAAACAAAATTTATGCGGTTTGTGAAGCGCAATGTTTTAAAAATATTATAGTAGGCACAGCCAATTCTAGTATCGATAACATTGCTTTTTATCAAAAATCGGGTTTTCGTATGGAAGCCATAGAGAAAGATTTTTTCAGTAATTATCCAGAGCCGATTTATGAAAATGGTATACGCGCATTGGACATGATTATATTTTCAAAGGCACTATAAAAGATACCGTAAAGTATTAATTATAAAGAAATACCCGACCAACAATTGTTGAGCGGGTATTTTTATTTGCCAAATAATAAAGCCATTAATTTTTCCTTTGAATGTAAAAAATCATCAAGGGAGTAACGATCAAGGACAGCCATATATGCTTGTAAGGCTTCATAAAGAACACCTTTTAATTGACATTCCGGTGCGATTTTACATAAGTTATTTTCTTTGTCGAAGCATTCAACAAGGTGAAAATCTTCTTCTGTATGGCGTACAATTTCACCAATAGTAATTGATTTAGGGTCAATTGCTAAACGGATGCCGCCACCTCTGCCTCGAATTGTTTCGATGTAACCAAGTAGCCCCAATTGGTGTGTCACTTTCATAAGATGGTTTTTTGATATATTATAGGCATCTGAAATTTCTTGAATGGTTGAGAGCTGACCCTCTTCTTTTGCTCCTAGATAAATGAGTGTCCGAAGGGAGTAATCTGTGTATAAAGTTAATCGCATTGGAACACCCTACTTTCTATATTGTCACTATAATAATTATATCATTTCTACAATAATTTATAGTAATACATTACTTTTTTAAAAGATGTATTTAAAATACATCAAATATGTCCATTTTGTTAAAGATGTATTTTAGATATTGCTTTAAGGAAATGAAAGCGTTATATTGTAATCACGAAAGGATGGTATGCGATATGTTAAAACAAGAAACAGTACAAATTATTAAAGCGACAGTACCCGTATTAGAAGTTCATGGGGTAGAAATTACGAAGACGTTCTATAAAAATTTGTTTCAAGCTCATCCAGAATTATTAAATATTTTTAACCACACAAACCAAGAAAAAGGTCGTCAACAAACTGCGCTAGCAAATACAGTTTATGCAGCGGCAGTTCATATTGAAAATTTAGAAGCCATTTTACCGGCAGTTATGTTAATAGCTCATAAACACCGTAGTTTAGGAATTTTACCAGAGCATTACCCAATTGTGGGTGAGTTCTTATTAAAAGCGATTAAAGAAGTATTAGGTGATGCAGCTACAGATGACATTATCAATGCATGGGCTGAAGCTTATGGCGTCATTGCTGATGTTTTCATTCAAGTAGAAGAAGAGCTATATCAAAAAGCTGAAAATAATGGTGGCTGGCGTTTATTTAAACCATTAAAAGTAGCGAAAAAAGAAGTTGAAAGCGACCTTGTTACTTCTATTTACTTTGTAAATGAAGATGGCTCACCACTTCCTGAATACGAACCTGGCCAATATATTAGCATTCGTGTGAAAGTACCTGGTGAAGAATATTTATTGAACCGTCAATATACGCTTTCACAAGCTAGTGCAGAGGACGGCTACCGTATTTCAGTAAAACGTGAAAGTGAGCATACTCCGAATGGTAAAGTATCTAACTTCATTCATAATGTGTTACAAGTTGGAGATTTAGTAGATGTAAGCGTACCTGCAGGATTATTTGTTCTACAAGAAAGTGCAACGCCAATTACATTCGTTAGTGGAGGTATTGGTGTAACACCATTAAACAGTATGCTGCAATCATTAAAAGATAATGCAGCAAATGAAGTTAATTTCATTCAATGTGCGCGTAATGAAAATGTAGTAGCTTTCAGTGATGACATTAAAGACAAAGTAAACATGCTTCCTAATGCATCGTATACTGCGCTTTATTCTGATGAGGACAAGTTACTGACAAAAGAATTATTAGCTGAGCAAGTAACGAACAATACGGACGTTTATATTTGTGGTCCGATCGGCTTTATGGAAGTAGTAATTAAAAATCTCCATGAAATCGGCGTAAAAGATGAAAAGATTCACTATGAATTCTTTGGTCCAGCTATGCAATTAGCAAACTAAAAAAATAATAACTAACTCTGTTATAAGCCGCATTTTGTGCACTTGTAGCAGAGTTTTTTTATGTAAAAAAGTAAGAAAAACAATAATTAGATCTTTCGTGTTGACAATATACCTACAGGGGTATATCATAAAGCACGTAAGCAAGATGGATTACTAAATTTGAAGGGAGACGTGCACATAATGGCGTACGATGCTAAAACAGCCAATCGTATAAAGCGAATGGAAGGCCAATTGCGGGGAATTTTACGCATGATGGAAGAAGGTCAAAACTGTAAAGATGTGATTACACAGCTATCCGCCGTACGTTCTGCAGTTGATCGGACGATAGGGGTTATCGTCAGTGAAAACTTGTTAGATTGTGTAACGACTGCCGATGGAGATTCAGAGAAAATGAATACTGCCATCCAAGAAGCGATGGATTTAGTTGTGAAAAGTAGATAATTTCATTATACCCTTTATAGTATGTGGATAGGAGGTAGTACACTTGGAAACATGGATTATTATTGCGATTGTTATTGGTTTTTTAATTTGGCGTATGAAGCCAGCGAAAGGGGTGCAGTCAATTTCAACAGCACAATTAAAAAATATGCTGAATGATAAGGATAAAGTATTTATTGATGTGCGAACACCTGCTGAGTACAAAGGTCGAAACATTCCTCAATTTAAAAATATTCCCCTTGGCTCTGGATTCGATAAATTACCGAAGGACAAAGAAGTTGTTGTTATTTGTCAAAGTGGTATGCGTAGTAGTCAGGCGTGCAAGCAATTGAAAAAACTAGGATATGAGCGTGTAACTAATGTCCGTGGTGGCATGAGCGCTTATTAGGAGGTAACAATCGTGAAAGAAATAGCAGCAAAAGAAGTTCAAGAGGCTTTGGCACAAGGCGAAACTTTAAAATTAATTGACGTACGTGAAGTAGATGAAGTGCAGGAAGGTCATATACCTGGTGTTATTCATATTCCGCTAGGCTTGCTGGAGTTTCGTATGCATGAGTTAAATAAAAATGAAACATATATTATGGTTTGCCGATCAGGTGCTCGGAGTGGTCGAGCTACTCAATTTTTAGAAAGCCAAGGCTTTGATGTGACAAATATGGTTGGTGGTATGCTTGCGTGGGAAGGTGAAGTTCGGTAAAAAGTGTAGTGAAGGTTATGCAATGGCCAACTCTATATTTTTTTATTAAAAATAATACCCCTGTATGTATAAGGAGGAAGTTATGACAATTAAAGCAGATTTTCAGCTAGATGCTAAAGGGCTATCTTGTCCAATGCCAATCGTAAAAACGAAAAAGGCAATGGCGGAATTAGCAGATGGCCAAATTTTAGAAGTATCAGCAACGGATAAAGGTTCGAAAGCGGATATTGCTGCTTGGGCTGACTCTGTTGGGCATCAGTATATTGGAACGATAGATGAAGATGCTGTGCTGAAACATTATATTCGTAAATGTGCACAAGATACAGTCGGTGAAAAAACGTTTGAATCCACAATTGAGTTGCAGCAAATACAAGGAAGAGATGGGCTTATTCTTGATGTGCGTGAGGAAGCGGAGTTTGCTTTCGGTCATATTGAAGGTGCTAAGTCGATTCCGATGGGTGAGCTTGAAGCGCGACTTTCTGAACTAGATAAAGAACAAGAAATTTATGTAATTTGCCGTACAGGAGCGCGTAGTGACTTAGCGGCGCAAAAACTTGTGGCAAATGGTTTTACAAAAGTATTTAACGTCCTACCAGGTATGACATCTTGGACGGGCGAATTATTCAAAACTATTTAAATTGGAGGTATTTATTATGTCAAACAAAGTAGCAATTATTGCAAGTAACGGTGGTCTTTTCGATGCGTATAAGGTGTTCAATATCGCGACAGCAGCGGCGGCTTCTGACAAGGAAGTAGCAATCTTTTTCACATTTGAAGGGTTAAATTTAATTCATAAGCAAGGGATGTATGCTTTACCGATGCCTGCTGGAGCAGAGCATTTTGCTGAAGGATTTGCAAAAGCGAATGTCCCTGCAATTCCGCAATTAGTGGAAATGGCACAGGAATTAGGCGTTAAATTTATTGCGTGTCAGATGACGATGGACGTCATGGGCTTAACGATTGAAGATTTCGTAGATGGTATTGAGGTTGGAGGGGCTGTTACATTTTTAGAATTTGCTAAAGATGCAGCACCATCATTAACGTTTTAACTTGCTTAAGATGAATGCTCATGATGCACGAAAATTTAGTAGTGCTCAAATCTCGACTGAAGGAAGTTAAAGGTCACAGATTATAAGAGGCGTTTTTCAGGTTAGGAATAAATGAATGCAATTATATCGTTGGGTAAATGATTTTGCTCAATAAAGTAAGTAAGCGGAGAGGCATGTCCTTTCCGCTAAAAAAATAAGTAATATAATACCTTAGGGGGTAATATTGATGTCACTATTAAAATGGAACGCTTCTGATGTAGCGAAAAAAGTAATCGAAAATGATGATTTATTTATTTTAGATGTACGTAATGCAGATGCATTTGCAGATTGGAAAATTGATGGGCATAAATTTGAGTACCTAAATGTTCCGTATTTTGCGCTATTGGATGGTGTTGAAGAAATTTTACCTAAAATCCCAGCGGATAAAGATGTATTAGTCGTTTGCGCAAAGGAAGGTTCATCGATGATGATAGCTGAGATGCTATCAGAAGCTGGACGTTCAGTTGCTTATTTAGAGGGTGGTATGAAAACGTGGAGTGAATATTTAGAGCCAATTAAAGTAGGCAATTTAACTGGTGGGGGCGAGTTATACCAGTTCGTCCGTTTAGGTAAAGGATGCCTATCATATATGGTTATTTCGGAAGGTGAAGCAGCAATTATTGATGCTGTTCGTTTCACAGATGTATTTACAAACTTTGCAAAAGAAAAAAACGTAAACATTAAACATGTCTTTGATACGCACTTACACGCTGATCATATTTCAGGTGGTCGTCATATAGCAGCTGCAACAGGCGCTGCCTATTACTTACCTCCGAAGGATGCAGAAGAGGTCGTATTTGATTATACGCCATTAATAGATGGCACTACTGTGCAAATTGGTGCATCGAAAATTGATGTAGGTGCACTTTATTCACCAGGTCATACGATTGGCTCGACATCGTTTGTTGTAGATAGCAAATATTTATTAACGGGTGACATTTTATTTATCGATTCGATTGGTCGCCCTGATTTAGCAGGACTTGCAGAAGACTGGGTTGGTGATTTACGAGAAACGCTTTATAAGCGCTACCGTGAATTATCGGATGATTTAGTTGTGTTACCTGCCCATTTTATGATTATTGATGAATTAAATGAGGATGGTACTGTTGCGAAGCGTCTAGGGGAGTTATTTGCAGAAAATCACGGTTTAAATATTGACGATGATGAGACATTCCGCAACATTGTAACAAATAATTTACCGCCACAACCAAATGCATATCAGGAAATTCGCCAAGTGAATATGGGGAAAGTAACACCGGCATTAGAGGAACAAACAGAAATGGAAATCGGGCCGAACCGCTGCGCAGTTAGATAGAGTGCCAGGCACCCACACAATTCTCACACAATTTAAAAGGAGATTAACATGAACGCGAACTTACAATTAGATGCAAAGGGCTTATCTTGCCCAATGCCTATCGTGAAAACGAAAAAGGCTATTGATACACTGAAATCAGGTGAGGTTTTAGAAGTACAAGTTACGGATAAAGGAGCTTTAGCGGATATTCCTGCATGGGCTAATGCGGGAGGTCACACGATTTTAGATAAATCGGAAGAAGCTGGCGTCATTACATTCTTTATTCAAAAAGCGTAATGCGGGGTGAGTGTTCAAATGAGGACACTCACCTTTCATCTTCATTCTAAAATTCATTGGGATATTTGCCTTGATATGCCTCGTAATTAATAGAGGACAAGGTGTAAAAGACTTGAAAGAAGGAAAACTGAATGGCTATATCGTGGGTAATTACAATATTTATAATTGGCTTTGTAGGTTCTTTTGTATCAGGTATGCTAGGAATTGGAGGAGCAATTATTAAATATCCTATGCTTCTGTATATTCCCTCCTTACTCGGATTTACGGCATTTACAGCGCATGAGGTATCGGGTATTAGTGCTGTAGAAGTTTTGTTTGCTTCGATTGCGGGTGTATGGGCATATCGTAAAGGTGGCTACTTAAATAAATCGCTTATTATTTATATGGGAGGAGCCATTTTAGTTGGTAGCTTTATAGGTAGCTTTGGTTCGCGATATTTATCGGAGGCGGGAGTCAACATTGTATATGGAATATTGGCACTCATTGCTGCAATTATGATGTTTATTCCTAAAAAACAAATTGATGAGAAGCCGATGAATGAGGTTACATTTAATAAGTCAGTAGCAGCTATTTTAGCATTTATCGTCGGTATTGGTTCTGGCATTGTGGGGGCAGCTGGTGGATTCCTTCTTGTACCGATAATGCTTGTTGTACTAAGAATTCCAACACGTATGACGATTGCTACAAGTTTAGCCATTACGTTGATCTCCTCCGTTGGGGGGACAACAGGAAAACTGATAACGGGTCAAGTCGATTATTACCCTGCGGCTATAATGATTGTAGCTAGTTTAATAGCAGCACCATTGGGGGCAAAGGCAGGTAAGAGTTTGGATACGAAAGTATTACAAGGAGTATTGGCTGTCCTGATTTTAGCTACTGCAGTGAAAATTTGGATGGATATTTTATAGGAGGGATACTATGAAAATTGAAGTGTTTTCAGATTTCTCATGTCCATTTTGTTATATCGGGAAAAAAGAATTAGAGCACGCAATAAAAAAGGCAGGCTATACAAATCAAGTAGACATAGAATATAAATCTTACCAAATTGATCCGGGCGCATCCAAAGAGGTTGGTCAAAATTATTATGAATATTTCATGGCACACCAAAAAGTAACGTTTGAAGAAGCCCAGCAAATGACTGAGGGTATAATAGACCGAGCGAAAGAAGTTAATCTAGCATATAATTTTGCTGAGATGAAAAAAGTGCATACTGAAAACGCCCATCGACTAGCAAAATGGACGAAACAATTTGGTAAAGAAGCGGCTTATACGGAGGCTTTAATGGCTGCTTATTTAATAGAAGGTAAAGATTTAAATGATGAGGCTGTTTTACTAGCAGTTATTAAAGAATTAAACTTGAATGTTGCTACAGCAAAAGAAGTGCTGACTAATCCAAACGATTTTATGGAAGAGTTGGATAAAGATCGCTATGATGCACAACAGATTGGCGTACAAAGCGTACCGTTCTTCGTCTTTGAAAATCGTTACGGCATTAAAGGTGCTGAGCCAAATGAAGTGTTCGTGCGTACATTGCATCAAGCAGCAGAAATTGCAGGCATTAAACCAACTTTCAATCTAGTTGGTCATGGAGACGCTACCTGTGCTGATGGCGAATGTAAATACTAAGTAAGTGTCAGGCACCGAAACAATTTTGAATTTTCAGATTATTAACTTGTGAGTATGTAAGTAGAAATCACGTAGACTCCAGCGGGAACAACATAAGATGTAAGACGCAATAGACCAAGCGTCGCAAGGGTTGCGGCTTGTGCCCGACAGAAAGCAAAGTGGGTTTTTACAATATAGGAGACTATAGTATGCCAAGTGTTCTTGGCATACTATTTTTGTTGTTTTCTTATCGAAAACAGTGGGTTTTGCTATGTAGACAGCACAGTTTTTAGCAGAAAAAATTAGGTACTTCAAGAGGTATTAAGGATTGTTTCTATTGTTATAGAACAAAATATTATGTATAATAATTCCATTTTTATCGTCTTTATGGTTCTATTCCTGTGAAGTGTGAGAAAAGTCACATCGTGCCATATATTATCTTGCTAGAATAAAATTAACATTCAAAGGGGGTATTGGTAATGAAGAAAATGGCTACTGGTATAGCGGGAACAGTCTTATTAGCCGCTACACTTTTTGTTGGGGCAGTGATTAGTGACAAAATTTTAGGTGATGCAAATGGTGAGATGCAAGAAGCAGCAGTACAGACAAAAATTCCAACAACGGCAGCTTCTCAAAAGGTAGTCTACGCTCCACCGAGTATCGAAGAAGTACCTGATGGACCGATGAAAGAAGCTATTTTATTTGGTTATGAGCTTGTAAATAATACGCACGTTGCTGCGGATGAATATGTAGGAAATCAGTTATCTTGCACAAGCTGTCATGCAGGTGCAGGCTATGATGAACAAGCCTCTTCTTTAGTTGGCGTTATGGCTAACTATCCACAATATATCGCTCGTTCTGGAGGAATTGTGACGATTGAAGAACGCATAAATGGCTGTATGGTAAGAAGTATGAACGGCAAAAAGTTTGAAATGAACAGTGACGAACTTGAAGCTATGGTTGCCTACTTTGCTTATATTTCACAAGGAGTACCGATTGGAGCAGAGCGTGAATGGGCAGGTACAAGTAATATGAAAAACATACCTGTTCCAGATGTAGCAAACGGCGAAGAATTATACGGACAATCTTGTATTGCTTGTCATGCTGCAGATGGCTCTGGTACTGGCGCTAACACAGGTCCAGCATTATGGGGCGATAATTCCTTTAATGATGGTGCGGGAATGGCGCGTATGTCCAAAATGGCTGGCTACATTAAAAATAATATGCCTGTTGGAGCTGGTGGAACATTATCTGATCAAGATGCTGCTGACTTAGCTGCCTACATTTTATCGCAGGATCGTCCTGAATGGGCCAACCATGATAAAGACTGGCCAAAAGGTGGTCGTCCTAACGACTTAATGGATAAAGAGAAGCGCGATCAAGTAAAAAATGGCACGATTGATTGGGCGCAAGTGCTTTCTACGAATTAAAAAAAAGTGCCAGGCACCGAAACAATTCTGAATATTGTCAGTGAAAATCCATGGAGATTTCTGCGGCTTACGAAAAGTCAGCGGAAAGCGAAGTGGATTTTTACGTTATAAGAAGTCCTATTATGCGTAAAAGAAAATAGTGGAACTGCCTTCAACTTATCTTGCTGTCCCTAGTAGTTCGGAAAAGAAAGTTAGTACATGAATTTGGTATACTAGCAGTATTAGGAAAAACAACGGGAGGTGGCGCTTGTTGATTTACTTGAAGTTACTTATTCAAATTATATTTGTTGCAGGAATTATTTATTTTGTTAGTGGTCGTTTAATAGGCTCAAATATTAACTTTGTACGAAGAGTACTGTCTGTTGTTATTAGTGTTACGCTTACGTCCTTTGTTTATTGGTACTCCTATTTGCGTCATCGAGATTTTTTATCGGAGTCGATGATGCAAACCGTTACCGAGGTAAGTACGCTTATTTGGATAGGTAGTATGTTGCTTATCTCGATGCTACTCTATCTCGTATTCGAACTGTTTGATCCAATAGGGATTAAAGGTGGAGAGCGCCGTAATGGGCAAAAATCAATATTGTTGAGATTGCGCAGCTACTGGCGTCAGCAGAAGAGATTGCGTCAGGTGCTAAAAATAGCAGTAACAAATGGTATAGTGCAAACGATTAAATATGCAAGGCAGCGGGAAAATGAGAAGGAGCTTGCTGTTGCATTACGTACAACTTTGGAGCAATGTGGCGGGATATTCATTAAATTCGGGCAAGTACTTTCAACGCGCAAAGAATTATTTTCTCCTATTATTATAGATGAGTTGAAACATTTACAGCAAAGTGTAAAGCCTTTACCTCAAGAGCAAGTTACAAAGATTTTAGAGGAATCCCTTCCAATGTCTGTAGATGATGTATTTACAAACTTTCAAATGGAGCCATTGGCAGCAGCTTCTATTGGACAAGTACATAAGGCACGACTGAAAAACTATGAAGAAGTCGTAGTCAAGCTATTGCGTCCAGAAGTAAAAGGAATTATGCGTGATGATCTTGATATTTTAGAGGAATTTGCAAATTGGTTTGCAAACAAGTCTACTTGGGCAGAGTCTTTAGGCTTCCGAGAATTAGCGGGAGCATTTGCAGATGGCTTAAGGGAAGAAATTCATTTAGATATTGAAGTACGCAATACTTTACAGGTAACGAATGCTCTTGCCAAAAGTGAATATAAAGTACGTATACCTAAAATATATACAGAGTTTTGCGATGAAGACATCATTGTAATGGAATACGTTCGTGGTAAAAGTGTGGCTGAGGGTTCATCTGAATTTAGACGATTGAATATTGATCGCAGACAATTTGCACGAACAATTTTGTATTCCTTTTTTGAACAAATGTTATTTTCAGGAATATTTCATGCAGATCCGCACCCAGGAAATATTTATATTGATGAGACAGATGGGGGACCAATTCTCCTCGATTTCGGAGCGGTGGGACGCTTAGGAGCTACTCAACAAGAGGGATTAAAGTTATTTTTATTAGGTATTCAACAAAATGATTCCAGTATTTTATACGATGGCTTAATGTTGCTAGTAGAAAATAAGGACTATGCGGATCGTGGTAGGGTAGAACAGGCAATGGACCAAATATTACTCAAAATATCCTATGTAGATCGTATTCCAACTGAAGAATTGATACATTCGTTGTTTACTGTCGTACGGGATTTTGGCCTTGCGTTTTATCCTTCTGTTGGTTTAGCGCTTCGATCATTAGTAACATTAGATGGGACATTACGTGTAATTGATTCGCAATTTGATATTTTTACAGAAGCTAAAGATTTTTCCGCATCTTATATGAGAGCTGCATTTTTAAGACCATTTAAAGAACCGATGGCGACAAAAGATCGAGTGCAGGAAGAACTGTCGATGCTGATTCCTACTTTACGAAAAATGCCAAGACGTATCGATCAGCTTATTCAAAGAGTAGAAAGCGGAAAAATTATATTGCATCATGATATTTTTTCAGATGACCATAACTCACGTTTCATTACCCAGCTATTTGCACGTTTTGTTTTATTACTTGTCGGCATTACATTTGGTATTATCTCGGTCGCACTACTAGCAATTTCTCAATTCATTCATGAGTCGTATGCAGTGTATTTGAATACTGCCGCTTATCTAGGGTTGTTCTTATGTGCAATTTTATTAGTAAGACTATCTATTCAAGCGCTACGCTCAATGAGGTAGGAGAAGACACTACAAAGTGCTGATTAAAAGTATAAAGAAATTCACTATTACTGTATTTTGTCATTTAGTAGGCATTGGCTGCAATGCAATTTTGTTAAGCAATTAAAGTCGTCAATCGCATATTTCCTAGTGTTTTTCACAATGTACATTTTCAGTTGATTGGAGCGGCAAGCGCTCGCCCGAAGCAGAAATCAATGGTAGTAGTTTAATTCTATGAGTTTGGATACAGTTTGAGGTAGGGGATGATTCTCCTACCTTTTTATATTACAAAAAGATTACAAATAACCAAGGCGCAAGGTGCTATTTAGAGAAATTTGTAGTAATTTGTAGCGTTATATTAACGTTTTGTAGAAAAATGTCGTATTAATTACAATGTTACAATTATATTTCGAGTTTTACTAAACTATTAAAACGGTCGGAAATAGTATAAAAGTTACGGCAATAATGCTAAACTTTAAAAGGCTAATAAAAACATAAGATTTTAAAATGATCGTTCATGTATTTACATAGGAAAATAAAGAGCGAAATTGATAGATGAAGGGAAATGAAGACCCATGGGTAAGCGTAATAAATGGCGTAAGTCGATGGTGCTAGCATTAGCACTTGCAGGCGGCCTATTATTTAATACAGTTCAACCGATTGAAGCACACGCTGAAGAAACGTCTCAGCATATGATAGATAAAAAAGCGAAAATTGATGCAGAAGTTAAAAGTTTAGAAAAAGAGTTAGACCAACTTCAACAAGAAATTGATCAAAAAGTTAAAGTATTTAACCAAGTACAAGCAGATATAAAAGAAGTAGATGCAGGTATTGTTGAAACTGAAAAACGTATTGAGCAACGTTCAACTATTTTAAGTGAGCGTATGGCTGCATACCAAGCACAAGATAACACAGTGGGTGTATACTTAAGCGTTGTTCTAGAATCGAAGAGCTTTGCAGATTTAATGGACCGTGTCGTAGCGGTAAAAACATTAATGGATGCTGACCAAGAGCTAGTAAATCAACAAGAAGCAGACAAAGCGAAATTAGAAGAACAAAAAGCAACATTAGACGAAAAACAAAAAGAGCTTCAAAAACAATTCCAAGAGCTTCAACAAAAAGAAAGCGAAATGGAAGTAAAAAAAGCTGAAAACCAAGCAAAATCACTTGCATTAAAGGCACAAATTGCAACGAAACAAGAAGAAGAGCGTCTTGAAGCAGAGCGTAAGGCAGCGGAAGAAGAAGCAGCTCGTTTACGTGCACTTCAAGCAGCTACACCTGTAGTTCATGTCAACAACAATAACAACAACACTAACACTAGCGGTAAAAATAACGGTGGTAGCAAACCTCAACCAATCATAGTTGGATCTGGTTCAGGTACTGCATCTTCAGGTGATGCTATTTCTACAGCGAAGCAATTCCTAGGTCGTTCATATGTTTGGGGTGGCAGTAATCCTACAACAGGCTTTGACTGCTCAGGTCTTGTACAATGGTCTTACAAGCAAGCTGGCGTATCATTACCTCGTACAGCATCACAACAATATTTATCAACAAAACGAATTTCAGCAAGTGAAGCTCGTGTTGGTGACTTAGTATTCTTCAGCTATGGCTCAGGCGTAGCGCATGTTGGTATTTACCTTGGTAATAACACAATGATTGATGCTCAAAATAAAGGGGTAGTCATTGAGTCACTTGATTGGTGGAACCAATATTTAGTAGGCTTCGGTCGTATTCAATAAGTCTATATTAGTTAGACGATTTTAATAGCAAAAAAGTTAAATAAAATAGCATTCATTATCAAGTAACGATAATGGGTGCTATTTTTATTTGAAAATCTATAAACATAAATCTGTATAACAGTTTTAAAAACTGTAACAGACACTAAGGAATTTGGTCCAAACAATTAAATCACACGAAAAAACGATTGCGCCAACTGCTTACATTACTTGTGTAGAAGGAGCAGTAATAATCAAACACTTCTTAAAGAAAGCGGAGTCAATCAATTTATAACTTCATATTCTAGTAGTCGTAAATAGACAAAAATGTAAGGCACCCTCTGTTTAAAAAGAACCGAGAGTGCCTTTTGGTATTTATACGCCCATCAAATAGAATATCCCTTACTGCAGTATATTTTTTTCAATCTAATCTTATATTAAATTTTGAAATTGAATTTGATAACCCCTGTTTCTTTTAAGGCGAAGAGGAAGATGATAACAAATGGTCCTACGAGTAAGCCGATGACGCCAAACAATTGCAAACCGATAAACATCGCGATTAATGTTGGCAGAGGGGGTAAGCCGATATGTGCACCCATTACTTTAGGCTCGACAGTTCGGCGAATAATTAATAAAATAGCTGCAAGAACAAAGAGCTTAATGGCAATCGCTGTATTACCCATCAGGAGGTGATAAGTTCCCCAAGGTGCTAAAATAATAATTGAGCCAAGGAACGGGATAACATCAATAATCCAAATAATTATGGTCATTACTATCACATATTTCGGTTGAATAAGTAGTAAACCTACAAGTGTAACCCCAGCTATAATAAAGCTAACAAGAATCTGAGCCTTCATAAAACCGAAAAATGCATCTTTTAAACGATTAGTAATAATTTTCAATTTCTCTTCAGTTGTAGGCTTTAAAAATTTGTAAGTTGACTGTTTTAATTTTGGTAAATCTAGCATAAATAGAAATAGGGCGATCATATAAACAAGAAGACTTATAAAGAGGCTTGGAATTTGTGAAAAGAAGGTCGTAACTTTGGTATAATTAAAGAAGTTTAAAAAAGATTCTTCAACTTTCTCAATGAAGTCGGTTGTCGTTTTTTGAAGTGAAGCACTCACTTCAGTTGGAAAGTCTTCTGTATATTTTGAAATATTCTCTTGCATATGACCCCACATCTCGGATAATTTAGAAATATAGTAAGGTGCTTGCTTTGAAATGGAAATAATTTGCGACATTAGTTGCGTAATAGTAAAGTAACAAATAATAGAAATAAAAATAACACTTACTATGTATATAAAAGCAACAGCTATTTTTCGCGACATTTTCCATTTTCGTTTAAAAAACATAACAATGGGTTCTAATAAAAAAGCTGTAACACCTGCTAAAATAATTGGCACGGAGACAGGAATGATAAAATATAAGGCTATAAGTAGGCATATAATCGCTAGAGTTCGTATAGTCAACTTTCGAGTTATAGTTCTATTCATAAGCTCTCCTTTTATCGTTATTTTTAAGTAAAGTGTAACATAAAAAAATTAAAATTTGAAAACGTTCTGAAAGAATGAAGGTAGGGATAAATCATGGAAAAAGAGATTTTGCAACTTTTTAGTAATTTAACAGAGCGTGACCGTGAGATTGAATACGAGTCGTATAGAAGATTGATAAAAATTATGCAAGAACCAGTAGATTGGACATATGCAGTTTGGGAACAGCTTATTAAAGCCCTTACATATACAGATGGACATGCTCGTGCACGGGCAGCACAGTTTTTATGTGCATTAGCAGCAAAAAGTGACCCGGAAGAACGTGTTCTGGATGATTTTTTAAAAATTTGGGCCGTAACATATGATGAAAAAACAGTAACTGCAAGGCATGCTCTTCAAGCAATTTGGCAAATTGGGCTTGCTGGACAAGTTCAAAGGGATTTAATTGTTTCGTATTTAGCGAAAAGGTTCCAAACATGTATCGATGAAAAGCAACCATCGCGTATTCGATATGATATTATTGTCTCCTTCAAGAAATTGTTTGATGCTACGAATGATCAAAACTTACTGGATATTGCAAAGAGATTAATAGAAGAAGAGCAGGATATAAAATACAAAAAGAAATATAAAACAGCCATCCGTTAAAATAGCGAGATGACTATTTTTATGCCCAAGTGTGTTATTTTGAAGAAAGAAAAGTTATTGATTATAATGAAAACAGGAGGATGGATTCAGTTTTTGATAGGTCTTATATACTGACGTAAGCTTTAGTATAAGCGAGAGCCAGAAACTATCTATAAAGAGGAAACACGTAAATCTGCAACTGTATATAGCATAGTAACAGTATAATTTTTGTAAATAAGAAAGGGTCGGGTCGAAAAAATGGGGATTTATAATTATTTAGTGAAAAAGCCCAATGGTGAAATTTTATCAATGGAGACATTTCGTGGAAAGACAATGTTAATCGTCAACACAGCCAACCAATGTGATTTTACATATCAATTTGAAGATTTACAAAAAATGTATAATAAATATGACAAGGAAAATTTCGTTGTTTTAGGTTTCCCATGTAATCAGTTTGGACAGCAGAACCCAGAAGATGGAGTTGAGACAACTCAACTTTGTCAACTTAACTACGGAGTAACTTTCCCGATTTTTGAACTAGTTCAGGTTAATGGAGAAGAGACACATCCGTTATTCAATTATTTAAAGCATGAAGTAGATTTTCGTGAATTCGGAAAGGCGAATATGCAGGAAAAGATGTTAGCTGAGGCTATTATCCAAATTGCACCTAGCTTTTTAGATGGACGTAACATTCGTTGGAACTTTACGAAATTTTTAGTAGATAATCAAGGTCATACAGTTGAGCGCTTTGAACCAACAGATTCACAATTAGATATTGAGCAAGCTATTGAAAAAATTTTATAACTAGCTATTTTAATCAGAATTTTTAGGCTGGAATAACAAATAGCGGATCACTATGTAGAAATAGTGCTAAGTTTTGTATAAATATATTCGAATATTCCACAATCTCGCAACTACTCTTTCGAATCAATATATGATAAACTGCTAATCAAGTGAATAATTCTTGCAGAATAATGGTGCTAACTTTAGCATAATCGGGAATTCGGTGTAAAACCGAAGCTGTTTCCGCAACTGTAAGTACAAGAATCATAAAAAATGCCACTGTCGAAAAGGGGAAGACCCAAGATGGGAAGGTTTTATGATATCGCTACTGCATTGGGTAGTGAGCTGTACGAGCCAGGAGACCGACCTTTATTTAATGTATAAAAACTCTTCGGAAGCTAGGAGGATATACGGCAAATACATAGGCAATGTCGCGTGAGGCGGCACTATATATGCTATTTTCGTCGTTCCCTAGGGAGCGGCGTTTTTTTATGCACCTGTAAAGCAAAATCTGTTCATGAAAGAAAGAAGGGACTAAGTATGAAAAAAGATGCCCGTTATTCTTGCTACCCGTTCATGCGTGAAAAAATATCTACAGTAGATTTTGAGATTCGTACGGATAGTTTAACAACTCATGTCGGTGTAGCATTGACGGCTGTAAAAGCTGAAAAAGTTGAAGTAGTGGCGACAGATTTATTGACTATTTTACCAATGGCCTACCATGTAAATGGCTCAGTACGTGGCAAATTAGCGGTAACGGAAGAAGATTTGTTATGGCTTAGTGAGCGCTATGATTTTTATGTGGGGCATGTAAAGGAAGAAATCCAAAACTTTGTTTTACCACAAGGTACGGGGGCTGCAACTGCGCTTCATTTATGTCGTAGTGAGGCAAAAAAATCATACCGTGTTCTACATAAAGTTTCTGAGGAAAGAGAAGTACCAGCCATCCTTTTCGACTACTTAGGATTATTAGCTAATGTATTTTTTGTAATGGCTGTATACATGAATCAACAAGCTGGTATTGCTGAAATACCGTTTATAAGCAAATCATATCCGATGAAGAAAAAGAAGGAGAATGTGTAAAGTGAAGAAACTATTTAAATTCCAATGGCTTACAGTGTTAATGTTAGCACTTGTATTGGCAGGTTGCGGCACAGCAAATGAAACTAAAAAGGACGATACATCGAAAACAGGACAACAAGCTGAGCAAACAGGCTACAAAGTGACAGATGATCGCGATGTAGAAGTAGCATTTGATGCAGTACCAAAAACGGTTGTGTCATTACAACCGAGTAACACTGAAGTTCTATTTGCACTAGGTGTTGGCGATAAAGTAGTTGGGGCAACTGAATATGATACGTACCCAGAAGAAGCAAAAAAAATCGAACGAGTGTCAGATTCCGTAACATTCAATAGCGAGAAAATTGTAGCGTTAAAGCCAGATGTTGTAATTGCTTATTACACAGGTAATGACGAGACACTAGATGCCCTTAAAGGTCTTGAAGATGCAGGCGTGAAAGTATTTGTTATTAAATCAGCCGCATCATTTGAAGATGTTTTTGGAGATATTCAACAAATCGCTGAAGTGATGGGTGTTCAAGATAAAGGTGAGCAATTAAACAAAGATATTAAAGCGAAAATTGCGGATGTGCAAGCAAAAGTAAAAACTGTAGAAACACCGAAAAATGTTTATTTAGAAATTAGCCCTAAGCCAGATATTTATACAACAGCAGCTGGTACTTTCCAACAAGAGATTCTTGATGCAGCGAATGTGAACAATGTATTTGGTGATCAAACAGGATGGGTAAAAGTTTCTGAGGAAGATGTTATCGCGAAAAATCCTCAAGTTATTTTAACAACAGTAAACTATGTAGAAGACTCAGTAGGCGAAATTCTTGGGCGTGATGGATGGAATACAATTACTGCTATTCAAGATAAAGCAGTAAATTATATTGATACTGATATTTCCAATCGTCCAGGTCCACGTATTGGTGAAGCTGTTGAGATGGTAGCAAAAGCAGTATATCCCGAATTATTTAAATAAGGATAAATGGTGAAAGCCAACCATTAAAATTTGGGCAAAATAGATAAAGTGTTAGATTGACTGCAATCAATCTAACACTTTTTTGCTTGTGAATGTTGTTGTCCGCTAAGTACAGGCTTCACGGTCTTCAACCTCCGATATCTTCAAGACAATCGGTGATTCATAGACTTTGAATCTCTACTAAAAGGCATTGTGAATAATTGGTATTATCTTCAGTTGTTCTATAAAATAGAACTATAAATGATTGCTTAAATAAGGGAGGCGTAGTGGATGACACAGTTTGACATGAAGGTTATTCCGTTTGAGGCAGTCTTAAATTTCCGCGATATGGGTGGCTATAAGACGCGAGATGGCAGAGTGGTTAAGAATGGATTGCTATATCGTTCGGCTGCACTAGGTAAGATGACACCGGCGGATAAGGAGCGCTTTGAAGCACTAGGAGTAAAAACAATTTTCGATTACCGAGATCAACAAGAGGCTCAAAATAATCCTAACCCCACATTCAAGGGAGCAAAGTATATTCAAATTCCTGCAAAAGGCAACCACGCATTTGAGATGCCGACAAATACCGGCGGCCACAATTTTTATAAGGTTGTAAGCCCAGAGATGTTCCGCGATTTTTATGCACAAATGCCATTTAACAATGCTTCATTTAAAAAATTAATGTCTACAATTCAAAATCCAGATAATTTAGGCCTCGTCCATCACTGTGCCGTAGGAAAAGATCGAACGGGAATTGGCGGTGCGCTCATTTTGCTCGCTTTAGATGTACCCGAGGAAACCATTATGCAAGACTATTTAGATACGAATATTTATTTACGCCCTATGGTAGAACGAATGGCACAGGCAATACAAAATACTTTTAATGACCAAGAGTTACAACAGTTCCATGCATTAATGTCAGCACGTGAGGATTATTTGCAAGCTGCCTTCGATGCTATAGATAGTCGTTATGGTTCGAAAACAGTGTTTTTAGAGCAAGAGTTTGGTTTAACAACAGAAAAACGCCAGCAATTACAAGAAAATTGCTTATGCTAATAGGCCGCCCTTTCACAGTAAGTTAGTGAGAGGGATTTTTTTGTAAGCTATTCAAAATATTTTTGTATTAGCTATCCTTTACAGTAGTAAATCTGTGATAAGATACAATAGATTTTTATGTAATATAGAGAGAAGTGAAGTTGTTGGGAAATGCGATTAGAGAGAAACATTCGGCAGACCAATTTAGTCTATTTCATTTAACATGGCCGATTTTTTTAGAAGTTTTTTTATTTATGTTGATGGGATTAGCCGATACATTTATGTTAAGTGCCTTATCGGATAACGCTGTATCAGGTGTGGGCGCAGCAAATCAATACATTCATATTGCGATATTAATTCTTGAAGTGGTAGGCAATGGTGCTGCGATAGTTGTCTCGCAATATTTAGGTTCAAAAAGATTATTAGAGGCTACAAAGATTTCAGCGTTGGCAATTACGATGAACTTAATTGTTGGGCTGATTATGAGTGCTCTGTTTTTCTTAGGCTCAAGCCATTTAATGACGATGATGAATTTGAAGGGCGATGTCTTACAATATGCCCAAAGTTATTTAGTCATAATTGGTAGTTTTATTTTTTTACAAGCTATTATTAATGCATTAGCGGCTATTATTCGTGTACATGGTTGGACGAAGCAGACAATGTATGTATCACTCGGTATGAATGTCGTTCACGTCGTGTTAAACTACGGTTTGATTTTTGGTAATTTAGGATTGCCGGAATTGGGTGTGAAAGGGGCTGCGATTTCCTCCATTATTAGTCGTGGACTTGCGGTTATTGTATTTGCATGGCTGTTGTATCAGGTAATGGAGATACGTGTGAAAATCGAATACTATTTCACTTTTTCAAAAGAGTATGTTAGAAAAATTTTAAATATCGGGTTACCGTCTGCATTTGAGCAAGTGCTTTATCAATTTTGCCAAATTGTCTTCCTCTATTATGCAACTTATATAGGATCTGAAACGCTTGCAGCAAGACAATATGCAATGAATATTTCGATGTTTACGTATTTGTTTGCGGTTGCAATCGGTACGGGGACAGCTATTATTATTGGCCGCTATGTAGGCGCGGGTAAAAAAGATGAGGCTTATCATCAATTATGGATAAGCGTGCGCTCAGCTTTTATTTTTACAATACTAATGGTAAGTGTAGTGACGATTTTTAGAAAACAGTTAATGAGCATATTTACAGATAATGCAGAGATTATAGCCATTGGTGGGTCTGTATTAGCATTAAGTATTTTATTAGAAACAGGTCGTACGATGAATATCGTAGTTATTAATTCATTACGTGCTTCAGGCGATGCAAGATTTCCTGTGAAAATCGGCTTTTTATCGATGGTCTGCATGAGTTTGCCACTTGGCTATTTATTTGTATTTGTTTTAGATTGGGGACTAGTAGGGATATGGTTAGCTATTTCAGCAGATGAATGGATGCGTGCCATTATCGTATACTTTAGATGGAAAAGTCGAAAGTGGGAGCGTTTTGCAATTGTCTCACCTACTGAACAAAAGGAGGCGAATTAAATGGGAGCACTTTCTAAACGTGCTGCAGGAGCAGCGTTAATAGATGCAAATATCGGGTTATTTGCTTGTCCGATTTGTCAGGAGTCCATGCAGGTCTATGATCAAGGGAGGCTTACATGTTCAGCAAACCATTCCTTTGATATTGCTAAGCAAGGTTATGTAAATATGCTGACGCATAGTGCAGCTTCTAAATATAGTAAAGATCTTTTTGAATCCCGTAAAACGATTATTGATAGTGGTCTATATGATCCACTAGAGGAGAAAATAGCAGAACTAATAGGAGAAGCCAAAACAGTGCTTGATACAGGCTGTGGAGAGGGATCACATTTAGCCCGTATACTGTCGCAAAAACAAGGGATAGGCATTGGTATTGATATTGCAAAAGAGGGTATTCTTGCAGCTGCTCGGCATTATCCAAAGCAAATCTGGTGTGTTGGTGACTTAGCAAAGAGTCCATTTGCCAAGACAAGCTTTGATGTTATTTTAAATATTTTATCCCCAGCTAACTATGAAGAATTTAAACGATTGCTTACATCAAATGGATGTGTCGTAAAAGTGGTACCACAAAGTGGCTATTTGCAACAATTACGTTCACAACTTTATGCTGATTCTGCAAAAGAAACATACTCCAATGAGCAAACTGTAGAACGCTTTCGTGAAAGTTTTTCAAATGTCACAGTAGAGCGTATAACTTATACGGTGCCACTTGCTTCTGTGCTCGTTCCTGCACTGCTTGAAATGACGCCGATGGGCTGGCATAAGGCGCAGCATGCAGAAGTGACTGTAAATGAAATCACGATTGATGTCGATGTCCTAGTAGGTCGGGTCTAAATAAAATAGTTTTGACTTGGACAATTGCAGTATACAACTCTTTTCGATTACAATGGTAATAACTATTGAATAAGGTAGGAATAAAACAGTGTATAAATTTACGGCAAATCTTGTCAAATTGATATTAAAATTATCAGGTTCAAAAGCACGTGTATATGATGAGCAAAACTTACCGAAAGATGGTGGGTTTATTATTGCATGTACACATACAGGGTATGTGGATATATTAAACTTAGGTGTTGCAGTCTTGCCTCGTGAAATTCACTTTATGGCGAAAAAGCAATTGTTTGATATTAAGGGGCTTGGCTGGCTTATTAACCATTTAAACGCCTTTCCAGTTGACCGTGACAATCCAGGACCAAGTGTTATTAAAGTTCCATCGCAGTTGCTGAAGGAAGGGAAGATTGTTGGGATTTTCCCATCAGGTACTCGAAACTCAGAAGGATCTGATTTAAAGCAAGGTGCTATAACGATTGCACAGCTGTCTAAAACACAGATTGTTCCAGCTGCTTACGTTGGAGCGCGAAATGCTGGCGATGTGTTTAAGCGTGGGAAAGGTTATCTCATCTATGGTGAGCCGTTTTATGTAACAGGCAAAGGAAAAGAAGGGCGTGAGGAATTTACACTCCATCTTGAACACGAGCTTATAGCCTTAACAGACGAATTAAATAAACGAATTGCAGCGGATAAAAAATAATACGGACAGCACTCAGAATCAAGTTGATTTTGGGTGCTTTGTCGTAGGGGGCATTTTTCATGATTAATGTACTTTTTGTTTGCCTAGGGAATATATGTCGCTCTCCAATGGCTGAGGCAGTTATGCGAGATTTAATAAAAAAAGAGAAGTTGCATGACAAAATAAAAGTAGATTCGGCTGCAACAAGCTCTTGGCATATTGGCGAGCCTCCACATCGAGGTACACAAGACAAGTTGCGAGAATATGGTATTTCGACGACAGGAATGCAAAGTAGACAACTACATAAGCAAGATTTTGACCAATTCGATTACATTATTGGAATGGATGAAAATAATATTCGTAACATTTACACGATGCTTGGAAATCCCGATTCTCCAAAAATTTTTCGTTTTTTAGATTTAACGGACCATCGGATGGATGTACCTGATCCATACTATACAGAGGATTTTCAGGAAACTTATGATTTAGTGCTAGAAGGCTGTCGGGCTTTATTAGAAAAAATTAAGCAAGAGCAAAAGCTATGAACATGTAAGAACGATTAAGAGCCTTAAAATTAAAATATTTCATGCAACAACCTGTTCAGAAAACATTACGTTAGACATTGGTATATCTAGCTTTGTAAGCATCAATATGTTATTATTTGCAGAGTAAAGATACGAAAAGTATTTAAATACCATTTGCAGATGTGCAGTTGTACATCTATGATTTTTATAAACTTTATTTTCGAAAGAGAGTGGAAACAATGGGTCGTAAGTGGAACAATATTAAAGAAAAGAAGGCGTCAAAAGACCAAAGCACAAGTCGAGTGAATGCAAAATTCGGTCGTGAAATTTATGTAGCAGCAAAATCAGGCGAACCAGATCCTGAATCAAATCGCGCTCTTAAAGTTGTTCTTGAACGTGCTAAAACTTACAGTGTTCCTAAACATATTATTGAAAAAGCAATCGAAAAAGCGAAGGGTGGCGGCGATGAAAGCTTCGATGAACTACGCTACGAAGGTTTCGGACCAGCTGGAACAATGCTAATCGTTGATGCTTTAACAAACAATGTTAACCGTACAGCTTCTGATGTACGTGCGGCATTTGGTAAAAACAACGGTAACATGGGCGTAAGTGGTTCTGTAGCTTATATGTTTGATTCAACTGCAGTTATTGGTTTAGAGGGCAAGACTGCCGATGAAGTTCTTGAAATTTTAATGGAAGCAGATGTCGATGCACGTGATATTCTTGAAGAAGATGAGACAGTCATTGTTTATGCGGAACCAGACCAATTCTTTGCTGCACAAGAAGCACTGAAGGCGGCGGGCGTTCAAGAATTCACTGTTGCTGAGCTTTCTATGCTACCTCAAACAGAAGTTGCATTAACAGGTGATGATGTAGCGAAATTTGAAAAATTAATTGATGCATTAGAAGAATTAGATGATGTACAAAACGTTTACCATAACGCAGATTTAGGTGAATAATTTTTTATTATAAGTCAGACCAGTAGCAATCCTTTGCTACTGGTTTTTTTAACTTAGGGGTAAAGAGCTATTAATGAAATCAAATCATGATGGATACAGACCGTGGTTGAATCAAGTTAAAGGTTCTACCGGATGTCGCAGATTTAAGGAGGAGAATTGTGCAAACTTTTTTAGCTATCGTTATATTTTTAGTGACGTTATTTTTAGTAATTGTCCAGCCACGTAAATTATCTATCGGCTGGTCTGCATGTATAGGTGCAGCATTTGCCTTAATGCTCGGTGTCGTAACAATCAACGATGTCGTGGCAGTTACCGATATTGTTTGGAATGCAACGTTATCGTTTATAGGGATTATTATTATTTCCCTCATTTTAGATGAAATCGGATTTTTTGAATGGGCTGCATTGCATATGGCTCGACTTGCGAGAGGAAGTGGGATTCGGCTATTTATCTATATAGCCTGCTTAGGTGCGATTGTTTCTGCATTATTTGCAAACGATGGTGCAGCACTAATATTAACGCCAATCGTCTTAGCGATGGTAAGAAAGTTAAACTTAACAGAGCAAAGGGTATTTCCGTTTATCATTGCGAGTGGTTTTATTGCAGATACAACGTCATTACCACTAGTAATCAGTAATTTAACGAATATCGTGTCAGCGGATTATTTTAATATAGGTTTTATGGAATATGCAGTGCATATGGTCGTGCCTAATATCGTTTCTTTAATCGCTAGCATTTTCGTGCTATATGTTTTTTTTAGAAAAGTCATTCCGAAGCAGTATTCAATGGAAGCATTAGTTCACCCGAATGTCGCGATTCGAGATCAAAAGTTATTTAATATTTCTTGGTACGTTATCGCAGTATTATTACTAGGTTTCTTATCGAGTGAGTATTTTACTATTCCAGTGTCATTTATTTTATGTAGTGTTGCAATTATCTTTTTATCGTTGGCACGGAGAAGCAAAAGCATTGATACGAAGAGGGTTATTAAAGGTGCACCGTGGAGCATAGTGTTTTTTTCAATTGGTATGTACGTTGTTGTTTATGGTCTGAAAAATGTAGGTCTTACAGGTTTATTAGCAGATTTGTTAGAGCTTACTGTTCAGCACGGCTTGTTTGTAGCGACATTAACAATGGGCTTTGTTGCAGCAATTTTGTCTGCAGTTATGAATAATTTGCCGACCGTTATGATTGATGCATTGGCTATTGCTGAAACAAGTGCAAGCGGAACAATTAAAGAAGGATTGATTTACGCCAATGTGATAGGTACGAATCTAGGACCGAAAATGACACCGATTGGTTCATTGGCAACATTATTATGGCTTCATATATTGGCACAAAAAGGTATTAAAATAAGTTGGGGGCAGTACTTTAAAATAGGTATTTTACTAACTATACCGACACTTTTCATTACATTACTAGCATTAATTGCTTGGTTAGTAATAATATCATAGTATAAAAGTCAAAATAGTTGAAAAAATAAAATATTCAGTAATAATAAGTAATTAGTATACTAGTAAAATGAAGAAGGAAAGTGCTAATAATATGACAAGAACAAATAAGTTAAGTAATAAAATTATTTTAATGTTATTAATGACAATAGTCGCTTTATTGATTGGTTTTATAGTAACTACTATTTACACAGCAAAATCATCTGTAAATAAAACGATGGGCACACAGGCAGTTGCGATGGCAGAAAACATTGCTAAACAGTTAAATGTTGATGATTATATTGCACTTTCAAAAAGCCCATCGGAGTCTAAATTATACTGGGAGTTAAGAGAAGAGTTAAATGGATTACGTGAACAAAATGGCGTTCTCTATGCTTACACATTTGCCGTACCAAAGGAAGATCAAAAAGTAAAATTTTTAGTAGATGGAATGCCTAAAGATGATCAAGAAAATGCAGGTATTATTAATACGGAATCATCTTCTACATACTATAAAGATATAGAAAAAGTAATGTCTACAGGCAGTTATTATTCAGCAATATTACATAGTGATTTTGGCGATTATTTATCAGGTACAGTACCGTTAAAAGATGCATCAGGTACTATCGTTGCCTTTGTTGGTGTAGACATTGATGCAACACAAGTAAGCGGCGTAACGAATACCGTATTATCTTCTGTTTTACCAGCTCTTATTGCAATTATGTTAATTTTAACGGCGATTGTTATGTACGTAGTGTATCGTTATGTAAATCGTTCATTAAAACCGTTAAGTTATTTAGGGGAAGCTGCAGAAAGCTTTGCGCAAGGTGATATTGAGGAAGCTACAAAAGCAGTGGAACAAATTCATTTTAAAAATAAAAATGAAATTACAGTTTTTGCACTGGCCTTCAAGGAATCACTTATAAAGTTAAAAGACACATTCCAAACTATTCAACATCGTACTGTGGCATTGCAAGATGTTGTAGGCAAAATAGATGCTACATCACAGCAGGTTGAAACATCCAATTTGAAGATTGCAGACCGTATTATCGAAATTGCAACAGGCAGTGAGCAGCACCAGCAAAATAATAATGAGGTTGTGTTAACGATGAACGAAATGTCGATTGGCATTCAACGTTTAGCAGATACAACTTCGGAAATAGCTGAGTCTTCTACTGCGATGACAGGATTAGTCGAATCGAATGTAACCCATTCCCATGAGGTTGTTTCACAAATTCAAAGTGTAGAATCTTCAGTCTTACGTACAGCAGGACATGTGGAAGAAATGGGTAATAAATTTCAATCAATTGAAGATATGGTCCAGGTTATTACAAATATCGCTGATCAAACAAACTTACTTGCATTAAATGCAGCTATTGAAGCGGCGCGGGCTGGAGAAGCTGGGAAAGGCTTTGCTGTTGTAGCTGACGAGGTGCGTAAGTTAGCTGAAATGTCTAAGACTTCAGCCGATGATATTCAAAAGCATTTAATAAGTTTCAAAGATATTACGGAACGCGCCCTTTCTGAAATGGCGCGAAGTGCGGAGGATGTGCAGGCAGGTAATGTAGCAGTGCAACGTATCGGTACGAGCCTTTCTCAAATTTTACAATCCGTAGTGCTTGTTAATAATAAAATTCAGGATGACTCTTCAGTCATAGAACAAATGTCAGCAGGCTCAGAAGAAATATTAGCGACAATAGAGCAAATGCAAAGTATTGCACAGCAAAGTGCCCTAGGAACTAAAGAAGTAGCAGCAGCTTCGGATCTTCAGGTGGCAATGGTTTCAGAATTAAATGAAGTTGTGGAAATTTTGGAACGTACATCAAAGGAAGTAATTGAAGCGATTAATACATTTAAATTATAAAGAAAATCAAAAAACTATTTTTCTACACAACGTATCCCTGTAGAAAGATAGTTTTTCTTCTGTGCGAAAAAATGTGTATATTAGCATATTTACTCGAAAATCTGAATATTCTACACATTTATTGTGAATTACCCATTGTGTAAACTGTAAAACCATTCCATAATATGATTAATGCATTAAACGATAGAAGTAAAAAGGGGTGTAAAGTATGAAATTTTTACGTTCAATACAGGGGAAATTAATTATCGTTTCAATGGCATTATTAATAGTGCCGAGCTTAATCATTGGTATAGTTAGCTATGGGAAAGCAAAGGATGGGATGGAAGGATTAGGGGAACAAGTCCTTCAAAATAGCGTTGAGTCTACTTTGCAATTAATCGAACTGGCAAATGAAAGTGTAGAAAAAGGCGACATCCCATTGGAGGTTGCGCAGGAAAAAGTACGTGAAGCGTTACTTGGTCCAAAGGATAGTGAGGGAAAGCGACCAATTAATTATCCTGGTAATTTAGGTGAATATGGGTATATATACGTGTTAGACGATAAAGGGACGCTAACAACACATCCTACTCGTGAAGGGGATAACTTGTGGGATGAACAGGATAGTAGTGGTACGTATTTTATTCGCGATGTAACTGAACGAGCATTAGAGGGTGGGGGCTTTACAAAATATGAATTTGCACTTCCAGGTCAGGATGTTTTAGCCGATAAAATCATTTACTCTACAAAAGATCCACATTGGGGATGGATTATAGCATCGGGTACATATATGCAAGATTTTAATAAGGAAGCTAATTCATTGTTATTAGTTATTGGACTGACACTATTAGGAGCCATTATTATCGGTACAGTTATCGTCATATTGGTTTCTAGACATTTGGCTTTGCCTGTTAAAAAATTGTCGACTCGTGTACGTGAAGTAGCGCAAGGTAATTTAACGGTGGAAATTGAAAACCTACAACGTACAGATGAGATTGGCCAATTAAACACGGGCTTTAATGATATGGTAGATCAATTGAAGACATTAATTACAAATGTGGAAGAATCAATCGCTGAAATTCAATCTACTTCGTCTAATTTAACAGCCGTTGCTGAGGAAACTAATGCGTACGGTGATGAAATTGTGAAAGCGATTAACGAAGTTTCAAGAGGTGCAGTTAAACAAGCTTCAGATGCTGAAGATACGAATCATACAGCTATAGCATTTGCTCAGCAAATTGTAGGGCTGCATGATAAAAATGAATTAATGTTAGATGCTTCTCAAATTATGAAGCATTCCAATGAAGAAGGGCTTGTAAATTTAAATAGTTTGAAGGACACATCACAGGAATCGTCTACGCTTATTAATAGTGTACAAACAGTGTTTAATAGCTTAATTGTTAAAGTAAGAGAAATTGAAGGTATTGTGGGAACGATTAATGAGATTTCCGATCAAACAAACCTTCTTGCATTAAATGCATCGATTGAAGCGGCACGTGCTGGGGAGCATGGCAAAGGATTTGCAATAGTAGCGGAGGAAGTGAGAAAGCTAGCAGACCAAACTTCCGTTGCCACAGACTTAGTACGCACAACGCTACGTGGAATTGAAAGTGAAACGAATTTAGTGAACGATGAAATGCAAAAAACAAGTGCTATTGTTCGAGAGCAAAATAATTCAGTTGGAATAATGGAATCTTCATTTAATGAAATTGAACTAGCTGTTGAAAAAATTATAGCAATTATTGGAGACATGACTTCAGGTGTGGCATATTTAAATAGCTCTAAAGATGATATGATGCAGTCTATTGAAAGTATCGCTATGATCAGTGAAAAAAATGCAGCAGCTTCTGAGGAAGTAACAGCATCTGTTGACGAGCAACAAAGAGCTATACAACTTGTTAGCGAATCCTCCAACGATTTAACAGACGAAATCTCAGCATTACAGGAATCGATTCAACGCTTTACTATAAGATAGTTAATAAAGATGCTTGTACAGTAGCCAATATTTGTACAAGCATCCTTTTTATATTCTGGACGTTGTAAGTAAAAAGGGGTGTTGCATTTGAAAAAGTGGTTGGTGGGAGGAATCACAATTGTCGTTTGTATAGGTAGTGCCCTCTATATATGGTTAGGACAAGAAATGAAACGAGGGACACAGCCAGTTGCTGATGGAACCGAACAATATGCGATAGTGCTTGGGGCAAAAGTAAAGCCTGGTGGGATATTATCTCTATCTTTAAAAAATAGATTGGAAGAGACTGTAGCTTATCTAAATGAGTATCCGCACGTGAAGGTAATCGTATCAGGTGGTCAGGGAGCAGATGAGGATAGGACAGAGGCTTCTGCAATGTTGTCGTACTTGCAAGAGAAAGGGATTGACCCTGAACGAATTTTAGTGGAAGAACAATCCACATCGACATATGAAAACCTACTATTTTCAAAAGAATTACTTCCAGAGGGAACTAAGCATATTACGATCGTCTCGAATGATTTCCATTTGCAAAGAGCAAAGTATTTAGCGAATAAGCTTCAGCTAGAGGCGGATGTCGTTGTTGCAAAAACGCCAAAATCTGTAGAAGCGAAGTTAAGGATTCGTGAAAGAGCTGCATTGTTAAAAACATATATCATAGGACATTAATGGTATATTTACTTTCTTTCTTTAATATATTTGTCATATAATAGAAATATAATGAGTAAACGACAGAAAGAGGGTACTTCTATGACAACGTTTAAAGATTATAAATACAGCCGTCCAAACGTGGCAGCAATGAAAGAGCAGCAATTAGCTTTAATTGAGCAATTTAAAGAAGCGCAATCTGTTGAGGCGCAAAGCGAGCTAATTGAAAAGTTAAATGAATTAAGCAATGAGTTTGCGACAATGGCTAATCTCGTTTATATTCGAGCATCGATTGATACGAACGATTCGTTTTATCAAGAAGAACGTGACTATTTTGATGAAGTAGGCCCAGAGCTTGAAGAGATTACAACAGAATACTATAAAGCATTAATAGTTTCACCATTCCGTGAGCAGCTTGAAGAAAAATGGGGCCAACAGTTATTCGACTTAGCGTCCTATCAAATTAAAGGGTTCTCTCCGCAAGTTATTGATTTAATGCAAAAGGAGAACAAGCTAGTTTCCGAATATAATAAATTAGTTGCCTCAGCTCAAATTGACTTTAATGGGGAAACATTAACGTTAGCTCAGCTAGGACCTTATGCAGAATCGACAGATCGTGAAATGCGTAAAGCGGCTACAGAAGCTCGCTTTGGCTTTTTTGCTGAGCATGAAGAGGAATTTGATCGGTTGTATGATGAGCTTGTCAAAGTACGCCATGAGATTGCTGTAAAGTTAGGCTATAAAAATTATGTAGAGCTTGGCTATATTCGTATGAACCGCATTGATTATAATGCGGATATGGTGAAAAAATTCCGTGACCAAGTGCGTGATTTAATCGTGCCAGTTGCAACAAAATTATTTGAGCGTCAAGCGAAGCGCATCGGCATTTCGGACTTAAAGTTTTATGATGAAGCGCTAAACTTCTTAACAGGAAATGCTACGCCAAAAGGTGATGCAGATTGGATTGTCGCAAACGGTAAAAAAATGTATGAAGAACTATCATCTGAGACTGGTGAATTTTTCAACTTTATGATTGACCATGACTTAATGGACTTAGTAGCGAAAAAAGGAAAAGAAAGTGGCGGCTATTGTACGTTTATTGAAAATTATCATTCGCCATTTATTTTCTCAAACTTTAACGGTACATCAGGTGATATTGATGTGTTAACACATGAGGCTGGACATGCCTTCCAAGTATACTCAAGCCGTGATATTGGCATTCCAGAATATTTATGGCCAACATATGAATCATGTGAAATCCATTCTATGAGTATGGAGTTCTTCACATGGCCTTGGATGGAATTATTCTTCAAAGAAGATACAGAGAAATATAAATTTACACATTTAAGCAGTGGCTTACTATTTCTTCCTTACGGTGTTGCTGTTGATGAATTCCAACATGTTATTTATGAAAACCCTACGATGACACCTGCTGAGCGTAAAGCTGCATGGAAAAAAATCGAGGAAACATATTTACCGCATCGTGACTATGATGGCAATAGCTACTTAGAATCAGGTGGTATATGGCAACGTCAGGCACATATTTATGCAAGCCCATTCTATTATATTGACTACACGTTAGCGCAAATTTGTGCATTCCAATTCTGGAAACGTTCACGTGAAGAGTTTGAGGCTGCTTGGAAAGACTATATCCATTTATGTGGCTTAGGAGGCTCTATGTCATTTACGAAGCTTGTGAAAGAAGCTGGTTTAATTTCACCATTTGAGGATGGCTGTGTAGAATCAGTAATTGGTGATATTGAAAACTACTTAAATTCAGTGGATGATACAAAATTATAGATTGCGATAGAATCTTTCTAGAGCTAATATAGTTACTCCAGAAGGACATTAGCATATATCAGTTAAAAAGTGTTAGATTGACTGCCATCGATCTAACACTTTTTACTATGCCGTTGATGCCCGCTACGGCGTTTGCTTTCAGTGGGCACACACGTAAGCCTCAACGCTCGCTAGCGCGCGGATTGCCCACGTCTTACGCTGTGTGCGTCTCGCAGGATTCACCGCCTTCGCTACCATCAACTAGTGTGCTCTCAATATATGAACATCGTTGCCCATTTAAAATATTTTATGTTATGTCCCAGCCTTTTTTTGGGGAGACCACGGAAGGGTTTTTATACAAAATTGTCCAATATAAGTTGTTTTTTAGTCTGTTATCTTTTTTTATGTTTGTAATAAATACTAGGATACTTGCGAAATGGTTAATATATAAGTAGTATTTTCAGTAACTGTGATAAAAGGAAGTGAAGAACGTGACGAGGAAAGTATGGTTTCAAGTAGGAGTAGGCACTTTACTAGTTCTACTAATACTTAAATATTTTATAGAAATTCATTGGATTTTTTCACCGCTTGCGATTATTTTAAAAGCGATATTTGTGCCGTTATTACTTGGTGGCGTGTTGTATTATGTGACAGAGCCGATTCAGCGTTTTTTAGAAAAGCGAAAATGGCCAAGATGGGCTAGTATATTAACAATTATTGTTGGACTGATTGCCATGGTAGTTATCTTTGGGTGGGTTGTTGGTAATCCGATAGCTACACAGCTTAATAATCTAGCGAAAAATGCACCGTTGATTGGATCAAGCATTCAAGATGCAACTGATTATGTGGTCAGCTTGTTCAGCAATAAGGATAATTTACCTCCACAAATAACCGAATTTATCGATAATCTTGCTAATTCTGTACAAAGTATTGCTGTCGTTGCAAGTAAATGGCTCGTATCATTTATACAGTCCATTGTTTCAGTTTCCTTATTAGCTATTTTAATTCCATTTTTCTTCGTCTTTATGTTGAAAGATCATGAGAAATTTGCGCCATCCATTTATAAATATTTTAGTGGTGAACGTCGGGAATGGATAAAAAAGACGTTAAGTGAAATTGATGATGTATTACGTAGTTATATTCAAGGTCAACTGCAAATTAGCTTTTTATTAGCACTTATTATGTATGTTGGATATTTAATTATTGGCTTAGAGTATTCATTATTGCTCGTTATTTTTGCCTTCTTTATGAATATGATACCGTTTATCGGACCGTGGATAGCCCTTGCACCAGCAGTGATTGTGGCAGTTATTCAGGATCCGATGCTTGTTGTTTGGGTATGTGTTGTTACGCTTATTGCGCAGCAGATTGATAGTAACTTCATTACACCGAATGTCATGGGAAAATCTCTCGATATTCATCCGTTAACGGTTATTACAATTATTTTAGCAGCAGGAAATATAGCAGGCTTCATAGGGATTATAATTGCCGTTCCTTTTTATGCGGTATTAAAGGTTATTGTTTCGAATATTTATGATAAACGAATTGCAATAAAGAAAAAGGCTACGAAGTCTGTATAGGGGTCGAATAAAAATGGAACAAGAGATTGTGAAAGTTTTTAATGAGCAGCATGAACAAATTGGCACGGCTACACGAGCAGAAGTACATGAAAAAGGCTTGTGGCATGAGACTTTTCACTGTTGGCTTGTCAACGAGAACTATATTTATTTCCAAATTCGTAGTGCCCAAAAAAAGGACTATCCAGGACTGCTTGATATTACAGCAGCAGGTCACTTACTAGCCATTGAGACAGTGGAAGCGGGCATACGAGAAGTAAGAGAAGAATTAGGATTAACAATCGATATTAATGAAGTCGTGAAAATGGGTATGACTTCATGTAGTATCGTATCCGAAAAAATGATTGATAATGAATTTTGTCATGTTTATTTGTACCCTTTTGAAGACAATTGGGATTCTTTTGAGTTGCAATATGAGGAAGTTTCGGGTGTTGTTCGAGCAAAGCTTGATGAAGCCGAAGATTTCTTTTTAGGAAAAACCGTCACGCTGAATATTGAAGGATATGAATATTTTCCAGATGGACAACGTGCACGGGTAGTGAGACCTGTAAGCACTGCGCAATTTGTTCCATATCGTGAGTTGTATGTTGCAGATGTAATAGATTTTGTAAAAAATTCAATGTACAGACGATAGAATAGCTTAATTATCCGCTAGTTGATTACACATATGAAAAACAATGAAGTATGGTAAGAAACAGTGCTAATTCGCATGTATATAATCATAGTGGCTCATAAAGATAACTTCGAAATGAATTGAAGTTATTTTTATGAGCATTTTATGTCTATATGTTAATTTGTGTAGAAAATAAGCTATACTTGTAATTACAATGAAAGAAAAGGAGCATATACATGCTAACATTTGAACAAAAACAAGCGATAATTGAATCGTTTTCAGAATTAACGAGAAAAGAAATTTCGATGAAACGAGTGAATTATCATTTTATGGACAGTCTGTTTGAAAAAACGATTGTCGTTGAAAAATTGCATCCAAACGGAAATGGTTTTGTCTTTGTAGGGGATTTATTGCGCTACGAAAATGAGGCAAATGATAAAGGATTAGTAAATATTCGTGATTACGATGAGCAACAGCTACGTACCATTATTGAAGATGCGATTACGTATTTAGGTGAGGAACAAGAGGAAGAAGAACCGATTATTGAGACTTGGCGTAATCGTGAAGGTGATCAATTAGAGCTTGCTTTTGAACAACGTTCATGGAATGTGTATCATCGAGATAATCTAGAAGAAGCCTTTGGCACGTATGATGCGGCAAAAGAATATTTATTGGAAGAAGGCTTTCGTAAAAAGAACTAAGTAATATGGGGGAAAACGCGTAATGAGTGGTAAAAAATTGGTGGGGGTTGTACTTATTGTTTTAGTAATTGCATGCTTATTTTCAGTTTTTACGATTCAAAATTTCTATAAAAACAATGAAGAACAGCCAAATAGCGAAAATCGTGAAGTTAATAAGTCAAAAAGTTTGAATTTAATTTTACCACAAGCTACAATTATCTCGGATTCAAGATAATTGAAAGGTGATGTGTTCATGCAACATATATTTCATAAAGGAACAGATGAAACAAAGCCTACCTTATTGTTATTACACGGTACAGGTGGAGACGAACATTCTTTAGTTAGCCTTGCAAAAGAAATTGATGCAACAGCTAATGTTTTAAGTGTACGCGGTAATGTATTAGAAAACGGTATGCCTCGGTTTTTCCGTCGTTTAGCTGAAGGTGTTTTTGATATAGAAGATTTAATTTTCCGTACGCAAGAATTACAAAGCTTTTTGGCAACAGCTGCACAGCAATACGGTTTTGATCGTACACGCATAGTAGCACTTGGCTACTCTAATGGGGCAAACATTGCTGCAAGTTTATTATTCCATTTTGAAGATGCATTGGCAGGGGCGATTTTACATCATCCAATGGTGCCGAGACGTGGAATTGAACTTCCTGCATTAGCTAATACGCCTGTATTTATTGCAGCCGGAACAAATGATCCAATGTGTTCAGCACAGGAATCAGAGGATTTAGAGTCGCTATTATCTGGTGCAGGCGCTAATGTAACAACAGCATGGTTTAACTATGGTCACCAGCTTACAATGCCTGAAGTAGACTCAGCAAGAGAGTGGTATCGTAAATATTTTTAAACGAAAAAACCGAGAACGCTGTAAATTAGCATTCTCGGTTTTTTGTTTGTAGAAATTACTTCTTCTTAGCAAAGGGTAGCCACCAATTCCAGTCGCCAAATAGCTTCATAAGACTTGGGACAAGCATAAGGCGAATAATTGTAGCGTCAATCGCGATTGCAATGGCAATACCAACACCGATTTGCTTTACAGGCATAACGTCGGTAAAAGCAAATGCGCCAGTAATAACGATCATAATAAGCGCAGCAGATGTAATGATACGGCTAGTAGATGTAAGTCCCTCTACTGTTGCACGAGTATTATCCGCACCTTTTTGATATTCCTCTTGTATTCGAGATATTAAAAATACTTCATAGTCCATACTCAAACCAAATACAAGGCAAAATACAATAACCGGAATGATGAGGACAATTGTGCCAGCCTCTATTCCGAAATGTCCATATTGGAATATATATACGAGTATCCCAAACGCTGAGGATAACCCAATAATATTCATAATGATTGCTTTGAGAGGAATTAAAACCGAACGGAAAGCAAGCATTAAAATAAAGAACGTTGACACGATAATAATCAAAACAGCGAATACGATTTTATCCGCAATTTCATCGAAAATCTCTTGATTGAATTTACCTTGTCCACCTAGTTTAAAATCGACGTTTAAATCTTTGTCCATCCATGTTCTTGCAAATTTTTGTGCGGCAGAGGACGAACCAGCTACATTTAATGTAATAGGGATAAACAATTGTGTATCCTTCGAAAAGGTATCAATAAGTGGTTTTAATTGTTCTGCAACTTGTGGCATTTCTAAAGATGCTGTTAATTCCTCTGGCGATTTTATATTAGAAGCCGTATAAATAGTTGATACTTGATCAACGAGTGGATCGTCAAGAAGCTGTTCTTGTATATCAAACAGTAGCTCTCTTGCCTTCTCATCCTCCCAGCCATCTTTACGTTCAGCGAGTAAATATAAAATCGAAGTATCACCGAGCCCAAACGTGTCATCTAATTTATCGTATGCTGCACGAGCATCATATTTAGTTGGTAAAGAATCCACTTGAGGTATAGCTAGTTTAATATCCTTTAATGGAATCATACCGATACCAAGTAACAATAATGCGACAATGACAATCGATACAGGTCGTTTCATAACAAAGCCAGCAAAACTGCGCCAACGATTTGTCCCACCTGGCTTTACGCGTATTATGCGCCACTTATTTAGACGGTCTCCCAACACCATCATTGTAGCAGGTAATAAAGTGAGACCTGACAACACTGCGAATAACACGACAATTGTGCCGCCTAGTGCAATATTGCGGAAAATTTCAACGTCAATAACAATCATGGCCCCAAGACCAATCATGACACAAACAGCAGAAAAGATTATTGAACGGCCAGCTGTCTGGATAGCAATTTGTATCGCATCGGCAACTGTAGAATGACCACGTTCTTCGCGATAGCGATTAATAAATAGTAGAGCGAAGTCAATACTGAGGGCAAGTCCTAGCATTGGCACAATGTTTAACACAAAAATAGATAAGTTAACGCTACCACTAAGTAGTGTCAACAGTCCGAATGCTGTGACAACCGTAACGACACCAATTATAATTGGCAAAATTGCAGCTACAACGGTACCAAAGGCTAGTAATAGTACGACGATAGCGATTGGTAAACCAATTGCTTCAGCAGAAGCCAAGTCTTTTTGGCTAGCTTCATTTATATCCTCAGAAATCACAGGTCCACCTGTAATACTAATGCCATCCTCTTCAACTAATGTGCGAACTTCTTTTACTGTATCGGGCAAATTTTCAATGTTATTTTTAAAATGTACCATGGCATAGGCGATACCGTTCTTTTGTAGCGAAGAATCATCCAATGGTGACTGGATTGAATGGATTTCTTGAATGTCATTGAGTTTTTGTAAGGTGTCTTCGATTTTTTTATTGTCTACTTGGTCAAAGACAACCATTATAGTTTCGGCAGGTAAGTCGAATGTTTTTGCTAGTTCATTTGTGACATAGGTATGATCAGCTTCAACAAAAAAGCCATCTCCATGCAGTTTGCTCGGAAGCTGTATAGCAAACACAGCCATTGCGATAAAAATAACAACCCAAATTGCAACGATAGCTTTCGCATGTGCAGTGATAAAAGCTGAAAAAGTTTTCATAATAATAAAGCATCCCCCTTTTAAACCAGTGTAAAGGATGTGTCGCTTTTTGTCGTGTGACAAAGTAAAACTCCTACTCAAACGGCAATTTTCCTAAAGTGTAAAAAAACAATGCGCTTTCCGCGGGCACGGAGTTAGACGCAACCGTCTTCGTGGATTTTTACTTGGAGTTTGCAAAGGGCTACGCCTAATTGTGTGAGAATTGTGTGAGTGCCTGTCACTAAAAAAGGCACTTTCTGTGAGTAGAAAGTGCCGTAACATCTAGAAGAATAAAGATAATATAAGGTAAATAACGGATGCCATAACAGCTGAAATTGGCATTGTAATAATCCATGTTGTCACAATTTTACGTGCCATTCCCCAGTTTACACCACGAACACGCTGTGCTGAACCAACGCCCATGATTGATGAAGAAATAACGTGTGTTGTCGATACTGGTAAGTGAACTAATGTCGCACCGAAAATAACAGTAGCAGAAGCTAAATCCGCTGCAACGCCATTAACAGGACGGATTTTCATAATTTTACCGCCGACTGTTTTAATGATTTTATAGCCACCAATAGAAGTACCAAGACCCATGGCAATTGCCGCAGCAGCTCGAACCCAGAAAGGAATATCATCCCCAGTGTGTAAGCCTCCAGCAATTAACGCCATTGTCATAATACCCATTGCTTTTTGCGCGTCATTTGTACCGTGTGTAAACGATTGAATAGCCGCTGTAAAAATTTGCATTGTACGGAAGCCTTTATTCGTACGATATAGATTTAAGTTTTTAAACCATAATTTAAACAGAGACATCATAAGAAAGCCGGCACAAATCGCGATGATTGGTGAAAATACTAAAGCCATAATAATTTTTGTAAAACCACCGTAGTTAAGTACGCCAAAGCCTGCAGAAGCAACTGCTGCACCGGCAATTGAACCGATTAATGTATGTGAAGAACTTGATGGGATACCAAAGTACCAAGTAAGTAGGTTCCAAATAATAGCCGAAATTAATGCGGCTAAAATAACGACAGAACCTGTTGTATCTCCTTGAAATGCATTTAAAGAGAATGGATCTACAATATCTTTTGTTAGAGCCTTTGCTACACCAACGAAAGTAATAGCACCGATGAAGTTCATCGTCGCCGCCATAATAATGGCAACGCGTGGAGGCAATGCTCTAGTTGAAACCGAAGTTGCGATAGCATTTGCTGTATCGTGGAAACCGTTGATAAAGTCAAATGTTAGGGCAAAGATGACGACCAATACGGTTAGTATAATTATTGTATTCATTGTAAGTGACCCACTCCTAATTACGCGTTACGCATGATAATTGTTTCCATTGTGTTTGCAACGTTTTGACAATAATCAGCGATATCCTCTAGTTGTTCATAAATATCTTTAAACTTAATAATGCGGATTGGATCTTTTTCATTTAAAAACAATTGCTTAATCGAAGTTCTTTGTACTTCGTCACATTCGCGCTCATAGTCTTTTATTAAAATTGCATGTGGGCGCATGCCGATAAGATTTTTTTTCTTTAACTCTTCAGTAGCTTTAACAATTTCGTCGGCACTTTTTGAAATATAGCCTAAGAAAATACGCATCGCTTCGTCAACTTCTGTTAAGGAGAACATTTCAAAGTGAGCGATACAATGCTCCGTACCATCTAACACGTCGTCCATACGGATTGCGAATTCTAAAATATCCTCGCGCTCAATCGGTGTCATAAATGATTTGTTTAGCATCACGATAAGTTCATGAATAAGTTTATCGCCAGCTGTTTCGTAATTCTTCATTGTAATGCTAATCTCTTTTAAGTCAGCTACACTTGTAATACGAAAATCATTTGCGTAATGTACGGCCTCTCTCATGTTTTCTGCAATTTTATGCAATGCTATAAAGAAAGGGTCTTGTTTTTTTGAGTTAAGCATGTAAATGAAATCCTCCTGGATGTATATAAAATAATCAACCTTTAAACTTTACTATCATAACAAAATCTTTCGTTTATCTACATAAAATTTATCTTCTCTACATAAAACTTTACAATCCTGTAATATACAATTTGTTCACAAATATGCTGTTTTGTATGTGTATTTATTCCTATTAGTACAGAAAAACGCCTATATAATAAGTATTTTTGAGAAAAATATAGTCTGTTTAGTACAGAATGTAACATTTACAATCACTCGATTATACTTGCGTGTAAAATTGAATTGTAAAGGTATTGTAAAGAAACGCCCCTTAAACATAGTGTTCCCTATTTTCTTAAGAATATCTTCATTTTTATCCTTCCATATTTTTAAGAATTATTTTCTACAATTAGAAAGTACGAGAAAGGGGCATTAAGACAAAATGATTCAAGTCGAGAACTTACAACATACATTTTTAATTGGGAAAAAAGGCAAGGAAAAGCATGTACCTGTATTAAAGGGTGTCAATTTTGAAGTGAAGAAAGGAGAGATTGTCGCAATTGTCGGCAAAAGTGGCTCGGGAAAATCAACATTGCTTCAAACTTTAGCAGGGTTTATGAAGGCTGAACAAGGCTCTATTAAGGTGAATGGGCAAGAGACAGCCAAACTTAATGAAACAGAGAGTGCAGCTTTTCGATTGCGACAGTTCGGTTTTATTTTTCAAAACTTTCAACTCATGCCAGGTTTAACGGCATTTGAGAATATTGAATTGCCTTTGAAATTGCAAGGTGCTAGCAAAGCTATACGTAAAGAAAAAGTGAAGAAGATAATGGACAAGGTTGGATTAACTGCAGTAGCTGACCATTATCCAAATGAATTATCAGGCGGTCAACAACAGCGTGTAAGTATTGCAAGAGCATTGATTACCAATCCTCCAATATTGCTTGCAGATGAGCCAACGGGGAGTTTGGATTCTGAAACAGAACAAGATATTTTACTCCTAATTCAAAGCTTAAATCGTGAGCTTGGCTTAACTTTTGTTATTATTACGCACGATGAAGAAGTGGCGACTATTGCTCATCGACGTTTCAGAATGTATGATGGCGAGCTTGTAAAGGAGGTAGAATAACATGATATGGAAAGATCAACTAGACTTTGTTATACAACATATAAAGAAAAATAAATTACGGGTATTTATGACGGTGCTGGCTGCAACAATGGGTTGTGCGTTTTTAATTGTCCTGGCATCCGTAGGGTTTGGACTACAGGATTCGATTCGTAACGAAATACTTTCGGATGAAAATGTAACAAAAATACAAGTATATGATGGCTCACAATTTACAGAGCAACAGAAAGATGAAATAAAGTCGATAGAAAATGTTAACACAGTGCTTGAAACGATTACAGTTAATGCAAGTGCACACTCTTATTTTGAAGATCGTGATGCAAATTCAAACTTAATCTTAACGAATATGAAAGATTTTAAAGATGTAACTGGGAAACTTGCGCAAGGACAGTATCCAACAAAGCCGAATGAGATTATTGTTGGATATCATTTCGGCCAAACTTTATTAAACGACGCTGATCGCGATAAGATTAAAGAAAAAAGTAAAAAGGCTGAGGCAGAGGGAACGTATTATGATGGTAATGAAGAAGGATATAAACAGTCTGTCATTGGTAAAGAGATTGAGTTATCTTTAATATCTAATTCAAATGGAACATCTGAAACTGAAAAGGTGAAATATACGATTGTCGGTGTGACGAAGAAGCCTTCTTATGATTGGATGATTGACAATACAGTTTATATGGATTCAAAACAGAAAGAGGCAATAGGTAGCAGTTTTGCGGCATTAGATGATGTACCAGAAGATGAAGTATTTAATTCGGAATTTAATATATATGCAGACAGTTTAGAGCACGTAAAGCCTATTTTGGAAAAGCTAAAAGACAAAGGCTACAATGTGTATTCAGTGACTGAGCAATTAGATCAAATGGATGTATTTTTCCTTGTATTAAAGATTGGCTTAATTTTTGTTGGAACAATTGCCGTATTAATCGCCTCTATTGGGATTTTTAATACGATGACTATGGCGGTTACAGAGCGTACACGTGAAATTGGCGTATTAAAGGCAATCGGAGCGAGTCCAAAGCTTATTCAACGATTATTTTTAATGGAAAGTACATTTATCGGCATTTTTGGAACAATCATTGCCGTAGTGATTTCGTATGCTATTAGCTTTACGGCAAATGCGATTTTACCGTTAATTTTAAAAGCGGCAACAGGTGAAGATGCGTTTGGTTCGTCTGATATTACATTTTCACTTATTCCATGGCAGCTCGTTCTTATTGCGTCTGCTATCAGTATTGGTGTTGCTATGGTTTCTGGCTACCGACCAGCTCGTAAAGCAACAAAAATCGATGTTATCCAAGCATTGCGACAAGAGCTATAAAAAGAACCCGAGGCACATAATGCGCCTCGGGTTCTCATAGTTTATAAATAAGATGTTAATTCATTTGCCAAAAATGGCTTCGCATTCAACAGTGTGACAAAAGCGTCGTACTTAGCACGTTGCTGTGCACTTGGCTTTTTACCAGTATAATACGCTCGAATTAAAATATTTTTCGGTGTGTTCTCCATGTCGATAAATTCCAGTAATTGTGCTTCATAGCCAACAAGCGATAAAATCTCTGCGCGAATCGAATCGGTAGCCAATGCAGCAAAGCGTTCGCGGACAAGACCGTGCTGTAGCATGATGTCGAGTGCGGGTGTATCAAGTTGACGGTTTAGCTCATGCTGGCAACATGGCACGCTTAAAATAACACTTGCTCCCCATTTCACTGCGCGTGATAATGCCATATCTGTTGCTACATCACAGGCATGGAGAGTCACTACCATGTCTACATTTGATTCATCATTATAGTCATTAATATCCCCAACTAAAAATTCAAGTTGCTCGTAGCCTAAATCCTGTGCAATACGTGAGCATTCCTCGATAACCTCTTTTTTCAAATCTAAGCCAGTGACACGAATATCCAAACCTTTTTCAATTTTTAAGTAATGATATAAGGCAAACGTTAAATAGGATTTCCCTGAACCAAAATCTAAAATTCGCACTTGGCGATCTTTTGGCAAATGGGCTAAGGCATCGTCGATAAATTCAATGAAGCGATTAATTTGCTTGAATTTATCGTATTTTTGTTTTTTTACTTTTCCTTCTTCACTTTGTACACCTAAGCGAATTAAAAAAGGGTAGGGGGTGGACTCATCAAGTAAATAGTTTTTCTTGCGGTTATGTGATAAGTTTACTTCCTTTGGTGTAGCTACTTTATCAGACTTCCATAATACTTTGTTCTTTTTCGATAGTTGCACCTGTACTTTTTCGTCAATAAAATCGATATGTGCTTGACGGAAGTCAGCAAAAAACAGCTCGAGCTTAGGAGGGAAATCAGCTAGTATGACGTTCTCATGTTTTAAAATACGTTCATATTGGTATTCAATTTGTATATGATAAGCATCTTTCAGCATGATGGGCTTTAGTTTAATACGCTTTACTTCATTAGACTTCATACGAGGTTGACTGATTGTAGCTGCAACGAGTTGTTGTTGTGTAAATTGCTCTTGTAGCTGTGCTTTCATTTCTTCAAATGTCATTTATTTCGCCTTCTTCGTTGTGTAATAGATGGCATTAGTGTAACACAATTTTATTAATTCATTGTTGTTTTCAATTTTAAACAATCAGTATATCGAATATTCAGATAAACGATTTTATTTTTAATAATTTTTACGGTATATTTATAGTGAAAAGTTTTTTGAAGGTAAAGAATAATTGTGGATAGGAGGAAGACTTATGTCGGACAACACTTATCAGCTAATCGCTATTATTATTTATATGATTACAATGCTAGGAATCGGATGGTATGCATTTGTAAAAACTTCAAATTTAACGGATTACATGCTAGGGGGACGCTCGTTAGGACCTGCTGTTACAGCCCTTAGTGCGGGTGCTGCGGATATGTCTGGTTGGCTTTTAATGGGGTTGCCAGGTGCGATTTATGTATCAGGACTTGTAGAGGCGTGGATTGCAATTGGGTTAACAATCGGTGCCTATTTAAATTGGATGTTTGTCGCACCGAGATTACGAGTTTATACGCAAGTTTCAAATGACTCTATTACAATTCCAAGTTATTTGGATAATCGATTACGTGATAATACGAAATTAATACGAATTGCTTCTGGGCTAATCATACTTATATTTTTTACATTCTATGTATCTTCAGGAATGGTAGCTGGAGGCAAGTTTTTTGATAGTTCATTTGGCTATGAATACCATACAGGTTTATTAATAGTATCAGGCGTAGTTGTTGCCTATACATTGTTTGGTGGATTTTTAGCGGTGAGTTATACAGACTTTTTGCAAGGATTAATTATGTTTTTAGCACTTATAACAGTACCGTTATTCGGGGTATTTTTAACTGGTGGACTTAGTGAAACAGTAGAGTCCATTAAGGCGGTTAACCCAGAGCATTTAAGTCTATTACCTGCGACAGCAACTGCTGCCGCGATTATTTCTTCCCTTGCTTGGGGATTAGGATACTTTGGGCAACCACATATTATCGTACGTTTTATGGCGATTAGTTCTGTGAAGGAGACAAAACAGGCTCGCCGTATTGGTATTGGATGGATGATTTTAAGTCTTGCTGGTGCACTTGCAACCGCATTAGTAGGCGTTGCATACTACCAGCAAAATGCTGGCGAATTAAAGGACGCTGAAACGGTGTTTATTGTACTTGGCCAAATTTTGTTCCATCCATTTATTGCAGGTATTATGTTAGCAGCTATTTTAGCGGCAATTATGAGTACAATCTCATCGCAATTAATTGTCACTTCTTCAGCACTTGTGGAGGATATATACAAAGCGTTGTTTAATAAGACAGCTACCGATAAACATTATGTTTTTATTGGTCGAATGGCCGTATTAGTAGTAGCAATTATTGCAGCAATTTTAGCTTGGAACCCTGAAAATTCTATTTTGAATTTAGTAGGTTTTGCTTGGGCTGGCTTTGGAGCTGCGTTTGGACCAATTATTTTATTATCATTATATTGGAAGAGATTGACGAATTACGGAGCGTTGAGTGGGATGGTGTTGGGTGCATTAACAGCTTTTGTTTGGGGAAAAATAGAATCGCTTTCAACGGCTCTTTACGAAATTGTACCAGGCTTCCTAGTTTGTTTAGTAGTAGCCGTTATTGTTAGTATGATGACATATAAAAGAAATGAAGAGATTGAAGATGAATTCAATCGTAGCGTATCATTGTTAAAAGAAGAACGAGGGAAATGATGAACAATACTTTAAAGAGTGAATATTGTTCGTTTCTTATATAATGCAGGTTAAGCCCGTAAAATATTGTGGAAAAGTTTCATGTAGATTTATTCATTATAATAGGTTAAGAAAATAAAAAGAGTTTATCTACAGTTCGCATGCGCCCAATTTTAGGGCGCATTTGTTTTTAGTAATTAAAACTCAACTCTAGAATGATTTTATTAAATAAATAGCGCTTTGGTGGAATTAAAAGAACTCGACTAAAAGACACAGATTCGGGCATTATATGGTAAGATGGAGAAAATTTGCTGTAGCGTCACCAAGGCGTTGGTGGGAGGATTGTGAGTGGAAAAATTGAAAGAAGTAGATGTTTTACTAGAAAAAGCTATTCTTGTTGGCGTAAATTTACGTAATGATAAGCATTTTGAGTATTCTATGGAAGAGTTAACAAATTTAGCTGAAGCATTAAATGTGGAAGTCTTAGGTGTTGTTACACAAAATTTAGAGCGTGTCACACCTTCACATTATGTTGGAACAGGTAAAATCGAAGAGATAAAAAGCTTTTTTGAAGAAGCGCAAGCCAATCTGGTGATTTTTAATGATGAATTATCACCTTCCCAAATTCGTAATTTAGAGCGCGATTTAGAGACGAAAGTAATCGATCGTACGATGTTAATTTTAGATATTTTTGGGCGCCGTGCAAAAACACGTGAAGCGCAAATGCAGGTAGAGTTGGCGCAACTTCAATACATGCTTCCTCGATTAGTCGGCTTGCATGCTTCGTTAAGCCGACAAGGCGGAGGTACTGGAGGCGGTTTTAAAAACCGTGGAGCTGGTGAAACGAAACTTGAGCTAGATCGTCGTAAAATTGAAGATCAGATTTCAAAAATCAAAAAAGAGTTAGAGCAAGTGAAAGAGCAGCGAGAGACGCAACGAAAACAACGTCGGAAAAATGCCGTACCTGTTGTGTCTATTGTAGGTTATACGAATGCCGGCAAATCGACAATTATGAACCAACTACTCGCTAAAATTGGTCAAGAAGATCACAAACAAGTATTTGAAAAGGATATGCTGTTTGCGACACTTGAAACGTCTGTCCGTTATATTGAATTACATGATAAAAAGTCATTTTTATTAACAGATACAGTCGGCTTTGTTAGTAAATTGCCGCATCATCTAGTGAAGGCGTTTCGCTCGACACTAGAAGAAGCACGTGATGCTGATCTATTGCTTCATGTTGTAGATGTCTCAAATGCAGAGCATGGTTTTATGATGGATGTTACAAACGAAACGTTAAAGGCAGTTGGCGTTGAGGGAATCCCTACTATATATGTTTATAACAAAGCAGACTTAGCAAATGTTCCGTATCCTGTCATTAGTGGAGATAATATTTGGATTTCTGCAAAGCAGGGTAATGGTTTAGATGAACTATTACAAATTATACGACAGCACATTTTTTCTGATTATGTCACATGTAAAATGCTTATACCATATGAGCAGGGCAATGTAGTTTCTTATTTAAATGAAAATGCAACGATTTATGAAACGGCATATGAAGAAAATGGCACATTACTCAAGCTTGAAGTAAAAGAAGCGGATTACGCAAAATATCAACAATTCGTTGTTAAATAGCAATAAGATAATCAATGCGCGGATTGGATTGCAGTTACGGTAGTCAATTTGAATAGCATTGTTTGAAAAATCAACAGCAATCATGGCTGTTGATTTTTTATTTGTTTAAATATCTGTATATTTACTATTTTCTAACTTTAAATTAAATACTATTTTTTAGAGGATAGGGAAGAGTGAGAAAACGTAGATATTTCAATATATTTAATAAAATATTGTTTAATGAGTCTGAATATAAAGAAAAATGACAAATTTTCAACATTTTTTAAAACTCTTGCGAAAGTAATAAAAACGCTTTAGTATGATGAAACATAGTTTTTTATCCTTATCAATGGGGAACAATATTTTTAAGGAATAATGAAAGTGGGAGAGGAAATTGTATGTCTACTAAAGATGAAATTGTAAAATCTGTCCCTCAAAATGGATTTGTCGGACACCCTAGAGGGCTCTTTACATTATTTTTCACAGAATTTTGGGAGCGTTTTTCATACTACGGTATGCGAGCGATTCTAATCTTCTTCATGTATTATGAATTAAATGAAGGTGGATTAGGTCTTGATCGCGGTACAGCGAATTCAATTATGGCTATTTATGGTTCGCTTGTTTATATGTCAGGTATTATTGGTGGCTGGATAGCCGATCGACTTTTAGGGACACGTAAAACGATTTTTTATGGTGGCGTGTTAATTATGATCGGTCACTTACTGCTAGCATTCCCTGGCGGTGTAACAATGTTATTTGCTTCAATGGCGTTTATTGTTATCGGTACTGGTTTATTAAAACCGAATGTCTCAAGTATTGTAGGGGATATTTATGCTGAAACAGATAGCCGTCGTGATGCAGGATTCTCGATTTTCTATATGGGTATTAATATGGGTGCATTCATTGCGCCGTTTATTGTCGGAACAATTGGACAAAAGTATAGTTTCCATTTAGGCTTCAGTTTAGCAGCGGTTGGTATGCTAATCGGATTAATTGTTTTTAAAGTAACAGAGAAAAAATATTTAGGCTTAGCGGGCTTACAAGTAAATAACCCGTTAAAACCGGAGGAACGTAAAAAAGTCTTTACGCAATTTGGTATTGTAGCATTAATCATTATTCTTTTAGGTGGCATTGGTATTAAAACTGGTGTACTAACAATGGATGTCTTTAGCTTAATTATTACTGCTCTTGGTGTGTTAATACCAGCAGCGTTCTTTATTTATATGTATCGCAGTAAGAAAACAACAAAAGATGAGAAATCTCGCCTTCTTGCATATATACCATTGTTTTTAGCAGCAGTTATGTTCTGGGCTATTCAAGAACAAGGTGCAACAATTTTAGCAACATATGCGGATGAGCGTACACAATTAAATATAGGTGGTTTTCGTCTTGAATCGTCTTGGTTCCAATCGCTAAACCCATTATTCGTTATTACCATGTCTCCATTATTTGCGATGCTATGGTTAAAATGGGGCGATAAGCAACCATCGACACCACGTAAGTTTTCTTATTCACTATTCTTTGCCGGACTATCATTTTTAGTGATGATGATTCCTGCACATCTTTCAGATGGACAAGCTTTAGTAAGTCCATTGTGGTTAGTATTATCATTCTTCTTAGTTGTAGTTGGGGAATTATTATTGTCTCCAGTAGGTCTGTCTGCAACAACGAAATTAGCTCCACAAGCTTTTGCTGCACAAACAATGTCACTATGGTTCTTAACGAGTGCTGCGGCTCAAGCGATTAACGCTCAGCTAGTAAAGGTATACGAAGTTGTAAGCGAATTCACGTATTTCGGATTCTTAGGATCATTGTCAATTGTTATTGGCATACTCTTATTAGTACTTTCACCTATTATTTCTAAAGCGATGCGTGGTATTAATTAGTTAAAGAGGCTAGAGAAAAGAAAAAAGTGTTAGATTGACTGCGGTCAATCTAACACTTTTTTTGCTATGCCGTTGATGTCCGCTACGGCGGTTGCTTTCCGCGGGCACACACGTAAGCCGCAACCCTCGCTAACGCGCGGTCTGTTGCGTCTTACTATGCGTGCGTTCCCGCAGGAGTCACCGCCTTCGCTACCATCAACTAGTGCATTCTTCAAATTATTTATTGCAAAAGTAAGAATAGCTAAGGCTTCATCCATTTTGCGTAGCGGGAAAATGCCAACAATCCAACCCTTTTTGCAATGATGTTGGTGTCCGCTACGGCGGTTGCTTTCCGCGGGCACACCGTAAGCCGCAACCCTCGCTAACGCGCGGTCTGTTGCGTCTTACTATGCGTGCGTTCCCGCAGGAGTCACCGCCTTCGCTACCATCAACTATTATTATCTGCTAAATTTTATCTATTGCAAAAGAAAGGCAGCTAAGTTTCTCTTCATAATAAATAGCAAATTTACATAAATCTTTGCCTTGCTTTTAAAACTTTAGGGTAATGTCCCTGCATCTTTTTTGTCTCTTGTGTAGTCTATTAGCTAGAAGATAATTTAATTTTCTGTCGAATAGGGCTGTTTTTAGTTATAATAATCTTACTAGTAACATTTTTAAGGGGTTGGTTGTCATGAAAGAAGCATTGGATCGTTTGAGGCCTAGATTAATGGAGATTTTCACGTATTTACATGCGAATCCAGAAATAAGCTGGCAAGAGGTAGAAACAACAAATTATATTTTTGATTTGCTGACACGTGAAGGATTTTCACCGCAACGCTTTAAAAATAGCACAGGGCTGTATGTTGATATTGGTGATGGAAACCCAAAAGTAGGTTTACGTACGGATATAGATGCATTATGGCAAGAAGTAGATGGTGAGTTTAAAGCAAATCATTCTTGTGGACATGACGGACATATGACTATGGCAATCGGTGCTCTTTTACTTTTGAAAGAGCAGTCTCAATCATACAAAGGCACAATTCGTGTTATTTTCCAACCGGCTGAAGAAAAAGGAACAGGTGCATTAGCCGTTCTAAAAGAGGGCATTATTGATGATTTAGATTATTTATTTGGAGTCCATTTAAGACCAGTACACGAGCTCGAGGACGGCACATATTGTGCAGCTTTGTATCATGGAGCATCTCGTTTACTCGAAGGTGAAATCATCGGTGAGGATGCACATGCGGCAAGACCACATCTTGGTGTAAATGCAATAGAAGTAGGTGCAACAATTATAGAAGATTTGCGAACCATACATACAGATCCTATGGTACCTGTATCCGTTAAGATGACAAAATTTCAAGCTGGAGGTGGGTCAGGTAATATTATTCCAGGAAGAGCAGCCTTCACGATTGATATAAGAGCACAACGTAATGATGTAATGGATACACTCGCTCAAGGTGTTAAACGTGTAATCGATTCTTCAAAAATTTTGCATAAAGTGCAAATTGAGTTGCGTACAGTTGCTAATATTGTGGCAGCGGAGGTAGACACAACTGCTCAATATGTTATGGAGCAAGCCATTGTAAAGGCAGCGGGGTTATCTAATTTACGAAAGCCTGTGCATACACCAGGAGGAGAAGATTTTCACCATTATGCAGTTCAACGTCCGCATTTAAAAACGACGATGCTTGGACTAGGCTGTGGATTAACACCAGGACTACACCATCCGAAAATGAAATTTAAGCAGGCAAGACTTGTAACTGGAGTTGAAATTCTTGCAAACGCTGTATTAGGAGCATTAGAACTCGAAACATAAAGGAGGCATCAGAAAATGTTAGAAAACGTTTCTATTAAAAAAATGATGACACCTGAGGAAATTGCTGAGGTGCAATTCTTAAATGTTGAAATTTGGGGGAGTCAGGCAATCCCCTCACATCAAATGCTAGCGGCTGTTCAAAATGGCGGATTATTGCTTGGTGCGTATTTTGAAGGTCGACTAATTGGTTTTAATTACTGCTTTGTAGGTTACCGCGAAGGAAAAATGTATCTACACTCACACATGATTGGCGTCGAAAAAACATATCGTGAACAAGGTGTAGGAGAGTTATTGAAGCATGCCCAGCAAGAATATGCGCGGGAGAATGGGTTTCAGCTTGTCCGTTGGCTAATTGATCCATTAGAAGCGCGTTTAGCAAATTTATCGTTTTTAAAGCTAGATGCATATAGCAATCAGTATGAAATAGATTATTACGGTCCGTTGCAAGATGATTTTAATGATGGACTGCCCTCTGACCGCATTGCAGTAGAGTGGTGGGTTGAGCGTAAGCATGCAGACGATAGTTTGGATGAGCTAGAAGAAGCGGCAGAACAAGTAGTGTCGTGGTCATTGACGGTTGATGGATTACCAGTGCTCGATAAAGATAGTGAATTTCAAAGTAACCAAAGATTTTATAAGGACGCTTATTTACTCCCAATTCCACAGTATTTACAAAAGATGAAAGTGGAAAGTCCTAAATTGGCAGAGGACTGGCGTTATAAAATTCGTACAATATTAACGACCTTTTTTGATCAAGAATATGCAATTGTTCGGGTGAAAAAGGAAAAAGAATATATTCATTTTTACCTGTTAGTCAGACGCTCTTTATTGGCTTTATAATAGAGCTAAGGAGTGAATTTTGTGAGAATAGAAGAAATTACAATAAGACATTTAAAAATGCCTATGAAGGCTCCATTCACAACAAGTTTTGGTACTGTTAGTGAAAAAGAGCTATTGCTTTTAGAGGCGAAGGATGCGACAGGAACGATTGGTTGGGGAGAGACAGTTGCTTTTGTAGCACCATGGTACACAGAGGAGACATTAAAGACGACATGGCATATGTTAGAGGACTTTTTAATGCCTGCCTTGCTACATAAAGAGCTGGTACATCCAGATGAGGTTAGTGCCTTGTTTGCTCCTATACGGCGTAATTGTATGGCCAAAGCATCTATTGAAGGGGCTGTGTGGGATATTTATGCACAGCAAACGAAACAGTCCCTTGCCCATGCGTTAGGTGGAAGCAAAGATTATATTGATGTAGGAATTAGTTTAGGAATTCAAGCTAGCACTGAAAAACTTTTAGATGTGATTAAGGTCTATGTAGAAAAGGGTTATAAGCGAGTAAAGGTAAAAATAAAACCTGGGTACGATGTCGAAGTAATTCGAGCTATTCGTGCTACATTTCCTGATTTGCCATTAATGGCAGATGCAAACTCAGCGTATACATTAAAAGATATAAAAGTGCTACAGCAGTTAGATGCATTTAACCTTCTCATGATTGAGCAACCACTTGCAGCTGACGACATTATAGATCATGCTAAGCTTCAAAAGCAGTTGAAAACACCAATATGTTTAGATGAAAGTATTACATCACTTGAAGATGCCCGTAAAGCGATTGAGCTAGGTAGCTGTGGTGTCATTAATATAAAAATTGGGCGTGTAGGTGGTTTAACAGAGGCTAAGAAAATCCATGACTATTGTCAAGAGCATGATATTCCTGTTTGGTGTGGTGGCATGTTGGAAGCGGGAATCGGACGAGCGCATAATATCGCATTAACAGCACTCTCCAATTTTATATTACCTGGTGATACAGCAGGGTCAAGCCATTATTGGTATGAGGATATTATTATGCCTGAGGTCGTAGTAGAAGATGGTGTTATTCGTGTACCTCAGAGCGTCGGCATAGGCTATAAGCCAAATATGGCTGTCATTGATAAATTAACAATTAGCAAGAAAGTTTATACAGAGTAGCTTTAACAGATGGAGGCTGCCTTTTCCTCCTTCTGTTTGTCAGTACGGGATAAATAGTCGAGGAGAGAAGTGATTGAAAAAGAGCTTGCAAATCGGCGGGGCTTATGTAGGAATTATCGTCGGTGCAGGATTTGCATCAGGGCAAGAAATTATTCAGTATTTCACGAGTTATGGCAATAAGGGGATATTAGGCGCACTTTTAGCGACACTCTGGTTTGCCTTTGTAGGAATGTGTACAGCACAAATTAGTTCAAGGCTGCGGACAACGTCTCATAAGGATTTGATTTATCAAATTTCAGGTAAAACTATAGGCTTTATAATGGACTTTGTTCTATCACTTTTTTTGTTTGGTGTGTCAGTTATTATGTTTGCAGGAGCAGGTGCTACCTTCGAGCAAATGTTTGGACTACCAGTATGGCTAGGAAGTATTTGTATGATTGTCCTCACCATGATGACGGTTATGATGAATGTAAAAAGTATTATTAATATTATTGCCATTGCGACGCCTTATTTGTTAGCTGTTGTAACGATTATTGCGGTCTATTCAATAGCTACGATGGATCTATCATTTGCAGAGCAAGCAGTTATAGCTGAACAACAATTACAAACATCTTCCAAAAGCTGGTGGGTAACGGCTTTGCTATATATGTCTTTTAATATTGGCGTATGCTTCTCTCTTCTCACGGTGATGTGTGGCGCTATTCGTAATGAACGAATTGCAGGCATGGGTGGAATTATCGGGGGACTATTATTAGGCGCACTCATTTTACTTATTCATTTTTCACTTCTTGCTAAAATGAACGTTATTGCTGGAATGGATATTCCAATGCTCGCATTAGCAAATGAAATTCATCCAATAGTAGGTTTATTAATGTCATTTTCGTTATTAGGAATGATTTACAATACGGCAGTAGGAATGTTTTATTCTTTTACGGTGCGATTTTTTAAACCAACAAAGCCAAGCTTTAAGGCTGCTGTTATTTTTATGGGCGTTCTAGGCTTTTTTGCTAGCCTAGTGGGCTTTACAACACTCGTATCGAAATTATATTCAGTAATGGGCTATGTAGGCTTTATTTTAGTAGCGTCCATAATTTTTGCATGGCTACGAGGAATAAGAAGAGTAGCTTAATGAGGTGATTGAGAAGGGCAAGTTATGCCATTCTCAATTACCTTTTTATTTTAATAGAAATTCAGAGGAAATAGTGCACTATTGTTGAATGAAAAATATCTTATTTTGTCGGTGTTTTTGTTGAAAAATCATAGTTTTTAAGTATTTCCGAATAAAGCGAGAACAATTCTCAATAGAAGGTTGACTGATAATAAAAAGATGCTTATAATGAGAATCGTGAGTAATGATAATCATTTTCAGCTGATTATTAATTACACTCAATAATGAATCTACCGGGGATTACAATGAAAATAAGATATCTTTTAACAGCAACTGTTGTGTTGTCTTTTGTGTCACTATTCATTGGCGTAGTAAATATTAAGCCAAGTGACTTATTGGACTTCGGATCAGAAGAAACTAGACTATTTTTAATTAGTCGTGTACCAAGACTTGTAGCAATATTGTTAGCAGGTGCAGGTATGAGTATTGCTGGTTTAATTATGCAAAGCTTAAGTAGGAATAAGTTCGTGTCACCAACTACAGCAGGAACTTTAGATGCTACGAAATTAGGTGTGCTAATTTCAATGATGTTTTTTACAAACGTCACGTACTTTCAAAAAATATCCTTCGCTTTCATATTTGCTTTAGCCGGCACTTTAATGTTTATGCAAATATTAAATCGAATAAAGTTCAAAGATGCGATTTTTATACCGCTTATTGGCTTAATGTTCGGAAATATCCTGTCTTCGATTACAACATTCTTTGCGTATAAGGCTGATATTATCCAAAACATTGCTGCATGGTTACAAGGAGATTTCTCATTGATAATGAAAGGTCGTTATGAGCTTTTATACATAAGTGTACCTGTTCTAATTTTAGCTTACATTTATGCAAACCGTTTCACAGTGGCTGGAATGGGTGAGGATTTTGCAAAAAACCTTGGTCTTTCCTACAAATTCGTTGTGAATTTAGGTTTAGTGTTAGTAGCACTAGTGACAACTACGGTGGTACTAACAGTGGGTGTGATTCCGTTTCTTGGTTTAATTATTCCAAATATTATATCGCTATTCAAAGGGGATAACCTCGCAAAGACATTACCACACACGGCTTTACTCGGTATGTCGTTCCTATTATTATGTGATATTTTAGGGCGCGTGTTAATTTTCCCTTATGAAATTCCGATTAGTATGACGGTCGGCGTCATCGGAAGTGCAATCTTTCTAATTATGTTATTTAGGGGGAGAGCATATGCGTAACCGTACCAAAATGTTGATATTAATCGGACTAGCAGTAGCCGCTATGTTACTGTACGTCTTTTATGAATTAAATGGGAACTACAGTTATGCATTCCCACGTCGCCTCATTAAAGTGGTGGCGATGGCATTAACGGGAATTGCCATTGCGTATTCAACGGTGGTTTTCCAAACAATTACACATAATCGTATTTTAACACCAAGTGTTATGGGGCTTGATGCTTTGTACATGATGGTGCAAACAATTATCTATTACTTCTTTGGCTCGATGTCAATATTTGTTATTAATGCACATTACAATTTTTTACTAGCTGTTTCAGCAATGGTTGTTTTCGCGTTAATATTTTATCGAGTATTGTTCAAAGAAGGTAAACGTCCGATTTACTTTCTACTGCTTGTCGGTATGATTGTCGGAACATTTTTAGGAAGCGTCACTACGTTCTTCCAAGTATTAATTGATCCTAATGAATTCCTAAGCTTACAAAGTAAAATGTTTGCAAGCTTTAATAATGTGAATTCAGATCTAGTATGGTTAGCAGGTCTTGTTATTGTTGGAACATTTGTTTACGGTTGGCGTCATATGAGTCAACTTGATGTAATGTCACTGGGTCGCGATACAGCAATAAACCTAGGGGTACCTTATGATAAGCTTGTACAACGCATGCTCATATTATCTTCGATATTAATCGCCGTATCTACAGCTCTTGTTGGGCCAATTACATTCTTTGGCTTAATCGTAGCGAATTTATCGTATCAGTTTTTCAAGACGTACAAGCATTCTGTATTAATTGCAGGCTCTTGTGTAATGAGTATTGTTGCTTTAGTCGGTGGTCAGTGGATGGTCGAGCGTATTTTCAACTTCGATACAACACTAAGCGTTATTATAAACTTTGTAGGTGGCGTGTACTTCATCTACCTATTATTGAAGGAAAGTAGGTCAGCAGGATGATCCAAGTTAAAGAAATTTCTAAGTTTTTTGGGAAAAAGCCGGTCATTCAAGATGTTAGTGTAGACGTTGCGCCAGGTAGAATTACGTCCTTTATTGGACCGAATGGTGCAGGTAAATCAACCCTGCTTTCAATGGTAAGCCGTTTACTTAATGCAGACACTGGGGAAGTACTACTCGATAAGTCAGATGTGCGACGCTGGAAATCTGATGACTTTGCAAAGCGTGTATCGATTTTAAAGCAGTCAAACTACATGAATGTACGCCTAACAATACGTGAACTCGTTTCATTTGGTCGTTTTCCTTATTCAAAAGGGAACCTAAAACCAGAGGATGAGCAAAAAGTAGATGAGGCAATACAATATATGAATTTAGCTGATATTCAGCATAATTATTTAGATGAATTATCAGGTGGTCAGCGACAACGGGCATTTATTGCAATGGTCATTGCGCAAGATACAGACTACATTCTACTTGATGAGCCACTTAATAATTTAGACATGAAGCATTCCGTGCAAATCATGAAAATATTGCGCAAGTTGGTCGATGAGCTAGGAAAAACGGTTGTCATTGTTTTACATGATATTAACTTTGCTTCCGTATATTCTGATCATATCGTCGCTTTAAAAAATGGACGCGTTGTAAAAGATGGTCCAACGAATGACATTATTAACTCAGATGCGTTAAAGGAAATCTATGATATGGATATCCCTGTACAAGAGCAAAATGGTTGTCGCATTTGTGTGTATTTTAACTCTTAGTAACAATAGATAGTCATTACTATCTAAAAATATAAAAACAATTAAAGGAGATTTCACAATGAAGAATTGGAAATTACTTACTGTATTAATGGCAATGATGCTTTTAGTATTAGCTGCTTGTGGTTCTAAAGAAGAATCAAAAGAAGATGATAAAGGTTCAACGGATAATAAGCCTGCTGAAGAGAAAAATGAAGCTGCTTCTGCTTACCCAATTACAATCCCAGGTAGTACTTCTGGCGAAAATACATTTGAAGATGTAACACTAAAAGAACAACCAAAAAATATTGTCGTATTTGACTATGGTTTCCTAGATACTTTAGATGCTTTAGGCGTTGAAGTTGCTGGTGTTTCACAAAAATCAGTTCCTAGTTATTTAAGCAAATATGCTGACACAACTTACGTAAATGTTGGTTCTTTAAAAGAGCCTGATTTTGAAGCAATCTCTTCTATGAGCCCAGACATCATTTTCATCTCAGGTCGTCAAGCTTCTGCATACGCAGAATTATCTAAAATTGCGCCAACTGTATTCGTTGGTGTAGATAACAATAATTTCGTGGAATCGTTTAAAATGAACACTGAATTAGCTGGTAAAATTTTCGGTAAAGAAAAAGAAGCTGCTGATGCATTCGCTGCATATGAAGCAAAAGTAGAAGATCTTAAAGCAAAAACTGCTACATCTGAAGACAAAGCATTAATCGTTTTAGGTAATGAAGGTTCATTATCTGCATATGGTCCTGGTTCACGTTTCGGTGTTATTCATGACGTATTTGGCGTAAAAGCTGCTGATGACAAAATTGAAGCTTCTACACATGGTGCTAACGCTTCATTCGAATATGTACGTGACACAAACCCAGATATTTTATTCGTAGTTGACCGTGACGCTGCTGTTAACCCAGAAGGTGAGTCTGGTACGAAAGCTGCTATTGAAAACGAAATCGTTGGTGCTACTAATGCTGCTAAAAACGGCAAAATTTATTACCTTGATCCAGAATATTGGTACCTATCAGGTGGCGGTTTACAATCAGAAACTGCAAAAGCTGATGATATTTTAAAGGCGTTTAACTAATATGTTTGTACAAATTAAACGTATGGTCGTAACAGAGGGTAACGGAGATAAGGTTGTTGAACGATTTGGAGCTAAAAAAGACGGTCCATCATTACTTGAACAGCAACCAGGTTATATCGATAAACAAGTACTTGTAAAAAAAGTACGCCGTGGTGATGAAGAAGTGCTAATTATGGTTCGTTGGGAATCAGAAGAAGCATGGAAAAATTGGGAGAAGAGTCCTGAGCATATTGCTGGTCATAAAGCAAATGCTGGTAAGCCTAAACCTGACTATATCATCGAAAGCGGACAAGATGTTTACTATGTAAAAGGTTAATAAAATTAGAGGTGTCTCACAAGTAAATTGTGGCACCTCTTTTTTGTTATCTAACTTCTTAAAAAATGCTCTATAGGTGTGAACAGCTAGGAATTAACTTAGGAGACAGTCAATTTGTTAGAAGTCTAACTATATTTGTTAGGAATCGATTTAGGGTGTGAAAGGCACGGAAGGCAAGGAGTTTTTAGTTAAATTGCGCCACACCTCGCCACATATAGAAGGGTGAATTTTGAGGTAAACAATAAATTTTATATAAATTTAGTAGCACATAAAACTGTGCATAACGTTAAATATCTGCTTAATGTTTAAGGGAAGCTTTGCTCCAAATATTAAAGGCTGAGTTAATGTTGAAGGAGATGCCACTATTATTAATGAATAATCCTGTAATATTGGTTGGGTAGTACTGATAGGCGTCATTTTCCACTGTAACTGTATTAACCATTTTTGAAGAGGTATTATAATCAATATTTTTGAAATCGGTTGGAGAGTCTGGAAAGCTGCTTATTTCGACGACGTTACTGTTGTTTTGACCATTCTGCGTTCCTCTAGCATAAACAATGCAGTACTGTGAAGTTTTATAGAGCATCGGTGTATGGATATTCAAACCAGATGTAAAAGGGCTCACTAAAGACAATAATGGTAAATCCTTTTCTGGTACTTTTACAATGTCATGCTGCGCCATATACGTGTCTAGTTTTTGATGAAAAGTATCTTCAAATCCAGGAATATCACAAATGAAATTAGAAATAGAAGACTTATGTTTAAACTCTGCTAAAGCTTCTTGATAAGCACGTTGTTCAGCTTGAATGATTAATTGTTCAATAGATTGTTGTTCATTAGAAGGTTTTTTAATCGTAATTTCTTCTGCAGAGACAGAAATTGTACAGGAAAAAGTTTCTGTAAGTATTAACACGTTGTCATTTACTCCATTAGTCATTTCAATCACTCCTTAATGTTGGAGAATATATTATAGAGAACTTAGCATACGGTTTAAAATGCAAATCGAGTCACATACAATACTAATGAATTTTACTTATCTTAAGCGTAACATCAGTCAGGACGCCATTTCAATGGTCAGTTAACGCCAAAAACTGGCGGTCACTTTTGTGACACCGCCATTTTTTTACTATTTCTTAGCAAAAAAATGGCGTGCTTTCTATGAATACCGCCAATTTTTGGCGGTATTTATGTATTTATAATAGTGATTATTAGAAGATGTGAGTGATTCATTTAACATATAAATACTAGAATTAATTCCCATTAATATGTATAATATTTAACAATATATTTAGGGGAGTAGAGGACTATTGGGTGATATAGATGGACGTATTAATGATTCATTAGACAGTCTGATTGAACATGATTTGATGCTTGGTAATGAACTAAAGTCAATGCTTAAAAGTTTTAAAGCAGAAAAGAAAGTAATAGGCTATTCATTTGGTAAACTCTGTTTTTGGCATTATGAAGCATTTGTTGATTGTTTGAATGAAGATATATATAAAGTTGCTGCAGCTATTGAACTTCTAATTTTGTCCTATGATATTATTGATGATTTACAGGATAAGGATACAGACTATATTTGGAGTAAAACACCTGAACTTTCTTTAAATGCTGCACTTGCCTTGCTCGTAATGTCGTCAAGAGCTATACATGACACTTCTTTTGAACATAAAGATATAGCCATTCGTCTACTTGAACAATATGCTTTACGCAGTATTAGTGGTCAGCAGTTAGATGTACTTAATACTTGTCGAGATGAGCAATCCTACTTACAAATGATTGACCAAAAATCAGGGTCACTCACAGCAATGAGTTGCGTCATTGGTGAGGCACTTGCAAAAGGGAAGGTGACTGCTGAAATAGAGGAGTACGGAAAATACATAGGTATTATCCAACAAATTAAAAATGATATTCTAGATTTAAAAACGTGGGGACCTAAAAATGATCTTTTAAACAGAAAGTATTCATTGCCTATTATTTATCTAATGGCACAAAAAAATAGTGTATCAAAAACTGTGATAAACTATTATAATAAAGATATAGTTACATTTTTGGATAATAATGTTACAGAACTTGAGTTGACAAATAGTGGTGCAATACGTTATGCGGTTGCAATTAAAAATCTCTATAAGATAAAAGCATTGAATAATCTTGAAAAAGTTGCTATAAACAAGTTAGGTAAAGAATACCTAATAAAACTAATGAAATGAGGAGAGATTTTATGATTAATGTAATTCAGTATCTAGAAGAAAACCCAGCACTAGTACCACTGTTAAAAGAACAAAAAGTTGCATTAATTGGTATTTCAGCAATTGAACAACAGGCAATACTTGACTCATTCGAAGATGTACTATGCTTAAGAGACCCTATTTGGAATTAAATTTATATAATCAAAAATGGTTTATGCTTGCTATAAGTGTTTACATAATGCTAGGTGTCTACCTGCTATATGTTCCTTATAGCAAGCCTTATTTGGGTATAAATTTGGTAGAGGAAAAGGGAGACTGGGTTATAGAACATACACATGACCAACTAGTGGATGGTCAGAAAATATCTGCGGGGGATATTGTATTAAAAGTAGATAATATTGAAATAGAAGATATTTCTTATATTAAGTATGATTTGACAATAAGGGCTGCAAATTCACTAACAATATTAAAGCCTAATGGAAACATAATTGATATTAAACCAAGTGGTTTAGATTTTTCGGAACGGTTTTATTATATATTGTTAATCCCTGCATGTTACTATTTTCTTACACTATTTGTTGTATGTTATTTGCATTATAAACAAAAACACACTTCGCTTTTAAGATTGCTCATCTTATTTATGCTAACTGTTTCCTTAGCATATGTGAGTATTGGAGCATCTGGTAGTCTCGATATCATAGGAATTATGGTCAATCGAGGTAGTATGTTGCTATGTTTAGTATTACTGTTACATTTTTTAAGAAACTATTATTTATTTTTAAAAGCTAATTGGTTACTTTTTAACAATATTAAATTATTTTATTTATTGCCTATAATGGCAATGTTACTTAGCTATGTTGGCATTATTAATAATAATTTGCATAACTTTCTTTCTTATATTGTTTTAGCTACTTTTTTAATTTTACTTATTTTAATACTCATTATTTTATTGCTAAGTTATTTTAAATATAAATCACCTCAGTTAAAAATTTTATTGAATAGTGTAATGATTCCATTTCTTCCATTCTTATTTCTCTATGCAATTCCAAATATTCTATTTCATCATCCTGTGCTTTCGGCCGAAATCAGTGCTTTGTTTTTATTATTGATTCCTTTTAGTTTTATTTTTACACAACTAACGGAACGATTATTTGACATTGAGTATCATATTACAAGGCTTCGTTACTATGTCATATTTTCTGTAATTTTTACTGCATGGTTTACATTTGGTTTGTATTGGATTGCGGGCAAATTTTTAACTATGACTATTATGTCAGGTGTTTCATTATTTACATTTTTATCGTTAATTGTTCTTTTCTACATAAAAGAAAAGGTAGATTATCGCAAGCGAAAAATTTTGTTTTCTACTAAAGGGGATTATATACATCAGTTATATACTGCTGTAGATAGAATTGGTAAGACGATTAAATTAGACGAGCTTCTAGAAAAGTTTGCTCAGGAAGTTTCGCTGCACCTAGAGCTTGAGCATGTATTTGTATTAACCTATGACTATGACACAAATCAGTTTACTTCAATGGTTGAGGGAAAGTTTCCGATAAATCCTATGCTAATGGAAGATTTGAAATTAGGAGAAATACGGAAAATTGACAAAGTCTATCTAGCTTTCCTCCATCAAGATGCTCATTACAAAAGAGCCTTAGTATTGGGGCATAACAATTCAATTCATTTAAAAGATGAAGAGCTTTTATGGCTCGAATTGCTCCTGTTATATGTAAATAACTTTATTGAAAATACAAAAATGGTGGAAGAACTGTTAGAGGAACTAAAGCATATGAAGCAAGCAGATGAAGGTCAATTACCTTGGCTAAATAAGCTGTTATGGCTAAGGTTTGAAGAGGAGAAATATCAATTAGCTCAAGAGTTGCATGATACTAATTTACAAGAGCAACTCCATATTGCTCGTGAAGTAGATGTTTTAATAAATGCAAAAGATACTATAGAAATCCAACAAAAACTTGTCAAGATTCATAAACAAATGGTTGCATCTTTACATGATTTAAGAGCATATTGTGAGAATCTAAAGCCCCCATTGTTAGACACATTAGGGCTAAATCCCGCATTAGAAAAGCTCATTCGAAAAGTAACGGAAAGGGCTAACTTTTTGTTAATTTATACAATAGACCGCCTTTATTTAGAGGATGAACGAATGAATTTAATGATTTATCGTCTATTTCAAGAATTACTCAATAATGCTTTGAAACATTCCTATGCGACAACAGTTGAAATTCACCTCAAGGAAATGGACAATGGATTTGAAATCGTCTATAAGGATGATGGAGTAGGTTGTAATGTTAATGATATTATTGTTGCTGAATCGATGGGAATCCGTGGTATGCAAGAGCGTGTAAAAGCTTTTGATGGAAACTTTTACATAGATACTCAAATTAATGAAGGAATGTCTATTAGAATTACAGTAAAAGAAGGAAGTGACACACTTGATAACGATGCTCATAGTGGATGATCATCCTATTGTGTTAGAAGGAACGAAAAATTTATTTAAAGAGAATGAAGACATTTTAGTTGATACAGAGAGTGATGCAACTTCTGTAATCCCAAAAATTAAAGACAAGCCATATGATATTTATTTAATTGATATTAATATGCCTTTAGAAAATGGCATTCATTTAGCGAGAAATATTAAAGCGATACAAATAGATGCTTCGATAATCCTTTATACGGGGGATGACATTACAGATTATTACCCACTAATTTTAGAAAAGAAAATAGAGGGGATTTTAGCCAAAACGGCTTCCAAAGAGCAAATCTTACGGACGGTTCGTGCCATTGCAAATGGAGAAATTGTTTTGCCCATAAATTTCTTAGACTTTCTAGATAATCGATTTAAATTACAAGATGCTAAGCTCGACATACATTTAAATGAAAAAGAAAAGAAAATTTTAAGATTGATTGCTGAAGGGCATACAAATAAAGCGATAGCTATAGAATTAAACATTCCTCAACGAACAACTGAGAGATATTTAACACAACTGTTTTCCCTGCTAAATGTAGATTCGAGAACAGAAGCAGTAAATCTTGCTGAACGAATGAATTTACTATAGCTTAGCTATATGTTATTATAAAAGTTAATTGTTATATTTTTCTATAAAAGGATAGTATTTAGGTAATGTAAAGACACTATAATATTAATCAGGATAATATCCTTTTTTAATAAAACTAAATACCTATGGATTCGAATGAACACCGCCACTTTTTGGCGGTGTTTTTTTCATGACCGCCAAATCACGCCAAAAAAATTAGCGAAGCCCGCCAAAAAACTGGCGTAAACCCAACATTGAAATGGTGGTATAAGTACTGGTACGCTTAGATTAATCGAGTTAAGTAATTTTTTCCATAGTGAGTAATAGTTTAAGAGAATATATCGTTGAAATAAGCAGTTTAACTATTTATTTATATAGTAGAAAATGTAGTAGATTTTTTAAGGATGTTACTAGCTAGACAGCATACTCACGAAAAAACTTTAATAAAGGTAGGCGTATAATTTGAAAGTAGAACTTGAAAATTTAATCTCTATAGATGAATCTAACCAAGATCAAGTCATTAAAGTTTATAATCGCTACGGTATTTATGTAGGTGCGCCTGAAATCAGAAAAAGAAATTTGAAGGCATCTTTTAATCCTATTTTTACTTTAAATGAAGATGTGACGTATGAGCAGGTGGCAGCATTATATAAATCGTTGGAACATGAGTTGGGCATTGTATCTATTGGGGAACGTTTCTATTTTGACTTTTCAGACAGTGAATATGAACAAACGCCATTATTTACGTTAAACTCTACAGGCAACTCGCCAGAAATGTTTTTAGATGATCGAGGTACTTTATTTTCAATAAGTACATATTGTAAGCATTGTGGGCTTATGGAAAAAGAGCAACTTTCACCATTAGTTATTGATACTTCGCAAATGAAAGATCGTCATTTAGTTCATGTGAGTGGGTATTGGGTGGCCTCTGAAGAATTAGCAGCATTAATGAAACAAGCAAATATTGAAGGCTTTGAACTTCTAGAAGTAATTCATAGTGGATCAGAAGTAGGGAAGCAGCTTGCATATCAAATAATACCTACACAAATGCTACCGGTTAGTAATGCTGAAAGAGTAAAGCTGTATTTTGCAACTGAGCAGCCACCTTGCAAATGTGGGTTAAGTGGTGTAATTCTAGGTCCTGATATTTACAATGCTAACGATATTATGAATGTAAATGGAGATGTATTCTATTCAGCAGAGTGGAGTCATGATGGCAGCTATCTTTACAGAAAAACAATATTCAGTAGAAAGTTCAGAGATTTAATTATTAATAATCATATTTCTCGAGAAGTTAGAGGGGAAAAGGATCGAAACTTCGGACCGAAAGATTGGTTATTCGACCCTGTATTATTGAAATAGTTTGAACTATAGAATAATAAAAGGTGAGGGAGTGTTGATGTTGTTTAGAAAAATACTACCTATTGTTGCTATTTTATTTATCGTAGCATTAGCGCTTTCAAATTACTTTAATAAGCCGAATGAAGAATCCATTATACTAGCTAATATAATTAAGTACATTTTTATGCTATAAAATCAGATATCGTATCTTTTCCTCAAGTTCACCTAATTATGGTATGATGTGAAAAAACATTGCGTGAATGTGCTTTGAGGTGAAATTTTGATAAAAAAATGGTCGTATCCATTAGCGATTGTAACACTTATTGTATTTTTTGCGTTGCGCTTAACATACAAGAGTGACATGATTTTAAACTTCGATAAAAAAGTGGCAGAAATACTATTTGGCAATCGGTATATAGAGATTTTTCATTATATTGGTGAGCCTAAATTTGTAGTCGGGGTCGCTATTATATTAATTTTATATTTAGCATGGAGAGCGAAAAATTATCGAGGCATGTTATTTGTAGTGTTAACATTTGCCGTAGGGAATGTGTTAAATCAAATGTTGAAAAAATGGGTGCAACGTCCGCGCCCTGAAATAGACGATCAATTAACATCATTCAGTTTTCCATCTGGACATGCTATGTCAGGTATACTGTATTTATTTACTGTTGCCTACTTACTATCAGAAAATAACACTAAGGCACGTCAAATACAGCTTTGGATAGGTGCAATTGTGCTTACAATTCTTATTGGCCTATCACGAGTAGCAGGAGCGCGTCATTTTGCCTCCGATGTGCTAGCTGGGTGGAGTATAGGTTACACGTGGTTCATCATTTGCGTTCTTTGGTATGAACGACGTAAACGACTGTTTAAACCCAAAAATTAAGTGCCAGTCACCCAAACAATTCTGAATTTTTTACGCTTTCGATAGCCTAAATTAAGCATTTGTCAGCAGTACCGTATCCAAGGTGCTGCTTTTTTATGATTTTTTTATGTGACATCAATTAAATATTTACCTTACAAAAAAGAATTGCTTATAGGAAACTTTTAAGCTAAGATGAGTACAATAAAAAAAAGAGAAAAGGAAGAAGGAATTGGAAGGACAAATTTTATTTGCTTTAGGGTTAACCCTCTTTGCTGGACTTGCAACAGGAGTAGGGAGTTTAATTGCATTTTTTACCTCAAGAACTAATACTAAATTTTTATCAATAGCTCTTGGTTTTTCGGCGGGGGTTATGATTTATGTGTCACTTGTAGAAATTTTTGTGAAAGCAAAGGATGCATTAACCAATGCCTTAGGTACTACTAATGGTTATTGGATGACGATAGCGGGTTTCTTTGGCGGAATGTTATTTATAGCGTTGATTGATAAGTTTATTCCGAAATCGACTAATCCTCATGAAGTAAAGCTTGTGGAAGATGTTAATGCTATCAAACCACAGGTAGATGAAAGCCACTTAATGAAAATGGGCGTGTTCACTGCACTTGCAATAGGTATTCACAATTTTCCTGAAGGCATAGCAACATTTATGTCTGCAATGAATGACCCGAATGTCGGCATTGCGATTGCAATTGCTGTAGCCATTCATAATATCCCTGAAGGAATTGCTGTCTCCGTTCCTATTTATTTTGCAACAGGAAATCGTAGAAAAGCATTTAAACTTTCCTTCTTATCGGGGTTAGCAGAGCCTGTTGGTGCGCTAGTAGCTTATTTACTCTTAATGCCATTTTTATCGGATGTCATGTTCGGTATTGTATTTGCAGGTGTTGCAGGAATAATGGTATTTATATCATTAGATGAGCTACTACCAGCCGCACAGAGATACGATGAAACACATTTATCAATGTATGGTTTAGTTGCAGGAATGGCAGTGATGGCTATTAGTTTAGTATTATTAGCGTAAGTACTTAACTTGCTATTAAAAAAGGAATCTAGTCTTATCGGCTAGATTCCTTTTATTATGCTTCTATCAATTCTTTAACTGTCTCTAAGCAGTCATAAAAAGTGTTAAAAGGCTTATAAGGGATATGTAAATCTTTACAGCGATCAATTAATTGCTCCCTAGCTAATACTAAATCTGCTTGTTTAGCAGCTTCAAAATCGGAAATAGAGTCACCGATAACAATTTTAAATTGATCGTGCTGTGCCATTTCTCGCATGACGGTTGGCTTGCAACAACCACAACTTTGTGTTGGAAATTTTGCACAATGCTCATCGCAGCTATGAGGGTAGACAACGGTAATTTGCTCTCCAGAAAAGTCAGCACTATTGCAATAAATTCCTGAAAAGGGGCCGAATCTTTCAAGCAATGGTTGAATGAAAAAATCTACACCGCCACTAACAATGTAAAATGGAATGTTGTGGTCCTGCGCATAGCGGACAAATTCGCTAAAGCCATCACGGATAACAGCGGTCTCCATCAAATATTGAATAATATCATCTTTTTGGTTAGTCGATAAAAGATCAAACATAGCAGTAATACCTTCTTTAAAGCTAATTGTTTGAGCCATCATTGCCTTTGCAATTTTCTCAGATTGCTCAGGAACGAAATGCGTCATTAGGGAGACAATATTATCTGTTTCTGTAATAGTGCCATCAAAATCGCAGAAAATAATTGGTTTCAATGTACTTCCTCCTTCAAGAAAAAACGCCTACTTTGAAGTAGACGTTCTACATTTATTTTACTTGTACACCATGCTCATCGGCCTTCGTTAAGATGATTTGATGTTCTGGGAACTTTGCTTGCATTGTAGTAACAAAGTCATCAGCAATAGTAGTTGGAATAATGGAAATGAGTGTCGGACCCGCTCCACTTAAAGCTGTACCGTATGCACCATGTGCTTTTGCAGCTTCACGGATTTCTGCATATTGAGGTATCAATGTTGAACGGAAAGGTTCATGGAACAAATCCGCTTCCATGTAGTGTCCTGCACGTTTAAAATCTCGTGACATTAAAGATGCAGCTAGCATATTAGCGTTTGCAGAGGCATGTACTGCATATGCTCGATCCAATTGTTTTGGTAAAACGGAGCGAGACTCACTCGTTTTTAGCTCAACATCTGGTACGTACACAACAAAAGAAGCATTAATATCATTTACATGGAATGTATCTACTATTCCGTTTTCATCCATTGAGGAAATCGTCAAGCCACCAAGTACCGAGGCAGTCGCATTATCAGGATGCCCTTCAATTTGAGAAGATAAATTTAGTTTATCCTGTATAGTTAACTTTAAATCGCATAATTGGTTAGCTAGCTCAATACCCGCTACAATGACAGCAGCGCTACTTCCTAAACCACGGGCTAATGGTAGTTCACTTGCCATTTCAACACGGCAAGCAGGTAATGGTTTATTATACTGATCAGCAATTTTTTTGGCAATAATATATAGTAAATGTTGTTCTAGCTCGAATTCACTAGGACCGTTGTCATCGAGATGTATGATCTCCCAATTATCCTGTAGGGAAACATCTAATTTCAAATAAAGAGACAAGCCGAGTCCGATAGAATCAAAGCCAGGGCCTAAATTGGCTGTGCTCCCAGGAACGGTGATTTGCCACTTTTTACTCATAGTACACCCTCGATATATTTACGAATTTCTTCTTCATCATTTTTAAGAGATACGACGTCTACTGTTGAAACGTTCATTGCAGTATCCGGATCTTTTAAGCCGTTCCCAGTAAATACTGTCACGACTTTTGAGCCTTTAGCAATTTTACCGTTTTCAACAGATTTAATAACACCTGCTAATGATGCAGCTGAACCGGGCTCAACAAAAATCCCTTCAGTTCCTGCGATTAGCTTGTAAGCTGCTATAATTTCTTCGTCTGTTACAGAATCAATAATACCGCCAGACTCATCACGAGCTGCTTCAGCAAATTGCCAGCTGGCAGGGTTTCCGATTCGGATAGCTGTTGCAACTGTTTCTGGGTTAGGGATTGCTTCACCTTTTACAATTGCTGCAGCGCCTTCTGCTTCAAAGCCGTACATTTTTGGTAAACCTGAAGCTTTCACATCGTTATATTCTTTAAAGCCTTTCCAGTAAGCAGTGATGTTACCTGCGTTCCCAACTGGAATGCATAAATAATCTGGAGCAGAACCTAAAGCGTCCACAATTTCAAATGAAGCTGTTTTTTGCCCTTCAATACGGTATGGGTTAACTGAATTGACAAGTGCTACTGGAGTCGTTTCACTTACTTGGCGCACAATATTTAAAGCATCATCAAAATTGCCATCGATTTCAATAATTTTTGCACCGTACATTGTCGCTTGTGCTAGTTTACCAAGGGCTACTTTCCCTTTAGGAATAACTACAATCGACTGAATACCTGCGCGAGTTGCGTAAGCTGCAGCTGCTGCGGAAGTATTTCCTGTTGAGGCACAAATTACACATTTACTACCGTCCTCAATAGCCTTTGCTACTGCAAATACCATACCACGGTCTTTGAAAGAGCCGGTCGGATTTGCGCCTTCTATTTTACCATAAAGCTCGATACCAAGCTGTTTTGATAGATTAACTAAATGTATAAGAGGCGTATTGCCTTCGTTTAATGTTAGCGCAGGTGTATTTTCTGTTACGGGTAAAAATTGTTTATATTCTTCAATAAGGCCTTTCCACATAACGTAACGATCTCCTTTTGTTCTCATAGAAAGAACAGTTGTTTTTGTATAAGAGACATTTTAACGCAAATGACTATATATTTTCAATAGCAATTATTAAATTGTCTAAACAATTCGGTCATTTGAATTTTACTTGTCACTTTCTCGAAACAACTGTATAGTAAACTCGTAATGTAAAGTCATGTGTAAAGACAGGTGGTTATTATGACAACAATAAAGACAGAACAATCCATTTCACGTAACAAGCTCTTAGGAGTTGCAGGTGTTGGCTGGCTCTTTGATGCGATGGACGTCGGTATTTTATCTTTTGTTATTACAGCGCTAGCGGTAGATTGGGATTTAACAAAAAGTCAAATGGGCTGGATTGGTAGCATCAATTCTATTGGTATGGCAGTAGGGGCACTTGCATTTGGTATTTTTGCCGATAAAGTTGGACGTAAGCAAGTTTTTATGTGGACATTAATTCTATTTTCCGTAGCAAGCGGCATTTCCGCATTTACGACAACATTAGTAGCATTTATGGCATTACGTTTTTTAGTAGGGATGGGGCTCGGTGGAGAACTACCAGTAGCATCTACACTTGTTTCTGAGAGTGTAGAGGCGAAGGAACGTGGAAGAGTAGTCGTATTACTGGAAAGCTTTTGGGCAGCAGGTTGGCTAATTGCAGCACTTATATCTTATTTTGTCATACCTACATGGGGATGGCGTGTAGCTTTATTATTAACAGCAATTCCTGCTGTGTACGCTATTTACCTTCGTTGGCATTTACCAGATTCACCGCAATTCACTGCAAAGGCTGAATCTAAAAAACGCAGTGTCTTTCTCAATATACGGGAAGTATGGTCGAAAAAATATGCACGTTCAACATTAATGTTATGGGTGCTTTGGTTCACTGTTGTATTCTCGTATTACGGAATGTTCTTATGGTTGCCGAGCGTAATGGTAGGAAAAGGTTTTGATATGATTACTAGCTTTAAGTATGTACTGATTATGACGTTAGCACAGCTGCCAGGATACTTCACAGCTGCATGGTTTATCGAAAAGTTCGGACGGAAATTTGTACTTATTTCCTATTTAATTGGAACGGCTGTAAGTGCTTTCATTTTTGGTAATGCAGAAACGATGGCAGTGCTATTAATATCGGGTATGTTTTTATCTTTCTTTAACTTAGGAGCATGGGGTGCACTATACGCTTACACACCTGAACAGTATCCAGCAGTTATTCGCGGTACAGGTGCAGGCATGGCAGCGGCAGTTGGAAGAATTGGCGGTATTTTTGGGCCTTTATTAGTAGGATCCCTGTTAACAGCAGGCTATGATATTGGCTATATTTTTGCGATTTTCTGTGGTGCAATTATTATCGGGGTCATTGGTGTTATATTTTTAGGGACAGAAACAAAACAAATTGAATTAGAATAAAAAAGAAAGTCTTGGATTCTAACTGAATCCGAGACTTTTTAATATGCTCACCATTTAATAAATAAAATAAGAGTTTATTTTTATACACATTTTTCTGAAATATGTTAAAATTTCGAATTGAATATTGTATACAGTTAGATTACCAAGTTAATAAAAATATTTTTAATGTTGTCAATACATAAATTATATGTCAATTTATTACGAACTAACACATTAGTGTATTAATGTGTTAAAGATTTTTCTGAAAAGTCATTGTATTCAAATTGTAATCGTGATACTGTATTTTTAATCGAATTTAGAATCAGTAGGGAATAATCTCCATTCGTGATAATTTCTTTGAAAGAAAGGTTGTTAGGAATGAGTATAAAAGAAGATATAAAGAAAAGGTATGTAAGGCTGTCTAAAGGACAACGTAAAGTCGCGCAATTTGTTATGAGTAATCCAGCTGTTGTGATTGCCAATGGGGCGGCTGAAGTGGGTAGACAAGCGAATGTAAGTGAATCAACCGTTATTCGTTTTTGTTATGCAATGGATTTGTCAGGTTATGTCGAGCTACAGGAGGAATTAAGAAGTTATTTAAACTCTCAAAATGAGGGAACGCCTCTCCCATCTACATATGTGACGAGCAAGCAGAAGACTTCTAGCTTTGGTAAGGTAATGCAACGCGACATGCAAAACATTCAAGATACAATACATCTCATTAACGATACTATGCTTCAAAAAAGCTCCAAATGGATGCATGAAGCAGATACTATTTATATTTTAGGTGCACGTCAAGATGCTTCCGTTGCAAATTGGTTATCGTATACGTTAAAAACTTTACGAACAAATATAAAGCAGCTGCGAACAGATTCTGATGATCTTGTTCAACAAATAAACAGTATGAGCGAACGTACAACGTTAATCGTCTTTTCATGTGATAAACAATCCAATGATGTAAAAACAATTGTTGAAATTGCTAAAATGAAAAAGGTGAAAATCATTGCTATTACAGGTTCGGCTTTGTCTCCAATAAGGGATTATGCAAATGCATTGTTTGCATTAGGTTTGAAAAATCAATCTTCTTTGGACATTGTGCCAGTACTGTTTTCCTTTATGCATGCATTGATTGAAGAAATGATTAGCCAAGATAAAGAGCGATATGAGCAATATCAACAATCGTATGAACAAGTAGAAAATAATTTATTGTTTTTAGACATTGCAAGAGAGAAACAAGTATTTTAATAAAATACAGCGTATAGATTGGAGTACAACTGCTAATCTATACGTTTTTTACGATAGGTGATGTCAAATTAGAAGTAAAAAAAAGATGTCCAAATAAGGCATTAGACATCCTTGGGAAATAATTTATAAAATTTTGCTGAAGCTATATTCAGCCTTAAACGTATCTTTTAGTTTAATAGCATTGGAGCGTGTTCCTTCTTGCTGAAACCCATGTTTTGTAAATAACTGTACCGCAGCATCATTATGCTCCATAACGGATAATTCTAAGCGGGAAATATCTCTTTTGCTAGCCCAGTCTTCCACTGCATTCATAAGTGCTGAACCGATACCTTTTCGTTGGTGTTCTTTTTTTACGGCCATATGAATTGATGCAACGTGTTTAGCTTTAGAATGCTTATAACCATGGATAACGGCATAGCCCGCAAATGTGCCATTTAAAATGCAAAGTAAAATCGTGCGGTTTTTTAATTGCTTCCAATAAGTTAGGTCTTTTCTTAGCTGCTGTACGGTTAGCTCTAACTCATTTTCTACATTATACAAAAAGTCAGTTTGTTGAAGGATTTCTTCTTGTAAAAGAATAAATGCTCTAGCATCTGTTGCTTCAATCGCTCGGATTATGTACGCAGAAGTATTTTCGTTATTTTCAGAAATATTGTCCGAAGGTATTTTCTCTTGTGTGCGAGAGAAAGTGACACTCGTGCCCAATTTGACATCAATGACATAATAACCTGCATTTGTCCAAGATAAAAAGTGCGTAAGAGGGGGTTTTGTTTTTTTCCACCAGCTCTTATTCAAATATGCAGCATTGGGTAAAGCTTGTCCCATAATGTTTTCTAATGCGATAAAGGATAATGTAATCTCATTTTGCGAAGCTACGTCAAAATAGCTTGCTAAAGGAATATACTTTTTTTCCATCTTCTTTGTCATCATAATCCCCATTCCTGTAATTCCTAAAAAATTTTGACTACATGATAATAGCATAAAATTATCGTTTCTTGTATAAAAATCACAACTATATATCTATCTAAAATAAGGAAATTTATGCTTAACATAGAAAAAGTAAAATAGTGCATGGTAAAAAATAGATAAACTATAAAATGAAGGGGAATGCTTTTATTATAGTATAGCGCAGCGTGAATGAACAAGAAGATAGTTAATGAAAATGCAGGATGATGAAAGTTTTACTTTATATCATGTTCTATTATAAATTATGTTAAAATAAATGAAAATGTAGAAGCCATTTAGGAGGAAAAGTATTAATGAGTAAAGTTTTAGTTTTCGGACATAAAAATCCAGATACAGATACGATTACATCTGCAATTGTATATGCATATTTAAAACAACAAATTGGAGTAGATACTGAAGCAGTACGTCTCGGTGAAGTAAATAACGAAACAAAATATGCCCTAGAGAAATTTGGCTTTGAGGCACCTCGTTTAATTACTTCCGTAGTAGGGGAAGCGGAAAAAGTTATTCTTGTAGACCATAATGAATTCCAACAATCGGCTGATGGAATTGAAGAAGTACAAATTACAGAGGTAATTGACCACCACCGTATTGCAAACTTCCAAACAGCAGACCCATTGTATTATCGTGCAGAGCCAGTTGGTTGTACGGCAACTATTTTAAATAAAATTTTTAAAGAAAATGATGTTGAAGTACCATCAAATATTGCTGGTTTAATGTTATCTGCTATTATTTCTGATACATTATTATTCAAATCACCAACTTGTACAGAACAGGATGTTAAAGCTGCACAAGAGCTAGCAACAATCGCAGGAGTTGACGCTGCTGATTATGGGCTAGCAATGTTGAAAGCAGGCGCTGATCTTTCAGATAAATCATTAGAAGACCTTTTATCATTAGATGCTAAAGAGTTCCAGTTCGGTGAATATAAATCAGTAGTTGCTCAAGTAAATGCTGTCGATATTAATGACGTTCTTGGTCGACAAGACGAATTAGAAATTCTTTTAAACAAAAATGTTGCTGAAAATGGCTTAGACTTATTCTTCTTTGTCGTAACAGATATATTAAACAATGATTCAACAGCTGTTGCAATTGGACAAGTTGCAGAAGCTGCAGCAAAAGCATTTGGTGCTGAGCTTACAAACAGCCGTGTTGTATTACCAGGTGTTGTTTCTCGTAAAAAACAAATCGTACCTGTGTTAACGGAAGCTTTAAAATAATTTAAGGTATAGCCCAACAAAGAATGAGTCTGGGGTAAAACTTTAAATTTAAAAAGAGATGGCACTATGTATGTAAAAGTTAAAATAGAATACTAGTTGATGGAAGCAGAGGTAGCAACTCCTGCGGGAACGCACAAAACGTTAGGCTTAACAGGCGGCGCGATAGCGACGGTTGCGGCTTACGATGTGCCCGCGGAAAGCGACCGCCGTAGCGGACATCAACAGCATGCAAAAAAGTGTTAGATTGACTGTAGTTAATCTAACACTTTTTCTGTTGTCCCAGCCTTCTGCAGTCTGATGCTGGAGGTAATGCTTTTAGTACGTTGTTTTTGTTTATTTGCGATTTGGTGCTGTACTTTTTAGTCAAGCTTTAAAGGCTGTACTGCTGGCCCCTCTAGCACTTCACCTTGGGAATTAAAACGGGAGCCGTGGCATGGGCAATCCCACGTTTCGTCTGCTTCATTCCATTTAGTTTTACAGCCTAAGTGTGTACAAGTTGGCGCGTTGCCATTTTTAATATGGCCTGAGACAAATTCCTTTGCCACGAAGCCTCCGACCTTTAGCATTTGCATAAATTGTGCACCAAATTTCGTGCGTGCTGGTGAATAGAGTGCACTGGCATCGTTGGCATTTGTAGTCTCGGTAATAAGTGATGACAGTAAATCTCCAGCTACAAACGAATTAGAAATCCCCCATTTACGATACCCTGTTGCGATAAAGACATTAGGTAAGGATTTTGTTATTCTACCGACATAAGGTACCATGTCTGGTGTTTCAATATCCTGTGCCGACCATCTATAAAGTGGCTCCTGCCCAAAATGCGTTTTCATTTCATTTTGAATGGCGTCATAATAGGGCTCGGTTTTTGCCGTTTCACCTGCTATATGATTAGCCCCACCGAGAAGCAAATAATGTTCATCATTTATTGTCGTCGTACGAATAGAACGGGAAGGGAAATCGACTGATAAATATTGTCCTTGGAACGTCTCCGTTATTTTACTGGCGACCATATAAGAGCGATTATTCGAAAGCTTTAAAAGTTGTAGTCCTTTGAAGGCTTCAATTGGATAATGTGTGCACAAAATGAGCTTGTTATATTGAACCGATATATTTTTTTCGGTATGTAAGTTATTTTGCGCAATTTGCAGTTGCTGAACACGGGTATTCGCATATAGTTTTGCACCCATTGATAACGCCTCTTTAATAAGAAAATTGCTAACCATTACAGGATTTATTTGCGCCTGTTGTGATATGCTGAGCGCTTTTGTAACAGGGAATGGAAGCTCTGTATCCGAGGTGATCTTAGACTTTATATTTAATACTTTATAGGCGTTCCACTCTTTTAATAATTGCGAGTACCCATCTTTTGTTTGACAATAAAGTAATGAATCCACTTGCTGAATGGACTCTTTAGGTAGTAACTGTAATGCTTGCTCTATAGCAAGCTGATTTAATTGATAGTAAAGCCGAGCATCATCTACAGAAAGTTTTTCGATAAGATTCGCATAAACTAAGCCATGCTGTGCAGTTAATTTTCCTGTTGAATGACCAGTCGTACCATGACTAAGCTTAGCATTTGCCTCAAGCAGTACAACATCAACACCTGCTTTTGCTAAAACATAGGCAGTATATAGTCCAGTCAAACCCCCTCCGATAATACAAACATCACATTTAGTTGAAGCCGTCAATGATGGCAATGAATCAGAGTCGGTCGTTGCTAGCCAAAGAGATTGTGTCATAGTTAACCCTCACAGTGTTTTTATGCTTAGTATGGAGATTGGTTTGAAAATTTATGCAATGAAGCATAAAAATTGCTTCAAGCGAACTGGTGTCGTTACAATGTAGCAAAAGGAGCGTGTTCAATTATGAAAATTGAAATTTGGTCAGATTATGTTTGTCCATTTTGCTATATTGGCAAAAAGCAATTAGAAAAGGCTATTCAGGATACAGGCTTTGAGGGACAGGTGGAACTTGTTTATAAAAGCTATCAGCTTGATCCAACAACACCAGAAGATACGAATGAGTCAGTCTATGAATCTTTGGCAAAAAAATATAGTATGACAATAGAAAAAGCGAAAGAAATGACGCAAGGTGTAACTGCGCGTGCAAAAGAAGTCGGTTTAAACTATAACTTCGATAAAATGAAGACAGAAAATACATTAAAAGCACATCGACTTGTGAAATGGGCTGAACAACAAGGGGACGCTACAGCACTTGTTGAGGCACTGTTACACAGTCATTTTATAGAAGCAAAGCGCATTAGTCATGATGATGTGTTAGTAAACATAGCAGAACAAGTAGGCCTAAATCGTGATGATGTTATAAAGGTTCTAGCTAGCAATGATTTTAAAGCTGATGTAGAAGAAGATATACAAGAAGGGCTTCAACTTGGTGTGAAAGGGGTTCCGTTTTTTGTGCTAAATCGTAAATACGGTATTTCTGGAGCACAACCACAAGAGGTGTTTGAAAATACATTACGCAAAGTAGCAGAAGAAGAAGGTTTGCAACCTGCTTTAAAAATGGAAGGCTCTAGTGATGCAGGCGTATGTACAGATGAGAGCTGTGAATTTTAATTTAATTTAATACAGTGGCACTTAAGCCCCAGCTACTGTCTCAGATTTTTAGAGGAGCTTTTCAAGTAGGCTCGAAAAAAAATCTGGATGTCATTACGGTTTGGGGCTCATACTAAAATTATTCAGTCAAAAGTCTTAGGTTAGGAACATTGACTTTTTATCCTGATTTTCTTATTATAAGTATATATCTTGAATTCGAGATATTAAACTAAGAAATTTAAGGGAGATTTATATAATGAACGTATTAGTAGTAAAAGCTAACAACCGTCCAGACGGAATTTCAACAAAAATGTATGACACTTTCATGGAAAGCGTACAAGATGTAAACGTAACAACATTCGATGTGTATGCTGAAGATATGCCTTACTTCGGTCAAGATCTTTTCAACGCATTTGGTAAAGTGCAAAACGGTGGAGAATTATCTGATATCGAATCACGTCTTTTAGCTGCAAAACAAAAAGCTATGGATGCATTAACTGCAGCAGATGTTGTTGTATTTGCTTTCCCATTATGGAACTTAACAATCCCAGCTACGTTACAAACTTTCATTGACTATGTATACCAAGCTGGTTTTACTTTCAAATATGATGAAAACGGTCAATTAGTTAGCTTAATGACTGATAAAAAAGCTATCATCCTAAATGCTCGTGGTGGTTATTATTCAGCACCAGAAGCACAACCTATGGAAATGTCAGTAAACTACATTAAAAACGTAGTTGGTGGCGTATTCGGTATGGAAATTATTAATGAAGTTATCATTGAAGGTCATAATGCTACACCAGATAAAGCAGAAGAAATTATTGCAAACGGCCTAGAAGCTGTTAAAGAAGTAGCAAAATCTTTACAAGCTGTAAAAGCATAAGTAACTTTTTTTTACTAAAAGTCCTCTCATTATTGAGAGGATTTTTTTATTGTTTTTATAGAGGTATGGTAGAAGTATAAAGGTCTGACATATTGGTGTTGTGCATTTATTAAACATTTACATAAAATAACATACTATAAATAAAGAAAATTAAGAAATGATAATAATATATGATTTACTTAAAAAGTGTTCTGCTATTGGTTAAAAAGTACATACAATTAGGACTAAGTGTTCAGTTAAATTGATGATTAGTATAATATAATAGAAAACGAAGGAAAATATTATATTTATAGGGGGGTAATTGCTTGAATAAGAAAATAATAACTAAAATGTTAGCCATGTTACTTGTTCTATTTGCTGTATTACCATTTGGCTTTTCAGCGAATGCTGCATCTAATGATGTAACACGTGGAGATTACGTGAAGGAACTAGTAGAAAGCTTGAATGTTGAGCTTGGTGACGGGTCTTCACTTGGTTTTACAGATGTCCCTAAGGATTTAGCACCTTATGTGGAAAAAGCGGTAGAACTAAAGTTAATTAAAGGGAAAACAGCAACTTTATTTGGTCCAAATGATAAATTAACTCGTCAACAGGCATTTGTTATTTCGGCCCGTGGATTAGTAACAAACAATGCTTCACTTAGTGAATTAGACAAATTCAAAGATGCTGATCAAGTTGCTGAGACACATAAGCAAGATTTAGCAAATGCTGTAGCAGCGAATATTTTACAAGGATATGAAGATAATACAATTCGTCCGCGTGACTATGTGACAGCCGATCAAATGCAAAGTATTGTTGAGCGTTTTGTAGCTGAATACAAAGTACCTACATCTGCGACTACAGTGGATCTTCAAATTTTAGGTACTACTGATATTCATACTAACTTAGCAAACTATAACTACTATTTAGATGCAAAATCTGCTGATGTTGGACTAGCAAACACAGCTTCACTTATTGAGCAAGCGCGTACAGAAAACCCTAATACATTATTATTTGATAATGGAGATTTAATTCAAGGAACACCACTAGGTTCTTATAAAGCGTTAGAAAATGTGTTAAAACCAGGTGAAACTCATCCTGCTATTGCTGCTCTAAATGCACTAAAATATGATGGCGGCACTTTAGGAAATCATGAATTCAACTATGGTTTAGAATTTTTAACAGAAGTACTGAATGATGCGCAATATCCAGTGGTGAATGCGAACACTTACGATGCAAAAACAAAAGAACATATGTATACACCATTTGTTATTATCGATAAAGAGGTTGTGGACAATACAGGTAAAAAACATACACTAAAAGTGGGTGTAACAGGTATTGTACCAACTAAAATTGTTGAATGGGATGCTATTCATTTAGAAGGTAAAGTAGAAATGCAGGAGCCTGTAGAGGCAATTAAAGAAGTTGTACCTGAAATTCAAAAAGCAGGTGCAGATGTAATCGTCGTGCTTTCTCATTCAGGTATCGGTGAAGATACGAATGTAAAAGGCGCTGAAAATGTAGGATACCAAATTTCTGAAATAGAAGGTATTGATGCTTTAATTACAGGTCACTCGCATTTAACATTCCCAGGTGACTATAAAGACCTTAAAAATGTTGATCAAGAAAAAGGGACTATTAATGGAGTTCCAACAGTTATGGCAGGTAGCTATGGTAGCCACCTTGGTGTAATTGATTTGAAATTAGAACAACAAGGTTCTGAATGGGTTGTTGTAAATGGACAAGGTTCAATCCGTTCTATTAAACAAGAAGGATTACAACCATCGCAAACTGTGTTAAACGCTATTAAAGAAGCACATGAAGGTACATTAACGTATATTCGCCAAGCTGTTGGTGAAACGACTGCACCTATTCACAGCTACTTCTCAATGGTTCAAGATGATCCATCTATTCAAATCGTAACACAAGCTCAAAAATGGTTTATTGAAAAAGAACTAAAAGGGACTGCTGATGAAAACACACCAATCCTTTCTGCTGGTGCTCCTTTCAAAGCGGGCTCTCGTAACAACCCTGCGGACTTCACAAACATTCCTGTAGGTCCACTTGCTATTAAAAACATGGCAGACATTTATCATTACGATAATACTGTTGCAACGATAAAAGTTAAAGGTGCACAAGCTATCGAATGGTTAGAGATGGCTGCTGGTATTTTCGCAACAATCGATCCGACGAAAACCGAGGAACAAAATATTATTGATGCTGAAGCACGCTCTTACAACTTTGATGTTTTAGATGGCTTAACATATCAAATTGATGTAACATCTCCAGCAAAATATGATCGTCGTGGTATTCTTGTCGATGAAAAAGCGAACCGTATTAAAAATGTACAATACAATGGTAAGCCAATTGATCTAGAGCAAGAATTCATTATTATTACAAACAATTACCGTGTTGGTGGTTCTTATGGAGCAACCTTTAAAAATGCGGAAGGCACAAATGTAACAAACTATGCTTATGAAAATCGTCAAGCAGTAGTTGACTACATTATGGCAAACAAAACAATTAATCCTGCTGCGGATAACAACTGGTCATTTGTACCGTTCCCAGCTAATACAAAGATTATTTATCATTCTGCTAAGGATGCACAAAAAGTCATTCCAGCAGGTAGCAACATCGAGTATCTTGGTGATACAGAAGGCGGCTTCGGTAAATATTTAATTAAATAATGCAGTTTATAAAAAGGAGAGTACGATTAGTCATCGTAGCTCTCCTTTTTATGATGTATAAAAGCTTTTAACACGAGCAATTATTGTAGAAATTAAAAACCGTTGTACTTTATATAAACTGGCGAACGTAAAAAATCATTGCATCATCATTGAAATCTACAACTACTAACTGATCGTTTTCGAAAGTATACGGAATTTGTTTTTCCTTTAAATTATTCAACAGCTTTTGTAGTTCTTCATGTGAAGAAAGGGCGAATGTGTAGCTGAGTAAACCCGTAGTTTGTTTTGGTGGAACGGGAGCACCTACGCCTTGCCATATATTTACCGCGATATGATGATGATAACCACCAGCAGAAATGAAGAGTGCGCTATCGTGGAAATTAGTCATAATATCAAAACCAAGTGCATCTATATAGAAGTAAGTTGTTGCTTCATTTATAACGCTCACATTTAAATGGATGTGACCTAATACTGTTCCTTTAGGGAAACCTACCCATGGACGCTGACGGTCATATAATGCCATTACGCCTTCTATATCCACTGCCTCTGTGCCAGTTATGAGCCCACCATGACCATCGCTAATCCATTCAGTACGAGGGCGATCATGATAGATTTCTATTCCGTTACCTTCAGGATCGTTTAAGTAAAAGGCTTCCGAATAAATATGATCACCAGCCCCTGTTATAGCTACACCTGTGTTTAACAAATTGCCAATCACATATGCTAAATCCTCTCGAGAAGGAACTAAAATAGCGAAGTGGAATAAACCAGTCGTACGAGGTGGACGAATCGCTACACTTTCTTCTGTTGATAATACTAAAATGGGTTTCGTATTGCCTGGGATTGAAAATGTCACTTGTGTTGTCGTTTGGTTGAGGACTTGAAGTCCAAGTTTTTTATAGAAATTAGTCATTGTTTCTAGTGACTGTACAAGTAAATGTAAATGCTCAAGCTCTAAATTTGCATCAATTTTAAATGTCATAGCGAATAAATCCTCCAAATATATAAGTTACTTTTTGTAATTAAATATAGAATAGTAAACACATTACGTCAAGTAAATAAGTTACTTTAAATTTACTTTTACTAAATTAATCGTTACAATAGAATACATAAGAGGTGAAAAATATGAATGAGACAACTTTATGTCCTCGTTTAGCTAAGGCAATGGATTTAATCGGAAAACGCTGGACTGGGCTAATTTTATATCAATTATTAGACGGATCGCAGCGTTTCAATGAAATTGAATCAGCATTGCCTGTAAGTGGCCGTTTATTATCTGAACGTTTAAAGGAACTTGAAAAAGAGGGGCTTGTTGAGCGCAAAGTATTTTCAGAGGTGCCTGTGCGAGTAGAATATTCTTTAACGGATAAAGGTCAAGCATTAGAAGGTGCTATTCGTAATATTGAATCATGGGCTACTAACTGGCTATAGTATTCGAAACTAAATGTCAGTTGAATGCGCGATATAGTTAGACTTCATCAAGTGAAAGCTATTTTTCTTAGATGATTAGTTGGATAAGTCGGGCAGTTACAAAGTCCCGGATGTTCTGAAAAATACAGAGGATAACTGAAAAGGACAACAAACTGCCCGTTAAAGCGCAAAAAATACCCTTCATTTTACTTGTCAAATCGAGGTTCTAAATCCATACTAGTGTAGAGTAAGAAGGACGTTAGAAAGGAATTAGCTCTCATGACAAAAGAACAATGGGCTGCGGATTTAGCACAAAACATAAATCCGGCCAATATTAAGTTAGATGAATTATTACAGCACTATACAATGACAAAATTAGGTGGTAAAGCGGATGTTTTTGTTCTTCCTGAAACAGAGGAAGAAGCAATTGCAGTTATTCGCTATGCACATTTAAATAATATTCCATTATTAATGTTAGGAAATGGATCTAACATGGTTGTCCGAGATGGAGGCATGCGAGGGATTGTTGTGACATTCTCACATTTAGATGAAATTCATATTAATGGCGAACATGTCTATGCACAAAGTGGTGCACTCATTAAAGATGTATCAAAGCTTGCCGCTGCAGCATCTCTTACTGGTTTTGAATTTGCGTGTGGTATCCCAGGCTCTATTGGTGGAGCGATGGCGATGAATGCAGGTGCTTATGGTGGCGAAATAAAAGATATTATTATTTCTTCAAAAGTTTTAACAAAAGAAGGAGAAATTTTAATTTTATCAAAAGAAGAGCTAGAATTAGGTTACCGTCAAAGTAGTATAGCCAAAAAAGGTTATTATGTACTGTCTTCTGAGTTTCAATTAGCTCCAGGAGTACAGGAAGAAATTGATGCAAAAATTGCTGATTTAACGTTTCAACGTGAATCAAAGCAACCACTAGAGTATCCTTCAGCTGGTAGCGTTTTTAAACGCCCGCCAGGACACTTTGCAGGCAAGCTTATTCAGGATAGTGGCCTACAAGGAAAAGGGGTAGGTGGAGCAGAAGTTTCTACAAAACATGCCGGTTTTATTGTCAATAAAGGAAATGCTACGGCTACTGACTATATCGCAACGATTAAAATGGTACAACGAGTTGTGAAAGAAAAGTATAATGTTGATTTGGAAACAGAAGTGAAAATAGTCGGTGACGACCTATAAAAACAATGCCGCTCTTCGCTTTGGCGAAGGGCGTTTTTTTGAGGAGTGGGAATGGATGAAATTTATTTCATGGAATGTGAATGGTATACGAGCTTGTTTGGGGAAAGGTTTTTTAGACTTTTTTAATAGTGTGGAGGCAGATTTCTTTTGTATTCAGGAATCAAAATGCCAAGCAGGGCAGGTAGAGCTTGCATTACAAGGTTATGAGCAATATTGGAATTACGCTCAGAAGAAAGGTTATTCAGGTACCGCAATTTTTACGAAACATACACCTCTATTTGTGCACTACGGTGTTGGTGAGGACGAGTCGCAGGATGAAGGAAGAATTATTACATTAGAATATGAAAACTTTTATTTGGTAAATGTTTATACACCAAATGCGCAACGTGATCTAGCAAGATTACCTTTTCGACTAGACTGGGAGGATCGCTTAGCGTTGTATTTAAAAGAACTTGATGCGAAAAAACCAGTCATTTATTGTGGAGATTTGAATGTTGCCCATGCTGATATTGATTTAAAAAATGCAAAATCAAATATAGGGAATTCGGGTTTTACATATGAAGAACGAGCTAAAATGACAGATTTATTAGCAGGTGGCTTTGTAGATTCTTTCCGCTACAAGCATCCAGATGTGACCGATCATTATACGTGGTGGTCTTATATGAATAAAGTTCGTGAACGAAATATTGGATGGCGCATTGATTATTTTATTGTGTCTGAACGTTTAAAGGAACAAATTGATGTAGCGACAATACATCCACATATAATGGGCAGTGATCATTGCCCAATCGAACTTCAACTGAATGTATAGCCTTTTTTTATTTGAAATTGTTTGAGAATTGTTTGAGTGCCTGTCACTTTTTTGAGAACCGTATTATCCATTTGGAAATACGGTTTTTTGTTGTATTAAAAGAATTGCTTGTGATTAAATGTAGAAAAAAAGTGCGCAATACAGCAAAATTCGATAAAATTTGAGGTTATTCTGATTGTAGAAAAGGATTTGAGAAGCCAAATAAAGAATATATTGCTTATAGAGGGGGTTGTAAGGTGAGAAAGTTTAAGTGGAAAAAGTGGTTATTGGCAATCGCTGGTGTGTTGGCGGTAGTCGCAATAACATCTTTTATTGTCTTTACTTGGTTTATGAATAAATCAAAACCGATTATTGATGGAGAGCTCGCAGTTAGCATGCTCGATCAAGATGTGACTGTGACAAGGGATGACAAAGGGGTTCCTCATATATTTGCCGAGACAGATGCGGATTTGTATCGGGCACAAGGCTATGTACAAGCGCAGGATCGTCTGTTTCAAATGGATTTAGCACGTAGGCAGGCTAGTGGACGCCTGTCGGAAATCATTGGCGAGGCGACGGTTGAGACAGATAAGCATTTTCGTACATTTAGTCTTCGTAATGCTGCTGAAAAATCATTAGCAGCGTATGATCCAGCGAGCAAGCAAGTTCTTGAATGGTTTGCAGAGGGAGTAAACGCCTTTATGGAAGAGGCGAAGAGTACGAATACGTTAAGCTATGAATTTGCGTTACTAGGTTACGAGCCAGAAGAATGGACTGTTGTAGACTCTTTAACAATCGGAAAATATATGGCTTATGATTTAGGGGGAAATTGGAATACGCTGGCCTTCCGCCATTGGGCTTTACAAAACTTTGATGAAGAAAAGGCAAAGGAATTATTTATTAAGTATCCTGAAAATGCATCATCGATTATCGAGGCAAATAAAGAAAATCCAGTGTCTGTAGTAGGGCAGTTTAATGCTGAGTTATTGCCCAATGAATTTAATGGCAGTAATAACTGGGTTGTATCTGGCGATAAAACAAAGTCAGGAAAGCCAATATTAGCTGATGACCCTCATCTAGGGTTAAGTACACCATCTATTTGGTATCAAATGCATTTACAATCACCAGAACAAAATGTTAGTGGTGTAATATTTGCGGGAATTCCAGGCATTATTTTAGGTCATAACGAAGAAATTGCATGGGGGGTAACGAATGTAGGCCCTGATGTACAGGATTTATATATTGAAATTCCAAATCCAGATAATCCAACACAATTCCGCTATGACGGTGAGTGGGAACAAGCAGAGGTTCGTGACGAGTCGATAAAGGTAAAGGATGGAGAAACGGTAGACTTTGAAGTAATTGTTACACGCCATGGCCCAATTATGACAGATTTAATGTTTAAAGAAACGGAGCCTTCAGCCCAATTTTCAATGCAGTGGACAGCACTTCAACCAACTGCTGAATTACGAGCAGTGCTTGGTTTTAATAAGTCGAAATCTTGGAGTGAGTTTGAGAAGGCTTTAGAAGATTTTAAAGCACCCGCACAAAACTTTGTTTTTGCCTCTAAGGATGGCACGATAGCTTATAAAGCTAACGGCCAAATTCCACTGCGAAAGCAAGGGGATGGACAATTACCAGTACCTGGTGACTCAAGTGATTATGGCTGGGAAGGTTTTATTCCTTGGAATGAGTTACCGACTGTTGTCAATCCAGAAGAAGGCTTTATTGCAACCGCAAATAATGAGGTTATTGGCGACGAATATCCATATCATATTACAGATTTTTGGGCGCAGCCTTATCGCTTTGAACGGATTAAAGAAGTGCTAGAAGCGAATGATTCAATAACAGTTGAGGATATGATGAATCTGCAAATGGATCAGCATAATCTATATGCACGTGAATTTTTACCGGATTTATTAACGTCTATTAAAAAGATGGATAAGGATGGGAAGTATACTGAAGTCATTACATTGTTAGAGGATTGGAACATGGTGGATGCCCAAGATTTAGGTGCTCCGTTAGTGTTCCATACGTTAATGGTGCAATTACAAGAAGTATTGTTTAAAGAGCAGATGCCAGAAGATATGTATAAAATGATGTACGGTAAATTTAATATTACTGATCAGCTTCTACGTAAAGCATATGCAGGCGAGAGAAGTATTTGGATGGAAGAGCAAGGTGGTGTAGATGCCACAGTCTTTGAGGCGCTAGAGCGCTCTATTACACAAATTGAAAATCAGTTCGGGAAAAATGTATCGAAATGGCAATGGGGTGACTTCCACCAACTAACGTTTGATCATACATTAGGCAGTGCTTCACCGATACTTGCTGCATACTTTAATGCTAAGAAGGTTCCAGTTGGTGGCTCGAAGGTGACGGTGCAGGCAGCAGATAATGATTTAGCGGGCAACGTTAATCACGGTGCATCATGGCGTTTTGTTGCTGATGTAGGTGATTTAAGCTCTGCTTACCATATTGTAGGGCCTGGCCAAAGCGGTCACGTGAAATCGGATTGGTATCAAGATCAAGTAATGGACTGGGCAAATGGTAATTATCATGAAACGTTTGTCAAAAAGGAAGATATTAAGGGTAAAACTGTATTATTAAAATCTCACTAATAGAAACGATCAGCGCATGTTTTTATGCGCTGATTTTTTTGTTGAGCGGAAGGTGCCAGTTTAGAAGGTGTCAGGCACGCAAACAATTTATATACCTTCCTAAGTAGAAATCTACGTAGACTCCTGCGGGAACCTACGTAGCGTAAGATGCAATAATCCACGCGTTAGCAAGGGTTGCAGCTTACGTCGTGCCCGTAGAAAGTGAATGGATTTTCCGATATAGAAGCCCACATTATGCTAGCTAAGTGCCAGGCACGCAAACAATTTATTTTACTTTCGTGATAGTAATCCTATACATTCAAATGTCTGTTTGAATATGATGGAATATTATGCTATATTAAAAACAATCAAACGAATATTTGAATGAGGTGAGGAAATGACGAAAGAAGTATGTGAAGTGACGCATGTTAATGAACAAGCGGTCACAAAGGTACAGCAGCAAATGCCAGACTTATCAGGTGTAGCCAAATTTTTAAAGGCATTATCTGATGAAACAAGACTCAAAATAGCGTATGCCTTAACGGTAGAGGATGAATTATGTGTTTGCGATGTTGCGACAATAATAGGTTCATCTGTAGCGACAGCATCGCATCATTTACGATATTTAAAAGAACATAGTTTAGCGAAATCGCATCGTAAGGGGAAGCAAATGTATTACGCTTTAGCCGACGAGCATGTATACCAAATTGTAACGATTGCCTATGAACATGCGAAAGAAGGGATTGCCAATGGCAGTGACACCAAGTAAGCAAGAGTATCGTCTACAAAACTTATCCTGTGCTAGCTGTGCAGCTAAATTCGAAAAAAATGTAAAAGCTCTTCCTGACGTTCAAGATGCACAAGTGAACTTTGGAGCTTCTAAATTAATGATTGTAGGGGCAGTTAGTGTTGATCAAATAGAAGAAGCAGGGGCATTTGATGGCATTAAAGTGTCACAATCTGCGGCAAAAGCAAGTGAAGCAACAATTCCTTTTTATAAGAAAATGGAGAACATACTAGCTAGTGTCTCACTGCTATTCGTTGTAGTTGGCTATCTATTATCTTCTGTTCGTGGAGAAGAAGACTTGTTGACGATTGCTATGTTTATCATTGCGATTATCGTTGGAGGCGTAAAGATTTTTAAAACAGGCTTCCGCAATCTTGCGCGACTAGAATTTGATATGAAAACGCTTATGACCATTGCGATAATTGGCGCTGCAATAATTGGTGAGTGGGAAGAAGCGGCAGTTGTTGTCTTTTTATTCGCAGTGAGTGAGGCACTTGAAGCCTATTCAATGGATAAGGCACGTCAATCAATTCGTCAGCTAATGGATATTGCTCCGCCAACTGCCACTATTAAACGAGCGCATGGTGAGCACTTCCACGAGATGGAATTGGCAACAGAACAAATTGAAATTGGCGATATTTTAATGGTGAAGCCTGGTCAAAAAATTGCAATGGATGGCATTGTGCTTACGGGGCTATCCGCGGTTAATCAGGCAGCCATTACAGGTGAATCAATTCCTGTCAACAAATCAGTCGGTGATGAGGTATTTGCAGGAACGTTGAATGAAGAAGGCGCATTAGAGGTACGTGTAACGAAACGTGTAGAGGATACAACGATTGCGAAGATTATTCATTTAGTGGAGGAGGCACAGGCAGAAAAGGCTCCATCCCAACAATTTGTAGATCGTTTTGCTAAATACTATACACCAGCAATCATGCTTGTGGCGCTTCTTGTAGCGATTGTTCCACCTTTATTTGTAGGAGATTGGCAACACTGGATTTATCAAGGATTGGCAGTACTTGTTGTCGGATGTCCATGTGCGCTTGTTGTTTCCACGCCAGTGGCAATCGTAACTGCTATTGGGAATGCTGCAAGACAAGGCGTTCTTATAAAAGGTGGTATTCATTTAGAGCAATTAGGTCATATAGATGCAGTTGCATTTGATAAAACAGGGACATTAACAAAAGGAACGCCTGTCGTAACAGATATTGTTACACATAAGGGATTGCTAGAGAATGATGTATTGCAGCTTGTAGCAGCAGTTGAAAAGCAATCTCAGCATCCATTAGCAAAAGCGATATTGAAGGCGTTACATGATAAAGAGCTGACAGAGCTTGTTCCGACAGATTTTCAATCCGTAACTGGTAAGGGTGCTTATGCAACGGTAGATGGTCAGAAGGTTTACGTTGGTAGCATGAATTGGATTTTATCGTTAGCGACAGTTGATGACACGATAAAGGAACAGGTTAATAAACTTCAAAAACAGGGTAAGACTGTAGTAGCAGCTGTTAGTGATGGTCAATTTATAGGATTAATAGCTATTGCTGATCAATTGCGCGTGGAAAGTAAAAAAGTGCTAGAAAAATTAAGTGCTTTAAAGGTTAAGCATACTGTGATGCTAACAGGAGATGCCAAATCAACTGCTGAAGCGATTGCCTCTACATTAGGTATGAGTGATGTAAGAGCAGGGTTACTTCCAGCGGAAAAACTATCTGCTATTAAAGAATTACGCACGAAATACGGAGCTGTCGCAATGGTCGGAGATGGTGTGAATGATGCGCCAGCATTGGCTTCGGCTAATGTAGGGATTGCAATGGGTGGTGCAGGTACAGATGCCGCGTTGGAGACAGCTGATATTGCACTCATGGGTGACGATTTAACAAAATTACCATATACGATAGCTTTAAGCAGAAAAACATTACGAATTATTAAAGAAAACATTATATTTGCACTAGCTTTAAAATTAATTGCCCTATTACTCGTTATTCCAGGATGGTTAACATTATGGATTGCCATTTTTGCAGATATGGGTGCAACATTACTCGTTGTTTTCAATTCTTTAAGGCTTATTAAAACGAGAAAATAATAGGTATAAGGATGTGCGATGTTTTTCTCTGTAGGTAAATAATCATTCCAATGTTTATTTATTATTGTTGTATAGATGCTACTAGCGATTCTTGAAAAGCATTAAAATTCACGTTATTATTAATAGAGGAAAAATGTAACAATACATTATAAATGAGGCGAAAGTTTTATATGTCAGAACCTATTTTAGTAAATGTTACAGAGGAAATTGTGCGTGGTTTAGTAAGTTTTCTGCTTCGGGGACCAGAATATCAAACATTTTGTAAATGTCAAAACTGCGAATTTGATACAGTGGCACTTGCATTAAATGCTTTGGCTAGTAAGTATGTTACATCTATGGAAACGCGAGATGAAGCATTTAAAGCATTGAATACTCCTGAAAATATCGAGTTGATTAACAGAGAAATTATTCATGCATTACATGTGGTAAATAAGTATCCTCGACATTAAAAAGAGCCCACTTCTATAGTGAAGTAGGCTTTTTTTATGTTTCAAAGAAGTGTTTATCTTGGTTATGTATTTTCAGTTAACTTTTAAGGCAAGCTTGTAGTAAACTAGAGAGTAAGAATAGGAAAGAGAGGGAATAAGATATGCCAACACCTAGTATGGAGGACCATATCGAACAAATATATTTATTGATCGCTAATAAAGGTTATGCTCGAGTGTCTGACATTGCTGAAGCATTATCTGTTCTTCCTTCTTCTGTTACTAAGATGGTTCAAAAATTAGATAAAGATGGTTATTTAGTTTATGAAAAATATCGTGGACTTACATTGACGCCAAGAGGAGAACAACTTGGAAAACGTCTTGTGCAGCGACATGAACTGCTAGAACAATTTTTGCGAATCATTGGTGTAGATGAAGAGCGTATTTACAATGATGTAGAAGGAATCGAGCATCATTTGAGTTGGAATTCAATTGATCGTATTGCGGAACTTGTGCAAGTAATGGAAGAAAATCCAGACATCGCAAAAAAACTAGAAGCATCAAGAAAACAGCACAATTTATAAGATAAAACATTCATCTTTTGTGGTTACGTCGACTGTTATGGAAAATTTAATCTCCGTGTTACAGACGACGCTTAGATGACCAATATTGTGTAAACTTGTGCTCGTTGCTTTGAAGTATATGCATTAAGTACGGAATTATATATTTTGCGAAATTGATGGTATGAAGGAAAGGAAGACATTATGAACGAATTAAAATCAGGTGAAGTTGTTACTTTAACAGTGTTAGAGCAACAAGCATCGAAATGGATCTTAACAAATGGGGTAGTTGAACTGCCATTAAATGCTTCTGAGGTCACAGAACCACTAGCTGTAGGGGATCGTCTTGAAGTTTTTTTATTTGCGGATAGACGAGGCGATTTAGCAGCTACTACTGCTATTCCGGCATTTGCACAAGGCGAATACGGCTGGGCTCGAGTTCTTCGTGTTGTAGAGCATGAAGGTGCTTTTGTAGATATTGGTACTTCACGTGAAGTGCTTATCGAAGCAGAGGATCTACCTGCTGTTAAAGAAGTATGGCCAGAACCAGGTGACCATGTATTTATGACATTACGAACAGATCGAAATGGAGATTTATTTGGTCGTTTAGTAACGGAAGAAAAGATTTCGGAGCTATTCGAAGGTGCATTTGAAGATATGCACAATAAAAATATTACAGCTCGTCCATATCGATTATTACCAGTGGGCACATTTTTACTAGGGGTAGATCAACCATATCGTATTTTCGTGCATGAAACAGAACGCTATGAGGAACCGCGTCTTGGACAAGATGTAGAGGTCCGTATTATTGATATAAAAGATGATGGCTCAATGAATGGCTCTCTTTTACCTCGAAAACACGAGCGCATCACAGGAGATGCACAGCAAATTTTAAGCTACTTGCAAGATGTCGGTGGTAAAATGCCATTTAGTGATAAGTCTTCACCAGATGAAATTAAAGAAATTTTTAATATGAGTAAAGCAGCATTTAAACGTGCACTCGGTACACTTATGAAGGCTGGTAAAGTGAAACAGCAAAATGGCTGGACAGAAGAAATTTAATTTCTTTAAAATATATATAGAAATGACGAGAACCATGCCTGAAACCTTCTCGTCATTTTTTCGTACTAATAATTGTATAATGACATACATTATACAGGCTAAATGATTTTTCTAGCGAAAGGGGTCACACAATTTGAAAAAAACATGGGGGAAAATACTAGTAGCAACGATGCTAGTGTTTGGTGTGCTGGCACCAACAACGGGATTTGCAGCAGACAATACGCCACCGAAAGCAATTGATGAAAAATTAGGTGTACCAATTGTCGTATATGGCGCAAACCTATCTGAGGAAGAAAAAGAATCTGTAAAAAAATCGTTAAAAGTAAATGAAGATCCTGAAGTTGAGGAAATAACAGTATCAGGGAATGACTTAGCTAAATACATTAAAGATAGTAATTCAAGCTCACGTATGTATTCTTCTGCAAAAATTACGCGTAAGGATGCTGGAAAAGGCTTAGTTATCGAAATTGTCACACCATCAAACATTACACAAGTAACTTCAGAAATGTATGCAAATGCAATGCTGACAGCGGGTATTGAGGATGCAACGGTTCAAGTAGCAGCGCCAAAGCCTGTAACAGGTCACTCTGCGCTTGTAGGGATTTATAAAGCCTATGAGGTAACAACAGGCGAAACGTTAGATATAGACCGTACAGACGTTGCCAATGAAGAACTATCAGTAGCAACTAAACTAGCTGATTCTGCTGGTGTAGATGATGCAAAGGTTGCGGAATTACTTACAGAAATTAAAAAACAAATTGCTGAAGTAAAGCCGGAAACGCGTGAAGATGTTGAAAAAATTGTTCAAGAGCAGCTAGATAAGCTAGAAGTAAATTTAAGCGAAAAAGATCGTCAGCTATTAGTTGACCTGATGGACAAAATTAGTAACCTAGATATTGATTTTAGTAAATGGTCCGATCAACTAAATGATATTAGTAATACATTGCAAGAGAAGTTTGGAGCAATAATGGAAGATGAAGGCTTCTGGACGAGCGTGAAAAATTTCTTTACAAATTTAAAGGATACAATTTCAACATGGTTTAACTAAATAAAAGAGCGCCTGCTATTAGGTAGGTAGTGGCGCTTCAGACTGTAGATAAAGTCAAAAATATTTGGCTTTGTTTACAGTCTTTTTTTATATAAACAATATGATGTCCAGTCGGTGCGTAAATACGAAACGATATCTACTATTTTTGTAAAAATGCAAATAGCTATGGTACTATGAAAAAAAGGAGTGGTGAGAAATGGAATTCCAATTACAAAATGTAACGGAAAACAAACTGGCTTTTGTTTATAAGCAGGATGGGGAACAGTTAGCGGAAATTACATGGAAACAGGAAGGTCAAGTAATGGTCATGGATCACACCTACGTTTCAGATAAGCTTCGTGGTCAAGGGGTAGCAAAAAAATTATTAGATCGTGCTGCAGATTATGCCCGTGAAAATAATTATAAAATGGTAGCTGTTTGTTCATATGTAGTCGCAGCATTTGAAAAATCGGATGCTTATGACGATGTAAAACAATAAAAATGTAAAACAAAAAAATAAAGCAATCTGCTACATAGCCTCGAGCTATAATGCGGATTGCTTTTTAGGTTGAATATAGAAATTTTTCTTTACACATATTATAAAAAAAGGACACTGTAAATAAGTACTGTTAAAAAGCCTGCTCCTCCAACTAACGAAGCCATATCTACCCAATCATATACTAAATCTAATTCTTTCATAAATGACATCCTCCTATCGTTTGTATTATTGTATTATTTCCCTCATATTGTCAGTATTAATCATATATAAGTGCAAAATAATAAAGAATTACGAAAAAATATTAGAATTATGTGATAATAACGAGTAGGAGAGTGATTGCGAATGTCTTGGAAAATACAGACGTACGATGAATTAACGACGGAAGAACTGTATAAAATTATTCAGCTACGAGTAAATGTTTTTATTGTTGAGCAGCAAACATGCTATGAGGATTTAGATAACCATGATCAAAACTCTATACATATATCATATGTTGAGAATGGAAAATTATGCGCATATTCGCGTATATTGCCCCCAGGAGAAAAATTTGAAATGGCTTCAATTGGGCGAGTTATTACTAGTCAGGAGATGCGAGGGACAGGACTAGGTAAAGAATTGATTCAATTAGCATTAGAAACAATCGAACAGCGATGGCCAGGTTCTGAAGTATTTATTCAGGCGCAAGAATACTTAAAAAATTTTTATGGTTCCTTTGGCTTTCAACAAGTCTCAGAGCCGTATATTTACGATAGCTTGCCACATTTAGATATGCTATATCAAGCAAAAAAATAATGTTTAGTCCTCTCCGAATAGGGAATAGCTATAGTATAAGGCTAGTTTCTATATCATTTTTAGGAGGGATTTATTATGGCAAAGCGTAAAGGAACAGGTGTTGTGCTTGCTGGATTAGCAGGATTTGCAGCATCTTATTTAAGTAAAAAAGAAAATCGTGATAAAGCATGTGAAATGTTCAACAGTGCAAAATCGAAACTTGAATCTTTTCTGAATACATCGAATGTTAATATGGATGATAGAATCGCGGAACGTGTAACTGCTGAAGTAGCTACAGAAGCAGGGACAGCACCTACAAAGCTGGCTTCAAACGAGATGGTTTCTGAAGGTGGAGGACATACAGGTGTTCATTTCTACAATGAAGAAATTCAAGAAAAAGAAAAATAATAAAAAACCTTCTCATTTAGCTTTGAGAAGGTTTTTTATAGTGCCAGGCACGTAAACAATTCTGAATTTTAAACCCACGTAGAATCCTGCGGGAACATTACAGAACGTAAGACGCAATAAGCCGCGCTATAGCGAGGGCTGCGCCTTATAATGCGCCCGTGGAAAGCGAAGTGGGCTTTTACGAAAGTGGTAGTCCAGTTGTTTACTTATAGCGAATTAAGAGGTTGCCCCTTTTTATTAGGAATAAGGGTAACACCAGCGAATGTGATTAACACAATTCCTGTGAAGATGAATCCACTGACTACACCAAGTGATAACCATCCGAGTAATGAGGAGCCCAACACTACTCCTAATGAGAAGAAGGCATAAAAATAACCGTATGCTTTCCCACGGATTTCAACAGTCGTAGAGTCAATTAATAGTGAATTCACAGACGGGAATAATAAACCGAAGCCAATGCCGTAACAAGCCATTGCTGTATAAAGTAACGTACTTGAATCAGCCTGACTAATCAGTATTTGGCTTAAGCCCATTAAAGCAATACCGAGCGATAATGTTTTTACTGGAGCTACTTTATCAAAAATGCGATTACTCGGCAATATAAATACAAGTACAGCAACAATACCGAAAGCACTCATTAAAGTACCGCTTAAGCGTGAATCAAAACCTAAAGATTGAACCTTTAAAGGTAGTAAATAGGCAATGACACCTTGTGAAAACATTAAAAAGAATGCGCCTGTGAAAGCCTTTAACGTACCTACATTATTAAAAAATACACTAATTGGGATATAGGTTTTAGAAGAAGACTTTTCTTTTTTTACTTTATTAGAGTTTAGTAAAAAGAAAGAAAGGATACCTAACAGTAGCATAAAACTTGCAGTAATATTAAAGACAAAAGGTACACTAGTACGACTTGCTAGGATACCACTAAAAGCTGGACCGATAATGGCTGCAATCCCTACAAATGCTCCGGAAATGGCACTACCTTTGCCCCGCTTTTCTTGCTCTGTAGCATTAGCTAAAAATGTAAAAGCAGCAGGGACAATAAAACCAGCAACTAGTCCATGAATAAAGCGGACTATTAATAGGGCAAGTGGTGCATCTACTAAATTATATAATGTTAGTGAGAGTCCTGTTGTTAAAAGACCGATAATTAATATGATAAAGGGTCCTTTACGATCGGTTAAAAAACCAGAAATAATATTCCCGAACGTATTAGAAAGAGAATACATACCAACGGCAAGGCCAGTTAAAAAGGCAGATGCACCTAAAGATTCTGCATATGTACTCATTACAGGAAGCTGAGTAAATAGGTCAAAAAATGAAAAGAATATAATCAAATAGATAAACTTTTTCATAACTCCTCCACTACAAATTACGACATAGTGGGTTTATTATACCATTTTCGACAAAAAAAGAATGCCTAATAAGTTGAACTTATTAGACATTCGTGAATTGATAAAATTAAGCTTTAGCAATTTCTTTTTTCATTGTTTTGTTTTTCGCAAGGTTTACGTGCCAAGAAAGAGCCTCTTCTAAAATATGAGGAGTTTGTTGGTTACCTGTTGCTTCAATAGCACGGTTGTAGTAATCCCATAATTGTTCTTTGTAATCTGGGTGTGCACAGTTTTCAATGATTAAAGGTACACGTTCTTTTGGTGCTAAACCACGTAAGTCAGCAATACCTTGCTCAGTGATGATTACATCTACATCATGCTCAGTGTGGTCTACGTGAGAAACCATTGGTACGATTGAAGAAATCGCTCCGCCTTTTGCATAAGATTTTGTTACGAAAATACCAAGACGTGCATTACGTGCGAAGTCTCCCGAACCACCGATACCATTCATCATACGAGTACCTGATACGTGTGTTGAGTTTACGTTACCGTAGATATCTAACTCAAGAGCAGTGTTGATTGAAATTAATCCCAATCGACGGATAAGCTCAGGGTGGTTAGAAATTTCTTGTGGACGTAAGCAAATTTTATCAGCATATTTTTCTAAATTGCCGTATACTTTTTTCTGTAATTCTTCAGTAAGTGTAATTGAAGTAGCAGCTGCAAATTTAACTTTACCAGCATCGATTAAGTTAAATACAGCGTCTTGAAGCACTTCTGATGCAACGACTAAATCTTCGAATTCAGAATCTGCGAAGCCATCAAGTACAGCATTTGCTACTGAACCTACGCCAGATTGTAATGGCATTAATTGTTTTGTTAAACGACCCGCTTTAATTTCATCACGGAAGAAGTCTAATAGAATGTTAGCCATTCCTTGTGTTTCTTCATCTGGTGGTACGATTAATGAAGGAGCATCTGGCTCTTCAGAAATAACAATCGCTTTAATTTTAGCTGGATCAACTTTAATACCGATTTCACCAATGCGTTGCATAGCATCTGTCATTGGAATTGCTTCACGATTACCTTGTTCTCCAGGAACATAAATATCATGGATACCTACTAAAGCTTCTGGATGAGAAATGTTTAACTCAATAATAATATTTTCTGCGTATTGAGCAAAGATTGGTGAGTTACCTACAGAGTTTGTTGGGATAATATAACCATCTTCTGTAATAGCAACTGCTTCAAGAATTAAATATTTAATTGGTCCGATAATTCCTTGACGCACTAACTCAGCATTATGAGAAAGGTGAGCGTCTACATATAGGACATCGCCAGAGTTAATTAAGTTACGGATACCAGCGTCACCTTGGAATGGTCCGCGTTTACGAATTGCACCAGCTTCAGCTAAGTATTTATCTACTTCTGGTCCTAATGATGCACCTGTGTATACATCAATTTTAAATTCTTCATTTTTTGCACGCTCAACTAATGCCATTGGCACTACTTTTGCATCCCCAGCACGAGTAAAACCACTCATACCAACTACATCACCGTTAGAAATAAGCGCTGCTGCTGCTTCAGCAGTGACAATTTTACTTTCAAGTTCTTTTAAACCTAGGCGTTTTTGAATATTTGCATCCATAAAAAAATCCTCCCCTAAATCATTTTGATGGAAACCGATTACAAAACTAGAAAAAACCTGTATGAATTTTCTGTTTATTTAGTTGTAGTATGACTCCAACCATTTGATTAATACTATCACCAATTTGTCACAAAAACTTTATAATTAGCATTAAATTAAGTAAACGAAGAAAAAATGAGCGGAAGGCTGATTTTTCGACAGAGAAAACGTTTTATTGTAGAGCTGAGGTTTCAAGCTTTAAATTAAAAAGTACAGCAAGCTATCCTGAAGTAGGTACTTGCTGTACTAGAGAAAATTAGAAGCCTAAAGAACGACGGAAATAACTTGCGTAACGTTGACTAACAGGGATACGCGTACCATCTTTCATTATTAATAAGAAAGTTGAGTGTGAATCTGGTTGAATTTCATCAATGTAATCAATGTTTACAATATAAGAACGGTGACATCTAATAAATGAGTCAGGTGCTAAAAATAGCTCAAGATCACTTAAATTTAAACGGTGGTAGCCTTCTCGTCCCATTGTTTTAACAAATGTTTTACGAAGCTGTGTTTCAAGATAAATGACTTGATCGTGCTTAATTGGATACCAACAATCATCGATTTTAATCGTAATATAGTTTGTTAAAAATGCAGATGGCTTTTGCGGGAAGATGGCTGTGATAGCACCTTTTGTTTCTCCTTCTTCCATTAAAGGAATACTCATACCATAGTAAGCAACACCAAATACATCAGGTTCGATATACGTGCTGATTTTTTGATTATAGCTTAAAGCCTTATGTGCAGCTGAACCTTCTTTAATCGGATCACCTGGCTTAATTTTTAAATCAACCTTTTTGCTCGGTTGGTAGTACAAGTATTCATTTGTATCAGAAATTGCGATTGAAGTATTCTCAGGGAAAAACTCCTTAATAATCTCCATGATTTCTTCTATTTGTTTTGGATCCACTATTAGCACCTCGTTTTAACTTTTAAAAATAGTATTATCATCTATTTTACTACATATTCGTATAAATTATATAGAGAAGATTTCGGAATAAAAAAGAGATATGTCGTTTCCTGAAATAAAAAGTAGGATAAATGCTTACATAATATTCAAAATGGAGTAATTAATTACTAATTACTTTTTTAATGTATATGGTAAAATTTAAATGTCTATTAATAAGTTTCCAAGGTTTCAACTATCTTTATATGATAAATAAGAACTAGAATGATGTGTAAAATGTGGTTGAAAGGAAATCGCAGAATATGGTAAAATTCACTGTAAAGTATATTTTTTTTTAAGACTGGTGTTTAAGTTGGGTTATTTTTAAGCTATATTCAATATATAATTGTGTAATAGGACTCAATTCATATGATAGATAAGTAAATACTTTTTTCTTATTTTGAAATTGTAATTTGATGTCAAATATTGTAATGTAATTCGTGCACTCTGAGGAAAGATGGGGAAGATTATGCAACTACATCAACATTCTATGTCCGAAACGATATCAAAAAGATACTTCCAAGAAATCGATAATATTAACCAATATGTCGGCGTAGAAGAATTTTTTAATATTGAGTCAAAGTTAATATTTGAAATTTATCATTTAGAATCTGCGAAGGCGAAAAAATCCTTGCATGAATTAATTGATATTCTTTCTATACGTTTTGGCAAGCAAGTTATTAAAATTGTGAGAGGTTATTTTTCTGTGTTAGCGTCGATTGTTGCTCGTAAATTGCTAGACAATCAAGTACCTTCAAAAAAAGCCTTTGCTTTTAATATTGCTTGTAATGATATGATTGAAAACCAAATGAAAGACGCTGAATTTTTGCAATTTGCTGATGATTTAATTGATTTCTTTGTCTATTTTATCGCAGATAGAAAGCAACCGACTTTCCGTCATCAGACAGTCAACAAAGTGATTATGTATATAAATGATGAGTTAGAAAATGATCTGACAGTAGAAAGTATCGCGAATAACTTCCATATTAGTACTAGTCACTTATCACGTATTTTTAGAGAACATGTGGGCATAACATTGGTTGAATATTTAAATGTACGTCGAGTAGAAGAATCACAATATTACTTACGACATACAAATAAAAGCATTACGTCAATCTCAGACCAATTCCATTTTTGTAATCAGAGCTACTTTACACGTATTTTTAAAAAATACACAGGTGTAACACCTAAGCATTTCCGTGATGAGTTACACCATGAATTTTACCGTTTTGAAATGAACGAGACTGAGATGCAAAACGTATAATTTTAATCATGGGCATTGAATGACTGGCGCTAAATATAAAAACATACTGATAAGATGCGATCGTATTAGCGATGCTAAAGCGCGCATCTTTTTTTATATGAAATGATCGCCATAGTTCCAAGCTTACAAAACACCTAGGAAGAATTGATAAGTAGCGCTTGCTATTTGATAAAGGTAGTCTTTATAAGGTATACTTCACATTAGTTGAAAAATAATAGTAGGTGGAAAAATGAAAAATTTGAAGCTATTATCAATGCTTGGTCTTGTTGTTTTTGTATTAAGCGGCTGTCAAGCAGTTGAGAACAAAGAAGGCTTTTTCTATAGTGTTTTTGTAAAACCTATGGAATTTTTACTGGAGTTTTTCGGAAATGATATTTTTTCAGGTAGCTATGGTTTAGCGATTATCGCCATTACGGTCCTTATTCGTTTAGTCTTAATGCCGATTATGTTGAAAAACTATCGTCAGCAACAATTAATGAAATCGAAAATGGATGCCTTCAAACCTGAAATGGAAGCCGTTCAGAAGAAAATGAAGGAAGCAAAGACAAAAGAAGAACAAACGCAATATCAGCAAGAAATGATGGCATTGTATCAAAAGCATGGTGTTAATCCGTTAAATATGGGTTGTTTACCGATGTTAATTCAAATGCCAATCATTATGGGTCTCTACTTTTCAATTTTATATTCTGCCGATGTGAAATCACATGAGTTTTTATGGTTTAGCTTAGGTTCACCAGACATTGTTATGACAATTATTGCAGGGATTGTTTATTTAGTACAAGCACGTGTATCTTTATGGACTGTACCTGAGCAACAAAAAAAGCAAATGAAAATGTTTATTTACATTTCGCCAATTATGATTGTCTTTATTTCTATGTCCTCTATGGCAGCTCTACCTCTTTACTGGTCTGTCAGCGGAGCATTACTAATTCTTCAAACATATATTGGTCGAAAATATTATTCGGAGCATCCCGAAAAAGCAAAATCATAAATGAATTTATGTCGAGGCGCTTGTGTAGCCTCGATTTTTTTTAGGAGGAAAACAGAGTGAATACAAAATGGATATCATCAATTCTTGTGGCAATTTTTAGTATCGCGGCAATTGTATGCATCATTTTAGGAAATTTCAACTTTGCTGTACTAGCGATGACAATCATGTTTGCCATGTCTAATGGTTTTAGAGCGAAAAGTTTTAAGGAGCAGGGATATATTAAAGAGGCAAAATGGATGAAGTATATGTCTATCTTTTTCTCGATAGCTTCAATTGTTGTCCTTATTATCATTTTTACAGAATAATAGTGAAAAGCTTCACTTAAAAATGTGAACAGTGATAAAATAAAACTATCAAATGAAAATGTTATAACTTGCTTCAGCACAAGTACTCCACTTCAAGAAGTGGTGGATGAATGCCTTGAATATGCACTGAAATCTATGGGGGTTCAAAACCTTGCTGAACCAAGTTAAAAGCCCCGGCGGATGTCACGGATTTTTTACATGAGCTTTTCGAGCAAGCTCGAAAAAATCTGGACGCCATTACGCCGAGGCGTAATTGATTAAAGGTCTTAAGGTTGCTTAAACTCTCGATGAAACGACCTGTCTGGTAGTTGGGCAACCCTGTATCTGTACAAAAGGGGCAAAAAAAGTGAAAAAAAGTCGTTTACCACTTATTATTGGTGCTGTTATTTCAGTGGCATTGATCGTTTCAATTTTTGTAGTTATAAACTATAAAAAAAGCCAAGTAAATGTAGCATCTGATGAGGAACAACCAGTAGCACAAAAAGGCAAAGAAGATGAGCCAACAAAAGAACAACCAAAAACACCTGATAATACATCTGAGCCTCAAGAACAGCCGGATGAAAACGGTTATTACCCAAATCAAACTATACCAACAGAGCCTACTTATATTGATGGTATTTTATTAGCTAATAAAAGATATCCACTACCATCAACATTTGCACCTGGTGAAAGTCCAGAGGCTCGTCAAGCGTTAAATAAGATGATAGCAGAAGCGAAGCAACAGGGTTTTAACTTAGTGGCGTTTAGCGGATATCGTTCATACGAATATCAAACAACATTGTATAACAACTATGTTAAGCGTGATGGTCAGGCTGCTGCGGACCGCTATAGTGCGCGACCAGGTTTTTCTGAGCATCAAACAGGCTTAGCATTTGATATTGGTGAAGTTGGCAAAGATGATTTATGGTTGACTGAGGAATTTGGAGAAACACCAGCTGGACAATGGTTATTTAATAATGCTGCGCAATTTGGTTTCATTTTACGATTCCCTCAAAACAAAGAAGACATTACAGGTTATATGTATGAATCATGGCATTACCGTTTCGTTGGAGTCGACATTGCGAAAAAAATTAAAGAACAAAACCTTACTTTAGAAGAATATTTAGGCGTGAAATAACAATAGAAGGCTACTATCGTTGATTTCCACTACAGCGGGTGCTTTCCGCTCCAATCAACTGACCGTGTTGAAAGGAGATCCCATTTTATTACCTAAATCAGGGGAGAATTGTTTAAAAGTGCCCGTAGCGAAAATCAAAAATAAAGAAAAAGTGTTAGATTGATTTGAAGTCAATCTAACACTTTTTCTTTTTGTATCAGCATGATTTGAACAAGTAGTTTACTACAGTACTGGTGTTAGTAAACGTGAGATAGATTCCTTAAACTTGATCATGTTCGAACGATTTTGATACATCTCCCAAGTTAATTCCGTGCAATCTAAAATATCCTTTTCAAATAGCTCCGCTAACTGATGAGAAATTGTTGAATCGTAAATAAAAGCATTTACTTCGAAATTTAAACTGAAACTTCGTACATCGATATTGGCAGTTCCGACTGTAGAAGCCTCGTCATCGATAATAATGGCTTTAGCATGAATAAATCCTTTTTCATAAATATAAACTTTTGCCCCAGCGCGCAGTAATTGCCCCACATAAGAGTATGTAGCCCAATAAACAAACATGTGGTCCGGTTTGTTTGGAATCATGATACGAACATCAATACCTGAAAGCGTAGCAATTTTAATGGCATCTAAAAAGCTGACATCTGGAATGAAATAAGGGGTTTGAATATAAATATATCTCTTGGCCATATTAATAAGCTTTAAATAACCAATTTTAATTTGTTCCCACTCAGAGTCTGGTCCGCTCGAAACAATTTGTAAGCCTACATTACCTTTTTTCGGAATAGCAGGGAAGTAGCGATCTGAATAGCCCATTTTTTGCTGTGCACAAGCTTGATTCCAATCTAGCAGAAAGCGTGTTTGCAACGGATGGACGGCACTACCTTCGATACGTAAATGTGTATCTCTCCAATAGCCAAATTTCTTTTGAAGTCCAAGGTATTCATCTCCTACATTAAAGCCCCCAATATAACCAATACGACCATCAATTACTACGATTTTACGGTGATTTCTGAAATTTAGACGTGGATTAAGCAGTGGGAATATTGAGGGGAAGAACACTTCAACCTCACCGCCCGCTTCAAGAAGTTCTTTGAAATGCCTTCTTTTAACATTACGTGAGCCCATTTCATCATACAAGAGCCTCACTTTAACCCCTTGTTTTGCCTTTTTAATCATTGCGTCGACGAGACGCGTACCTAAATTGTCTAAACGAAAGATGTAATATTGAATGTGGATATGATCTTTTGCTGCTTCGATATCTTTTATAAGCTGTTCAAATTTGTCTGCACCATCATCAAAAATAGAAATATGGTTGTCTTGTGTTAATACGGCATTATTCGTTTTTAAATGCATGTAAATCATCTCTTTATAATTTTCAGCATTTTCAATACGAAACTCAAATGTATCATCTCGAATCGTATCCATTTGATAGCTAATCAGATTATCAATCCCAATATCCTTGCGCCCTTCCCAACGAAACAAATGTTTCTTCCGCAGTTGCCTGCCGACTAGTAAATATAAAATAAATCCAACTAATGGCAAGAAAAATAGGACGAGAATCCATGCCCATGTAGAAGAGGCATCTTTACGTTCTAAAAAAATTATGGTCATCGCTGATAAGATGTTAAAGATTAATACTAAAGGTACTAGATATTCTACATCTGTAAAAATGCTCATTCCTGCACCCCTCTACTATTTTTCATATAATACTTAGTATAGCCTACTTTTCAGGTGGAAAGAAAGAAGAGTCCGCTATTTGTTGTCACCATAGAAAAGATTACCCTAAAATATAAAGAGGTAATCCGCAGCGCTTCTATAAATGAAAGTGTATAAATACGGATGCTTGAAATTCGTGCTGTATGGACTGTGCATACTATAATAGAAAACCGGCAAGCCTCCCCTGTGGTATGGCTTGCCGGTTTTGACTACTGTGGATGCCCCCTTCAAGAGAAGGCGGGGCATCTTACTAACTTATGAATAACATTCCCATTGAAATAGTATATCGGAAAAATCTTGTTGTAGAAGTTTATCACGATTGATAAAAAACTTACCTACGCCACTATCCGCCCACATAATACCGAATTCATCATTAGAATCTATTTGTAGTAAAAGTACATCATATCGTTGCAAAAGCTGAGATGCATGTCGAATGTCCTCATCTAAAAAATATGCATAACCACCTATCTTTGCCCCTGCACCTAAAAAATGCTGTAAATAAATTTCATATAAATTAACATCATAATTTTGCGTTGCTATTAGGCTAGGTAAATGATGCACAGCACGATAATCTAACGCTGAAACAGGTTCTTGCGTGTAGTGAAATTGTAATGCTAATTCCTCATTAATAGGAAACCAATCATTTGAGGATTGTGTTAGGTTATTATGTGATGGCATAGTTATTTTGGGTTCTACTGTCGGGTAAAATCGTACCTTATAAAACTGTTGGAAAATATCTTCTTTATAGTGCGCTGCATTGGCAAAAATATTAGATGATATAAAAAATTGTAAAATACCTTGTGTAGGGAAATCTTGTATGAGCGGTATTTCTGCAAAATTTATTTGAGCTAATAAACGCATAGATTCACCAGTAATGTCTTTTGGAACTGTTTGATAATATGGTAAATAAGGTTCACCAGCAAATTTACTTTCTGTTAATGAAGTTGTTCGTTTAGATGGCGAAATAATTATCGCTGGAGAAAGCGAATCTTCAATTTCAGAACGTAATGGGTAGAGCTCTCTAGGTAGAGATAAATTTATCGTTTTGTTCATGCAGTGCCCTCCGAGTTTACACTTTCAAACATTGATGTCTTTAACTAACATAATCAAAAACGTTTGTTACTATAAGGTACGACATTTTGTAAGTAAATTATTCAAGGCGTAAAGTTTTATTTGATGCGTTATAAATAAACATTAAACTAATTGAGATAATGGCGATTGTTGCAGCAATGTAGTAGCCAAGATTTGATTCCATTGTGAATAACCATGTAAAGAATAGAGGGCCGAGAATACGTCCTAAATTGTCCATAGAATAAGAAAGGCCTGCTGCTGTTCCGTATTGGCCACCAGATTCTTTGGAGGATAGTGACACAACACATGTTCTTGCAAGGGCATTTCCTGCTGTGAATACACAAAGAGCAAATCCTGCCATTAATAGATTGCCTGTTAAAGTAAATAAAATCATACCAAGTGCAGTAACGATTTGAGCTCCAATAAGCCAAGAAGTTTCCGTACCATTTTTAATACGACGAACAACACCGCCTTGTATTGCCGCATCTACAAAACCACTAAACATAAATAAATAACCAATTTGCAATGGTGTTATGTGTATGCGATCAATTTGGAAAAGCTGGAATGTTGCTTCTACTCCTGCGAGCATAAAAGTGACTAAAAAAGAGAACATAAATAAATAACGAACTCGGTATTGAAGCATTTTGCCAACACCTTTTGGTACAATTGCACGTTTTGTTACATCTTTTCGTTTTTCTGGTTCTTTTAAGACGAAAATTGCATAAATAAATAATAGCGCAATTAAAACTGCTGATGCGATAAATGGTAGTTGCAAGCTATAATGACCTAGCATGCCACCAATTGCAGGACCGAAGATAAAACCTAGACCGATGGACATGCCCATTAAACCCATGTATTTATTACGATCTTCCTCGCTCGACATGTCACCGATAAAGCCTGTTACCGCTGTATATAGTGCACCTGAGAATAAGCCGCCAACGATACGTGATACGTATAGCATCGTTAAATTATCAATAAATATTGAAAAGATAACGAAGCTTAGACTGAATCCAACCAATCCCGTTAAAATAAGTTGCTTTCTTCCGACTTTATCGGATAGCTTTCCCCACAGTGGTGCAGTAAAAAAACTTGCAAGTGAATACACTGTCAGTAAACCGCCTACATGAATGTTTTGCCAGCCTTGTTGCACAATGACTTCTGGTAAGACTGGAATAATAATTCCGAAGCCTAAGTAGACGAGAAATTGTACTGACATTAAGAGTAAAATTGGTTTTATCATTTAATTTCCTGCTTTCTTACAATATTTCAGTATGTATATTCTACCTCTCTTGTTCTTGCTATTACAAGGAAACGTAGGTAAAGCATTTTGTTCGGTACTGTAAAAAGTTTTTTTAAATTGATTTTTATTTTGCTGAGCGGTTATTCCACAATATTTATTTCTTCTTCTATTCCCTCCTTTGGTAGAGGTTTTAACAGGTCCCAAATATCCGTATTGAATGTCAAAAAAATGAGGAAATACGAATAGAACCAATGAGATATGCAAAGAATATAGTTATATCAAATCAGTTTATTTTTTGCCGTAAAAAATGGTCATTAAACATAATTTACATTGTAACAAAATTGAAAAATATTAAAGGCGAGTTAAATGGTATGATAGATAAAGATAAACTCGTCTGACATCTATAACATAGAAAATTGAAACTTTTTTGGAAATAAAACGTTATATAAAATCGAGGAAAGATTGAGGTGGAATGTATGACAAAGGAAGTAGATTTGAAAAAGATTGTTTCGAATTTATCGAAGTTGGGTGTGACTGCCACTGTAACGAAGTCTCGACTTGAACTTTTAAAAGTGCTCACACCTCCAACGCAAACTCCGCAAGTTCAAGCTTAACTCGTTTTACAAAAAAAGAATGGATAGTCTTTTGAAAATAAGACTATCCATTCTTTTTTATTCAAGTTTTTAATCATCTTCATCATATGTTGTAAACATGTAAGTACGATAATGGAAACGCATGCTAAAGACCAGTCCGATGGCAAGTGCATTCCCCATTAATGAACTTCCTCCATAACTAATGAACGGAAGCGGAATACCCGTAATTGGTAGTAATTGAATTGTCATTCCGATATTTTCGAATACGTGGAACGTAATCATAGCAATAATTCCTGCACATACATAAGTTGAAAAAGGATCTTTTAACAATAGTGTTGTTTTTGTTAAATGATAGATTAACAAAAAGAAAATACAGATTACGATACTTGCACCAATAAATCCCCATTCCTCACCAATGACGGTGAATATGAAGTCCGTATGATTTTCTGCTACGTACACTTCGCGTCCACGGAAACCTTTACCAAAAATTTCACCCGAACCAATGGCGTTTAAGGAAGTGATTAAATGGTAGCCATCACTGGATGAATAAGAATAAGGATCTAGCCAAGAATAAATTCTGGCAAACTGGTAAGCTTTAAACCCAAATGTTTTTTCTAAAAAGTCCTGCATATACAGCGCCATCCAAAGGAGACTTCCTCCGATAGCTGCTCCACCTAAAAAAGTAGGTAATATAATCTTCCATGAAATCCCTGCAACAATAACAAGTGCTGCAGTAATCGCAAAGAAAACAAGTGCAGAACCAAGGTCTGGCTGTTTCATAATAATACCAAGTGGTATAATCAACGTTATAGCAATTTTGCCTAGTAAAATGAAGTCGGATTTTATGGATCTTAAAGAATAAACTTCATGATGCTTACTAATAAGTCGCGCAAGTGCTAAAATATAAAATGTTTTCATAAATTCGGAGGGCTGGATATTGCCGAGTGGTGTATGGAACCAGCTTTTTGCTCCATTTACAGGCTCACCAATCTGACCTTTTCCTTCCGGCATGAAAATAAGTAATACTAAAAGGGCGATCCCAGCTCCATACATATACCAAGCCATTTTTTTATATTGATCGGGTTCGAAAAACATAATGACACCGATAATAACTGCACCAATTACATACCACTGTAACTGCTTTGGCACGTAGTTAATACCGTATTGTCCAGAAGTTTGCGCAGATGCAATAGCTAACAAACTAATGACAAGAAAAGTGAAAAGTATAAAAGCGAGCGTCCAGTCAAAACGGTTCACGAAATTTCGTTTATTTTCCATAAAAGCCACCTAAAATAAAATAGTTTAAAGAGATGCGTGTATACGCATGTTGAACATTAACATTATAACGCAAAAAACAATTTTACGCCTGAGTATATTGTTCTGACGACAAATAGCATAAAATGTTTCAAAAAATGATGATTAGTTTTATAATGAAGTGAAGAATGGGGTGATGGATGTGGCTAAGAAATTAAAGTCAGCTGAAGATTTTATGTATCATATATACGTTCATATGAACGATGTCGATAAATTTGTTATTTTTAGCGGGCTTAAGCTCTCGCAATTTGTGGCTGCTTTAGATCCACTGCATCACTTACTTTTACTTAAGCATTCCTATGAAGATGGATCATTTAATATGCATACACAGTTTGATTATGTACCTGATGAGGAGGTTCCTCGTTTTGTAAAAAAGGCTACAGAGTCAAAAGAATTGTGTTGGATAGATTTTATGGATGAAAAGAGGCTAGATCAGCTGACTGCGATGGAGCAGGGAGAACTGCTTTATATTAGCCATAAAAAGGAACCGATTACATCGCCATTCTTTAATAAATTGCAAAATCGGTTTGTTTATTGTTCTTCGGATGTAGAGAAGATGACAAAAATTTATTTTCGCCATTTAAGTGATTCAGATTTACTAGTTGCAAATGTCATTAATTCTTTAATTCGTGAGAAAGAAAGAAGCACGGGCTTTTGGAGACGTAAAGTCAAATCGAGTATTCCTTGTCTTACACCTGAATTTTTAAGAGCTTATCGTTCTTTTGCAAAGGACGGTGCATTATTATCGCTGTATCGCATCGAGAAGCCGAAAGCAGCATATGGTATAGAAATTCGTAACTTATCAGATTATTCCTTCCCAGATGAGGTCTGGGATGATTTAAATACAATTTTGAAAAACGAACACGATGAATTGATTCAAATTATTTAGCTCTATTTAGCAGGCATTCCACCAGCCAAATATGAAGGGAACCGAAGCGAGTGATTGTATGTCATTTACTTCGGTGACCAACTTTCGAATGAATAAGGCACTCAAATCTCACCGTAATTTTAACGGTGAGATTTTTATGTCATTTGTCAAGACGTTTCGTGATAAACTAATAATACTCAAGAAGTATGTGGAGGGCACAAAAATGAAAAAAAGAATCGGTTTATTATACGGCGGAAAATCAGCGGAGCATGAAGTGTCATTGTCGACAGCGTGTGCGGTCACTGGAGCTTTGAATTTCGAGGAGTATGAGATATATCCGATTTACATTACACAAGATGGGGAATGGCGACGCGGTGAGCGTCTAGAAAAACCTGCAAATTCGATTGAAGAATTACAATTTGGTGATGAAGCCATTATTTTAGAAAATAATATTACAGCATTTTTAATCGATAATAACGGGACAGCTGTACAATTTGATGTTATTTTCCCTTTACTGCATGGAACAAATGGGGAAGATGGAACTGTACAGGGCCTACTTGAAGTCTTGAATCTTCCGTATGTTGGAAATGGTGTATTGGCGTCATCAGCAGGTATGGATAAAGTAATTATGAAGCAATTATTTGAAATTGCGGGTTTACCACAAGTGCCATATACGTACTTCATTCGCAGTGAATGGGCTAACGAACAAGAAGCTATTTTAACACGCTGTGAAGAAAAATTAACTTGGCCAATGTTTGTAAAGCCTGCCAATTTAGGTTCAAGTGTTGGCATTAGTAAGGCTTCAAATCGTCAAGAGCTAATTAAAGCGATCGAAGTGGCTTTACAATTCGACCGTAAAATTGTAGTAGAGCAAGGAATTGTAGCTCGTGAAATTGAATTGGCTGTATTGGGCAATGATTTTCCAGAAGTCTCAGTGCCAGGTGAAATTAAGCCTATGACTGAATTTTATGATTATGATTCGAAATATAAGGATGGCTCAACAGCGCTCATTATTCCTGCAGAGCTTCCTACAGAAGTTGTAACAAGCTTAAAAGAACATGCAAAAAGCGCGTTTAAAATTTTAGATGGAAGCGGTTTAGTACGTGCTGACTTCTTTGTTACAGCAGATCATGATATTTATATTAATGAAGTAAATACAATGCCAGGTTTTACACCTGTTAGTATGTATCCACTTCTTTGGCAACACACAAATGTAAGCTATCCAGAGCTTATTAATCGTCTGATTGCGCTTGCACTTGAGCGTTATGAAGAAAAACAACAGCTTCACTATAAAAAAGACTGAGTGGGATTATTGTGAAAAAGACATTAAAGCAATTAGCAGCATGGTTGAATGAAGAGGAGCCGACTTTCGGAGAGACGGTTGTAACTGGTATTTCTATTGATACAAGAACAATCAATCAAGGAGATTTATTTGTACCATTTCGTGGAGAATTGGCAAATGGTCATAAGTTCGTACTACAAGCTTTTGAAAAAGGTGCAGGTGCTTCGCTTTGGCAAAAAGATGAACCGAATCCACCAGAGGGTGTTCCATTATTATTTGTCGAAGATCCAGAGCAAGCCTTACAGCGAATGGCACGGGCTTATCGCGATGAGCATAAGGCGACTTTTATTGGTATTACAGGGTCGAATGGTAAAACTTCAACAAAGGATATTTTAGCAGGTACGCTTGCTCCGTTTTTTAAAGTGCAAAAAACGATTGGCAATTTTAATAACCAACTAGGATTACCGATTACGATTTTACAGCTCGATGAGGATACAGAAGTTGCAGTGCTGGAAATGGGCATGAGTGGCTTTGGTGAGATAGAATTTTTAACAAAATTAGCTCGACCTCATATGACGGTTATTACAAATATTGGTGAGGCGCATATGCAAGATTTAGGCTCTCGTGCAGGCATTGCCAAGGCGAAGTTTGAAATTATTCAAGGTATGCAGGATAACGGTGTACTATTTTATGATGGTGATGAACCATTATTAAAAGAACTCGTTGCAAAAGAGCAAAATTTAAATGCCAAGGCATTTGGTTTAGAACCAGGCGATTTGCTATATGCTGAGAATATTGAAGCAACTGCCAATGGAAGTAGCTTTACAACGCATGGCGCGATTGAAGGTGAATTCTTTATCTCGGTTCTTGGTAAGCATCAGGTGAAAAACACATTGATTGCAATGCTTATCGCACAAAAGCTAGGGTTAAATGATGAACAAATTCGCGAATCATTAAAAGGTGTAACTTTAACTGATATGCGCATGCAACAAGTACAAGGAAATCAAGGTGCATTATTTATTAATGATGCATACAATGCTGCACCTACATCTGTAAAGGCGGCCATTCAGTTTATTGCTACAACAACGATTCGACCAGAAAAGTGGCTTGTCTTAGGCGATATGCTCGAACTGGGAGCTAATGAACAAAGCTTCCATGAAGACTTATCACTAGCTATTCACGAAGGTGAAATTGACTACGTGTGCTTATATGGTCCGCGTATGGCATATTTATATGAAGTTTTAAAAGACCGTTTTGATGCTGATCATTTACTATATGAGCAGGATGATTTTGCACCTATTATTGCAAAGCTTCAACAGGCAACGGAGCAATCCATCGTTTTATTAAAAGGTTCACGAGGCATGAAGCTAGAGACGATTTTACAAGCATTTACTTCATAATTAACGAGTGTAAGTATAATAAATAGTTACCTATAGGGTAAAAATCCGCTTTGGCTGCAATAGACATCATATGCGGATTTTTACCTTTTATTGAAAAAGGCAATATAGGATGCCTTTATGGCGGGCTAAGTTGCGCGTATAATGTCCACTTTTTAGAGGTGAGAGTAATGGCAATAGGTGTTTTATGTTTACATGGATTTTCAGGTGGCGCTTACGAGGTAGAGCCGTTTACAACTTATTTACGTGCTAATACAGATTGGTTAATTGAGACTCCGACTTTATCAGGACATGGGGAAGATTTAAACATGAAAGGTTTTACAGCAATGCATTGGTTAATGGATGCGGAGCTGGCTTTTCGAGCGCTTGCCAAAAAGGTTGATGAAATCATTGTCGTTGGCTTTTCAATGGGCGGGATTATCGCGCTATACTTAGCAAAGCGTTATAAAGTAAAGAAGCTCGTACTGCTTAGTGCGGCAGCTAAATATGTAAGTCCTAAGCAACTTGTAAAGGATTTTAAAATGCTAGCGACTGAGGCATATCATCGAAACCTTTCTAATAATGAGCTGTATTTGAGATATCGCCATAAGTTTAATAATGTGCCATTATCAGCAACAATTGAATTCATGAAACTCGTTCAAAAGGTTGCGCCGTATTACCAAGATATCAAAGTGCCAGTTTATATTATTCAAGGAAAATTAGATGGTATTGTGCCGTATCATACCGCCCGATTTTTATTTGATCAACTAGCCTCAATAAATAAAAAGTTGTATTTTTCTGACAATGGCAAACATCATATATGTTATTGTGAAGATTGTTTTGACTGGTTTGCGAAGGTTTTAGCGTTTTTAAAGGAGCAATAAAGTAGTCAGATTATTACGACTCATGCGTTATCGTTGCATACGGTTGATTACCATGATAGACTAGTGTAAGCAATGGATACATTTTGTGCGAAGACTCTTCATAATTTGGTTGAAGAGTACTTTTTTTTGAACATAACGGTTTTATTCTAAGTGAATAATTACGCAGAATCGAACCGCTCGGTAAAGACCGGGCTTTCCTTTTCATATAAGAGAGCTCTACATGAAACCTTTGTAGAGAAAATTTTTAAGTAACGGAAACGTTCCACAACACAGGCTCGAATTTGCCGACAACTTCATCTGAAAATGTAACCATTTGTCAACTTAAAAGGAAAAAAGGAGATTGAGAAGTTTGACAAATTTTTCAGAATTAAATATTAGCGAATCTACATTACGTTCAGTAAAACGTATGGGATTCGAAGAAGCAACACCAATCCAAGAGGGAACTATTCGTTTTGCCATTGAAGGTCGCGATGTATTAGGTCAAGCGCAAACTGGTACAGGTAAAACTGCCGCTTTTGGTATTCCACTTATCGAGAAAATCGATCCTAAAAACCCTAATATCCAGGCATTAGTAATTGCTCCAACTCGTGAATTAGCGATTCAAGTTTCAGAAGAACTATATAAAATCGGTTACGACAAACGTGTGAAATTATTATCAGTTTACGGTGGTCAAGAAATCGGCCGTCAAATTCGTGCACTGAAAAATAAACCACAAATTATTGTTGGTACACCAGGTCGTATTTTAGATCATATTAATCGTCGTACTTTAAAACTAGAAGATGTTCAAACGCTTGTACTGGACGAAGCAGATGAAATGTTAAACATGGGCTTCATCGATGATATTAATTCAATTTTAGAAAACGTACCTGCTGAGCGTCAAACATTATTATTCTCAGCAACAATGCCACCAGCAATCCGTAAAATTGCTGAAACATTTATGCGTGAACCTGAAATTGTAAAAATTAAAGCAAAAGAATTAACAGTGGATAACATTGAACAATTTTTTGTGAAAGCTGCTGAACGTGAAAAATTCGATGTTTTATCTCGTCTATTGAATGTTCACCAACCAGAATTAGCAATTATCTTTGGACGTACAAAACGTCGCGTAGATGAGTTAGCACAAGCTTTATCAATCCGCGGATACCTTGCAGAAGGAATTCACGGTGATTTAAGCCAAGCAAAACGTATTTCAGTTTTACGCCAATTTAAAGAAAATAAAATTGATATCCTAGTTGCAACAGATGTTGCCGCTCGTGGTCTTGATATTTCAGGCGTTACACATGTATATAACTTTGATATTCCTCAAGATCCTGAGTCTTACGTTCACCGTATCGGTCGTACTGGCCGTGCCGGAAAATCAGGTCTTGCAGTAACGTTTGTAACACCTCGTGAAATGGGTTATTTACGTATCGTTGAAGAAACAACGAAAAAACGTATGACACCACTTCGTCCACCAACAAATGACGAAGCTTTAGTAGGTCAACAGCGTTTAGCTATTGAGACACTTGAAGGTATTATTTCAACTAATAACTTAGGTGATTATCGTACATTAGCTACAGAAGTTCTTGAAAACCATGATGCAATTGATGTAGTAGCTGCTGCATTACGTTCATTAACAAAAGAGCCGGATGATTCGCCTGTTACAATTACAGAAGAACGTCCATTACCAATGCGCCGTGAGCGTTCTGGCGGCGGCGGTGGTCGCGGTGGCGATCGTAACGGTCGTAACAGAAGCGGTGGCGGTCGTAGCTTTAGCGGTAACCGTCGTGAAGGTAGTGGTGGCGGAGATCGTCGCAGCAGTGGAGGCCGTCGTGAAGGTGGTCGCCGTGAAGGTGGAGCTCGCCGTGAAGGTGGACAAGGTCGTTCACGTGCACCACGTCGTCATGAAGACTAATTAATTTTAAAACTTCCAACCTTACAGTCAAATCGACTGTAAGGTTTTTTTATATTTATATTGAAACAAATTAGTGTTAGTGTACGTATACATAGGTAATGAAAAGAGGAGGAACAACATGAGAGCTGAACCAATCCATCAAATTTCCCGAAAAGGGTTAACTGTATGGCGATTATATGGTGTGTTACAAACATTACTATTGTTAGTCGTCGCAGCATTGGTATGTTACGGTACTTATTATTTTGATTGGCCATCATTTATTTATATCATTGCAATTGCTGTTGTTTTATTAAGTGCCTTTTTATTGGCGTATTTATTCCCTAAAATCCGATGGGAGCGTTGGAGATATGAAGTGCGTGAGCATGAAATTGAAGTACAACATGGTTTATTTGTTGTAAAACGCACACTTATACCAATGGTACGTGTACAACATGTTGATACTACACAAGGGCCTATTTTAAAAAGATATAGCTTAGGAAATATTTCAATTTCTACAGCTGCCACAGTACATACAATTCCTGCACTTGTCATGGATGAGGCAGATGGACTTCGTGCACGTATTTCGGAATTAGCAAGGGTGGCAGAAGATGATGTCTAATGAAGTGTATCGGTTGCACCCAGTATCGGCCATTATTTCTAGTGTCAAAGCGCTAAAAAGTATGATATTACCTGTTGCGATTATTATTATTAGTAACGGTTTTAACTTTTCATTTAACTTCCGCAGCGAACATTTTTTTGAAACAGTTTTATTGTTTGGAGTGTGGGGTGTAGCAGCAGTGCTTGCACTTGTTGGTGGTATCGTTAAATGGCGTACTTTTGTTTATTGGTTTGAGGATGGCGAATTACGGGTGAAGTATGGGTTATTCGTAAAGAAGAAGCGTTATATTCCATTTGAACGCATTCAAAGCTTGAATTACAATGAAGGTATTTTTCATCGGCTATTCGGATTAGTAAAGGTGCAAGTTGAGACTGCGGGGAATAAAGGCGGTAAGCCAGAGGTAGAATTGACAGCTATCCAGAAAATAGCAGCAGACGTAATAGAACAGGAAATGCGTCGTGCAAAAACGCAATTCGCTCAACACATTGACGTTGAACAGTCACCTGAGCAAATAGGTGAAGTAATGGTTCCGGCTATTTACCATATGTCGATGCGGGATTTACTTGTATTAGCAACGACTTCTGGTGGGATAGGAGTAGTATTGTCTGGGCTTGTGGCAGTAGTCTCACAGTTTTCGGATATTATCCCTTATGAAGAGGTTTTTCATGAACTGGCGGATTTTGTGAAAGTTGGGGCATTTTTAGTTGCCTTAATGGTCATGTTCGTACTTATCATTGCATGGTTAGTATCGGTTGTTATAACACTTGTAAATTATTACGATTATACAGTTCGTATTGAAGATGAAAAGCTAATGATTACTAAGGGGTTACTGGAGAAGAAAAGAATTACACTGCCTTTAAACCGTATTCAGGCAATCCGAATTGTTGAAAATCCTTTGCGACAAGTATTTGGCTTTGTCACTGTTGTTGTAGAAAGCGCTGGTGGCAACGGTGAAAAAGGTCGAGATAAGAAAATTGCGTTATTCCCATTAATTAAAAAGCAAGATTGTTTACAAACATTAGTTCAGCTTTTCCCTGAAATGAATTGGCAACCTGAATTTACGAGGGCTCCGAAACGAGCACGTCCATTCTTTTATCGCATAGATTTTTTATGGCTTGTACCGATTTTAGGTGCTTGTAGTTATTTCTTATATCCTTATGGGTTGTTGTCATTATTACTAATTCCATTATCAATATTGCTTGGCATTTGGCAACATAGAACAGCGGGTTATATGATTGACGGAAAGCAACTCGCAATGCAATATCGTATTTTCAGTCGTATCACATTGTTTATGGAGAAAAAACGTATACAATCTATGGAAAGTAGTCAAACGTATTTCCAAAAGCGCAAGCAAGTGATGTCTATAAAAGCCACGGTAATGTCAGGAATGTCTGGTATGACAGGTAATGTACCAAGTCTAGAGCAACGAGATGCAGAAACCATATTATCTTGGTATGAACATTAATAGATAAAAAGCCAATCTTTACATGAAAATGTGGAGAATGGCTTTTTTTATATACAATAATAGGAAAAACGCGTTTATAATAGAATAAATCAACGAAAAGGGGTGGGATTGATGTTTAAATACAGCATAAATGAACACACATATTTAAAAATGTTGGATTTAAGTGATGTAGATGAATTATTTGCGCTAACGGATCGTTCGAGAGAGACTTTACGTGAGTGGTTACCCTTTGTAGACAATGTGAAGACGGTCAAGGATACGGAACAATTTGTACGAAATGCGATGCAACAATATGCCGATAATAATGGAATACAGGCTGGAATTTATTATGATGGTAAGCTAGCGGGAGTTATTGGTTATCATCAAGTGAATTGGCAACATAAATGGACGAGCATTGGCTATTGGCTTGGAAGTGATTTTGTTGGCAAGGGGCTTGTGACAAATTCTATGAGGGCATTCATCGATTTTGCTTTTGACTATTTAAAGTTAAATCGCATTGAGGTACGTGTTGCAGTAGGAAATATTCGTAGTCGTACAATTCCAAAAGTGTTAGGTTTTAATGAAGAAGGACGATTAAGAGATGCTGAATGGTTGTACGATCATCATGTGGATCAAGTTGTATATGGGATAACCGCGGCAGAATGGAAAAAAATAAAAATGGCTAAAGAGGCTAATGTTGTACTATAATTTCAACGATAGTATGACAGTGATGCGGAGTTTTTGAGCTAAAAAAGAGGACTAGCCCTAAGTGATGTAGACGTCACTGTTTGGGTCAGCTCCTCTTTTTATAAGCTATTTGCCAGCCATTTTTTGCTTGCGCCAGCTTAAAATTCTTTTGGGATGTAAGTAAATAAGACCGAGAATGAATCCTGTCACTAAACCACCTAAATGTGCATAAACATTTACATTAGACTGTAAGAAAGTCATGATGACACTGATGACGATAATCGGCAATATAAGCTTACGAAGCATTGGCATTGTGCGACGTGTATAGTATACAAGAGCACCGAACGCTCCAAAAATCCCGAAAATTGCACCACTTGCGCCAAGGCTAGCATAACTTCCGTCATTAAGCATAAAGGTTGCCATGTTACCTACGATACCAGATAATAAATAAATCGTAATGAAACGTGCTTTACCTGCAATTTTCTCAAGTTCTGGCCCAAATAAAAACAGGGAGAACATATTAAAGAGCACATGCATAAAGTTTGCATGCAAAAACATTGCTGAGAAAACTCGCCACCATTCACCGCTTTGTACGAGGAAATTGACCTGAATCCCATAGTTCCACAGAAGTTCCCCTATAACAGGAACAAGTGTTAATACATAAAGAATTAGATTCACTGCTATTAATGTTGAAACGACAGGGTAATAACTTGTATATTGCTTGAAATTTTCTGTTCTACTAAACATAGCTCCACCTCAATTTACAATTATTATACATGGCTTTTTGGAAATAAGAAAAGGAGAAGTTCATATGATTAAAGGAATAGGTCTCGACATTGTAGAAACCGAGCGTATTGTGAAGGCAATGACTCGTACAGATAAATTTAAAGACCGGATTTTATCAGAGAAAGAAAGAGCACTATTTGCTTTGCATACAGAATCTCGCAAAGTAGAGTTTTTGGCAGGACGATTTGCCGCAAAAGAGGCCTTTTCGAAAGCGCTAGGCACAGGTATCGGTAAAGATTGTGCACTGCAAGATATTGAAATATTAAGAGGGGAAGCTGGTAACCCTGTTTTATATTTTAAAGGAGAGCTTGTAAATGGCTTTGTCAGTATCACGCATTCTAAGCAATATGCAGCCGCACAAGTAATATTACTGTTGTAATAAAATATATTGCCTTTTCATCAAATGACATAACTGACACATACGGTTCATATATTGTCGTAGTGGATTTGAAAGAAGAAAGGGTGAAAGCGTGGGCAACCGTTTAGTTACTTGGCTCGTCTTAATTTGTGCGATATTACTTCTGTCGGCGTGTGGTACAGCCTCACAGGAAAAAGTGTTAAAGAAAGTTAATGGTAAATGGTCAGAGACGAATGGTTATGAGTTAGACGCTAAGATGGAGATTAAATCAGGTGGAGAACCTAGAACATATGATGTTACGGTATGGCATACTAAACCTGATTTCTATCGAGTGGAAGTAGTTGAAAGTGGGAAAGATGTTTCGCAAATGATTGTGCGTAATGCAGATGGAGTTTTTGTTGTAACACCAACATTAAACAAAATGTATAAGTTCCAAAGTGATTGGCCAAAGAAAAATAGTCAGGCATATTTAATCGGAGCACTAGCAGAAGATTTAGCAGAAGATAAAAATTTAGTCATGAAAGAAGAGGACAAAGCATATATATTTGAAGCGGCTACTAGAAATAGCTATAAAAATAGTATGCCTCACCAAGTCATTACAGTTGATAAGAAAACTATGCTCCCTACATCAGTAGTCATTATGAATGATGTCAAGGAAGAGCAAATCCGTATCACTTTTAATAATATTAAATTAGGTGTACAACATGCTGCAAAAGAGTATGCTGTTGAGCAATTTACTGAATCAGATGATTCAAAAGGCGAACAAGCTGCACCTACAAATAAAGACGGAAAAGATGCTACTAAAGATGAAAAAGATGCTAAAGGTGAAAAAGATGCTAAAGGTGAAAATGGTGAAAAAGAAGCAGTCGGTGCAGAGGTTGAGTATGAAGAATTCCAAACGCATTATCCAGTTGTGAATTTCGAGAACACTAAAATGACAGATGAGAAAGCTATTCGCGAGGGTGGCATGGATCGTGTTATTTTAACGTTTGAAGGTGATAAAGCGTTTACGGTTATGCAACAACCAGTTATGAAAGAAACGTCTATGTTACCAGTTACTTCACCTGGCGATCCTGTAGACTTAGGATTTACAATCGGAGCTATTACCGATACGTCTATAAGCTGGGAAAAAGATGGAGTTGCATTCTTTGTAGCTTCTAGTAAATTAACCCGTGAAGAAATGGTGGAAGTTGCTGCTTCCATGACGATAAGCAGTATGAAATAATTTTTTCAAGCTACAGTTTTCGATATAAAGGAAGCTGTAGCTTGTTAGAAAAAAATGTAAATTTGATAATAACACTATTCTATAGATAATACAAACTATAGAATAGTGTTATGTAATTTGTAAAAACAAGCGGTTTTTTATAGGAAAAAAAAGGGAGATAGCGATGCGTCGTCGAATTTAAGTAACGAGTGCTGTAAATTTTTATGTAAAGTTGATTCGAATTGCGGACGAGCATTATGCTTGAAATTCAACCTTTGCGGAAGTTCTTTACTTCCAGATGTAGAGGATGAATGCATTAAATTCAATGGGGAGCTTCACCCTTGCTGAATCAAGTTAAAGGATCTGAAGAGAGTATAGATTTTTAAGAGAAGTTTTTTAGAAAGCTTGAGAAAATTCTGGATGTAAATAAGGCTAATGCATAATTGAATTGTTATTTGGTAGTTTTTTCAATACATAACGGTTTAATAAATAAAAAAGAGGGTATTCTAATGGAGACACAGCAGCATTTTAGACCAACGAAAGCAATTGTAGATTTACAAGCAATTCAGCAAAATATAAAAAATTTAAAAGAACTACTTCAACCAAATGTACAAATTATCGCAGTCGTAAAAGCCAATGCATATGGACATGGGGATATAGCAGTTGCACAAGCTGCTTTGGAAGCTGGCGCAACGATGCTTGCAGTGGCTACACCAGACGAAGCATTACATATTCGGGCACATTTCGAAGAACCAGACATACTAATATTAGGAGCATCACCAGTAGCGTTTGCACCTTATGCAGCGCAACAGCGTATTTCACTTACAGTATTTTCTAGTGAATGGATACAGCAAGCTTCAACGTTCATAACTGGTGAAGTAAACCCTTTACAACTACATATAAAGGTTGATAGCGGGATGGGGCGAATTGGGGTTCGCACAGAGAAAGAATTGTTAGAGGTATATCATACGATCAATTCAACATACAATGTAGAATTGGATGGCATTTTTACTCATTTTGCAACTGCCGATGAGAAGGATACAGCCTATTTCGATAGTCAGGTACAATTATTTGAAAAGCTTATTTCTACATTGCCTGAAAAACCTAGACTAGTACATGCATCCAATACAGCAACGGCATTAGTGAAAGATCATCATTTACACTATGACGCTGTACGTTATGGCATCTCAATGTATGGGCTAGCGCCATCTACTTACGTAGGAGAAATTTTACCATTTCCATTGAAACCTGCCTTTTCACTTGAGAGTGAACTTGTGCATGTCAAACAGTTAAAAGCTGGTGATTCAGTAGGTTACGGAGCAACATTTATTGCACAGACAGATATGTGGATTGGAACGATTCCGGTAGGCTATGCGGATGGGGTTATTCGTAAGTTAGCTGGACAAGATGTACTTATAGACGGACAAAGAATGCCGATAGTCGGACGAATTTGTATGGACCAATGTATGGTTGCTCTACCAAAAGCATATGCTATAGGTAAGAAAGTGACGCTTATTGGTCGTCAAGGGCAAGAAGTTATTTCAATGGATGAATGGGCAACAAGACTTGAAACTATTAATTATGAAGTACCATGCATTATTACAGCCAGAGTTCCTCGAGTATACATTTAACTTGTTGCAGCATAGGTTTTTCACTTCTACAAGTAGTGGAGAAATGTTAAATAAGTAATGACTTCTGTATGGGTCACACGGAGGCAGGCTGAATCATATTATTAGTTACTAGTGCATGTCTCAGATTTTAACAGGAGCTTTTAGAGTAAGCTCTAAAAAAGTCTGAAGGCAATTACGCCTGAGATGTAATTGATTTTATTTATAGCAGTCATCAATAAAAATAATTTCTATATACTTCGCAGTTAGAAAATATTTGTCGAAATTAATAATTGTGTGGGAAAACATAATCCAATTCGGTTATAACGTAGGCATATAAGGAATGTAAGCAACAGGCACCAATGTCAAAGAGACATATGGAAGCAGTATTTACCATCGACAACCAACGAAATTTTACAACTTGTTCTTCAAATAGTCAGATATTTTGTCATTTCATGTCTTTTCAACAATATCTTTCAATGGTAGAATGAGTTGTAATGAAAAAGTGTATGGTTCCGTTGGAGGTGCTTGCTGTGTACGAGAAAAAGTTAAGAGAAGCTACAATTGCTGTTCAAGATAGACTGTTTCTACAAACAAAGGAAGTAATTGAAGGTGAATCTTTTGTGCGTTTTTTGTCGCGCAAAAATTTAATGCAGGAGCAACCAAATCAAATACGGGAAGCTATGATGAAAGGATATGTTGAGATGTCTCATATTAATCTGATGATTGCAAGTGAATGCTTGCACGCGGAATATGAAGCACAACATACAGTGGAGCGTCTCGTTAGCGGGGGATGACACTTTGAATGTAAAACGTGGTGACGTTTTTTTTGCAGATTTATCGCCGGTAGTTGGGTCCGAACAAGGTGGCACTAGGCCGGTATTGATTATTCAAAATGATATTGGAAATCGATTTAGTCCGACTGTCATCATCGCAGCAATTACTGCACAGATTCAAAAGGCAAAGTTACCGACACATGTTGAAATAAATGCTGAGAAGTATGGATTTGAACGTGACTCGGTCATTTTGCTTGAGCAAGTACGTACAATCGATAAGTCTAGGTTGACTGATCGTATTACACAGCTCGATCATGCAGTGATGGAAAAAGTGGATGGAGCGTTGATGATTAGCTTAGGGCTTGTTAAATTTTGATATACATATATGTATAGAGCATCAGGGATTTTACGTATCCTGATGTTTTTTTAATTTTTTGCGTTATCATATAGTTAAAATACTATTTAGTAGTATTAATAGAATGAAAAAAATGCAAGTAATATCGATTTATAAGTTTTGTAGAAAAATGTCGATGCTTTTATGTTAACTCTAAAAAAAATTAAAGTTATGATAATAAATATAATTAATTATGTTTAACATCCGATAAATGTGGGAAAAGAAAAAAAGTCGAATAAATATGGTGGAGGTGTACTATATGGACATGGTGGTGCATTTTAAAAAAGATGGTACAAAATTATATGGGTTTGTTGAAGGTGAAATTGATACGTATACAGCCTCAGGTCTTCGTGAGGAACTAGAGGCAGTAAAGGTTACAAAAGGTATTGAAATTGAATTAGATTTATCAAAAGTAAATTATATGGATAGTACTGGTCTTGGTATTTTTGTAGCTTTTTATAAAAGAGCTTTACGTGAAGAAGGTAAAGTAAAGATTGTTGGACTGTCTAAGCGACTACAAAGATTATTTGAAATTACTGGCTTAAGTGAACTGATGGATATTGAAACTGATAAAAAGGTGGAATTAAGCAATGAAGGAATTTGATTATATTGAAATAAGGGTTCCTGCAAAACCTCAGTTTGTCAGTGTCATTCGTTTAACTGTTTCTGGATTAGCTAATCGTATTGGATTTAACTTCGATGAGATCGAGGATTTGAAAATTGCAGTTAGTGAAGCGGTAACGAATGTTGTGCACCATGCTTATAAAGATGCTGAGGAAGGCGAAATTGTAATAGGTTGCGCCCTTTATGATAACAAGTTGGAAATGATGATTGCAGACTATGGAAATAGTTTTAATTTTGAAGAAGTTAAAACAAAAATTGGGCCTTATCATCCTGAAGATAGTATTGCGGGGCTAAGAGAGGGCGGTTTAGGGCTTTATTTAATGGAAACTTTGATGGATGAGGTGATGATTAATAACGATGGTGGCGTAACTGTTTTCATGACAAAGTACGTCGCTAGGGAGCAGGTGGAAAAAAATGTCGAAAGAATCACTACATAAATCTTCTTCAAAAGAAGATGTGTTAAAGTGGATAGCACAGTACCAAACAACAGAGGATGAAGAAGCACAAACCAATTTGGTAATTCATTATCGAAATTTAGTAGAGTCCATCGCTCGCAAATATTCGTATGGTAAATCTTATTATGATGATATCGTACAAGTAGGGATGTTGGGGTTACTAGGTGCAATAAGACGTTTTGATGCAAGTTTTGGCCGCAGTTTTGAGGCATTTGCTGTACCTACTATTGTTGGAGAGATTAAGCGATTTTTACGAGATAAAACATGGGACGTTCATGTGCCAAGACGAATTAAAGAGATAGGGCCACGTATTAAATCGACTGTAGAATCGTTAACGATAGAGTTCCAACGTTCACCTTCCATTCAAGAAATTGCTGAGCGATTAGAGGTACCTGAGGAAGAAGTTTTAGAAGCGATGGAGATGAGTCGCAGTTATCAAGCACTTTCAATGGATCATTCAATAGAATCAGATAATGACGGAAGTACTGTCACACTAGCTGATATTATGGGTAAAGAAGATATGGGTTATGAAATGACCAATAGAAGGATGATCGTTGCTGATGCTATGGAAGTTTTAAATGAACGAGAGAAGCAAGTTATTCAGCTTACTTATTTAGAGCAGCTTAGCCAAAAAGAAGCGGGCGAACAATTGGGCATTTCTCAAATGCATGTATCCAGAATACAAAGAAAAGCAATTAAGAAATTACAAGAAGTCATTCTTGCAAGTGGTAGTGTGCCACTGTGAGGATGAAACGAAGGCGTTTATTACTAGAGGATTTCTCCGTCCAATAGCGATAAGCGTCTTGTTTTTTGTCTTTTTTTTCCATCACATAGACTATCCTTGGTTTTTTATTGAAGTGTAGTGTTAAAATGAAAAGAAAAAAGGTAGTGATAATGTGGAACAAAAACAAATGTTACAGCTTATTGCAAAGGATGTAGCTATCAGACCAAATCAAGCAGAGGCAGTGATAAAATTATTAGATGAGGGTAACACCGTTCCGTTTATCGCGCGTTATCGAAAAGAAGCTACTGGTTCTCTGGATGAGGTACAAATTAAAGCTGTAGAAGATCGTTACCATTACATACAGCAACTTGAACAACGTAAAGAAGAGGTTCTTCGATTAATTCAAGAACAGGATAAACTAACTCCCGAGCTTGAAAATGCAATTCAGATAGCAACGGTTCTACAGCGTGTAGAAGATTTGTATCGTCCATACAAGCAAAAACGACGTACAAAGGCGACAATCGCAAAGGAAAAAGGATTAGAACCTTTAGCCGACATTCTATTAGAATATCGTAATGAAGCATTAGTCCAGTTAGCTCAACAATTTGTTGACGTGGAGAATGTTGCAACAGTAGATGACGCATTAGCTGGGGCACGTGACATTTTAGCAGAGCGCTTTGCGGATGATGCGGGTATAAGACAAAAAATCCGTGCCTTTTCTTGGAAAGAGGGCGTACTTACAACCACATTAAAAAATGCAGAAGTAGATGAAAAAAAGGTTTTTGAAATGTATTACGAATATGAAGAACCTGTTAATCGCATTGTTCCTCACCGTATTTTAGCAGTGAATCGTGGGGAGAAAGAGGATGTTTTAAAGGTAGCGATACAAGTACCGATAGATCGAGTACTGATGATTATGTGGAAAGAATGGATACCTGCTACAGGTTCATCGCCAGCTATCGCGGAGGTGAAGCTAGCGATAGAAGATTCCTACAAACGATTAATTCAGCCATCTATAGAAAGAGAATTACGCAATGAATTAACAGAAAAAGCAGAGGCGCAAGCTATTCACATTTTCTCAGAAAATCTCCGTAACCTCTTGCTACAGCCACCGCTAAAGGGCAAATACGTTTTAGGAGTGGACCCTGCTTATCGGACTGGCTGTAAATTAGCTGTTGTTGATGAGACAGGAAAAATGCTAGAAGTTACAGCTATTTATCCACATCCACCAAAACCAGATGTGGCAAAATCAAAGGCTGTAGTGAAAGAAATTTTAGCGGAGTATCCTATTAAGATTATCGCGATTGGTAACGGTACTGCCTCACGTGAAACGGAGCAGTTTATTGCTGATGTATTGAGTGAAGTGAAAACAGATGCGGCATATGTGATTGTAAACGAAGCTGGTGCATCAGTTTATTCAGCGTCCGAGATTGCGCGTACTGAATTTCCGGATTTACAAGTAGAGCAGCGAAGCGCCGTTTCTATCGCACGACGTTTACAAGATCCATTGTCAGAATTAGTGAAAATTGAGCCAAAGGCAGTAGGTGTTGGTCAATATCAACATGACGTTTCTCAAAAGAAATTATCAGAGTCGTTAACATTTATAGTAGAAACTGCAGTCAATCAAGTCGGTGTTGATGTTAATACAGCGTCAGCTTCATTAATGCAATATGTTTCTGGGTTATCGAAAACTGTAGCCGAAAATATTGTGAAAGTTCGCGAAGAAAATGGACAATTCACAACGCGTTCGCAGCTAAAGAAAATCCCGCGACTTGGTGCAAAAACGTATGAGCAAGCAATCGGATTTTTACGTGTGCCTGAAGCGAAAAACCCATTTGATGCTACAGGTATTCACCCAGAAAGCTACAATATAGCTGAACAAATTTTAGAAGTAGCAAATTTAAATAAAAAAGAACTAGGAACGCAAAAGGCGGAGGAAGCAATTGCATCCCTTAATGTTCAAGAACTAAGTAATACATTAGGTATGGGTGTTGTTACAATTCAGGATATTGTGGATACCTTGAAGAAGCCAAGTCGAGATCCGCGCGATGCCTTTCCGCAGCCACTACTAAAAACAGATGTTTTGAAAATGGAAGATTTACAGGTAGGTATGGAATTACAAGGCACTGTACGTAATGTAGTCGATTTTGGTGCATTTGTTGATATCGGTGTTAAGCAAGATGGGCTTGTGCATATTTCTAAGTTACAAAAGAAACGTATTAAGCATCCATTAGAAGTTGTGGCGCTAGGTGATATTGTCACAGTTTGGGTGGAACAGATAGAGGTAAACAAAGGGCGTATTTCGTTAACAATGCTACCTCCAGAAAAACAAACAATTGAAAAGTAGTAATAATTTATTGCCACACTGTCTATACTGCGCAGTGTGGTATTCTTATTGTTAGAGGTGATAAAGTTGAACAATGAGGAACTGCAACAGCTTGTAACCCGCATTTCATTAGAAAGTTTTCATAAACCATTCATGCATCGCGCATACTTTAACTCAAGACTACGTTCAACAGGTGGTCGCTATCTTTTACAATCCCACCATATTGAAATAAACCCAAAAGCATATGAAATGTATGGTGTCAGTGAGGTTGAGGGGATAATTCTTCACGAATTATGTCATTATCATTTGCACATAGAAGGGAAGGGCTACCAACATCGAGATAAAGATTTTCGAGATTTATTGAAAAAAGTGAACGCTCCACGATTTTGTTCAGCGTTGCAGAAACCTACATCTCGGAACGGAAAACAACGTTCTCAATATAAATACACTTGTATAAAATGCCACCAAATATATGTTAGAAAAATAAGATTAAATGTGAAGAGATACTGCTGTGGCAAGTGTTCAGGGCAATTAAAGTTAATTGGTGAAAAAAACTTTTAAAAAAAGATTGACGTTTACTGCGCTTATCCTTATAATAGTAAAAGTCGACAAGATAAAGACGACAAAACAATATGATTATTCCGAAGTAGCTCAGTTGGTAGTAGCACCTGACTGTTAATCAGGTTGTCGCAGGTTCGAGTCCTGCCTTCGGAGCCATGGCCCCTTGGTCAAGCGGTTAAGACACCGCCCTTTCACGGCGGTAACACGGGTTCGAATCCCGTAGGGGTCATTTTTCATAAATATAAATAATTGTAACATTGGTCCCGTGGTGTAGCGGTTAACATGCCTGCCTGTCACGCAGGAGATCGCCGGTTCGATCCCGGTCGGGACCGCCACTTATTGGGGTATAGCCAAGCGGTAAGGCAACGGATTTTGATTCCGTCATGCCCTGGTTCGAATCCAGGTACCCCAGCCATTCATTTCTTAATTTGAGCCATTAGCTCAGTTGGTAGAGCATCTGACTTTTAATCAGAGGGTCGAAGGTTCGAGTCCTTCATGGCTCATCTTTTTTTAAGAAAAAAGGTTGATATTTCAAGTTATCATAGTATAATAAGAAAGTTCCTATTTTATGAATGCGGTCGTGGCGGAACGGCAGACGCGCTAGGTTGAGGGCCTAGTGGGGGCAACCCCGTGGAGGTTCAAGTCCTCTCGGCCGCACCAAGTCAAGTCAGTTCGGTTATTTAATACTTGCGCCCGTAGCTCAATTGGATAGAGCGTCTGACTACGGATCAGAAGGTTGTGGGTTCGACTCCTGCCGGGCGCGCCATTATAAAATTAAAATATTTGCGGGTGTAGTTTAATGGTAAAACCTCAGCCTTCCAAGCTGATGTCGTGAGTTCGATTCTCATCACCCGCTCCAAAAAAACATTTTAAAAAAATGTTGACATTACAAATGATTGGTGATATGATGTAAGAGTTGCTAAAAACAAACGGCAACAAAATGAACCTTGAAAACTGAACAAGCAAAACGTAATCAATATAGTTTTTATTAGCTAACTTCGTTAGTGAACGAAACAAAATTTTGGACATCAAAATTGATGCCAGCAAAACAATTTGAGCTAATCAAATTTCTTTTATGGAGAGTTTGATCCTGGCTCAGGACGAACGCTGGCGGCGTGCCTAATACATGCAAGTCGAGCGAACAGATAAGGAGCTTGCTCCTTTGACGTTAGCGGCGGACGGGTGAGTAACACGTGGGCAACCTACCCTATAGTTTGGGATAACTCCGGGAAACCGGGGCTAATACCGAATAACTTGTTGTCTCTCATGAGACAATTCTAAAAGACGGTTTCGGCTGTCGCTATAGGATGGGCCCGCGGCGCATTAGCTAGTTGGTGAGGTAACGGCTCACCAAGGCGACGATGCGTAGCCGACCTGAGAGGGTGATCGGCCACACTGGGACTGAGACACGGCCCAGACTCCTACGGGAGGCAGCAGTAGGGAATCTTCCACAATGGGCGAAAGCCTGATGGAGCAACGCCGCGTGAGTGAAGAAGGATTTCGGTTCGTAAAACTCTGTTGTAAGGGAAGAACAAGTACAGTAGTAACTGGCTGTACCTTGACGGTACCTTATTAGAAAGCCACGGCTAACTACGTGCCAGCAGCCGCGGTAATACGTAGGTGGCAAGCGTTGTCCGGAATTATTGGGCGTAAAGCGCGCGCAGGTGGTTTCTTAAGTCTGATGTGAAAGCCCACGGCTCAACCGTGGAGGGTCATTGGAAACTGGGAGACTTGAGTGCAGAAGAGGATAGTGGAATTCCAAGTGTAGCGGTGAAATGCGTAGAGATTTGGAGGAACACCAGTGGCGAAGGCGACTATCTGGTCTGTAACTGACACTGAGGCGCGAAAGCGTGGGGAGCAAACAGGATTAGATACCCTGGTAGTCCACGCCGTAAACGATGAGTGCTAAGTGTTAGGGGGTTTCCGCCCCTTAGTGCTGCAGCTAACGCATTAAGCACTCCGCCTGGGGAGTACGGTCGCAAGACTGAAACTCAAAGGAATTGACGGGGGCCCGCACAAGCGGTGGAGCATGTGGTTTAATTCGAAGCAACGCGAAGAACCTTACCAGGTCTTGACATCCCATTGACCACTGTAGAGATACAGTTTTCCCTTCGGGGACAACGGTGACAGGTGGTGCATGGTTGTCGTCAGCTCGTGTCGTGAGATGTTGGGTTAAGTCCCGCAACGAGCGCAACCCTTGATCTTAGTTGCCATCATTTAGTTGGGCACTCTAAGGTGACTGCCGGTGACAAACCGGAGGAAGGTGGGGATGACGTCAAATCATCATGCCCCTTATGACCTGGGCTACACACGTGCTACAATGGACGATACAAACGGTTGCCAACTCGCGAGAGGGAGCTAATCCGATAAAGTCGTTCTCAGTTCGGATTGTAGGCTGCAACTCGCCTACATGAAGCCGGAATCGCTAGTAATCGCGGATCAGCATGCCGCGGTGAATACGTTCCCGGGCCTTGTACACACCGCCCGTCACACCACGAGAGTTTGTAACACCCGAAGTCGGTGAGGTAACCTTTTGGAGCCAGCCGCCGAAGGTGGGATAGATGATTGGGGTGAAGTCGTAACAAGGTAGCCGTATCGGAAGGTGCGGCTGGATCACCTCCTTTCTAAGGATATTTTCGGAATACAAACCTTGGGTTTGTAAGATTACGTTTTGCGTTCAGTTTTGAAGGTTCATCATTACGATGAAATACTTCAATATATACTTGCTCCTGTCGCTACGCTTTCGTCGCAAAGCTGCGAAGAAGTAGAAACAGGTAGTAGCTTTGTTCTTTGAAAACTGGATAAAACGACATTGAAATTGTAACAAACACATTTATTTTTAAATTAAGTTTTTTAGGCTTAATAACTAATAATAGGGTTTCAAGACACAAGCAGTTCTAGGAAGCAATTGAGTGAAAGAAGGAGCGTACTTACGTACGTGACTGACTGAACGAAAGAAGCTGACAACGAAATGCGCAGTGGATTGGAAGCCGTTGAAGGTTAAGTTATTAAGGGCGCACGGCGAATGCCTTGGCACTAGGAGCCGAAGAAGGACGGCACTAACACCGATATGCTTCGGGGAGCTGTAAGTGAGCTTTGATCCGGAGATTTCCGAATGGGGGAACCCACTACGTTTAATCGCGTAGTATCTTGACGTGAATACATAGCGTCTTGAAGGCAGACCCAGGGAACTGAAACATCTAAGTACCTGGAGGAAGAGAAAGAAAAATCGATTCCCTGAGTAGCGGCGAGCGAAACGGGAAGAGCCCAAACCAAGAGGCTTGCCTCTTGGGGTTGTAGGACACTCTATACGGAGTTACAAAGGAATGAGTTAGATGAAGCGACTTGGAAAGGTCCGCCAGAGCAGGTAAAAGCCCTGTAGTCGAAAGTTCATTCCCTCCAGAGTGGATCCTGAGTACGGCGGAACACGTGAAATTCCGTCGGAATCCGGGAGGACCATCTCCCAAGGCTAAATACTACCTAGTGACCGATAGTGAACCAGTACCGTGAGGGAAAGGTGAAAAGCACCCCGGAAGGGGAGTGAAAGAGATCCTGAAACCGTGTGCCTACAAGTAGTTAGAGCCCGTTAATGGGTGATAGCGTGCCTTTTGTAGAATGAACCGGCGAGTTACGATTACGTGCGAGGTTAAGCTTTATAAGGCGGAGCCGCAGCGAAAGCGAGTCTGAATAGGGCGAATTAGTACGTGGTCGTAGACCCGAAACCAGGTGATCTACCCATGTCCAGGGTGAAGGTGAGGTAACACTTACTGGAGGCCCGAACCCACGCACGTTGAAAAGTGCGGGGATGAGGTGTGGGTAGCGGAGAAATTCCAATCGAACTTGGAGATAGCTGGTTCTCTCCGAAATAGCTTTAGGGCTAGCCTCGTGATGAGAATACTGGAGGTAGAGCACTGTTTGGACTAGGGGGCCATCCCGGTTTACCGAATTCAGACAAACTCCGAATGCCAGATATTTATACACGGGAGTCAGACTGCGAGTGATAAGATCCGTAGTCAAAAGGGAAACAGCCCAGACCACCAGCTAAGGTCCCAAAGTAATCGTTAAGTGGAAAAGGATGTGGCGTTGCACAGACAACCAGGATGTTGGCTTAGAAGCAGCCATCATTTAAAGAGTGCGTAATAGCTCACTGGTCGAGTGACGCTGCGCCGAAAATGTATCGGGGCTAAACGATTCACCGAAGCTGTGGATTGACATCTACGATGTCAGTGGTAGGAGAGCGTTCTAAGTGCGTTGAAGTCAGACCGGAAGGACTGGTGGAGCGCTTAGAAGTGAGAATGCCGGTATGAGTAGCGAAAGACGGGTGAGAATCCCGTCCACCGTATGACTAAGGTTTCCTGAGGAAGGCTCGTCCGCTCAGGGTTAGTCGGGACCTAAGCCGAGGCCGATAGGCGTAGGCGATGGACAACAGGTTGATATTCCTGTACCACCTCCTCACCGTTTGAGAAATGGGGGGACGCAGTAGGATAGGGTAAGCGCGCCGTTGGTTGTGCGCGTCCAAGCAGTAAGGCGTGTGTGTAGGCAAATCCGCACACTGTAACGTTGAGCTGTGATGGCGAGTCCGTATGGACGAAGTTCCTGATTTCACACTGCCAAGAAAAGCCTCTATCGAGGTGAGAGGTGCCCGTACCGCAAACCGACACAGGTAGTCGAGGAGAGAATCCTAAGGTGTGCGAGAGAACTCTCGTTAAGGAACTCGGCAAAATGACCCCGTAACTTCGGGAGAAGGGGTGCTCTTGAGCGTGCAAGCGCACGAGAGCCGCAGTGAATAGGCCCAGGCGACTGTTTAGCAAAAACACAGGTCTCTGCAAAACCGTAAGGTGACGTATAGGGGCTGACGCCTGCCCGGTGCTGGAAGGTTAAGAGGAGTGGTTAGCGCAAGCGAAGCTGCGAATTGAAGCCCCAGTAAACGGCGGCCGTAACTATAACGGTCCTAAGGTAGCGAAATTCCTTGTCGGGTAAGTTCCGACCCGCACGAAAGGCGTAACGATCTGGGCACTGTCTCAACGAGAGACTCGGTGAAATTATAGTACCTGTGAAGATGCAGGTTACCCGCGACAGGACGGAAAGACCCCGTGGAGCTTTACTGTAGCCTGATATTGAATTTTGGTACAACTTGTACAGGATAGGTAGGAGCCAGAGATCTCGGAGCGCCAGCTTCGAAGGAGGCGTCGGTGGGATACTACCCTGGTTGTATTGAAATTCTAACCCATGCCCCTTAGCGGGGCAGGAGACAGTGTCAGGCGGACAGTTTGACTGGGGCGGTCGCCTCCTAAAAGGTAACGGAGGCGCCCAAAGGTTCCCTCAGAATGGTTGGAAATCATTCGTAGAGTGTAAAGGCACAAGGGAGCTTGACTGCGAGACCTACAAGTCGAGCAGGGTCGAAAGACGGGCTTAGTGATCCGGTGGTTCCGCATGGAAGGGCCATCGCTCAACGGATAAAAGCTACCCCGGGGATAACAGGCTTATCTCCCCCAAGAGTCCACATCGACGGGGAGGTTTGGCACCTCGATGTCGGCTCATCGCATCCTGGGGCTGTAGTCGGTCCCAAGGGTTGGGCTGTTCGCCCATTAAAGCGGTACGCGAGCTGGGTTCAGAACGTCGTGAGACAGTTCGGTCCCTATCCGTCGTGGGCGTAGGAAATTTGAGAGGAGCTGTCCTTAGTACGAGAGGACCGGGATGGACACACCGCTGGTGTACCAGTTGTCTTGCCAAAGGCATCGCTGGGTAGCTATGTGTGGACGGGATAAGTGCTGAAAGCATCTAAGCATGAAGCCCCCCTCAAGATGAGATTTCCCATTACGCAAGTAAGTAAGATCCCTCAAAGACGATGAGGTAGATAGGTTCGAGGTGGAAGTGTGGTGACACATGGAGCTGACGAATACTAATCGATCGAGGACTTAACCAAAAAAGTTTGAAACATTCAATGAACCGTTTATCCAGTTTTGAAAGAACAAAATCTTTCATAAAAGGGTTTCAAGATACGTTGTATTTTGAAAGCCGTAAATAGTCTAGTGATGATGGCAAAGAGGTCACACCCGTTCCCATACCGAACACGGAAGTTAAGCTCTTTAGCGCCGATGGTAGTTGGGGGCTTCCCCCTGTGAGAGTAGGACGTCGCTAGGCAATAAAACAGTCAGCTGTGTGCTGGCTGTTTTTTTATATTTTTTTACAAAACAGGTCAATAAAAATACTTGTTTTATTTTAAAAATATAAAAATAGTATTGTACTTATATATATTATATGTTATATTTATATATGTCTTAAAGAGGTCCCGTGGTGTAGCGGTTAACATGCCTGCCTGTCACGCAGGAGATCGCCGGTTCGATCCCGGTCGGGACCGCCATTTTTATGAAAATACAGTTCTTATGATTTTTTATTAATCATAAGGGCTTTTTTATTTGTTTTTAACGATAATGTTTGTCGAATCGCTGATTGAGCTTCAGAAATCGCAAGTAAAGCCTAAGGAATCGCGGGATACACTAAAAGAATTGCACTAAATCCTTTTCCGTTGCATATGTATAGACAGTATAGGTTTCGCACGGGAGGACGGAGGTGTGTCAATAGGGATACGTTTCGGCATACTTTGGTTAATCTTTATACTTAAAGTTGCTTGCGGAGTTCCAATTATTGATATAGAGGAATCGAATTCGTATCATTGGCAAAAAAATATGAATGAAAATGAATTTAAGCAATTACAACTAGGTATGAGTTATATGGAAGTAGTTGAAATAGCTGGTGGTAGCCCAAGCGAGACGATTAAAAGTGATTATTACCGATGGAATGATGAAATACTTTTGACGCAAGCCTATATCGTTCAATTTAAAGATAATCAATTAGTAAATAAAGAGGTTATTGCGCTGAAGGGATATTCAACAAGAGAGTAGACACGTCTTCGAAAGAGGACGTGTTTATTTTTTTGAAAATCACTCGATGCTTTGAACATTTGCGTGTGTTTCGGTAAACTAGAAGTAATGAGCTAGGAGAGGACATAGAGATGAAATTTGAAAAAATAATGAATTCACTAGAAGATACAGAGCACTTTGCCATGAAGCTAGCAAATTTACTTATGGCACAAGATACAATTACTTTAGAGGGCGACTTAGGTGCTGGGAAGACCACATTTACAAAAGCTTTAGCAAAAGGTCTAGGTGTAACTAGAACGGTTAATAGCCCTACGTTTACTATTGTGAAACAGTATGAGGGTCGTTTGCCCTTTAATCATTTGGATGTATATCGTTTGGCGGAAAGTGATGAGGATCTTGGGTGGGACGAGCTATTTTATGGTGATGCGGTATCCGTTATTGAGTGGGCACATTTAATTGAACCAGATTTACCTAAAGAGCGTTTAGCAATTGAAATTTACCGTGTTAGTGAATACGAACGACGATTTGTGTTAATGCCTTATGGCAAGCGATATGAGGCAATATGTGAGGAGCTAATGAGATGATTTGGTTAGGAATTGAAACAGCGAATGCGCCACTTTCTGTTGCAGTTGTTAAGGATGGAAAAGTGTTGGCAGAGGTTGTACAAAATATAAAATTAACGCATTCTGCAGGTGCAATGCCGGCAATTGAAACGATACTAGCTAATGTTGGTGTAAAGCCAAATGAGTTAGATGCAATAGCTGTATCAGAAGGGCCAGGGTCATATACAGGAGTACGAATTGGTGTAACGCTTGCTAAAACATTAGCATGGACATTACAGAAGCCATTAGTCGGTGTTTCAAGCTTAAAAGTATTAGCAGCAAATGCAGCGCTTTTTGATGGACTAATATGTCCTATATTTGATGCACGTCGTGGCAATGTATACACAGCTGTCTATAAAGGGTCGAAGTTGGATGTAGTTATAGAGGATTATCATGATCATATTGAAGGACTGTTGGCCCATTTGAAGGCTTTAGATGCACCTATTTTATTTGTAGGAGTAGATGTCGATCTATTTTGGGATAAAATTGTTGAAGTCCTTGGACATAATGCGTGTCGTGCACCTCTTCATGAAGATTTGCCACGTGCGAGTGCAGCGATTAGTTTAGCAAGCACAGCGAAATTACCGAGTCTAGAGGAAGTCCATCATTTTACTCCGCAATATAAACGTATTGCTGAGGCTGAAGCAAACTGGTTAAAAGAGCAAAAGGAGAAGGCACATGAGTAGTAATGTAATGTATCGTAAAATGGTATCAGAGGATGTACCAGCGGTTTATGCGATTGAACTTGCTACATTCCCGACGCCATGGACATTGGATTCTTTTTACTATGAGATGCATGAAAATCAATATGCACACTATGTTTTAGCAGTAGATGAAAACAATAGCATAATAGGTTTTTGTGGAATGTGGATGGTCATAGATGCGGCTCAAATTACAAATGTGGCTGTTATAGAGGCAGCTCGTGGTCGTGGAATTGGAGAAGGCTTAATGCGGGAAGCGATGCGTATTGCACGGGAGCATGGAATGGACGTTATGAGTCTAGAGGTACGTGAAACAAATACGGTGGCACAAAATCTTTACCGCAAGCTTGCCTTCCAAGATGGTGGCATACGTAAAGGTTACTATACAGATAACGGGGAGGATGCCCTAGTCATGTGGGTGAATTTATAATGGAAAATCGAATTATTTTAGCAATTGAGTCCAGCTGTGATGAAACGGCAGCGGCTGTTATTCGTAATGGTTCTGAAATTGTTTCAAATGTAGTTGCTTCACAAATTGAGAGTCATAAGCGTTTTGGTGGCGTAGTACCCGAGATTGCATCACGTCATCATGTAGAGCAAATTACGGTTGTTATTGAAGAGGCGTTAAAACAAGCAAATATGCAGCCATCTGATTTAGATGCAGTAGCTGTTACAGAAGGCCCTGGTCTGGTAGGGGCACTGTTAATTGGCATTAACGCAGCAAAAGCGTTTGCCTTCGCTAACAATGTACCGATTTTGGGTGTACATCATATTGCGGGTCATATTTATGCCAATGCACTTGTCCAACCAATGGAGTTTCCACTAATAGCCCTTGTTGTATCAGGGGGACATACGGAGCTTGTTTATATGAAAGAGCATGGCTCATTTGAAGTGATAGGAGAAACGCGGGATGATGCGGCAGGAGAAGCTTATGACAAAGTTGCACGCGTGTTAGGCTTACCGTATCCAGGAGGTCCTCGTATAGATCAGTTAGCACATGAAGGTCAAGAAGCCGTTGCTTTTCCACGTGTATGGCTTGAGGAAGAATCCTATGATTTTAGCTTTAGCGGTTTAAAATCAGCAGTAATTAACTATAAGCACAATATGGATCAACGTGGTGAAGAGATTTCTCCAACAGCTGTTGCAAAAGGCTTTCAGGAAAGTGTAGTTGAAGTACTAACTGCAAAAACATTGCGTGCAGCGCGTGAATATAAAGTTAAGCAAGTAATCGCAGCAGGTGGTGTAGCTGCTAATAAAGGTTTGCGTACATCCCTTGAGGCGGTATTTTCTAATGAGGGTATTCCCTTTTTTGTACCACCATTGAAATTATGTACAGACAATGCAGCAATGATAGGGGCTGCTGCAACCCCGATGTTTGAAGCAGGTGTTCGCGGAAATATGATGATGAATGGTCGACCTGGTATGGAATTGAAATCGTGGGTTGAGTAAGCACTTGAATGAGATGGCTCAGAGTTTTAGCTGAGTCGTCTCTTTTTTTATTTTTATAAAAATATTATGGTATATAAAATCACGAATAATGCTAGAAAATATATACCTATATTAGAAAAATAAATAATTGACAAATTTTTCAGAAAATTATCCACAGGAAGTGTGAAAAAAGTGCATAAAAAAACTGCGAACATTCGTACTTATGCACAAATTGTGGATAACTTGTGTATAAGTTGTGATTATTCTATATATAGTAGCCCATTTTACACAGAACGATGTGGATTAAATAATTTGAAATTGTGGACAGTGTGGAAAAGTCTGTTGATATGTTGGTATTACTAGTTTTATAGTGTGTATAAAGTTGTGGGCATTTTTTGTCGAAAAATAGCACTTGACCAATATATATGAAAAATAAAGGCGAGTAAAGAAAAAAGCCATATGACATAGCATATGGCTTTTTGAGATTTTATAAAATAATATTTTCTAGTTCCTCATTTAGTTCGAGCCATTCCATTTCAATGACTTCATGCTGCTCTTTAATAGTAGCTAATTCACCTTGTAGTTGTGAAATTTTCTCATGGTCAGTGAAAATTTCGGGATCACAGAGAGCTTCTTCTAAACGAGCGATTTCTGTAGCTGCCTTTTGCATGTTGATCTCTAATTCTTCTATTGAACGTCTAATTTGCCGCTCACGTTTTTTTGCCTCTCTATCTATTTTGGAAGTAGAGGTCTTTTCAGGAGCTGTTGCTTGTATTTGTGGTTGAGAAGCAGCCTTCATTTGAGCAATTTCAAAAAGTTCCTGTTTTTTCTCAAGATAGTAATCGTAATCACCTAAGTATTCAAAAGAACCATCACCAGATAGCTCAACAACTTTCGTTGCAATTCGATTAATAAAATATCGGTCATGTGATACGAAGAGGAGCGTTCCGGGATAATCAATTAAGGCATTTTCCAACACTTCTTTACTATCTAAATCTAAGTGGTTGGTAGGCTCATCGAGAATTAAGAAATTCGCCTTTTGCATCATTAATTTTGCCAATGCTAATCGAGCCTTCTCACCACCAGATAAAGAATTGACGGCTTTATCTACATCTTCTCCACTGAATAAAAAGCGACCAAGTACAGTGCGAATGTCTTTTTCGTTCATTAATGGCCATTCATCCCATAATTCTTTTAAAACGCTTTTATTGCTAGAGAGCTTTGCCTGTTCTTGGTCGTAGTAGCTAATTTGCACATTGGTACCATAACGAATGTCCCCTGCAAGTGGGGATAAATCTTTGACAATCGTTTTTAATAATGTCGATTTACCAACACCATTTGGTCCAACTAGTGCAATGCGATCTTCACGAAAAGCTCGTAGTGTGATGCCACTAGATATTTGCTTGTCACCGTAGCCAACAGATAAAGAGTCAATAGAGAGCACATCATTGCCACTTTGTCGCTCTATCGTAAAGCCAAAGCTAGCTGATTTTTCATTACCGTCAGGAGAGTCCATCCATTCCGTACGTTCGAGCATTTTGCGTCGGCTTTGTGCCATTTTGGTCGTAGAGGCACGGGCTATATTTTTTTGAATAAAATCCTCAAGCTTTGCTTTCTCATCTTGCTGGCGTTCAAACATTTTTACATCGCGCTCATAGTTTTTCGCCTTTTCATCTAAATAAGCACTGTAGTTTCCAGTGTATTTCGTAACGCGATGACGAGAAACTTCATAGACGATGGAGACAACTTGGTCTAAGAAGTAACGGTCATGTGAAACGATTAAAATAGCGCCTTCATAGCCTTTTAAATAAGTCTCTAACCAAGATAGCGTTTCAATATCTAAATGGTTTGTAGGCTCATCGAGAATTAATAAATCTGGCTTACTTAATAGAAGCTTTGCAAGAGCTAAACGAGTTCGTTGACCTCCTGACAATGAGCTAATTGCTTTTTCATAATCCTCTGGGTAAAATTGCATACCATGAAGAACAGAACGCGTATCAGATTCGTATTGATAGCCTCCTGCATCTTTAAAATCATGCTGTAATTGGTCATATTCGGACATAACCTTTGCATACATTTCTGGATTTTCGTAAACCGCTGGATCAGCCATTTGTTGCTCAAGGGAGCGCAATGTCTTTTCCTGTCCAAGAAGCGGTTCGAAAATTGTCATCATTTCGTCCCAAATTGATAAAGTTGAGTTTAGACCCGCATGTTGTTCTAAATAGCCAACTTGAACGCCTTTTGGAATAATAATATCGCCAGAATCATATGACAATTGACCAGCGATGATTTTTAGTAAAGTGGATTTACCAGCCCCGTTACGTCCGACTAATGCTACACGATCACGGTGTTGAACTTCTAGTTTGACACCACTTAAAATTTCATCTGCAATAAAGGATTTATATAGTTGATTGACTTGTAATACAATCATTCTTGACACCTCAATTCTTTCTTAGTGTAAAGGATGACGGAATTGCTTGCAATGTCAGTGCTTTACTTATTCTAAGCTGTCATGTAAGATTGAAACGATTTCTCTTTAGTTAGTGGCGTAAAACACGCCGTTAACTAAAGGGAAATCCTCCACTTTTATAAGTGGGTGATGAATATGATATGCATTGAACTCAGTGTGGGTTGAAACCCGTCTGAATCAAGTTAGCGGCCCAGCGGATGTCATAGATTTTATGAGAAGACTTTCAAGTATGCTCAAAAAATTCTAGATGCATGTACGCTGAAATGTAATTGATTCATATAAGCATGTTTCAAAATGAGTATTCAAATACGCTTAGGTGAATTTGATGTGTTTATAAGGAGGAAAAAGTTTGAAACAAGAAGTAAAAATTCCACAAGCCACAACTAAAAGACTTCCTCTTTACTATCGATTTATCCAAAACTTTGCGCAAGAAGGAATGGAACGTATTTCATCGAAGGAATTGAGCGAGGCGATGAAAATCGATTCTGCAACGATTCGTCGTGATTTTTCTTATTTCGGTGCGCTTGGCAAAAAGGGATATGGCTATGATGTTCAGCATCTATTGAAGTTTTTTAGCCAAACACTTGATCAGCATGAGACAACAAAAGTAGCGTTAATCGGTGTGGGGAACTTAGGGAATGCATTTTTAAAGTATAATTTCCAAAAAAATCATAACACTCATATAGTGGTTGCATTTGACTCAAAGGCACCAAAAGAAGGGAAAATGATAAGCAATATTCCCGTTTATCATCCCGATTTATTAGAAGAAAAGTATGCTGAATATGGAGCAGACCTTGCTATTTTAACAGTATCTTCGCGCTCTGCTCAGAAGATGGCGGATCGATTAGCAGCAATGAATGCAAAAGGCATTTTAAACTTTACGCCAGAGCGTATTACCGTACCAGATACTATGAAATTATTAACGATAGATTTGTCGGTAGAATTACAAGCGCTCATATATTTAATACGAAATAGCGATAAATAAAGGTATTCACAAATTTGTAAACTGTTACAATTGATGGTGTTTAAACTATTGAAATAAATTCGCCAAACGAAAATATTTAAGTTAAAATGATAGATATATAAGAGGAGGTGGCTGCAATGGTTGTGCACTTAAGTGCTTTTACACCAGTTAGCCTAGTTATTATCGGTGTGGTTGCAATTCTAATATTCGGACCAAAGAAATTACCTGAGCTAGGTAAAGCAATGGGTTCTACACTTCGTGAATTTAAAAATGCAACAAAAGGTCTAGCTGATGACGATGACGATACAAAAAAGAAAATAATTGAACATAAAGAAAATGATAACGTTAAGTAAGTTAAGGATGTCTAGTTAATATGAATCCAAGAGAATTAACAGTCGTAGAGCATTTAGAAGAACTAAGAAAACGGCTCTTTATTTGCGCTGTTTTCTTTGTTATTGCACTTATAGTTGGCTTTTATCTAGCCGAACCATTAATTAAACATATTCAATATAGTAAAGAAGCAGAGCAACTAACTTTAAACGCGTTTAAAGTGACTGATCCCCTTGTCGTATATTTGCAAGTGACAGTCATTATAGCGTTTGTTATAAGTTCACCGTTGCTTCTTCATCAAATTTGGTTATTTATTACACCAGGTTTACATGAGACAGAACGTAAGGCTACTTTAAAATATATTCCATATTCGTTCTTTCTATTTTTAGCAGGAGCTTCATTTTCTTATTATGTTTTATTCCCATATGTCATGCACTTTATGATGGGCTTATCTGCGGATTTAGAAATCAAACAAACAATTGGGATTAACGCATATTTTTCATTTTTGTTTCGCCTAGTCATGCCGTTCGGAATCATTTTTCAATTACCTGTTGTGACATTATTTTTAGCACGTTTAGGTATATTAAATCCTGAATTGATGGTGAAATTCAGAAAGTATGCATATTTTGTGTTAATCGTTATTGCAGTATTTCTTGCACCACCAGACTTTATTTCAAACGTTATCGTAGCAATTCCGCTATTTGTAATTTATGAAATTAGTATTATCATTGCACGCAGAGGCTATCGTAAGTTTTTAAAAGCCGAGGCATTACTTTTAGAGGAAGAGCGTAAAGAAGCAGAACGCGAGCAAGTTGAGCGTTTGTTAGCTGAACAACGACGACAAATTGAAGAATTAAATGACTAATAAAAAGAGCTAGATGTTTTCCACATCTAGCTCTTTTTTATTGCATTTTTTGCAGTTCTTCTAAAAATTTTTGCAACGGTTCTGCGTTTAATTGTACAAGTGTAACGAAGCCGTTCAGCATGACATGCGCAATAATTGATGTCCAAATCCTTTTTGTTTTATGGTATAAGAAAGCAAAGATTAAACCACAAATTGTATATAACAGGATATGTGAAAAATCAAAATGAATTAGCGCAAAGAAAATGGCACTGACTATGGCTGCCACCCAGAAGTTCGTCGTTTGGACAAGCGAGCCGAAAATAACACGACGGAAGACGAATTCCTCTAAAATTGGGCCAAATACAACTATCGCTAAAATGGCAATTGGAGCACCTTTTGCTATCGCCACAATATCAGCGGTGTTTTGTGAGCCACCCTCGATTCCGAACACAGCCATCTCAATAGCTGCACCAATCATTTGCCCGAAGAACACAAGGAAGAAACCTAACACTCCCCACACGATTGTAAGTGGAATAGTCTCCTTTTTACCTTGATAAATATCCCAAAACGATTTATCGCGAGTAGTTAAAATCAAACTTAAAATCAATGCAATGGCAAAGCTGAGTGCGATATACCAGCCTTGTGTAATAGGGGCCGCTTGTGCATGAGGTAAACCCGTTGTACTCATCACAAATTTATGAAACGGTAAAAGTAACCACTTTCCTGATAATTGCATGACAATGTAAATGATTAAAACATAGAGAGCCGTTTTTTTATGCTGTACGTTTTTTAAAGTATTATTCACAGTCAAAATCCTTTCCATTCATAAGCTACCTTTCTATTGTAGAGGAATATGGAAAGAAAACAAAATTTTTCGTAGTTCTGACTTGCAAAAAAACAGTTGATTGATTATCATAATAAATGTATTAGCACTCGTTGATATAGAGTGCTAATAAACTTTTAAGAAATATTTAATTAATAGGAGGTTGTTTCACTTGTTAAGACCACTAGGAGATCGTATTGTCATCGAACTAATCGAGGTAGAAGAAAAATCTGCATTTGGAATTGTACTACCAGACTCTGCAAAAGAAAAACCACAAGAGGGTAAAGTAGTAGCAGTTGGGACAGGTCGTATATTAGAAAACGGACAACGTGTAGAGCTTGACGTTAAAGTTGACGACCACATTATTTTCTCTAAATACTCAGGTACAGAAGTTAAATATGAAGGCAATGAATACTTAATCTTACGTGAAAGTGATATTCTTGCAATTATTGAATAATAGTTATTATATTAATTAGGCTTAACGAATATTCCATTTCAGGAGGGTAAATTCAAATGGCAAAAGATATTAAATTCTCAGAAGAAGCTCGTGCATTAATGCTTCAAGGTGTAGATAAATTAGCAAACGCAGTAAAAGTGACATTAGGTCCTAAAGGTCGTAACGTCGTATTAGAAAAAAAATTCGGTTCACCATTAATTACAAATGATGGTGTAACAATTGCAAAAGAAATTGAACTTGAAAATCCATATGAAAACATGGGTGCAAAATTAGTAGCAGAGGTTGCTTCTAAAACTAATGAAATCGCTGGTGATGGTACAACTACTGCAACAGTTCTTGCACAAGCGATTATCCGTGAAGGTCTTAAAAACGTAACAGCTGGTGCAAACCCTGTAGGAATCCGTAAAGGGATTGACAAAGCGGTAGCAGCAGCTCTTACAGAATTACATGCTATTTCTCGTCCAGTAAGCAATAAAGAGGAAATCGCACAAGTTGCGGCAATCTCAGCAGCTGACGACGAAGTAGGCCAACTAATTGCAGAAGCAATGGAACGTGTTGGTAATGATGGTGTTATTACAATTGAGGAATCTAAAGGTTTCACAACTGAATTAGATGTAGTAGAAGGTATGCAATTCGATCGAGGTTATGCGTCGCACTACATGGTAACAGATACAGATAAAATGGAAGCGGTTCTTGATAACCCATACATTTTAATTACAGATAAAAAAATTACGAATATCCAAGAAGTTTTACCGCTATTAGAACAAGTGGTACAACAAGGTCGTCCACTATTAATGATCGCTGAAGATGTTGAGGGTGAAGCTCTTGCAACACTTGTAGTTAATAAACTACGTGGTACATTCAATGCTGTAGCAGTAAAAGCACCAGGCTTCGGTGACCGTCGTAAAGCGATGCTTGAAGATATTGCAATCTTAACAGGTGGTCAAGTAATTACAGAAGAATTAGGCTTAGATCTTAAAACTGCTGATATTACATCATTAGGCCGTGCTGCGAAAGTTGTTGTAACAAAAGACTATACAACAATCGTAGAAGGAGTTGGCGGTACAGAAGCAATCGAGCGTCGTGTCGGCCAAATTCGTGCACAGCTTGCTGATACAACTTCAGAATTCGATAAAGAAAAATTACAAGAACGCCTAGCGAAATTAGCAGGTGGTGTAGCAGTTATTAAAGTTGGTGCTGCAACAGAAACAGAATTAAAAGAACGCAAACTTCGCATTGAAGATGCATTGAACTCAACACGTGCAGCAGTAGAAGAAGGTATCGTATCAGGTGGTGGTACTGCACTTCTAAATGTATACGCAGCAGTTGAAAAAGCAGCTGATGCAGTTGAAGGCGATGTAGCAACAGGTGTGAAAATTGTTCTTCGTGCATTAGAAGAGCCAGTTCGCCAAATCGCAAACAATGCAGGTCTTGAAGGTTCAATTATTGTAGATCGCCTAAAACGCGAAGAAATCGGTGTTGGTTTCAACGCAGCAACAGGCGAGTGGGTTAACATGATGGAAGCGGGCGTAGTAGACCCAGCAAAAGTAACACGCTCAGCACTACAAAATGCAGCATCTGTAGCAGCTCTATTATTAACTACTGAAGCTGTTGTAGCAGATATTCCAGAACTAGCAGCACCAGGTATGCCTGATATGGGCGGAATGGGTGGAATGGGCGGCATGATGTAAAAAACGCCTATAAGCGTTGGTATAACAACGTTTATAAGCGTCTAAAATACATTATGTTCATGCTTTTGTTCATGGTTAGAATCAATTAAATTTTTAGAGAGGTCTTTCATTAAGTCACTGAACTTATTGGAAGCCTCTTTTTTTATGTTCTTTGTCATGTGGGCGTAAATGTCCATTGTTGTGTTAATATCTGAATGCCCTAGACGTTCTTGTATTTCTTTGATGTGGACATTGGCTTCAATCAATAAAGACGTGTGAGTATGTCTGAACGAGTGAGGGGTTACGTTCTTTTTTATACTTGTCTTTTTTAGAAGTCGTTGCATACGTATTGCAAAATGTTTAATTGTTTTCGGATAACCCTCATTGGTTGCAAAGATGAAGCCATTGTCATTATAAAAAGGTTTATTTTCTTTCAATATTTGTTCTTGTGCTTGTTTGTGTGACTCAAGTAAATCAATTAAAACAGTATCAATTGAAATAGTGCGTACTGAACTTTCTGTTTTTGGGGTAAGTAATTTATATTCCAGTTTGTTGTTAGTAGGGTTGTAGTAAGTTTTATATACTCGCAACGTTTTATCAGTGAAATCAATGTCAGTCCATTTTAAAGCAATCATCTCACCTATACGCAAACCTGTGTATGCTAGCATAGTGAATGTTAGTAAATCACCCTCTAAGCCCTCATCTTTGGCGTAGATTAGAAATTCCTCTAATTCATCTTTTTCAAGAAACTTTTCATTTATGCTATCTTTTTCAAGATCAGCCACAGTTTTTTTCTTTTTAGGCAGCCTCACGTCTTTTGATGGTGTTTCTTTAATTAGTTTATTTTCATGAGCATACACAAAAACCATGTTTGCAGAGGTATGGATACTGGAAATATAGTTTGCACTGAATTTATTGGATAATTCATCTATGAAATCTTGATATGCCTTTTTGGTAACTCTTTGAATGGGCAGTTGCCCGAATTCACCTTTAACATGATCCAATGCAATACGTCTGGCTCTATGACTGCTTTCCTTAGCCCCTTGTGACAAGTAGTGTTTTAACCAGTCGTTACATATTGTTTCAAAAGTTAATTTAGAAGGTTCTATATATTCCCCATTATGAAATTGACGTTCATATAACGCTGCTGCTAGTTGAGCATCTTTCTTTGTTAAGAACCCCGACTTACTAGCCTGTTTGTCCTTTCCGGTGACAGGGTCTTTACCAGCATAGGCTCGATATGCCCATTTGCTACCCCTTTTATAGATGTATGCCATATTATCACCTACTTTTTTTGAATTTTATTTTGGTAACGTGTGACGGTTAATCGTCATGTGTGTTATTCCTTCAATTTCTTCACCAGAAAAATAATCATGTCCCCAGTCGATTAAGAAATTGCATAATTCCTCGTCTATGTGGTCTATAACGTGTGGGGGAAGTTTCAACCCATTTAAACTATCCTCAAAGTCAGCGGATGTTCCAAGATCTAATTTATTAACGTGCTTATTTGCATCTATTTCGTACTTCACTTCTACCTTGAACGTAAAATCATATTTACGTCCTTCGTATCTTAACAAACAATAAAAATTTAAATCAGTTTTGATACTTGATACATAATCATACCCATTACCATCCTCATCCACAGTATGCGTATCTTCCTCTATTAAAAGTTCCGGTTTTTCGCTCAATACTTCAAAATTTGGCACAACTTCAATATAAGTTAGCAGATCACCTGGCTGACATTTTAGCAGTTCGCACAATTCAAGTAATGTGCCGAATTGTATTCCCGAACCAAAATTATTATACAGATTCGAAATAGTGGTTCTTGATAATGTAGTTTGATCTTTTACTTTTTGAATATTAAGACCTCGTTCAGCCATCAGAACCCTCAAATTACAGTGAATTAAACTCATAGTGGCAGCTCCTCTTTTTTCTGTTTAGTTTACCCAATAGTATCACAACTAATCAAAATAACCAATGTACTAATCAAAACACCTTGACAACCAATCATATAGATATTATGATGTGTTCAATACTTAAAATAACCAATATACTAATCAAAATAATTTCTATAACGGTTGTTTAGATGGGGGTGTAAGGTTGATTTCTTTAAAAATGCGTGATGAGTTTAATCAGATGATTGCGAAAAGCGGTTTTTCCAAACGTGCTTTTGCTCGTAAATGCGGTTTATCAGAGTCGACATTTATTCAAATTTCAAATGGAAAACAATCACCACGACCTAATACAGCAAAAAAAATATGCGAGGGTTTGCATTTAAAATTTGATGATATTTTTGTCATTGAAGAAAAGAGTAGCGAAAAGGCGGTGAATTAATTGTTAAATGTCCAAATTGACGAAAAGACCGTTAATACCATGCTCGAAAAAGCAATCAGTGAACGAGTTGAGAAATTAGCAAAGCAAAAGTATTTCATGACTTATAACGAGTTAGCCGAATATCTCAATTTAAGCAAGCCAACTATTGAAGATCGATTAATAAAAAATGGCTTGAAGTTTTACAAGGCAGGGAGCAAATATCTGTTCAAACGGAATGAAGTGGATGATTTCCTAGACGACATGACCGCCAATATGACGGCAACTAATAACGATATTAATTTTTTTTCTAAGTTGAAAAGGTCAACGTAAAAAAGAATAGGCGACACAAATACAACGTTAGTGAGCATGTGTGTAGGGATGAACAACAATGTCATAGCAACAAGGCGGTGAAATCATGGCAATTAAAGAAAAAGAAAAGATATTAATGGTAGTACAAGAAAATATACCTGAAGAATTAAAGGCTCTTAGAAATTGGGTTTTATGGTGTGCTGAATACAATGAAGATCGGCAGCAGTTTGATAAAATTCCATATCAAATTGACGGAAGAAGAGCCAGTCATTCTGATTTTGCAACATGGAATACATTTGACATTGTATATAAGACTTATGATGAAAGTAACCAATACGATGGAGTAGGGTTTGTTCTTTCTGTAGATGATCCATATTGTTGTGTGGATATAGATGATATTCAATCTATGGATGAATTGGATGAACTAGCAGATGAAATTATTTCAATGTCTTATGCAGAACAGTCTCCTAGTGGAGAAGGGATCCATGTTTGGTTTAAATACAAACATAATAAGGAACGCCATAAAAATAAAAATCAGCAAACTGGCTATGAAATATATGATAATAAGCGCTTTATTTCGTTTACTGGTGAATCTTTAAATGAATTACCAATACGTGAAGGTGGCTTTAATTTAGATAGTTTCTTAGATAAAGTTTTAAAGCGTGAAGTTGTTATTACACAACAAGTTAATCCTTTAACATACGGAAAGGCAGCTACATCAGAAGAAGAAATCATTAGAATAGCACTCAACAGCAAAAATGGAGAAAGATTTTATAAATTCCTTTTTGGTGGTTGGGAAGAAAATTATGATAACAATTTTTCAAATGGAGATATGGGATTTTTAAATGACCTTGCCTTTTTTTCTAATCGAGATCCGTATATGATGGATAGCATTTTTAGAAAATCAAAATTAATGCGTGATAAGTGGGACCGTCCACAGAATACTTCTACTTATGGATGGGAACAAATTTCTAAAGCGATTGCTGAATGTAGAGAAGGATTTGTGTTTTCTGACACACCTAAGGAGGAAACGAAGGGGATTTGGTGGCGTGCTAATGGTAATGGAACATACACTTTCATGCATCATATTTTAGCGAAAGAGGTTCTAAAAAGTTACCCTATAGTTCGTTATCCGACACCTCACAGTGATTTGTATTATTACAACAAGCGGAAAGGTATTTATGAACAAGACAGATCAGGTAGACAAGTTTCTGCAATTATAAGAAGTTTCGATGATGAATTGAAATCGAGTCAAGTTAGAGAAGTTTTTAATTATATTCAAGAGTTATCACCGATCGTTAATAGAATTAATGAAAATTATATAGCGCTTGAAAACGGAATTTTAAACTTTACAACTTTCGAATTGGAGTCGTTTACATCAGATATTTTTGTTTTGCAAAAGATACCTGTGAAATATAATCCAAATGCATATGACGAGTTTGTAGATTCGACATTAAAGAAAGTAACTCAAGGTTATGAGCCGAGCATAATGAACATTCAAGAGATGTTCGCATGTGTTTTATACCCAGGAGTGTTAGTTCCAAAAATTCATTACTTATATGGTAAAAGCGCAAGTAATGGCAAATCCTCAATATTGAATATGATTCATAAAACTTTCAATCGTGATGGTGGCAATATTTCAGCAGTAACACCACAGAAATTGGCGGTGAACACTTTTGCTGGTGCGTCTGTATACGGTAAATTAGCAAACATTGTGGATGATAATCCCGATTCGTTAATTGAGGATAGCGGACTGTTAAAAACGATTATTACAGGCGGTTATATTGAAATCGAGCGTAAAGGAAAGGATGCTGAAACGGTTAAAGTTAACACTAGCATGATAATTGCTAGTAATCATTTGCCCAACTTTAACGAGTCCGGTAATTCAATAAACAGACGACTGCACATTATACCGTTCGAGCACAATTTTTCATTGGATGCTGAATGTTTATCAGACGTTGAAACACAACAACGTATCGAAAGTGATTCCGCTAGAGAATATGTAGTGAAATTAGCTGTAGATGCTTTAAAGCGTATGTTGTTGAATCAGAATCCAGAGAAACTTACACGAAACGAAAAAGCAAACGAACTTGCTGCAACATTCGCTGAACATAATGATCCATGGGCCGATTATTTTCATGAATTTAAAATTGATTATTTTGAGGATACGCAAGGTACAACTGTTGTCAAAGAATATGAGCAGTGGTGTAAGGAGAATAGAGTTCCAGTTCTTGAAGCTAGGAAATTTAAAGAAACAGTTTGCGCTCGTCTGGATATGGAGTGGAAAACTAAAAAAATAACATTGAATGGTTTACCGAAAGCGGTAAAAGGATTTAAGAAAAAATCCAATACATTCAAATTAGGGTAACCAGTTACTTATGAAGTAACTTTGATGGTAACCGACAAAAATCAATTGTATCAAGGGTTGAACTGTATTTTTGAGGTGTTGGTTACCGGTTACCGTACTTTCACTCTATTCTTTTATATATAGGGTGTATATACCCTTATTTTTTTATTTTTCTTTTTATAGTAACTAAGTAACCAATAAATAAAAGATATATATAAACCTTGATATAACAATGTTTTTATCGGTTACCGTAATCAGTAACCAAGAGTAACTTTTTATTAAATTGAGTAACCGAAAGGTGGTGATGCAATGACATTAAATAAATGGTTAAAACAATTCGTTTATGAAGATTCACCAATCGGAGATTTAGCAAGAGACAACAAGGTAGATCCAACGTTCCCTGATAGTGATTCATATAACGAATTGTATGATTATCTAATTTCACAAAAGGCGAGCGACTTATGTTTACTTTCATTCGATAATGCATGGCGATTATACAAAAACGGAGGAATAAAAATGACATTCAAAAATTGGTTAATAAATTGTTCAGATTACAGTGAATACGGGTGGTTAGCAGTAGATGTTGAAAATGATAGTACATTCCCTAATACCGATAGTTATTTAGATATGATGGTCTATCTGATAGAAAATAGTGCTGGCGAAATGTCTACACGATTATTTAAAGAAGCATGGGAAGAATACGCAATGGAATGCGATAAGGAGGTAACGCAATGAAAAAACTAACTTACTTCGATGGTGAGAAGCTACGCAAAGTAGCAGAAGGACATAACGATGTGGACTATATTAACTTTAATGAAGAAAGCAAAGTAGCAAAAGTAAATTACAACAATGGAATAGTAGTCACAATCACAAGTCCATACATGACAATCGAAGAAACATTCGATGGTGAAGGTGTTATTCAATTTTTAAATGGGATGAACTTCTAATTGAAGCCACAACGCAAATGCAATCACTCTACATGCAGAACATTAATTGACTATGACCAGCAACATTGTGAGCAACATAAACCACGTAACCAACGTAAACAGGAATCTTATTCAGAACGTATGGAGAAGGATGGGCAATATAGACGGTTTTATAATAGTGCAGCATGGCGAAATCTATCATTTCAGCATCGTTTAAAAAATCCAATATGCGAGGAATGTATAAAGGTAGGTTTAGTGGTTAAAGCAGATGTTGTAGATCACGTGATTGAGATTAAAGATGATTGGTCAAAGAGATTAGATGAAAAAAACATACGTAGCTTATGCCATCATCATCATGCGATTAAGACAAAGCAAGAACAGATGAAACGTTTCCTTCAATAAAAAAGAGGGGGCGTTCGTTGTAAGTGCCCTACACCGACTGGGTCGCTTCGTGTGTATAAATCGCCTTTTATAAAGTTGTTTATGATAACTAGATTATTAATAGTAAGTGAAAAGTGTTATACTTTTAATAGAACAGGAGGTTGGGAGAATGGGGAAAAAAATCAAATTAATTGAGCCGACAAAGGGGCACATTTCAAAAGCAGAGCGGTTAGATCGTGAAGCTATGCGAGAAGAATTATTTGAATATCCCGACTTGAATACACAGCCTCCAACATTTTTGACAGGTGAGGCACTGAATGAATGGAATCGAGTTGTGCCTTTATTAAAAAGTGACATACCTATTTCAGAATTAGATTATTCTCTAATAGTTTCTTATTGTGTAGCAGTCGGGACAATAATCGAATGCCAAAATCATATCAAAGACAATGGTGCGATGTTGAAAGATGGGAAATCCAATCCAGCAGTGCGATTACAGTCACAAGCAATGAAGGATATGCGCATGTTGGCAAATTCATTGGGCATGAGTTTAGATTCACGAATGAAGTTAGCATTCAATAAATCCAAAGAAAAGCCTAAGGATGCGTTTGAAAGTTTGATGTTAGATGATTAATTACGCACTAGAATATGCGAACAAAGCCCTCTCTGATGAAATTGTAACGTGTCGAAAGATTAAACAAGCCTGTAGACGATTCATAAGAGATTTAGAGCGTTCGCAAGACGATGATTTCCCTTATTATTTTGACGTAAAACGAGCAAATAAAGCCATTCAATTTGTGGAGTTAATGCCTTCTACAGATGGTACAAAAATTAATGCGCTGCTATATCAAAAATGGATTGTATCGGAGTTATACGGTTGGAAAGAAAAAGGCACAGGCAACAGGCGGTACAATCGAGCCTTTATATCAATGGCACGTAAAAATTCAAAAACATGGTTAGCTTCATCTGTGGGTGGTCTATCATTAATCGCTGAAAATAAACCAGCAGAAAGCCGTCAAATTCTTTTTATAGCAAATGCATTAAAGCAAGCAAAGTTAGGCTATACAATGCTTAAAAATAGCTTGAATAAGATTGTTAGAGAATCGGAATTTATGCGGAATCAATTGAAAATCATGAATCAACAAATTCAACATTTACCATCTAATAGTTTTGCTACAGCTTTATCGAGTGATTTAAGCAGTCTCGATGGATATGCTGGTACAACTATCATAGTCGATGAATATGCGTTACAGAAGAATCGTGACGTGATTGCAACACTCAAAAGTGGTCAACAACAAGAGCCAAACGCTTTACTCGCTATCATTTCAACGGCGGGTGTAAATATAAATTGTCCAATGAAGGAAGATTATGATTTTTTAGCAGATGTATTAGATGGAAAACAAGATGCAGACCGTTATTTTATTGCGATTTACGAACTTGACGATGCCGAAGAAGCAACAACAAATGAAGATATGTGGATTAAAGCAAATCCTATTTTCGAGCATGAGGGAATTAAAAAAACGATGCTTTCAGCAATTCGTGAAGATGTGGAATTAGGTGTAAAGCAAAATAACCTAAATGCGGTACTGGTTAAAAACTTCAACATGTGGCTGCAAGCAAGTGAAGATTCTTATATTGCCGATGAAGATTGGAAAATTAGAGAGGTTGAAGATGTTCCTGATATTCGGGGGCGAGATATTTATATAGGTATCGACCTTTCGAAAACAAATGATCTAACATCAGTAAGCTGGTGTATTCCATTGATTGAAACAGGTCAATTGTATTGTGATAGCCATTCGTGGGTTGGTACTAAGTATGGTTTAACACAAAAAATTAAACGAGATGGCATTAACTATGTAGCACTTGAACAAGAAGGTGAATGTTCTATCACAAAGTTAGCGAGTGGCATTATCGACTACGAGGATATTTTTAATTGGATCATGCAATTTATCCAAGATAACGAATTAAATGTACAAGCGATATGCTACGACAAATGGAACGCTAACACATTGATTACCAAGTTAGAAAAAGAACACCTTCCATTAGTGGAAGTTAGGCAAGGTGTATTCACATTAAACACACCGACCAGGACATTTAGAGAGCAGTTATATGATGGGAATATTGTTCATGCTAAAAATAAGTTATTAACATATGCGGTCAATAATGCGATTTTAAAAATTGATAATAACGGTGTCATTATTAATAAAAATCGAAATAGTGAGCGAATAGATCCAATAGCTGCATTGATGAACGCATACACACAAGCTATGTTCCATTTTGAAGATATAGAGGGGGCGAAAGCGAATAATGAGTTTTACCTTTCTGAAAACTTTAGTTTTTAATCATCTACACACCATTTTGTTATTGCTGGGCATAACATTCATTGTGGCAGCAGTACACATTTTAACAAATATTGGTTACACAGTTTTAACTAGTGGCATATTCATTGTAATTATTTCTCTCTTAATTGAAAGGGGGTGGAAAAATAAATGAGTTTCTTTAAAAGCTTAAACACTGTACAGGCACGTTCAGAGCCTTTTCTAGACCATCTAGTTAGCTTAACGTCAGATGATACAACAATCCAATATACAAGCGTTAGGGCATTGAGAAATAGCGATATTTTTGCAGCAGTAAAAATACTTGCTGGTGATATTGCTTCCAGTGAACTTGTGGGGAATGGGCATATTGTCAAGCTATTGAATAATAAGCCTAACACTTATACAGATAGCTGGCATTTCTTCTTTAGTATAGCAGCCAATGTCTTATTGAATGGTAATGCTTTTGCAGAAATCGAACGAGATTCAAGTGGAAAAGTAATAGCGATTCACCAGCTAACCAATAGTGTAAGCGTAAAGCAATTGGATGATGGCAGCATTATTTATGAAACAACCAATGATGATGGAAAACAGTACAAACTCGATAGTGAGGATATTCTCCATTTCAAATATTTTACGACAGATGGATTAGTTGGATTAAGCCCATTACATGCTTTAAGTGGTGAATTGAAGTTACAAGAAGGTGGCAACAAACTACTATCTGGCTTCTTCAATCGAGGTGTAAACGGTGGTGGTATTTTAAAAGTAAAGAAATCTGATTTAGATGCAACAGCTAAAGAAGCGATTCGAAAGAAATTTGATGAAGCGAATGGCAGCACTGATAAGGCACTTCAAACAATTGTGCTAGATGAAACATTTGAATACACGCCAATTCAGATTAATACGGAGATCCTTAAATTAGTCAATTCTAATGATTGGACAACCAAACAAATCGCTAAAGTATATGGGCTCTCTACAGATCGTTTAGGTGTGGAAGCGAATCATAGTAATACAGAGCAGTCCAACAAAATGTATTTACAAAACACATTAACGCACTATTTAAAAGCATTTGAAGGTGAGCTATTCAATAAACTAGGGGTAGAGATTACCTTCAATGTAGACCGTTTCAATAGTGATACGCAAACCATATTTGAAAATGCGGTGAAGGCAGTGGAAACGTCCATTATGACAATTAATGAAGCACGGCAGAAAATCGGTCTTGATCCTATTGAAAATGGAGATAGATTAATAGAAAAAAATAAAGTCGAAAATGGGGTAAGTCTATGACAAATGAAGAAAAAGAAAAGCGTTTAACTGAAAATGCAGACCTGGAAGCACCGACCAAAGCACAAACAGGAGAAGTAGATTCAGAAAACGCTCAAAATGATGATACACAAGAAGGAAAAGAAACACAAGGTGAAAAGGTTATTAGTGGTTATGCCATTAAATTTGGCGCACCTTCTAAAGATTTAGGTGGCTTCGTAGAGGTCATTACACCTGAAGCGTTAAAAGAAGTAGACCTATCAAATGTAATCTTGCTACATGGCCATGATTACGGTAAGCCATTAGCCAGTGTAAAGGCCGATACGTTAAAGCTAGAAGTTGATGAAATCGGGCTTCGTTTTGAAGCAACTTTACAAGATACAACATATGCAAATGATATTTATAAAAATATACAAGCTGGCATTATTGATTCAATGTCATTCGGTTTTGAAATCGGTGTAGAATCATTTGATAAAAATGAAGATGGGGTTATCACTCGTAGTATCGAAAAAGTGAAAGCTTTACGTGAAATTTCTATAGTGACAGTACCAGCTTATAACGAAAGCAATGTAAAGGTGAATACACGCTCATATGAAGCATGGTTAGATCAAAATACAAATAAAAAGGATGATAAAGATATGGCTAAAACACTATTAAATAATGAAAAAACAGAAACACGTTCATTCGAACAATATATTCGTTCACAGGGGCAAGTACGAGACGGATTAACAACAGTAAATGCAGATGTAGTCATTCCAAAAGATGTTATCGGTGAAGTATTCGATTTAAAACGCCAACGATACAACCTGGCACAATACGCTACAGTGAAAGAAGTTTCAAACGGTCAAGGGAAATATCCAATTGCAACAAATCAAGAAGCTACTCTTGCAACAAAAGCAGAACTAGCACTAATTACAGATGTGGAAGCAGATATGTTTACACAAGTTTCATATAACGTACAAACTCGTGCTGGTAAAATCGCATTATCCAATGAAGTAGTAGAGGATGCAGCAGTTGATATTGTGGGAGAGGTAAAGGCACAACTTGAAAAGCTAGTAGAAAATACCGACAACGCTAATATCATTACGAAACTAAAGGCTTTCACTTTAGTAACGGCAACAGGATTAGATGATTTAAAGAAAGTGAACAATGTTACGCTTGATCCAGCACTTAATAAAACGGTTATCGTCAACCAAGATACATTTAACTTTTTAGATACATTAAAAGATGCAGATGGTCGTTACATCCTTCAACCAGATGTAACAGCAGCAAGTGGTTATTCATTATTCGGTAATCCAGTAGTAGTGATTTCAAACAAATTACTTCCATCTCCACTAGAAGGTACGTATCCAATGATTATGGGGGATATTGCACAAGCAATTTTTGTAGCACGTAGAAACCAAGTAACAACGCAATGGGAACAATTCGACTACTATTCGCAAGGTTTAGCGGTTATTGTCCGTAATGACTACCAAGTAATTGATGCAGACGCAGCACGTTATATCGAAATTACACCAGCTTAATTTGATTCATAAAGGGATGGGCGTTAAGTCTATCCCTATTTTTATAGAAAGGTAGGATTGTTATGAATTTAGTAACTGCAACATTAGAAAACATTAAACTATCTTTGCGTATAGATCAGGGTCATGACGATGAACTAATCATGGCATTACTAGAATCAGCCAAGCAATACGTGAAGGATGCTATTGATAGCACTGATACAAATGGCGTTATTGAGGGGTATAAGCAATACGATTGGGCAGTAAGCCTTTTAACGCAACATTGGTATGATGGACGTTCCGAAACGACTAAAGAACATATTCCCACAACTGTACAAGCGTTATTGCAACAAATGAGGGGGAAATACTATGCTAGCAAGTAATTATAGACACCGTATTAATTTTTATGAATTGGATGAAGGGATTAGTGACAGCGGTTGGCCAACAGAGGAATGGATATTCAAATTTTCACTATGGGCCGGCATTAAAACCCTTAAGGGAACTGAATTTTTTGCTTCTGCAGCACAGCAATACAAAAATTATTATCGCTTTATTGTTCGTTACAACAAAAACGTTCGTGTGCGCCAACAAATTGAATTTGAAGGCGTTCGATATGAAATTGAATCAGTTTTGAATGACGATGAACGAAAGCAAACAATGACTATTATTGCAGTAGCGACAGTGTAAGAGTGTTGGTAGAACAAAATTAGGAGTATAAAATTAAGGACACCCGAATTATTGGGCGTCCTCTTTTTTATTCCATTCAATATTCATACCGATAATATCTGCAATTTCTTTTACTTCACTATATTTTATAGTACCACGTGTAAGCTTATTTGAAATATTTTGCACAGTTGTCTGTTTATCAACAGGTAAATTTTCATTCATTTTATTGACAATATCAGTTATTGTCCATCCAGAAGATGAGATGTAACCTTTAATTTCGTTCTTAATTGTATTAGACATGTTATGCCTCCTTTTTCTTTATTATAGCCAATTATTTCACTTTAATAAATAATTTTATTCAAAAATGAATAAAAAGGATTGCTATTTTATTCACTATGGTTTATTCTTACACTATAACGAATAACAATTATCAAATGGCTATCAATAGTCAGTCGGTGAATGGACGAGAAATAATCGACAATTTGAAAGGATGTGAGGGCAAATGAAAGTTACAGCTAAAGAATGGCGAGTGATGTCTGATCGCAATAAACAATTACTTTTAAAAGCAGTAGCAAACAAATAAAACATATATGGAAGGGAATTGGTGAACATGCAACAGCAAACACATCACACATTAAAAACAGTTGTACAAGAAAATAACCACAGTGCATATGAATTATCTGCACAAATGGTTCAATTAGAGGTTATACAAGGGGCAGTAGCGAGATTACTAGATCGTGTTGACGATATTGTTCACAACGGTTGGAGCAAAGACCGAGGATTAGCTTATATGGCAATAGATGAAATTCGAGATACTGTTCGTTTAATTGATATAGGCTTTTGTCCACTAACAAAAAGCATTGGTGAATCAATAAAAGGAGTAAATAAAACTTCTGACAAATTGTTTGAACTAATTGTTTCTAAAGGCTCGTCAGACGAATCGGGCGATGCAGCTGCCAAACCTGATATGAACAGTGTGGAAGGTTGTAACTACCTTACTATGGAAAACAATGTAAAAATATTTATCAAGGAATTTGGTAGAGAGCCAGAAAGTTTTGAGGAAGTGTTAACGTATATTCAGGAAACAGTAGAGAGAGTTGTGAATAAAAAAAATGAAAATAAAAAAGCCGATGCGCTAACATCGACTCATGAAACATATACTAGATAGTATTTTAACACATAGAAGGGGCTTGCTCAATTTTGAGTAGTCCTTTTTTGACTTCACGAAGGACTTGCTACGGCAAGTAATTATTATAATATCAAAAACTTATTATACATACACACTTCTATTTATGGTAAATTGTAGATAATCATTTTTCGTAAAAGAGTGAATCTAATGAATATAATTCAATTTGATGCATATCATGGTACTAATGAGGATTGTGCCAATGAGATCGTTAAAACTTCTAATTTTATAATTAGTAAAAAAAGAAAAGACCATTGGCTTGGGTACGGTAATTATTTTTTTCGTGATGATCCAGAACAGGCTTTACTTTGGGCAAAAAGTAGATATAAAGATGTGGAAGCCATACATAAAGTTTTAGAAGTGTCGGTAAAATTAAATAGAAAACACTACTTAAACTTAGATTCAAGAAGTGGGATTGAAACTTTAAATAGAATCTGTATAGAGTTGGACATAATTAGGAAGATGCGAATATCAGGGGGTAAGATTAATACACCTGAATTTGCCTGTTTCTTTTTCAGTATGTTGGATCCGGAAATTTATTGGGTGATATTTAGAACGTTCGATGTTAAAACAAAAAGAACCTTACCTATTGTTGATTCATTAGGATTTGAAAGTGGTAATAATTTAGTTACTTTTAATATGCACGGTGCACAGGTATGTGTAAGAAATGATAAAGCAATTCAAAATAATAGCATTTCTCTTTATAATTTTGATACTATAAGTATAAGTAAAGATATTCCAATAGGGCTTATTCATAGGAGGGGAAGACATGGGAAACGGGTTATTAAGTAAAGAAGAAATTTTAGTATTAGCTAAAGATTTTGGTTTTGATGTTTCTTTCGACTCTCCAGAACCTGGCGTATTTGATACTGTAACTGGTGAATTGAGAGACATTTCTAGTCACCTACAATTTGTTTGTGGGGAGTTTCAAATTCTTGAAGATGACAAGGGAATAAATGTTAATGCGATAAGCGTGAAAGCAAAACAAGTTAAAGTACGTAGGTTTGAAGACTTATTTGAAGATTATCATAAATATCCGTGCTTAGATATAGCATAGATAGGAGTTAATTATATGTCTGCAGTATTAGATTTTGAAAAGTTGAAAGTATTTGAAATGGTATATAAAAGTGATTTAAATACTGATTTTGGAGACGAAATATCTCCAATTCTAGGCGTGGAAGTTGCAGTAAAAGACGACGATATTTATTCAGGTTTAGTTAAATTGTCGATTAGGTTTGGTGATGAGAAAGAATTACCTTATTTAAATGTAACTGTTGCTGGGGTTTTTAAATTAAATAGTAAAATTGAACTTACAGAGGAACAAGTTACCGATTATTATGAGATAAACGCTACAGCTATTTTATTCCCATATTTAAGAAGTATTGTGACGGATCTAACGAGTAAAGGTGATGAATCACCTATAGTTTTACCTCCAATAAATGTACATGCTTACATCACAAATCAAAGAAATAAAAATAAATTAAGTAAAGCTTAAAAGTTACTCTATTAATTAGGGTAACTTTTTTTAGTAAAACACAAAGTTGCCCTCGACAACGCTATTTTGAATGGTAACTACAATGTTCATGTTTTGTTCATGTTCATGTTTAAAAATAACCATTCTCGGTGGTTGAAGAAATGCAAAAACGTTGTTATAACAGTCTTTTTATTGTCTATTTCATTGTGTTTTTAAAGGTGTTAAATGGGCGGCATGATGTAAGCCTTTCGTAGCAAAGGTTTACAAAGCTTTAAAGGTTAATGATTTTTCCATTAGAGAGCTTAAATATATGCGTTTTAAGCAATAATGTTATCCTTAAAAATAAAAGGGCTATCACTCATAAAATGTTTTCTAACATTTTATGAGTGGATATTGAAGTAATAAAAGCACATCACAATTGTGGTGTGCTTTTATTATTGAGCCATCAGACAAATCTAACTTTTTTGTGGTATATTTTTCATAAATATGATAAAATTACATTAATTACATAAGGAAAAAGTAGTTAAAATAAATAGGATAAAAGGAGTGTTTTTTGTGAAAAAAAGTTTAATACTAAGTTTTTTGGTAATCTTAGCTTCCTTAATGTTAAATTCGGAAGCTAAAGCAGAATTACCGTTTAGAGATATAACTGAATCAAGTCCAATATATGATGAACTTATTTATTTAGACGAAAGGGGTATATTAGGTGGGGGATATTCGTATATTTGGTATTCTCCGGAGCAACCAGCAGAAAGAAGACAAGCAGTTACAATGATAGCTTTAGCTTTAGGTCTAGATGAAGCCAAAAGAAATACTATTTTTTCAGATATATCTAAAGACCACCATGCAAGTGGATTAATTCAATCTGCTGTTGATAAAGGAATTGTAACTGGATATGGTGATGGAACATTTAAACCATATAATAATTTAACAAGAGGTAATTTTTCATTATTTATTGATAGAGCATTTGGAGAGTATTTACCAAGTGGAACAAATATAGAATTTAAAGATGTACCCAAAACACTTAATTCATACAATGCAATAAAAAAATTATCTGCTGCAGGTATTACAACTGGTTATGGAGATAAAACTTTTAGACCAAATGAAACACTTACAAGAGCTCACTTAGCAATCTTTATGTATAGAACTGTAAAATATTTAGAGGATAGAGGAGTTGTATTTAAGGATTCATCAAATAGTGATTATAAAGATTCTGACATTAAGTGGGGCATGTCGTATGATTCTGTGTACGAACTTGTAAAAAACAATATTACTACTTCTACCAGGAATGCTAGAATTATTACAAATAAAGCAAGGTATGCTTTAACAGGTGAAACATATTATTTATTTGATAAAAATAATAGATTAGATTATTTTTGGCATGAATTTGATTGGAGCAAAGAAGAAAACTTACCAGACACGCTACCTTTGCTTCACAAAATGTATGAGGAAAAAGTAATAGAAGAATTCGGTGTACCATTCTTAACGAATAAGGTCAGCAATTCTAGTTATTTGTCGTATTATTCTGCTTGGGATATGGGTGCATATTATGTAACATTAGAAACTACAAAGAAAGCTGAAGGGGAAGTGACTGTAAAAGTTACTGTTTTTGACAGTCGTAAAGAATTGTGATTTATAGTAAAAGATAGAGTAAACAACTTTAAAGATTAATCGTTTCGCCAATAGAGAGCTTATATATGTATCTAAAATTTGTGTACCTCATTTATAAAGGGCTACCACTCCTCGTAATATTAATAATTATGAGGAGTGGTTTTTCTTTACAATTAAAAACCCTTTTTAATAATATCCCCCTCAATTAACTTGCCCCTTGCAATACTCCAATAACTGAATAATAGTTGTTTTTTTCAAGTATATCACTTTTACATATAATGGGTAATATAGGACTGGTTTGGATATGTAATCATTAAAACTAATTCGTCAATTCAGCATAATGAATGTATACAGCAAAACAATAAGAAAATCTTAAGAATTGGTGCATGCGTTTGTTAAGATTTACTTAGTATTATATCCTTAGACGAATCCTAAAGAGATGGAGGAGTGAATGCAGTGAACATTTTGATATGTGATGATGATAAAGAAATTGTAAGGGCTATTAGTGTTTATTTAGAAAACGAAGGCTATCAAGTATTCAAAGCTTACAATGGTATAGAGGCAATCGAACTTGTTCGAGATCAAGTTATTCATCTAATTATTATGGATATAATGATGCCAAAAATGGATGGCATTACGGCAACAATGAAGATTCGGCAAGATAATATGATTCCGTTAATTATGCTTTCTGCTAAGTCGGAGGATTATGACAAAATACTTGGATTAAATATTGGAGCAGATGATTATATGGGCAAGCCGTTTAATCCATTAGAACTTGTCGCTAGGGTGAAATCGCTGCTAAGAAGGTATACGGCTTTTGGCAGTCTTGAGGTGAGTAGTAATATATTTCAAACGGGTGGTCTTATGATTGACGATGAAAAGAAAGTCATTACCGTTGATAACCAAGCGGTTCATTTAACTCCAGTGCAGTATAAAATTTTAAAGCTTCTTACAGCAAATACGGGGAGAGTATTCACAATCGAAGAGATTTATGAAAAGGTATGGAATGAAAGTGCCATTAATCCAGAAAATACGGTGGCGGTACATATTCGGAAAATTCGAGAGAAAATTGAAATTAATCCGAAAGAGCCGAAGTATTTAAAAGTTGTATGGGGAGTGGGATATAAAGTTGAAAAATATTAGTCATGCACTTATTACGAAAGTTATTGTGTTTCTAATTGCCATCGCTTGTTTAACTGGTACTGCGAAGGTAATTATCAACATGGAATTAAATGAAGTTTATCTTAGTAGTATCAATCAAGACAATTATTTTGAAAGTATAGCATTCGCCGATGAAAGTTATAGCCTTATTAGCTCTTTAGCACAATTAATCGGAACATATAAAAGTGAAGAGTATATTTTAAGTGGTAAGGCACTTACAAAAGAAGAAATGAGAGAAATGGAAGAAGAATTATATAATGATTTCCAATATTCATCTAAATATAATGGGAATTTGAGTGAGGTGGAAAATAGAAAGATATATCAAGAAGCATATGCAGATGATATACAAAGTAAAAAAGAAGAACGCATACGAGAACAAGTACGAGTATTCTATCGTTTACTCAGCGCATTAGATGCATATGACGGAATCGTATATTACGCGAGTGATGGTGAACATGTATTCTCTAATAGTGAACTAAATAAGAAAGAGCAATTTGCATCATTTGGTGCATATATGCAATTTGCGAATTATCAACAAAAGCTTTATCCAAATGAAATGAAAAAAAATAAATACTTAGATTACATTACACAAGATGTTGAAATGTTGAATCCGCAAACAGATGCTATTTATGTGGCATATAAAGAATCTTACTTAGAGCAAAAAATGCAAGAATGGGAAAAAAATAAAGAGGTTGCTAAAAGTTATCTTAATGAATTCATTTTATTTCTGGTAGGGTTTATTGTATCTTTTGTTTATTTAGTAATAGTTATTGGAAGAACTTCATTTAAAGATAAAGAAATGCATTTTTCTGTTATTGATAAACTATATAATGATGTCAATATTGTCATAGTCGCTGGTTTAACAGGGTTGTGGGTGGCAATGATTGTTGAGGTGTTACGTGAAATGAACATTCTTCTCACGGTACCTATTTTTATTATTGCCTTACTAATGATTTTATCGCTTATCAAGCATATTAAAAATAGATCACTACTTCAGCACACTGTTATATATCAAATCTTCAAAAAGATTTTTATTGGGATAAAACATGTTTTCGATAATGGCAGTACGGCTGTGAAAATTGTGCTTCTTGTTATTGGTTATCCTTTAGTAGCTGCGGCGACGTTTTTCATGTTTCCTATTACGCTAGGCTTAGCTGCTTGGTTTGCGTTGAAAAAGGTGAAGTCGTTTAATCGCATTAAAGAGGGCGTCGAGCAAATTAAAAATGGGGACCTTCATCATCGAATTGATATAGATGGAAAAGGAGAGTTTAGCCAACTTGCAGCGAATATTAATAGTATTACAGATGGCTTAAAAAAATCGGTGGATAGTGAGATTAAAAGCGAGCGTTTAAAAACAGAGCTTATTACGAATGTTTCGCATGATATCCGAACGCCTTTAACATCAATTATTACGTATGTCGATTTATTAAAAATAGAAAAAGACCCTGAACTAATTGCTGAATATATAGACGTATTAGATCAAAAATCGAAGAGACTCAAGCACTTAACCGATGATTTATTTGAAGCGGCTAAAGCGTCAAGTGGCAGTATACCTGTGCAGTTAGAACGGATTGATATCGTAGCATTACTAAAGCAAGGGATAGGGGAAATGGGTGAGAAAATTGAAGCGGCATCATTAAACTTTAAGTTAGCCCACCCTACAGAAAAAGTGTATGTGAAAGCTGATGGTAAACTCCTATGGCGCTCCATCGAAAACTTATTCTCGAATATTTTTAAATATGCACTGCCTGCATCGAGGGTATATATTGATGTAGAAGATATAGGAAATGAACTACTCGTAACATTTAAAAATATTTCAGCATATGAATTAAATATTTCCGTAGATGAGCTAATGGAACGTTTTACAAGAGGCGATGAATCAAGATCAAGTCAAGGTAGCGGATTAGGCTTATCGATTGCTGAAAGCCTTATTCACATCCAACACGGTAAATTTTTAGTGCAAGTAGATGGCGATTTATTTAAGGCAATGATTTATTTGCCGAAATTTGAATGATGCAGCAAAGGAATAGGATGCGTAAGTGTATCCTATTCTTTTTTCTGTAATGAATTTTTATTATTCAATAACGACTGCAATAATTTTTTCTTGTTTTTGAAAACTTTGACTTCTGCTAATAAGTTCGTTATAATTCGTTGTGTATAAAAAATGCTTTAAGGAGGATGTTAGAAAATGACACTAAAATTCCCAACTTTGAACCAGTAATTGAATACTGTCAAAGGCTCTGTTTGTGTATGCAGAGTAAATGGAATTAGTCAGTCCTTTTTTAATTATCTTCATTTCATATTGTGAAATTGTTATTTACCAAATTTCATTAATTGTTCCCACTTAGTTGTGAGGGCTAGTTATATGTAATGAAAGAAAGGCGACTTGTTTTTCCTTTCTTTATTTTTGTCTACTTTAACCTTTTATTTGGTTTACCAAAGGTAGGTTTCTTGTTCTTACTGACAACTTAATGAAATATGGATGGTTTTTTCCCTTTACTTTTATGATCACAGGCAGGTGCTTGTGATCTTTTCGTTTTTTAAGCGGGATACAATGATAAAGGTTCTTGTTTTAACTGAGCTTAATTTGCATATGCTCCCGTTTTCCGTTGGGTAGAACAATTGCTATTACTGGGATGGTTGATGAGGTAATGATTTGGGTAAGATTGGTTTTGGATATCATTTTGTTGTTTATTCAATCCTAGGTTAGTTTGATATTAACTAAGAAGGGAGCAATTCTTAATCCAATGTTCTGCTCGATAACGGAATATTTTTAAAAAAGAAAAGTTCACCAAAAAATACATGCTAGTAAGGAGTAATTAAATGGAACAAAATCAATCTATAAAATATGAATTCCTATCACAAGATCCTAACGTTAAAACATTACCGATTATGCTGTCGTTAATTATCGGTGCTTTTTTTGCAGTTTTAAACGAAACATTGTTAAACATTGCATTAACGACATTAATGCATGAGTTCCACATTACTTTGCCAACTGTTCAGTGGATGGCAACAGGGTTTATGCTTGTAATGGGGATAGTTATTCCAATTTCCGCCTTGATGTTACAGTGGTTTACAACAAGGCAATTGTTCATTGGTGTTATGGTCACTTTCACAATTGGAACAATCATTTGTGCAATTGCGCCTAGCTTTCCCGTTTTATTAGTAGGTCGATTAATTCAAGCAATTGGAACAGGGCTATTGATGCCGATTATTTTTAATGTTTTTTTATTATTATATCCACCAGAAAATCGCGGGAAAATAATGGGGATAGTAGGTTTGATTTTTACGTTTGCACCTGCAATCGGACCGACTTTATCTGGTGTTATTGTTGAATATTTAGGCTGGCGCTATTTATTTATTATTGTTATTCCTTTCGCCTTATTTTCAATTGTTTTTGCTTCTAAATATTTAACAAATATTTCGGAGGTCACAAAACCGAAAATTGATGTTCTGTCTATAATCTTTTCAACGATTGGCTTCGGGTCAATTATTTACGGGTTTAGTGCTGCTGGAGAAAAAGGTTTCCTTAGCCCAAGTGTATTTGTGACGATTATTATCGGAATCATTGGTGTTGTATTATTCTCTTTAAGACAGTTTAAGCTAAAAGAGCCTGTTATGAATTTACGAGTATTTAAATATCCAATGTATACACACGCAGTATTAATGTTTTTAATTATTATTATGGCAATGTTTGCATCGGAAATCATTTTACCAATATTTATGCAAGGTCCATTAGCCTTGACTGCAGCAGCGGCAGGACTCGTTCTACTACCTGGGAGCTTGCTAAATGGACTAATGTCTCCATTCATGGGGCAATTGTTCGATAAATTTGGCCCCCGTGTATTGATGATTCCTGCAACACTTGTATTAAGTGGTACAGTCTTTACGTTAAGTAGGTTAACAGCTGAAACACCTATTTGGATAATCGTATTATGCTATATTTTATTAATGCTTAGTGTTTCTGCGATTATGATGCCTGCGCAGACAAATGGTTTAAACCAATTACCTAAATCTTTATATCCACATGGCACTGCGGTTATGACAACTTTGCAGCCTGTTGCAGGTGCAATTGGTGTTGCTGTTTTTATTAGTATTATGAATGCCAGACAAAATCACTTTTTAACAAATGCGACCAATCCGAGTGATCCGGCTACAATTAGCCAAGCTATGGTTGCTGGTGTAGAACTTGTGTATCTTATTGCTTTTGTAATAACGATATTAGCGATTATTTTGTCATTTACGGTTTACCGTGCGGTTCCAAAAGAAATGATTGAAACACAATCAGACTCTAAATCTTGACCAATTTTCTCAGTTAAAAGTAAACATCTGTCTGTTTGAATGGTTGAAGGGTTAAAATGGAAGCTTCTCATTAGTTGTGCAAACTTTTGAGTAGCTTCTTTTTGTGTGCGGATTATTAGCAGCATTTCATATTAAAGAGGGAAGGTTTAAGTAGTGTTATGGAAAATGCGAAGGGCTGAATTAAGTGCCTTTTTTATGACCCTAGCTGTTTAATCTCCTTCAACCTTTAAAACTTCATATTGGAAACCTTGATATACATAGTTTTGTCTCTGGTACATGTCTCTCGGTGTATCTTCGCCATCAGCTACTAAAATAACGATTTTATGAAGAAATTTCTGCATGACATATTGCTGAAGTTGCGTACCTATCCCTTTACGTTGAAAGGCTTCAAGTACAAATAAGTTATCAATTTCAACTGTTGTATTTTCCTCGATAAGCTCCGTAGAACCAACTGGGATGCCGTCATAGTAGGCTAGGAGCTGATGTTTGTGAGAATCATGGAAACGACGTTGTAGTAATGCTTGTTTTTCCGTGGGAAAAGTTTCGCCATATTTCAAATCCTCTTCATACTGTAGTTTTAAAAATACCTCTAAATTGTCTTCTGTCACTGGCTGAACATCAACATGTCGATGCACGCTTGTTGCAAATTGGCTTGGCTCAATTGTATATAATTCTAAAAACCCAATATCATAGTTTTCTTCAGTTAAATAACTGAGAATATCGGCGGAAATCTTCTCGTTAGATGGAAAAATAAATTTTAAGTGCTTTTGATTATATTTTTGATGAAAGGTACGTAGCATCCTTGCCGTTTCTTTAAATGTAGTTAATGAGGGCATCGTTTTAAATAGAATAAAATTACTATCATAACGACTTAGCATCTCTGGATAATGAACATGCTGACAAACTTCATCTTCATAAATGACATGGCCAATTTTTTCGATATGGTCAAAGGTAATGTTGCTCATTGTCAATCTCCTTATTTAATATTTTATAAACTAACCCTAAGTAGGTAAAAATTAAAACTTCTTTGCTGTTAGTGTGAATGCAATGGGGCTTTTTAGCAAGGAAAATTATAGCAGTCTTAATATTTTTGTTGTTTTTCACTATATTATAAATTATTATAGTAATTGAAAATGAAAATCATTATCAATTAAGATTTTAGATAGAGGTGAAATTTTGGATAAACAGGATGTTAGCAGAATAGGCATGGGCAATATTTATTATGTGATTATCCTACTTTTAATAGGTGCCATATTTATATCTGCCGTTTATTCTGTATCAATTGGGCAAGTCAGCATACCCTTCAAGCAAACAATGAGCATTCTATTGCACGCAATGTCCAATGGCAAATTTGGATCGCTTGAAAATGTGGACAGTGAATCCTTTTTGAATATCATTTTACAGGTGAGAATGCCTCGGGTGATTTTTGCCTTACTAATTGGCATAGGACTTGCTTTATGTGGGACTGTTATGCAAGCAGTCGTACAAAATCCACTTGCTGATCCATACATACTTGGTATATCTTCAGGAGCTTCATTAGGAGCGACATTTGCGATTTTAGTAGGGTTTGGCAGCAGTGCATTGTTATCACAGTTTGGTGTAGCTTTCGGAGCATTTGCGGGAGCAATGATTACATCAATGGCAGTGCTTATATTATCGAGTATTGGTGGGAAGGCAACGTCAATAAAACTTGTATTATCAGGTGTTGTCATAGGAGCTTTATGTAGCTCTTTCTCAAGCCTTATTATCTTTTTTGCAAATAATGCGGAAGGTATTAAGACAGTTACTTTTTGGTCAATGGGAAGTTTAGCCTCTGCAAGCTGGGATAAAACACCGATATTAGCGATTGTTATTGTACTGGGAGCCACACTGTTCCTTTTCCAGTATCGTGTGTTAAATACAATGCTATTAGGCGATGAATCAGCTATAACGTTAGGTATCAATTTAAGCGCATACCGAAAATTATATATGATTCTTACTTCTCTTATAACAGGCACAATGGTTGCCTACGCAGGCATGATAGGCTTCGTAGGATTAATTATTCCTCATATTACAAGAGGAATATTTGGTGCAGATCATAAACGATTAATGCTAGGTACATTACTTTTAGGAGGACTATTTATGATTTGGGCAGATGTTTTGTCCAGAACTTTAATTCAAAATGTTGAATTACCTATTGGGATCATTACTTCTGTTATTGGATCACCATTATTTATCTATATGATTGTAAAAAAAGGTTACAACTTCGGAGGGTAGAAAAATGGAATTAGTTGCACAGGAAATGGAAGTTAATTTCGGCAAAAAGGAAATTGTTAAAAATATATCTATACAAGTTAAAAAGCAACAATTTGTGGGCTTAATCGGACCAAACGGATGCGGAAAATCAACTTTATTAAAAAGTATATATAAAAGCCTTGTTCCGCAGAAGGGAATGGTATTTTTAGATAATCTAGATGTTTTAAAAAGCTCAGAGAAAAAGATTTCAAAGCACTTAGGTGTAGTTGGTCAGTTCAATGAAATGCACTTTGATTTAACGGTTCAGCAAATGGTGCTGTTAGGCAGAACACCACATAAAAAAATGCTAGAGTCTGACACACAACAGGATTTTGATATTGTAGAGGAAGCGTTAATGCGAACGAACTTACTAGATTATAAAAATCGTAGTTTTCTATCATTGTCTGGTGGTGAAAAACAACGTGTGATTTTAGCAAGAACAATTGCGCAACAGCCTAAATTTATGATTTTAGATGAACCGACAAATCATTTAGATATTCGCTATCAAATTGAAATTTTATCTTGTGTAAAGGATTTAAACATTGGTGTACTAGCAGCGCTCCATGATTTAGAGATGGCAGCACAGTACTGCGATTATCTTTATGCGGTAAAGGATGGGGAAATTTATGCACATGGTACCCCAGAAGAAGTACTAATACCAGATACAATTGAAGCTTTATATCAAATAAAATGCCAAACATTTATTAATCCTGTGACGAAGGGATTAGGATTTGCATATGGTCTTTAGGAGGATCACAATGAAGAATAAACTATTATTAGGAATTGGTTTAGCAGCTATATTAATGTTAACAGCTTGTGGTAACACTACAAAAAATACAACTGAGGAATCCGAAGCAACAGAGCATTATCCACTGACAATTACAAACTATTCAAAGGCAGAGGGTGGTTCTACTTGGGAAAAGAAAGATCAAGTATTCGATAAGGCACCTGAAAGAATAATGGCCAACACGCGACCAGCGGCAGAATTATTATTGCATTTAGGCTTAGGTGATAAAATTGTTGGTGTTGGTGCAAACTTCGGAGCAGTTGATAAAGCTGTAGAAAATGAGTATTCAAAGTTAAATATTTTAAGTGATGAGTACGTAGGAAAAGAAGTTACATTAGGTACTAATCCAGATTTAGTTTTTGGTCGAGGTGGCTTATTTGATAATGCTGAATGGGGAGTAGGTACAGTTGATTCACTTAATGAATTAGGTGTCAAAACATATGTATTAGAATCATCAGTGACAGGTGGTACGTATGATTCAATTTATAATGATATTGAAAACATCGGTGAAATCTTTAATGTTCAAGACAAAGCAGCGAGCTTTATTAAAGAATTAAAAGATAGACAACAAGACATTTCTTCAAAATTAGAAAGCATTAAAGACGAAAAAACGTTTGCTTATTTGCATACGAACGATCCAAAAGAGCTTTTTGTTTATCCAGCACACGATGAAACGTTTTTTAACGATGCATTCAAAATGGTGAAATTAGATAATATTTTCAAGGATGAGACAGGTGATGTTAGCATTGAAACGTTAATTGCCGCAGATCCAGATGTTTTAATTATTCCAAACTGGGATGGTTCTGATCTAACAAAAGTAAGGGAAGAAATTTATGCGAATCCGAAACTATCTAGTATGAAAGCTATAAAAAATAAGCAGATGTATATTGTAGATTACAATTATATGTTCGGATATGGTTACAACACGATAGATGGAATGGAAGCCCTAGCAAAAGAAATGTACCCAGATTTGTTTAAATAATGGAGATAGTTTTTTGAAAGGGAAACGTTGATTGAGTGCCTGACATTTAGCTTGCATAGGACGACTCCTAAATGGGAAAAATCCACTACTCTTTCCGCGGGCACGACGTAAGCCGCAACCCTCGCTGACGCGCGGCTTGTTGCGTCTTACAACTCGTGCTGTGCCCGCAGGAGTCTACGTAGATTTTTCCTTAGCGTTTCAAAAAATGCAAGGAAATTGTTTGAGTGCCTGGCACCGCGCATCCGTACCTAGTACAGTATCGACTTTTAAATCGGAAAAATCCACTACGCTTTCCGCGGGCACGACGTAAGCCGCAACCCTCGCTGACGCGCGGCTTGTTGCGTCTTACAACTCGTGCTGTGCCCGCAGGAGTCTAGGTGGATTTTTCCTTAGCGTTTCAAAAAATGCAAGGAAATTGTTTGAGTGCCTGGCACCGCGCATCCGTACCTAGTACAGTATCGACTCCTAATGGGAAAAATCCACTACGCTTTCCGCGGGCACGATGTAAGCCACAACCCTCGCTGACGCGCGGCTTGTTGCGTCTTACAACTCGTGCTGTGCCCGCAGGAGTCTAGGTGGATTTTTCCTTAGCGTTTCAAAAAAATGCAAGGAAATTGTTTGAGTGCCTGGCACCTCATCTATCTTCATAAAAAAGACAAAAGGCATCAAGTTTTTGATGCCTTTTGCCATACGCTGAGCAAAGTTATAGAAGCTGATGTCTATTCAAAAAGGTTAAATTTATATGTGATGTGCGATCCCAGCAGATGGATACAGGGTGTCGTTCATCAAGATAAATAAGCTGTGTAGAAATGTTTTGAATTTCATCCGTCGTATCGATTAAGTGTGGTGATGGCTGTGGACATAAGGCAGTTTTAAAGAGAGCTTCCTTTAATGTCCACAGTTCATAAAATTTTTTTAATCGTAGCGGTTCTACAATTTCGTCAATGCTAGTTATTTCATTCTCTGTCATGGCATAGTGCATAACATCTTTCGTAACAGGCTTAATTTCCTCCACATCAATACCGACATGACCATTTTCCGTTACTGCTATGACAAGCCAATCTCCTGAATGGGAAAGATTAAAATCACCTCTCCAACCAACATCTCCTACAACATAAGGCCGACCATATTCGTTTCGAACAATCTGTACCTCTTGTGTAGCAGTCAATTGCTGAATTGCCCATCTGGAAATAATGCTTCCTAATAAGGCTCGTTGTCGGTCCTGCCACTGTTGGTATTGCAATATCCTGATTTGCTCATCAGGAGGCAGTTGCGCATAATACTTCGCCCATTCAAATGCTGTGAATTGTGGTCCAATGGGGAGTGCAAATACTTGTACGCCATTGAAACTTAACATTATCGAACTGCAACGGGTTTAGGTTCAGGGAAATAACCTAATTCGATACCATACGTAATCATCGTGCGGATAAAGGCTGAATTTGGTTCTGCACATACAATACCCGAGTTAACTAAAAAATCCTGTGTTTTTTCACTATTAAATATAAATGGCGAATCACTTGCGCCATCACCTTCAAGTTGTGCAATAGCTAATGATAAATATTCTTGTAATGCTTTAGGATGCTCCGAATTTAAAAGCCAATCTTCATATTCATTTGCCGAAACTATATCTAACTCATATCCCATGTCCTTTATTGCTTCAATAAAATCAAGATAGGCTAGGGGTACAGGGTTACATAGGTGGAAAATGTGCCCATTGGATTTTGGTTGGCGGGCTAATGCTATAAGTGCTTGGCTCGCATAATTGATTGGCGTAAAATCAACATGCCAATTAGCTGTCGGTGTTTTTCCTAAATGAAGCATCGATTTGATCATTCGGTAAAACGCATTATCATCTATATTGCGCTGGAATTTTCCTGTTTGGGAATGACATGTTAAATTGCCAACACGATAAATGGAAACCGGAATTTTATCGCTCACGGCATTTCTAACAAGATTTTCAGCCTCTAACTTACTTTGGGTATAAACATTTGTAAGTGAAACATCGTAATCAAATTCACCAAGTGCTTGCTTTTCTCCCCATTGTGTAGCCGCAAGTTCTTCAGGAATGCCAATTGTTGAAACATAGTGGAAATGCACACCTGCTTTACTTTTAGCAAGCTCGAGCAAGTATCTAGTCCCTTCAACATTGACATCATTAAAATGAGTGGCAGCCCCGAAATGTCTTACATCTGCACCACAATGAATAATTGCATCAATTTCCTTAGCAAGTGTACCGTAATCTTTATTTGATAAATTAAGTTTGTCTTTACTTAAATCACCTTGTATGACAGTCACTCGATTATGTAGCATTGCCACAATGTCTTCACCGAAATAAAATGCCATGCTATCTTTAAGTTTTTCATTAAGTGTTGTGTGTGCGCTTTGTCTAATTAAGCAGTAAATATGTGTATTTGTATTAATTAAAAGCTCATTTAAAATATGACTTCCTAAATAGCCTGTTGCACCGGTTAACAGCACAGCATTCATAGCTAAAGGTGTTGGTGTTTGCGCAACGGAAAGACGGCTTGGTTCCATCAAATCTTTACGAACAAAATCAATTTGTTGTTGTTGTGTATCATTAGTTTCTGGTTGGTAGTTACAAACATAATGATCTAGTTCGGCAATCGTTTGATATTGGAAAAAGTCTTGTATTTTTAAAAACGGAATATGCTTTTTCACTTGTACTAAAATTTCCAGTACTTTTAATGAATGCCCACCGATATGAAAGAAATTATCATGAATACCTACACGTTCAATACCGAGTACATGTTGCCAAGCTGTCGCTAGTAGCTTCTGTATTGGGTTCTCGGGTGCATCATAATGACTTGGTAGAGGTGCTGTTACCTCAATGGCCGCTAATTGCTTTCGATCGATTTTGCCAGTAGGGGACAAGGGCATTTTCTGCACTTCAATTAATCGTTCAGGTACCATATAATCTGGTAAATGACCTGCTAAATACTGTCTAATTGCTGTTTGTTCTTCCTTACTACCGCCAATTAAAGTGTAATAGGCAAACAAGCTATTATTTCCATCGTCCATTTTCTTAGCAAGTATAACGCCCTCTTGAATGCTAGGGTGATTACTTAATACCGTTTCAATTTCCCCTAGCTCAATTCGGAACCCTCTCACTTTAATTTGAGAATCTTTGCGTCCTACAAATTCAATTACACCGCTCGGTAATAAACGAACTAAATCACCTGTTCGATACATTAATCTTCCAGGTTCAATTGATAATATATGTGGGACAAACGCTTCGGCAGTTTTTTCTGGTTGATTTAAATAGCCAGCAGCTAGACCAGCACCAGCTATGTAAAGTTCCCCTGCTTCATTGACAGGGCAAAGCTGACCATCCTTATTGATAATATACATTTCGTAATTGGCGATAGGCTTACCAATAGGAATGCTTGATTGATGATCAATTACAGTATCCTTCACTTTATGGTAGGAGGACAACACTGTACATTCTGTTGGCCCATATACATTAATAATTTCAGTTGTTGTTCCGAATTTTTCTTGCCACTTTTGTATAACGGCAGGCATAAGTGCTTCTCCACCTACAGATAAATATTTTAGAGACGATAATTTATCTTGGTGTTCTATTGAGAGATGAGTAGCTAGCTGCGTAAAGAATGCATTAGGAATTGTGGCTGTTGTCACTTTTTCACGCTCAATCATTTCAGCAAATGCCTCTATTGATACGCGTTCAATACTTGTGAGCATATGTAATCGAGCGCCAGAGAAAAAAGCAGTAAATGTTTCAGTGACGGATGGATCAAAACTATAGGAGATAAATTGCGAAAAGACATCATATTTACTTGCTTGGTAGATTCTTTGATTGTCAGTAATTAAGTTGATCACAGATTCATGCTTAAGCATTACGCCTTTTGGCTTGCCTGTCGAGCCGGATGTATAAATAATATAGGCTAAATCAGCAGGGCTGAGATCGATATGGATATTGTTTATTGAAAATGTGATTTCCATTCGATTAAGTGTAAACACTTTACGAGTTTGGGCATCGTTATGTAGTAAATCATTAAGTAATTGAGTATGTTCTTCTTTTATTAATATAAATAACGCACCTGTATCGTTTAACAAGTACTGACAACGCTCTTTAGGATAGCTAGGATCAATCGGTACATATATACCACCTGCTTTTAGAACACCAAGTAAACTAATAATAGTTTCTTGACTACGTTCCATAACAATCGCCACTTTTTCACCTTTTTGCAAACCGTTGTCTCGGAGCATATGAGCGATTTGATTGGAGCGTTCATTGAGCTGACGATAGGTCATTGAGCCACCATTAAATGATAATGCAATTCTATCAGCAAACTGTTCTACAGCTTGATAAAATACTTCAGGTATTGTTTGATCTTTCGCATAAAAGGCTTTTGTTTGATTTAAAGCTTGATAAACTACTTTATCTGCTTCAGTTAACAATTGCGTACAATGAGCTGGTAGGGTTTGTTGCTCATTATAGTTCGTTTGATAATCTGCTGTAAGTAAATTAAGTTCTTTATTCAATCATCACAACTCCTATTTTTGAAAGTAGAGGGGCAGTGCCCAATTAGTGCAACTAGAAGTAAATATTATTGCTAGGAAATGACATGAATAAATGGCTCGCCGATGCTGTAGCATCGACGAGATTAATAAAGCTATAAGGTTTTTTTAGTACATCATTTCACAATAAAAGTCTTTACAACAGTTAATAATTCATCTGATAAATCTGTTAATACTTGTGCTTCTTCTGAAACTCTTTGCACCGTGTTGAGCTGAGTAGCAGATGTTTCGGCTACTGTGCTTGTATTGTTTCTAGAATTTTCAGAGAATTGCTCCATATCTTGAACAGCTGATGTAACCTCTTCCATACCAGCTGCCATTTCCTCAATAGTAGCCGATAATTCTTGAATCTGACCAGTAACATGATGTATTGAAGTTAAAATTTGGCCAAATGATTTTTCGGAATCATTGATCATTATTAAGCCATTGTCCACTTCCTCTACCGCATGTATCATGACATTTACTGATTCATTAGTATCGTGTTGAATACGCGAGATTAGCGTAGAAATTTCTCTTGCTGATGCCTCTGATTGCTCTGCCAACTTGCGCACCTCGTCAGCGACTACAGCAAAACCACTTCCTGCTTCACCTGCACGAGCAGCCTCTATCGCCGCATTTAATGCAAGTAAATTTGTTTGGGAAGCGATACCTGTAATAATACCAACGATCTCTTGGATTTTATTTGAGTGTTCACCTAGCATTTTGACAGATGATGCCGATTGATTTACAGCTTTACTAATTGCATTCATTTGAGCGACAGATTTGTTCGTTGAATCGTTACCTTTTTCCGCTTCCTCAGATGCAAGAATAGAGGATTCAGAAATCTGATTAGATGTCATGGCAATACGTTGAATACCAATGCTCATTTCCTCAATCGTAACTGAACTTTCTTTTGCCTTTTGAACTTGTAAATCCGCAACACTTGCTATTTCTTGCATCGATGAAGCTACACTATTATAAGAATCCGTTGCTTCCTGCATATTACTTGATAAAACTTGTGCAGTATTTGAAACACGTGAAGAAACATTTGTTGCGCTTTGAATGACTGTTTGTAAACTTCCAATCATTACATTAAAATTATTTGTTAGCACGCCAATTTCATCATTTGATTGAACAGGTAAAGGTTCTAGCTCCAAGTTACCTTCAGCAACTTTTTTAGATTGTAAGGATAGCTGTTGGATAGGCGTTAGTTTCTTTTTTAATAGTGAGTAAACGACGATGGAAGACCCAATAAGGAATAAAACAGTAATTAACAGAACCCACATTGCTTCCGAAAGTGCTTTAGCAGTTACCATCGATACATCATAGTCAATGGCATACGCAGCTAACATTGAACCATCGTCATCTAATATCGGAGTAAGCCCTGTTTTATAGCTTCCAAACTCATCTTTATAGATCTCTGTAGCAGTTGCCTCTTTTGTTTCAAAAACTTCTTTTATTCTTGCAAGGAAATCTGGAGAGAGACCCATGGCGATCATATCTTGGTTATATTCTGCCCCAACTTCAAGAACACTTGAGGATAAAACCGGTGCATTAATATTTTCACCATCTACTGTAATAAGAAAGAGATTGGTAATAATATCTGATTTATCATTGATGGCATCCATTTCTTCTGTTAAACGAACGACATCATTATTATTAGCATTTGGTTGTTGCAGTGCAGATTTCAATGCTTTTTGATCTATTGTCTTTGATAAAATCATGCCTTTATCATAGAGGGATTCATCCATATCTTTTAAGTTACTGTTTTTCACTATATAATAGGAAAATCCCATAGTAACTAATCCAAATAGCAATAAAATACCAACCATTGTGAAAGTTAATTTCTTGCTAATTGACATTTGCTGCTTCTTACTTTTCTTCATACTCTTCCTCCTAAAATTGTAAAAAACATATTTCAAGTGAAAAAGGGACGGCCGATAATGAGAAAGCCAAATGTAATGGGAATAGTACAATGTTACAATTGACCGTCATGATAATTTCATATATAGAAGTACATTCCTATACTTTTTATCATTATTTCATTGTTAGTAAAATAATCCATTCATCCCCTAACCATAAACAACTATACTGCCAAAAAATACGATTCACAACCCAAAAATCCTACTATTTCAACTGTGAAATTTCGAGGTGCGAATTAAAAATATAGTGTTTTTATAACAGGGATTAACGGGGTTCTGGCATATTATTAATAGAAAATACACTAATAATAGTATAATTTGTTTCTAGTAACCAACTTTTAAAATTACTAAATGTTATTATAGACAAATATTATTACAATTGTTTGAAAAAAGTTGTGTATACTTTGTGTAAAAGAAAATAAAAAAAGGTTTTCCACTCGTTCATAACTGAACTTATGGAAAGCCTTTTTTATTATCTCGGGTTACCAAAGATGCCAGGTAAAATGTTGGGAAGGCCTGGAGGTAGTATGGGTGGGAGACCAGGTAATTGACCACCAGGGTATTGTCCACCAGGGTATGGCATAGGCGGGAACGGTTGTGGGTATGGACGTGGTGGATATGGTTGAGGTGGATATGGTTGAGGTGGATATGGTTGTGGCGGATAAGGACGTGGTGGATATGGCTGTGGTGGGTACGGTTGAGGTGGATATGGTTGCGGATATGGTGGAGGGTATGGAGGTGGATACGGTGGTGGATATGAGCCACCACCAGGAGGGTAACCTGTCCCTGCTGCTGTAATTTGGCTAACATCAACTGTTATGACTTGACCAGAATCTAATTGAATTTCGGCTGTTCTTCCGTCTTTTCCAAATGTTCGAATCAATGTGCCTGAATATGTGCCAGTAGGGAGCGTAACCCATATTTTCATACCGGGTCGGAACTGTTGATTAAAATCTTCGGGAGCTAATCTAGGATTGACCAATGAAACACACCTTTCTTCATTTTTCTTCTCTAACATATGTCCCGTAATGTATTTGTCATAGGCAAATGGCTCAATATAAAAACAAGTATAGGATATTAAATTTAAAATTGTTATAAAATATAACGATATTCATTATAATAAGAAGAAAAGACTTAAAGGGTGTTTCGATGGCTATTATAAAAATTAAGAAAATAAAGGTACAAAACTTAAGGAATGTACGAAATGGTGAGCTAACATTAGCAGTGGATTTTGCTTCGCTTATGAAAGCGAATGTTGTTGGCGTGTATGGGCAAAACGGTTCTGGGAAAACGACGATTGTTGATGCATTTAGCTTATTAAAGACGATTATTTCTGGTTGGATTGCTGAAGTGAAATTACCATCACAAGACAAGCGTTTAATCATGGCAGGAGAAAACACTGCTACTATTGATTTTGAATTTCTAGTGGACAATCAATTTGGTACATTTTTTGTGAACTACTATGTAACATTGCGTGAGGATGAAAAACGGCTATATATTATTGCAGAGCGGCTCACATATAGAGAAGATGAAAAAGGAAAACGATCAAAAGTTTTAGTAAGTGTCACAGATGAGGACGTTCAAATTCGAAAAAGCTTTTTACGAGATATGAGTGAAAAAATGCGTATAAAAACGCTTGTTATTCAACAACTAGCGCGAAAACAATATATGTCATTTATCTTCCATAAAGATTTAAAGCCATTGCTACAAGAAAAGCTATCAGAATTAGAAATGCAGTTGCTTCATAATTTAGCGATTGATTTTAATCGAGATTTACATGTTATCAACAATCAAAATATCGCGCCTTTATTTGAAGAACGCAGTATGCCCTTTAGTATCCATCTTGAAAAAACGCGTGGCTCCATTCCATATGATTTGAAAGGGCCAGCATTACTGCCTAAAAATGCTTTCAATGTATTATGTGAAGTGATAGAGCAAAGCAATCAAGTATTATCGACTATTATTCCTGGACTCACTATTAAGATTCATGTCATTACAGAGCAATTATTAGATAATGGTGAAAAGGGAATCCGATTTGAGTTTCTATCGCAACGGGGAGATCGGGAATTGCCATTGCGAACAGAATCAGAAGGGATTTTAAAAATTATCTCTGTGCTTAGTGTACTAATAGCTGTTTACAATAATCCAACTGCTTGTGTTGTGATCGATGAATTAGATTCTGGCGTTTTTGAATATTTGTTAGGCGAGTTGTTAACAGTGATTGATGAGGGCGGAAAAGGGCAACTTATTTTTACGTCCCACAATTTACGTGTGTTAGAGGTGCTTGCCATTAAAAACTTATGGTTTACAACAACGAATGAGAATTACCGATATATGCAGCTAAAAGGTATTAAAGAGGTCAATAATGCACGAGATGTCTATTTACGCGCTATACAGCTAGGTGGACAGGATGAAGAGGTTTATAAAGAAACGAAAACGTTCAAAATTAAACGTGCTTTTAGAAAAGCTGGTGTGCAACATGACTAAAAAAGTGCTTTTAGTGATTGTAGAAGGACAAACAGAGCAAATAATTTTAGAGGATTTTTTAGATGAGCATTTTGCCGATTCGACCATCCGCTTTGATGTGCAACGTGAGGATATTTTGACGAAATGGGATGCGAAAAAGCGAATCCCCAATATTAAAAATAGTGTCAGCCGAGTCATTCATAATTATCTAGAAAAGTATAAGTTTTTAGCGAAAGATTTATCGGCAGTCATTCATATTACGGATGCAGATGGTTGTTTTATCGCTCCAGAGTTTGTCAAAATCAATGCAGATATCGAACAGAATCTCTATTATACTGAGGACGCCATTTTTGTAAAAACAGAGAGACGTAAAGAGCAAATTGAACAGCGCAATGAAATGAAGGCTAATAACGTTAAGATTTTGCTTGCAAATGACCATTTTAGTATTGATCGATTAAAAGTACCTTACCAGTTGTTTTATTTTGCTACAAATTTAGAGCACGTATTATGGAATGAGCGCAATGAAGTCGCCACGGAAAAAGTGCTAAAAGCAGATGAATTTATGGAAAACTTATCGGGCTCTATTAAAGAGTATCTTTTGGAATTTCTGCATGTAGATACAGCACTATCTTACCGAGAAAAAATGAAAGAAAGTTGGGCGTACTTAACAAAGGAATGTAATTCTTTGCAACGCAGTACGAATGTGCCATTGTTATTTGAAATGATTACGTCCAATGCGCATAAATAAAATACAAAAACCTCTCATTAAAATTGAGAGGTTTTTTCGCCTTTTTTCATCAAACTGCTGTTGATTTCCGCTACGGGCGGAAAGGGAGCGCCTGGAAAGAAAATCAACGAATAATGTTGGCAAAGAAATTTCCACTTTATGACCATGAAAAGGATAAAAAATGATACTACTGCGGCTGATTTCTATTGCGTGGGGGCGATTTCCACGGGCACACGTGAGCTGTTGTCGCAGAAGTCTACATTCATAGCAAAGAAATTGTTTGAGTGCCTGGCACTTCACGTCAACGGGCGGAAAGGGAGAGCCTGGAACGGAAATTAACGGCAAAAGTCTTCTGTAATTATTTGTACTAAAAATTGATTGTGCTACAGATGTGATTGCTTCAAGGTGACATGTTTTCTTATTTTATATCATAAGCTTTATGGCTATGGTTTCATTACGTAAAAAGGAGGCAAATCGCATTCAAATACATGTTGTACGAGCAGGAGAGTCCTTATATGGAATTGCAAATGCGTATGGCACAACGGTTCAAAGTATAGTAGATGCCAATCAAATTCCAGACCCTAATCGATTAGTTGTTGGCCAAGCACTTGTAATTCCAATCGTCGGTAGCTTTTATTATGTACAGCCTGGGGATAGTTTATGGTCTATAGGGCAACGCTTTGGGATTAATTATTTAACACTTGCACAGGTCAATGGCATAAATCCAAACCAGACTTTATCAGTTGGTTTGCGTCTTTATATTCCACCAGCACCGAAAACGAGAGCAGAAACATTGGCGTATTTAGAGCCAAGAGGGACAGCCGTTAGTGAAGCATTATTAAATTCAGCCCGAGAAGCATCTCCTTATTTAACTTATCTTGCCTTATTTAGCTATGAAGCACGGAGAGACGGGACATTGAAGCAACCTCCAAGAAACGGTGTGTCTGAAATTACGAAAGACTCAGGAGCAGCTGTTGCAATGGTTGTATCGAATTTGGAGAACTTTCAATTTAGTGGCGACCTTGCAAGAGATATTTTCCAAAGTACGGCAGTGCAAGATTTACTTTTTGACAATATTCTTAAAGAAGCAAGGCGTTTAGAAAGCATTAAAGATATCCATTTTGACTTTGAAAATTTGCCCCCTGATCAGCGGGAAGCGTATAACAATTTTTTAAGAAGAGCAGTGGAGCGGTTCCATGCAGAGGGTTATACGGTTTCGACAGCACTTGCCCCAAAAACAAGTGCGAATCAAAAAGGGCCATGGATTGAAGCACATGATTATAAAGCACATGGTGAGATTGTGGACTTCGTATTGCTGATGACCTATGAATGGGGCTATTCTGCTGGTCCCCCTATGGCTGTTTCGCCAATTCGCGAAGTTGAGGCCGTTGTCAAATATGCTGTATCAGAAATACCACCAAGTAAAATATTGCTTGGACAAAACTTATATGGCTATGATTGGACACTGCCGTTTGTACAAGGAGGTCCATATGCAGAGGCTGTAAGTCCGCAAAGGGCTATTGAGATTGCCAAAAAATATAATGCAGCTATCCAATATGATTGGAATGCACAAGCACCATTCTTTGAATATTATGATGAGCAAGGAAGAGCGCATATAGTCTGGTTTGAAGATGCACGGTCGATTCAAGCGAAATTTAATTTAATTAAGCAGTACAAGCTTAGAGGCATAGGTTACTGGAAGCTTGGGCTACCGTTCCCGCAAAATTGGTTATTGATAGACTCAAATTTTAATGTGGTGAAGAAATGACATTGATAGGGATAATGGTATACCCAATCTATTTTCTTCTTATTGGAAATAATCTGTAAATACTATTTCCTATTTTGGGAATATAATATATAATTAGGTAAATTGTATTTTAGGAGGGATATTTTGGGTAAATTTAAAAAATTGGGGATTATTCTAACGTCTACTGCATTTTCTGTCGGAGTACTTTCTCCAATGGCACAAGCTTCTGCTAATGTTAAGGATTCTCCAGAGAGAATAGAGATTCAAGTAGCCTTAACAGAAACAAAGGTAACAAAAAGTACACTTATAAAAAAATTCCGTGAGCTTTTCCCAGAAAAGTTCAATTTTTTAACAGATAATGATTTTTATACGGGGCGTGGACATTACTATAACGATGATAAAACAATCCGTTATGATTTGAGTTTCCAAAAAACAGTAAATGGTAAAGATGTGTATGGTAGTATTACTTTTATGGGTGATGATTTAGAGCTTGAAAGCTTCTATTACCAGCCAGCTAATGTGGCAGATGCGCTATATCCTGCTAAATATTCGAAGGATGACGCACAAAAAATTGCACAGGATTTCTTAAAGAAATTCCCGAATACAGCAAACTATAAATTACAAGAAAATGATTTTGATTATGGATTTAATTACACTCGCCCATTATCAGAGCCAATTACTTATTCATTCTCATATGCACCGACACATAACGGTGTAACGCTTAGCAACCACACAATTTCTATTGGTGTACTTGCTAATGGAGAAGTTGTACAAGTATATCGCAATTCAAATGTATCTAAAAAGGCAACGTTCGATGGTGTAGAACAGAAAAAGAGCGAAGCAGATGTTCTAGCACAAGTTCGTGATAACTTTGCTGTAGAGTTACGTTATTATTTAGACTATAACTATCCATCTGATAAGCGTGAAGTGAAGCTAGTGTATATGCCAACATCAAGCTTCTATGGTGTACATGCATTAACAGGACAATGGCAAACAGCAAATGGCTTCGTGGCACAAGCACCAAGAGTAAAAGGTGTTGAAAAGCTATCTTCAGAACAACTTAATCCGAGAAAACCTGGTATGACGGTTGAAGAAGTAGAGGAATTTGCAAAATCCTTCTTAAAAGTGGACCCTGATAAGGCAAAGCTACAAATTGATATGGTTGATGAAAGAGAAAATGAAAATGGTGAAACACTTTACTCTGTAAATTACATGTACATGTATGAGAATGGTGGTTCTGGTGCTTCATTTGAAATTAATAAGGCAACTGGTGAAATTACACAATACTATGACATCAGTAGAGATTTCATGCTGACAGATAAAAAAGCAGAAAAGATTACGAAAGATGCTGCGTTGGCGAAGGCTATTGACTACTTAAAAGAGTGGGCTCCGTCCTATATCCATAACTATGCAAAACCGTTAGATGATTATGGATATGATAATTATAGCAACCAATATGGCTTCTCATTCCCGCGTATTGTAAACGGAATTCCTGTTGTTGGTGATGAAATTTATGTGAGCGTCGGTACAGACGGTTCATTACGTGGATTAAACATTAATCAACAAAAAATTGATAACTGGCCATCTGTAAGTAAGGTAGTCTCAGCTGATAAGGCAAAGGAAACATTTAGCGATGCGTTAAAGCTGAAGTTACAGTACACTAAACAGGATAAAGAAGATAGCAATCATTATGATTTAGTGTATGCACCTTCATATGAGGGCAGCATATATAATCAAATTGATGCACTAACAGGCAAATGGGTAAGTAGTGCCGATGATTCAAATAATAAACCGCAAATTTCTCACCCAACAGCTGCAGAGGAATTAAACTACTTGTTAGCACAAAATGTGTTGGAAGTGAAAGATCCAGCAAGCTTTAATGCTGATACAGCTATAACGAAGGGTGAAGCGTTAAAAATTATTCTTAAATCATTGACATATGGCTACTATGGATATGGAAATGAAGAAGAAACATATCAATCGTTTAATAATATTGATCCTAAACATCCGTTATATGCAATAGTTGAACAAGCAGTAAGAATGGGCGTTTTACAACCAGAAGATGAATTTGCTGTCGATGCGACATTGACTCGTCAAGAGCTTGCAGAATGGTTTATTCGTGTACTACGTTTAGAAAGTGCTGCAAAGCATAACGACATTTACAAGTTAAACTTCGCTGATGCAGGTTCTATTGATCCAGCATATGCAGGTTACGTAGCATTAGCGAGTGCAATGGGCTTAATCGATGCACAACAAAACAACTTTAATGCAACTGAAAAAGTAAGTTATGCAGATTTAGCTGTTTCAACACTTCGCTTAGCTCGTGCCATTCATGAAAATAATACTGGTCGCAATTACTTCTATTAATATGAATTGATTGACGGTTTTCCATCTAAATAGATGAGAAAAAGGGTATCTCCTAATTTAAGGAGATATCTTTTTTCGTTTATTTCATGATTTTTTAGGGAAGAATACTAACAGAAAAGGAGTGGAACATGATGCGTAATTATAAAATGTTATTAGTATTCTCAGTAGCAGCTGGATTACTTTATGGCTGTAATAAGGATGAGGTAAAGGATGTACCTACGAATGCTCCAACAGAGCAAAACACTAATCAACAGGCTGGTGAAAATGTAACGGATCAAGTGCCCTTTAACTTTATAGAATTTTCATTGGACGTTGATTATTCAGCAACAGAATCATATGAGGTTGAATATGAAAATAAGAAGAACGGTATAGAGGCTAAATTGGAAGATGACCGCAATAATGAAAAAATTCAAGGCGATGAGGCTTATACGAAGTTAGAACCATTATTTAAGCAACTAACTTTCGATTCTACAACATCGAATGATGAAGTAATTGACCAAGTCATTAAAGTGTTTAATATTACAGATGACTATCAATCGATTGAGGTAGAAGTAGAGTTTGCTGATGGAACAGAAAAAGAATTTAAACGATTGAAATAATAGAAGCTCCCTATACACTAATTTGTATAGGGGCTTTTTAGCTTTTGAAAAGGATTTTTTATTTAATAATATTAATTTAAATAAAAATGATTGCTGTTAGGGAATATCTGTGATATTATTATCTCGAATTAAAGATATTCAATTTCGAGGTAAATAGAAAGAGGGCATCTTATGAAGGAAGAAAATCGGTGTTTAAAAGCTTTTACGATTATGTTCCGTGCTTATCAATCAATTCAGGATGCGACAAAAAAAGATTTGCTTCAATATGATTTAAACCAGACTGAATTTGGGGTATTGGATTTTTTGTACCACCACGGCGAGCAGCCAATTCAAGTAATTGGTAAGAAAATTTTAATTGCAAGTAGTAGTATTACGTACGTTATTGATAAGCTGGAGCAAAAAGGTTTTGTTTGTCGACGTGCTTGTCCTAAAGATCGTCGTGTTACCTATGCATTGTTAACAGATGAGGGACAGGTCTTAATGGATAGAATTTTTCCACTCCATGAACAAAAGATCAATGAAATTTTTGAAGTATTAGACCAACAGGAGTTGGAAACAATGAATGTAGCTTTGAAAAAGGTCGGTCTTAATGCCATTAATAAATAAAATTTTTTTAAACATATATCTCGAATTCGAGATAAATAGGAGGAACTTAATATGAATCATTTAAAAGGAATTCACCATGTAACTGCTATTACAAGTAGCGCAGAAGAAAATTATAAATTTTTCACGTATGTACTAGGCATGCGTTTAGTTAAAAAAACAGTAAATCAGGACGATATTCAAACATATCACTTATTTTTTGCAGATGACAAGGGTAGTGCTGGAACAGATATGACATTCTTTGACTTCCCAAACATACCAAAAGGTGTACATGGGACAAACGAAATTTCTAAAACATCATTCCGAGTGCCAACAGATGCAGCATTAGCATACTGGGTAAAACGATTTGAGCGCTTAAATGTCAAACATACAGGCATAAAAGAACAATTCGGCAAGCAAACATTATCATTTGTTGATTTTGACGATCAGCAGTATCAACTAATTTCTGATGAAAACAACAAAGGAGTTGCTACAGGTACACCTTGGCAAGATGGTCCTATCCCACTAGAATACGCTATTACAGGATTAGGTCCAATATTTGTGCGTGTTGCGAATTTTGACTATTTCAAAGAAATGCTAGAAAAAGTAATGCTCTTCACAGAAATTACAGCTGAAGGAGACTTCCACTTATTTGAGGTCGGAGAGGGAGGCAACGGTGCACAAATTGTTGTGGAATATAACACAATCCTGCCAGCAGCTCGTCAAGGTTTTGGTACTGTGCATCACGCAGCATTTCGCGTAGCAGATCGTGCTGTTTTAAATGAGTGGACAGAACGATTAGAAGGCTTTGGTTTCAATACATCTGGTTATGTTAACCGTCACTTCTTTGAATCGCTATATGCACGTGTAGCACCACAAATCTTATTTGAATGGGCGACAGACGGCCCTGGTTTTATGGGTGATGAGCCCTATGAAACATTGGGGGAAAAACTATCATTACCGCCTTTCTTAGAGCCTAAACGTGCACAAATTGAAGGGCTTGTTCGTCCAATTGATACTGTAAGAAGTACGGTTTCATTTGAAAAAGAATATGAGTAAGGTGTCATTTATTCTTAAGGAACACAATTTTACTAAAGCATAATGGATGATTGGAGTACGTCAACATGGAATTTACAAAGTTAATTGATAAACGTCGATCGGCAAATAATTTTATAGACGGTGTTGTAATGACGGAGGAGGATATCCGACCGATTTTAGAGGACGTCAAGCTTGCACCTTCAGCATTCAACTTGCAACATACAGAATATATCGTTGTGTTAGATCAAGAATTGAAAGAGAGAGTTCGCGAGGCTGCATATGGACAATATAAAGTACATTCAGCTTCCGGAGTTATTTTAGTACTAGGCGATAAGGAAGCATACAAGCAAACGGCTCACATTAGTCAAGGGATGGTTGATCTAGGCATTATTACAAACTATGAACTTGAAGGACTCATTGATGATAATGCGAAGTTTTACGAAGAACGTGGTGAGGAGTTTATGAAGGAAGACGCGATTCGTAACGCATCACTTTCAGCTATGCTCTTTATGTTAGCAGCAAAAAATCGAGGCTGGGATACATGTCCGATGATTGGTTTTGATCAACAGCAAATGCGCGCATTATTCAATGTACCAGCAACACATGAGATTGTCTTGATGATGACAATTGGCAAGGAAAAGGAAAGTAGTCACCGCTTACGTGGGTATCGTAAACCAGTTGAAGAATTTGCAACCTATTATTAGGGCGGTATAAAATAAAATAGCTTAACAAATATTAATGGCAGTAACCATTTAGGAGGAAACAACATGAAAGTAGTAGCAATCGTAGGTAGTATCCGTAAAGAATCTTATAATATGCAATTAGCAAAATTTATTCAAAAACGTTATACAGAAAAGCTTGAACTAGAAGTATTGAGCTTACGCGATTTACCAATGTATGATCAAGATATCGAAAATGAAGCACCACAAACAGTACTAGATTTTAAAGCAAAAGTAAAAGCGGCTGACGCGGTACTTTGGTTAACACCAGAATATAATGGAACTGTGCCAGGGGTTATGGTGAACGCTATTGACTGGCTATCTCGTGTAGACAAAGTAATGGTTGGCAAACCATCGTTCATGATGGGAGCATCAATGGGTAATTTAGGTACTGTTAAAGCACAATTACATTTACGTGATATTTTATTCTCACCTGGAATTAATTCTCCATTACTTAGTGGTAATGATGTATATATCGGTGCTGTACACACGAAATTTGATGCTGAAGGCAATTTAACAGATGAAGGTACTGTGAAATTCCTTGATACAGTAATTGAAAACTTCTTAGACTGGGTTAAAAAATATATTTAATAAAAAGATGCCAATAAGTATACGACATACTTATTGGCTCTTTTTTATAAAGACCCAAGTATCAGCGGCTCCTTAATCGTAAAAATCCACTACGCTTTCCGCGGGCACGATGTAAGCCACAACCGTCGCTGTCGCGCCGCCTGTTGTGTCTTACTTTACGTGCGTTCCCGCAGGAGTCTACGTGGATTTTTACTTAGTTATAAACATCTTGAAGTTTTCAGAATTGTGTGTGTGCCTGACACCTCTTTTATATTCCTAGCATAATTCCGGCTCCTCAATCGTAAAAATCCACTACGCTTTCCGCGGGCACGATGTAAGCCACAACCGTCGCTGTCGCGCCGCTTGTTGTGTCTTACATTGCGTGCGTTCCCGCAGGAGTCTACGTGGATTTTTACTAAGTTATAAACATCTTGGAGTTTTCAGAATTGTGTGGGTGCCTGGCACGTTTCTTTATGATTGCTACATATATAAATGCCATATGATGATGAAAAATTAGTGGGCGTGAAGTCTTTATTTTATAATATTTATAAAAGTATCTTTCTTCTGCATAAAATCTTCACACTTACACGTTATCATTTTGAAATATAGGTGGTTAAGGCATGAAAAAACTTTCATTAAAGCTTGGAATAATCTTTTTTATTACATTGTTTTGTATAGAAACATTTATGATGTTTTTTTTACATGTTTCTTTGACTAACTCGCGTGTTGAAGAAGAATTAATAAACTTGCAGACAACTGGTAATTCACATCGAACGATATTAGAGCAAAATTTCGATGAGGAGACGTTATCACATATATTATTAATGGAATCAAGAGAAAATACAGACGTTGTCATCACAGATAATGTTGGAACAATTTTAGCTGCTTCATCTTCACACCCTGAAATACACGTTTATTTAAAGAAGCTCAAGGGTAGGGTGCCTTATAGTGGTCAGGTATTAGAGAAAAATTGGCAGGATGAAAAATATATTGCAACGATTAGTCCTATTCTTAAACAGCAAAAGACTGTTGGCTATGTGTTTATGTTTCAAAATACAGATTCCATCCATGCGTTAATGGAACGACTAAACAAACATTTTCTAATTGTCGGCCTCGTTTCGGCATTGGTGACGATCGCCGTCATTATTGTGTTATCTCGAAAATTAGCCCAACCATTAATGGCTATGAAGGAAGCGACGTTGAAAATGAATAAAGGAGATTTTACTGTCGCCCTTTCGACTAATGGCAAAGATGAATTAAGCGATCTTGCGAATGCCATACAACAGTTATCCGATGATTTAAATCATTTAAGAGAGGAAAGAAAGGAGTTTTTAGCAAGTATTGCGCATGAGCTAAGAACACCTATTACCTTTATAAAAGGCTATTCAGATATTCTTTACAAGCGAGATTTAACGGAGCAGGATCGCCAAAAATATTTAGGCATTATTATTGAAGAAATGAATCGGCTCTCAACGTTAATTAAAGACTTATTTGATTTAGCAAAAATGGATGAAAACGCATTTGTAATTAACAAAGAACGTCTTCAATTGGATGAATTAGTGGCAAGTATCGAAGTAAAGCTAAGACCTGCTTTTCAGGAAAAAGAGATACACTTGTTTGTTCAATGTGAAAAGGGATTAACATTAATGGCCGATTCAGTAAGGCTAGAGCAAATTATTTTGAATCTGTTAAATAATGCATTAACTTATTGTTCATCTGGAGATTCTACTTTTTTTATAGTAAAAAGGCAAAATAACTTACTAAAAATCATTGTTAAAGATACTGGAAAGGGGATTCCGAAGAAGGAATTACCTTATATTTTTGAACGTTTTTATAGGGTTGAAAAATCTCGTGCACGTGCACATGGAGGTATGGGATTAGGTCTTGCTATTGTTAGAGAGCTTGTCCATGCACACGGAGGGGAAGTAACCGTTGTTAGTGAGGAAAACAAAGGGACTACTTTTGAATTATTATTTAAGGGGTAGGAACAAATGAAAACATTATTATTAATTGACGATGAACCAAGGATGCTGGAGTTACTAACGCTTTATTTAGAGCCTTCTTTTCATTGCATAGCGATGTCATCAGTTAGAGATGCTTTAGACTATTTAGAAGAAAATCATGTAGATTTAGTGCTGTTAGATATTATGATGCCAGATATGGATGGTTGGCAAGCTTGTCAGGAAATAAGGAAGTTTTGGGATGTACCGGTCATTATGCTAACAGCAAAAGCGGAACAGGCTGATATTATAAAAGGCTTAAATTTGGGAGCAGACGACTACATTTTAAAGCCTTTTGACGAGGAAGAGTTAGTAGCACGCATACATGCTGTATTAAGAAGAACAAAAACTGAAGAAACTATCATTTTTTTTGAAGGGCTACGATTAAATAAAGAATCTATTGAATTGTCTTTTCAACAAGAAGCTATTGTTTTAACGCCGAAAGAATTTTCGATGTTAGCGCTGTTTCTTGAATATCAAAATAAAGTTTTCTCAAGAGAGCATTTAATTAATACAGTTTGGGGATATAACGGTACTATTGAAGACCGAACAATTGATTCGCATGTCCGCAATTTACGGGAAAAACTAAGGAAAAGTGGCTTTCCTGTTGATGATTACTTACAGACAGTGTGGGGAATCGGCTATAAATGGCATAAGCTTGCTGACAAAAAGTAATTACAAACACCCTCTGATGGCAGAGGGTGTTTCGTTTTTATTTTGACGTTAGTTCACTATCTGTAACCCATTTATGATTTTTCATTTCTTCACCAGTAGTTGTTAATGGAAAATCAATCATATAAACGGTCGTTTGTACTGCGTCATCAATGCGAACAGTAGCATTTTCCATGCCTTTCATATGTGCAGCATCTGTTTTGACTTCAGTGCCTGGAGACAATGGGGCAACACCTGGATCTATTAATTCCTCATGTATTACCCATTTATGATTTTCTATTTTCTTTCCACCAGTAGTCGGTTCATAGGAGATAATATAGGCAGTTGTATCATATGCCCCAACAATCGTTGCTTCGGCGCCTGCCATCCCAGACATATGTCCTTCCTTAATAATAGCAGTACTGCCTACAGGGAATTTAGGGTTTTTAGCAGTTTTTAAAGTGGATGGAACTTCACCCGAGCTGGAATGATTCATCTCTTCTCCATGGCCTGTTTCTGCACTATGGTCCATTGCGTCACCATTAGCAGAGTCCGTCTTCGCTGCATCGTCAGAGCAAGCTGATAATATTAGTAAAGCCATTGCTGCTATAAAGCCTAGGAAAAAATTTCTTTTTAATACCATATGAATTTCCTCCTTACTATTTATTTGTCTTTAATGTAACAAGTAAATGTGCAGAAATTATGGATTAGGTTTTGTGCAAAATCCATTTGTATGAAGTTGAAAAGAGGAAAGATTGATTCCTAGATGAAAGAAGCTATAGACTACGATAATTATGTATGATAGAATCGTCATAATTTTAAAATTTCAGAAACTAATGGTGTGACGCTTGTTAACAAGTGCCACTTAAAAGGGAAGTCGGTGTAAGTCCGACGCTGTCCCGCAACTGTAACGAGGAGTTCTATGATGTAGTAGCCACTGTTTTTAGAATGGGAAGGCAATCATAGTAACGTTGAATCGAAGCCAGGAGACCTGCCAATTAGTTCATACCTGTAATGCCCACGAGGATGCAAGCAATTACGGACAATTGATGGATACTTCTCCAACTTTGTTTAACCTAGGGTATTTCTATGCATTCGTGCGTAGAATACCCTTTTTTATTGCTTCGTATTTATCAAGATTGATAAGGAGTTAATAAGCAAATGAATAAAAAATTTATGCTATTTTCATTGACCCTTCTTTTAGTACTGATTGCTTCAATGACGGTTGCTATTATGATTGGCTCAGTGTCAATTACACCGCTACATGTATGGAAGGTTATTTTCTCGAAAATTCCTATTTTCTCAAATACGATAGAGCCTGATTGGAGCCGCTCACAAGAAATTATTATATGGCAAATACGTGTCCCACGTGTCATGCTTGCAGCCATTGTTGGAGCAGGTTTAGCTATTGCTGGAGCAGCTGTGCAAGCACTTGTCCGTAATTCTATTGCAGATCCATATATTTTAGGTATTTCTTCAGGTGCGACAGTTGGTGCCACGGCTGTCATCATTTTAGGCGCTTTTTCATTTTTAGGTATTTACGCCCTTTCAGTAGCTGCTTTTCTAGGCTCCTTTATAGCAATTGTGTTGGTATTTTTCTTGTCACGTGTAGGGGGACGTATTTCTATTTTCCGTTTGTTGCTAGCAGGAATGGCTGTATCGTTTATATTATCTGCTACTTCAAATTTTATGTTAATGATGTCTAAGGAAGAGGGCGGTATAAAAGCCGTTATGTATTGGATGCTTGGAAGTCTTGCGGGCGCAAAATGGAGTAATTTATTCATTCCAGCTATTATCTTTTTCATCGTTTTTGGTTTGTTATGGCTACATTATCGAAATTTAAATTTATTACTACTTGGGGAAGAAGCGGCGGTCACATTAGGTGTTAATCTTCAACAATTTCGAATTCAATTGATACTACTCGTATCATTACTAACAGGTGTGCTCGTTGCGGTAAGTGGCTCCATTGGGTTTGTTGGTTTAATAATTCCGCATATCGTGCGATTAATAGTAGGGTCTAATTATAAATATGTTATCCCTATTAGCGCATTATTAGGAGGGATTTTCTTAGTTTGGGCAGATGCGATTGCCCGCGTGATAATAGCTCCAGAAGAAATGCCAATTGGAATCATTACTGCCTTTTGTGGCGGTCCATTTTTCATTTGGCTACTACGCCGTAACAATTATTCATTTGGTGAAGGAGATTAAAGGTATGACATTAGAGGCGAAGCATGTATCATTCTCCATTCATGATCAGCGCATATTAAAAGAAGTAAGCATTCAAATAAAGGAAAAGCAATTTGTCGGTTTAATTGGTCCTAATGGTAGTGGAAAGTCGACACTATTGAAAAATATGTATCGGTTATTAAAGCCCGAAAGTGGAACAGTATTATTGAATGAGGAAGATATTTTTCAGCAATCAAGTAGAGCGATTGCAAAAAATTTAGCCGTAGTTAGTCAGGAAACACCTGTGTTATTCGACTTTAATGTAAAAGATTTGGTGAGCATGGGAAGAACGCCACATAAGAAGCTTTTTGAAATGGACGATAAGGAAGACTTTAAAATAGTGAAAGAGGCATTGTCTCAAACGGGTATTGCCCATTTAGAAACACGCAGCTTTAGTTCCCTTTCTGGAGGAGAAAAAAAGAGAGTGATGGTTGCACGTGCACTAGCACAACAGGCGCAAGTGCTTATTTTAGATGAGCCTACTAATCATTTAGACATTCAGCATCAATTACAATTAATGGACTTAATTCAAACATTGCATTTGACTGTTGTCGCTGCCTTACATGATTTGAATATGGCTGCTATGTACTGTGATCAAATTTATGTTTTACAACAAGGTAGTATTGTTCATTACGGCACACCAGAAGAAGTGTTAACGCCTAAACTGCTTCGTGATGTTTTTGGAGTATACGCCGATATTCAAACACATCCACTGACAGGCAAACCGTATTTAACATATGTATCTGAACAATTCACAAAAACTACATAAGTGCCAGTCACTCAAACAATTCTGATACAATTTGCATAAAGCATTGCAAGTAGGGTATTTATAAATAACCAAGTAAAAATCCACGCACACTCCTGCTGCTTACAATGTGCCCGCGGAAAGCGAAGTGGATTTTTATGATATAGGAAGTCTGATATTTGTTAGGTGTATATGCGGAGCACCAGTCACACAAATAATTTACTGTGTAAGTATTGAATTTTATGGTTAACCAAGTAAAAATCCACGCAGACTCCTGCGGGAACGCACGTAACGTAAGACGCAACAAACGGCGCGCAGCGACGGTTGCGGCTGACAATGTACCCGCCGGAAAGCGAAGTGGATTTTTATGATATAGGAAGTCTGATGCTTTTGTTAGGTGTATATGCGGAGCACCAGTCACACAAATAATTTACTGTGTAAGTATTGAATTTTATGGTTAACCAAGTAAAAATCCACGTAGACTCCTGCGGGAACGCACGTAACGTAAGACGCAACAAGCGGCGCGCAGCGACGGTTGCGGCTTACAATGTGCTCGCCGGAAAGCGAAGTGGATTTTTATGATATAGGAAGTCTGATGCTTTTGTTAGGGTCTATGCTAATGCCAGTCACCAAAACAATTCAGAAGATTTTTGCGGTTTAATTTTTGTATAGTTGTGAGATATTCGGGGAACGTTACTTTTGAAAGGATGCGTGACGAATATGGAAGAGATTAAATTTGCACAATTAGATCACACACAGCTAGAAAAAATTAATGAGCTAGAAAAGAAAATTGGTGTTACTTTAGTTGCTTATGATGCAGCGGCAACACCAAATCAAGGTTCAGGTTCATACGACACTGATAATAGTACAAATCAAAACCATCCATCTTAAATAATGAAAACGCCTTGCAACAATGTAAGGTTTTTTCATTTTATAATCGAACAAAAGGAGCTGTATACATGTTTCAGGACTATTATACGGATTTACATATTCACATTGGACGAACAATGAGTGGGCGAGCAGTGAAGATTACGGGAAGTAAAACTTTAACATTATCGCGAATTTTAGAGATGACTAGTGCAAAAAAAGGGCTTGATATAATCGGCATTATTGATTGTCATTCGCCAGAAGTACTTGCTGAGATGGAGATGATGATAAAACGCGGTGAACTAGAAGAGTTATCGGAAGGGGGCCTTCGGTTTCAAGAAACTACGCTTATTCCAGGCTCGGAAATTGAGATTTATGATAGCAACTGTCATGGCCCAATTCATGTGCTAGCTTATTTTCCTACTATCGCAGTGATGGAAGATTTTTCGGTTTGGATGAGAGGCTTTATGAAAAACATTCATTTAAGTTCACAGCGTATTTATTGTGATGGACAAGCGCTGCAACAAAAAGTTCGAGAATTAGGGGGTCTTTTTATTCCAGCGCATGTTTTTACACCATTTAAAAGTTTATTTGGAAGAGGCGTTCACCACAGTTTAACTGAAGTGTTTGATCCACAGCTTATAGATGCTATAGAACTTGGTTTAAGCTCTGATACCAATATGGTAAAAAATATATGGGAAATTCAGCGGTATACATTTGTGACTAATTCGGATGCTCATTCGCTTGGCAAAATTGCACGTGAATATCAAAAACTACGATTAAAGGCAGCTAATTTTACCGAATTAAAGATGGCACTCCATGAACAGGATGGGCGAGGCGTAATAGCTAATTATGGGTTAAACCCATTGCTTGGCAAATACCATCAAACAGTATGCGCTAAATGTGGTAAGCAGTTAAACGATGGGGATACAATTTGCAGGTCGTGTGGAAGTTCACAAATCGTGAAAGGCGTTGCGACTCGAATTATGGAACTATCTGATTTGAATAGTGCTGAACGTGAGAGACCACCGTATATTCATCAAGTACCACTTGATTTTATACCAGGTTTAGGTCCGAAAATGATGGAAAGATTACTTCACGCATTTGGAACTGAAATGACAATTTTACATCGTATTACAACCGAGCAGCTTGCAGAAATTGTGCCACTTAAAATAGCAAAGATGATTGATTTAGCTAGAACAGGACAATTAAATATTGCAGTTGGTGGAGGAGGCGTCTACGGAAAGGTCCAATCTGAATAGGGTAAATCTTTAGGTGAATATAGGGCGATTTTAGGTATTTACTATTAATGTTCCCATTTTTATCCTCAATCTAGTAAACTAGAAATTATTAGATGTGCAGGAGGAGTGGGAATATGCAATTTTCAAAGAAATTTCGTTTTTTAGCTGCTAGTGTACTAGCTTTACAGTTAATAGTCCCTGTAGGAGCAAGTGCAGAGAATAAGCAAGATGACATTGCGCCAAGCTGGGTCGTACAAGCTGATTATGTGGCGCTAGGTGATTCATTGGCACATGGCATGAATGAGGTTGGAGCAATAGGTCTTGGTTATACAGATTTTGTTGCACAGGCATTGCAACAAGCGGGTTTGTTAACATCTTATAATAAAGGCTTTGCCTATTCAGGCTATACAACGAAAAATGTGTTGGCAGACTTACAAGGTGACGTAGAAAAACCTGTGACTGGGTTTGGTTATACAAATGATCGTGCAAAGCTTAGAGCGTCGATTCAGGAAGCGGAGCTAGTTACGTTAACTGCTGGTGCGAACGATTTATTGCCTATTTTAAAAGAAGCAACAACAACTGGTATAGATACTGCGGCCATTTTAAAAACATCGCAAGAAGCGATAAGTAATATAGCCGCCATTTTAGCGGAAATTAAAAAGCTGAATCCGCAAGTGCAAATTTATGTTATGGGCTACTATAATTCTTTCCCATATTATAGCGAAGAGCTGCAGACACAATTTAAAATGCTATTAGGAATTATGAATGCTTCTATTAAAACAACTGCCGAAAAAGCAGGTGCAATATTTGTGCCGACTTTCGACGTTGTGGCTAAAGATGTGCCAACTTATTTACCAAATCCAGAAAACATTCATTTAAGTGAAGCAGGCTATCTAGCTGTAGCAAATCAAGCATTTTTACCAATTATTAAAGCAAGCCCATTATGGGATGCCTCTTCTGCAATCCAAGTCAATGTTGAAAGTAGTACAGCGGCAAAGGTAAATTGGCAAGCAGCAACAGATAATGAGGGTGTTACGAAATACAATGTTTATGTAAATAATAAGCTCTACTCTACAGTTAACGCTGATCAAATGACGATAACGCTCGATAGTTTAACAGAAAATACTGCTTATACAGTTGCTATAAAAGCGTTAGATGCGGCTGGTAATGAAAGTGTTCAAAGTCCAACTGCAACATTTACAACAGGTAGTAAAGTACAATTTCTAGATATAAAAAATCATTGGGCAACGGAGTTTATTCAAAAAGCAGCTGAAACAGGCATTTTGAAGGGCTATGCGGATGGAACATTTAGACCTGAACAAAATATAACACGTGCCCAAGCAGCGGCAATGCTCGTTAGAAGTTTAGGTTTAACAACGAAAGACAAAGCTCCATTCATAGATATTGCAAGCTACGATGCAGAAACACAAGCAGAAATTGCAGCAGCTTACGCCCATGGGCTTATTAAAGGGTCTGATGGCAAGTTTAATCCGAGTCAGCCAATTACACGTGCGCAATTAGCATTAATGATTAACCGCGCATATAATCAGCAGCTCAATCAAGCATATGTTGCGAAAAGTAGTACACCCTTTACGGATATAGATAGCTATAATGAAGAGACGAAAAATGCTATCACAATGCTATATGAGCTTGGTATTGTAATAGGGAGTGAGGGAAAATTTTCTCCAGAAGCAGCAACAAAGCGTAGTCATGCAGCTAAAATCTTTGTTAACTTTAGTGAGCTATTGAAATAATCAGCAGTAAGTGTTCGTGAGGGTAATGTAATGTCGCCAATATAGTTGAGATTTACGGCCATGAATCCTACAAAAAAGCCGTTCAATAAATCGACTGTAAGATTTATTGAACGGCTATTCTTTTTGTTAAGAACTATGATAGTTTGGCAATAATGCCTTCTTCATCATCTAATATTAGCTCAATACCTGTTGAGAAAGGGTCTTGGTGTAGAACGTCTTTTATCCATACACGTAGAGCGCCAATCATAGCGGCAGTATTTAAAACTTCCATTTGACCATTTGTTTCAACTTCTGCGCCGAAGCCTGTTTCATCTTCATAAGTTAACTCAACAAGTACATCTTCTGGGCGAAGATTTTTATGATATGCCTGTGATAGGCAAATCGCATTGATAATATCTTGTTCGTTAATTATTTGTGCCATTGTGTAGCTTCCTGTTCTTTACGTTTTTTATCTTTAAACATATTGATAATTTTAACGACAAGCATCACAATAACAACAATTGCAGCAACGTTGATTAATAAGCCTAAAATATTACCAAGCATTCCTAGACCACTAAATAGACTACCGAATAATAGACCTGCTAAACCACCTAGCATTAAGCCTTTCATTAGGCCACCAGAGAAAAAGCCGCCTTTTTTCGCAGTAGTATCTGTTTTGTTTGTAGACGTAGTATTATTTTTATTTGTTGTAGCATTATTTTGGTCTTTAGATTTATCCTGAGATTTTTGGATATTTGAACTATTGTTATTGTTTGAGAAGCCTTTTTTACCTGACTTATAAGATTTCGCTTCAGCAGTCGGTGTGTCCGAAATTAATAATGTTGCACCAACTGACGCAAACATAAGTGTCGCTGCGAAAAGAGCAGCAATAATTTTTTTCATTACTTACATTCCTCCAATATAATTTTATATTTTGTCATAAACTAGTTCTTAATAGTAATTTTACATGAACTATAGTGAAAAATAAAATATTCACTACCTGTAATTTAGGAAATTTGCAATATATGAACAAGTAGTGTCAATATACTGCTGAATGGGGAATAGTAAGGAAGGAAAGGGGTAAATGTAATGCTACCAACAATGACATTATTGATTTCAGTATTTTTAATGCTATATATTACGGAAAAAAGGCGATTCTTTAATGCTGTAGTTTTAGGATTAATAGGCTTGAATTTATTTGTAGGAATAACAACACGTTATGCATTATTCATTAACGAACAAGGCATTGTGTCCAAGATGGGCATAATGACGTTGTTTGGTATTATCCCTAGTATAATGTTGTTATTATCTATCGCGATGTTTTTCAATAGCAAAATCCTACTTGAAAAAGAAGGACGAAGAATTCGAAATTTATTATTAGCTGTATTTGGATTGGCTTTCCTATTAATGATGATTGGATATGTCTTTATATTTTTTACAAATATCGAAAATGGATTTTGGCATATTCTTTTCTTTTATGCATTTTTGATTTTTGCTTATACAGTATTTTTATATACAAGTGTGATGGTCTACGCTATTATTTATCATTTTACACCGATAACATACGAGCCTCGTTATATTATTGTGCTCGGATCGGGCCTTATCGGTGACAAAGTTCCCCCTCTGCTAGCAAGTCGTTTAGATGAAGCTGTTAAGCAATATAAAAAATATGGGGAACGTCCCTTTATTATCGTCTCGGGTGGGCGTGGAAGTGATGAAAAAGTTTCAGAAGCATTTGCGATGGAAACATATATAATAGATGAATACCAAATACCGCATCGCAAAATATTGATGGAAGATAGATCAACAAATACAGAACAGAATATGGCTTTCTCAAAAGCAACTATGGATGCGCATGCGCAAGGAAGGAAATATCGTTCCCTTTTTGTTACGAATAACTTCCACGTATTTCGCGCAAGCATTTATGCTAGAAGGGCAAAGCTAGATGCACAAGGTGTAGGTTCTAAAACAGCGTTGTATTATATACCTAACGCTTTTACTCGGGAATTTATCGGTTTATTAGAAATGTATAAATGGGTACATGTAACGGTCTTTTTCGTCATTACATTATTAATAGGACTCATGTTAAGAGCATATGTGTAACCATTCTTGAACTGCCTTCCATATAATAGTAGCAAGGCAGTTTTTTTACATAGTGTGCAAGGGGGGAAAACAAATGTATGGGCAATTTTTAGCAAAGCAAAATAAGGAACGAACGGAGTCCTTACAACAGCTAACACATATACAGAATACATGGTTTGCACAAAATTTATCTTTACTCAATTTGGATGAAGTACAACTGACGACCTTGCAAAAAATGCTATATCAAGTTATTCAAGGATTGTTAAGAAAAAAACAACAACGTCACTTGCAAATTGTACATCCAGAGCAAACACAAACAGTACAAGATAATGTTTTAACACTGTTAGCAGAATACGATGACTTATTGCGTGAGGCAATACCACTCCCTATTTATATTTTAATATGGCAAATTACTTCTTTAGAGAAGTTAGCTTATACAACAGAAGTTGTGGATGATGTTCTCGATATACTGGAATGGTATGTTATGAAACAGGACGAAGCGGTCGAACTATTTGAAGAAGAAGATTTAGATCATGAAGAAATCATTGATTTATACAAAGCAGCAATTGAAGAACAAGATGCAGATGCCCAGTTTGAGCTAGGAGAATATTATAGTACAAACGATGATACACCTTTCCAGCCCGAAAAATCGATAAAATGGTTTGAACTAGCAGCAAAACAAGGTAGTGCAAATGCTCAATATGCACTTGCTAACTATTATTTTGAAGGTATTGGTGTAGACGAGAATTATGATCGGGCATTCCAATTGTATGAAGCTGCTGCAAATCAAGGGCATGCAGATGCAGCCAATAACTTAGCTGATATGTATTTTAATGGGGAAAGTGTACAAGAAAATATGGTACTTGCAAAGAAATGGTTTGATGTTGCCGCAACACAAGGTGTGGCTGAGGCAATGTTTACATTAGGTATTATGCATGAGCAAGGGCTAGGGATTGCGATAGATGAACAGCAGGCATTTAACTTCTATAAAAAAGCGGCTGAGGCAGGCTATGTTGAAGCGGAATACAGGCTTGGTGGAATCTATTTAGAAGGTCATTTAGGGCAAACTCGTGATGTAAATCGAGGTTTATATTGGTTTGAAAGAGCTGCTGAACAATATCATGTAGATGCATTTTATGATTTGGGCTTTATTTGGAGCAAGGGGTTAACGGGAATCCGCAATATTGAAAAAGGTATTCATTGGTTCAAGCAAGCGGCACTTCAAGGAGATCCTGAAGCAAAATTACAACTTGGCCACATTTACAATAAAGGTGAAGGTATACCACGAAATATTAAAGAGGCAAAGAAATGGTATGGACTTGCTGCAGAAGCAGGGATTGAAGAAGCGTCTCAATTACTTGAGGAGTTAGATAATTTGTAAATTCCGACTGTTGTTATACTGGAATTACCCGTAATGGTTAGCTATAAACTAGCCATTGCGGGTTTTTTGCTGTTATAAAGAAAATAATGCTTATACGACATTACAAAGAAATAAGGACGCAATGGATTAAATCTTTGCATAATTGGCCAATGATTATTGTGATTATTTAGAACTATTTATTAACTATCTCGGTATTGGTCTTTTAGAACTGTTTTTAGCTGTTGTTTTAGGTTGATTGACCTCTTTGGAATGAATAAATGATAGATAGTAAAATTGCTGCTACTTAATTATGCTCGTAGTAATTCAAACAATATTCTTTAATTAGTAAAAAGACCGTAGATATAGTTAACGAAAAATGTTGAATTAGTAATTTTATCACATTTCCATGATGGATAACTTTTTGGTTTAGTAATAAATATTATAATGATAAATGGTAAAAAATAGGTTAATATAAATTGACAATTATATTTAAAGTGTATATTGTAAATGAGTAATTTTAAAATGTAAAATTAATGAATTATTGATTATTATGATGTTATTTTGTTATATTATTTTCTTGTTAATTTATTAGCGGTCGTGGTATTTTTTCGTATATTTATAAATATATTTGGGTAAACGGAAATAGATTATGCTCAGCTCTTCAAAAGAACATGTATATGAAAGAGGGAAAAGTGTGATTTTTCAAAAACAGAAAAAGGCAATGCCATTAGATTTACAACAATACTCAGTGACAATGGATGTTCCGAACTCACGAACATTGGTGAAGCAGATTGAAATGTTAAATTTGACCAAACTAGATTTACAATATTTAAAGGCTTTTAAACCATTTGTTGAGGACAACATAAATCAAATCGTAGACCGATTTTATGGAATGATTGGAACTGAGCAAAGTTTAGTAGATATTATTAATAAACATAGTTCTGTAGATAAGTTGAAGGTCACATTGCGCCGTCATATTATTGAAATGTTTAACGGTACAATAGATGAAGAGTTTTATAAAAGACGAGTAAGTATCGCAAAAGTACATGTACATATCGGCCTTAGAACACAATGGTATATTTGTGCTTTCCAAGATTTAGCCATTTCATTTATTGACTTGGTAGAAAAACATGTAGAACACCCTATGGACCAATTTAATACAATTCGTGCAATCTCTAAAATTTCTAATTTTGAGCAGCAGCTTGTCTTAGAGGCTTTTGAAAGTACAGTCGAACGACTAAAGGAAAATGTAGAACGTGAGAAAGAAGCAGTTGAGAGAAAAATCGTGGAATCTTCAGAGGGGCTTGCTGCAATTTCTGAAGAAACAAATGCCTCATTCCATCAATTAAATAATCAATCACATGAGATTAAGGAATTGGCGAAAAGATCATTGCAGGTTAGTACGCTAGCTGAAAGTCAGGCGATTGAAGGTCGGGAACGTCTACAACATCAATCAAAAAATATGAGTAACATTATTCAATCAGTAGATGATATTACAGACAATATTAAGCAATTGACAGAAATGTCTAAGGAAATGGAAGCGATTATGAATGTTGTGACGAACATTGCAAATCAAACAAATTTATTAGCTTTAAATGCAGCTATTGAAGCAGCTCGTGCTGGAGAAGCGGGGAAAGGCTTTAGTGTAGTAGCCGATGAAGTTCGTAAATTATCTAGTCAAACAAAGGAATCTGTCACATCCGTAGCTAAATTATTAGAAAAGACGACGGAGCGAACGGATAAGCTTGCTCACACACTTAGCCATATTCAGGAAGAAGTTGCGTCAGGTGAGGAAAACATGACTCAAACTGAGGGGCAATTTAACAAAATTTTAGATGCTATGACACAAGCTAAGTGTCAAAATGATCGCATGGAAAAAGAAGTGCTCGCTGTGGCTGAGATTCTTAATGAGCTTGGACTTGCATTTAATGAAGTTACAAATTCAGCAGATAAATTAGCGAATGTTGCCCAAAACTTAAACTAATTTAATGATTTCATAAAATGGGGCTTAAATGTCCTCTAAATAAAAAATTAATTTACAATCCGCTTTGCTTTCCGCAGGTAGGATAGGAGCTTTATCGTCTTTGTGCTCTTGCCCTCCTATAAGGAAAACGAAGTGGATTTTTATTAAGGGTGCCAGGCACTCAAACAATTTACCCGTAGCGCAATCAACGGCTATTTATTTTTTGATTGCTTCATTTTTGCTAAATTTGTAATGGGTTGAACGTAAATGTTTGCAAAAACAGTTTATACTAATAGGAGATAAATAAAGAAATTAGGGGCGATCTTCATGGAAACAATAGTTGTATTGGGTGGCGGGATTACAGGTTTATGTACGATGCATTATCTACAACGTCAAGTATTGGAGAAAAAAATAGATGTAAACCTAGTACTTGTTGAAAAAAATGCATACTTAGGTGGAAAGCTATACTCCGCATATGACCATGGTTTTATAATGGAAACGGGCGCTGATTCAATTGTAGCTCGTCATAAAGGTGTTATGGAGCTAGTACAGGAGCTTAACTTTGAACAGGAGCTAGTGTACAACGAAACAGGAGTATCTTATATCTATACAAACGACGAATTACATGCAATACCAGCTGATTCAACATTCGGTATTCCTATGAGTTTAGCATCTCTGGAAGCAAGTACGCTTGTATCAGAAGCTGGTAAGCAAATCGCATTACAGGACTTAACGATGCCGAATAAAGGTTTTACGAAAGAAAGCTCAATAGGCGAGTTTTTAACGTATTACTTAGGTGAAGAGCTTGTGCAAAATCAAATAGCGCCAGTATTAGCAGGAGTATATTCTGGTGACCTACATCAACTTTCGATTGCTTCTACATTGCCGTACTTAATCGATTATAAAAATGAATACGGTAGCATCATCAAGGGGTTTGATGCAAATCGCGAACAATTTATGAAAGCTTCCAATAAAAAGTTTATTTCGTTTAAAAAAGGCTTATCATCTCTAATTGACCGTCTTGAAGAAACGTTAACAGAAGTAGAAATTATTAAAGGTGTAGCAACAACAAGTGTAAAGAAACATGAAGGGCAATATACAATTACATTAGCAAATAGTAGAAAGCTTGAGGCTAATCACGTTGTTCTAGCGTTGCCCAATGAAGCGGTGCAAAGCTTATTACAGGACCCATCGTTAGATCATTATTTTAAGGAATTTACTACAGCTTCTGCAATAACAATTTACTTAGGTTTTGATGTACCGGATGCAGTGCTACCAGCAGATGGAACGGGTTTTATTGTGTCACATAATTCAAATGTCCAATGCAATGCAGCAACTTGGACAAGTCGAAAATGGAAGCATACATCTGCTAATAGTAAATTGCTTGTACGACTCTTTTATAAGAGCATCAATCCTGCGTATGAAAAATTACGTAAGATGACAGATGAAGAACTAGCTGCTGTCGCATTAGACGATGTAAAGAAAAGTTTAGGGATTGATGAAAAGCCAACTGTAGTTAATGTTGCGAAATGGATTAATCAAATGCCAAAATACGATTTAGCACATCATGAGGCATTGAAGGGCTTAATAGCTGAGCTTGCAGAAAGGTATCCAAATTTATCGATTGCAGGCTGTTCTTATTTCGGAGTAGGCATTGGTGCTTGTATTCAAAATGGTAAAAAAATAGGCGAAGAGCTTGGAGAAAAACTAGTATAACGGTAAAACAAATGCGGAAATTTGATATTTTTCTGGAGAAATCTCCTTTGTTAAGTGAAATAGTCTTGACTCTATCGCCTGTAAACGATATGATTCTTTTAATTATTTGAAAAATTCATACTACATTCTTATCGAGAGAAGCCGAGGGACTGGCCCTATGAAGCTTCAGCAACCAACTAATGTCAGGTGCTAAATCCAGAAGACCTTTTTGGTCGAAGATGAGAAGGAAAAACAATTACGATTCGTTAAAGCCTTCTTTTTTTAAAAGAAGGCTTTTTATATTTTTGGATACAAGGAAAGTGAGGGTTACGTTTTATGGGATTGCTAGAAAAGTTAAAATCACATGTGTTAACTGCAGATGGTGCCATTGGTACTGTATTATATGGCTACGGCTTGGAGTACTGCCATGAAGAAATGAATGTACAGAGACCGAAGTTAATTGAAAAAATCCATAAAGAATATATTGCTGCTGGTGCAGATGTGATTCAGACAAATACTTACGGTGCTAATGCGATTAAATTAGCACGCTACGGTTTAGAATCGCGAGTTCAGCAGTTTAATGAAGCTGCAATCACGATTGCGAAACGTGCTGCAGCAGATGGCGGACAATTTGTGTTAGGCACAATTGGAGGCATCCGTGGTATTCGTAAAAGTGATGCAACGTTAGAGGAAATTTTATCGACAGTTGAAGAGCAAGCAAATGTGTTACTTGCAGGCAATCCAGATGGCCTTTTACTTGAAACGTATTATGATTTCGAAGAGTTAAGCGCAACGTTGAAAATGTTACGTGCCAAAACAAAGCTACCAATTATTGCGCAGGTGTCGATGCATGAACCAGGCGTGTTACAAAATGGAATGGCATTAAATCAAGCATTGCACGAGTTAGAGGCTCTTGGTGCAGATGTAGTAGGCGTAAATTGTCGTTTAGGACCGCATCATACAATTCAAGCATTTGAAGGAGTTGAGCTTCCTGAAAAAGCATTTATGTCTGCATATCCAAATGCATCCTTGCTAGATTTAGAGGATGGGCGTGTCGTATATGAGTCAGAAGCTGATTATTTTGGTCGTGCCGCAGTTGCACTGGTTGACCAAGGTGTTCGTTTAATCGGTGGGTGCTGTGGTACAACACCAAAGCACATAGCAGCAGCGAAAAAATATTTAGAAGAGTTAACACCTATTGAAGAAAAGTTAGCAAAGCCTGAAAAAGTACAGGTTGTACGTGAAGCAGAGCCTGCGACGTATGAGCCATTGCACGCGAAGGTAAAGCGCGAGCGTTCGGTTATCGTGGAGTTAGACACACCAAGGCATTTAGAAATTGACGGCTTTATTCAAGGTGCGAAAAAATTATATGAAGCAGGCGCTGATGTAGTGATGATGGCAGATAATTCACTTGCATCGCCCCGCATTAGTAATGTGGCAATGGGTGCGTTATTGAAGGAAACGCACGGTGTCCGACCGTTAACGCATATAACGTGCCGTGATCGTAATTTAATTGGATTACAGTCACATTTAATGGGCTTAAATGCACTTGGCATTCATGATATTTTAGCGGTTACTGGAGATCCGACTAAGGTAGGTGATTTCCCAGGAGCCACAAGCGTTTATGATGTATCTTCTATGGAGCTAATCCAGCTGATTAAACAGTTAAATGACGGTATTTCATTTTCCGGAAAGCCACTTCGTAAAAAGGCAAACTTCTCTGTAGCGGCAGCATTTAACCCAAATGTACGTGTACTAGACCGAGCAGTAGCTCGACTAGAGAAAAAAATAGAGCATGGTGCGGATTACTTTATTTCTCAACCAGTTTATACGAAAGAAAAAATCATTGAAATTTATGAGGCAACAAAGCATTTAGATGCACCAATTTATATTGGTATTATGCCAGTAACGAGCTATAAGAGCGCTGAGTTTTTACACCATGAAGTACCAGGTATCAAACTATCTGACGATGCACTGTCACGCATGAAGGCATGTGGTGAAGATAAGGAACGTTCAACATTAGAAGGGATTGCAATTGCTAAAGAGTTAGTAGAAGTAGCTGCAGAGTATTTCAATGGTATTTACTTAATTACACCGTTTTTACGCTATGATATGACGCTAGAGTTAATGAAATTTATTGAGCAATTGGATGAACAGAAAAAAGGGGTAAGTATAGATGGCTAAGCACTTGATTGAAGAGCAACTAGAGAAACGAATATTAATTCTGGATGGCGCAATGGGTACAATGCTTCAAAATGAAAACTTATCAGCAGAAGATTTTGGTGGCGAGGAGCTTGATGGTTGTAACGAGAATCTTGTATTAACTAGACCTGATGTGCTTGAAAAAGTTCACCGAAAATATTTAGAGGCTGGTGCGGATATTATTTGTACAAATACGTTTGGAGGTACGCCTCTCGTATTAAATGAATATAGCCTTGGGTCTAAGGCAGAAGAAATTAATAAACGTGCGGTAGAAATTGCGCGCAAAGTAGTGGATGAGTTTTCTACTCCAGAGTGGCCCCGTTTTGTTGCGGGAGCAATGGGGCCAACGACAAAAACATTATCAGTAACTGGCGGTATTACCTTTGATGAACTTGAAGAAAACTTTTATGTACAGGCAAAGGCACTAATCGAAGCGGGCTCAGACGTACTGCTTCTTGAAACAAGTCAGGATATGCTAAATGTAAAAGCGGGGACACTGGGGGTATCACGTGCGTTTGAGGAAACTGGAAAAGAACTACCTGTTATGATTTCAGGCACGATTGAGCCAATGGGCACAACGCTAGCAGGGCAAACGATTGAAGCCTTTTACATATCAATTGAGCATATTAAGCCGTTATCTGTCGGCTTAAACTGTGCGACAGGTCCAGAGTTTATGACAGATCATATTCGTTCGTTAGCGGAGCTTTCTACCGGCTATATTAGCTGTTATCCAAATGCTGGTTTGCCAGATGAGGAAGGTTGTTATCATGAATCTCCAGAAACTTTATCTCAAAAATTAAAAGGTTTTGCTGAAAAAGGCTGGCTTAATATTGTTGGCGGCTGTTGTGGAACAACACCAGCACATATTGCGGCAATCCGAGAGGTGCTGAAGGATGAAAAGCCGCGTCAATTACCGGAAAGTACACATGGTCATGTTGTATCTGGTATTGAACCTTTAGTATACGATGATTCGATGCGTCCGCTATTTATTGGGGAGCGAACGAATGTTATCGGCTCCCGAAAATTCAAAAATTTAATCATTGACGGTAAATATGAGGAAGCGGCAGAAATCGCACGTGCACAAGTGAAAAATGGGGCACATGTTATAGATATTTGCTTAGCGAACCCAGATCGTGATGAATTAGAGGATATGCGTGGCTTTATGCAGGAAGTTGTTAAAAAAGTAAAAGTACCGCTTGTAATTGATTCTACAGATGAGAAAGTAATTGAGGAAGCGCTGAAATTTTCACAAGGTAAAGCCATTATCAATTCTATTAATCTAGAGGATGGCGAAGAACGTTTTGACGCCGTAATGCCATTAGTGAAAAAATATGGTGGCTCTTTAGTTGTCGGTACGATTGATGAGCAAGGGATGGCAGTAGATCGCCATCGTAAACTAGAAATTGCCGAGCGTTCTTATCAATTATTAACAGAGAAATGGGGCTTAGCTCCAGAGGATATTATTTTTGACCCGCTAATGTTCCCAGTTGGTACAGGGGATGAACAATATATTGGTTCAGCACTTGAAACAATCGAGGGCATTCGTCTTATTAAAGAAAAACTGCCTCGCACGTTAACGGTTCTTGGCGTAAGTAATATTTCCTTCGGCTTACCACCAGTTGGCCGTGAAGTATTGAATGCTGTCTATTTATATCACTGTACACAGGCAGGCTTGGATTACGCGATTGTCAACACAGAGAAGTTAGAGCGTTATGCATCAATTCCTGAAGAGGAAATTAAGCTTGCAAATGACCTATTATTCAATACAAATGATGAAACATTAGCGGTATTTACTGATTTTTATCGTGATAAAAAGAAAGAGAAAACTGAAGCAGATATTCCGAAAACAGTGGAAGGACGCTTAGCTTATTATATTTTAGAAGGTACTAAAGAAGGGCTTATTGAAGATCTTGATGCCGCTCGTGAAATTTTTGACGCACCGCTTGATATTATTAATGGACCATTGATGGAAGGGATGGCTGAGGTTGGTCGCTTATTCAATGATAATCAGCTTATCGTAGCGGAAGTATTACAATCAGCAGGTGTTATGAAGGCGGCTGTAGCGCATCTTGAGCAATTTATGGAGAAAAATGAGGACAGCTCTGGTAAAGGTAAAATGGTGCTTGCTACTGTAAAAGGCGATGTGCATGATATTGGTAAAAATCTCGTAGATATTATTTTAAGTAATAACGGATATAAGGTGGTTGATTTAGGCATTAAAGTAACGCCATCACAGTTAATCGAGGCTATTCGCAAGGAAAAGCCTGATTTTATCGGTCTGTCGGGATTACTTGTTAAATCTGCTCAGCAGATGGTTATCACTGCCCAGGACTTTAAAGCAGCAGGTATTAATGTTCCTATATTAGTAGGAGGCGCAGCGTTGTCTCGTCGCTTTACTGAAACGAAAATTGCAAACGAATATGAAGGTCCTGTTATATACTCAAAAGATGCGATGCAGGGGCTAGAGCAAGTAAATCGTTTAATGGGTACAGAGACGCGAGAAAACTTTTTAGCTGAAATAGCAGACTCACGTCAAAAACGGTTAGAGGCTGATGAGAAACGTGCAGCGCGACCTGCGAAAGAAATTACTGTGAAGCCTGTACGTACAGTAAAAGATGCGACTGTGTTCCTGCCTGCGGATGTTCGTCGTCATGTGAAAAAGGATTATTCCGTGTCACATTTATATCCATATGTGAATATGCGAACATTGATTGGTCACCACTTAGGTCTAAAAGGACAAGTTCAGCAATTGCTTGATGCAGGAGATGAACGGGCAACAGAACTAAAACAACTAGTCGATGGTTATTTACAAAGTGACCTATTAAAACCTTCAGGCTTGTATCAGTTCTTCCCAGCGCAAGCTGATGGAGATGATGTTGTCGTTTATGATCCATCAGATAGTAAAACGGAAATTGAACGTTTTACCTTCCCGCGTCAGCAGGTTGAACCGTTTATGTGTTTAGCTGATTTCTTGAAAACAGTAGATAGCGGAGAGATGGATTATATTGCACTGATGGTTGTAACTGCTGGTCAAGGTGTTATGGCGAAAGCTCGTCAGTTAAAAGAGGAAGGGAAATTCCTTGAAAGTCATGCCCTTCAATCAACAGCTCTAGAGCTTGCAGAAGGCTTTGCAGAGCGTATGCATCAAGAAATTCGTGACCAATGGGGCTTCCCTGATAATACAGATTTCACAATGCGCGACCGTTTTGCCGCGAAATACCAAGGGCAACGTTTCTCATTTGGCTATCCTGCCTGCCCGAACTTGGAAGACCAAGAGAAATTATTTGGCTTATTAAAGCCTGAAGACATTGGGGTTCATTTAACAGAAGGCTTTATGATGGAGCCAGAAGCATCCGTATCTGCGATTGTTTTTGCACATCCAGATGCAAGATATTTTAACGTGTAATATAGATAAAAAAGGTTTATCTTTATGGAGAAGGTTTAATGCCAATTTAATAAAGTGAACGTCTACGTCTATGAGGGGTGTGTTGCGGATATTGAAATGGTGTGATCGTATGACCAATCAAAGCGCAATATGCCCTTTGTGGTGAGGCAAATTAAATAGTTGCATTAGGTACAACCCTGCCGTTATCGGTGGGGTCTATTTCTTTTATGGTGAGGACGTGAATAGGATGATTCGATTTATGGAAGAAAAAGATTTGCCAGAGGTTTTAGTTATTTATAATGACATTATATTAACGAGTAAAGCGGTGTATAGGTATGAGATACAATCGTTAGAAGAAAAGAAACAATGGTTTCAAGAGCAAAAGGCAGCTGGTAATCCATTGCTAGTCTATGTAGAAAACGGAGTAGTCGCAGGTTTTGCAAATTATAGTCAGTTCCGTCCTTACCCTGGTTATAAGTATACGATGGAGCATTCGGTATATGTGCACAAGGACCATTATAAGAAAGGCATCGCAACAAAGTTAATGCATCAGTTGATTAAGCTTGCACAGGAGCAAGGTGTGAAAACGTTAGTTGCTGGTATTGACGGAGAAAATATTGGAAGCATAAAGGCGCATGAGAAGCTAGGCTTTGAATATGCAGGAACAATTAAAAATGCTGGTTATAAATTTGACGAATGGTTGGATTTAGTATTCTATCAACTACATTTACCTGGACCACAAAAGTAGTGTGAATGGGCTTTAATGATAAAAACGTATGCATAGTGGGGAGTAAAAATCTTACTTGGCTATCGTAGATGTGTATGACAAATGTCATGCGCTTTTCATGATGTTTGCGTCTGTTGCTAGTTATACTCTTGTTTTATGATGAGGTCATAAGCAAAAGGAAACGAGGGAAAAGGGAATGGCAACAGATAAAGAAAAAACGAAGAAATTGCGCCAAGATGTAGCGCCATTTGCGAAATCAGATACAGGTAAAAGTATTTTTCAAATGGTCAATACAATTGTTCCGTTAATTGTCCTATGGGTTGCTGGTTATATGTTAGTGGATGTTTCGCCATGGTTAACTGCTGGTTTAAGTATTATTTCTGCTGGATTTGTCGTTAGAACATTTATCATTTTCCATGATTGTACCCACGGTTCATTTTTCAAAAGTAAAAAAGCAAACGACTGGGTTGGCTTAGTAACTGGGGTAATTACATCTTTCCCATATGAAAAATGGAAGCGTGAGCATACAATCCACCACGCAACAAGCTCGAACTTAGATAAGCGTGGTATTGGTGATATTGATATGATGACAGTAGAGGAATATTTACAATGTTCTAAAGGTCAACGTTTATGGTATCGTTTTTACCGTAATCCACTTGTAATGTTCGGCTTAGGGCCGTTATACATGGTGTTAATTTTGAATCGTTTTAACCGAAAAGATGCGAAACAAAAGGAACGCACGAACACTTACGTAACAAATATAATTATTTTAGGTATCTGTGTAGGTCTTATTTACGCTATGGGTTGGCAAGCATTTTTATTAGTTCAAGGCGTTACTTTATTTGTCGCTGGTTCCCTTGGCATTTGGTTATTTTATATTCAACATACGTACGAGGATTCTTACTTCGAGCACGATTCAGAGTGGGATTATGTAAAAGCTGCTGTTGAAGGCAGTTCGTACTATAAACTACCGAAGCTATTACAATGGGCAACAGGCAATATCGGCTTCCACCACGTGCACCATTTAGCACCGCGTGTACCGAACTATAATCTTGAAAAAGCACATAATGAAACACCGCCATTGCACTCTGCTACTACAATTACATTGCGTACAAGCTTAGAATCTTTACGCTATAAATTATACGATGAAGACCTTGGCAAATTTGTAACTTTTAAAGATGTAAATGAAATTATAAAACGAAAAGCGAAAGGCAGTATTGCTGCTTAGTAGAATACAGCCAGCCATCTCTTTTTGGGATGGCTGTTTTATATAAATAAGGATATGTCCGTTTGATAGTTACAGGATAGCAAGTGAAGGCGCAAATATTCTTTTCTTGTTATAATGTAGGGAAAAGTAGGAAAGAGCGTGAGATTATGATGAAGAAATGGCATAGTATCATTCCGAATAGTCCTATGCTCAGTGTTTATTTATGGGTTATTTTTTGTTTTCTACCGTTTTTCTTTATATTCAGAAAATCATCGTACATTGAAATATCAATTGGGATAACTTTTTTAATGCTCTATTTTATTTTTTATCGATTTTCTGTGAACTCTAAAAACGGACTAGTGTATATGTGGATTAGCTTTGAAATGGTCATTAATATTATTTTAACTATATTGTATGGTTATGTGTATTTATCGATTTTTACGGCCTTTTTCATAGGCAATATCCGTAGACCTGTTGGCTTTTACATAATGTATGGGCTCCATATCGGCTTTACAGTGATTTCTACAGGAGTTGGCTTCTTTGTAGAGCTACATTTATTTTTATCGCAGCTACCTTTTGTCGTACTAACGATATTGGCAGTAGTACTTCTACCTTTAACGATTTATTCGAAAAATAAGCGTGAAAATTTAGAAGGTCAACTAGAAACTGCAAATGAACGAATAGCTGAATTAATTGTCTTTGAGGAACGACAACGTATTGCACGTGATTTACATGATACGCTTGGTCAAAAGTTGTCGATGATTGGTTTGAAAAGCGACTTAGCCTCGAGACTGATTGCTCGTGATCCACAGCAAGCTTTAATTGAAATTAAGGATATTCGTCAAACAGCTAGTATTGCCTTAAAAGAGGTACGAGAATTGGTGTCAGATATGCGGACAACTAGATTTGAAGATGAGCTTATGCGTATTTCTCAAATTTTAAAAGCGGCAGAGATGGAATTTGTTTTTGAGGGAGATAAGGAATCATTGCAAGTTCCACCTCTCGTGGAAAATGTTTTATCTATGTGTTTAAAGGAAGCGGTAACGAACATTGTAAAGCATAGCGGAGCAACTAAATGTGAAATTGCCTTCCATCAAAATTTTAAAGAAGTACACTTAGTTGTTCGTGACAACGGACAGGGGATTACGAAAAAACAAGCATTGAAGTCAGGTAATGGCTTAAAAGGGATGCATGAACGCTTAGAGTTTATAAATGGTTCATTTAAAATAGAAAGTGAAAATGGCACTACTTTAACGGTATCTATACCGGTGACTATTACACATCAAAAAGTTAAAGAAAATTTGAAGAACCTATAGAAAGAGGGTTATGGCTTGATACGAATTGTAATTGCTGAAGATCAGGGGATGCTATTAGGCGCACTTCGTTCCTTACTTAGTATGGAGGAAGATATGGAGGTCGTCGGGTTAGCAAAAAATGGTGAGGAAGCATTGGCGCTTGTAGAAGAGCATCAGCCTGATATTTGTATTATGGATATTGAAATGCCAGTGAAAACTGGACTTGATGCGGCTGAAGAATTGCAGAGTTCCGACTGTAAAGTAATTATATTAACTACATTTGCTAGACCTGGTTATTTCGAACGAGCAAGAAAAGCAGGTGTCCGAGGTTACTTATTAAAGGATAGTCCTATCGAGGAATTGGTGAGTGCTATTCGGACAATCGTAGATGGTAAACGAATTTACGCACCAGAACTTGTTGATTTTGTTTACGAGGACGATAGTGAAAATCCACTAACTGAGCGTGAAAGTCAGGTGTTAACACTTGTAGCAGAAGGTAAAACAACAAAAGAAATTGCAGCGGAGTTATTTTTATCGGCAGGGACTGTGCGCAATTATATTTCAACAATATTAGAGAAGCTCCATGTCGGGAACCGTATTGAGGCTATTGCACGCTTTAAGGAAAAAGGATGGAATAAGTAAGTCTTCTGAATGTACTTTTGATTGGCGAATAGGTATGCTAAAAAACATAGATTTTATCTATCACTATTCAAAAGGGAGCAAGATATATGCAAACTATTACTGGTAAAACGGCTTTAATTACTGGAGCCGGTCGTGGTATTGGCCGTGCAACAGCCATCGCCTTTGCAAAAGAGGGCATCAACGTTGGGCTAGTGGGTCGTACATTAGAGAATTTACAACAAGTTGAAAAACAACTAAAGGCATATGATGTAAAAGTCGCGATTGCTACAGCTGATGTAGCAAATCTGCAATCCATCACAACGGCTGTAGAAAGTATTCGAGCTGAATTAGGACCAATCGATATTTTAGTAAATAATGCGGGGATTTCGAAATTCGGTAAGTTTTTAGAACTTTCACCTGAAGATTGGACGAATATTGTAGATGTAAATGTTAAAGGTGTTTATTACACAACACGTGCCGTCCTACCAGAAATGATTGAACGTGAGTCAGGGGATATTATTAATATTTCATCTACAGCAGGTCAAAAAGGTGCCCCGATTACGAGTGCATATAGTGCATCGAAAGCGGCTGTTATTGGCATGAGTGAATCATTAATGTTAGAAGTTCGAAAACATAATATTCGTGTTGTAACGTTAACACCAAGTACTGTTGCAACTGATATGGCAGTTGAATTACAATTAACTGATGGCAATCCGGAAAAAGTCATGCAGGCAGAAGATTTAGCAGACTTAATGGTAGCTCAATTAAAATTACATCCGCGTGTTGTTTTAAAACATGCAGGTCTATGGTCAACAAACCCTTAAAAGTAGATTTCCAACAGAAAAAGTGTTAGATTGACTGCCATCAATCTAACACTTTTTTGCTATGCCGTTGATGTTCGCTACGGCGGGCACACACGTAAGCGGCAACCCTCGCTAACGCGCGACTTGTTGCGTCTTACGCTTGCGTGCGTTTCCGCAGGAGTCACCGCCTTCGCTACCATCAACTGGTATTATCTGCTTAATATTTTAATAGTTATGTCCCAACTTCTTTTTATTACTTTTTGCGCTTTGTTAAGCGACCAAGAACGAATGCACCAGCTGCTACAGCAAGAACTGTATTCGTTTTCTTCGTAAATACTTGTTTTGTCACAAGGTTAAGATTTTGAGGACGCTCCGCTAAGCGACGCATAAAGTAACCGTACCAATCTTCGCCAAATGGAACGTAGACACAGAAGTTATAGCCTTCTTTCGCAAGTTCTTTTTGCATATCTGTACGGAAGCCATATAACATTTGGAATTCAAATTTATCAAATGGAATATTGTTATCAGCAACAAAGCGCTTTACGTGTGCAATGACGTTATGGTCATGTGTAGCAATCGATGTAAATTTACCATGTAATAAATGGTATTCAATTAGTTCGATATAGTTTAAATCAATATCTAGCTTATCTTGGAAGGCTACTTCCACAGGCTCTTTATATGCACCTTTTACGATACGTAAACGGTAGTTTTTAAATTTCTCAAGATCGTCTTTTGCTCGGTAAAAGTATGATTGAATAACAGTACCGACATTATTGAATGTTTTTGAAAGCTCTTCTACCATATCAAATGATGTTTGTAGACGGCCGTAATTTTCCATATCAAAGTTTACAAAAATATCATAGGCTGCTGCTTTTTCTACAATCTCATATAAATTGTCGTAGCAAAAATCAACATCAATGTCTAAGCCTAATTGAGAAGGCTTTAACGAAATATGTGCATCAACATTGTTTTCATGAATAGCTTCAATGACAGCGAGGATTTGATCCTTAGCTTTTGTAGCTTCCTCTTCATTCGCAACAAACTCCCCTAGATTATCCACTGTGCAAGAGATATTATGTGCGTTTAATTCTTTGATGCTTGCAATCGTTTCTTCTATATTTGTACCAGCCACCACACTTTGGGCACCTAATTTTAAGCCGTATTTTTTAGCAGCACTATTTAATAGTTGGTTTTCAGATAATTGGATGAAAAAATCGCGTAATAACATGGGTCATTCTCCTCACTGCATTTTTCTTACTAGTATAACATATTTATAGAGAATGTCATGATATCACGAAAACAATTATTTCATTTCCAACATCTGTAATCTCTCGTTGAAAAGCACAGGATAGCTTAAAAAGCCTATCATTATGCTCGATAATGTTGCGGTTGTTAATAGCGCGAAAATTATTAAAAGTTGAAATTGAACTGCTTGGATAGGGTCTGCACCACCGATAATTTGACCGCTCATCATACCTGGTAATTGTACAAGTCCAATAGTTTTTTGGCTTTCAATGGTAGGAATCATACTTGCTTTAATGGCATTGATTAGTTGGCGATGAATTGCTTGTTTAGGTGTGCCTCCTAGAGATAAAATGAGTTCGATTTCGTTTTGGTGACTTGTAATTTCTGCAGTGAAACGATTTAAAAATAAAATGGATAATACCATTGTGTTGCCAATTAACATACCACTAATAGGGATAATATACTGTGCGGTGCTAGGGACAATACCGAAGCCAAGTAAAACACCTTGTGTGACAATTTCCACCACAACAAGCGTAATTATTATTTTCCAAGTGATTCCCTTAATTCCTTTACCATTTTTACGGGCATTAAACGCTGCAACTAAAATCATTAATGCTACCATTAGAAATATATAAATAAAACTTCCAGCTTCAAAAACGAATTTTAAAATATAGCCGACTGCAAGTAATTGAATAATAGAACGAATTGTTGCAATAACGGTGTCTTTTTCAAGGCCTAGTTTAAACGTTTTTGAAAGTAATAGCGGAATTAATACGAAAATTAATGTCAGCGAAAGCGATGTATAAGTCATGAGTTTACCCCCTGTACAAATTCAGCGACTCTCGGATTACTAGGAGCTTTTAATAACGAACTTTCTCCTGTTTCAATCAGCTCTCCTCCCATCATGACCCATGTATAATGCCCAATCGTTAATGCCTGCTGTAAATTATGTGTAATCCATATTATCGTGACATCATATTTTTTGTTTAATTTCACAATGAGTGTTTCGATATCTTGTGCGGATTGACGATCTAATGCAGAAGTAATTTCATCTAACAATAATATAGAAGATTGGTTGATTAGAGTGCGCGCAATTGAAACCTTTTGACGTTGCCCACCAGATAACTTATTGATGGAGCGATGTAAAAAACTTTCATCAAGACCAACGTCCAGTAAATAGCGGAATGCATCTTGCTGTGAGAGTTGTTTTCCTTGTAAAACAAGTGGAAGTGCCAAATTGTCAAATACGGTTCCGTTAATCATGGGTGCTGCCTGAAGAGCGATTCCTACATGTTTTCTTAAAGTGGTAGGCTCATAGGAAGCAATCGGCTGATTATCAATTAAGATAAGGCCATCTGTCGGTGAGAGTAGGCCGTTAAACATTTTCAGTAATGTTGTTTTGCCAGCACCGGATGGACCAACAAGTGTTGTAATTTTTCCTTTTGGGAATGAACCAGTAATTAATTTTAAAATGTTCTTATCGTTAGCTGAAAAACTCACTTGTTGAAGGTGGATAGCGGGCTCAAATAACGTTGTCATGTCGTTGAACCTCCTTTAAGATTATAGGTAAATAACTTTCATATGAAATGATTCGACGCTACAGTTATTTTACCTTATTTAAAGAAAACTTCTAATGAAAACAAGTAAGGAGAATGGAATAATGAATGTTTTATATGTAGATACACTAACATACGCACAAGGTGATATGTATATTATTGCTTCAGATGAAGGCCTTGTATATATAGGAACACCGAATACAGCGTTTGAAGAAGTAGAAAAATGGGCTCAAAAGCCGTTTAAGGGCTACAGTTTTGAAGAAAATAAAGAAAAATTAACGCCGTATGTTGAGCAATTAACAGCTTACTTTAATGGAGAGCTTACTGAATTTAATTTACCTATACATGTGAAAGGAACATCATTTCAGCTAGCTGTATGGGATGCGTTGAAAGAGTTGCCATATGGAACGACGACATCGTATTCTGCAATTGCGGAGCGAATTGGTAATCCAAAGGCGGTAAGAGCTGTAGGCAGTGCAATAGGTGCCAACCCTATATTGGCAATTATTCCGTGTCATCGTGTCATCGGAAAAAACGGTAAGCTGACAGGTTTCCGTAGTGGGCTAACAATGAAAGAATTTTTACTTGAATTAGAAAGAGCTGAATAAATATTTAAGCAGTGCTGTAACAAAAAACTGCTGGATTCCCATAACTTCACTAGGGACATCCAGCAGGTTTTTGTAATTTTTTCATAGGTGCAATCATTTTAATGTCTAGACATGTTCTTCTGTGACACTCGTTTGAGTTTTACCAAAGTGAGTTAGACGGTGTGCAAATGTTTCACCATTAATAGCAGAGCTTTTAAAAACTTCTTGATATTCATAAGCGGGTGTACCATGTTCGATAACATCGAGGCCTGTGATTTCTTCTTCTACTGACACACGTAAAGGGATAAATGCTTTAATGATAAATAGACCCGCTGAGACGGAAACGCCAACCCAAGCGATTGTCGCAATTACACCTATTGCTTGAATGCCTAGTAAACTTAGGCCACCACCGTAGAATAGCCCTTGACCGCTAATATCAAATAAACCGACCGCAAGTGTGCCCCAAATGCCACAAATACCATGAACTGCAATTGCGCCTACAGGATCATCTACTTTTAATTTCCATTCAATAAAGCGGACACCTTCTACTAATAAGGGTGCTGCAATTAAACCAATAATGAGTGAACCGATAATGCTGACGTTCGCTGCACCGGCTGTAATACCTACGAGCCCTGCTAACGCACCGTTGAGAGTTAGTGAGCCATCAATGTGACCATAGCGGAATTTTGTATAAAATGCAGTAGCAACAACGCCTGCAGAAGCTGCGAAAAATGTATTGGCAATTACCTTTGGAACGAGGGTAGGATCTGCAGCTAACGTAGAGGCACCATTAAAGCCGAACCAGCCAAACCACAGTAGAAACACGCCTAATGCGCCAAGTGGAATGCTATGACCAGTAATAACGTTGACGCGGCCATTTTCGTATTTACCTAGACGTGGCCCAATCATTATTGCAGCTACAAAGGCAGCTACAGCACCTGTTAAATGGACAACTGTAGAACCGGCAAAATCGATAAAGCCTAAATCAGTTAACCAGCCTTGACCGCTCCAAATCCAATGCCCAACAACAGGATAAACGAGTAATGTCATAAGTATAATTACACCGATATAAGCAAAAATATTTGTTCGTTCTGCTACGGCACCAGATAAGATTGTCGCACCTGTTGCAGCAAACATCGTTTGGAAAATAAAGAAGGAGAGGTCATCTACACCGTTTAAAGCGAATCCACTCGTTCCGAAGATGCCCCCAGCTGTGTCGCCAAACATTATTGCATAGCCACATAGAAAATAAACAATTCCTCCAAGCGATATAGTTAAGAAGTTTTTCATAATAATGTTTACGGCATTTTTAGAACGTGTGAAACCTGCTTCTACCATTGCAAATCCTGCATGCATGAAGAAAACTAAAATTGTACCAAGCATAACCCAAACTAAATTTACAGATAATATAACGTCTTCCATAGCTATCTCCCCCTTAATCTACAGCAATTGATCCGACTTCTTTAGTACGGATACGAATTGCCTGTTCTACTGGATAAATAAATATTTTTCCGTCTCCAACCTTACCAGTTGCAGCATCACGTAATAAAACCTCCACAATCGGTTCTACTTTTTCGTCGTCGATAATCATTTCAAGTTTTAATTTTGGTAAAAACTCAATTTCGTAAGCATTTCCACGAAACAAACCTGTATGACCTAATTGACGACCGCAGCCAGCGATTTCAGAAATACTTAAACCTGCAATACCAACCTTTGCAAGTCCGTCTCGTACAACCCCAAATACCTCTGGACGAATAATTGCCTCGATTTTTTTCACTCACACCAGCTCCTTGCGTAAATTTAATTTACATACTATAGGGAGCTGTTAAACGGCGCAATTGTTTTTTTGATTTACATGTTAGGTTTTATGACATCATATATTTCATTTTCCGTAATAGATTACTAAAAAGCTAATTATTAAAGGAATGAAAGCGGTACTAAAATTTGTGTCTAAATTATGAACGGTTCTAAATTTTCTGAATATTCATGTTAGAAAACCTAACATAGGAAGGAAAACGTGTAAAACGCAAGATTTTGGGTATATAGTGTATACTAAGACTAACAATGATAGTGGAAGAAGGGATTTCCTATGAGATCAAACTATGCTGATGATAGCTTAGCGCTACACACAGATTTATACCAAATCAATATGGCAGAGTCTTATTGGGCTGATGGTATACATAATAGAAAAGCGGTTTTTGAGTTATATTTCAGAAAATTACCATTTGGTAATGGCTATGCCATATTTGCCGGATTGGAACGCATGCTTGAGTTTTTACGAGACTTTCGTTTTAGTGAGTCAGATATTGACTATTTACGTGAAGAAGTTGGCTATAAAGAAGATTTCATTGATTATTTAAAAAATATTCGCTTTACAGGTGATATGTATTCAATGGTGGAAGGGGAACTCGTTTTTGCAAACGAACCAATTGTACGCATTGAGGCACCGTTAGTGGAAGCTCAGCTAATTGAGACAGCTCTTTTGAATATTGTGAATTACCAAACGCTAATTGCTACTAAGGCAAGTCGTATTAAGCAAATCGTAAAAGATGAAATGGCTATGGAATTTGGTACACGCCGTGCCCATGAAATGGATGCAGCAATTTGGGGAACTCGTGCAGCCTTTATAGGCGGATTTGCTTCCACAAGTAATGTTCGTGCGGGTAAACTATTTAACATACCAGTAGCTGGTACGCATGCTCATGCGCTTGTGCAAGCATATAAAAATGATTATGATGCATTCCACGCCTATGCTAAACGTCATCGTAATTGTGTGTTTTTAGTGGACACTTATAACACGTTGAAATCTGGTGTACCGACAGCGATCAAAGTGGCAAAAGAACTAGGGGATAAAATTAATTTTATAGGTATTCGTCTAGATAGTGGAGATATTGCTTTCTTGTCAAAAGAAGCACGTCGTATGCTCGATGAAGCGGGCTTCCCTGATGCGAAAATTGTTGTTTCGAATGATTTAGATGAATACACAATTTTGAACTTAAAGGCACAAGGCGCGCGCGTAGATATGTGGGGAATTGGAACAAAGGTCATTACAGCTTATGATCAGCCTGCATTAGGAGCTGTCTATAAAATGGTAGCTATTGAAAATGAAGAAGGTCAGTTGGAAGATACGATTAAAATATCTGCGAATGCGGAAAAGGTTTCAACACCAGGCTTGAAAAATGTTTATCGTATTATCGACTTGAAAAATGGTAAATCAGAGGGCGATTACATTACAATGCACGATGAAGACCCTCAATCCGAAGAACGCATAAAAATGTTCCACCCTGTGCATACATTTGTGTCAAAATTCGTGACGAATTTCGAGGCGAAAAACTTACATCAACATGTGATTAATAAAGGGGAAATAATTTATCAAAACCCGTCGTTGGTAGACATGCGCAATTATGCAGCTGAAAATTTAGAATTGTTATGGGATGAATACAAACGTGCGATGAATCCAGAAGAATATCCAGTCGATTTAAGTCAAAAATGCTGGGACAATAAAATGCGCAATATAGAAGAAGTGCGCGAAATGGTTAATCGAATTGTGAAAGGTTAAGGAGTGGAGAATGTTATGGCATTACAACAACAAATAATTAAAGAATTAAGCGTTTTGCCAACAATTGATGCACAGGAAGAAATTCGTAAATCCATTGATTTTTTAAAGGCATATGCACGTCGATATAGCTTTGTAAAAGGATTTGTGCTTGGTATATCTGGTGGACAAGATTCTACTTTAACTGGGAAATTAGCACAACTAGCTATTGATGAGTTAAATGCTGAAGCGGGCGAGGAGAAATATTCATTTTGGGCAGTGCGTTTGCCATATGGTGTTCAAATGGATGAACAGGACTGTCAGGACGCTATTGATTTTATTAAGCCTACGAATACTTACACAGTGAATATTAAGGAAGCAGTCGATGCCAGTGTACGTGCTTTAGAAAATGCCGGTGTTACACTTAGCGATTTTGTAAAAGGGAATGAAAAAGCACGTGAGCGCATGAAAGTGCAATTTTCTATTGCTGCTATGAATAGTGCAGTCGTTTTAGGAACAGACCATGCAGCAGAGGCAATTACAGGTTTCTATACAAAGTTTGGTGATGGTGGGGCAGATTTAATGCCTATTTTCCGTCTTAACAAGCGTCAGGGAAAACAATTGTTAGCTGCGCTTGATTGCCCTGAGCATCTGTATTTGAAAGTGCCGACAGCAGACTTGGAGGAAAACCGCCCATCTCTACCAGACGAAGTGGCGCTTGGTTTAACATATGAGCAAATTGATGATTATTTAGAAGGGAAGGAAATTCCTAAGGATGCTCGTGAAACACTAGAGCAGCACTATTTGCGATCTCAACATAAACGTCATATGCCTATCACAATTTTTGATGATTTTTGGAAATAAAGCCTGTGAGAATAGAGTTGTACAAAAAAGTGATAGAAACTTTTTTAACGATTCTATTCTTTTTTATGTATTTTGGTTCTGTTTGCTTAATTTCTTGCATATAATGTCGATATAAATACCTATAAACGTAGTAAAATAAAAAGGAGGGTAACTAATTATGAGGACTTCTAGTGTAAGTGCGACGACAAATAGTACTTTTCGTAATGAACAACAGTATTTACATGCTGGTGATCTTAGTCATGACTTTAGCCATAACGCACAGCAACGATTTAAAAAAAGTATTCAAAAAATTAAAGATAAAAAACTACTAAATAAGAAGAGACAAATTCAACAACAACGTCACAATAAAATTGAGGCTACTTTTGTTGATAGTGAAGGCAACGTACAAATTCATAATGAACTAAATGAAACAGCTGGAAAGCTGAGCCGTCTTAGCAAGCTAAAGAAGCGCCACAATAGTTACCGAACTTCCATATAAAGTAAAATCAAACCCTATACCAAACTTGGTATAGGGTTTTTTGCTACTGGATATTACTAAACATTGCTCTATTGATTCCCTTTAAGTTATCGGTAAGCCATCAGTTATATAATCAGTTCTTTTGACCTATTAAATTCATGGCTAAAAAATTAAAATTTGTAACTTTTTTGTAAGTGAACCGTTATACTACTAGATAGGCTTGTTTTATAAAAAACTTCAAATAAGCTATTTTTTGAGGTAAATACAAGGGGAATATTCTCGTGGATTTAATATATAATTCGTGTATGCGACGGCTAATGGCACATTGATTGTGTTACATTGCAGTTTTCGATATGCTTAAACTAAAATTATCGTGCAATTCAAATAATTGGTTTGTGGAAATGGGAGGGATTTTGTTTTATGAATTTACAAATACAAATGGTATTAGAAAATATAGAAAAAGTAATGATTGGGAAGAGGGAGGTTGCTGAACTTAGTATCGTCGCTTTGCTTGCCCAAGGTCATGTATTACTTGAAGATGTGCCTGGAGTGGGTAAGACAATGATGGTGCGTGCACTTGCCAAATCATTCGATGCTCAGTTTAAACGTATTCAGTTTACACCAGATTTACTGCCATCAGATGTTGTAGGTGTTTCTATTTATAACCCTAAAACAATGGAATTTGAATTTCGACCAGGACCAATTATGGGTGATGTAGTATTAGCTGATGAAATTAATAGAACATCACCTAAAACACAATCAGCGTTACTTGAGGCAATGGAGGAAGCGTCAATTACAATAGACGGCAATACACTTGAAATTAACCAGCCATTTTTCGTTATGGCTACGCAAAATCCGATTGAACATGAGGGGACGTATCCACTGCCAGAGGCGCAGCTCGATCGTTTTTTACTGAAAATAAAAATGGGCTATCCAACTAGAGGACAGGAAGTAGAAATATTGCGACGTGCAGAAAACGGTAAGTCCATTGAAAAAATTGATGCTGTACTTACGCTTGCGCAATTAATTGAATTACAGGAGCTTGTGCAAGGTGTGTATGTCGAAGACTCCGTAAAAAACTACATGGTTGAGCTTGCTTCTCAAACGAGAGAGAATAACTATGTGTATTTAGGGGTTAGTCCTCGCGCAACAATTGCTTTGATGAAGGCATCGCAGGCGTATGCGTTTATGAAAGGGCGTAGCTATGTAATACCAGATGATGTTCAACATTTGGCGCCATATGTTTTTAGTCACCGATTAGTGCTTAAGCCAGATGCACGCTATGATGATGTAACAGCAGAGGAAATTATTGAGCGTATTTTGGCGAAAACCCCTGTGCCAACAAAGAGGTTTGCAGAGAAATGAAGAAGTGGCGTGCTCTTTTTGAGAAAAGTAAACATTTTCTATTAGTGAGCTTTCTAATGCTTATTACGTTTTGCTATGCAATGTTTCAAGGCGGTTTTGTAAGCTGGTTTGTATTTTTCACAGTGAGTCCATTTTTGCTATACGCCTTTATTTTTCAACTTGTTAGGGAGGACATTTACCGTATAGAGCGGAAAATTGAGCCTTCCCGTGTTGAAAGCGGACAATCCGTTAACGTAACAATTAGTGTTGAAAGAAAAACACGATTTCCATTTGCATATATGCTAGTAGAAGAGCTTGTTGGCAGCACGATGCTAGTTCAGTCAAAGGTACAAGAGAAAGACGCTATCAAATTTGTAGGCTTTAAAAAGGTTTTTAATTGGAGTTATACTCTTGAAAGCTTACCGCGCGGTGAACATCAATATTTAGGTGCAAATATAATCTTCTATGATTTTTTCGGATGGGCAAAAAAACGCATTCAGATAGAAAAAGAACAAACAGTTCTTGTCTATCCAAGAGTGCATGATATGAAATATGCTACATTGCAAGCAAAATTAGATGTTGGGTCTATGATGGCTCCTTATTCCATTGTGAAAGACACATCAATGGCTATTGGTTTACGCGAATATGTACCAGGAGACCGCTTTTCGTGGATTCATTGGAAGTCTTTTGCAAAAACGCAAACGCTACAGTCTAAGGAGTTTGAGGATCGTCAATCTCAGGAACTTCTGTTAATGCTTGATGAAGGTGCTTCTCCATTATTTGAAGAGAAAATTGAGTTGGTAGCTTCGATGTTTAAAGCAATAGTGCAAGGTCGTGGAGAAATTTCTTTTGTGTCAACAGGCACGAAGACGAAAGTGTTCACTTCCATTCAAGGGGAAAAGCAACTAGATCGAGTGATGCAACATTTAGCTAGTGTAAAACCTCTTGAAAATGCACAATTCCAATTACGCGATCAACAAGTTTTTCAGCGTGTTGCAACACTTTTATATGTTACGAGTGATATATCAGATGAACTATTACATACTTTAGGTAATTCGGTGAAAAGCTGTATTTGTTTTGTTGTGACACAACAGACAGAAACACAGTCTGATGTAATAAAGCGTTATAAACATATTCAAGTCGTGTATGTAGACCCAACAGATTATTACCACTTGTTCACGGAGGTGATGAAGCCGTGAAAAAATCACTAGAAAGTTTTATTGAATTGGCTATAGCTTATCTCATTATTTTCTTTATATTACGTGAGTGGTTAATACCAGTAATGCAATTAACAAATACAGGTGTAAGTCATTTGTTTTTAATTTTTATTGGCTTAGCACTAGTACTGTGCCTATTTAAAGTTCGGCCGTTATTGTCGGGGCTTGTCAAGTTAGGCTACATTACATGGTTCGTTATATTTGTTTATAGCGAGAACCCTTTTTTCTCAGGTCACACTATTCCATTTTTAGTGAATGAAGTGACATTGAATATGGTGAATATTTTTTCGGGTAATTTCGGACAAGTATCAGATGCATTTAGAACAGTACTGTTTTTGGCATTGATCTGGATGTTAATATATTTAATTCACCATTGGATTACGGTACATCATAATATTTTCTATTTCTTCGTACTAACTGTATTTTTCATCGCTACTCTTGATACTTTCAGCGAATATAATGGAAAACCGGCTATTATTAAAGTAGTAGTACTGGGTCTTATTATGACTGGTGTACTTTTCTTAAAACGATTAAGACTCCAAGTTGATGCGCCAAGTGATTTAGTTAGAAAGTGGAAAATTATATTACCGATGTTAATTTCGGTGGCACTCGTTAGTATGGTAGCATTCTTTTTACCAAAAGCAGGGCCTACGTGGGCCGATCCAGTGCCGTTTATTAAAGGCGTTACAGGACAAGGTGGCGTGGGAGATGGTCAAAAAACAGTTGGCTATAGTGATGATGATAGTAGATTAGGTGGCCCGTATAAAGGCGATAATACATTAATTTTCACTGCAACTTCCCGCGACCGTCATTATTGGCGTATAGATACAAAAGATACGTATACATCAAAAGGTTGGGTATTGTCTGGTGAATATATAGGGGAAGCAGTTTTTGAAAATGATACCCCGATCTTTACTTCTCTGCCTGTTGGACCAACACAGAATGAACGCCAAATACAGATGAAGATGGCTGTACCTATGCCATTTTTAATTCAAACGTATGGTATGCTGTCCGTTTCTGCAGAGGAGCCAACATTGTATGTACAGGATGGACAAACGGAAAAAATAGTAACGAAACAACCAAGTGGTGAATTAGTAACTATGAGTAATGGTAGTAATAAATTACTATCAAGTTACACGATATCTTATAGTGAACCAAATTATAGCTTGCAACAACTTCAGACGTCAGAGCCAGCTATGTTAGAAACATTAGATAGTTCCTATAATCGTTTCTTACAATTACCAGATACGCTTCCGCAGCGAGTACAAGATTTAGCAATTGATATTACGCGCAATAAAACATCGATATATGAAAAAATAAAGGCGATAGAAGGGTATTTTTCAAAAGGTGACTTTAGTTATGATAAAACAGCTGCCGCCTATCCTTCGGAAAATCAAGATTATGTAGATCAATTTCTGTTCGATACGAAAGTAGGGTACTGTGATAATTTCTCTACATCAATGGTCGTTATGCTTCGGTCTATTGGTATTCCTGCCCGTTGGGTGAAGGGTTTTGCACCAGGTAATGCAGGTGGAGTATCTGATGGTTATCGTAAATATACGATAACAAATGATAATGCGCATTCATGGGTAGAGGCGTATGTTCCAGGTACAGGCTGGATAGAATTTGAACCTACAATTGGTTTTTCTGGGAATGTTAATATCAATTATGATTTGCAACGAGATGTTCCTCAGCAAGAACAGGAACTGCAACCAGAAGAAAAAACAGAGCAACAACAAAAGAAAGACCAACCAACTAAGAAAACAACTACCCAGTCAGCATTTAGTTTTGATAGTGTATGGACGTGGATAAAAACATTAAAATATGTTTGGTTGGCACTCATTGTTCTGCTAATAATTATTGGTGTGACATTATTTGTACAACGAAAAACATGGATTCCTAAAATGCATGTGCGTGCCTATCGTAAAAAAGAAGCGGATTGGACGAGCTTTGATTCATCTTATCAGGCATTAACGAAACAATTAGTACGTATTGGCTTACGTCGAAAAGATGGCGAGACATTACGAGTGTTTGCTGAACGGGTGGATGCCGCTTTAGAAACGGAAGAAATGCGGAAGTTAACAGCGATATACGAGCAACATATTTATAGCAAGAATACGCAGAATGTTGACTACGTTAAACTGAGAGAAAGTTGGGAATATTTAATCAATCGCACTATCAGTTGATTTTAATGGGCACAAAGAGTAAAATGAAAAAAATTATATATGATTAGGATGGCTTTCATATAAGTTCGAAAATAGGGTTCGGATGTTTCTACGAAATCACCGTAAATGATTTCTCTATGAAGGTGAATGTTTTGGTTAGGTGAGGAGTTTTTATAAATCACTTTTCTTTGTTACGCATTCCCCTTTATAAATCATGAACTTATGGACGCGTAGGAAGTTTTTTTACTTTCATACGCGTTTTTCTTTGAACCTATGAAAACGTCCTTTAAAAATACAAGAAGAGGTGGAAATATTGTCAGCAAGCCCTTTATTAAAAGAGCAAGAAAAAATCGTCGTTCTAGACTTCGGTAGCCAATTTAACCAATTAATTACGCGTCGTATTCGTGAGTTCGGTGTCTTCAGTGAATTACATCCACATACGATTACAGCAGAAGAAATTAAAGAAATGAACGCAACAGGTATCATCTTTTCTGGCGGTCCTAACTCAGTTTATGATGAGAATGCTTTCCATGTAGATCAAGCCATTTTTGAATTAGGCTTACCAATCCTAGGTATTTGCTATGGTATGCAATTAATGGCTTATACTCAAGGCGGTAAAGTTGAAGGCGCTGAAACACGTGAATACGGTAAAGCGGAAATTCAAGTGACTGCTACAAATAAATTATTCGGTGAATTACCAACAGAACAAATCGTCTGGATGAGCCATGGCGACCACGTAACAGAAGTACCTGCTGGCTTTGAAATCATCGCAACAAGTGCATCATGCCCTATTGCTGCTATGGCAAACGTAGAACGTAAATTATATGCAGTACAATTCCACCCAGAAGTTCGTCACTCTGTATACGGTAACGATTTACTACGTCAATTCGTATTCGATATTTGTGGTGCTAAAGGCGATTGGTCAATGGCAAACTTTATCGAAATTGAAATCGCAAAAATTCGCGAAATTGTTGGCGATAAAAAAGTATTATGTGCACTTTCAGGCGGAGTAGACTCTTCTGTTGTTGCAGTACTTATTCATAAAGCAATTGGTGATCAACTTACATGTATGTTCGTAGACCACAACTTAAACCGTAAAGGTGAAGTTGAACAGGTTATGAAAACTTTCACGGAAGATTTCGATATGAACCTAATTAAGATTGATGCACGTCAACGCTTCATGGACAAACTTGCAGGTGTGTCTGATCCAGAGAAAAAACGTAAAATTATCGGTAACGAGTTTATTTACGTGTTCGATGAAGAAGCTTCAAAACTAGAAGGTATGGATTTCCTTGCACAAGGAACTTTATACACAGACATCATTGAATCTGGTACTTCTACTGCTCAAACAATTAAATCTCACCATAACGTAGGTGGTCTTCCAGAAGACATGCAGTTCAAATTGATTGAGCCATTAAAAACATTATTTAAAGACGAAGTTCGTGCACTTGGCTTAGAGCTTGGTCTTGACGAAAAAATCGTTTGGCGTCAACCATTCCCAGGTCCTGGTTTAGGTATTCGTGTACTTGGTGAAGTAACAGAAGAAAAACTTGAAATTGTTCGTGAATCTGACTTCATCTTACGTGAAGAAATCGCAAAAGCTGGCCTTGAACGCGACGTTTGGCAATACTTCACGGTATTACCTGATATCCGTTCAGTAGGTGTAATGGGCGATGCTCGTACGTATGACTACGCAATCGGTATCCGTGCAGTAACGTCTATCGACGGTATGACTTCTGACTGGGCACGTATCCCTTGGGATGTTCTAGAAAAAATTTCTGTACGCCTAGTAAACGAAGTAAAACACGTAAACCGCGTGCTGTATGATATTACTTCTAAGCCACCAGCAACAATTGAGTGGGAATGACCTTGTGAATTATAAGGTTGTTTATACGCTGTAAATGTTGATGTATCAACGTTTATCTTGTATTCTTAGTTAGTGAAATCACTTCTAACGTGCAACTATTTATATGTAAATTTAAACTCTCTTCTATTTAGTTTCAGCGACTAAAATAGGGGGGAGTTTTTTTATTGGTTAAAATTATGGAACTGATAGATGATTTTGAATTGAATCAACAGGTTCAGGAACGGAAGAAGGAATATATTGCACTTTGTAGGTATCGTTTAAACCGCTGGAAAGACTACATGGAAGAACAGTTTAACATCACTGAAATTGAAGGTGTTAAAACCATTCATATTAAGCGATACATTCGTTTTTGTCAGGAGTTAGGTAAAGAGAAGGCAATTACAATCAACGGTAGTATAGCCACGCTAAGGGTGTTTTTTAATGACCTAGTTGAAGAAGAGTTTCTTGATGAAACGGACAATCCGATGAGAAGGATTAAGAATTTAAAAGAGGAACGTAAAATCATTCATACTTTTAATGACGAAGAAGTGAAACGGATTTTACGTGATGTAAAGGAGTATACGTATTCAAATGTACGTGACAAGTTGATTCTTATCATTTTATTCGATACAGGCATTCGTGTTAGCGAATTGTGTGACATTAAAGTACAAGATGTTACTAGTAAGCACATTGTCATTCACGGTAAAGGTTCGAAACAACGGTTAATTTATGTATCACGTATTATGAGAAGATATATGCGGAAGTACGAAGCGTTAAAAAAGTTACGATTCAAAAATAAGCATCCTGAAGAGATAGCAGACTATTACTTCTTAGACCAATCAGCTGAAAGATTATCAAGGTCTAGGATAAATAAAATTCTGAAAGAACATTGTAAAAATGCTGGTGTTAGGAAAGAAGTAAGGTGTTCACCACACGATTGTCGCCATTATTTCGCACATAAGCAATTAAGGAATGGTACAGACATCTATAGCCTTAGCCGTCTAATGGGGCATTATGATACCCAAATTACGTCTAACTATTTACGAGGATTAGAAGAAGAAACCATACTACAAATAGGGAGAATAAAGTCACCTTTAAACAAAGTACGACTATAAAAAGAAAAAAGAGAGTGCTAGGAACACCCTCTTGAAGAAGTGCACTATATGTTTTGTGACATAGTAGTGCGAACCCATTAACAAATCGACCAACAATCGATAACTGAATATGAGTTATATTGCCTTTATTTTACTTGAAAAAAAGTTAAAATGCAAAGGCCTATTTTGCTATTGCCTTTTTTAGCAAAAACTCATTGGTGGAAACCTAGTAACACCAATTGAAACTAAACTTGACAGGTTATGACGTTCCCATCGCACACAAACGTCTAGGATATCACTAAAAGCTTCCTTGTTGGCTTGGGTATCTGAATGTGGTTGACGCACATAATCGGTCAGGAGTGGAAGTATTGAGTTGTTACGGCAACGCAAGATACACCATAGAATACGATTTTACAGAGTTCCACAATAGTTGGATATGTATTAACGTTTTATAGCAAGAACGCTATTTAACGGATTGTATGAACTCATGGGGGCAATAGTAGTGCAGTAGGTGTATTGTGAGAAATCACGCATTTAAACAAGGGCATACATACGGAAACCATAATTGACGTTTCATGAAAATACATAATGCAGATGTTTGTCTATGTTTCAGATTCTATTAATTTAGTTTTCTGAAACGTAGGCAATCATTTTTTGCACCAGCCGTTTTCCATATCTCGGTTTCATGGTGAAGGGAACTGTTAAAACTGTAAAGAGTTATTTTACTGAAAGTGAGATTTAATGAAGTGGATTTATAATTGTGACAAGGTTGTGCAGTCGATTTGTCTCATGTACTATCGTTATACGATATAACGTAATGTTAGAAAAATAAGATTGTACTTTCATTAAGGATTCAAATTAAGATATAGGTGTATATGTTTTTATTTATGAAGGAGAGGGCATTTATGTACTGGAATTATAGAGTTGTTGAATTTACTAATAAACAGAACAAACCATACTTTGAGATATGTGAAGTTCATTATGATGAAAACGATAAGCCTTATGCGTGGGGTGAAATAATGCCTGCTGAATCATTTGATGAATTAAAAGAAGATTACGAGTATATACGTAAAGCATTTGAAAGTCCTGTATTGAAAGTAGTTGAAGATAAATTAGTACAAGTGACAGATTAAAAGAGAAGTATCTACCTGTAAGGATATATCTTTAGGGAATCTATTATGGGTGAGTGGGAGTGAAAATGTTGGATAAAGTTACAGATGAAAAGCTGGAGTATTTTACTGGTGAAGTGACAAAGTTTTTTATGTTTTGCGTTACTTTAGTAGACGGTGGACAAAATTCTATGAAGATATACCCAATTGAATTAGGATGTAAGATGGCTGATTTTTATGAAAAAAATGAAAATCGCTATAACAAGCATCAGTTAGTCAACCAATTTATTAAAACTTATATGGGAATAGCACTGATAAAGGAGTATTCAAAAGTTAAAGACCATTTAGACAGTCTGTTTATAAAAAATGATGATGGACCAATAGACAGTATATTTGCAAAAACCGAGTTTGTTAAATGGAATCAGAAGGGCTTTTAAGTTCCTTACGATTCTTTCTTTATGGCTGTTGTTGCTATTCAACTAAACTGCCCAGTTATTTTAATAAGAAATAATTATAAATTTACATAAATATTCCATTATTTACTTATATATATCGTTTAGTACTATAATAATGAAAAGAAATAGTTTTAATACTCAGGGGGTATCTATATGATTCTTGGATTACATCATGCACAGATAACTATTCCGAAAGGTGCTGAAGAAGAAGGTAAGAAATTTTATTGTAATGTGTTAGGATTAGAAGAAATTGAAAAGCCCGTTTCACTTCAAGGGAGAGGGGGCTTTTGGTTACAAGTTGATGATAAAGAGATACATGTAGGAACAGAAGATGGCTTTGATAGATTAACAACGAAAGCCCACTTAGCATACCAAGTAGAAGATGTATCATATTGGAGGAGAGTATTGGTGGAAAATGATATAAAAATATTGGATTCAGTACCAATTCCAAATTTTGAACGTTTTGAGTTTAGAGACCCTTTTGGAAATAGAGTAGAGATTATTAAAGCAATTTAAGATTCATTTATTATTCAACTAACAAGTGCTTTAATTCAATAAGATTCAATAAGAAAAGTCGATTCCTTAACATACTGGAACTCGACTTTGTTTTTTATGATTATTGCATGAACTCTTTTAATTCTTTACCATTTTTGGCTGTGTAGCCATCGGAAATAGCTGTGTTCTAACTTCCTTTGCAATTTCTGAATTTCGCAATAGCATTCCTACACGTAGAATCGCACGTTTTGGAAATAGCCGTAAGCCACGTGAAGGAATAGTTATTTCACCCCCACCTAACACTGTAACGATTGTTTTCCCTCTACCAGTTTGTAAAAGATAGAACATCTACCTTTAAAGAATCAATAACTTCATCTTTCCTGTATGTGACAAACCCGTCTGAAATAATTTCGTCTTTGTGATTATGAACTAAAAATTTAATTACATCTTCGCTAACATCATAAAACGTTGCAACTTGCTTCAGTGTCGCCATTTCTAACGCTGGAAGTAGTAACAACCCTTTCATACGTTCAAGCACTTCCACACGCTTTACCAGCCGAAAAAGTTGTTGATACGTTAATTGCAAGAATACAGAATCATACGGGCATGTTTTAAGTTACTCGGAAGTAATATATGCCCGTAAAATCAATCTTTTGGAGTCTGTATATGGGAAAACATTAGTTCTGTTTGTCTACGCCTTTATATAACCACTAGCACAATAAAATGATTAGACCAATTCCAGTTAAGAATAATATTCCTATTCCATGTGGAGAATTTAAGGATTTTAAATAAAAAACGGTATCATGCATTTGCTATCACCCTATATTAGCTTGGGTTTGAAATGTATTATTTATGAATGTGGAAATATGGAATAACACTTAATATATCATTTTAGAAGTGAACCCTGCTTATATAAGTATGTCAATGAGACACCTTTTCTTTTAGCTACTTGTTTAATTAAATCTATCTCGTGGTACATAGAATTAGACAAAATTCCATTCTCTATATTTTTGCTAATATGATAATAAAACCCTGCTAACATTTCTAACGATAATTCACCGTATAAAGAATTTTTGTTATCAACCATTAACAGCCACCTTCGTTCCCCTTTTTAAACAAGTATATAGAATGCTTTTTTTATCGCAATATGGGATTTTAATTTAAAGCTGTTCCTTGAAGTGTTTCTATGCTTTCTTGTTTAACTATTTCGTCTACATAATATTCAATAAGTAAAACCTCCAAGTTCATTCTTTCTTCTGAACTCATATTTGACTTCATTGTTACATGTAGTTCTTTAATAACTTCCTTAGCAGTTTTTAAATTCATATATTTTCACCAAACCTTTCTACAAACAATGTTAATGGTATTCATTTTGCAACTGTATCGCAAGGCACAATTTTTACCACACATTGCATAGCTGATAGGGCATTGGTGTTAATTGTATTATTGAGGTAAATTTAGGGTAGAAAAACCTGGAAAAATAAGAAAAGCCCACCTTTAGTTGATGGGCTTTCTTGAAACGGTGGGCTTATTGGAATTTGAATATCCTATCCTTCAGATTTCCCCTTCGACTCTTTTTCCATACCGTTTAATTGTTGTTGTGTAAGGTCAGGAAATAGCTTCTTTATTTTTCTTGGATGGCGTTCCATGTAGTCCATAAATGAATAGTAACAGTCTTTTCTGCTTTTGCCATTTACGATTTTTTTAATTGTTGCCTTTGATACTGGAAATTGTTTTTCTATCTGATAAGGAAGAAGCTTTTTAACCTTGTTTAGATATAGGATTTTGTAAACATCCTTATCAGTGAGTTTTACGTTATATATGCTATTTGCCATACTACAAGTCCCCTTCCAAATAGTCAGTCAGAAGTGTTCTCATACGCTTTGATGGGATATATACGTTTATTTGTTGCCCATGTCTGATACGGCTTCTAAACAGCCACTGAAGCAATTCAGAAAGGGCAAAAGTATCTTCATCAACCTGAACGCCATGCTTAAAGAAGAAATTCTTTGTTACTGGATTCATAAAACGATTTGCTAGATAAATACATACAGATTTATCTTGATATTGATTGGTAGCCCTACAATTCACGGAAACAAAGGAATTTTTCAGACCCGTTGGTGTTAATGTATCTTGAAATTCTTTGAATGTTGTCCACATGACTTCATCCGTTGAAACCTTGCATTTATTGCGGTAGAAATTATAAGCGTTATCTTTGAGTACCTTTTTTATTGCTGTTTGTTTGGTTCTTGTTCGCAAATTACTCATGCTGAAATCTATACGCTTATCGCCAACTTTGTTCATATCCTTTCTATCAGCTGGTGAAGGTGTGTAAATATTAATGTTGTCCCTGATATGTGCAAGCTGTTCGTTGTGATATTGGTTGTATTCAGTTAGCTGATATGTGCCTTCAATGTTGGCAACAGAATGATAATTATATTGAACTCTGAACAGGTCAAAATATGCCCGTTGAATTTGCCCATCAAATAAATATGTCAGTAAATAAATTTCATCAAAACAATGGAAAGATTCTGCTGGAAATGTCCAATACAAGACAACGGGTTGCCCTTCATCATTCTCATACATCATCAAATTTCCAGCGTTAGCAAGGTTGCGTATTTTAGTGAAATAACCGTCATCGCTATCGTATTCAGGCTTATTCCAGCGTACAAAACCCCCATCATCCACCTTTATAATTCCTTCACTGTATAATAGCCGTAAATCGGACTTTGTATATTCTTCTAATGGTGCAATTACATTCATTACTTCATCCAAAATAAGTGTATAGTTTTCGCTTGCTAATAAGTCTAATAGTTCCGCATCCACACGCTGGAATAACGAATGAGTTGAAGCAATATCAGCACCTTCAGAAATCAGGCGTTTAATATCTTCAAGTTTTGTGCCATCTTCATTTGATGGCTGAACAAATTCTCTACTGGTACAATCTGAAATGATACGTTTCACTTCATCCGTGAATGGTGTTATGTAGATGAATTTTTGCCGTGCTGGTGCATTGTTCATGTGATGGATAGCCCAACTGGATTTCCCACTTCCCATAATTGAATCAATGACTTTGATTGTTGGAGTGTTTAGTTGTCGTACTGGATTGATTAGATTCATGGTGATATTCCCCCGATTTCGTAAATGTTTCTTCATACCTTTAAACAAGGAAATGGGGATATTCAGACAAGTAATTTGATGTTGAAAAAAATCTTTACTTTCACTGCTTAGTAAACGTTTGCTGAAACCCTTGATATGACTGGGTTTGTAGCAAATTCCCTTTAAAAGAGAAGAGTATAAAAAAGAACAAAGAAGATGCTTCGCACGTGGAAGAAAAGCACTTCCACGCTAAAATGAAAAAATGCTATCTGAAAAGTAGTACGTATATTTCTTCAGCTAACAATGAAAAGATACAGTGATGATTTAGTGCAGACGAAACAAGTTTCGGCTGATGTTTTGACCTTGAACTATTAGGCTAAATATTGAATATTAATTTTCAGATACCGTAAGGGAAGTGGGGTACTTGGTACTTGTTAAAATTTATTTGTATAAAAAATTTAATGTAGCTGCTTTTGAAATGTGAATGGCTGAAATTATTGATGGTGCTGAAAGTGTTAGGTATCTGTGTCATAAATGTGACTGTATATCAGTGGAATGACTGGTGAAAATACAGCTGAAATTCCCATATAATGCACCCCGTGGACGTAAACGAAAATGAGTGCCTATCTTCTTTTACAGGCAATTTATAACGATTGTAGCCCGTCACTGAAGGCGTTCTAGCGGTTCATATGTTCATATTGGAGAATAAATGAAGCCTGTTAAAATGAAGTGTGTGGGCTTAGATGGGGTGTGTTCCTGAAGTGTACCTGAACAAAGAAGTAAAAAAAGAACCAGTGTAATCAAACCAGTTCTTTAGCCTTTGCATATATGGTTGAACGGGGTACACCAGTCATTTTTGCAATCTCATTAACTGATAACCCATTATTGCCCCTATCCTGAAAGAGTGACAATGCTTTCTTTACTTGCTTTTCATCTTGTCCAACACGCCCCATATGTGTACCCTTTGCCTTTGCCCGTTCTCTACCTTCAGACGTTCTTTCATTGATTAAATCCCGTTCAAATGTAGCAATAGCACCTAGCATTGTAAGCATTAGCTTTCCATTAGGTGTAGTGAAATCAATGCCTTCTTTAATGAATACTAGCCCAATTCCACGTGCTTCTAAATCTTCAGCAATCTTTAAAAGGTCAAATGTAGAACGTGCTAGCCTATCCAATTTATGAACTACCAGCTTATCGCCTTCACGTAAATATTCCAGTGCTTTCTTCAGTTCTGGTCTATCAGACTTTGCACCACTTTCCTTCTCCATAAAAATCTTTTCACAGCCGTATTCCTTTAATACTTCAATTTGATTAGTCAAATCTTGTCCCTTTGTTGAAACTCTTGCATATCCTATAATTTCCATATGTATCACTTTCCTTTTTCAGTCTTAAAGTCTAAAGGACTTATGTACAATGAATTCTAGACTAACTTTTAGATAATGTAAAGTATTATTTTTAGAAGTTTTGGGTTGTCTTTGTTGGGTGTCCTGAAGTTGTAACTTTTAGACGGTGGGTGTGCTTTATTTAATAGAGTTACGCTACTATCAGCCACGGCCTATTACTACCCATATCCACATGCACATTCGTACTCCATATGAAGAAGGAATGCATTTTTAATAAGTATCATTTTCATACAAACGAAGTAAATTGTATGCTTGAATATTAATGTTCAAAAATAAATTAATAATAAATATTGATAGGGGGTACACGGGGGACAGGGGTACTCTTTTTATTAATTTAGTGTATTAAAAATGGATATCCTATTTTTAGCACCCTATATTTTAAGTACCTTTTCAGTAAGTGACCTGAATGCCTTCTATCCACCAGAATCCCTTCTTGTAACTACCGTGAAAGTGACTTGTAAGCAAGTGAAATCCTTCTAAACGTATAAGTACCCACCTGAATCCGTCTGAACGCTTGTTGTAAATCGCATCTATTGCACTTATGTCCTGAAAATTCCAAGGGGGGGCATTCATAAATAGTGATTCTGATATATGGGATATCCAACATTAAATTTTTTTCTAATTTTTTGTACTGTAAGTTTTCCTGTGTTTTCCCCAGTGGTGTACCAGTTGTATGTCATGGGTACAAACCACCATCTTTTGAATCGGTGTCTTACAAATGCCCCTTTTCACGAACCCTATATATAGAGAAACCTAAGCATAAAGCATTTAGTTGAATCAGCCATTCACTACTACATATTAGACTAACGGGCAACCTTCAGGGTTGTCCTTTTTCTATTGCCTTATGACTAATAAATTATCAGCACAAAGAGTATAAAAGGGGGCTTGAAAAAAATGAACATTACACTATTTCGCATATTACGGGGCTTTTATGGACTGAATCAAACTGGATTAGGGCAACTACTCGGCAAATCACAGAGTACGATTGCTTGTTATGAAATTGGCACTATTGAGATTCCAGCAAAAGTTGCTGAACGTATGAAAGAACTTGCAAAGGAAATCGGCATAACGGAACTTGACCTGATGGTGCTTCAGCAGTTAGTAGCTGAATCAGCAAAAGCACAAGCAGTATTAAAAACGAAAGCTGGTGAACAACCATGACACTACAAACAAAAATTGAGTACCTTATTTCCACCATTGGAAAGAGTAAATATGATTCTTCTCACGTGAATAGCAAACTTACTTCAGCGATTGCTGAAGCCCGTGAAATCACATTCAAGTATCAGGCTAATTCGGTGCATTCAGACTTACAAGAACACCTGAAAACTTTCAAATCATATGGCAAGCAGAACAAGGCAAGATTAATTACCACTTTGGAAGATGTTCAGCGTGAATTAAATTATAAGCACCCTAACAAGAAGTTGGCTTTGTACTGGTTGAATACAATCCTAGAAACCAGCTACTACACAGACAAATTACAAAAGCGATTGCTAAAAGATGCCACCGTAAAAAGTAAAAAAACAGTTCAAATTGAAGTGCTGGAGGTGAGTTAGTATGACCATATACGATGAAAAGTTATTAAAGACTGTTCCCATGCCCCCTGATTTAACAGATAGGCATGTAGCACTTGCACAACAGTACACCCGTGCAAAGATGCTGGAAGGGCATACCATAGCTGGTTTCTGTAAAGCAAATAGAATCAGCACAAATACATGGTATGATTTTCTCGAAATTCCTTCCTTCATAAAGTACATGGCAGATATACAGAATCTTGTTATACCAGCAGATGAAAAGGATGCATTTCAGCAAATGAAAAAACACATCTTGAAGATTCCTTATAAAGAAAATCCTACTATTAAAGAAACAGAGTTGTTTATGGATGTATTCGGGTATTTAGCAGAGAATGACAAACGCATTCAAATGGAACGATTAGGATTGACTAAAACTTCATCTGGGACTTCCAATGCTATGAGTGTGGAAGAACGCAAGACACAATTGCTGGGAAGGCTTATGAAGAAGGGCTAGGTATTGAACAATTGAAGATTTATATTCAAAAAGGGGAATAGATACTATGAAAAATATAAAGAAAATAGTGGCTGGCTTGTTGAACAAAGCTTCCGATGCATCCACAAGCTATGAACTTGCATTGGAACGTAAACAAGAAGAGTTGGTTCAGCTACAGCTACACCTTCAGGATGAACAAATAAAGTTAAAGGATTATCACAAACTAGCATTGCTTCAGCAAGTTTCTGAACAAACGTATGAGGAACAGAAGCAAGTTGTGACATCTATGACTGATAAAATTCAATCTATCCAGCTTGAAATGAAACAAATTGAATTGTATAAGACCGAAGATGTAAATGCCGTGATTGCGGAGATTCAATCTAACAAAGCAGAAATGAATAAGGCACAGCAAGAGGAAATACAAGCAATTAAAGAAGGCATTGCAGAAGCAAAGAGTGAATATCTGCAAAAGCTTTCAATTTTAGGTGAACAGTATGATTCTGCAATTAAAGAAGAAGGACTACTGCAAAGCTTCTTAGTGGATTTAGGAAAGCAACCTAACGTCTATCTGCCATACAAAATGGAGATTTTAGGTGCTGGTGCAACAGTTTCGATTCATGAAGTAGAAAACAACCTTTAAAACAACCAAATATTAGTGCACCCATGCACCCCAACAAAGCTAACTGATGAAATCCAGTTGGCTTTTTTCATTGCAAAAAACTTACAAAGAAATGGAGATTGATTTTATATGCCAGGAATTACACTTACTGAAGCTAGCTACTTAACAAGCAACCCAATGAAGAAAGGTATCATCCAAACGATTGCACGTGAATCAGCTGTATTAGAAGTATTGCCATTCGAAACGATTTTTGGTGCTACGTATGGCTTTATCCGTGAAGAAACAGACGGTGGTGCAACTTTTCGTGCAGTAAATGAAGAATATATTGTTGAGAACCCTACCAATTCGGAACACTTCGAGGAACTACGCAGACTAGGTTCAAAGGTTGAAGTTGACCGTTATATTGAATTGACTGGAAATCTAAACAATGTACGTGCTGAAGCCACAGTAAGCAAGGCAAAGGCTATTGCCAACCACTTTACACAGACTTTCTTCCACGGTGATTCATCTGTAAACCCTATGGAGTTTGACGGCTTAAATAAGCGAATGGACGCTACACAGGTAGTTGATGCTAGTGGCTTCCCATTACACACAGGATTAATCCACCAGCTGTTAGATAAGGTTCAGGGAAATGCTAGCGTTATCTTTATGAATAAGCGTACAAGACGTAAATTGAATCAGCTATTCATGGCACAGAAAGCCTTCATTGAACCTTCACAAGATGCCTTCGGACGTCCAGTGCAACGCTTCGGAGATGTTCGAATTGCAGTTGTAGAAGATGCATTCTTGCCTGACAACGCTATCTATGCAATGTCACTTGGTCCTGATGCAGTAACTGGTATTCAGGCTGGTGAAATTACAGCCGTAGATAATGGGTTACGTGGGACTACCTACGAAACTTTAATTGAATGGTACGTCTCAATTGTGGTAAGCAATCCTTACAGTGTTGCGAAATTAAAAGACTTTACAATCTAGTAGCAATCTGAAGACTTCAGCCATCTTCAGATTGTTTTATTACCAGCTATGCCCCCATAGTTGTCACCCTATTAGTTCGTTATGAACTGGTAGGGGATTTTTTTTGCATTGTTATACATTTTATTCTAGTCAAACAGCACTTAAATCCCATGTTATTATGCTACAACCCATGTTAAAATATGACTAATACATAATTAATATATACTTAAAATACATGTTTAGAGGTGTTGGAATATGGCAATTGAAACATTAAAGATTATCGAGAGACTTCAAGAAATTTCTACAGATATAGGTGTAATGAAAACAGACTTGAAAGGCGAGATTAAAGAATTGAAGAAAGAAGTTGCTGAAGTACACCAGCGTCTTAGGGTAGTCGAAATCAAACTTGAATCATTAGAAAAGATGGTAGTGATAACTGACGCTACTTTACTACAATAAATTAAACTATGAACATAAGCATTTACAATGAAACTGAATATTTAGAAAATACATCAGATAACGACCAGTTGGCTAACCTTCCTTAAAGATGTTTTCTATATTATTAAATTGCCTTGACTTCAATGTCAGGGATGAAGCTACTGATGATGTAATTTTGAATATTGTACTTCTACGGAAGAAAATAAGGATATAAATTTATTGAAGGAAAAGTTAATCCAAGAAGCTACTCATTAGGATGAAGTTGAATATACTGAGGTGTACTAAAATGACAAACAACACAAACGAACTTACACAAATGATGGAAATGCTTCAAGGTATGCAAGCTAAAATGAATGAAATGAACCAAGACATGAACCAACGCTTTGATGCAATGGACAAACGCTTTGATGGGCTGGAAAAGGAAATCAAAGAACTACGAATTGAAGTAAATGAGTTCAAACAGGTTTCTACGGAAGAACACAATAGAGTAGTTGAAAATGTTGACACTATCACACAGAAAACAGCTAAACATGCAGGGTATATTAATTACCTAGCTGGTGAAGTTGGCAAGCACAGCATGATTTTAAATGTAATAGACAAGAAGTAAAACAAGGCATTCAAATGAGTGCCTTTTTATTCCGACTGAAAGGGGAAATTAACAATGGATGATATGAACGACAATGAAGCTAAAAAAGCGATTATGGACATGCTACAGGCTTTACAAGGTAAAATAAATGAAGGCTTTGATTCAATGAATGAAAGCTTTGATTCATTGGATAAGCACTTTGACGACATGCACAAACAATTTGATTCAATCGACAAAAGTCTTGATAGAATCAGTCAACTAGCTGAAGAAGAAATACAACGTGAAAAGAACCGAAAAGCACAGTACGCTGAAATGCTAGAAAGATTAAAGTTTCCTGAATAGATAGAGGAACAACAAGATAAGCACTTCATTTAATGCGAGACATGAAATAAAAACATCTTAGGAGTGGTCAAAATGACAAACACAAACGAAAACTTAATTATTGAAATGCTTCAAAACATCACTAAAGGCATGGACGAAATGAAGCAAGAATTGAAAGCTGAAATGGCTGAAATGAAATTCGAAATGGTTGGTATGAAGCAAGAAATGGCTGAAGTGAAAGGCAAAATTGACAGTCTTGTCGAAATGGTTGAACATACCGTGAAGCTACAGCAAGATTCAGATGAACAACTATCTAATACATTGAAATACATCACTGATAAGATTTTAGAACACGACATCGCAATCCATACCTTACGCAACAAGCAATAAAACAGGGCACTCTTTCGAGTGCATTTTGTAAATATAATGATAGTTTGTTGACCCATAATGACTAGTTTCCTTATTAATAATCTAGATTTTTTATGAAAAACGTGCTACTATTTAGAAGTTGAAATTAAATAGAAGTTTAACTTATATATAAAATTAATTGCCCTGACATTTGGCAATACTTCACGGTATTACCTGATATCCGTTCAGTTGGTGTAATGGGCGATGCTCGTACGTATGACTACGCAATCGGTATCCGTGCAGTAACGTCTATCGACGGTATGACTTCTGACTGGGCACGTATCCCTTGGGATGTTCTAGAAAAAATTTCTGTACGCCTAGTAAACGAAGTAAAACACGTAAACCGCGTGCTGTATGATATTACTTCTAAGCCACCAGCAACAATTGAGTGGGAATAATAGCTAATAGCAAGAGTCCTAAAAGCCCTAGTAACACAGGGTTTTTAGGGCTTTTTTTAGTTGTCTGATGTGCACCAAGTGACGTAACAATAGAACTTTTCTGGTCATTTTTAACTGGAAATATTTATATGATATAAACTAACGTAGTGAGGGCAAAATTGCTGGCAAAGCGTTGGATATAGTAAACTGAATTTATGTAAAATGATTACGCTGTTGTTTAATTTAGGGGGATTAAAATGGAGAAAAGTATAGCGACGATTTATACACTTGCTGTTGGTATGCCGAAAGAATTGGACTATAGTAAAGGGCGATCAATGATTACAGGGATTGAAAAACGGAAAGTGCACGAAGTTTATTTAGCTACTCGTGGATTTGAGGGAGATGATGTGGCAGATAAAAAGCATCATGGTGGACCTGATCGCGCTGTTTGTCTATATCCTGCGGAGCATTACGAACAATGGGAAAAGGAACTTGGTAAGGCATTGCCAGCAGCAGCATTCGGTGAGAACTTAACGGTAACAAATATGCTTGAAGCGGATGTTTGTATTGGAGATATTTATAAAATTGGTGATGCAGTCATTCAAATTACGCAAGGACGTATTCCGTGTAGTACGATTGATAAATATACAAAGGCTGACACATTACTTAAACGATTAATTGAAACAGGTTATACAGGCTTCCTAGCACGTGTACTAAGTGAGGGAACAATATGTGTAGACTCAAAAATTGAAATAGTTGAAAGACACCCTGCTCGTATATCGGTTTTACATTGCAATGAAGTATATTTTGAAAACAACAACGCACTTGCGATGAAACGTATTCAAGCAGTAGATGCATTAGCGATGGATTGGAAACAAAAATTAGAAAAAAGAATTCAATTATTAGAGAGTCGAGTAGAGAAGTAAGGATAATGATGGAAATGAGAATGGGAGCTCTTGCGTAATATGTTCGGTGGTTTCGTATTTATTGCCTAAGTACTTCTTATTGTGTAGGAGTTAGGTGAGTAATTCGATATAAAAGCCTTTGACATATTTACATACATTTGAAAAGCTCACTTTTTCAAAACAAATGCAAAATGGTCGATTATAGCCTTTAATCGTAAATAAAAAACAGGAAAAGCAACTTGTATAAGTTAGTATTTTTCCTGTTTTTTTACGCTGTTTTTACAAAATCAGAACAATAATACCGTATTTTACACGAACTTTCGTATTTTTTTTATAAGAAATGTTCGGAAATGGGGTTGAAATCTAAAAAACGAAATGATATATTACGATTGTAAAGTAAATAAGTCGTCGTATAATGTCGGGAATATGGCCCGTGAGTTTCTACCAAGTTACCGTAAATAACTTGACTACGATTTTAGTTTTTATACGGATGTATAATAACTAATTTATTTCACACATTATTAGTGATGAAATGTATCGTAGACATGCGACTAGTAGAATAGTCAGCGTGTCTTTTTTGTTTTCGATATTGAAGACGACAATACGGAGGATATTTTTAAAATGAAAAAATATTTCATGTTCGATGAATTAGGTACTAATTATCGCCGCGAAATAATTGGCGGTATTACAACATTCCTAGCTATGGCATACATTTTAGCTGTTAACCCAGGGATTCTGGAAAGTGCGGGAATGGATAAAGGTGCTGTTTTCGTGGCAACAGCATTAGCAGCAGCAGTCGGTTCTTTGATTATGGGTATTTTCGCTAAATTCCCAATCTCATTGGCGCCAGGTATGGGGTTAAATGCATTCTTTGCCTTCACGGTAGTAGGGACGTATGGCATTCCTTGGCAAACTGGTTTAACAGGTGTGTTCTTCTCGGGGATTATATTTATTATCCTTTCATTAACAGGTATTCGTGAAACAGTTATTAATGCAATTCCAGCACAACTTAAATATGCTGTGTCAGCTGGTATTGGTTTATTTATTACATTTGTAGGGTTACAAGGAGCTGGCATTGTAGTTGATAGTCCAGCAACTTTAGTAACATTAGGAGCATTTACAGGTTCAACTCTTTTAGCAGTATTCGGCATTATTATTTCAATCATCCTAATCCTTAAATTCCGTAGCGTCGGTATTTTCTTAGGAATGGTTATTACAGCAATCGTTGGTATGATTACGGGTGTTATTGCACCTCCTGAAGCTGTTGTAGCATCGATCCCAAGTGTAGATTCAACATTTATGGTTGCACTTAACCCAATTATTCATGACTTCGGTTCGTTAATAAACGTTAAATTTTTAGTTGTTGTATTAACATTTTTATTCGTTGACTTTTTCGATACAGCCGGCACATTAATGGCTGTGGCAACACAAGCTGGATTAGTAAAAGACGATAAATTACCACGTGCAAGCCGTGCACTTATGGCAGATGCACTAGCAACAACAATTGGTTCTTTATTTGGTACTTCAACAACTACTGCTTATGTAGAATCAACTTCTGGTGTAGCAGCCGGTGCTCGTTCAGGTTTTGCTGCAGTTGTTACTGCTGTATTATTTATAGTAGCACTATTCTTCTCACCATTACTTGCGGTTGTTACTTCAGCTGTAACAGCACCAGCACTTGTTATCGTCGGTGTGTTAATGGTTTCGTCACTACGTTTAATTGAATGGGATAAATTCGAAATTGCAGTTCCAGCGTTCTTCACTGTTTTAATGATGCCTCTTGGCTATTCCATTGCAACAGGGATCGCAATTGGTTTCGTATTCTACCCAGTAACAATGCTTTTAGCAGGTCGTAAAAAAGAAATTCACCCAATGATGTACGGATTATTCTTCGTATTCCTTGCGTACTTTATCTGGGTTCGATAATGTAAGGCCGAAATGGGCTCTGCTTAGTGAAAACTAAGTGGAGCTTTTTTTATTTAAAATTGTTTGAGTGCCTGGCACTTAATAATATAGAAGAAACTACTATCATACTATTGACTGAATAGTTTTATTTCAATTAAACACTTGCAAACTATAATGTGAGATGATATATTTAAACACGTTGTTACGAAACAAGCGAACAACATACAGAAAGAAAATAATAGTTGACATCATATTGAATGTATGTTAAATTATAAAAAGTTACTTATTAAGTAGCTAGCAAAATGAACCTTGAAAACTGAACAAGCAAAACGTAATCAATATAGTTTTTACTAGCTAACTTCGTTAGTGAACGAAACAAAATTTTGGACATCAAAATTGATGCCAGCAAAACAATTTGAGCTAATCAAATTTCTTTTATGGAGAGTTTGATCCTGGCTCAGGACGAACGCTGGCGGCGTGCCTAATACATGCAAGTCGAGCGAACAGATAAGGAGCTTGCTCCTTTGACGTTAGCGGCGGACGGGTGAGTAACACGTGGGCAACCTACCCTATAGTTTGGGATAACTCCGGGAAACCGGGGCTAATACCGAATAACTTGTTGTCTCTCATGAGACAATTCTAAAAGACGGTTTCGGCTGTCGCTATAGGATGGGCCCGCGGCGCATTAGCTAGTTGGTGAGGTAACGGCTCACCAAGGCGACGATGCGTAGCCGACCTGAGAGGGTGATCGGCCACACTGGGACTGAGACACGGCCCAGACTCCTACGGGAGGCAGCAGTAGGGAATCTTCCACAATGGGCGAAAGCCTGATGGAGCAACGCCGCGTGAGTGAAGAAGGATTTCGGTTCGTAAAACTCTGTTGTAAGGGAAGAACAAGTACAGTAGTAACTGGCTGTACCTTGACGGTACCTTATTAGAAAGCCACGGCTAACTACGTGCCAGCAGCCGCGGTAATACGTAGGTGGCAAGCGTTGTCCGGAATTATTGGGCGTAAAGCGCGCGCAGGTGGTTTCTTAAGTCTGATGTGAAAGCCCACGGCTCAACCGTGGAGGGTCATTGGAAACTGGGAGACTTGAGTGCAGAAGAGGATAGTGGAATTCCAAGTGTAGCGGTGAAATGCGTAGAGATTTGGAGGAACACCAGTGGCGAAGGCGACTATCTGGTCTGTAACTGACACTGAGGCGCGAAAGCGTGGGGAGCAAACAGGATTAGATACCCTGGTAGTCCACGCCGTAAACGATGAGTGCTAAGTGTTAGGGGGTTTCCGCCCCTTAGTGCTGCAGCTAACGCATTAAGCACTCCGCCTGGGGAGTACGGTCGCAAGACTGAAACTCAAAGGAATTGACGGGGGCCCGCACAAGCGGTGGAGCATGTGGTTTAATTCGAAGCAACGCGAAGAACCTTACCAGGTCTTGACATCCCATTGACCACTGTAGAGATACAGTTTTCCCTTCGGGGACAACGGTGACAGGTGGTGCATGGTTGTCGTCAGCTCGTGTCGTGAGATGTTGGGTTAAGTCCCGCAACGAGCGCAACCCTTGATCTTAGTTGCCATCATTTAGTTGGGCACTCTAAGGTGACTGCCGGTGACAAACCGGAGGAAGGTGGGGATGACGTCAAATCATCATGCCCCTTATGACCTGGGCTACACACGTGCTACAATGGACGATACAAACGGTTGCCAACTCGCGAGAGGGAGCTAATCCGATAAAGTCGTTCTCAGTTCGGATTGTAGGCTGCAACTCGCCTACATGAAGCCGGAATCGCTAGTAATCGCGGATCAGCATGCCGCGGTGAATACGTTCCCGGGCCTTGTACACACCGCCCGTCACACCACGAGAGTTTGTAACACCCGAAGTCGGTGAGGTAACCTTTTGGAGCCAGCCGCCGAAGGTGGGATAGATGATTGGGGTGAAGTCGTAACAAGGTAGCCGTATCGGAAGGTGCGGCTGGATCACCTCCTTTCTAAGGATATTTTCGGAATACAAACCTTGGGTTTGTAAGATTACGTTTTGCGTTCAGTTTTGAAGGTTCATCATTACGATGAAATACTTCAAAACTTGTTCTTTGAAAACTGGATAAAACGACATTGAAATTGTAACAAACACATTTATTTTTAAATTAAGTTTTTTAGGCTTAATAACTAATAATAGGGTTTCAAGACACAAGCAGTTCTAGGAAGCAATTGAGTGAAAGAAGGAGCGTACTTACGTACGTGACTGACTGAACGAAAGAAGCTGACAACGAAATGCGCAGTGGATTGGAAGCCGTTGAAGGTTAAGTTATTAAGGGCGCACGGCGAATGCCTTGGCACTAGGAGCCGAAGAAGGACGGCACTAACACCGATATGCTTCGGGGAGCTGTAAGTGAGCTTTGATCCGGAGATTTCCGAATGGGGGAACCCACTACGTTTAATCGCGTAGTATCTTGACGTGAATACATAGCGTCTTGAAGGCAGACCCAGGGAACTGAAACATCTAAGTACCTGGAGGAAGAGAAAGAAAAATCGATTCCCTGAGTAGCGGCGAGCGAAACGGGAAGAGCCCAAACCAAGAGGCTTGCCTCTTGGGGTTGTAGGACACTCTATACGGAGTTACAAAGGAATGAGTTAGATGAAGCGACTTGGAAAGGTCCGCCAGAGCAGGTAAAAGCCCTGTAGTCGAAAGTTCATTCCCTCCAGAGTGGATCCTGAGTACGGCGGAACACGTGAAATTCCGTCGGAATCCGGGAGGACCATCTCCCAAGGCTAAATACTACCTAGTGACCGATAGTGAACCAGTACCGTGAGGGAAAGGTGAAAAGCACCCCGGAAGGGGAGTGAAAGAGATCCTGAAACCGTGTGCCTACAAGTAGTTAGAGCCCGTTAATGGGTGATAGCGTGCCTTTTGTAGAATGAACCGGCGAGTTACGATTACGTGCGAGGTTAAGCTTTAGAAGGCGGAGCCGCAGCGAAAGCGAGTCTGAATAGGGCGAATTAGTACGTGGTCGTAGACCCGAAACCAGGTGATCTACCCATGTCCAGGGTGAAGGTGAGGTAACACTTACTGGAGGCCCGAACCCACGCACGTTGAAAAGTGCGGGGATGAGGTGTGGGTAGCGGAGAAATTCCAATCGAACTTGGAGATAGCTGGTTCTCTCCGAAATAGCTTTAGGGCTAGCCTCGTGATGAGAATACTGGAGGTAGAGCACTGTTTGGACTAGGGGGCCATCCCGGTTTACCGAATTCAGACAAACTCCGAATGCCAGATATTTATACACGGGAGTCAGACTGCGAGTGATAAGATCCGTAGTCAAAAGGGAAACAGCCCAGACCACCAGCTAAGGTCCCAAAGTAATCGTTAAGTGGAAAAGGATGTGGCGTTGCACAGACAACCAGGATGTTGGCTTAGAAGCAGCCATCATTTAAAGAGTGCGTAATAGCTCACTGGTCGAGTGACGCTGCGCCGAAAATGTATCGGGGCTAAACGATTCACCGAAGCTGTGGATTGACATCTACGATGTCAGTGGTAGGAGAGCGTTCTAAGTGCGTTGAAGTCAGACCGGAAGGACTGGTGGAGCGCTTAGAAGTGAGAATGCCGGTATGAGTAGCGAAAGACGGGTGAGAATCCCGTCCACCGTATGACTAAGGTTTCCTGAGGAAGGCTCGTCCGCTCAGGGTTAGTCGGGACCTAAGCCGAGGCCGATAGGCGTAGGCGATGGACAACAGGTTGATATTCCTGTACCACCTCCTCACCGTTTGAGAAATGGGGGGACGCAGTAGGATAGGGTAAGCGCGCCGTTGGTTGTGCGCGTCCAAGCAGTAAGGCGTGTGTGTAGGCAAATCCGCACACTATAACGTTGAGCTGTGATGGCGAGTCCGTATGGACGAAGTTCCTGATTTCACACTGCCAAGAAAAGCCTCTATCGAGGTGAGAGGTGCCCGTACCGCAAACCGACACAGGTAGTCGAGGAGAGAATCCTAAGGTGTGCGAGAGAACTCTCGTTAAGGAACTCGGCAAAATGACCCCGTAACTTCGGGAGAAGGGGTGCTCTTGAGCGTGCAAGCGCACGAGAGCCGCAGTGAATAGGCCCAGGCGACTGTTTAGCAAAAACACAGGTCTCTGCAAAACCGTAAGGTGACGTATAGGGGCTGACGCCTGCCCGGTGCTGGAAGGTTAAGAGGAGTGGTTAGCGCAAGCGAAGCTGCGAATTGAAGCCCCAGTAAACGGCGGCCGTAACTATAACGGTCCTAAGGTAGCGAAATTCCTTGTCGGGTAAGTTCCGACCCGCACGAAAGGCGTAACGATCTGGGCACTGTCTCAACGAGAGACTCGGTGAAATTATAGTACCTGTGAAGATGCAGGTTACCCGCGACAGGACGGAAAGACCCCGTGGAGCTTTACTGTAGCCTGATATTGAATTTTGGTACAACTTGTACAGGATAGGTAGGAGCCAGAGATCTCGGAGCGCCAGCTTCGAAGGAGGCGTCGGTGGGATACTACCCTGGTTGTATTGAAATTCTAACCCATGCCCCTTAGCGGGGCAGGAGACAGTGTCAGGCGGACAGTTTGACTGGGGCGGTCGCCTCCTAAAAGGTAACGGAGGCGCCCAAAGGTTCCCTCAGAATGGTTGGAAATCATTCGTAGAGTGTAAAGGCACAAGGGAGCTTGACTGCGAGACCTACAAGTCGAGCAGGGTCGAAAGACGGGCTTAGTGATCCGGTGGTTCCGCATGGAAGGGCCATCGCTCAACGGATAAAAGCTACCCCGGGGATAACAGGCTTATCTCCCCCAAGAGTCCACATCGACGGGGAGGTTTGGCACCTCGATGTCGGCTCATCGCATCCTGGGGCTGTAGTCGGTCCCAAGGGTTGGGCTGTTCGCCCATTAAAGCGGTACGCGAGCTGGGTTCAGAACGTCGTGAGACAGTTCGGTCCCTATCCGTCGTGGGCGTAGGAAATTTGAGAGGAGCTGTCCTTAGTACGAGAGGACCGGGATGGACACACCGCTGGTGTACCAGTTGTCTTGCCAAAGGCATCGCTGGGTAGCTATGTGTGGACGGGATAAGTGCTGAAAGCATCTAAGCATGAAGCCCCCCTCAAGATGAGATTTCCCATTACGCAAGTAAGTAAGATCCCTCAAAGACGATGAGGTAGATAGGTTCGAGGTGGAAGTGTGGTGACACATGGAGCTGACGAATACTAATCGATCGAGGACTTAACCAAAAAAGTTTGAAACATTCAATGAACCGTTTATCCAGTTTTGAAAGAACAAAATCTTTCAACAAAATATAAGGTCTAGTGATGATGGCAAAGAGGTCACACCCGTTCCCATACCGAACACGGAAGTTAAGCTCTTTAGCGCCGATGGTAGTTGGGGGCTTCCCCCTGTGAGAGTAGGACGTCGCTAGGCAATAAAAAAAGCCAAGGATATATTCCTTGGCTTTTTTGTTTTTTCATTTTTTTAGAATGTAATAACAATATTGGATATGAAATATGAGGATAACCTCCGCTGTTGTTTACATATCTTTCGGATTATTGCGGCGGTAGTAATTGTTACAATTTTGTACATTTTGAATGAGTCAAATCGGGTATAATGGAGTACAAGTAAGGAAGAATAAAAATGACAAGTGATTGGAAGGAAGAACGGTTTGGGGAAAAAGCAAATTTGGTATGAAGTAGAAGAAAATGAAACAATTGATCAATGTTTAGAAAGAATGCGTCAGGATGGCTATATAGCGATGGGACGGAAAGAAGAGCCTATCTTTCATCTAGTGAATGGTGAACCAACGTATTTACGTCAAAAAATACAATTTAAAGCAATGTTGTGTCAAGATTCTGAATAAACACGACTTAAAACCGAACAATAATTAATGCCGAAAATAAATTGTTCGCATTTTAGCATTGACGTCAGTGTTTGCAATTGTTAAAATGTGATAAGGAAAACAATTAAATCCCCATATATGCTAGAGGATTGGCTCTAGTGTCTCTACCCGGCACCGTAAATGCTGGACTATGCGGGAAAGCAACTTTTGGCATGTTACGGGAAGATGTGTGTACAGATGTCTAAATCTGCATATTCTTTTCATAATAAGTCCTCAAGTAGGCTGCTTTCACGTGTATTGTAGAGAGTAGCTTATTTGAGGATTTTCTTTGTTCAAAAAGTAAAGAAATGCAGTGACTATTGAATAATAGAGGCTTGCACAATAATCGATCATTTTTCTATCGTTTAAAAGGAGCGACAATTCATGAATCCGAAAATCGGTGTCATTATGGGTAGTTCAAGTGACTGGGAAACTATGAAACATGCGTGTGATATTTTAGATGAATTACAAGTACCGTACGAGAAAAAAGTAGTATCTGCACATCGTACGCCTGATTTAATGTTTGAGTACGCAGAGGCAGCACGTGGGCGAGGTATTCAAGTGATTATTGCAGGTGCTGGTGGTGCGGCGCATTTGCCGGGTATGGTAGCAGCTAAAACAACGTTACCTGTCATTGGAGTGCCTGTACAATCTCGTGCACTTAATGGTCTTGATTCACTCTTATCAATTGTTCAAATGCCAGGTGGTGTACCTGTAGCAACTGTGGCAATTGGAAAAGCAGGTGCGACAAATGCTGGCTTACTTGCAGCGCAAATTTTGTCGACAACAGACGTAGAGCTTGCTAATAAACTAGATGCTAGACGCGAGGCGACGAAGCAACAAGTATTGGAAAGCACAGGTGACTTAGTGTGACAAAAATTATATATCCTGGACAAACGATAGGAATTATCGGAGGAGGACAGCTTGGCCGTATGATGGCACTAGCTGCTAAGGAAGCAGGTTTTAAAATAGCTGTTCTTGAACCGACAATGGATTCACCATGTGGACAGGTTGCAGATATTCGAATTGTGGCACCTTACGATGATGAGGCTGCACTCGAGGAACTTGCCGAAGTCAGTGACGTTATTACGTATGAGTTTGAAAATATCGATTACGAAGGCTTAAAACGTTTAACTCAAATGGCTTATGTACCACAAGGAGCAGAATTAGTACGCATTACACAAAACCGTGTGACTGAGAAGGAAGCAATCGTTAAAGCAGGCTGTCCAGTAGCTCCTTATATCGTAGCAAATACATATGAGGAGTTAGTAGCTAGCATTGACCAGATTAACTACCCATGTATCGTAAAAACTGCAAGAGGTGGTTATGATGGCAAAGGGCAGCAACTTCTAAATTCAGCAGCAGATTTACCATTGGCAAAAGGGCTTTTTGCTCATTCACAATGTATTGCTGAAGGTTTCGTACCTTTTGTGAAAGAAGTATCAGTTATTGTACAACGAAACGGTGATGGCGAATTATATTGTCAGCCAGTTGGTGAAAACATTCATGTTCATCATATTTTACACGAAACAATTGTACCAGCTCGCATTCAAGAGGCGACAGCACAGGCTGCTGAACAAGAGGCTATAAAAATAGCTGATTACTTAAATCTAGTAGGGACGCTGGCAGTAGAAATGTTTGTTTTAGAAAATGGCGACATTATTATTAATGAACTAGCACCGAGACCTCATAATTCTGGTCACTATTCGATAGAGGCATGTAATATATCACAATTCCATCAGCATATCCGTGCTATTTGTGGTTGGCCATTGCGTAAACCACAACTTTGGGCGCCATCTATAATGGTGAATGTATTAGGGCAGCATGTTATGCCACTTAGTAACTCAATTGCAAAATATCCTGAATGGTCATTACATCTTTATGGGAAAGCTGAAGCTAAGGTGAACCGTAAAATGGGCCACGTAACGATTATGACAAAAGACTTAGAAGCAACACTACAACAAATCGAGAGTTCTGGCATTTGGTCAGAATAGAAGGAGATAAGCGATGATTGAACGTTACACAAGACCTGAGATGGGTGCAATTTGGACAGAACAAAATAAATACCAAGCTTGGCTAGAGGTTGAAATTTTAGCATGTGAGGCTTGGGCAGAAATTGGCGATATTCCAAAAGAAGATGTAGCTAAAATTCGTGAAAATGCTTCATTTGATGTAAATCGTATTTTAGAAATTGAGAAAGAAACACGTCACGATGTAGTTGCCTTTACACGTGCTGTATCTGAAACACTAGGCGAAGAACGGAAATGGGTGCACTACGGTTTAACTTCAACAGATGTTGTGGACACAGCCCTTTCTTACGTGATTAAACAAGCAAATAATATTTTAAGAAAAGATATTGTGAATTTTATTGATATTATTGCAGCAAAAGCAAAAGAGCATAAGCATACCGTTATGATGGGCCGTACACATGGTGTGCATGCGGAACCAACAACATTCGGATTAAAATTAGGATTATGGTATGAAGAGATGAAGCGTAACTTAGAACGCTTTGATGCAGCTGCAGCTGTAATTGAAACAGGTAAGATGTCTGGCGCAGTTGGCACGTATGCAAATATTGACCCACGTGTTGAACAATATGTTTGTGATAAATTAGGGCTTGCAGCATCGCCAATTTCTACGCAAACATTACAGCGTGATCGACATGCACAATATTTGAGTGCTCTTGCATTAATTGCAACATCAATCGAAAAGTTCGCAACTGAAATTCGTGGTTTGCAAAAATCAGAAACGAGAGAAGTAGAAGAAGCCTTTGCGAAAGGGCAAAAGGGTTCATCTGCTATGCCGCATAAACGTAATCCAATCGGCTCTGAGAACATGGTTGGTATGTCACGTTTAATGCGTGGTTACATGGTGACAGCTTATGAAAACGTAGCATTATGGCATGAGCGTGATATTTCACATTCATCTGCTGAGCGCGTTATTTTACCGGATGCGACAATCACATTGAACTATATGTTAAATCGCTTCGGTAACATCGTGAAAAATTTAACAGTATTCCCTGAAAACATGAAACGTAATATGGGTCGAACATTTGGGCTAATTTACTCTCAACGCATTTTATTAGCACTAATCGATAAAGGATTAGTACGTGAAGAAGCGTATGATACAGTTCAGCCATTAGCGATGCAGGCGTGGGACGAGCAAGTACAATTCCGTACGTTAGTTGATGGAAGTGAAAAAATCACTTCATACTTAACGAAGGAAGAGTTAGATGAGTGCTTTGATTACAACTACCACTTACAGCATGTAGACATGATTTTTGAACGTCTTGGACTTAACTAACCGTATTGAAACGATAGACAGTTAGTGCCACGACGGATGTTACGGGTTTTGAATCTTATCCCAGATTCAAAATCCATAACATCAATACGTCGAGGCGTATTTCATAATAATCTGGGGGAATGACGAAATGACGAAAGACCAACTTTTGTATGAAGGTAAAGCCAAAAAATTATATGCGACAGAAGAGCCTACTATACTTTTAGTAGAATACAAAGATAGTGCAACTGCATTTAATGGTGAGAAAAAAGAAGAGATTGAAGGCAAAGGCGTGTTAAATAACCGCATTACCTCCTTAATTTTCGAAAAATTAAAAGCTAACGGAATTGCGTCACATTTCGTAAAACAATTGTCTGCTACGGAACAACTAGTGAAAAAGGTTGAAATTATTCCAATTGAGGTTGTCGTACGTAACATCGCGGCAGGTAGCTTAGCAAAACGTCTTGGCTTTGAAGAAGGCACACCATTAAAACGCCCAATCGTTGAATTTTATTATAAGGATGATGCGTTAGGTGACCCATTTATTACAACGGAGCATATTGATGTACTTGACTTAGCAACAGCACAAGAAGTAACAGCTATGTATGATGGTGCATTAGCAGTTAATAAAGTACTGCAACCGATTTTCGCTGATGTTGATGTCACGCTAATTGACTTTAAACTGGAATTTGGACGTGACACAAACGGAGATGTCCTACTGGCAGATGAAATTTCACCAGATACGTGCAGACTTTGGGATACAAAAACAAAGCAAAAGTTGGACAAAGATGTCTTTCGTCGAGACCTTGGTAATTTAACTGAAGTATATACTATTATTCTTTCTAGACTCGGAGGCAAATAACAATGAAAAAAGTTAAAATTTACGTAACATTACGTGAGAGTATTCTAGATCCACAAGGTTCAGCAGTACAAGGTTCTTTAGCAAAAATGGGCTATGGTGAAGTAGAAGATTTACGTATCGGTAAATATCTTGAACTAACTGTTGGAGATTCAGCGCGTGATATAGATACTCTAGTTAAAGAAATGTGTGAAAAAGTTTTAACAAATGTAGTAATTGAGGACTACCGTTACGAAGTCGAGGAGGCTAACTAATCATGAAATTCGCAGTACTCGTATTCCCTGGGTCAAACTGTGACATCGATATGTATCATGCGATTAAAGACGAACTAGGTGAAGAAGTAGAATATGTATGGCACACAGAATCAGATTTAAGTGGCTTTGACGGTATTTTAGTACCTGGTGGTTTCTCTTATGGCGACTACTTACGTTGTGGCGCTATGGCAAACCAATCAAACATTATGGCTGAAGTTAAAAAAGCAGCAGATGCTGGTAAGCCCGTATTAGGCGTTTGTAACGGGTTCCAAATTCTTACTGAGGCAGGATTATTGCCTGGTGCTTTACTTCGCAATAAAAATCTTAAATTCATGTGTCGTACTATACAGCTTAAAGTTGAAAACAACAATACATTATTCACAAATCAATATGAGCAAGGTCAAGTAATTAATATTCCAATCGCACACGGTGAAGGCAATTACTACTGTGATGAGGAAACATTACAAAAACTAAAAGATAACAATCAAATCGTGTTCACATACTCAGGAGAAAATCCAAACGGTTCTTTAGAGGATATCGCAGGGATTATTAACGAGCGCGGAAATGTATTAGGAATGATGCCTCACCCAGAAAGAGCTGTCGATGCACTAGTGGGCGGAGCAGACGGTCTAGCAGTATTTAAATCAATTGTGAAGCAGTGGAGGGAAAATCATGTCAACAACTAAGTTTGAGCCAACAGCACAGCAAATTAAAGATGAAAAGCTATACGCTGGAATGGGGATGTCAGACGAAGAATTTGCAATGGTAGAAGGTATTTTAGGCCGTCTACCAAACTGGACAGAGACAGGTCTTTTCTCAGTAATGTGGTCTGAACACTGCTCATACAAAAATTCGAAACCAGTTTTACGTAAATTCCCTACAAAGGGACCACAAGTATTACAAGGTCCTGGTGAAGGTGCAGGTATTGTAGATATTGGTGACGAGCAAGCAGTTGTATTTAAAATGGAATCACATAACCATCCTTCAGCAATCGAGCCTTATCAAGGTGCAGCAACAGGTGTAGGCGGCATTATTCGTGACGTATTCTCAATGGGTGCACGTCCAATCGCAATGCTAAATTCACTACGCTTTGGTGAGTTGAAATCAGCACGTGGTAAATATTTATTTGAAGAAGTTGTTGCAGGTATTGCTGGATATGGTAACTGTATTGGGATTCCAACGGTTGGTGGCGAAATTCAATTCGACCCTTGCTACGAAGGAAATCCACTAGTGAACGCAATGTGTGTTGGTTTAATTGACCACAAAGATATTCAACGCGGTATTGCCGCAGGTGTAGGAAATACAGTTATGTACGTAGGTGCAAAAACTGGTCGTGATGGAATTCATGGTGCGACATTTGCATCTGAAGAATTAACAGAGGAATCAGAAAACCAACGTCCAGCTGTGCAAGTAGGGGACCCATTTATGGAAAAGCTACTACTTGAAGCTTGCTTAGAAGTTGTAAAATCGGATGCTCTAGTTGGTATTCAGGATATGGGTGCTGCGGGTCTTACTTCTTCTTCAGCAGAGATGGCTTCTAAAGCTGGATCTGGTGTAGAAATGAACTTAGATTTAGTACCTCAACGTGAAACAGGCATGACTGCTTACGAGATGATGCTATCCGAATCTCAAGAGCGTATGTTATTAGTTGTGAAAAAAGGTCGCGAAGATGAAATTAAAGCGATTTTCGATAAATATGATTTAGATGCAGTAGCTATTGGTGTCGTTACAGACGATAAAATGCTTCGTTTACTTCACAACGGTGAAGTTGTAGCGAATGTACCAGCGGATGCACTTGCGGAAGATGCGCCAGTTTACCATAAGCCTTCTGCTGAGCCTGCATACTATGCAGAATTCCAAGCAATCGACAACGCTGAGCCAGCTATAACAGATTACAAAGAAACATTAAACGCGCTTTTAAAAGCACCAACAATTGCTTCAAAAGAATGGGTTTATGATCAATATGATTATCAAGTACGTACGTCAACAGTTGTGGCGCCTGGTTCAGATGCTGCAGTTATCCGTGTGCGTGGTACGAACAAAGGTCTTGCGATGACAACAGACTGTAACTCTCGCTACATTTACCTTGATCCTGAAGTGGGCGGTGCCATTGCAGTAGCAGAAGCGGCTCGTAACATTGTGGCAACGGGTGGTACACCACTTGCAATTACAGACTGCTTAAACTTCGGTAATCCAGAGAAGCCAGAAATCTTCTGGCAAATTGAAAAATCTGCCGATGGTATTTCTGCTGCTTGTACAGCATTAAATGCACCAGTAATCGGTGGTAACGTATCACTTTACAACGAACGTTCAGGAGAAGCTGTTTATCCAACACCAACAATTGGTATGGTAGGACTAATAGAAGATTTAGCACATGTAACAACGCAAGATGTAAAAGCTACTGGTGATGTCGTATTCGTTATTGGTGAAACGAAAACTGAATTCGGTGGCTCTGAGCTTCAAAAATTATTAAATAATGGTGTAATCTCAGGAAAAGCACCAGCTATAGACTTGGCTGTGGAGGCAGCCCGCCAACAAGCATTACTAAAAGCGATTAAAGCGGGACTTGTACAATCTGCGCATGACGTAGCAGAGGGTGGACTTGCTGTAGCACTTGCAGAAACTACTTTTGGTGCGCAAGGTCTTGGTATTGATGTAACGTTAACAGGTTCTGCAACAACGGCTCTATTCAGTGAAACACAAACCCGTTTTGTTGTAACTGTCAAAGAAGAAAATGCAGCTGCATTTGTAGAAACAGTAGAAGGTGCACTGAAAATCGGTGTCGTAACGAACGATGCACTTGTTAAAATCAACGGGGACAACGGTGTGCTTGTAGAAGGTACAGTGGAGGAATTCCGTTCTAATTGGAAAGGAGCAATCCCATGCTTGCTGAACTCAGAGGCTTAAACGAAGAATGTGGGGTGTTTGGTATTTGGGGCAATCCAAATCCAGCACACCTTAGTTATTACGGGCTTCATGCTCTTCAACACCGTGGACAAGAAGGTGCTGGTATCGTCGTTTCTGACGGTCTTCACCTTCGCGCGGTGAAAGGTGAAGGATTAGTGAATGATGTTTTCAATGAAGAGAAGTTAAAGGCAGTGGACGGAAAAGCGGCTATTGCGCATGTTCGTTATACGACTGCTGGTGGTGGCGGTATCGAAAATGTACAGCCATTACTATTTCATTCATCTACAGGTAGCCTTTCAATTGCTCATAACGGTAACTTAGTCAATGCGACACACTTAAAGCAATATCTAGAGCGTCAAGGTAGTATTTTTCACTCTAGCTCAGATACAGAAGTGTTAGCGCATCTTATTAAGAAAAGCTCGCATTCACCATTCCGAGCGAAGGTGAAAAATGCCCTTTCATTACTAAAGGGTGCGTATTCGTTCTTAATTATGACAAAAGATGAAATGCTTGTTGCACGTGATCCACATGGTTTACGTCCATTATCTCTTGGAAAACTAGGAGATGGTTGGGTTGTTGCTTCTGAAACTTGTGCGTTTGATTTAATAGGGGCAGAGTTTGTTCGTTCTGTGGAACCAGGGGAATTATTAATTATAAACGATGAGGGCGTAAAATCTGACCGTTTTGCTAATATGGAAAATCGCGCAATGTGTGCGATGGAATATGTATACTTAGCACGTCCAGATTCTGATATTGACGGTATTAATGTGCATATGGCACGTAAACGTATGGGGAAACAACTTGCACGTGAATGTGCACATATTGAAGCGGATGTCGTAACAGGTGTACCTGATTCAAGTATTTCTGCAGCAATTGGCTTTGCTGAAGAAAGTGGTATTCCGTATGAGTTGGGTTTAATTAAAAATCGTTATGTTGGCCGTACGTTCATTCAACCGACGCAAGAATTACGTGAACGCGGTGTAAAAATGAAGCTTTCACCTGTAGTTCAAGTTGTCAAAGGAAAACGTGTTGTGATGGTAGATGATTCGATTGTACGCGGTACTACTTCACGTCGTATTGTCAAAATGCTGAAAGATGCTGGTGCAGCTGAGGTGCATGTAGTTATTTCTTCTCCACCAATGACTGACCCTTGTTATTACGGCATTGATACTTCGACACATGAAGAACTTATTGCTTCGAGTCATAGTGTAGATGAAATCCGAGAAGCGATCGGTGCTGATTCAATAACATTCCTTTCCGTTGAAGGTATGGTAGAAACGATAGCACGTCCATTTGAGGATGAGAACAAAGGTCTTTGCCTAGCATGCTTTACAAGCAAATACCCAACTGAAATTTTCCCAGATACAATCTTACCACATGAAAAAGAACTTTTACGCTAAGTGTATGTTAATAGATGAAACCTTGTCGGACTGCCCACAGTTATTTGGTGGGTATCCGCTGAAGGTGAAATAACATTGAGTAAGGATTACGATTCCTCACTGAATGTTGAACATGCATATGTCCTCTACTTTTAAAAGTAATGGACTGCTGCGTAAATAATTTAAAGGAGGATCTCTGCATGTCAAAGGCATATGAACAAGCAGGTGTAAATATTGAAGCAGGCTACGAAGCTGTAAAACGAATGAAGTCTCACGTTGAACGTACAAATCGACTAGGTGTGATGGGTACGTTTGGTGGCTTTGGTGGTATGTTTGACTTGTCAGAACTAAATCTTAAAGAACCTGTTCTCATTTCAGGTACAGATGGTGTTGGGACAAAATTAAAATTAGCATTTATGGTAGACAAGCACGATACAATTGGCGTGGACTGTGTTGCTATGTGTGTAAATGATATCGTAGCGCAAGGTGCAGAGCCACTTTACTTTTTAGATTATGTGGCACTTGGTAAAGCAGAGCCAGCGAAGATCGAACAAATCGTGAAAGGTGTTGCAGATGGTTGTGTACAATCCGGTGCTGCCTTAATCGGTGGTGAGACTGCTGAGATGCCTGGCCTTTATGAAGAAGATGAGTATGATTTAGCAGGGTTCGCTGTAGGCGCATGTGAAAAATCGGCAATCGTAACAGGTGAAAATATCGTCGAAGGTGACGTGCTTGTTGGATTAGCTTCAAGTGGTGTCCATTCAAACGGCTATTCATTAGTACGTAAAATTGTTTTCGCTGACAACGGCTATGCAGTAGACGCAGTTATTGAAGGCTTCGAAGATTTAGGACCAATTGGTGAAGCGCTTCTAGTACCGACTAAGTTATATGCAAAACCAGTACTTGCAGCATTAAAAGCAGCTGACGTTCATGGTTGCGCACACGTAACAGGTGGCGGCTTCTATGAAAACCTTCCACGTATGATGCCAGAGGGCTTAGCAACAGAAATTGACTTAGGTTCTTGGCCAGTTCTTCGTATTTTCGAATTTTTAAAGGAAAAAGGTCAGCTTGAGGACAAAGATTTATACAATGTTTTCAATATGGGTATTGGTTTCGTGTTGGCTGTACCAGCAGCAGAAGCAGAGAAAGTAATTGCTACAGCACAAGCGAATGGTGAAAAAGCGTACAAAATCGGTCGCGTTGTGAAAGGCGAGGGTGTTGTATTTAACGGCTCACATGATGGGAGTTTAGTGTAATGACTGCACCAGTTAAAATTGCCGTATTTGCTTCAGGAAGCGGCAGTAATTTTCAAGCTATACAAGAAGCGATTGAACGTGGAGAATTACATGCAAAGGTTGAGCTTGTTGTAACAGATAAGCCTACTGCATTTGTCGTTACACGTGCTCAACAATTTGGCATCCCAGTGCTAGCTTTGAGCCCAAAACAATTTGCCTCGAAAGTAGAATATGAAACTGCTATTATTGAAGCTTTACGTGAATGTGGTGTGCAGTGGATTGTGCTTGCAGGGTATATGCGTTTAATTAGTGAGGTGCTATTGGTGGCATATCCACAGCGTATCGTTAATATCCACCCTTCACTATTACCATCCTTTCCAGGAAAAGATGCGATTGGCCAAGCAATAGAGCACGGTGTCAAGGTGACTGGTGTTACGGTGCATTTTGTGGATGAAGGCATGGATACAGGGCCTATTATTGCGCAAGCTGCTGTTGAAGTTATCGAAGGGGATCGCGAGGCAACTGAAACTGCTATTCATAAAGAAGAGCATGTACTATATACAAAGGCATTACAGCAATTATTAAAGTAGATTGGTAGGTAGTTAGGTCTGGCTTATTGTAACGGGAAACGCTAATTACCCGTAAGATTCGATCAATTTATGATGAACTCCGCTCAAATAGAACGAGTCGTTCAATTAGCACCTAACTCCGCTAAATCAAGTTGGCTAGATATTTTCGTGGCTATACACGAGACAAATTAGGAGGATTTCGTTGTGACAAAACGTGCATTAATCAGTGTTTCCAATAAAGATGGTATTTTAGAATTTGCAAAAGAATTAGTGGCATTAGGTTATGAAATTTTATCAACTGGTGGTACAAAAAAAATGTTACAAGACAATGATGTCGCTGTAACAGCAGTGGATGAAGTAACAAAATTCCCAGAAATTTTAGATGGTCGTGTGAAAACTTTAAATCCAATGATTCACGGTGGACTATTAGGGAAATTTGATGATGCTTCTCATCAAGCACAAATGAATGAGCACGGCATTGAACCAATTGAAATTGTATGTGTTAATCTTTATCCGTTCGTTGAAACAATTTCAAAGCCTAATGTAACATGGGATGATGCCATCGAGAATATTGATATTGGTGGGCCAACTATGCTACGTTCTGCTGCTAAAAACCATCAATACGTAACAGTTATTGTAGATAGCAATGACTATGCAACAGTATTAGAAGAACTGAAAGCAACTGGCGCTACAACAATTGAAACACGTCGTAAGCTAGCGGCAAAAGTCTTCCGTCACACAGCAGCTTATGATTCTTATATTTCGAATCATTTAACTGAAGAAGCATTCCCTGAAAGCTTAACGCTTACTTACGAGTTAAAACAAAACTTACGTTATGGCGAAAATCCTCATCAAAAAGCAGCCTTTTATCAAAAACGCCTTGGTTCTGATTTCTCATTGGCGTATGCAACGCAACTGCACGGAAAAGAATTATCATATAATAACATCCAAGACGGAAACGCGGCACTTCAAATCGTAAAAGAGTTTGAAATGCCTGCAGCGGTTGCTGTGAAGCATATGAACCCTTGTGGTGTTGGTACAGGCGTAACACTAGAAGAAGCTTTTGATAAAGCATATGAAGCTGATTCTACGTCAATTTTCGGTGGTATTATTGCATTGAATCAGGAAGTAGATGCGGCTACTGCAGAAAAGTTAAGCCATATTTTCTTAGAAATTATTATTGCACCTGCTTTCTCTCAAGAAGCATTAGACATTTTAACACAAAAGAAAAATATTCGATTACTAACAATTCCATTTGAGCAAGCTAAAAAAGATCAATTTAACGTTGTTTCTGTTGAAGGTGGTTTACTTGTACAAGAGCCAGATAGCTATGGCTTTGCAGACGCTGACATTAAAGTAGTAACAGACAGAGAACCGACTGAGGAAGAATGGGAAGCATTACAACTTGGCTGGTCTGTAGTTAAACATGTGAAATCAAATGCAATCGTTGTAACAGATTCGCAAATGACATTGGGTGTTGGTGCTGGCCAAATGAACCGAGTAGGTGCTGCAAAAATCGCTTTCGAGCAAGCGGGTGATAAGGCGAAAGGTGCTTCACTTGCATCTGATGCATTCTTCCCTATGAGTGATACTGTGGAGGCTGCGCATGCGGCAGGTATTACAGCGATTATTCAACCAGGTGGCTCTATTAAAGACCAAGATTCAATTGATAAAGCAAATGAATACGGCATTGCTATGGTGTTTACGGGTGTACGTCACTTCAAGCATTAATAGTCGATATGCAGTAATTTACAAATAGAAAAAAAAACAAAGGGTCTGTCCTAATAGAAAAAAATAGTATACTGGACGTGTTTCTAGTATGCTATTTTTTCATATCCAAGTACAAGTCGACTTAAGCAGAAACAGCACAAGACAGTATGACGCACTAAATAGCAAGTAACGAATACTGTGCCGCGGAAAGCGAAGTGGACTTTTCTAGAAAGTGTGGAGCGATTTATGAGACAGTCCTTACCTTTAAAGAGGAGGATTCACTAATTATGAACGTATTAGTAATAGGAAGTGGCGGTCGTGAGCATGCAATTGCCAAACAATTTAGCATTTCTCCGTCCGTAGAAAAAGTATTCGTTTCACCAGGTAACGACGGTATGCGAGAAGATGTAGAGGTTGTTGCTATTGATACAATGGACTTTGCAGGTCTTGCACAATTTGCAAAAGAAAATGCAGTAGATTTAACATTTGTTGGTCCAGAGCAACCACTAGCAGAAGGAATCGTGGATTTCTTTACACATCGTGGTCTACGCATATTTGGTCCGACGAAGGCAGCTGCACAAATTGAAAGTAGCAAATCATATGCGAAAGATATTATGAATAAATATAATATCCCAACAGCAACCCACGAGACGTTTACAGAAGCAGAAAAAGCGATTAACTATATTAAAGCACAAGGAGCACCAATCGTTATTAAAGCAGACGGCTTAGCAGCTGGTAAAGGTGTTGTTGTAGCAATGACGGAAGAAGAAGCGATTGAAGCAGTGCAAGATATGATTGGTAATCAACGTTTCGGTGAATCTTCATCTCGTGTTGTCATTGAAGAATTCCTTGATGGTGAAGAGTTCTCCTTTATGTCCTTTGTTCACAAGGGCCAAATTTATCCTATGGTCATTGCACAAGATCATAAACGTGTATATGACGGCGATAAAGGACCAAATACTGGCGGAATGGGTGCATATTCACCTGTACCACAAATTTCACAGGATGTAGTAGATGTAGCGTATCAAACAGTTGTTGAACCTACTGTTAAAGGCATGGAAGAAGACGGGGTCTCATTTACTGGCATTTTATATGCAGGTCTTATTTTAACGAAAAGTGGCCCTAAAGTAATCGAGTTCAATGCACGCTTTGGTGACCCAGAAACACAGGTCGTATTACCACGCATGAAATCCGATTTCGGTGCGTTTATGAGCGCATTAATGGATGAAAAACCATTTGATTTGCAATGGTCAAACGAAGCTATGTTAGGTGTTGTCATTGCTGCTGAAGGCTATCCTGGTGATGTTGTAAAAGGAAATGCCTTACCGAACTTAGAAGCATTATCTGCATCCCATGCTGTCTACCATGCAGGTACGAAGCATGTAGATGGAAAGTTTGTAGGGAATGGCGGGCGCGTTTTACTTGTTGCTGCTAAAGCATCTTCTTTACAGGAAGCACAAGAAAAAGTTTATGCTGGTATCGCAACAGCAGAATGGGATAATTTTTTCTACCGCAAAGATATCGGCTGGCGTACATTTAAATAACAGTTTTACTTGAAATAATTATTTTTCATAGACATATCATTTCTCTAAAAAAGTAAGGAGCCGTCTCATGTTGATTGAGACGGCTTCTTTGACTAAGAAGGATTTTGTGCTTTATTTGTAGAATTTTTACTGTCTGAGGAATTTTGTGTTGAAGTGCTGGTGTCAGATGAATTAAAACTTGCTGTTAGTTCTGACGAATTTCCAGTAATAGCAGAGGAGAAATCCTTCATAAGTTTACTGATTTGTTCAGAAGACATAGAATTTTGTTCAGAAGACATAGAATTTTGTCCACTGAACATACTTTGCATAGAGGTGTTCATGGCATTTTCCACATTTGTGTTCAACATTGCCTTCGAAGGACAATATTTAAAAATACCTTCAGCCATTTTCATGGCTCCTAATGCAATCATAAGTCGTCCTTTCATACAGCTAGGATTTCTAGATACCTTAGCGATACCAAACGCCGTCATACTTGTCCCAAGGGCAAAGCGGCAAAAGGCATTTTTATCACTTAGATTTGCTTGTTGCATTATATAATTTCCTCCTTTAGTCATAGTGGAAAAAATAAAGCGGGGTGCACTTTGCTTTATGAAAGTGCTGTGTTACGATTGAAACAAGATGATTGCATAAAGCAGCATTATTTTATCGTCTTTTAGTAAAGAGGATATGTGGCACGGATTTTGAAAGGCGTCAAATAACGAGTCCTATTCAAAATGCGAATCATTACGCAAAAGGCGCAATGAAAACAAATAAGCGCTTATGCAATAGTAGTATGTGAATTCAAATAGGATTTACACAATGAAATTTTACGCAAATTAGGAAGGAGCGATTTACATGGATCCAACATGGAGAATTTCGCAATTGCGTCAACATATAGCTGTCATAGATGGCAAAAAATCGCCTAATATTGTCTTGAAAAATGCGCGTTATTTACATAGCATGTTAAAGCAATGGGTGGTAGGAAACATTTGGATTTCAGAAGACCGTATTGTTTATGCAGGGGATAGAATGCCACCTTTAATAGAAGGCACAGAAATTGTTGATTGTACGAATAAAACGATTGTTCCAGGTTATATTGAACCTCATGTTCATCCGTTCCAGTTGTACCATCCACAGTCTTTTGCTGATTTTTGTGGGCAACTAGGTACTACCGCTTTTATCTCAGATAATTTAAGTTTTGTATTATCTTTAGAGAACAAGAAAGCGTTTTCAATATTAGATGAGTTAAAGAAGTTACCGTTCTCTTTTTATTGGTGGGCGCGGTTTGACTCACAGACTGAAATGGAACAGGAAGAAGAAATTTTTTCAAATACTTCTATTTTAGAATGGTTACAACGTGATGATGTATTGTTAGGTGGCGAGCTAACTGGTTGGCCAAAATTATTGCATGGTGATGATTTAATGTTATATCGCATGCAAATGGCTAAGGCGCATGGCAAAAAGATTGAAGGCCACTTCCCAGGTGCTTCAGAACGCACTTTAGCGCGAATGAAATTACTTGGTGCAGATGGCGACCATGAGGCGATGACGGTGGAAGAAGTAGAGCGACGGATTATGCAAGGATTTGCAGTAACGCTTCGTCATTCTTCTATCCGCCCTGATTTACCGAATCTATTAAAAGGAATCGTAGAAAAACAACTACCTATTTTCGATCATCTAATGATGACAACTGATGGCTCAACGCCTTCATTCCATCAAGATGGCGTAATGGATAAATGTATTCAAGTCGCTTTAGATGCAGGTGTCTCACCAATAGATGCTTACCAAATGGCATCATATAATGTTGCGCGTTATTACAATATGTCAAACTTACATGGCTTTATTGCGACTGGTCGCTTTGCCTCGCTTAATATTTTGCAAGATGAATGGCATCCAGTTCCAGAAAGTGTACTGTCAAAAGGTGTTTGGTTAAAACGTGATGGCGAACGAGTGCATCGCTTTAATGCAATCGACTATAAAGCAATTCCATCATTTGAATTGGATTTTTCACTAACTTCCCATGACTTCCAATTTTCAATGCCTTTTGGGATTGAATTAGTAAATGATGTTATTACAAAACCTTATAATTCGTTAATCACAAGAGAAGGACAGCTTGCAAACCATGATGAAAGCTATTTAATGCTCATTAACCGAAGTGGAAACTGGCATGTTAATACGATGATTAAAGGATTTGCAACAAATGTTCAAGGCTTTGCATCGTCATATTCAAACACTGGGGATATTTTGCTTATCGGGAAAAATAAAGACGATATGCTTAAAGCGTTTGAAGAGATGAAGGCTATGCGTGGGGGTATTGTCCTTGTAGAAAAAGGAGAAGTTGTCGCATCGGTTCCGCTAGCAATTGGTGGTCTTCTATATCAAGGCGATGTGGAGGAGCTTACAGTAAAAGAGCTTGCCTTAAAGCAAGCATTAGCAGAACGTGGTTATCGTCTAGGCGACGCTATTTATACTTTACTATTTTTACAATCTACGCATTTACCGTATATTCGAATTACACCTAAAGGAATTTTCGATGTAATGAAGAATAAATTATTATTACCTGCAGTTATGCGTTAGGTGTAGTAGCACATTTTTTGTAGCGCCAGAGCAGCAGCATACACTTTTACATCGAGGCGGTATTGACTAAAGGAGAGTAATGCAAGTGTTGAAATCAAAGAAACTACTAGTTGGCCTAGCATTTAGCGCTTTGTTTATCGGCGGATGTTCTAAAGATGCCTCTGAACCAAAAGAGGACGTAACTAAAATAGATGATGAACCAGCTATTGAAGAGCCTGTGAAGGAAGAAATAATTGTGGCCCCATTAACGGGAGAGGCTGTCAAAGAAGAAGTGACGCAGCGTCCAATTATTGTGACTGTTAACAATCATCCTGCTGCTCGTCCTCAATCAGGATTGGCAGCAGCAGATATTATTTACGAAATGCTAGCAGAAGGAAATGTCACTCGTTTCCTAGCAGTCTATCAAAGTGAATTACCAGAAAATATTGGACCGGTCCGAAGTGCTCGTTCTTATTTTATTGATATGGCAAAGGGCCTTGGTGCATTTTATGTAGCACACGGCTATAGTCCAGAGGCGAAAACGATGCTTAGCAATAATGTTGTTGATAATATTAATGGGATGAACTATGATGGCACACTATTTAAACGTTCTAACGATCGTGTAGCCCCACACAATTCCTATATAACTTCTGAAAATATATTAAATGGTGCTGAAAAAGTAGGCGCTTCAATGAATTACAGTGAAAAAGTGCGTCAGGCTTTTTATGAACCCGATGAACGTGGTAAAATAGGCGTTGAAACAAGTCAAGTTGACATTTACTATGGGAATAGTAATTCTTTCCACAACACCTATGTATATGATCATGAAACAAATCGTTATGGTCGACAATCGGCAGGCGTAGAAACAAAGGATATGTTGACAGGTGAAGCATTAACATTTGCAAATGTTTTATTTTTTGAAATGAAGCATCAAACAATTGATGATGTAGGTCGCCAAGATATTGATTTAACCTCTGGTGGAAATGCATATGTATTTCAAAATGGTTATTTAAGAGAAGTAAAATGGGCTAATATCGATGGATTACCAACGGCTGTCGAAGAGACTGGTGAACTTGTGAAGCTAGTTCCAGGAAAGACATGGGTACATTTCGTACCAGCTTCACCAGGGTTAGAAGCAATGGTGAAAACGCAGCCGTAAGAGGGAGGAAAACTGCATGCAAATCGAAAAAATTCGAGGGCATCAAACAGATCAGTTATTTAAAGCAGTATTAGAACTGAAGGACATTGAAGAATGCTATAAATTTTTTGATGATTTATGTACGATTAGTGAGATCCAATCGCTAGCACAACGATTTGAGGTAGCGCATTTATTACGTTTAAAGAAAACCTATGAATCCATTAAAAAGGAGACTGGGGCAAGTACAGCAACGATTTCTCGTGTACGTCGATGCTTTGATTATGGAAATGATACATATGATGAAATGTTAGGTCGTTTGTATCCAGATGAAAAGCCATTCCAAGCACCAAAAGAATAGTAGATAAGAGGCTGGGTAGAGTTTCTGCTCAGCTTTTTTATTTTTTTGTCGAGAGTCATAAGCTATACTTGTAAACGAGTAGATAGAAAATGATAGGTGGTAAAATAGATGGATTATTTACAGTGGAGACATGTGTTCAAGCTAGATCCAGCAAAGGATATATCGGATGAAGCATTAGAAAAAATTTGTGAATCTGGAACAGATGTCATTTTAGTTGGTGGAACAGATGGGGTAACATTAGATGGTGTTTTAGATTTACTTGTCCGCGTACGTCGCTTTGAAGTACCAATAGCTCTTGAAATTTCAACGATTGATTCAGTAACACCTGGCTATGACTATTATTTTATTCCAACGGTATTAAATAGTGATGACCCGAAATGGATTAAAAATTTGCATCATGAGGCGATTAAAGAATACGGAGACATTATGGTATGGGATGAGTTAGTCGCTGAAGGTTATTGTATTTTAAATCCAAATTGTAAAGTTGCAGAAGTAACACAAGCAAAGACAGATTTATCAGTGGATGATGTTGTTGCGTATGCGCGCATGTCTGAAAATTTCTTTAAGCTACCTGTATTTTATTTAGAATATAGCGGTGTATATGGCGACATTGAAATGGTACGTGCTGTGAAAAATGAATTGCAAAATACAAAGCTATTTTACGGTGGTGGCATAACTTCTACAAAGCAAGCCGCAGAAATGGCACAGTTTGCTGATACGGTCGTTGTAGGAAATATTATTTATGAAGATTTAAAAGCTGCACTTGCGACTGTTAAGGCCGTAAAAAATGCGATATAATTAGGAACAAACGTTTGTAAGGTGGTGCGAAATGGAGCATTTAACAAAAAACTTATTAGTAGGTATGAACCCTGAACAGGAAAAAGCAGTGAAAGCAACAGAAGGGCCATTACTAATTATGGCAGGTGCTGGTTCGGGAAAAACAAGAGTATTAACGCATCGTATTGCGTATTTAATCATAGAAAAAGAAGTATACCCTTCGAAGATTTTAGCCATTACGTTCACGAATAAAGCAGCTCGTGAAATGCGTGAGCGTATAGATGGTATTCTCGGAAATGGTACTGGCGACAGCATGTGGGTATCAACATTTCACTCGATGTGTGTACGCATTTTACGACGTAATATTGAGCAGCTTGGCATCTCGCGCAATTTCTCGATTTTAGATTCTACTGACCAACTTTCTGTCATAAAAAATGTCTTGAAGGATGAAAATATTGACCCTAAGCGTTTTGAACCTCGTGCAATCTTAAATGCAATCAGCTCAGCAAAAAACGAATGCATAACTGCCGATGAATATGCAGGGCAAATTAATGAACAAAATCCTTATGAAAAAACGGTTGCTCGTGTTTATAAAGGATATGAAAAAAGATTACGTCGCAATCAGTCACTTGATTTTGATGACTTGATTATGACGACGATTACATTATTTAAGCGAGTACCTGAAGTGCTTGAATTTTATCAAAATAAATTTCAATATATCCATGTTGATGAATACCAAGATACGAATAAATCCCAATACTTACTTGTGCAATTACTAGCGAAGAAATTTAAAAATATTTGCGTAGTAGGGGATTCGGATCAATCAATTTATCGCTGGCGTGGCGCAGATATTGGAAACATCCTGTCTTTTGAAAAGGATTATCCGAATGCGAAAGTCATTATGCTAGAGCAAAATTATCGCTCAACAAAACGCATCCTTCAAGCTGCAAATGACGTCATTCAAAATAACACAAGCCGTTACCCAAAAGAGCTGCGCACCGAAAATGCACATGGTGAAAAGATTGCTTTGTACAAAGCTTATAATGAGCAGGAAGAAGCACAGTTTGTCGTACAAACGATTCAACAGTTGATGGAAAAGGAAAATCGTTCATTTGATGACTTTGCCATTTTATATCGTACGAATGCACAGTCTCGTGTAATGGAGGAAGTGTTAGTTAAGTCTAATATGGCTTATCAAATTGTCGGTGGTACAAAGTTCTATGATCGTAAAGAAATAAAGGATTTATTAGCCTATTTGCGTCTCATTGCGAACAATGACGATGATTTATCGCTTGCGCGTATTATCAATGAACCGAAGCGTAGTATTGGTGCAACCTCATTCGAAAAAATGGCACGCTATGCCATCGATCAGGATCGCTCTATTTTTGATGCAATGAATGATCTTGTGTTTATGGGATTAACAGGGAAAGCCGCTGCTTCAGCAGAACATTTTTATGCGATGATTAAAGGCTTTACTGAAATGCAAAATTACTTGTCCGTAACGGAAATCGTAGAGCAAGTTATTGAGAAATCAGGCTATCGAGCGATGTTACAAAATGAAAAGAGCATTGAAGCGGAAAGTCGTTTAGAAAATATTGAAGAGTTTTTATCTGTGACAAAAGCGTTTGAAGAACGTAGTGAAGATAAGAGCTTAATTGCCTTCCTGACAGATTTAGCTTTAATTGCAGATATTGATGCGCTTGATAAGGAAGATGCATCTAAAGGCAATATCATTTTAATGACGATGCATGCTGCTAAAGGGTTAGAGTTCCCTATAGTTTTCATTATTGGCATGGAAGAAAATATTTTCCCACATTCTCGTTCTCTTGATGATAATGATGAAATGGAAGAGGAACGACGTCTCGCGTATGTCGGCATAACGCGTGCAGAGGAACGGTTGTATTTAACATGTGCGCAATCTCGAACGATTTTTGGTCGTTCAAGCTTTAACAATGCTTCCCGTTTCTTACGTGAAATTTCAGAGGATATTTTAGAATCCATCTCAAAAGGTGGTCCAAAGCCTGAAGTTCCATTTGGCTCAAGTAATCGTTCGGCAAGTGGTTATCAAAAACGGACACTTGGCTCGCAACAGCATACACAACCAGCAACGGCACGCCTGCAAGCAACTGGTGGGGACCAATTTGGTTGGAAAGCTGGAGATAAAGCGATTCATAAAAAATGGGGAACAGGTATGGTTGTTAGCGTAAAAGGTGAGGGTGATAGTACAGAACTAGATATCGCTTTTCCACAACCAATTGGTATTAAGCGATTACTAGCGCAATTTGCACCTATTGAAAAAGCGTAAGCGGAGGAACTTAAATGAACGAAATTGAACAGCGCATAGCGGAGTTAAATAAATTATTGCATGAATATGGGCATGCGTATTACGTGCTAGATAATCCTCTTGTTGCAGATAGTGTATATGACCAACTATTACACGAACTCATTGCATTAGAAGAGGCAAATCCTTCACTAATTTACCCAGATTCACCGACACAGCGCGTTGGCGGTGCTGTCATAGAGGGATTTAAAAAAGTGACGCATGATTATCCGATGCTAAGTCTGTCCAACGCATTTAATGAAGCGGACTTGCGCGAGTTTGACCGTAAAATTCGTCAAGCAATCGGAGATCACTTTTCTTATGTATGCGAACTAAAAATAGATGGTCTAGCGATTTCTCTTAAATATGAGAATGGTGTTTTTGTCCAAGGAGCAACACGCGGTGATGGCGTAATTGGTGAGGATATAACAGCAAATTTAAGAACAATTCGTGCTGTGCCACTTCGATTAAAAGAACCAATTACGATTGAAGTGCGCGGCGAAGCATATATGCCTAAAAAGTCGTTTGAAAAATTAAATGCACAGCGCGCTGAAAATAGTGAAGAATTATTTGCAAACCCTCGAAATGCTGCTGCTGGTTCATTACGTCAATTAGATCCAAAAATTGCAGCAAGTCGTCAACTATCAACCTTCATTTATGCAATTGGAGGAGATGGTGAAGCGTACGGCATTGATGGGCATGGCGAGATGCTAGATTATTTGGAAGGGCTTGGATTCCCTTCAAATAAAGAACGTCAACGCTGTGCTTCGATTGAAGAGGTTTTGTCCTTTATTGAAACTTGGACAGAAAATCGCCCGAATTTAGCCTATGAAATAGATGGTATCGTAATCAAGGTCGATCGTTTTGCGCAGCAGGATGAACTTGGCTATACAGCAAAAAGTCCACGTTGGGCAATTGCCTACAAATTCCCTGCAGAAGAAGTTGTAACAACGTTGCTTGATATCGATTTAACAGTAGGTCGAACAGGCGTCGTGACACCAACGGCGATTTTAACACCTGTACAAGTAGCGGGAACTACTGTGCAACGAGCATCTTTACACAACGAAGATTTAATTCGTGATAAAGATATTCGAATTGGGGACACAGTCATTATCCGAAAAGCGGGCGACATTATCCCACAAGTAGTTGGTGTATTACTAGAGCAACGTCCAGAGGATTCAATTCCTTATGAAATGCCAGCAAATTGCCCTGTTTGCGATAGTGAGCTTATTCGAATTGAGGGAGAGGTTGCCCTGCGTTGTGTAAATCCAGCATGTTTTGCACAAATTGCTGAGAGCATTAAATACTTCGTTTCCCGTAACGCCATGAACATTGACGGACTTGGTGAAAAGGTTGTTGAGCAGCTGTTGCGTGAAGATTTAATTCATGATGTATCTGATTTATATCAGTTAACAGTAGAGCAGTTAGTCGAGCTAGAACGTATGGGCGAAAAATCAGCTACAAACCTAGTGAATGCTATTCAAGCATCGAAGGACAATTCAATGGAACGTCTACTCATTGGTTTAGGGATACGACATGTTGGCGAGAAGGCGGCAAAGATTGTCTCAGAGCAATTTGAGACGATGGAAGCGGTAATGGCTGCAACTGAGGAGCAGCTTATAGCAATTCATGAAATTGGCGATAAAATGGCATCTTCACTCGTTGAGTATTTTGCCAATGAAGATGCACGTGCTGTTATTCAGCGTCTTGCTGAGGCTGGTGTCAATATGACGTATAAAGGCAAAAAGGTAGAGGTAGTCGTAGGTGACAATCCATTTGCAGGCAAGACAATCGTGCTAACTGGTAAACTTGAGCAATTGACACGGAACGATGCAAAGGCGAAAATAGAAGAGTTAGGTGGAATTGTCACAGGAAGTGTCAGTAAAAAAACGGATCTTGTTATTGCAGGTTCGGATGCAGGGTCTAAACTGACAAAGGCAGAACAATTAGGTATTGAAGTTTGGAATGAAGACGACCTAATTGAGCAACTAACTTAAACAATACGTAAAAGATATAGCACTGGCAGATGTTTGCTCTTAAATTTTAAATGAGAGCGGTATAAAAAATTTGTCAAAGGTGAATCTGATAATTAGTAAAGGGGTACTAAAATAATGAAGTCATTTCGACTCATTCCAGCAATTGTAGCTGCTGCAATGCTAGTCGGCTGTGTGCCTTCGAATAAGAAGGAGACAGAGCTTACACAGGAAACGCAACAGGAAAAAGCGGAAACAACGATTATTCCTAGTCTACAGATTGATGAATCTTTTTATAAAACACTAATACCATATAAAGAAAGTGCAAGCCGTGGGTTAGTCGTTTCGAATATTTACACGAAATATGATATGAAGGAAGTAGAAACAGGATTAATGCGTCTTTCTCAAAATGAGTTTGACACTGAAAATTATTACTTCCAAGAAGGCCAATATTTAGCTGAAAGCACTGTAAGCTCTTGGCTAGCACGTAGTTCACAAACGGAGGATGGTTTAAATCCTCCAACAACAGATGCTATGACACCAGAAGAACGTGCAACAAAAGCACCTATTTATTTATCTCATATTGTGGAGCAAAATTATTTAAAGAAAACGGATGATAATAAGGTGAAATTAGCTGGTATTTCAATAGGGCTATCATTAAATTCTATCTATTATTATCAAAAAGAAAAATATGGTGAGTATTACGAGGAGCCTATTCCTGAGTCTGCTCTTGTTGAGCAAGGCAAAAAAATGGCGGCTGAAATCGTTTCCCGTATGCGTACACGTGATGAATTAAAAGATGTACCGATAGTCGTTGGGTTGTTTAAACAGCAGGCTCGCAATGAAATTATTCCAGGTACTTATTTTACTTATGGTGTTGCAAAAGAGGGGCAAAATGATATTGGCGATTGGCAACCTCTTGACGAAGAATATGTGATGTTCCCAACAGATGATACACATGATACTTATCGAGATGTTAGTAATAACTTCAAAAACTTCAAACAAGATGTCGATAAATATTTTTCTAACTATACAAGTGTTATTGGCACAGGCTTCTATCAAAATAAAAAAATACAAAAGCTAACAATTGAAATTCCAATTCAATTTTTCGGCACTGCTGAAATTATAGGCTTTACACAATATTTAACGGGCGCCCTAATCAATCAATTTGATAATATAAATGTCGAAGTGAGCATTACTTCAATTAATGGTCCAGAGGCTTTAATTATGAAAGAAGCGAATGATAAAGACCCGTATGTACACGTTTATGAGTAAAAAATAGTCAGCCTTGTGCTGGCTATTTTTATGCATAATCGCACTTAAATCCACTAGGTTTTCGTTTAATAGAATTTGGACAATGTACATCATATGTAAGTAATGGTTTGTAAAGCTTTTCTGAAATCCAGTTCAGTTAACAATTATAGCTACGTTCAACAAAAGAAGACATCTTTGGACAACACTTTGTTATAGTAGTGAAAGTTTCTGTATTTTTGGTGAAAGTTGTGATTTTTAATAGGAAAAATGTTATGATTATTGGCATGGTTAACTTTATTCAACCCTATTGTTATCAACAAAAACAATGAATTGGATCGTATTCGGAGGTGTAAAAAATGGCAAAATTAACAAAAGAAGAAGTTAAGCACGTTGCGAATTTAGCACGTCTTGCAATTACAGAAGAAGAAGCGGAAAAATTTGCTGAGCAACTTGGGAAAATTACTGACTTTGCAGAGCAACTAAACGAGTTAGATACTACAAATGTTGAACCAACAACACACGTTTTACCATTGGTAAACGTAATGCGTGAAGATGTGGCAACAAAAGGTCTAGACCGTGATGTAATGATGTTAAACGTGAAAGAACAAGAAGATGGTCAAGTAAAAGTACCAGCTATCATGTAATACTAAAAAATAGGAGGATTCCTCATGACGTTATTTGAACGTTCAGCAAAGGAGCTACAAGCTGAAATTAAAGCTGGTAACCTAACAATCGCTGACTTAACAAAAGAAGCATATGAACGCGTAACAAAGCTTGACGGCGATGTACAAGCATTCCTTGCTTCAAACGAAGAAAAAGCAACTGCACAAGCAGCTGAAATGGACAAAGTGCCATTTGAAGAACGTGGACCACTTTTTGGTCTTCCTATTGGTGTAAAAGACAATATCGTAACAGAGGGCTTAGAAACAACTTGTGCTTCTAAAATCCTTGAAGGATTTATGCCAATTTACGATGCGACAGTCGTTAATAAGCTACGCGAAGCTGGCATGATTACAATCGGTAAATTGAACATGGACGAGTTTGCAATGGGTTCTTCAAATGAAAACTCATTCTATAAAACAACAAAAAATCCATGGAACTTAAATCACGTACCAGGTGGTTCTTCAGGTGCATCTGCGGCAGCAGTAGCAGCAGGAGAAGTATCATTCTCACTTGGTTCAGATACAGGTGGTTCAATCCGTCAACCAGCAGCATATTGCGGTGTCGTAGGGATGAAACCTACATACGGTCGTGTATCTCGATTTGGACTTGTGGCATTCGCTTCTTCGTTAGATCAAATCGGACCAATTACACGTAATGTTGAAGACAATGCGCTTTTACTAGAAGCTATTTCAGGATTAGACACTAATGATTCAACATCAGCAAATGTAGAAGTACCAAACTTCGCAGCAGCACTGACTGGCGATGTAAAAGGTTTACGTATTGCTGTACCAAAGGAATTTTTAGGTGAAGGTGTTGGCGAAGCGGCACGTCAATCAGTACTTGATGCACTAGAAGTACTAAAAGGCTTAGGTGCGACAGTTGAAGAAGTATCACTTCCTCATTCTAAATATGCACTTGCAGCTTACTATATCCTTTCTTCTTCTGAAGCGTCATCAAACCTTTCTCGTTTTGATGGTATCCGTTACGGTTTCCGTGCAGAAAACGTTAATAACCTAATGGACCTTTACAAAGAAACACGTGCACAAGGCTTTGGTGATGAAGTAAAACGTCGTATCATGCTAGGAACTTATTCACTTAGCGCTGGTACTTACGACGCTTATTACAAAAAAGCACAGCAAGCACGTACACTTATTAAAGCAGACTACGACAAAGTATTTGAAGACTTTGATGTAATCATTGGACCTACGGCACCAACGCCAGCATTTAAAATTGGTGAAAATGTTGATGACCCAATGACGATGTATGCCAACGATATTTTAACAATTCCTATGAACTTAGCGGGCGTGCCAGCAATTTCAATTCCTTGTGGCTTTGAAAACGGTCTACCACTAGGCTTGCAAATCATTGGTAAATACTTCGATGAAGCAACAATTTACCGTGTAGCGCATGCGTTCGAGCAAGCTACTGCGTTCCATAAAGAAGTTCCTCAAATTTGGGAGGGAAAATAACATGAACTTTGAAACAGTCATTGGTTTAGAAGTACACGTTGAGTTAAAAACAAACTCAAAAATCTTCTCGCCAGCGCCAGCTCACTTCGGTGCTGAACCAAATACAAATACAACAGTAATCGACCTAGGTTATCCTGGTGTCCTTCCTGTCTTAAATAAAAATGTTGTAGATTTCGCGATGCGTGCAGCTCTTGCACTAAACATGGAAATCGAGCAAGAAACAAAATTTGACCGTAAAAACTACTTCTATCCGGATAATCCGAAAGCATATCAAATTTCACAATTCGATAAGCCAATTGGTAAAAACGGTTGGATTGATATTGAAGTAGATGGTTACACAAAACGTATCGGTATTACGCGCCTTCATATGGAAGAAGATGCTGGTAAACTATCTCATGCTGGTGACCATTCATTAGTGGACTTTAACCGTCAAGGTACACCGCTTGTAGAAATCGTTTCTGAGCCAGATCTTCGCACAGCAAATGAAGCGTATGCTTACCTTGAAAAATTGAAATCAATTATTCAATATACAGATGTTTCAGACTGTAAAATGGAAGAAGGTTCACTACGCTGTGATGCCAACATTTCAATTCGCCCATATGGCCGAGAAGAATTTGGTACAAAAACAGAGCTTAAAAACCTTAACTCATTTAACTACGTACGTCGTGGTATTGAGCACGAAGAGTTACGTCAAGCGGACGTATTACTGTCAGGTGGCGTGATTGATCAAGAAACGCGTCGCTTTGACGAAAAAACAGGTAAAACTATTTTAATGCGTGTTAAAGAAGGAACAGATGATTATCGTTACTTCCCAGAGCCAGATTTAGTGCGTCTGTCAATCGATGATGAGTGGTTAGAGCGCGTAAAATCAGAGATTCCAGAACTTCCAGATGCTCGTAAAAAACGTTATGTTGAAGAATTAGGATTAACACCTTATGACGCTGGCGTTCTTGTTATTTCTAAAGAAATTTCTGATTTCTTTGAAGCGATGATAGCTGAAGGAGCAGATGCAAAACTTTCTGCAAACTGGTTGATGGGTGATGTTTCTGCATATTTAAATGCTGAACAAAAAGATCTTAAAGATACTGCGTTAACTCCAGAAAACCTAGCAGGCATGGTGAAATTGATTGCAGACGGTACAATTTCTTCTAAAATCGGTAAAAAAGTATTTACTGAGTTAGTCGAAAACGGTGGTTCAGCTAATGACATCGTGAAGGCAAAAGGATTAGTTCAAATTTCTGATGAGGGTGCATTATTAGCAATCGTAACAGAAGTATTAGATAACAATGCACAATCGATCGAAGACTTCAAAAATGGTAAGGATCGTGCAATTGGCTTCTTAGTTGGACAAATTATGAAAGCTACAAAAGGCCAAGCGAACCCACCAATGGTCAACAAATTATTACAACAAGAAATTGCAAAACGCTAATTTTTTTGATATTTCGATGAGTCAAGAGAGTGTATTCACTTTCTTGGCTTTTTAAATGTAAAAATTGTACATACTAACAAATCGTAACACTAAATAGTTGTCTAAAAAGAGTATTCATAGCAAAATATAGAATAGAACAAACACTTCATTTAAAAAGGGGATAAGTATATGAAAACTGAACAACAATATTTTGAAGAAGCCATTTCAATTCAACAATATATGGAAAACATGACAACTCTTAAAGAAGATAGCTTCCGTATTTATGATGGCTTTGAAGTGCCAATGTACGATGGTTTTGTAGCTTTATTAAAAGACAAGCAACCTAAAATTTTAACAATCACTGAAGATTGGTGCGGAGATGCGATGTTAAATAATCCAATTATTCGCCGTGTTGCAGAGGCAGCTGGATTAGATATGCGCACCGTTTTACGCGATGCCGATACAGATTTAATCGACCGTTACTTAACAAACGGTGGCCGTGCAATTCCTATGTATATTTTACTTAATGAATCAGGTCAAGTTATCGGTAAATGGGGACCACGTGCGCCTGAGTTACAGGATATTGTTGTGAAGAAAAGAGCTACATTACCAGACAAAGAAGATCCAACTTTTGAGGAAGCACAAAAAGCACTTTACACTGAAATACGTGAAGATAATATTACGAACAAAGCAAATTGGACATATGTATACGAAGATTTCAAAAAACATGTAACAGCAGCATTACAATAATGGAGTAATTGGCTTAGTCAAAGGTGTAACGTATAATACGCGCTCGTAGGGGCGTATTGAAAGCATATGGTGTAATTTGTTTTGCAAGGCGTAGAACTTCGCATTAAATCATCAGTGCAACATTTCAATGGTTTATTCGTTGAAAGTATTAGAATCTTATGAAGCAGGAAGGTATGTTATGAAACGAGCAAGAATCATTTATAATCCTACATCTGGGCGAGAAGCGTTTAAAAAGCATTTACCAGAAGTATTGGAGAAACTAGAGGTAGCAGGCTATGAGACATCTTGTCACGCAACGACTTGTGAAGGCGATGCTATAGAAGCAGCAAAAAACGCAGTAGAACGTGGATTTGATATTATCATAGCAGTTGGTGGGGATGGGACGTTAAATGAGGTTGTTTCTGGTGTCGGGCAATTTGAAAAACGTCCGAAGATTGGCTTAATTCCAATGGGGACAACGAATGATTTTGCACGTGCCGTCCATATTCCACGAAATATTGATGAAGCCGTTGATATTATTATTAAAGGCGATACCTTACCAGTAGATGTTGGATTGTTAAATGGAGAACGCTATTTCATCAATATCGCTGCTGGGGGACGTATTACTGAGCTAACGTACGAAGTGCCAAGCAAAATGAAAACAATGCTAGGGCAGTTAGCTTACTATTTAAAAGCGGTTGAAATGATTCCATCTATTAAGGCATCACATATGCGTATTGAATATGATGGTGAAGTATTTGATGGAGATGCAATGATGTTTTTATGTGGCTTAACGAACTCTGTTGGCGGCTTTGAAAAGCTTGCACCAGATGCGAGCATAAACGACGGTTACTTTACATTATTAGTATTGAAAAAAGTGAGCCTTCCAGAATTTATTCAACTTGCGGCAATGGCGTTACGAGGCGAACATTTAAAGGATGATCGTGTTATTTATAAAAAAGCAAGTGTTGTGAAAGTTACGACGGAAAACGAAGTGCATTTAAATCTAGATGGCGAATACGGTGGAGATGCACCTGCAACATTTGAAAATTTGAAGCGCCATATTGAAATTTTTGTACCGATTGAAGATATTCGGGAGGAAGATCGGATTTAAATTAATCTTATGGAACAATGGCAAATAAGTGTAAATAATTTTGTAAATTTACACTTATTTGTTTGTAATCCCCTCATAAATTGGGGTTGTGAACGAATTAAGAAAAATGTTTGGCGAATATGCGTATATTAAATGAACAAAATTTGAAACCTTTATAATAGGCCGAAGTTTCGGTCCATTATAAAGGTTTTTTTCGTTGAAATAGTGGAAAATATGGGTATGGATAAGGGAAAGGAAGTGGTGCAATGTGTATAAGTCACAGGAAAGAAAGCTTATTTGGTTAAGCTTCGGTGTTGCAATTATCATGCTACTTTCCATACTGGGAAGAATATTTGGTAGTTAGGAGGGTAATGAGATGATTAATGAATCAGCAGTCTTTTGGAGTCGTGCATTAACGGAGCTTACGTTATCGTTCCATATCATTTATGCAACGATTGGTGTCGGCGTGCCGTTAATGATTATGATTGCGCAGTGGACTGGATACAAAAAGAATGACGAGCATTATATTTTAATGGCACGACGTTGGGCACGAGGTTTCGTCATTACCGTTGCTGTAGGGGTCGTTACAGGTACAGCTATCGGATTACAATTATCTTTACTATGGCCGAATTTTATGCAACTCGCAGGGCAAACTATAGCATTACCACTCTTTATGGAAACCTTTGCATTCTTCTTTGAGGCCATTTTCTTAGGTATCTACTTATACACTTGGGATCGTTTCGATAGTCAGAAAAAACATATGCTCCTTCTAATTCCTGTTGCATTAGGTGCATCAATGTCTGCAGTTTTTATAACAATCGTGAATGCCTTTATGAACGCACCACAAGGCTTTGACATAGTGGACGGTCAGCTCGTTAATATTCAACCATTTCTAGCAATGTTTAACCCAGCTATGCCAACTAAAGTAGCGCACGTGCTTGTTACAGCCTATATGACATCAGCATTTGTGTTGGCGGCAATTGCAGGCTACCGTATGCTTAAAGGCTCAGACCATATTTATCATAAAAAATCATTATTTTTATTAATGAAGATTGGTCTGGTGACATCAATTTCAGCTGCAATAATAGGTGACTTCTCAGGCAAATACTTAGCGGAATACCAACCAGAAAAATTAGCTGCGGCTGAATGGCATTTTGAAACAACAGATAAAGCATCACTTATTTTATTCGGTGTGCTAGATGGCGAGGAAGTAAAGTATGCCATTAAAGTACCTTATGCATTAAGTATACTAGCAGCTAATAATCCAAATGCAGAAGTGATAGGCTTAGACCAATTTGCGGAGGAAGACCGACCACCGCTTTATATTCACTATCTGTTTAATACGATGGTCTTTATCGGTATGTTCATGGCATTAGTTTCTTTAGTTTATGTAGTAGGGAAATTACGTCGTTGGCGGTTTATTCATTCGCGGTTGTTTAGATGGATTATTGTTGCAGGTGCACCACTGTCAATAATAGCGATTGAATCAGGCTGGTGGCTTGCCGAAGTTGGACGTCAACCGTGGATATTATACGGTATTATGCGAACACCAGAGGGCGCAACAACGAGCGATCATGTGGATTTAATGATGCTGTTATTCTCAGGTGTTTATGCGGTACTTGGAGTAGGTAGTACCGTTGTATTAATTCGCATGTTTAAAAAGAATCCAATTGAGCGTGAAATTGAAGATCGGAATATAGAAAAAGGCGGTGACATCATATGACATTAGAGATATTAGGAATTTCAGTATTGTGGATTTTCCTTTTTGGTTATGTGATGGTCGCATCCATTGATTTTGGTGCAGGCTTTTTCAATGCTTACAGTCTCCTAATTGGGAAAAACCATATTATAACGAATATTATTAAACGATATTTATCGCCTGTATGGGAAGTAACGAATGTCTTTTTAGTGTTTTTCTTTGTTGGGATTGTAGGATTTTTCCCTCAAACAGCATTTTACTATGGAACAATTTTGCTTGTGCCGGTTAGTATTTCATTAGTGTTGCTTGCGATTCGTGGCTCGTACTATGCATTTGAATCGTATGGCGCACGTGGACATGTTGGTTATTCTCTGACATATGGCTTAACAGGTTTACTTATACCAGCCTCATTATCTGTAGTATTTGCTATTGCAGGTGGCGGCTATGTGGATATGGTGGAAGGGCAACCAGTATTAAATTATTGGACACTATATACGAGTACGTTTGCTTGGAGTATTGTCGTATTAAGCATAGCAGCTGTTCTTTATATATCCGCAGTATTTTTAACGTGGTATGCACATAAAGCAACAGATGTAGAGGCAACAAATTTAATGCGAAAATATGCCTTAATTTGGGCAGCACCATTAATGATTAGTGCACTTGGGATTATGTATGAAATGAAATCCATTAACCCTGAAAGCTATCAGCATATGGTCAACTTATGGTGGATGTTTGCTATTTCCGCAGTATTATTTATTATTACTGTCATATTGTTATGGATGCGAAAAAATTATGGGCTTGCTGTAGGACTATTAATCGCTCAGTTCGCAGTAGCGTTTTTTGCTTACGGTATCGCGCAATATCCATATTTACTGTATCCATATTTAACGATTTATGATAGCTTTACAAACACACAAATGGCTATTGCATTAGTCATCGTATTTGTTTTAGGATTATGCCTGCTTCTACCTTCACTATATTTATTGTTGAAACTATTTTTATTCAACAAAAATTATGTGACAGGGAAAGAAGACCATCATGCATAGGAGGTTATAGCGATGGAAAAATTTTTAATGTTTTATGCACCATTTATTGTCGTCATTCTCGGAATAATTGTGATGTTCTGGTGGGCACCAAAAGATGATTATGTAACGAAAAATAATGAAAAGAGTCGCGAATAGCGACTCTTTTTTAGCACTGTCTGGGCTAAGGTAACTATCAATTGAAGATATGCTAAGGAAAACGGGGAGCTCGTTCACATTGCGAGTCGTGGTCGCTCCAGGTCATTATTTTTTAGCACAGCTAGAATAGCGTGATAAATTCATGCCTTGTTCTTTTTTCCTCCGCTATCACATGCTACAATAAGAAGATTGAAATGGAGGATGTACGAATGTCAGCACCCGTAAAAAAGAATGACCAACTCACAGTTTATATAGAAGATTTAACACATGATGGCAATGGTGTCGCAAAAGTCGATGGCTATCCATTATTTATTCAAGGTGCATTACCGAATGAAACAGCAGAAATTCATGTTTTAAAAACGTTAAAAAATTATGGATTTGCAAAAGTGATAGAAATAATTCAACCTTCACCTGATCGAGTAGATGCACCTTGCGATTATTTTAAGCAATGTGGTGGCTGTCAGTTACAGCACTTATCGTACGAGGGGCAGTTAAAGTGGAAGGAAAATATGGTGCGGAATGTTATGCAACGCTTAGGCAAAATTGACGCACCCGTTTTACCAGTGAAGGGGATGGAGGAGCCTTGGCAATATCGCAATAAAGCTCAAATTCCATTTTCTACAAATGACGCGGGACAAGTCATTGCTGGTTTCTACAAAACAAAATCGCATACAATTGTCGATATGGACCGCTGTTTAATCCAAACAGGCGAAGCGGACGCAATTCTTTCGGGATTAAAAAAGGAATTAACGGCAATCGGTATTCAACCTTATAATGAAGCATCACATGAAGGGATGCTGCGTCACGTCGTTATCCGTACTGCACGTGCAACAGGTGAGGTTATGGTCGTACTCGTTACGAAAAAGAAAAAATTTCCGCAAAAAGAAGCGGCTGTAGCGAGCATATTAAAGCTATTGCCAAACGTTACATCGATAATGCAAAACATCAATAGCGATAAAACAAACGTTATTTTTGGTGATGAAACGATCAACCTTTGGGGCAATGATGTAATCATTGATTCTATCGGTGATGTGCGCTTCGAAATTTCGGCACGATCGTTCTACCAAGTAAATCCTCAGCAAACGGAAGTGCTATACAAGCAAGCGCTAGACTATGCTGATTTACAAGGTCATGAACGTGTCATTGATGCCTACTGTGGCATCGGTACAATTTCATTATTCCTCGCTCAAAAAGCGAAGGCAGTAATGGGTGTCGAAATCGTACCACAAGCCATTGAAGATGCAAAACGCAATGCAGAGCTTAACGGCTTTACAAATACGTACTTCGAGGCAGGTCCAGCAGAGGAAGTGATTCCACGCTGGTATAAGGAAGGCAAAGAAGCAGATGTCCTTGTTGTAGACCCACCACGTAAAGGATGCGATGAAGCACTTTTACAAACAATTTTAGAGCAACGCCCAAAACGAGTTGTTTATGTATCATGTAACCCAGCTACACTCGCACGTGACCTTCGCATATTGGAAGATGGCGGATACAAAACACAGGAAGTTCAACCTGTCGATATGTTCCCGCACTCCACGCATTGTGAAGCAGTTGCATGGTTGGAGTTAGCTTAATATATGGGGTACACATATAATTCTTAATAATACGGATTATAATTTTAAAAGTAGAAAAGTTCCATACAGACCCTGATTTTGCAAATACCTTTTGCGAAATGGGGGTCTTTTTATATGGAACTTAATTGGAAAATATCATTGATTTATTTCATGAAGATATCCTATGCTTATCCCAGGAAATTAGTTGCTTTTTATAGGGGCTTTCCATAAGTTTCATGACTTTTTATAAGGGGTCTTATTTTATGAGGGTTTAGAGAGTAATTTTTTATTTTACCTCATAATAAAATATGGTGTCAATAATAAATTTGTGATTTTTTAAAAAAATGTTATAATAGTCTTATAGTTGTTTTTTTCAGATCGTATTTCGAATTCCGCTGACCTTTTTTGCAGATAGAATTCGGATACGTTTTTTTTATATCCTTTATCTTAAGACAAAGGAAAAAATTTAAAACAGTTATTTAAGCTTTTAAGATAATAGGTCTAATTAATTTACTATCTAATAGTAACCGCGTTTTTATTCCAAAAGGAGGATTAGAATAATGAATCTAATCAATAAAAAAGTTACACATAAGCGTTTTGGCATGGGTAGTATAGTTAAACATAATGAGTCTATTATTGAAATACATTTTGCGTCGGAAAATAAAATGTTTGTTTTCCCTGATGTATTTGGAAAGTACCTAAAACTACATGATAAAAGTGATGCTCATTTAATCGAAAAAATAATACAAATAAAGGAAATGGAAAGAAAAGAGGAAGAAAGGAAGAAGGAAGAAGAAAAAAAACTACAGCGAAAAAACCTGAAACTTCGATTAGAACACGAAAAACTTATGAAACATCATAAACTCCATCCTGAATCACAAATGGTTTTTAGATGTGACATAGAAGAACAAAATAGTTCTGTTTCAGAGTGGAAGGTTTTTTCAGGCGCAATAAAAAGTGGTAATAACAAGGGGAAGCCAAACAAACCTATCCGCATGCACCAAAATAGCGCTGTCCTGTTAACAGCACTAGATCCCGGCATGCCTGAAAAAGACAGACGTATCATAGGTGTCTATATGGTGAATGAAGATTTTATCGGTAAGCTGTGTGAAGATGGAAATATTCCTGCCCATTCAAAATACAAACTCCAACTTTCAGAACAGGAATCGAATCAATTACTTTTATGGAAGTATTATACAGATAAAAAATCCCCTGACAAAATGACATGGAATTCAGGTAAATACCGTTATTTTGATAATGTATGGATGGCTCAAATTTTACTTGATATCGTTTCGTTGAAGAGTGAACCAACAGAACAAGAGCTAGCACAACGATTTTTTAAACATTTTTGTAAAATGAATCAAATAACAGATCATGATTTACCAAAGCCTAATGGTGCATTAATGCGTATTTAGACTTTAGCCTAAAGATAAGAATGACAGGACACTGACATAATCTCCTAGCTATCACTAATGCCGAACAGTGCTTTGCTCTGTTTGCTAATTAACATGTGGAGTTCATATAATTATTTAGCAAGAACGAATTCTTATTAATGGGATTCGTTCTTTTTGTATTAATTGAATTTATTGAGCTAACGAAGTGGGACTTTAATAAAATAAGCAAAAACCAAATATGATGAAGAAAATTGGCTCGATTCCACTTCTTCGTGAGTGTGGAGCAAATCTCCGCCTATCTTGACTAGTTTTTTTCGTGTGAGCAACTGTTAAAATTTTTTTATTTGAGTTAGAAGCATTACTAGAACTAGCTTAATTAAGGTTTTACCAAAATTTTCTTGTATGAAAATATAAATAATTTTGCTAAGATATCTTTTGAAATAATTTACCTTTAATACGGTCCAGAGAGGCTGAAAAGGGCTATATGATACTTTAAGTTATTATGCTAGTAATATCTTTGTTTATTCATGCCCTTTTGTCTGTTCTGACGAAAGGGCATTTATTTTGCATTTTAGCTGTGATTACACAACTAACGTACCTCTTTTAAAGGAAGTCCAGTGAGGCTTAAAAGGAGAATGGAAACGTTATATTTATATAGATACATCCATTCATTCGTAAATAAAAGAGATTTATTTCATCTAGAACATACTGGAGGAGAGTAGAATGGATTATCGAAAAAAAACCGTGGTCGCATCGGTAGCTGGTTTAACATTAGAAGGCATGGACATCATGTTTATCTCATTTGCGATGACAATGATTATTGCAGAATTTAACATTGATTTAGCAACAGGAGGACTTATTTCTTCTATAACGAATGTAGGGATGCTATTAGGAGGAATCGTTTTCGGAGTTTTAGCAGATAAGTATGGAAGGGTAAAGGTCTTTACTTATACCGTCATCTTGTTTGCCATTGGTACTGCTTTAACAGGATTAGCCACTAGCATTGAACAAGTGTACCTATTTAGATTTATCGCAGGAATAGGTGCCGGAGGAGAATATGGAATTGGTATGGCGCTTGTTGCAGAAGCTTGGCCGAAAAATAAACAAGGGCGTGCGTCTTCATATGTCAGTGTAGGTGCTCAATATGGTGTTATTTTAGCAGCATTACTAAGTGCCATCATTCTTCCTACTTTAGGATGGAGAGCATTATTCTTTGTTGGTGTAATACCTGTTATTTTTGCCTTTATCGTAAGGAAAAATTTAGATGAATCACCTGAGTGGCTCGCTGCTCAGAAAAATAAAAAGGCTAGTAAGAAAGATGAAAAGGGTAAGTTGGTACAATTGTTTGAAACGCCACGAACAGCGATTACAACAATCTCTTTAATCATAATGGCAACAGTTCAAATTGCCGGCTATAACGGATTAATGATTTGGTTACCATCGATGTTGCAACAGTCACAAGGTTTGTCTGTTTCAAGTTCTGCCATTTGGACAATTAGTACAGCGGTTGGCATGATTATCGGTATGTTAACCTTTGGACTATTTCTAGACCGATTTGGCGCAAAGCGTGCCTTTGGCGTCTTCCTTATTGCCTCAGCATGTGCTGTGTTTTTATACTCTTATGCTACGGGTAGTGTTGGTGTCCTAATAGGTGGTGCAATTGTCGGATTCTTCTCAAATGGTATGTTTGCTGGATATGGAGCATTGATTGGTAGTCTATATCCCGTTCAAATTCGAAGTACCGCAACAAATACAATTTTTAACTTTGGACGAGCTATAGGAGGCTTTTCACCAATCCTTGTCGGCTATATTTTACAAAGTTATGATATGAAAGTTGCGATGCTTTACTTAGCAGGTTTATATTGTATTTCCTTTATTGTCATGCTAATGCTTAAAAAAGATAATTTAGGGAATGTAAGCGAAACTATATAACAACGTAAGTTTATTTATCCACCAAATGAAATGCATTTGCGTTTTAATTGGTGGTATTTTTTTAGGGCGCGAGTCTGCTATAACGGGCTAAGTCCTGCTTTATAAAACAGGAATTGCTTTATATTTTCCCATGACAAGCTGAAAGAAGAATACCATCTTAATGAATTATATTGTAAGTCGGATTATTATAAAGTGAATAATTAAGTGAGTAAATAATTTATAGTATATTGTTATATTTATTGTAAATAATTATTGTATAAAAGTGTTTTGTATGGTATTTATTTGAAGTTTTGTGCTATAAATCTTATAAAATATAGTAAATTTAAAGTTGACATAGAAAAAACGCAATAATATAATTATTTCAAACAATTAAATAAACCTCACTTTTTCGATAGTGAGGTAGAGGCGCGACAATTAACAGTACCTAATGGAGTCCGAGAAGATGTAGAGGTTAGGTAGAAGGAAGTGTCGCCGAAGTGTGTGATGAGTTCTCGCCATCATATGCTGGGTCTGTAGCGAATAGTTACAGGACTGTCTTCATAAGCATTCGTGTTTATGAAGTTGTGCTATCTCTGTTTAGACAAACAGTGGGAATTTTAAATGGTCGATTCATTTTTAGTTTCTAGCTTTAAAAATGAGTAGGTCATTTTTGTGTTAGACAGATTCTTTTGCACAAAGAGTCTGTTTTTTTATTTGTCTAAACATATTTGAATTAGAGGTATTTTGGAGGAATTATTATGGATAATACATCAACATTATATTATGAATTTTTACCGACTGACGGTCAAAAAATAAACGTGGACCCAGATAAAACAGCATTACTAATCGTAGATATGCAACACCAGTTTATTAGCCGAGACGGTTTAGACGCGCAGGTTGCAAGAGAAAAGGGCATGTTTAAACAGTGGGAATACTTCTTTAATCGTATCGATGATTTAACGATTCCGAACAATAAAAAGCTTTTAGATTTTTTCCGTACTAATAAACTTGAAGTAACATTTGGTCGCATTGCTTGCCATCATAAAAATGGACGAGATCGTTCTCCTGTACAACGCCGTCCAGGATGGAACAATATTTTATTGCCAATCGGTGACCCAGGAGCGGAGATGGTGGATGAATTAAAGCCTCTTGATGACGAAATTGTTGTAAATAAAACGACAGATAGCGTATTAAGTGGAACGAATTATGAATTTTTACTGCGTAATATGGGCATTGAAACAGTAGTTTGTACAGGGGTTGTAACTGACCAATGTGTTGCATCAACAGTTCGAAGCTTAGCTGACGCAGGATTTGAAGTTATTTTAGTTGAAGATGCATGTGCAGCTGCTACACAACAGCTTCATGATGCTGAAATTATGATTATGAATCAAATTTATTGCCAAGTAATGAGCACAGATGAAGTAATTGATTTAGTAACGGAAGAACTATCAAAACGTAACCCTGTGAATGTGTGAGAGGAATAGACTATGAGTCAAACACCCAATGATCATACACCACAGTTAAAGCGTGTTTTAACATTAAAAGATTTAGTCATTTATGGTATTGCTTTTATGACACCGATTGCGCCAGCTTATATTTATGGCTTTGCAGCAGAGTCCACAGGCGGGATGCTGCCATTAGCCTACTTGATTGCAATGGTTGCAATGATGTTTTCTGCCTATAGCTACGGTCGAATGGCTGCTGTTTTTCCAAATGGAGGGTCAACTTATACATATACGCAACGTGCCATCAATCCGCATTTAGGTTTTTTTGCAGGGTGGGCAATGTTTATGGATTATGTCTTAGTGCCGCTCATTGTATTTATGGTAGGTGCTTCATATGCGAATGCATTAATACCATCTGTTCCGTATTGGGTATGGGTGTTACTAATTGCAGGTATTATAACTACTGTAAATATTTTAGGTATTGGCATCGCAGCAAAAACAAATCAAATCCTTGTTATATTTATGGGAATTGTAGTCGTTATTTTTGTCATTTTTTGTGTGAAGTCAATTGTCGGTGGGGAAAGTGGTACGTCGCTCTTTACTGTTGTACCGTTCTTCAACGATGAAAAATTCGTTATGTCTGCAATAATTTCTGGTGCAGCAATGGCCTGCTTCTCGTTTTTAGGGTTCGATTCGATTACAACTCTTTCAGAAGAGGCAGTCAATCCAAAAGATGATATTTGGAAGGCAGCTATTTTAGCTTGTTTAATCGGAGGACTTATTTTTATTGGACAAGCATATGTAGCTCAGCTCGTATGGCCTGATGTTACAAACTTTAGCTCAGCCGATACGGCTTTATTTGACATAGCGGATAAAGCAGGTGGTGCAGTTCTTGCAACGCTTTATACGGTTGCCATTATTGTATCGACAGTAACAGCTGGTTTAACAGGGCAAGCAAGTGCATCTCGTTTAATGTTTAGTATGGGACGGGATGATGTACTTTCGAAAAAGTTTTTCACACATTTACATCCAAAATATCAAACACCGATATACAATATTTTATTGATGTGTGCAATTAGTGTTTTAGGAGCGCTGTTTTTATCAGCAAATTTCGTAGCAGAGTTAATGAACTTTGGTGGCCTGACAGGATTTATGTTTGTTAACTTGTCAGTAATCGTATATTACTTCTTCCGTAAAAAAGAAAAGAAAATAATTCGATACTTATTAATTCCAGGGTTAGGGTTCGGTATTTGTTTCTACTTATTCATTAATTTATCACCGATGACATTGAAGATCGGCTTTTTGTGGCTTGCAATCGGTTTTATCTATGCTTTCATTACGACGAAAGGCTTCAAAAAGAAACTACCAACTTTTTCAGAATTATAAAGTTTGTGAGGGTTGTGGCTTACGATGTGCCTACGGAAAGCTTCGCCGTGGCGGATATCAACGAATTCCATCGATGGTATTTTTCTTCAATGCAAAATGAATGAAGCTTTAGCTAATCGCTCCAAGTTGATAGTAGTGAAGGCGTGACTCCTGCGGAAAGTATCGCCGTAGCGGACATCAACGGTGATGCAAAAAAGTGTTAGATTGACTTCGTCAATCTAACACTTTTTCTCTTTTGTTGCTAATTAATTTTGTTTAAGAAAGTCTTTATCCTGATAGGCTGGATTTGGATATTTATAAAAACCTTCCCCTGAAGATACACCCATTTTCCCTAAATCGATATACTCGGCTTTAATTTTTTCCGCTATGATTTTAGCCATTGGATTAATTTCTGCCTTCATCATATTTAAGTTATATGGTGTTTCCATACCAACGATATCTAAAAATCCGAACGGCCCTGATGGTGAACCAGTTGAAATCATCCAGTCTTTATCAATTGTATGTGGGTCTGCAATGCCATTTGCCCAAAGCTCCATACCAGCACTTAAAAAAGGTACAAGTAATGAATTTAAAATATAGCCTGGTTGTTCCTTCTTTAAATGGAATGGAATCATGCCAATAGTACGAGCAAATTCAATTACTTGTTCAGTGTACTGTGGATCAGTTCCTTCATGACCCATTACTTCAGCTGTATTGTTTTTCCAAATAGAATTTGCAAAGTGTAATGCTAAAAACTTCTCAGGTCGTCCTGTATATTGTGCAAATTGACTAGGTAATAGTGTGGAAGAATTTGATGCGAAAACAGTTTTTGCTGGTGCTACTTTTGCTAGCTGCTCATAAAATGATTGTTTAATTTCAATACGTTCTGGTACAGCTTCAATAACTAAATCTACATCAGTTACTGCCTGTGCTAAATCTGTGTAAAATGATAAACTTTCTAATGCTTTAGCTGCACGTGCAGTATCATTAAAATAATTTCCGTATGTGTTCGATAACGATTGCATGCGTGGTTGCGCTGTTGCAATCGCATCATCGTTAATGTCATATACATTCACTTCATATCCAAAAAATGCTGTTTGAAAAGCAATTTGACTTCCTAATACGCCGCTACCTGCGACTAATATTTTTTTAAATTCCATATCTAGTACCTCATTTCTGTATTTGAATACCCTTACATAAATAGTGGAGCAAAATAACAAAATAAAGTTGTTATATCTAGAGTGTAAATGATAGAGTTAATGCAAAGATACCGGCAATTCAGGGTATATTAATTGAAAATAAACATGCAAATGTAGGTGTACTATGACTAAAATAAACTTTCAATATGTATTGTTTCATAAAATTCACCATCAGGATATTGCCTATGCGTGGAATAAGCATTTGCAAACGAAAAGAGAGTTAAATGAGCAAGAAATTATTCAAATTGGTTATTGGTATCGTTCTTGGTTGACGTTTTTAAATGGTCAGTTAAAAAATAAAACGATTCAACGCGAAGAACTTATTAACTGGGCGACTATGCATAGTCGACTTTTACCAGAAAAATTACTCACTATATTTCCTTCATTGTCTTATTACGCAACTAAAGACGTCCTTGTACAAATTAAGCACCCGAATACAGACGAAATGCTAAAGTATCACGAAAAAGTACTAGATGTATTACGTCTTGTAAATAGTAAAGTAATACAATCTCCACTAAAGGTTGAAATAAGTCTTGAAAGTTTGCTAAAGTTACAACGTTTTAGCAAATTGCTTATTCAATTAGATGGCGTAGATCATATACCAACTATTTTATCGAAAGCACAGGAAAACTTCGGATTTCAACGTGTCATTTTTCATAGCTATAATCCATGGCTCAATGAATTTTCAGGTGTATACGGCTCTGAGCTACACAAAGTACAAATGCTAAAAGGTAAGCTGGAAGAGGTGGCCGTTTTTGCTATTAAAAAGCCACTCTATTTAGAACAACCAGCGCCATATATAAATCCGATTGCAATAGAAATGTTGAATTTATCTACGATTATTTTTATTCCGATTCAGCAAAATGGACAATTATTTGGTTGGTTAACGTTTGACCAATGTGGAACGCCTTTTTCATATAATGAAGAAGAAATGCAATTACTTGAAGAAGTAGGGAACTTATTAGGCTGTTACTTTTCACGTACTCGCAGTACACAACGGCTACTGCATGACTTAAAGTTAACGGATAAAGACTTGGCGGTTTTATTTTTATTAGCGGAAGGATTCAGTAATAAAGAAATGGCAGAGCTTCTCGTTTTCAGTGAGTACACAATTCGTGACTATATTCAAAAGCTACTAACTGTATTTAATGCAAAAAACCGTACACAAATAATTGCGACGGCTTTTCGAATGGCTGTTTTAGAATAAATTAAAGCTTTAAAGGAATGGACGAATCCTAAGTGAGGATTCGTTCAGACTATAGACAAATTCGAAGATTTTCGAGTTTGTCTATAGTCCTTTTTTTATTTAAAATTAATATAGAAGTGATGTCTCCTGCCGTTGATTTCTGCTACGAACGAGCGCTTTCCGTGTGCACACCGTAAGCCGCAACCCTCGCTAACGCGCGGTCTGTTGCGTCTTACGTACTGTGCGTTCACGCAGGAGTCGCCCGTCCTCCGCTCCAATCAACGAGTAGGGCGCTTTATTTGATTAGTTTTCAAATATGATTAAAAAGTGACTCTGTCAATTCTCTTCTTATTTGCTTAATATGCTTTTCCATAAGTTGTTTAGCTTGATTTGCATCGCCAGCTGCGATTGCCAAGTAAATTTCTTTATGTTCATCAATAGTCTCTTGCGTCCGTTCTACATCTTTCAAGCGTTGTGTTCGGGTAACTCGGATTGTATCTTGCATATGTTCGCTAAGGGTTTGGAACAATTGCGAGAAGATTGAGTTATGTGAGGCGAGAACAATACTAATGTGGAAACTGAGATCAGCTTGTATACCTAGTTCCACATCATTTTTAACTTGATCCATCATTTCTAATGCATGACCAATGCGTTCTAAGTCTTCTGAAGTGGCACGTTGTGAAGCTAAAAAAGCACATTCTACTTCAAGTGTCTGGCGTAGCTCTAACATTTCATATACTAATTTTTTTTCAGTTTTTAAGATTGTAGATGAAAGCTCTTGTCCTACAGAATGGCTTTCCTGTGTTTTAACAAAGCTACCACTGCCTTGTTTAATTTCAATAATTCCTTTTATTTCAAGCTTCCGAAGTGCCTCCCTAACCGATGTTCGACTAACATTAAACCGACTCGCTAATTCTCTTTCTGTCGGGAGTTTTTCTCCAGGTTGTAATTCCCCATTTAAAAAATATTCATTTATTTGATCAACAATTACTTGATAGGCTTTTTTTCTTGGTTGCAGCATTACCTATGTCCTTCCCCTCAATTACCTAATATTATAAACGCTTTAATCATACAGAAATACTACATTGTTATCAATTAAAGAAAATTAATAATTATTGATATTTTCAGAATATTAAGTATAATAATAATGGTTGGACCAATTTCGTTATTTTATAAATTGGTATGACATATATTATTTGCACAACCAAAACACCATAAACAAGTACTGTGAAGGAATGAGAGTAAAAAGGGGAGAAAAAAATGATTGCAACAAATGAGGAATTGGTGATTGCTCTAAGAAGTGCTCTTTCTGAAAGCCAAGTAACAATCAATCAAACGATTTTAGAACAACATAGTAGTGATGAATCCTATCATAGAGTCAGTTTACCGGATATTGTTGTGTTTCCGACAACGACGGAAGAAGTGAGTAAGACAATAAATATAGCAAACCAATACAAAGTACCAATAGTGCCATTTGGTAGAGGAACAAGCTTAGAAGGACATGTTATCCCTTACGACCACGGGATAACGATAGATTTTTCCAACATGAACAAAATAGTAGAAGTTAGGGAGAAGGACTTTCTCGTAAAGGTTCAACCAGGAGTAACGCGTTCTCAGTTGAATAAAGAATTGAAAAAATACGGATTGTTTTTCTCTGTCGATCCTGGAGCAGATGCAACACTTGGGGGGATGGCAGCAACAAATGCTAGTGGAACAACATCTGTTAAATATGGAGTTATGCGCGACCAAGTTCGAGATTTAGAGGTTGTTCTTTCAGATGGTGAGGTAATTCATACTGGGAATTTAGCAGAAAAATCATCCTCTGGCTATCATTTAAATGGTCTATTTGTAGGGTCTGAGGGAACGCTTGGTTGCTTCACTGAATTGACGCTAAAAGTCTATGGGCTTCCTGAACATGAAATGGCTGCTCGAGCATCGTTTAAAACAGTCAATGATGCTGTCGAGGCAGTCGTTAGTATTTTACAAGCGGGAATTCCCATTGCAAGAGTAGAACTGGTTGATGAGCATTCGATGAAACAAGTGAACTTGCATAGTAAAACAGCTTATGAGGAGCAACCGACCTTATTTTTAGAGTTTCATGGAAATGAAGCTGGCTTAAAGCAAGACGTTGACTTTATGAAAGAAATTGTAGTGGAGCACAATTGTGAAAATATTGAATTTGAGTCCGATAATGCAGCTCGCAATCAGCTGTGGGAAGCTCGTCATAATTTAGCTTACGCCTATGTCCATGGACACCCAGGGAAAAAACTTATGGTGACCGACGTTTGTTTACCGATTTCAGAGTTAGCAGGAGCAATTGAACATGCAAGAGAAGCCCTTAATTTGTTAGCACTTACAGGGGGGATTGTGGGCCACGTCGGTGATGGTAATTTCCATGTTCTTTTAATGATTGATATGAATGATTGTGATGAAATAAAGAAAGCTGATGAATTCAATGAATTGATAGTAATGTATGCACTTGAAAGAGGGGGAACTTGTACAGGAGAGCATGGTGTCGGTATTGGGAAACAGAAATACCAGGAGAAAGAACATGGAAAAGCACTGCTTGTGATGGAAAAGATTAAGCAAGCGCTCGATCCTGACGCTCTTTTGAATCCAAATAAAATATTAAAAATAAAGAAATAGGGAGTGGAAATATGAAAATTTTAGAAGCCATTAGTACGATAGCGGGAAAATACTTTGCCGTATGGGTTATCTGTATAGCTGTTATTGCCTTTATAGTTCCTGATCCATTTTTAATATTTGGAGGATATATTACGATTTTGCTAGGCATCGTTATGTTTGGTATGGGGCTAACGTTAAAAGCAGTTGATTTCAAATTGATTTTAACGAATCCATTGCCAGTCATCATTGGTGTATGCGCTCAATATATTATTATGCCACTGACAGCTTTTTTAATTGCTTACATTATGAACTTACCAGCGGAATTAGCTGCGGGGCTAGTCCTTCTCGGTTCTGTTCCAGGGGGTACTGCTTCAAACGTTATGGTGTATTTAGCTAAAGGTAATGTACCGTTGTCAATTACAATGACATCTTTTTCGACGTTACTAGCCCCAATTGCAACACCATTAATTCTACTATTACTTGCAGGTAAATGGATGCCTGTAGATCCAATGGCAATGTTTACTTCAATTATTCAAGTAATTATTTTGCCTATTATTCTAGGTATTGTTATAAGAAGATTTGCTCCTCAAGTTGTAGAAAAAAGCATCAACGTCATTCCTCTAATCTCAGTAGTTGCTATTATTATTATTGTCTCTGCGGTTGTTGCAGGAAATGTTGATAGCATTGCTTCAGCTGGATTTATTATTTTTACGGCAGTAATGCTTCATAATGCATTCGGTTTGCTGCTGGGCTATTTAACAGCGCTTGTGTTAGGACTAAATGAAAGTAATCGAAGAGCTATTTCAATTGAAGTAGGTATGCAAAACTCTGGTCTTGGGGTGGCGTTAGCGACTGCCCATTTTGGTCCGTTAGCTGCCTTACCGAGTGTTCTTGGTGCTGTATGGCATAATATTTCAGGTCCAATTTTAGCCACGTATTGGTCGAAAAAAACGGAGAACGTAGAGACTCATCTTAGCAAAAACATACAGGAAAGCAACGTCGGAACACATATTTAAAAGTAAAATTAAAGTGTTCGTTTCCATGTTGCGTGGTGAAGTTAGCTTAATAATAATTAAAAGAACGAATTTCCGACGGTGGAATTCGTTCTTTTGTTTATTAAGTATCGATTTCTTTTATAATAAAGCCTCTTGCAAAAGTGTTGAAAATTCGATTGAGACGCTCTGTCATTTCACCAGGTGTCGCATCAAAATCTTGTGCAATCCAGTCTAAAATCAAACCGGCTGTCCCATAAGCCATATAGCGCTTTTGGGAATGATCATCAACAACCGACACGCCGTAATGAATATCAAATTTATCTTTGAGCAAATTAAAAATCGCTTCAGGTAGTTGCTGGTGGATACGAGGTAACGTATCTTCTAACAATAATAATGTGAAGTAATCACGGTGATCGTAAATGTAATACAACAATTCGAAGGAATGGGTAGTCAACTCCTGTACTTTCACACGACTATTACTTACATACTTAGACATGCTGTTATATTGGATAGCTTCAAACATTTCTTCCATTAACTCTTCCACAAGATCATCTATATTTTGATAGTACACATAAAAGGTTGTTCGATTATATTGAGCATAATCTACAATATCCTTCACTGTAACAGCACTAAATCCCTTTTTATGGACCATATCAATAAATGCCTTTTTTAAGAAATGCTTTGTACGTAAAGCTTGATTGGAATTAGATTTCATCAAATTTATCTCCTACATTAGACAGATTGATAAAAAGTGTTGGTTTCTTCGACATTATAGCAAATATTAAGGATGGCTTACAGAAAATGAAACGGATTAAACTATAAATGTAACAACAATCTTTAGGGGAGGTACAAAAAATGAGATTTGAAAACAAAGTTGTCATTATTACAGGTGCTGCAGGAGGTATCGGTAAAGAGATTGCTCGCAAGCTTGCAGGTGAAGGAGCTAAGTTAACGCTAGTAGATTTAAATGAAGCTGCTGTGAAAGCGGTTGCAGAGGAGCTTAACTTAAGTGAGGATCGCGTACTGACTTTAAAGGCAGATGTTTCTAAAGAGGAAGAAGTAAAAAATTATGTTGATCAAACTGTATCAAAATTTGGTCGCATTGATGGATTTGCAAATAACGCAGGGGTAGAAGGTCCAGCAAAAATTTTAGAAGAAATTACTGAACAAGATTTCGATTTCGTATATAGCATTAACGTAAAAGGTGCTTTCTACGGTTTAAAATATGTCATGCCCATTATGAAACAGCAAAAAGCAGGTTCAATTGTCAATACAGCTTCTGTTGCTGGATTAATTGGTTCGCCAAATATGATGCTATACAATTCGTCAAAACATGCTCTAATGGGCATTAATAAAGTAGCTGCATTAGAAGCTGCTCCATATAATGTACGAGTGAATACAGTCAATCCTGGTGTTATTAATACACAAATGATGCGTCAGATTGAGGCAAAAGTTGCACCAGGTGCCGCCGAAGCAGCGCAATCTGCATATCAAGATGCAGTGCCAATGAAGCGCTATGGTGAACCAAATGAAGTAGCCAATGTCATTGCGTTTTTACTATCAGATGAAGCTTCTTATGTAAGTTCTTCATCCTACACAGTAGATGGGTCACTATATAATATTTAATAATGGAGGAATATAATATGAAACGTTTTGAAGAGAAAGTAGTCATTGTAACAGGTGCTGGATCTGGTCTTGGCCAAGCAGCAACACTTCAATTAGCAGAAGAAGGTGCTAAACTAGTATTAGTCGACTTGAATGAAGCGGGTTTAAAAGAAACAGAAGAAAAAGTGTTAGCCGTTTCACCACAGGCTGAACTGTTATTAATTGCAGCAAACGTAGCAGAAGAAAATGCTGTCAAAGGTTTTGTAGATGCGACTGTTGAAAAGTTCGGCAAAATTGACGGTTTCTTTAACAATGCAGGCATTGAAGGAAAACAAAATTTAACAGAAGACTTTGGTATTGATGAGTTCCAAAAAGTTGTGTCTATTAACTTAAATGGTGTATTTTACGGCATGAAATACGTCTTAAAAGTAATGAAAGAACAAGGGTCAGGTTCAATTGTCAATACAGCATCTGTAGGTGGTATTCGTGGTGTTGGAAATCAATCAGGCTACGCAGCATCTAAACATGGTGTAGTCGGATTAACACGTAACTCAGCAATTGAATATGGACAATTTGGTGTTTCTATTAAAGCAATCGCACCAGGTGCCATAATGACGCCGATGGTAGAGGGCTCTTTACGTCAAATTGGTGGAGATAATTGGGAAGAAGTAGGTAAAGAATTCGTAAAACCAAACCCAATGCGCCGTTTCGGTAAACCAGCAGAGGTTGGTTACTTAGTTGCCTTCTTACTTTCTAACCAAGCAGACTTCATAAATGGTGTTGTTGTACCAATCGATGGTGGACAATCATATAAATACTAATAATGCTGGAGAGTTACGATAGCAATCTCCAATAGTAAGAAAGGTGAAATTGACTACGTTCAATTTCACCTTTCTCTTTTTTAAATTGTTTTAGCGATGCATCGAAATACTGAAATAAATGCTAACTAACTATAAATACAGATAGTTAGATATTCGCCGTATGTACGGAGACGGAGCTATTTTGGGCTATCAGTAAGATGAGTAAGGAACGCCTTTCATTACCAATTTGAGGACTTTGGGTCAAATGTAATGAGTAAAACAGATTATATAAAGAAAAAAATTTAAAACGATAAGGTCCTTTTTGTAGATGGGGAATTTTAAAAATAGGGACAAAGCATAATATGAGTAAGCTGTAATTAGAAAGAAAAACCTACAAAATTTTTGTTATTTTATAAAATTTTCTAAATATTTGTCGATATTTGTATTACACACGTCGATTAAACTTGGAGGTTATAAAATGGATATTAAAAATTTAGGAAATCAATTTATAGGTGGGGAATGGAGAGAAGGACAAAGTAATAGCCTTTTACATGACATTAATCCCTATTCAGATGAAGTCATAACAGAATTTAAATTAGCAAACGTTTCTGATATTGATTATGCATATCAAGCCGCGCAACAAGCGAAGCAAGAATGGGACAAAGTAAACCCATATAAAAAGCGTGATATTCTTGAAAATGCAGTGAAATATATTGAAGAAAACGAAGAGGCCATTACATCGATTATTATGGATGAATTAGGTGGGACAAGATTAAAGGCTGCTTTTGAAATTGGTCTTGTTAAGAATATTATTAAAGAGGCTGCAACATTCCCAATTCGTATGGAAGGTAAGATTTTACCTTCAACAATCGATGATGTAGAAAACAGACTTTATCGCATTCCAGCAGGCGTTGTTGGCGTCATTAGTCCATTTAACTTCCCATTCTTTTTATCAATGAAATCTGTAGCACCTGCATTAGGTGCTGGGAACGCTGTTGTATTAAAGCCTCATGAAGATACACCTATTACAGGTGGAACATTAATTGGAAAGATTTTTGAAGAAGCTGGTGTACCAAAAGGATTAATGAATGTTGTTGTAACGGATATTAATGAAATCGGGGATGCATTTGTTGAGCATCCAATTCCAAGAATTATTTCCTTCACAGGCTCAACAAAGGTAGGAAGTTACATTGGTCAAGTAGCGATTAAAAATTTCAAAAAGCCATTATTAGAGTTAGGTGGCAATAGTGCATTTATCGTATTAGAAGATGCAGATATGGGTTACGCAGTTGGTGCTGCGACATTTAGTCGATTCACACACCAAGGGCAAATTTGTATGTCAGCAAACCGCATTTTAGTGCAGAAATCGATCTACAATGAGTTCCTTGACAAGTATGTAGCGAAAGTTTCTTCACTGAAAGTTGGTGATCCAAGAGATCCTGAAACAATCATTGGCCCAGTCATTAATGATCGCCAAGCAGCTAACCTAGAAGCAATGATTGAAAAAGGCATTGCTGAAGGTGCGAAAGCCGTTATTAAAGGTAATATTAAAGGTAGAATGGTAGAGCCAACGATTTTAGCAGATGTAACAACAGACATGAGTGTGGCACAAGAAGAGCTATTTGGCCCAGTTGTTTGTGTTATTCCATTCGAAACGGAAGAAGAAGCTATTCAAATCGCAAATGATACTCGTTTTGGATTAAGCGGTGCAATTCATACGGCTAACCTTGAACGTGGTGTAGAAATGGCTAAGAAAGTACATACAGGTATGATTCATGTAAATGATTTAACAATCAATGATGAACCAAATGTTGCATTTGGTGGCGAAAAACAATCAGGTATCGGTCGCTTAAACGGAGAATGGAGCCTTGAGGAGTTTACAACTTTAAAATGGATTTCTGTAAACTATAGCAAAAGAATTTTACCTTATTAAGGACAAAGGGGTCGGAAAATATGCAAGAAGCAGATGTAATTAGTGCGTTTATTAAAGTAGCTCCTTTGTTAAACGGGCTTATTCAAGACGATATTACGGTAGGCATTTACGATACTGAGAAACTAATCATTAATATTCCAGCGAAGACATTCGCTTTAAATGTTACGCCAGGGGATCCACTTGTTGAAGGTGATGTCATCACAAATGCGATTAAAGCAAATAAATCTTTATCAGCAGTTATACCGAAAGAATTATTCGGCTTCCCACTTGTTGCAAGAGCTATCCCGCTTCACGATAGTACTGGGAAAGTAATTGGTGGGGTAGGCATTGGAACAAGTTTGGAAAAAGCTCATAAACTATTTGAAATGGCTGAAAGTTTCTCTGCGATTGTAGAGCAAACGGCCGCTTCTATTGAAGAAATTAGTGGCTCAGTAGGCAATTTATCCGACCGCGTGAAAGATATGACCTCTTCAATGAAAGATGTGAGTTCAAGTGCGGAGGAAATTGGTCAGATTTCTTCTGTAGTAAAAGGGATTTCAGATCAGAGTAATTTATTAGGTTTAAATGCGGCAATTGAGGCTGCACGTGCAGGCGAGCAGGGTAAAGGATTTGCAGTAGTGGCCGATGAAATACGTAAGCTTGCTACAAATTCGAAGCAAAATGCAGATCAAATTAATCATATTACAAAAAATATTCAACAGCTTCTAAAAGTGTTAAATCAATCATTTGCAGAAGTCAACACATTAACAGATACGCAATCGGGTTCAATCTACGAGTTTTCTTCAACGATTCAAGAAATAAGCTTGAAAGCTCAACAATTAGCACAATTTGCTGAAGAGATTTTATACGATAAGGAAAAAAAATAGAGAGAAATTTTAAAGATTGAAGATGTGCTCAAGAAGAGCGTGTCTTTAATCTTTTTTTCATTATCCCATATGCTGCTGTTTAATATTTGAATTATGAAAAATGAAATTACCCGTAGAAAAATTATTTGATGATAAAAAAAGCTCAGTTTTACTATAGCAGAAGTTTGACCAACTGAAACTACCAACACATAGTATAAGGCTGTGGAATAATTGAATTTAAACGAGATAAGAAGGAAAATTTATCCCTGCAAATGTTAGTAAAAACTAACGTTTGCGGGGTGTTTTTATGGCAAGGATTCCAGTAATAGAGAGAAACGAAACTATTTCTCTTGCAATATCGTCTACAACTTGACAGAAGTGCAAAAACGGGAGTATTATACATTAGCCGCCGAAAAAAAGCTATAGTGAAGTAATAATTTTCCGAAATTTATACTTATATTCTAATCTAGATATATTTTTAAATAAGTAATAGGTAGGTGCAAAAATGAAAAATCTAGTAAGTAAAAACTTATTAAACAAATTTTTAGGGATTTATATATTAGCTGTTTTAATTTTATGGGTTAAAACATACATCGCTCAAACAGCACAGTTTGATTTAGGTGTAGAAGGAGCACTTCAACATTTCCTTTTACTATTAAATCCACTAGGTTCAGCAATGCTATTCCTAGGGTTCTCATTTTTATTTAGAGGAAAGAAAAAATATACATCACTCGTTGTAATTTACACGCTTATGTCTATTCTTTTATATGCGAATGTTGTGTATTACAGATTTTTTAGTGATTTCATTACATTACCAACAATTTTCCAAACACAGAACTTTGGCGATTTAGGTGGTAGTATTCTATCGTTATTAAAACCTTATGACATTTTATTCTTTGTCGATGTACTTGTCATGATTTACCTACGTTTCTCAAGAAAAATAGAAAAAGAAACAAATCGTTTTGGATATAAAAAAGCATTTGCAATTATTGCATTTGCCTTAGCAATATCAATCGTAAACTTAGGATTAGCTGAAACTAGTCGTCCGCAACTTTTATCTCGAGGTTTTGATAGAAACTATATTGTGAAATATTTAGGAATGTATAACTATACTATTTATGACACAGTAGAAACGATGAAAGCATCTTCAGAAAGAGCATTGGCGGATAGTAGTGATATTACAGAAGTAATTAACTATACAAAATCTAACTATGCCAACCCTAATCCAAAATATTTTGGTGCGGCAAAAGGAATGAATGTTGTCTATTTACATTTAGAATCATTCCAAAACTTCCTTATCGACTATAAATTAAATGGTGAAGAAGTTACGCCATTTTTAAATTCATTAGCAAAAGATAAAAACACAATGTATTTTGACAACTTTTTCCATCAAACAGGACAAGGTAAAACATCTGATGCAGAATTTATGTTAGAAAACTCTTTATTCGGATTACCACAAGGTTCTGCTTATATTACGAAAGCACAAAATACGTACCAAGCAGCACCAAGTATTTTAAAAAATTATGGTTATACTTCAGCTGTCTTCCACGGCAACAACGGAAGCTTCTGGAACCGAAATGTCATTTATAAATCATTTGGATTCGATAAGTTTTATGATGCTAGTTATTATGACACAGCCTCTTCAGATAACATGGCTGAATATGGTTTATTAGATAAACCATTCTTTGAACAATCTCAAAGTCTTTTAAGTTCTTTACCACAACCGTTTTATACAAAGTTAATTACGGTAGGGAATCACTATCCATATAAAATGAATCAAGACTTAGTAACAATCGATAAAGCTACTACTGGAGATGCAAGTGTAGATAATTATTTCCAAACTGCACGTTATGCAGATGAAGCAATCGAGCAGATGTTCAATCAATTAAAAGAATCAGGCTTATATGATAATACGATGATTGTTCTTTATGGGGACCATTATGGTATTTCAGATAATCATAATGCGGCGATGGAGCAAGTTATGGGTAAAGAAATTACACCATATGAAAGTGCTAATTTACAACGCGTACCACTATTCATTCATGTTCCAGGAATGCAAGGTGAAACTAACCATACTTATGGTGGTCAAACAGACCTTCTTCCAACGCTATTACATTTACTAGGAATTGAAACGCAAAACTATGTTCAATTCGGTTCCGATTTATTATCAGAAGAGCACAATGAAATTGTACCATTTAGAAATGGTGATTTTGTAAGTCCTTCGATTTATTCAATTAATGAAAAATATTACGATAACAAAACAGGTTTACTATTAGATGATAGTCAATTAGAGTCAGCGAAAGCTATGAAAAAAGAAGTAGACTTTAAGTTAGGGTTATCTGACAAAGTAGTGAATGGTGACTTATTGAGATTTTATACGCCAACAGGATTCACGCCCGTAGATCCATCTAAGTATAACTACAGCAAAGATGAGAGTGTAGAATCTAAATAATTACTAGTTAAGAGGGCAGTTCAAGAAGATGTGTCGGATATCAAAGCGTTTATAATAAGACTGCTTTAGGATATCTTCCCGTCTACTTGAATTGCCCTTTTTTTATATGAATACACACAGGCTCTTCCTATTTTAATTTTCGTGAAAGCATAAAAAGCAGACGGTTTAAAAGTGCAAACATGCATTTCTAATTGGTCATCTGCTTTTATTTCTAAGTATCAAAAATAAATCAAAATGAAAATCTAGTTAAAGATGAATCTGTGTGAAGATAAATTAAAAAAGCTAGGTTATACTATAATAATGACTTAACTACTTGAACCTAACATTTTGCCCTTTGTTCGGGCACGTTTTAGGTATTAAACATGGCATAAATGTGCAAAAGTAGAAGCATTTTAGGGGATCAGAATTTACTAATGTATCCCATCATGAGAGGATTTGAAGTAGAGATGACAGATAATTTTTGGCGGGATTTACCGCGACCGTTTTTTGTACTTGCACCAATGGAAGATGTGACAGATGTTGTTTTTCGTCATGTCGTAAATAAAGCAGGTAGACCAGATGTATTTTTCACGGAGTTTACAAACTCGGATAGCTACTGTCACCCAGAGGGACAGAAAAGTGTGCGAGGGCGTCTACTTTTCACTGAAGACGAACAGCCAATGGTTGCACATATATGGGGAGACAATCCTGAATATTTCCGTCAAATGAGTGTTGGAATGGCAGAGCTAGGCTTTAAAGGCATAGATATTAACATGGGCTGTCCTGTACCGAATGTGGCAACGAGAGGAAAGGGTAGCGGTCTAATTTTACGCCCAGAAGTTGCTGCGGAGCTAATACAAGCAGCTAAAGCGGGCGGTCTGCCTGTAAGTGTTAAAACAAGACTTGGTTACACTGAAGTAGATGAGTGGAAAGAATGGCTAACACATATTTTAAAGCAGGATATCGCAAACCTTTCTATTCACCTACGTACGAGAAAGGAAATGAGCCAAGTAGAAGCACACTGGGAGCTAATTCCGGATATTAAGAAATTACGAGATGAAATTGCACCTAATACGCTGTTAACAATCAATGGGGACATTCCTGATCGTGAAACTGGCATGAAGCTTGTTGAACAATATGGTGTTGATGGGGTTATGATTGGTCGAGGTATTTTTAAAAATCCTTTTGCCTTTGAAAAAGAGCCGAAAGAACATACTAGTAAGGAATATTTAGATCTTTTAAGATTACAGCTTGATCTTCAGGATAAATATGCAGAGGAGTTGCCACGTTCAGTTACAGCACTGCATCGCTTTTTCAAAATTTATGTTAAAGGATTCCGCGGAGCAGGTGAATTAAGAAATCAATTGATGAATACAAAAACAACAGATGAAGTACGTGCATTGCTAGATAGATTTGAATAAAAAGATGTGTGCCAGTCACTCAAACAATTTTGAATTGTTTGAGTGACTGGCACTTTTTTTTTTCTTGACAAAGAAAAATCAAGTTTTTATTATATAATTGAAAATGATTATCAATATCAATCAAGGAGGTAATTGTAATGCTTTGTGCAATGAATAAATCGGGAGTTTTTTTAACATCTTTGTTTATTTTGTTGCTATCAACAGTATTATTTGGTTGTACAAAGTCTGATGAAGAGGCTACACCAACAACGGCTGAGAGCGAAGAGGCAAAAAATATACTAACTATGGCATGGCCAAGAGATGTAGGTGAAATGAATCCACATGTTTATAACCCTACACAATTATTTGCTCAGTCGATGGTTTACGAACCTTTAGTAAGCTATCAAAGCGGGGGTGAGTTAAAACCGCACCTTGCTGAGTCGTGGGAAGTTTCTGAAGATGGAAAAGTTTATACATTTCATCTTCGTAAAGACGTAAAGTTTTCTGATGGATCAAGTTTTAACGCGGAAATTGTTAAAAAGAATTTTGATACGATCATGAACAATCTCCAATTACATAGTTGGCTGGGTTTTCTTTCTAAAATAGAGCATACGGACGTAAAGGATGAAAATACGTTTCAAATAACATTAACCGAGCCGTATTATCCAACGATTCAAGAGTTAGCTGTCGTTCGGCCTGTTCGTTTTTTAGGTGAGGCTGGATTCCCTAATGATTCTGATACTTCAAAAGGTGTCGAGCAAGCGATTGGTACTGGCCCTTGGATTTTGGAAGAACATAAGGTTGATGAATATGCACTGTACAAACGGAACGACAATTATTGGGGTGATAAGCCGAAAGTGGAGAAAATAATGGTGAAAGTCATTCCTGATACAGAAACAAGGGTACTAGCCTTTGAAAAAGGTGAAGTAGATTTAATTTTCGGTGAAGGGGCTATAAGTTTAGATTCCTTCTTACAATTACAATCGACTGTTAAATATAACACTAGTATTTCAGAGCCAGTTGCGACGAGGTTACTTGTCATGAATACAAAGCAAGAACAACTGTCTGATGAGCGTGTGCGCCAGGCTTTACATTATGGGTTTAATAAAGAATTAATGGTCGAAGGAATTAGCTCAGGTTTAGAAAAAGTAGCAGATCGTATTTTATCAACAAATTTCCCGTATACATCCAAAATTGAAGTGAAGTCGATTCAATATGATGTCGAAAAGGCAAAGTCTTTATTAGATGAAGCAGGCTGGATACTTCCAGAGGGGAAAACGGTTCGTGAAAAAGGTGGAGAGCAGCTCGCGGTGGAATTAATGTACAATTCAGCTGAAACTATTCAAAAAGTAATGGCGGAAACGTTGCAATCAGAATGGGCTGCTATTGGGGTGAAATTAAATATTGTTCCGCTAGAATTGGCAGAACAAATTCAAAGATTTAAAGATAATAACTTTGCTATTAATTTCTTTAGTAACTATGGTGCTCCTTATGATCCGCATACATTTATTAATATTGTAGCAACAGAAGGTTTTGGATTTAGTGAAGCAATATCTGCTTATCCGAACAAAGATGAATTGCTTAAACAAATGACAGAAGTTCCTAAAACTACAGATGAAAAAGAGCGTCAACAATTATACGCATCGATATTATCATCTCTACAAGATCAAGGAGCTCTTGTTCCTATTTCCTATTTAAGCCAGACAGCGGTCTATCAAAAGAACGTCTCTGACTTCACATTCCCTGCTAATCGAGACGAGCACCCATTCACAGGAATAAGCATTAAATAGTGAGCTAGGGGGATTTGATGGGTACTTATATACTAAAAAGAATTACGTCGATTATTCCAGTTTTTCTTTTGGCTACACTTCTTACATCTGGAATGATCCACCTTTCGCCGGTGGACCCAGCTGAGGCGTATTTAGCAGCGGCTCATATTCAACCAACAGATGAAATATTAGCTCAAAAAAGACAAGAATTTGGTTTAGATCAACCATTTTTAAAACAGTATATAAACTCTATTATTAAAATAATTCAGCTTGATTTTGGTAACTCGTATGTTTCTAAAAAGCCTGTTTGGGAAGAGGTTACATCTAAAATACCGGCCACTATTCAGCTAGCTCTAGGAAGTTTATTAATAGCGGTGGTGTTCAGTGTTCCTCTTGGGTTCTTAGCCGGAGTGAAGAAAAACAGCTTGATTGATTATACTAGTCGCTTGCTCTCGTATATGGGAGCATCGATTCCTTCTTTTTGGCTAGGTTATATATTGATTTTTTTCTTTTCTGTCAAACTTAATCTATTTCCAGTGGAGGGTATTGGGACATGGCAGCATCTTGTTCTGCCCTCCATTACATTAGCTGTCCCTTTAGTGGCTACGTATACAAGGCTGTTGCGTGCAAGTGTGTTAGAAAATATACAAGAGTCTTATGTATTATTTGCCCGGACGAGAGGAATAAAAGAAACAATTATTATGGCAAAGCATGTATTAAGGATTGCGATTTCTCCAATGATTACTGGACTAGGGATAAATCTTGGAAAACTTTTAACGGGAGCAATTATCGTTGAAACGGTCTTTTCTTGGCCAGGGTTTGGTCGCTATTTTATTGAAGCTATCTTAAACCGTGATATACCTATCATTCAGTGCTATGTATTAATTGCAGCTTGTTTATTTATTATTAGCAATTTAATCGTAGATCTTATTCAAATGTATATCGACCCCCGTATTTCAAGGAAAGAAGGGCGTCTTCAATGAGAATAAGAATACGTACATTGTTGAAACATCAGAAAGCGATTACCATTTGTTCAATCATTTTAGCTATTCTTTTTGTCATCGCAATCTTTGCTCCTTGGATAGCACCAAATGATCCTGTTGCTGTTAATTTAGCATATAAGCTGCAGTCTCCATCTTGGCAGTTCCCATTAGGGACAGATCATTTAGGAAGATGTAACTTGTCACGGATATTATATGGTGCACGCATTTCATTGGGCTTTGCTATGCTTATTTTTATTTCTTCATTAGTTATTGGTTTAATTATAGGAACCTTTTCGGGATATAAAGGTGGATGGATCGATTATATGTTGATGAGATTATGCGATGGTATTTTGGCATTTCCGAATCTGATTCTTATTCTTGGCTTAGTTGGCATATTCGGTCCAGGGCTTCCACAAGTTATTTTAGCGCTAATGCTTGTGCAATGGGTTTATTACGCCAGAATATTCCGAGGCATGGTTCTTAGTCTGAAGGAGCAGAACTTTATTGCCGCCGCGAAAATTAGTGGCTCTTCACAACGAAAAATAATTAAAAAGCATATTATTCCTAATGTTCTCCCACCCCTTGTGGTAATTGGTACATTAGAAATCGGCTGGGCTATCATCGATATATCAGCACTGTCGTTCTTAGGCTTTGGGGTACAACCCCCTATACCAGAATGGGGGGCGATGATTCATGAAGGAAAAGCATATATTCGGACAAATCCAGAATTAATGCTTTATCCAGGCTTGAGCATTATGCTTGTGATTATTACTTTCAATCTATTAGGCGAAGCTTTAGCAGAACGTTACGGTATCAAACGAAGATTTTAAAAAGGGATGAGAAGATTGGAAATTGAACAGAGGAAGGTATTAGATGTTAAAAATTTGTATGTCAAAGTTAAATCCCAAAATGGCGATGCTATCCTCGTTCGAGATATTAATTTTGAATTAAATCGTGGGAGGATACTTGGACTTGTTGGGGAAAGTGGAAGCGGTAAAACTATTACTAGTATGTCTATTCTTCAACTTTTAGATAAGAAGACAACAACTACTATAGGTAGCGTAGCACTACAAGGAAGAGAATTGAATGGCTTAGCTGAGAAAGAAATGCGAAAAATACGTGGTAAGGATATAGCGTTTATTATGCAAAACCCGATGAATGCTTTTACACCTGTTTTTACGATAGGACACCAACTGATAGAAACAATACGCTCTCATACACAATGGAATAAAAAACAAGCTAGAGAGCTTGCCATCGAGGCTTTACAACATGTGAACTTACCTAATCCGGTTAATCTTTTAAAACAGTATCCTTTTCAATTAAGTGGCGGTATGCTTCAAAGGGTTATGATTGCTACTGCAGCATGCTTACATCCAGCTGTTATTATTGCAGATGAACCAACAACTGCACTTGATGTAAACAATCAGAAGAAGGTGTTACATCACTTAGATCAAATACGTTCTGAATATGGCTCAGCCATTTTATTAATTTCTCATGATTTAGGTGTCATTTCAGAAATGGCTGATGAAGTAGTAGTTATGCAAAACGGCAAAATAGTCGAACAAGCAGATGTCTTTCAATTATTTAATGAGCCACAGTCTGATTATACGAAGAGGCTATTAAATGCACGTTCAATATTACACATAGAAGAATATATAAATTGAGTGATGATAGTCATGTTAGCGGGGGTGAACAAATGAGTTTATTGCAAGTTAATGAAGTAACTCATAGCTATGGATTTGGCTTCCGAAGCTTTTTCAAAAGGCACAATCGTCCTAAAAAAGTGCTTTCTAGTATTTCTCTTTCGATTGAGGAAGGAAACTGCTTAGGAATACTCGGTACGAGTGGAGCTGGTAAAAGCACGTTAGGAAAAGTGATTCTTGGTTTGGAACGACCACAGCATGGACAAGTTCTGTTTCAAGGGCATGATATTTATACAGTAGATAAGCACACTCGTCAAAAAATTCGCCGTAATTTGCAAGCTGTTTTTCAAGATTCTTACTCGTCCGTTAACCCTCGAATGACTGCCGAACGGATTATTGCAGAACCACTAGAAAATTATGAAAAGCTGACAATAGCTGAACAAAGGCGAGTTGTTATTGAATTATTGGAAAGGGTAGGGCTCAGTGAAAAGGACTTGAAAAAATATCCGCATCAATTTAGTGGTGGCCAATTGCAACGTATCAATATAGCAAGGGCAATTTCACTTAAGCCAAAGCTAATTGTTTTAGACGAATCTGTTAGTAGTTTAGATATGGTGAATCAAACCCTTATTTTAGGGTTACTAAGAGATCTAAAAAAAGACTTTGGATTATCTTATTTTTTTATTACACATGATATTAAAGCAGCCTGCGCAATTAGTGATACATTAGGTGTAATAGAAAGAGGAGAATTAGTCAATTTATACAATTCAAAAAGGCAATTTTTTGCATCAGAACATCCTGTTGTAAAGAAAATGATAGACTCTATGTTGCCTGAGCATCCACAACAAAGGTGCCAGTCACTAAAACAATTCTGAATTGTTTTAGTGACTGGCACCTTTTCATATATTTTAGTAAAAGCCAATAGGAGTAGATATTAATGGACAAACAAAATAGCAAATACAGATGGATTGTATTTGTTGTTGTATTATTTACTTATTTGTTAATGGCGAGTCAGCGAACAGCTCCTGGATTAATTACAGAGCAATTGATGCGGGATTTTCATGTCACAGCAGCAACGATTGGTTTGTTAACGAGTATACAATTTTTTGTATACACAAGTTTGCAAATTCCAATGGGGATTTTGGCTGATCGTTATGGTCCGAACTTTTTCTTAATTATTGGTGCGACGCTTACAGGTTTAGGCACAATCATTTATAGTTTTGGTACACATGAATTTGTGCTGTTCTTTTCAAGAATACTTACTGGGGTAGGGGATGCGACCATATGGGTTAATATAGTGCTCATTTTAGCTCAATGGTTTTATCGAAAGGAATTTGTTCGGTTAATTGGCTTAGCAGGTATGACTGGGAGTCTTGGTTTTTTATTGGCGACAGTCCCTTTTTCCGAATGGATAGATTTACTTGGTTGGAGAGCGGCATTTTTCTCAGCGGGGTTATTATTATATTTTTGCGGTGTTGTTCTTTATTTTGTCCTCGTAAAAAAGCCGAAAACACTGTTTAAGGATGAGCAAGTAGTTGTCACAGCAGAAGGACAACGTGAAAAACCATTCATTTTAGTAAAACGAATATTTTCACATCCCCAAGCGTGGGCGCTATTCTTTTGTCATTTTGGTGTAGTAGGTGGCTATGTGGGATTTATTAGCTCTTGGGCTGTACCATATGGGATGAATATGTATGAAATGACACGTTCGGATGCAAGTCAATTCATTATGGTAGGTCTTATTGGAGCACTTATTGGAGCTCCTTTAACTAGTTGGATTTCAAGTAGGTTAGAAACAATAAAAAAACCATATATTGCCGTTCATATGATCGTCTTACTCGGTTGGTGTTCGTTTCTTTTATTCAATGGGCATCCATCTTTATTCTTATTAATGTTATTATTTTTTATTATTGGCTTTGGCTACGGTGCAAGTGCTTTAACTTTTGCTGCTGTACGACAATCATTCCCGTTAAATGAAGCTGGGGTAGTTTCGGGGTTTGCAAATACAGGTGGTTTTCTAAGTGCTGTCTTACTACCAATTATTTTCGGATATTTATTGGATTATTTTCAATCTAATACAGGTAATTTAGGCGATGGCTACTACTATGGTTTTTTTGCCCCAGTTATCTTCTCCATCATTGGTTTGTTTGGTGTGTTGCTCTTTCAAGAAAAGCGTTGAGAAACAGGGCTTCAAAAGTGAAATCTTCTTCCACAAGCATAAGTAGAAGATTATATTTCGCCATTATCGGGAAAAATGAAATTAATGTGAATAAAAATAAAGTTGTAGTGGTTGAATTTATTATAGTAATAGAGCAGTTTAGTTGAAGAAATAGAAGTAGAAGGTTATTTTAAATAGGTAAACTAAAGTGGAATTTTAACAATTTCATTATTATCGGAAAGATTTTGTTCCACTTTACGTATGGGAAGGAGCAACAACGTTTTGGGTATAACTAGTATGGTCGGATACGTAATTATAGGTGGATTACTTATTCTTTTATTAGTCTTCATTATTGTCATGATTAATGGAGCGAAGAAGAAGTAATTGCAGTACCAGTCACTAAAACAATTCAGAATTGTTTTAGTGACTGGCACTTTTTTTTTATTTAAAAACCTTTTGCTCTTTTTTCAGCCATTTCTACTAGTCGTTTTGTAATTTCTCCACCTACTGAACCGTTTGCGCGAGAAGAAGCATCTGGCCCTAGTTGTACGCCGAATTCTTGTGCGATTTCATATTTCATTTGATTGACAGCTTCTTGTACACCAGGAACTTGAAGCTTATTTGAACTGCGATTGTTGTTAGCCATTTTTCTCACCTCCTTGTGATATTAGAATGGTCGTGAGCTTGTTTTTCATACATTTAAAAAGAAGGAAATGTGCAAACTATATACTATAGTTAGGAATAACAGGAAAGCTAGCTAAAAATGCAATTTACTCTGTTATAATAAATCCTGGCTCTTAAAATTAAGGTTTAGCTAGAAGATCGAGGAGGTTTTGATATGACGAATAATGATATTTTGATTCGTTTACGATATGCATTAGATATTAAAAATACGGATATGGTGGAAATCTTTAAGCTAGGTGGCATGAAGTATTCAAAAGAAGATGTTTTAAATATGCTAATAAAAATTAAAGATGAAGAAGAAGAGAACATCCCAGAGAATTACATCAAATGTAATAATAAAATGTTAGAGGCATTTTTAAATGGTTTAATTACATTTAAACGAGGCCCACAACAATCAACACAAGGTCAACAAGAAGGACCCCCACCAGTGACTGGTAATGAAAGCTCAAATAATATGCTGATGAAAAAAGTGAAAATTGCACTAGCTTTAACAACTGAGGATATGCTTGAGCTTTTAGCTGAAGGTGGCGTGTCAGTATCGAAAGGTGAACTCGGTGCGATTTTAAGAAATCCAAGCCATCGTAACTACAAAGAATGCGGTGATCGATTCGTAAGGAATTTTTTAAAAGGTTTAACATATAAATATAGAGACTAAAACAACAATCATTACTTAATTAAAAAATATATTGTAAAAGTACCATTTTTTTCTTTTGACCATTGCAATATGTGACGAAATTGTGTACACTTGAATTGACACAATGTTGTCACAAAAGGGAAAAGAAATGTTCATGAACAGAGGGGTGCTTTTATGATATTTTTTGATCTTATTTTAATTGTGGTTTCTTGCATTAGTATTCCATTAATAGTAGCAATCATGTTAGATATTTTTTATGCAGAACACAAAAAAGTTCGTTTTTCATTACGCCGTACTTCAGTATGGTATATGTTTGTTTTTGCTTTATCCTTTATACCATCTGTGTTACTCGTAACACAATTTGCATGATTTTATACAATAAACATTTAGGGGTAAGTGTTTATTAATAGTTGAGCAGCGACACGTCTTAAAAAACGTTGTCGCTGCTTTTTTGTAGTGGTCAGCTATTTAAATGAAGAATGAAAAGAGAGATTACTGAATAAGATTTCTAGTATATAGATGTATTTTTCCTATCTATTATTTATTTTGAAGGTGGGATAATAATGAAAACAGTCTTTCTATTATTGTTAGGTACAATTTATTTGTTTTTAGCAAATGCAATGGAAGCCATACTAATTAAGAAAGCGTATTTTTTAATTGGAATTGCTTTAATTACTGTTGGGGTCATTCGTTATATTAAATGGAAATATCATACTTATAAAATAATGACAGAGCTAAAAAGAGCAAGTGAAGAGGAGTTAAATAATATCCCACATACACATGGCACAATCTCCAGTGACGGTTTACATGCATTATTGCTCAATGAGCATACAAAAACACTATTAGTAGCTGTTAAAGAAGATTGGGAAGCTGAGTTAATAAAGAAGGAAGTCCATTTTAATGAAATTTATGAAGTAGCCATTTTTGAAGATGGTCATATCATTGCCAGAACTAGTAACGGACTTTTTAGTGAATCATTACTAGAAGAAGACGAAAGCTCTTTAGGAGAAGAAGAGGAGATTGAGGAAGAAGATGATGGAGAAATGGAGGAGGTTTCACAATTAGCTATAAAGATGGTGGTAGATAATATTACGGCTCCAATTATTGAATATGCCTTTTTAGAACAAGAGGATGCGATTTCCAAAGAAGATGAAACGTATATAGAGGCAATGGAGTTATGTGAGCAATGGTATCAAAAGATCAGTATTATTATAAAGCGCTATGAACTTGAAAGAGTGCCAATTCGACGGTGGCAGTAATAAAAAAAGCTATCTCGAAAAACATTTCGGATAGCTTGTAATACTGTTATAAAGTAAATTTTTGTAGTTGTGTGTTTAGCTCTTCAGCCATTTCTGCAAGTTGATTTGCACTCTTTGAGATCTCATCCATCGTCGCGGCTGTTTCTTCGACAGTTGCAGTTGTTTGCTCTACGCCTGCAGCAGACTCTTGGGAAATAGAAGCCATTTCATCAATAGAACCATTAATCATTTCGGAGTGTTGTGAAATTTTTGTTAGGTTAGTTGAAATGACATTGATATTGTCATTCATATCTTCAATAGCTTGAGAAATTTGATCGAAAGTATTATTAGTTTGATCTAATTGCGCAGTACCTTTTCTTACTTCTTCATAGCCAGATTGTAGTGAATTTGTTACACTTCCTGTTTCGTTTTGAATGCGGTGAACAATTGTTGAAATATCAGTAACAGAGAATTGCACTTGTTCGGCAAGCTTACGTACCTCATCGGCAACAACCGCAAAGCCTTTGCCATGCTCTCCTGCACGTGCCGCTTCAATTGCAGCATTTAAAGCAAGTAAATTCGTCTGGTTTGAAATCTCATCAATTACTGAAACGAGCTTCGAAATTTCAGCAGACTGCTCGTTTAAGCCTTCTACCTTTTTCACAGAATCCAATACAATGTCATTAATAGTTGCCATTTGTTTTGTTGATTGTACCATTAATTTTTTACCTGACGTTGTTAAATCATGTACATGGCCTGAATGTTCTTTTAACTCCATTCCTTCTTGCGTTGTTTCATGAATGTTGCGTTGGAAAGTTGTCATAGTTTCTGCTAAATCACTAGCTGTAGATGCTTGTGTTTCAGTTCCCGTAGCAAGCTCTTGCATAGTATAAGAAATTTGTTCTGTACCTGTCTGAACTTCATTGGCAGATTGCGCTAATTCCTCGCTGCTAGCAGCGACCGTTTCAGATACATTATGAATAGAGCTTATAGTATCCTTTAATTTCTCATTTAAGTCATTGGCAGAAAGCATTAATTGCCCAATCTCATCCTGGGTTGTTACTGAAAACTTATCAAGACGCAAATTCCCATCAGCTAATTCTCTCATACGCTTTGACACAATCGTAATTGGTTTAGAAATTCGACTTGCTGTAAAAATCGCTAAAAGAATGCCTGCAACAATTAAGATGAGACTTACAGTGGCCCCAATTGATTTATTGTTTGAACTTGTTGAAACGACATCATTGCCGACTTGCGTAATCAATTCAGCGCGTTTATCAGCTACTTCTTCATAGCCATCACGAACTTCATTTACGAGTTGATTAATAGATGTTAAATTTTCTAATGCTAATTGTTTATCGCCCTTCTTATATACTTCAAATACTTCACTATTAACACGGCTGCTCCATTCACGAGCCATCTCTACCAGCTTTTCACGTTCAGCCGTTTTTTCATATTGCTCCACGATACGGTTATTATCCTCAGCAATTTGACGGTACTCATTAAAAGTATCTATGTATTTTTCATCGCCCGTTACAACATAACTTAAGGCTGCAGATGATCGTACGCTTATAGACATAGATAGATTTTTACTTGCTTCTAAAACAACTAAATCTTCCTTAACAAGTCCTGTTGCTTGCTTCTCCATGTTTGTATTAGAAAAATAAGTATAAGTAGTAAAACACACAAATAATACTAATAAAATTATAAATCTACTTAAAATGCGCGCTTTGATTGATTTAAACTGAAATAAATGGTTCATTTTTCCCATCCTTTAGCTTTTTCTATAGAACTAGTCCTATCTTTTTATTTTATTACTATTTCATAAGAAAAGTAGAATTTTTTTGTTAAAAATACTAAAAAAGGTTTTTTGGCATAATTAATTTACAATTTTCTTATATTTTTGTTAGAATGCAAAAAATGTCTATCTATTTGCCTATGTTAATGTCATTTTTAGAAAGCACACTGTTTAAAAAGATATATTAAAAAACAAGCCCCTCCACATGGTTTTTGTGGGGGGCTTGCTTTATGTCTCTGCTTACGTTGCGTATAAGTGTCTATAAACGCTAAAAAATGCTTTTTGCAAGCTCACTACTGCTTATCCTTTTTGGCCTGACGCTCCCATTGCAAGAGAGATGGATATGGATCGAATGCCCATTCCGTTCGACCATTAAATTTATAAATGCCGTAATGAAGGTGTGGTGGGAATTTTCCTGAAGTTCCTTCTTTCCCATAACCAGAGCTACCGACATAGCCGAGTATTGTTCCTGGCTCCACAACATCTCCAACCTTAATGTCCTTATTATAGCTACCAAGATGGGCATAATAATGATAAGAATTATGATTATCTCGAATGCCAATTCGCCATCCACCAAATTGGTTCCAGCCTTTGATTTCGACTACACCATAGGAAGTGGAAAGTATAGGCGTCCCATAGCTGGCAAATATGTCTGTACCTTCATGGATGCGTCTACCGCCCCAGCCTCTGTTGTCACCCCAAGTACCTCTAAAGCTGTAATTGTAGCGAGTTGGAATAGGGAATGTATGAGCATCTAGCTCCGTTGTTTTAAAATGTTTATACAAAGTAGAAATTGTTACGATTTGATTGACAGCTTCTTCACTTTTGTAATATTCCCATAAAGCCAGTTTGAAGTCCTCATCTGTAGAACCAAATTTACTTAAATAGCTTGCCATGGAGTATATAACATCTAGATCATCTTTAGGACTAGCGATTCCATCATTATTACCATCAAGTCCCATTCCACCGAAGTAACTGATTGTTTCGGGTATCGTATCTTCCTTGACAGGATTTAATGCGCCTGACCAATATTCATCAGAAAATTGAATGGCAATGTAGCCATCTCGCTTAGGAATATCTTTACGAACAGATTGGAGATTGCGCTCATATTGGTCGATTGCTGCTAAGAAGTGCCATGGAATCAGTAATTCATCGTATTGAACATAATAAGACATGCGTTGTTGTAAAATTTCCTCATTACTAGGTCCTTCATTTGCCAATGTAACTGTTGGAAAGAAATAACTCCACACTAGCATACATGTCAGAAGGAAAATAAAATGACGACTCAAAATTGAACCTCCTTTCTACAGATTAGAATAACCGAAATTTTATATTTCATAAGTCCGCTTTACATACAGTAAATGCCTTTTTTGTAGCAAGAAAAAAAAGGAACAATAAGAAGAAACTTAATCAAAGAAAAAGTAATGGGTATCATAATGTCTTTAACTTCATACTATGTTATAAATCAAGCCCTGAATGGAGGGAAGGCTATCAACATTTTAGATAAAGTGAAAAGCTATCGCGAAGAAGAAAATCGACTGAAGTGGGAAGGTACATTTGCAGATTATCTAAGCATTCTGAAGGAAAGACCTGAAGTTGCTCAAACAGCCCATTCTCGCGTCTACAATATGATTAAAAGCGCTGGAGTAGAGGAACGCGATGAGCAAAAAATGTATCAATTTTTCGGGCAAGAAATTTTTGGGCTTGAATCAGCAATTGAAAGACTGGTGGAGGAATATTTCCATCCAGCAGCAAGAAGATTAGATGTTAGAAAGCGAATTTTGTTATTGATGGGGCCAGTAAGTGGAGGAAAGTCAACGATCGTGACCTTGTTAAAGCGTGGACTTGAACAGTTTTCGCGTACGGAAGAGGGAGCAGTTTATGCAATTAAAGGATGTCCAATGCATGAGGATCCCCTTCATTTAATTCCACATCATTTACGTCATGACTTTTTTGAAGAGTACGGAATACGAATTGAGGGTAGCTTATCGCCTTTAAATACGATGCGTCTTGAAAAAGAATACGATGGACGTATTGAGAATGTCATCATTGAACGTATAACTTTTTCTGAAGACAAACGTGTAGGTATAGGAACCTTTACACCTTCTGATCCAAAATCTCAAGATATTGCGGATTTGACGGGTAGCATTGATTTCTCGACAATTGGCGTATTTGGCTCAGAGTCAGACCCTCGTGCATATCGCTTTGATGGAGAGTTAAACAAGGCAAACCGAGGGATGATGGAATTCCAAGAAATGCTGAAATTAGATGAAAAGTTTTTATGGAATTTGTTGTCACTGACACAGGAAGGGAATTTTAAGGCAGGAAGATTTGCCTTAATTAGTGCGGATGAGTTAATCGTAGCCCATACTAATGAAACTGAATATCGTTCCTTCATTTCTAATAAAAAGAACGAAGCATTACACTCGCGAATTATTGTAATGCCAATTCCTTATAATTTAAAAGTGAGCCAAGAAGAACTGATTTATGAAAAAATGATTAATGAAAGTGATATGTCCCATGTTCATATTGCGCCACATGCATTGAAGGCCGCAGCAATCTTTTCGGTCCTAACAAGGCTGGAAGTTCCGAAAAAACAAGGTGTGGATCTTATAAAGAAAATGCGCTTGTACGACGGAGAAAATGTGGAGGGATTTAATTCCGTTGACTTAGAGGAGCTTAAAAAAGAGTTTCCTAACGAAGGCATGAACGGTATTGATCCACGGTATATTATAAATCGTATTTCTTCAGCTATTATTCGAAAAGAAATTCCATCGATTAATGCATTGGATGTTTTGCGCGCACTGAAGGATGGTCTTGATCAGCATGCTTCTATATCGCAGGAAGATCGAGAAAAATATATGAACTATATAGCTGTGGCAAGAAGAGAGTATGATGATATTGCCAAAAATGAAGTGCAAAAAGCGTTCGTTTATTCGTACGAGGAATCTGCAAAAACGTTAATGAATAATTACCTCGATAATGTAGAGGCATTTTGTAATAAAAATAAAATATTTGACCGCTTAACTGGTGAAGAAATGAATCCAGATGAAAAATTAATGCGCTCCATTGAAGAACAAATTGGTATTTCTGAAAATGCGAAAAAAGCATTCCGTGAGGAAATATTAATTCGTATTTCGGCTTATGCAAGAAATGGAAAACGGTTTGACTACAATTCTCACGAAAGATTGCGAGAAGCGATTCAAAAGAAATTATTTGCTGATTTAAAAGATGTTGTGAAAATTACGACTTCTTCTAAAATGCCTGATGAGTCACAGTTGAAGAAAATTAATGAAGTTGTAGCAAGACTTGTCGATGAACACGGCTATAATACAACGTCAGCAAATGAGTTATTACAATATGTAGGAAGCTTACTGAATCGTTAATTTTCATTTTAGTGGCAGCCACAATTATGCCAAAAGCGTAATTGATAGACGTAATAGGAGTGTCCCAATTTTAGGGCACTCCTTTTATTTCTCTAAAAAAGTTCAATAAAGCGGATCACTAGCATAGTATAGAAAAAGCGAATTTGATAGATGGGTGAGGATAAAAATGACTGAAAACGAAAATAAGGGTTTTGTCATCTCTCAGGAAAATTGGTCCCTCCATCGTAAAGGGCACCAAGACCAGCAACGTCATATGGAAAAGGTTAAAGATGCGATTAAAAATAATTTACCTGATTTAGTTAGTGAAGAAAGTATTGTCATGTCAAATGGTCGTGAGGTAATTAAAATACCTATACGCTCCCTCGATGAATATAAAATTCGATACAATTATGATAATTCTAAGCATGTAGGTCAAGGACAAGGTGATAGTAGTGTAGGGGATGTTGTCGCGCGTGACGGTAGCAAGAGCAATCAGCAGGGCAATGGGAAAGAAGCTGGTGACAAGCCTGGTCAAGATTATTATGAAGCAGAAGTAAGTATGGAAGAAATTCAAAGTGTGTTATTTAAAGAGCTGGAGCTTCCTAATTTACAGCAAAAAGAAAAAGCAGATATTAAAACCGAAAAAATTGAATTTAATGATATAAGGAAAAAAGGGCTTATGGGTAATGTGGATAAGAAGCGCACAATATTGAATGCGCTGAAACGCAATGCCATGGAAGGAAAAGCGCAAATTACACCAATTCATAATGATGATTTACGCTTTAAAACATGGGATGAAGTGGAGAAGCCTGAATCAAAGGCTGTAGTCCTTGCAATGATGGATACAAGTGGTTCTATGGGTGCTTTTGAAAAATATTGTGCTAGAAGTTTCTTCTTTTGGATGACGAGATTTTTACGGTCGAAATATGAAACAGTTGAAATTGAATTTATAGCACATCATACAGAGGCAAAAGTAGTGACAGAGGAAGAGTTTTTCACAAAAGGGGAAAGTGGCGGAACGATCTGTTCTTCGGCTTATATTAAAGCGTTAGAGTTGATTCGTGAGAAGTATAATCCTAGTCGTTATAATATTTATCCTGTGCATTTTTCAGATGGTGAAAACATTTCAATGGATAATGAAAAATGTTTAAAGCTAGTTAATGAATTGATGGACGTCTCAAGCATGTTTGGATATGGCGAAGTAAATCAACATAATCGTTTTTCAACATTAATGTATACGTATAAAAAAATTGATGATCCAAAGTTTAGGTATCATATTTTAAAGAAAAAAGGCGATGTCTATGATGCCTTAAAGAGCTTTTTCCAAAAACATGAGTTGCAAAATGAAAATTAATATTAGGAAGGTGCGAAGCATTCATTTTTCCAGAGGAGGAGGTTGAAAAATGGAGAAGGAGCTTCACCGTGCGATTGATGAAATAACAGAAATTGCAACAGGGTTTGGTTTAGATTTTTTCCCAATGCGTTATGAAATATGTCCTGCAGATATTATTTATACATTTGGCGCATATGGTATGCCTACGCGTTTTTCCCACTGGAGCTTTGGAAAGCAATTTCATAAGATGAAGCTGCAATATGATTTAGGGCTAAGTCAAATTTATGAGCTTGTTATTAACTCAAATCCGTGCTATGCATTTTTACTTGATACGAATTCTCTCACGCAAAACAAGCTAATTATTGCGCATGTATTAGCACACTGTGACTTCTTTAAAAACAATGTACGATTTTCTAATACAAGACGAGATATGGTAGAGAGTATGACAGCAACTGCAGAGCGGATTGCGGGCTATGAAAGGGAATATGGGAAGGAAGAGGTAGAACAGTTTTTAGATGCGATATTAGCTATTCAAGAACATATCGATCCTTCTTTATTAAGACCAAAGCTGTCATCAGAAGATGAAGAACATGATGAAGAAGAAATTGTTACTTCTAGATCGCCGTATGATGACCTTTGGAATTTAGATAATAAGGAAAAAGAACAAAGGTCGGTACGGAGAAAAATTAAACAGTTTCCAATGAAACCTGAAAAGGATTTATTACTTTTTATCCAAGAGCATAGTCGTGAACTAGAGGGATGGCAACGTGATATTTTAACAATGATGCGTGAGGAAATGCTATATTTTTGGCCTCAATTAGAAACGAAAATAATGAATGAAGGTTGGGCTTCCTTTTGGCATCAGCGCATCATGCGTGAACTCAATTTAACAACAGTAGAGACGATTGAATATGCCAAATTAAACGCGGGTGTTGTGCAGCCATCAAAAACATCAATCAATCCTTATTATTTGGGCTTGAAAATATTTGAGGATATTGAAAAACGCTATAATAATCCAAGTGAAGAGATGCTAAGATTAGGGGTACTACCAAATAGCGGACGTGAAAAGATGTTTGAGGTGCGTGAGATTGAATCGGATATTTCCTTTATTCGCAACTATTTAACAAAGGATTTAGCAAAGCAAGAGGATCTATATTTATTCCAGAAAAAGGGTAATGAATATCGCATTACAGACAAAGATCATGAAATGGTTCGTGATCAGCTTGTATCGATGCGCGTTAATGGAGGGTTCCCATATATCGTTGTGAAAAACGGCGATTATCTACGAAATGGAGAGCTATATTTAGTGCATGGTTATGAGGGAATGGAGCTAGATCCACATTATTTAGAAAATGTATTGCCGTATATTTATCAATTGTGGGGGCGTCCTGTGCATTTAGAGACGTTTGTTGAGGGAAAACCGATGCTTTATTCGTATGATGGTACAAAAAATTATAAGCGCTCTGTCTAAAGTAAAACTTCTATCAGGTAGGATGAAAAACCCTACAGATAGAAGTTTTACTTTTTTATTGAGATAACTTTATTCATTGTTTTCATTGTTAGAAGGATGCTCTTCAATTACTGGTTCTTGTAACTCATCTTCTTCAACGTCTTGTGATTGATTAGAAGACGAATGTATATCACTATCAACGACTAAACTATCGCGAACCTTAATCCCTTGTTGTCCGCCTGCTTCGTCATTATTATCTCCGGCAATACCACTTCTGCCATTACCATCAGCGAATTTAGAATCAAGATTTCTTGTTTGGCTATGATTGAGCGCATTTTGTCCGCCTTGGTTGGCATTTGTGCCAACATCTTTATTAATTTGACCGCCACCTTCAGCTCTTTGCTCAAAATGGTTCTCTGTGTTGCCAATATTAAATGTGATATTTATAGTAATATTATTTTTTCCCTCTTTATCTCTTTCAGGTTCCTCAGAGTGATTAGAATTTCTAGAGGCATTATTATAACCTGTCATATTTTTCACTCCTTTCTTTAAGTATTATTATTAAAGTATTAAATTTTTAAGAGTTCACTTGTACGTGTAGCCTTATCTATAAAGGAAATATTGAAGATAATATATAAAGCGGTAGTTATTAATAATGAATTTCTGCGCGACGTAACGAAAATTTGTTAAAATGAATAAGATTATATGAATATCTATGGAACTGGAACGGTGAATAAACGTTGAAAACATTTAAAAAGGTTTATATAGAAATAACAAGCGTCTGTAATTTAGCTTGTAGTTTCTGCCCGCCAACTGAGCGTGCAAAAGGGCTTATCAAGGTAGAACAGTTTAATAAAATACTTGATGAAATACGACCTCATACTAAATACATTTACTTGCATGTTAAAGGTGAACCACTTTTGCATCCGCGGATTAATCAGCTATTAGACGCGGCACATGACAAGGGCTTTAAGGTGAATATTACGACGAACGGCACACTTATTAAAAAGAATCGTGAAAAGTTATTGGGCAAGCCAGCACTACGCCAAATTAATTTTTCATTACACAGCTTTGATGGCCATGAGGGCTCTGAAAATCGTGAGAAATATTTAGGGGATATTTTAGATTTTGTCCGCGAAGCAAAAGAATTTAACACAATAATTTCGTATCGTCTGTGGAATTTACAGCAGGATCATGTTACAGATCTTGCTGCTAGAAGAAACCGTGAGACATTAGAAATTTTAGAAAATGAATATAATCTCGATTTTCGCATTGAGGAAAAAGTTCAGCCAGGCAAGGGCGTAAAAATTGCGAACAATGTTTATTTAAATCAGGATCATGAATTTAGATGGCCAAGTTTGCTTGCGCCAGAGGATGAAGGCAAAGGCTTTTGTCATGCGTTACGCAGCCAAGCAGCCATTCTTGTAGATGGTACAGTTGTGCCATGTTGTCTTGATGGAGAAGGTGTTATCAACTTGGGGAATGTACATGAGCAGTCCTTTAGTGAAATTGTAGAAGGCGAGCGTGCCAATAATTTAGTTGATGGTTTTTCAAGACGAGAAGCGGTCGAAGAGTTATGTAGAAAATGTGGCTACCGACAAAAGTTCGGTATGGAAGGCGAATAGGGTAAAAGAGAAAAGTGTTACTTTGACTGCACGAATCTTGCTGTGACCGTCGATATCCGTTGCGGACGGTCGCTTTCTGCAAAGCATAGAAATAGTATGAGTGACTGGCACGCCACATAGCCCCATGGCATAAGAGTAGTAGTTCCTAAAACGGAAAAATCCACTGCGCTTTCCGCGGGCACACACGTAAGCCGCAACCCTCGCTAACGCGCGGCTTGTTGCGTCTTACGCTGCGTGCGTTCCCGCAGGAGTCTACGTGGATTTTTCCTTTGTTAGTTTAGAATGCAAAGCTTAGAAATATATGAGTGACTGGCACACGGTATAGCCCCATGGCATAAGAGTAGTAGTTCCTAAAACGGAAAAATCCACTGCGCTTTTCGCGGGCACACACGTAAGCCGCAACCCTCGCTAACGCGCGGCTTGCTGCGTCTTACGCTTTGTGCGTTCCCGCAGGAGTCTACGTGGATTTTTCCTTTGTTAGTTTAGAATGCAAAGCCTAGAAATAGTATGAGTGACTGGCACACGGTATAGCCCCATGGCATAAGAGTAGTAGTTCCTAAAACGGAAAAATCCACTGCGCTTTCCGCGGGCACACACGTAAGCCGCAACCCTCGCTAACGCGCGGCTTGTTGCGTCTTACACTGTGTGCGTTCCCGCAGGAGTCTACGTGGATTTTTCCTTTGTTAGTTTAGAATGCAAAGCATAGAAATAGTATGAGTGACTGGCACGCCACATAGCCCCACGCCCGCGGAAAGCGAGCAACCCGTAACGGAAATCAATTAACACTTTGAAAGGGACAAGGTGCGTCTACAGTCTTACAGCTCCAATGTTATTCAACATTGGAGCTGTTTTTCTTTGATTGAGCATCAATCGTATTTAGAAAATCTCTTGTAATGCGTACTACGTATTTTACTTCGTCTAAATTGCGCTCTCTTAATAATGAGCGATGAATGTCGAGCATAAGATTTTTTTCTTCAATATCAGTAACACCCGATAATCGTTGGAAATTAAAAAGTTCCTCTGGTGCAATATCTAACGCTTTCATAAGCAATTCTAACGTACTTAAAGTAATATTTGATTGCCCGTGCTCAATATTTGAAATGCGACCTTTACTAAAACCTAACTTCCCCGTTCTCTCTGCTACTTCTTCTTGACTAAGCCCTTTGGAAACTCTAATGATACGGAGTTGTTCACCTACTAGCTTTAAAAAGTCTGACATATCACTCACCTCTATGTAAAAAGCTAGTGAAAAACAATGAAAATGCATATACCATTAAAGTTATATAATGTAGATAATGTTACATTAAAATGGTACAATAATCACTATAATAATGATATGGAAGAATATTCATAGCATTTTGGACCGTCTACACAAGCATTTTTTGATTGGTTGTATGAAATTTTGAAAGCTCTTTAAGAATGGAGGATCTCAACTTGTTGGAGCGTTATAGACTAGATGAAATAGCTCTTATTGTTGCTAGTTTAACAACACCTAATATTTCAGATTACTCAAATGTTGGTCAACCTCTTATTACAGCAAAAAATTTAAAATGGTTAGCACTGGATGGTGATATTCGTAAATTATCTAAATGGAATGATACGGTTAATATGCATTTTAAGTGTGCAAAGGTGCCAGCAAAAACAATTATTCTCGCGAAAAATGACTTAGGTCGTGCTAAAAAGTATATATTTCAATGTGAACAAGATGCATATATTGCTAATGATGTAGTTGCAATTATCCCAAATGAATCTATTATTTTAAGTGATTATTTGTATTTTTTTCTCCATTGGTATCAGACCAATAAAGACTGGAGACAATTGCATCATATAAAGTTAGATTTACCTGCATTAGAAATACAAACAAATATTGTAAAGCTGTTAAAAACTAGTCAGCTTTTATTGAAACATAAAAAATCATTGCTAGCTGTTGTGGAGGAGTTACCACTCCATATTCGAAACATTTCAAAGCAAACTGAACAACATGCTAGCCATTTAAATGACGGATTTGAACAGCTTCAAACGTTATATCATCTGGCACTTCATAAAATCTTTACTGGAGAGCTATATCAGTTCCACAACAATAATGTTAAAAGGAAACCTTGAGTTGGCGTTAAAAAAAGTCGGTGTGATATAGAAAGACTAACACCGACTTTTTAACATAAAGCGATATGAAGTTAAATTTCAATTATAATAGGCAAAATCATCGGTTTGCGTTTCGTTTGTGAAAACAAATATTGGCCGACCGTTTTTTTAATCTCTCGCCTTAAAACAAATAGCTGTTGCTTGTTTTCCCCTTGGAGTTCGCTAATAGTTGCTTTTACGAGTTCATTCACTTTTTGTAGCAAATTCTCCGACTCTTTTGCATAAACAAATCCTCTTGATGTAGTATCAGGTTCTAAAATAATAGACCCATCACTCTTACTAAGCGTTAACACGATAACGAGCATGCCGTCCTCAGATAGTTGTTTACGATCACGTAAAACAATTCCTTCAACTTCACCAATGCCAATACCATCAACATACGTTTCACCAGATGGGATTTTTCGTGTTTGTCTAGCTTTCGACTTTTCTATATCAACAACATCCCCATTTTTCATTATAAAGGTATGTCCTCTTTTGACACCGACAGATTCTGCTAACAAGCGATGTTGATGTAGCATACGAAATTCTCCATGTATCGGAATAAAAAACTTTGGTTTCATTAGCGTCAACATTAGCTTTAAATCTTCTTGATAACCATGTCCAGAAACATGCATGCCTGTGTTACTCGCCGAACCATAAATGACGTTAGCCCCTAGCTGAAATAAATTATCGACAATTCGCGAAACGCCTTTTTCATTACCTGGTATTGGAGAGGCAGCTAAAATAACAGTATCGTCAGGTAAAATTTTTACTTCACGATGATTGCCACTAGCTAAACGAGAAAGTGCGGCCAATGGCTCTCCCTGACTCCCTGTACATAATACAACAACTTCTTCTGGAGGGAGATACTTCACTTCACGGGCATCAAGTAACAACTCATCAGGCATCGATAAATACCCTCGCTCTAAGGCGACATCAACCACATTCACCATACTGCGACCTAACAATGCAAGTTTACGATTCGTTGCAATAGTGGCATCTACAATTTGTTGAATTCGATTTACATTGGAAGCAAAGGTAGAAATGATTATTTTACGTTCGGCATGAAGAAAAGCTTCTTCAATATGATGACCTACAAGTTTTTCCGATGGTGTTAATCCTGGTCGTTCAGCATTTGTACTTTCAGATATTAATAATAATACACCTTCAGATCCAATAGCTGCCATCTTGTGAATATCAGCATACTGATTATTAACTGGAGTTAAATCAAACTTGAAGTCTCCAGTGTGCACTACTTTGCCTTCAGGTGTTTGAAAAACGATACCTAAGCAGTCAGGAATACTATGATTTGTTCTGAAGAAACTCACATCAATTTGTCCGAAATGTAACGAGGAGTCTGAGCGAATCTCTATTAAATCAGTCTCTCTTAGCAGCTTGTGCTCCTTTAGTTTTAACTCAATTAACCCTAATGTAAATCTTGTAGCGTAAATGGGAACGTTAATTTTCTTTAAAAGGTACGGAATGCCACCTATATGATCTTCATGCCCATGCGTGACAATTAATCCTTTAATTTTTTCTTTGTTTTCCTGTAAGTAGGTGATATCAGGGATAATTAAATCAATGCCAAGTAGACTTTCATCTGGAAACTTTGCTCCACAATCGACAATAAGTAAATCATTTCCATATTGTATTACATACATATTTTTACCGATTTCGTTAATACCACCTAGAGCAAAAATGGATAATGCATTATTTGTAGCGGTCAATTTTTTTACCTCCGTTTAAACGTATTCCGATACTTTTTATTATTGCTCACGTTTTCAATCTTATACTTTTGCGGAAGAATGATAAAAACAGCTAGTGGATATGATAAGTGCATTAATGGAGGAGTTGTTTGACAATGAAGGAATTTAAAATAACCTATTTCTTTGATGAGATTCATTATGTTAGGCGATTTATTCATATTGAGTCACAAGAAAAAGCACAACAATTGGTTAAAAGTGAACGGGATCAATATATTGCTTTTACAGATAGTAGAGGAATATATCATGAATTACACACAAAAAATGTACGCGTTATTCAAGTTTCCGAATATCATCGGGTTGATAAAACGAAGGACACTTAATCTTTGTACATTAACGATAATGGAGTGTACAACATGAAGAAAGAAAATGTGCCACCTGAGAAAAGAATGTTTATGAACTTATCAAAAGAAATAAGTGAAAATCCAACACAAATAGTGCTAAATACTATTTCAAACTGGGCTTAAACAGTCCAGTTTGTTTTTGTTTGTTAAAGGACTGAACCCTTTCCCCTTTGAAAGGACAATCAATGTTTTTTTCATCCTTTTTAAGCCATCGTTAAAAATTAAACCCATTCGTTTATATTCTATTATGTTTTAGGTTGTATCAAAAAAATAAAAAATAAAAGAAAAATATGATTTTGAATATAGTTGAAAAATTAAGTAATTATCATTAAAAAGTGTAAAATGCTCATTTTAATATATTCATTTTCTAATATTTATACATAAAAGTGTATTTGTAGTTATAAAATTTCTCAAAAAAAGATAAAAGAAGCAAAAAAGAAGATTCTTACGTGCCTATTAAATAATTTATGGTTTAGATAGATTGCAAAATTGCAAAAAAAATTAAAGAAAGGGAGAGGGTCAAAAAATGAAGAAGAAAAAAAGAAATAAATTTAAAAAAACAGCAATTTTTGCTGCTGCTGCTACTGCTGCACTAGTAACACCAGCAATAGTAGCGCCAATAGACGCTGAAGCTGTATCACGATGGGTATATGTATTACAAGCAGACTATAACATTGTAATGAAAATAGACGGTGAAAAAGTAACTGGTCAATGGGGTGGCAGAACACTTCGTTTAGTTAGTACAAAAGACGATAATGTATATTATACAAGAACATTACCAAGAGCCCTTTCAGTAAAAGATACAGGAACATATTACATTTATGATTTGACAGATTATGATTTAACAGACTCGGCTCAAGCAGCAAATGTTCATAAAATGTTAAAACCAGCTGGGAAAATTACAATACACCATAATGGTCGTCTGGCGAGTATCGCTACTTTAAATTACAATACAGTTACATTTTATGGAAATAGTGAGAAGAGCGAAATTTTAGCGACATCACTTGTTCTTTCAGGAGATAAAGTTAAAGAGCCTTCTAAGCCGACAAGTGAAGGCAAGACATTTATCGAATGGGTAGATAAAGATGGGAAAAGATTTGATTTTAGCACACAGCCAATTACTAGCAAAACTGAAGTCTTCGCTAAATGGTGTGTACCAACATCAACTACAGTCCCGACAAAACCAAAAGTGGATGAAACAGTGACAGTCCCAACAGAACCAAAAGTGGATGAAACAATGACAGTCCCGACAGAACCAAAAGTGGATGAAACAATGACAGTTCCAACAGAACCAAAAGTGGATGAAACAGTGACAGTCCCAACAGAACCAAAAGTGGACGAAACCATGACAGTCCCGACAGAACCAAAAGTGGATGAAACAATGACAGTCCCAACAGAACCAAAAGTGGATGAAACAGTGACAGTCCCAACAGAACCAAAAGTGGATGAAACCGTGACAGTCCCGACAGAACCAAAAGTGGATGAAACAATGACAGTTCCAACAGAACCAAAAGTGGATGAAACAGTGACAGTCCCAACAGAACCAAAAGTGAATGAAACAACGTCAGTGACACCGCCTAAAAATGCTAAACGTGTGGTATATGTTTTAATAGCAGGCTATAACATTGCAATGAGAATAGATGGGGAAAAAGTAACTGATCAATGGGATGGCAGAACACTTCGCTTAGTTAGTACGAAAGACGATAAAATATATTATACAAGAACATTACCAAGAAAATTTTTAGTGAATGATGTGGGAACATATTATATTTACGATTTGACAGATTATGATTTAACAGATTCAGTTCAAGCTGCAAATATTCATAAAACGCTTAAGCCAGCAGGGAGCATTACGATCCATAGAAATGGTCGTATCGCTACTGTTCCTACGTTAAACTATAATTCGGTCACATTTTATGGAAATAGCGAGATGAGCGAAATATTAGCGACTTCGCTTGTTCTATCAGGAGACAACGTAAAAGAGCCATCTATACCAACAAGTGAGGGCAAGACATTTATCGAATGGGTAGATAAAGAAGGAAAAAGATTTGATTTTAGTACACAGCCAATTACTAGTAAAACGGAAATCTTTGCTAAATGGGAAGAACCAACAGAACCAACAGAGCCAACAGAGCCAACAGAGCCAACAGAGCCAACAGAGCCAACAGAGCCAACAGAGCCAACAGAGCCAACAGAGCCAACAGAGCCAACAGAGCCAACAGAACCAACAGAACCAACAGAACCAACAGAACCAACAGAACCAACAGAACCAACAGAGCCAACAGAGCCAACAGAGCCAACAGAGCCAACAGAACCAACGGAACCAACAGAACCAACGGAACCAACAGAGCCAACAGAACCAACAGAACCAACAGAGCCAACAGAGCCAACAGAGCCAACGGAACCAACAGAGCCAACAGAGCCAACAGAGCCAACAGAGCCAACAGAGCCAACAGAGCCAACAGAGCCAACAGAACCAGCTCCTGACGCAGAGCAGAACGAGCTACTGGATAAATGGATTCAGCTTTTAGCACAACAAAATGAGTTGCTAGCTCAACAGAACGAGTTACAAGCGCAACAAAACGAGTTATTAGCACAACAAAACGAGTTACTAGCGCAACAGAATGAGTTACAAGCGCAACAAAACGAATTACTAGCGCAACAAAACGAGTTGCTAACTCATCAAAACGACTAATATAATTCGTAACTAAATTCCTTTTTTATGGCGTGTCCGATCCAAGCTATAAATCTGACAATGGGAATAACAATATTTTAAAAAAACCTGTAAGTCATTAAGGAATAAGCTAATTTTTATACGTGAGACAAGAAAGGAATAGACAAAGGTGGTAACTCAATTGATTTCATATAATCGATTACGAATCAAACGGTTATCTGCTCTATATGGAGCGAACCAGTTGCCGACAAAACAACAAAATCAGCAGCAACCAAACCAACAGAATTTGTTGCTGTCCCAACAAAACTACTTGTTATTAAAGCAAAATCATCTATTGACACAACTGTTGACTCAATTATGGAATCCCGCACCGATTCATCCAAATCAGTTGCTAGGTCAGCGACAGATGTATCTACCATTGCAACTAAAACAGGTGTCGATACACAGGAACCGGTTGCTCGCACAACAACGGTATCAGTCGCAAACAGAGCGGACATTTTTGCAGCCGCGGAAGTATCAATTACTGATTTAACGCTAAACAAACATTGGCCGATTCCATGTTGCTATATATCTCATTGTCTAGACATGCCTATTGTAAACTTGCTTTCCTACATTTTCGTAAAGCACATGAGGATGATTCTATATTAGAGAATCTCTTTATACAGGGATTTCAGAATGCAAGGTATCAAAATCATAAAGTTTTGATACCTTGTATCTCATATAAGACTAAAACTTCCGTTAGTGTCTCCTTAAACAGCACGACAACACAGAAAATCATACATATTGGATTTCATAACAACAGCTACGATGATAGTTGAATAAGTTCCGAAACGCTTGATATAAAGACAAAGTCGATAATGGCTTTGTTTTTATGTTTTTTTAGAATGTATTTTGGTGTATTTAGTTTGAATTTTAGTATATTGATGAAATAAAAAGGAGCTGATTTTTTATGGAAAGATTTTTAGATCGCCCAGAAAAAATACTGATTTACCTTTATTGTAAAAGTGGAAAAGCAAAGATTGATGAGTTGGCAGAACATTTACAAGTTGGACGATCAACTATAGAAAAAGAATTACATTTTTTAATGGAGACACTAAGTAACACAAGTTTTTTTATAAAATCTGGGGAAGTCCATTTGGATATAGTTTCTCCTTCACTTATAGACGATACACTGAAAATGCTATATAAAAATAATATATTTTTAAAAATAATAACATTACTTTTCGAGAAAAATATAAATTCTGTAAATGAAATAACCAATATTTTAAATATGAGCAAATCCACAGTATACCGTAAATTTAAAGTTATAAAAGAATGGCTGCAAGAATATAAACTAAAATTAGTTACTGCTCCAGTGCTAACGATTCAAGGTGATGAAAAAAATATTAGAAATTTGATGCAACAATTTTATGATTTTTATTTATCTCGTTCTTTATCAGAAATAAGATTTTTTAATAAGGAACTTTTTGTGGAGAAAATAGACGAAATTTGTATTTTAAATAGTTTCAATTTGACACCGCAAGGTCTACGAAAATTATCAATTTCCATGGAAATTTTGCATATTAGGAGTCGACTTTCAAGGTATATACAATATGAAAATTTCCCTACTGAAGAAAATTCTCTTTATATAAACATAACGAAAAAGCTGCAATCATTTTTTCCTAATTATATGGACAAAAACACTAAACAATGTGAGGTTATTTATTATGCAACGAATTTATATAATTATTTAATACGCAAGAGAAAGCTCACAATAGGTGAAATTTATTCTTTAAAAGAAACTAATTTGCGTTATAGTATGATTTTTAATTTTTTAGAATATATATCCGAAAATTTTTATTTTGATTTCTCTTCTGATATAAGACTCGTTGAAGGGTTAAGCAGATATACTGAACTCTACTATATTGATTTACGTTTAGGAACTAGTAATAGGTTAAATGAGTTAAGCGGTTACATAAATATTTGTAAAGATCATCCTTTTTATTTTTTAGTAAAAGAAGCAGCTTTAAAGTTATTTAAGCAATATAATTTTCTTCCTGAAATTAAAGAGATTGATATATTTGCGCTGTACTACTTTCTTTCAATCAGTCAACTTAGAATAAAAAAGATTCAAACTGTATCAATAGCTATTATAACGGAATCTGAAATTGAACAAGAAAGTATAACAGAATACTTAACGTTTAAATACGGTACAAATATACAAACATACTCATTGAACCTATACGCTTTCAAAAAAAATATATTTTATCAAGAGTATGATTTGTTAATAAATATGGAAAATAACAATAGTCTTTTCAAAGGCGTTGAAAGCTTGACTATTTCCCCTTTATTAAGTAACGCCGATAAGAGCAAACTTGAATATAAAATAAACGAACTTTTAAATAAAAAAATGACTAAATATACTGAACTAATAGTTTTTTAGCGTAATCTCGATATGCTTTATGCATTGTAAATATCTTAGTGAATTTTTAGAATTCCCACCCCAATCTTAAGATAGATGTAAAAGAACAATTATCCCCTAATTTTTGTTTAATATAATGGCTTTCAATCTGCACTATTTAAGAAAACAGTACACATGGCTAAAAATAAGAAATGTTCACGTTTTTCAAGTTTCTAAATATTATCGAGTTAATAAAACGAAGGACACATAATCTTTGTATGTTTACACACATTAACGATAAAGGAGTGTGACAATATGAATAAAGAAAATGTGCCACCTGAGAAAAGAATGTTTATGAACTTATCAAGTAAAGATAAGCCCGATATGGTTGATTCGGATACCATTAGTATTTTTGACTTGCACGAAGATATGCAAACAGTCGATATCATTCCAATTGAAGAGCTCAATAAAAGGGTGAAAAGAGAAGGCGATGAATTGATTGAAATGCAGCCAGATGAATTATAGAAGGGAATGAATTTGCTTGCCTAATATGAATGAAGAACAGCTTACGGCTTCGGGTACGAATATTAATGATGTAAAACGGAAAAACGCAGAAGCGGGGCTTTCCTATAACGAAGTAAAAGAGCTACTAGCTAAAACTGGTGGGCATGGTACTGCAAAGTATAGTGATACAGATAGTGAAGAAGTGAAGGCGCAAAATAATCAATCAATGCGTAATATGTAATAGTTTAGGGAGTGCGAAATTTAACCTGTATTTCGTACTCCTTTTGTTGTACATTACAATCATCGGAGAAAGGAGTGTAATTACATGCAATATGAAGAAAAATGTTGTCCTTTATGTGGGAAAGAAAATCAATGTGGTGTAGCAGAAGGCCAAGATGCATGCTGGTGTATGAACGAAAAATTTCCTGAAGGTATAATAGGGGCAGTCTCTAACGAACCTAAAAAGTGTATTTGCCAAAATTGTTTACATACATATCAAAACATCTAGCTTTTTCTGTTTCATTATCTTGATATTCGGTGGTACAAATGTCTATCGCACAACAACCTACGGGGCATACATTACTCTGAAAGGAGTGTGTCTAATGACCAAACCAATTCCACTTAGTAATGTAACCCAGGCATATTTAGAGGAAAACAAAAGAATAATCAATAAGATGATGCAAGGTATGACCTATGTAACCATAACGTGTAGCATATCGGAAAACTTTATCAAACAAATTATTCCACATCAAATCGCGGCAATTAGAATGTCAGAAAATGTGTTGCAATATACAACGAATATACCTGTTCAAAATTTCGCATTAGAAGTTATACAAACTCATACCGAAATAGTCGAAAGTCTAGAAGCAATACAAAACAGATGCTGTATCGTACAAAATACAGAATATGAATTATATGAATATATGTGCGCATTTAAAGAAATTGCTGAAACGATGTTCCAAGCATTGTGCTCGCCACCAACCTCTAATAGTATCAATATAAATTATCTTCAAGATATGATTATCCATCATCAAGCAGGCGTACGATTAGTACAAAACGTTCAACGATTCTGCATATGCCAAGAGTTAATTCCAATTCTTCAATGTATGATTCAAACATTATGTTGTCAACTTGAAGAAATGCAAAAATTACTTGATGCGCTACAAGATTGTGATTGTTAACAATAAAACGCTAAAATTGTTCGCAATTTTAGCGTTTTATTTTGTTGATAATAGAATTAAATGAATGTGTATCTAAAAATATTAATGCGTTTGAATTTCGCTCCGAGTGGTCTCGTTCCTGCGGGGCTTTCAGCTCAAGCTTTTCGCTGGAGTCGTCACTCTTCGCGATATTGCTCGTGCTGTTTCGGCAGATGTGTCGCGCCTTCCACTCCAATCAACTAGGATTATATACTATTACAATACTTCTCTCCTGTTAAGCTTTCTGCAAAAGCTTAAATCACTGGAGTCACCGCTCTTTGCGGAAATGAAAGGCTTCTATGTAAAGAAATGAGGGACAGCTGTAGCAAAAGATCGATATTTAAGAGGGTTCTACTTGTCGCACGCTTAGTTGTAATAAAGGATTGCTCTTAAAGCGAGGTAGGTCGTGGCGACTAGGTGATACTAGTTAATCGTAGCGGAGGCGGTAACTCCTGGGGGACAGCACAGAACGTAAGACGTGGGCATTTCGCGCGTTAGCGAGGGTTGCGGCTTACGTTCTGTGCAAGCGGAAAGCATCAGCGTTCTGAGCCTTATTAGTTGCAGTATCTGATTGTTTAAGTAGTTAAATGTGATTAAAGAACTTATGTTGATTTCTAAGTAACGATAATTTAAATGCCAACTGCATCCTTAGCTTCGCAGGACGATGCGCACATAAAAGTGACCGTTCGCTTGTCACTATCGTAGAGGCACCACTCACGGTGATCCACTACAGAACCAACATTGATGCGATATTGTTTTGCTTGCAACTCAATTGGTTGACCAAAATGAATACGAATTGGCAGCTTTTTATTTTGGCGATAGATTCCTGATTCATGGCTATGTCCGAAAAAAAGAATCTGCTTTTCGATTGAAGGAAACTTAGGCTGCCATGAAACACTCCACTGGAACTGGTGTCCATGAATTAGCATTGCTCCTTCAATGTCCATCGTTTCGGGCAATGCAATAAAGCGCTCAATGCCTGTAACGTGTGTAATCCGTTCTTCTTGGTTGCCTCGAATAGACGGGAATGTCAGTAGTTTTTCGAAATCATTATCTATAATAGCTGCTTTTTGCAAAGGCAAGCCTGATATCGTTTTTGCTTTTTTCTTACTTACTGTACATTCATATAAATCGCCTAATCCTATTATTGCAGCATCTTCTGCTGTTTCTTGTATATGAGCTAATACTGCCTTTGTATCATCAATATTAGAATGTAAATCTCCTAAAAGTGCATACAGCATAATAATCATGCCTTTCATTTTCAAAATAATTTTACAAGTATCATACACCTAACAGAATTTGATAGAAAAGTAATATGTATCAGAATATTTTGTGACACTACTTACATATTTTGAATGTGAGGAAAAATTGCTAACAAATAAGTTGCTTGATAAAATAGTTTGTGTAGTCTAAATTTTCTGAATAATGTTAGTAGAATTCGATTTTAAAAGCTTTTAATTACTTTAACAGAAGTTTTCCATTTCTTAACGTGGAAAATGAATGTCAACTATGTTTTGAATGTAGTGGGGCAAGCGTCTGCGGATGTCACAAATTTAAGCGTAGTTTTTGATTAGCTTGAAAACATCGATTCGCTGAGTAACAACTAAAAATGAGGGGGTATATGATGACGATATTTATGACGGATATTTTACAAAAATACGCTACACAGCAACCTGATGCGATTGCAACGATTTATGAAGGTGAAAAGGTAACTTATGGCGAGTTTTATAAGTGTGCAGAAAAGTTTGCAGCCTATTTACAAGAGCAGGGCTATGAGAAAAATGATGTCATTGCGCTATATACACTTAATTCCGATATGTTTTTAATTGCTTACATCGGTATCCAACTAGCAGGTTATGTTGTGATGCCTATCAATACAAAACTTGCAGCACGAGAGGTTGATTTTATCGTCAACCATTCAGAAGCAAAAGGGCTCATTTATGACGAGAGAATTGAAGAAGTACTAGCTGATGTTCCGTATTCATTTCAACATGTGATTGGATTAAAAGATATGAAAGAGGTTATCGAAAACTATAAAGGGCAAAGAAAGATTATACAATTACAAGCAGATGATACGGCTGTTGTAATGTATACGTCTGGTACAACAGGGAAGCCAAAAGGGGTAATGCTGACGCATCAAAATATTGTTTCGACAGCGGATATTTGGTCAGCATCTATGAATATGACAAACGAGGACAGCATGTTTATTTGTACGCCTTTGTTTCATTGTGCAGGACTCCACGTATTTGCGATGCCAATGTTCTTTCAAGGCGGTACGGTAATTATAGAGGAAAGCTTTTCACCAAAGAATACGTTAGAACAACTTGTAAAAACACAGGCCACTATTTTCTTCGGTGTACCTTCTATGTATACGATGATATTAAATACGCCTGAATTTAAGGATCATTCCTTTATGAATTTACGTTTATTATGTTATGGTGCAGCACCAATGCCATATGAACTTGTGAAGCAAGTTAAAGAAGCTTTGCCGAATGTAAAAGTTCAAAACTTATATGGTCAAACAGAAAATTCACCTGCTGCTACCTCTCTTTTAGATGCAGATGCATTGTCGAAGATTGGTTCAGTCGGAAAACCGTTAGCACAGACAGAAGTACGTGTTGTAGATAGCTATGGAGAAGCAGTGCCAGCAGGCAAAGTTGGAGAAATTTGCGTTAGAGGACCACAGGTAATGAAAGGTTATTTGCGTAATGATGAAGAGACAGCCCGAGCTATTCAAGATGGTTGGCTTTATTCAGGGGATTTAGGGCGGTTTGATGAAGAAGGTTACTTATATATAGTCGATCGTAAAAAGGACATGATAATTCGTGGTGGGGAAAATATTTATCCAATTGAGATTGAGGAAGTATTATATCAATTGCCAGAAATTTTAGAGGCAGCAGTAGTTGGCTTACCACATGAAGTGTATGGTGAAGTACCAAAAGCGTTTGTTGTATTAAAAGAAGGGAAGCTGTTAGATGAAGAGTCTATTTTAGCCTATTGTCGTTCACAGCTTGCAAAATATAAAGTGCCTTTTGAAATTGAATTTTTAGCACAGTTACCACGTAATGCATCAGGAAAGGTATTAAAACATACGCTTCGACCTAAAATAGCAACATCTTAAAGTATAGGATTTTGTCAATACATTGAAAAGTAGCAGGATAAAATATGAACACCTATTAAATTAGCGTATAATAAAGCTACGACAAATTGTAAAAATAGAATAGAAGATTATGTATTTCTTCGAATGAGATAGGAGCGGAATTTGTCTTGTGGAGTGATTATAAACGCCTTTTAATAGTTAGTATTATGATTATCATGCTACTTTCTGGTTGTAATCAATTAACACAGCAGAGTCGACCAAAGAATCAATTAACTGTTTTGACGGTAGAATTTAATAGTGGTGCACCAATTCCGAGTCTCTATATAACAATGACAGATACGGAGACCGGTAAGAAAATTGAAGAAGCAGTAGGCTCTGAAGAGGGCGAGGCTACTTTTTCAAACCTTGTAGAGGGCAGAGAATATACGATTACGGCAACAACGCTAAGTGGCAAGGATGATAATGGCTATACGACAATTGAAAAATTTACGTATGATGTGACAAAGCCGTATTATCGACTGCCAACGCATTCTTCAAGAGCAGAGCAGGAGCTTGCTGTTCCAGTAATCATGCAGAAACCAGAGCTTCCTCAAGGTTGTGAAATTACGGCACTAACGGCTGTTTTAAATTATTACGGCATGGATGTTACAAAGCTTGAAATGGCGGATAACTATTTGCCTAAACAAAAAATATATACATCAGGCGGTCAACGCTACGGGCCGAACCCAGCGCTTGCGTATGCAGGAAATCCACGGGATAAGGCAAATGGTATGTACGTCTTTGCAGCGCCTATTGTCAAAGCTGCGGAAGCCGCTATTGCAGATAAGCAGGCAAACCTTCGTGTAACGGATATGAGCGGTGCATCTCAAAGTGAGATTTTAGACCTTGTAGAAGAGGGAGTTCCTGTTGTCGTATGGGTTACGCTTGATTTATCGACACCTAAAACAACAGCGAATAAAGGCTGGATTTATGAAGGTGAAACGGTGAAGCATGATGCGTACTTAAACTTACATGCCGTAGTATTAACTGGTCATTCAGATCAGCAAGTAGTCGTCATGGACCCATTACAGGGTAATGTTTCATACAATGTAGACGAATTTTTCAAGAGCTATCAGGAGTTAAATATGCAAGCAGTAGCGATTCATAAATAAGGATTTTTGCAAACTTCTTATATTTAGGAAAGCTATTGGAGCGCAGTTTTGACTGTAGTAAAATATGTTACACTAATAAAAAAGCTAAAGTGAGTTGAGTAGAATGGCCATTGAGCACGCTTTTTTACCGGTTTTATTGGGCGATGAAATGAATGCTTACGGCATGGCGCGAGCATTTTACGAGTCCTATGGCGTTAAACCACTTGCATTAAATCATACGAATATGGAAAAAATTCAACAAAGTGATTTATTTACTTTTCGTGAAGTAGCAAGATTGAATATTGAAGAGCGCTTTGTTGTTGCTTTAAAAGCTATCGCAGAGGAATTTTCAGAAAAGAAATTATTACTGTTAGCTTGTGATGAATTTTATGTAAAGAAAATTGTGCAGCATAAAGATGAATTATCGAGTTTTTTTGTTATTCCCTATGTCGATGAACCACTTGCCAATCAACTATTAAAGCGTGAAAGTATGTATCAGCTTTGTGCAGCGTATGGCTTCCACTATCCTGCAATGCATGTTTGTACGGTAAATGACTATGAGCAATTGACGATGCCATTTGAATATCCTGTTATCATTAAGCCTATGAATATGACGAAGTACGCAAGTTGTATTTTCCCTGGTAAGAAAAAGGTATATACTGCACATAATGAAGATGAAAAAGATGCTATTTTTCACGCAATATATAAGGAATCTGCCTACCGTGATGATTTAATGGTGCAACAATATATTCCAGGTGAAGATGCCAATATGCGTGTTGTAAATGCTTATGTTGGACAAGATCACAAAGTCAAGCTACTATCTGTAGGGAACCCGATTTTAGAAGAGCATTCACCGCACGGTATTGGACGCTATGTCGCCATTATGACGACTTATGACAAGGAACTAATGGATTGTGTTAAAACGTTTCTTGAGGCGCTACAATTTCAAGGCTTTGCTACATTTGATATGAAATATGATGAACGTGATGGACTGTACAAATTATTGAGTATGGAATTACATAATGAACTATCGAATTATTATGTGACAGCAAGCGGCTATAATTTAATGCAGTATGTAGCGGATGATTTTATTCGGGGAAGTAAACAGCAGCTAACATATGTGCAGAACAAGCACCTTTGGACGATAGTGCCTAATGGTGTATTATTTAAATACGTATTAAATGAACAACTTGTAATTGAAGCTAAAAGTTTGATTCGACAAGGTTTAGCAACGGATTCTATTTTTAATTATAAAGATATGAATGCGAAGCGTTGGCTGAATGTAACGCTTGATAATTTAAGCTTCTATCGCAAATATAAGAAATATTTTAACAACAAAGGTCTGTCTAACTCATGAAAAAACAAACTTTAGGTATAATTGGTGGCGTCGGTCCACTTGCAACAATGTTTATCGGCGAAATGATTGTAAGACGTACAAAGGCTACAAAAGATCAGGAGCATGTACATACCATTATTGATAATGATACAAATATTCCTGACCGAACAGCTTTTATATTAGATAAAACAAAAGAAAACCCTGTTCCAGTTTTAATAGAGGATGCAAAAAAACTAGCCTCTGTTGGAGCAAATTTAATTGCCATTCCGTGTAATACGGCACATACCTTTTATGATGAAATAGCACAAGGCTCTCCAATTCCTGTGCTACACATGATTCGTGAAACGGCAAAGCGAGCAAATGATTTAGGGGCAAAGCGGGTTGGTATTTTAGCGACAACAGGCACGTTAACGTCACGCATGTATCAAGATGCATTAGAGGAGTTTGGCATTACACCAGTAATACCAGATGATCAAATGAAAGAAAAAGTGATGGCGATTATTTACGATTATGTGAAAGCTGGTAAGGATGTCACACAAGAAGATTGGCTGCCTATCGAAGAAGCGATGCTAGCCCTGAATTGTGATCGTATCGTACTAGGCTGTACAGAGTTATCAATCGTCAATCGAGACTTAAAATTAAGTGACAAATATATAGATTCATTAATCGTTTTAGCTGAATGTGCTATTTTAGCATGCGGCTATGAATTAGTGGAGTAACATTTGGCTCACCTGTTGTAAAAGGTGAGCTTTTTTAATCCATGTCTAAAAGATTAATGAGTATTGCACAATATATAGAAGGAAAATGCTTGTGCACAGCTAGTGTGTTAAACTAATGTCAAGCAGGATAATAAGGTGGGAATTAACATGTCAGTAATAAATTTATTAAAAGAAGAATTACAAGCAAAATGGAACTTTGAAGAACCGATGAAAATTCAAGAAGAAATGATTCCAGCAATGCTTGAAGGCAAGGATATTGTAGCAGAATCACCAACAGGCTCAGGGAAAACATTGGCCTATGTGTTGCCTTTACTTAATAAAGTAAATGGATCGAAAAAGCAAACACAAGGTTTAATTGTTGCGCCATCTCAAGAATTAGCAATGCAAATCGTCGAGGTCATTCGTGAATGGACAGCGGGTACTGATATTACCGTACAACAACTTATTGGTGGTGCAAACTCTGCACGACAAATTGAGAAGTTAAAGAAAAAGCCAACCATCGTAGTTGGTACACCAGGTCGCTTAAATGAATTAGTGCGTTCGGGTAAATTAAAGTTAAAAGAAATTGAAACAGTTATTTTAGATGAATGTGATCAGCTACTAAGCCGCGAGTATCGCGTTGTGGTGAAATCATTTATCGAAGGGTCAGCGTTCGGTCGCCAAGTAGTTGTTGTTTCTGCCACAATTACTGAGGAAATTGAATTAGTTGCAAGCCGTATGATGTTTGAGCCATTACGCTTTAAAATTAAACCTGAGGATATGGTGAAGTTTGGTAAAGTCGTGCATTCGTTCTTGAAAGTAGAAGAACGTGATAAAACAGACTTCCTACGTCGACTATCACATACAGAAGGCTTACGTGCCCTTGCTTTTGTCAATAATATCGATCAATTGTTAATGAAAGAAACGAAGCTACAATATCGTTCAGCACCAATTGTGACATTACATTCTGACATGAAAAAGGAAGAACGTAAAAAAGCTTTAGATGCATTCCGTAAAGGAGATGCGCGTGTTTTAATTGCCACAGATATTGCGGCGCGTGGTTTAGATATTGCTGGTTTAACACATGTTATTCATGTCGATGTTCCACGTACAATTGAACAGTATTTGCATCGCTCTGGTCGTACAGGTCGTGCAGGTGCAGATGGTGAAGTACTAACATTGTTATCATACCATGATGAAAAAACGTATAAAAAGTGGACACGTGAAATTCCAGGCAAACCAGTGCAGAAGGTATGGCATGATGGCAAGCTCGTAGAAGGTAATTCAAAAACAATTGGACAAAAGCGAGGGAACTAATATGACATTTGAAGAAAAATTACAGGCATATGCAGAACTAGCGGTTAAGGTTGGTGTCAATATTCAACAAGGGCAATACTTATTAGTGAATACATCAGTGGAAGCTTTAGACTTTGCTCGTCTAGTGGTGAAGGAGGCATACAAAGCTGGAGCTGGTCGTGTTCATGTTAATTTTTCAGATGATGAAATGGACCGTGCTTATTTCGAGCATGCGTCTGTTGAGGAATTTAATCGTTTTCCAGAATGGGTTGTTAAAATGCGTGATGAGCTAATCGAACGCAAAGGGGCATTATTATGGATAGATGCGGCGGATCCAGATAAATTAACTGGTATTCCAGCAGACCGTTTAGCAACACATCAAAAGGTATCAGGCGCAGCATTGAAAAACTATCGTAATGCAGTCATGAAGGATTTAATTGCATGGACTATCGTCGCAGTACCTTCAGAAAAGTGGGCAGGAAAAGTATTCCCGAATTTAGAAGTTGAAAAACAAGTACCAGCTCTTTGGGAAGCCATCTTTAAAACGGTGCACATTGGTGAGGGGAACGCTGTTGAAAACTGGCGTACACATGTTGCAAATTTAGAATCGCGCGCTGCATTACTGAACAATAAAAAGTATGCAAAACTTCATTATACTGCACCAGGTACTGACTTAACGATCGCATTAGCACCTCAGCATAAATGGCTTACAGGTGGCAGTAAAACTCCTGATGATACTATTTTCATCGCTAATATGCCGACGGAAGAAGTTTATACGTTGCCAATGAAGCAAGGTGTAAATGGCTATGTTAGTAATACAAAGCCATTAGTTTACCAAGGCAATATTATTGATGGCTTTAAGCTTACATTTGAAGAAGGAAAAATTGTTGATGCGAAAGCGCAAGTTGGGCAAGACCTTTTACAAGAGTTAATTGCAGTCGATGAGGGTTCATGTTATTTAGGAGAGGTAGCACTTGTCCCGCATGAGTCCCCAATCTCGGCTTCAGAAATATTATATTTCAATACATTATTCGATGAGAATGCTTCAAACCATTTAGCTATCGGCGAAGCTTATCCAACTTGTTTAGAAGGTGGAAGAGATTTAGAAAATGGTCAACTTGAAGCGTTAGGGGCGAATATTTCAGTTACACATGAGGACTTTATGATTGGTAGTGGCGAAATGGATATTGACGGTATTTTACCAGATGGTACTGTGGAGCCGATTTTCCGTAAAGGTAGCTGGGCTTTTTAATAGACTAACGTAAATAAATGTGAGGTGAGCAGATGAAACGACTATTGAGCCTAGTAAGTATAACGGTGCTTTCGTTGACACTTGGTGTTTCATCTGCTTTTGCACGTGCTGAAAATTATGTAGCACTTGGTGATTCATTAGCAGCTGGTCAAACACCGTATCAGGAAATTGATGCAGGCTATAGTGATTTTATCGCGATGCGTTTAGGGAAGATGGGACAACTGAGTCACTATACAAAAGAACTCGCTTTCCCAGGCTTCACAACAGCGGACGTTTTAGAGCGGGTAAAATCAGAAGAGGCAAGTGAGGTATTAGCAAACGCATCACTTATTACGATTTCAGCAGGCGCCAATGATTTACTGCGTCTTGTGCAGGTCAACCCAATGGCTGGTACGTTAGCATTTTCGCAGCTTCAGGTAGACTACGCTTTAAATATAGCCCGAAAAAATATGGCAGAGATGTTAGCAGAGTTAAAATTACGTGCACCCAATGCAAAAGTGTACGTCATGGGTTATTATTTTGCCTATCCAAATGTGCATGCAACACAAAAAGAGGGAACGAATGCACAGCTCATGAAGTTAAATACGATTTTAGAGCAACAAGCTGAGCAGGCAGGGATGACTTACATTAATGTCTATGATGCTTTCGGATTGCAAGCTACACAGTTCTTACCAAATGTTGCAGATGTCCATCCTAATTTTGAAGGCTATCGTCAAATGGCGAATGCCTTTTTAAAATCTTATAGTGGTAGTGATATGTTAGCAATCTCTACATCAGAATTACCAAAGCCTAATCCAATGACATTTCAAGAAATATTACAGAAACAAGCAGAGTCCAAGAAAAGATCAGTAGAAGCAAAACAGGAGAAAGTTTCAACCGTCAGAAACATTCAAGGCTTTATTGGCTATGCTACTTTCATTGAAAAAGCCAGAGCCAATCAGCGCTTGCAACTACAACGAATCTAGGACATGAAAGATCCAAAAAGCTGTAAAGTAAAAAAGTATGCTAAGTAAATGAACTGCTTCCTAATTAGTGGCAATTCAAGTAACTTAGCATACTTTTTTATTGTAGTGACAGGCACCGAAACAATTCTGAATTTTATGTGTGACAGGCACCAAAACAATTCTGAAATTTGCTAGTAGGGCGTTTCTAATATCTAAGTAAAAATCCACGAAGACTCCTGCGGGAACAGCACAAGTTGTAAGACGCAACAGTCCGCGCGACAGCGAGGGTTGCGGCTTACACTGTGCCCGCGGAAAGCGAAGTGGATTTTTACGAAATAGAAGACTGAAACATTGCTAGGTGCCTGTGCTTAGTGCAGTAATGAGTGACAGGCACTAAAACAATTCTGAAATTTGCTAGTAGGGCGTTTCTAATATCTAAGTAAAAATCCACGAAAACTCCTGCGGGAACAGCACAAGTTGTAAGACGCAACAGTCCGCGCGACAGCGAGGGTTGCGGCTTACACTGTGCCCGCGGAAAGCGAAGTGGATTTTTACGAAATAGAAGACTGAAACATTGCTAGGTGCCTGTGTCGAGTGCTGTAATGAGTGACAGGCACTAAAACAATTAGTTGTAAGACGCAACAGTCCGCGCGACAGCGAGGGTTGCGGCTTACACTGTGCCCGCGGAAAGCGAAGTGGATTTTTACGAAATAGAAGGTTGAAACATTGCAAGGTGCCCGTGCCGAGTGCTGTAATGAGTGCCAGTCACTCAAACAATTCTGAAATGCGCGACAGCGAGGGTTGCGGCTTACACTGTGCCCGCGGAAAGCGAAGTGGATTTTTACGAAATAGAAGACTGAAACATTGCTAGGAGCCCGTGCCGAGTGCTGTAACAAGTGACAGGCACAGAAACAAGTACAGGCACAGAAACAATTGAGGCTTTTTCCATATAAAAGATGTTGTCTTAAAGCAAGAATATAGTTAAATGCATGATAAAATAAAATAAATGAAAAAGACAGGAGGCGCAAATACAATGAAATTATTTCATACAGCCGATTGGCATTTAGGCAAGCTTGTACAAGGGATGTATATGACTGAAGATCAACACTATATTTTACAGCAATTTATGCAAGCCATCGATAAAGAAAAACCGGATGCAATTATTGTAGCAGGAGATTTATATGATCGCTCAATGCCACCTGTAGAGGCCGTTAATTTACTGAATGATGTTTTAGCAGAAATTGTATTGGAGAAGAAAATTCCTGTGTTAGCGGTCGCCGGCAATCATGATAGTGCAGGTCGATTGAATTTTGGTAGTCGTGTAATGCGTGATAGTGGATTACATATAGTAGGTCAGTTCACAAAAGAGCATTCACCTATTGTACTAACAGACGAATTCGGTGAGGTCCATTTTCATCTTGTGCCGTTTGCAGAGCCAGCTTCAGTCCGTACTATGTTAGAAGATGATACGATTCAAACACATCAAGATGCAATGCAAAAAATTATCGCACATATCAAACAAACGATGGATACAACAAAGCGTAATGTTTTTATTGGACATGCCTTTGTGACGAAATACGGCTATGAAGAAGAAAACACGAGTGATTCAGAGCGTCCACTATCTATCGGTGGGTCTGATTGTGTGGATGCAGCGCTATTTAAACATTTCAACTATACGGCACTGGGGCATCTCCATAAAGCCCATTTTGTATTGAATGAATCGATTCGATATGCGGGTTCTCCCTTAAAATATTCGTTGTCTGAACATTTACATGAAAAAGGCTTTTTAATTGTAGAACTAGATGCAAGTGGAAACGTAGACGTCACTAAACAAAAACTTGTGCCAAGACGTGATCTACGAGTGGTAGAGGGCTCGATGGACGATTTATTAAAACTACCACCATGTGAAGATTATGTTTTCGTACGTTTAACAGACGCCACACCAGTCGCTTCACCGATGGAGCGAATTCGTACAGTATTTCCTCATGCGATGCATATTGAACGAAAAGCGTCACGAATGCAAGAAAACCATGAAGTACAAGCAATTGAAATGGAAAAAGTAGAGGATATTGATTTATTTCGAGGATTTTATGCTGATATTTTGGGTGAACAGCCTGACTCAGAAACTGAACGTTTATTTATAGAAATGTTACAGGAATTATTAGAAGAGGAACGGGAGGCAGTTCGATGAAACCACTCAAGTTAACTATTACTGCTTTCGGTCCTTACAAACATACAGAAATTATTGATTTCCAACAGCTTGGTGAATATCGGTTATTTGCTATATCAGGAAAAACAGGTGCTGGTAAAACGACTATTTTTGATGCCATTTGTTATGCACTTTATGGATCAGGAAGCGGAGAAGATCGTCAGGATACAGCGATGCTTCGAAGCGGTTTTGCTGCAGATGATGTTTACACTTCAGTGGAATTGGTTTTTGAAATGAGAGGTAAAGTTTATCAAATTGTACGTCAGCCGGGCCATATTAAAGCAAAAAATAAAAGTGTTACAGGAAAAAAAGTCGAGTTAGCAGAAATGAAGGATGGTAAATTTGACTTTAGTATTGTGGAAAAACAGCAAACAAATGAAGTAGATAAAAAGTTGTTGGAGATTATAGGACTAACAAAAGATCAATTTAGTCAAATTGTAATGTTGCCACAAGGAGAGTTTCGCAAACTTTTAACTTCAGATTCAACCAATAAAGAAGTGATTTTACGTAAGATTTTTAAAACGGATCGTTTCAGTGCAATGACAAAAAAGCTAGATCTAAAAAGAAAAGAAGCAGAAAAGGATTTAGAACGTGCCCAGCAATTAAAAGAGCATTTACTTGGGCAGATTGCAGGCGTTTTACCACACAGATCATCAACACTATTTACTTGTATAAGCAATAATACCGACAATATGCATCAGCTAAAAAATGCCCTTGAAGAGGAGCAATTCTTTTATAGTGCTAGTATACGAACGGAACAAATGCGCTATGAAGAAGCTTATGCAAATCATCAAAAAGAACAAGAATATTACAGTATGGCAAAGGCGCTCAATGAACAATTCGATCAACAGGCACAACGACAAGCACGTTTGCAATTGTTGATGCAACAACGAGAAAAGTATACAGCTATGGAACAGGAAATACAGTTAGCAGAGCAAGCAAATCGTCTCATTATGCTTGAACAACAGTGTGTAGATTTACGGACAGAGCAAAATCGAAAAGAACAACTTTATCAGCAAGCTACAATTAATCACCAAAATGCAGTAGAACAACTGAAGAAATCGCAACAATTGTATACAGAGGAAGAAGCAAAAGAGCCTGAGCGTCAGCAAATATTGCAACGCGAAATAGAGCTATTAGCATTAGTGCCGAAATTTGAGGCATTTGAAAGTAATCAGCAGCAATTAGAAATAACAGAACAGCTTGTCGAAAGTTCCAAGCGTGCAGTAGCTGATAATCTTCATATTTTAGAAAAAGAACAAATGCAAGTTCGACAATTAACAGCAACGATTGAGCAATATGAAAAACAGATGGAACCATATGCAGGCTATTTAGAACAGCTTCCATTACTGAAAGAGCAAGTAACACTATTAGCTCAAATTGAAAAATATGAGCGAGCGATTGAAGTAGCTGAGCAAGCTGTTACAAATGCACATCAACAATACAAAGAAAGTAAGCAAGCACTGCAAACAAAAGAGCAACAATGGATTACCGGTCAGGCAAGTATATTAGCAGCTAAGTTAAAGGACGGAGATCCATGTCCAGTTTGCGGTAGCACAACACATCAACTAACACATAGAGAACCGTTAGAAGTAGTAGATGAAGCGGAGCTAGAATCTTTACGAGCGATGACCAATGCAATTGAGCGTAAATATTTGGAACAAGAGGCGACGTTAAAATCGACTAAAAAACTGCTTCAAGAGGCAATTGAACAAGTAGATGCTTATCATATTTCAATAGCTGATCGATTAGAACTGACAACTTCTTTACACGCTATTGAACAACAAGTGACTGTTTTAAAAATAGTGAATGACCAACTGTCCGTCGCGCGAGCTAAGCTAAAAGGGCAACACGAAAAAAATGAACAGCTACAACAGAAACAATTACAATTAGAGCAACATTTTGCAGAGCAATCGAAAGAGTTAATAAAACAGCAAGCGATTGTAGAAGAACAGCAAAAGCAAATACCCGAACATGTACAGTCATTACGAGCTTTAAAACAAACGATTGCAGATGTGGGATCGCAAAAAATGGCGTTACAGTCAGCTTGGAACGCAATACAACAAAACTTACAAACGACTAAGGAAGCAACAAATAAAGCATCAATGGCAGAAGAACTAGCTAAAACCGCATATGAGGAATTGCTAAATAAACTGAATGACAAGCGTGAACAGTTTTTAGTAAGCATGAAAGATGTTGGTTTTACAACGTATGAAGACTATGCTTCTGCAAAGCGTAGCGTTAGTCAAATTGATGATTTACGTAAAGCATGTCGTGACTATGCCTTACAACTACATTCCTTACAGCAACAAATGGAGGATGGAGCAAAGCATCTTGAAGGAAAAGAAAAGCAAAATCTAACAGTATTAGAAGAAAAGCTTGAGATGCTCCGTGCCACATATGAAGAAGCATTTAAAACCTTACAACAAACGCAAAGCTATGCAAAGGCATGTGCTGACTTTATTGTTAAAGTAGAGGAAACGGCAAAGGAAATCCGTGTCCTTGAAAAAGAAGCAGGTCGTGTAAAAGAGCTTTACACAGTGTTGAATGGTCAAAATCCGAAAAAACTTTCCTTTGAGCGGTATATTCAAATTAATTATTTAGATAAAATCACTGCGGCAGCAAATATTCGTTTATTCCATTTATCGAATGGACAGTTTGAACTGCGTCGTTCCGATCGGTTAGAGAAACATGCGAAGCAAAGTGGGCTTGGGTTGGATGTCTATGATGCGTATACAGATCAATTAAGAGATGTCAAAACATTATCAGGTGGGGAGAAATTTAATGCATCATTAAGTCTTGCATTAGGTATGGCCGATGTAATTCAAAGCTTCCAAGGTAATATTCGTATTGAAACAATGTTTATTGACGAGGGCTTCGGTTCATTGGATGAGGAAGCGTTAAATAAAGCGATTGATACGCTAATTGATTTACAAGACTCTGGAAGAATGATTGGTGTTATTTCACATGTAGCCGAATTAAAGGCTGCTATGCCGGCAGTATTACACGTTGAAAAAACGCTGAGCGGACATAGTACAACACATTTTGAAGTAAAATAAGTGCCAGTCACTCAAACAATTCTGAATTCTTAGGGCACTGGGAGTAGGGTTAGACCACAAAAGAGTGCCAGTCACTCAAACAATTTATGTATAACAAAGTAAAAACCTACGAAGCCTCCTGCGGCTTACAGATTGTTGCGCCGCAGGAAAGCGAAGTGGGTTTTTACGTTATAGGAGCCCATTGGCTATTATTTTTTGTGTGTCGTTACGTTTGGAGTTGTTCCTTTTTTTGCTGCGACCACTTTTTTGACAATCGGAATAACGATGGGCGCTAATTTTATAGCAGTTTTAACTACTTTCGATACTTTCATGAATACGACAGCTCCTTAGTACTAAATTTTAACGAATAACTCGTACAGCTTGGACAATATTCCAAATGACAATGCCTAATGAAACGAGTAAATAAATACCAAAAGATACAAACCATATGATAATAAATGTATTCCCATTAGACGAAGGATCAAACGTGTTTAATGACATAGTAGAAAATATAAAGACGATAAAGAAAATGATACCAAAGACAAACGGTATTAAATGAGAAATAAGTGCTTTGATGGAGTGTCTCTTGACATCGCTATCTTTTGACACGAAATAAACGATTAACGGAACGATAAATGGTGCAAAAAAAATACTGAGATAACTAAAGGCAGATAAAATTTTTGGATTCTCCATAGTAGTCCCTCCTTTTTAATTATTTACGCATAGAAAACTCGAAAGTTTCAAAAAAATTAATGTTGAAAAGGTTGTAATTGCAAAAGTGTTTGCGTACAATGAGGGTGTTCAACAAAAAAATTAGATGTAACGACCACAAGGGGAGCTGATGATGTCAGCTGAGACTGGGCACGTAATGCCTTTACTCTTCGAACCTGTAAGTTAACGCTTGCGTAGGGATGTGGATAGAAACCGACACTTTTACGATGTGAGGCTCTGTCCTGGCATCGTTTTTTTATGCCGGATTGACATGCATATCAAAATGATTTCTATTCCTGCTCTTGTATCCTACATCGGAACAAAGGAGAGAATAATAATATGGACAAAAAAAGATTACTCATGCTGGTGGAAATTGCAATTTTCGCAGCGGTAGGACTTGTACTCGATCAAGTTTCCTTTAAAGTATGGGCACAAGGTGGCTCGGTAAGCTTAGTAATGGTACCAATCATCTTAATAGCATTTCGTTGGGGTCTCTTGTCAGGGCTCACAACCGGGCTATTGATTGGTGTTATGCAAACAATGTTTGGTGCTTATATTGTGCACTGGCTTCAAGGATTACTAGATTACGGGGTAGCCTTTACCGTAGTAGGTTTAGCGGCAATCGTTCGTGAACCTGTATTAAAAGCGGCAACAGCTTTAAATAAAAAGAAAATGGCCGTTTATATTGTCATTGGTACGTTGTTAGCTGGATTCCTACGTTATCTTGCGCACACATTTGCAGGTGCAGTATTCTTTGCAGAGTATGCAGGCGAGCAAAACGCATGGATTTATTCAATCATTTACAATGGAACATACATGCTTCCAGCAACAATTTTAACAGCCATTGTTGCTGTGCTATTATTTACAGCTGCGCCACAATTAATGCAGCGAAAATCTTAAACACTATAAGACTGTCCTAAAAGAGAAAATAGTATGCTAAGTGTTACTTAGTATGCTATTTTTTTTATCATCCAAGGTTTCCACGTTATTTGGTCAATATTTTTTAGTCGAAGAACTTCAAAAAAGGCCTAATTATTATTTGCATGGTACTTATGAAATAATGTTAGCATAGAATAATTAAAGCGTTTGGCGTTATGGACATATAAAGTTATGTTATATTAATGAATAGATATTAGATGAAAGGGACGTTAAAAATGATTGTAAAAACGCAAGAAGAAATTGAAGCCTTTAAAAAAATTGGTCGCATTTGTGCAGAAATTCGTGAGGCAATGAAGGAAGCTACAAAACCGGGTGTGACAACACTTGAATTAGATGAAATTGCAGGCCGCATGTTTGCTGAAGCAGGAGCTATTTCTGGTCCTAAAGGAGAATATGATTTCCCAGGATACACTTGTATTAGTGTCAATGAGGAAGTTGCCCATGGTATTCCAGGACAACGTGTTATACAAGAAGGGGATATTGTAAATATTGACGTATCCGGTTCACTAAATGGCTATTTTGCAGATACAGGTATTTCATTTGTAGTAGGGGAAGGTTACGAGGATAAAGAAAAACTTTGTCACGTAGCAAAAAGTGCCTTTGATCGCGCTATGACAAAAGTAAAAGCAGGTTCTAAATTAAACCAAATTGGGAAAGCTGTAGAGCGTGAAGCTTATGCAAATGATTTAACTGTTATTATGAATTTAACAGGTCATGGATTAGGTCGTTCATTACATGATGAGCCAAACCATATTTTAAATTATTACGATGCTTGGGATTCAACAATTATGAAAGAAGGTATGGTGCTAGCAGTTGAGCCGTTTATTTCTGCGAAAGCAGAACATATCGTTGAAGCTGGTGATGGCTGGACATTTATTACACCTGACAAATCATTAGTTGCCCAAATTGAGCATTCAATTATTGTTACAAAAGATAAACCAATCATTTTAACTTCATTAGATGAAGCATAAAATAGCCAAGTGATAAACAAGGCTAAATGAAAAACCTGCTTACCGATTTATTTTCGGTGAGCAGGTTTTTTTTTGACAAATCGGATACCAACGATTAGGACGCCACATAAAAATAGAGCCGCTGTCGTCACAAGTAATTCATCAAGGTGGTTATGGAATGCAATGCCAATATAAGCCCATATAAACACGCTAGGATAAACAATATCGAAATGATAATAGCGAATATGTAAGGCGATGGCTACACCGATTGACAGTAAAATAACTGCCCAAAGTGGGTTGCTAAGTCCAAAACCATGCCATTCATAAGATGTTAGCGTAAAACTTGCATTTGTCATCATGATAAATGTAGACCAGGCAAAATAAATTGAAATGGGCAGACGGCCAGTTAAAGCATTATTTGTATGCGGATAAGTATTGTAAAGGATAAACAAGTACAATACTAAAATTACAGAACAACAGAAAAATACGATGAATAATTCATAATGCCAAAATAAAATAGAGAGCGCCTGTAAAATGCATACATTGCTAAAGAGAACAGTCTGTTTAATAGATGTCTTTTGAAAATTCATAACTAACCAATATGCGAGTAAAATGTAAATTAATATCCATATCATATAACTAATATTAATAGGTGCAAACATTACGGGAAAACGATTTGAGATTTCTAACGAAGATTGACCATTTATTTTTATGAAATAGGATGAAAAGGTTAGGATGAGTGAGACAATAAAGGTTATTGTCATTAAAATAAACTTAGGCAAGGATTCCTCTCCCTTCGTGTTAAATTGTATAGGGAAAAGACAAATAAGTATATGACTGTCACATAATATCTATTTTATTATAGCGGAAAACCCTTACAATGTATCATATGAATTTGCATTAAAAAATCTACATTTTACCATTTGAATATGCATCCAAATATTTCTTTAGTACAATAGAAATAACCAATTTGAAGGAGTGGAATTTTTATGGCTCAAAATCTTAAAAATCTTGACCTATCGATTGAACTAGATAAAAAATTATATAAAAAGAAATTAAAAGTACTTCAATACGAAATGTTAAATGCACAGCAATTTTTACTAAACAATAAAATCGGACTTATTTTAGTATTTGAAGGAATGGATGCAGCAGGTAAGGGTGGGGCCATTAAACGTCTAATTGAACGTGTAGACCCACGAGGTTACATAGTCCATCCAATTTCAGCTCCACAGCCTCACGAACTACGCTATAACTATTTGCAACGCTTTTGGAGAAAGTTACCGCAACATGGACAAATCGCTATATTCGATCGTTCTTGGTATGGAAGAGTGCTAGTAGAGCGTATTGAAGGATTTGCAAAAAAAGATGAATGGTCTCGTGCTTATGAAGAGATTAACAACTTTGAAAAGATATTAACTGCTGGAGACTACATTATTATAAAATTTTGGTTACATGTGTCAGATGAAGAGCAGTTAAAGCGTTTTAATGAGCGAGCGCAGGATCCGTATAAATCATGGAAGTTAACAGATGAAGACTGGAGAAATCGTGAGAAAACACCTGAGTATATAGAAGCGGCAAATGAAATGTTTGCAAAAACAGATAAGAAAAATGCTCCTTGGATTTTGGTGGCAGGAGACGATAAAAAACATGCACGAGTACAAGTGTTACAAGAAACACTTGCACATATTGAACGCGAGGCACAAAAAAGAGGTCTACATCTATCGAATGTTTTAGATAAGTCCCATATAGAAGACGCTGAATCATCAAGTATTGAATTACAAATACATTCTAAAAAACAAGTAAAAACAAGTAAATAAATAGACCGATGCTGTGATAACAAGACAAGACTGTTTTAGTTGTAGCAGCATCTTTTTTTACATACAATGAATATGTATTTACATTTATCGGAAGGCTTGTGGGGGAGAAATGGTGCTTAAAATTTGGAATTTATTAAGGAAAAAGGGTGGAAATGTGGTCTCGATTCAGGGGGGAAAATGCTACGTTCGCACATTCCAAGAAAAAGATGCACAAAGCTTAATGGGTCTTGTAAGTCGAAATAAATATTTTTGGTCTACATATGAGCCGTTACAGCGTCCTGAATACTATACAGTTGATGCTCAATATAAAAAAATTCAAGAAAGTTTATATTTAATGAACTCGAAGAGGGAATATACATTTGGTATATATGAGCTAGGTACAAATAATTTAATAGGGCACATTTCGTTGTACGCTATCAAACGTTTACCGTATTCAAGTGCATTTGTTGGCTACGCAATGGATGAAATCTATGTTGGAAAAGGGATTGTTTCAGAAGCTGTAGAATTAGTTGTCCAATTTGCCTTTGAACAAATAGGATTACACCGTGTGGAGGCTTATGTATCAACTGAAAATAACGCATCTATCCGCGTCTTAGAAAAATCAGGTTTTCAACGAGAAGGCTTGTTAAGAAAATTATTGTACATCAATGGCCAATGGGTAGATCACTATATGTATGCCCGCTTAGAGCCATCATGATGAATAGGCTATAAGCTATTAAAAAGTGCAAATGTGGCAATGGTAAAAGAGATAAAGTGTTAGATTGACTACAATCAATTTAACACTTTTTTGCAATGCCGTTGTTGTCCGCTACGGCGGGCGCTTTCCGCGGGCACACCGTAAGCCGCAACCCTCGCTACGCGCGGATCGTTGCGTCTTACGTTTTGTGCGTTCCCGCAGGAGTCGCCACCTCCGCTACCAACAACTAGTGCTCACTCTTTATAAAATTTTAAAGTTTTGTCCCACCCACATTTTTTAGATGTTCATTTAGCATCGAACAGTCATTTAACAGCTTCAAACGTTATGACTTGATTTCGATTTGTTGGGTATTGCTGATAGCAATAGTCTGCTGAAATGACGATATCTCTAAATCCAATTTGCATTAAAAGCCTTTTAAATTCATTGATTCCATACCATTTCAAAGTAAAAATTTCAAATTCGCTTTCGATACATTTACCATCTTTCCATTTATCGTAGCGATGATGCGAAGTAGTTGTTTGTTTAATATAATTTACTTCAGATTGTGTTACTTGTAATGTAATTAATTCGCCTTGATTGTTTGTAAACGTTCGATAGTGTGAGCTCCCTTCACTAAAATCAGGTTGCAAAAATAAATCTACTATTAATCGCCCATTTGATTCTAGATGATGGTGAAAATTAGTTAGTATTTGAAAAGCCTTGTCATCGTCTTCAATTAATAAAAATGTTCCTGCTGGGATAATAATTGCTTCATATTGTTGTTCTGACTGAAAGGTCTCCATATTGGCTAGAAAGATGTTTGCTTCTTTATTTGCCATCTTTAAATTGTCTCGGCAGTACGCTAACATTTCTTCGGAAAGATCGAAACCTTCAATTGCCAATCCTTGCTCAAGTAATGGAATTAAAATACGACCCGTTCCAACAGCTGGCTCTAATATTTTTCCTTTCACATGTGAAAGTCTTTGGCTATAGTATTCAACATCACCAAACGAACTGCCAATTGGTTTATCAATATTATAAACTTCTGCTGAAATAGAATGATAAGTTTGCATATGTTCCTCCAACTAAATTATTATTTTTTCTATTTATAGTATTATTATACATAATTTAGTTAATTATTTTTAAAAAAACACAAGAAATATCATATAAAAGATATGGATGCTACTTATAATTTTATTTGGGGGGTGAAATAAATGGATGAACAGATACAATTTATGATTGAGTGGATTGAAGGTAAATTAAAAAATCAATTTTCATTAAATGAGCTTTCTAATTTCATGGGATACTCCCCTTATTATTGCTCTTTTAAATTTCACCAAGTAACAGGTATAAGTATTCGACGGTATATTCATCTTAGAAGGTTGTATTTATCTACAGAAGATTTGGCGAAAAACAGAAAGATAATTGACATCGCCTTTGAGTACGATTATTCCTCACAGGAAGCATATAGCAGAGCTTTTAAAACTGTTTTTGGTATTAGTCCGAAAGAATATCAACTTAGCAAGTTGCCTGTTCAGTCAATTGTTAAACTTACTATGAATAAAGACGGGGAATGGTATGGAATGAATATCAATCAAAAAGTTGAGGTAGAGCGGTTACAAAATACGAAAAGCGAATTATTTGAGAGGGACGTACTTAACATTTTGAACGGACAAATAATGTATGAGGAATTTAAGCATAATAGACTAATGGGGGATTCCGATTACGCTCCTTTTAATGAAGCTATGTGTGTAAACGCCACTACTAAACAAGTTTTTAATAAAGCATTTATAAACAAACGAGCTGACGGACATCGTAATTCTGTAGAGAATTATATGCAGAAGGTAATTGCACCATTAGAGGGTCTTTTTCACAAAGAGTATAAATGTATTGTTTTATGGTTTGGTGAAGACATGTTTTGTCAAATGAACCTTCTTACTATACTGTCTTATCTTGAACAGTCAGGCTATGAGGGGAAAGTGTTCTTAAATAGTTTCAGGGAGGATGAGTTTAAAGTTAATCAAACTGAACTTTCATTAGGACATTATGATGCTGTATACAACGAAGTATTGGTCAACCACAATAAGGCGACTAACGAAGTACTACCCGTAATGTATCAGGCAATCAACATATACTTAGATATGCTAAACGAAGATAATGCAGTAGTAAAATTTATTGCTAAAAATAAAGACATGCCAACAACAGAATTATTGAAGCAATTATTTGCTCTATTTCCGACAGTAGGCTATGGTGATACACAATACGTAGAGCTTATAAATAAAATTAAATAGGGCAAAAAAAATGTGTCTATCATTCGATCTTTCGATACGATAGACACATTTTTTTATTGAATGATTGTTTGCCAATAGAATAGTGAGCTACAAAAAGCTCATTTAATTTTGTATATTATTTGCTACCATCGTCGATTAAATCAAGTCGACCAGTATTCGGATCAATTACTAAACCATGAACAGGTACAGTTTGTACCATTAGGGGGTGATTACGAATCGTATCAACGCTTTTCTTAACGCTAGTCGCTACGTCGCCGAAACCACGTAAAAAGTCTTTTAAATCAATACCCGAGTATTCCATCATCTTAATAGTTTCTGGTTTAATACCTCGGTTAACCATTTTGCTAAGCATTGCATCTGGATCAACTGCGCTCATACCACAGTCATAATGTCCAACTACATACACCTCATCAGCTTGTAGTTCATAAACAGCAACAAGTAAACTACGCATTACTGCACCAAATGGGTGACTTACTAAAGCACCAGCACTTTTTACAATTTTTACGTCGCCGTTTCTTAAGTTCATCGCTTTTGGTAATAGTTCTACAAGGCGAGTGTCCATACAAGATAAAACAACGATACGCTTGTCTGGGTACTTAGTTGTAATAAAAGGCTCATATTTTTTTTCTTGAACGAAATCTTCATTAAACTTTAAAATATCATTTAACATTGTCATGAAATTTTGCTCCCTTCCCTACAGAAATATTTTAGAGCAAAAAAGTAAATATGCAAATAATAATAACAATATTCATGCAATTTTATGAAAAAAAAAAGAAGTTTGCATAGTTAATTAGCGAACTATAAGGCAATTTTATATATGCAAAAAAACAGCTACGTAAAGTAGCTGTTTTTAATATGATTAAAATTTTTCTTTTGGTTGTGGGTCTATAGTTACTGAAGATTTAGTATCTAAACCAACTTGTAGGTAGTGGATGAAGAATCCTGTAGAAATTAATAATACGGCTGAAAAGCCAAGTACAGTTGTGATGAACATAATAAAAGCTCCTCTCTACTTAAATAATCTACTATAAGAACTATACTAATTATACAATAGGTTGCTAGGAAAATGTAAGGATAATTTATGACATCCATAAGATACCTAGACTAGAATAATATTAATAAGACTGACTATTTTCTTAAAAGGCCCAGTTACCATTGCGGAAAATCGGTTCAATTTGACCATCAGCTGCAATGCCATCAATATCCATATTTGCTGAGCCAATCATAAAGTCAACATGCGTTAAACTTTGATTCAGACCATGTTTTAGTAGTTCCTCTGAAGACATTTCTTTGCCGCCATCAATACAAAATGCATAGGCATTACCTATTGCTAAATGGTTAGAAGCATTTTCATCGAATAATGTATTGTAAAATAATAACCCTGATTGCGAGATAGGTGATTGATGTGGAACAAGTGCTATTTCCCCAAGGTAATGAGCACCTTCGTCTGTTGCTACAAGCGACGCTAAAATTTCTTGCCCCTGTTCAGCCTTTATATCGACAATACGGCCATCTTTAAAAGTTAATTTAAAGTTATCAATTATATTTCCGCCATAGCTTAAAGGCTTCGTACTTGATACATAGCCATTAGCACCAGTCTTTAGCGGTGCTGTGAAAACTTCCTCAGTTGGCATATTCGCCATAAATGTCTGTCCTTGTGTATTGACACTACTACCACCTGTCCATACATGTTTTTCTGGTAATTCAATTGTTAAGTCTGTTCCTGGAGCTGTATAGCGAAGGGATTTATATTGTTTCCCATTTAAGTAGTCAGCTTTGTTATGTAGCTGTAAATCGTGTGCTTCCCATGCACTTACAGGATATTCTTGATCTGTGCGTGTTGCTGCAAAAATTGCTTCCCATAATGCATCAACTTGTTGTTCTTCTGGTAGATGTGGAAATACTTTAGCTGCCCAAGGTTTAGAAGGAGCAGCGATAACTGTCCAGCTAAATTTGTCTGCCTGCATCATATTATAATAATTTACAAGTGCTTTACCTGAGGCTTTTTGGAAAGTCATAATTTTTTCGTGATCTATATCCTTTAAAAGGTCAGGATTTTGTGAAACGATACTTAAAAAGGCAGCACCTTGCTCAGCTAGCCATTCACGTTCTTGAATTTTCCATGGTGGGAAGAAATCAAATGAGTCTTTTGGAGCTTTTTCATAGCGTGTACGAACAAGTCTATCATCCGATAAATCGACAAAAACCTGTTTTGCACCATTTTCATAGGCAATTTTAGTAATTATTTCTGCTAATTTTAAGTTATCCGTCGAACAACTCATATAAAGGTATTGATTTTTCTGGATATTTACACCTATTTTCACAGCTAATTCGGCATATCTTAGTAATTTTGTGTTAAATGATAATAACAAATTCTTAACCCCTCTCCATTAAAGACAATTTAGTGTATTATTCTTAATTCAATATAATCAAATATGGTCGAAATGTGAATAAAAAGCATTTATTTCATCGAAAAATTAGTGAAATACATTTATACTATATAATATCTTTATTTAAAATATGGAAAATTGGACGAAAATAAGTAAGATAGAAGATTTGGAGGTTCGAGAATGGATTTATCGTCAGTAGTAGGGGTAATTTTAGCGTTTATCGCCCTGTTAACAGGGATGGTGTTAAAAGGTGTAAATTTAAGTGCCTTTTATAACCCAGCGGCTATTTTAATTATCATCTTCGGTACAATATCTGCTGTAACAATTGCCTTCCCAATGAAGGAATTAAAGCGGGTGCCAAAGCTGTTTAAAATTCTTTTTAAAGAAACAAAACTAGCGGATGATATTGAAATCATTAAGATGTTTTCACAATGGGCCGATTTAGCTCGACGTGAAGGTTTGTTAGCGTTAGAAAGTAAGGCTTCAGAAATTGAAGATCCATTTTTGAAAAACGGTCTTACATTAGCAATTGATGGTCAAAACGCAGATTATATTCGTGACGTATTAACGGAAGAAGTAGAGGCGATGGAAGACCGACATACAAGTGGCGCAGCCATTTTTACACAAGCAGGTACATATGCCCCGACATTAGGGGTACTCGGTGCGGTAGTAGGCTTAATCGCAGCGTTAGCAGATATGAACGATATTGATAAGTTAGGACATGCCATTTCAGCTGCTTTCATGGCAACATTATTAGGTATCTTTACAGGTTACGTATTATGGCATCCATTTGCTAACAAGTTAAAACGTAAATCAGCAGTTGAAGTGAAGCAAAAACGTATGATGATTGAAGGAATCCTTTCTGTATTAGAAGGAGAAGCTCCACGTGTAATTGAACAAAAATTATCTTCTTATTTAACGATGGAAGAGCGTCGTCAAATTTCGGGTGAAAGCGGGGCGGGCGGCCTTGGCAAAGAAAGCTAAGAAAAAGAAGCATGAAGAGCATGTTGATGAGTCTTGGTTAGTACCGTATGCAGATATTTTAACGTTATTACTAGCGTTATTTATCGTACTTTTTGCATCCAGTTCAGTTGACCAAGAAAAGTTAGATCGTATGTCAGCAGTATTTAATCAGGTTTTTGACGGTGGTACGAGCTTTTTAGAACAGCCATCGCCAATGCCAACGCCTGATGCAAATAATGACCAAACACCGCAACAGCCACAGCAAAACTCAGCGTATTTAAAGGATCAACAGGAGTTAGCTGAAATTAAAGATAGTGTAGATAATTTTATCGCAGTAAATGAGATGGAAGGTCAGTTCGCAACTGAAATGACTGATGAGGGATTGCTAGTAACAATTCGAGATAGCATCTTGTTCGACCCAGGGAGAGCAACTATTAAGCCTGAGTATAATGCAATAGCTAAGGAACTTGCAGGCGTATTAGTATCCGATCCTGCTCGTAGTATTGTCATTACTGGTCATACCGATAACGTGCCTCAAACAGGTCCTGAATTTGCTTCAAACTGGGAATTATCGGTTATGCGTGCAGTGAACTTCTTGAAAATTTTAGTGGATAGTAACTCAAATCTTGATCCGGTTTATTTTAGTGCAAAAGGATATGGTGAGTATAAAGCCATCGCACCAAATAATACGGCTGAAGGTCGCGCAAAAAATCGTCGTGTGGAAGTGTTAATTCAACCACTTGTTGCCGAAGACGGTTCTGTAGCGAAAAACACTCAGTAATAAAAGAAATGCTATTAGCAATAGACTCGTCGTCCTTGCTAATAGCTTTTTTAGTGCGCTGAACATTTATTTACGTAAAGATCCTAATTCGGCAACGATAGCCTGCATTTCACTCGGGCTAAATGTATCACGTTTCATAACCATTTCGTACAGATAGACTAAATCTTCATAATTTGCTTCATCAAAATTCTCAGATTTCATAGCATCTACATTTACCATGCGGAGCTTATCTTTCATTTGGTCGACCATATAAATAACGTTTTCTTTTGACGGTACTGATAAATCCATTCAATTAAACCTACCTTTCATAATCCTAGCCAATATCATTTCATTGAATAAAAAAAATGTCAATACTGTAATTGGGCGTTGCTTTAAAAATGCACTGTTATTGGGTAGAATAAGGGCAGTAAGCTGTTTAGTTATTTTTAAAAATGGGAATACACATTAAACAAGCAGGGGGTAAATAAAATATGGGACAAAGTAAATTATTAGCATCTATCGTCGTAGGCGCAGCTGTAGGGGCTGCAATAAGCATGTTTGATCGTACTACACGAGAAAAAACAGTCGCTACAACAAAAAGAATGAAAGAAGCGGTATCTTATTACGCATCAAACCGAAGTGAACTGCAAGACCTAATTGAAGAAAAGGTGTTAGCAGCAAAAGTACTTTGCGATAGTGTGTCAGAAAATGTAAACACGCTAGCCGAGAAAGTTGATGAGTTTAAAGAATTGCCTTCTACAATTCAAGGGATGATTAGCGATACTAAATCAGCCTTCTCTTCGCCAGATAAAGAATAAGCTGTAGTAAAAGGAGGGGATTAAATGGAAAAGAGAAAAGCATCCATACATTCAACGATTGGTGAGGTTAAGTCGTTTTTCTCACCAAATGAAGATGCGGTAGATGTGATGACATCGAAAGGCTTTATCCAAGATTTAATGCTTCGCATACAACGCGTTGAAATATCAGCTCTTGGGGCACAACTTGCTTATTTCTTTTTACTTTCTTTCTTCCCCCTATTAATTTTCCTTGTTACCCTATTGCCATATTTAAACTTAGAGACAACGCAAGTGTACTCGTTTTTAGTCAATCTAATGCCAGATGAAGTATATAGGCTTATTGAAAGTACATTAAATGAAGTATTAACAAATCGCAATAGTAGTTTATTATCCATCGGGGTACTAGGGACAATATGGTCTGCTTCAAAAGGAATAAATGCGTTAATAAGAGCTCTAAATAAAGCGTACGATACGGAAGGTAGAGTAGGCTTTATAGACAGAGGGCTCTCACTTGTATTTACTATAGCTTTAGTTATTGTAATTGCAGTAGCTCTTCTATTACCTGTCTTTGGACAGCAAATTGGGCATTTTTTGTTTTCAATTGTTAGCATTGAAGATGAGTTTGAGTCTCTTTGGCGTAATATTCGTTGGTCAATGCCGCCATTACTTATCTTTTTACTGTTGATGGCAATTTATTGGTTAGTACCGAATACAAGCCCACGATTGAAAATAATGGGTGTATGGCCAGGGGCAATATTTTCTACGCTTGCATGGCTCGTTGTGACATATGGTTTTTCTTTTTATATAAGTAACTTTGGAAATTATTCTGCTACATACGGTAGTATTGGTGGCGTTATTATTTTAATGCTATGGCTGTATTTTACAGGGATGATAATAATTTTTGGTGGTGTGTTAAATGCCACAATGCAAAAAAGAGCCTTGCAAAAAGCTGAAGGTGCTATTAAATAACTTTAGAAAAAGGGTGGTCTCAATTGGAGACCACCCTTCAGTCTTTTTACAGTTAAATGCCGTTGATTTTTGCGGGCATAATATCGACTCTTAAAACGAAAAAATCCACTACGCTTTCCGCGGGCACAGTGTAAGCCGCAACCCTCGCAGTCGCGCGGTTTGTTGCGTCTTACTTTGCGTGCGTTCCCGCAGGAGTCTAAGTGGATTTTTGCTTTTAAAAATTCAGAATTGTTTGAGTGCCTGGCACTTCTCTTAGATTACCGGCTCCTAAAGCGTAAAAATCCACTACGCTTTCCGCGGGCACACACGTAAGCCGCAACCCTCGCAGTCGCGTGGTTTGTTGCGTCTTACTTTGCGTGCGTTCCCGCAGGGGTCTACGTGGATTTTTGCTTTGTTAAAAATTCAGAATTGTTTGAGTGCCTGGCACTTCTCATAAATACCAGTTTGAGACCACCCTTTTTTTATACATTTTTATTAAGCATTCGTAAGCCGTTTAATATTACAAGAATTGTACTACCTTCATGCCCGATGACACCTAGTGGTAAATCAACAGCTTGTAAAAAGTTAGAGGCAATTAGCAAAACAATGATACCGATAGAGAAGAAGATGTTTTGTTTGACGATTCGTTGCATTTTGCGAGATAGGCGTACTGCATATGCAATTTTAGATAAGTCATTTTTCATTAACACAACGTCTGCTGTTTCCAAAGCAACATCAGTACCTTCTCCCATTGCAATCCCAGTAGTAGCTGTAGCTAATGCAGGTGCGTCATTAATGCCATCGCCAACCATCCCTACAAAGTTATGTTGATTAAGTAGGCGTTTCATTTCCGTAACTTTTGTTTCGGGAAGACACTCTGCCACGTATTCAGTAACGCCAGCTTCTTTCGCAATAACTTTTGCTGTTTTATCATTATCACCAGTAAGCATGACGACATCTATACCTAATTCTTTTAATAATGTGACGGCTTTCTTTGCCTCATCACGAACTGTATCTTTTAACGCAGCAAGTGCAACAATGCCTTCTTTGTCACGCATGAAAATTACCGTTTTACCTTCTGAGGTAAGCTTCGCTAATGCGTTATTTGCAAAAGCATTGGCTTCATCCTCTCCTACAAAATCGGGTTTACCGATAAGGTACTCTGTTTCATTAACGTAGCCCTTCATGCCCCAACCAGGGATATCTTCTATTGTTGCTTGCGCAAACTGTGAAATATGTTGCGCTTTTGCGTAGCTTGTAATTGCTTGGGCTAATGGGTGATTTGACTGTGCTTCAATGCCTGCAAGAAGAGCTAATGCTTCTTGTTGATCTAAGCCTTCACGTACAATAAACTCTGTAACGACTGGTTTTCCTTGTGTAAGAGTACCTGTTTTATCGACAGCTAATGCACGTAAAACACTTAGATGCTCTAAATGCAAGCCACCTTTAAATAACACCCCATTTTTAGCGCCATTTGAAATAGTTGCTAATGTTGCAGGCATTATGGATGCAACGAGTGCACAAGGGGAGGCAACAACTAGGAGCACCATTGCTCGATAAAATGTAGTCGTCCAATCCCAACCGAGTAAAAAGTGGGGAAGGAACATCATAAGCGCTACAGATAATAATACAAACTTTACATATGTGCCTTCGAATTTTTCGATGAATTGTTGAGAAGGCGATTTTTCGCTTTGAGCACTTTGTACAAGCATAATAATTTTTTGGAATAGTGTTTCGGAATTTGGTTTCGTCATTTCCATCGTAATTGCACCATTTAAATTAACCGTTCCTGCAAATACTTCGTCACCTTCAAATTTAGCAATAGGTAGCGGCTCACCACTAATCGCTGATTCATCAATAGACGACTGTCCTTTAAAGATAATACCGTCTGCTGGAACACGTTCACCTGGTTTAATAAGTAAATGATCGCCAATTTTTAATGTGGAGACAGCAACCTTCATCGGTTCAAATCCACCACGTACTAGCCAAGCCTCTTCAGGTTGTAAATTCATAAGAGCAGAAATTTCGCGATGACTTTTGTTCATAGCATATGTTTCAAGAGCACCACTGACAGCGAAGATAAAAATAAGAATTGCGCCTTCTGTCCAATAGCCAATGGCAGCTGAGCCGACTGCAGCTAATATCATAAGTAATTCTACATTCAATTTTTTTTCTTCTAGTGTTTCTTCAATACCTTCTTTTGCTTTGGCAAATCCTCCGACACAAAAAGCAACAACATATAAGAGAATAGAAGCTGTTGTTTGATCATTTGTATCTAAACGCCATGCAAGTAAAATAAATAATCCAGCCATAACAGCAGCAATCAGTTCAGCATGTCTCTTTGTATTCTCAATTAGACTTACATTTTCTCGATTAGTATATTCCATCAATATCCCCCCTGATAATGAAAATCAATATCAAAACCCTTATATAATAAGGAAGTATAAACATTCTTGTAGTTGATAATCACTTTCATTTACATCTTTTCTAATTTAGAATTATTATAACAAAGGTTTTTGGAAAATGAAAGCAATAACTTTTAGAGGAAATGGTCTAGGAAAGTAATCAATTAAATATAATAATGTGTTCAAGAAACTGATTGTTGATTTTTCTATTCTGAACATTGCATTGAGAACAGAAAAAGACACAGTATATTCACTAGGAATATTCTGTGCCTTTACATTTTGTGTGCGTAACAAATAAATCTCTTTAGTTAAAAATGTTCTTCTAGATTAGAAAACTCTTTCTGCATGTTGAGCAAGTTTTTCTAGAGAAGATTTGTCCACATCAGCGTGAAGCGATTTACCGTGAGAGTCCATTGTTACTACAGCTGTGAACCCTTCAACATTTAAGTGCCACATAGCTTCTGGAATACCGAATTCCATTAAGTCTACACCATCTACACCTTTAATGCAGTCTGCGTAGTATTGAGCAGCACCACCAATTGCATTCAAGTAAACACCGCCGTGTTCGCCTAAAGCAGCAAGCGTTTTAGGACCCATACCACCTTTACCAATTACTGCGCGGATACCGAATTTTTTCATAATGTCGCCTTGATATGGCTCCTCACGAATAGAAGTAGTTGGACCAGCAGCTTTCACAGTCCAGTTGCCTTCTTCGTCTTTTGCCATTACAGGACCACAGTGATAAATAACTTGTCCGTTAAGATCGACTGGTGCATCGTGACTCATTAAATGATGGTGAATTGCATCACGGCCAGTGTACATACGGCCAGTAATAGATACAACGTCACCAACTTTAAGTGAACGAATTTGTTCTTCTGTAATTGGAGCAGTAAGTTCTACTACATTTGTTAAAGTTTCATCTGTTGTTGCAGCGACTTCATCTTCTTTAAATGTAATTTTTTCACCTTCTTGGTAGTGCCAGTTGATGATTTCGCCTGTTTCAGGATTAATATCAACTGCCATACGACGGTATGCCCAGCAGTTATATGCTACAGATACGTAGAATGAAGCAGGAATACGGTGCATTACACCAATTTTACAGCCAAGTAAAGTTGCTTCACCACCGAAGCCCATTGTACCGATACCGAAAGTGTTTGCAGTTTTCACAACATATTCTTCTAATTTAGCAAGGTCAGGATTTGAATTTGTATCTTCAACATGACGGAATAATTGCTCTTTTGCTAAATCATATCCAGAAGAGCGATCGCCACCGATACCTACACCGATAAAGCCTGCAGAACAGCCTTGTCCTTGTGCTTGATAAACAGAGTGTAAGATACATTTACGGATACCATCTAAATCACGACCAGCACGGCCAAGACCTTCTAACTCACATGGTAGGCTGTACTGGATGTTTTTGTTTTCACAGCCGCCACCTTTAAGAATTAATTTAATCGTAATATAATCTTTTTCCCATTGCTCGAATTTCATAACTGGCAGACCATCACCAAGGTTATTCCCACTGTTTGCACCAGTTAAAGAATCAACGGCATTTGGACGTAATTTTGCATCAGCTGTTGTATCGTTAATTGCTTTTTTAATCGCTTCTTTAATTTCTAATTGGTTTACACCTACAGGAGTGTAAATTTTAAATGTTGGTAGACCAGTATCTTGACAGATTGGTGATACGTTGTCTTCTGCCATAATAATATTATTTGAGATTGTTTCTAAACTCATTGCTGCGCGAGTACCCGCATTTTCAGCTTCTTTAGCTTTTTTAATGGCACGACGTACATCTTTTGGTAAGTTTGTTGACGTTTCAGTAATTAAATTGTAAAGACTTTTCTCCAAAGTTTGAAGATTCATTTTGATATTGCCCCCCAATGAAAAATTGATTATTTCCACGATACATTATACTCTTTTCCACTAATGAAAAAAAGAGTCCATCTAATTGTGGTAGGAATTAGCGATTATTTTTATAGATTTTGTAATGTTTAATCATTAACCATTAAATGTTCAAAGAAAATAGTATTTGATTATTAGGAACGTTTGTTCTAAAATAGAATTAACTTTACTTTAAGGAGGATATTTCATGTCTGAAACAATATCGTTGAAGTTACCAAAGGAAGTTGAGCATTTTCGAAATATAATAGAAGGAACTATGAAGCCTGTTGTTGTAATTGAAACGCATGAAAAGGAAACGACATTATTTGAAAGTAAGTTTGCAGGTAATCCGTATTTTCCACTTTCTATGGAATATCCAAAAAACGAGGAACAACAACCATTAAAGCTTTTAGCACAAATTAATTTTGCAGATGTACCTAAGCACTTACCTCATTTCCCTAACGAGGGGATACTGCAATTTTATATTGATGGCTATGATGATGTACTTGGAATGGATTTCGATAATGGGAAAAATCAAAATGGTTTTCGAGTTATTTTCCACGATACAATCGTCAAGGATGAATCACAGCTTATTCAAGATTTCTCATTTGTAGAAAATAAAGAAGAAGAATTGTACTTTCCAGTAGATAAGGAAATGGCATTGTCCTTTAAAGCAAAATTTGAACCTTTATCTATGGATGACTTTAGAAGCAATGAAATATACGCAAGCATCGAAACAGCCGCTGAAGAAGACGAAGAGCTGACAGATGTATTATATGATGTATTAACGGGTGATGGTCATAAAATTGGAGGGTATCCTTTCTTTACACAGGAGGATCCTAGAGCATACGGCAATTATACGGATTCAACAACAATGTTACTTCAAATAGATAGTGAAGGAGATCATATTATGTGGGGGGATTGTGGTGTTTGCAATTTCTTCATTACAGAGGATGAACTTAAAAATAAAGATTTTAGCAAAGTTGTTTACAATTGGGATTGTCATTAAATAAGCAAGCGAGCAATTTATATGCTCGCTTGCTTTTTATCGTTACTATTGTTCACGAGCGTTGAATTGCTCCATTTTATCTTCTAAATCATCCATCATTTGAATTAAACGATCAATATCTTGTAATTCAGTTTTTTCTGGGTCGATGGCATCTAAAACTTCTAAAAACATTTCAAGACGTTCTTTTAAGTAAGTCACTTGTTGTTCTTTATCCGTGATTGGCTTTGACATGCATACACCTCATTTCGTCCCTTACATAGTAGCTGATTTGGGACTAAATTTCAATGCCTAGGTCAACGCCTAGGACTTAGCGATTATTTTTAAAAATCAATAGACAGAATATTTACAATATTGATGTTGTGTGTTAAAGTTATTTTAAGAAATAGTAAAGGAGCTGATTGTACAAAACGGTGAACTCTAACTCGAAAAGGAGGGAGTTTAAACAAGTAATCGGTCAAATAAAAAAGCCGAAATTCGTGTTTATACAAGTTGAATGAAGATAAGTGTTAGTTAGGCCTTAGCGTAAAATCACATGTGGTGAGCGCTAAGGCTTTTTGGTATGCTGTAATGTGGAAGAAGACTTGATGTTGGAGGAAAAAATGAATTACTTCTCAGATTACAGCAAAAAAAGATTTACTATTTTAGTGTTAATTGTATCTATATCGGGATTTTCACAAGGAATGCTACTGCCGCTTATCTCCATAATTTTTGAGCGTGATGGTGTTTCGTCCGCTTTAAATGGTTTAAATGCGACGGGACTATACATAGGAACTTTATTAATCTCACCGTTTATCGAACAGCCTTTACGAAAATGGGGCTATAAGCCAATTATTTTAATTGGCGGGGCATTTGTCTTTGTATCACTTATCATATTCCCTTTATGGAAAAGTGTCACATTTTGGTTTGTGCTACGTTTGCTAATAGGTGTTGGAGATCATGCGCTACATTATGCTACTCAAACATGGATTACGAGCACAGCTGATCATAAAAGCTTAGGCAAAGGTATGGCTATTTATGGTTTGTCCTTTAGCATGGGCTTTGCGATAGGGCCATTGATGGTACAGCTTATACAAATTGCAGAGGCATTGCCGTTTATTGTGTCATCGATTATGTGCTTATTTGCTTGGTCATTTGTATTCTTTTTACGCAATGAAAAGCCAGAGCGTTTAACGGGTGATATGAATGCAAGAGGATGGAATCGCTATAAGGTGGCAATTGTATTTGGATGGATAGCATTTTTAGGTCCGTTTGTTTACGGTTTTTTAGAATCTTCATTAAATGCCTTATTTCCAGTATACGCTTTACGTATAGGTTTTGAGGTAGACATGATTCCAATTATTTTATCCGTCTTTACATTTGGGGGCATTTTAACGCAAGTGCCGCTTGGTGCACTTGGCGATAAAATGGGGCGACGGAATATACTGATGTTTGGATCATTTGGAGGCGCAATTTTATTTAGTATTGCTAGTTTTTTAGAGCACTCACAAATGGCAGTAGCGATCGCGTTTTTCTTCGCAGGTACATTTGTCGGTTCGATGTTTTCTCTCGGTATTACGTTTATGGCTGATTTAACGCCTAAAGAGCTATTACCAACCGGAAACCTTCTTTGTGGTATTGCATTAAGTATCGGTAGTTTAACAGGACCGTTTTTAGGTGGCGTTTATTTAGAATTTGTAAAAAATTATAGCTTCCTGTTACTTGTAGCACTTCTATTACTAGCTGTAGCGACAGTTCTACTTGTATTTGGGAATAAAAATAAGCGATCAGTGACTGTTTAATGTCACGGTCGCTTTTTAAATGCAAAATAAAAGAGCGGGGCTCATCTCCCGCTCATAAAACAAAAAACGCCCAGCAAATCCGTGCTGTAATGGCGTTTTTCGGTGTGACACGGATGTTCCGTCCATGCCACGTAGGTTTGGCACCTAGAAATACATTATACAGACAAGCTTCTATAAAAGCAATTAGATATTAGTTCCATGCTTGCGGGAGTGGGAGGGAATTCCGCGGAAGGAGGTAGGGATTCCGCGAAAGAAGGTGGGGATTCCGCGGAAGAGGGTGAAAATTCCGCGAAAGCGGGTGAGAATTCCGCGAAAGAAGGTGAGGATTCCGCGGAAGAGGGTGAGGATTCCGCGAAAGAGGGTGAGGATTCCGCGAAAGAGGGTGTGGATTCCGCGAAAGAGGGGGAGAATTCCGCGAAAGAGGTGGGATTTCCGCGAAAGCAGGTGAGGATTCCGCGAAAGCGGGCGTGGATTCCGCGGAAGAGGGTGAGAATTCCGCGAAAGCGGGCAGGGATTCCGCGAAAGGAGGTGAGAATTCCGCGAAAGCGGGCGTGGATTCCGCGGAAGCAGGTGAGGATTCCGCGAAAGAAGGTGAGAATTCCGCGAAAGGAGGTGTGGATTCCGCGAAAGCGGGGGAGAATTCCGCGGAAGGAGGTGAGGATTCCGCGAAAGCGGGCGTGGATTCCGCGGAAGAGGGTGAGAATTCCGCGAAAGAGGGTGGGGATTCCGCGAAAGGAGGTGAGGATTCCGCGAAAGGAGGGAAGAATCCCGCGGAAGCAGGAGTTAATCCCGCGAAAGCAACGGTTTTGTTACCTTATTAAAATAAAAAAGCATCTCAAAATTAATTGAGATGCTCCAATTTATTTATTTTTTTAACACAAGCTTAGCAACACATTCGACTTGTGCAGTTTGTGCGAACATATCTACTGGTTGGATATATTCTACATCATAAAGCTTTGATAATTCCTGTAAATCTTTAGCTAATGTTGATGGGTTACAAGACGTATAGACAAAATGTTTCGGTTTTAGCTTAAGGACAGTGCGGATAAATTCTGGTGCAAGGCCTGTGCGTGGCGGATCTACTGTAATAACATCAGGCGTGAAGCCTTCTTTACGCCATTTTGCTAAAACACTTTCAGCTGTGCCGACTGCATATTTTGTATGTTTAAAGCCATGGTTACGCGCGTTTGTTCGTGCATCTTGAATGCTTTCTGGAATTACGTCCATACCACGAACTTCTTTCGCTTTATCTGCTAGCCATAAACCGATAGTGCCAACTCCGCAATAGGCATCAACAACGGTTTCTTTGCCTGTTAATGCCGCTGCTTTTTTGATTTCATCGTATAAATGTACGGTTTGTGTTGGATTCAATTGGAAGAATGCGCGAGCAGATAAATCAAATGCTAATTCTCCTAGTTCTTCATGTATTGTGTCCTTGCCATCAAGAACAATTGTTTCATCACCAAAAATAAGTGATGTTTTTTCACGGTTAATGTTTTGTGCAATCGATACGATACTTGGATCGATTTTTTTAATGCGCGTTAAAAGCTCAGTAAGGTGAGGGATTTCTTTACGAGTCGTAACAAGCACCACTTGCGTTTCACCAGTGCGAATACCTGTACGTACAACAATCGTACGCACTAAACCATCGAGCGTACGACCATCGTAAATCGTAATATTTAGCTTTTGTAAGATTTTACGTGTCGCTACAGTAATTTTCGATGTAATTGGATGCTGTACAAGGCAATCATTAATATTCAGTAGCTTGTTGCTGCCTTCTGTAAAAAGCCCAGCATAGACACGTTTGCCTTCTTTGCGTACTTGGAACTGGCTTTTATTTCGATAATTCCAAGGGTTGTCCATACCAAGTGTATTGCGAACTTCTACGGTTTCTGCTAATGGCTTAGCATAGCGTTCTAACGCTTGAATAACGATATCCCGTTTTTCTATAAGCTGTTTTTCGTATGTCATATGTTGAAGCTGGCACCCACCGCATTCATTGTAAACTGGGCAGGGTGCTTCCTGACGAAATTGTGACGCTTTCCGTATGGCAAGTATATCTGCCTCAGCGAAATTGTGTTGGGTTTTCGTAACTTGGGCAGTAATTTCTTCTCCAGGAATAGCGCCTTTTACGAAGACGACGTTGCGTTTATAAAAGCCAACGCCCTCGCCATTAATGCCAAGTCTTTTTATAGTTAATGGGAATTTTTGTCCCACTTCCATCGTAGTTTGTTGCGTCAAGCGATCCACGTCCTTTAACTTTGTTCAGCACGTAGTATTGATAACATGCTGATGTCATCTCCCCATTATAACTAAGGAGTGGACGATTGCATAGTGACAGGGAAATCTTCATACTCCAATACTAAATCGTCAAGCGATAAAAAAGTATAGCCTTGTTTCTTTGCTTCAGCGATGAATAAAGGTAGAGCCTCCGCATTATCTTGAGCTACTGTATGCATTAAAATGACAGCGCCAGGGTGAAGTTGCTCCATTAAAGCATTATAAGCATAATCTGCTCCACGTCGTTCATCCTTTAGCCAATCTTTAAAAGCGATAGACCAGAAAATATGACGGTAACCTTCTGCATTGCCGACTTCTAACAACTTAGCATTGAAAATTCCTTCGGGTGGACGAGCATAAGTTGTACGGTCTATGCCTGTTAATTCACGCAGTTTCGCATCAAACTTACGCCATTCTGCACGCATACCATCTCTTGTTAACTTTGCCATATTCGGATGACCATAGGAATGGTTACCGATTGTATGACCGTCTTGCACCATACGCTTAACAAGGTCACCAGCACTATCTAAATAATGACCAGTTAAAAAGAAGGTTGCTGGTGCTTTTTCTTTTTCTAACGTATCCAATATACTTTCTGTATAGCCATTTTCGTATCCGTTATCAAAGGTTAAATAGACCACTTTTTTATCGGGTTTTCCTTTATAAATTGCTCCATATTGGTCGAGTAGTTTATCAAGTTGTGCTCCTGCCTGTGCTGGTTCGCCATTCTTTGCTCGTTTAATGCCCCAATGATATTCATCTGAGCCAGATGCAAAGTATGGATTAATGCTTATTGCTGCGGCAATAATAAAAGTAGCGATTACTGCACCTACTATATGTTGTTTCCACATAAAAAACGCATCCTTTCCTTTTCTTTTAGGATGCGTTCTTTTCAAAAATTTATCCGGCTTGTCGTTTCACTTTGCACACGGATTTTATAATAAATTTTCAAGTGCTTCTTTTAAATAAGGATATTTAAATTCAAAATTTTGCGTTTCTAAAACAGTCGGTATTACATGTTGTCCTTCTAAAACGAGCATACTTTGTTCTCCGAGAGCTAAACGCATGGCAAAACTCGGGACTGGCATCCAATGACGACGTCCCATTACTTGTGCAATTGTTTGACCAAATTCCTTCATGCGTGTTGGATGTGGAGCAGTCACATTAAATGGTCCGTTAATAGATGAATTGGTAATGGCAAAATAAATAGCCCGCGCTACATCTTCTACATGAATCCATGATAACCATTGCTCGCCTGTACCAATCGTGCCACCGATATGTAGTTTATAGGGCAATAGCATGGAAGGAAGTGCACCGTTGTCACGACCTAAAATAACACCAAAACGAGCAAGTGCTACACGAACACCGAGTTTTTCTGCTCGCTTTGCATGGCGTTCCCAATCATAGACTGTCCATCCTAAGAAATCTTTTGCGTAGTCGCTAGCGTTTTCACTATAGGTGGCCACTGTGGAAGGTGGGTAAATTCCAACTGCACTGGCATTGACAAGTACGTTCGGTTTTTCCTTAAATTGTTCTATAATACGTACAATTTCTAGTGTAGCGTCCATGCGACTTGTATAAATAGCTTTCTTTTGCTTCTTTGTCCAACGTCCATCATTTAATGACACTCCTGCTAAATTGACGACTGCATCGATATTCTCGTCCAATTCCTTTTCTGGTCGAGCTCCATCTTTTAGCCATTGTACATAATGAATGCCATTTTCATATTTCGAATTGCTACGGGATAAAACGAATAACTCATGTCCTTGTTCTTGCAACAGTTTTGTTAACGCCTTCCCAACAAAACCAGTACCACCAGCAATGACAATTTTCATAAGAAGCCCTCCTTTTACCAATAGATGTAACTCAACTATACACAAAGATAGAAAAAAAGAAAAAGATGTTATAATGATTAGGCAAAGAGGTGATTTCGCTATGCGTGTTATTACAAAAATTGCGCGTCAAAAAAACAATCCAGAACGCTATAATATATATTTAAATGAGGAATACGCTTTTCCTGTAGACGAGGCGATTTTAATACAATTTGGTCTTACAAAAGGAAAGGTGCTTGAAGAATTTGATATTCAGGAAATTGCCTATGAAGATGAAATTCGCAAAGCATTTAATAAAGGGCTAAACTTTTTATCCTATCAAATGCGTAGTGAGCATGAGGTGAAGAAAAAGTTAAGCTCATTAGAGTTTGGGGAAGCGGTAATATTAGAAGCGATTCAAAAGTTAAAATCATATGGCTTTTTAAATGATGAATCTTATTCGAAAGCATTGCTCGATACAAAAAAAGCTACGATGAAAAAAGGGCCTCGAGCAATTCGACAAGATCTCATTAAAAAAGGAATCGATAAAAGTTTACAAGATGAAGTGCTTGAAACATTTAGCCATGAAGAACAAGTGAAGCTTGCAACACAGCTTGCAGAAAAAGTAATTCGTTCTGAGAAGAAGAAAACACCAACGCAAATAAAGACTAAGATACAAGATTTTTTAATGCGAAAAGGGTATTCTTTTACTATTGTCGATGAAGTACTTGGACAAGTTGAAATTGAGCAAGCAGAAGATGAATGGCAGACCTTACTCGATGTGCAAGGCGAAAAAGTTTGGAAAAAGTATGCGTCGAAGTATACTGGTTATGAATTAAAAATGAAAACGAAGCAGGCGCTTTATCAAAAGGGATTTCCTGTAGAAGTTATAGATCGTTTTATTGAAGAGAAGGAGAATGGGGAATGAATGAAAAAAACTATGCTGCAATGACAGAGCATGAACTACGTGAAGAAGTAGGAAAGCTAAAAGAGAAGGCTCGTAAGGCAGAACAGCTAGGCATACTTAATGAATTTGCAGTGTATGAGCGTAAAGCTTTAATGGCAGCTGCATATTTAGTTGATTTAGATACGATTGTACCTGGGGAAATGTACAGAATCGATGGCTCAGACAACAACTATTTCCAAGTTGATTATTTAAAGGGACGTTTTGCGTGGGGTCATCGCCTAGGCGGCGATAAATATCAGGAAGCCTTACCCGTTTCAATTTTATCACCTATAAAGGTGGGGAAATAAATGCAAGAAAAAATCGACAAACTAACAGCAGAGTTACTTGAGAAAAATCCTCAAATGTCAGCAGGGCGTGCGCGTGTTTGGATTGAACTGTTATGGAGCGATTTTGAATCAACATCTGCAAAAGCGGGCTATGATTATCGTGGGGCTGATTACACTGAAAACTTAGTACGCCAGCTAATTGTAAGCTATGGCGATAAGCTCCATCAATTTGCAGGACGTAATCCAAAATACGCTCATTTACTAGATGCTAGTGATGATATGGTACAATAACATATAGATTGCATTGCAATGCAAAAATCAATTTTAAGCTATAAGCATAACAAAGCCGGTGTTCCCTTCAAATAGGATACTCCGGCTTTATTCGTTAATTGCTTGCGCCAATTTGTAATTTTTTTTGAAGCTTATCCTCGGTAAAAATCCAACCAGTGTAAGAGGTAATAATTTCGTTGTCGTCATTTAAATGAGCAACTGCAACGAAAGGATAGCGATTGTCACTACGATAACGTAAATCGATTAACCTCACTTCTGTTAAGCCATTTTCAAGCTCGGAAATTTCCCAACGGTACAATGGTGAGAAAGAAACAAAGGCAGCGAGATTAGGGTCTTTCATAGCAGCTTCAACAGCAGGTGTTTTTGGTAGTGATTTGATTTCGAATTTATCGTAAATATTAACAGTTCGCCCATAAGCTCGACCAACATAGTAATGTGTTTTTGATTTTGCGGCGATACGCCAGTGAAAAAATCGCATCGTAGGTGCTACAATAACATAATCTTCATCTTGAATTGTGCTATGCACTGCTTTTTTAACTGCTTTTTGAACAGCAAAGCGAAAAATATAATAGACGACAATAACGCCATACATGACGCTAAATGTCCAGACTGGATTTGCCCCAAATGCCCATAGTAATATTCCAAGGCAATGAAGGGAAAAAATAATGGGATCGAATGTATTGATCACACCAAGTGCTACCCATTTTCTAGAGAATGGGCGAATAGCTTGTGTTCCGTATGCATTAAAAATATCAACGAAAACATGAATAGCTACTGCAAGAAATGTCCAAAGCCATAAATGTAATACATTTGCGTCCTGAATAATTAGTGATAACACGATTGTAATTAAAATTGGCCATAAGGCTACTGCTGGTATTGAATGTGTTATACCCCGATGATGCCGAATATAAATCGCATTATTGCGAAGTTTTAATACTGTATCAACATCAGGTGCTTGTGAGCCAATAATGGTACCAGCCATAACGGCAGTAAAAGTCATTGAATGATTGGCAACTACAGGGTCAGCTAAAGCAAGACCACCGAGTGCTATTCCCATAACGAAATGTGTACCTGAATCCAAAATTATCCACTCCTTGTATGCGTGAAAAAGTCGTACAATGCATACATGTATATTTCATTTCAATAATGGTATTGCTTATAAAATTTGCTTTTCAATCGCTAAGTATTCACTCGCACAAGAGGTAAATAATGGAGTTTTTTGTTTCAGCAAAAGTCCGCGACTTATATTAATGCGTTAAAACCTTGGCTGTAGCAGGAAACGCAGCGGCGGATGTCACGTTTAACTGTAATAAATTTATACGTTTTTGCCATATTATGCGAATAGCTTTTCTTAATTGTATACCCTTTTAATCATAAATTAAATCGTAAAGACACGGGAGGTCACTGTGAATTATCCATATGTAGCAGAATTTCGACAATCTTTAGTCGAATGGTTTGAAGAAGAGAAACGAGATTTACCTTGGCGGCATACTAAAGACCCTTATAAAATTTGGGTATCTGAGGTAATGCTACAGCAAACACGAGTTGATACAGTTATTCCTTATTACAATCGCTTTATGGAAAGCTTTCCAACTTTAGAATTATTAGCTGAGGCACCACAGGAATATTTATTGAAACATTGGGAGGGCCTTGGCTATTACTCACGAGCGAGAAATCTGCAAGCGGGGGTTCGTGAGGTGCTAGAAAACTATGGCGGAATCGTACCTGATAATCGCTATGAAATTTCTAAGTTAAAAGGGGTTGGACCCTATACTGCAGGTGCTATTTTAAGTATTGCCTATAATAAGCCCGAACATGCAGTTGATGGCAATGTCATGCGGGTTTTAAGTCGTGTACTCAATATACATGATGATATTGCACTGCCGAAGACAAAGAAAATTTTCGAAGCAGCTGTTGAAGAACTAATTGATCCACATAATGCATCATCTTTTAATCAAGGGTTAATGGAACTTGGAGCGCTTATTTGTTCCCCAACATCACCGAAATGTTTGTTATGTCCTGTCCGTGAATATTGCACCGCTTTTAATGAAGGAGAACCTGAAAAACTGCCTGTTAAATCAAAAAAAGTTAAGATGAAGCATATTTCATACGACGTTTTTGTTTGTGAAGATGAGGACGGTCGAATTTTAATGGAGCAACGTCCCGCAAGTGGCTTACTTGCGAATATGTGGCAGTTCCCGATGGTTGAGCAAGCAGAAGACTCATTATTAAAATTTGCTCAGCACTATGAAGTAGAGGCACAAGCACAACGAGAAATTTTAATATTTAAACATGTTTTCTCACATTTAACTTGGCATGTGAATGCTTATTATATGAAGTGTAAATCATGTGAAAAGGGTGATTGGCTAACACAGGAGCAAATAGAATTGTTACCAATGCCAGTGCCAATGTTAAAAATATGGCAAGCGATAAAATAGGGAGACACTATAACGAAGCAACGAAAATAAAAAAATTAATGAGCATAAAAGTAATCACCTCTGTACACAATAATTAGCGTGGAGGTGAATGACTGATGAAGAAAAATCAAAACACAAACCAACAAGCAAATAAAAACATGCAACGCCAAAGTGAAGAGTTTGGTTACGAAACGGACTTCAATGAAGTGCAAAAGCAAAATGCTAAAGCTGAGCAGAATAAAGCTCAAGCTTCAGGCAAATATGCTAAGAATAACCAAAACGCGAGCGAGTAAGCACTTTGTAACTGCATAATTGCATTTACCTTCTAAGGGGCTGTCTAAAAATCGAAAAGATGAAAAGGACAGCCCTTTTCTATTTTTCCTCCGATACGCATAAGTTTATAACATAAGTTAAAAAATCCCATTAAAGTTGCTGTTATGATGGAAATTGCTATTAATTTTCGAAAATTTGTACATAAATAACATGACACAGTGAAATTTGTAGTTTTCAACTACACCTTTCGCGTACAGATTGCTATAATATACTAGAGACTGCTAGATTTAGGTAGCATAGACGAAAAGGTGGGCTTCAAAAATGGCAATACCGGTAGAAGGAGAAACGATACAAATACATAGTTATAAGCACAATGGCCGCATCCACCGTGTTTGGCAAGAAACAATGGTTTTAAAAGGAACTAAAAACATTATAATCGGTGCGAATGAACGAACACTTGTGACAGAATCCGATGGTCGTACGTGGCTAACGAGAGAGCCTTCTATTTGTTATTTCCATGCGGAGCACTGGTTTAACATCATCTGCATGCTGCGTGAAGACGGTGTGTATTATTATTGTAATCTAAGCTCACCATTTGTTTTCGATAATAATGCCATTAAATACATTGACTACGATTTAGATATTAAGGTTTTTCCAGATATGTCGTATACCCTTTTAGATGAAGATGAATATGAACAGCATCGCCAGGAAATGTCTTACCCAGATGTCATCGATAAAATTTTAAAGCGTAATGTCGAAAAATTAATTAGCTGGATACAACAAAAAAGAGGACCCTTTGCACCTGATTTTATCGATGCTTGGACAAGTCGTTATAAGTTTCAGCTCGATATGCAAGCAGATGATTGTCAGTAACACCTATTAGTTCAACTAATGGGTGTTTTTTTGCATTTAAGGGGTATTTTATAAATAGAACTATCGATGTAAATCGAAAATAGTTAGCATTAAAGGTCAACTAACTGTACTTCATGCTAAATATTGCTATAATACGTAAGGGCATTCGTAATAGAATGTCTGTTTCTTTTTTTAATGTATAGAAAGCCACATAGGGATGAGGTTTTCTAATAAGGAAGTGATGAAAAATGAGTAGTATAAAGCGTTATATGCGTTTTGTAAAACCATACACATGGGAAATTATTTTAACGGTTTTAATTGGTATAGTGAAATTTGCAATCCCGTTATTCATTCCACTGCTCATAAAAATAGTACTTGATGATATTATTGGTGCGGAGGATTTGACGGATACAGAAAAAACAAAAGAATTGTTTTACTGGCTAGGCGGTACAATTATTGTGTTCTTTGTTATACGACCACCAATAGAATACTACCGTCAATATTTTGCACAGCATGTGAGTAATAAGGTCCTTTTTGATATCCGCAAAGAGATTTACTCGCATTTACAGCGCCTAAGCTTAAAGTATTACGCCAATACAAGAGCGGGTGAGGTTATTTCACGTGTAATTAATGATGTGGAGCAAACGAAGAACTTTGTTATGACAGGTTTGATGAATGTTTGGCTGGACTTAGCAACGATTGTTATTGCCGTTTGTATTATGCTAGCATTGGATGTCAAACTTACACTTGTTGCGCTCATTGCATTCCCGTTCTATGCAATTAGTGTTAGGTTCTTCTTTGGTAAACTTCGAACATTAACACGCAACCGTTCACAAGCACTTGCAGGTGTTCAAAGTTATCTTCATGAACGAGTAGCTGGCATGAGTATTATTAAAAGCTTTACGCTCGAAAAGCATGAGCAAAAATTATTCAATGAAGCGAATGGCGAGTTTTTAGAAAAAGCATTAGATCAAACAAAATGGAATGCTAAATCTTTTGCGGTCGTCAATACGATTACAGATGTAGCACCATTACTTGTTATTGCTTATGCGGGCTATCAAGTAATTAATGGATCTTTATCGGTCGGAACAATGGTTGCTTTTATCGCGTATATTGAACGCCTTTATGGACCACTTCGCCGATTAGTAAGTGCATCCACAACGTTAACACAGTCGATTGCCTCGATGGATCGTATGTTTGAACTAATAGACGAGCCTTATGAAGTAAAAAATAAAAAAAATGCACTACCATTATCGCCTGCAACAGGTGAGGTGCGATTTGAGAATGTCGCTTTTCAATATGAAGCAGATGGTTCGCAAATTTTAAAAAACATGAATTTTACCATAAATCCAGGGGAGACGGTCGCATTTGTAGGGATGAGCGGCGGTGGGAAATCTACCATTATTAGCTTAATTCCACGCTTTTATGATACGTCAGATGGAGCGGTATATGTAGATGGTCATGATGTGAAGGATGTCACAATCCATTCATTACGCTCTCAAATTGGAATCGTGCTACAGGATAATATTTTGTTCAGTGATTCAGTTAAAGAAAATATATTGATGGGTAAACCTGAAGCGTCTGAGGAAGAAGTAATTGCTGCTGCAAAAGCGGCTAATGCGCATGACTTTATTATGGGCTTGCCAAATGGCTATAACACGAAGGTTGGCGAGCGAGGTGTAAAATTATCGGGTGGACAAAAGCAACGTGTTGCCATTGCCCGCGTCTTTTTAAAAAATCCACCGATTTTAATTTTAGATGAAGCAACATCAGCACTAGATTTAGAAAGTGAAGCGCTTATTCAAGAATCGCTCGATGCCTTAGTGCATGACCGAACAACCATTATTATTGCGCACCGACTTTCTACTATTACACATGCCGATAATATTTTTGTTATTGATCATGGACAATTAATTGAAAAAGGGAATCATGAGCAACTAATGAAGGAGCAAGGCACATACTTTAATTTATTCCAAGTGCAACACTTAGATTGAGTATTGAAAGATGACGAATGTCATTAATTTTCGAGCGAATTGTTTGAGTGCCTGACACTGACGTAGGCACAGAGTTAGCCGCAACCCTCGCAAACGCACGGTTTGTTGCGTCTTATGTTTTTTTCTTTGTAAGAAATTGTTTGAGTGCCTGGCACTTGTATATTGTGAGCCTTTCATTTCTAGTTGAATGAAAGGCTTTTTTGTATGCAATGGCTTATTTCAGCAAGCAACGGCTTCTTCTATTCTTCCAAGTTAAATGAAAGCTATTTTTGTAGAAAAACATCGTTAAAATACGAAATATTTATAAGTGAGGCGAAAAATGTAGAAAATATATGCTAATGGTAGAAAAATAATGATTGAAAGAGAGGAGAAATTTAGTTAGAATTATCTGAAAATAGAGAATTTATTGATAGTTAGTATATAATAAACTATAAATTTGTAATTTTTAAAAATATTGGTAGGATGGGGCGGTTGAACATGCGAAAAAAGCTGTTAGAGATTAAAGGTTTACAAACAACCTTTTTCACAGATGATGGACAGATTCCTGCCGTTGACGATATTGATTTTTCGGTCCATGAAGGGGAAATTTTGGGGATTGTTGGGGAATCGGGCAGTGGCAAAAGCGTAACATCTTTGTCCATTATGGGATTGATACCATCGCCACCTGGAAAAATCACAGGCGGACAAGTACTATTAGATGGCAAAAATTTAGCTAAATTAACTGATAAGCAAATGCAAAAAGTGCGTGGGAAAGATGTGGCGATGATCTTTCAAGAGCCGATGACTTCCTTAAATCCTTTATTTACGATTGGGGATCAGTTGAAAGAGGCTATTTTAATTCATAATCCTAAGTGGTCTAAAAAGAAGGCTTTTGCACGCGCAGTAGAAATTATGAAACTAGTAGGGTTACCACGTGCGGAGGAACTATTAAAGGATTATCCTCATCAATTATCAGGTGGGATGCGCCAACGTGTAATGATTGCCATGGCACTTGTCTGTGACCCGAAGGTACTGATTGCCGACGAGCCTACAACAGCGCTAGATGTGACGATTCAAGCTCAAATATTGCAACTAATGAAAGATTTGAACAAGCGGATGAATACTGCTGTTTTATTAATTACGCATGATTTAGGTGTTGTAGCAGAAACTTGTGAACGCGTTATCGTTATGTACGCTGGACAAATTGTTGAAGAAGCATCTATTCAGGAAATTTTTAAAACGCCAAAGCACCCTTACACACAAGGACTTATTAAATCGGTACCAGATATGCGTTATAAAAAAGACAGTCTTTATTCGATACCTGGTAGTGTTCCAAAGCCGGGCACGATTAAAGACGGCTGTCGATTTGCAGCACGCTGTGAATTTGCAATGGAGCGTTGCCTACAGGAAACACCACCTTTATATGAAGCGACAGAGCAACATAAAGCAAGGTGCTTTTTAATGGAAGAACAGGAGGTGGTTCATTATGTCGAAAGTGTTGTTGAAGGTTGATGGTTTAAAAAAGTATTTTCCTATTCGGAAAGGATTCCTTAATACGCAGGTTGGGGATGTGAAAGCTGTGGACGATGTTTCCTTTGAAGTTTTTGAAGGGGAAACATTAGGCATAGTTGGTGAATCGGGGTGTGGGAAGTCAACTACAGGTCGCCTATTAATGCGCTTACTTGAACCGACAGCAGGTAACATTGAATTTGGAGGCAAAATGATTTCCACATTATCAAACAATGAAATGCGGAAAGCGCGAAGGGATATCCAAATGATTTTCCAAGATCCTTATGCTTCGTTAAATCCACGCCATACGATTGGCAAGATTTTAGAGGAACCGCTCATTGTTCATGGTATGGGCAATTCGAAAGAACGCAAAAAGAAAGTAATAGAGCTTCTCGAAATCGTTGGCTTAAATGAATATCACGCAAAACGCTATCCACATCAATTTAGTGGAGGGCAAAGACAACGTATTGGAATTGCTCGTGCGCTAATGACCAATCCTCGTCTAATTATTGCAGACGAGCCCGTTTCAGCCCTGGATGTATCAATTCAAGCCCAAGTTTTAAATCTAATGCAAACATTGCAAAAGGAATTAAAGCTTACTTATATATTTATTTCACATGACTTAGGGGTTGTGCGACATATTAGTAATCGTGTCGGGGTTATGTATTTAGGCAAGTTAGTAGAGCTGACAGATAGTGAGAATTTATATGCAGAGCCGCTCCACCCATATACGCAGGCATTATTATCTTCTGTTCCTGTGCCTGATCCAACTTTTGAACGTGAGCAGCTTATTATATCTGGAGATATTCCGAGTGCATCCAATCCGCCAAGCGGCTGTGCATTCCATACGAGATGTCCTTTTAAGAAAGAACAATGCTCAAGCGTTGTTCCGAAACTGCAAGAAGTGAAACAGGGTCATTATGTTGCTTGTCATCTTTATGATGCGCTTCAACATTAAATGATATAAAAAAGTTTTAGGGGGAAAATAAATGAAGAAAAAGAAGCTTTGGTCATTAGGCGTAATGCTAATCCTTGTTCTCTCGACAATCTTAGCTGCGTGTGGTGGTGGCTCTGATGGCAAGGATACAGGTTCAAAAGATACGTCTACTGGCGGCGATTCAGCTAACGGCAGTGAAAAAACATTAGTATATGGTCGAGGTGGGGACTCTACTGCACTTGATCCAGCGACAGTAACAGAAGGTGAATCTTTTAAAGTTACAGTGAATCTCTATGAAACACTTATTAACTTTGGAGATGAAGATGTTACATTGCATCCAGGTTTAGCAAAATCATGGGAAGCTTCAGATGATGGATTAACTTATACATTCCAACTTGAAGAAGGCGTAAAGTTCCACGATGGGTCTGATTTTAATGCAGAAGCAGTCGTGAAAAATTTCGAGCGCTGGAAAGCTGGCGCTGATAAGTTCCCGTACTTCATGTCCCAATTTACAATGGGCGGTGAGCAAGTAATTGAAGCAATTACAGCAGAAGGCGATTACACAGTTGTATTTAAACTGAAGCAGCCGCAAGCACCATTCTTGAAAAACTTAGCAATGTCACCATTCGCAATTGCTTCTCCAACTGCATTCGAAGCGAATGACGATGCACTTATCGATAATCCAGTTGGAACAGGTCCATTCAAATTTGTAAAATGGACACGAAATGATTCTATTACAATTGAGAAAAATCCTGACTATCGTATTGCAGGGTTCCCGAAATTAGATAAAGTAATTTTCCGTTCGATTCCTGATAACTCAGCGCGCTTAAATGCATTAAATAATGGCGAGGTAGATGTTGTCGATGGTTTAAGTCCATCTGATAAAGGATCAATCGAAACAAATGGCGATTTACAATTAATCGAACGTCCTTCTATGAACGTTGGTTATCTTGGTTTAACAGTAACACGCCCTCCATTTGATAATGTAAAAGTTCGTCAAGCAGTAAACTATGCAATTGATAAGCAAGCATTAGTAGATGCTTTCTATGAAGGGTTAGCGCAACCTGCGAAAAACCCAATGCCACCAGTTATTGCTGGCTACAACGATGATATTACAGGTTATGCGTATGATCCTGAAAAAGCAAAAGCTTTACTGAAAGAAGCAGGCTATGACGGTAAAGAAATTGAGCTATGGGCAATGCCAGTACCACGTCCATATATGCCAGATGGTCAAAAAATTGCAGAAGCAATTCAAAAGAATTTAGCTGATGTAGGTATTCCATCTAAAATCGTTTCATTCGAATGGGCTACGTATTTAGAAAAAGCTCAAAATGGTGAGGCGGATGCGTTCTTACTTGGATGGACTGGTGATAACGGCGATGCTGATAACTTCCTTTACACATTATTAGACGCTGATAATATCGGCTCAAATAACTACACGTTCTATGACAACCAAGAGTTACACAAATTATTTGTAGCTGCACAAACAGAAGTGAACGAAGACAAACGTATTGAACTTTACAAACAAGCGCAAACAATTATTTCTGAGGATGCTCCATGGGTTCCACTTGCACACTCAATTCCTATTTTAGCTGCAAGTACAAAAGTTACAAATTACCATGCACATCCAACGGGTTCTGACCGTTTAGAAGCAGTAGATATGAATTAGACAATAGAGAAATGAAAATTGTCGCTTACTCATAGTGACGTAACAAGATTTTTACAGCTTTGGACTTTGTCTAGCGTTGTAAAAACGGGTTGTGACTATGTTGGTCGCAACCCGTTTTTCTGTATGAAAGACAAACCATCTAAACGTCTATCGTTTGTTGAAGGCTGTCCCTTTCTACAGTATGTGTATTGACTTCAATGCTTTTCGTAGCAAAAGTATAATTAGAAAATTACAGAGAGGTGAAGAAGATGCTTCACTATATGGGAAGACGTTTATTTCAATTAATCCCAGTTTTGCTTGGAATGACTTTTATCGTCTTTATGTTAATTCGTTTAATTCCTGGTAACCCCGCGCAAGTGATTTTAGGTCAGCAGGCGACGAAAGAGGCGGTTGAGGCATTAAACGCAAGTTTAGGATTAGACAAGCCATGGTACACACAATATTTCGGCTATTTAGGTGGTATTTTTCAGGGCGATTTAGGCGTTTCATTGCGTACGAAGTTACCTGTTTCACAAGAAATTTTTCCATATTTAGCGGCAACAGCAGAATTAGCTATCTTTGCGATGATTATCGCAATTATTGTTGGTGTCAATGCAGGTATTATTTCAGCTTGGTTCCAAAATTCATGGTTTGATTATTTAGCAATGGTCATTGCTTTAATTGGTGTATCTGTGCCAGTCTTTTGGCTAGGATTGATGGAACAATGGGCGTTTAGCATTAACCTTGGCTGGTTCCCAACATCTGGACGTGATAATGTCCGTGACCCAATAACCGCCATTACGCATTTTTATTTGCTCGATACGCTCATTCAAGGGAGATTTGATCAGTTTACGGAAGTTATAAAGCGATTAGTGTTACCAGGGGTGGCACTTGCTACGATTCCGATGGCGATTATTGCCAGGATTACCCGCTCCTCTATGCTTGAGGTAATGCGCTCCGATTATGTTCGTACAGCTAGAGCAAAAGGACAAAAAATGTTTATCGTCGTTTATAAACATGCATTAAAAAATGCCGTAATTCCGGTACTAACAGTAATTGGATTACAAACAGGGTTGTTACTTGGCGGCGCCATTTTAACAGAAACGATTTTCAGTTGGCCAGGCATTGGTCGTTATATTTATGATGCAATTGGCTTCCGTGATTATCCAGTTATCCAATCGGGTATTTTAATCGTTGCGTTTATTTTCATCATGATCAATTTAATTGTCGATCTACTTTATACAGTGATAGATCCACGCATTAAATACAAATAGGAGGGAGATGCGATAATGACTGGTGCGATAGAAATTAAAAAAGAAGCAATAGCAAGTCGAGAGCGTGCGGCAGGTCCTTGGAGAGAAGGCTGGCGAAGCTTTAAAAAAAGCAAAATCTCCCTAGTTGGTGCTGGGATAGTAATATTTTTTATACTACTTGCTGTATTTGGTCCAATGATTGCTCCTCAAGGGATTAATGAACAAGATTTATCAAAACGATTATTGGCACCTTCAAGTGCACATTGGTTTGGAACAGATGACTTTGGTCGGGATATTCTTTCACGAATTATATATGGTGCGCGTATTTCGTTAAGGATTGGATTTTTTGCCGTTATTCTTTCGGTAGTTGTAGGAAGTACACTTGGAATTCTTGCAGGCTATTATGGAAAATGGATAGATACAATTATCTCTCGTATTTTTGACATTATGTTGGCGTTTCCTAGCATTTTATTAGCAATCGCTGTAGTGGCTGTACTTGGGCCGTCATTACAAAATGCTTTAATTGCGATTGCGATTATTAACGTACCTAACTTTGGGCGGTTAATTCGGTCAAAAGTGTTAAGTGTAAAAGAAGAGGAATATATCGTAGCAGCAAAAGCGATAGGGATGCGAGATTCACGTATTTTATTTTCTCACATTTTACCAAACTCAATGACGCCAATTATTGTACAGGGAACATTAGCAATTGCGACAGCGATTATTGAAGCAGCTGCATTAGGCTTCCTAGGCTTAGGGGCTCAAGCACCAGCACCAGAATGGGGTAAAATGCTAGCTGATGCCCGTATCTACTTATTAAAGGCGCCATGGACAATGATTTTCCCAGGCTTAGCGATTATGCTAACGGTACTAGGTTTTAATTTAATGGGTGATGGTTTGCGAGATGCACTAGATCCGAAAATGAAAAGCTAATATGTAAAATAGCCTTCTACTGAAAAAGCTAGAAGGTTTTTTTACTTGTTAAGACGAATAAATGAACTAACTATAAATTTACAATTTCATCCTGGAGCCATTATTTGAATTTTATGTAATATTATTTTAGACTTAATTTATGCTGACATACATACTTTATTGACGCAGTTACTGCTCACTAATGAAGGTTTTAAGGAAGCGTACAAGACTTATTATAAGAAGAAGTATATCGATGCTTATACTGTTAGCAACTTTTTAGCAGAGGTGCATTCAAATAAGGAGGGCATTAAAAATGGGGATTAATTTACAAAAGGGACAGCGTGTAGATTTAACAAAAGGCAATGCTGGTTTAAATAAAATTAAAGTAGGCTTAGGGTGGGACCCTGTAAGTCAAACAAAAAGCGGTGGCTTTTTAGGAGGCTTATTTTCGAGTGGTAGAACAGCAGGCAGAGATGTTGACTGTGATTCCTCAGTTTTAATGTTACAGGATGATCGTATAGTTGCAGGAGATGACGTAGTTTACTTCGGAAAATTATCGAGTAAATGTGGATCTGTTGTACATTCTGGTGATAATTTAACTGGTGCTGGTGATGGTGATGATGAAGTAATTACAGTTGAGCTAGGGGCAGTACCTGCTCAATACAATAAATTAGTATTCGTCGTTAACATTTATGATGCAGCTGGACGTAATCAACATTTCGGTATGATTCAAAATGCGTATATTCGCGTGTACGATGACAAGACAGGTAATGAACTAATTCGTTATAATTTAACTGATAATTATTCGAATTTAACGACGCTAGTGTGTGGTGAAATTTATCGTCACGGTAACGAATGGAAATTTGCAGCTGTTGGTAACGGTACAAATGATGTAAAACTTGGTGATGTAGTTCGAAGATATCAATAAATATAAATTTGAGGAGGAATACAAATGGGTATTTCATTACAAAAAGGGCAAAAAGTAGATTTAACAAAAACAAACCCAGGCTTATCAAATGTAATTGTAGGTTTAGGATGGGACACAAATAAATACGATGGTGGACATGATTTTGATTTAGATTCGTCGATTTTCTTACTTGCTGATACAGGTAAAGTAGCAGATCAAAATGATTTCATCTTCTACAACAATACTATTGGTGGTAATGGTTCTGTTGAACACTCTGGCGATAACTTAACAGGAGTTGGCGAAGGGGATGACGAAATCGTTAAAGTTTCGTTAAAAGAAGTACCTGCACATGTGCAACGCTTAGCTTTCACTGTTACAATCCACGAGGCAGAAGCACGTAGCCAAAACTTTGGTATGGTGTCTAACGCATTTATCCGCATTGTAAATGCCGCTACGAATGAAGAAATCGTTCGCTATGACTTAGGTGAAGACTTTAGTATTGAAACAGCTGTCGTTGTAGGCGAATTATACCGCCACGGTGGTGAATGGAAATTTAACGCGATTGGTGCTGGATACCAAGGCGGTTTAGCTGCACTTTGTAATGATTATGGCTTAAGCGTAAACTAACGGTTTAACTTTACACGAGAAAGGGAGTTTTTTTCTAATGGGTATTCAGTTAAGTAAAGGACAACGCATTGATTTAATGAAACAGGATCCAGGCTTAAATAATGTAGGGATTGGTTTAGGCTGGGATGTTAAACAATTCGATGGAGGAAGTGACTTTGACTTAGATGCATCAGTGTTTTTATTGGATGCATCGGGAAAATGCCGTAATGAACAAGACTTTATTTTCTATAATAATCTAACAAGTCCCGATAAATCGGTCCAGCATATGGGTGATAACCGTACTGGTTTAGGTGATGGAGACGATGAAAAAATTCTTGTGAATTTAAAGCAAGTATCCCCTCAAATTGAAAAGATTGTTGTAACAGTGACAATTTACGATGCTGAAGGTCGCCGTCAAAATTTCGGACAAGTATTAAATGCATATGTTCGTTTATCGAACGAAGAATCTGGTTCAGAAGTTCTTCGCTATGATTTAGCAGAAGATTTCAGTATTGAAACCGCGGTCGTATTTTGTGAGCTGTACCGTCATAATGGCGAATGGAAATTTGCCGCTGTTGGCTCTGGCTATCAAGGTGGGCTCGCTTCATTAATCAATGCTTATGGTCTAGAGTAATTAAAGTACGATGTATATCTGCAATGTCCACTAGTAGGCATTAATTTAAATCATGATGAACTTAACGGAAGGCACTGTATTAGTCTGTATAAACAGGTTGATGCAGTGTCTTTTTTACAAAGGTCATTCTTTGATGAGGGAGAGAATTGGATGCAATATTTTGCAACTGAAGCGGAGACGATTTTTTATCAACAACCACGCACATTTACTAAACTAGATTCACCAGATATTTTATCGTACGCATTAGGTGCAACGCTATATATGCCTGCATCTATGCCTAACATTATTGAAATGGTACAATCACAAAAATATCAAGATTTAAAGTCGTTTGTTATAGATTTAGAGGATGCAGTTGGAGATGCAGAGTTAACGAGCTGTGAAGAAAAAATAATAGAGGATATAAGCGCACTCTACACACTTTATGTCCATAACGAAATTTTGCTTGAAGATTTGCCACTCCTATTTATTCGTGTGCGGAGTATAGAGCAATTTAGACTTTTGACGTCTGTATTAGGAAAGCAACAGGAAGTGCTTACGGGCTATGTATTTCCTAAGTTCACAGCTAGACAAGGAGCTGCCTATTTTGAAATACTTGAGCAAACGATTGAACAGCATCAGCTAACGCTATATGGAATGCCTATTTTAGAAAGCCGAGACATTTTATATAAGGAGTCTCGAATGGAAGCTTTATTTGCGATACGAGATGTGCTGCGTCAATATAGAAAACGTGTACTTAACGTACGTATCGGTGCTACTGATTTTTGTGGAATTTATGGAATTCGTCGTCGAGTAGACTCAACAATTTATGATATAGCCGTTATTCGAGATTGTATTGCAGATATCGTCAATATACTAGGTCGTGAAGAAGATGACTTTGTTATTTCGGGACCAGTATGGGAGTATTTCAGTAATGAACGGGTATTAAAACCAACGCTAAGAGCTACACCATTCAGTGAAAAGGGAGCTTTATATGCACGTAAGGCACTACTTGATGATTATTTGGATGGCTTGATGAAGGAAGTAATTTTAGACAGACAAAATGGCATTTTAGGTAAAACAATTATACATCCAAGTCATATTCGAATTGTACATGCACTTTATGTTGTTTCTTATGAGGAATATGTAGATGCTACTAGTATTATTGATAATGAAGGGCAAAAGGGTGTTTTAAAAAGCCATTATGCCAATAAAATGAATGAAATGAAGCCACATATGAGATGGGCACAGAAAGTTTTACGCCAAGCACATATATATGGTGTATACAATGAATCTGCAGATTTTGCCTCTCTTTTATTGAATGCAAGTGTAGGAGGAAGTACAGATGACGAAGCTCAACAACAAGATGAACATTATTCAAGATTATAAAATTGATATTGAGATTACCCAAAACCCTTATGATTTTGCGATGACGGATTTATTCAAAATGGCGACACGTATTAATAAAAAGAGACAGTTTTTATTTGTGAGTACCGTCCTTGGTAAGCATTTAGCAGTTCGTCCACAGGTGCCGATTTTGACAGGCGCATTATTAGCAATGATGTATCATGAAAAACTGGTTGGTCATGATTGTTTGTTATTACAGCCAGTTGTACAGGCGATAAAAAATCAGCAAAATATGCAAGGGATTTTACAGCAAGTAGAGGAGCAAAGACTGGAACTAGCAGAGGAAGTTTTATTTATCGGCTTTGCTGAAACGGCAACAGCTCTTGGTCATGCTGTTTTCAATGCTTTTAAGTCCAATGCAACTTATGTCCATACGACGCGAGAACTACTACCAGAGCTCGAACCGTTTGTCACTTTCGAAGAAGAACATTCGCACGCGACGAGTCATCGCGTGTACTGCGAGCAACCTGAAAAACTGCTGCAGGCAAAACGAATTGTGCTCATTGACGATGAAATTACAACAGGAAATACAGTGGTAAACATTATTGAAACACTACGCCAAAAGTTCCCTACTGTTCAGCATTATTCTGTTTTATCGATTTTAGATTGGCGTTCGCCACAGCAACAAGCGATGTTTGCGGAGCTAGAGGCTAGGTGGGGGGTAACGATTGATTTTGTATCGATTATGAGTGGGCAATTTATTTGTGATGGCACACCACTTTTAACAAATTATCAGGTGCAAAGTACCTCTCAAGCAACAACAGAAATGAAGTTGCTTTCAGTGAACGAGGTAGTTGAACAGAAACATTACTATTCTATCGCTGAAAATGGTGTGGAAAATAGAGCGCCTTATATGTTAGCAACAGGTCGATTAATGTTAACGACTGAGCAACATGCTGCCCAAAAGAAGCTGTATCAAACTATCGCGGATCAGTTACGAGGGCTTCGTACAGATGGACCAGCCCTTGTCATCGGTACAGGGGAGTTTATGTATGTGCCAATGCAGATAGCGACTTGTTTAGGAGAGGATGTTTATTTCCAATCAACGACACGTAGCCCAATTTATTGTGCAAATAATCCATCCTATACAATAACAGAAAAAATTGCTTTCGAAAGTCCAGAAAATAATGGTGTTGAAAATTACTTATACAACTTACATAGCCATTCATATTCGGAACTTTTTTTAGTCATAGAACGTATAGCCAATGAAGAGGTAGTGGCAAGGGCAGTACATGCATTGAAATCTGTAAGTAACGCAAATATTTATGTGATTTGTATGCACGAATGGGGGACTGAATAATGCATGAAATGAAGCAACCAGATAAAATGGGAAGCTATTCACCTGAAGATGTTGTCTTTTTACTACGAGATATTAGTAACGTTAACTTAGAAATAGATAATGAACAGCGTGAACGACTTATTCAATCGGGTACCCACTATTCAGAAATGTTGCCAGTAGAGTATCTTCCTTCTGAAGCATATATGAACCTGTTTTATCGAACGTTAGATGATTATGCACAACGTATTGCGGTTGCTGTAGGATTGGTGGCTCAACAAATTGTAGAGCGCCGTGGTTTAGAACATTTAGTGCTTGTTAGTTTAGCGAGAGCAGGAACGCCTATTGGTATTTTAATTAAGCGTTATATAAAAATGCATTATAACGTGAACGTTCCTCACTATACTATTTCGATTCTCCGAGGTCGGGGTATTGATGACTACGCTATCAAATACATATTTACTCAGCACCCACTTGCACAAATTCAATTTATTGATGGTTGGACAGGGAAAGGCGCGATTACGAGAGAATTACAACAAGCGTGTGAAAGCTTTAATGAGCAAAACAATAAACAGTTGGATGCGACATTAGCAGTACTTGCTGATCCAGGACATTGTGCAGCGATCTATGGTACACGTACTGATTTTTTAATACCATCCGCATGTTTAAATTCAACCGTTTCGGGCTTAGTTAGCCGAACAGTATGGAATGCACAGTTCATGGATGTAAATGATTTTCACGGGGCAAAATTTTATAAAGAACTACAAGTGGCTGATGTCTCCAATGTATATATTGACCGTATTAGCGCGTATTTTTTACAAGTAGAGAACGATGTGGAGCAACAGCTTCGTGAACGAATACCATCTACAATTACGTGGCAAGGGTTGGAAACCGTTGTTGCTATTCAACAACATTATGGCATAACAAATAGTAACTTTGTGAAGCCAGGAGTTGGGGAAACAACACGGGTATTACTTCGCAGAGTCCCTTGGAAAATTTTAATTAACCCTAAATATGTGCATGAATTAGCGCACATTTTACTATTAGCTAAGGAAAAAAATGTGGAAATTGAAGAATATCCACAAATGTCCTATGCATGCTGTGGCTTAATAAAAGAAGTGTAGAGGAGAGAAGACATGCTACTATTTACATCTGATTTAGATCGTACGCTTATTTACTCACAGCGCATGATGGATAAGTATCCACCAAATACAGCTCCAATTACAGCTGAACGAAAAGATGGGGAAGCACTTAGTATGATGACTGAAGTAACGATGTCATTATTGCAACAAGTCCACCAACAAACATTATTCGTTCCTGTTACAACACGTGCAATACATCAGTATGAACGAATACATGTAATAAAAGAGCTGCGTCCTACTTTTGCAATTACGAGTAATGGGGGTACAATAATAGAACAAGGACGCCCTAATATGGAATGGTCCAAAATTATACGCAAAAGAATTGAAGATTCCTCAATTCCTCAAGCAGATTTGGTACGCCAATTTAATAGCATAAAATCAGATGATTGGCTTCAACAATCGTTCTATGTTGATGAGCTATTTTATGTTCATTATGTGGATTGTAATATTTTACAGCAGGACGAAGTGCAGGCAATAATTCAAGACTTTGCAGTACATGGTTGGCATGTACTGCTGCAAGGACGAAAATTGTACTTTATGCCAAAGGCGCTTACGAAAGAAGCCGCAATTTCGTATTTGAAGGAGCATTGTACATATAATATGCACTTGGCAGCGGGTGATTCCATAATGGATTATGGAATGCTCGCTTTGGCTGATAGGGGTTATACGCCATACCACGGTGACTTAAAAGACAAACAACCTCAAATACTAAAGAACACAGTATATTCGGCTCATAGCGGTGAAGCATTTACAAAATATTTATTAGAAGATGTATTACAATTGGCTGCCAAGCAACCGATTGTGGAAGTATGATGTAAGGAGGTGATGCTTGTATGCAAACAGTCACAATTGAATCGGTATTAGAAAGAGATTCTTATGATTGGCTACAAGCCTTCCAAGATACAGCTAACGCGCGAACAGTTTACGAGGTAACAGCACAACACGTACGTTTTAGTCGTATTGCTGTACGTATATTAGGTGTCCCGATAGAAGAAGATGATTATTTTAATTCCTTATATACAATGTCACAAAATCCAAATGTCCATATTTTAAGCGAAGAATTAAACAAACATATTGAGCAAAAGGATTTTCAGGCATTGCAAACGATTTTAGAACAACATCAGCAATCCCCTAAAGGCTTGTCGATTAATCGACTGATTGCCATGATGTATGGTCATCAACTAATTCCTAAGCATGATGATCCTTCGATGAATCGTCATTTACAGCTAGTGACGATGCGAGTAGTGGAGCGCTTCAGAGATCAGCAATCACTTGGATTACTAGCGAATGACTTTCGACGCTTTTTAATTGATATGGTGAAGTGGCTCAAAAACCATTGGATTCAGTGGACAAAAGCGATGAAACCGACAGATGATTTTCCGAAGGTCGTTTGGTATGGTGAAACAACAATTAGTCAGCGCTATTTTCTCCTATTATTAATGGAGCTTGGCTGCGATGTGTTAATCTTCCATCCAGCGGCGATTGATGAATTTGCTACTGTGGATCCGACAGATGCATTTTCTGTTACGCACTCCTATGTAAGTCAAACAGCGTTACAGCCATTCCCAGATAAATTACGTGATCGCCAAGCTACAGTTGGCTATAGTTCTAGCCAACATTTTGAACACTTAATGCATGACCAGCATTCTGGTGTTTATCGACCATGGCAATTTAAAGATCATTTGCCGCGTTCATTAACACTACGTATGACATATGATGATATTTTTATTTATGCCAATGAAAAGGCGATGGTTCGCCCGAAATTTGAGGTGCTTAGGGATGAAGTAATCATTCCTGTAATTTTCGCGAAAATTAGTGGTGTATCTAGTAGCCGTGAAGAATATTGGGGGTATATGCATCAACTGCTTGCTAGCCCACAAGCTGTATTTGTGCATGAATTTCCATATGCAAAAACGAGTAGAGCTAATTTTCATTTTCACTATAAACATTGTTTAGTGAATGGTGAACTATCTACGGAGCGGATTATGCAAAGTGATTGGTGGCAATATGATGATTTGACATTGGAGCTACAATCAGCAATTGCTCATACAATTAAAACGTCCTGTGAACAGCCCATGCTGAAACTGCAGCCAAATGAGTCACAGTACGAATTGCAATTATTTATATTCAAACAAATGACGATGATTCCAAAGGATATATTGCGCCTATTACAAAGTTTTGATTATGCTCAGGAAGTTCCCAAAGTGGTGCTCTATCAAGCTCCGCAGCAGCCGTCATTATCACGAGAAGATATTGCTCTTTTAGCATTTTTAAATCGTTTTGGCGTGGATATTATTTTTTACAATCCAACAGGAAAGCTTGATATAGAAAAACATTTGCTAGAGGATACGTTTGATGGGCATCGTCTAGAGCATATGGTGTTTGACTTACAATTTGAAGAGCCAAAGCAACAAAAGGCAAAGCCTGATAAAATGATTAAAAAATTATTTAACCGTTTCTTCTGACGGCTTGGAAAGGAGGAACACGATGTCAAATAGAGCTATTGTCCTTGAACGATTGACAGCTGAAACGGCAGATCAAACAAAACAACAGCTATGTCAAAATCCAGAAGTACAGCATATTGCAAATCATATCAATATTAAAAATAAACTTGAATTAACGGAGCTCGGGAAGGAACCAGCAGTTAAGCTTTCTCGTTTCTCAGACCAAATTTTAAAAACGATAGCCCATTCAAAAGTAAATGAATCCAATGAATTGTTAAAACAGCTTGAAGCGCTAATGTCTAAGTTTGATAAAAAAGAAGTCATTGAGCAACAAGGCTTTTTTGGGAGACTGTTTAAACGAGCTCCAAAAAATAAGGAAGATTTGTATGCTAAATATAATACTCTTGGTAGAGATATTGAAAAAGTCCATTATCAATTTGTGCTAATGGAAGAAGCATTGGCAAATGATAATCGAATGCTTGCTCGCTTGTATAACGAAAATTTGTCGTATTATTTGGAGCTTGAAAAATATATCATAGCAGCAGAAATGAAACTAGACGAGATAAAGACAACGCTAATTCCGATGTATGAAAAACAAAGTGATGCAGGTAATCAAATTGCTAAAATGGAGCTTACAACTTTACAAGCAATTGCCGAAACACTTGCACAAAAAATTGATGAGCTTGAAAAATCGCGTTTGGTAGCAATTTTAGGGGCAACACAAATGGATATGCTACGCAATGGCAATAGTGAGTTAATGGAGCAAATAAACGGAGCGTTTATTACGACAATTCCCGTTTTTAAATTAGGTATTATGAATGCGGTGAATGAAAAGCGGCAACAGCTACATCAGGAATCCGTAGCTGCTTTTGAAAAGCGCATGAAGCAATTTGGTGAAGAAAATAATCGTGCTGTTTTGCAAAGCTTAGAATATGTGCAACAAAGTGAGACGACTATGACGCTCGAAGAAATGTGGGAGACAATCGTTACTGGTATTGCAAGTTATCGTCAAATACGAGCTGAACAAGCAACTAAGCGTCAACAAATAGAACAACAACTAATGGCATTAAATAGTGAAGCCTAAAAAAGCTGACACCATATTAAGGTGTCAGCTTCAAACGTTTGTTTTGTCTTTTGGCCTTCATTTGCAGGTTTACCACGCCTGTTTCTTTGCGAAGCCTTGTCAATTGAGTGGCAAATTAGTTGGAAAGAAACAAATGAATTCTACTGGTCGATAAATCAAGAAACTGTATTACTTTGGTTAATCATCATACATGTTAGCTTATAGTATAATGATTACTTGAAATAATGCGGTGGAAAACAGGGAAAAGAGGGAACCGATGCCTACTATACTAGTTGCTGACGACGATGCGAACATTCGCGAACTCGTCTGTTTATTTCTACGCAACGACGGATTCGAAACAGCTGAAGCAGCGGACGGCAAGGAAGCACTGGCCGTCTACAACTCAACGAATGTCGATCTTGTCATACTTGACATTATGATGCCGATTATGGATGGTTGGACGTTAAGCAAGGAGCTCCGAAGAGCCAATCCTGATCTACCTTTACTTATGCTGACTGCGAGAGGAGAAACATGGGAGAAAGTGAAAGGTTTCGAACTTGGGACGGACGATTATTTAACGAAACCATTCGATCCGTTAGAGTTGACGGTTCGTGTTAGGGCACTACTCAAACGATACAAGATTGGCTCCACGCAGACGATCCATTTCGGGAACGTCATTCTTGATCGACAGACCTATAAGGTGACGAAAGGGACGGAGACGCTTACGTTGCCACTAAAGGAGTTTGAATTGCTGTATAAGCTCGCTGGAACACCAGGACAAGTCTATACGCGCGTGCAGTTGATCGATCAGATTTGGGGTATCAATTACGCTGGAGATGATCGAACGGTAGACGTACATATTAAACGGCTGCGTGAACGGTTCGCGACAACACCTGATTTTCGGATTGAAACGGTGCGCGGGCTTGGGTATCGGCTTGAGGTTTATGAATGATCAGATCCTTATATATACGTGTTATCCTGACATTTTTAGTCTCCATCATCGGGGGCACGATCATTTCTTTTTTTGTGTCAACTTGGATATTCGAAGATAAATTGAACGAAAATGCTCAAACCAACTTACGTAACTTTGGTCAAGACATCGTCCAGATTTACAACACCCTTCCGTTACATGAAGCGGACATGTTCGTAAGTGAAATGAAGCAACTCGATTCTTATTATATTCGAATTTACGAAACAACGGGTCAGTTCAAGTCTTACGGTAAACTTCACGGACACAAACCTGCGCCTGTGACGAGGGAGCAACTAAAGAAAGCATTAGATGGAGGTGTTGTTCAAGAAACTCCTAATGGTATTGCCACGGTCCTCTTAGGGTTGCCGTTGAAAACGGAAATGGGAACGAAAGCGATATTTCTGGAAGCGCTCGCCCCTCCTTCGTCCTCTTATGTCACAAAGTGGGCATTGGTCTTTGCAACATGTTCGTTGATTGCAGGAAGCTTATTGATTCTAGTTGCCTCTGTATACCTGGTAAAACCAATCAAAAAGCTGACAAAAGCGACCAAGCGGATAGCATCTGGAGATTTCAACGTCAAGTTGAATATTAAGCAAACGAGTGAGCTGGGTACTTTGGCTCGCAGCTTCGAAGAAATGATGCACGATCTGCAGCAACTTGAGCAGATGCGCAGGGAATTCGTAACGAACGTGTCGCACGAGGTTCAGTCTCCACTCACTTCGATATCCGGTTATGCTCTAGTGCTTAAGCAAGTTGATCTTTCAGAATACGAACGAAGCCGTTATCTTGATATTATCATCGCTGAAGCGAAAAGGATGTCCAAAATGAGCGATAGCCTGCTAAAGCTGAGTTTGCTTGAATCGCAGTCAAAGCAACTGCAGCTCGTCACGTTCAGCCTCGATGAACAAATCAGACGGATAATCGTGGCGCTCCAGCCACAATGGTCTGCTCGCGATATACATTTCGAGCTTGATTTACAGACAGTTAAAGTAACGGCTGACCATGACCTGTTAAATCAGGTATGGACGAATATCCTTAGAAATAGCATCAAATTTTCCGAGGATGCCAGCGTAATTAACGTAAGCATTAAACAAAATATCAAAAACGTGACAATCCTAATATCCGACACTGGTATTGGTATTCACCTTGACGACCAGAAGCGTATATTCGAGCGTTTTTTTAAGGCCGATCGTTCCCACAGTCGTAAGTATGACGGAAGTGGTATGGGACTCGCTATCGTTAAACAGATTGTGTCGCTTCATCAAGGTGACATCCGAGTGAAAAGTGAACTTGGTCAAGGAACGACCTTCATTGTCACCTTGCCAATCACTACACCAATAGATTAGTTAGATTCATTCTCTATGCTACGACTCGTATGCAAGCTTATTTGCATATAGAGCCGTAGCATTTTTTTGATAGTTCATATTCAGTTCATATTGTCGTCATGGGGAGTACATCTTCATTTGTTAAGGTTTCATTACAGGCACATGAAGGAAGACAATCAACCAGATCAGGACAGGAGAAGATGACAGTGATACAACAAGAGGAAAAGAAAACGCCGAGTGGAACGAAAATAAAGAAAGTGCGAAACATCTTACTTAAAATCATAGGAGCAATCGTTCTAGCCATTGTACTCTTTTTAGGTATTGTTTATACCGTAAATGTGATGAGTAGTCATTCGGAGCAAAAACGAATCGTGCCTTACGGGCAGCATGTATCTGTAGACGGGAAAAACATGAATGTGTTAATTCAAGGCGAGGGCAAGGAAACAATCGTGCTCCTGCCTGGTTATGGAACAGCTACTCCAGGGCTTGATTTTAAGCTTCTTATCGATGAATTATCTCCATTTTACAAAGTTGTTGCGATAGAGCCTTTCGGTTATGGATTAAGTGATGAAACTGAAAAAGAGCGGACCACGGAGAACATTGTAAGTGAAGTTCATGAAGCTCTACAGCAGCTTCATATTAACAGATACATGCTCATGGGCCACTCCATTACAGGCATTTATGGAATTGATTATGTGAACAAATATCCAAACGAGGTGACTGCATTTGTCGGAATCGATAGCAGTGTTGCAACACAACCGGGTATGGATATGAATTTCCCATTAAAAACGTTTGCATATCTCAAAAAATCAGGTCTCTTAAGATTGGCTATGAAAATCAGTGCTGACCCCTATGCTGGACTGGCATTTGATGAAAAAACCGTAGAGCAAATGAAAATGATTTCAAATAAAAACATGTATAATGACACAACCTTGAATGAGATGGACCATTTTTCGTCTAATTTTAAAGGGGCTCAAGGTTTAACCTTCCCTAAATATCTTCCACTTCTTCTCTTTGTACAAGCGAATAATGAAGATGTAGCAGGATGGTTACCTCTGCATGAAGAGCAGATTAAAGACTCGGTACATGGAAAACTAGTAACCATGGATGGATCACATTATTTACACCATACCAAATTTAAAGAAATCGCTGAAAACGTAAGACTATTTATGAAAGAAGTAAAGTAAGTGTTCAAAGAAAGGTTCATCCGTTAATTTATGAATTTGTCTACAGTATGCAAGACCATCATTTCGATGGTCTTTTTTACATCTAAACAGGGATTGGTATCGACATACACAGTAGCCCAGTTTAAGTCTCATTCAAAAGGTTGTAACGAATCCACACAGAAAAATGAGTTGAATAAAGCATTTAATCAGGATGAGGGGAGGGGGATGACGGTCTGTACGAAAATGAATCGACTTTTAGAATAAGCCAAACAAAATAAAAAGAAGCCGTTTTCCCTTAGCGTAGGAGAAAACGGCTTTCGAAGCGAAGCGGAGAAGGAGGCTTAAGTAACACCCGCGGAAAGCGAGCAATCCGTACCGTCAACATGTACATAGAAGTTTATAAGGCAAGCCCCAAGCACGAAAAGTAGTGGTAGGGATTGCCCAAATAGCTTTGTTAATTGGCCTATTAAATAAACTCTTCCTCAATTTCCAAGTTGATTTCTTCACCGTGATAGTTTTGATAGGACACAATTAATGTATCTAAGTGCTCTAAATTTTCTTCGTAATCTAAAATACGCGATAAAATATACAGAAGGTGATAGCTTGAAAATTCTGTATCGCCTTCTTCGTGCGCAAAGGTCACTTGATGGATAAAAATCTCCATTAACTGATTGCGTTGGATGTAGTCGATATGGTTGCTCCATTCGGAATGCTCAGGCTTTAATTTCCCCGTATATTTCAGTAACAGCTGCTCATGGTAGGTAAGCAGAAAGTCTAGACGCTCTTGAATCATTAAATGGAACTGTGTCGGTAAATGTGCTAATTCGTTTTCATGATTATGCAGACGTTGTAACAATTCTAGACTCTTTTTTGAAGTAGTAATCATTTGACGGTACACAACTAATTTCCGTGCTTTGACGTATTTTTTATTTTTAAAGTAATTTCGTTCTTCCTTGAAAAACTCATAAAGTGTGTCGACTCTAAGCATACGTTCTCTAAATTTGTTTAAAGCCGTTTTAGTAGAAGTATGCTCAGAAGCTTGACGAACAGCTAGTCTCGTCCAGCGAATAATATCATCCTGTAAAAAGTAAATTTTACGGAAAAGCTTTACTTCGTATTTTGGTGGTAAAAACACAAGATTTACAACAAATGCTGCTAAAACCCCAACTAAAATTGTAAGAAAGCGAATTAAACCAAACGTAAGAAAGTCATCACCCTGTATTTCCATAATGGCTACAACGGAAACAAGTGCAAGAGACAGTGACTTTTCAAGCTTGAATTTTAACATCAATCCTATTGCGATAATTACTGCAATACCAACAGCCACGACGTGGTGACCGAAAAGTAGGCCGAAGATTACGGCAATGGAGGCTCCTATTATATTTGCTTGTACTTGTTCAACTATCGTTTGATATGAGCGATATATGGACGGCTGAATCGCAAAGATTGCTGCAATTCCAGCAAAAACTGGGGATGGTAATTGCAGGAGCTCAGCAACAAATAGAGCAAAGACAATAGCTACGCCAGTTTTAAATACACGGGCACCTAATTTCATAATAAAATCGATGTCCTTTCTGTCTAATATTTTTAACTTGCTTCAGCAGAAGTGCTCCACTGCTATAAGTGGGGGTGAATCAAGTTAAAGGCCTCAGCGGATGTCTCAGATTTTAAGAGGAGCTCAAGCAGGCTCAAAAAAATCTGGATACAATTACGCCGAGTCGTAATTAATGCTTCTTTACATTATAGAAGGAAGTTCTTAGAAAATACATAGATTTATATATCGTAATATAAAAAAGGCGACTCTCATATGAAAGTCGCCTTTTTTCGCCCTATTATAGTTGAGAAAATGCATAATCGACAGCTTCGATTGTTTCACGAATATCTGCCTCTGTATGCTCAGTTGTTAAAAACCATGCTTCATATTTAGATGGAGCGAGGTTAATGCCTCGTTGAAGCATTAGTTTAAAGAAGCGCCCGAAAATTTCTCCGTCAGTGTTCTCTGCCTGCTCATAATTTTCTACCTTCACATCTGTAAAGTAAATTGTAAGCGCACCTTTTAGACGATTTAAAGTAATTGTTACACCATGTTTTGTTGCAGCCGCTAAAATACCGTCTTCTAAAATCGCACCAAGTCGATCCATTTCATCGTAAATACCTGGAGTAGCTAATACTTCTAAGCAAGCTATACCGGCTTGCATTGATGCAGGGTTTCCTGCCATTGTACCTGCTTGGTATGCTGGTCCAAGTGGCGCAACTGTATCCATAATTTCTTTGCGACCACCGTAAGCACCGATTGGTAAACCACCACCAATGACTTTTCCTAGCGCAGTAAGGTCAGGTGTTAAACCAAGTAATGTTTGTGCGCCACCGTAATGGAAGCGGAATGCCGTAATCACTTCATCGTAAATTGTAAGTGCACCTTTTTCTTTCGCTGTAGCATGCACTAATTCTAAAAATCCAGGGTTTGGTTCAACAATTCCGAAGTTGCCTACAATTGGCTCAATTAAAATAGCAGCAATTTGATCGCCCCATGTATTCATCGCTTCAGTAAATGCTTCTGGATTGTTAAATGGTACCGTAATTACTTCTTCTGCCGTAGCAGTCGTTACACCCGCTGAGTCTGGTGTGCCTAATGTAGCTGGTCCAGAGCCTGCAGCTACTAATACTAAGTCAAAGTGACCGTGGTAGCAGCCAGCAAACTTCATAATTTTTGTACGGCCAGTATAGGCACGAGCAACACGGATCGTTGTCATTACTGCTTCTGTACCAGAGTTGTTAAAGCGTACTTTATCCATTGAAGGAATGGCTTCTTTAAGCATTTTTGCAAAAGTTACTTCGTATTCAGTTGGAGTTCCAAATAAAGTCCCGTTTTCAGCGGCATTTGAAATTGCCTTAGCGATATGTGGATGGCCATGACCTGTAACAAGTGGGCCATATGCCGCTAAATAATCGATGTAACGGTTGCCGTCAACATCCCAAAAATAAGCTCCTTTTCCTCGAGCCATTGCAACGGGAGATCCCCCACCAACTGCTTTATATGAACGAGAAGGGCTATTCACACCACCAACGATATGTAAAAGCGCTTCTGCGTGTACTGCTTCGGATTTTGAGTGATTCATAAATATGCCTCCTAAGTAATTATACTTAATCTATTGTAGACCTATCAGTGTAAGAAATCCAAAGAAAATAAGGGATATGACTTGATTTGTTACTTAGAGTAAAATAAGAAATGCAAAAGGAGGAGATTGTTATGACATTAGTAGAAGGACAGAAAGTACCCGATTTTTCACTTGTTAATGACAAAGGGGAGTACGTACAATTAGCAGATTTCAGGGGCAAAAATGTAATTTTGTACTTTTATCCGAAAGATATGACACCAGGTTGTACAACAGAGGCATGTGATTTCCGTGATAAGCATGAAGACTTCAGTCAGTTAAACGCTGTTATAATAGGTGTGAGCCCTGATAATGTCCAAAAGCATACAAAATTTATTGATAAGCATGGGCTACCTTTTACACTATTAGTGGACGAGGATCATGCAGTAGCGGAGGCTTATGGCGTATGGGTGTTAAAGAAAATGTATGGACGCGAATATATGGGGATTGAACGTTCTACCTTTTTAATTGATACAGATGGTAATCTTATAAAGGCTTGGCGTAAAGTACGCGTAAAAAATCATATTGAAGAAGTATACACATATTTAGCAAATCAGGAGGAACATAAATGAGAATTTATTTTACGTTTGAGCCAAGACCCGATTTACGTGAACCGTTAGTAGAGGAATTTTCACAATGTGACTTTGTTTTTAAAAATGGGTTATCTACGGATGAACTTCAAAAAGCAGATGTACTAGTTACATATGGCGAAGATTTAAATGATGACAATATGCAATACGCAACGAAACTAAAATGGATATTCGTTGCTTCGGCAGGTGTAGAAAAAATGCCAGCACAAGCAATTATTGATCGAGGTATTTTAGTATCAAATGTGCGTGGAATTCATAAATCACCTATGGCTGAGTCAATGCTTGCTCATATTTTAGCAATTAAGCGTGCATTGCCGTGGTTATACGATCATCAGAAGAAAAGAGAATGGTCGAAAAAAGGGAAACAAACTGAATTACGTGATAATACAGCGCTTATATTAGGGCCTGGCGCGATTGGCTCGGAAGTAGGTCGCTTATTACAAGCATTTGGTGTAACTACAATTGGCTGTAACCGTTCAGGTAAAGCAGCACCTTATATGGATGAAATGGTTAGTTTCGCGAAGCTAACAGAAGCTTTGCCAAAGGCGGATATCGTCATTTCTGTATTGCCAAAAACAGCGGAAACTACGTATTTATTGAAGGAAGAGCATTTTAGCGCAATGAAAAACGATGCCATTTTCATGAATTTTGGCCGTGGAAATTTAGTAGATGAAAAGGTACTTATTCATGCTATGGAAACAGGTGAAATTGGCTACGCAGTATTAGATGTATTTGAAGAAGAACCACTTAGTGCAAATAGTCCATTATGGTCATGTCCGAATGTCATAGTGTCACCACATGTTTCAAGTCATTCTTCTCGCTATGTGGAACGCAGTTTAGATATTTTTAAGCCTAGTTTGATGAAATGGTTAAATGGAGAGACAGCTCTAGAAAATGTAGTGGATCTGTCGAGAGGATATTAAAAAGTAATTTAATTTAGCTGATGTATAGGACGGAAGTTGACAGATGTTAGCTTAATTCGATACACTAATTGTAACAATTATAAATTAATAATACTTATGAAAAGGGGTGCATGACGATGTCTATACCGCATTTACAGGATGCACTTGACACGTTAAAAACAACTGGTGTACGCATTACTCCTCAGCGTCATGCTATTTTAGAATATTTAATTCAATCGATGACACATCCGACTGCGGATGAAATTTATAAAGCGCTTGAAGGAAAATTTCCGAATATGAGTGTGGCAACTGTCTACAATAATTTACGTGTATTCCGTGAAGTAGGATTAGTGAAAGAGCTTACTTATGGGGATGCCTCTAGCCGTTTTGATTTTGTTACAAATGATCATTATCATATGATTTGTGAATGTTGCGGTAAAATTGTCGATTTCCATTACCCAGGTTTAGATGAAATCGAACACTTCGCTTCACAAGTAACAGACTTTGATGTGCACACACACCGTCTAGAAATCTACGGCACGTGTCCAGCATGTAAAGATGTTGCAGCGAAAGTACAATAAGTTTTCTTGGAGTTTTTACGAAAGCGTATGAATGAAAACGTTTAAAAAAGCAAGTGGGCATTAGCTCGCTTGCTTTTTATAATGGAACGAAAAAGATTTTCTTTAAATAGACTGAACATTCTCGATATAAATAATGTACGTTAAGAATAAAGCGTTGGAGATTGGAGCATAGCAAATGAGTATCTCTGACAATTGAACAGTTAATAGGAGGGATATAATGAATGTACAATTAGGGAGTAGTAATTACTTTAGTACATTAAAAAAAGAAGAACGTTTATCGGATAATTTGTTTTTAGCAAACCAAAAAAGAAAAGCAACATATGAAATAAAAAAAGAGAATGGTTATATACGCCATATAGTAACGAAAGAAAATGGCGAAAAAGTAATTGTAAGAGAAGTGAAAATTTCAAAACAAGAAGAACAAGAACAGTCTTCTGGTGAGGTAAACGATATGATTACGCAAAAATTAGTAGAGCAAATGATGCAATCATTCGATGACAGGCAAAATCAACAGAAATTTTACAAAACTGGTATAGCTGGTCTAAAAGAAAAACAACTTTCTAAATATATAGTGAGCATCTAATATCGGTTATTTCTATAATAGTAGTGGTGGTAATAATAAGAAAATTCCTAGCTCTTATATGAGGGCTAGGAATTTTTTGCTTTGTTATTATAAGATTGATCGAACTCTTTTCCTTCAAGTGTTGGATCTAGTGTTAATGGTTCGTTACAGTACATGCACATATCGACACGACCTAAAACCTTCGTATGCTTATGGCAATTCGGGCACTCTACTTGAACTGCTCTTGTTGAGAGAAGGCCAATCCAAGCATAGACAACTGTACTACCGATAATACACAGTAAACCAAGCGTCATGAAGATTAAGACAAGGATAGGATGGTTTTTGAAGAATATTCCCCCATACATAACAACAAAGCCGATAAAAATAAGTGCTAATGCAAATGAACGGATTTTATTAATTTTACTTTTGTAAGGTTTCATACAATATCTTGCCTCCCAATCTAAAATCTACTATAACATATAAGAACAAAGTATTTTAGTTTTGACTAAAAGGCAAAGAAGGAATACTTTCAGAGTATGTCGAAATTTTAACGAAATAAAGTCATATAACAAATAGAGGAGGACTGAACATGGAGCAAGTTTTGCGCCCTATATACCAAGAACGTGCGAGTCAGTCTAATACATTAGGTGTCATTTTAATGGAGAAGCGTGAAGAACAAAGTAACGTTACTGACACATTCGATACGATATTACTAATTATTGTGAAGGAAGCGGATCAACCTGTTTTCTCAAAGCATTATTTATATGAGGGGAATAAGGTAGCCTTACATACTGTTACAGAGAAATTGTTACGCAAGTGGTTACTAATCGGCTCTAACAAAAAAGTAGTTGATTGGATTTTCTTTGGCAGAGTGTTGTTTGATCGTAATGAATTCCTTCATAAATTAAAAATTGAACTACAAGAGTTCCCGTTTAGCGGTCGGAAAATTAAAACGGGTATTCAATTTTCAAAATTAATTCGACGTTATTTAGAAGGGAAAGAATATTTTGATAAGGGAAGCTACCTGGATGCCTATAATCATGTTGTTGATTCATTGCATCATTTAGGGCGATTGTCCATTATAGATAGTGGGCTTTATCCAGAAGTTACGGTATGGGCGCAAGTGAAAAAGATAGAGCCTGCTATCTATAAGTTATATGAAGAACTTGTTATGAGCAGTGAGCCAATTGAAAAGCGATTAGAGCTTCTATTTTTAGCAAGTGAGTTTTTAATTCATTCACGAACACAGGATGGAGCTCAACATATATTAGAAGTAATGCAAACAAAAGAGACATGGACTATTCAAGAATTACATGATCATCATGAGCTTGTTAACTATTCTGTAGACTTAGAAGTATTTGTAGAGTATTTAGTGGATAAAGGCTACATACTTATTGAACCTGTCGTTGCAAAAAGTGAAATGATATTCCACCGGCATTATAAGGTGGATAAAGAGTCTATAGAATTTGAATAAGCCATATAGTATGCTAGTTATCGAGGTATAGAAAATACCTCGATATTTTTTTGAAAAAAGTGTTGACGTTTAATATATTGATATTGTATTATATTAATTGTCGCTAAGACATACCAAGAACACTTAAAAACGAGTGAAAAAAACTTTTGAAAAGTTATTGACGCAAGTTGAATAAGGTGTTAAGATAAAGAAGTCGCTGAAAAACGACAAAACACATGAACTTTGAAAACTGAACAAGCAAAACGTAATCAATATAGTTTCTATTAACTAACTTCGTTGGTGAACGAAACAAAATTTTGGACATCAAAATTGATGCCAGCAAAACAATTTGAGCTAATCAAATTTCTTTTATGGAGAGTTTGATCCTGGCTCAGGACGAACGCTGGCGGCGTGCCTAATACATGCAAGTCGAGCGAACAGATAAGGAGCTTGCTCCTTTGACGTTAGCGGCGGACGGGTGAGTAACACGTGGGCAACCTACCCTATAGTTTGGGATAACTCCGGGAAACCGGGGCTAATACCGAATAACTTGTTGTCTCTCATGAGACAATTCTAAAAGACGGTTTCGGCTGTCGCTATAGGATGGGCCCGCGGCGCATTAGCTAGTTGGTGAGGTAACGGCTCACCAAGGCGACGATGCGTAGCCGACCTGAGAGGGTGATCGGCCACACTGGGACTGAGACACGGCCCAGACTCCTACGGGAGGCAGCAGTAGGGAATCTTCCACAATGGGCGAAAGCCTGATGGAGCAACGCCGCGTGAGTGAAGAAGGATTTCGGTTCGTAAAACTCTGTTGTAAGGGAAGAACAAGTACAGTAGTAACTGGCTGTACCTTGACGGTACCTTATTAGAAAGCCACGGCTAACTACGTGCCAGCAGCCGCGGTAATACGTAGGTGGCAAGCGTTGTCCGGAATTATTGGGCGTAAAGCGCGCGCAGGTGGTTTCTTAAGTCTGATGTGAAAGCCCACGGCTCAACCGTGGAGGGTCATTGGAAACTGGGAGACTTGAGTGCAGAAGAGGATAGTGGAATTCCAAGTGTAGCGGTGAAATGCGTAGAGATTTGGAGGAACACCAGTGGCGAAGGCGACTATCTGGTCTGTAACTGACACTGAGGCGCGAAAGCGTGGGGAGCAAACAGGATTAGATACCCTGGTAGTCCACGCCGTAAACGATGAGTGCTAAGTGTTAGGGGGTTTCCGCCCCTTAGTGCTGCAGCTAACGCATTAAGCACTCCGCCTGGGGAGTACGGTCGCAAGACTGAAACTCAAAGGAATTGACGGGGGCCCGCACAAGCGGTGGAGCATGTGGTTTAATTCGAAGCAACGCGAAGAACCTTACCAGGTCTTGACATCCCATTGACCACTGTAGAGATACAGTTTTCCCTTCGGGGACAACGGTGACAGGTGGTGCATGGTTGTCGTCAGCTCGTGTCGTGAGATGTTGGGTTAAGTCCCGCAACGAGCGCAACCCTTGATCTTAGTTGCCATCATTTAGTTGGGCACTCTAAGGTGACTGCCGGTGACAAACCGGAGGAAGGTGGGGATGACGTCAAATCATCATGCCCCTTATGACCTGGGCTACACACGTGCTACAATGGACGATACAAACGGTTGCCAACTCGCGAGAGGGAGCTAATCCGATAAAGTCGTTCTCAGTTCGGATTGTAGGCTGCAACTCGCCTACATGAAGCCGGAATCGCTAGTAATCGCGGATCAGCATGCCGCGGTGAATACGTTCCCGGGCCTTGTACACACCGCCCGTCACACCACGAGAGTTTGTAACACCCGAAGTCGGTGAGGTAACCTTTTGGAGCCAGCCGCCGAAGGTGGGATAGATGATTGGGGTGAAGTCGTAACAAGGTAGCCGTATCGGAAGGTGCGGCTGGATCACCTCCTTTCTAAGGATATTTTCGGAATACAAACCTTGGGTTTGTAAGATTACGTTTTGCGTTCAGTTTTGAAGGTTCATCATTACGATGAAATACTTCAAAACTTGTTCTTTGAAAACTGGATAAAACGACATTGAAATTGTAACAAACACATTTATTTTTAAATTAAGTTTTTTAGGCTTAATAACTAATAATAGGGTTTCAAGACACAAGCAGTTCTAGGAAGCAATTGAGTGAAAGAAGGAGCGTACTTACGTACGTGACTGACTGAACGAAAGAAGCTGACAACGAAATGCGCAGTGGATTGGAAGCCGTTGAAGGTTAAGTTATTAAGGGCGCACGGCGAATGCCTTGGCACTAGGAGCCGAAGAAGGACGGCACTAACACCGATATGCTTCGGGGAGCTGTAAGTGAGCTTTGATCCGGAGATTTCCGAATGGGGGAACCCACTACGTTTAATCGCGTAGTATCTTGACGTGAATACATAGCGTCTTGAAGGCAGACCCAGGGAACTGAAACATCTAAGTACCTGGAGGAAGAGAAAGAAAAATCGATTCCCTGAGTAGCGGCGAGCGAAACGGGAAGAGCCCAAACCAAGAGGCTTGCCTCTTGGGGTTGTAGGACACTCTATACGGAGTTACAAAGGAATGAGTTAGATGAAGCGACTTGGAAAGGTCCGCCAGAGCAGGTAAAAGCCCTGTAGTCGAAAGTTTATTCCCTCCAGAGTGGATCCTGAGTACGGCGGAACACGTGAAATTCCGTCGGAATCCGGGAGGACCATCTCCCAAGGCTAAATACTACCTAGTGACCGATAGTGAACCAGTACCGTGAGGGAAAGGTGAAAAGCACCCCGGAAGGGGAGTGAAAGAGATCCTGAAACCGTGTGCCTACAAGTAGTTAGAGCCCGTTAATGGGTGATAGCGTGCCTTTTGTAGAATGAACCGGCGAGTTACGATTACGTGCGAGGTTAAGCTTTAGAAGGCGGAGCCGCAGCGAAAGCGAGTCTGAATAGGGCGAATTAGTACGTGGTCGTAGACCCGAAACCAGGTGATCTACCCATGTCCAGGGTGAAGGTGAGGTAACACTTACTGGAGGCCCGAACCCACGCACGTTGAAAAGTGCGGGGATGAGGTGTGGGTAGCGGAGAAATTCCAATCGAACTTGGAGATAGCTGGTTCTCTCCGAAATAGCTTTAGGGCTAGCCTCGTGATGAGAATACTGGAGGTAGAGCACTGTTTGGACTAGGGGGCCATCCCGGTTTACCGAATTCAGACAAACTCCGAATGCCAGATATTTATACACGGGAGTCAGACTGCGAGTGATAAGATCCGTAGTCAAAAGGGAAACAGCCCAGACCACCAGCTAAGGTCCCAAAGTAATCGTTAAGTGGAAAAGGATGTGGCGTTGCACAGACAACCAGGATGTTGGCTTAGAAGCAGCCATCATTTAAAGAGTGCGTAATAGCTCACTGGTCGAGTGACGCTGCGCCGAAAATGTATCGGGGCTAAACGATTCACCGAAGCTGTGGATTGACATCTACGATGTCAGTGGTAGGAGAGCGTTCTAAGTGCGTTGAAGTCAGACCGGAAGGACTGGTGGAGCGCTTAGAAGTGAGAATGCCGGTATGAGTAGCGAAAGACGGGTGAGAATCCCGTCCACCGTATGACTAAGGTTTCCTGAGGAAGGCTCGTCCGCTCAGGGTTAGTCGGGACCTAAGCCGAGGCCGATAGGCGTAGGCGATGGACAACAGGTTGATATTCCTGTACCACCTCCTCACCGTTTGAGAAATGGGGGGACGCAGTAGGATAGGGTAAGCGCGCCGTTGGTTGTGCGCGTCCAAGCAGTAAGGCGTGTGTGTAGGCAAATCCGCACACTATAACGTTGAGCTGTGATGGCGAGTCCGTATGGACGAAGTTCCTGATTTCACACTGCCAAGAAAAGCCTCTATCGAGGTGAGAGGTGCCCGTACCGCAAACCGACACAGGTAGTCGAGGAGAGAATCCTAAGGTGTGCGAGAGAACTCTCGTTAAGGAACTCGGCAAAATGACCCCGTAACTTCGGGAGAAGGGGTGCTCTTGAGCGTGCAAGCGCACGAGAGCCGCAGTGAATAGGCCCAGGCGACTGTTTAGCAAAAACACAGGTCTCTGCAAAACCGTAAGGTGACGTATAGGGGCTGACGCCTGCCCGGTGCTGGAAGGTTAAGAGGAGTGGTTAGCGCAAGCGAAGCTGCGAATTGAAGCCCCAGTAAACGGCGGCCGTAACTATAACGGTCCTAAGGTAGCGAAATTCCTTGTCGGGTAAGTTCCGACCCGCACGAAAGGCGTAACGATCTGGGCACTGTCTCAACGAGAGACTCGGTGAAATTATAGTACCTGTGAAGATGCAGGTTACCCGCGACAGGACGGAAAGACCCCGTGGAGCTTTACTGTAGCCTGATATTGAATTTTGGTACAACTTGTACAGGATAGGTAGGAGCCAGAGATCTCGGAGCGCCAGCTTCGAAGGAGGCGTCGGTGGGATACTACCCTGGTTGTATTGAAATTCTAACCCATGCCCCTTAGCGGGGCAGGAGACAGTGTCAGGCGGACAGTTTGACTGGGGCGGTCGCCTCCTAAAAGGTAACGGAGGCGCCCAAAGGTTCCCTCAGAATGGTTGGAAATCATTCGTAGAGTGTAAAGGCACAAGGGAGCTTGACTGCGAGACCTACAAGTCGAGCAGGGTCGAAAGACGGGCTTAGTGATCCGGTGGTTCCGCATGGAAGGGCCATCGCTCAACGGATAAAAGCTACCCCGGGGATAACAGGCTTATCTCCCCCAAGAGTCCACATCGACGGGGAGGTTTGGCACCTCGATGTCGGCTCATCGCATCCTGGGGCTGTAGTCGGTCCCAAGGGTTGGGCTGTTCGCCCATTAAAGCGGTACGCGAGCTGGGTTCAGAACGTCGTGAGACAGTTCGGTCCCTATCCGTCGTGGGCGTAGGAAATTTGAGAGGAGCTGTCCTTAGTACGAGAGGACCGGGATGGACACACCGCTGGTGTACCAGTTGTCTTGCCAAAGGCATCGCTGGGTAGCTATGTGTGGACGGGATAAGTGCTGAAAGCATCTAAGCATGAAGCCCCCCTCAAGATGAGATTTCCCATTACGCAAGTAAGTAAGATCCCTCAAAGACGATGAGGTAGATAGGTTCGAGGTGGAAGTGTGGTGACACATGGAGCTGACGAATACTAATCGATCGAGGACTTAACCAAAAAAGTTTGAAACATTCAATGAAACGTTTATCCAGTTTTGAAAGAACAAGAAAGCTTTGAAAAAAGCTTGCATTTATAACATTTTATGTTATAATGAATCTTGTCTTTTAAATAGTCTAGTGATGATGGCAAAGAGGTCACACCCGTTCCCATACCGAACACGGAAGTTAAGCTCTTTAGCGCCGATGGTAGTTGGGGGCTTCCCCCTGTGAGAGTAGGACGTCGCTAGGCTATACATAATAACATTATTCCGAAGTAGCTCAGTTGGTAGTAGCACCTGACTGTTAATCAGGTTGTCGCAGGTTCGAGTCCTGCCTTCGGAGCCATTCTTGGAGAGTTGTCCGAGTGGCCGAAGGAGCACGATTGGAAATCGTGTAGGCGGTTAACACTGTCTCAAGGGTTCAAATCCCTTACTCTCCGCCAGCACTTTACGATTCCAATTAGTAAGGCCCCTTGGTCAAGCGGTTAAGACACCGCCCTTTCACGGCGGTAACACGGGTTCGAATCCCGTAGGGGTCACCATTTATAACGAATACCCAGATGGAGGATTAGCTCAGCTGGGAGAGCATCTGCCTTACAAGCAGAGGGTCGGCGGTTCGAGCCCGTCATCCTCCACCATTTTTAAAATCAAATAGTATTGTCGCGGGGTGGAGCAGTGGTAGCTCGTCGGGCTCATAACCCGAAGGTCACAGGTTCAAATCCTGTCTCCGCAACCAAAATGGTCCCGTGGTGTAGCGGTTAACATGCCTGCCTGTCACGCAGGAGATCGCCGGTTCGATCCCGGTCGGGACCGCCATTTTTTCAAAATAATAATATGGGTCAGTAGCTCAGTTGGTAGAGCATTAGATTGAAGCTCTAAGTGTCGGCGGTTCGATTCCGTCCTGACCCATCAGGTTTTTTTGCCGGTTTAGCTCAGCAGGTAGAGCAACTGACTTGTAATCAGTAGGTCGTGGGTTCGATTCCTATAGCCGGCACCATGTTTTCCCGGAGGGGTAGCGAAGTGGCTAAACGCGGCGGACTGTAAATCCGCTCCTTAGGGTTCGGCGGTTCGAATCCGTCCCCCTCCACCAGTTTTTTTATAGGGGCATAGTTTAACGGTAGAATAGAGGTCTCCAAAACCTTTGATGTGGGTTCGATTCCTACTGCCCCTGCCAATTAATTTTATGGCGGTTGTGGCGAAGTGGTTAACGCACCGGATTGTGGTTCCGGCATTCGTGGGTTCGATTCCCATCAGTCGCCCCATTTAATATAAAATTAACGTAAAACTATAAAGCAGTGGCGGTTGTGGCGAAGTGGTTAACGCACCGGATTGTGGTTCCGGCATTCGTGGGTTCGATTCCCATCAGTCGCCCCATTGTTGGGGTATAGCCAAGCGGTAAGGCAACGGATTTTGATTCCGTCATGCCCTGGTTCGAATCCAGGTACCCCAGCCATTTATGCGGAAGTAGTTCAGTGGTAGAACACCACCTTGCCAAGGTGGGGGTCGCGAGTTCGAACCTCGTCTTCCGCTCCAATAATATGGCGGCATAGCCAAGTGGTAAGGCACAGGTCTGCAACACCTTTATCACCGGTTCAAATCCGGTTGCCGCCTCCATATTTTTTACTTAATCGGATACTCCGATTTTTTTTATCTCTAAAGTATTATGCCGGTGTGGCGGAATTGGCAGACGCGCACGACTCAAAATCGTGTTCCTTTGGAGTGTCGGTTCGACCCCGACCACCGGTATCCAAAGTAAATTTAAAAGACTTCAACAACTCTGTTGAGGTCTTTTTTTTATATTCTGAAACAGTACAAGGTAAAAAAGCATCGATTATCCACATGGAGTACGCGTGCAAATTGAAGTAGATTCAATTGATGACGCTATTGCAAAAGCTATGGAGGAGGGAGCTATTATTGTCCGAGAAAAAATGGAATTTGATGAATTTTATCTTGCGTATTTAGTAGACCCTACTGGACTAGGTTTTGGTTTAATTCAAAATAAGAAAAATGAATAAACTTTAACGCCTCTGCAAAGTCTTGCAGAGGTTTTTTATTTTACAAGAGCTATAACTCTATTAGAAGTGTAAGCACATTTTCAAACGGGTATGGAATACTTAGATACTAATGCAAGAAAACTATTAAAAATGTCTTTTTAGTTAATATTTATTTTACTTGATGAATAGGATAACAAGGATGGGAGTAAATATAGGGGGAATAGGATGAAGAAAATAAGTAGGATGTTGATTGTAGTTATGATTTTTGGGTTATTACAGATTCAGCCGGTATATGCAGCTAGTTTTAAAGATGTGTCATCTGACAATACGTTAAATACGGAAATAGATTATTTAGTTGAACGTGGGATTATTAAAGGGTATCCTAATGGCACTTTTAAACCGAATGAATATGTAACAAGAGCTCAAGTAGCTGTCATGTTAACTCGTGCGTTAGGATTGAAAACGACGAATGTGAAAAATCCGAAGTATCAAGATGTCCCGACATCACATGTCTACTATAAAGAAATCGCTGCTACACAAAATGCTGGCATATTCGAGGCAACAAAGAAATTTAATCCGAATGGGACGCTATCGAGAGCAGATATGGCCATTGTTTTACAACGTGCTTTTAAATTAAAGGGAACGAGCCCTTATTATTTTACGGATGTTACGGAGAAAACACCAGGTTATAAGGAAATATTAGCGGTAGCGAACAATAATATTACGAGCGGTTATCAGGATGGTACATTTAAACCTAAATTGCCATTAACACGTGCACATTTTTCAGCATTTGTTGCTCGTGCCATGACCCTTTCAAAGCCAAATTTACAAAAGGATCCTGCAAATAAATACACCTATGCATTTTACTCACCAGATGATGGCCTAAGATATACATTAAATTATCAATACAGCCATAATGATAATAAAAACGATGTTTGGTCAATTGCTAATATGACCAATAATAAGCAGTTTAATGATGAGTTATTATATTATGATGGCTCAGTATATGCTCAAGCAATTGCTCAAGAATATAGCTCACATTACGACTTCTATATAGGGCTTCCTCTAAGAATTGGCGTAATTGTTCACGAAGACGATGAAGGTCCAGTTAACGGTAATCGTATAACTGTTCAAACGACGGATGGAACGGTTCGAGCAGGTGGTGTTAACTATAAAAATGTAGCTGTACTAGAAGAAAGTTTTAAATATATTGATGTAGTGAAAACCTATTATTTTGTAGACGGTATTGGTTTAGTCAAGGAACTTCACAATGGCGAAGTAGTATATGAGTTGCTAAAACGAACAGCAAATTAGAAGCGTAAAGGGATGCATTCCAACAATGCATCCTTTTTTAAGTGATCGATATATGAAAATAACGTTCAAGAGCTTGCTGCCACTCTTGCTCAGTATGTGTTGTATAAGTTGTTAAAGATTGCCCTTCATATATACGAAATTCATTATTGAACATAGTATGTCGTCCAGAAGGAGTGCGAATCATTGCGATTTTATTTTTTTGGTGTGAAAGCCGTGGGGCAAAATTGGCATCGTTATCGTTATCTGTGAAGTTGTAAAGTAGACGCCAATTGTGTGGTGTTTGCTCATAAAGCATCCAGCCGTACGTGTCATCCCATTCAATTTTGTATAGCTCATTACCTTCTCGATGTTCGTGGTGAGCAATTAACGGCACTGGTTTACATGGGGCTAGTGCACCTACACCAACGTCAGAGATATAAGGTACACCGTCAAATTGGACGAGAAGTAGCTGATGCATAGGGACATCTTCAAGTGGTGTATTCGCATCCATATTGCGCCAAAATTGTGCATAGCGATTTGTGACAGAAAAACCGAGCTCACGGAGTAACCAGCTATATAAAATATTTAGTTCAAAGCAATTGCCTCCGCGTCGTTGAACAATGATTTTTTGAAAAAGATCAGGAATAGCAAAGGAGATGCCGCGTTTCAAGGCAACGTCTAAATTTTCATAGGGTATTGTATGTAGATGTTTTGTTTGTAATTGACCAAGTAGCTTGATAGACGGCTCTATAGATCCTTGAAATTGAAGATAATTTAAATATTGTTGTATTTGAGAATTCATAAAATCGCCTCACTTCCTTACTAATTAACATAACCGAAATAGCAAAAGAATACACGTAAAAAATAGATAAAGAAAATAATAGAAATACAGCTAAATAACTTGTAGAATTAATATATTCACTACTAGATAGTAATGAATTTCCCATTTTTAGTTAAAAATAACGATTCTAAAGGTAGGTATATAAATGACGAATGAAATAAAGTGGATAGAAGTAAATTCTTACGAAGAAATGAGTGAGGTAGCTGCACATATTTTTACTGAGCAACTACAAGCAAAACCAGCAAGCATTTTAGGACTAGCAACAGGTGGTTCACCAGTCGGCATGTATAAAGAATTAGTTAAGCGTCAACAAGCTGGTGATATTTCCTTTAAGGAAGTTACAACATTTAATCTTGATGAATATGTAGGTTTAGAACAAACTAGCCCTGCAAGCTATTGGACGTTTATGCATGAGAATTTATTTAATCATGTAGATATCAATGAGGAAAATATACATTTACCAAATGGTAAGGCGGAGGATTTAGCCGCTGAATGTGTAGCATATGATGCTCGAATTGCGGAAGCTGGTGGTATTGATTTACAGCTGCTTGGTATTGGGGTAAATGGACATATTGGCTTTAATGAGCCTGGTACGTCATTTGATTCGCTTACAAACATTGTCGAACTTACAGAATCAACGCGAACTGAAAATGCTATTTATTTTGATCGTCCAGAGGAAGTACCTACGCATGCTATTACAATGGGTATCCAATCTATTATGAATGCGAAGGCAATTGTTCTCATTGCATTTGGAGAAAAGAAGCTAGAAGCTATTGAAAAGTTACGAGGCGGGGAAGTAACAGAAACGTTCCCAGCTAGCAGATTATTAAATCATCCTAATGTTACTGTTATTTACGGTGGTACAAAATAAAAAATTAAGGCGTAGACTTCATTTTGCAGTCTACGCTTTTTTATTTTAGTCTGATAAATGATGCATATGCTAGAATTAGAGATAGAATTGGAGGGGGTAGTGTGATAAGTACAGTCGCACATTTAGAAAAAGGCGATACGGTTGGTGTTGTATGTTTGTCCAGTCTTGAGGAGCCAGAAAAATTAGGAGATGCATTAGCTTTTCTAGATGAGTTAGGCCTCCGCTATAAAATAGGGGACACGATTACGGCGAAGCATGACTACTTAGCAGGTAGTGATGAAGTGAGACTTGCAGACTTTCATGCAATGGTTCGAGACCCTGAGGTGAAGGCAATTTTTTGTGTAAAAGGTGGATATGGCTCTGCGCGAATTGCTAGTAAAATTGATTATGAGCTACTAGCAGAAAACCCAAAAATTTTCTGGGGCTTCTCTGATCTTACATATTTGCATTGTGCAATTAATGAATATGCAAATATAGTGACCTTCCATGGACCTTTGCTAATGGCTACAGATAAAATGGATGATTTATCGAAAAAGATGTTTTTACAGTTGTTTACTCCGATGGAAATACAGTATACTGAGGCTATTTCGCCGTTAACAACGATTGCACCTGGGATAGCACGTGGACCAATTATAGGCGGTAATTTACGTCGCTTAGTCAGCACCTTGGGCACAAAATTTGAAGTCCATACTGAAGGTAGAATTTTAGTGATAGAAGACATTGCAGAAACGATTCCACGGATTGATTCTATGTTACAGCAGTTAAAGCAAGCAAGAAAGCTAGAACAATTAGCAGGTGTAGTTATTGGTTCATTTACGCAAACAGAAGCAAGTGATGATGCTCTTCTAACGTTAATGAAAGAGTATTTTAGCGATTTAGGAATACCTGTCGTAGCAGGTTTTAAAATCGGGCATGAAACAACGAATATTGCTATTCCATTAGGGGTCGATGCAATTTTAGATGCACAGGAAAAAACGCTTCGTCTTTTACCAGGTGTTCATTAAATTGTTTGAGTGCCTGGCACTAGTTTAAAAAAAAGAAAAATCCACTTTGCTTTTCTCGGGCACAAAGTAAGAACGCAACCCTCGCTAAAGCGAGGCTTGTTGCAACTTACGTTTTGTACATTCCCGAAAGGAGTATAAGTGGATTTTTATTTTATTGTTATCTGAAAATTAAAAATTGTTTGAGTGCCTGTCACTTTTTTTTAATATGGTTCGGCATCATGTCCTTTTTCGATAGCCTCTTTAGGTGCGTTATCACCGTCAATATTACCGAGAGGTTTTGCAGAGGATGCATTGGTTTGTGCCATTTGTAAACCTTCATTTAATAAGCGACCATATTCTTCATCTGCCTCTGAAGCTAATGCAATCATTGCCTCTTGAATCGCCATATTACAAGTCGATAAATCTCTAATCAAGTTTTCCAGCAGTTCATCGCGTTCCCATTGCTCAAAATTACGATAGGTTTCACCTGCTTGCTTCGTATTGCTTTGGCGATCAATGGATTCTCGAACAAGATTCCCTTCAATAAATGGTGTGTATTCCTTCGCTGTTTGAGCGGCTTCTTTTAAACCATTTAACATTGATGGCTCGTAGTTGATATGTGGATTTTGTCCAGGTGCTAAATCTCGTTTATACAGCATTTGCCCACCGTTTTGGTTGGTCGCTACACGTTTCTTAGGTGCATTGATAGGAAGTTGTAAATAGTTGGCACCAACTCGGTGACGTTGCGTATCAGAATAAGAGAAAGTACGTCCTTGGAGCATTTTATCGTCGGAGAAATCTAAACCATCAACGAGGACACCTGTTCCGAAAGTAGCTTGTTCCACCTCAGCAAAATAGTCTTCTGGGTTTTTATTTAACACCATTTTTCCTACTGGATACCATGGGAACTTGTCGTTTGGCCAAAGTTTCGTATCATCTAGTGGGTCAAAATCAAGCTCGGGATGAGGACCATCCTCCATAATTTGCACGTTTAACTCCCATTCAGGATATTCGCCACGTTCAATAGCATCGTATAAATCTTGTGTTGCATGGTTGAAATTTTTTTGTTGGATTTCTTCTGCTTCTTTTTGTGTTAAGTTTTTAATGCCTTGTAATGGCTCCCAGTGGTACTTAACAAGTACACCTTTGCCTTCACTATTAACCCATTTATACGTATTGACACCTGAGCCTTGCATCATTCGATAATTAGCTGGAATACCCCAAGGTGAATAAACAAAGGTTACCATATGGAAGGATTCGGGAGAACTTGCGCAGAAATCGAAGAAGCGCTCGACATCTTGAATATTTGTAATTGGATCGGGCTTAAAAGCATGTATCATATCAGGAAATTTCATAGCATCGCGAATAAAGAAGATTTTTAAATTATTTCCAACTAAATCCCAGTTTCCATCTTCCGTATAAAACTTTACAGCAAAGCCTCGTGGATCTCGTAAAGTTTCTGGAGAATGCCCTCCGTGGATAACTGTAGAGAAGCGGACGAATACGGGTGTTTGTTTGCCTTTTTCTTGAAACACTTTTGCTCTTGTATAGTTAGAAATAGGGTCATTGCCGACAACTCCGTATGTTTCAAAGTAGCCATGTGCACCTGCTCCACGAGCATGTACGACACGTTCAGGAACTCTCTCACGGTCAAAGTGACTTATTTTTTCAAGGAAATCGTAATTTTCAAGCGTCGCTGGTCCTCGATTTCCGACAGTTCGTAAATTTTGATTGTTTGTAATAGGGTGGCCTTGGCGATTTGTTAATGTATCATCTTTTTCTTCATGAGAATGGTTCATACCTATTGCTCCTTCCAATTGTACTAAATAAAGTTTGTCCAATTGATTGGCAAAATAGACATAAAAAAACTCTCCTACACACAAGGTGCAAGAGAGTTTTCGGATGGCGTTTTGAAATCATTATATGCTCGAGTTTTGTTATGCCTTTGCCAATGGTTGGTTATAGGTCATCGGTCATAAAGTAACAGGTCACATGTTATTGGTTTATTCTAGTTGTCTACCTAAGTAGTTTTGAAAACAGCCATCCGACTCGGTTTGGAGTCTCACCGCCCCGAGCTTAGAAATAGCGAGAATCGTCAAATTGTATTTCAACGCTGTAGTTTTTGGCATTAATTAAATTAGAGAGCTTATGTGCTTCTTTCTCAAGTTGAAGAGAACGCTCCCGGTATACATCCGGTTCGTACATAGCAATATCATAAAGCATTGTACCTTCACCATAACCCATGCGTACACTTTCTTTCTCATGTGTGCCAAAATGTTTACATAGCTCAGCTTCCGCGCGAAGCTGTGAAGCCAATTCTATGGCCTCTACAAGTGCGAGCTTCTCACCCTTAAAGTCTACTGTATTATTTATATTCGCCTCATAGACAAGACGATCTAATGTCCGTATATCAAGACGTACTTGAGCCAGCTCACCTTCAACAACAGTCATTGGACGATTGCTCGTTTTAGGAGTTTGTCCTTTTTCAACAGTCACAAAGGCACTACGATGTAACTCACTAATAAGTTCCTGAACCTTTTTAGCTAAAATGCTTTTAAGTTTAACTGCTTCTGCAAGATTAATCATGAAAACACGTCCTTTTATAGAGTAGTAGATGGTGTTGTATTCGTTAAAAGGGCAATTTGATAGTCTCCGCCATGAATTTGATTGAACATTTTACCGGCAGACGCAAGAAGCTTTTGGGCATCTTCAGTTGAAAGGGAAGGACGAAGATAGAAAATATGTAAAGCTTCAGTCGTCGCCTCGGAGACTGCCGTACGTTTTGAATCGACGAACGGTGAACCAAATGGTCCCTCCTCATCACGACTACAAAGTATATGATTTAACGTATTAAAGCGTCCATTTAAGCCTTCATAGCCGGTTTCTTCATTGCCAAGTGCAATTTCTACGTTACCTTTAAGATGAGCTAGATCATAGATGCCAACTGGAATTTCATATTGAAGGGAGAAAAAATTATTTACATCCACACCTGAATGAAACGGTGTTAAATAATTTTGCTTACTAACTCTGCGCATGAGGCTTTCGGTCGAGTGACGATAACGGTTCGGATCTGCGCCAAGCTTTTTCCAAAGTTGTCGCCATTCTGCAATGCCTTTACGTTCAGTTACAGGTTGTTCCTGCATTTCTAAATAGAGATTTTCCTGATACAATTGCAAGCGACCTTTAATCATTTGGGGCGATTCTGCTACGACAATTTTGGTATAATGAATAATGCCGATTTTCAGCTCTGGAAGTTGCGTTAACAACGATGGATTAAGTGATACTTCCATAAAAAATCACCTACTTTATTTATTTTAATTATTATATCATGTAAGGAGTTGGAAATAAAATGAACATACATGACCTGCAACGAGAATTTGTGGCGTATGCAATGTCCATTGGCGTTGATAAAATAGGTTTCACAACGGCAGCTCCCTTTACAGAATTAAAGAATAGACTGCGTCGTCAACAGGAGCTTGGTTTCCAATCAGGTTTTGAAGAGAGCAATATTGAAAAACGAACGGAACCGCTTCAATTGTTAGACAGTGCAGAAAGTATTGTTGCTATAGCCGTCGCATATCCTTCACGGATGAAAGATGCTCCTATTGGTAAAAAGGGGGCACGACGGGGCATATTTTGCAGAGCATCTTGGGGCGTCGATTATCATACTGCATTACGAGAGCGCTTGGCATTACTAGCAGCTTGGCTAGAAGAACGAGTGCCCAATGTGCGCATTGAGTCAATGGTAGATACAGGTGCACTTGTTGATAGGGCCGTAGCAGAGCGTGCAGGTATTGGCTGGAGCGGGAAAAACTGCTCAATTATTACACCGGAGTTTGGCTCATATGTATATTTAGGAGAACTAGTGACAAATATCCCGTTTGCGCCCGATAAGCCAATGGAGGATGAATGCGGTGATTGCCGTTTATGCTTGGATGTTTGTCCAACAGGTGCATTAATCGAAGGTGGGCAGCTAAATTCACAGCGTTGCATAGCCTTTTTAACACAAACAAAAGGGTATCTTCCAGACGAATTCCGCTCACATCTAGGGAACCGCTTATATGGCTGCGATACTTGCCAAACAGTTTGTCCAAAAAATAAAGGGAAAATCAATTGGATACATGAGGAATTCAAGCCTGATCCAGAGCTTGCAAAGCCATTACTAACACCCCTTTTAACAATTTCCAATCGGGAGTTCAAAGATAAGTTTGGACATGTTTCTGGCTCATGGCGCGGTAAAAAGCCAATTCAACGCAATGCCATTTTAGCATTAGCCCATTTTAAAGAGGAAGCGGCAGTACCTGATTTAATTGGGCTTCTAGAAAAAGATGAACGACCAGTTATTCGAGGAACGGCTGCTTGGGCATTAGGCAAGATTGGCGGGGAGCTAGCAGAAATAGCGTTACTTGCTGCAAAGAAAAAGGAACAAGACGAGGAAGTACTCGTTGAGATAAACAAAGGATTACAATTTTTTAGCTAAGGAAGTGTTTCGTTATGCCATTGCATATCGTTTTATATCAACCAGAAATTCCAGCAAATACAGGGAATATTGCACGTACTTGTGCTGGTACTAATACCTCACTACATTTAATTCGTCCACTTGGTTTTTCGACGGATGATAAAATGCTAAAACGTGCTGGCTTGGATTACTGGCATAGTGTCAACGTGGTGTACCACGATTCACTTGAGGATTTTTTAGAAGCATCTAAAAAAGGTGACGTGTATTTAATTGAAACATATAGTGAAGAACCGTTTACTACACATGATTTTAGTGATAAGGATCGGGATATCTACTTTATGTTTGGAAAAGAAACGACAGGTTTGCCTAAAGATTTTGCCTATGAACGCAAAGATATGTGCCTACGAATTCCGCAAAGTGAACATGTACGTTCATTAAATTTATCAAATACTGCTGCGATTGTTATTTACGAGGCTTTACGACAACAGGGCTACCCAGGTTTACACTAAGAAATGAGAAAAAGTGTTAGATTGACTGTATCAATCTAACACTTTTTTGCTTCAGCAGAGTGCACAAGTTGGTGGTAGCAAAGGCGGCGACTCCTGCGGGAACGCACAAGCAAAGTAAGACGTAACAAACCGCGCGTTAGCGAGGGTTGCGTACGGTGTGCCCGCAGAAAGTATCCGCCATAGCGGACATCAACGATAGCAAAAATGACGAACTTCTTTGCTAATTAAATTACTCTTTTAGTGCTTTATTGACCGCTGGCATAATTTGAGTTCCTAGCAGCTCAATGGATTTAGCTACTTGTTTAAATGGTACTGCACCAATATCGAGCTGTGCCATAAAGCGGGAATGACCAAATATTTCATGCTGCATTAATATCTTTTCAATGATTTCATTCGGGCTACCAACAAATAGCGCATTGTGGCCAGCCGTCATACCGTCAAAACCTTCTTTAGATAAATGATAACGCATGCCGCGCTGTGCATTTACATAATGCCAATAATTTGAGTAATACGGATAAAATTCTTCCTTAGCCTGCACTAAGCTTTCGGCAAAGTAAGCGTGACCGGATACCGTGATTTTCGCTTTATTCATATCATGTCCTGCTGTGTGCAATGCTTCACGATACACATCAACTAAATGCTTAAAGCGGCTTGGATCTCCACCTAAAATTGCTAAGTTTAAGCCAACTCCATAGCGTCCCGCGCGAATAGCACTTTCTGGTGTTCCACCAACTCCAACATGAATAGGAATTTCACGACTAGCACGTGGTGCAATTTCAGCATTTTGAAGCGGTTTGCGATAATGTCCACTCCAAGTTACACGCTCTTCTTTGTTTAATTTTAAAAGTAATGCTAAGTTTTCCTCAAAGAGTGCATCATAATTATCCACATCATAGCCGAACAGCGGGAAAGATTCGATAAAGGCTCCTCGTCCAACGGCAATTTCAGCTCGACCATTTGATAATAAATCGAGTGTTGCGAAATCTTCGTATAAGCGTACTGGATCAACCGTACTAAGCACAGTTGTCGTACTCATTAAATGAATATTTTTTGTTCGCTGTGATAGCGCTGATAATACAACGGGTACGGCTGAAATGGCATAATCTAAACGATGATGCTCTCCAACACCAAATACTTGAAGACCTGCTTCATCAGCAAGTTGCCCATATTGCATAACTTCATCTAGTCGTTCCTTAACACTTGGCATATAGCCATTCACTGGATTTTTCCCGATATCTGCTAATGTATATACACCAAATTCCATAAGATAGCCTCCTTAAAATTTTAGTAAAATAGCATTACCAGCAGGATCCACTGTTTGGAAACCGCCATTAATATCAATAACAGACGCTCCAATTTGGCGTAAGTTTGCTTTTATTTTATTTGCCTGCACTTCATTATCCAAACGAAGCGAATATGATTTTAGACCAATCTGATTATCTCCAAGCTTTGGAGCACCTTCAGAATACCATGTATTTAAGCCGATATGATGATGATAGCGTCCAGTAGATATAAATAATGCTTGCTCGCCATAGCGTGTGACAATGTCAAAGCCTAAGCCTTTCGTATAAAACTCCTCAGCAGCAGCTAAGTTGGATACAGATAAATGAATATGCCCCATTACCGTGTTGGCAGGAAGACCTTCCCATGAACCATTAGCTTCTACTAATATTGCAGGAATATTAAGCGGCTCAGTTACCATATGCACTTGGTCGTTTTGCCAAGTCCAGTCATTTTCAGGACGATCTACATAAATTTCAATACCATTTTCGTCTGGATCGCGTAAATAAAGTGCTTCACTTACATCGTGATCAGATGCGCCAAAGTACACACTTGATTGACGGAAATGAGTAATTATATTTGCTAAATCACGACGTGTTGGTAACAGTAATGCAAAGTGATAAAGTCCACTTGTAGTACGCGTTTTTTGTTCGACCGATTCCGGTTGAACAATAGTTAGCAATGCTGTTTTACCATCAGCAGTTAGGGTAGCTCGATTAGATTCCTGTTGTAAAATTTTAAAGCCAATAATTTCTTTATAGTATGTTAGTGAGCGTTGTAAATCACTTACTTTAATTTCAACATTAGTAACATATGTGTTCGGTTTTTCATGAAAATGCATAGAAGAAAACCTCCAATTTCCAGTTATTATTAATCATCAAGTTACTTTATGTAAGTAAGTATATTTAATAAAGTAGTAGAAGTCAAGTAATTATGAAGCCGAAAAAAAAGAAGTAACCGCAATGGCTACTTCTAAAAAATAAGAAAATCACTAAGTATCATACTTAGTGATTTTCTTGAGCATTATTTGTCCGCTTTGTAGTCGCCTTCGTACCCAGCAGTGAAAATAGCAGCTAAGAAAGCAACAGTTACACCAATAATTAATAATAACTTCATGGAAGAACCCTCCTCATGTTTATAAGCAAATCTCTTTTTAGTATAGCCTATCTATTATAAAAATGAAACGTCCTTGCTAAATAAAATATGTCAGAAATGGTTCAGACTTTAATATTTCGGGAAAACTATTATAGAGGTGATAAAATGGAAAAAAAGGTTCCGAATATAGAAAACGGCACAATGGCGAGAAATTTTAAAGAGTTACAAGATCTAGGTAAACAAATGGAGCATCTCCGTGATGGTCAAGAACTTGCCGAGGATGACCGTATTGCAGACCCGATCCAGGTAGATGAAGAACCCGAAGACAAACAATAGGAAAGCCTCACGCAAAGCAGGCGTGAGAATAGGGAGTGGATTCCGCGGAGCAGGGCGAGAATTCCGCGGAGCAAGGCGAGGATTCCGCGAAGCAAGGAGTGGATTCCGCGGAGCAAGGTGAGGATTCCGCGGAGCAGGGAGTGGATTCCGCGGAGCAGGGAGTGGATTCCGCGGAAAAGAGGTAGAATTCCGCGAAGCAAGGCGAGAATTCCGCGAAGCAGGGGAAGGATTCCGCGGAGCAGAGGAAGGATTCCGCGGAGCAGAGGTAGAATTCCGCGAAGCAAGGTGAGGATTCCGCGGAGCAGGGAGTGGATTCCGCGAAGCAGAGGTAGAATTCCGCGAAGCAAGGAGAGAATTCCGCGGAGCAGAGGAAGGATTCCGCAAAGCAGGGCGAGAATACCGCGGAGCAAGGCGAGGATTCCGCGAAGTAGGGCAAAATACCCGCGCAAGAAAAACATTATTTTTAATCCAATTTTTTGTATAATGAAACTAGGAAAAGAAAGGGGCTGATGTTTTTGAATTTACAATCAACAAAAACGTTAACAAATGGTATTGAGATGCCTCGCTTTGGTCTAGGCGTATACAAAATGACAGAACGTGATGAAACGTTACATGCTATTGATAAGGCGTTGAAAGTGGGCTATCGTGCGATTGATACTGCTTCGTTATATGGTAATGAGGCAGAGGTGGGTGAGGCAATTCGCCACTCAGGCATTAAACGCGAGGATATTTTTGTGACAACAAAGGTTTGGAATACTGACCAAGGATATGATGCGACGCTACGTGCTTTTGAAGTATCATTGAAAAAATTAAATATGGATTATTTAGATTTATATTTAACGCATTGGGTAGTGCCTGAAACATATGAGGAAACATACAGAGCGATTGAACGTTTGTATGATGAAAAGTTACTACGAGCAACAGGTGTGTCAAACCATCATGAACATCACCTGCAAAAACTATTATCAAAAGCTAATATCGCGCCAATGGTCAATCAGGTAGAATTGCACCCTTACTTACAACAAGATGCATTAAAGGCATTTTGTGCAGAGCATGGAATTGCTGTTACAGCATGGTCGCCGTTAGGGCGCGGAGGGGTGCTGGATAATCCAACAATTCTTGAAATTGCACAAGAGCTAGGGAAGTCAGCTGCACAAGTAGTGCTTCGTTGGCATTTGCAAAAGGATACGCTGATTATTCCAAAATCAGTAACACCAAGTCGTATTGAGGAAAATGCACAAATATACGATTTTGAATTAACGCAAGCACAGATGGATAAAATGGCAACGTTAAATCGTAATCAACGTTTTGGTCAAGATCCAGATAATTTTAAATTTAATTTTTAACCATAGAAAATCCCGCTATCAAACTTGTTGAAGCGGGATTTTGTGTAGTATTATTTAGATTCTTTTACATAAGGAATGTAGTTTGAAAGCATTTTTGCCATATGTGCACGTGTAGCATTGTTATTAGGCATGAATTTGCCATTTGAACCGCTAGCAATTTTTAAATCTTGCATAAGTGCGATAGCGTTTTGTGTTTCTTCATTGTATTTAGAAATATCGCTGAAATCAGCAGTTAATCCAGTTTTTGCATCATGCTGTAAGTTATAAGCACGTGCAAACATTAAAGCAAGTTGAGAACGAGTTACTTTTGCTGTAGGATTGAATTTGCCATTTTGACCTTGTACAATGCCTGCTTCTGCAAGTGCAGTAATCTCTTTTTGTGTCGCTGCTTCTAAACTAGTAATATCTGAGAATGTTGCTTCACCTTTAGCTTCAAGTTTTAATACACGAGCAATAAATGATGCAGCTTGTGCACGAGTTAAGTTAGCATTTGGTGAATATGTTGTTGCAGATGTACCTTGAGTTAAATCACGGTAGTAAAGATCACGAACGTAACCTTCAGTTTCAGAGCCTTTTGCAATATCAGTAAATGGAATTGTAGCGATAATGCGACCTTCCACTTTAGCGTCTACTTTTTTAAGTGTGTTTAAATGATCGATGAACATTTCAAAGTCAACTGTACCAGGTTCACTTACACGACCATCTGCGTAAGCTTTTGCTAGTGTTTCATAGCCGTCGCCACCTTTAGCAGTGAATGTGTTTGTTGCACCTTTATAGTAAGCTGCTTTATCAAGCTCTTTACCATTTAATTTAATAGATTTAACGCGTTTACCAGCTGGTGCTTTACCATCAAATTCTACTTGTAGACCAGAGAAATGTAAGAAGCCACCTGATTCTTTCGGGAATTCTTTAACACTATGTTCAGCAATTTCATATAGTTCAGCACCAGTTAATTTTACGATACCAAGTGCATTACCGAAAGGCATTACTGTCATTACTTCACCAACAGTGATATCTCCTGCGTCAATGCTAGCGCGGATACCGCCACCGTTTTGGAAAGCAAATTGTACTTCTGGATCGATTTTTTTAGCACCAGCAAGCATACCGTCTGTAATAACGTTACCTAGATTCGTTTCACCAGCACGAACACCCCAAAGTCCACGTTTACCATCAAGAACTGACACAGCTGTATTGCCTGTTGATTGTTGTTTAACTGCTTCGATTTTTGCACTATATGGTGCTAATAATTTAGCTGCTTCAGCGTCTGCTGCTACAGGATTTTCTTTATCATTTAAAGCATGTAATTGGCCGAAGTATTCAACAACAGCACCGTTATCGTCGAAAGTTAGATCAAGCTCACCTAAGTTTTCGCTGTATTGACCAGTTTGTACGATAATTGTTGGGTTTTTGAATGATGTTTCTGCTTTCACAGCTTTATCTAATTTCGTATGTGTATGACCACCAACGATTACATCGATACCTTCTACTGCTGCTGCAAGTAATTGGTCATTATCGAAGTCTTTAGAGTCATCAAAGCCAATGTGTGTAAGTGCAATAATTTTATTTACGCCTTGTTTTTCAAAATCTGCTACTGCTTTTTTCGCAGAGTCGATGTAGTTAGCAAATTGTACGTTTGCAACACTTGAAATTGAAGGTGTTTCTTCAGTTGTTAAGCCGAAAATACCAACTTTTTCTCCATCTATATCTTTAATAATACCGTTATAGATTTTGCCATTTTGGAAATCTTCTGCTACTGTTTTGAATTGTAAGCCATCAAATAATGAATCCTTTGAGAAATCTAGGTTCCCGCCTAGTAATGGGAATTCTGCACCTTTAACAAAATTTGCAAGAGCAGCATGTCCTTCTGGGCTTGACCCTAAATCGAACTCATGGTTACCAAATGTCATAGCATCATAGCCCATTAAGTTCATTAACTTCATATCAACTTCTCCAGTGAATTGATTGAAGTATAGAGTACCAGAGAATACGTCCCCTGCATCTAATAGTAATGAGTTTGCATTAGCAGCACGTAGTTCTTTAATTTTTGTAGCTCGTTGTGGTGCTGCCTCTACGTGTGCATGTGTGTCATTAGAGTGCAAAATTGTTAAATTAAAGCCCTCTTTAGTAGTTGTTGGTGCTGATTCAGCCGCATGTGCAGCAAATCCAGGTGTAGCTAGTAAACTTGCAACTAGAGTTGTTGCCGCAATACTTTTAACCCATCTCATAATAATGATTTCCTCCCTCATTTATATGTCAGATGACTGACAATTTACTCTATTCTAACATGAAAGAAATCTATCGTCATTACCAATATTGGAAAATCAATATTAAAATTATTGTAAAAAATAGATGAAGAAAATACGAATTCGTAAATTTATACTTTAAATAGTAGAAAAACCAAAAAACGGATTCTATTAAAACGGCTCATAATCAATAAATCTATCAAAAAGTGATATTTTCCATAAAAAAAAGTACAAACCATGACTTTGGTCTGTACTAATGCTTTGTGCCTATTATTTATCTTTTACTATAATTAATTTATTTAAAAATGGGTGTTCGAATTCTAATTGAATGGCATGTAGTTCATAATCATCGCTAGCTGTTTCGCGCGCGCCATACATCGTATCTCCGATAATAGGATGCCCGATATGTGCCATGTGTACACGAATTTGGTGTGTACGGCCTGTTTCTAAAACAAGGTGGACAACACAAGAATGTTTATAGCGTGCAACAACTTCATAGTGTGTTACAGCATGTTGACCTGTGTTTGATACGACGCGTCGTGTTGGGTGATGGCGGTCTTTACCAATAGATTCAGCGATAGTCCCCGATGTAGTACGAAGATTTCCTTGCACCTCTGCAGCGTACGTACGAATAATTGTTTTTTCTTCAATCATACGATCAAAAATTGATTTTGCCAGTGGATGCTTTGCAATTAAAAGTAAACCTTCTGTCCCTTTATCAAGGCGATGAACATGCTCTGCATAGTCTCGACCTTGCTCTTTCATATGTGCCATTACATGATTCATACAAGTGTGAGTATCGCGGTCATCATTAGGATGAGTAGACATGCCCTTTGGTTTAGAAACAATTAAACAGTGATCATCCTCATACACAACATCAATCGCACAAACAGGTGTCGGCTTATAGCTAGAGGCAGGGATAGGAAATGAAAATTTAATGATTGTTCCTGCTGGAAGTGGCTCCTTCCATAGTAGTGGCTCTCCATCAAGTGAAGTGACTGCCTTTTCCATACGTAATTCATGAACTAACTTTTTCCCTAGTCGCCAATGATTACGTAGTAGCTCCTCGACCGTTGTATTATTGTCTTTTATTTCATATTGAAACATCTATTTTCCTCCGTGGAATGAGGGCTATCAAAACACCCTTGCTCATTTTTTTAGCATCTTTTTTAAAAGATTTAGTACAAAAAAATCCGCTCTCTTTCTGTAAAAGGACGATTCACAAGATACCAGATGTTAAAGCCACTGGATAATCTGGCTGGCTTGAATCGCTATCTCACAGGCATATCGCGAATTTTTTGTCGGATATTATGTTGTAAACCAAAAAACGTACTTATCGTTCTTGTTACATTATTTTATTTTGCAGTTTTTAACGATTTGATTAAATAGAAGCTTGCGCCTGCAATTAAAATAAACGCTGTTAATGCTAAAAACGGGATTGTAATGAAACCAAGCCAGTTTATGTATTGACCGGTGCAAGATACGGCACCACAAGAAGGAGCAGAAGCAGCTAAGAAGCTTAGTTTCTGAATTCCATAATGATAAAGTGATACAGAGCCACCTATAACGGCGAATACTGCCGTTGTTACAACTATACGTGGATTTTTTTGAATAAGGGCAATAGTGGTCATTATTGCTATTGGATACATAAAAATACGTTGAATCCAACACATTTTACAAGGCTCGTAGTGACGAATCTCAGAAAAGTATAGTGAGCCTAGTGTTGCAACGACAGAGACAATCCAAATAAACAATAAGGTATTTTCCTCTTTTTTTGACATATAAAAACTCCCTTTATATTAACGATGTACTTGTTACGATTATATGTGTTTTGAATTTAGAAGTAAAATGTTTCAATTATTGAGTTTTTCTATTGCTCCCTAGTCAGTACGTTCAAACAATTACTTATAAAAAACAATGGAAATTCAGTCTAAAGTATGAACGGCTCAGGCAGACACCTTTGACTTGGAAATGTTATCATTAAACTAAGTAATGCCAATAAAAAGAGGTGTTTTTGTGAGAGAGAACGAGCACTCCAATATTAGTATCTTAAAAGAAATTGCTGAGTTACTGAATGAAGAAACAGAAATAATCACTACCTTAAAAGGCGCGCTTGTGAAGTTTTTAAATGGTACAAATTTTGAAACGGGCTGGATATTTTTTATTGATGAAAAAGGACGATCAGAGCTTGTTGTCCATGAAAATTTACCAGAGGCACTCGAACATAAAAATTGCCACTATTTAAAAAAGGGAGGCTGCTGGTGTGTATCCCGTTATCGCAATGAAGAATTAAAAAAAGCTTCTAATATTATTGAATGTCAAAGGATCGAAAGTGCAATTGCTGCAAATGTTGGCGATCACGAAGGAATTACACATCATGCAACGGTCCCTCTGCAATCAGGTCAGGAACGATTTGGTGTTTTGAATGTAGCATCGAAGAATACGGTGCGTTTTTCAGAGGAAGAGCTAGCATTACTGGAATCGGTTGCCTTTCAAATGGGCTCTGCCATTAAGCGTATATTATTGACAAAGCAGGAGCAGGAAATGGCACTAGTGAAGGAGCGCAATCGTCTGGCGCGGGACTTACATGATTCTGTTAATCAGCTTCTTTTCTCCGTAACATTAACGGCGAGGGCTGGCATTGAGATGAGTAACGACACTGAGGTAAAGGAAACATTTAAGGAGATACAGCATTTAACGCAAGATGCTTTAACAGAAATGCGTGCACTCATTTGGCAACTACGACCAAAAGGTTTAGAGAATGGACTGTTAGAAGCGATAAAAGTGTATGCTGAAATGCTCGGATTAAAGCTTCATGTAACTGTATCTGGTGTTTTACAATTTCCATCTCGTATAGAAGAAACACTGTTTCGTGTAGCACAGGAGGCGCTTAATAATGTGCGTCGCCATGCTGGTGTGCTTGAAGCGGCACTTTATATTACGGTAACAGCTACTGATATATTATTAGTCATTCGTGATGAGGGACGAGGCTTCGTAATTGATCATAATACAAAGCTCCTATCGATAGGCTTACAATCGATAAAAGACCGAGCTAAATCGGTGGGGGGTACAGCTGACTGGGTAAGCGAAATTGGCAAGGGAACGGAGCTGCTAATCCGCCTGCCATATTGAGGGGGGAGTAAAAATGATTCGTGTACTAATTGCAGATGATCATCATGTAGTCCGACGAGGATTATTATTTTTTTTAAAGACACAGAAAGATATTGAGGTTGTGGGGGAAGCGAAAAATGGTGTGGAAGCAGTCGCGCTAGCTGAAAGCATACAGCCAGATATTATATTAATGGATTTAGTCATGCCTGAAATGGATGGTATTCAAGCAACGAAGCGCATAAAGTCTAAGTTTCCGCACATCGAAATTTTAATGTTAACAAGCTTCTCTGATCGAGATCATGTTGTGCCAGCGATGGAAGCTGGAGCAGCGGGATATCAGCTAAAGGATATTGAACCAGATGAGCTAGTATCATCGATTCGACGCATTATGCAGGGTGAACATACATTACACCCAGAAGCGACGTCAACACTTGAGATGGATCGTCAAGAATCAGAAAATGCACTACATGTGTTAAATCCGCTAACTCCACGTGAGCAAGACGTACTTGCAGAGCTTACAAAGGGAAAAAGTAACCGAGAAATTGCATCATCATTATTTGTTACTGAAAAAACAGTAAAAACACATATTTCCAATATATTTACGAAGCTACAAGTACAAGATCGGACACAAGCAGCACTCTATGCAGTAAAGCATGGATTGACAGAAGGCAGCGGCCAGTAGGCAATAAATAAACGTGTCCATGACAAAACTTTAAAATTTTAAAAAGATAAACAAACGTGTTAGTTTATCCGCTATGTAAAATGAATGAAAACTTAGCTATTCTTTCTTTTGTATTTAATAAAATATTAGAAGATAGCACTTTTTGGTAGCGTAGGCGGTGACTCCTGCGGGAACAGCACGCAGCGTAAGACGCAACAAACCGCGCGTTACCGAGGGTTGCGGTATACGTTGTGCCCGCGGAAAGCAACCGCCGTAGCGGACAACAACGGCATAGCTAAAAAGTGGTAGATTGTTTGGAATCAGCAATTCTTTCTTTGGTAAGAATAAGAAATTAGCAGCGTGTACTAGTTGTTGGTAGCGAAGGCGGTGACTCCTGCGGGAACGCACGCAACGTAAGACGCAACAAACCGCGCGTTAGCGAGGGTTGTGGCTTACGTGTGTGCCCGCGGAAAGCAACCGCCGTAGCGGACAACAACGGCATAGCTAAAAAGTGGTAGATTGTTTGGAATCAGCAATTCTTTCTTTGGCAAGAATAAGAAATTAGCAGCGTGTACTAGTTGTTGGTAGCGAAGGCGGTGACTCCTGCGGGAACGCACGCAACGTAAGACGCAACAAACCGCAAGTTAGCGAGGGTTGTGGCTTACGTGTGTGCCCGCGGAAAGCAACCGCCGTAGCGGACAATAACGGCATAGCTAAAAAGTGGTAGATTGTTTGGAATCAGCAATTCTTTCTTTTGCAAGAATAAGAAATTAGCAGCGTGTACTAGTTGTTGGTAGCGAAGGCGGTGACTCCTGCGGGAACGCACGCAACGTAAGACGCAACAAACCGCGCGTTAGCGAGGGTTGTGGCTTACGTGTGTGCCCGCGGAAAGCAACCGCCGTAGCGGACAACAACGGCATAACATAAAAAGTGTTAGATTGATTGCAGTCAATCTAACACTTTTTCTCTTTTGTCGCCTCTTTCCATATAAATTATTGATTATGACTAAATAATTTGTTAGACATTTCTAGTAAAGTAGAACTTGGAGTGAGTGCTAAGTCTTCTTTTAGTTTTTGCTCATAAGTTAAAAAAATAATGTATGCCTGTGTATGCAACCCTGCCTCGATTAACAGTTGTAAATATTGTTCAAGCTTATGTTCATTATAAGGATCAAACTCTAATAAACGATTGAGATAGTCAATAGCTTTTTCCGTTTCGGTTCCAATGCTTGTTTGAAACCCTTTCTCTAATAACTCTATGTATGATTTAGTAAGCTTATCTCTATCTGAGGTAGCCCATTCATAATCATCAAATATGAGTAAGCCGTCCTTATAAATAGCAAGACATTGATTGATTAATGAAATCGGAGGAAAATCAGACTTCTTAAAATCACTAAAACAATCTTGGAATTCGTACAAATCACACAAAATATTAGGTTTTTCAAAAATATAATATTTGTTAGAAAATATTATACAGTTGGCATAGCCCATATTGTTTAATGTTTTTCTTAAATAAGATAGTGCTGTATGAAGATTAGATTTAGCACGAACATAATCTAAATTAGGCCAAAGAATTTCGATTAAAACATCCCGATGAATAGGCATGTTAGGGTGCAATATAAAATAAGCAAATAATTCTTTTGTTTTCTCAGTTTTGAAGGAAACGAGACTATTGTTGCTATAGGTAGCAAATTGATTAAAGCATTGGACGTTTAAAATCGTATTTGAAGTTTGTTGTACCAACTGTTGCATAGAAAATTCATGTTCAATACGTGATACTGTTTTTTCTAAGCGTGCTTGGCTAATCGGTTTAAGTAAATAATCAAGTCCTCCAATTTCATATGCTTGGATTGCAAATTCTGAATACGAAGTTATAAATATAACAATTACATGTGGGCGATTGCTTTTTATAATATCAGCTACTTCAAGTCCATTCAGTTCATCAAGCTTTATTTCTAAAAATATTACTTCAAATTCCAGTGATGGAAGGCTATTTAAGAATAGTTTTACACTAGTGAAGGTTTGGGTAACCTCTATTTGTTGAAAGTTTTGTAGCTTATTTTGAAAATAGTGTAAAGCTAGAGGTTCATTGTCTATTAAAACGGCTCGAATCACATCAAAATCTCCTTTATACAATTAAATTGAAAACCATTAAACTCTAGTACATTGTTTTTGAAAAGGTCTCCCCATTATATAGAGGATAAAAGTTTTTTATGTAGTGTTAAGAGAATTGAAATAATTGTATAAGCGTTTATTATTAAACTATTTTGAAAAAAGAAAGTATCGATAGTTAAGCTAGAAAATTGACTGAAGGGATTTAAAGTTTCTTATTTTCTTATTTTGTAAAACATTCTAATGAATGTATTATGTAATAGCCGTTATTATAGTACATTTGACTTAAAGAAAACTCAAAAGGTACTTAAAAAATACTTAAAAATAATAGGATATAAGTAATTGAAAATTACTTTGTTGTGGAAAAGTAGTGTGTGTTTTAAAAATATGTACAAAGTTGAGGGATTAGACAAATGAAATTAGATCGTTTACTAACGATGACAATGATTTTAATTAATCGTAAAAAAGTAAAGGCTCAAGAATTGGCAGAGTTATTTGACGTATCAGTTCGCACAATTTATCGCGATGTTGAAACCCTTAGCTGTGCAGGGGTACCAGTTGTGAGTCAGCAAGGGGTAAACGGAGGGATTAGTTTAATTGATGGTTATAGAATGGATAAGCAAATTTTAACGAAGGAGGAACTAACCTCACTGTCAATTGCTCTTAAAAGTGCCTTAACATCATATGAGGATGCTCACGCCACAGCTGTTTTAGAAAAACTAACAGGGATAGCAGATGAAAAAGTGAAAAAATCTATTGATCATTTATTTGTTGACCTAAGCCCTTGGGGACAGAATGTTATATTAAAAGAACAAATAACCCTATTAAAAAGGGCAATCGAAGATGAGCATTGTGTAAGCTTCTTGTATTCAACCGCGCATGGGATGCTTACAAAGCGCTTGATAGAGCCGCATACTTTAGTACAGAAGGGGAAAGTATGGTATATATATGGTTATTGCACATTAAGAGATGGTTTTCGGTTATTTAAAATCTCTAGAATGAAGGAAATTAAAGAAGAGTTAATATGTTTTGAACGGAAGAGCGTTCATTTAGCAGAACTGCCTTGGGATAAAGCTTGGCAGCAACCGAAAAACTTAGTGGAAATCACACTGACATTTGATGAAACTATTCGAACATTGGTGGAAGAAACATTTGGAGCAGAACATATAGATAATGAAAAATCGATCGTGCAAGTTTCATTGCCTGAAGATGAATGGCTATATGGATTTTTGCTGAGCTTTGGGAATCGAATAAAGCTTATTAATCCTCCTTATTTAGTTGATATTGTGAAAAGACGGGCACAAGAAATTGTAGCATTATATGTAGAAAACAAAGGGTGATTGGTGATTTATTACGCTCAATTGATGACATACAGTTGTCAAGTTTGCTTTGTTATAGTGAAAACAAATGAACGAAGGGTGGATATAAATTATGCAAACTTATTGCCAAAGCTGTGGAATGCCATTAGAGGATGCAAAACTATTAGGAACTGAAAAAGATGGGCAGGTGTGTCAGGACTATTGCACATATTGCTACGAATTAGGAGAGTTCAAACAGCCAAATATAACTGTCAATGAAATGATTAACATATGTGTACCTCATTTAAAGGAAGAGGGCATGGCAGAAGAAGAGGCACGTCAAATGTTAGCTTCGTTTTTACCTAGCTTAAAAAGATGGAGAACAGGCGAAGTCAATCCTCCTGTTGTGAAAGAAAAACAAAGCTTTCAAATAGTAGGAATAGAAGCGCGCACAAATAATGCGAATGAAATTACTCCAACAGCGAAAATACCCCAATTATGGACAAGTTACTTTCAGCAAAATGTAACTGGTCAATTGATAAATCAAGTGAACGAGGGCGTTATGTATGGACTATATTCGGATTATGAAACAGATGTTAATGGAGATTACTCGATTACCCTTGGAGTGGAAGTATCAACTGACAAAGAAGTGCCAAATGGGATGTCCATCAAAACAATTCCTGCTTCAAAATATTTAGTCTTTACTTCAGAAAAAGGGTCAATGCCAGAGATTGTCATTAAAGCTTGGCAAGATATATGGACTTGGTTTGCAAACTCAGATGTAGAACGAACATATACTGGTGACTTTGAAATATATGATGAACGATGCCAACCTAATGAGTCTCAGGTCGATATTTATATTGCAATTAAATAAGTATGATAATAGTTAAATGCGAATTGCTTTGCTTGCGAAGCGGCATAAAGCAAAAAAGCCAGTCTCTTACCATCAAGTGGTAGGAGACTGGCTTTTGTTTGTAGGAGGCAAATCTTCGATGTGTGGTTCAATATGCACGAGCACATGACAGAAGCGATTTTCCCGCATAATTGTACGTTCAATTTCTTCTGTAATACGATGGCTTTCAAAGACATTTAAATAAGGATTCACAGTCACTGTTACATCTATAAAGTACATATTTCCATGTGCGCGTCCTTTGAAATCTAAAAGCTCAATAACCCCGTTTACATTGCGAATTAGTACTGACAAAGTCTCGACTTCATCAATATCAAAGGCATCTGTAAGACTTTGAACAGCTTCCCAAAATATTTCTACAGCAGTTTTTAGTATAAGAAAAGCTACAACAAGAGCTGTCAATGTATCAATAATCGGGAAGCCGAAAATTGCACCGAATATCCCGATAGCTGTACCAATGCTGACAAGTGCATCTGAACGATTGTCATAAGCGGCAGCTTTTACAGCAGCACTTCGTATTTTTTTTGATAGAGCTAAATTATAGCGATAAACAATATACATTACTACGGCACTCCCAATTGCAACAAATGCTGTTAACATGGATGGGGTTGTGCCAGTTGGCTCCCACAGTCCTTGTAAAGAAGCAATCAAAACTTGTAAGCCAACAACAAGCATAATGAAAGATGCAACAAGTGATGCAACAGTCTCAGCGCGTAGATGGCCATATTGGTGATTTGAATCTGGCGGTCTTTGGGCAATACGTAAGCCGATTAAAACGGCAATAGATGCAATGATATCAGTTGTATTATTTAATCCATCTGCTTTTAAAGCTTCAGATGTTCCGATATAGCCAATAGTTAACTTTACTGAGCTCAGTATTAAGTAGGTAGCTATAGATAACCAAGCGCCTTTTTCCCCTTGACGTAAATTTGTATAGAGCTCCATTTTGTTTCCTCCTCGCAAAACTTTCGGGCATTATAAAACGACCCCCTTATATGAAAGGGAGCCGTCTTAGCTGTGTTATTTATAGTCTTTCGATTCTTCGATGTCATTTACTAAATCAAGTTCAGGTAACTTCAGAACTTCTAAGTATAATATGTGGTGACCGTCTAGTTCTTTAGCTGTGAATTCAAAACCTTGCTCTTCAATACTATCACCTTCGACAGCATCGAAACGCTTCGTCATGAACCAACCACCAATCGTATCGATATCATCATCTTCTATGTCAGTACCTAGCATATCATTGACGTTTTCTAGTAGCATTTTTGCATCTAAAATAAAATGATTTTCTGCAACTTCTTGTACTTCTGGGATTTCATCTTCATCGAACTCATCTTGAATGTCCCCGACAATTTCCTCGATAATATCTTCAATGGTTACAAGACCCGATGTTCCACCATACTCATCCATTAAAATAGCCATATGAATACGTTCACGTTGAATCTTGAGTAATAATTCATTAATTTGCGTTGTTTCCATAACGCGAATAATCGGTTGCATATAGTCAATCACTAATTTATCACCATTTGCTGGGTCTTTAATGTAAGCAGTTAATAAATGCTTCATATTGACTAAACCAATAATATGGTCTTTATCACCGTCGATAATTGGATAACGAGTATATTGTTCAACACCCATTAAATCAAAAACTTCTTTAATAGTAAGCTCTTTCTCAATTCCGACGATTTCAGTACGTGGCACCATGATTTCTTTTGCAAGGCGATCTGAGAACTCGAAGATACTGTTAACATATTCATATTCTGCGTTATTAATTTCTCCACCTTTTAAACTATCCGACAAAATCATACGCAATTCTTCTTCAGTATGCGCAACTTCTGATTCTGACATCATTTTAAGACCAAATAGACCTGTTAAACCACGAGCAGAGCCATTTAATAATTTTATGATTGGATACGTAATGTTATGGAATAAAATTAACGGACCAGACAAGTTTAATGTAACAAATTCTGCTTTTTGGATGGCTAAAGTTTTTGGCGCCAATTCCCCGATAACTACATGCATAAACGTTACAATTGAGAATGCAAGTATAAATGAAAGGATAGATGTTATGCTACCGTTCAGATTTAGAAACTCGAACACTGGATGTAAAATGATTTCAAACGTTGGTTCACCTAGCCACCCTAGTCCAAGTGCTGTAATTGTAATACCTAACTGACAAGCGGATAAGTACTCGTCTAAATCCGATACAACACGTTTTGCATTTTTCGCTTTTTTATGGCCTTCTGCGACTAATTGATCAATGCGGGTAGTTCTTACTTTTACGATTGCAAATTCAGTTGCAACGAAAAATCCTGTCATTATGATTAGTAGGGCGAATGCCGCCAACCTTATGGTTATTTCCAATATGTCTCCGTCCAAATAATTCCTTTGTCCCCGCCCGAATGAGGGAAGTAAACAAAGTGTACACCTCCTATGATTTAAAAAATTGTTGGATGTTTTAATCATAAGTTATTTATAACTAAAACACAAATATTGACAACGACTTTTTTATACTATTTTTAGAAGGCTTTGCTTTAAAAAAAATGGACATTATCTAGATGACAAATGATTGAAAATCAATATGCATTATGCTAACTTTATATGGAGCAAGGATAGTTTATTTAGAGAAAGAAGCATTTGCATCTCATATAAAACGACACGTCAAAAATCTCAAGAGTGCTTTACTTGTGGATTTTTTTAAATGAATTATTTTTAATATGCAACAAAAAGAGGTTGTCTCAATTATAGGAGACAACCTCTTTTTTGCGTCAATATGTATCGGAAAAATTATTGTTGAAAGCGTAACTTAAGACAAGCCTTTTCCACATCATGCACAGATTCCTTTGAAGGGATTGCGTCTGTAAAAGTTGAGATGGTGATAGGTGCTTTTTCTGTCAACCCTTGTTGTGTAAGGATATAATGATTGCCATTATAAATTAAGTACATTTGTTTACTGGCACGTTTCCCGATTCCAGTTGGGGATTCAAAAATAGCTTTTAATTGGTTGCAATACTCACTGTAAAAATTACTACTAAAGCCAGATAGTGCTTCAAATTTTTTACTATCGATAGTACTTGCCTCATCGACTAACCCAAAAATTTTTGCCGAAAATTCAGAAAAAAGTTCTTTTACTTTTGCACGAATTAATGCTTTTGAATTATAGTTGTTTAAGTCATCAGAAAGTGCGACTTTACTCATTGAAATAGCCTCCTGCATAAAAAACATTTAGAAATAAATTCATTTATTAAATGTATAAGAAAAATACAGGAATATCAATATAAACAAGCACTTTTCGTATAATAGCAGTGATTTTCCTAGTAAATATTAGGTATTTTTAAGTGGGTGAAAGCAAAAAAGTATCGATATTTTTAGTCATAAATATGGAAAAGCATAAGTTCGTGAATCATTTTTTTAACATCTTCTTCATCTGGAGGAATAGGTCCAATCCATTGGATGACGCCATCTTTTAAATATTCTGCAGCGTAGCGTTCACGCTGATAAAAAAATGAAATGGCCCATCCAGGAAGCTGTGTATTTTCAAATAAAGGTTTAAAGCTAAAATGCTGAATCATATACTAACCCCATTTCTATTTATATGTATTTAATATTATTCAAGCATAGCGGTAATTTTGCAACTAAACAAATTGTCATTAATTAAAGATAGGTACAATTATGCTTTGTCGTAATTAAATGGAGGGTATTCTTTCGTTGGATTTCATTGCTCTGCTATAATGAGTCCAATAGGCGACAAAATACGCCAAATGTGAATACGATTGAAATGAGAGGATGCTAATGGACAATTTTATAGTGACATTATTATTTATGGCAATCATCGGTGCTGCAATCGGGGGTATAACAAATCATCTAGCAATTAAAATGCTTTTTCGACCTCATGAAGCGATTTATATTAAAAATTGGCGTGTGCCATTTACACCGGGTCTTATTCCAAAAAGACGTGATGAATTAGCGAAACAGCTTGGCCTAACAGTTGTAAATTATCTACTGACACCTGAGACCTTTAGGAAGAAGTTTTTTTCAAAGGACATTCAAGATAAAGTAGAGCAATTTGTACAAACAAAGGTAGAAGAAACTTTCTTTACGGATGCTAAAACGATTCAAGATTGGTTATCTTTAGCTGGTTTCTCCAATATGCCTGCTACTATCGAACAAAAGGTAGAGCTAATTGTAGCCGGACAATTTGAATCAGTTAAGAATACATTATCCACGAGATCAATTCGTACACTGTTATCGGAGGACATTCAAAATACGATTGATGCTAAAATTCCAGTAGCAGTCGGACATATTTTAGAGAAAGGTGAAGATTATTTTTTATCGCCGGCTGGTGAAATGACGATAAAGGCGATGATTGATGACTTTTTATCGTCAAAAGGATCACTTGGCGGTATGATTAATATGTTTTTAGGTGATTCCTCGTCACTTATGGGCAAAGTACAACGCGAGCTTGTGAAGTTTATACAGGCTCCTGGAACAACAGCACTACTAACGAACATTTTCACACAGGAGTGGGAAAAATTAAAGGATCGTCCAGCAATGGATTATTTAGGGGATATTGACTTTGAACCGATATTAGCAAATTTACAAAGCTATGTAAAAGATCAATTAGCAGTTACAGAACGCTTACAGCATCCTATTTCATATTACTGGCCTAACGGTAGTACTTGGATGAGGGAAACAGTAGTGCCACAAATGATTGAAAAAGCATTTGATAGAGCAGAAGACAAATTAGAAGATGTGTTAAAACGCTTAAATTTACAAGAAATAGTACGTGAACAAGTTGATTCGTTCCCAGTATCAAAACTTGAAGAGCTTGTCCTTGGTATTTCGAAGCGTGAATTTAAAATGATTACTGTTCTTGGTGCAGTTCTTGGTGGACTAATTGGTATTGTGCAAGGTTTAATCGTCTACTTTATTTAGAAAGGGGAAAAAGAAATAATGGTTAATATTTATAATGAAATTAATGCTTTGGAGGCAACTTTCCGCAAAACGGCGGAATTTAAAACATTAGAAGAGGCAGTAGCAGTAGTCAAAGCGGATGAGGATGCAATAAAGCTATTCCAAAACTTCCGTAAGATTCAAATAGATTTACAGCAAAAACAAATGGCTGGGGAAGATTTACAGGAAGATGAGCTACTCTATGCTCAAAAAACAGCGCAGCTCGCGCAACAAAATGAGAAAATTGTAGCTATGCTTGAAGCAGAGATGAAGCTAAGTGGCGTTATCGAAGAAGTAAACCGTATTTTAGTAAAACCTATTCAATCGTTGTACGAGGGCATGTAAGCAAGCATCTTTATCAGCATATACCGTTTAATATTTTGTGAGGAATAAATAAACGAATATTTGCACATATAACAAAGTAAGAAGGAAAACGTGTCTCGGCTATTCGAGACACGTTTTCACTTATGGAGGGAATGTCATGCATGTTGTAATTGAATGGACTTATAAAACACCAAAGGGTGCAGGGACGATTTTACGATCAGAAGAAATGCCAGCAGCTCAAGCATTAATGTTGGCGGAAGATATGGAACGTACAGGACGTGTCAAATCGCTACAATTTATTGATCGACAAGATACGAACTGGTCTATAAAGGAGTTAAAGGCATATCTAAAAGAAGTTGACACAGAACCCCACAATATTACTGTTTATTTTGATGGAGGGTTTGATCGTGCAACTACTCAATCAGGACTCGGGTGTGCCATTTATTATGAGCAAAATGGTAAACCATATAGGCTAAGAAAAAATGCCTTTTCCGCAGAGCTCAAATCGAACAATGAGGCAGAATATGCAGCCCTTTATTTAGGTTTAGTGGAGCTTGAATTATTAAATGCTCATCATTTGCCGATAAGCATTATTGGGGATTCACAAGTAGTGATTAATCAGCTAAATGGGGAATGGCCTGCATTGGAGAAGGATTTAGCAGGATGGGCGGACAAAATTGACGCGAAATTAAGTGAGCTAAACCTTCGACCAGACTACAAATTTATTTCGAGGAAAGAGAATGCAGAAGCAGATAGACTGGCAACACAAGCATTAAACGGAATTGATATTACAGGGCTGAGTGAAATAATAAAGGAATAACATTGAAAGGGGAGGCGTCGAATACTACAGACGCCTCCCTTCTTGTTAGAAAATAACTTACACTTGTCCTATGCCAAAAGCGGTTTATTAGCCAGAAATCTAGGATATATTTTGGCAAACTGCTGTAAGCTTTGCTTGAAATGAAATGTATTCATAAAGTTTCGTGCTAATCGTAATTCATCAGAGTATAAAAGGATATGGTGGAAATGCTGTTGAATAAAGTTTCTTGCATGTTTATAATGCTCGTTAATAGAGATAGCACCATACATTTCTTGGTGATTAATAATGTAAATAAAATCGCAAAGCACCTTTTGCCCGCGGTATTTTAAAAATATAGTGACATACAATGTCTTTTCGTCACAACGTTGTAAATCAAAATGATGGAAGGCAACTTCTAATTTCTGAATAAAGCGAGAAACAGCAGAAAAGTTTTCTTTTATTACAACCACTATCAACACCACCTTTACTAAAAATTATAAGTATAATTAAATAATTTGTCTATAATTAGTCTAAATATTCTGTTAATGGAATCTTGCAATTAGTAGCTTTGCTTAAACTTATAAAAATTTGTTAAACTATTGAGGCAATCATTAATTTAGTAATGTACATTGGAATATTGAAAGAAGAGAGCGAAAACAATGAAAATTATTCAAATAGATCAAAAATATCCTGAGGATTGGATTCGCGTATTAAATCATATTGCGAATTTATTTTTTGAGGATTCGAAGTTAAGTACGACTGCGCAGGAAGCGGATATGTCCGTTGCTTTCAGCTACCGAGTTGAAGAAAATTTTTCTATCTATACTAGAGCGGTGCTAGAGGTAGAAGGTAAACGTTATACGAATGATTACCATATTGAATATGAGATAGAGGCGGTTGGTCGTGAGCAAAATATTCGCATGAAACGTGCATTATCGCACGTGTTTTTAGATGTGTTAGAGCAGCATACGGGGATGCATCAGCAATGGGGTATTTTAACAGGTGTGCGCCCGACAAAGCTCTATCATAAATTCCGCCAGGCAGGTATGGATGATGTAGAAATTGCTGAAGTGCTCGTACGTGACTTCCGATTGTCAGAGGAAAAGGTAGCGCTGTTGAAGGAGATTGTAGCTCGTCAGCTAGTTACTATACCTGACTTAGATAGTATTGGAAAAGAGATTAGTGTTTATATTGGCATTCCATTCTGTCCAACTAAATGTGCATATTGTACTTTCCCTGCTTATGCGATTGGTAGTAACCGTAAACAAGGTCGCGTAGAGACATTTTTAGATGGACTGCACATTGAATTACGTGAGATGGGTAAGTGGCTGACTGAAAATAATATGAAAATCACTTCAATTTATTGGGGCGGTGGTACACCTACTTCGATCGAGGCACATGAAATGGATGCATTGTATCAAACAATGTATGACGCCTTCCCGAACCCAGAAACGATTCGTGAGGTAACGGTGGAAGCAGGTCGTCCAGATACGATTACACCAGAGAAATTAGCTGTACTAAAAAAATGGGGCATTGATCGTATTAGTGTCAATCCGCAATCTTATACAGATGAAACATTAAAGGCAATAGGACGCCATCATACGGTGCAAGAAACGATTGATAAGTTTTGGCTAGCACGCGAATCAGGTATGAATAACATTAATATGGATTTAATTATTGGTTTGCCAAATGAAGGGACGGAAGAGTTCCAACATTCATTAGAGGAATCTGCAAAAATGCAACCAGAGTCATTAACAGTCCACACACTATCCTTTAAACGTGCATCCGAAATGACGCGCAATAAAGATAAATACAAGGTGGCAGATCGTGATACGGTCGCACAAATGATGCAGATGGCGCAAGTATGGACGAAGGAAAATGATTATGTTCCTTACTATCTATACCGTCAAAAAAATATTTTAGGTAATTTAGAAAATGTAGGCTACAGTAAAGCTGGCGAAGAAAGTATTTATAATATTGTGATCATGGAGGAAGTGCAGACTATTTTAGGTATTGGTTGTGGAGCATCTTCAAAATTTGTTCATCCTGAGACAGGGAAGATTACACAATTCCATAATCCAAAAGATCCTGCAGCTTACATCATGACGTTTGAAGATGCGATTGGCAAAAAAATTGAGCTATTAAATGAATTATATAATGTTTAAAGGGCAAAAGAGTAAAGTGTTAGATTGACTGCAATCAATCTGACACTTTTTTTTGACGTTGATGTCCGCTACGGCGGGCGCTTTCCGCGGGCACACCGTAAGCCGCAACCCTCGCTAACGCGCGGTTTGTTGCGTCTTACGCTGCGTGCGTTCCCGCAGGAGTCGCCGCCTCCGCTACCATCAACTCGGATAATTGTTTGAGTGCCTGTCACCCTAAACCTTCGTCAACATTGCCGTAAATGATTTACCGTAAAGTGCAGGCCATTTTTAAGATGACGGCATCCTCAAAATATTGTGGATCGTAGCCTGTAAGCTCCCGAATTTTATTTAATCGGTAGGTAAGCGTGTGACGGTGAATATTCAGTTGTTGTGCACAAAGTTTAAGTTGTAAATTACAATCAAAAAAGGTTTGTAATGTTTCGAGTTGTTTAGCATTCATATTTTTTAGAACGCGATTTTGGAATGCTTGTACTTCCTCGGAATCTCTCTTTTTAAAAAGAGAAAATAACTCGACATCTTCAAAAAACGTAATTTCTTTATTAATTAAGGCAAATTCAAGTGCTGTTTTAGCGCCGTTATAACAATGTGGAAGTTGCGCTAAATTGGGTACAGTCGGTCCCACCCCAATTTGTAATGAAGGTAGCTTGTGCTTTTTTTTACGTAATGCTTTCATCATTTGCAGCTTTTGCTGTTCATCGTAGTTTGTTAGTAAAATATAATATTCATGTAGTTGGCTATGACCTGAAAGAACAGATTGCTTATAAAATAAATCTTCAAAAAACAGAGGGAGGCTATTTTCCGCAGATGACGGTGCATCCATGCTCAGTAATATAATTTGAAAGGGTGCTTCTAAAATGAACGGAAGCTTTTGAATGCGTTCTTGTAAGGCAGCGTCTATCTTACTACCATGCACCAACGCTTCGAATATGTAATCGTTATTTTTACGTTGCCACTCACTTTTTGATTCCACAATAGCTTGGTGTGTCATGATTTCAGTTGTTAGTTGTACGAGATTGGCAATTTCTAAAATTTCCTCAGAATCGCCTGTAATGCCGATCACTCCAAGGACCTCATCCTGATACATAATTGGCATATTGATGCCAGGTTTTGTATTTGGATAAGCATCAATATTTTCCCCATTAATGATGAGTGTCTCTTTCGTTTTTGCCACGTAAAGTGCGCCTTCGTGAATATTTTCAACTCTCATTTTATCGCCAGATGCTAAAATAACTCCGGTTGGGCTAATGACATTAATGTTGCGACGTAATCGTAACATTGTTTGATGCACTATTTCTTCTGCTAATTTTTTTGTTAACATGCTTATACACCTCGCATAAATAAACCTCTGTTATATGACAGTTAATTTGTACATTCATTATAATGTTTTCTGAATTTATTGTCATTATAATAATTTGTAAGCGCTTAACTTTGAGTAGAAGAAATTTCTTGTATGCGATAAAACTATATCGTCTGACAGCTGAGCACCAACGTAAATATGAATGGATGTAAAGTGGGGGTATAACATGAAAGTCATAATTTGTCCGGATTCTTATAAAGGTACTTTATCTGCATTTGAAGTAGCGAATGCAATGCAGGAAGGAATCTTGGATGCTGATCAATCGATTGAAACAGTTATTTTACCAGTGGCAGACGGTGGAGAAGGTACGTTAGAGTCACTCATTGCTTCAACAGGGGGGAAGTATATTTCAGAAAATGTACTTGATCCGCTAGGCAGAACAATCGAAGCAAAGTTTGGTGTGCTTGGGGATGATGAAACATGTGTTATCGAGATGGCACAGGCATCTGGCATTACGCTGTTGCAGGACAGTGAAAAAAACCCTGAGCTTGCATCGACATATGGGACTGGGCAGTTAATAAAGGCTGCACTTAATAAAGGGTTTCGTAAATTTATTATTGGAATAGGTGGCAGTGCAACAAACGATGCTGGCATTGGTCTATTAAGGGCACTAGGCTTGCAATTTAGAAAAGATGATGGGACTCCTATTGCGAATGGCGTGTCAGCATTGCTAGATTTAGCATCCATTGATAATAGTCAACTTGATGCACGATTGTCTGAAGCAACATTTACAATTGCGTGTGACGTCGATAATCCATTGATTGGAGAGCGCGGAGCTACAGCCATTTTTGGCCCGCAAAAAGGTGTGAAAGAGCATGAAATTACTTTTTTTGATAATTGCTTAAAGCAATTTGCAGTTATTGTGGAAAAGCAATTTCACATTCGATTACATGATTATAAAGGGGCAGGTGCTGCTGGAGGTGTAGGTGGCGCATTAATTGCTTTTTTAAATGGCACTTTTCATGCAGGCATAGATATTGTTATAGATGCTGTACAGTTAAAAAAACATTTGAAAGACGCACAAATTGTTCTTACTGGTGAAGGTAAATCGGATCGTCAAACATTACATGGAAAGGCGCCATTGGGGGTGGCAATGGCTGCAAAAACAACAAACATACAGGCTATGTTATTGTCTGGAGCCATTGATGAAGAGGATAAGCCTGTTTTGCTCAATTACTTTTCTGTTGTGGAATCATTAGTAGATGAATCGACTACTGTCCAGCAAGCAATGCAAGAGCCTTATCGTTTGATTCGTCTAAAAACGAAAAAAATGATTGAGAATTATGTAAATATGGGGGATGAGTAAATGTTGTTCGTTATTATTTTAATAGGGGTATTATTTGTTGTAGTCGGAACAGCAAAGCTAAAGCTTCATCCGTTTCTAGCATTATTAATTAGTGCATTTTTTGTAGGTATTGCTTCTGGTATGCCATTATTAACTGTTGTTGAAAGTATAAATACTGGATTTGGAGGCTTGATGACAAGCATTGGTTTAGTCATTATAGCTGGAACAATCATCGGGTTAATTTTAGAGAAATCAGGGGCTGCCTATCGAATGGCAGAAGTTGTATTGCGAATCATTGGTCCAAAGCGTCCACAATTAGCTATGTCTTTAATCGGCTATATCGTATCTATTCCAGTTTTCTGTGATTCAGGATTTATTATTTTATCGAGTTTACAAAAATCATTAGCAAAGCGCGCAAATGTTACGATTGCCTCGATGGCTGTTGCGTTGGCAACAGGGCTCTTTGCTACACACGTTTTAGTACCGCCAACACCAGGGCCGATAGCAGCGGCTGGTAATATAGGGGCGGCAGATTATTTAGGAACTGTGATTGTTATTGGATTGTTAGTAGCGATTCCAGCGACATTTGTAGGTTATTTATGGTCAGTTAAAGTAGCGACAAAAATTCGTGTACCTGAAGATGACTTAGAGGCATTGGATTATGAAGAAATTATTAAATCATTTGGTAAAATGCCTTCGACGTTTAAATCATTTTTACCGATTGTGCTTCCAATTGTGTTAATCGGTATAGGATCGATTGCAGCATTAGTTGGGGATAGTGAAGCTACATTTAATATGATTTGTCGTTTTTTAGGGTCACCAACAGTTGCCTTATTTTTAGGTGTTGCAGCAGCGATGTTATTATTACCTGAAGTCAGTGAAAAAACGTTAACTGGTTGGATTGGTGACAGCTTAAAAGAGGCTGCTCCGATTTTATTAATTACTGGTGCGGGCGGCTCTTTTGGAACGGTTATTAAAAATGCTGGCGTTGGAGAAATGTTGCAGGAGATGGATTTAGGTATGTTTGCAACTGGAGGTCTTTTCCTAGTTGTTCCATTTATCGTAGCAGCTGCTTTAAAAACAGCACAAGGTTCGTCAACTACAGCATTAGTTATTACGTCTTCACTAGTAGCTCCGATGCTTATTACGCTTGGCATTGAAGGCGCTGTTCCCCTAGCATTAGTTGTGATGGCAATTGGTGCAGGTGCAATGACGGTTAGTCACGTGAATGATAGCTTTTTCTGGGTTATTACGCAATACAGTGGGATGGAAGTTACGCAAGCCTATAAAGCACAAACTGTTGCGACATTATTGCAGGGGCTTGTTACAATTGTGATTACGATGATTTTGTGGTGGATATTAGTTTAACTTGCTTGAGCAGAAGTTTTCGAATTATTATTAGCTGCAATTTTATTAGATAGAGTAGAAACAGAGAGCAGCCTTCGGGTTCGCTCTCTTTTTTTGTATAATAGAAAATAGAAAGGAAGTTATTCTATGAAAAAATTACTCGCAGTGCTCCTTTGTATTTTTGTATTAGCAGGTTGTACTTCAGCATTAGAAACAGAAAAAATACCAGTGGCAGCAGGTCATGAAATGCGTGTGCATTTTTTTGATGTAGGACAAGGCGATTCAATACTAATTGAGTCACCGAATGGCAAAACGATGCTCGTTGATGGAGGTGTTAAAGGGGCTGGGCAACAGGTCGTTTCATATATCAATGAACTTGGTATTGAAAAGCTTGATGTAGTTGTCGCGACACATCCTGATGCCGATCATATTGGTGGTTTAATTCCTGTATTAAATTCGATTCCTATTGAACAGTTTTATGATTCTGGGAAAGTACATACATCACAAACATTTGAAGAAATGCTTTCGCTTATCGATTCGAATAATATTCCGTATAACGTGCCAAAAACAGGTGATAGTATTGCTTTAGATGATGAACTTGACGTAAAGGTGCTGAATGCAAATGAAAATGCTTCAGACAATAATGATGCATCGATTGTGTTAAAAGTTACCTATGGAAATATTTCTTTTTTATTAACGGGTGACGCAGGTGTAGCTTTAGAAAAAGAAATGCTACAACAAAATGTTAAGGCGACGGTTTTAAAGGCAGGCCATCATGGTTCCAATACAAGTAGCTCTCAAAGCTTTATACAGGAAGTGCAACCAGAAGTAACCATTTTGAGTTATGGTAAGGACAATAAATACGGACACCCACATGCTGAAGTTGTAGAGCGTTTACAGGCGATTGGCAGTAAAATTTATGCAACAGCAGAAACGGGCACAGTTACGGTTGCGACAGACGGGGTAAGCTATGAAGTAAGTGCCAAAGAGTGGTCAGGAGCGATTGCCGAAAAGCTAAAAATGAAGCAAGATGTAGAAATTATTAGCAAGGATTTAATAGGGGAAATTGTTGCTATAAAAAATAACGGTCAAGATACGGTTTCTTTAAAAGATTGGCAACTTGTATCAATAGAAGGTAATCAAGTTTTTAATTTTCCAAATGTATCGTTACAGCCTGGCAAAACCATTTATGTTACAAGCGGTACGACAGCGCGTGAGGGGCAAAATTATTTAAAGTGGACAACAAGACAGATTTGGCTGAATGACGGGGATAGTGCACAATTACTTAATGCGAAAGGGGAAGTTGTAAGTGAACTCGACTAAATACACATTAGACCGCATTGAAGATGGCTATGCAATTTTTTTAAAATATCCAGAGGAAATTGAGCAACTTATTCTACCTATCAATACCATTGATCAATCGTTACAAGCCGGTGATCGCGTCTTAATTAAAGAAATCGATAACAACTACCATATCGACATATTAAAAGAAGAAACAGCGCAAAAAAAAGCCGAAGTACAAAGTTTGATGGACAAATTACGCCGAAAAAATTAAGTGCCAGTCACTGAAACAATTCTGAATTGTTTCAGTGACTGGCACCATGAAGACTCCTGCGGCTTATATGCATCTTTCTTTGAATTGTATGTACTTACCAGATAGGTAATCATTTCTTTAGCTGCGTTAATTATAGCCGTATTTAAATACTCAGTATCTAGCGGAGAACCGTTTTATTTATTTCACTCTGAACTTCCAATGATTTTTTCTCACCAATTGAAAAACGCTGAATCGCAAGTTCTGATTTTGTAACATCAGTTATGCGAAAATCAGCGTTTCCGTCAATAATATCTTCTTCTACTTTATCCAAAAAGCGTTTTGTTTTTCGAAACGACTCTTTGCTTTTTTGTTTATCACTATCAGAAGTTTTCGTAATATAACGAATAACATTAGTGTCTAATAAATAAATTAACATCTGAAAATTACGCCTCCGATTCGCCTTCGAGTTCCGATATTCTCTCTTCTGTCGCTTCTTTTAGTGATTTTATAAGTTCTAGAGATTGTGATTGACGGCCTCTTAGAGCAGTGATAAATTCATTCCAATATGGAGCAGTGGTAATTTTTTCATCGACACTAATTGTCCATTTCCCGCTACCTTCAAAAGTTTGTTGTGCGCTAAGTTTACCGTTGGCACAGTGTCGTCTAATCATTTGTGGACTGACACCGAGAATCTTAGCAGCATGGCTAACACCAATTTTTTTAGGAATAGGAATTACTTTCATTATCTCCACGTCCTCTTTTGGCTGAACTTTGATTTCAATTTTAATTTTCTTCCCGCGACGAACATATTCTATTATTTTTTCTTCAATAATATCAGTTACTTCTTTGATGTAGCTTGTTTCGCCTTGTTCGTGAATTTGATAATCATCTACATCGACTGTTATCGTTTGTTCCATTTCTTGTATGGTAATCATAGTATACGCACCTCCGTTTACTTGTATTCTTCTTGAATATATCATAATTTATTTTGAAAAGGAAACAAAGGAAACCACTTCTTGCTAGCGTGTAATGGCACTATATTTAACAATGTTCACCCAATTCACTAACTGCAAACATTAAAAAATCAGGACATTTAAATCACTTCCTAGTAATCAACGATACTTTTAGAAGCAGGAACTATGCACAAAAACTATGCTAACTATTTTGAAAATATGCTAAAATAAGCGATATGAATGCTTTTTGTTCAAGTAGAAAAGAAGCTAGGAGCTGACACAATGTCAATAAGTACAATTATTTTTGATTTGGATGATACGTTGTTATGGGATAAAAAATCTGTTAAAACAGCATTTGAAAAAACATGTGAATATGCTGCAACAATACATACGGTAGATTCAGCTGAATTAGAGGAAGCTGTGCGCAAAGAAGCACGTGCACTTTATGAGAGCTACGAAACATATGACTATACGGTGTTAATCGGTATTAACCCATTCGAAGGACTTTGGGGAACATTCGATGATCCAACTGATTCTTTCCAAAAGATGAAAGAAATTGTACCTGGATACCGCTCAGAAGCATGGACAAAGGGCTTAGCGGCACTTGGAATTGACGATGCAAAGTTTGGAGCCGAACTAGGAGAACGCTTTGTAGCAGAACGCAAAGTGTCACCACTTTTATATGAAGATACGTTTACTGTTTTAGATGAGCTGAAAGGTAAATATCAACTTATATTATTAACGAATGGTGCACCAAGCTTACAAAATTTAAAATTAGAAATTACTCCGGAAATTGCTCCGTATTTTGACCATATTATCATTTCTGGTGATTTTGGAAAAGGGAAGCCAGATGCTTCTATCTTTGAGCATGTGATGGAAAAGGCGGGCATTACTGCCGACGAGGCAATTATGGTTGGCGATAACTTAAACACTGATATTTTAGGTTCATCTAGAGTTGGTATGCGTAATGTTTGGATTAACCGTGAAAACAATGTACCAACAGGAGTTGTCACACCAACTTATGAGGTAGATTCATTAACAGCTTTTTTAAAACTTGTGAAAGAGCTTTAAGATACATTTCTATATAAACTTAATAGCGGTTTAAAGATGAGGTACTGATTTTTAATTTATCAGTACTTTTTTTCATGAACATTTATATATTTTCGCGTCTAGTAATTTAAATTGTCTGAAAACTAAAAATGTACTATGATTGATAGTAAATTAAACACTTTAAAATCTTATGATTATTTGCCATTACTATAATTTCTATGTACTCTTATTTGCTTTATTTAGAGAAAGCGCTTACTTTATTTCATTAAGAAAAAATGCTTGTAGCAGTAAGGAAGATAGGAACACAGTTAGTAACATGTTGGGGGAAATTAGCATGTTTATGGGGGTGCATATTAATGAAAGCAAATCGTTTAGTGTTTGAAAATGCTATAGATATTAATCCACGTTCAGGCATTATTAAGTTTAATGGCAACCGAATGATTTTAAAATCTGCTGAAGCGCTTGGTTTTTTTAGGCGCGATATTATTCAAACATTGAATATGGAGCGTGCGAAAGGTTTTTTATTACGGTATGGTTGGGCATGCGGCTATAGTGCTGGTGGATCTATTGAAAAAATGTACAATTGGAAAGAATTAAAAGAGTTAATTAGAGCCGGTGCAGCAATTCATACGTTAGAGGGCGTTGTAAGTGTACAGATTGATGTTTTGGAAATAAGTGATGATAAATTTGAAATGGAAGGCAAGTGGTTCCATTCTTATGAAGCAGAGGAACATGTCCGCCATTTTGGTTTTAGCGATGAAAGTGTATGTTGGACATTAATCGGCTATGTAGCAGGCTTTCTTGCAAAAACCTATCCTAAAGAGATTGTCGTTTTTGAAGAAAAGTGTCGTGGGAAATGCGATGATTATTGTAAATTTGTTGTTCGCACAAAGGAGCATGCTACAGCAGAACAGTTGGAGATATTACGATATTTTCAAGATACATCTTTAGCAGATGAATTGGATGCGACCTTTAATGAGTTAAAAAGGCTCAATAATTCTATTGTACATTCAGACACTATCCATAAGAAGATGACTCATGCAATGCTGGAAGGATATACATTAAATCAGCTGTTACATCTTTTAAGTGATGCGTTACAATGCAGTGTAACAGTTGAACGTAGATACTTAATGAAGCCAATTGGTTACTATTTTATACATGACAGCGATGAGCAGCTTTATATAGAGGCTAGTCGTAAGAAAAAAGAATTTCGACATGAATATGATATTATGACGATGAAAAAACAATTGGGAATATTAGTGATATTAAGTCACAATGAATTAACGCGTGAACAGGAAATGATTATTGAACGTGCCGTGACGGTTTTTTCTATTTATTTATATACACAAATACAAATTGCCCAATCTCAGTGGAAGAAAAAATCTGACTTTTTAGATGAAGTTATGAGCCACCAATCTTCAACGGAGGAGCTTATTAAAAAAGCGCGAAATATATTTTATTTTGATCCGAGTAAGAATAATCGTGTCATTGTCATAACAACAGAAAAAGAAGACCTAGAAATAGTGCACAGCTTTTTAGTGACGGAATATTTAAATGTAGAGTGCTTTATTAAAAATCAAGAAGTACTGCTTATTCTCGAAGATTGTGAGAAAGATGTTAAGTATATGTCGAACTTCCTTACCGTCTTATCGAAAAGGCTAAAGGAGAGATTCAAACAAGCAACATTCCAAATTGGAGTAGGAAAAAATGCTGAGAAATTAGAAGAAATCGGAAGTAGCTATAACGATGCAAAATTAATATGCCATTTTCTACATTGTGCAGCACCCCAACAAACACAATCTGCAATTTATGAAAATTTTCAGCACATCATGTTATTTTTAAAAACGACAAATCCAAAGGAGCTATTACAGTTTTATAAAGAGGTACTTGGTCAGTTATTAACATATGATGAACAAAATAATGCAACACTTGTCCATACGTTAGAAGTTTTTTTAGACCATAGTGGCAACGTAAATCAAACTGCAAAAGCTTTGAATTTATCGATTCCTGGTTTTCGGTATCGTATGGAAAAGATTGAGTCATTATTACAAGAAGATATGCGTACAGGAGATGGACGTTTTCGATGTCATTTAGCTTTAAAAATTTATTATGCAATTAAAACGCTAGAACATAAAAACTAGAAAAGCCAGCGATTTCGCTGGTTTTTTCTATTTTGTGCGCAAATCCCTTTCAAATTTTAAAGAAAAAATAGAGAATACTATACTTTTTATTAATTATCTAAAAATTCAAAAAGTATTAAATTGAAATAGACATGTCAAACAAGAAAAAATATTTGTAGGAGGGAAGGGAATGGTTGTTCAGCAAAGCACGAAGCCATTGACAGGGCAGGAATATTTAGAAAGTTTAAAAGATAGTCGAGAAATTTGGTTACATGGTGAACGTGTTAAGGATGTCACGACACATCCAGCTTTTCGAAATTCAGCAAGATCAATATCACGTTTATATGATGCTATGCATGACCCGCAATACAAAGATATTTTAACTTGTGAAACGGATACGGGTAGCGGGGGATATACACATAAGTACTTCCGTGCAGCACGGAGCGCGGATGATTTAATTCAAGGGCGAGATGCTATCGTTGCTTGGGCACGTCTTACGTACGGACAGATGGGACGTACACCAGACTATAAAGCCTCATTCCTTGCCACACTTGGTGGGAATCCCGAATACTATTCACCTTTTCAAGAAAATGCAAAGCGTTGGTACAAAGAATCGCAAGAACGCAATTGGTTTTTCAATCATGCCATTGTGAATCCTCCAGTAGATCGTCATAAAGACGTCCACGAAGTAGGGGATGTTTTTATTCAAGTAGAACGTGAAACGGATAAGGGCCTAATCGTTAGCGGCTCAAAAATGGTAGCTACAGGTTCAGCTATTACGAACTACAATTTTGTAGGAACGTATGGTTTACCTATTAAAGATAAAAAGTTTGCTGTTGTCTTTATTGCACCTATGGACGCTCCTGGAGTGAAGTTAATTAGCCGTGCGTCGTATGAAATGACATCAGCGATTATGGGAAGTCCATTCGATTATCCATTAAGTAGTCGCTTCGATGAAAATGATGCAGTACTTGTTTTTGAAAAAGCTCTTATACCATGGGAAAATATTTTAATTTATGAAGATATGCAAAAGACGACTTCGTTTTTTGTAGAAAGCGGTTTCATTAATCGTTTTACGTTCCAAGGTGTCACACGCTTAGCCGTGAAATTAGATTTTATTATAGGTGTATTATTAAAGGCATTAAAAACAGCAGGTACTGATCAGTTCCGTGGTGTTCAGGTGCATATAGGTGAAATTATGGCTTGGCGTCATATGTTCTGGTCATTAAGTGATGCGATGGCGCTAAACCCAGAGAAAAAAGAGAATGGCATTGTCATTCCAAATTTAAATGGCGGATTAGCGTATCGCGTATTTTTACAGGAAGGCTGGCCGAAGATTAAAGGTATTATTCAACAAATTGTAGCAGGGAATTTGATTGTTCAGCCTTCTAGTGCAAGAGATTTTTTAAACGAAGAATTCCGCCCTACATTAGATAAGCTTTATCGTGGTTCAAACGGTATTGAGGCACTTGAAAAAATTAAAACAATCAAGTTATTGTGGGATGCAATTGGAACAGAATTTGGTGGCCGTAGCGAGTTATATGAACGTAATTATGCAGGAAATCATGAAGACATTCGCTTACAAACGTTGTTTGGTGCACAAGGAAGCGGTAAAACAGATGAGTTTATAGCTTTTGCAGAGCAGTGCATGGCAGATTACGATTTAACAGGCTGGACAGATCCAACTTGGGTAAATCCAGATGATGTAAATTATTTTGCAAATAAATAAAAACATTAAGGGGGAATGATTAATGTCAAATTTTGATGTAGCACAATTAGCGCACGTGGAACTTTTTACACCGAAACCAGAGGAATCTTTAAAATTTTTTACGGATTATATGGGTTTACAAATTACAGCGCGTGAAGGGCAATCAGTATATTTAAGAGGATACGAGGATTTCTATCATCACACATTAAAGCTTACAGAAGGCAAAGAAGCGGGTCTTGGACATTCCGCATGGCGGGCAAGTTCACCTGAGGCGTTAGAACGCCGCGTCGCATCTTTAGAAAAAAGTGGCTACGGGAAAGGCTGGATTGATGGAGATTTAGGTCATGGTCGTGCTTATCAATTTGTTACACCAGATGGACATAATCAAGAAATATTATGGGAAGTGGATTATTTCCAGCCAGCAGAAGATCAAAAAACATTATTAAAAAGCCGTCCACAAAAACGTCCGTTAATGGGTGTTCCTGCACGACGTTTAGACCATATCAACTTAATGTGTAGAGATGTAGCAAAAAATCGTGAGTTTATGTCTGAGCATTTAGGCTTTAAGTTACGAGAACAAATTATATTGAATAATAATGAAGAAATTGGCGCATGGATGAGCGTTAGCCCGTTAGTACATGAAGTAGCCTTAATGAACGACCAAACAGGCAATAGTGGCCGCTTCCATCATATTGCGTTTTGGTATGGTTATCCTCAGCACCTAATGGATACAGCAGATATTTTTGTAGAAAACGGAATTCAAATAGAAGCAGGACCAGGTAAACATGGGGTGAGTCAAGCTTATTTCATGTATGTAATGGAGCCAGGCGGAAACCGAGTTGAATTATTCGGAGATTCAGGTTATCTCATTTTTGATCCTGATTGGAAGCCAATAACTTGGCGTGAGAATGAGTTAGACGAAGCGATTATTTGGTACGGCTCACCTCTGCCTAATGAGTATTTTTTATATGGTACTCCTGATCGTGCAGTAAAAGTTCCTGTGAAATAGATTACGAGTAACGTCTTTTAATAAAGTAAGCGTGTCTAAACTGCTGTCTTAAATGCTTTTTCCTAGAATTTGAGACAGCACTATATGATGAGGAGGTTATGTAATGGAGGATCGTCTGTTTAGAAATGCAATGGGGAAATTTGCAACAGGTGTAACGGTAATTACAACAAATGTAAATGGTACTATTCATGGCATGACTGCGAATGCGTTCATGTCTGTTTCACTTGATCCAAAATTAGTTGTAATTTCTATAGGCGAAAAGGCTTCAATGCTTGAGCATATCAAGCAAAGTGGGACTTTTACTGTCAATATTTTATCGGCACAACAACAAGAATTGTCTATGTTATTTGCGGGCCAAATCAAAGAAAAACGGAATGTGAATTTCAGCGATTTACAAGGCGCACCGACAATTGATGGTGCGATTGCGCAAATAAGCTGTGAAGTAGCAAGCACATACGTTGAAGGTGACCATACGTTATTTATTGGCAGTGTAAAGAACATTCAATTAGAAGAAGGAGAGCCATTACTATTCTTTAATGGAAGATATGGCACACTCGCAGCGGAAACAACAATGCAGGTATAGGAGGTTGGGGATGGATACACAACTTTATGCAAAGAAATTATTAGTAGCTGAGGAAACAAAGCAACCTATTGCGCCATTAACATCCACTGTGCCGGACATAACTGTAGATGACGCTTATACAATCCAATTACTTCAAATTGCTTCAAAGCAACAACAGGGAAAGCGAATAATTGGTAAAAAAATTGGTTTAACAAGTAAGGCGATGCAGCAACAATTTCAAGTAACAGAGCCAGACTACGGTCATATTTTATCGGATATGGTAGAGGTGGACGGTGCAACAATATTACTCAATCATTTCATACAGCCAAAATTGGAATTTGAAATTGCATTTGTTCTGAAGAAAGATTTGTATGGACCGACTATTACTGTGAATGATGTCATCGAGGCGACAGATTATATTGTACCAGCCCTAGAGGTCATTGATAGTCGTATTATCGATTGGAAAATTAACTTTGAAGATACGGTAGCAGATAACGGTTCCTCCGCTATGGTCATTATTGGAGGAACACCAACGGAATTGACGCAGGTGGATTTACCTCATATAGGCATGAATGTTTACCGTAATGGAGAGCTTTTTGATAGTGCGGCTGCGGCAGCTGTAATGGGAAATCCACTACGTGCAGTAGCTTGGCTTGCCAACAAGCTTAGCAAATATCATATCGGGCTGCAGGCTGGTGAAATCGTTTTGGCAGGCGCATTAACATCGGCAGTAACGATAGAGGATGGAGATACGTTTAGAGCTGAGTTCGCTCACCTTGGGGCTGTGTCTGCTACGTTTAGAAGGAAGGAGGAAAAGTAAAGATGGTCAAATTGAAAGTCGCAATTTTAGGCTCCGGTAATATTGGTACAGATTTAATGTACAAAATTGAGCGTAGTGCGTATTTAACGATGAGTGTCATGGTTGGAATAGATTCCACATCGGAAGGCATTCGACGGGCGAAGGATCGTGGTTATCATACAATTACAAATGGGATTTCGGGCTTAGTTGCATGTCCTGAGCTTTTTGATATTGTGTTTGACGCGACAACTGCCAATGCGCATACGTTGCATAGTGAGCAGGTGCTTGCTCTTGGCAAAAAGATAGTCGATTTGACGCCAGCAGCTATCGGGCCATTTGTTGTGCCTTGTGCAAACTTAGAAAAATATATGGACGTTGACAATGTCAATATGGTGACTTGCGGGGGGCAAGCAACGATTCCGATTGTCTATGCCATTAACGAAGTGGCGGATGTCGCTTATGCAGAAATTGTTGCTACAGTTGCAAGTAAAAGTGCAGGACCTGGCACACGGGCTAATATTGATGAATTTACACGGACAACAGCAAGGGCAATAGAAGAAGTAGGCGGAGCAAAAAAAGGCAAAGCTATTATTATTTTAAATCCTGCGGAGCCACCAATTATGATGCGCGACACTGTACATGTATTAGTAAATGAAGTGGGCAAGGAAGAAGAGATTACAAAAGCGATTGAAGATATTGTGTGCGCTGTACAGCAATATGTACCTGGATATCGCATGACAAGTGCGCCAATTTTTGACGGTAATCAAATTTCGATTTTTATAGAAGTTGAGGGGGCGGGGGATTTCTTCCCACCGTATTCAGGAAATCTTGATATTATGACGGCGGCAGCTGTTCAAGTTGGTAATCAAATGGCTAAGCAGCAACATGAAACAGTTAAGTCGAACTAATGGAGGTGAGCATGATGACAAAACAACTAACAGTGTTAGATGTTACATTGCGGGATGGCAGTCATTCTATGCGACATGCATTTACAGAGCAGCAAGTAAGAGACGTAGCTAGAGGTTTAGGAGAAGCAAAAGTGAAGTACTTTGAGGTTTCCCATGGCGATGGATTAGGTGGCTCTTCTTTGCAATATGGCTTTTCAAAAGTGGATGAACTGAAGCTAATTGAAGCAGCAAAAGAAGAATGTGGTGATGCTGCGATTTCAGTATTAATATTACCTGGCATTGGGCTAAAGGAAGATTTAAAAAATGCAGTGAAGGCTGGCGCTAAAATGGCGCGCGTTGCAACTCATGTAACCGAGGCAAATGTTGCTGGTCAACATATTTATTTAAGTCGAGAGTTAGGATTGAAAACAGTCGGCTTTTTAATGATGGCACATATGGCTCCAACATCAGTAATAGTAGAGCAGGCGAAATTATTTGAGAGCTATGGGGCTGAAATTATATATGTAACGGACTCAGCAGGTGCTATGCTACCCCATGAAGTGAAGGAGCGGGTAGCTGCGCTAAAATCTCATGTTTCTTGTGAAATTGGCTTTCATGCGCATAATAACTTATCACTAGCTATGGCAAATACGATGGCTGCAGTTGAAGCAGGTGCTACGTATGTGGATGGTAGTTTACGCTGTTTGGGAGCAGGAAGTGGCAATACTCAAACTGAAGTAATGGTGGCAGTTTTTAATCGTCTAGGTTATGAAACTGGCATTGATTTATATAGAACAATAGATGTTGCGAATGAAGTAGTAGCACCATTTATGCCACGGTCACAGGAAATAACAGGGTCTAGCTTAATGATGGGCTATGCTGGTGTGTATTCAAGCTTTTTATTATTTACTCAGGAAGCTGCGAAAAAATATAACGTAGATGAGCGTGAAATTTTAGTGGAGCTTGGCAAAATGAAAGCTGTTGGTGGTCAAGAGGATTTAATAGCAGAAATAGCTCGTAATATAGCAAATGCTAAGCAGACAGTATAAGTAGAATGGAGGAACTCGCCATGATGAAAACCGATACGCTTGAGCAAATTGCGTATGAATTGTATCTAGCAGAGCGGGATGTCTATGAGGTTACGAAGTTTGTTGAGCAATATCCAGAATTGACTGTAGAAACTGCCTATGAAATTCAAGCCAAACTAATTGAACTAAAGTGTAAACATGAGCAGACAACCATTTCAGGATTCAAGCTTGGCTTAACAAGTAAAGCTAAACAGCAAATGATGGGTGTTCATGAGCCTTCATACGGTGTGCTATTAGCGAATATGGCGTTAAATGTACAACAACCGATATCGTTAAAATCACTCATTCATCCGAAAATTGAACCTGAGGTTGCCTTTGTGTTTAAGCAGGATTTAATTGGTCCGGTAGTTACTGTGGCACAAGTACTGACCGCGACTGAGTATATTGCTCCTGCCATGGAAATAATTGATAGTCGCTATTTGAACTTCAATTTTACATTACCGGATGTAATTGCTGATAACTCCTCTTCCTCTCGCTACATAGTGGGTTCGCAAAAATATACGGTAAGTGAAGTTGATCTAGTCAATATGGGGTGTATTTTTTCACAAAATGATGAAATTATTGCAACGAGTACGGCAGGATCTGTTATGGGGCATCCAGCAAGAGCAATAGCGTGGATGGCAAATAAATTAATTGCTCGGGGCCAGCACATTCGAGCAGGAGATGTTGTACTTAGTGGTGCACTAACAGGCTCTGCGACAATGCGTTCAGGCGATAGCTTTAGCGTAAGTTTTGACGGTATGGAACCATTATCTGTTCAAGTTGAGCTATAGATAAGGAGGAGACGATATGCCATTTATTCAAGTAACATTCATTGAGGGCCGTACATCTGAACAAAAGGAACAATTAATTGAAGAAATCAGTAAAACGGTTTCATCGGTGTTTGATGCACCGCTTGAAACGATTCGTGTATGTTTAAATGAAATCCCAAGTTCTCATTGGGGAATATCAGGAAAGTCCATCCAACGTCGACAAAATGAAGAGTAAGGAGTGGTCTATCATGGCGAATATACAAACGAAATTGAAAGAAGTAAAACTATTTATTAATGGGGAATATGTAGAATCTTCTTCTCAAACATTGTTCGAGGTGAAAAATCCTGCTACTCAAGAAATTATTGCACAGGTACACGAAGCAAGTTTTGAGGATGTAGATCGTGCTTGTGAAGCTGCGCGTCAAGCTTTTGAAGAAGGGCCTTGGCGAACAATGCCATTATCGGAGCGCTGTGCAAAAATACGGCGGATGGCTGAAATCATTGTTGAACGTAAAGAGGAGTTAGCACGCTTAGAGGCATTAGATGTAGGGAAGCCTTACCAGGTTGCATTAGAACGTGAAATACCTCGGGCAGCGGAAAACTTGAAATTTTTTGCGGATTTTATGGAGCACCAAGGTGGCGAAGTATACCCAATGGACGATGCGTATTTAAATTATACGCGCTATGAGCCAGTTGGGGTTGCTGCATTAATTACACCGTGGAATTTACCTTTTATGCTCACAACATGGAAGCTTGGCCCATGTTTAGCTTCAGGAAATACAGCAGTTATAAAACCAGCAGAAATTACACCATTAACTGTATCGTTGCTTGGTGAGATTGCACAACAGGCTGGAATCCCGGATGGGGTCGTTAATGTTGTGCATGGCTTTGGTGTACAGTCAGCAGGAGAATTTATGACTACACATCCTGAAGTCGATTTAATTTCTTTCACGGGGGAAACAACAACAGGTAAAGCCATAATGAAAAATGGGGCAGATTCATTGAAAAAGGTATCGTTTGAATTAGGCGGAAAGGCAGCGAACATCATTTTTGAAGATGCGAATTTGGACAAAGCCATTCCTGTATCAATTCAGGCGGCATTTATGAATTCTGGTCAAGTTTGTCTAGCTGGGTCACGCATTTTAGTGCAGCGTAATATTTTAGATGAATTCCTTAGACGTTTTAAAGAAGCGGCATCAGCATTAGTTGTTGGCGATCCTCAAGATGCCAAGACGAATATGGGGCCAGTCGTAAGTCAAGCACATTATAACAAGGTAACGAGCTATTTAAGCATCGCTGAATATGAAAACTCTACGCTTATTTACGGGGGGGAGCGCCCTGAATTACCAGCCCATTTGAGTACTGGCTATTACTTACAACCGACTATCTATTTACAGGAAAACCCGCAAGCACGCATTTGCCAAGAGGAAATTTTCGGTCCCATTGTTACGATTATTCCATTTGATACAGAGGCAGAGGCACTTGCCATTGCAAACGGCACAGAATACGGATTGAATGCTGTAATTTGGACAGAAAATTTACAACGAGCACACCGTATTTCGCACGATGTTCGTGCAGGAACAATTTGGGTCAACTGCTGGTTTGTACGTGATTTACGTACACCGTTTGGAGGTTTTAAAAAGAGTGGTGTAGGGCGTGAAGGTGGTCACCATAGCTTAGAGTTTTTCACGGAAGCCAAAAATATTTGTATTGCATTGAAATGATGTACAACTATTCATCAGTCCAATTTAAAAGTGTGTACCTCAGAATCGTCTCTCTGAGGTACTTTTTTTAATGAAAAATAAAAAGTATCTAATAGCATCAGCTTTTAAGTGCACAAAAAAGCAGAGAGCGCGAAACTCTCTGCTAACGAAAATTTAATGATTAAAGATCAATTGCTTTTACTTCATCGATGTTTTCAAGTTGTGAAACGTATGTTAAATCTTCTTCTGTAACAACATTATCGACTGTTAGCATCATCACAGCTGTTCCACCAACTTCAGCACGCCCAACTTGCATTGTTGCGATGTTGATATCTTTTTCAGCTAGTTTTGTTGCTACGCGTCCAATCGCACCTGGTTTATCTGTGTTTTTAATGTAAAGAAGGTGACCTTCTGGTACAACGTCTACTACGTAGTTTTCGACTTTTACGATACGTGCACCAAGGCCATTTAATAATGTACCAGCAACAGTATGTGTTTCAGTAGCCGTTTTTACTTCAACTGTAATTAAGCTTGTGAAGCCTTTTGCAGTAGTTGTTTTATGTTCGTTAATTTTCATACCAATACGTTCAGATAAATAACGAGCATTGACGTCATTAACGTGATTACCATGGTTTTTAGCTAATAAACCTTTTAAAGCATTAGAAGTTAAAGGACGTACGTCGTAGTTTGCAACTTCACCAGCATAAGATAGGTTAATTTCTTTAACTGGCTCAGCTGTTATTTGAGATAAGAATGAACCAAGTTTTTCAGCTAATTCAAAGAAAGGTTCTACTTGTGCAAGTAGTTCTTTCGGAATTGATGGCATATTTACTGGGTTTGTTACCGTACCTGTTTTGTAGAATTTAATGATATCGTTTGATACGTCAACTGCTACAGATTCTTGTGCCTCAATTGTAGAAGCACCTAAGTGCGGTGTTGCAATTACTTGTGGTAAAGTTAGTAATTTGTGGTCAGTCGCTGGCTCAGAAACGAAAACGTCAAGAGCTGCGCCTGCTACTTTACCTTCAACAATAGCATCATATAGGTCATCCTCATTAATGATACCACCACGAGCACAGTTAATAATACGTACGCCCTCTTTCATCATTGCAAACTTTTCTTTGTTAATAAGGTTACGTGTTTCTGGTAGTAATGGTGTGTGTACTGTAATGAAATCTGCAGCAGCACAAATTTCTTCGACAGTAGATTTTGTAACACCTAGCTCATTTGCACGTTCATCAGTTAAGAATGGATCGTACGCCATAATGTTCATACGTTGACCTTTTGCACGGTAAGCTACTTCTACGCCAATACGACCGAAGCCAACAACACCAAGCGTTTTATTTTTAAGCTCAACCCCAACATATGATTTACGATCCCATTTCCCATTTTTCAATGTATTGAAAGCTTGTGGAATGTGACGAGCAAGAGAAGTCATCATTGCGATTGTATGTTCAGCGGCAGAGTTTGTGTTACCATCTGGTGCATTAACAACGATAATACCGTGTTCTGTTGCAGCAGCTAGGTCAATATTGTCTACACCTACACCAGCACGTCCGATTAATTTTAAGCTTTTTGCCGCTTCAATTACTTCGCGTGTTACTGTTGTTTGAGAACGAACGAGTAAGACATCAATATCAGCGATTTTTGCCATTAATTCCTCAGGTGCTAGTCCAGTATCGATAATTACGTTTAAATCTAAATCTTTTTCTTGGCGTAATGGGAAAATACCATCTTCACTTAGTGGATCAGCGATAAATACGTTAATTGTTTTTGTTACAGTAGTCATTTGTAATTAGCTCCTTTTAAATAAAATTATTAGTGATGTCTATATGTGCAGTCCGCATTTTGTTAAATTGCGGGTTCTACATCATGCAAACAATCTTCTTTATCGAAAAATATAAAAGCCTTCCGCGCCTTACGAACACAAATATTGTGTCGTAAGGGGCGAAAGGCTGAAAAATATAGGTTCGCGGTACCACCCTTAATTACTGCTCGAAAGAATTTCGTTGCAGTCTTAGCTATATGCGTAACGTGCATGTGACGGACAGGCTTACTTTTGGTTTTCGGCTCGTCTATTCGGGAGTGGAACTATATCGTAGAAATCACTGATTTACACCAACCATCAGCTCTCTTGGGATTTTCTTTCGACTAGCGTGTCTCCGTCGTTATATTTTTGTGTGATTAAATTTGTTAACATCATAATCCCTATTGTTCACCTTTGTCAACAATTATTCAAAAAAAGATTAAAATTACTCCCTTCAAAAGTCTGAAAACTGCTTATATACGAACTATTTATAATTTATACGTTTTTATTGTTCGTCTTTTTACAGAGGACATTGTAAGCGCTAACGAATGTGTCAAGACAGAGAATATAGGGGTTTAGCGAGTGTAAAAAGATAAAAAGTTTTTGGAGGATAATTATATTAAATTAGATTATTTACATAAAACTTCCTTTGATTTAAGACGGAATGCGAACATTTCGTTAATGCCACATATTTGTCGAAATTATAAAACGATAAGGAGGTAAAGTGCCAATAAGAGAAGAATGTATGTAAAGAAAGATAGATTTAGATTTTTCGGGGGTGTTGGGATGAAATATGATGTAGCAATTGTCGGAGCTGGTTTAGCGGGACTAGTTGCAGCCTGTGAGTTAATCGATGCAAAGAAACGTGTACTACTGGTGGACCAAGAGCCTGAAAATTCAATGGGAGGACAGGCATTTTGGTCTTTTGGTGGGCTATTTTTAGTAAATTCACCAGAGCAAAAAAGGCTTGGTATTAAAGATAGTAAAGAGCTTGCATGGCAGGATTGGCTAGGGACTGCTGGCTTCGATCGTTTAGAAGATGAGGATTCATGGGCTTACAAATGGGCAAGGGCTTATGTAGATTTTGCTGCAGGTGAAAAATACGCATGGCTTAAATCATTAGGTATAAAGTTTTTCCCTGTTGTTGGTTGGGCTGAGCGAGGTGGTTCATTAGCGGGAGGACACGGTAATTCGGTTCCTCGCTTTCATATTGTGTGGGGAACTGGGCCAGGGATTGTAAAGCCTTTTGCAGATAAAGTGAAAAAAGCGATAAAGGAAGGAATTATTGATTTTAAACCGAGACATCGTGTGGATGAATTTATACAACAGGATGGTCGAATTACTGGCATTAGTGGCACAATTTTAGCTGAAAGCTTTGCACAACGAGGAGAGCAAAGTTCACGCATTGGGGTAGGTGCTTTTTCCTATGAAGCAAAGGCAGTCGTTGTCGCAAGTGGGGGCATTGGTGCAAATATAGATTTAGTACGCAAAAATTGGCCAGCTCGACTTGGCACTCCGCCAAAAAATATAGTATGCGGCGTACCAGCTTATGTAGATGGTCGCATGTTAGAAATTACTGAACATGCGGGTGGTCGTATCGTCAATCGTGATCGGATGTGGCATTATACAGAGGGTTTAAAAAACTGGGATCCAATTTGGCCAAACCACGGTATTCGTATTTTGCCAGGTCCATCATCTTTATGGTTTGATGCTGAGGGAAATCGCTTTGGAGCACCGAACTTTCCAGGGTTTGATACATTAAGTACGTTAGAGGCCATACAAAAAACAGGTTATGATTATTCATGGTTTATTTTAACGGAAAAAATCATTGAAAAGGAGTTTGCTTTATCAGGTTCAGAACAAAATCCCGACTTAACGAATAAAAGCATATCAGAGTTAATGAAACGCATTTTACCGGGTCCACCTGCACCGATCCAAGCATTTAAAAATCATGGTGAGGATTTTGTTATTGCAAACGATTTAAAGCAGCTAGTAGATGGCATGAACAAGCTTGCAGGAAATGAATTGCTTGATTTTCTTAAAATTAAAGAGCAAATATTAGCTCGGGATCGTGAAATGGACAATAAATTTACGAAAGATATACAGGTAAATGCAATACATGGAGCAAGAAATTATATTGGTGATAAAGTAGTGCGGGTTGCAAAACCACATAAAATTTTAGATACAAAAAATTGGCCCCTTATTGCAGTACGATTAAATATTTTAACCCGCAAAACATTAGGGGGCTTACAGACGAATTTAGATGGAGCTGTATTTGGCATGGATGGACAACCGGTACCAGGGTTATTTGCAGCAGGAGAAGTTAGTGGTTTCGGAGGGGGCGGTGTACATGGTTACCGCGCATTGGAAGGAACGTTTGTCGGAGGATGTTTATTTAGCGGACGACAAGTTGGCCGCTTTTTAGCACAACAATCATAAGTGCCAGGCACTCAAACAATTTTGAATTCTTATGGCGTAGCCATAATCTAAGAAAAATCCTATGGGAACGCACGCAAAGTAAGCCACAACAGACGGCGCGATTGCGACGGTTGCGGCTTACGATGTGCTGCGTGAAGTGCCAGGCACCCAAACAATTTTATTTTTGAACTTGTGCAATTTTTGCTATTTGTTCTTCTACTTGCTCTTTTGTCCATTCATTTTCTTCAACGAAAAAATTACGTTTTGCGCGACGGCAATCGTCTGAACAGCTACGCATATAGAATGCCTCGTGCTTTTCCTCACATAGCATTAATTTGTGGCACTCAGGATTAGCGCAGTTTGTATAGCGCTCTGTTGGTTCGCCTGTAAAATAGTCCTTACCAATCACCACATGCTCGACCTGATTAATAGGCACACTGCGGCGGCGATCAAAAATAAACATTTGGCCATCCCATAATTGTCCCTTTACTTCAGGGTCTTTAGCATACGTTGCAATACCACCATGTAGTTGACCGACACTTTCACCGTAGCCTTCACGTTTTAACCAGCCAGAAAATTTTTCACAGCGAATGCCGCCTGTGCAGTAAGTTAAGATGTTTTTACCAGTAAAGTCTTCTTTATGTTCCTCCATCCAAGCCGGAAGATCACGGAAGTTTTCAATTTCAGGGCGCACCGCATTGCGGAAATGTCCTAAATCAAATTCATAATCGTTACGTGCATCTATAATAACCGTATTGTCTTCTTGCATACGAGTCATAAATTCTTTTGGTGTTAAATAATCCCCAGTTATTTCTAAAGGGTTAATATCATTTTCTAAGCCGAGGTGTACAATCTCCGTACGAGGTCGGACATGCATCTTTTTAAAAGTATGCCCTTCTACTTCATCGATTTTCCACATAATATCGCTAAAACGAGGGTCCGCTTTCATATAATTCATGTAGCTTTCAGTTTGCTCAATCGTACCAGAAACTGTACCATTTATGCCCTCTAAACCTACTAAAATACGACCAAGTAGACCAATTTCTTTACAAAATGCTAAATGCTCTTCGGCAAATGCTTCTGGGTCCTCAATAGCAACATATTTATAATAAAGTAATACACGAAAGTCCTTTTGTGTCACAAAAATACCCACCTTCAATTTCATTATTCGACATTAAATATAGCATAACAACGACTATTTTGCGTAGGAGAGAAGGAGTTTTCAGAAAAAACACGAATAGTACATAGTGAATGACTATTCATATTTGGGGGTGTAGGGCATGGAATTTTCAACAATTACATTAGAAAAATTAGAGCGTCGTGCTACTTTAACGCTAAATCGACCACATGCTATGAATGCGATGGATGATGTGATGATGCGTGAATTAGCAGAGTGTTTTGAAGCATTACAGCAGGAGCAAGAAATACAGGTTTTAGTTATTCGTGGGGAAGGAAAGGTCTTTTCTGCGGGCGGTGATATTAAAGCAATGCTTGATCCAAATAAGCCGCTAAATATCGATGAGGCAATGGTATATTTAACACGTATCGTCAAAGCTTATTACCAACTACCAATGATTGTTATTGCTGCGGTTCATGGTGCATCAGCAGGGTTAGGCTTTAGTTTAACACTAGGTGCTGATATCGTAGTTGCCTGTGAAAATAGTAAGCTTGCTATGAATTTTATAGGGATTGGGTTAATTCCCGATGGTGGTGGCCATTTCTTTATGAAGGAAAGACTTGGCACTGTGAAAGCGAAACAAATGATTTGGGAAGGCAAAGTGCTAACAGCCGAGGAAGCACACAATATAGGCTTAATCGATTATGTTGCGCCTGAAGGATCGGTCTTTGCAGTGGCAGATCAATTAGTTGGAAAGATGCTAGCATCACCAATTGCTTCAATGATTATGACTAAAAAGGTTTTACATGCACAAAACTTGCCGCAGTTAGAGAGCGTTTTAGCGATGGAAGCACAAGGCCAATCTGCTATGCGTAAAACGGCTGATCATTTAGAAGGCATCCATGCATTTGTTGAAAAAAGAACACCGGTCTTTGTAGGACATTAAGGTATTTAGTATGGTCCACAAGCTGAATACAAACATTAAATATTAATCCCAATGGATTTTAATACGACGCAAGCCCCATCACATAGACTTCTGTTACGAGAAAAGAGAGATTCCATTTCGGATGCTCGATCTCGTCCACAAAAGTGAAGTGGTGGGGCTTGCCGATTTATCAATTATATAACTATTTGCAAACTTTGTTACTGTGTGAGACACCTAGAGTATTTTCTACGTGTCTTTCTAATTTCATAGTTTAAACATGGAATAATATTAATTTCCCAGAAGAGTTAACAAGGCGATGTGTTTTTTCTGCAACGCCCTTCTCTACGATTTGCTGTTGACCATTTACTTTTGCAGCTTCATCGCTTTCAAAAGTCCAAGTTTCATCAAAAAGTGTTTCCCCAGTTTTTTCAAAAGCTGTAAAACGATAATTATTCATAAACAAACCCCACCCTTTACTTGAATATATATCTATTATACATAGAAGAAATATAAACTTCACGGTATATCTAGCGAATATTTCGATAATTTACGAAAAATGTGGAAAATTTAGTACAACATGAAGATCAATAGTTCTATGATTTCGTTTCTCAACTAACATGAAGTATGATAAAATAGAACAAATATTCGCTTTCGATTGATCCTTTTGTACAGGGCATAAAGCTACAAAGCTTTGTACAAGCACAATGAAAATCTAGACGAAATAATGAACAAAGGTTTAATTAATTAGTAGAGGTGATTGGATGTCCGCAATTCGTTTTTTCCATATGGCAGATTTACATTTAGATAGTCCTTTTAAAGGCTTATTTGGATTACCTGAAAAGAATCTAAAAAAAATTCGAGCAAGTACTTTTGAAGCATTTGATAAAATTATTCAGAAGACAATCGAAGAAAGACCAGATTTCCTACTCATTGTAGGGGATCTTTATGATGGCGAAAATCGCAGTTTACAGGCACAAAGACGTTTTCAGGCAGCGATGGAGACGCTATTTGAACATAATATCCCCGTCATTGTCAGCTATGGCAATCATGACCACTTACATGGTTCTTGGACACGTTTTGCTTTGCCAAGTAATGTTTACGAATTACCAGCTGATACGAGTGTTGTACAATTAAAAATACGTGGTCAGCAAGTAAATATTTATGGTTTTAGCTATGGTGAGCGTCATGTTAAGGAATCGATGATTGATCGTTATCCTGTTGCGCAGGATCAGCATGCAATTCATATAGGTATGCTGCATGGCAGTGAAGCAAGTGATTCTACACATGCGGTATATGCACCATTTAAAAAAGAGCAACTTCTTGAAAAAAGATATCATTACTGGGCGCTTGGCCATATTCATAAACGACAGCTATTACACAACGAACCTCCGATTGTTTATCCAGGTAATATTCAAAGTAGACACCGCAATGAACAAGGAGTGAAAGGATTTTATGATGTAACCTTATCGCAAACAGCTGCTAATTTAACATTTATGCCGACTTCTGCTGTTGTCTATAATATGGTGGAGGTGGATTGCACAAATGTGCTTCATGCAAATGAGTTACTACAAAAATGTGAAGAGGCAATCGCTCATAATCGAATGGCGTATGGAGCATCTGTAATTGAGCTTCATTTAAAAAATATAGATGAAGAAGCTGCAGCATTATTTGAGCATGCTTCGGTAGAAGAATGGCTTGAAACAATTCGGGAGTCAGAAGATGGGATTGAACCAATGGGATGGGTGCAAAAACTTATTTTGCATAAAGTTTCATCATCACATGAGTCGACTACTATGACTGAATCAGTAATCAGTGTAATGGAGCAGTGGGATATTTCTGATTGGAAAGATATTTTAAAGGATTTGTACCAGCATGCGAGTGGTGCAAGATTTGTAGAACCTTTAACAGAACGAGAAATTGAACATTTGAAGCTGGATGCTCAGGAGTTATTAACCGATGAAATTCAAAGGGTGTGAAAACTTTGCTAACGATACAAAAAATCCACATTTACGGCTTTGGTAAGCATGAAAATATCACAATCTCTTTGCAAGACGGTGTCACTATTTTTTATGGCATGAATGAAGCTGGTAAAACGACCATACAGCAATTTATTTTACAGATGCTTTTTGGATTTCCGACAAAGCAACAAAGTCAGCGAAAATACGAGCCAAAAACATCACCGAAATTTGGGGGGCAGCTGACTATTCTCCACCCAATATATGGTCAATGTACAATTGAACGTGTTAAAGGAAAGGCTACTGGTGATGTTACTGTATATACAGAAGATGGTATGAAGGGGCATGACGAGCTTTTAGCCAAGTTTTTATATGGCTATTCACGCGCATCATTTGAAGCGATTTTTTCATTTTCAATTCATGAACTGCAAGGTATCGAAAAAATGTCAGAGGATGAATTGACACATCTATTGCTTGCATCAGGGACAACTGGCATTCATCGGCTATCTGCGCTTGAAAAAAAATTAGAAAAAGACGCTGGAGAGCTTTTTAAAAAATCTGGTAAAGTTCCGCTCATTAATCAAAAAATCGAGTATTTAAAGCAACTTGAAAAGGCTATTAAGAAAGAACAGGCTACAATCCATACATTCGAAGATAAATCACTCAAATTACAGCAACTTGAGCAAAGATTGAAAGATTTAAATAAACAACAAAAGACACTGCAACAAGATTGGCAGCAACTTACGGTCATCAAACAGGCAATGCCACTTATAGAACAGCAAGAAACGCTACAGCAATCATATAAAAGTTATGCACATGTTCAATTTCCACCAGAAGGAATTAGACGTTACGAACAATTAAAAGATCGACTGACGCACGAAACATTACAGATGACTCAACTAGAAGAACAATATCAAGCTTTAAAAAGGAAGCTTCAATTGACAGCAGATGAACAAGCAATTGAAGAGATTTCAAGGCTGATGAATAAAGAAGCAACTTGGAATCAGCTCCTCGTCAAAGAGCAGAACCTGAAGGACGAGCTGTTTGTACTAGAGCAAGATATTGAAGCACAGTTTCGTTTATTAGGCGTGCAGGAATTGGAAGCTCAAGCAGCCCTTTTAGAGGGAACTGTATCTTTGCAACAAGAGGAACAATTTCAGCGACAGTTGACTGTCTTAAATGAAGCTGAGGAAGAGCTCAAGTTTTATCTACAATCGTTAGAGCGAATACATGAGGAACTAGATAGCATTTCTCGACAGAAAAAACACCTTCAGCAGGAGTCATTAACAGCTGAGGAAGAACATATTTTAGCACAGTGGCCCCAGAGAAAAAGGCGCTTAGAACAATTGCGTCATGTTAAATCGCAACGCTCAAAACAGAAGCAGCCAACACTTTTTGTTATCCTTGTGTTAGCTATAAGTATTGTTGCGCTTATTTACGGTATTTTAGAAAAGAATTGGGCGGTAATGGTTATTGGTGCCATCTTATCGCTAGTATTCTTATTGTATTTAAAACAAGCGAAACAAGCTGATGATGGGCCTCCTGAGCATAATAGCCAATTACTGAGAGAACTAGAGCAAGAAGAAAATATTGTTCAAGTGTTACTTGTGAAAAAACAACGGCTTGAAGATCGTTGGATGCTAGCTAACGAGCAACAGCTTGATAAAGAACGACAGTATGCACAGCTTGAACATAAAATTCAACAAGCTGAGCAAGTAAGCGCCGAGGCAACACATATGCTGCAAAGCTTTTTGGAACGTTTTCGCTTAGAGGGAAGTGTACCGCGGTCACTTTTACCAGAGTTATTTATGCGTATTCGTGGTGTACAAGAGTTGGTAGTCAAAAAAACAAGCATATATAAGCTTTTACATGCTATACAATCTGAAAAAAATGAGCTTTATGAAACGCTACAGCAAGTTTTAAAGAATGAGTATAGTGAGCAGGAAATCTTTGTACATCTACGCTCAACATATTTAGCAATTCAGAAGGAGCAACAACAAATGTTGCAAACAAAGGAACAACTCGCTCAAATACATTCAAAAAAACAAGAAGTACAACCGCTTTTGGAAAACTATGAATCGGAAATAGCAAAATTATTTCATGACGCAAATGTAGAATCAGAAAACGCATTTTACGAGGCATATGAACAATTTCAACATCAGCAAAAGCTTCAGTCCGAACTACAAGCGATTCAATATCAATTAGCCTCATTAGATATGCAACAGCAAGAAAGCTTTTTAAGTGCGGATCAACTTCATGAAAAAATACAAGCACTGGAAGAAGTACGCAATGCCGTTCGAATAGAAATTGAACATTGCTTAGAAGAGCGGGCTGCCTTGCAGATTGAAAAGGAACATTTGCTTAACGATGAACAATATGGTCTACTGTTGCAGCAGTTTGAGCAAGAAAAGGCATTGTTGCAACAGCTAATGGAGCAATGGGCTACTAAAAAAGCGTTAGCAACAGCTATTCATGAAACATTATTCCGTTTGCGTGAAGAAAAATTACCACATGTACTTACACAGGTAAATGCTATATTCCATTCGTTAACAGGTGGTCGTTACGATAAACTTTTCATTCATGAGGAAGGCTATTTTGAGGCGCAAGCAGTTTCTGGCTTACGCTATCATGTAGCAGAATTATCACAAGCTACAAAGGAGCAGGTCTATATTTCATTGCGAATGGCATTAGCGAAAACCCTTGCAACGTCAGCGCCATTTCCATTTATAATGGATGATCCTTTTGTCCATTTTGATCGAAACCGTACAAACAAAATGGTACAATTAATGAAAGAAGTAGGATATGAACGTCAAATTTTATATTTTACTTGCCATGAAGAGATGCTCGCACTTTGGCAAAAAGAGCAAATTGTCGATCTAGGAGCACTAGCAAATGAAAGGGGAGTGACGTCAACATGAAAGGTATTACGACGCTCCAAGTTGGAGAATCAGTTGATCAATTTTTATTAATTAAACAATCGACAAAAGGGGTTACCACTGTAGGGAAGCCATTTATGTCACTGTTACTACAAGATAAAAGTGGAGATATTGAGGCGAAACTCTGGGATACAAACGAAGATCATGAAAAAATGTACCATGCAGAGGCGATAGTGCATGTAGGTGGAGAAATTCATGACTATCGTGGGAAAAACCAATTACGTATCAAAACAATTCGTGTGGCAAAGCCGGAGGAGGGAATTGCCGTTAATGATTTAGTTCCTTCTGCTGCTACGCCAAAAGAAGAGCTTTATGAGGAATTGACACAATTCTTCTTTGATATTAAAAATCCAAATATTTCACGTATTACGCGTGCAGCTATTAAAAAGCACCAGGATGCTATTTTAGTATTTCCAGCAGCAACGAAAAACCATCATGATTATGCATCAGGCTTATTAGACCATATGGTATCGATGTTAAAGCTAGGGAAAGCCATTGCTGATTTATATCCAACGCTAAATCGGGATCTATTATATTCGGGAATTATTTTACATGATATTGGTAAGGTTGTTGAACTATCTGGTCCGGTGGCGACAATGTACACTGTAGAAGGTAATTTACTTGGTCATATTACGATTATGGTCAATGAAATTGCTAAAATTGCAAGCGAACTTGAAATCGAAGGCGAAGAAGTGATGCTCTTACAACATCTAGTGTTGTCGCATCATGGGAAAGAGGAATGGGGAAGCCCGAAAAAGCCAATGATTCAAGAAGCGGAAATTTTACATTATATTGATAATATTGATGCAAAAATGAATATGCTTACACGCGCATTAGGTAAAACTGGTCCTGGAGAATTTACAGAGAGACTATTTCCACTCGATAATCGATCATTTTACAAGCCAAATATTCAGTAAAACGAAAAGGGTTACGCCTGTATTGGCGTAACCCTTTTTCATATAGTAAAACAATTACTATTTAGATTCTTTGTCTGTGCTTTCATCTGCAGCTTTTTTAGCAGCTTCTTCATCTGCTTTTGCTTGTTCTTCACTTGTTATTGTAAAAGATTCTAAAGCTTCTTTTAATTCTTTATCAGAAGTTTTAAAGTTTGCATCTTTTGCCAATTGAGCGATGATGTCTTTTAACAATGTTTGTGCTTCACCAGTTTGTGTAAGCTTGTTTAACATTGTTGTACGAATTTTTTCTTCTTCATCTTTAAATGCGCCTACATCTTTTACATCGCGCTTTTCCGTAATTTCAATTACGTGGTAGCCGTAGCTTGATTTAATTGGCTCACTTAATGTGTTTAATGGAAGGGCATAAGCCGCATCATTGAATTCATCTACCATAGAACCAACTGTAAACCAACCTAACTCTCCGCCTTTTGCTGCAGAACCAGTATCAGTTGAGTATTCTTTTGCAACATCAGCAAAAGAAGCGCCACCTTTAATTTTTTCAATCGCTTCTTTCGCAGTTTTTTCATCTGCTACAAGAATGTGGCGACCATTTAATTCTGTTTTCATTTGCTCATAATATTTTTTTACGTCTTCTTCTTTAATTGCTTTGTCTTTTAAAGCTTTTTCTTGAAGTAGTTGTACACGTAAAGAATCTTTAAAGCCTTGTTCAGTTAAGCCGTTTTCTGCTAGTGCTTGTGCAAAGCTATCGCCGAACTGTGATGCAGTTGCATCATATTGTTCTTTAATTTCTTTATCAGTCACTTCATATTTGTCTGCTAATACTTTTTCAGTCACCATCTGTTGTAATACATAAGAGCCTGTTAAAGTTTTCGCTTTTTCGTTAAAATCAGATACTGAAATATCGCCTACTTTAGATGTAACTAATGCTTTGCTATCAGCTCCACTACAAGCACCAAGAGCTAAAATTGAGGCTGCTAATGTTAAAGATAATACAGTCTTTTTCATATGGATATTCTCTCCTTAATTCATTTCGTCCATTTTTTACTATAACATAAACGTTTTAAAAACAAAATGGTTCCCCCTTGAGTATAGCCTAAATTTCAAATTTCAAAGCGCATAGGATATAGAAAAGAAAGGGGGTGAAGTTATGAGCAACGGAGGATACGGTGGTGGCGGTGGCTACGGCTCAGGCTTTGCTTTATTAGTTGTGTTATTTATTTTATTAATTATTGTTGGTGCAGCGTTCCTATACTAATTAATAAAATGCCGAAAAGCTAAGGATATGCTATTCCTTAGCTTTTCTTATCAATATCTAGGCATTCGCTCCGCACGCTTGGGTCGAGGCCGAAAAAATTTGGCGTCAATTAATTTCCCATTGCTGCATGGATGTTTTAAATACATGACCCGCGTGCGGACTGGCGCGGATGCATCTTCATTAGACCGCGAATAAAATTTCAACATAAAATGAAACAAGTAAAATTGTAATAAGTATATTGATAGTTCGGAATATCTTTGGTTGGTTTTCTTCGGGAATTTCACGTCGCATGCACAGTGCATAGGTCATGCGATTGATTTGAAATAAATAGAATACCGAGAATAGAACTACAATCATTAATAGCAAGTCTATTCCTCCCCTCTTTCAGTATTATTAGCATATCAAAAAACGTCAATAAAACACAAGTACAAGCGAATCAGTTAATTGTAGGTGGTACTAAAATTTCATAGCCCTTCGGTGTTTCTTCAATTTGGGCATCTTTAGGTGAATTCAACAAATACTTCACGTAAAGAATATCAATTAAACATAAACTACAATGATACGCTAAAAGTAATGTACCGTAATGTGTATAGGCAGGTAGTAGCCATGTAGCAATAACGATACTTGTATTTAACACGATAAATGGTGCAAGTAATGCGAAAATATATCGGTTTTTAGATAATGGCTCACGGATACGCATATGCAGTACAGGAATAAAGTAAAACTGTTTCTTTATACGTAATTTGAGATGCTGACGTAAGTCATATAATGCTAGAAAGTGTAAACATTTATGAATAGGATAAAGCGCAAGGACGGCAATTACAAATAGCCAGAACAAATGATCAGTATAATACTCATCGTTAAATAAATTAAATGTCACATAGGACACGGAAAAGACAGTGAGAAAAACAATTACAGCCATCATTACAATACGTGTTGTTCCATAATGATGTTCAAGGTTTAAAATTTTCCAACAGTGCACGTTAAATATCAACTCCATAATAGGGAAGGTTCCTATTCAATGTAAATTGATTTCTATAAGATTGCAAGAGAAAGGAGGTATTTCAGAAATGTTTCTGAAATGCCTCCTTTTTTAGCATAAATTATCCTTTTACAGTTGAACGTTCTTCTAACGTGTCAAAGGAATCACGGAAGTGTTGAAATGAACGTTCAAAAATATCGATAAAGTCTTCACCGTAAATATTACGAATAACAGCCATCACATCTAAAAATTCTGGGAAACGACCATATAAATCTTTCAAAGCAAGCGAGCCCTCAAGCACAGAATGATATGTGTTATGATAATTGCTATTCATTTCAATAATAAGGTCTGTCCCTGTTTCAGTTAGCTCTACATAAGTATTACGCTTGTCATCATCGCGTTTCGAAAACTTCAGTAATCCTCGTTCCTCTAACTTTTTCGAGAAGTTAAATGCTGTTGAAACGTGCATTACACCAAATTTTGCTACGTCTGAAATGGAAGCCCCTTTTAAATGATATGAAATCCACAATATATGGTGCTCGTTAATGTTTAAATCGTATGGTTTAATCCATTGTTGCCAATCTTTTTCAACTGCTTTCCATAAAGCTTTTGATAATTGTGCAATTCTTTGACTGTATAGCATTGCTTCTTTTTGAGTGTATAATTCCTCTGACAAAGCCATCACCTACTGCTTTCTTTAACGTTTTAAAATTATTATAGCAATAAAGAAAAAAAGTTTAAAGTTAGAAAAATTAAAAAATTGAAAAGTGGTTAAAAAATAACATTTTGATGATTATTTTTGGTAAAAAAATAGGCTTTGATATCCTTGTATAAAACTTTATGCCTGCACTTTTTCTTGCGGTTTTTTCTTTTTATCGGTGAATTGTGCAACGTTTTTCTCGATTTCGTTAATTGAATTCTGTAATGCTTCTATTTCTTGTTGTAAATTATTCTTTGTCGGTTCGATTTCTTGCGTAAAGGTAGTAATCGATTGTTTTAGATCATTTATTATTTGTGGTATATTATTTTTTGCTTCATTTGTTAATGTGCCCACGGATTGTTTAACGTTGCTGACTTGATGTTTTACATCTTGAAGTTTTAGTTTGGCACTATCAGTATTGGAAAGTATTGTAGAACGTAATTGTTGGCCCGATTGAGGTGTTGAGAAAAGGACTGCAATTGCGCCTCCTATAATACCTGTTGTTAATCCGATTAAAAATGGTTGTGCTTTCATAGTAAATACCTCATTTCTATATTTGTTATCTTTCTTCTATTAAACCATGAAATCAGTCGATAAAAAAAGAAAAAAGAAGCTAAACGAGTGATTTTGTCTCACTGTTTAGCTTCTTCCCTTATATTAAGGCTTAAAACGTCTTACGTCCGCAACTACAATTGTTAAAAGTAGTAGTACAGTGCGGTTAGTGCTGTTTTATAATGCTTGCGAAATTGCTGTGTTGAATTTAGAACGCTTCACAAGTTTCGCAACGATAGGATAAATAATAACAAATGCTACGACGTTAAATGCAACAGCTGGTATTACAACCCCAACAAACAGCATTGCAAATGTTGCGCCTACGTTAGCGTTAAATACAAAAAGGGCAACAGATAAAAAGACAGTACCTGATAAAATCGTACCTAATCCAACTAATACAGAGGATACAGCGAAATGATTCGTAACTTTTTTCAGCACGATAAGGATTGCTAAAAACACAAAACCTGTAACAGCTTTATCAATAATATTTGGGATAAAGCCTGCTGGGAAAGTTGTAAATAAACCTGAAAGCACCCCTGTTGATAAAGAAAGTAAAAAAGTTTCTTTTATCGAAGGGAACAATAAAATGCCGATAAACATCATCGTTAACATGAAGTCAGGCTTCATTCCATTTACCATACCTGGTGTGACCACATAAAGGGCAGCACCGACACCGACTAAAAGTGCCATTAACACTAGATTTTTTGTATTCATTTCTAATCTCTCCTCAACTATGCTAATCTATTTGTTTCCTAACGTGTCCTCATGACCGTTAGCGAAACTTATTTGTGATTGTACGCTAAAATTGATCGTTTGACAATAGCGTTCAATGTCCAGTTAATAAGCTGTTTTGTACTAAATTGTTTGAGTGCCTGGCACTATAAATTGGCTTTAATGCTGTCGGCTACTTCTGTTAATTGTTCTGGTGTGTATGTTTGTGTTTGCCAAATTAAGCCTAGGCCTTCTTTTTCATCGTAACGCGGAATAAAATGTAAGTGGTAGTGGAAAACAGTTTGTCCAGCTGCAGCACCGTTGTTATTAATTGTATTCATACCAATTGGGTTAAATGCTGCTTTAATGGCATTCGCAAGCTTTGGCGCGACTGCATATAAATTACGCGCTACATCTTCTGGCATTTCAAACAAATCCTGACAATGGTGTTTTGGAATTAATAATGTGTGACCTTTTGCAACAGGTGAAATGTCCGTGAATGCATAGACATGTTCGTCTTCGTAAACTTTTGTACTTGGAATTGATCCATCAATGATTTTGCAAAATAGGCAATCGCTCATTCGTAAAATCCCCCTTAAATTTTTATATGTAAGTTTATTCTATCATACTCATAACTGAATCATTTGCTAATTTTTGATAAAATAATAACAAGAAGAGGAGTGAGAGTATGTCGGTATTAGAAGTGCAGCATGTGACAGGCGGTTATACGAAGAAGCCTGTTATTAAAGAATTGTCATTTACAATAGGTAAAGGAGAACTTGTCGGGCTAATTGGTTTAAATGGTGCGGGTAAAAGTACAACCATTAAACATATTATAGGAACAATGCTTCCCAAAGAAGGCGACATTCGTCTAAATGGCGTGACGTTAAAAGAAAACATGGACAAGTATCGGACAGCATTTTCATATATCCCTGAAACACCGGTTTTATATGATGAGTTAACATTGCGTGAACATCTAGAATTAACAGCAATGGCTTATGGTTTAGATGAGGCTACACTAGCGGCTCGTTCAGAAATATTATTGAAGGAATTTCGTATGGAAAAACGCTTAAATTGGTTCCCATCGCATTTCTCAAAAGGTATGCGTCAGAAAGTAATGATTATGTGTGCTTTTTTAGTGAACCCGAGTCTCTATATAATTGATGAACCGTTTGTCGGACTAGATCCACTTGGTATTCAATCATTGCTCGATCAGATGGATACAAAGAAAAAAGAGGGTGCATCCATTTTAATGTCGACGCATATTTTATCGACAGCTGAAAAACATTGTGATCGAATTATTTTATTGCATGAGGGACGCGTTCGAGCACAAGGCACGATGGTGGATTTACGTAAAACGTTTGGTATGCCACATGCAACATTGGATGACCTTTATATTGCAATGACGAAGGAGCGGGACCATGAAGAACTTGCGTGATGTATGGTCCTCGCGCTTCATGCACTATATAAGTGAAGTACAAAAATATATGCAGTTTGTTTTCACTGGACATATAGCGCTTGTACTTGTGTTTCTTGTTGGAGCTGGGGGCTATCAATATAGTGAGTGGTTGAAAATCGTTGAGTCTGATTTTCCTGCTGAAGGGCTAATTGCCTTAATAATTGGTGTATTACTAGCATTTAGCCGTCCAACGACATTATTGCGTGAGCCAGACCAAGTGTATTTATTGCCATTAGAATCAAAAATGTCGCTGTATTTAAAAAAGGCAATAGCGTGGACGTTTTGGTCACAAGTTTGGATTGTGGCAATCGTTTATATCATAAGTATTCCTTTATTAAAAGCAGTAACGGAACTAACAACATCTAATATTTGGTCACTGTTTTTCCTTGTTATCGCCTTAAAGTTTGTTAGTGTACAGGGGGAATTTAGTTATCGTTATAGTGAACGTGGTCATTATGTTTGGGTAGATAGACTAATACGAGCTATTGTATTTGGTGTAACCGTATATATGGGACTACAAATGCAACTTATTCTAGCATTAGTTGCAGCGATAATTGGTTGTGTCTATGTATTAGTATTTCGCAAAAAATGTGCGAACGAGCCTGTACCATATGAGCACTTTGTAAAACTAGAACAAAATCGAATGATGAGCTTCTATCGTTTCGCGAATTATTTTACCGATGTACCACATTTACATGGGAGTATTCGACGTAGAGCGTGGCTTGACTGGTTTTATAATTTTATCCCTTATCAAAAGGGGAATGCTCAAAAGTACTTAGTGTTCCGTACGTTTATCCGTACAGATGATCATTTTTATTTGTGGCTCCGATTAACTGCTATTTCCGCTGTTATTGCAGCCTTTGTAGATATTCCAGTTGTAACATGGATTGTTGCGGGTGCTTTAAGCTTTGCAACGACGATTCAGCTAAAGCAAGCATTATTATCTAGCGGTGAGTTCCGCATGGACATGCTTTATCCGTTGCCAGAGGGTGCGCGTAAAGCTGCTGTTAAGCAAGTAGTGCGTCTAACAATGATTGCTCAAGCTATTATCGTCACTTTATGCGGCGTGACGCAGCCGATGTTCTATGTAACGACGATAATTATCCTTGTAGTTAGTGAAATAACGGCAAAGGTGTCAAAATCTTAAAGAGGTAACTCTAATTTAATTAAAAAAGAAAGCTCATTTTGCCTAAGAACATTAGGCGATATGAGCTTTCTTTGTTTTATTCCACGATTTGATAGTCTAGCGCAGCGCTTAACATAACTTTTGCTGCTACTAGCATACCTTTTTCATCAATATCGAATTTCGGATGGTGATGTGGTGCATATTCATCAGGCGCGGCCCCCGTGAAGAAGAATGTACCTGGTTTTTCCTCTAAATAATAGGCGAAGTCTTCACCACCCATCGTTGCTGGTATTTCAACAACATCACAAATGTCTTGCGCGATATCACGAACAAATAATGTTTCTTTTTCATGATTCACGATTGCTGGATAACCTTTGCGATAGTCTAGTTCAATTGTGCAATCTTGTGCAATTTCAGTTCCTTGTACGACGCGTTTAAATTCACGTTCCATCGTTGCACGAACATCTTTGTCAAACGTACGGATAGTGCCATTTAAATACGCTGTATCTGCAATAATATTATCTGCATTTGACGCAACGAAAGAGCCAACAGTAAGAACTGCTGATTCAGTTGGAGCTACTCGACGCGCTACAAGTTGTTGCAAGTTCATGACAAGCTGAGAGCCGATAACAATAGCATCTTTCGTTTGATGTGGATGGGCGCCATGTCCACCTTTACCTTGAATTTTTAGTTCAAAGCTATCAACTGCTGCCATGAGTGGTCCAACACGGTAGCCAATCATACCCGTTGGATGATTGGATGATAAATGTGTACCAAATATAGCGTCAACACCGTTAAGTGCACCTGCCTGTATCATACCGATAGCACCGCCTGGGTCTGCTTCCTCGGCATGTTGATGAATCAGCACATATTCACCTGCTAACTCATCTTTCATTTCCCATAAAAGTTTCCCTACTATTAATAAAGTAGCAGTATGACCATCGTGGCCACAAGCATGCATAACACCAGCTACCTTTGATTTGTAAGGAACATCTTTTTCGTCTTGAATAGGGAGTGCATCAAAATCGGCACGTAAGGCAATCCTTTTACCAGGCTTGCTACCTTTAATACGTGCAATCAATCCATAGCCACTTACATTTGGTTCAACTGGGACACCGAGTTTTTGATAGTATTCACTAATATAGTTTGCTGTTTCTTTCTCTTGGAAGCTTAGTTCTGGATGCATATGTAGATGGCGGCGAATGGCCACCATTTCATCAAAATGAGCATCAATTTTATCGAGTATTTGTTGATTCATAAGTAAGTGCTCCTTTATTAAAAAAATTATGCCTCGTCGTCTTCTTTAGGGACAACGCTATAGGTCGTAACATAGGATGCGGCAGAGAAAATGTTTTGTTGTCGCACACCAGTTGGTTCTTCACGTTGTGCATGTGCAGTATTATACGCTTTTGAGCTTTTCCATGCTTCAAATGAGTGTGGCCCATTCCATTGTGTCATAACAATGTACGTGTCGCCATTTAATGGACGCAATAGTCGGAACGCTACAAAGCCAGGCTCGTTCTCAATTGCACGTGCGCGATTTAAAAAGCGATGTTCAAATACAGGTTTACCTTCATCTGTCACAGGAATATTATTGAAAACGAAGAAGCCGCGTTCTTCTAATTCGTTTACCGAATCTAACACTTCAAATTTACGAGGTGTAGCAAATACAGATTTCCCTTCAGTTTCATGAATGAGCACAGAATTACCTTCACCATGCATTAAAATCATATGTTCGTTAGGATACTTATTTTTCACCTGTTCCATAAACTCACCTGTGCCAGAAGTTAAATAAATATTCATTATTTTGCCCTCCTTATAAATGTCTAATAATCAGTGATTAACTCCATTTAAGTGTAAGTTACCCGCTTTGTCAAAAAAGAAAGCATGTAGAAAGAACAATTTTATGACATTTCACTAGGAAAACTATACAATAGCAGAGGAAGCGTTTACTATTGAAAACGGATATCAATAATAATGGAATAAACAAGTGATTTTTTATGATAGGAAATTCATCGAGGGGAAGGAAATAATCAATGACAACACTTTTTAATGATACACTTCTACGTGCTGCACGCGGGGAAAGGACTGAACATACACCTGTCTGGTATATGCGACAGGCAGGTCGTTCTCAGCCAGAATATCGTACAATTAAAGAAAAATATTCATTAGAGGAAATTACACATCAACCTGAGCTTTGTGCGTATGTAACACGTTTACCGGTCGAAAACTACAATGTGGATGCTGCGATTTTATATAAAGATATTGTAACGCCACTACCAGGTATCGGCATTGATGTAAAAATTAAAGCTGGTGTAGGTCCAGTTATTTCAAACCCAATTCGCACAGTATCAGATGTAGAGAAATTAGGTGAGTTCAATGCAAAGGAACATACACCTTTCGTTTTAGAAACAATAAAATTACTAACAGAAGAACAGCTTAATGTACCATTAATAGGTTTTGCAGGAGCGCCGTTCACGTTAGCGAGCTATATGATTGAAGGCGGACCTTCTAAAAACTATAATAAAACCAAATCATTTATGGTTTCGGAACCAAAAGCATGGTTTGCATTAATGGACAAATTGGCAGACATGATTATTGCGGACGTTTCAGCGCAAGTAGAAGCGGGTGCAAAAGCGATACAAGTATTTGACTCATGGGTAGGTGCCTTAAGTGTTGAAGATTATCGTGTGTTCATTAAACCTATTATGACTCGTATTTTTGGCGAGTTAAAAAAAGAAAATGTACCGCTTATTCAATTTGGAGTTGGTGCAAGCCATTTAGTGAAAGAGTGGCATGATCTGCCAATTGACGTTGTTGGCTTAGATTGGAGATTACCAATTAAAGATGCACGTGCAAAAGGTATTACAAAGCCTGTGCAAGGAAACCTAGACCCTTCATTATTACTTGCTGATTGGTCAGTAATAGAAAAACGAACAAAAGATATTATCGATCAAGGCTTAGAGGTGCCAGGTCATATCTTTAACTTAGGCCATGGTGTATTCCCAGAGGTTGATCCAGCAGTATTGAAACGTTTAACAACACTTATTCATGAATATAGTGCACAACAAATTCAAGCCCGTTCTTAAAAGTAAGAGCAAATTCTATTGACGCAATTACACTCCTTTTTTTGTGTAATTGTTGTTGACGTACAAAATCATACAAAAAATATAGTTTAACTATTATTTAGAGGTGAAAAGGTTTATGAAAAAAGTTAAAGGTTTATTAGTAATGGCATATGGTACACCCTATAAAGAGGAAGATATTGAAACTTACTATACACATATTCGTCACGGACGTAGACCATCTGACGAGCATTTAGAAGATTTACGTAGTCGCTACGAGGCAATCGGTGGTTTATCGCCACTGGCAGCTGCAACAGAAGCACAGGCTGAAGCTTTATGTGCACGTTTAAATGAAGTGCAAGATGAGGTAGAATACAAACTATTTATCGGTTTAAAGCATATCCAACCATTCATTGAGGATGCTGTTGAGGAAATGGTTGCAGCAGGTATTAAAGAAGCAGTTTCTATCGTGCTAGCACCACACTTTTCGACTTTCTCTATTAAATCATATAATGGCCGTGCAGAAGAAACAGCAGCTGATCGCCTGAAAATTACATCTGTTGAATCTTGGTATGATGAGCCAAAGTTTATTGATTATTGGAAGGGTAAAGTGAATGAAACGTTCGATTCTATGACTGAAGAAGAACGAGAAAAGGCTTGCCTAATCGTCTCAGCACACTCACTTCCTGTAAAAATTAAAGAAATGGGCGATCCGTACGAAGACCAACTAATTGAGACAGCTCGATTAATTCAAGAAGCTACGGGCGTGAAAAATGTAAAAGTGGGCTGGCAATCAGCTGGACAAACACCAGAGCCATGGTTCGGTCCTGACGTTCAAGATTTAACACGTGACCTTTATGAGCAGAATGGGTACCGTTCATTTGTTTACACACCGGTAGGTTTTGTAACAGAACATTTAGAGGTGCTTTACGATAACGATTATGAATGTAAAGTTGTTTGCGATGAAATAGGTGCTAACTATTATCGTCCAGCAATGCCTAATACAGATCCGTTATTTATCGAAGCTATGGTAGATGCCATTCATAAAAAATTAAGCTAAGCGAAAAGAAAGTGATGATGTTGGTGACTCAAAAAAGACGAAAGGTAGTTGTTGTTGGCGGCGGCATTACAGGCCTCACAGCTGCGTTCTATATGCAAAAACAAGCGCGCGCAAAAGGATTGCCGGTAGATATCGTACTTGTCGAGTCGTCATTACGTCTTGGCGGGAAAATCCAAACTTTTAGAAAAGACGGCTTTATTATCGAGCGTGGGCCAGAATCCTTTTTCGACCGAGAAAATCATGTCCAGGCACTTGCGAAGGATTTAAATATTGAACATAGGATGATAACTGGAGATTCGGGGCCAACCTATATAGCTGTTGGAAGTAAATTATACCCGATTCCGAGCAATCTGATGTCTGGAGCAACGCCACATATCTCGTCATTCATTACATCAGGTTTATTTTCACTCAGCGGAAAAATTCGTGCAGCGGGAGATTTTGTCCTCCCGCGTTCTGCACGGGATGACGACCAGCCATTAGGTGAATTTTTTCGAAGAAGATTTGGTGCGGAGGTTGTAGAAAATCTCGTTGAACCTTTACTTGCAGGTACATTTGCTGGAGATATTGAGCAACTAAGCATGAGATCTACATTTCCACAGCTCTACGAATTAGAGCAAAAGTATCGTAGTTTGCTTTTCGGTATGAAACAGTCAGGGACAAATTTTTTAAGTTACAATCGGATAGCGAAGGATAAGGGCATTTTTCAAACTTTTGAAAATGGTCTTGAGACACTTATCGAAAAACTAGAAGAATCTCTACTTCCAGGGACCGTTATGAAGGGTGTTAAAGTAGAGCAAATTGATCACAGCAAAGATGGTACTGTGCAGGTCGTATTAAATAATTTTTCGCATATAACTACTGATGCGGTTATCATTGCAACACCATATAATGTTGCGCAAATGATGTTTAGTAATCACCAACTTTTAACAGAGTTAAATACGATGAAAGCAGCAACAATTGCAACAGTGACGATGGCATTTAAAAAAGAGCAACTAGGTGACTTGGATGCATTGTCGTTTTTTGTCTCTAGAAATAGTGATTTTTCAATAACATCTTGTACATGGATTAATCGGAAATGGCCTAATGCTACCCCTCAAGACTATGTATTATTACGAAGCTATATTGGTCGTGTAGGCGATGAAACGATTGTTGCTTTATCTGATTCAGAGATTGAAAAGACTGTATTACAAGATTTAAAGAATGCAATAGGAATCGAAGGGGAACCCGTGACGACGGTTGTTTCTCGTTGGAAAAATGCTATGCCACAATATACTGTAGGACATGAAGCAAAAATTGAACGGGTGAAGAAAGAACTTTATGAACACTTCCCGACAGTAAAACTTGCAGGTAGCTCCTTTGAAGGAATTTCAATTCCAGAATGCGTAGAGCAAGGGTGCAAAGTTGCAAATGAAATTTTAAGCGAAATGTTTATACAGGAAGACTAAAAAAAGTAGTACAAACTTATATTTGTACTACTTTTTTATTTAATTTAACTATTATTACTTTTTTCTCAACGTAGAATATATTGAGTCATAGATTATGGACTCATGAATTGTAAAGATAACCAACGTTAAGAAATTCTATGACATGACCATACAATACCACCTGAGTTAGCGCCTCCTAGTGTTAAGGAGAGCGTTAAGCCATTTGCTTCGTAAAATAAATCGATTGTATCACCAGCAGTTAAATTAACTTCTCCAGCCAATGTTACGGTACCACTTCCAAGAATTGCTCTAATAGTTAATAGGGTAACTGATAAATTTAGTATTGGGAATAAACCGGTAATTAAATTTGTCGTTGTATTTCTACGGATTGCAAATGAAGGGTTAACACCTGCACCAATACCAAGACTAATGGCAGCTACTGTTGAATAGTTGATAGTTGCCTCAAATGCATATCTTCCGGTAGTAGGAACTGTAAATATGCCTGTTGTTGGGTTAAATGCTGGTGTTGTGAAATATGGTGAGGCTACACTCCAATTACTTAAAGTAGCAGATGTACTAACGGATAAAGTACTTAAGAAGGCAGAGAAACCTTCCGTAAACGCAGGTCCTGTAGGTCCTGTAGGTCCGAGATCACCGGTAGCACCAGTAGGCCCAGTAGGTCCGAGATCACCGGTAGCACCAGTAGGCCCAGTAGGTCCGAGATCACCGGTAGCACCAGTAGGCCCGGTAGGTCCGAGAAGTCCTGTTGCTCCAGTAGGTCCTGTTGGCCCAAGTAAGCCAGTGGCACCAGTAGGTCCTGTTGGCCCAAGTAAGCCAGTGGCACCAGTAGGTCCCGTAGGTCCGAGAAGTCCTGTTGCTCCAGTAGGTCCTGTTGGCCCAAGTAAACCAGTGGCACCAGTAGGTCCCGTAGGTCCGAGTAAACCAGTGGCACCAGTAGGTCCCGTAGGTCCGAGTTCACCAGTCGCGCCGGTAGGTCCCGTAGGTCCGAGAAGTCCTGTAGCACCAGTAGGTCCCGTAGGTCCGAGTTCACCGGTAGCGCCGGTAGGTCCTGTTGGCCCAAGTAAACCAGTGGCGCCAGTAGGCCCCGTAGGTCCGAGCTCACCGGTAGCGCCGGTAGGTCCTGTTGGCCCAAGTAGGCCAGTGGCACCAGTAGGTCCTGTAGGTCCGAGTAAACCAGTGGCGCCAGTAGGCCCCGTAGGTCCGAGTTCACCAGTCGCGCCGGTAGGTCCTGTAGGTCCGAGTAAACCAGTGGCACCAGTAGGCCCAGTAGGTCCAAGTTCACCGGTAGTGCCAGTAGGTCCCGTAGGTCCGAGCTCACCGGTAGCGCCGGTAGGTCCTGTTGGCCCAAGTATGCCAGTGGCACCAGTAGGCCCTGTAGGTCCGAGAAGTCCAGTAGCGCCGGTAGGTCCTGTAGGTCCGAGCTCACCGGTAGCTCCTGTAGGTCCCGTAGGTCCGAGAAGTCCAGTCGCGCCGGTAGGTCCCGTAGGTCCGAGTAAACCAGTAACGCCGGTAGGTCCTGTAGGTCCGAGTAACCCAGTCGCGCCAGTAGGTCCCGTAGGTCCGAGTTCACCAGTCGCGCCGGTAGGTCCTGTAGGTCCGAGTAAACCAGTGGCACCAGTAGGTCCCGTAGGTCCGAGAAGTCCAGTCGCGCCAGTAGGTCCCGTAGGTCCGAGTAACCCCGTCGCGCCAGTGCTACCAGTCGGCCCAGTCGGTCCAAGATCCCCCGTCGCGCCAGTGCTGCCCGTAGGCCCAGTAGGTCCAGTAGCACCAGGATCACCAGTTACGCCAGTAGGACCCGTTGGCCCGGTGTTACCAGTAGCCCCCGTCGGCCCTGTTGCGCCTGTACAACCTGTAGGTTTTACTGGCCAAACACAGCTATGATGTTCGGGTATTCTTCTACAACCACAAGGGAATGTTCTACATTTACTGCAAACATTATTTAAAAAATAATCTTCGAAGTTCATTTATTCACCTCCTCTCTCAAGTATCCTATTCATAAAAATGATAGAGGAGGTGGACGGTTAACTACTTTTAATGTTTATATGATAATTTATAAAACATATAGTGATTATAATTAGTTAAATTACCGTAGGGGGAGGGCGATAGGATTGAGAGAAGAAGGGAAATGCTTTTACAAGAGTCTAAATCATTTTTAAATTAGGTAATTCAAGGTTTATCCTTGGATTTTTTAAACATACGATCAAAGTAGTTTTTATTGTGTAAGATTTTTGGATCATTAGGTAAGTAGACACGGGCTAATTCATTATGGGTATTGGCTAATTCATATTGTTGTAAACGGTCATAGAGGACGCAAAGTTGTAAATGGGGCAACCAAGTAGTAAAGGTTTTATTTTGGAAAGGGGCGTTTGGTTTAGGTTTCATTGCAAGTGCTTGCTCATACCAAAAGATGGCCTCATGATTTTTTGCTTGTTCCATAAAATGATGGCCAAGCCTGCAGCATGCTTCAGGGCGCGGGGTGTCGTATTCGAAGCTTCTTAAAATAGAACTTACGTTATTTTCATTATCATTTAATTTCGAATAGCAATCAGCTAGCTTAAAACAGGCGTTAATATTATCTTCTACCCAGCCTAGTTTAGTTGTTAAAAAAAGCTCATAGTAGAATACCGCATCCTCGATTTCATTATGATCCAGTAATTCATTGGCATAATAAAACGTGTCGCGTGGTGTGAGAGGTTCTCCTGATTGAAGGAGTTTCTTATAAATAGTAATATTGCGCTGATGATCGTGATGAAGTGGTAAATGGCTAACGGCCACATCACTTTCAAAAAGATTACCACTAACCTCTAAATATTCATGTACCGCTCCTATCCATCGAAATTGCTTCTCCCTTCTAACTAGTCGGTTTCTTCTTAAAAGAGAATTGGCATTCCCTTCGTTATCAAAGCTTAAATGATAATTCATCGAGACAGCATCAATATCGGGAGTTAAAGATTGCTTTAAAGCTTTAAACTTTTCTTGATCTTCCGCCATTAACACATCATCTGCATCTAGCCAAAGGATGTAGTCACATGTTGCTTGTTCGAAGGAAAAATTACGCGCATCAGCAAAATGATGAATCCACTCAAAATCGAAAATACGATCAGTAAACGGTTTAACAATTTCCTTTGTCTTGTCAGTGGAGCCGGTGTCCACTATATTTATTTCATCGACTAAATCTCTTACTGAGTCAAGGCATCTGGCGATAACATCTTCTTCATTTTTCACAATCATACATAAACTTATCGTTACCATATTGTGATTCCTCCTTTCAATAATCTTTGTAGTATATGTAGAGTCAGTTTTTTTGCGAGGCAGATTGCCCTTTCTTATTGTGCAAACACACTGTTATCACTTGGTAATTTGTCATAAATTTACCTTTCAAGTTTCACGCAGATTTCACAAATGTAAAGTATAGTTAAAGGGCAGAGGTGATGATTATGAAAAAATGGGCATTCTTCATTTTTTCTTTTATACAAGTTATGTTGGTGGCGGGGTGTACCGAGAAATCGTTTGAACCAATTGACCGTAATCAGAGTTTTATTGCATCGCTCAATATACAAGAGCCTTCGCTCGATTTTATTGATGAGCTGGGGAACGTGATTGCAACATGGTCATTCGATAAAGCATATACAGGAGCATTATTATTAGATAATGACCGAATATTATTATATGGACATCAATTAGATGAAATAGTTGTCTTTACACTTTCAACTGGTAAAAAGCTTTATTCAAAAAAAGTAGAGCTAGGCACGACGAATGTGTATTATGATCCAAAAATTAAACAATTTTTTATCACGAATAGTAAGATGAACACAGTGACAAGCTTTGATGTGGAAGGAAATGAATTGGCCTCACAGCGACTTGGTAACTATCCGATGTCGATGGCTACTTACAAGGATAAGCTCTATGTAGTCAATTATAAAGATACGAAACTATCGGTGTTATCCATTAAGGATTTAACAATAGAGCAAGAGTGGCCAATAGGAAAATCATCGCATGGCATTGTAATCATTGAGGAGACAAATGAGCTTTGGGTCGGCGGACATGGTGAAGGAAGCAAGCCGAATAGTTCAGTCAAGCGATTTGATCTTGGAACGGGTGTTGTGCGTGGCAGTATAGAAATGCCTTTAATGCCAGTAGGTTTAACAAAGACAAAGGATAAAGTGTTAGTCGTTAGCCATGGACATAATGAATTATATGTTGTCGACTTTAAAGGAAATGTTTTATGGGAAAAAGAAGTAGGAGCAAATCCATTTGTTGTGAATCAGTTTAAAGACTATATTGTTGTGGCTGGTTATGACGACCATACTTTATATTTTATAAAAGATGGTCAAGTACAAAAAACAGTTGATGTTGGCAAAGGTGCATTTCAGCTGTTAGTAAGGGAGGAAGAAAAGTGACAACGGTATTAATTGTAGATGATGAGCAAGATATGCGTAATTTAATCGAGATGATGCTCAATAACTCCAATTTCGAGACCTTTACGGCTGCATGTGGAACTGAGGCATACGATATTATTGTTCGTGAACAAATCGACTTAGTTTTATTAGATGTAATGATGCCACATGAAGATGGTTTTGCGGTTTGTCAAAGTATTCGAGCGATGTCTAATGTGCCCGTAATATTCTTAACGGCACGAGATGCTAATGAGGATAAAGTAAAGGGTCTAACACTCGGTGGCGATGATTATATCGTCAAACCGTTTACAAATGATGAACTAGTGGCACGAATGCATGCTGTATTGAGAAGAAGTGGCGCTAGTATAGCAGATTTTGAGCAAAAAAATGTTGTCTTTGGGCCAATTAAATTAGATGAAATTGCACGTAAAGTTTCAGTTGAAGGGAAGGTTATTCCATTAACTTTAAAGGAATTTGAATTATTGCACTTATTTATGAAAAATCCAGGCAATGCATATTCACGTGAGCAGTTACTAGAGCGCATTTGGGATATTGACTATTTAGGTGGAACAAGAACGGTTGATACTCATATTAAAACTTTGCGATTGAAGCTTGGAAAGGAAGCGTCAGGCTATATACAAACCGTCTGGGGAGTAGGCTACCGCTTTGATCCAGGAGAATGAAAAAGATTTCAACACGTATTTGGTTACTCATTTTCGCATATTTGATTATAACAGTAGTTTTTATGTATGTACTGACAGATTTTTTATATGAACAGCTTTACGTGGAAGATACGGAAAGCAATATGATTGAAATCGGTACAAAGCTACAAACAATGTATACGAGTGGTAAAGTTACAGACGAATTTATTGCTAATATTGAACATTATAATGATTATTCCAATTTAAATATTTTTGCTGTTCGAAACCCTCGTGAACTTAGTGCCTGTGTCCCCTTTGATATTGATTATGAAACATTAATAGGGGCTGAAGAACGGCAACAATTGCTGGAAGGTAAATATGTTCAAAAAATTGGCTATGAACCTCGATTCGATCGGCAGCTTATTTCAGTAGTACTACCTTTAGTAGATCAAAATAGGCTAGAGGGAATAATTTATATTTACTTCCCCTTAGCAAAAATTAGTGAGTTGGCAAGTCAAGAAGTCATTTTTTTATTTTTGAGTGCATTTGTCTTTTTGATTGTTACTAGTTTTTTTGTATATAAAGGTATTCAACATATTATGCGTCCATTAAGTGACTTACAAACTGCTGTAGAGCAGATGTCTTATGGACAATATGAAACACGTGTACCTGTTAAATCGAGTGACGAGATAGGGAAACTATCAAGCACGTTTAACGACATGGCAGAGGCAATTCAACGAGAAGATGAGGCCCAAAAGACCTTTTTAGCAACTGTATCTCATGAATTGCGTACACCTATTAGCTATGTAAAAGGCTATAGTGAAGCAATGCAAAACGGAATTATCGCAGAAGAGCAACAAGAGGAAGCAATTCAATTAATCGTGCGTGAAGCAAATCGTATGGAGCGTTTAACAAATGAGCTTCTTCAACTCGCTCGCATGGAAAATGAACAAAAGGACATCGCTCTCTATCCGATACCACTTGCAGAGACATTACGAGAAGTACAAAAAATTTTAACGCATCAAGCACAGAAAAAGAATATTACATTGCATCTGAATGTAGATGATGAATTAATTGTTAAAGCGGATGAAGTGAAACTAAAGCAAATTTTTATCAATATTATTGAAAATGCTATCAATTACTCCTATGAGCAGTCGAAGGTTGACATTGTAGCAATTGAACACAACGGTAACGCGCTCATTACTATTGAGGATGAAGGCATCGGTATACCGCAGGAAGATTTATCACATGTTACAGAGCGGTTTTATCGTGTTAATAAAGCGCGCAGTCGAGTAGATGGTGGGAGTGGCCTAGGTCTATCCATTGTTGAACAATTATTAAAACAGTTACAAGGCAAGATTGAAATAGAAAGTGAAATAGACAAAGGCACAAAGGTAAAAATTTCGATGCCATTAATGGAGGAATAGAACATGAAGAAGTGGTTATTTACATTGATAGCTGTACCCGCATTATTAGTAGGTTGTGGGGAAAAGGAAAAACCTGCAACATCTACTACATTGGAAGAGCCTCAAATGTTAGAAGTGGAAATTTTAACGCCAAAAGAAGTTGAGGTAAATACGCCTATCGAACTTGGTGCACATGTTATTCAAGGTGAAAAAAATATCGATGATGCAATAGTTGAATTTGAAGTGTGGGAATCAGGTAAACGCGATGAGGGACAAATGCTTGAAGGTAAATTAGAAAAAGATGGCGTCTATAAAGCACAAACTACATTTGATCATGACGGTGTATACTTTATGTTTGCCCATACTACAGCAAATGGTATTCATAATATGCCGAAGCAGCAAATTACGGCTGGAACACCTGATATGACACAAGTAATCGAAGAAGATGAAAAAGCTAATATGAACATGTCGGACCATGGTAAAGATTCATCAGAGGATACAGAGCATTAATAAAATGAAAAAAATAAACAATAAATGCTTGCATTATTTTTAAAATAGGAATATTATAATGACCAGATGACCGAAATGGTTTTCTGGTCATTTTAATTTCTGTGTACAAAGGATGTACATAACTTAACAGGAAAGGATGTCACATATGGATCGTAGGCAGGAAATTCTTGAAGCAGCTGCAAAATCATTTACATTGTTTGGCTATAAGGCAACGACGATGGAACAAGTGGCGAAAATTGCTAATGTCGGTAAAGGAACGATTTATACATTCTTTGCAAATAAGGAAATTTTATTTCAAGAGATTGCGATGTCACTTGTACGAGAGATGAAAGCGGAAGCGGATGCAGTGTTGGATGCATCAGCTAGCTTCATGGATAATGCACATAATGCTTTAATGAAAATGCTACAGTTCCGTGAAAAGCATCTTTTATTTGCGAAGTTAATAGAGGAAGAAAAAGAATTACGTACGCCAGCAGTAAAACAAGTATTAATTCGCATAGAATCTGAAATATTATCGTACGTTGCAACGTTAATTCAAAGACGTATTGATAAAGGTGAGATTCGAGATTGTGATACAGAGTTAGTAAGCTATCTGTTGTTAAAAGCGTATTTAGCGTTCGTCGTAGATTGGCATGAGCTTCATGGCGACATGATTCCAGAAGAAAAGATACTAAATCTTTTCAAGGAAACAATCTTTCGAGGACTAGTTCTTTAGAGAAGAATCTACAAATTTTACGCACTGTGAAGTTTGTGATTTTTTTACAGAAAAATGACCAATTGACGATTACGGTCAATTAGTATAGGAGTGAGAGAAAAATATGATTAAAGCTGAATGGCTGAAAATCCTAAAAACAAGAAAAATGCTTGTTTCCATAATTGCCGTCCTATTTATCCCTGTCATGTATGCAGGCATGTTTTTATGGGCGTTTTGGGATCCATATGCAGGTATGTCTAATTTGCCTGTAGCGGTTGTCAATGAAGATAATGGAGCAAAAATGGATGAAGTGAAGTTAGACTTAGGCGATACCTTGGTCGATAAACTCGTCGATAGTAAGCAATTTGACTTTATTGAAGTGTCAAAAGAAGAAGCAGAAAAAGGTTTAAATAGTAGAGACTATTACATGATCTTAGAAATACCAGCAAATTTCTCAGAACATGCTACGACTTTACTTGATGACAAACCTTCGAAGTTAGTGATGAACTATATCCCAAATGAAGGCTTGAACTTCCTAGGAGCGCAAATTGGTGAAACAGCAATGGATCGCATACGCGCAGAAGTAAATTCACAAGTTTCTGCTACATATGCAGAAAAATTATTTGATTCAATTGCAACGCTTGGAGATGGCTTTACAGAAGCTGCTGACGGTTCAGTTAAGCTAGATGAAGGAGCACAAAAAGTAGCAAATGGAGCAAAAGATTTAAAAGGTTATTTGGAGCAGTTAGCTTCTAGCACGATTGAACTTTCTGATGGTACAGATAAAATTACAAAAGGTGCAGGGCAAGCAGCATCTGGGGCTAACGAACTGTCAACAGGGCTAGTGAAATTAGAAAATGGTACAGTTCAGTTACAACAAGGTGCACAGCAGGCAGCTGCAGGGGCGACAAATCTTGAACAAGGTCTATCTCAATACACACAAGGTGTAGCTAAGGTAGAAGCTGGTCTTACAACATTAAATGAAAAACAACAGCAAATAGCTTCTGGTGCTGCATCAGTGGCTGAAAATGCTGGTACATTAAACAGTTCAGCAAATCAATTATCGAATGGTTCTGCACAAGTGGAAGCGGGTATTAAAGCATTAACTGAACAGTTACAAAATGCAATTGCATCAATGCCAGAAGAGCAAGCAGCAGCGTTAAAACAAACGTTAGCAGAGCTACAAGCAGGAAGTGCTAGTGTGCATAATGGTTTAAATTCATTATCAGCGGGTGCTGAAAAATTACAAGCTGGTGCCAACCAAGTAAGCGGTGGTGCAACACAAATTGCAGCTGGTCAAAAAGATGTTTTAGCTGGTGCAAGTGCTTTATCAGCAAAAAGTAATGAATTAGTTAAAGGTGCACAAAGCCTACAAGCTGGTAATGCCACATTAGCTGATAAACTTGGTGAATTACATGCGGGCGTTAACACAGCTGTTACTGGTTCACAAACATTAGCTTCAGGATTAAATGACTTAGCAAGTGGTACAACAACATTGAACGAGGGCACATCAACACTTGCTTCAAAATCTGGTGAGTTAGCAGACGGCTCTGCAACACTTGCAGATGGTTCGACTGAACTTGCAGATGGTACTGCTACATTATCTAGCAAATTAGGTGAAGCTAGTGAAAAAGCGAACGAAGTACATGCGAATGATGACACGTATGATATGGTAGGTAATCCAGTAGAAGTAGAAAAAGAATCAGTTAACCATGTTCCGAACTATGGTACAGGTTTCGCACCTTACTTTATTTCACTTGGATTATTTGTTGGGGCACTATTAATCTCGATTGTATTCCCACTTGTTGAACCAGCTATTCGTCCGAAAAATGGTGCAACATGGTTTACAAGTAAAGTGACAGTGCTTGCATTTGTCGGTCTTGTTCAAGCTTTATTAACAGTAGCAATTGTAAAATGGGGCTTAGGTCTTGAAGTGCAAAATTTAGGCTACTTTGTTCTAACAGCTTTAATAACAAGCTATGTGTTCTTAGCATTAATTCAAATGTTAGTATCTATTTTCGGTGATCCAGGTCGCTTCGTAGCGATTGTTGTACTAATTTTACAACTTACAACAAGCGCGGGTACATTCCCACTTGAGCTTATTCCATCACCATTACAAGTGTTCAATAAATTACTGCCAATGACTTATACTGTTCAAGCGTTTAAAGCAAGCATTTCAACAGGCGACATGTCTTATTTATGGCAAAACTACGGTGTGTTATTTGGATACTTAATTGTGTTCTTAGCCATTACTTTTGGTTATTTCATGTTATTACACACAAGACGTTACTCAAAAGTAGCAGAAGAAAATTAATTAATAATTTGCGAGGCTACGACAAAAAAAGTGTTAGATTGACTACAGTCAATCTAACACTTTTTTCTATGCCGTGGATGTTCACTACGGCTGATGCTTTTCGCGGGCACAGTGTAAGCCGCAACCCTCGCTGTCGCGCGACTTGTTGCGTCTTACACCTTGTGCTGTTCCCACAGGAGTCTACGTGGATTTCCCCTTAGTGCTTCATAAAATTGCATGAAAATTGTTTGAGTGCCTGGCACCAGCTCTCAGTGGGAAGAGCGCCAGGCACTAATACAATTTACAAAGTAAAACAGCAGCTGATATGAGCGTATCAGCTACTGTTTTGTGTAAGTGTAAGAGATTTAATTAATGGTTCACCATAAATGTATGATGAGGGGTGTCATTATTAGTTCGTGTGGGGCACGAAATGACTTACAGAATAGGCAAATGCTTATAGGCAGTTACATTTTTCACAAGTGTTGCTGTAGCATTCGCTTTGTTCTTCGATCTTTTCACCGCATTCCGTGCATTGTTTTGCAGGTAAGTTCTTGAAAAATTCAACTACGTTTTCTAACATTGTGGACTCCTCCTTTAAGTTCATCTGTACTATTACTGTTTTATTATTTTCTAGTGTATTATAACAGATGCGTTTCGTCAACACAAAATGCCTAATTTGCGTTAAAATAAAATATGGATATTTTGTGAAGGAGGAAACGACTATGATTTTCGTTGATAATAAAGGGATACATGATCCACGCATTAACCTTGCCATTGAGGAGTATTTATTAAAGACAATGGACGTTGAGAAGGAGCCAGTGCTGTTATTTTACATAAATCAGCCATCCATCATTATTGGGAAGAATCAAAATACGATAGAAGAAATTAATACAGACTATGTGGAGGATAACGGTATTATCGTTGTGCGCCGTCTCTCTGGTGGTGGTGCGGTGTATCACGATCTTGGAAACCTAAACTTTAGTTTTATTACAAACGACGATGGCGATAGTTTTATGAATTATAAAAAATTCACTCAGCCTGTTGTAGATGCGCTTGCAAAAATGGGCGTAAACGCTGAACTGTCAGGTCGTAACGATATTTTAGCAGAAGGACGTAAAGTTTCTGGGAACGCGCAGTTTTCTACTAAAGGCCGTATGTTTAGTCACGGGACATTAATGTTTGATACAGAAATTGATGCTGTTGTATCTGCATTAAAGGTAAAGAAAGATAAAATCGAATCAAAGGGCATTAAATCGATACGTTCTCGCGTAGCAAATATTTCGGAATTTTTAAAGGATAAAATGACTATAGAAGAATTCCGCCTAGAAATTTTAAAGTCCATTTTCGGAGGTGAAGAAAATATTCGCTATTATGAGCTAACTGACGAAGATTGGACGAATATTCAAAAATTATCCGCTGAACGCTATCAAACATGGGAATGGAATTACGGTAAATCGCCACGCTTTAATATTCAAAAAACACATCGTTTCCCTTCAGGTGGAATTGATATCCGTTTAGAGGTGAAGCATGGTGTTATTGAAGAAGCACATATTTTCGGTGATTTCTTCGGTGTAGGCGATATGGCTGATGTAGAACAACGTCTAGTTGGGACAAACTATGACCGTGTAGCGATTGCAAAGGCTTTAGCAGATATCGACATACCAACTTACTTTGGTGGTGTCTCAACAGAAGAGTTTTTACAATTAATATATTAACAGTAGACAAAAAAGTAGTTGGCAAATGCCTTTCAATAAGAAAGATATTTTTAGCCTATATTTAGACCATAGAATGGTTATGCTACTGGGAACATTATGAGTCGAAACATGCTAAACTCCTTAGTAATGGAAATTCGAAGCTACTTCCGTACTCATGATAGAAAAGGGCACGCGCAATTATGGCGCGTGGCCTTTTTTTGGTACAATATACGATAGAAAGGAGTGTCGGTATGGAGAAGCATCGAATATTTATTGTCGAGGATGATGTAAAGATTGCATCATTGCTTGCAGAAACACTTAGAAAATATCAATACGAAGTGGAAACAATCCAAGAATTTGACCATCTAATTGAAGAGTTTACAACGTTTAATCCACATATGGTATTGCTTGATATAAATTTACCAGCGTATGACGGCTATTATTGGTGTCGTCAGTTACGTCAACATACAACATGTCCAATCATTTTCATTTCAGCAAGATCTGGGGAAATGGATCAAATTTTTGCGCTTGAAAATGGAGGTGACGATTTTATTACAAAGCCATTCAATTATGAAATTGTTTTGGCTAAAATCCGTAGTCACTTGCGTCGTACATATGGCGAGTATGCGGCTAGGCAAGAAGAACGAACGATTAAGCAAGGGCAGCTTGTATTGCATTTAGAGCGTATGGAGTTGCACAAAAATGATTTAGAAATTCCATTGCAGAAAAAAGAATGTATCATTTTAGAGCTGTTAATGGGCCAGGCACCAAAAGTTGTTACGCGCGAGCAATTGTTAGAAGAGCTATGGGACGACCAAGCATTTGTCGATGAAAATACGTTGAATGTTAATATGACGCGTGTGCGTAAAAAGCTAGCAGATTATAATATTTCGTCAACAATTGAGACAGTCCGCGGAGCAGGTTATCGCTTTATATTAAGTGCGGGTGAACTGTAATGGGTTGGAAATTATTTTTGCGAGATTATGCAACATTTTTTATCTTCCAGCTAATTTTAGTTGGTTTTATTATGGTATTGTATTGGCTCGACGGCTTTCGTAACGTTGATACTGCTATTTACTCTGTAAGTATTAGTTTGGTATTGCTATGCTCATTTTTACTTATTCGCTATTTAATGCGGCAAAGTTATTTGAACAAATTATTGCATCTCCCAAAATCAATGGAGGATGTACTACAAAAAAATGCCAAGACACCAGAGGCGATGCAAGTAGAAAAATATATGCATGAACTATATCGTCTTTACCAGCACGAGCTGCATTCGTTATATGCTAGTCAAAAGCGACACGATCAATTTATGAATCAATGGGTACACCAGATGAAAACCCCCATTTCAGTCATCGAGATGCTATTACAGGATGAGCGTCCTCTCGATAAAAAGAATGTTCAAGAGGAAATTGATCGCTTACGTAGAGGATTGGATATGGTGCTTGTCAATGCGCGACTGGAAAACTTTGAAGAGGATATGCAAGTAGAGCAGATTCCCTTAAAAGCGATTGTCACTGCAACTGTTAATGAAAATAAACGTTTATTTATAACGAATAGAGTTTTTCCAGAAATTCATATAGAGGATGACATGATCGTAGCGAGTGATTCAAAATGGCTTCGCTTTATTATTGGGCAATTCGTTACAAACGCAGTGAAATATACATTTGAAGAAAATAAAAAAATTGTGATATCTGCCATTAAAAAAGATGATTATATTCAGTTAGCAATTTGTGATGAAGGAATTGGTATTCCTGCTTCTGACCTTTCACGTGTGACTAAAGCCTTTTTTACGGGAGAGAATGGGCGTAAAACTGGGGAATCCACAGGTATGGGCTTATATTTAGCAAAGGAAATCTGTGAAAAACTAGGGCATCAATTGGACATTACATCTGAAGTAGGTAAAGGTACGATTGTCACCGTGACATTTACAAATTAGGGGGAGCAAAAATGGGAGAAGTGCGTATTGATGACTGGGTATTAAATATTGAATTAGAAAAGACGAAAAATCTGTATGACTCACAGCTAGAAGCTTGTGACTGTTTGTTTTGTGAAAATTTCCGTCAGGCTAGCCTATTACTTCAAGATGAGGTAATGCATTTTTGCAATGCACTTGGGCTAAACTTACATAAACCATGCCTACTCAATGCTTTTCCAGTAGAAGGCGAGCAAGTCATGTATAGTGGGCACTACTCAGTTTGTGGCGAAATAATAGAAGGTGAATTAGATGGTTGGGATATGGTCGTAGGGGAGCATTGCTTTAGTCTAGTTCAAGATGAAGGGAACTTACCTTCAGCCATTTTAGAGCCACAGTTTCAAATTGGCTTTGAGGTGGTATTAAAATGGCTATTACCAGAATCTATGGAATTAATCGAGAAATAAGGTGGACAAGGCATGCCTATTTTACAAATAAAAGATGTTACAAAAGTATACGAGGGAAAGGTTACACATCGTGCACTCAATCAATTAAGCTTTGAGGTTGAAGAAGGTGAGTTTTTAGCAGTAATGGGCCCATCGGGAAGTGGTAAAACTACGTTATTAAATATTATTTCTACGATTGACGAACCAACAAGTGGAGAAATCATTTTAGATGGCATGAACCCTCATAAGCTAAATGCTACTGAACTTGCTTATTTTAGAAGAAGACAGCTGGGCTTTGTTTTTCAGGATTTCAATTTATTGCATATGCTCACTGTCGAGGAAAATATCGTGTTACCATTAACGCTTGATCAGCAGCCATTAGAAGTAATGGAAGAGCGTCTTGCAGATATTATAGAAAAGCTTGATTTAGCTTCCTTTTTACAAAAACGTCCAAATGAAATTTCAGGTGGACAAGCACAGAGAACAGCGATAGGACGGGCATTGATTCATAACCCAAGCCTTATTTTAGCAGATGAACCGACGGGAAATTTGGATTCTAATTCTTCGCGTGATGTACTAGAACTATTAACAAAAATTAATAAGGAAAAACAAACGACAATTGTGATGGTGACCCATGACCCGATTGCAGCTAGTTATTGTGATCGCGTGCTATTTATTAAGGACGGGGAATTTTTCAATGAAATTTACCGAGATGACCGACGTCAAATGTTTTTCCAACGTATTTTAAATGTATTGAGCTTACTAGGAGGAGGGCAAGTAGGTGACCTTTCGACAATTCGCTTACCGTAATGTCGTACGGAACAGCCGTATATACGGGGCCTTTTTTATGGCGAGCTTTTTTTCCGTAGCTGTATTTTTTATCTATTCAATGCTGATGTTTCATCCAGATATTGAACGTGGCATTTTAGGAGAAGTATCGTTAGTCGGCATGATTGGTGCAGAAATCGTACTTGTTCTCTTTACATTGTTCTTTTTATATTATTCCATGAGTGCTTTTTTAGAGGCGAGATCACATGAGTTTGCTATTTTATTGCATCTTGGAATGGAAAAACGTCAAATGAACAAGCTTGTCTTTTTAGAAACAATGATTATCGGTGCGGGCTCTATTATTGTGGGCATTATTTTTGGCTTTTCATTTTCGAAGTTTTTCTTTATGATTGTTCGAGAAATTTTGCATTTAGAGGATTTACCGCTCTATGTTTCTTGGCAACCTTTTTTACTGACAATCGGTGTTTTTACTAGTGCGTTTGTCGTTATTTCTTTCATAAGCGTATATTTTACTCGTGAGAGAAAACTTCGCGATTTGATCAAGGGAAATGATTATATAAATAGCGAGACTAGCTATTCAAAGGTTCGTGCAACATATGGCATTGCTTTAATTTTAGCAACCTATGTGCTGGCATTTATCGTTTCTCATACGACAATGATTGGTCTTACGTTATTAATACCGTTCTCAGCAACTTTTGGAACTTACTATTTTTTTAGTGATTCAGTACCATTCTTTTTACAAATTGCACGTGGAAAACGTAAATTTAATTGGCAGCGCTATCGCCTCTTATCTTTAGCTGAACAAACACACATTATGAGGGATAATGTGAAAATGTTTTTCGTCGTAACGATGGTATCGACAATGGCATTTTTATCTGTTGGAGTATTGGCTACGATGTCCTCCTATACGACACAATACGATCGTTTAAATCCACTAGGTCTTATTTATAAAGGAGATAGCGATAACCCATATGAGGCTACGCACATTAATTCTCTACGCATCCAATTAGAGGAGAAGGGATTATCCTATCATTTATCCCGCTTTGTAGTTGTAAAGCAAACTTCCTCATATACACATAATGAGGTTGAGGTATTCCGAGAATCAGATATGAACGTCTTGTTATCCTCTTTTAACTATCCATTGATTAATCTAGAATCTGGAGAGGCAGTATTCATACCATATTCGGAAGAGTCTTTAAAAAAGCTTAAAAATAAAGAAGTTCAAACGGTTTTAGAAGAAAACTCTATACCTATTACGATAGATAGTGTATATCCTAAAATAGTATTCCCAGGATCAATAGTTAGTGTGAATTCTATTGTTATAAGTGATGAAGACTTTGTGAAACTTGTGAAGCCAATTACAAGTAAGGGTGTTGTGCAACCAAGCTATCATTTGTTTACTTTTGATATTCCGCAGTGGATGGAGACAAAAGAAATTGGTAAGGACATAGTTGAAATGGCATCAACTGAATATTTTAATAATATTAAGAAGGGCAAGCATAGCCCATTTTACTTTGAAAATGCAGGATTAAATTATTCTTATATACTAGCTACGTACTCATTATTTACATTAGTTGGTGTTTTAGTAGCGACTGTATTTTTACTAGCGGCTGGTAGTTTCATTTACTTTAAACTGCATACTTCCCTTGAACGAGAGAAGCGGAAATTTGATGTCTTAAAGCGAATGGGGTTAACAGACATAGAATTGAAAAAGCTGGTCAATCGCCATCTATTCCCGCAATTTTTCTTGCCGTGGAGTGTTGCTATGATGCATAGTGCCTTTGCCTTTTTTATGGTTCAAGGTATTTTAAAGGATATTGCTAATATTTCAATTGTTAAAGAAGTTTTCTTTGCATTTGGTTTTTTTGTTGTTATTCAAGTAATTTATTTTTACTTAATCCGTTGGCGATATATCTCACATATCCGTTCTTGAATATCTGTACAAAAGAGAAAAAAATGAATTTTTTAACGGTAATAATGACATGAAGTAAAAAGACTCATTGTCTTTTAGATATATTTCTTATATAATATTACTGAATAACGATTCATTTTATACGATAAGGGGATGGTGTAATTGAATTTAGTTTCATGTGTTCGTCAACAAGCAGCAGAGCAACCGGAAAAAATTGCGTATCATTTTATGGGGAAAGATACGACGTATGGGGAATTTGAACAAACAATTGGTCGCTTTGCACAGGGGTTACAAGATTTAGGGGTACAAAAAGGGGACCATGTGGCGTTTTTACTCGGCAATACGCCACATTATTTAATTGCTTTATATGCAACGATGCGTTTAGGAGCTACAGCAATTCCTGTAAATCCAATTTATACGCCAGATGAGATTTCTTATATTTTACGTAATGGAGATGTCAAGGCGGTTATTGCGCTCGATGCATTGCTTCCATTAGTAGAAGTAGGTGTACAAGCGTTTCCAGAAGTTGAGACATTTGTAGTTTGTGAAACAACAGCAGATGTAGCTGAAAAAGTAGCTGCTTTATCGGAAGAGGCAAAAGCGAAAACGCATTTATTTTCAAAGATCATTGCGCGTGCAACTGAATCACTTGAACCAGCGGACGTAGCAGATGATGAAACGGCAATTATATTATATACATCAGGAACAACAGGGAATCCAAAGGGTGCCATGCTGTCCCACGGAAATGTTTATTCAAATGCACGTGACGTCTCTACCTATTTAGGGTATAGAGCTGACGATCGCATTATTGCAACATTACCAGTTTTCCACGTATTTGCATTAACGGTAGTTGTCAACGCACCTTTAATCAGTGGCGCAACCGTTTTACTTGCACCGCGCTTTAGTCCGAGTGAAATTTTCACATTGGCGAAGGAGCAACAGGCAACGGTATTTGCTGGTGTCCCAACGATGTATAACTTTTTACATTTATTACCTGATGGCAAGCCGGAAGATTTTTCGACAATTCGTTTAGCCATTTCAGGAGGCGCATCTTTACCTGTTGCACTATTACATAATTTCGAGCAGAAATTTAATGTACGTGTATCAGAGGGGTATGGCTTATCAGAAGCTTCACCTGTAACATGCTTCAATCCATTAGACAGAGAACGGAAAGCAGGCTCTATCGGTACATCTATTAACAACGTCGAAAATAGAGTCGTTGATATCAATGGAAGAGAAGTTCCTGTTGGTGAGGTTGGCGAGTTAGTCGTTCGTGGTCCAAACGTAATGAAAGGCTACTATAAAATGCCTGAAGAAACTGCGATGGCCATCCGTGATGGTTGGTTATACACAGGGGATCTTGCAAAAGTAGATGACGAAGGATATTTTTATATCGTTGATCGCAAAAAGGATATGATTATTGTTGGAGGCTATAACGTATACCCGAGAGAAGTCGAGGAAGTGTTGTTTGCTCATGACAATATCGTAGAGGCGGCAGTAGTGGGCTATCCAGACCTTAACTTCGGTGAAGCAGTTCATGCATATATTGTGCTCAAAGAAGGAACGGCTACTACAGCAGATGATATATTAGAGTACTGTGCAAAACATATGGTGAAATACAAAGTTCCGAAAGTTGTCGAAATCTTGGACGAGCTACCGAAAAATACAACAGGTAAAATTTTGCGTCGTTCTTTAAAAGCGACAACAGTATAAGATTTTTAATAGAATTCATGTCCACCACAGAAAGTTAGTGGTGGGCTTTTATTTTGAAAATTGTTAATTGTATGGGTGCCTGGCACTCATACTGGGCACTTATACTAAATATGACTAAATAAGTTGAGTGCATAGAGCCGTAGTGATAAAATCAGTCATGTGCAAAACTTCTACATACTTTAAAAGGGCTTGTCATATAGTAGGGGAGTAGTAACTTGTATACTATGTTGTATTGATTTGGAACCCTTTTGTGCGTAACAACGTCCAAGCTTTTAGGAAAAATTAAATTGAAAGAGAGCATACAAAAACAATGATAGGACTCATTCAAGAGTTAATTAGTTTTATAATGCATATTGATGTGCATTTGGAAGAAATTATTCGTGATTTTGGTAATTGGAGTTATCTCATTCTATTTGCAATTGTGTTTGTCGAAACAGGTGTTGTCATTTTTCCATTTTTACCGGGTGATTCATTACTGTTCGCTAGTGGTACATTAACCGCAGCAATGGGAGCCTTTGATCTATGGATCCTAATTCCTGTATTTTTGGCTGCAGCAATTTTAGGGGATACAATGAATTATCATATTGGTCACAAAGTTGGTACTTCGATTCCACCTAAGAGCTTATTAGGCCGAATTGTTAAAAAGGAACGTATGGAGGCTGCGGAGAAGTTTTTCAACACGCATGGTGGGAAAACGATTGTTATTGCTCGATTCATGCCATTCATTCGTACGTTTATTCCATTTGTTGCAGGGGCAAGTAAGATGCATTATAGCTACTTTTTACTGTACAACATAGTAGGTGCAGTTTTATGGGTATTCAGCTGTACATTACTTGGTTATTTCTTTGGTAATATCCCAATTATTAAAGATAATTTCTCGGTAGTTCTTATTTTAATTATATTTATCTCAGTAGTACCAGCGGTTATTGGCGCTTTCAAATCTAAATTTGGGAAATAAATAGATGCTTCAGAAATGATTCTGAGGTATTCAGACTATAGACAACTTGAAAATTTCGAGTTTGTTTATAGTCTTTTTTATTGAAATATATTTAGAATTGCTACTCGCAAATTACGCTCTGCGTTCCAAATGAAGTTTCTAACATCCACTCCAAATTTAGAAAATCCCATTTCATTTTATTGCTTAATGTAATTATTATCTAAACAGTATATGGATTTCTTATAATTTATTTTATAATGCGATTAAAGGCTTATGACAAACACTTTATGTTGAGTGGCAAAATGGATGTTTATCAAAAAAGTATTATTTAGGACTACTCCAGTTACATAAGTAATAAATAGCCAATTGTATAGGTATATGTTAGTTGGAGGATAAGAAACAAATAATATAGTGCTGAAAAAATAAGCGTAAGGTACTGAAAGATGCTATAATAATTACTAGAAAATGGTGAATTGGAGGCAACGAAATGGAAGTATTTATCGGAAGACAGCCAATCTTTAATCTTCACGAACAGGTCGTTGCGTATGAATTGTTGTATCGAAATAAAAATGAAAATTCATTTCCTAATGTCGATTCAGATGCTGCAACTGTGGATGTGTTAGTGAACTCATTTTTATCAATAGGTATCGACGAGGTGACGAAAGGGAAGCCTTGTTTTGTTAATTTTACGGAAAACTTGCTTATGAGTTCAATCGAAGAATTTTTAAATCCTTCGCAAATAGTAATTGAGATTTTAGAGGATGTACCACTAACACCGAAATTAGTTGAGCGTGTCATTGAGCTGAAGGCGCATGGATTTACAATAGCTTTAGATGATTTTATTTTAAACAAAGATGTACAAATATATGAAAAACTTTTCCCTCATATTGATTATATAAAAGTGGATTTTTTATTTTCCTCTTTGCTTGAACGAATGGAAATTGAAAATATGGTAAAAGAAAATTTCCCTCATATTAAATTGCTTGCTGAAAAAGTGGAAACACAAAAACAATTTAAAGTAGCTAAGCATTCAGGATATGAGTTATTCCAAGGCTATTTTTTTGAGCAGCCTCAAATCATTAGAGCAATGGATATACCTGCAAATGCTATTCAATATTTCCATATAATTTCTCTGTTAAAAGAAGAAGAGCCAAATGTTCATCTGTTAGCGGAAAATATTGAACGCGATATATCGTTAACGTATAAATTATTAAAAATGATTAATAATTCTAGTAGACGCTCAAAATCAAAAGTGCGTTCAATTAAGCAAGCTATTTTATTACTAGGTTTAGCAAATCTACGTAAGTGGATCTATTTATTAGCTTTGCGTGAATTTGATGGTAAAACGGATTCAGATCTTTTCCAAGAATTAATGCGTACATCATTGTTCAGAGCAAAAGTTTGTGAAAAATTAGCAAAGCTATCCTATAAGCAAAACTTTTCTGAGTATTTTTTAGTCGGAATGTTTTCATTAATTGATACGATCTTACAAAGACCGATGAATGCTATTTTGCAGCAATTACCTTTTTCAGAGGCGATTACGGAAACAATTTTAGGTGGACAAACCGAGATGACACCATATTTAGAGTTTAGTATTGCCCTAGGTAAACTAGATTGGGAACGTCTAGAGCAATTAGCACCTCAAATTAATATTGAAATGGCAAGTATTGATCTTTTATATAATGAAGCTTTAGAATGGGCAGAAACATCATTATAATTAGGGGAAAACTACAGAAAATAAGCTACCAATGTTCACAAGGTAGCTTTTTTTGTTTGTTAGGTCGAGTTTCTCTTCATCAAGATGAAGTTCTCAACGTCAAAACTATTTGCTATAATCATTTCGTCTTTAGAAAAATTCTGATAGTTGAAGTGGGCGTGAGGAAATGAATCAATCACAAGATGTAAAGGCAAGTATTCTGGAATATGTGTATGTAATTGTTGGTGCCGCAATAGTGGCAATTGGTTTTAATGTATTTTTACTACCAAATCAAGTAGCTTCAGGAGGCGTTAGTGGCATAAGTACCATTTTACATGGCTTATTTGGCTGGAATCCTGGACTAGTACAATATGCATTTAATATCCCGTTGTTTTTAGCTGGAGTTCTAATACTTGGTAAAAAGTTTGGCGTAAAGTCTTTTGTTGGTACAATAACGTTACCGTTTATCGTCTTATTAACGAATAATTGGGAACCTTGGACTGATAACCCTTTACTTGGTGCACTTTTTGGAGGAATTGTTGTCGGATTAGGAATAGGTCTAGTCTTTAAGGGGAATGCTTCTACTGGTGGCACTGATTTACTAGCTCAAATTATTACAAAGTATACCGGATTTTCGCTTGGTACAAGTGTACTATTAATTGATGGAATTATCGCAATTAGTGCAGCAATTGTTTTTGACTTAGAAAAAGGACTCTATGCCTTAATCGGCCTTTATGTCACAACAAAAACGATTGATATTATTCAGCTTGGATTTAGTCAATCTAAAATGGTGTATATTATTACGTTGAAACAAGATGAAGTGCGTGATGCGATATATGCTGAAATTGATCGTGGTGTGACAAAATTGCCAGCAATTGGCGGTTATACTGGAGAAGCACGACCAGTTTTAATGGTTGTTGTCTATCAAACAGAGTTCACAAAGCTGAAACAACTCATTAAAAGCGTTGATCCATCTGCGTTTGTCATCGTTTCTGATGCCTATGAGGTGTTAGGTGAAGGTTTCAAGCGCGCATAAATTTGGTATAATAGCAATGGTAAGATATTCATTTACTTAGGAGGGGTACTAATGAAAAAAGCAATGTTAACATTAGTGTTCGGTTCAGCAATTTTCTTAGCTGCATGTGGTGGCGGCGGAGAAAAAAATAATGCTACAGGTAATAACGATACGGCTGCTGAACCAGACGGTAAAGCTATCGCAATGAAATCATGCGTTTCTTGTCATGGTGGTGAGCTACAAGGTATGGGTAATACACCTGCACTAAACAATGTAGGTTCTCGCTTATCTGAAGAAGAAATTTTAGACGTGATTAACAATGGTCGTGGGGCAATGCCAGCTGGACTTATTAAAGGTGCAGACGCTGAAGCTGTTGCCAAATGGTTAGCAACTCAAAAATAAATAAATGACAAAAACTAGCGGTTCTGGAGACCGCTAGTTTTTCTATTTGTTACTGTAAATGGTATATCTCTCGTAATTTTGCACTTGTATGTTACACCGCTGTCTAGAAGTAAGTATAATGGTGTTACTATATAAACATGCAAACAAGTGTAATTTCATTTCTTTTATACATAGGCATGCTAAAATAAAACAATATTCAATTCGTTTGAATGGAGGCTGCAAACATTGGTCGTAGTATTGACAAGGGACGTAATGGAAAAATTTAAGTTAGAACTATTAGGTGGCGAGGAAGGTATTGGAAGAACTATTACTACAAGTGATATTTCTAGACCTGGTTTAGAGATGGCTGGATATTTTACGCATTATCCTGCAAATCGAGTACAATTACTAGGCAAAACAGAGCTTTCCTTTTTCGAAATGTTACCAACGAATGTTAAACTAGAACGCATGCGTTTACTATGTTCACAGGATACGCCAGCTATCATTATATCTCGTGACCTAGAAGTGCCTGAGGAGCTTATTCAAGCTTCAAACGAAAAGCATGTACCCGTATTTAAAACACATATGACGACAACAAAATTTTCGAGTAGACTAACCAATTATTTAGAGGGACGTTTAGCTCCTATGACAGCTGCGCACGGCGTGTTGGTCGATGTATATGGTATTGGTGTGCTCATTATCGGAAAAAGCGGTGTTGGAAAAAGTGAAACAGCGCTAGAGCTTGTAAAAAAAGGGCACCGACTTGTTGCGGATGATTGTGTGGAAATTCGTCAGGAATCTGAGGATTTTTTAATAGGTAGTCCGCCACCGCTTTTAGAGCATTTATTGGAAATACGAGGTATTGGTATTATCGATATTATGACACTCTTTGGTGCAAGTGCCGTACGACCATATAAGCGTATTACTTTAATTATTGAGTTAGAAATATGGGATCCTACCAAAGTATATGATCGTTTAGGTTTAGAAGAAGAGAAAATGAAGATAATTGATACAGAACTGACAAAACTAACAATTCCAGTACGACCTGGACGAAATGTATCCGTAATTATCGAAGTAGCAGCTATGAATTACCGTTTAAAGAAAATGGGTGTCAATGCAGCTGAAGAGTTTTCAAGACGATTAGATGAAGTTATTTCTTCAACAGATGAATTAGACGATTAATAGGTAACAGATCGTTAAATATTGAGAGGAGCATAAGATGGATTTATTACTTTTAGACATTAACCCGATAGCCTTCCATTTAGGGCCGATTCCTGTACGTTGGTACGGATTGTTAATTGTATCGGGGATTATTTTAGCATATTTTGTTGGACAAAGAGAGGCTGTAAAACGCGGATTGCCCGAAGATTTTTTAGCTGACTTGTTATTATGGGCAGTACCGATTTCTATCATCTGCGCACGCATTTATTATGTTTCTATGCGTTGGGATTATTATAGTGAAAATCCAGGCAGCATTATTCAAATTTGGAATGGCGGTATTGCTATTCATGGTGCGCTAATAGGTGCATTTGTGACGGCTTACATATTTACTCGAAAAAAAGGGGTAAGCTTTTTACGCGTGGCAGATATTTTAGCGCCAAGTCTTTTAATTGGACAAATTATTGGCCGTTGGGGCAATTTTATGAATCAAGAGGCATTTGGTGGACCAGTATCCCGTTCATTTTTAGAAAACCTTATGCTACCAGATTGGATTATTAATCAAATGTACATCGAAGAACTAGGCACATATGTACATCCTACGTTTTTATATGAATCTGTATGGAATTTTGTCGGCTTATTAATTTTACTGGCATTACGTAAAGTGAATTTAAATCGTGGGGAAATATTCTTTAGCTATTTAATATGGTACTCAATTGGTCGTTTCTATATAGAAGGTTTACGTACAGATAGTCTATATTTAATTGGCGATATCCGATCAGCGCAGGTCGTTTCAATTATTGGTATTGTCATAGGGCTTGGGGCAATTATTTATCGAAGATTGAAAGTAAAGCCTGCAGTGAAATATTTGGACAATAAGTAAGGAGTGTAAAGGATGGCTGTAAAAGCATTGCTTTTTGATTTTGATGGTACATTATTAAATACAAATGACTTAATCATTCAATCATTTATGCACGTTTTAGAAGAGAGATTTCCCGGGCAATATTCGCCAAAAGATTGCCTAAAATTCATGGGTCCGTCATTAAAACAGACATTTAGTGATTTAACGCCAGGTGAAGAAGACGAAATGATGGCAAAATATCGCGCTTGGAATGAACCGCATCATGATGAGCTTGTGACCGAGTTCCCTGATGTTGTGTCAACTTTAGAGCAATTAAAGTCGATGGGTATTAAATTAGCCATTGTCTCAACAAAGCGCAATGCTATGATTGATCGCGGCTTGAACATTCTAGGTGCTAGTCATCTATTCGATGTGATAGTAGGGACAGATGATGTGCAAAATGTGAAGCCAGATCCAGAGCCAGTTTTACTTGCTTTATCACGTCTAGGTGCAGCAAAAGAAGACGCCATTATGATTGGTGATAATTCTCATGATATTGAAGCTGGGCATAATGCGGGTGTAAGAGCTGCAGGTGTCGCATGGTCAATTAAAGGGGAACAATATTTACAGCAGTTTAACCCAGAATATATATTGCAACATATGAAGGATTTACTTGATATTGTGAAAGAGGGGTAAATGCATGGCGCGTAAAACAGAAAGATATCGTGTCGAGGGAGCAAACTCGCTATGGAATGTATATGATACGGTGTCCTTTTGGAAGGTGATGAAGTGCTTCATTGTCATTCAAATTGGACGCTTCACACCTTTTTTACGCGTGAAGAACTGGCTGTATCGCACTTTTTTAAAAATGAAAATTGGTGACCAAACATCTATAGCTTTAATGGTCATGCCAGATACGATGTTTCCCGAGCGTATTCATGTCGGAAATAATACAGTCATTGGCTTTAATACGACAATTTTAGCGCATGAATACTTAATTGAAGAATATCGTCTAGGGGATGTCCATATTGGCAATGAAGTGATGGTAGGGGCTAATTCAACTATTTTACCTGGAGTGACGATAGGTGACGGAGCCATCGTGTCAGCCGCAACACTAGTACATAAGGATGTACCAGCAGGCTGTCTAGCAGGCGGTAACCCGATGCAAATTATTTATACAGCAGAACAGATGGCCGAGCGCAAACAGAAGGAAGTTGTGCAATGGTGTACGCCGAAAAAGTAAAAAAAGAGGCTGGATATAATTACTCCATGATGTAATTGCACTAGTTGATGGTAGCGGAGGCGGTGACTCCTGCGGGAAAAGCACAAAACGTAAGACGCAACAAACCGCGCGTTAGCGAGGGTTGCGGCTTACGGTGTGCCCGCGGAAAGCACCGCCGTAGCGGACATCAACGGCGTTGGAAAAAGTGTTAGATTGATTGCAGTCAATCTAACACTTTTTCTTTTGTCCTAGCTATTTTTACGTTATTCAAGCTGTGTAATAGAGATTGATAAAAGTTCCACTTTATATAAATAGGTGTATAATTAACTGAATAATAAGTAATTAAATTTTTAGAGAATTCAGTGCGTAATATATTGACTGAATAAAAGGAATGCGTTAAAATACTTTCATATTCTAATTCTCTAGTACTCTAGTGAGTTAAAGTGAAACGTGAGGAAGTGTCAACATGTCAGCGATTAAAATGTTTGAAAAGCCACTTGGTATGCGCGATAAATTTCCGCAAATTTATGAAAAAGTAGAAGCTGTAAGACATACAGGTCGAAGCTTTTTACGCTCAAGAGGCTATGAATTTATAAAAACGCCTACAGTAGAGTATTTCGATACAGTAGGTAAAGCATCTGCAATTTCCGATGCGCATTTATTCAAGCTTGTAGATAGTCAGGGTAATACGCTCGTCCTACGTCCTGATATGACAACACCGATTGCTCGAGTAGCCACTTCGAAATTATTAAAAGAAATGATACCGCTCCGCTTAGCTTACTTTGCTAGTGTATTCCGTGCACAGGAAACAGAAGGTGGACGGCCAGCAGAATTTGAGCAAATGGGTGTTGAGCTAATCGGTGATCATTCGGTATTTGCGGATGCTGAGGTAATCGCTACAGCAATGGAACTGTTAAAGCAGTTTGGTATAGAAAATTTCAAAGTAACGATTGGACATGCAGGTGTTTTAAATTGTATTTTACAGGACTATACAGAAAGTATCGAACAAGAAGACGCACTACGCACTTTGCTTGTGCAGCGTAACTATGTAGGCTTTGAAGAGGCAGTGGCATCATTTGATTTACCAAAGACAAAATCAGATGCATTGTTACAATTTATCGAAGAGGCAATGACTTTAAAGGAAATTCGAGATATTGAAAAATATGTGCGGAAAAATGACGCATTAGAATATATGCAACAGCTTGCAAAATTGTTAGAAGTTGCTGACTTAGCTCAGTATGTTGCGTTTGATTTTACACTATCAAGCCATATGAGCTATTACACAGGCATGTTATTTGAAGTGTTTGCATCAGGCAGTGGTTTCCCATTAGGAAATGGTGGACGTTATGATGGATTACTTGAAGTATTTGGCTCAAAAGTTGGGGCTACAGGCTTTAGTATTCGTGTAGACAGACTATTAGAAACGATAACAGCGCAAGCTTTGCAAAAGGAAGAAGCTGTCGTTGTGCTATTTGAGGAAGCAGACTTTGAGGTAGCTCTTGATAAGATACAAGCTTTAAGAGCAGCGGGAAAACAAGCGACCTTACAGTTAAGAAGTAGTTTAGTCGATGAAGCAGCCTTTTTAACGCATTTTACTGAGGTAGTTGTTGTTGGACAGGAGGAAGTTCGCGGTGAATGAATTAACGATTGCTATGCCGAAAGGGCGCATTTTTGAAGAGGCATACCAAATGCTTATCGAAGCAGGCTTTAATTTACCAGAAGAGGTTGAGATGACGCGTAAATTAATGATAGAAATTCCTGAAGAAAAAATTCGTTTTATACTAGCAAAACCTATGGATGTTCCTGTGTATGTCGAGCACGGTGTTGCAGATATAGGCATTGCCGGAAAAGATGTCTTATTGGAACAACAGCGAGTCGTCCATGAGCTTCTTGATTTAAGAATAAGTACATGCTATATCGCATCAGCAGGCTTACCTAATACGACGATGAACGAAATTGCGCCACGCATTGCGACAAAATATCCAAACATTGCGATGAAGTACTATAAAGGTATTGGCGAGCAAGTAGAAATTATTGAATTAAATGGGTCGATCGAGCTTGCACCGATGATAGGCTTAGCGGACCGTATAGTAGATATTGTATCGACAGGACGTACCCTTAAAGAAAATGGCTTAGTCGAGTATGAGTTTATTACGGATGTATCCTCGCGCTTAATTGCCAATCCAGTGAGCTATCGAATGAAAGGCGATCGCATCATTGACCTGGTAAAACGCTTAAAGAATTGCGTCGACTAATTAAATATCACGTGCTTCTACTTATATACTAGTTGCAAAAAGAGCGCTGCACGAATTGCTAGAAACCAAAGGGGACTTTTTTCATGAAAATAACAAAGTTAGCAAAAGGTATTTCCTTGAAACGACCACTTGAAGGTGGCAACGAAGAACAATTAAAGGTTGTACGACAAGTATTGGCGGATGTCCGAGCGCAAGGTGACATCGCAGTACGTACATATACAGAAAAATGGGATGGCTTTGCTCCTGACAATTTACGTGTCACAAAGGAAGAAATTGCAGAGGGCGTAAACGCGATAGATACACAGCTATATGCAGATTTAATGGAAGCTGCACAAAATATTCGTCTCTATCATGAGCAACAAAAGCGTTCTGGCTATCGAATGGAATTAGCAGATGGCTCCTGGCTTGGACAACGTATTACTGCGCTCGATGCAGTAGGTCTTTACGTTCCAGGAGGGACAGCTGCATATCCCTCCTCCGTATTGATGAACGTAATTCCTGCACAAGTAGCTGGGGTTAAGCGAATTGTTATTACATCACCTGCTGGTCGTGACGGTAAATTACCTGCTGGCGTGCTTGCTGCTGCTCATATTTTAGGAGTAGAAGAAGTATATAAAATTGGTGGTGCACAGGCAATTGCGGCACTTGCCTACGGAACGGAAACGATTCAAGCGGTCGATAAAATTACAGGCCCTGGCAATATTTTTGTTGCACTTGCTAAACGTGAAGTATTTGGTGAAGTCGCAATTGATATGATTGCGGGACCAAGTGAAATTGCAGTAATTGCAGATGAAACAGCCTTTGCAGATGAGGTTGCTGCAGATCTTTTATCACAGGCAGAGCATGATAAGATGGCTTGTGCCATTTTAGTGACAACATCTGAGCAACTTGCTAATAACGTAGCACTTGAAGTGGAAAAGCAATTAGCCACTTTACCACGTGAAGAAGTAGCACGTGCGTCAATAGAAAATTATGGTGCGATTTATATTGCCGAAACGATGTCAGATGCAGTAGACGCAATTAACTCATTAGCTCCAGAACATTTAGAAATCGTTACAAAAAATGCGGAAGCTGTGGCAGAGCAAGTACGTCACGCTGGCGGTATCTTTATCGGGCGATATAGCTCAGAGCCTGTTGGTGATTATTTTGCAGGCACAAACCATGTATTACCGACAAACAGCACAGCTCGTTTTGCAAGTGGTTTAAATGTAGATGACTTCGTGAAAAAATCGAGCATCGTTTATTACACTGAAAAAACGTGGGCCGATAATGCCCCGAAAATTGCACGCTTAGCTCGCATGGAAGGCCTAGAGGGGCATGCTCGTGCAGTAGAATCTCGTGGATGGGAAAAGGAGTAGAACGATGACAGAACAGAAACGCTACGCAAAGATAGAACGGACAACTAATGAAACACAAATATCAGTAGCCATTGATCTAGATGGTGAAGGCAAAGCGGATATACAAACAGGTGTTGGTTTTATGGACCACATGTTGGATTTATTTATTAAACACGGTCTTTTTAATGGCACAATTCAAGCGAACGGTGATACGCACATTGATGATCACCACACGACAGAAGACCTTGGCATTGTGTTAGGACAAGCAATTCGTGAAGCGCTTGGTGATAAGAAAGGCATTAAACGTTACGGTAACGCCTTTGTCCCAATGGATGACGCACTTGCTCAAGTCGTGGTTGATTGCTCAAATCGTCCGCATTTAGAATATCGCGTGCCCGAGCTAAAAGAAAAGGTAGGCACTTTTGATACAGAATTAGTGCATGAGTTTTTATGGAAATTCGCACTTGAAGCAAGAATGAATGTGCATGTAATTGTGCCATATGGTCATAATACGCACCATATAATTGAAGCTATCTTTAAGGCGTTAGCCCGTGCGATTGATGCGGCAGTTGAGATTGATCCTCGTGTTAAAGGTGTACCTTCAACAAAGGGGCTGTTAACGTGAAAATCGGTGTAATCGACTATGGGATGGGCAATTTATTTAGTGTCGAGGAAGCATTAAAACGTCTGGGCTGTGAGGTCGTTGTAACAGCAGATGAACACGAGCTAGATGAAGTCGATGCACTTTTACTGCCAGGTGTGGGCGCTTTTCCAGATGCTATGAAACGCTTAGCGGAAACAAAATTAGATAACTACCTACAAAAAGTAAAGGCAGAAAATCGACCATTGCTCGGTATTTGTTTAGGGATGCAGTTACTATTTGAGGAAAGTGCAGAAGTGACATTAACGAAGGGCCTTGGGTTCTTCAAAGGGAGTATTCAGCGCTTTAGTGGTGTTCAAGGGGAACAATCATATCGAGTACCTCATATGGGGTGGAATGAATTGATTGTGACAAATCGTCCTGCATGGTTAAAAGATGAAGCAACTGCTGAACATGTTTATTTTGTCCATTCATTTTATGCGACAAATATTGATGCAACAGAGCTTGTGGCTTATGCAGACTATCATGGTATTGAAGTGGCAGGCATCGTTGCAAACGGCTCTATTACAGGTATGCAGTTCCATCCTGAAAAATCGGGTGAGTTAGGCGTGTACTTATTAGAACAATGGTTAAAAGGGGTGGCGGCGTGCTAACAAAACGTATTATTCCATGTCTTGATGTGAAGGATGGGCGTGTTGTCAAAGGTGTACAGTTCGTTTCATTGCGCGATGCAGGAGATCCGGTAGAGCTTGCAAAGTTTTATGATGAGCAAGGGGCAGATGAGCTTGTTTTTTTAGATATATCGGCATCGCATGAAGGTCGTGAAACAATGGTCGATGTGGTGCGCCAAACAGCGGGGACATTAGCTATTCCATTTACCGTTGGCGGTGGTATTCGATCGTTAGAGGATATGAAACGTATTTTACGAGCTGGTGCTGATAAAGTATCCGTTAATACATCTGCGTTAGAACGTCCAGAGCTTATTAAGGAAGGTGCTGACTTCTTCGGTGCTCAATGTATTGTTGTTGCAATCGATGCGCGCTACAGTGAAGAAGACGGTACGTGGATGGTGTATACACACGGAGGCCGCAACAAAACATCATGGCGAGTGATAGAGTGGGCAAAAGAGGCTGTTCGCTTAGGCGCTGGTGAGATTTTATTAACAAGTATGAATCAGGACGGAGAAAAATCTGGCTTTGATTTAGCGTTAACAAAGGCGGTAAGAGATTCCGTGACAGTCCCCGTCATTGCAAGTGGTGGTGCAGGGAATGCCGAACATTTTTACGATGTATTAGCAGATGATGTAGATGCAGATGCAGCACTTGCAGCATCCATTTTTCATTACAAGGAAACGAGCGTAGCGCAAGTAAAACAATACTTACGTGAAAAAGGAGTGGCAGTTCGATGATTAATAACATTAAATTTGACGATAAAGGTCTTGTGACAGCTGTTGTGCAAGATGCCAATACAAAAGAAATATTAACAGTAGCTTATATGAATAAAGAGTCATTAGAAAAAACATTGGAAACAGGCGAAACATGGTTTTACTCACGTTCTCGCGAAGAGCTATGGCATAAAGGAGCTACAAGTGGAAACGTACAAAAGGTAGTATCCATTAAAGCGGATTGTGATGGCGATGCCTTAGTTATAGAAGTACTTCCTGCTGGCCCAGCATGCCACAATGGAACGACTTCTTGCTTTACTAATGTACTTCAAGAAAATGCTAAAGTTGGCTCGGTTGGTATTATCCCTGAACTAGTCAAAGTAATTGAAAAGCGTGAGCAAGAAATGCCTGAGGGAGCATACACTACATATTTATTCGATAAAGGCATCGATAAAATTTGTAAAAAAGTTGGAGAAGAAGCAACAGAGGTTGTCATCGGTGCAAAAAATCGTGATGCAGAAGAGGTAAAATGGGAAGCAGCAGATTTAATTTATCATCTATTAGTTTTACTACAAGAACAAAAAGTAAATGTTTTTGATGTATTGCATGTGTTGGAAAAACGTCACGAGGAGAAATAACAGCATATCGCTTATTGTATGGTATAATATAAGTTACTGTAAAAAGGAACGTATGATGCGTTCCTTATTTCTTGTTTCGGAGGAAATATTTTGGAAAAGAAACGTCAAAAAGAGAAGCAAACGAATGTCGTATCGTTCATTCCAACAGGCGACTATTATTATAAAAAATCAATTCAAGCGATGAATAGCGGACAGATGGATAAAGCCTATAAATATTTACAGCGTGCTGTTGATTTAAGTCCAGATGATCCAATGATCTTATTGCAATTAGCGATTGTAGAATTAGAAGGTCAAGGTTTTGAAGAAGCCTATGATTTACTTCGCCGTGCCTATCAATTAGATCCAAATGAGCCGGAAATTATATTTTATATGGCGGAAGTGTCTGGGTGCGTCGGCATTATTCAAGATGCCAAACGCTTTGCGGAGCAGTACTTAGAAATGGAACCTGAGGGTGCTTATGCAGATGAAGCGGCAGAAATATTGGAGTTTGTAGCTTTTGAACAAGATGATTATGAAGAGCTTGAAGGCAGTGGCGAGGATTTATATCGTCAGGAGCAAGCTCGTCGTTGTATGGAAAAGGGAGATTTTCCAGAAGCAATAAACATTTTAGAACAACTAGTAGAAGATAGACCAGAATTTTGGTCTGCATACAATAATTTAGCTTTAGCTTATTTTTATGTCGGTGAAGCAGAGCAGGCAAAAGCAATTCTAAACACTGTACTGCGTGAAAATAAAGGAAATTTACATGCGTTATGCAATTTAACGGTTATTGCGTATTATGAGAAAAATGATGAGGAATTAAATGCCCTTTTAGAAGTATTGGTGAAAATACAGCCTTATGCTTGGGATCATCGTTATAAACTAGGTGCAACGCTTGCACTTATTGGTCAATATGAAATAGCCTTTAAATGGCTACGAAGCATGCAAAAACGTGGCTATTTAGGTGATCCAGGATTTTACTTTTGGTTATCTCATGCGGCATATTTCTCTGGCTATGATGAAATTTCAAAAGGTGCTTGGGAGCAGTTGCTTGAGCTTGATCCAGAGAAAGAGGGCTTTGAACCTTGGCGTCAGCATGAAAATACATATGAGCTTGACGCATTAGAACATGATCGTGACTTCATTGTATCTAAACTTGAAAGTGAATATATAAGTGATCGTCTATTCGGTTTGTTTTTACTAAAAGGTACAGCGCATAAACAGGAAATCATTGCTCATCCTAAATGGATAGATGTTGAACAATTTGATGCTTTTGAAAAGCTTTTTTTAGCTTATGCACTTGGTCATCAGTTTGATGAAAAAAACAAAGTCGAGGCAAGCTTTTTAAGAGCCGTCCGTGTATCAGAAATATTATTAGAGCAATATGGGAAAATGACAACATTAGTTGCACCGATGTTTCAAATGTGGTTTGTGCTTTGTGAACAAGCACTTAGTGAAAATTATCGCTTTACAAATCCAGCAGCAATTGCAGGTGCAAATGATTTCTTATTCCGCTCATCTCGCATGTTGAAGGTGACGAAAAAGGAAATTGCAGAGCAGTATGGGATATCTGTGTCTACATTATCTAAATATATTGAAGAAATGTTAACGTTTTTACCAACGAGTTAAATTAAGGTTGTGAGCAACATAGTTGAATAACTTAATGCTTTCACATACGATGAACATACTAACGTTATTATAAAAAAGTTTTACAAGTTTAGGAGGAAGTATGTATGTCAGAAGAAAAAATTTATGATGTTGTAATTATCGGAGCAGGACCTGCCGGCATGACTGCGGCTGTTTATACATCACGTGCAAACCTTTCAACGCTAATGATTGAGCGTGGTATTCCTGGCGGACAAATGGCGAATACAGAAGAAGTAGAAAATTATCCAGGGTTTGATACTATTTTAGGGCCTGAGCTATCTACTAAAATGTTCGACCATGCGAAAAAATTTGGCGCTGAGTATGCATACGGTGATGTTTCAGAAATCGTCGATGGAGAAGAATACAAAATCATTAAATCTGGTGCTAAAGAATATAAAACACGATCAATTATCCTTTCTACAGGTGCAGAATATAAAAAAATGGGTGTACCAGGTGAAAAAGAACTTGGTGGACGCGGTGTCAGCTATTGTGCAGTATGTGATGGTGCATTCTTTAAACAAAAAAACCTTGTTGTCGTAGGTGGTGGGGATTCAGCTGTTGAAGAAGGCGTTTATTTAACACGTTTTGCTGATAAAGTAACAATTGTTCACCGTCGTGACAAATTACGTGCTCAAAAAATTCTACAAGATCGTGCATTTGCCAACGAAAAAATTGATTTCATTTGGAATGCAACAGTAAAAGAAATTAACGATGCTAACGGTAAAGTAGGCAGCGTTACATTACAATCAACTGTTGACGGCACAGAATCAGAATTTAATGCTGATGGCGTATTTATCTATATTGGTATGCTTCCATTAACAAAACCTTTTGGAGCATTAGGAATTTTAAATGAAGCTGGTTATATTGTGACTAACGATAATATGGAAACTAAAGTACCAGGTATTTTTGCTGCAGGAGATGTACGTGAAAAATCGCTTCGCCAAATCGTAACTGCGACTGGCGACGGTAGTATTGCAGCACAAGCAGCACAACATTATGTGGAAGAATTATTAGAAAAAATTAACGCATAATTGGCCTAAAAAACAGTTCGTATCGAATGCCAGCGTTCAGCGACAAAAAGCTGGTTGCTAATGGCCGTTATTACCGGAAAAAAATACAATTTTTTAATACGGTTTTAATATTGCTGTAACTTGAATGACATATAAAAGGTGTATTATTTAGAGTGTAATTAGCAATCCCCCTTTTATTTTTTTAGTAGGTTGTTTCCGCCTAATTAGGTGGGAGCAACCTATTTTTGATATTTGTGTCAGTGCCAGTCACTGAAACAATTCTGAATTCTTATGAGTTGTGCCAGTGCCAGTCACTAAAACAATTCTGAATTTAAGTGAATCGCTCCATATAAATTCCTGTAGCAACAGTACAAAAAGTAAGGCGCAACAAACTGTACGAAAGCGACAGTTGTGGCTAACCTTTTGTTGTGCCGAAAGCGAAGTGGAGTTTTATGCAATAATAAGCCTGATGCTTAGGCTTATTATTTTTGAATGTGTCATGTCTAACAACAGAAAACTGTATACTATAAGTATGATTATTCGTGTAAAATAACTGTCATTGGGAGTACGACGAGCCTTTATACAAAAAGAAACAAAAACCCTAAATGATGATTCAATATAATCGATTTTTTGCGCAAGATACCATAGTTGTGAAATGAGGACAAACTCTGATAGGTCTTGCTATAATAAAAAATATAATGCAAAAGAGATTAGAGGTGTGTCTATGCAAAGAATTGCAAACTTAATTGCCGTAAAAGATGGCAAAGTATTATTACTTCAAAAGCCGAGACGGGGCTGGTATGTAGCACCAGGCGGAAAAATGGAGAGCGGTGAGTCGATTTATGAGGCTGCTTTACGTGAGTTTCAGGAAGAAACAAATGTTATACCATTGAACGCGCATCTAAAGGGTGTATATACGATGATTATTAAAGAAGATAACGTTAAGGTGGATGAATGGATGCTCTATACTTTTATGGCGAAAGATATAGAAGGAGTACCATTCGAAGAAACAAGAGAAGGTAAGCTTGCATGGCACCCAGTTGGGGATTTAAAACATTTGCCGATGGCTGAAGGTGATCGAACAAATTTACAATTTGCTGTTTCGCAATCAGGCATTCAGTACGGCACATTCGAATACACGAAAGATTTTGAATTGCTTCATGAGAAAATACAAATATCAATAGAACAATAAAGGAGCTGCATGACAGTGGTGGTTGAAAGTCAACAATGTACACATGAATTGGTCATTATTACAGGAATGTCTGGAGCTGGGAAGACCGTAGCTATTCAAAGCTTTGAGGATTTAGGGTATTACTGTATTGATAATTTACCACCAGCGTTACTCACGACTTTTTTAACTTTACTAAGGGATTCAGGTAAAAATATTACACGTATTGCAGCTGTCATGGATATGCGTGGCGGCAACTTTTTTGATTCGCTTATTGGTGCGCTCGACCAAATATTAAAAGAAGGCGACATCATTGTTCGCATTTTATTTTTAGATGCAGATGATGCAACGCTTGTAAGACGTTATAAGGAAACTAGACGTGCGCATCCATTAGCTGTAACTGGTTTACCACTAGATGGTATTAAACAAGAACGCGTACTTCTATCAGAAGTAAAAGGTCGCGCTAATTTCGTTTATAATACGTCTAACATGAAACCAAAAGAGCTACGCGAGAAAATCGTTAAGGAATTTGCAAGTGATGCAGATCATACTTTTTCAATTAATATTATGTCCTTTGGATATAAACACGGTATGCCAATAGATGCAGACTTAGTATTTGATGTGCGCTTTTTAAAAAATCCTTATTATGTAGAGGAATTGCGCCCTAAAACAGGTTTGCAAACTGAAGTCTCTTCTTATGTATTAGCGTTAGAGGATACACAAATCCTTATTCAAAAACTAACGGATTTGTTTGAATTTATGATACCGCTTTATAAACAAGAGGGGAAATCACAACTTGTCATTGCTTTTGGTTGTACAGGAGGACAGCATCGTTCGGTGACTTTAGCAGAATATTTTGGCGCTTGCTTAGCCAAAAAAGAAAATGCTGTGATATCGCACCGTGACATCAATCGAAGAAAGGATTGAGTGAATGGGGAAAAAGCATACAAGGCTAGTTGTAATAGGTGGTGGTACTGGCCTTTCTACGTTACTACGTGGTTTAAAGCATCACCCGTTTGATATCACTGCAATTGTAACAGTTGCGGATGATGGTGGTTCCTCAGGACGTTTACGTGATGATTACGATATCCCTCCGCCTGGTGATGTTCGTAATGTCATCGCTGCATTATCGGATGTGGAGCCACTCGTTGAGCAAATGTTTCAATATCGTTTTTCGGTATCAGAGGATTTAAATGGTCATTCTCTTGGCAATTTAATGTTAACGGCATTAACCGATATTACTGGAGATTTTAGCCATGCTATTAGCGAAATGGGAAAAGTTTTAAAAGTACATGGTCGAGTAATTCCAGCGGCTAATAAAAAAATTACTTTAAATGCCGAATTAGAAGATGGGGTAGTCATTGAAGGGGAGTCGAAAATTCCAACTGCTGGAAAGCGTATTAACCGCGTTTTTTTAGTGCCTGACAATGTGCAACCGCTACCGGAGGCAATACGAGCCATTAATCGAGCTGACTATATTTTAATAGGACCTGGAAGCTTATATACGAGTATTATTCCTAATTTGCTAGTAAAAGAAATTGGAGAAGCTGTAGTAAGAGCCAAGGGACGAAAAATTTATGTATGTAATTTAATGACCCAAAAAGGTGAAACGATTTCATATACAGCAGGTGACCATGTTGAAGCTATTCACAAGCATGTTGGAAATTCTTTTATTGATGCTATTTTAGTAAATGATGAACAGCTTCCGCACCCCGTTAAAGAGCTGTATAAAGAAGAATGTGCGGAGCCCGTAACATTTGATGTTGGTAAGCTGGAAAGTATGGGATTAGAGGTTATTAAACGTGATATTGCAACTATTCGACCAGATGGGACAGTTCGCCATAATTCTGCAAATGTAGCACAATGGCTTGTGGATTATGCAAAAATCTTACCGAAAAAGTAAGGAAGCCTACAATAGAGTCCTAAAGAATGCTTGTTGTATATGGTAAGATGAACATATACATAGAAATAAAGGTCGAAAGGAGGGCGTAATATGTCATTTGCTTCAGAAACGAAAAAAGAGCTGACGCAAGTAGAAGCGGACGATTATTGTATGAAGGCAGAAGTATCTGCTTTAATTCGTATGAATGGTTCATTATCTTTTGCTAACAAGCAACTTAGTTTAGACGTGCAGACTGAAAATGCTGCAATCGCTAGAAGGCTTTACACAATTATGAAGAAGTTGTACCCCTATAACGTCGAGCTACTTGTACGTAAAAAAATGCGTTTGAAAAAGAACAACGTTTATATATGTCGTGTGCGAGAAGGGGCGCGTGAGTTACTCATTGATTTAGCGATAATTTCGGATGATTTCCAATTCAATCACACGATTTCTAAAGAGCTTATTAAAAAGAGTGGCCATAAAAGAGCTTACTTACGTGGAGCATTTTTAGCAGGTGGCTCGGTAAATAACCCAGAAACGTCTGCCTATCACTTAGAAATTTATTCTTTGTATAAAGAACACGGTGAAGCATTAATGGATTTGATGAATGAATTTGAGTTGAATGCAAAAACAATTGAACGAAAGAAGGGCTTTGTGACATACTTAAAAGAAGCGGAAAAGATTTCCGATTTTTTAAACATTGTCGGAGCTCATCAAGCAATGATGAAATTTGAAGATGTTCGTATATTACGCGATATGCGAAATAGTGTTAATCGTATTGTAAACTGCGAAACAGCAAACTTGAATAAAACGATAGGCGCTGCACTACGCCAGGTAGAAAATATTCGCTTTATCGAAAATTCAGTAGGGCTGGATCAGCTGCCTGAAAAGCTTCGTGAAATTGCACGCTTACGTGTGGAATATCAAGATGTAACGTTAAAAGAACTTGGTGAAATGGTATCAAGTGGAACGGTTAGTAAATCAGGAGTTAACCATCGATTGCGTAAAATAGACGAAATAGCAGATGCATTAAGAAGAGGTGAAAAAATAGGCGGTTAAGCTTTCATACAAAAGACAGAAAGCTAGTGCAATCGCTTATTGTTCTTCTACTGCTAAGTGCGGTAATATAAAACTAATAGATGAACGGTAGTGAAGGAGAGAATTGCGAATGACTGAGAAAACAGTCCAGGTAAAATTAAAATTAGGACTACAAGCTAGACAAGCGGCGTTATTTGTACAGGAAGCAAATCGTTTTAGTGCTGATATTTTTCTTGAAAAAGACGAGAAAAAAGTAAATGCCAAATCCATTATGGGTGTAATGAGCTTAGCTATTGCTAAAGGTACAAAGGTTGTTTTAAGCAGTGAAGGTAGCGATGCAGAGCAAGCGGTTACATCATTAGCTGCTATTATTGAAAAAGAAGACTAAGCAAAGACATGCTTAGCATATTAAAAACAAAAAACCTCTAAGTCCACGTGACTTAGAGGTTTTTGATCTGCCGCCGTTGAATTCCGCTACGGGTGGATGCTTTCCTCGGACACACCGTAAGCCAAAACCCTCGTTAGCACGCGAATTGTTGCGTCTTACATTGCGTGTATTCCCAAAGCAGTCTAAGTAAATTTTCCCTTGGCAAGCTATTGGCTAGCATGGAAATTGTTTGAGAATTGTTTGCGTGCCTGGCACCTATAAAAAAACCGCTAAGTCGCATGGACTTAACGGTTTTTTCTAATTAGCGTTCGTTACGTACAAAAATATGGTCGATTAAGCCGTATTCTTTTGCGCGCTCAGCTGTCATGAAGTTATCACGGTCAGTATCTCTTGAAATGACTTCTAGTGGCTGTCCAGTACGCTCAGATAAAATACCATTTAATTTTTCACGAAGGAATAAAATACGTTTTGCAGCAATTTCAATTTCAGTCGCTTGACCTTGTGCACCACCAAGTGGTTGGTGAATCATTACTTCTGCATTTGGTAATGCATAGCGCTTACCAGGTTCACCAGCAGCAAGTAGGAAAGCACCCATTGATGCAGCCATACCAATACAAATTGTTTGTACTTTTGGCTTGATGAATTGCATTGTATCGTAGATTGCCATACCAGCTGTAATAGAACCACCTGGTGAGTTAATGTAAAGAGAAATGTCTTTATCCGGATCTTCTGCTTCTAAAAATAGAAGCTGCGCAACGATTGAGTTTGCAACGTTGTCATCAATTGCACTTCCTAATAGGATAATACGGTCTTTTAGTAGTCGTGAATAAATGTCATAAGCACGTTCACCACGACTTGTTTGTTCAATAACTGTAGGAATTAAATTCATGTTAAATCCTCCTTAAAAAGCTAAATTCGAATACTTTTACTGAAATCATCCATTATATTTCAGTTGTAACCTTATCATACACATTATAGTCAGGGAAGGTCAAATATTAACGCTGATATTAAGAAATTAAATCCATAATAAAAATTAATATTTATAGTTGAATTATGGGCAATACGTTTGTATAATAGAAAGGTCGTAAGTTAAAGTACAGTACACTATTTTGTAGGTATGCTTCTACAATGAGGATTATCTACATGATGCTTTACCGTAAAGCCTAAGAGTGAGTACTTTTTTTTTATGTTCAATTGCCCTCGTGGTGTAATGGATAACACGTAAGATTCCGGTTCTTGCACTGGGGGTTCGATTCCCTCCGAGGGCGCCATTTACTGATTTATTGATTTACTTTTATAGCTCGATTCTCCTAATAAGTAGCTTAGCAGCCTTCTTAGTGGAGAAAGAGAGGAATATGGTGGAAATCTGTCCCTTAGGCACTATTCCCATATTTATTCCTTTCTAAACCATCAAAAGCAAGAACTCCAAAAAGTTTTTTAGTGAACATACTGATCGTGAGGCTAGCATGCTAGCCCAAAAGAAGAATCCTATCTGAGGGGATTCTTTTTTTGTGGGCAAAAATATCTAAAATTAGCATAAAAATCATCTTAGAATTGCATAAGTATACATTTTAAGACATAGATATTGTTTTTATTACATAATTTCTCTTCGTTCTGTATAGTAAAATTCATTATTATGAAAAAATAATCACTTTTATGCGAAATCGTATTGTATATCAACTCTATTGACACTATAATTGACCTAATAGTCTAACATTTCCGAATTGATAAAAATGAATTAGTCGGAAAATATTAATTGTTTAGGGGGAAAAATTATGAAAAAACGTTTTTGGACGTTATTGATGATTGTAGCAGCATTTACGCTTGTGCTAGTTGGCTGTGGTGCAAAAGATGATGCATCATCTGGCGACGCAGGTTCTGGTGGCGGCGGCAAGGATAAAGTTTATAAGGTAGGTACAGAGGCTACTTTTGCACCATTTGAATCGATTGACGATAAAGGGAATATTGTAGGATTAGATGTCGATATTTTGCAAGCGATTGCAGACGAAATGGGCATTAAAGTGGAATGGGAAAACATTGGTTGGGAGCCTGTATTCCAAACAATTAAAAATGGTGAAACAGACATCGGTGCATCGGGTATTACTATTAATGAAGAACGTAAGGCTTCATTTGATTTTACAGAGCCATATTATGAATCTCAATTATTAATCGTAGTTAAAGAGGATTCGGATATTACTTCATTAGCAGATTTAAAAGATAAAAAGATTTCAGTACAAATAAATGCAACTGGTCATATGGCTGCAAAAAAATTACAAGGTGATGCAAGCACAAACATTATGGCATTCGAAAGCCAACCTGTTGCTATTCAAGAAATGTTAAACGGTAACGTTGATGCAACAATTGGCGATAATGCAGTTATTTATGAATATATTAAAGCTAACCCAAAAGCAAAACTTAAAGTAATTGAAGATGATGCATTTGAAAAAGAATACTACGGCTTTATGGTGAAAAAAGGCAATACGGAATTATTAAACCTATTAAATGAAGGTCTACAAAAAATTAAAGACAATGGTAAATTAAAAGAAATTACTGGTAAGGACTTTAAGTAATGGATGATGCCGTTAGCCTAATCATGCTAGCGGCACATTTGATTTATTAGCGTATTTAGTAGAGAAATTGATAGGGAAAGTAGGGGTTCTAATGGACATCTTTGATTTACGCTGGGACATAGTTTGGAACTACCGTGATATGTTTATCCGTGGTATTGGTATAACAATCATCTTAACGCTCAGTGGTTATTTTGGTGGTATTATTTTAGGCTTACTGTTAGGTTTAGGGAAAGTATCTAAAAATAAGTTTATTTACTGGCCATGTAAACTATATGTAGATTTATTCCGTGGAACACCAATGCTAGTGCAAATTTTATTAATTCATTTAGCGGTTATCCCAACGATTTTTGGCCATTCATTAGGATATATGGTGTCAGGTATTACCGCACTAGTATTAAACTGTGCAGCCTATAATGCAGAAATATTCCGTGCGGGTATTCAAAGCATTGATAAAGGACAAATGGAAGCAGCGCGTTCGCTTGGCCTAACACACAATCAAGCGATGAAAAAAGTTATTTTACCACAGGCTTTTAGACGTATGATTCCACCGCTTGGTAATGAATTTATTGCATTATTAAAAGACTCTTCTTTAGTAACGGTTATTGCAGCGCCAGATATTTTATATGCAAGTAAAGTTGTGGCAGGTGCGAGCTTCCGTTTCTGGGAACCGTATATTGTAGCTGCATTACTATACTTGGTTTTAACATATGGTGTAACAAAAGTAGTAGCATTTATTGAAAAACGATTCAGCAATAGCTATGTCCCTCGTAAAGCGGAAGGGAGAGAAGCAAGATGATTAGAATTGAAAACTTACACAAATACTTTGGAAAATTAGAAGTGCTAAAGGGCATCGATTATGAAATACATGAAAAGCAAGTTGTCTGTGTAATTGGACCATCAGGATCAGGGAAAAGTACTTTTTTACGTTGCATTAATATGCTAGAAGAAGTGACGGATGGAGCAATTTATATAGAGAATGTGAAGGTAAATGGACCAAAAACGAATATAAATGCTATACGAGCAGAGGTCGGTATGGTATTCCAACAATTTAATTTGTTCCCTCACATGAATGTAATTGATAATGTAACAATGGCTCCAATGCAAATTCGAAAAATGAATCGTGCGGATGCAGAGAAACTTGGCCATGAGCTACTGCAAAAAGTCGGTCTAGATAGTAAGGCTTACAACTATCCTGAGCAGCTTTCAGGTGGACAACAACAACGCGTAGCGATTGCAAGAGCATTAGCGATGAAACCTAAAGCTATTTTATTTGATGAACCAACTTCAGCACTTGATCCAGAAATGGTGAAAGAAGTATTAGATGTTATGAAAAATCTAGCATCTGAAGGTATGACAATGATTGTAGTGACACATGAAATGGGCTTTGCACGAGAAGTAGGAGATCGTGTTGTGTTTATGGATGGTGGCTATATTGTAGAAGAAGGGACACCAGAAGACATCTTTGGCAACCCGAAAAATGAGCGTACAAAGGCCTTTTTAGGAAAAGTTCTATAATGAAAATGGAAAAACCATTCAAAGCGAAAGCGATGAATGGTTTTTTGCATTTAATGGAGGGGATTTGTAGTTGTCGCATAGGCATCAAGCATTGCACGCATATCTTGTTGCGTGTATTGTGGCACTTGATAATAGCCATGCTTATTTTGGTAAATAGATACTTCGTATGCCATCTCGATACAGTTGGGAATACTATCAGCAACAACACGGCGAACAACTGGATTTGTTGTTTCTGTCGCTGCTGCAGTCATACATTTAGCTGAACCTTTATGTGCACCAAGTAAGAAGCCAGATATAACTTCATCATTTATCTCACTTGCATTTTGCATTGGCTTTTTCGGCTGAGAGGGCTTAATGCCATATTGGAAGTTGTTCCCTGTCTGCATTTCATAGCGACCAGTTGGAACGGAAGGATCATGCCCTGTTTTAAATGATTCCACAATCGTATTGTACATACCGAGTGTGAAATTATATTGATTATCCAAAATGCTAAGTAGTTCTGGATCTTTTACTTGCGGACGTAAAATTATGGATAGGTTTAGTCCAGCGATTATTTCGCCAATTGTTTCATGCATGTCCATAACTTCGTGGCCACCATGATTTAGGCTTTGTTGTTGGTTAGGTGTTGTTGCATCATTTGATTCATTATAAAAAGATTGTGACAAAAAAAACGCCTCCTGAATTGTATAGTTTGTTGCAGTTTTTAGTATGTCTTGTTAGTCCTGTTTCATACGATATAAATCCGTTTGCATATATTTAGCATAGTGATGTTTTTTTGTAACACATTAGAGGTATAAGAAAAGAAAGTTAAGGGAGGATATAAAATTGAAAAAAGTACTTGGACCTGTGGGAATAATTATCATTGTTTTAGCTGTATTAGCTTTACTATTTATTCCAAAATATAATGGCCTTGTGACGGCGGAAGAAAATGTGGATTCGAAGTGGGCTCAAGTCGAAAATCAACTACAACGCCGCTATGATTTAATTCCGAATTTAGTGGAATCTGTAAAAGGATATGCTAATCATGAGCAAGAAGTCATTGCCAGCATTACAGAGGCTCGTGCACAGATGGGGAACGCACAAACACCAGAGGAACAAGCGAGTGCCAATGATGCATTAAACGGTGCACTTAGTCGATTGCTTGTAGTCGTAGAAAATTATCCGAATTTAAAAGCCGATGCAAATTTCCGTCAATTAATGGATGAACTTGCGGGGACTGAAAATCGATTAGCAGTAGCACGTGAAGATTATAATAATGAAGTACAAGGCTTTAATAAAAAAGTAAAACGCTTCCCAGGTAATATTATCGCAGGTATGTTTGGCTTCGAACAAAAGGAATACTTTAAGGCAGCAGCCGGAGCTGAAAAAGCACCTGCAGTTGATTTTAGTGATTCAGGTAAACAATAATGAAACGTTTGACAGTAACGTTTTTAGTTGCTTGTTTAATGTGGCTTGTAACAGCTAATAGTGCGCTAGCACAGTTGCCTACACCAATGAAAAATACGTACATTCATGATTTTGCGAATGTGCTTTCAACTTCTGTAAAGGAAGAACTCAATCATTATTCAGAGCAATTAGACAAAGGTACAGGTGCAGAAATAATGATTGTAACGGTGGATAGCATTCAAGGGCAAGAGGCTAAAATGTATGCAACGAAATTAATTCGTGCATGGGGCATTGGAGATGCAAAGAAAAACAATGGTGTCCTATTATTGGCTACATTTGGGCAAGGACAAGGAAATAATGATGTAGTTATTGCTGTTGGCCAAGGTCTAGAAGGTGCGTTACCGGATGGGAAATTAGGACGTATTTTAGACGATGCTTTTTATCCATACGCGAGTAACGGTGAAGTCGATCAAGCATTTCAAGCAACATATGCCGAATTATTTCAAACTGTAGCAAAAGAATATAATTGGGACGGTGAGATGCCAGCACAAGCAGTGGAGGATGAATCGATGCCCAATTGGCTATTTGTATTACTCGTTATAATAGTTCTTGTTTTCATTATCTTCTCAAATGGCGGAGGCGGACCACGTTCAAGGGGACGGGGAGGTTATCCAGGAGGTTTTGGTGGAGGCTTTGGAGGCGGTTTTGGCAGAGGTGGCGGAGGCGGAGGCTTTGGAGGCTTCGGCGGTGGATCATCTGCCGGCGGCGGCGCCAGCCGAAAGTTTTAATCGAGTGGGAATGATTGAACGCAATTGTGTGAGTGCCAATTGTGTGAGTGCCAGGCACCCAAACAATTCTGAAAACTTAACTAAGAAAAAATCCACGAAGACTCCTGCGGGAACAGCACGCAAAGTAAGCCACAACAGACGGCGAGACAGCGACGGTTGTGGCTTACAACGTGCCCGCGGAAAGCGAAGTGGATTTTTCCGTTTTAGAAGGACTAAATTGTTTAAGTGTCAGGCACCGAAACAATTTATTAAAGGACTCTCCTTAATTGGAGGGTCCTTTTCATTTGGGTAAAAAGGATAAATAAATAAGTATTATCAATTATTGACAAATTAACTAATTTTGTTATAATTTCATTGTATCGACAAACGATATAACGAACACTGATATAAGGAGGAATTACTTTGAAAAAAAGATTTTTATCAGCATCTTTAGCGGTCATTTTAACAGCATCTGTTGTTTATCCTGTTTCAGTACAGGAAGTACGAGCTGCTAATGAAACTAGCAATACTACTATTGCACAAGAGGAGCGCCTAACAGCAAAAGAATTTCTTGATTTAGCTGTAACATCTTTAACATTCCAACATGGCTCAGAATCAATGCGTCAAGAAGTAATTAATAAGTGGGTTAAAGACGGAGAATTAGAAAACCTAAGTAGTTCGATTAAACGTAATGAAGCTGCACGAATTTTAGTAAGAGCTCTTGATAAAGAAGAAAAAGAAGTAACACTAGCAGACTATCTGGAAAAAGCAAATAAGCTAGGCTTATTTAATAGTATTTCAGAAAATAGTGAAACAATTTCAAAACAAGACGCTACTAAAATATTTACTACATTTAAGAGTTTAAAAAACGGTGCAAGTAACGAAGGTGTTAAAGAAATTTCTGTAGAGGATTTTATGAAAAATCCAGGAAACTTCGGCTATCAGCTTTCACCAGATGGTAATTACATTACGTTTGCTTCAGCATGGGAAAACCGTTCAAATGTGTTCGTGAAAAAAATGAATGATGATAGTGAACCTGTTCGTGTATCTAATTCAAAAGATCGTGATATTTCTGGATTCTTCTGGAAAGATGATACATTGCTTTATGCCAAAGATAAAGGTGGAGATGAAAACTTCCACATTTATTCTTCTACATTTAATGGAAAAGAAGAAAAAGATTTAACGCCTTATCCAGGTGTAACAGTAGGGGTATTAAGTGGATTACAAGGTGTTAAAGATGAGATTTTAATTATGATGAATAAAGAAGATGCAACGGTATTCGATGTGTACAAGCTAAATGTAAAGACAGGCGAGACAAAACATGTTGCAAAAAATCCTGGTAACATCGCAGATTGGTTAGCTGACCGAGATGGTAATATTCGTATAGCAGTTGTTTCAGATGGTGTAGAAGGTATGATTCTATATCGTGATACAGAAAAAGACGAATTCAAGCCATTTATTGAAATGGCAGCGGGCGATGAAGTAACGCCACTTGCGTTCTCTAAAGATAATAAGCATATTTACGCAACTTCTAATAAAGGCAGAGATAAAGTTGAAGTAGTGAAATATGATCTTGAAGGTAACGAAGAAGTCATTATGTCTAATGAAGAAGTAGACGTAGCGGGTGTATTATATAGTAGTGAGCAAGATAAAATTTTATACGGTGCATATGTAACAGATAAAGCACATTACCAATTCTTCGATGAGAAATTTGAACAGTTATTCCGCAAAATTCAAAATAAGCTAGGTGTTGAAGAAAGCGAACTAGGCATCAACGACTACAATAAAGAAATGACAAAATTCATCGTCAGCGTGTCTAGTGACACTGTGTACGGCAAATATTATTACTATGATTCAACTACAGATGAAATGACAGAACTAGCAACATTAAGCCCTTGGTTAAAATCAGAAGAGCTTGCAGAAATGCATCCAGTTTCTTATAAGAGCCGTGATGGTCTGACAATTAACGGTTATTTAACATTACCGAAAAACAAAGAGGCTAAAGACTTACCGCTTATCGTGAATCCACATGGTGGTCCATGGGCTCGTGATATGTGGGGCTTTAACCCAGAAGTACAGCTACTTGCAAACCGAGGATATGCTGTGTTACAAGTGAATTTCCGTTCATCTACGGGTTACGGAAAAGAATTTTTACAAGCTGGTAATAAGCAATGGGGTCTGAAAATTCAAGATGATATTACAGATGGCGTTCAATGGGCAATTGATCAAGGTATTGCTGACCCTGACCGCATTGGTATTTATGGTGCATCATTTGGAGGTTACGCAACTTTAGCTGGTATTGCGTTTACACCTGATTTATATGCAGCAGCAGTTGACTATGTTGGCGTATCGAATATTTTCACATTGCTAGATACAGTCCCTCCATATTGGGAAACTATGCGTAACATGTTCTATGAGCGTGTAGGGCATCCAGAGACAGACAAAGAACTGTTAACAGCAGTTTCACCAGTCTTCCATGTTGATAAAATTAAAACACCATTATTTGTTGCGCAAGGTGCAAATGATCCGCGTGTAAATCAGGCAGAATCTGATCAAATCGTTGAAGCATTACGTGCAAGAGGTGTGGATGTCGAGTATATGCTGAAAGAAAATGAAGGACATGGCTTCCAAAACGAAGAAAACCGCATTGAATTCTATAATGCAATGGTTAAATTCTTTGATAGTCATTTAAAAAAATAACGATAATGAGGCTGTGCAGAAATTTTACTTGCACAGTCTTTTTTCATTTAAATATCTATAAGCCATCGATTTCCGCGGGCCCAGGTATGCCAGGCACTCAAATTGTTTGAGTGCCTGGCACTTAATGAGCAGCTCCTAAATAGTAGAAATCCACTTCGCTTTCCGCTCAGCGCTCTAAGCCACAACCCTCACGAGCGCGCGGTTTGTTGTGTTTTACTTTACTTGGTAAACTTTAATAGGAGTGGCATGAGAATTCAGAATTGTTTGAGTGCCTGGCACCTAAATAGGAAGGGGTTGTGTGTAAATGAACGTGACTTTTTTTAGTCGTTCGCATTGTGAGCTTTGTGTAGAAGGATTACGTACATTAAAGCTTGTTCAAGAAGAACTAGGCTTCTCAATCGACGTCATCGATATAGAAAAAGACGATGCAGTACACGAAAAATATATGTTGATGATACCAGTAGTAGAAAAGGATGGAGAAGTCATACAGTATGGCAATCTAGACTATGCAACATTGATGGAGCATTTGTGCAGTGAATAACCGATGTATCTAATCTATAAAATTAAAAAAATATAACACTTAAAAAATTCGTTATTCACCTCGTGAAGCGCGGATTTTCTTGTTTTCTTCTATTATATAATTAAACCTGTAATTCACGTTATTCACAAATTGTTCAATGAAAGCGTTATGAATATGAACAGTTTGTGAAGAACTTCACACAAAGCTTTATTTTTGAAAAAATTGGAGTAGAATAGGAATCAAGTAAGAGGTTGTTATAAAACAGTTAATCAAAAGTATCACATTATTACGTGGTTGTTATATTACAAAAATAAACTTAAAGGGAGATTTGACTATGTGGGTTATTACAGTATTTGAACAAAAGGACGTTCGTATTTTTGAATACACAAACAAAACGGAAGCAACAAAAGCTTTAGCAGGTTTCAAGAAAAACGCCGTATTATCTTTCACTAAATAAAAACATGCAGTCCCGCAGCCAAATAAATTGGTTGCGGGATTTTTTTATTTTTATAAATAACGCTTTTTTACAAACCTTATGTTGATAGCGTATAAAGTGTGTAAAAGCAACCCATACCATTATTTACTTGCTCTTTTTCTTAAAGCATATTATAATAAAATTACAAGTGGGACACAATTTAGTATAGTGGGTTGATATTTGTCCCATTAAAGTGAGAGGGAGTAGATATAGATGTTAACTGTACCTGAGGCACAGCAAAGACTACTTCCAGAAATGAATCCACTTCTACAATCGAGATACCGTATTTTGCAATCGGTTCAGTTAATGCAACCAATTGGGAGACGAACACTAGCGGAGTCACTTAAGATGACAGAACGTGAAATCCGTAAAGAAACAGATATTTTACGTGATCAAGGGTTATTAGATTCCCAAAAGTCGGGTATGGTATGTACGAGTGATGGTGAATTAGTTATTGAACAGCTTAGAGCATTAGTTTACGAATGGTCTGGTCTAACGCAGCTTGGCAAGACGCTCGAAAACCATTTAGGGCTACAGCATGTGCTAGTTGTTCCAGGTGATTATAACGATGATGAAACCGTATTAACACTACTTGGAAAAGAAGCGGCACAGCAATTTCTTTCGACTATTGCTAATGAGCAAGTAGTAGCTGTTACTGGAGGAAAGTCAGTGGCTTCGCTAGCGCAGTTTTTACAACCAGTTGACGGTCAGCACAATGTAACATTTGTTGCAGCTCGTGGTGGTATCGGACATGAAATGCAAATGCAGGCTAATACACTCGTTGCAACATTTGCTATGCAGATGGAAGCACAGTACCGTACATTGTTTTTACCCGAGCATTTAAGTGAACAGGCATATCAGGCAATGTTAATGGAGCCAATGGTTACAGAAATAATGGCTTACTATGACCGCGCTGATTGCGTTATTCATGGTATTGGCTCTGCTGAAGAAATGGCGATTCGTCGTAATTCATCGGTCGAAGATTTACGTATTCTAGAGGAAAAGGGTGCTGTTAGTGAAGCATTCGGCTATTATTTCAATGCCGAAGGAGAAATTGTACATCGTATTCGTACAATTGGAATTCAACTTGAACAAGTTGAAAAATGTAAGCATATTATTGCGGTTGCAGCAGGAAAACAAAAGGTGAATGCAATGCTATCTTACTTTAAGGTAGCGCCGAAGCAGACGATTTTTATAACAGATGAAGCTGCTGCGAAAGCAATCGCTGAACGTTTACTGTAAAAAATAAATCAATAAAACATTATTGGAGGAATTGACAATGGCATTAAAGTTAGCAATTAATGGATTTGGTCGTATTGGACGTTTAGTATTTCGTGAAGCAATGAAACATGATGAGTTTGAAGTAGTTGCAGTGAATGACTTAACAGATGCTGGTCAACTTGCACACTTATTAAAATACGATTCTGTACACGGTATTTATGATGCTGAAGTCAATGCAGATGAAGATTCTTTCGTAGTGAATGGAAAAACGGTTAAAGTATACGCTGAAAAAGACCCAGCACAATTACCTTGGGGTGAGCTTGGTGTAGACGTTGTACTTGAATGTACAGGTCGCTTCCGCTCAATGGAAGAGGTAGGTAAGCATATTGAAGCAGGTGCTAAAAAAGCGATTTTATCTGCACCAGCTAAAGGCGATATGCCAACATTCGTAATGGGTGTTAACCATGAAGATTACAATCCAAAAACAGATGATGTCATTTCAAATGCATCTTGTACAACAAACTGCTTAGCGCCAGTAGCTAAAATTTTAGATGAGAAATTTGGCATTGAACGCGGTATGATGACAACAATTCACTCATATACAAACGATCAACGTATCCTTGACTTCCCGCACTCTGATCCACGTCGTGCACGTGCAGGGGCAGTGTCAATGATTCCAACAACAACAGGAGCAGCAGTAGCCGTTTCTAAAGTATTACCTCAATTAAAAGGTAAGCTTGATGGATTCTCTATGCGTGTTCCTACACCGAACGTATCATGTGTGGATTTAGTTGTAGAACTTAAAGCAGATGTAACAAAAGATTCGATTAATGCGGCTTTAAAAGAGGCTTCAGAAAATGAGCTAAAAGGTATTTTAGGCTACAATGAACTACCATTAGTATCAATTGATTATAATGGCAACCATAACTCTTCAACTGTTGATGGCCTTTCAACAATGGTTTTAGAAAATAGCATGGTGAAAGTTCTTGCTTGGTACGATAATGAAATTGGTTACTCTACTCGTTTAATGGACCTTGCATTATATATCGCACAACAAGGATTAAATCATAAATAAGTGTCATAATTCGCAATTTGAAGTAAAAAGTGTGACATAATACGGCTTTTTACGCACAAAAAGTATAGCCTTTATAATATCGAAAAGATATAATAAACAAGGGTAATAGGAGTAGGGGACGTTTACCCTACTCCTTTTTAAATACAAATATCTTGGATAAAATATGGATGACTTGCTATTGTGCAAACTGGTAGTAGTCACCTTGTCTTTTACGAGACACCGAACGTTACTTTTGCTACTATAAAAGCTAATAAAGGTATATTTTAACTTGGTCCAAAGTGTGTAAAGCCAAGATGGGTGGAGCACATTTTATTATGTCCGTACTACAAAACTTTGAAGGGGGTTTCTTCATGTTAAATAAGAAAACAATGAAAGATATTGATGTAAAAGGTAAGCGCGTCTTCGTACGTGTCGATTTTAATGTACCGATGGCAGATGGGGTAATTACAGACGAAACACGTATCCGCGCAGCCATTCCAACGATTGAATATTTAGTTGAACAAGGCGCAAAAGTTATTTTAGTGTCTCATTTAGGTCGTCCAAAAGGCGAAGTAAAAGAAGATATGCGTTTAACTGCAGTTGGTATCCGCCTTGCAGAAATTTTAGCTAAACCTGTTACTAAATTGGATGAGGCAATCGGTGAAGCAGTAGAAACAGCTGTTGCGAATATGCAAAACGGCGATATCGTTCTACTGGAAAACGTACGATTCCATGCTGGTGAGGAGAAAAACGACCCTGCACTTGCAGAACAATTTGCTAAACTAGCTGACGTTTATGTTAACGATGCATTCGGTGCTGCTCACCGTGCACATGCCTCAACGGAAGGTATTGCGAAACACATTCCTGCTGTATCAGGCTTCCTTATGCAAAAAGAATTGGATGTGCTAGGTAAAGCATTATCAAATCCTGAGCGTCCTTTCACTGCTATTATTGGTGGTGCAAAAGTAAAAGATAAAATCGGCGTTATTGAGAGCTTACTTGAAAAGGTAGACCACTTAATTATTGGTGGCGGTCTGTCATTTACCTTCATTAAAGCGCAAGGGCATGATATCGGTAAATCTTTATTAGAAGAAGATAAAATTGAACTAGCAAAATCGTTCATTGAAAAAGCACATGCAAAAGGCGTGAAGTTACATATGCCAATTGATGCAGTGGTAGCCAATGAATTTTCAAAAGATGCGGAGACTAAAGTTGTCGATGTAGATGCTATCCCAGCTGATTGGATGGGTCTTGATATTGGACCAAAAACAGCTGCTCGCTACGCAGAAGTTATTCAAAATTCAAAATTAATTATTTGGAATGGACCAATGGGCGTTTTTGAATTAGAACCATTTGCAAATGGTACGAAAACTGTTGCAGACGCGATGGCAGCAACTGCTGGCTATACTGTAATTGGTGGCGGAGATTCCGCAGCAGCAGTAGAAAAATTTGAAGTAGCTGATAAAATGGACCACATTTCTACTGGTGGCGGCGCTTCACTTGAATTAATGGAAGGCAAAGAGCTTCCTGGTATTGTGGCATTAAACGATAAATAATAGATAGGAGCATAACGATGCGTAAACCAATTATTGCAGGTAACTGGAAAATGTATAAAACATTTGAAGAGGCAATTCAGTTTGTCGATAGCGTGCAGGATAATCTTCCTTCCAATGACAAAGTAGATGCTGTTATTTGCGCACCGGCACTTTTTCTACCAACACTTGTGCAGGTCGCTAGTGAATCTGAACTAGCCATCGGTGCTCAAACAATGCATTACGAAAATGAAGGTGCGTTTACAGGTGAAATTAGCCCGGCGCAGCTTGCGAGCGTTGAGGTAGATTATGTGATATTAGGACACTCCGAACGACGTGAATATTATAACGAAACAGATGAGGCTATCAATAAAAAGGTGGCAGCAGCACTTTCACATAATATCGTACCAATTATTTGCTGTGGTGAAACACTGGAAGAACGTGAGGCAGGTACGACAGAGCAAAAGGTAGCTAGTCAAATTACAGCAGCTCTTGCAGGGTTTGCCGCACAGGACGTGGAGCATATGGTTCTTGCCTATGAGCCTATCTGGGCAATCGGCACAGGGAAAACAGCAACAGCAGAAGATGCCAACCAAGTATGTGGCGCCATTCGTGCAGTTGTTGAAAAATTATATGATAACGCAACAGCAAAAGCTATACGTATTCAATATGGCGGTAGCGTAAAGCCTGATAATATTAAAGAATTATTGTCAAAAGAGCATATCGATGGAGCGCTAGTCGGTGGTGCCAGCTTACAAGCTGATTCATATTTAAAATTATTGGAGGCGGCAGCAAATGCCTAAAAAGCCAGTAGCATTAATTATTTTAGATGGTTTTGCATTCCGTGATGAAACTTTTGGGAATGCAGTTGCTCAAGCAAAGAAACCAAATTTTGATCGCTTTTGGAACCAATTCCCGCATGCAACATTAACAGCTTCAGGTGAGGCAGTAGGGTTGCCAGACGGTCAAATGGGGAACTCTGAAGTTGGACACTTAAATATCGGCGCTGGCCGTATCGTGTATCAAAGCTTAACGCGTTTAAATAAATCGATTCGCGAAGGAGACTTCTTTACGAATCAAGCATTTTTAGATGCGGTAGCACACGTTAAAGCACATCAATCAAAGCTACATGTCATGGGTTTACTATCAGATGGCGGTGTACATAGCCATTATGAGCACATGTTTGCACTGCTAAAGCTAGCAAAAGAACAAGGGCTTGACGAAGTATTTGTGCATGCATTTTTAGATGGTCGTGATGTTGGACCAACAACAGCTATCGGCTATATTGAAGAAACTGAAAAACAAATGGCTTCGATTGGCATTGGTAAATTTGCTTCAATCCATGGACGTTATTATGCGATGGATCGTGACAAACGTTGGGATCGTGTAGCATTAACATATAATGCCCTCGTTGATGGGGTTGGACAAACGGCGGAAAGTGCAAAAGGTGGCGTAACAGAATCCTATGAGCGTGAAGTAACTGACGAGTTTGTTATTCCATTTAGCATCCAGGAACATGGAGAGCCAGTTGCGACAATTGAAGATAATGATGCAGTTATTTTCTTTAATTTCCGACCTGACCGTGCTATTCAATTATCGAAAGTATTTACGAATACGTCATTTGACGGTTTTACCTTATCAGCAAAACATCCACAAAATGTAAAATTCGTATCGTTTACACATTATAGTGATGAAGTAAACGCACAAGTTGCTTATGAAAATGACAACTTAAAAAATACGATTGGTGAAGTGTTAGCCTCTAATGGCAAAACACAGCTTCGTATTGCAGAAACAGAAAAGTATCCACATGTTACATTCTTTATGAGTGGCGGTCGTGAGGAGAAATTCGATGGTGAAGAACGTATTTTGATCGCTTCTCCAAAAGTTGCGACATACGATCTGAAACCTGAAATGAGTGCTTATGAAGTAACAGACGCATTGCTTGCAGCGATTGCAGCTGACAAATTTGATGGCATCATTCTAAACTTTGCGAACCCTGATATGGTGGGGCATAGTGGAATGTTAGAGCCAACAATTAAAGCAATCGAAGTTGTCGACGAATGTCTAGGGAAAGTAGTAGATGCCCTGCTTGAAAAAGGCGGAGCAGCTATTATTACAGCTGACCACGGTAACTCTGACGAGGTTGTAACGTTAGAAGGAAATCCGATGACAGCTCATACAACAAACCCTGTTCCAGTAATTGTGACGAAAGCAAATTTAATGTTAAGAAATGGTGGCATTTTAGCCGATTTAGCGCCAACCATGTTAGAATTATTAGAGGTGTCACAACCTATTGAAATGACAGGTAAATCACTTATCGAAAAAGAGGAGAATTAATTATGCCATTTATTACACAAGTTTATGCGCGCGAAGTTTTAGACTCACGTGGGAACCCAACAGTAGAAGTTGAAGTATTTACAGAATCAGGTGCTTTTGGTCGTGCAATCGTGCCATCAGGTGCCTCTACAGGTGAATACGAAGCGGTAGAATTACGCGATGGTGACAAATCACGTTACCTTGGCAAAGGTGTATTAAAAGCAATCGAAAATGTCAACACAATTATTGCACAAGAATTAGAAGGTAATTTCTCAGTTCTTGACCAAGTAGTAATCGACAAAGCTTTAATCGAGCTAGATGGCACAGAAAACAAAGGTAAACTAGGAGCTAACGCAATCCTAGGTGTATCAATGGCAGTTGCACATGCTGCAGCAGATTATTTAGATGTACCTCTTTATCAATATCTTGGCGGTTTCAACTCAAAACAATTACCAGTACCAATGATGAACATCTTAAATGGTGGTGCACATGCGGATAACAACGTGGACATCCAAGAATTCATGGTAATGCCTGTTGGTGCAGAAAACTTCCGTCATGCATTACGTATGGGTGCTGAAATTTTCCATAGCTTAAAAGCAGTATTAAAAGATAAAGGCTACAACACAGCTGTAGGTGACGAAGGTGGTTTCGCTCCAAACCTTGGTTCGAACGAAGAAGCTATCACAGTGATCCTTGAAGCAATCGAAAAAGCTGGCTACAAAGCTGGTGAAGAAGTGAAATTAGCAATGGACGTTGCGTCTTCTGAATTATTCAACAAAGAAGATGGCAAATACCATTTAGATGGTGAAGGCGTTGTGAAAACTTCTGAAGAAATGGTGGACTGGTACGAACAGTTAACTTCTAAATACCCAATTATCTCAATCGAAGACGGCTTAGACGAAAACGACTGGGCTGGTCATAAATTATTAACAGACCGCATTGGCGCTCGCGTACAATTAGTAGGAGATGATTTATTCGTAACAAATACGAAAAAATTATCTGCTGGTATTGAGCAAGGTGTTGGTAACTCAATTTTAATTAAAGTAAACCAAATCGGTACGTTAACAGAAACATTTGAAGCAATTGAAATGGCGAAACGTGCTGGTTACACAGCAGTTATTTCTCACCGTTCTGGTGAATCAGAAGATGCGACGATCGCTGATATCGCAGTTGCGACAAACGCTGGTCAAATTAAAACAGGTGCTCCATCTCGTACAGACCGCGTTGCAAAATACAACCAACTTCTTCGCATCGAAGATCAACTTGGTGCAACTTCTGAATATCTTGGTTTAAAAACTTTCTATAACTTAAAATAAGTGAACGGCTAGCAACTAGCAGTCCCTTTGATGAAAATTGCCTCGAAAGCATGGATGTGCTTTTCGAGGCAATTTTTTTTAGTAAATGAATAAGCTGAGCGCGTAATTGAGACGGAGAGTGCTACAACGTTGATTTCCGTTGCGGGCGGAGGCTTTCCGCGGGCACATCGTAAGCCGCAACCCTCGCTAGAGTGTGGCTTGTTGCGTTTTACTATGCGTGCGTTCGGAGCAGAAGTCGCCGCCCTTCACTGGTATAATTGTGTGAGTGCCTGGCACTTTAGATTTTTCGCAGGCATGTTGTAAGTCGCAAAGCCCGCGGAAAGCGCGTGTTACATGGTGTTCTAAGCAGGAGTATAAAGGCAGAAAAATTCAAAATTGTTTGGGTGCCAGGCACTGCATTTTGGATTTGAAATATTTCTATATTTTTTTGTATAATATCAGTAGAGTAGAGTGGGTCTTCTACTTTTTAATTTATGTATTGTACATAGTATTTGGAAAAGTAATACCATTTTGTAATCTGTGTTTGTCATGGGAACCTTTATTTGTTATAATATTGTGTGTTGTGATGTTTCAAAGTTCGGGAGGTGCAGTGGATGCATACAGCAGTATTAATAGCTTTAGTTATCGTATCATTAGCATTGGTTGTCGTAGTTTTATTACAATCTAGTAAAAGTGCAGGCTTGTCAGGTGCCATCTCGGGTGGAGCTGAACAACTATTTGGAAAGCAAAAAGCACGTGGTATGGATTTAATTCTTCACCGTGCAACAATTGTTTTATCAATTTTATTCTTTCTTTTAGCAATCGCTATTGCAAAAATATAATAGTTGAAGATATTCCGCCTAACCTAGAATGGTTGGGCGTTTTCTTTTATTTTCAGTACATAGATGAACTTAGACGAATAATGTAGATTTTATACGTATGAAAGATGCTAAATTACGCCAATGTATAATGGATATGGCTATAATAGAGTGAATATGTTTTACAGTGAAGGAGAACTTGCCATGAACAAATCATTATCTCAGCCATTTTTCTTTCAAGCAGGTCCGCGTGCAGTGTTATTATTACACGGATTTACAGGTAGCTCTGCAGATGTGCGTATGCTTGGTAGATATTTAGAGAAAAAAGGGTATACTACATTAGCGCCTCATTATAAAGGGCACGGTGTGCAACCTGAAGAACTCATTACAACAGGACCAGCTGATTGGTGGCAAGATGTCAAAGCTGCGTACCAACAATTACAAGATGCTGGCTATGAGGAAATTGCCGTAGCAGGCCTATCACTTGGCGGTGTGATGGCTTTAAATGTAGCGCTAAACAATCCTGTAAAGGGCATTGTGACAATGTGTGCACCAATGACGATGCGAACTACAGACGTAATGTTTGAAGGCGTATTGAAATATGCAAAAGAATACAAAAAATTTGAAGGCAAAACCGACACAGAAATAGATGCGGAAGTGTCGTTAATCGCTGAAAAAGGTATGCCATCATTACAACAACTACGTGAGTTTATTGTGCAGACTCGAAAAGAAATAGATATGATTTATGCCCCAATTTTTGTCGTACAGGCGACAAATGATGAGGTAATAGAGACAGAATCTGCCAACATTATATATAATCAAACTGAGTCACTAGAAAAATACATCAAATGGTATGAAAACTCAAAGCACGTTATAACATTAGATCAAGAAAAAGATCAATTACATGAAGATATTTATCGTTTTTTAGAAGGCTTAAATTGGGCACACTAAAAATGATTTAGGATTTTTACATGAGGGAGGGTATTAGTATGACGGACAAAAAAGATTCACTACAAAGTCGATTACTCGATTTTTTCGGTGAAGAAGAATATAAACCTTTAACCGTTGGAGAAATTGAAGACGAATTTGGGTTTGAGGATGCAGAAGAATTTAAGGAGCTTGTTAAAACGCTCGTGCGAATGGAGGGGCAGGGCTTAGTTGTACGCTCACGCTCGAATCGTTACGGCTTACCAGAGCGCATGAATTTACTGCGTGGTAAATTTATCGGCCACGCAAAAGGATTTGGCTTTGTCGCACCTGATGTTGAGGGTATGGATGATGTCTTTATTCCACCGCACGAAGTAAATGGTGCCATTAATGGCGACACAGTACTTATTCGTGTGTTAAAGGAATCATTTGGCGATCGCCGCGAAGGTACAATCACAAAAGTTGTAGAACGCGGCCAAACGTCATTTGTTGGAACATTCCAAGCAAATAGAGGCTTCGGCTTTGTCGTATTGGACGATAAAAAACTACCAATGGACATTTTCATCGCGAAAGGCGATACATTAGGTGCTGTTGATGGACACAAAGTGGTCGTTGAAATCGCGACATGGCCAGAAGATTTAAAATCAGCAACAGGCTATATTACAAAAATTTTAGGACATAAAAATGACCCAGGTGTCGATATTTTATCGATCTTATATAAGCACGATATTCCACCAGAGTTCCCAGAAGAAGTCGTTGCTGCTGCACAACGAGTGCCAGATGAAATTTCTCCTGCTGATTTAGAGGGACGTCGTGATTTACGTCATGAAACGATTGTCACAATTGATGGTGCAGATGCAAAAGATTTAGATGATGCGGTAACTGTTACGAAAAATGTAGATGGTACCTACAAGCTTGGCGTACATATTGCAGATGTCAGCTACTATGTAACACAAGGCTCTGTAATAGACATTGAAGCATATGACCGAGCGACAAGTGTATATTTAACAGACCGTGTTATTCCGATGATTCCGCATCGACTATCGAACGGTATTTGTTCTTTAAATCCACAGGTAGATCGCCTAACGTTATCGTGTGAAATGATTATTGATGGCAATGGTAATGTCATTGCGCATGAAATATTCCAAAGTGTCATTAAAACGACAGAGCGTATGACTTACAAAGATGTTTACAAAATTTTAGAGGAACAAGATGAAGAGCTAATTGCTCGCTATGAGCCACTTGTACCGATGTTTAAACATATGTTAGAGCTTTCAAAAATTTTACGCCTTAAACGTGAGCAACGCGGGGCAATTGACTTTGATTTTAAAGAGTCGAAAGTGATCGTCGATGAAGATGGATGGCCAGTAGATATTGAAATACGTGAACGAACTGTAGCAGAGAAATTAATTGAAGATTTCATGCTTGCTGCCAACGAAACTGTTGCAGAACATTTCCATTGGATGAATGTACCGTTCCTATACCGTATTCACGAAGATCCAAAGCCAGAAAAGCTTCAACGCTTCTTTGAATTCGTAACGAACTTCGGTATTTTAATTAAAGGTACAGGCAATACGGTGCATCCAAAAGCATTGCAAGATGTCTTAGCAGCAATTGAAGGCATGCCTGAAGAGCCAGTTATTTCGACGATGCTACTACGCTCAATGCAACAAGCGAAGTACTATCCAGAAAGCATCGGTCACTTCGGTTTATCGACTGATTTCTATACACATTTCACATCACCAATTCGTCGTTATCCTGACTTAGTTGTTCACCGTTTAATTCGCACGTATTTAATTAATAAAGACACGTCGCAAGAAACGGTTGCACAGTGGTCGATGGCAATGGATGAAATTGCCGACCACACATCAGAACGCGAACGTCGTGCAGTCGATGCAGAACGTGATACAGACGCATTGAAAAAAGCACAATATATGTCTGATAAAATCGGCGAAGAGTTCGAAGGCATTGTTTCTTCTGTTACGAACTTCGGTATCTTTATCGAGCTACCAAATACGATTGAAGGCCTCGTGCACATTAGCAATATGACCGACGATTATTATCGCTTCGATGATCGCCAAATGATTATGATTGGGGAACGTACGAACCGCCAATTCCGCATCGGTGATGAAGTAAAAGTACGCGTCGCAAACGTTATTATCGAAGAGTCATCGATTGACTTTGAAATCGTAGGAATGGTAACTTCTTATGGAAGAACAAGAAAAGCAACACCTACAGTCATTCATGCGCGTAAAAATTATAATGATAATAAAGATGGGCGCAGTAGCCGTAGCAGTCGTTCAGGTTCAGGCGGTGGAAGAGGTCGCCGTGACGATGAAAAACAAAGCAATGGTGACTCATCGAAACGCAGAGAACGCGGTGGAAGTGACCGTGATCCACGTGGCCAACGAAAAGATAGCTCAAGCCCAGGCCCTAAAAAAGGCGTAAAGCAAAAGCAAAAGTTTTACGAAGGCATCGCCAAAAAAGGCAAAAAGAAAAAAACAAAACGTAAATAAAAAATCCAGCGTGAGCAGGCTAAGTCCTGCTCAACCTTTGAATTGAGGGTGAACAAGATGGCAAAAGGTACTGGGAAAGTATTAGCACAAAACAAAAAAGCAGGGCATGACTACTTCATCGAAGAAACGATTGAAGCGGGCATGGTACTAACAGGCACAGAAATTAAAGCCATTCGTGCAGGTAAAGTCCAATTACGAGACTCTTACGTTCGAATCACAAGCGGCGAAGCATGGATTAGCAACATGCATGTCAGCCCATTCGACCAAGGTAACCGTTTCAACCACGACCCACTACGCGCCCGCAAATTGCTCCTACATAAAAAGCAAATCGGCGAACTAGTAGGTGCTGTCAAACGTGACGGCTACACAATCATCCCTTTAAAAATGTACATTAAAGATGGCTATGCCAAACTCCTTATCGGCGTCGGCAAAGGGAAAAAAGACTACGACAAACGCGACGACATGCGCAAAAAAGAAGCAAAACGCGAAATGGAACGTACCTTCAAAGCAAAAAATCAATATTGATAGATTAAGAGAGGAGCTCACCACTTGTTGTGGTGAGTTTTTTTATTGCGGGAGCAAGGTGAAGTCTACGGGCACGGGCTTATCTGTGAAGCGGAGGAGATTTCCGCTACGGGCGTGCTCTTTCCGCGAGCACAACGTAAGCCGCAACCCTTGCTACGCGCGGATTGTTGCGTCTTACTATGCGTGCGTTCCCGCAGGAGTCGCCCGCCCTCCGCTCCAATTAAAAAGTATCGCCTACCACGCTGTAGGTACTTCCGCGAAATAAGGTGAGGATTCCGCGAAGCGAGGAGGTAATTCCGCGAAGTAAGGGGAGAATTCCGCGAAACGGGGAGGTAATTCCGCGAAGTAAGGGGAGGATTCCGCGAAACGGGGAGGTGATTCCGCGAAGTGAGGTGAGGATTCCGCGAAACGGGGAGGTAATTCCGCGGAGCAAGGGGAGGATTCCGCGAAACGGGGAGGTAATTCCGAGAAGTAAGGGGAGGTAATTCCGCGAAACGAGGAGGTAATTCCGCGAAATAAGGTGAGGATTCCGCGAAATGAGGAGGTAATTCCGCGGAACAAGGAGATATTTCCGCCAAGCGAGGGAGATTCCACGAAATGAGGAGAGAATCCCCGCGGAGCAAGGGGAGAATTCCGCGAAATAGAAGTTTATTCCGCGAAGCAGGAGGTTAATTCCGCGAAGTAAAGTAAGGATTCCGCGAAACAAGGAGATATTTCCGCGAAACGAGGAGAGAATCCCGCGGAGCAAGAACAATTAAAACCCAATAAAAAGAATGTTTCGACGTTCATTTCAAAATATATTTCCACGCAGGTGAGATTTTTCTAAAGATTTTACGTTTTTAATGTAAGGAGGTGGGTCTCATGGATGAGCAGCTGATACAAAAAATCATAGACGGGGATCAACAAGCATTTCGCATCATTGTTGATACATATAAGCAGCCACTTGTCAGCTATTTAACATATCAAACGAATGACGAGGAATTGGCGAAAGATATTGCACAAGAATCATTTATCAAATGCTATGAAAACTTACTTCATTTTAAAGGGGGATCTTTTAAGGCATGGCTTTTTCGTATCGCGATTAATCAACTGATTGATTTTAAAAGGAAGCATAAGGAAGATCCGACACCAATTGAGGAAACGCCCTCATTAGAAACACCTGAATCGTTAATAATCGAAAAAGAACAGAACGAGTTGCTTCAACAATGGCTTAAAACATTGGAACACAAAACGTACCAAGTTTTCGTCCTGAAGTATGCTAGTAATTGCTCTTACGAAGAAATCGCTGAGACACTTAATATTCCAATATCGGAAGTACGAAACCGACTGCATAGAACAAAAAAACGGCTAAGAAACGCTATGTTGAAGGGAGAGATTAATAATGAACTGCTTATCAACTGAAGAAATGCACGATTTTATCGACGGACGAATAGACGATAACAAAATGATGCAAATGGACAAGCATATTCAATCATGTGCAACCTGCTCTGCATTACTGGATGAACAACTTGAAACAGAACAGCTAATAAGCTCCCTGTTTCCTGCAGTGCATATTGACGATTCATTTACAGATCAAGTGATGGATCAATTACCAAAGAAAAAGACTTCTCTTACAAAAAAGCGCGGCTGGCGAGCAACTTTTGTAGCAGCCGCATTCGTCACAGCCGCATTATTATTTCTAGTAATTTCGACTGTGCAGCAGGAGCCTGTAACTAGTTCTACGCCTATTACGATAAAAGTAAAAGACGTTAAGCTAACAGATGCTTTCATAACAGTAACATTAGCTACATCTGGCTATAGTGGCAAGGAAATGTTCTTTAATGAATCAACGAAGGGTGATGTTGCACTCGTGCTACCAAACGGGAAAAGCGAAGCAGCAAGTTACGCTGCAGATCAATCAGCAAATGAAATCACCTATGAATTCCCATTATTTAATGTCACACATGATGAATTTAAGCTTCTATTTAACTACCAACACATTTATGACGAGGATGGACCATGGACGCTGGAAGTACCGATTGATCGCAAGGAATTGTTAGCCCAAACAGAGACCATTACACTACATTCCACGTTTGAGAAAGAAGGCGTTGACGTAAACTTTATCCGTGCACAACATGGACCACAGAACTCTCTCTTCAAATTTGAAACAAAATTTACGGAGGAAATGGCAACTTTTGTAGAGCAACAAGTAGAAAAGTATACAGCTGATTTACCGTTAAAGGAAAAGGAAGCTTATGCAGGCTATAATGCACAAATACTTTATGACGTTATTGACGCTGATGGACAAAAATTAAAACGCTCGATGCCTGAAGATAATATAAATACTCAAAATGATCGCTACGCTCATACTGAAACGATTAGTGCCTATCCAAGCGTAAGAGAAGGAGGCTATATAGCTGTGACTGGTGCCAAGTATGAGCTGCCGACGAATGTCCGACACCCGCTAACAGTGGATCAATTACCTTACACATTTACTTATAAAGATACAGTATATGAAGTGAAGCTCTTACCCGACCAACGTCTTGAAATTTCATCAGACGCAAAGGCAACGACAATTAAAGACTGGCATATTACAGTGAATAATAAAACAGCATGGGATACGGGTGAAATCCGAGAAGATAAAGAAAAAAAGTATACAACAATCACATTCGATAAGGGGATTAAATTAGATTCATTTATCCTTTACGGTCAAACAGAATTAAAATATGTTTACTTTGATGAACCAATTCGTGTGGAGGTACGATAATAGCTTAGATGAAAAAAACACCTTTATTATTTTTAAAAAGGTGTTTTTTGCTCTGCTTTTTAGGAGTTGATATAGAACTATAAATCTGTAAATAAGGCACTATACTTGAAGTACAGCTAGGTTTGTTTTATAATAAGTATTGTTAATGCCAGATGTATTGAAGCGTAGTACTACTCTTCAACCGTACTAGAAGCAATTCTAGCTCTTTGTTTGATCGAGGCAATAAGCTTCGCATCATATTCAAGGGGACGTTACGGATTCGACAGGGATGGTTCAAGCTTTGGTCGCGCGTCGGAGGTCTCGGCTCCGTCATCAACGGAAGTTATATAATAACTGGCAAACAACAAAACTTAGCTTTCGCAGCGTAAGCTCGTAAGCGCTCTGCCTCTCTATCGCCCATGTAGAGAACGTGGGGCCCAACTTTAGTGGGATACGGTCGATGGTGCCACCTGAGTCACCGGCAAGAGATTTCCAGGTTAGCGTACAGGACGCCTGTTTGTCGGCATAATGCTACGCGAATTGCGAATGGACAAACTACACGCGTAGAAGCTGAAGTATTGGAGTCTTTGGACGCGGGTTCGACTCCCGCCGTCTCCATAAGTAAAAATCGTTATTTGTAGCGTTATATCAACGTTCAAATGGCGTACATAGCGTCTGACGCTGTACAAACGTACAGTCAAGCGGACAACAATCGACCTTCTAATCTTAACGGATTAGGAGGTTTTTTTGCGTGGTTAAACGTACGAGAAAGCACGGAGCATTTGCTGTCGAAGAATCATTCGATATTGATTTTAAGCGCGTAGAGGATAGGCGCGATTCATTAACGGTACAACAGGCGCTAAAGACGGTATTTCGTCAAATGGAAATCAGCGGTAACAGACCGCGAACAATCGAAAGCTATGAGTTTGCGTGGAACGAATTTATCAAGGTGACAAGCGTTCGATACGTCGAAGATATTGATGCGAATATGATTTACGATTACTTGAACGAAATCGACGTATCAAATGCAACGAAGCTAGTTCGCTTGAAATCGTTGAAGGCGATTCTTAATCGTTTCTTCGATAACCGTTGGATTGAGATTCGTTTTTGGTCGAAGATTCAAATTAAAGTTGATAAGACGGTTAAAGGTGCATCAAAAGAGAGCGACGTTGAAGTATTACTATCGCTTATTGACCGTAGCACTTACGTTGGTTTCCGTGATTCAGTTGCGATTTTGCTTATGTATAAGACAGGTCTGCGAATAACAACGATTGGTGAATTGCGTGAACGTCATATGGACTTTGTTAAGAATACCATTGATATGGACGGTGCGGTCCTTAAAAATCGCGACACGTTAAAGCTGCCGATAGACGATCAGTTGGCGGAAATGTTGAAAGTATTAATCGAGAAAAACAAGCAGATTCGCCGTAAATACAATACGCGTAATACTTACGTTTTCTTATCCGCAAATGGACAAGGCATTAATAATAGCCAGTCGTCCAGTAACGCAATTTCAAAGTCATTAACGAAATATGCAAGAGAGTTCGGCTTAAAGAACGTCAATGCTCACGCGTTAAGACGAGCATTTGCGACTAACTTATTAAATCAAGGCGCTAATGTCGCTTTAATATCGAAAGCTCTCGGACACAAAAGTTTGGAGACAACAACCGTCTACCTCGATTTAGAGAAGGAATTTGTCGCAGAGTCTTTGCGTGATTATTTATAAACAGAAAAAAGCCGCTAGTGTTGACGCACTAACGACTTCTAACTTAATATCTACGCTAAAAATTGCCTGGCAGCAATAGCGTTTCTTAGGGTTCATTATATCGAAATTTTTTCGATGGTGCAACTTCTATTAAGTGCATCCTTTTTTAGCAGTAGCGACGAGGTTGCCCATAATTCGTCGTTAAAATAACCTGGAAAGGTTGCCGAACCGTTGCAAAAAATCGGATATATCGCAGGTCAAGCCGTTTCCTGTTACGGTTGCGACGAATAGGTGAGCGCCACCATTAAGGGCGCGGCATGGTTTATCGGCTAGTTACGGCTAGGGTAAGCATGTACAAGCGGACAATCTGCGTACAAATACGCTCAATTAAGGACTACCGCACGTCTAGGACGATAATTAGACGAGTACATACGGGTAGAAATATCCCAATCTAACAGGAGCATACGAGCCACCCAGGACGTCACTATGACGCTGAAATATGCGGTTGTTACTTATTGTTGCTATTCACGTATTTCTACGAATTTAGCGATAATAGGTAACCTCTCTGCGCCGATTTCCCGGATCGAGCAGCTATTCTGCTGAAAATAGGTGCTGTTGTCAACTCACTCATTATTCAAAATTCAATAAATCTATCTAATGTTAATTAGTTTATTTTGTATATTTTGATTTTAGAAGGAATTTTTTTTGCTTTTGTCGAAATAGATTTATGAAGAGCATCTTTTAGGAGTGAAAATAATCTATGTATAATTTGACAACAACGTTTCTTCAAGAAATTGAAAATGAATTAAATAGGAAAAATTTTTTAATTGAAGATTTTAGTATTGAATCGAAAAATTACACAGATTTTGTAGAGTTAAATATTCAATATATTTATTTACCACAATACAAATTTAAAGGAAACATATATAAAGATGAAGAAAGGTTTAAAGTAGAGTTTAATCCTGGAGCTGTTACATTTACAGTTCGAAAAGATTATTTAAAAAAATACGACTTCTTAATTAATATCCGAGAGTGGTTAAATAATATATATAATGAAATGACAAAGACACCTATTGCAAGAAAAGTAAACGAGCATGATGAAATATTAAAGTCCTTGCAAGAAAAAATTCATTCTATGGGAGAAGAAGGCGATCAATTTTTCACAAAAGAAGAAGGGGAAAATCTAGGATATAAGTTAAATGAACTAGAAGAATTGCTGAAGAATGAAATTCTTGAAAAAGACGAAAATAAAGATATACAAAAACAAAATTTAGATCAGCTTTATTCTGAAATTAATACATTAAGAAAACATTTAGATATATTAAATAAAAAAAATTGGTTCCTTTCGTTTTCTGTAAGACTTTTTAAATGGATTAAACGCAATCCAGATATGACCAGACGAGTGGCCGGCTTTTCTAGAGAATTGCTCCCAGATGAAGTTAAAGATATTGTTTCTCAAGAAGCATTGGATCAATTATTACCTCCAGGTAATTTAGAAATAGCAGCAGGCTCTGAAAGTGAATAACATATTACTTTTTCAGTTATTAGCGCAGCCAATTAGTCGGCATGCGCTTTTTCTTCGTCTACTTCTAGAATATCGATTAACTCAGTAAGATCAAATATTTTTCAATTTACATGAAGTTCTATTTAAAAAATTTTTTTCGTTAACGTAAAATACATACAGAAAGGGGGAAACCAATTTTTTTTCAAAAAAACAGTTTACAAACTAATATGATATGACTCGGCTTTATAAAAATGCATACATTTAAGAAATTTAACATATCCATGAGATATGTGAAGAATTATGAATTGAATGGGGGAAATGGAATATGAATATGTCTATAAGTAAACTGGTAGTTAATGATTTTCTAAGAAAAAAATTTTCAAAGTCTCAAATTAATGTACTATTGTTTTATGCACAGTTTTGGAAGGATCCCATAGAAATCTGCCGCTTAGTTGGCTGGGCAATTGGTCCTGATAAAAAAACGCAGTGCCATCAGAAAAGAATTACACTAGAGGCTAAGGGTAAACTGGAAAAACATTTGCTGAGCATTTACCATCAAATACCTACCTTAAAGGATTTTGAAGAACTTATGAAACTTATTAGAATAAAAGGCATAAAAGGCATTGGGGGTTTGACGGTGTATGATACTGCTGAGCGGATTGGATATGCTTTTGGACTCTATCCAACTAAGGTATATCTTCACAGGGGAACGAGAACCGGGGCAATAAATCTGTTAGGTCGTAAAGCAGTGAGGGGACGAAAGTATCTGTATATGCATGAGTTTCCAGTGGAATTTCAAATTCTTACACCAAGGGAAATGGAAAATTGTTTGTGCATCTATAAGGACACTTTCCTAACTGGTAAACTACCTAAGCAGAAGTTAGCATGTAATGGAAAAATGATTGAAATGAAGAACGCATGTTAAGTGGGAAGAAAGACGATAGCCGTTATTGGCCGTCGTCTTTTTTGTCATCTACCTCTATAAAATCAATTATCTCGGTAATATCATCAATCCCCAAAGTTTCGGCGATCCTCTCAATATGCCCAAAGTTAATATTTCTTCTCTTGCCATTATTTAATTCGCTTAGTGCTGCGTGTCTTATATCGCACATCTCCGCCAATTTCCTTAATGATTTAACCTCGTACTTTTCTATTAAATAATCGATTTTTATAACAACTTGCTTAGTCATACAAAATTCCTCCTAAATTACACTTGACGTTACGCATTAGCGTACCATATAATGATAACAGAAGTGGTACTCATAAGCGTACCGTAAATTAGAATATCGGGAGGTTTTACGAATGAATCAATCTAGCCAACGTATTTTACTCGACGAGGATTATGTAGTCACAATGGTAACAACGCAATTAATGGATGGGGTGCAGCTAATCGTCTGCGAAGAAGAAGGCGAAGCAACGCTTATGATAAATGACGCAGATATAAACCTCAAATATACAGAGGAATTGGCGTCTATTCTTGCCAATTTGAACGAATACACAGCGGAGCATCTACTCATGGTACTTGCGCAAGTTGATCGTTTAGCTTCGTAATACGTAATATCTAACCGGATACTACGGTATCGGGTGCTGATACAGGAATTTAGTACGGTATATTACGGTAAATATACATTCATGAATACATGTACGACGCGTTGCAGAGCGACATACCGGTAAATAGTACGGTAAAAACATGTATAAAGTTTAAAACGGGACGATGTCGTCCCCAATTGCTGAATCCTACTTGCGCCAACAAGTCGGAAACTAACGCCTATAAAAATTCAATTGCGACTGAATTAGGCATCCACCATCAAATTGCTAAGCGTTGACATCGACGCTTTATAAAGAAAGAGAAACCTAACGTCTTATGAGATCCATTGCTAGTGAGTCATATATAACGCTGATTCTGCCCCAACAGAATCGGCAAATATTCGCTAGAGCTTGCGCCAACAAGCGACTAGTACCAAAATCGTAGCGCCAACTGCGATTGGAGACGGTTACTTTGCTGAGTAGCCGTTTTTCTATTAGAAACGTATCTGACGTTTATGAAGGTAAAAGATATTACGAGTCTTTGCTGCGCAAATCCTCTATGTCGCTAGCGCTCCATATCTGATATTACATTAATGATGATATCTTGCGATTGTAATAATATCACTGTAATAGATAGACGCGGACTTATTTTGCGATCTTTGCAAAATGAGGACGCAAGTGTTTAAGGAAGTTGTTACAACTTCTCGGACACCTTCGGTATTAGCGTACAATATCGGCATATCAATACATATTTAGCGTAAATCTTTTCGTGTGCGGACGGTAAGATAAGATAGATAAGATTCTATTTGATTTGTTGAAATGTACAAGATATATGTAAAAACGAGCGTATTTTATGCGTTTATAACTATATATTGTGTGTTTTGTTAAAATCTAAGGTGGACATAAAGGGATGGTAATTCCGGATATTCGGGACATAAAGGGATGGTATTTTTTTAGAGGAGTACTAACTTTGTAAAAAATTAAACGTTGATGCCATATTTTTAGCGTTTAGCTTGCTATAAGGTTAGGAATATACGCAATTTTAGATTTATTTTTATATATTTTATTGCTTTTTTCAGCGTTTCATGGCTTACCTTATGAGGAAGTAAAAAAGCTTCGTTTATTAATACACAATTTACCGTTTTAGACACCTATACAAGGGAAGGCGTATTTTTTTCTTAACAGAAAGCCATATTTTTACCGCTCAGTCATCTTATGAAGTGAGGAGCAATTTTTATAAATGATCGCCGTCCAGGTTTCAGCCATATTTTTCAGTAAAACGTATCTAGCCTAAGAGTACGGAGAAAGACTTTGCCAATTGAAAATGTTAACTTTTTATCTAGTTGTTGGATATACATTATAGGTAAATGAATTAATTTAAGGGTAATTGTTATATTTATTGCAAAACCTTGGCTTATACAATATGAAGGGAACTTGTACTTTAGAGCAGTTTGTATCTTATATTATGAAGAGGATATTAAGGCAAACGTATATTTTATAGCAGTATGTATCATAGATAGTGAGGGAAATGTTTATAAATCGATTCCGCCATTTTTACCGTTTAGTTGGCTATACATGTGAGGAAGGTCTATCTCATTTGTAGTGGTGAAAATTTCCGATATTTATGGCGTTTAGTTATCTATGCTATATGAATGGAAGTTTAAGGCATCGACCCATACTTTAGAGCAGCTTGTATCATAGATAGTGAGGACCCATATAATTGCCGAATTGTCTGTCCTATAGAGTAAGGAAGTAAATATGCCAAATGGAAGCCTACATTTCACTTTAGTTTGTATCTTATATATTGAAGAGGTATTTTTCAGTCGTCCACTAGGGCGGCTTTTTTAATTGGCTTTATTGTGGTGTTAAAAATACTACGAAGTCAGAAAGGAGCGTCTTACCGTGAAATTAAACGCACATCAAATCAAGCAGTATCGTGAGGTACTAGGAATTACGCAAGGAGAATTATCGAGAAAACTCGGAATATCGTCGTCAACACTAGGCGCAATAGAACGTGAAGAACGTCGCCTTTCTGACGCAGTAGCAAGTAGAGCCAGTTCCGCATTGCTCGAAGCAAGTCGCAGGGTTATGGCAGCAACCGAAGAAATTCAAACGCTTGCCGACGCATTACAAAAATAATAGATGAAAAGGATGATGACTATGACAACAGCAATTACAGGAAAAGAATTCGTACAGCTACACCCGAATACACGACGCAAGGCAATTGCGCAGAAGGCAAACTTTATAGTTGTTGACGGCGTACCTTACGACAGAGAAACACACGAATCGTTGGAAGGTCGATATGTTGCCGAGTTAACGCCAGTGCGAACAGAAGCGCAATCCAAAGTAATTGAATCGAAGCAAATCCTCGGAGATCACGAAAAAGAAAACGGAGGCTTTGTATTCTCCTTCTTTAAACAGTCACGCATGATAAGCGAACGATTCCCAACACTCAACAATTCCGATATTGCACGTCTAATGTACCTCGGTACTTACATCGCATGGAATACAGGGCGCTTGCAGTACGATAATGGACGAGTGATTGACCGCGAAGGCTTTGAAAAGTTGATGGGGCTAAGTACGAAACGTTCACGCGAATTATTCAAACGCTACGTAGAGGCGGAGATTTTAACGGAAATCGATGACTGTATCTTTATGAATCCAACGGTATTTTATCGAGGAAATGTAAAGACAATCAGCCACGCAGTATCAGATATGCAACACACGCGAGTGTTCAAGAAAACGATACGTGACTTATATGAGAAAACAAACGGCAAAACGGTTGGACAGCTTGCGCTAGTCTACTCAGTTATGCCTTTTTTAAATTTCGAAACAAATACAATCTGCTTCAATCCAGACGAAACGGACCTGGATCGTCTACGCCCGATGGGACTAGAGAAACTTGCGGTTCTATTGGAATATGCAAACGCAGGTAAGTTAAAAACGGCATTAAATCGCGTTCAGATAGATGGACAAGTAGTATTTAGCTTCTATGAAAATCCGCGAGACAGACGTGAGAAACGTATCACAGTCAATCCTCGAACAATCTTCGCAGGAACTGGTGAGCAATTAGCTGCGATTATGGTGCAGTTCAATTAAACAGAGGAAAAGGAGAAAGATTATGACACTAACCATTAAACAAACAGTAACAGAAACAGGTCCAGCAACAGTAGAGGTCGTTATTGAATTGCCTGACGAAAGTATATTTCGTGAGGTTTATCATAACGGAAACCTCGTATTCCCTGCATTTGTTTCGCTGCGTAAGGTCTTGCAACACTACAAAAAAACAGAAATCGCAGTGGTTACAACAAGTGAGCCACTGGCTATGGAGTACAACTACGAGTACCAAAACCCTAATGCTCGCTTATTAATGGAATTAGTAAATGTAATCGTGCGAAACGGCTTGACCGTTAGCATTGAATATATTCAGTAAAAATTAACAGATGAAAAGGATGATGACTATGACAGAGAAAACAGAACAACAAACAGATGCTAAAACGATGGAGATGCTATACGCTATCAGTCTTTCATTAGCACGCTTAGAGGGCAAGTTAGATGTAATTGTTGCTCAAAGTAAAGGCGGTGCATGTTAATGAAGGTTTGCACAAAATGTGGTACTAAAACCAAACATTTTTACAGTATGAAGCGGACACACTGCATTGAATGTGAACGGAAGGACGCTCGATACCGCATGGCATCGCTTGAAAATAGGGCTCGAGGTGCTTTCCGACATGCAAATAGAAAAGCTAAGCAATTCGGGGTTGCAAACGATTTAACTTACGACGATGTTATGTACTTGTTTAAGTTAGCTGGCGGAAGATGTGCGTATACAGGTAGATTTAGCAACGATTTATCTCTCGAGCATGTCATTCCGATGTCAGCAGGTGGTGCGAATACGATAGGCAACATTATTGTCGTTGATGTCGGCGTAAATCGAAAGAAAAATGATCGTAGTTTCCTCGAGTTTATCGAGACAAAATATAATCCATACGATGTTGCACCACTCGTAAAACTGCTGGCAGCGAGAGGTAACCGTGATTATGAGGCGCTATATGACGAGTTATATGAGTTCCAACGAGAAGAATGCAACGCTTGGTACAGACGTCTTATGGACAAGCACAAGCAGGCTGCAGTATGACGAAAATAAATAGAGAATTTGAGGCGTGGAAATTGGATGACGATTTCTACGCCTTATATGTTGGCGCGGGATACCCTATCGCAATCAAGCGTATCAAAGCCAGGAAGGGTTACGCGGTCATGGCAACCTATCACACTCGCGAAGGTAAATTACACGCAATACAATTCAAAATTCCAGTTAGACTGCGGAGGGGCTTGAAATCTGTATTAAAACGACTAGAGAACGATTCCTACGTATAAATTATCAACCAACTTATTTCAACGTGCTAGAAATAAAGAATCATCGAAAATCGTTACCCATGACCGCCGAAACTGGAAGGGCGGTGAGTGTTCCATAAACACACCGTAGTATCCCACATTTAATAACTTAGGAGGAAAAGGAAAATGACAAATGAAACAACAGAACAGCCAGAACAAGAATTAATCGAGGAACAAGTAACCGATCAATCGCCAGATCAAACGGAAATTGACGATTTACGAGCGCAGGTAGCCGAGTATGAAGCGTTAAAAGCGCAAATAGCAGAGCAAGAGGCGACTCAAAAAGCCGAGATATTCGCACAGAAGGTCGAACAATCTGGCGTAAAAGACTTCTATAAATTACAGCCGTTCCTTGACGCTACAAAGCTAGAAGGCGATGCGCTCGACGAACTGCTCGGCATCTTGCAGGGTATGAAGCCAAAGCAGACACCGATTGGCGCAGCGACTAATGGCGGTAATGATACAAAAACAGTTCATCAAACGATGCTAGCGGACGCAGAGGCAGTAGCTAAGCGAACTGGCAGCGTTGAAGATATTGCCGCATTTAGCGGACTAAAACAAAAAATTAAACAATTTGGGGGACGACGATAATGACAAACGCAATTAATACTACTCAATTAGTAGGTAAGAAAGAATCTGTAGTAGACGAGGTACTTTTACTCAATCCAAATCAAACGCCTCTAGTAAACTTACTAGGCTTTAAACAACCCGTAACTAATACAACTCACGTTTGGTACGAGGATCAAACATTCGCAGTCAAAACGAAGGTGACGGCGCTTGCTGCTATCGAAGCTACCGAGTTAACCGTAGCTGACGTGGAGCCATTTGTAGTCGATGCTATTGCACAAATCGAGGAGGAGTTAGTACAGGTTACTGCGATTAATACCTCTGCTAAGAAAATCACAGTAGTACGTGGTTATGCAGGTACAACAGCCTCGGCAATCGCAAAAGACGCAGAGATTGAGTTCTTATATGTACGTGGTGAAGAAGGCGCTGACATTCCGAAATCACGCTACAAACCACGCCAACGTGTTGAAAACTATACACAAATCTTCATGGAATCGGTAGAAGTTACTGGCACAGCAGAATCAGTATCACAGTATGGTGTAGACGGCTTATACAACTACGAGAAAGCGAAGAAACAACTTGAAGTTGCGTTACAGCTTGAAAAATCGTTAATCAACGGAGTCAAGTTCGATGATGGTACTGTACGACATTTAGGCGGTCTACGTAACTTCATTAAGACAAATGTTACAGACGCAGGTAAAGTCGCTATTTCAATTAAGATGCTTACGGATATGGTACAGACGGTGTTCGAGAAAGGCGGTCTTGCAGGTGGCGGACAGTATGCGTTCATTGTGTCAGCGCATCAGAAGCGTGCTATAAGTGATTTACAAGGCGATAAAATCCGCATTACACAAGCGGAAAACAGTCGTGGACAAGTAGTCGATCACTTAGTAACCGACTTCGGGCAGTTCCCAATAGTCATGAACGATAATGTTAAGTCGAATGAGATTTTCTTCATCGACATTAATCGTACGGCAATCAAGCCGTTAAATGACCGCGGATTCCACCATATTCCTGCGGCAGTTACAGGCGACCGTCAACGTGGTTTTATCGTAGGCGAGTATACTCTTGAATTCAAGCAAGAGTCGGCACACGGTCGAATTAAAAATCTAGCGTAACAATTTTCGAGAGGCTTGCGATTAATTTCGTTTGTCTCTTTTTGTTTCAAACGTGAAAGTCAGTTCAAAAAAAAATTAAATGTATGGGAGACGATTAAATGACAATTTTAGACGCATTCTTAGGGGCAAAACCTACAGTAGAAATTACGGAAAAGGTATTTATTAAACGTTTAGGTAATTCTATTACGATTAAAGCACTTACAGGTGAGGATATCGATATGATTCGTGACCAGGCAACTTATCCGATTAAGAACGGTAAGAAAACGGAGCTAAGAGTTAATGAAGAAGAAGTATCACGCTTACTTATCGTTAAAGCAACGATTGAGCCGAACTTTGCGGATAGACAATTGTTAGAGCATTTTAAAGCGGCTGACGCAGGAGATTGCATACAAAAAGCGTTATTAGCTGGAGAAATTGCAACATTACAAAATGCAATTTTGACACTATCCGGCTTTAACGACGAGGAAGAAATAGAAGAAGTAAAAAACTAATTAAGGCGGGTGGTGAAGCATTCTTATTGCACCGCATATGGCAAAATCACCACATACCGCCGCATGAAGTTTATGAGATGAAGAAGCGTTATAGGACGTTTATGTATGCGTCAGAAATGATTGTGATGGATGAAGAAGATCAACAGCGAAAAGAATTAGAACGTAAACAAAGGCAGTAGAAGGCGCTCTTAATAGGGCGTCTTTTTTATTTTGTCAAAGGAGAGTATGCGAATGAATGACAAATTATATGAACATAGCAATCGGTTTATATCAGCCAGTCAAAAAGCCGTAAAGAGAGCTGATTACTAATGGCTATTAATTTAACCGCAGTTTTCAGAATGAGGGACGAAGGATCGTCTCGTATGCGTCGATTAACACAAATGATGGAACAAATGAACCGTACGAGCAGAACTACGAGCGAAAGTATGTCGAGGGCACAATCAACAACTAACCGTTTTAGTGATGCCGTTTCTTTGACGTCGAATCGTATGGGTGGGTTTGCAACTCGAGTCACTTCATTGCGCGTAGGGGCTAACGGACTAAGTACGTCATTACGCGGGATGCAAGGCGCTTTAGTGGGAATCGCGGGGGCCTACGTGGGAGCAAATGGGGCGGCCAAATTGTTTAATTTAACAATCGGCGCTGCAGCAAACTACGAACAAAATGCGATGGCAATTAGCGGTATGTTCGGTGACGATAAAAAGGCGAAAAAATATCTCCAAATGGTAGAGAAAGCAGCAATTGACAGTCCTGTTTTAAATAGCACAGATATGCTGTCAAATTCAAAGGCATTCTTGGGACTTAGTAAAAATGTTGATGAACTCAAACAAGTTTGGGGATTAGTTGAACGTATACAGGCGCTTTCCGGTGTAGATACTCAGCAGGCAGCTTTCTCAACTAAGGAGCTTATGCAAGGTGACTACATTTCAATGTACGATGCGATAGGATTGGATAAAAAGGAATTACAAAAAATCACTAAAATGGACGGCATGTCTGCTAAGATGGCCGGATTAGATAAGTTATTAACCAAAATGGGTGTAACAGATGAAATGGTTAATAAGATGGGAAATACAACAAAAGGATTGTGGTCCCAACTCGAAGAGAAGTCACAGACTTTCTTTAGAAACATGGGAATGGAAAGTAATACGAAATTAGGCGACTTCTTACGGCGACTAAACAAGATGTTTGATGGGATTGATACCGAAGCACTCAGTAACAAATTAGGTAGTCTGCTCGGAAAGGTTACAGATAAAGCAATCGCATTGTACGATTTATTCGTGAAATGGCGTAAACCAATCGCATATGCGGCAGGGGCTATAGCAACGTTTGCTGGAGCACTAATTGCTGTAGGAGCTATATCAATGCTAGCAAATCCGATTTCATTAATAGCCGCAGGAATTGCGGCCGCAGCAGTCGGAGTAAAGGCGCTCTATGACAATAGCGAAACGTTCCGAGGCATTATTGGCGGTATCATAGGGAAAGTCAAGTCGTTGGTCGGCGCATTTAAAACGGGGGGCACTGGCGGATTAATAGACGCTATCTTCCCACCGGACATTGCTAAAAAAGTGAATGCAGTAGTGGGCGGTATAAAGTCGAAAATATCCGATTTGATGTCTGCATTTAAAACAGGCGGAGTTAAGGGAGTTTTCGACGAAATTTTCGGAGCTGGATCGTTCGCTAAGGTTAAGGCGAAATTCGAGGAAGTAAAAGCGTATGTTACCGAAAAGGTGACGCAATTCTCCTCAGTATTCGGACGGTTGAAGGGGGCTTTTACGCAGGTATGGACGACAATTTCTAGCATAGTCTCGAACCTTTGGACGGTCATTCAACCGTATTTAAGCGGACTTTGGAACCTACTGCAAATTCTCGGAGATGTTGCGGTACTAGTTTTCAATAACGTTATTGCTCCAGCGCTTTCGTTTGTTGCGCAACTATTCTCGACTTTATGGACTATTGCACAACCGATTATTAACGCTATTGCCCAAGGATTCGAGTTGATGTCTAAAGTAATTAAATGGCTGTGGGATAACGTACTAGCGCCACTTGTCGAATTTATCTTAACTGGCGTTAAAAATGCGTTCGACATATTCTCTGATGCGTTATCTGGCGTACAGGGATGGTTCGAAAAATTGAGCGGATGGATTTCGACTGTATACGATAACATTAAGGATTTCGTCGGATTTATTAGTTCCGTTAAGATGCCGGACTGGCTATCTAGCGGAATCAACTCGACTGTATCGTTCGTTGGTAATATGCTCGGCGGCAGTAAACCGGACGGTTCGCATTATCATGGACTAAATAACGTGCCTTATGATAATTATCTATCATATTTGCACAAAGGAGAAATGGTATTACCTCGTTTTGAGGCGGAAGCATATCGTTCTATGATTAGTGGAAAAACACGCAGTTCGGGAGTAGATGATGTTACTTACAACTCAACAGGCGTAGGGATAACAAACAACTCAACTTATAATTCATATAACACTGCGAATACTCCTCGCAATGAAAAAGGCACGCCTAGTGTAGTTACGATTAGACCAACGATCAATATGCCTGGCATGGTTGTTCGCGAAGAAGCTGATATTCGTAAAATTGCAGATGCGCTTGTAAGTGGAATCTTAGAGAAAAGAGGAGGATTTTAGTGGGTGTATATAAACCGGAAATAATAAAAGAAGGCAGTGCGGTTGGCCGTTTGTTGAATGTAATAGAATATGTCGGCTATAATCCAGGCGGTCGTATTCGTACGGCAACAGTGACTAGTGTGTATCCTAATTTTAGAATCCTAGTAACTGGAGATACCGTTGATACTCCTGCGCAGGGTCTTACTTGCAATCCCGACCTGTTCAATCGAACTGAGACTGTTAAAATTGATGGTGTTACCCGAACAATTGAGTATCCCAATCGATTAGTCGAAGGTGCTAAGATATGGGTTTTCGAGCCGGAGCATCAACAGTTATTGTACGTATTAGCGATGGGAGAATAACGCTAAAATAAATGGGGGCAGGCATCGGCTAATACAGCTATGCTTGCCGATTTTTTTCGCCTATTTACTTAGAACTCCGTTTGTAAATCGGACATAACGCAAAATTGACGCATTATATAGAAGAAACTTCAAATACATAGTTCCGATTATGTCCGATTTTAACGCATTTTTGACGCTAGTATATGATCGATTTAATCGGGCAGATGACGGATTTGCAGGTGCACTTAAAACACTTTGATTCTCGACGATTATCACCATTTTGTAATCGGCATAGTCCGTCAATAACTAAACCTTCCGAAATTGACGACATTATATAGAAGGAAGTCAAAAAGGTAACTATAGTAGACGTTAGTTCTGACGCATAAATGACGGGTAGAGGCTCCGAATGGACAAGCACATAAAACACTTTGCGAGAGGTTTACATTACTTTACATAATTCGGCGGTTTCAACGGGACATATAATAGAAGGAACTGTGAATATAAAAATTTATGTAAAGTTAGATAACGTAATGTTAACGCAGATTACAACGGGCAGACAGTCGGATTGGACGGGGATGTCTGAAACTCGAGGGGTTTCTAAAATACTAGCGTAAATAACTAGATATGTACGTTTTTCTATATTTTCGTACATACAAAACGTTGACTTTACTATATCCATCGTTTATGATTGCGTTAAGATACATAGTATGTACGATAACGTATGAAATGAGGCGGATATTATGACGAATGAAAAGAACGTACAGCCGTTACGATCGGCGCAGGAAATCGAGGATATGCGTTGGGCATTGGCGAGATATGCATGCGCTAGAGACGTATTTATGTTTAACTTCGGAATCAATACCGGCTTACGAGTATCGGACATTGTACCGCTAAAGGTAAGCGATGTTAAGGGTAGGCAGCACGTTATTATTACCGAGCAAAAGACCGGCAAGCCTAAACGGTTCCTAATTCCGAAGGCAACACGTGAAGCAATAGAAGATTATACTCGCGGAATGAACGATAATGATTACCTATTTCCGTCTCGTCGAGGCGATAGTTATATCAGCACAACGCAAGCATATCGAGCATTACAGAAGGCTGCTGACGCATTAGGACGTGATGACATTGGCACTCATACAATGCGGAAAACTTTCGGTTATCATCATTACAAGCGCAATAAGGACGTTGCTACGTTACAACACATATTCAATCATTCAGCGCCTTCAATTACGTTGAAATATATTGGAATTACAAGCGATGAAATTGATGCAACAATGGAAGATTTTGCGTTATAGGCGACTGCTTCGGCGGTCGTCTTTTTTTTTGCGTTGAAACTGCGTGACCCCAAAGCCCTCGATTCTGAATGGCGCTTTCTGGTATTCGGACCTTACCTACAACTTTTTTCTTTTTGGAAAAATAATGGATAATTTTCTGAAATATTGTTACTATTCAACTAACAGAGCAATTTAGCGGAACAAGGAAATTGCTTTTATTTGTAGAAGTCATGTAGGAGGGATTGGTGTAATGGATAATAATATTTTGATGTTCACAATACTCATTTTATTTCAGTTGGCAGTCGTTAGTATAGTTTTGGCTATTTTTACCTCAGTCTTTTTGAAAAGCAGAAAGAAAGGACTTGTGTTTTTAACAATCTATATTTTACTAAGTATATACAGTCTTTATGGTGTATATAAATACTCTGCGATATTGGGTAGTAGTGTGTTAATAATCTACATTTGCTTAGGAGTAGTAACTTATTTTGTTATTAAAAAGAGACTCTCAAATGGAACAGAAATTTAGATTCTTCAACAAACGGGAGCTTTAGTTTAATATTCGAGCTATTTTTTTACCTCAGGAAATTTTCGCTATAATTTTTTAAACTCGGGCGGTTAATATTCAGCGCTGTCAGACGCATCTGGAATAGTTGACCGTCTGGAATCGTCTGAGTTTCTACTATTATATAGTAATCTAATCAACGTAATACTGACGCATAAAAAAAGAACGACTAATGTGTAGTCGTTCGAATCCGATTTTTTAAATTATACGGATATAGTAGCATAGATTAAAAGAGCCGTAAATACTGATTTCACAACGGTCAGTAAAGCCTATTCCAATGCTGTTTTAAGGGCGTTATACTCGGTACGTAAAGGAGAGTGGTACTGATGGTATACGCAGAAGTAGCAAGGGTGACAGGTTTAACTTACGATATAGTCGAGGCGGATGCTAGATATATTAGAAAGTTTATACCGGGTTTTGCGGAAATTGGCGAGTTAAAAATACGTGAGTTGTCGTATTATGTATGTTATAGAGCAGAGTTTACGGATGATAATAAGCAGAATAAACGTGAGCAAGGTATTAGAGCGATGCAGCTGGCAATCAAGCAAGATATAACGGAAAATTTGCCATATGAAAATATGACATTTTATATTTAGCGGATAAATCGGCTTTACTTCCGCTGTCAAATAACGTAAGATGATTCGTAAGAAGGTCGACTATGCAATGTACGACCATTGAACGGATATTTGTCCGCCAGTACGTTTATATCACCGTTTCAAATGGCGGTACAGTCAACGTTACAACAATGCGGATATTATAGCGATGCAATAACGAATAAGGGACGCGGGTTCGACTCCCGCCGTCTCCATACATAATATATAGCAGTACAAATACTGTTAAATAGTGCCGTAAAGCATAAATTTCCCAAATGGAAAGTTTATGCTTTATTTTATTTTAGGGAATTTTATAGTTGAATATTCACATCTTAGGTAATCCAATAAAACGGTGTACTATTAATAATAAAGTAGTTTATTCAACAATCGAGCCATATTGATTGTGGAATCATACTTCTTTATAAAAAAAGGTAAACTAACCTCTTTCCAAATGCTTTAAAAATAATAATTATACCCATTTCAGCCTAATTACCGATAGCATATTAAATGAAAATCCTTTATGGTTATTAGGTCGTAAAATAGACTATCAGGTATATCCTGCAAATATATGAAATGATAGGTGGAAACAAATGAATTATCAAGTTTTATTATATTACCATTACACGAAAATTGAAGATCCAGCGGCGTTTTCGGAAACGCATTTAGCAATGTGTAAAGAAATCGGTTTAAAAGGTCGTATTTTAGTAGCTAATGAGGGCATTAACGGTACGGTATCAGGTACAATTGAGCAAACAGAGCAATACATGGCAAACATGCAAGCAGACTCATTATTTGAAGGGATTGTCTTCAAAATTGATGCGGCAGATGGCCATGCATTCAAAAAAATGCACGTACGCCCACGTCCTGAGTTAGTAAACTTAGGCTTAGAAGCAGACGTTAACCCGCATGAATTAACAGGTCGCTACCTGTCACCAGAACAATTCCTTGCTGAAATGCAAGATGAAAATACAGTAGTATTAGATGTGCGTAACACGTATGAATACGATGTCGGCCATTTTCGTGGTGCGATTCGACCAGATGTAGAAAACTTCCGTGATACACCAGAATGGGTACGTGAAAATCGCGAGCTATTCGAAGGGAAAAATGTTTTAACATATTGCACGGGTGGGATTCGTTGTGAGAAGTTTTCAGGCTGGATGAAACGTGAAGGCTTTGGCGATGTCGGTCAATTACATGGCGGTGTTGCAACATACGGAAAAGACCCTGTTGCAAAAGGCCAATTATGGGACGGTCAAATGTACGTATTTGATGAGCGTTTAACGGTGCCAATCAATCAAGTAGAGCATGTGATTATCGGCCGTGATCACTATGACGGTGAACCTTGTGAACGTTACATTAACTGTGCAAACCCTGAATGTAACAAGCAAATCATCGCATCTGAAGAAAATGAAGCAAAGCATTTAGGGGGCTGTACAATCGAATGTACAAAGCATGCACGCAATCGCTACATCGTGCGTCACAATTTAACAGAAGAGCAAGTAGCTCAAACAATTGAGGCGTTACAAGCGTAAGCATGAAAAGCTGTCTAAATAAAAAATGTCATTAATCTTTCATAACCTTAACCAACTATAGACCACTCTATGTAAGTGTTTAAACTATCCATTTCAAAATTGGACTAGTCTGCTCGCTTACATAGGGTGTTTTTTCTTTAATGTAATTTTTATTGGAATACACTACTAGCAAAAAATGTTTGAGTTTAAAGAATCTTGTCTTTTAATAGATGGGATTCTTTTTTGTCTTATTATGGGTATAAGCAGAGGAGCACACTTTAAATTAATAAAATTACTGTGGATGCTAGGAGTAAGTACATCCTGCACTTCTAAATATCTCTTTTAAAGGATTTTTACAATAATCACATTCTACTTTTACTTCAACACGGCTACAATCCATTAAATCATTGACATTTACTTCGAGTTTGTCAAAAAGACTTGTAAAAGTATAATCGTTTTCAATTCATTATATATTTATACTGTTTATTCTGAATACAAAGAAAAATTATGTAAAGGAAGAAAAAAAGGGCGTATAATAAAAATTAATCCGGATATATAAGATGGGGAATTATAATAAAATTTACCTTTATTTAATTATAAAACATTAAGGGTTAGTAGATTTAATATTTGAAAGTTTTTCATTAACAGAAATCATACGGTTAAATAATCTGCTGATTTTTGTAAAGAATACATTGAAATATTTACTCCATAGATAATTCATATATAGAGGAGGGGCAGTTATGGAAAGAGCAAGAAAAAGAATTTTCTACTATAAGAATGAGTATGTGAAAAATGTTAAATTAGTACATTATGACATTGATACTAATAGGAGATATAGGTTAGATATAGAATTAAAAAATGGCGATGCCGAAAAAGCTGTCCATTTAATGATGATTAATCCAAGTAAAGCAAATGAGGAAATTTCCGACAACACTCTTAATCGTATTATCAAATACGTTTCGTTAAATAACTCTGCTGGTGTTTTACAGGGCATAGGGAAAATTATTATTACTAATCTTTATGTAGTATGTGAGATATATCAAGAAAAAGTCGATGAGTATATTTCAGTACAAAGTTTGGATTTTGTTAAGGGGATAGATACTGACGGAAAATATAATAATAATACGATAATTGAAATGGCTAACAAAGATGCTCAATTAATAATTATTGCTTGGGGAAAAGGATACATATTTGATTATGACAATAGGATTCAAGAAATTTTTCGTTTAATTAAAAACAAGGAAATCTATCATATGGAGGATTTGACGCAAGAGGGGTATCCAAGGCATCCTCGGACTTGGGCTTATTCTTGGAAATTAAAAAGATACAATATTGAGGGATAAAGTAGGGGAATTTAATAGCCCTTTCCCCTATGAATCAATATGAGTTTCGGGATTTTAAAAGGTAAACCTTAGTTGAATATCTAAAATGATGTAGCCATCTCATTTGAGGTGGTGTTTTTTATGTGCAAAGTAAGTTATGTCACTTTGCACCTCCAAGTGAAAACGAGATGCGGGTGCTATTATTAATATAATGTTAAACTTTGTCGGGGGGATTGAAGGATGGCTCTGGTATGAAATCAGCTTTACCATCATGTCAACGTCCGTATAGTTGGAGTGTTCCGAAAAGTCATCGTCCAAAGTTTGAAATTTAAAATTATGAGCGTATTAGTCAATCTTGAAGACAAAAAATGGACAGAACAAAATGTAAACGAGCATATTTCAGGGCTAGTATGAATGGGTGAAGTGGATACTGTGAACAATTAAAACATTTTTGCAAAGCTGAATATAATAAATAGGATAGGAGGATATACGATGAAACAAAAGAAATCTCTAAAATTTAAAATTTTCACTGGAATTTTTGCTTTGTTAATACTGCTAGTTGCAGGATTTTTTATTTATGTAAGTTCATATTATAAGGCCAGTTCATTAGCTTTGGATAGTTTGAAATCTGACGAAGTCGTTAAAGTTGAAGAAAATGGCAATATTTTATTTGAACCCGTATCGAATGCTAAAAATATCGGCTTTATTTTTTATCCCGGAGCAAAGGTAGAAGCTTCCGCATATGCACCAATCGCTAAAGAGATAGCAGCAAAAGGTTATAACGTTAGTATTGCGAAAATGAGCTTTAACTTAGCCATTTTTTCACCGAACAAAGCAGACAATATTATAACTAATCATAAAGAAATTGATACTTGGGTGATCGGAGGACATTCTTTAGGGGGCGTCATGGCAGCAGATTATGCACTAAAAAATGATAATATAAAAGGCTTGGTACTATTAGCATCCTATCCCCAATCAAAAACAAATCTAAGTAGTCAACCAATAAAAGTCTTATCACTATGGGGAAGCAATGATAAAGTTGCAGACTTAAACAAAGTAAAGGATGTTAAAAATATTTTGCCAAATGACGCACGTTTTATCGAAATAAACGGTGGGAATCATGGAGGATTTGGAGATTATGGACATCAAAAAGGTGACGGTGAATCTTCAATAACAAATAAACAGCAGATGATGGAAACATCACAATATATTGTAGAACTGTTGGATAGTTTAAATCAGAAATAATTTAGGGAACTTCAATTAGAAAATCCATCTTAAATTGAACTGCACCCCAATGGGTTAGACACAATCTAACAATCGGAGGTGCAGTTTTTTATGGTCAAGAAATGTGCAGAACAAGCTTTTGAGCGTTACGTAAATGACATTTCATGAATTCAAAAGGATCTGAACCCTTGAGCATTATCGCCTCTCTTATGCCTGTGGAAATGACACACATTTATGAATGTTTTAGGGCGTTAAATTTATCTGAAATGTTATTAATTATGCAATAATATATATGAGGGTACAATCTTGATTTAGGGGGGCTTTTATGAAGTATGCGGCAATTACAGAAAATGATATTTCTCAATATTCAGATCAAACAGGAGTTTTATATCATTTTCCTAAAAGATACAAAAAACTGTTAGAACCAGGAACATTAGTAGTATATTATAAAGGTAAAATGGAAGATCAGCGTTTCGAAAATGCCCGATTATCCAAGGTACAACATTATTTTGGAACAGCCAAGATTGGAAAAGTTACAGTAGATCCTAATGATCCTAGCCAATTCTTTGCTACTATTGAGGATTTTATTCAGTTTGATGAAGCGATTTTTTTTAAAGATGAAAAGGGTCAATATCTCGAAGAGCATAGTAATTCACAAGCTTTTAGAAATGGTGTGCGAGAATTAACAAAAGAGAACTATTTGAATGTATTAAGTAGTGGAAGCTATAGTAATACATCTACAAGTAGTTCCAATCGCAAAATAATTTCCTTTACGGATGGCTCTATTCCTAAACTCGATGATGTAAATATATCTGAAGGTAAAGGCTTATTAGTAAGTACAAAAAGTAATAAAAGTTCAAATCCTTCATCATCCAAAAACAACAATTTGCCAAGGTACTCTAGAAATGCTAAAAAAGTTGGGGATCGAGCAGAGGAGTTGGTTTGTAGATACCTGGAAGATGTAGGGTATATTAATGTTGTTTGGGAAGCGAAGTTGGGCAACAAACCAGGGTATGACATAAGTTGTGAAACATCAACGGGGATGAAACTACATATTGAAGTAAAAGGAACTGTCTCAAATAAGATAACTAATTTCATTTTAACTGATGGTGAGCTTAAAGCTGCTATGATATTAAAAGATAATTATTATATGGCATTTGTAGTTAATTGCTTAAGTGTAAATGCACAAGTAGAACTAGTCGCAAATCCAAATGAATTAATGAACGATAATAGTTGGAATAGTAAACCTTTAACATACCTGATTAGTTTTTAAATATGGGTACTAATCGTGAAGTCTAGTCATAAATATTCTTTCACTATTCCTCAAAAAATTTTCGTACAACTGAAATGATAAAATTTCGCCAGATGCTAGATTCTATTCTAGGAAGTATCAAGTTTTAGATGAATAGTTTTAAATTTACTAAAAGCGTTTAAGACCCTATTACCAAGGGTTTTAGACGCATTTTATTTTTTGAAAATATACAAACGTAAAGTTTCCTAATGTTCTCTACATTTGGACAACCCCTTGCGTAAAGAAATGTAGTGTTAATAAGCAAGTTACCGTATTATTACAGTACTACAACAGTACTTCAAACGACTTTCAATGAAATATTGATTGTACTCTTTATATTTTATAATGTTTATACTATAATTATAGAAAATATTGTATTTTTTACCAAATTAACTATTGTATCCAGCACAACTATTTTCGGATGATGATGAAAGAAAAGTATAATTTATAGATATAATGAGGTGAAAACTATACAAACACTTGATGAAAAAATCTTAAGTAGACTACAACAGAGTGCACCAGAAAATTGCACAATTGTCCCTAGAAGTACGCCTGTAATTGCATTTGGGAGGTTTAGAACTGCAGAGATTGCTACTATTAGCTTAAATCCGAGTTATAAAGAATTTGATTTAGTTAATGGGAAAAATAGGTTTCATACTCTGGATAGTTTAGGATTACATAGTTATGCTGATATTAAAGCAGAACATGGAGAACAGATATTAGATTATTGCGAAAGATACTTTGAGAGAAATGTGGTTTATAAAGATTGGTTTAATCGAATTTCAAAATTTATTAAGAATTCCACTGGGTACGATTATTATGAAGGAACAGCTTGTCACCTTGATTTAAGCCAATGGGCTACAAAAGACATATGGGGAAAATTAAATAATTATCAACAAAAGGATTTAGTAAGTACTGGTGACATAGAATTGCTAGGGGAAATAATTAAGTATGGGAATTTTCATACTTTATTTTTAAATGGAAAGAAAACTACAATGGAGATTTTTAATTTCTTTGATGTACAACCTAAAAAGGTATTGTTACGTCAAACAACAAAAATAGATGGGGAAATTAAAAATAAAGTTGAAGGGTTCGTATCTACAACGAGAAGTATTGCTGGGGTAGAAATTGGAAGAGAAATTACATTAATAGGTCGGAATACCTATGTGAAATATGCAGGTGATGATGTTTTGATGTTAATTTCTGAGTGGATAGAAAACGAATTAAGTAAAAGATGACTATTTATAAATATTGAAGCCATAGGTTGCTCAATTGAAAGGAGCTACTATGGCTTTTATTATTTGTAATTAACGAATGCGTACTTAAAAAACGAGTTTATGTATTAAATCAATTATATATACATAAATACTTTGAAGACTTTAGCTATAATAGAAGTAATGAATAGAAGAGGAGAACATAATGAACCACTACATCGTCATGCAAGGGCACACCTATCAAGAAGAAAAAGAAGCAGAAATCATTTGGTCACCACAAAAAGATAAAGGCGGAAACACTCCGCACTCATGGCGACGTATGGAGGAAGTGAGCTCAGGAGATCGTATTTTTCATTACGTAAAAGGAAAAATCGTTGCGATTAGCATTGCGCTGTCTGATTGTGAGGAGGGCAAAAAGCCTGCTTCTCTAACAACATATGACCAGTGGGAAGAGAAAGGTTTTCTAGTGAAGCTGCAATACCATGAATTAGAACAACCATTAACGATTAAAGATTACTTTAATGAGTTGAAAGTGTTATTGCCTGTTAAATACTCAGCTTTCCAGCAAGATGGGGATGGAAACCAAGGCTATTTATATCCATGTAATGAAGAACTTGCGATCAAGCTATTAGATATTATTAGTGATATGAATATTTATCAAGTGGATGATGAACAGCTAGAATTTGCGATTGGCACGGTAGTACGCACAGAACGAAATACGCTTATTCCAGTGATTACCGAAACAGAAGCGGAAGCAAAACGTAAAATCCGTATTGGCCAAGAAAAATTTAAAGCAGCATTATTACCTTTATGGAATCATCAATGCGCACTTTGTGGTATTGAGCTACCGGCGCTTCTACGTGCAAGCCACTCTAAGCCTTGGCGGGAAAGTTCGAATGAAGAACGGTTAGATCCGTATAATGGTGTATTGCTTTGCTGTAATCATGACGCATTATACGATCAAGGTTATATTACATTTGATGGAACAGGCTTAATTCACATTTCAGAACGAATTCCAGCAACGAATTATGGAATGTATAACATTCATCAAAAGATGAAAGTTTCAAGATATGAAGAGAATAAGCAGTATTTTAGATGGCATCGGAAAAATATATTTCAATAATATGAAATGCAGGATGGGTTTAAAACATCTCTGCATTTTTTTATGCTTTGAAAACCACTTCATGTTTTATGTAACCCCTCACTCTATCAATAATCTCTTACTTATAAAAATATCGCTAATAGGTTATTTTTTTGAATGTTAACGCTCTAATCATTAACATTCATCAGTATCACCATGTTTTTATCTATAGTACTTTTAAAGGGTATGTACTTATTACTATAGAATACATACATATAAAAAGTGAACTGAAGATCAAGTTAAAGGAGGTAAGGTGAGATTCCTCTGATATCAGAAGATAGGCTTCTAGTTTGAGAAAGAATATTGCTCGTCAGAATAGAAAGATAGAATTGAAAGGAGAGGAAGTTGATAGTGATTAAAAAAATGGCGTTGCTTACTGTTTCTTTGATGATGGTAACATGTTTTTTAAATTTTGGAACTCAAAAGATAGAGGCGGCGCCTACAACGTTTGCGCCGAATTTAACAGCGACATTTGATGGGACCTCATTGTATGAAAGTGGCTACAGTGGGAATTTGTATGCTGGTTATATTTCTGCTGCAGGTTCGTTTAAATCAGGTGTGGGTTTCGTTTTGTCTGGTATTACAGGAGTAAGCTCAGCTACAGGCGACTCCATTTTAAGTTTCCCAGTTGCACAAGTGCATTCATTGATTGACAATACAAATACTCCACCAACAATGACGGGAATTGGTAATAAAACAGTGAATGAGGGCAGTCAGCTGACATTCACTGTATCAGCAATAGATGCAGATGGAGATACACTCACATACAGTTTAGTCGGTGCACCAACAGGAGCGAGCATCAATGCGACGACAGGTGTATTTACTTGGACACCAACGGAAGCCCAGGGTCCGGGTAGCTATATATTTACCGTATATGTGAATGATGGAATGTTAACAGACGCAGAAAGCTTTACGGTTACGGTGAATGAAGTAAATAGCGCCCCAGTGTTACAAGCAATTGGTAATAAAACAGTGAATGAGGGTAACCTGTTGACATTTACTGCAATAGCAACAGACGCTGATTTACCAGCCAATACGTTAACCTATAGCTTGGTTGGTGCACCAACAGGAGCGAGCATAAATGCCCTGACAGGTGTATTCACCTGGACACCAACGGAAGCACAGGGGCCAGGCGGCTATACATTTACTGTACGTGTAAGTGACGGAATGTCAACAGCTGCTGAAACCATCACAGTTACGGTGAATGAAGTAAATAGCGCCCCAGTGTTACAAGCAATAGGTAATCAAACAGTGAATGAGGGTAACCTGCTGACATTTACTGCAATAGCAACAGACGCTGATTTACCAGCCAATACGTTAACCTATAGCTTGGTTGGAGCACCAATAGGAGCAACTATAAATGCCATGACGGGCGTATTTACTTGGACACCAACGGAAGCCCAGGGTCCTGGTAGCTATACATTTACTGTGCTTGTAAGTGACGGAATGATAACAGATGAAGAAAGCATTACGGTTACGGTGAATGAAGTAAATAGCGCCCCAGTGTTACAAGCAATTGGTAATAAAACAGTGAATGAGAATAGTCAGCTGACATTTACTGCATCAGCAACAGATGCAGATGGAGATATACTAACTTATAGCTTAATCAATGCACCAACAGGAGCGAGCATCAATGCGACGACAGGTGTATTTACTTGGATACCAACGGAAGCCCAGGGACCAGGTATCTATACATTTACCGTGCGTGTGAGTGACGGAATGTTACTAGCTGAAGAAAGTATTACGGTTACGGTGAATGAAGTAAATAGCGCCCCAGTGTTACAAGCAATAGGTAATAAAACAGTGAATGAGGGTAACCTGTTGACTTTCACTGCATCGGCAACAGACGCTGATTTACCAGCCAATACGTTAACCTATAGCTTGGTTGGTGCACCAACAGGAGCGAGCATAAATGCGACGGCAGGTGTTTTTATCTGGATACCAACGGAAGCCCAGGGTCCAGGCATCTATACATTTACTGTACGTGTAAGTGATGGAATGTTAACAGATGAAGAAAGCATCACGGTGATGGTGAATGAAGTAAATAGCGCCCCAGTGTTACAAGCAATTGGTAATAAAATAGTGAATGAGAATAGTCAGCTGACATTCAGGGCATCAGCAACGGATGCAGATGGAGATACATTAACTTACAGTTTAGTAGGTGCACCAACAGGAGCGAGCATCAATGCCACGACAGGCGTATTTACCTGGACGCCGTCGAAAGCACAGGGTCCAGGCAGCTATACAATTATTGTGCGTGTAAGTGATGGAAGGTTAACAGATGAAGAAAGTATTATAGTTACGGTGAATGAGATTAACAACATTCCTATATATAATAATAATACCGATGCTACGTCAACAACACCTATTAAATTAGAACCAAATAAATATAAGATTATTTTTAATACAAATGGTGGAAGTGCCATTGGTATGCAAAGTTTAGAAAAAAATAAAAATATAATAAAACCAGAAAATCCTAAAAGAGAAGGTTATCTATTTGAAGGGTGGTATAAAGACCCTGAATTTAAAGTTAAATGGGATTTCGAAAAAGATGTTATAACTGTATCAACAACTTTGTATGCAAAATGGATTGAAAATAAAAAAGAAATTGATGAATCCATAGAAGAAGAAAAACCTAATTTTTCAGACATTTCAACACATTGGTCGAAAGAAATGATTGAAGAAATAGCCGCTCTAGGTATTATTAACGGCTATCCAGATGGTACATTCCGTCCAAATGAGCCGATTTTAAGAAAACATATTGCTATTATGATTAACCGTGCCTTAGATTTAAAACCAATACGTGAAAATGCTTCTTTTAGTGATGTATTACCAACCCACCCTTACTACGAGGAAATACAATTGCTTCAACAAGCAGGTATTGTCGATGGAACAAATGGTCAATTTAAACCTGATGAATTCTTAACCCGTGCACAATTGGCAAAAATTATTGTAATTGCTTTTAATTTTGAACTAGGTGATGAAAGTAATTTTGAAGACTTATCTAAAAATCATTGGAGTTATCAATACGTTGCTGGTTTAGAAAAATTAGGTATCGTGCAAGGGGATAATGGGAGATTTAATCCTCAAGATTCTATTACAAGAGCTCAATTCGTTGCAATCTTGTATAGAGCGTTAAATTTAACAAAATAATATAGTGATTAATATCATGTATTACAATATAGTACAGAACTTGAGCCATCTAAATATAGATGGCTCAAGTTAATTTAACAAATATAATAAATCAAAAGAAAATCTGAACAATTTAAGTAAATAAAACAGGAAATTAGTGAATGCACTTCTTTAAGAATAAAGGAAGTGAAAGTGCTTTTCCTTATTTAAAGGCCATCGTATTGGTGTCACTAATTAAGGTTTTCGCAACGAAATAAAGTGACTTTCTCCATATTACCGCCTTCCTAAGCTATACTTATCTTCAAAGCAATCGAATGGAGCTGGATAATAGTGTTAAAAACCCAAATAGAATCATTAATAAACGAGCAAGCCAATATTAAATTAATCGACGTAGAAAAGTCGTATGCTCAAAAGCACGCATTGTTAAACGAGGATGCAACAATAGAAACAATCCATCTGCAATTCGAAGTAATCGAACGTTGCAATAAGGAAACTGAAGAGTTAGTAGCAGAAGAAACAACTTCGTTTCTGACAAAGCCTGTGCAATATTTGAAAGAGCATGCAAATGAATTTATGTATGTGACGTCTGAACGTTTTGATGTGATTCGCGTGGATTCGTTTGCGCTTGAATTCGATGGGGCGTTTGGTGTGTATAGTGCTTTGTTTGGACTGCGATTGCAAAAGAAGTACAGTGAGTTTTTGCATTCGTATTTTAAAGCACATTTGCAAAATGAGAAGATGACGTATAGTGCGGCATTTTCTGGGGAAGACGGTCTTTGGGAAGTAAATCTTGCGTTAGATGCGCTGGATGGATTTAGTGAACAGCAGTCACTTGACGAAGTGTTAGCACAATTATATTCTTTTGTTTTTGCACTTCTTGAGGAACTTGAAGCGGCTGTCTGATGACGAATGCTTATTTTAAGATTTAGAAGAGAACACTAGTTAATGGTAGCGAAGGCTGTGACTCCTGCGGGGACAGCACACAATGTAAGACGCAACAAACCGCGCGTCCGCGATGGTTGCTCCTTATTGTAAACATAGAGAAATCGCCGCTAAAAGCGTGAGAATCGCCTGTAAACCTAGAGAAATCGCCGCTAAAAGCGTGTAAATCGCCAGTAAACTTAAAGAAATCGCCGCTAAAAGCGTGAGAATCGCCCGTAAACCTAAAGAAATCGCCGCTAAAAGCGTGAGAATCGCCCGTAAACCTAGAGAAATCGCCGCTAAAAGCGTGTAAATCGCACGTCAACCCGCACATAGCAACCACCGCCGTAGCGGACATCAACACATCATGGCAAAAAAGTGTTAGCTTGATCGCCATCAAGCTAACACTTTTTCTATTTCGCAACAAACTCTAAGAAACCGTCTCCTCCACAGCAACCATTTCCGAGGCAATAACCGCTGGAGCAGGTGCCTTCTTTGTCTTCGGAATTAAGAAGCATAAGAACAATATAGTAGCAAACAGTGCCATCGCAATATAGGCGATCGTATGGACAGCGGATGTAAGGCCGACTGCAGTTGCTGTTGTAAAGATGGACTCGAATGATACTCCTAAAGATATAAGATGTTCAGCTAATGCACTATTTTCGACAGTACCTGTTTGACCAGCGGCTAGTAGTGCTGCTGAATGTTCGATCCCAATGCCAGCTTCATTTGCAGAACTGAGTAACGTTTCTTTAAATGCCGCGTCTTTAAAAATAGAAAATAGCACAATACCTGAAACAGAGCCTAATGGTGTGCCGAAGTCACGGATGAATGAGAATAGGCCTGCGCCTGCCGCTAGTTTTTCTTTTGGTACTTCGTTTAAGGCAAATTTCATTAAGATTGGTGTATTGGCTCCGGATACGAAACCAAGACAAACGGCTAATGTCGCAATAATATTAAATGGTGTTGATGCGTCAAGCATTGTAAAGATAAACATTATTATCGTTGGGATAAAGAAAATGGCAATTAAAATGGAACGGCCATTGATTTTATCTGATAAGCGACCTACGACTAAGCCCCCTATCGACGATGCCCCGTATAGGAACATATAAAATAATCCTGTTTGGGATGCATCCCCGCCTGGTCGTGAGGAGATAAAGAAATTCATGCAATAGATGAATAGCATAAAGGTTGCGACGATGAGCAAGTTAATGCCGACCGCCATACTAAATAGTTTAATTTTCAATAGAGATAGCTCAATTAGTGGATTGTTCATGCGATTTTCGCAAATCCATAACAGCACAATTGCAACTAATCCTACAGCTAACGTAATGATTGTATACGGTGAAAAGAAGCCGAACATTTTGCCAATTGTGGACACGGACAATAATGTTATCGATGTAACAAAGATAAGGATGAGACCGATGAAATCAAAGGATGATTGCTTTTCTCCCTTCGATTCCTCTACGAAAATTAAGACAACAATTAAACCAAGAAACGCTAATGCCGCACTAATCCAATAAATAATGGGCCAGCCATATTGTAAAATTAAATAGCCTGCAATTGCAGCGCCTGACATGGCAGCGATAGCTTGTACGGATGAAAAAATGCCCGATGCCATTCCTCGTTTTTCGGGTGGGAAAATGACCCCGATATAAGCAATGGCGATTGGTAAAATAAAGCCTACCGCTACCCCTTGGAATACCCGCGCAACTAGGAAGACTGTGAAATCTGGCGCTATTGCAGCGGCAACTTCTGAAATCGTGAAAATCACCATGCCAATGAGCAACATCTTTTTTCTACCATACTGATCTGCTAAACGACCAACAATTGGATACAGTGTAGCGGAAGCAACATAAAAAGTTAGTAAAATTAAACCAGCTAAATAGGTTGGAAGTTTAAAATGTTGCGAAATTACCGGAATGGCCGGTGCCTGAAATGCCATTGCTTCAATTGCTACAAATGCCCCGAAAACTAATGCTAAAAATTGAATCCATTGTACCTTTGTGACCTTTGCATCTTGTGGTTTGTTTTCCGTACTTGCCATTTCTAATCATCCCCCTTAATGATAATAAAGCGTTTACAATCCAATGCATCTCCTTCTGCAAGAATTTATTAAGCCTCATTATAAGAGATATATTTTTAAGAATTCAATCCACAAATTTTATAAAAATGTCGTAAAAACAACATTGTCTTGTACTTTGATGGGTTTTTACTAACGTTTCGACAGTATTCTGCTTTTAACCATTTAATTGCTGACAAAGCATGTTACTTTGAAAAAGTTTCGTCGTTTCTTGCGCTATAAATTGTGCGGAATATTGATAATATGTTTCAACACTCCAATGATAAATCATGCCTGTAACGACAGAGGCATAATACGTGGAAGCAATTTGAGGTGCCGGCATCTTGTCTTTTACTAAAGTTAAAAATTGGTTATAGATTTCAGAAGAAAGTCTTTTCATAAAAGAATCGCTAAAAGTTAAAAATGTGTGGAAGGCGACATAGTGCTGTTCGACATAGCTAAAAATGGCATGTTGTACACCGTATTGAAAAAAGAAAGTTGGAGATGGCTCTGAATGCTGTGCCATAATCCCGCAAATATCTTCAATAAAATCTAAAACAATTTGATTTTGTAAGTGTTCCTTTGTTTGAAAGTGCATGTAAAAAGTAGAGCGATTAATATTACAACGAGCGACGATATCCGTAATCGAAACAACGGTAGAGCCTCTTTCTTGAACTAAAGAAATATACGTTTGCTTGATTAAGTTACGTGAATGCTGTGCACGACGGTCTTTTTTTACCTTCATAAAAACACCCCACAATTTTTAATTTTCCGTTCTAAATAAAAAAATTCAAAGTAATATTGCTATATTCGAAATTATATATTATCATAATCGAAATGACTATAATATTCTGAATATTCAATAAAGGAGGAGTGGCGGAATGAACGCATATTTGCTATTGTCAATTGCCTCAAGTATTGCACCAGAGCAAGAAATTTTAACTTTTTTTAATCGGCGTTTAAGTTATGAGCAACTTGCCCAGCGTGTAGGTGCATTGGCTAGTCGATTGGCAGCCGATGGTGTTAAACATGGGGATCGAGTGGGGGTTATTTCAACAAATAGCCCGGAAGTGGTAGAAAGTTTTTTTGCAGCATTCCAACTAGGCGCAACAATTGTGCCGATTAACTATCGTGCGAAGCCGGAAGAGTTGGAGTATATGCTACGAGATAGTGAGATTAAAGTTTTACTTATTGAAGGTCGCTATGTACAATCCATCGAGCAATTTTTAAATAATCCGATGTGCAACATTGATAAGACGATTGTAATAGGCGATGACGCACAAGGTTACGAATTGTATGAAACATACATTGCGAATACTGAGCCGATGATTGACTTTGCCGACATAGATGAAAACGATATTGCGATTTTGCTCTATACGAGTGGGACAACGAGTTTGCCAAAAGGGGTCATGCTTACTTATACACAGCTAACGAATTATGTGATGGGGCATACCGAAGCGGCAACTGGCTTGCCAAATGGTGCATCGTTAACATGTGTTCCAAATTACCATGTAGCGGGGGCAACAAGTATTTGTAACTGCATTTATGGTGGTCGCCGTATTGTATTGATTCGTCAGTTTGAAGCAGATACGTGGCTAGATACGCTAGAGCAAGAGCAAGTAACACACGCATTTTTAGTGCCGACGATGCTCAAGCGTATTATTGATCATCCACGCTTCGGGCAAACTGATTTTTCAAGTTTACAAAGCTTATCCTACGGGGCGGCCCCAATGCCATTCCCAATTATTCGTCAGGCAATTGAGATGTTCCCTTTATCAGTCGATTTTGCCAATGCTTTTGGCATGACAGAAACGACATCTACTGTCGCTGTATTAGGGCCAGATGACCATAAGCTTGTCGGCACACAAGAAGAAATTGAACGCAAGATTAAACGTTTACATTCGGTAGGAAAGCCGTTGCCAAATGTGGACATTAAAATACTCGATGATGGTCATAATGAGTTACCTCCTAATGAAATTGGTAACGTTTACATTAAAACCGCAAAGGCGATGAAAGGTTACTGGAATCGTCCAGAAGAATCGAAAGAAACGATGATTGAAGGCTGGATCAACACAAAAGATATGGGTTACTTCGATGAGGATGGCTATTTATTTTTAAAAGGTCGCAACTCAGACATGATTATCCGTGGTGGTGAAAATATTGCACCGCAGGAAATTGAAAATGTGCTTATGGCGCATCCAGAAATTTCTGATGCAGCAGTGATAGGTGTACCTAGTGTGGAATGGGGCGAAGAGATTTTAGCAGTCGTTATTCCAAATAATGAACTTGCACCACCCGCTATTGCGGATATTACGGCATATTGTCGAGAGCGACTCGCTAGTTTTAAATGTCCTAGAATAATAGAATTTGCAACGGAATTACCACGTACATCATCAGGTAAGTTATTAAAGCGTGATTTACGTGATCAATATACTACTAACTTAGTGGAATAAAAATAGAAAGGTGATGGGGGAAATGAAATTTGAATTAACAGCAGAACAAGAATTGTTACGTAAGACGATTCGTGAGTACTTGGCGGAGCAAATAACTGAGGAGTTAATCGAGGAGTTGAAAGTAACACCAGAAGGGGGACCTATTTGGAAGGCATACATTAAAAAGCTTGGTGATGATGGTTGGCTCGGTGTTGGTTGGCCAAAGGAGTATGGTGGGCAAGGTCTTACACCGCTTGAGCAATATATTTTTATCGAGGAAATAGATCGCACAGGTGTCAATATTCCGTTCATTACGCTAGAAACAGTCGGTCCAACGTTAATGAAATTAGGGACTGAGGAACAAAAAAATTATTTTCTACCAAAAATATTAAAAGGTGAAGTGGAGATAGCGATTGGCTATTCAGAACCACAAGCAGGTACTGACTTAGCTGCATTAGAAACAACAGCCGTTCGTGATGGTGATGATTATGTCATCAACGGTCAAAAGATTTTCACGACAAATGCACATATTGCTGATTATATTTGGCTTGCAGCGCGAACAGATACAACGGTGTCAAAACATAAGGGTATTTCGATATTTTTAGTACCAACGACAGACCCAGGATTTTCTGTTACGCCAATGGCACTAATGGGTGAAGAAACGAATGTTACCTATTATGAAAATGTGCGCGTACCTGCTTCGGCGCTTGTTGGTGAAGAAAATAAAGGCTGGCAATACATTACGTCACAACTTTCCCTTGAACGTTTAATGCTTTCTACATATGCGCGTATGGAGCGTATGGTAGAAGAAACATTAGCATTTGCTCAAGAAGCCGTGATTGATGGTGAACGTGTCATTGATCGTCCATGGGTAAAAGAGCATTTTGCACAAATGAAGATGAATTTAGAAGTATTGCGTTTACTCAATTACCGTGCTGCATGGGGACATGACAATGAACAAGTAGCGCCATTTAGACCTTCGATGAATAAAGTGTTTGCAGCTGAAATCAATCAGCGTGTTTTTGATTCTTGTATGCATATTATGGGGCTATTTGGGCAAGTGCGGGATGGCTCTGAATGGGCAATAGCGAATGGCGATGCAGAAAATTATGCAAAGAAACGCCTTGTGTTCTTATTTGGTGGCGGTGCCAACGATGTACAACGAGATTTAGTGGCACGTTTTGGTTTAGGCTTACGCCGTGCTTAATACAGAGGAGGGAACGAAGACATGTCATTAACAACAGAAATGCTACAATCGCTAGTCGGCATTGAATCAGAGGTGACAAAAGGCACTGATGAAGTATGCCGTCCGATGATTCGCCATTATTGCGAAGTGATGGAAGATGCTAATCCACTGTATCATGATGACGCTTATGCAAAGGCATCACGCTATGGGGAAATTATCGCACCACCAACTCAGGTGCAAGTGTATACGATGAATCCACTTTGGCCAAAAGTAGAGCGCGAAAAAAATTCAATGGAACATTTAGTAGATTTGCTAAAGGAGCATGGATATTCTTCAATTGTTGCGACAGCGCAAGTACAAGAATATTTTGAGCCAATGAAAATTGGGGATGACATTAGTTATACGCTGTCCGTGAAAGAAATTTCACCTTTGAAGCAAACGGCACGTGGTCCAGGTTACTTCTCGACATTTTTATATACATTTTTAAATCAGCGCCATGAGATTGTTTGTAAGCAGTCATTTACAATCTTATCGTATCAAGCGCAAGTGCAACAATAGGAGGAATGGGAATGGAAGCGACGACATATGCAAGCATAACGTGGAATTCAGTTGAAGTCGGAACGGAACTGCCTACTACTTCTAGGGAGGTAACAGCAGCATTAGTTGTGGGTGGTGCGATTGCAGCAACGCATGATTATGAAAACGTCCATCACGATCATTTGGCAGCAAAGGCGGCTGGCGCAGATGATGTCTTTATGAATATTTTAACGACGAACGGACTTGTCGGTAAATATTTAACCGATTGGGCAGGACCAGAAAGTACGTTGAAAAAAATTGCGTTGAAATTAGCAGTACCCAACTATCCAAATGACACGCTCGTCTTTAGTGGACGTGTGAAAAACAAATATGAGGAAAACAATGAATGTTTAGTAGAGGTTGAGTTTGTCGGTAAAAACAATCTAGGCTATCACGCATTAGGAGAAGGCGTCTTAGCATTACCAAGGGGGTAAAGGTGTGGAAACGATTCAAGGGAAAGCAGCAATTGTAGGAATTGGACAAACGGAATTTAGTCAAAATTGCGGAAGAACGGAATTACGAATGGCACTTGAAGCGATTCTTGCTGCTGCAGAGGATGCTGGATTAGATATAAAAGAAATCGATGGCATGGTCAATTATACGATGGATAGTGCGACACAAATAGATATTGTACGGGCACTTGGGATTCCAAACTTAAGTTACTTCAACCAAATTCCATATGGTGGTGGTGCGAGTTGTGGAACGGTTGCTAGTGCAGCAGCAGCTGTCGCATCGGGTATGGCGAACTACGTAGTTTGTGTGCGTTCCATTCGTGATGCATCTGGTCCAATGCGTTATGGCGATTTCGAACCAACACGTGTAAGTGGAGATTTGCACATGGGGATGTATCATCCGTATGGCTTACTAACACCTGTGTCATGGGTAGCGATGTTTGCCAACCGTTACATTCATGACTATGGCATAAAGGATGGACAGCTAGCGTGGGCACCTTTAGTCAATCGCGAAAATGCCAACCGCAATCCGAATGCAATCTTTTATAATCGCAAAATGACGATGGAGGAATACTTGGCATCGCCTATTAATGTCGAGCCATTGCGTCGACATGATTGCTGTTTAAGTACTGACGGTGCAATTGCAGTTATTGTGACAACGCCAGAGCGTGCAAAAGCATTAAGACAAAAGCCAGCAATTATAGCGGGAGCTAGCCAAGGAATGTCTACAAATGGAGAAGTGATGACGAGTTATTACCGCGATGAAATTACGTTTTTGCATGAAGTAGAAGCATCAGGTAAAAAGTTATTCCAACAAGCTGGCATTACACCGCAAGACATTGATGTGGCACAGATTTACGATGCATTTAGTCCGTTAATTCCGATGCAACTGGAAGCACTTGGCTTTGTTAGTCGAGGCGAAGGGGTTGCGTTTTGTGAAGGCGGCACGCGCATTAATCGTCATGGTGAGTTACCGATTAACACAGCAGGTGGCTTAATGTCGGAAGGTTATTTACATGGTATGAATTTAATAACAGAAGGTGTTCGTCAAATTCGTGGTACATCCACAACACAAATAGATAATGTAGAAAATGTGCTTGTTACAGGTGGTACATGTGTGCCAACAAGTGGGCTCATTTTAAGAAGGGGGTAAAACAATATGGTGCAATATACGGGTATTGGCACGCCAAAGCCTAATATGAATGAAGATACGGAAATGTTTTGGCACAAGCTTCGGGAAACAAAGAAACTACATTTTCAACAATGTTGCAAGTGCGGTACGGTGTTACATCCACCGCGTCCAGTTTGTTATAACTGCCACAGTTTTGAATTGGAATGGGTTGAGGCACCTACAAAAGGAAAAATCTATTCTTATGTTGTGTATCACCGTTCGGTACACCCAGGGTTCCAAACACCGTATGAAGTCGTGTTAGTTGAATTAGAAAATGGGGCAAGAATTGTCGGCAATATGCTCGATGCTGCTCCAGATGAAATAGCAATTGGAATGCCTGTAGAAGTAGTCGTAGACGATCAGGTATATGAAGACGTATCTCTTATTAAATTTAAAAAAATATGAGGAGGGTTCGTAATGGATTTTCATTTAAATGATATTCAAAAGGAGTTTAAGCAAACAGCTCGGAAGTTTTTTAAAGAGAAGTGTGGGCTGGAGGAATTACGTGCCTTTGAAAAAAATCCACATCATTATTCAGAAAAGCTTTATAACGAACTGGTGGAGCTAGGCTTTGTCGGTCTTGTTGTGCCAGAGCAATATGGTGGATTTGGTGGAGACTTTTTAGATTTAGCGATTGTCATGGAGGAAGCGGGTTGGGGCTTATTCCAAGGACCTTTCTTATCAACAATCGTGAGTGGTGTAATGCCAGTGCTTACACATGGTACGGAGACACAGAAAGAAAGTTGGCTACCCGCATTTGCAAATGGTGAACAGAAAGTCAGCTATGCCATTGCAGAGCCACATGCCCATAACAAATTGGAGCATCTGTCGCTAGAAGCGGTTTTTGCTGGAGATAAATATGTGGTAAATGGTACGAAGTTATTTGTTCCTTTTGCACAGTCAGTTGAAAAGTTATTTGTCGTAGCACGTACAGATCAGGGTGCTGTTGGTTCAGAGGAAGGGTTGACAGTTTTCCTTATTGATACGGCTACAAAAGGAATTGAAGTGAAAGACATTCCAACGATTAGTGCAGACGGTTTATGTGAAGTGCAGTTTAATCATGTGGAAGTGTCTGCTGAGCAAATCGTAGGCAAGGTTGGAGAAGGGTTCCGAGTAGCTAGCGATATGCTAACATTTGCGACAGCATTAAAATCTATTGAAATGACGGGTGTACTCAGTCGAGCAGTTGATATTACATCCGATTATGTTAAGGAGCGTCATCAATTTAATGTGCCAATTGGTTCGTTCCAAGCGGTTCAACATCGCATGTCGGATATGTTAACAATTGTTGAGGGCGGTCGTCTAGCAGCCTTTCATGCTTTTTCAAGATTAGTAGAAGGCAAAGATGCGACAACAGAAGTAGCCATTGCAAAAGCTTGGCTTAGTCAAGAAGGACAAAAAGTAGTGACGGGTGCACATCAACTACACGGTGGGATGGGGATTGATTATGACTATCCACTACAGTTTTGTTACCGTCGCTTTAAAGGGCAACAACTAGAATTTGGTACGTCAGAAGTGCATCTGCGTAATCTAGGTGAATGGTTGTCCATAAAGCCAGAAGAACCTTCAAAAGTATCTAGTATGTAAGGGGGGAGTAAATGAAGAATTCAGCGTTAACTCATCTGAAGGTACTTGATTTATCCTGGCATATTGCAGGACCCTATTGTACAAAAATATTGGCGGATTATGGAGCTGAAATCATTAAAGTAGAACGTCCTGAAACGGGTGATCCATCAAGAGCGGCTGGTCCTTTTAAAAATAATGAGGAAAATTTAAATGCGAGCGGTTTATTTGCTTACTTAAATAATAATAAACAAAGTATTACACTCGATTTAAAATCCGAGCAAAGTATTCGTATTATCAAGCAGTTAGTGAAGGATATGGATTTACTTGTTGAAAACTTTGCACCAGGTGTGATGCTGCGACTTGGCTTAGATTATGACACGTTAAAGGCAATCAACCCTAAGCTTGTCATGGTATCAATTTCAAACTTTGGGCAACAGGGAGAATTTGCACACTATAAGGCAACGGAGATTATTACGCAGGCAATGAGTGGTTTCTTATCTTCAGTAGGTGAGCCAGATCGAGAGCCAGTACGTGCAGCAGGACAATTACGTATTTTAGAGTATATTACAGGTACGTTTGCAGCATCATCGGCGCTAGCGGCATGTCGAGAGGCTCGTGAAGCGGGAGTAGGTGCGCATTTAGATATATCCATTGCGGAAATGGGCTTATTACAGCGTTCCTATCCAACTGTTCAAAACTCTTATCCGACAAGTGTTTTTAAGTACGAGGGACGTTATGTGATGCTGCCAGGTATTGAACAATGTAAGGATGGGCATGTCGGCATAAGTGTTCTAACAGGTCAACATTGGCAAGGATTCTGCTTTATGATTGAGGCGTATGATTGGGTAGAAGATGAGCGTTTTACAACGTTACCGCAACGATTAATTCATAAGGACATTTTCCAAGAGCGTCTTGATGCATTTTTAATGGAGCATACGACTGAGGAAGTGCTTGCTTTAGGCAATGAATGGCGTGTACCTGTAACGCTTGTTCCAACTTTTGAAGACTTACTTTCTTTAGAGCAGTATGTAGAACGTGAATTTTTCGTCGAGGTCAATCATCCAGAGCTTGGCATAATGAAGCAACCTGGTGCACCGTTCCGAATGTCGAAAACACCTTGGTCGATTCGTACAAGCGCACCTTTATTAGGTGAGCATAACGAAAAAACATTCAAAGCATTTTATGATAAAAGTACACAAATGTAGAAAGGGTGAATCATATGCATCAACCATTAAAGGGCATACGAATTTTAGATTTGTCGATGTGGTGGTCAGGCCCAATGTGTACGTCTTATCTCGGTGCACTTGGTGCTGAAATTATTAAGTTGGAATCCATTCAATCACCGGATGGTTTCCGCTTTATGTTAACATCCCCGAAGGAAGATTGGTGGGAGTTTGGACCACAATTCAACGCTGCAAATCATAATAAATTAGGTGCGACGCTTAATTTAAATGATGAAGAGGGAAAAGCGTACTTTAAAAAAGTTATGGAAAAATGCGATATTGTCATTGAAAACTACACACCACGTGTGATGGAAAACTTTCAATTAACTTATGACGTGCTATCTCAGTATAAGAAAGATGTGATTATGCTATCGATGCCAGCCTATGGGAAAACAGGGCCATATCGTGACCAGCCTGGGTTTGCGTATACATTTGAAATGCTATCAGGCATTGCACAATTAAATGGTTATCAGGATGGTAAACCGATGACTGTACTTGGCGTTGCTGATGTATTAGCAGGCTTTCATGCGGCAGCTGCCCTGCTAATTGCACTAGAGCATCGGGATCGTACTGGTGAAGGACAGGAAATTGAGCTTGCGCAAAATGAAGGTTGCGTGAATTATATGGGCGCACCTATTGCGGACTTTATATTGAATGGAGAAAATTGGAGCCGTGTAGGTAATCGTCAGCCAGGGATTGCCCCACAAGGTGTATACCGTACACAAGGTAAAGATAGTTGGGTTGCGATTTCTATCACTTCAGATGAAGAATGGCAAAGCTTATGCCAAGAAATGAATGCACAATCGCTCCTAAACGATGAGCGTTTGAAGACGGCGGCAGGGCGCTTTGCTGCCCATGATGAGTTAGATACTATTATTTCGAAGTGGACACAGCAGGAGACACATCATGCAATTGCGTCACGTCTACAAAAAGTCGGTGTGCCAGCAGGTCCTGTATTGGAAGTGCATGAAATGGAGCATGATCCATTTTTAAAAAATATGTATCAAGAAGTAACAAGGGAGTATGTAGGGACACATTTATATCCTACATGGCCAATTAAATGGAACAATGAACGTGTTTTACATAAAGCACCCGCGCCGTTACTTGGTCAGGATAATGAGTATGTGTTTAAGGAGTTATTACAACTTTCAGATGAAGATTATAATAGCTTGCTAGAAAAAAATATTATCGGCAATAAAATGCTTAGCTAAAGCGAGGGAGCGTAAATGACCATTAAAATAGGAACGAAATTCACATGCCCAAAATGTCAAAGCGAATTCATTATTATGAAAATCGGCGAAGGACAGCTAACTTGCTGTGGGCAGAAGATTAGTGAGAAAAAGTAAGGAGTGATGTACGATGGCGAATCAATTAGGAAAACGCTTTGAATGTTTGGAATGCGGAAGTGAAGTAATGTGCATCAAATCCGGTGAAGGTTCTGTACAATGCTGTAACAAAAATATGCAGGTGAAAAAACCAGTCGCATTACCAACAGCGGACTAAAATAGGAGGTCGTTTTATGAAGCAGCAAACACTTAAGGGCTGTAGAATTCTAGAACTTTCGACAACGCATGCAACGAGTTTTGCTGCTGAATTATTACGGCTGCAAGGAGCCTATGTAGAAAAAGTAAGTTTGAAGCAACCTTTCTTTTGTGATTCACAGAAGGTGCTTACATCATCGGTACAAACAGTGAGTGAATGGGATATTGTACTAACGGACGACAGTATGTGGAGATATGCGTGTTTTCCAGAAGCAGTCACAGTATTCATTAACTTTCATTCTTTTCAAACAGGTGATGAGCGTGAACTACAAGTAAAAGCAGGCTGGCTTAAAGAAAGTGAGCAAGAAACATCCCCTTCTATTGCCATTGGAGGTTTCCCCGCCTCATTATTAGTGGCAGCTCATATTGCTTTTGTCACAGTTTGTCAGTTACTTGAAGGGCGGCGCGAATCCACAGTAGTGGTGCATGTAGCCTCGATTTTAGCGAGTGCCCTACATGGTCGACTGTTTACGAAAGAAGAACAAGAGATTGTGCCGATGATGCTAACCCCTGCTGTGGATGGTCATCTGTTCATTGGTGCGCCAAGTGATGAACAGTGGGCATTTTTAACTCGTTGGGCACAATTAGATTTGCCAACTTGTATGACACAATTTGAAAGACGGTTGCAAAAAAGTGATATCGAGGCATCACTAAGTAAGTGGAGTTCAAGTCAATTACGGCAAGAGCTAATGACACTTGGGCAAACGTTTCGATTGCCATTTGCTAATGTCCAATCGCATCAGGAAGTAATACAATGTCCCCAACATAAAAGTAGAGGTTTTATTAAACAACAACGCATCATCCGTTCCCCATGGATCATGTCAAAAGGGCTGGCAGCAAACCAGCCCTTTTCTTTTACCAGTTTTAAGGAGTTACAAATTGTGGATTTGACAGCGATGTGGGCTGGTCCGTATTGTACACGATTATTTGCAGATTTAGGAGCTACAGTAATTAAAATCGAAGCGCCACATCGGCCAGATGGCATTCGTGGTAAGTCGGGGTCAACGCCATTTTTTGAAGAGCTCAATCGCAATAAAAAATCAGTCATTTTAGATTTGAACGTGGAGGAAGATAAAGAGATACTGTTACGTCTCATTGAAGACAGCCATATTGTCGTTAATAATTTTAGCCCGCGTGTAATGGGGAATTTTGGTTTGACAGATGATGTACTACAGCTACACAATGCGTCAATTATTCATGCATCGTTATCCGCATTTGGTCAAACAGGACCTTATCGAGATTATGTAGGCTATGGGTCCACACTAGAGTCAATGAGTGGAATAGTAGCACAAACATTAGATTATACAGGAACCCCTACGCTACCACTATTTTCAATAAGTGACATGCTAGCAGGTGTTATGGGTGCCTTTTCGATTATTCTTGCCTTGTATGAACAAACAACAACGCATGCAGCCTATATGATTGATGTTTCGCAATATGAAGTAGCGACGATGGTAGCTTGGGTTCCTTATAAGCATACATCTGATGCATCATGTGTCAAAACAATGCATAAATGTGATGACAATATAATAGTAGAAACACCAAATTCGTGGCAAGAACAGAAAGGAAGAGCCCCTTATTTTGGTGAGCATACAACTTATTACAAGACACATTATTCCAAAGAAAAGAGGGATTCACTATGACTTATCAATTTATCAATATAGCCAAACAGCAAGGCGTTGCCTACATACAGCTAATAGACAGTAAAACACAAAATGAATGGCATGCACCCTTTATTCAAGAGTTACGAGATGTGGCTATTTATTTGCGTGATGCAACGGATATTAAAGTAGTTGTTGTCGGTTCGAGTGCAGATGAGTTTTCAATTGGCAGTAGACTCCCTGCGATTGTAGAGGAAGATGTTCCACAACAATATCAGACAGTATGCCTTGCAACAGAAGCACTTGAACTATGGGCAAAGCTACCATATCCAATTATTATGGCGATTCATGGGCAATGTACATCATTAGCATTTAGCTTTGCTTGTATTGCAGATATCCGAATAATTGCGGAGGATGTGCAATTAGCGGTACCTGAATTAGCTTACGGATTAGTGCCAGCGGGAGGCATTACACAGCGATTGCCAAGGTTAATAGGTAAAGGTGCTGCAATGAATGTCTTGCTTGGTCAGTCTACTGTAACTGCGGAGGAAGCGATGGCGCTAGGCTTAGCAACGATACAAGTAACACGTGAGGAGCTGTGGCAATCGGCTTGTGCAGAAGGATTGCGTCTAAGCGAGCTCTCTACTTTATCATTACAATATACGAAGGAATGCTTATATCGTGGAAGCGAGCTACCATTTGAGCAAGGCTTACGTTTAGAGTTAGATGTCTATTTATTATTACAAACTTCACGTGATCGTATGGAAGGTGTACAGGCATTTTTAGAGAAGCGCAAGCCATATTTTATTGGAGAGTAGGAGGAGATGACATGGAATCAATCGTTTTATTAGAGCGAGATGAAAATATAGCCATTATTACATTGAATCACCCTGAAAAATTAAATGCTGTTAGTGTGGCGATGCGTGATGCACTGTATGAACAAATTTTAGCCGTACAGGCTGACCCTACAATCGATGGCGTTATTTTACGAGGCAATGGCAAAGGATTTTGTGCTGGTGCAGATTTAAAAGAATTTGGCACAATACCTTCCGTCATTGAAAAGCGAAAAATTCGGATTCAGCATGATATTTGGGATGAATTCCGTCGATGCTCTAAGCCGATTGCCGCTATTTTACATGGCTTTGCGGTTGGCTCTGGCATTGAGATGGCGATGATTTGCGACTTTCGTTTTGCAGCACCAAAAACAAAAATTTCTTTGCCTGAATGTGCACTAGGTATGTTACCGGCAGCTGGCGGAACACAAAGCCTACCCCGATTAATGCGTCATGGTTGGGCAATCGATTTTGCGATGAAAGGTTATTATTTGTCAGCTGAGGAAGCGAAGGCTCGTCAAATTGTCACGGACATTTTTGAAGAAGAGCATTTATTTGATGAAGTATTAAATTTTATGAAGCGTATAACGACGTATCCTAAGACAGCACAGCAAATTAAACGATTAATTTCTAGTGGTATGGATCGATCTTTAGAGCAAGGGCTTGCATTTGAACAAACCCTTGTAAAGGAAAGTTATAAGCAACAGTTCATTGCAAATGGCTAGTGTTGCTTTTCAAGAAAGTCTTGTGTAATTTTTGCTGTATATTCTTGCACGATTTTTTCCATTTGTTCTTTAATGTCATCATTAAAACGGGAAAGAGGGAGAAGAATCGTTAGCGCGGCTACAGGCTCTTCACTATTTCCCCAAATAGGCGCAGCAACACCAATCATACCATCTGCCCGTTCACCAAGGCTCCAGGCATAGCCATCTTGCTTGATAGTGGAGAGCTGTTGTTTTAGAAGCTCAATATCTAGGGTTGTTTCTGTATGTTGGATATAGGTAGTGCGATTAAAATATGTTTGTAAATCTTTAGGCGACATGTAGGCCATATGTAATTTACCGATAGCGCCGTAATATAATTCATATTCTTCTCCTAGTGGAGTGGTTACTTTTAAGGCATGTTCACTTTCAACTCCTGATAAAAAGAGGTGTTTATTACCGGAGCGTATAGATAAGTAAACAGACTCCTTTGTTGTAGCTGCAAGTTCCACCATGTATGGCTGGGCAATAGAGACAATATCTGGCGAATGAAAGCGATTGACGATTTGGAAAATAATTGGCCCTGGCTGATACGTTTTATTTTCGGAATTTTTTAATAGCATACCACGGTCAGTTAACGTAACTGCTAAACGAAAAGCCGCTGTTTTACTAATTTGTAGCTCGCGCTCAATATCAACTAGCCCGATTGATTGGTATTTTAAAAATAATGTGAGTAATGAGATGGCATTATCCACAGTGCTTAATCGGTGGACGGTTTTAGTATTATCCATAGTTTTCACACCTTTCCGTTTTTAGAAAATTGCGATTATAGCAATTAAGTACTTATTATATATATATGTTGCTCGAAATACAATATTTGTTATGAAGAATGATAAAGTCGCTCACCAGCAATCCATGTTTCTAATACTTGCATGTTTTGGAGCTGATAAAGGGTGCAGTTTACAGGATGTTGTTTAACAATAATAAAATTAGCGTCAAAGCCTGGTGCAAGTTGCCCTATTTGGTGTTGCTCACCGATAACTAAAGCGGCATGAGTCGTATAAAGGTTAAGCGCATTTTGTCTTGAAACAGCCTCTCGTATATTTACTTGTAAGCCATTTTTACTTTGCCTTGTACATGCAGCATGCAAACCAAGCCAAGGGGAGATAGGCGCAACGGGTGCATCTGAACCAGCTGCGACTGTTATGTCATGTTGTAGTAAAGAATTCACTGGATAGAGCCAACAGTGTTCATTATCGTCTACTTGCTGTAAGTACCGATCTCCATGAATATCGATAAACGGAGGATTTGTGACAACCTGTATTTGGTGTTCATGTATCATATCGAAAAAAGCTTCGGGACATAAACTTAAGTGTTCAAAACGACAAATTCCGTTTACTTCAGGGAGTTGCTGACGTACTGTTTTTAATGCATCAATAGCATGCCAAACCATCTCGGGATTTACAACATGAATTGCAACAGGGCTATTTGCGAGAAATGCTTGTTTCATCATTTGTACAATGGCATCCTTTGTAGGATACATTTCTGGCATTGTCTCCAACACAATTTTTAAGGCATTCCGTTTAAATATTGGTATAGGTTGTAGATGATTTGCTAGGTCATCAAAGTGTGGGCTACCGGTCATCCAGTGAACTGGAATTTTCCAAAAGTGTTGAGCAGCTTTTTTCCATATTGCAAGCTGAGATACTGATGTAGTTGGAGATGCATCACAAACAGTAGTAATCCCTAAAGATAGAAGCTTTGCTTGTAAAGCTTCTATGCCCACTAACCACTGTTCTTCAGGTAATTTCGGTAAAACAGATTCATTTAGTAAAGCATCTGCTCCATGAATAATACCTGTAGGCTGTCCAAGTGAATCAAGCTCAATATGGATGCCGTCATTAGGATGATTTTCTAAAGCTTGTTTGAAATAGTCCCAACCCTTACTGTTTAACACGGATGTATGCCGCGTTACATAGCGTACACGGATTGGGTGATTGGTAGAAAGCTCATCCAACATTGCCATAGATAAAGGTTCTATATGGGGGAAATGAAAAGGATGATAGCCATTAATACGAACCCAATTACCGTTTGGAATGGGTGAAATTTGCTTACGAAGATATGCAAAAAGTGCCTCTTTCGTTTCGTATGATGTTGGTATATGTATACTAAACTGTTCGCTAACCATCGCTTGTAAGTGACAATGTGCATCGATAAAACCAGGCAAAATTACCTTTTGCTGTGCATCAATACTTATTTTAGCTTGATAGGGTGAAGAATCATTATGCCCAAATAGAGCAATGATTTTTCCGTTATGAATGGCCATACTTGTAGCGATTGGTACAGACGTTGATTGTGTTAAAATAACGGCATTATAAATAAATAGATCGATTTGTTGTACCATAAGTTGGCTCCTTTCCATAAGAAGTGCTATTATCTTAACATAAAAAGACAGAATAATAGAATAATTAAGCAGGGGTGTAAAAATGCAAAATCAAAAGCTTTTAAATTGGCAAGTTGTTACATTGCCGATTCCTTATGATTTACGTAGTGTTAACTGCTATGTAATTGAAGAGCCTTCTGGAATTACAATTATTGATACAGGTGACGATAATGCTGAGTCGAAAGAAATATGGCGGCAGGTCATTGGTCAACGACGAGTTAATCGTGTACTTATCACACACTTGCATATTGATCATTTTGGCTTGGCAAAATGGCTCCAAGATGAGTATGAGACAACTATTTGGATGTCTCAACGAAGTTACGAGGAATTTACGAGCAGACGGGAACGCTTTGAAAACGGAATTACTGAGGATGGAAGTTTATCTTTTCTGGCTGATTATGGGATGGTGCAAGATAAAGAGGCATCTGCGGTATTTAATCGATTCGAACCATTCCAAGTACATGTAGATGTTATTTTTTCGGAGCATCAAATGATTGAAAGTGAAACATTTAATTTACAGCCAATTTGGACACCTGGACACTCGCCAGATCATTATTGCTTTTATGAAAAAGAGGCAGGCGTGTTATTTTTAGGTGATCATTTATTAGAAATTATTAACCCGATTGTTATGCCTTCTACACATATGCAAAATCCTCTTGCCTTATATTTAGCGACATTTGAAAGCTTAGGTCAATTGAAAATTCATGATGCATTGCCGGCACATGGGACACAAATTGAAGACTTTAATGAGCGCGTATCACGATTGATGGTTCATTATACTGACAAATGTCAGCAAATTTTAAATGCAATACCTGAGGATGGGGCGACAGCACACGAAATTACGAATCAGGTATATGCACATAAGCCTGCAGAGCTTCGAGGGGCTGCATTTATTCAAGTGATTACCTTTGTACATTATTTAATGGAACGCAATTATTTAGTACGAAAGTGTAAAGGTCAAAGTTACAATTTTTATCGAAGCAGTTTGACAGTTGAAAAGCCATTTACACTTTGTTAGGCGTATGCGCACTATATTTTTCATGATAAATTAAGTGTATTTTTGCCGATATGGCAAGAATATACTTATTTTTATTTTTGTCAAAAAACTAAGATAGTTCTTTTCTTAAATAATAAAATGGTAGATTATGCTAAAATTAATGTAAATAGTTTCATATTGGATTTTCAGAAGGGGTGCATAAAAATAGATATTAGGAAAATTCGCTATTTTATAATGGTCGCAGAAGAATTGAACTTTAGTCGTGCAGCAGAACGTCTCAGAATGGCACAACCTCCTTTAAGCCAAGAAATTCGTAAATTGGAAGAAGAATTGGGCGTACAACTTTTTCATCGTACAAAAAGAATGGTTGAACTGACGGATGCTGGAAAGATATTTTTAGCAGGGTCTCAACAAACGTTGTTGCAGTTAGAAAGAACAATAGAGGAAACACAGCTTGCTGCTGAAGGTAAAATAGGGAACTTAGTAATCGGTTTTGTCGATTCCACAGAAATTGTTATAGAAGTGCTGAATGTATTTCGAGAACGCTTTCCTAAAATCAATCTTATGTTGCGTGAAATGACAACGGAGCAACAAATAAAGGCACTTAATGAAAAACAAATTCATATTGGATTTATTCGGTCTAACCAGAATAACGAAATACTATCTTCTGAAGTTTGTTCTGAAGAATCTTTAACAGTAGTTTTACATCAAGATCATCCTTTTGCCAAATTGTCCGAAATTCCAGTCGAGTTGTTAATTGGTGAACCATTTATTTTGTTTCCGCGTCAAATGGGCTCAAATTTTTATGATTTAATTATTAGCTACTTTTGGGAGCATGGCGTAAATTTAAATGTAGTTCAAGAAGCTATTCAAATGCATACAATTGTTAATCTAGTTGCAACAGGAATGGGCGTTTCTGTCGTCCCTTCGTCTGTAGAAAGTTATAAACGTCCTGGTGTTATCTATAAAAAAATCCAACAAACTACACCAAAAGTAAACCTATATGTTGGATGGAGAAAGAATGAAACATCTTCAGTTGTAGAACAGTTCCTAACAGTTGTTAGAGAGGTATATTCGCTATTACATCTAGACCATCAAAAATAAAAGCCCATCCACATGGGATGGGTAGGAAGTATTGTTAGTTAGTTCAAGCTTTATCATGCATAAACTCAACCTGTTTTACTTGGATCGTACTCAACGATACCGTCTAATACTTTATCAATTTGCTGCATTATTTCAGGCTCTAGTTTGACACTAGCAGCTACGGTATTCTCTCTTACCTGTTCTGGACTCGATGCCCCGATAATTGCTGATGAAACATTGTGATTTTGTAGCACCCAAGCTACTGAGAGCTGAGCAAGGGAAAGATCAATCTGTTGTGCGATAGGTTTTAGGTTTTGGATAGCAGTAAGAACATTGTCATCCATCCAACGTTGTGCAAGTTTATTAAAAAATGGTTTACCAGCTGAAGAGTTAGCACGGGATTGTGTTGGTACTGGTTGTTGAGGTAAATATTTTCCTGTGAGAACACCTTGTGCTAAAGGCGACCATACTACTTGTCCGAGTCCCTCACGTTGACAGGTTGGGATTACATCAGTTTCGATAACTCTCCACAGCATTGAATATTGGGGTTGGCTTGCGATAAGAGGGATATTCAATTCACGTGCAAGTGCTGCACCACGGGTAATTTGTTCTGATGTCCACTCACTTACCCCGATATATAGAACTTTACCTTGTCTTACAAGATCTGCGAAGGCTAACATTGTTTCTTCAAGGGGAGTAGTTGGGTCAAACCGGTGTGCATAATAGACATCTATATAATCAGTCTGCAACCTACGTAAAGAGGCATTACAATTTTCAAAAATGTGTTTTCTTGATAAACCTCTATCATTTGGCCCGTTTCCAGTAGGATGGCATACCTTTGTGCAAAGTTCAATGCTCTCGCGTCGTATACCATTTAAAGAACGACCCAGTATTTCTTCAGCTTTCGTATCTGAATAAACATCCGCAGTATCAAATGTTGTAATACCAACATCTAGTGCAGCTTTCACACACTCATTTGCAGTATCTTCATCTACTTTGCCCCCGTGATTTATCCAGTTGCCGTATGCAATCTTGCTTACAGATAATCCACTATTGCCAAGTTTATTAAACTCCATTCCAATTCCTCCTTTAATAGTGATACCTTCATTATAAAGACCAGATTTTAACATGGATAATATATTTTTACTAAGTGATTTATATAAAATATATATAAGACGATAAGGGCATTCTGTGTATTTAGCAGTTTGCAAGGTTGTTGGGAAGCATCACATCGCTTGGACAATGACGGAAGGTAAATAAGGGATTTTATCGGAGGGGCAGATATCCCAACAATTTCTTAAAATGCCCGTACAACATTATTTAAAAATAGGCTATGTAGTGTAATGCTTACAAGTCTAATATATATCCGTAACGTGGGACCGAATTAATATATTTCCCGTATTTACCTAATTTCTTTCTTAATCTATATACAAGCATATTAATTTCTTCACGTCCTACGTCCGGTTTTTCATTTTTATGTAAAATTCGTTCAGGCCAAACGGTAATTTTTATTTCATCATAACTTACTGCACAACCTTTATTTTGATGTAACAACCAAAATAGCCCTGTGTCTTTACTTGTAAGATAAATTTGAACACCGTCAATAAGTATTTCTCTTCGTTCAATATTAATAGTTAATCCAATAGAATCATCCATATTGTCATTTTGTAATATAGGTAATTCAAGCGTTTTATCAAGGCTGCTCTTCGAATGATGATGGAAAGTAAGAACCGAAGTGCCTTGAGCTAAACTAATAACATCCCTATCGTGAAGGAAAAAAGGTTTGTTCTTTTCAATGCTAGTATAATTTATTTCTGTTCCGTGTTTACTCTTAAGATCGATAATATAATAATTTCCACTTTCAACACCAATTAAAGCGTGTTTTCTTGAAATGTATTGACTAGTAAAAGAAACGTCTGGTATAAAATCTCTCCCCTCACGCCCTAATACAATTTCAGTATTTGTAATAAAAATTCTATTTTGTTTAGTAAGTGTTTCTCCCTTATTTATTGAAATATAAACATCCTGATTTAACATCTGTATACTCCTTAAGGAACAAATTTAGTTTAAAGTATGCAAAGGGTATCTTATCATATGAACTTGAAATGTAAAGAATCGGTTCTTTATCTAGGTAATAGTCATTCTTTTTTCTTGTACTGTTAGCGTTTTGTTAGCGTTCTGTTATTGAACAGGGCAATATCTCAATCTAAAATGAACAAGGAAAAGGAGGAGTTAGAAACATGAAGAAAAAAATAATAAGTTCAAAAAAAGTTTTACTGTGTGTTTTAAGTTTCGCAGTGATTATTGGATCTTTTTTATTTCCAATAGAAAAATCTAAAACATACGCATCTACCAAAAGTGAGGAAAATGAAGGGATTTTAAAAGGCAGAAATCAAACTGAAATTAGCAACAAGGATGGTTCAGTTAAATTAACAAAAATCAATAATGAGGTTTGGGTCCACACGACCTATGAAAATATGGATGGCTATTTAGTGCCAGCAAACGGTCTGCTTATTAACTCATCTAAAGGACTTTATCTTATAGATGCCACGTGGAATGACCAATTAGCAGATGAATTATTAACATTGATTGAACAAAATTTCCATAAACGTGTAAAGAAAGCGATTATTACTCATCATAAAATTGACCGTGTTGGCGGTATCCAAGCTTTATTGGATGCTAAAATTCCAGTTGAAAGTACATCTTTTATTGCAAAAATGATAAAGGATGAAGGATATCCTCAAATTAAAACTAACTTGGATAGAAACCCTGTATTTAAAGCAGGCAAAGTTATTATAGAGACATATTATCCAGGTGAAGCTCATACAAGAGATAATATTGTCGTATGGTTACCTCAATATAAAATGTTATTTGGCGATATGATTTTTGCACTTGAACAGGATAACGTTGGGATAATTGATGAAGCAAATATGAGTGCATGGCCTCATACAATGCAAAACCTTATTAATAAATATCCAGAAGCAAAGGTAGTTATTCCAGGACATAAGAATTGGGGCGACTTTTCACTTCTTTCTCATACAATAGAAAACTTGAAAAACTATGAATTGGCTAATAAATAAGAAGCGGAAACAAGTGTGAGACTGTTCATATCGGAAAGAGGCTTAAATAGAGCTTCATGCAATAACTACAAGAAATCAATTTGCTGTAATCATGTATAGAGCGTTAATAATATAGTAATTACTATTATGCATTTAAAATATAGAACAAAAATAGAGCCATCTAAATATAGATGGCTCTATGTAATTTATTTGAGCTTTTGAAGAAGGAGAGTGCTTATAGATTAATTTAAGAGGGAATGATGTGGACGAGGTCTGATGAGACTAGATATAATAGCAGTAACGCTTAAAAATGATTATCATGGGTATGCAGTTACTTTTAGGATTCATAATAATATGTCTAGCAATCCAATTAACCCTATACAAACTTACTATTGAAAGGAGTGTAATAATGATTAACTCAAATAATCCAATACCTCTCCATATACAGTTAAGAAAAATGGTCGAAAAGAAAATTAATCAAGGTATATATATAAGTAAAATACCAAGCGAACGTGAATTAATGGAAGAATATAATGTTAGTAGAAGTACAGTAAGAGAAGCCATTTCACAATTAGTAATAGATGGTATTGTGGAGAAAAGACATGGTAAAGGTACATATATTACTAGAAAACCCGTTCATTACTGGTTGGGTAATCTAATTAGTACGACTAAAAGTATTGAGAATATGGGGATGAAGCCGGGGACGAAGTTAATTAAACATGGGATTATTACGGTTTCTGATGAAGTAAAAGAAGCGATCAATTTAGCTGAAGCATATTTGATTAAACGGGTACGTTATGCAGATGATATGCCAATAGCCATTGAGACACAATACTATCCAATAGAAATTGGTGAAAAGCTTTCTAAACTGGATATTAAAAGTGGTACGTTATATGACTTGTTAGAGGATGAAATGAATATACAATTGCATGATGCGGATGAGGTGATTACGAGTAAGCCTATTTCTAAAGAGGATTGTAAATTGCTTAATATTAAAGAAAACAGTAATTCACTCCACCTGAATCGCTTTGTTTATGATATTAATGGCGATCTCATTGAATATTGTATTGCGGATTATAATCCAGGTATGTATGCTTTTCATTTCAAATCTCAACGTTTAAAAAAGCAGTAACAATGGATAATGAACTTGAACTTAAATGTTCAAAATGAGACAGATTTTTTTATTAAGTAGGCGTTACTAGTTGATTGGAGTGGAAGCCGTGCCTGCGGAAAGGGAGCTTCTTGAATGGAAATCAACTTTTAAAAAAGGTAAGTTTACAGGCCCATAACAGATGCTTTTGTTTGGCAACAGAAAACTACTGACAAATGGGGAGTCAGTAGTTTTTTAATAATATATAAATAGTTACTATTGGGGAATAGTAATTATTTTCACTTTGAAAAAGCTAATTCTTTACTTTCAAATACAAATTCACCATTAATAATCGTAGCTAAAATAGTGATATCTTTAATCGTCATCGGATCAACGTCTGTAGGGTCGTTATCTAAAATTGCAAAATCAGCTAATTTCCCTATTTCAATACTGCCTAAATCCTGTTCGTCGAAATTCAATTGGGCACCGTAAATTGTCATAGATTTTAACGCACCTTCAACATCTATTTTTTGTCCTTCACCTAGTACATGCCCGTCTCTCGTCATGCGATTAACTGCGGCCCATATTGAAAAGAGTGGAGAAATAGGCGTAATAGGACAATCTGAATGTAACGTATACAACAAACCTAAATCATCAGCTTCTTTGAGTGGGTTCATTCTCTCTGCTCTTTCAGGCCCTAAAAAGATATTTTTATGGCGATCGCCCCAGTAATAAACATGATTAATGAAGAATGAAGCAGCGATATTGTAGTCTTTCATTAATTTTAAATCTTCAGGTGTAGCAGTTTGAACATGTTCAATTCGATGACGATGATCACTGCTTGGAGAAGTATCAAGTGCATATTGATATGACTCAAGGATAGAGCCTATGGAACGGTCTCCATTGCCGTGTGTCGCTATTCTAAAGCCTCGATTATGGAAATCTAATACGTAATTGTTCAAAATATGTTGTGGGAAAATTAGGTCCCCGTATAAATTCGGATCATTATAATATGGCTGACGTAATGCGCCTGTAAGCCCCTGAATCGAACCATCTTGGAATAGTTTTGCGCTATCTAATTTGGCCATGCCATTAGAATCCTCTAAAATTTTCTCATTAAGTTGAGTCGCATTATACTTTTCAAAAATGCCACCTTCCAATAACAAATCATTCATAATCATTAATCGCATTCTCATTGGATGTGCTTTTTCTTTCAAAGCTTCAATATGGATATCGTATTCGATTGGACCTAATGTTAATCCAACCCCTGCATCTGTATTCGTTGTGATTCCTTGTGCTAAATAATCTTGTGAAGCTATTCGAATTAACTCAATTACTTCTTCGTTCGATGGAGTAGGTATACTATTGAAAACTAAGTCCATGGCAGCTGGCTCATATAAAACACCATTTAAATTATTGAATTCATCTCGACCAAAATGACCTCCAGCTGGGTCTTGAATAGAAGCATCTAACTCAGCGATTTCCAGTGCTTTTGAGTTTGCAACTGCCAGATGATTTGAAATATGGCGGATAAATATAGGTCGATCCGTACTTACTTTATCTAAGTCTTCTTTTGTAGGGTGCCTATTTTCTATTAGCATTGTATCATCATAGCCAAAGCCTAAAATCCAACTGCTGTCAGCTCGTTTATTATGGAACTCCATTAACTTATAGATGATATCGGTAATACTTTTATTATTTGTAGGGGAACAATCTACTTGAGACTTGTTTAGCGCATATATTAATAGATGGTTATGTGTGTCGATGAAACCAGGGATTAACGTTGCGCCATTTAAATCTACTTCATTCATGTCTTGTTTAAAAATTAATGAATCTTTAATTTGATTAAATTCATCTTTAGACCATATTCCTACGATTCTTCCTTCAAAAGAAGCTACAACATTAGCACGTGTACTATGAGCATCTAAAGTAATAATATTTGCATTTTTAATAAGTAAATCAACTTTTAACATTTTATTGACCTCCTAAAAGTAATTTAATTTAACCAATATTAATAGAAGTAACGGTATCGATAACAAAGAAAATATTGTTGATATAACAGTAACAATAGCGCCTAATTTATCATTCGCATTATATTTGCTAAATAAAATAGAAGACAATGTCAGAGCAGGCATTGTAGCTTGAATTAATAAGGTTTGTGCAATAACTTGATCGACAGTAATAAAACTTATAATGATGAACACTACAGCCGGCAAACCAAGGAGTTTAACCAATGTAGGAATGATTGATTTACTTTTAAGTGCTGTAAATTGAGCTTTGTTTACAGACATTATTAGTATTCCGATATAAAACATGGCAAGTGGTGATGCAAGTGCAGCTAATTGGTTTGTTAATGTAATAAAAATAACGGGAGGACGATAATTAACAAAAGCAAAGAATAAGCCACATACAATTGCAATGGTTGGAATATTGATCATCGATTTCAACGTGCTAAATGAAAATTTCATCGATTTTTGTAGCAGCATAACGCCAACAGTCCATATTACTAAGTCCACACCTGCATCAAAAATTGCAGCATATAAAGCACCTTTAGGACCTAAAATCGCGGCACATAATGGTATCCCGATGAAACCTGTATTGCCAAGGCCTGAGAGAAGGGCAATTTCAGGTTTAATCGAACTGTCCTTATCAAAAATAGTAATCAATAGCCATCCTAGTAAAATGCCAATTAAACATATAATAATTGATAGTCCAAATACCATTCCGATATTTTTAAGAATAGAAGGACTAATATCTACCTTAAATATGCTCGACAAAATAATACAGGGCATCGCTACATTCACGATAATAAGCGTATAGGTTTTACGAGTACTATCATTAATAGGTGTAATGCGAGCGAGTAATACACCTATTAAAATCATAAACCCTATTAATAAAATTGATTCAAAAACAACAGAATACTCCATTTCATGCACTTCCTAAAACAATCATTATTAAACTATTTTTCCATGCGCACAGATACTATCGGCGTGAGCAGCTGTTTATTTTTAGATGTCAGTAGACTCACGATAATCAAGACAGGGAAGTTGAAACATAATGCAATAAGCCCGGTATTGATTGCAAATATACTAATACCTGCAAATTGGAAGGATAAGGCGATTGCCGTACCAGTTAGAATACCTGCACCTACTCCTATAGCTGTAGCTCTTTTCCAAAAAATAATTGAAAGAATACCAGGTAATATTTGACCGAAGCCAAAATAAGCTGTGTTGATTAGATTGAGCATTAAGCTTGGAAGTGAAACAGTTAACAACATTGAAATTAATAAATAAACAACAACAACGACTTGTGACCATTTGCGTTGTTTATTTTCTGGAATACTTGTCACAATGTTACGAGTAAAAATACCACCGACTACTAAAGATATAACGGCTAGTACTAACAGCCCTGAAAGTGCGGCTCCAGCAGCTACTAATCCAACTACCCATGAAGGTAATAATTCAATTGATGTTGCAATAAATGCATGGTTAGGATTATCGATGTTCGGCAAAGCAATTAAAGCAAAATATGCCGCAGCAATTAAGAATGGATACATAAGCATATACAGTGGCATAAATCTTTGGGCGCGTTTAATTGTCCCTTCTGATTTACTAGTGAACAATACATTTATAATAAATGGGAAACAATAGAAAGCTACTGCTTGGAAAATAATTGTCGTTATTGAAAATGTGACTTGTTCTGTCGAACCAAATGACACTGAAGCACCGTGTTCCTTTGCAGTAGTAAATAGATTTTTTACACCATCGAGTTTTGAAAATGCTGCCCACCCTACGATAATGATGGCTGCGAATAGCAGAATGTCTTTTAAAATCGAAATAACAGCAGGTGCTTTAACTCCAGAAATCGCAACATAAACATATGCGATTGTTCCAGCAATGAATACAGCAATAATAGGTGGGAAATCGAAGCCTAAAGCATTTAAGGCTACTATAAGCCCTTCAAATTGTAACTGTCCCCAAGGAATGAGGAAAAGTAAACAAGTACATGCCACTAGTAACTCTAAAGGTCTGCTAGAAAAGTGGCTTTTGAACAAATCAGGAGCGGTCATCGCATTGTAGTGTTTACCAGCCCGCCAAATAAGAGGAGAAAGGAAGTAACCAACTGGATATGCTAAAAGAATGTATCCTAGAAACCATATTCCATAGCTAGCCCCTTTTGCGTATATACCTCCAGGAAACCCAATTATTGTTCCAATACTATAAACTTCGCCGATAGCGAGAAAGAATAAGATAAATCCGTTAAAAGATCTGCCACCAACTAAATAATCTGCTACATTGTCTTTTTTTGATTTTCCTTTTGAAAGAACTGCTAGAATTAGAGAAAAAATAAGAACACTAATGAAGATTGTAACTGCCATTATCTATCCCACCTTGTAATTAATCATAATTTTTTTTATCGAAGAAAAACCAAGAACAAGAAATACAAATAGATGTCAGTATGAACCACAGGAACATCCAAAAATAAAGAATTGGAAAACCTAAAATAAAATGTTCAGAGTAACGAAAATAAATTAACCCACCAATGACACTAGCAACAGGTAGAACAAGACCAATTAAGACATTAAAAAAAGTTTTTCGGGACATAGAATAACTCCTTTCTAAATAGCAAATAAATTTAACTTATCATGACGTACGTACCAGTTGAGTTAATTTATTTACAATTCCATGGTTTATTTTGGAATAGTATATAAATTTAAAATATAGTTGTCAACATAATAATAGTGTTTAAGTAGAAAAAAATGATTTAAAAGAGAAATATTGTTTAGTATATAAATTATTTCATAGGTAATTTAACTCAAGGATGAAGCGGAAAGAGAGAATATTAGGACTCTAAAATGGAATGAAAAATAAGTCAAAAGATTCTGTTAAATAAAATTAGTCGATGCTGTACTTGCGGAAAGGGAGCTTCTTGAAAAAATCAACGCTTTACTAAAATTTGTCTAAAGGAATAGAATAGATGCTTTATTTTTGTAATATTCGGAAAACTACTGACGGATGAGGATTGTCAGTAGTTTGTCTAACATCTATAAATAGTTACTATTGGGGGATAGTAATTATTTAATCTTTGATAAAGCTAACTCTTTATTTTCAAATACTATTTCGCCATTAATTATCGTAAATAAAATATTGATATCTTTAATGGTCATAGGATCAACTGCTGTTGGATCCTTATCTAAAATAGCAAAATCAGCGAATTTTCCTATTTCAATACTACCTAAATCTTGTTCGTCGAAGTTTAATTGAGCTCCGTAAATTGTCATTGATTTTAATGCGGTTTCAACATTAATTTTTAGTCCTTCTCCAAGTACATGTCCTCCACTCGTCACACGATTAACCGCTGCCCATATTGAGAAGAGCGGGGAAATCGGAGTAACTGGACAATCCGAATGTAATGTATACAACAAACCTAAGTCCTCTGCTTCTTTCAATGGATTTATCCTTTCTGCTCTTTCAGGCCCTAAAAAGATGTTTTTATGGCGGTCGCCCCAGTAATAAATGTGATTAATAAAAAATGAAGCAGCAATATTGTAGTCTTTCATTAACTTCAAATCTTCTGGTGTAGCAGTTTGGACATGTTCAATCCGATGACGGTGGTCAGTCCTTGGAGAAGTGTCAAGTGCGTGTTGATAGGCTTCAAGGATAGAGCCTATCGCACGATCCCCATTCCCATGTGTGGCAATTCTAAAGCCACGACTATGGAAATTTAATACGTAATCGTTCAAAGTTTGTTGTGGAAAAATAAGGTCCCCAAATAAATTTGGATCATTATAATACGGTTGACGTAATGCTCCAGTAAGCCCCTGAATCGAGCCGTCTTGGAATAGCTTCACACTATCTAATTTAGCCATGCCATTTGAGTCTTCTAATATTTTTTGATTTAGTTGATTTGCATTATACTTTTCAAAAAAGCCATCTTCCAATAACACATTATACATAAACATTAATCGCATTCTCATGGGATGTTTTGTATCTCTTATTACATCCATATGAATATCGTATTCTGAATGCCCAACTGCTGCATCAGTATTAGTAGTAATCCCTTGAGCAACATAATCTTGAGCAGCGACGCGAATTAAATCTATAACTTCTTCTTTTAAAGGGGCAGGGATATAATCGTAAACAAAGCTCATTGCCACATGTTCGTATAAAACCCCATTTAAATTATTTGATGCATCTCGACCAAAATGCCCTCCTTCTGGGTCTTTCACAGAAGCATCTATTTTCGCTAGTTCCAGTACTTTGGAGTTTACAACTGCAATATGATTTGAAATATGACGGACAATAATAGGTCGGTCTGTACTTACTTTATCTAAGTCTTCTTTAGTAGGGTGTCGGTTCTCAGTGAGCATTGTATCATCATAGCCAAAACCTAAAATCCAACTACTGTCATTTTGTTTCTGATGAAATGCCTCTAAATTGTAGAGGATATCTGAAATACTTTTATTTTGCGGAGATGAACAATCAACTTGCGCCTTATTTAAAGCATACATAAATAGATGGTTATGAGTATCGATGAAACCAGGGATTAACGTTGCACCATTTAAATCGAGTTTTTTAAAATCCTTTTCTGGAGCTAATGAATCCTTTGCTTTATTAAATTCCGCTTTAGACCATATTCCTACAATTCTTCCTCTATAAGAAGCTACAACATTAGCACGAGTACTTTGAGCATCTAAAGTGATAATATTTGCATTTCTTATAAGTAAATCAACCTTCATCATATAATTCCTCCTAAAAGTAATTTAATTTAACAAAAATTAAAAGAAGCAATAGTATTGACAATAAAGAAAAAATTGTTGAAATTACTGTTACAATTGCACCTAATTTATCGTTCGCATTAAATTTACTAAATAAAATAGATGACAATGTTAGAGCAGGCATTGTAGCTTGAATTAATAAAGTTTGAGCTATTATATGATCGACAGTAACAAACCTTATAATGATGAATGCTACAACCAGTAAACCAAGGAGTTTAACGACAGTAGGAATAATGGATTAACTTTTATGTGCTGTAAACTTATTGTGATGTACGTACCAGTTAAGTTAGATTAATTTACCCTTTTATGGTTTAATTTGGAATAGTATATTAATTTAAAATACGATTGTCAACATAAAAATAGTTTAAAAGAGAATAAGTTTTATTTAAAGAGAATTATGGAGCATTTTCGAAGAGGATAGTTTGATTTATTTCCTAGTATATAATTTTTTTATAGCTATTATTACTGGTGATTTGTGAATGAATTAATCGGGGGTGTGATCAGAGATGGTGAGTCAAAAGGTAATAGAAATACAAAGTACGCAAAACGACCAGTATTTATGTAAGATGTCATTTTTTATTGGTCGTTATCACGTACTTATAAAATATTTAAATTCTCCAGCTGAAGAATTTTTCTATTTACAAATTAGGAATTACCTTTCTAGCACCTAAGAAGAGCCAAGTACTAAGGACAAATGGAATCGTTAGAACAGGGAGGCCATATGGTAAAAGCCAAGTACTAAAACTAGCAGTAAGCGGTATGGTTACACATGTCGCTAGAATACCTGAAATAATTCTAAAACGATTAGATTTGGTACTAAATACAGTAGAGACTGCCATACATGTTAATATCGCATTGTAGCCGTAAAGACCTCCTATTATTAAAGCATGTTCTCCTCCAAGTCCATATGATAAGACTAAAGCGACGACACTTCCTATCACAGCATTTAAACCAAGTTTCCAACTAGCCCAAAATATAGCGGTATAAAGAAGTACACCTGATAAAGGATGATTCAAAAAAAAGATTTGCTCAATATTATTCAAAAAACCTACAGCCCAATTTAACTCACCTGCAATATTTAGTTGCCAGTAAGATAAACTTTGGGGTACTAAAGATTCACTTAAATGGAATACGTTTAGTTTGTAAGAAGCTAATAGGATAAACCATGTTAGGATGATAAAAGGAAAAGTAAGGACGGGCATGTCTATATTTTTCAAAAAATGCATCATTGTTGCTGTAAAAATCGCTGCAATCATTGCTCCTAATAGTGCGATGCCCCACCTAGAAGTTCCAGTTAAAAATAATGAAATGGCCAAAGCTGTTAAGACAGAATTATATCCAAATAGACCAGACCTAACACTATTTTCTTGCGCACCTCCTATTTTTCCGATTAGTGTGCCGACAATAGAAGATAAAAGTGAAATGATGCCCAATTTATAAGAATAAATCGTAATAGCTAATAAAATAATGAAGCCTGAAATGGCATTTTCAATAAAAACGACTTGAGAAAATCCTATGAGGGAAGCCAGTATAACGGAAGTGAATTCTCCTTTTGAAGTATAATTATTCATATTTTTCAACATACAATCACCCCTTCAAAAATCATTGTATTTGAAATTAAACCTACGTTAAGTGGAAAATAGTGGTTAATTTAAATACTAAATATGGTAATTATATAAATAAAAAGGTATAAAATGCAATTTAAAACCTCGACAACCTAATTTATCATTTATAAAGTAATAAAAGATGGAATGAAAATATAATTTCACTCCATCTTTTTAATTGGACCAGTGCGGAAACTTTCACATCGATATCGTATTGAACTTGAATTTTGTAAATGAAGTTCGATTGTTTATATGTCCTGTACTACAATTACCATTTTCGCTAGTATCATGAATTTAAGCACTATTTTCCCTTTACTTTCTAGTTCCAAACCTTTTATATCCTTTAAGCCCCCGATATTATCAACCGAAGTAGAATAAAGCGCCATGCAATTGCTTCTTATTCACAAAAAAATTCTTCAAAAGAGTAAATTATTACTTTTTGAATTAAACTATTATAAATGGAAGGAGATAATTTATTATGCACTCAATTAACAAAATAGGTGAACGTTTTTGGTATATCACGCCAATATCAGAAACCGACCGCCCCATTCTAGGAATGGTAGTTGGCAATAACAAGACATTAATGATCGATGCAGGTAACTCGGAAGATCATGTACAATATTTTCAGGAAGAACTTTTAAAAATGGGGGTTCCTAATGCTGATATAGTAGTTCTAACACATTGGCATTGGGATCATATTTTTGGCCTGTCAGCACTACGTAATATTGTATCCATCGCTTCCAAAGCAACAAAAGAAGAAATGGAGAAATTAATTCCGTTCTCATGGTCTGATGAAGCAATTGATGAGCGAGTAAAAGAGGGAATTGAAATTGAATTTTGCGCTAGAGCCATTAAAGAAGAATTCAAAGATCACCGAGATATTAAGATTGTTTTACCAGATGTGACGTTTGAAAAACGTGCGGAAATGGACTTAGGCGGGGTAACTTGTATCATTCAACATGTTGGAGGGGACCATGCTTCTGATTCAGTAGTTGTCTATATCAAAGAAGAAAAGATTCTTTTCCTTGCTGACTGTATTTATCCTAATCTTTACGCTGTAAAAGAAAACTATACAGTTAAGGAAACGCTGCGCTTGTTGGATGAATTAGAGCAATTTGATGCGGATACATATATCCCTTCTCATCAACAGCCGATTAGTAAAGAAGAGTTTAATCAAGAAGTAGCGAAACTTCGAACAATCGCCAACTTTACAGATCGTTTCGGCGGAGACAAGCAGAGCATTATTAAGGAATATGAAAAACACGTACAAAGAGAACTGACAGAAGACGAAATCGAAACAATCTCGAACTTTGTAAATGGTTATTAAATTAAAATAAAAATACTGCCGTTGATTTCCGTTACGGGCGGACGCTTTCCGCGGGCACAGCGTAAGCCGCAACCCTCGCTAGCGCGCGGTTTGTTGCGTCTTACGTGCCGTGCGTTCCCGCAGGAGTCGCCGCCCTCCACTCCAATCAACTTAATAGGCAATGAAAACAGTCTACTTTTAATAAGAAAATTGTGGTCATGGGATAAAAAGGTTTAGTCAAAATAAATATAAAAGACTTCTGCCGTTGATTTCCGTTACGGGCGGACGCTTTCCGCGGGCACGGCGTAAGCCGCAACCCTCGCTAACGCGCGGTTTGTTGCGTCTTACGTGCCGTGCGTTCCCGCAGGAGTCGCCGCCCTCCACTCCAATCAACTTAATAGGCAATGAAAACAGTCTACTTTTAATAAAAAAATTGTGGTCATGGGATAAAAAGGTTTAGTCAAAATAAATATAAAAGACTTCTGCCGTTGATTTCCGTTACGGGCGGACGCTTTCCGCGGGCACGGCGTAAGCCGCAACCCTCGCTAACGCGCGGTTTGTTGCGTCTTACGTGCCGTGCGTTCCCCCAGGAGTCGCCGCCCTCCACTCCAATCAACTTAATAGGCAATGAAAACAGTCTACTTTTAATAAAAAAATTGTGGTCATGGGATAAAAAGGTTTAGTCAAAATAAATATAAAAGACTTCTGCCGTCGATTTCCATTACGGGCGGACGCTTTCCGCGGGCACAGCGTAAGCTGCAACCCTCGCTATCCGCGGTCCACTCCCACCAACTAATAGAATTGTTTGAGTGCCTGGCACCGTTACTAAAAAAGATAAAGGCATTAAGAATGACTTCTTAATGCCTTTTGTCTCGACTCGCTGAGGAAGTGGTGCACGCCACTTCCTTTTTTATAAAATTAAGCTAACAATGATACCTGATAGTACGCTTACAAGTGTAGCACCAAATAATAATTTTAATCCAAAGCGTGCGACTACATTCCCTTGTTTTTCATTTAGACTTTTGACAGCCCCGACAATGATACCAATTGATGAGAAGTTGGCAAAGGAAACGAGGAAGACAGAAAGAATACCCATTGTACGTTCACTAAAGTGATGATCGCCTCCGGATAAATCCAACATCGCCACAAATTCATTCGTTACCAGTTTAGTCGCCATAATTGATCCAGCACTAACTGCCTCAGAGAAAGGAATCCCCATGATGAAGGCAACTGGTGCAAAGATATAACCTAGAATACTTTGGAACGAAATGCCGAACAATAGCTCAAACACACTATTGAATCCAGCCATCAATGCAATGAACCCAATTAACATGGCCCCGACGATAATGGCAACTTTAAAACCATCAAGAATATACTCGCCGAGCATTTCAAAGAAGGATTGCTTTTCATGCTCGATTTCTAATATATCCTCGTTAGGGTCAATTTGGTACGGATTCATAATTGTAGCGATAATAAAACCGCCAAATAAATTTAAAACTAATGCCGTAACAATATATTTTGGTTCGAGCATCGTCATATAAGCACCAACGATGGACATAGAGACAGTCGACATTGCCGACGCACATAGAGTATATAAACGTTGTTTTGAAAGGAGGCCGAGTTGTTTTTTTAATGTAATGAAAACCTCTGATTGACCGACCATCAATGAAGCAACAGCATTATAAGATTCAAGTTTTCCCATTCCATTTACTTTACTTAATACCCATCCAATACCCTTCATAATGAATGGTAGGATTTTCAAATGCTGAAGAATCCCAATTAATGCAGAAATAAATATAATTGGTAGCAACACTGTTAAAAAGAATGGAGCTTCTCCTTCGTTCGCCAAGCCGCCAAAGACAAAGGAAACACCTTCACCTGCATATTCGAGCAACTTGTTAAAAACAGTAGCTATGCCCTTAATAATGATTAATCCAAATTCTGTATTTAATAATAACAATGACAATAGAATTTGAATGATAATCATTGTGATAATTGGTTTGAATTTTATCTCTTTTCGATTGGAACTTGCCAACCAAGCCAAAAATAACACAATGAGAATACCTAAAATTGAAATAATGTATTGCATATGTAACCTCCTGATGAATTAAATCATGATGTGTTAGCTTGTAATAAAATTACTTTTCGCATAGAAACTTCTTTTATTTTAATTGTAGTTATAATGTGTATATTGCCCAATTTAATAAAAAGAAACCGTACGTATTGAATTTTAATTAAGCTTTACTGAATAATGGTAACTAAGTGATATTAATAGAAAGTTGATAAAAAAGCAAAAAAAAATGATTATAGCAGAATTTTTGGTGGGGATTAGGAAATAAAAGGTGAAAAAAGCCACTTATTAACATGCAAATATTAAAAAATACCTCAGCTGACAAATGATACTTTAATATAGGATAATGGTGATATATTCGAGATTGAAAAAATAGTAAAATGCTAAAACGAAGGGGGTGCAAATAATGAATTTTGAAATAGTAATGCAGGAGCTTGAAGCGCTAGGGAAGGAACGGACTAAAAAAATGTACATGTCCAATGGTGCACATGAGCCGCTTTTTGGAGTGGCAACAGGTGCAATGAAGCCTATAGCGAAGAAAATAAAGATTAATCAACCTTTAGCGGAAGAGCTTTATGCTTCGGGGAACTATGATGCAATGTATTTTGCTGGTATTATTGCCGATCCAAAAGCAATGGCGGAATCTGATTTTGATCGTTGGATAGATACGGCATATTTTTATATGTTGTCTGATTATGTGGTAGCTGTTACTTTAGCGGAAGCGGATATTGCACAACAAGTTGCTGATAAATGGATTGCTAGTGGGGAAGAGCTGAGAATGTCTGCGGGCTGGAGTTGCTACTGCTGGCTTTTAGGAAATCGAAAAGATGTTGAATTTTCCGAAGACAAGATTGCCAGTATGTTAGAAATTGTGAAAAATACTATTCATGATTCGCCAGAGCGAACGAAATCTGCTATGAATAACTTTCTAAATACGGTAGGCGTTTCGTATTTACCACTGCACGACATGGCACTTGCAACTGCCAAAGAGGTAGGTCCAGTAGAAATGAAAAAGGACAATAAAAAAAGCAGCTTCCTTCACGCTTATGAAGGAATTCAAAAGGAAATAGAAAAAGGTAGAATTGGCTTTAAACGTAAATATGTTAGATGTTAAGGGATTAGGTCAAATTACAAAACTGAACTGGTGACCACAACATAGCTGGGACAAATGAGAAAAAGTGTTAGATTGATAGCAATCAATCTAACACTTTTTTGCTGTAACGTTGTTGTCCGTTACGGCGACAACTTTTCGCTTAGCACACCGTAAGCCACAACTCGTTTGCGTGCAGTAATTGCGTTTTTACATTCTGTGCGTTCTGTGTAGCAGTAACTACCTCAGCTACCCTTCAACTAGTGCTCTCCTCTAAATTTTATTTATTGTTAAAAGAAATCAATATGAAAGCTATGTCCTAGCCTACTTTCTTTTATAATTTCTAACTGTTTTTCATTGCAATTGATGGTAATATTTAGATTATGAAACTAAAGGAGTGAGTCTTATGAAAAAATATAAGTACTTTGCTACTACTGTCCTAACCCTTGCTTTGTTTTTAGCTGGTTGTAATAGTAGTGAGAAAGAGGAAAAGGCTTTAGAGCAAAACAAAGAGGAAACTATAGAGGCTGTTACAGATGAAAAGGCCGCAGAACAAATAATTCAAGAAATCCCTGAACCGTATACAAAAGCACTCATAGCGATCAATGATCAAAGATGGGATTTAGCGAATACATATTTAGATTTAGTTATTTCTGATTTTCCGGATAGTGAATACATATTACCAACTAAAATAATACAAGGCGGAATGCAAGTAAATGAATATCTCGGAGCTGTTGATTTATCGGAAATTTTAATTTCAGGCTCTGATTTAGATAGTCCATTATATGACACAAATGATTTAGAAACTTTACGTCGTCATATGGAATTAGTAAAAGACATATTAAATAAATCTTTAGAAGAGCAAGAAGCAACATTTAGCTATATTGTACAGACATTTAAAACTGATCAGGATTATAGTGAACATTATAAAGATATTAACCAATTTTCAATGAATGAAAATTATTCTGACGATCTATCTTTTTTTGAAAGCGTAGGTTACCCCGTTCCAACTGATGCTGAAATTGAGAAATTTTTGAATGCCAAATATAATTTCAACGTACAATTTTTGTTAAATGGATTAACTGAAAAAACAGAACACCTTAACTACAATTATCTACTCGTATTTTATAATGCAGGTATTATTTTACTAGAAAATTACCCGGAGTTATCAAACGATATATTTAATCTTATTTTAGATTTAACAATGAATGATCCATACAATGAATTTAGAATATCAATAGAAGAGTTTATGGCGGAGTCTTAACTAGAAAAAGACATTGGCGGAAATATGAAGGATATTTTAAAACAACTTACGGAAATTAAAAAAGAATTGCCTATCATAATTTCTATGGGGAATATAATTTTTGAACTAGCAAGAAATTTGTTATTACAGCTGTTAGACATTACACCGCAAGTTAGTACAAGGAAGGGAGGACTCTAATGAGCCAACATAAAATATCAATCATGCCATACAGCCCTGAATTTTCTGAACAAACAGTAGCGATGTGGCGAGATAGCAAGGAACAGGCAATTGGACAGAAAGAAATGCATAGCGTTGAAAATCATATATATTTTTTAAATCATATATTACTTGAACAGTTTCAAATAGATGTAGCGTTCATAGAGGAAACAGTTGTTGGCATGATTGCCTATAATGATAGTGAAGTAAGCCAACTGTATATTCATATCGATTACCAGGGGTGCGGTATAGGTAAAACATTATTAAATAAAGCGAAAGCCCATTCAAGTGGGAGATTAACATTATACACATTTGAAGTAAACGAAAATGCACAACGTTTCTATGAAAAGCACGGATTTGAGGTTATAGGTAGAGGTCATGAAAATGAAGAGAATTTACCTGATATTCAATATGAATGGACACGTCAAAATGATAACTCCTACGGATGATTTCCGCTGCGGGCGGACGCTTTCCGCGGGCACATCGTAAGCCACAACCGTCGCAGTCGCGCCGCCTGTTGCGTCTTACGTATTGTGCTGTTCCCGCAGGAGTCGCCGCCCTCCGCTCCAATCAATTGAAAAAAATGATAACTCCTACGGATGATTTCCGCTACGGGCGGACGCTTTCCGCGGGCACATCGTAAGCCGCAACCGTCGCAGTCGCGCCGCCTGTAGCGTCTTACGTATTGTGCTGTTCCCGCAGGAGTCGCCGCCCTCCGCAAAAGAACCAATTCAGGGTATTTATATAAAATAATACATTCCCTAACCTAATGACTACACAAAAAAACCGATGAGCGATTTTCTCGTTCATCGGTTTTTTGTTGTCCGTTAAATACTTTGAATTAACTCGCTATATTTAAGTGAAAGCAGGTTAAGCGAGTAGTTTTTAATTTTATCGGTTGCGATGATTCCTGTTAGGATACACTCAATCATGTCTTTATATTGATGAATCAAATGTATTTCGTTCATAAACTTTGTATCGAGCGTTATTCCTTCTTTAATAGTTTTTAATACTACTTGTTGTTCTTCGTATAAATAAACTAATTCGTATTTTGCATTATATATTAATGTAGTAATTTCGGGAAAAATTTTCTCGTCGTTTAAACGCTCTAAAATGCTATCAACCGATTTTACGCCTTCAATAGATTGCAAATGTGAAAATGTTTCACGCAGTTTATCTTCTAAAAAATCAGTACTCATTAAATATCTCCTTCTTTTTTTGTTATATATCCATTTTTATAAGCTAATTAATAATTTTGTGATTATTGTATCATGCGACATTAGTAATAATTATTAAAATACTTACTGTTTTTTGAATTAATCGGGATACTTTTATTTTAAATAAAATATTAATGGTAGTAAATACTATATAGATAAAAACGTAAATATAGTCTATAATGACTAATTATAACCATTTTATTGAAAAAGGAGTTTAGTATGTCTATTACAAAGAAATTAGTTTTAGGGTTTATTACAATGATGTTAATAACGCTTGTTTCTGGTTCAAGTATTTATTTGCAAATTATTGACATCAGTAAGGATTACAATAATACATTAGCAGTTGGGCTCCCTCAGCTTTATGCGACGGGTGACCTCAATAAATACATAGCTTTGGAAGGTTCACAAGTACAAACTTATCTTTTAGGAGATGAAGAGTCGTTAAATCATGTGCGTGAAACACAATCCATAATTGATGAAACGATGAACCTACTTAAGGAGCAATTTGATGCAGATGATGAGAAACAAACGTTAAATAATGCAAGTGAAAAAGTGGATACGTTTGAAAATGAACTTGAAAAGGTCATCGCATTAAATCAAAATGAAGACGTTTTTGCAGCTGCTGCTTATTACACTAAAAATGTTATTCCTATTCGTGGGGAAGCAATAGATGCGTCTGAAGGGTTAAATGATTTAATTGAAGCCAATTTCGATCAAGCTCAGCAAGAAGCAAATCAAAATGCAAAAGAATCATTCTTTATCGCTATTAGCATCATTTTAGTATCAATTTTAGTAGGGAGTGTCATCGCTTATATATTGAATAAGAAGATTGCTGTACCTTTACGTCAATTACAACATGGAGTAAAGACAATTGCAGCGGGGGATTTAACAGCCGAGGATATTCAACTTCGCTCTAAGGATGAGTTAGGGCAACTTGCGGTAGACTTTAATTTTATGAAAGATACTTTGAGAAAACTTTTAAATCAGTTTGCAGAAAGTGCTAGTCAATTAAGTGCGTCTGCTGAACAATTAAGTGCTTCAACGGAAGAAGTGACCGCATCTTCTGTTGATATCGCAAATCAAGCAGAAGCCGCATCTGAAAACACTTTAACGACTGCACAATCAGCGCGGGAAAATGCTGTCGCAATGGATGAAACAGCTAGTGCTGTCCAACATATTGCGCAATCTTCACATGTCCTTCGAACTTCCGCTTCTGAGACAACAGAAGTTGCAAGTCAAGGTGTGACGAATATTTCTTCGGCAAGTAAACAAATGACAACGATTTATGAATCAACAAAGGTAACGACTGAACTTATTCAACGTTTAAGTAAACAAACAGAAGATATTGAAAATATTTCAAAAGTAATTACAGGTATTACTGAACAAACGAATCTGTTAGCATTAAACGCTGCAATCGAGGCTGCACGTGCAGGAGAAGCGGGAAAAGGATTTGCTGTAGTAGCCGATGAGGTAAGAAAATTAGCAGAGGAATCGAACAAATCTGCAGGACAAATTGTAACGCTTACGAATGAAATACAAAAAGATACAAAAAATGTGGAACTAGCAATGCGTGAAAGCTTACGTACCGTTGAAACAGGTGTAGAAATAATCGAAAATGCAGGCACATCTTTCAATGATATTGTACAAGCAGTTGATCATATGAGAACACAGATTGAAAACATCTCTGCTGTGACAGAGGAAATTTCCGCAAGTACTGAACAAGTTTCTGCTTCAGTTACACAAATTGCAGCTTTATCAGAAACGACAGCTGAACAGGCAGAAGGTTCACAAGCAGCTTCACAACAACAGCTTTCAACTTTACAAGAAATAAGCGCAGTCGCAAATGATTTAAGTAATCAAGCGATGGACTTACAAACAATTGTGGGTCATTTTAAAATTTAAAGAATAAAAAAAGACGAACAGCTTTAGGTGCTGTTCGTCTTTTTTTATGCGACACTTTCCGTTCAACACAACGTAAGCTAATACTCTCGTTACTACCGATTTGTTGAATCTAACATTTCGCTTTTATTCACTAACCACATGAAAATAACAATCTACTATCGTTTCTTAATTAAATAATTTTCAGTAGGGAATAAAAATAGTAAAATAAAAAAAGAATTTTCACAACATTTTATGGAGGTGCAAAGTATGAATTATGTTACGGTTGAAATAATTGATACTGTGGGGTTAAATCCAAGAGAAAGAAAAATGTTGCAAAATACGGTGTTAAATTTTGTTGCGATGAACAATGCGTTAATTTTGAAAGAAGATGTAGTGATGAATCCATTAGAGCAGGGTAGCGAAAATATTGGCATTGTCATGGTTTATGCAAAACCGTTGAATGATGAACAAAGTGAAGCCATCACACAAGCTTTGTCTAAACGATTCACGACGTATTTTAAAATGAGTGAGTTAGATTTGGAAGCTCATATTAGCGTTCATTGAGTAAACATTTAATAAAAAATATGAACAAACCTCGAGTAGGGACACTTTATAGTGTTACTATTTGGGGTTTTTCTTTGTTCAATTAGATTTATTTGTTTCCATTTAACTATTGTCTACAATCAAAAACGCCCACGAAAAATCCGCGGGCATTGTATTTAAAAGGGGAGGAGTTTTTATGACAGCGATATAACTAGTTTTTTACAAAATAAGTTAATTGAATAAGTGTGTCTTCGTTTAGCTTATACGCAATGACTAGCATGTACATGCCTTGTTCTTCTTGAGAAAGGTCGATTGTAAAGTGGTCTGCGTTCGGTGTAAGCTGGTCCACATCTACTGAAATCTCTTTCATTGTTTTCGTATTTCTTAGCGCTATTTGGTAAGGGTTAAGATAGTTACCATCTAATCCTTTTACTAGATTTTCCACTGTTAGTTCAGGACCCGTTAAGCTAGATACTTCAACGATTTGTGGGTGCGCAGTGATGTTTTCTAATTTACTTAGATTTTTCAATGGCGAGAAATCAGTAATGCTATTAGCCGAAATATCAAGTGATGTTAAATTTTTAGCATATTGTAAGCCATCTAGACTTGTAATACGTGCATTTGGTGCATGTAGACTTGTCAGTGTAATCATATCACCTAAAGTGATTTCTCCTGACAGTCCTAGCGTTTGCTGGATAGCTACTTTAAGCTGGTTGTCTGCAATTGGTATAATTTGACTGAAGTCAATTGCTACTAAAGCAGCTTTTGCTTGTAATAGCTCCTCTAAAGCTTGATCGATTTGTGCTTGTGAAGCTTGTGTATTAGCAAGAAGTTCTTCTGCCTTTGCCATGCTCGCTTGTAAAGCTTGGATTGTATCAGCTGTGTAGTTTTCTACATTAACTGTTTTAGCATCTTCAAGTGCTAGTGTTAAATCTTCAGTGAATACGCGATCCGCATTAGCAAAATGTAATTTCGTCTCGCCCCATGATGCATGGTCAGAGCCGTTTCCGTTGCCACCGTCTGTTACGACAAGTTTAAGCTCTTTGGCGCCAGTAATGCTCACTTCAATGTACTTTTGAGAATCACGAGATTGCATTAAGCCACTATCGAATTGCTTTTCTCCATCAACAAACACTTGGAATGTTACTGAGCCTATCGTACCGTACATTTGGCGGTCTACACCAACAAATGCAGTGAAGAAATCTGCGTTTTTATCTGTTAAATCATAAATGATTGTTGAGTTAGAATGTGCACCGATGCCTCGTTCGTATGTTATTTCACGACCATCGTCTCCTGTTAAGCGTAATGCATTGTGACTAATGGAGATATCTTTCACAGGAGCTGTATAGCTGTTTTGTGTAGATTGCCATTCAAAATCAGTTAAGTAATGGTAATCTTCCATATTTACCACTGAAATAGTGCGCTTTTTCGTTACTTCATTGCCATCACTATCAACTACTGTGTACGTAATTTCGTAGTGGCCAGCTCGATTGAAGTTCACTTGCTCTAAGCCAGTTACTTGTACTCGAGATGTTAAATTACCATCTTCAGCATCCGTTGCTAAATAGCTTTCGTCGATGTTGATAGGCGTTCCTACTTTTGTTGCAACTGATTTAGGAATCGTTAGTTCCGGCATACCGTTTGAAACATAGAACTTAGCATCAGCAAAGTTCGCATGATCTGATGCATTACCATTGCCCGAATCATTTGCAATCAGTTTTAACTCTTTCACACCTTGAAGCGGTACTCTCACAAGTTTTGCTTCTGATTGATATTTCATGACACCACTGTTATATACTTCTTGACCGTCAGCTAGTACTTTAAATGTCACGCTAGAATTTCCGTTTTCAGCGATATTGCGATCAATACCTACGAGTGTCTCAAAGTAATCGTAATTTTTATCTGTTAAATCATAGACGATTTCAGAGTTTGCGTGTGTACCAATCCCTTTGGCAAATTCCTTAACTTCTCCATTTGTCAGTACTTTTATTGAACCACCTGAAGACGATTTGTCTTTATTGACAGTACTATACGCTGTTTGAGCAGATTTCCAGCCGATGTCTGAGGCGAATTTTTCATCGCTATAGACATACACATTTCTTGTCGCCGTTGCAACGTTGTTATCACTATCCGTTACTGTATATTTGATTTGGTAAGTACCTGATTTATTTGTATTGAAGCCATTTGTAGTTACTTTAATTTGTTTACTTAAATCACCGTCTTCAATATCAGATGCTGTTACATCTTTTAGAAAATCAAATTCACTATTTAACTTTACTAATGTCAAGTCTTCTGAAAGTGTTAACGTAGGTAGACTTGAGTCTTTGCCAAATTTCGCATCAGCCCAAATAGTATGGTCAGAGGAATTACCGCTATCATTGGCATCCGTTGTAATTAACTTCACTTCTTTTGCACCTGTAACAGGGATGTTGATATAGCCATGATCTGTATTCGCCTTAAATACATCACTTGCAAATTTCTGTTCACCATCGACCCATACTTCAAATGTTGCAGAAGATGCTTTGCCTTTTGCTGCTTGATCGATTCCGATATAACTTTCAAAGAAATCAAAGCCTTTTCCTTCGATGTCATACACTACTTCAGAGTTCGCGTGTGCACCAAGTCCTTTTGCATACGTTGCATCTACACCTTGGCGTAGTAATGTAATTGTGCCTCCAGCAATTGATTTATCTTTTTGTAATGAGCCCCAACCTACTTTTGCAGATTTAGCTGTCATATCAGAAATATATTGCATGTCACTTATTACGTTAACATTCATTGTTTTTGTTTCTTTAATGCCTTCATCATTTATTTCATAAACTACTTCATAGCTTCCTTTTTTCGTCATATCTACCGTATTCGATTTGATAATGACTGTTTTTGTTATATCTTTGCCGCTATAAGAAATTGCTTTTACATAATCCATAGGATCAAATGCTTGATGTAGTTTTACTGTGACACAGTCTTCAGCAGATAGGGTAGGGGTAAATGCCTTCACTTCTACTGGTTTCAGCGTATTTAATTTTTTGTCATAACCAACAACTTTGTACGTATAATTTTTTGTTGTATCTACATTTTTATCGATAAATTGTGCAGTACTAGTAAAGCCAATTAATTCATTATCTCTATATATTTCATAGCCTAAGAAATCATCTTGGTAAGATTTATCAATCGATAAATATAATGTATTTGTTTTAGCAGCTTGGTTTGAGGCGAATGTTACGTTTACTTCTTTACCTTTTAAACCATTACCTTTATAGTCGACTGCACTATTATTTAAATACCATATTTTTTTATCTGGTTTTGGATATTTACTTGTTTTTGCTTTCGTTTCGTCAGTTACAACAAAACCATGGCGAGCAAAATGTTCACTTAAATCTAAACCAAGTGCTTCAGAAGAGAATTCGACTAAATACTGTTGTTTAGAACGATCACCATCTGTTAGTGTCACATTACGTTCGCGATATAAAGAGTTTAATTTACCCCAATATCCTGGGCTATACATTTCAAGTTGCCAATATACAGCTAGCTTTTCAAACAGACCTTGATCGTTATAATCTTTTGTGTTTTCTTTTAGAACGTTTTTATAGATGTTCGCTTCATATGGAATACGTCCATCGATTTTTCCGTAAAATGCTGACATATGCTGTGGTAGCATATTGTTTGTTACTTCACCGTAAGTTCTTACCCCAATATCCATGCGATGACCGATTTCATGGATAACGCCCCATGAACCGCCTTTTTCTTCGATAGGAACTAAAATATCAGATACGACATCATCCAGTGTACCGATGTGATCGCCAGCTGCATACATGTAGGCATAAGGCTGTGCAAGTCGTACGTTTTCTCGAATTAATTTAGGGTCATTTTTTTCATTATGACCATCTAAACCGTTATATTTAAATAGTTCATCCATTAGACGGTTATACGATTCAATTGTTTGTAGTGGGCTATAGCCATTTTCTATATATGTTTTATAAGCACCAGTTGCAGTACCTGTCCAGAATAAATGGTCACTTACAACTTCTACGATATCTAGTACTTCGCGATCTTCAACTTTTGGATGCTTCGCAATGTCGTCATCGATTTTTTTCTTATAGTCAATTAAAAATTGTTTGAACTCTTCTACATTTGTAGATTTCGTAGCAAATGGAATTCTGTCAACACCTTCAAAACGTAATGTTGGTGCTTTTCCTTGCTGTTCAGCTGTGTATGGATTTTCAATATAAATTGTTCCGCCCGGTGTGACTGCCTTATTATTATAAGAAGTTTTAGGAACTGCCGGCACCGTAATCACGTTTTTACCAACTTTTAAGCTAACGCCTTGTCTCCAACTGTTCCAAGCACCTTCTTGTTGAGCAAAAGATAAGCGTGGTAATGGTCCATTTGTTGCTGCGTCAACGTAAACGATAATTTGATCGCCTGGTTGAGCAGCAAGTCCTGTTGGTTGCAGGTTGTTACCGAAGCCGAACTTCAATTGTTCATTGGCGTGCTTTACCATATCTCCGTGTTGCTCAGCTACTATTATTCTGCCTTCTGTAACGACTTCACCGTTAATTACTTTTTTCGCTAGCTCGATATTTTCTTTATACGTAGCATATAGTGGATGCGATTTTGCTTCTTCTTCTAGTGCAGTAATGAGCTCGATACTGTTGAATTCAGGTGATACAGTATTCATCGTTCCATCTGTAAATAACTTCGCCATTTTATCGTCCAGCGTATCTTCTTTATAGAACGCTAACTCTGAAAGGGTTGCCCAATTTTGATTGGATTTTGTGAATTTAAACTTTACACGTTTAAATGTAGTTGGATCGAACTTTGCTTCAACTAATCCAGCAACCATATTCTGCTTACCTGTTGAGACAAGCTCGTATGTATCGCCTTTAGATGTTTGTGAAGCATAAATTTCAAATTCTTCCGCAAAGCCTTTACGGTCGGATGGTCTTGCTCCATAAATAATGCGATTTAATGTTACAGGTTCGATAAATTCCACTTCAACTTCATTTGCGAATTTAGCAGTGTTGCTTGTATTCGTTTCCCAATATGTATTGACATTTCCATCGATGGCATTTTCGATAACAGCGCTAGCATAGTGTCCACCGTTATTGCGAATGCTCCTAATATTTTTGTAGTCCATTCTAAATATTTTAGAATAGGCTTCGTTTGCGTAATGGCTAAATGATGAAGTTACTGCTGTTGTAGCTTTAATCGCTTCGTTGCTTAGTAGCACTTTAGCATTGTCGATATCTTCTTTAAATTGAGCATAGAAGGGGTGTCCTTGTGCTTCAGCATCTAATTGATTGAGTGCATCAATTGAATGGAACTTGTCACTAACAGCACTCATTGTGTCATCAGTAAATAGTGTTGCCATTTTGTCAGAGATTGCATCTTCTTTATAAAATTGAAACTCTGATGCACTTGCCCAATCTTGATTTGCTTTAGTGAAAACAAACTTTACGCGTTTAAATTCTGTTGGGTCAAACTGGATTTCGACGATATCACCAGTAGAACCTTTGTATTCACCGGATGAAACGAGGGTAAAATCATTGCCTGAATCTGTTGTTGAGCTATAAATTTCAAACTGCTGTGCAAAACCTTTACCTTTTGTAGTTGATTGACGTGCAGCATAAACAATTCTATTTAACGTAGCTGCGTCATTGAACTGTATTACGACTTCATTTGTGAATGATGCACTATTCGGTGTCCCTGTTTCCCAATGGGTATTCATGTCGCCATCAATCGCTTTATCAATAGTAGAACTTGCATATTTTCCACCGTTGTTCGTAATCGATTTAATGTTAGTATTAGCCATCTTAAATACGTCATCGTATGCCTTTAAAATATCTTTTCCGTACAAATCAAACTTTTTCACCGATGCTATCGTATGTTTAGTACTCATTTCAGCTGAAGTTTTGACAATATTTCCATTCGGATTTTCACTTGCCAAAACATTCAATGGACCACCGACTAAATTTAAAGCTAGAGCAGATACTGTTACAATCTTTACAACTTTCATCTATTCTTCCTCCTTATGAAGTTTTGAATTTTTTCCTACGGAGTACATAAAAAAACTACTCATAAAAGAGTAGTTTTATTTTAAATAAGGATAATATAAAAACATACAAATATACCCATTATATATGGGCGCTGAAAAGACTAAAAGATAAAAAATTCACCTTTTAGATGTTATATTAAAAAAATATTTTTTCAGTAATTTGTTTTTTTATGACCTTACTAAACAAAAAGTAGTATGTACTCTTCGGCAACTGGCTGACATAGTTATAAACCTTAGTCCCTATAGCTTTGCGTCCCTAAATTTCTTTAAGTTTGCCTATTCAATTTTTCTACTATAAAGAATAGCATAGTGAAAATAATTACCAAAGAACAATTTGTCCTATATTTTACCACCCTTCATTAGGGTAATACGGTGAAGGTTTAATGTTAAATAGTATAATAGTGTAATTTATCGATAGGCATTATGGTATGTGTAAATTACTTTAGTAAGAGGAAGGTAGTTTAATTGTAAACTACTTTTGTCGTGGTAGTGAGTATGAAAAATATTTACAGCAGGTGAAAAGAATTTAACTTGGGCAAAGACGAATGCTTTTAGGAGTTTTTTGTTGATAAAGTAGTTGGCTGTCGTTATAAAGAGCTGTGTAATTTTCACCACCTATCGGTATAATGAATGTATTCATTACATTACATTAAGGGGGGCTGAAAGTGTTATCTAAAGAGCTAAAAAATACAATTAAAGAAGTATTACAAGCGCGTGTTCAGCCATCCTTTATTTTATTGTTTGGTTCCCATGCAAAAGGGGTGGCGCGTGGGGACAGTGATTTAGATATTGCATACTTTTCAGAAACAATCTTAACGAATTATGAACGATTTTTACTAGCTGGGGATTTAGCGGAGAAATGTCATATTGATGTAGATTTGGTGGATTTGCAACAAGTTGATACAGTATTTGTGGCACAAATATTTTCAACTGGTATTTTGTTAAATTGTGTAGATGACAATGAGTTTATTAAGCAGCGAATGAAAGCTTACTCTATGTATGCAACGTTGAATGAGCAGCGAACCGAAATCCTTCAAGGAATTAAGGAGAGAGGGAGTGTACTTGATGAGTCATGAGGTTATTTTAAATAAAGTGGCCACAATTGAGCGCTGTATAAAAAGGATTCATGAAGTTTACGAGCAAGATCCAAACAATTTAAAGGATTTTACTAAACAGGATAGTATTATTTTAAATATTCAGCGTGCTTGTGAAGCAAGTATTGATTTAGGAATGCACCTTGTAAGTGAGAGAAAGTTAGGTTTACCTAAGACGAGTAGAGAAGCATTTCTTTTGTTGCAAGAAGATGGTATCATTAATGCACAATTAGCAAAATCGTTGATGAACATGGTTGGATTCCGAAATATTGCTGTACATGATTATCAGGCGATTAAGCTAGATATTTTACAGGCAATTATAGAGCAACATCTTGACGATTTTAAATCTTTTGCGAAACAACTATTAGCTTTAATTTAAATTGCTATAGCTATTGATGAATGTCTATAAAAGCTGAGCTGTTTACTTATTGTGCTCAAATTTAAATACAATGTTTTAAACCTTCTACTTCAGTTTATGAGTAGAAGGTTTTTTCGTTGAAAGCAGGTTTGGTGAAATGCCAATTAAACCAGTGCTGGCAATCGTTCGTACACTTGCAAAACCTGTATAAAAATAATTGATAATTTCAGCATGGATTCAATTGTAATAGTTTGTTCATCTTCCGTTCATTTTCAGTTCATGCTCTGTTCATTTAGGCTCTATATTCTAAGAATGTGAAAAGAAATAGGAGGGGTTTTAAGATGAACCTAGCTATAAAAGAAATGAAGAAAAATAAAGTACGATTTTTGATTTTAGGTTCCATTGTTTTTCTGGTGAGTTTATTAACCTTTATTATTTCAGGTTTAGCAAATGGACTATCGCAAGACAATGCGGCGCTAATAAAAGATTTACCAGCAGGACAGTTTTATATGAATAAGGATGCAGATGAAACGTACAATCTGTCAAAAATAGATAGCAGTACCCAAAATGAAATGTTAAACAAACAAAAGGATGCTGTAGCCTTCTCAATTCAAATGGGCTTTATAAATGATAAGGCAGGGAAGCAGCAAAGCGTAGCCTTTGTAACTGCTACCGATTCACCACTATTTGAAAATGTAAAACATGAGGAAATTATTTTAGATAGCTCATTAAAGGATAAAGGTATACAGGTAGGCGATACAGTAACAAATAATCAATTTAGTGGCAAGTTTATTGTAAAAGGCTTTGTTGAGCAAAAGAAATATAGTCATGCTCCTGTAGCTTATATAAGCATGGAGGATTACAAAGAAATTTATCGTGTCGAAGAAATGCAATTAGTTTTCGCTCCAGATGGGGATGCTACTCAATCCTATACGGGATTACAAGCATTTTCAAAAAATGATTTTTTAAATACAATTCCTAGTTATAGCGCAGAGCAAATGTCTCTTAATATGATAGTTTGGTTTTTAGTTGTAATTAGTGGCATGCTGTTTGCAATCTTTTTCTACATGATGAACGTTCAAAAGATTGGTTTGTACGGTATTTTAAAAGCAATCGGTTTAAAAACGAGTAAGCTATTTAAAATGATTTGGACGCAAATGGTCGTTATTACGATTATTTCACTTGCGTTATCTATTGCGCTAAGTCAAATTTTCAATCAATTTGCACCACAAGGAATGCCATTTAGTTTAAGTTTAGCAACGACAACACAATTGTCGATTGTATTCATCATTATTGGTTTTATTGGTGCAACAATTTCAGGTATCCAAATTAAAAAAATTCAACCATTACAAGCGATACAGCAAGGAGAGGTCTAATATGACGCTATTTACAATGGAGAATGTTAGAAAAACGTTTACGAATGGTGAAGTGCAAGAAGAAATATTAAAAGGGATTAATATGACGCTTAAAGAAGGAGAGGTAACGGCGTTAGTAGGTGCATCTGGCTCTGGTAAAAGTACACTTCTAACGATTGCTGCAGGGTTGCAACCTACATCTGATGGCCAAATTATTTTTGAAGGGAAAAACATGACAGCTTTGACTAAAGAACAAGTGCGACAAGTTCGGGCAAGTAAATTCGGCTTTGTTTTTCAATTTGCTCACTTAGTTCCTTTTTTAACAGTAGAAGAACAGCTTTTACTTATGCTTGAAGTGTCTGAATCAGCATTAAAGAAACACGAGCAGCAAAGAGAGGTAGAGCGACTTTTAAAATTAGTCGGGATGGATCATCGGAAAAATGCCTATCCTTCATCATTATCAGGTGGAGAGAAGCAACGAGTTGCCATTGCGCGAGCAATTATTCATAAACCGAAAGTTCTTTTTGCGGATGAACCTACAGCAAGTTTAGATTCCAAAAGATCTAAGGATGTCATGGAGTTAATTAGGGATCTAACAAAAACATTAAACATTACAACTTTAATGGTTACACATGACGAAGAAATGCTGTCATATACAGATCAGGTCATTAAAATGAATGATGGTAAAATTGTACAAAATCAATTATAGGCTGAAAAGTGTAAGTGTTAGATTGACTGTTATCAATCTAACACTTTTTTTCTGTATGCGTTGCTTTCCTACAGTAGTTATCGCTTACCGCCTTCACTAACAACAACTTATTGTTAAATGGAAGATGGAAATATTAAGTTTCGTTACTGAATAGGAACTAATATTTCACATAGATGATTTTCAATCATTTGCGAGGTATATCTTTCAATTATTGGTTGTTGTCTAATGGATAGATTATGTTTTGCGATTTCAGAAAAAATATTGCCCCAAAATTCGCTGACTGCCTCTTTCGTATGGTCTAACAGGAAAACCGCATATTTCCCTCCAGTGAATGTACCAACCTGAGCAGGCTTTGCCACATGATAATCGTTTTGAATAATGACGCAAACATCATAACGACATTCTTCTTTCGGTGTAACTGCTGGATTATCTTGTGGTATAGCTAAAATTGGTGAATTATCAAATACTCCATTTTCCAGTACCCATTGCTTAAAGGATTCCATTAGTTCTTTGTTTTGCTTTTCACCATATTCACCGACGTTTCTAAAAAAGGCAATTCTTGATTCTGCTAATTCTTCAATAGTTATTTTCATCATTTCATCCCCCCTTCCTAAGTAAAGGTAATATGATTAAAAATGTTTCTCAAGTGCTTATTAAAAGTATTTTTTTTTGTGGAACTTACGCTAGTGGTAACAAAAGAGACTTTCGGTTAGGGCATTTTTTATATCTTCGATGACATACCTTCTTAAGTAGGAGGGATAACATGTTCAAAAGGAAATGGATTCTTGTAGGAACACTTACTATGGTAATAATTATAGTTAGCCTAGTCGCTAGACTTTTTGAGGTGGATAGTTCTGAAAATAAAGAGGCGCAGCAATCTTTCGTTACTAAAGAAGAGTTAAGTATTGCTAAATTGAAAGAAAAACTGCATGAAATATATGTTGGAGTTGATGTGAAAACGACGACAAAGAAAGAATTGGTGTTACAAGTTGTGGCGGATGAAGATTATTTTAGTTTTGTTAAAAAAGATATGGAGCCGATTGCCAAACGTGTTATGGAAACTTCACCATTTAAGGACTATACAGTTATTTTTGAAAGGTGGGAGTTTACAACAGAAAATGAAGGAAAAAAACTAATAGATAAAGAATTATCCTATTTTTTAAAAGCTATTGTAGAAGGTCTTAAAGAATTTGATGTATTTAAAAATGTAACGACGGATCAACACACCTTTATCACTGTTCAAACTTCTATCATTGGTTCGGAGAAAGATGCACAAAAGGTAGCATTAGAAATGGAAGAAATCATATATGGAATTTTACGTTCACAAGAGAGAAATGAAGTAACGCCGATAAATGAATTTCAGGTTAAAGTAGTGAATTCGCAAGGGGAAGTATTAAATGAGTAGAAGATAGAATTGTTTGAGTGCCTGGCACATAGGTCCTGCATAGTACGGGCTCCTGAAATCGTAAAAATCCACTGCGCTTTCCGCGGGCACGACGTAAGCCGCAACCCTCGCTGACGCGCGGTTTGTTGCGTCTTACGTTCCGTGCGTTCCCGCAGGAGTCTCCGTAGATTTTTACTAAGTAAATCTTTCTGGCAGTGCTATTTAGAAACAAAATTGTTTGGGTGCCTGGCACTTAGTTTCACACATAGCTCCTGCACAGTACGGGCTCCTGAAATCTTAAAAATCCACTGCGCTTTCCGCGGGCACGACGTAAGCCGCAACCCTCGCTGACGCGCGGCTTGTTGCGTCTTACGTTCCGTGCGTTCCCGCAGGAGTCTCCGTGGATTTTTACTAAGTAAATCCTTCTGGCAGTGCTATATAGATATAAAATTGTTTGAGTGCCTGGCACATAGCTCCTGCATAGTACGGGCTCCTGAAATCGTAAAAATCCACTACGCTTTCCGCGGGCACGACGTATGCCGTAACCAACGCAGTAGCGCGGCTTGTTGCGTCTTACGTTACGTGCGTTCCCGCAGGAGTCTCCGTGGATTTTTACTGAGTAAATCCTTCTGGCGGTGCTATTTAGATACAAAATTGTTTGGGTGCCTGGCACTTAGCTTCTGCATAGTACGGGCTCCTAAAATCGTAAAAATCCACTGCGCTTTCCGCGGGCACGACGTAAGCCGCAACCCTCGCTATCGCGCGGCTTGTTGCGTCTTACGTTCCGTGCGTTCCCGCAGGAGTCTCCGTGGATTTTTACTAAGTAAATCCTTCTGGCAGTGCTATATAGATATAAAATTGTTTGAGTGCCTGGCACTTAGCTCCTGCATAGTACGGGCTCCTGAAATCGTAAAAATCCACTACGCTTTCCGAGGGCACGACGTATGCCGTAACCAACGCAGTAGCGCGGCTTGTTGCGTCTTACGTTACGTGCGTTCCCGCAGGAGTCTCCGTAGATTTTTATTGAGCTAATCCTTCTGGCGGTGCTATTTAGATACAAAATTGTTTGGGTGCCTGGCACTTAGCTCCTAAAATCGTAAAAATCCACTGCGTTTTCTGGAGACGCAGTGGATTTTTGTTGTGTTAGTCATCAAATACATGACTAGCGTAGTAAATTGTAGGGAATTGTTTGAGTGGCAGGCACTTATCCTTTAAGGAAATCAGGTTTTGAGAAGCTTGGGTTTGGATATTTGTAGAAGCCTTCTCCTGTTGCTCGTCCTAATTTGCCTTTGTCGATATACTCTGTTTTTAACAAGTTAGAAAGCTTTTTCATGTTGTCATCACCAGTTGCAGCAGCTTTTGCCTCTACAATGTTATGAGCGGTATTGATACCTACAACGTCTAAAATAGCAAATGGTCCAAGAGGAGCACCTGTCCCAATCATCCAAGTTTTGTCGATTGTTTCAGGATCAGATACTTCTTTTACTAATAGCATTTCAGCTGCATCTAAAAATGGCACGAGTAGAGAGTTTAAAATATAGCCAGGTTGTTCTTTATATAATGTTAGTGGCACCATTCCAATAGCACGAGCAAATTCAACGACCTCATCAAATACTTTCATATCTGTACCTGGATGTTTCATAATTTCAGCTGTATTGTTTACCCAAATTGTATTAGCAAAATGTAATGCTAAAAACTTCTCAGGGCGACCTGTAGCTTCAGCAAATTGGCTTGGTAATAAAGTAGATGAGTTAGTTGCGAAAATTGTTTTTGCTGGGGCAACTTTGCCTAAATTAGTGTAAAAGTCTGTTTTGATTTTTACAACCTCAGGAATCGCTTCGATAACAAGGTCTGCATTTGCTACAGCTTCGGCTAAGTCACTTTTAAATGAAAGACGCGCATAAGCAGCATCTACTTCTTCCTGTGTCGCACCCAAATCGTGTTGGTATAATGGTTTTAACTTTGTAATGCGATCCTGCGCATTTTTTAAAGCTTCGTCATTAATATCGTACACAGTAACGTTAAATCCTTTAAAAGCAGACTGATAAGCAATTTGACTTCCTAAAACGCCACTTCCTGCTACAGTAATGTTTTGATAGTTCATCTGAATTCCTCCTCTGATATTGTTACGTTAGTATAATAGTTTCGATGTAGAATAATTTTCTTATTACAATTTCATACTACTTCTTTCGTTGAATGAAAATCAAATTATAAACTCAATTATTATAATGATATAAAAATATGTCCGATTTCTACTGAAATTTATACGCTTCAAGTATGTGCTTATTGAGAATAAAAATCACCGTTAGCCTTAATAATTTTAAAAGTAGACTTTAGGAACATATACGGTTTAGTACAAATGAATTATTATCAATTATTTGGATTTAGTGGGTATTTTTATCTTTTATTAATAACATCTTCAAGCATTTAGACTTAGAAGTGTAAAGATTTAGTCGGAGTAAATTGATTTGCAAAAATAGGGCTATTTTATAATTTTCAATAATTTACATATATTTATAGATTTGTTAATAGGTGTTTTAGTACACTGAAGTTATGAATTGAAAGGGGTAAGAGGAATGAAGAAAACAATTTTAGCTGGAGCCTTAAGTATTGCATGTTTTACAGGAGGTTTTGGCTTACAAGCATATGCACAAGAAAAAGTCGATGTTGCAAACATTATTCATCCTAAACAAGTCGTTGCATCGACTAATCAAGTACAATCGATGTCCTATCAAGATATTTACAAAATGTTTTTACTTTCTAAGCTAGTCAATGAGGATGATGATGTAACAATAGTTACATCTAAAGATAGCATTATTATAAAAATGTCCCTTAAAGGATTAATGGCATCCTACACAGATGGGACAAACTTATTCCCAGAAGGTGAACAGGCATTACAAGAAAACTTTGATGAGTTTAAAAAGCTGTATGGTGATGCGATTCAAATGCGCATTACTCAATCTGGTAATGGCTTCAAGGCTGAAATTTTTACAGCGGGGAAATGGGAAGCAGCAAGTAATACAGATATGGGTGATTTAATTACGGTATTAAACCGTGCTGACCTTGATTTAAAACCAGGTGGGTATTTTACAGATGCGATTGGCCATTGGGCTGAAAGCTATATCCAATTGCTTTATCAGGCTGGAATCGTAACTGGTACTACTGATACAACATTCAATCCGAATGGACAAGTAACACGTGGTCAATTAGCTGCGATGATTTTCCGTGCTTCAGGATTAGATGTAAATGAAGATTATGAAGGACCTGCTTCTTACAAAGATATGCAAGGTTTCTGGGGAGCTAAGGAAGTAGCGATTTTACAAGAGTACGGGTTACTCGAAATTTTCGATGGTAATTATTTTGAGCCAAACAAACCTGCTACACGTGAAGAGATGGCTCATGTTACGGCAAGTTACTTAGAAGCGATGGAATTCGATATCGCAAAGGCTAACAAAAATAATACCTTTACGGATAAGGATCAAATGCGTAAGGAAGCTGTGGAATCTATTGGTTTATTACAGCAATTGGGGATTATTGAAGGTGCAAGTGGCAAGTTTAATCCAAAAGGCAATCTGACTCGTGCGCAGTTTTCTAAAATTTTATCACTTACGTTGATGACAGTGAGTGAAGAGTAATATCTCCTGTAGACTAAGCTAAATTTAAAATGTAAAAATCCACTTCGCAGTGCTTTGTTAGGCGAAGTGGATTTTTTACATTTTTTCTAAGTGCCAGTCACCCAAACAAATCGAAAAATTCAAACAAAATATGTGCTTAGCCTACAAATGTATGAAACATATAGCTTAAAAAATAGCCGAATAAAATATATGTCATAAAGGATTTTAAGGTTACTGATCGTACATGGTGCAAAATAAATTCTGAAATACTAGCCGTGCCGATTAATCCTATTGAGAGGCCCATTAACATTCCTTGTGCCTTAATTGTTAAATTCCAATATTGACCAATGAAAACGAAAAATACAAAGAATATCGAAAATCCGATGAAATAAATGAATAGTTTCCATAGTCTTCCGCTTTGTGAAAGAGATGCTGTTGTAAGTGCAAACCCTTCCGGAAGATGATGAAGAATGATTGATGCTGTCATTGTAATACTAAGGGCGGAATTACCAAGTAAGTTTCCAATAGTAAGACTAATAGGAATTGTATGGATGACCATTGCTATTGCAAGCAAAGAAACGGAGGGGTTTTGATGATTTGTAGGGTGAAATAAACTACTAAGTAATTGAAATATTAAATAGCCAATAAGTATGCCTAATAACATGCCAAAAGACTTGTACATTTGAAAAGAGGAGGGAATGATATCTAGTACGAGCAATCCTACTAAAAAACCACCACATAATAATGATAAACCTTGGGTTGTATGTTGAAACAGCTTAGAGAAAACCCAAGCGATTGTTCCACCTATGCTAACGCTGAAAAAAAGAAATCCACCAAGTATCATTGCACTCAACTGCGAAATTCCTCCGCCCTATAATAAACTGAAGTCCGTTTTACAAAATATATGCAACGTAAAGGGTTATATGATGGAGCACAGTTAAAATAAATGACCACGTTTGCGTTTAAATAATGAAAACTATACACGCAAATCGAAACAGTGCGTACAAAAGAAATGAAGCTGGATAGTAAGCATTCCTAAAAAGATTTCATTTTTTTAAATAGGGTAGTTATATTTATGAATTAATTAGTTATATAGTAGCTTAATTATGATAATTGGGGGGATTGCAATGAAATGGGCTGCACTTTTGAGCTTTTTAATCATGATTACTGTTAATGTTATAGCAAGTACAATAGGTATTAATGGCAAAACAACAGGAGAAGTATCTAACCAACTACAGGTGCTGTTTATGCCAGCAGGCTATGTTTTTTCTATATGGCTTGTTATTTATATAGTTTTAGGAATATGGCTTGTTATTCATTTATTCCGGAAGAAAGCCAATCAAGAGACAGCCATCATAAGTCTTGTAACGTCAACTTGTCTGTATAATATTGCTTGGCTTTTATGTTGGCATTATGAATACTTTTCGTTATCGATCGTCATGATGATTGGACTCCTAGTCAGTTTAATTTTTATTTATAGAAGTTATCCGAAAGGGGATACCCGTTTTGCAGGGAGATTACCTTTTTCGATTTACTTGGGCTGGATTAGTGTTGCCTTAATGGCGAATATTAGTTATGTTTTGACGTACTATCAGTGGGATGGCTTTGGTATATCAGATGTATGGTGGGCAAATTTGTTGCTCTTCGTTGCCACATGTCTTGCTATTTATATTCGCTATGTGGAAGTAGATTTTTTGTTTCCAATAGTTATTATTTGGTCTTTTATCGGCATTGCTGTGAAAAATGGGGTAGATGCTGGAAGCTTATTTTATATGCCTTTACTGTATAGTGCTGTGCTTGTTATATGGATTTTTATCGGAAAGCGGAGATAATGAAGCGTCACTTTATACGTAAAGTATTATTTGGAAAAAAGAGGGTGCGTTCAATTGACTGAATATTACTTTAATTCTATACTTTTGAATAGAAATACTAGATTCATTGATTTAGTCAACTACTAATGAAGGTGAGGAATGTAAGTATGAAATGGGATGCGAGTTATGATGTAGTAGTAGTAGGATCAGGCGCTGCAGGTTTGACAGCAGGACTAACAGCAAAGTTGCAAGGGATGAAATCATTAGTCATTGAAAAAACTGATCGTTACGGTGGAGCATCTGCCCTATCAGGTGGAGCACTATGGATTCCAAATAATCATGTCATTAAAGGTGCAGGTGTTCCTGACACGCATGAACTAGCACGTTTGTACTTAGATTCAACTATTGGTGATCGTGTGCCAACCACATTAAAAGAGGCTTATATAACGCAAGGGCCTGAAATGTTAATGTTTTTAAATCATCATACTAATCACATGCGTTTCCAATATGCTACAGGCTATTCGGATTATTATCCTGAAAAACCAGGTGGCCTTTCACAAGGGCGCTCTATTGAGCCACTTATTTTTGATTTGCAGAAGATGGGAACTTTAGCTGATACGATGCGCCGGTCTATTATGTCGACTAAAGGCTTCACGATGAATAGCTATGAATTCCATAAGGTAAATATGATAAGACGTACAATGAAAGGAAAAACAACAGCACTAAAATTAGGGATGCGCTTAGTGAAGTCTAAAATAACAGGTAGTGAGCCTGTAGCGTTAGGACAATCGTTAATTGCACGCTTACGTATGTCACTTGCAGAAGCGAATGGGGAGTTATGGGTCTCAACGGCATTTAAAGATTTTATCGTAAAGAATAATCGCGTGATTGGTTTAATCGTAGAACGGGATGGACAAGAAATGCAGATTGAAGCCAAAAAAGGTGTAGTGCTTTCATCTGGTGGCTTTTCACACAATCAAGCGTACCGAGAGAAATATTTGCCTTCCCCAACCAATGCCAAATGGACATCGACTCCAGAAGGACAAACCGGTGATTGTATTGAACCAAGCGTTAAAATTGGGGGAACGTTAGATTTAATGGATAAAGTATGGGGGGCGCCTTCAGTATTAGATCCAGAAGGACATCCATTCTTTTTAGTGGCAGACCGTGGCGTACCAAATATGATGGTGGTAGACAATTTAGGCAATCGTTTTTTAAATGAAGCTGCCCCTTATCATGAGTTTGTAGATAATATGTTTGCACATCATAAAAAAACGAATACTGGAATACCTTCGTGGATTCTTATTGATGCAACTGCGAAGAGTCGATATATATTTACAGGTTTGTTCCCTGGACAAGCTTTCCCAAAAAGCTGGTTTGACAATGATATTGTGAAAAGCGGGAAAACAATAGAGGAATTGGCAAGTCAAATGGGTGTACCATCAGAAAATTTAATTGAAACGGTTGCGCGTTTTAATACATTTGCACGTAATGGACACGATGATGATTTCAATCGAGGGGAAAGTGCTTACGATAACTATTACGGTGATCCTACATTAAAAAACCCAAATTTAGCTGAATTGAAGGATGCACCTTATTATGCACTACGGTTATATCCAGGTGATATTGGCACGAAAGGGGGGCTCGTTATAGATGAACATGCTAGGGTTGTAAAGAAGGACGGAACACCAATTGAAGGCTTGTATGCATCTGGTAATTGCTCCGCTTCGATAATGGGCGAAACTTATCCAGGACCGGGTGCTACACTAGGACCAGGAATGACGATGAGTTATATCGCAACGTCACATATGGCGCAAAGTAGTAAACAAGAAATAGCAACTCTTATTGAAGCTTAATTTGTACTATATAAAAACCTTCTTCTTCTTTCGATAAGGAGGTTTTTTTGTCTCGAGAAGTATATGTAAAATGCCTTTTTACTAATGGAATCAGGCTATTGGTATGTGCAATCGTTCTAATTTTGTTCGTTTTTGAATATAGTGGCTACTGGGTGAAGAAATAGGACAGCACATTGAAATGCTAAAAAACAATAACTGGGTTATAAGGAAGGCAATGCTTTGTTATTGAAAGTGAAAAAGGAGTGACTACACACGTGCTAGAGTATAGACTCGTGACAACGATTAACGAGCTAGAGACATATAAGGATACTTGGTCTGAAATACTTGAACGTGAAAAAAACGATAATCCTTTTATAGAATATGAATGGATTTCGACGTGGTGGATGATAGTTGGGCACGATGTGAATGTGGAAATTTACATTGTTGAGCATAAGGGGGAAGCTATAGCGTTTTTCCCGTTAGTTCATACAAGAAGATTTAGTAGTATCCACCAATTTAGCTTTTTAGGACAAGGACTTGCCTCTTATATGGAGGTAATTGCCGAAAAAAGATGGAAAGAGCAGGCTGTGCATTATTTATTAAAGGAACTTACAAGCAAATTTTCCCGAGTCCTCTTCGTATTACATGGTTTACTGGAAAGTAAGGATACATCTCAAATATTAGAAAAATATACGTTAGCACATCAATTGCCCTATTCAGTTTTTCGTGTTGTCACGCCTTATATAGATTTTAAGTCGATTGAATTACCCGATTTTTTAGCACAGCATAAGCGAAGATTAAAGAGTATTAATCGTCGAGAAAAGCGGTTGAAGGAATTTGGAAACATAACTTATCAAAAAGCACATGCTGGAAGTTTAGATAATATGTTTCGATTGTTTGAAAAAAGATGGCAAAAGAAAATGGATACGAGTGGATTTACAGACGAACGAACGAAGGCATTTTTTGAACAGCTTGCAAAGCAGCAAAATGGAGCACTATGTTTAAAAGTTCATAGTTTGCAATTTGAGAATACTTGGATTGGCTTTACATTAGATATTTGTTGTCGAGGGAGAAATTTTTGTCATGCTATGGGGCATGAACCTGATTTCAATATGTTTGGACCTGGACGTTTAATTGAAAAGGAAAATATGCTAAAGGCACAAAGTATGAACTTTCGTCTATACGATTTTGGTGTTGGGTATGAGCCTTATAAGTTTGACTGGTATACACATTTAGATTTTACAAGAAAATTTATTATGAGTACTACAGGGATGAGGGAACAAGCGCTTCGTAATGTAATGGTGCTGCAAGAATCGATGTTAGCCATGGTGAAAACAAATCGCAGGATTGTAGAGTGGAAACGTAATACATTAGGAGAATTACGATACTTGTTCACAAAAGCTAATATGAATGAGTGGTTATCGATGCTGAAATGTAAGGTTTTTAATGGACATGTATTTAATATTTATTATTTGGATGAAAAAATGTGCCACAATAAATCTAACTTCCAGGAAATAAATATTCAATCGGTGCTCGACCACGATCAGCGAACTGAGCTCCTTGCTCATTATTTTAAAGGCTATAAGCTCTATGGACAGAAACAGGAAATTTCATTTTTGCGACATGATAAATTAATCCAAGAGGAAGCGGATGGGTTTATGCAAGAATTGCCACCAAATACTACATATATTAAAAATTATGAACTACCTAAACTCCAAATTATTGTAGATGAAGTGCAACGAGAAGGGCGTGCAATTTGTACCTCGGCTAATTGGTTTGAGTGGCGAAAGCGTAGGACGTTGAATGCATTAGGTTTTCGAAGGGTAGAACGTGTATGGGTAAATCAACTGTTGAAGTGGAAAAAAGTGCATCGTCAAGAAAAGAAATGGGTGAAATTTTTTTCGAAACAAGGACAGCAATCAGAACATAGCTGGCACCTAGCACTACTTTCCTTTCTAATATAACCAAAAATCCTTAGCGTCTTTTATAGGCGCTGAGGATTTTTACTTGTCTTGTATTGGAGCTATATATGCTCTTGTTAAAAGTGAATGCCTGGCTTGTCAATTAGCTTACAGCCTGTGCCATATTTCGCTTTTAAGGCACCTTTAAAGTTTGTTTGTTCAAGCTCTGGGAATGCTTGCTTCCATAGTTCGAATACATTATGGTTTGATGCTGTGCCATCTTTTGTTAAACGGACAATATGAAAACCATATTCATCATTGCAACGAGCTAAAGCACGATTTTCACGCACTGTAATAATGCGTCCGCTTTCAGTTATTTCATAGAGTTCTTCATAGCCTGCGATTGCACGGCTTTGTTCATCCAAATTAGCCGTTTTTATAACAGTTTTTTTAACAGACTTTTGTTCATTAGCCCCATTGGCAGGCGTTTCAGTTTTATTTTCCTCAGGAAGTTGCTCGACGATAATAAAATCCTTATTTGAAGCTTTATCACTCATCGTCGCCATTACGTTCATAATGGAACCTACATAATGCATTGGTTTTTCATTACCTTCTTCATATACGAAAATATTATAGTCGGTTTTATTAATCTTTTTTATAATAATATTTCCTGTTGAAATCGTAAAACCGATAAATTTGTTTTTATTAAGTGCTTGTAGTGCTTGTTGTTTAGTTAAAGTCATTACTAAATCTCCTAAATAATTGTTTTTTCTATTTTACCATAAAATAAGGCTCGCTGTTTTTCGATGGTTGTTGTTATACAAAGCGAGGAAGTTTTGTGTTGTTTTCCGAAAATTCGAGAAAAAATGTAAAGTATGCTTTACAAATAAAAAATAGTAAAGTACACTTTACGTAAAGGTTGCTTTACATCGGGGTGGTGAAAAATGGAACAACGTATTAAAGAATTAAGAGCATCATTTGGCTGGACTCAAGAACAGCTATCCGAAAAACTAGGAGTTTCAAGGCAAACAATTATTTCTATAGAGAATGGTCGTTACAATCCATCTTTAGAACTTGCGTATAAAATCGCAAAATCATTTCAACTAAGTATTGAAGAAGTATTTATTTTTGAGAAAGGTAGTGATTAAATATGAGTTTGGAACAAATGTTAGGATTTCTTGGTATAGTGCTTGGCATTTCAGGAGGTCTTTTTGGACTTTGGTGGGGACGTAGGATGGCGGCACGTAAAAATGGACTCGATGAAAGATATGAAAAAATTACAGTAAGCTCACTAGCGAATGGATGGAAAATAACGGTTATTTCCATTTATGCGCTATTTCTGTTGTTAATAGCAGGTGTTCAGTTATCTACCGCTCAAGCTTTAGGGATCCTTTTACTAATTCATATGGCTGGATGGGCATTTTCAACAGTATATTATAATTTAAAATATTAATTACAATTAATGGAAATAAAATAAAAAGGAGCTATGTAAATGCAGCACAAGTTTGGTATGAATTTATCATGGTCGCAAGGAAGAAATGGTACAGGGAACTTAACATCAACTAATTTGAATACAATCGTATCTATTCCTCGGGAAATGAATGGACCAGGAATCGGAACAAATCCAGATGAAATGTTATTGGGTGCTTCAGCAACTTGTTATTTAATTACATTTGCAGCATTACTGGAAAACGCCAAAATACCAGTTGAGGCATTGTCGATGGAGTCAGAAGGGTTTGTAGATGTAACGGATGGTGTTTTTACATATGAGAGAATTGTCCATAAACCAAATGTAAAAGTACCGCATCTACCTGAACGTGATGAAAATCTTATTAATCGGCTAGCTCAAAAAGCAGAACAAACGTGTATGATTAGTAAAGCATTAAAGGGAAATGTTCATATCGAATGTCACCTTCAAATTGAGCAGGTGTCTGATTTTCAGTAATTAACTTAATCTCTTGATTATTAAAGGAATTATGCCAAAAATTTTTCTGGTGTAATTCCTTTTGTCATATTTACAGGGTATTTGCTTTGTCTGAAATAGTTCTATAAATGGGCGAAATGAATATATAAAGTTAAGCACTAAAAAAATGTAAAGGATGATGTATTGCACGTACAGACAGCTGAGACAATCACATTTTACGGTCAGTATGGTAAACGAATTTTTGATATAGTCGGGGTATTTATTTTATTACTTATTACAATTCCTCTTATGTTAGGTGTACTCCTCCTATTATTCGTTACTACAGGACGCCCCATCTTTTTCAAACAAATTCGAACTGGTTACGAACATCAACGTTTTATCATTTGGAAATTAAGAACAATGGCTATTCAGGCAACACCTGTCAACATGCCTGTAATATGTACAGAAGGTATTCCAGATGATTACTATTTCAAAACTGACCAAGATACGCGCATTACAAAGATAGGAGCAATATTACGTAAATTAAGCATCGATGAAATTCCGCAGCTTTTAAATGTATTAAAGGGGGATATGAGTATTGTTGGACCAAGGCCCGAAGTACCGACAATTACAAATAGTTACAGTGCGTTACAGGCACGCCGTTTGGAAGTAAAACCAGGTTTAACAGGGCTTGCACAAATTAACGGACGATCTAATATTTCGCATGGTCAAAAAATCTCCTATGACATTCATTATGTAGAAAACGTAACGTTTTGGGTGGATTTAAAAATTGTTATGAAAACCTTTTTCGTCGTTCTAGGTAGAACAGGGGCTTACTAAAAGAGCAAGAGGTGAAGGATGCTGAAGATTGTTCAACTAATAACACGTATGGATAAAGTAGGAGGCGCTCAAAAACATGTGGAGGCACTTGCTATAAAGTTAAAGCAAGATGCCCATAAAGTTACGATTGTTACAGGTTATTATGATGCTTCATTATGGCGTTTACAAGATGAGCAAATTGATGTAGTCAGTATCCCTGCCATGCAGCGGGCAATTCATCTAACAAAAGATATCCAGGCACTTTGGCAATTACGAGCTGCTTTTAAAAAAATACAGCCTGATGTCATTGCTACACACTCTTCTAAGGCAGGGGCAATTGGACGTATTATCGGTGGTCTTTTGCGCATTCCGACGATTTTTACCGCACATAGCTGGAGTTTTACAGAAGGAGTGCCACAAAAAAAGCAACTGATGTATCGCCAACTTGAAAAAACGGTCCAGCCATTAACAACTAAGATCATCACGGTTTCTGATTATGATCGTAAGTTGGCATTAACAAAAGGCATTGCACCTGCTCATAAAATGCAGACGGTTCATAATGGCATTGAACAATTAGAAACGAAAATAGCACCAAATAGAGTGGAAAATGAGCATCCGCAAATTGTTATGGTTGCTCGCTTTGAGGTGCCAAAAAGGCAAGATTTACTGTTGGAGGCTTTGATGGAGTTATCGGATATACCTTGGCACCTTCAATTTATTGGTGATGGTTCTTTGCGTCCCCAATTAGAACGTTATGTTAAAGACAAAGGTTTTTCAGAGCGAGTTACGTTTTTAGGCAATCAATTAGATGTCACAAAATTGCTTGCTCAAAGTCATATCTTTGCACTGCTATCAGACTGGGAGGGTTTACCCATTTCAATTATTGAAGCGATGAGAGCAGGACTTCCTATTATTGCCACGAATGTTGGTGGAGTCAATGAGTTAGTGACTGATCAAGAAAATGGATTTTTAATTGCTCGTGACGATCCAAGCCTACTGAAAGAAAGGCTTAAACAGCTTTTAACGGATGAAACGCTATGTGAAAAAATGGGCGATATAAGTGAACGGCGTTTTTTACGTGATTTTACGTTTATTCCTATGTATCAAAAAACATTATCAATCTATGAACAGGCAATTTCAAAGTTTGCTAAAAAGGGTGATTAAATTGCAATTAATTCGCATTAGAACAGAAGATGAACTTATGTATTATAAGGGGATTTGGGATGAGATATTAGCGAATGAACACAATGATAATCCGTTTATTGAATATGCATGGTTTTATAACTGGTGGATTACTATTGGAAGAAAAGAGCGTGTAGAGCTATATGCTGTGCAAAAGGATGAGGATATTATTGCATTTTTACCATTTACGGTTCGAATGCTTTGGGGTGTTCGTCTATATGCCTTTACAGGTGAAAACATCGCTAATTATTCGGGTGTTATCGCAAGGAAAAAATGGCAATTGCCTGCTATAACATTTGTATTTGATGAGCTAATGAAAAAGCATCGTCATGTACTATTTTCATTTCATGGATTACTTGAAAGTAAAGAGTCCTCGAAGGCAATTGAACAGTATTTCGTAGAAAGGCAATTACCGCCACATATTTTCAGAGTAGTAACACCATACCTTACTTTTCAAGACGTCGATTTCAATAGCCATTTCAATAACCGTAAAAAAATGCATGGTATAGATCGAAGAGAAAAAAAGCTACGTAATTTAGGATCTTTACGGACAAAAACACCTGAACAAGAAGACCTTTGGCAAATGTTTAGATTATTTGATCGACGTTGGAAAAAAAAGATGGATACGAGCGGTTTTACAAAAGGCAAGAAAAGGGAATTTTTTGAACGCATTTTCCACCTTAAAGGGGAAGCGATGCAAGTAGAAGTAGACGCACTTGTTTTTGAAGATCAATGGCTTGCCTTTAACTATGGTATTTGCTGTCGAGGGCGCTATGTCACTTATGCACTCGGACATGAGCCAAACTTCAATATTTTTGGAATTGGTCGTTTACTTAATCAAACTACGATAAAGCGTACTTTTTCAGAAAATTATCATATGTTCGATATGAGTATTGGTTATGAGGCTTATAAATTTGATTGGCGCTCTGGCATCGATTTTACGAGGCGTATCGTTGCAAGTAGTAAAACAAAACGAGCAAAGGTTTTGCTTGGTTGGTTTGTAATGAAGGAACGTTTAAAGGAAATGCTGAAAAGTAGTCAGCGTTTCGTTGGATGGAAACGTCACACTCTTGGTGAACTGCGTTATTTAGTAAAGTATGGAAAAGCGAAAGATTGGCTAGAATATGGACAACAATTCGTTGAAAAGTTTGTTCGTTTTAAGCAAGTGGAATTGTACGAGTTATCCCCATCTGATCGGGTCGTTCCACAACAACCAGTAGGGGAGTTGTTTGAGGAAATGTCGATTCAAGAGGCAATGTCACTCGATCAGGAAGAGATTATTTCATTATTTTATAAGGGATATACCATTTATAAAGATTCCTTTGCACAGACGACGAAGCCTGCATTTGCATTACATACGAAAAACTTACGTGTGGATGCATTGCAAATCGTTGAATCGTTGCCTAAACAAACCTACTTTTTGAGCTACGATCTCTATAAAGAGATAGACGTTGTTACAGCATTTATTCAAAAAATAAAGCCAAATGAAACACTTTGGGTAACGGCAAGCTTTTGGCAATGGCGTAAGCGAAAACGATTGCAGCAATTAGGCTATAAACATATTTCTCGAATGAAGCATTTTAAATGTGCTCGTTATGAGCGCAATCATGTAGAAAATTACACAGAGAGTGGGGGCGGTGTTCATTCTATCCATTAGAAGTAAGCGATGGAATATCGCGATGCAGCATATTTACTTTGCAGAAAAGTTGGCAAATACTAGAAAGTCAATGAAGTTAGTTTGTCACACACATTCACTTGTTCCGAGCCGTAAGCTTGTTAAACGTGAAGCGGTTCATATTCCATTAACAAATCATGAGTGCTCGATGTATACAGCACTTTCGAAAAACAATCGAAAGTTGCTACGTCGCGCACAGGAAGAGCCCTATCAAGTATTTTTATATACAGAGCCATCAGAAGAGAACTTACGAGCTTTTCAACAGTTTTATAATGATTTTGCAAAAAGGAAAAAAATTGAACAAATTACTAAATCGCAGATGGAATCCATTATGCTTTTAAATCAAAAAAACGCTTTGTTTTTGTCAGAAGTACGTAGTATATGTGGACAAACATTGTGTTATCGATTGGATATTGTACATGCACAAAAAGCGATGTCCTATTACGTAGCGACAAGTGATGCTTTATCATTGCCTCCCCATTTAAAGCGTCCATTACGTTATGCGAATCGTTTCTTGTTATGGCACAATTTAATGTATTTAAAGCAGCAGGGATTTGTACTATACGATATGGGCGAGTTAACAGATGTCGAAACGATTCGTCAATTTAAATTGAGCTTCGGTGGACAAGTTGTTAACGTATATTCAGGCTACATCGCACAATCGAAAATGAGTGCGTTGTTATTGGGCGTGCAAAAGTGGAGAAAATAGCAAGCAATGCAAATCATGGTGGTTTAGTGATTTCACTGGACTTTGAGTTAAATTGGGGTGTTCATGATGTATTTCGGCATGGACAATATAATAAAAATTTATATGGTGTTCGTCAGGCATTACCTAAAATTTTGATGCTGTTTAAGCAATATGAAATACATGCGACATGGGCTACTGTAGGTTTATTATTTGCAGAATCTAAAGGTGAGATGGCTCATTACTTGCGAGGCATTCCAGTGAAATATAAACAAATGCGGTATGCAGCACATTCCCAGCTTGCGAAAGTAGGGGAAAATGAGCAAGAAGATTCTTTGCACTTTGGCAAATCATTAATTGAAGAAATTATTCAAACACCCCACCAGGAAATTGGTAGTCATACATTTTCCCATTTTTATTGTTTAGAAAGTGGACAAACAGAAACGGACTTTCTTGCGGATTTACAAGCAATGAACATGATATGTGACGGGTATATTGAACCGATGAAGTCCATTGTTTTTCCACGTAATCAAGTGAATGATAATTATTTTACAATTTGTCAGCAAGCAGGATTTGTTTGCTATAGAGGAAATGAACTACATGATTTATACAATCCTAAAAAGTTCACTAAAAAAAATCGACTATCTTTTGGTGTAATGAAATGGCTGGATAGCTATGTTAATGTAACTGGCAATCATATGGTAAGTCTAGAAGAGATGCAAGGGGATGCATTTATTAATGTTCGAGCAAGTGCATTTTTAAGACCATATAGTAGCTTGTTGCGTGCATTTGAGCACCTCAAGGTAAAACGAATTAAAGAAGGAATGCTTGCTGCTGCAAAGGAAGGGGCTTTTTATCATTTGTGGTGGCATCCGCATAACTTTGGAAAACATATTGATAAAAATTTGGCGATGCTTGAGGAGCTTTTGCAATATTATCAAGAATTACAGAAGGATTATAATTTTCAAAGCTATTCCATGCATGAGGTAGCCAGACTATGTAATGTAAGCAATAACATTTCTGAATAGAGTGTTATTGCTTTTTTATTTTAGTTGCTCAGAATTCATCCTCTACTTAATTGATGTTCTGCTTTTGTAGAATTTTTAAGAGAATAAGAGGGAAATTACCTGAGCGTGACGAAGATGTAAGTTACTTCGTGTTAATTTAGAATTCTATATAGAACAAGCAGAAGGAAAGAAGTAGCTTTCTACATAACAAAGGGGAGTTAGGGATGATGGAAAAGCAACAAAGGCCGATTTGGATTCAAAATATTTCTCAATTAGTGACAGTTGCAAGTGACAAGAAGGGACCTCGTGTACGTGAAGAAATGCGAGAGCTCGGAATTATTGAAGGTGGAAGCGTCTGGATTGAAGATGGTACTATTCAAGATCTTGGTACGACTCGTGACATGATACTTAAATATTTACCCCGTGCAGAGGAAGCAGAGATTGTAGATGCAACGGGAAAAATTGTAACACCAGGTTTGATTGATCCTCATACACATGTTGTTTTTGGTGGAAGTCGCGAGCATGAATTTGAGATGCGTTTAGAAGGTGCGAGCTATATGGACATTATGAATGCTGGGGGAGGCATTCATGCAACAACTCGAAAAATGCGTACATTGACAGAAGAACATATTTTCAATCAAACGACGAGACGCTTGGACTTATTTTTACAGCATGGTGTCACAACATTAGAAAGTAAAAGTGGCTACGGACTAGATTTAGAAAATGAGCTAAAGCAACTACGTGTTATGCAGCGCTTGCAAAAAAAGCACCCAGTGGACATTGTGCCAACCTTTATGGGAGCACATGCAGTACCGGAAGAATATCGAGACAACCCAGAGCAGTTTGTTGATTTAGTGATTGATGAAATGATTCCTGCAGTTGTTCAAGAAAACCTGGCAAAGTTTATTGATGTATTTTGTGAGGTCGATGTCTTTACACCGGAGCAATCAGAACGTATTTTATTGGCAGGCAAGGCGCAAGGGCTCATCCCTAAAATACACGCTGATGAAATTGAAGAAAATAAAGGTGCGCATGTTGCAGCAAAAGTAGGAGCTATTTCTGCTGAGCATTTATTAAAAGTTTCAGACGAAGGAATCGAAGAGCTTGCTAAATCGGGGGTTATTGCATGTTTATTACCAGCGACAGCATTGTATTTAGGAGAAAAACCGGCACGTGCTAGAGACATCATTGACGCAGGTGTGCCTGTAGCCATTTCGACTGATTGTAATCCTGGGTCCTCTCCAACCATTTCGCTTCCACTTGTAATGAACCTAGCATGTATCACAATGAAAATGACACCAGCAGAAAGCTTATGTGCTGCTACGTATAATGCTGCCTGTGCATTGCAAATTGAAGATCGTGTTGGCTCTATCGAGGTAGGAAAGCAAGCTGATTTAGTTTTATGGGATGTTCATAATCATCAAAAGCTACATTATATTTTTGGTGTGAATCATGTGAAAAAAGTTTGGAAAAAAGGCGTGAAGGTGGTAGGTTAAAATGTTCATCCAACCTGAATGGCAGTGGAAACAAGAAAATGGCTCAAGTATGCATCAGTGGATTAAGCAAAAACAAAATCCAACTGCAAACGATGTGGATATTATTGTGTATGGAGCATTATTATCATATGCAAGTGATCCATCCAAAAAAGCACAGTATCCTAATGCTTTCCGTAAGGCATGGTCCGGTTTCCAATCTTATAATTTAGACGAACAAGTAGATTTACGTGCATTAGCAATTGTTGATATTGGTGACGTAGCGATAGATCCGAAAAATCGAATGCTTTCGGAATCGGCAATAGAGGCGGCAGCGGAAAACTTAAGTATTGCCTATCAAAAAAGCTTCACATGCCTTATTGGTGGAGATCATGCAATTACAGCTTGTTCATTAAGAGGGATTAAAAATGCTTTTCCGAAAGATCGCATTGGCATTATTCAGCTTGATACACATTTAGATGCAAGAAATCAAGAAGAAATTGGTTTAGCGATGAATTCGCCAATTCATCAACTGATTGCATCAGGCGTTGTAGAGGGAAAGCATATTTATAACGTCGGCTTGCATGGCTTTTTTAATTCGCCTGAAATGATTTATTATGCCCGTGAGCAAGGAATGCATATGATTACGTTAAAGCAAATGCGACGCGACGGTATACAGTTGACTATCCTTGAAATGTTGCGTCAGCTTATGCATGAAGTAGATAGAATTTATGTGTCCGTTGATTTAGACGCATTGGATATTACATTTGCGCCTGATGTACCTGCGGCTACGCCTGGTGGGTTAACAGCCTATGAATTATTTGATATTTTAAAGCTGATTGGCGAAAATGAGGGCGTACGTCATATTGATTTTATTTACGCTGATCCAAAGCATAATGACCTTCGTATAGAAACAGTTAAAACGGGCGTTACAGCATTTTTGCAATGGCTAACTGGCATTCAATTGGATCACCGCAATCGCATATCGAGGAAAGAAAAGGCAGGCTATGGGGCTACTCCATAGTCTGTTATTTGCATAAAGAAAAATATTGACGTTGATTTCCGCTACGGACAGGCGCTTTCCGCGGGCACACCGTAAGCCGCAACCCTCGCTACGCGCGGCTTGTTGCGTCTTACGTTTTGTGCGTTCCCGCAGGAGTCGCCCGCCCTCCGCTCCAATCAACTGGACAATGGAAGGAAAATCTCACTTTTATATTTTGTAAATAAGGAAAAAATGATGTTGATTTCCACTACGGACAGGCGCTTTCCGCGGGCACAACGTAAGCCGCAACCCTCGCTACGCGCGGCTTGTTGCGTCTTACGTTTTGTGCGTTCCCGCAGGAGTCGCCCGCCCTCCGCTCCAATCATCTGGACAATGGAAGAAAGATCTCACTTTTTTATTTTGTAAATAAGGAAAAAATGACGTTGATTTCCGCTACGGACAGGCGCTTTCCGCTTAATTGTTTGAGTGCCTGGCACTTTTCAACTTATGCAGTTCCCTCAGGCGTCCAGGGTTTTTCTGTGAGTAAAGAGAAAAAAAGCATGACCGGTATGTAAATTGTTTGAGTGCCTGGCACTTATATTAAGTCGATAGTTTGCTATAATAGAAAAATGCTTATTATTCTTTAGATAATGTCTAAACGCTAGAATAATGGATTAGAGAGGATTTTTCATCATGACTACAAAACCAAAATTGCTCATTGTTGATGGCATGGCATTGTTATTTCGTTCTTTTTTTGCTTCAGCTGCAATGGGGCATTTTATACGCTTAGAGGACGGCACACCATCTAATGGTGCGCAAGGGTTTGTCCGCCATGTTTTGACGGCACAATCTATTATGCAACCAACACATTTAGCTATTTGTTGGGATATGGGTTCACAAACATTCCGAAATGAATTATATGATGGTTATAAGGCTAATCGCCCAGCACCGCCAGAGGAAATGCTTCCTCAATTTGATATGGCTAAAAACTTATCTCAACATATTGGGTGGCAAAATTTCGGCGTTGTCGGTATGGAGGCTGATGATTTAATCGGTTCAATGATTACCAAATGGCAAGACGAAGCCGATATTACAGTAATTAGTGGGGATAAAGATTTATTGCAACTGTTGACGCCTACAACGCAAATAGCGTTTACGAAAAAAGGTTATACAGAGTATGATCTTTATACACATTCTCGTTTTAAAGAAGAATATGGTATAGAACCGATTCAATTTGCACAAGTAAAGGCTTTTATGGGTGATACAAGTGATGGCTATCCAGGAGTTAAAGGGATTGGTCCAAAACAGGCGCTGACACTTATTCAAATGTACGGCTCTATTGACAATGTTATTTCTTCCTTGGAGGAATTAAAGCCTGGTCAACGTACGAAAATCAAAGACAATCTTGACATGCTGAAGTTATCACACGAACTAGCAACAATTCAAACGAATGTACCGATAGAAGCAGAGATTGCTCAATTAGTAGTGCCAAACTATGAGCAACAAACATTTAAAGCGATAGAAGAACGTGGCTTTACGCTTATTGCAAAGCAGGCACGTTCATTGTATTCCCTTATTTAGGTGCTACTTTAACGAAGCTTAACACTTTTTCATTATTTTGAAATAGAGCAGTACGAATTTGGCTGGGGCGATTTTTGCCACCATTATCATGGAAAATTAACAAGAGCTCACCGTCTTGCACGTCATAGCCAATGAGTGGTACCCAATGATAGACAAAGGTAGATTTTTTATCAAACCATTGCAGGCTAAAGTAACGGTCAAAGCGCATCGCAACGGGGCGTCCTGCATCTATTTCCTGCAGCGCCTCTTTTAACGTACAGTTGCGTATATCCCAGGTCGGTAACAGTTTCCGAAGGTTATAAATTAAACGCCATTTAAACAAGCCTATTTTTGTGCCACCGAGTAGTTCATAAAGTTCGTTAACTGATGGAGCAGTCGGATTATAGTAGTGCAGAATGACATGGATTGTTGTTGGTCCACAGGCAGAATTACGATATTTAGGTGTAATGGATGTTTCGTATTGTGATATTCCGTGTATCGGCAAATACTGTTTCATAAAAATCTCCCTTCGAAAAAGAACGGTTTAAATGTAATTCTTAGGCGCTTTCACACATAATTACGTGGAGTCCTTCTTTAAATAATGAATCAAGCTGGGACAAAAGAGAAAAAGTGTTAGATTGTTTGCAAACAATCTAACACTTTTTTGCTGCGACAGTTGAAATTCACTACGGCAGACGCTTTTTACGGACACACCGATGGCTGCAAACCTCGCGATCGCGTAGTCTGCTGCGTCATACGTTTTGTGGTGTTCCCGCTTGAGTCACCGCCTTTGCTACAATCAACTAATACTATCTATTTATTGTTGAGCAGCTAAAAATTCAGTAACTTGCTGTGGTGTTTTAGCGTTAGCACTATGTAAGTGTGCTAATTTTTCACCGTTTTGGAAAATTAATAAGCTTGGAATACCCATTACATCATATTTGTCTGCGATTTCAGGAAGTTCGTCACGGTTAAGCTCGTACCAATCAAATTGGTTGTACTCTTCAATAATTGGATCGATAAACATATTCATGCGTGTGCAATCAGGGCACCATCCAGCATAAAATTTCACAAGCACTTTTTGCTCACCAGAGATAAGCTCATTAAATTGTTCTGCAGTAGTTATTGTTTTCATTAGTAATTCACTCTCCTTGCTAACCATTTTACACATTTTCTCTTCATCCTGAAAGTTATCTGTTTGGGATATGTAGACTCTACTTATTGTCCTATTTTCGCTCGTAAAAAACAAAAAAAGTTGTATATTGCAAAAATAAATGAAGAAAAAAGATTGCTAATTTAGACAAAATAATCTACACTAAAAACAGAAAAAGTAGTTTTATTTTCATTCAGTGGAAGACTTTTCACACGCTGATTTGAGTTGCATATCAACTGACTGAAGATAAGTCTCTGGCGCTTGCCACAGATTATAAAATGACATTAGTTAAAATCTTTTCGCTAAAAATCTATGACAATGTAAGTGATTGCGACTAGCTAGCATACATTGTAAAAGGTCAACGTGAATGTCAAAATCGAAGCAAAAAACGCCAAAGCGAAATTTTGATTTTTTTTGGCCAAAAAATGAATGGCTATTCATTCAATGGGAGAATAAGGGGGAATTGCTTGTGACTTATAACATTAAAAAAGCGGCTGTTCTAGGTTCTGGAGTAATGGGTTCTGGAATTGCAGCACATTTAGCAAACATCGGTATTCCAACATTATTATTAGACATTGCACCGAAAGAACTAACGAAAGAGGAAGAAGCAAAGGGTTTAACTTTAGCGCATCCAGCTGTAAGAAATCGCTTTGTGAATAGTGCTCTTCAAAAGTTAGTGAAGCAAAAGCCAGCACCACTTACTTCTAAGAAAAATTTATCGCTACTAACGGTGGGGAACTTTGAAGACGATTTAGACAAACTAAAAGATGTAGATTGGGTAATTGAAGTTGTTGTTGAAAATCTAGCAATTAAACAAAGCTTATATGAAAAAATTGATGCTGTACGTACAGCAGGTACAATTATTAGTTCTAATACATCAGGCATTAGTATTAATGCAATGGCGGAAGGGCGTTCAGAAGATTTCCAAAAACATTTTTTAGGGACGCACTTCTTCAATCCGCCACGCTATTTAAAATTACTTGAAGTAATCCCTGCAACAACAACTGCACCGGAAGTTGTAGACTTTATGAAAAAATTTGGTGAGGACATTCTTGGCAAAGGGGTCGTACTAGCAAAAGATACTCCGAACTTCATTGCCAATCGCATAGGCACATATGGTCTGCTCGTTACTTTACAGGAAATGATGAAAGGCGGCTATTCAGTTGGCGAAGTAGATTCAGTGACAGGGCCACTTATCGGTCGTCCAAAATCTGCTACTTTCCGTACGTTAGATGTCGTTGGCTTAGATACTTTTATCCATGTGGCAAAAAACGTATATGACCAAACGTCAGGAGATGAACAGCAAGTATTTGCAGTACCTGAATTTTTGCAAAAAATGGTTACAAACGGCTGGCTAGGTGCTAAGTCTGGGCAAGGTTTCTTCCAGAAGCAAGGGAAGGAAATTTTAGAAATTGATCCAAACACATTAGCTTATAGCCCAGTGAAAAAATTACAAACACCTTCAATTGAAATGGCGAAACAAACGCGAGGATTAGCTAATAAAGTTAAGGCATTAACGTATGCTAAAGATCGTACAGGTGAGCTGTTATGGGGGATTTTTGCACCAACATTAATTTACTCTGCACAGCTACACGGTGAAATTGCCGATGATATTGTGGCAATAGATAATGCAATGAAATGGGGCTTCGGCTGGCAACAAGGTCCATTTGAAATATGGGATGCCATCGGTGTTGCAGAATCCGTTGCCAAAATGGAAGCGGAAGGTCACGAGGTTCCTGTATTTGTAAAAGACATGTTAGAGAAGGGCTTTACTTCATTCTATTCAGAACTTGAAGGAGACGTAGCGTATTATAACGGGTCACAATACGTAAAAGTTCCTGTTAATGAAAAAGAAATTAACTTAAAGCGCTATAAAAAGAAACATGGCGTTATTAAGTCTAATACAGGTGCTAGCTTAATAGATTTAGGTGACGGAATTGCACTACTTGAGTTCCATTCCCAATCAAATGCTATCGGTTTAGATATTATTCAAATGATTAACTACGCAGTAGATGAAGTGGAAGCAAATTATAAAGGCTTGGTAATTGGAAACCAAGGTAAAAACTTCTGTGTCGGTGCTAACTTAGGAATGATTTTAGTAGAAGCACAGGATGATAACATTTTTGAACTAGACTTTGTCATTAAAGCATTCCAAGATGCGATGCAAAAAATAAAATATTCTAACAAACCTGTTGTGGCAGCACCGTTCGCGATGACATTAGGTGGAGGCGCAGAAGTATGTTTACCTGCTGCACATATCCAAGCGACGATGGAAACTTATATGGGCTTAGTAGAAGTAGGTGTTGGTTTAATTCCAGGTGGTGGCGGTAATAAAGCGCTTTACCAAAAATTCTTGAAAGGTTTACCAAATGGAGTTGAGGTAGACTATCAAAATATTGCTAATAAAGTATTCGAAACAATTGCGATGGCGAAAGTTTCAACGTCAGGTGAGGAAGCACGCGATAATAACTTCCTAGATTTTGCAGATGGTATTTCAGTCAATGCAGATCACCAAATTTATGATGCAAAGCAAGCTGCTTTGGCACTTTATGATGCAGGCTACCAACCACCAGTGCCAACAAGAGTTCCTGTTGTCGGTGCATCTGGCTACGGTACGTTACTAATTGGTGCTCAAGGAATGTTTGAATCAGGTTTCATTAGTGAACATGATTTAAAAATTGCTAAGAAGTTAGCGTACGTAATTGCAGGTGGAAAAGTTCCATATGGCACATTAGTAGATGAGCAATACCTATTAAACTTAGAGCGTGAAGCATTCCTAAGCTTAGTTGCAGATCCGCTATCTCAACAAAGAATGCAACACATGTTATTAAAAGGAAAACCACTTCGTAACTAACTAGACTAAAATGTTTGCACATGAAACAAAGGGGGATTTAGACGATGCGTGAAGCCGTAATTGTAGCAGGAGCACGAACTCCTATTGGAAAAGCGAAAAAAGGTTCATTAGCAACAGTAAGACCGGATGATTTTGGGGCAGCAGTTGTCAAAGAAACATTAAAAAGAGCGGGCTATGAAGGTCCTGTCGATGACTTAATTTTAGGCTGCGCAATGCCAGAAGCAGAGCAAGGGATGAATGTAGCTCGTAGTATCGGAGCGCTTGCAGGACTACCAGATACTACACCTGCACTGACAATTAATCGATTTTGTTCATCAGGTTTACAGGCAATAGCATATGCAGCTGAACGTATTATGCTTGGTCATTCAAAGGCCATTCTTGCTGGCGGTGTTGAATCGATGAGTATGGTGCCAATGGTAGGAAATACACCACGCTTAAATCCAACATTAGCTGAAACTGCACCACAATACTATATGGGGATGGGGCATACAGCAGAGGAAGTAGCACGTCAGTACAATGTGAGTCGTGAAGATCAAGATGCATTTGCTGTACGATCACATATGCTTGCAGAAAAAGCAATTAAAGAAGGTAAATTCAATGATGAGATTGTTCCAATTGAAGTGGAACAACATTATGTGGATAACAATAATAAACTACAGGTGAAAAAATTTACCTTCAGTGTCGATGAGGGCGTTCGTCCGGGCACATCAGTTGAAGGCTTAGCTAAACTTCGTCCTGCATTCCATGTAAAAGGAAGTGTTACAGCAGGTAACGCTTCTCAAACTTCTGATGGTGCAGCTGCAGTTCTAGTAATGGATCGTGAGGAAGCAGAAAAGCAAGGAATGACACCGATGGCTAAGTTTTTAGGCTTTGCGGTTGGCGGAGTTCCACCAGAAGTAATGGGTATCGGCCCAATCGTAGCAGTTCCCAAAGCGCTTGAAATTGCAGGTTTATCAATTCAAGATATTGATTTGTGGGAAATTAACGAAGCGTTTGCATCTCAATCATTACAAGTGGTTCGTCATTTAGGTATTGACCAAGAGAAAGTAAACGTAAATGGCGGTGCAATTGCATTAGGACATCCGCTTGGTGCAACAGGTGCAATTTTAACATTGAAGCTAATTCACGAGCTGAAACGTCAAGGCAAAAAATATGGTGTCGTTACAATGTGTATCGGCGGTGGTATGGGCGCTGCTGGAGTATTTGAGATTTTATAAGTTATGTGAAATTATTTAAGAATTGCGAATTGTATGAGTGCCCGGCACCTAAAAATAAGGAGGAATTTAACATGACAGAAAAAACAACAGATATCATTAAAGGCGGCGGATTTATCATTGAGGACGTGGCATTGGACCGCGTATTTACACCAGAAGATTTTACAGATGAGCATAAAATGATTGCTAAAACTACTGAAGAGTATGTTGCGAATGAGGTATTACCTGTAGTTGAAAACTTAGAGCATCATGAGTTCGAGCATTCAGTGCGTCTACTGAAAAGTGCTGGTGAACTTGGTTTATTAGCTGCAGATGTACCAGAAGAATACGAAGGTCTTGGCTTAGATAAAGTATCTTCTGCATTAATAGCTGAAAAAATGTCAGTAGCTGGGGGCTTCTCGATTACACATGGTGCACATGTAGGGATTGGTTCATTACCTATCGTGCTATTCGGTAACGAAGATCAAAAGCAAAAGTATTTACCGAAGCTTGCTTCTGGTGAATTAATTGCAGCTTACGCATTAACAGAGCCTGGTTCAGGTTCGGACGCTTTAGGTGCCAAAACGACTGCAAAGCTAAATGCTGCTGGCACTCATTATGTATTAAACGGTGAAAAACAATGGATTACTAACGCTGGTTTTGCTGATGTCTTTGTTGTGTACGCAAAAATCGATGGCGATAAATTCTCAGCATTCATCGTGGAACGTGCCTATAATGGTGTTTCTGTAGGTCCAGAAGAAAAGAAAATGGGTATCAAATCTTCTTCAACTCGTACATTAGTGCTTGAGGATGCAGAAGTACCTGTAGAAAATCTACTAGGTGAAGTAGGTCGTGGACACGTAATTGCATTTAACATTTTAAATATCGGTCGTTATAAATTAGGTGTAGGAACAATCGGTGGCTCAAAACGTGCTTTAGAGCTAGCCATTCAATATACAAACCAACGTCAACAATTCAAAACGAAGCTTTCTGATTTCAACTTAACGAAAGAAAAACTATCGACAATGGCGTCTCAACTATATGCGTCTGAGTCATTAAATTATCGTACGGTTGGATTATTTGAAGATCGTTTAAGCCAATTAAGCCCTGAAGAACAAAAGCAAGGGAAAGTTATTGCAAATGCAATTGCTGAATATGCAATTGAGTGTTCGATTGCGAAAGTGTTTGGTTCGGAAACATTGGATTATATCGCAGATGAAGCGGTGCAATTGCATGGTGGCTATGGCTTTATGGCAGAATATGAAGTGGAGCGAATTTATCGCGATTCTCGAATTAACCGTATTTTCGAAGGTACAAATGAAATTAACCGCATGATTGTACCAGGTACATTTATGAAAAAAGCGTTAAAAGGTGAATTGCCATTATTACAGGTCGCACAAAACTTACAACAAGAACTTCTTATGCTAATGCCTGAAGATGTAGGCACAGAGCCACTAGCACAAGAAAAATACCTTGTGAAAAATGCTAAAAAAATTGCTGTGTTAGCAGCGGGTATGGCAGCACAACGCTATGGGGCGAAGCTAGACCAAGAACAAGAGGTATTAGTGAACATTGCCAATATCGCCAACCAATTATTCGCTATGGAGTCTGCGGTTTTACGTACAGAAAAGGCAATTGCGCGTGAAGGTGTAGAAAAATCACATCAAAAACTACTTTACACACAAATCTTCTGCCAAGAAGCATTTGCAGAAATCGAGAAAGAGGCAAAGGATACAATTCTTGCATCAGCAGATGGAGATGCTGCACGTATGACATTGTCAGCATTACGTAAACTGACTCGTAACAATCCTTATAACCTGATTACTAAAAAGCGTGAAGCTTCAGTTAAACTAATCGAAGCAGAAAAATTCATCGTATAATATAAACTTTGACCTAGCTGCTTGCTATAGGAAAGCTAAGATTAGAGTGTCCACAAAAGGCAACGAGAAAATCATTCTTGTTGCCTTTTGTTATGTGGGTGCCAGGCACACAAACAATTCTGAATTTTGCTAGTAGATATTGTTGTAAACAGACCGCGCGCTAGCGAGGGGTACTTCTTACACTGTGCCAGAGGGAAAGCGTAGTGGATTTTTTACGAAATAGGAGCCGATGTGATGCGATGTATCTAAGCTAAGTGGGGGTGCCAGGCACTCAAACAATTCACCATGCATTTTATAATTTATTAAGTAAAAATCCACGAAGACTCCTGCGGGAACAGCACAGAATGTAAGACGAAACAAACCGCGCGCTAGCGAGGGTTGCGGCTTACACTGTGCCCGCGGAAAGCGCAGTGGATTTTTACGAAATAGGAGCCGATACAATGCGATGTATCTATGCTAAGTGTCATATGCGGGGTGCCAGGCACTCAAACAATTCACCATGCATTTTATAATTTATTAAGTAAAAATCCACGAAGACTCCTGCGGGAACAGCACAGAATGTAAGACGAAACAAACCGCGCGCTAGCGAGGGTTGCGGCTTACACTGTGCCCACGGAAAGCGTAGTGGATTTTTACGAAATAGGAGCCGATACAATGCGATGTATCTATGCTAAGTGTCATATGTGGGGTGCCAGGCACTCAAACAATTCACCATGCATTTTATAATTTATTAAGTAAAAATCCACGAAGACTCCTGCGGGAACAACACAGAATGTAAGACGAAACAAACCGCGCGCTAGCGAGGGTTGCGGCTTACACTGTGCCCGCGGAAAGCGTAGTGGATTTTTACGAAATAGGAGCCGATACAATGCGATGTATCTATGCTAAAGTACCAGGCACTCAAACAATTGCTATTCTGCTCAGACCTTCCGCCCGTAGCGAAAATCAATGGCGGTAGCCACATTCGACATTACTAATTTATCTTGCGTAACTAGCCAATAAATGTTTCGTTTTGGCTCATACTAGTTATGATGGTATACTACAGGAAATGATAGTAGAGGAGCCTATAAATATGATTCAATTTATCCATTACCCTAAATGTACAACTTGTAAAAAAGCACAGAAGTGGTTAAACGACAATGGCGTTTCATACGAAGAGGTACACATTGTTGAACAACCACCTACGAAAGAGCAAATAAAGAGTTATTGGCAAGCTAGCGGACAGCCTCTGAAGAAATTTTTCAATACATCTGGCATGAAATATCGCGAACTTGGGTTGAAGGATAAACTGGCGGAAATGCCCGAAGATGAACAGCTCACACTACTTGCTTCTGACGGTATGCTAATTAAGCGACCAATTGTTACTGATGGAAAAAAAGTAACGTTAGGTTTTAAGGAATCAGATTTTGAACAAGCGTGGAAATAACAGCTTTAATCCTTGTTTTTATGAAAGAAGTATGGCACACTGAAAGTGAATATATTACATATTTATGGAGGGGTTTTTGGCATGAGCACACCTAAAGACTTACGTTACTCTGAAGAACACGAATGGGTAAAATTAGAAGATGGTAAAGTACGTATCGGTATTTCACATTTCGCACAATCTGAATTAGGAGATATCGTTTTCGTTGAGCTTCCACAAGTTGGCGACGAAATTAAAACAGATGATCCATTTGGAAGCGTAGAATCAGTAAAAACTGTTTCTGAATTATACGCACCAATTTCAGGTACTGTAGTTGAAGTAAATGCAGATTTAGAAGATAGCCCTGAATTCGTAAACGAATCACCATATGAAAAAGCATGGATGATCGTTGTAGAGCCTGCAGATGCTTCAGAGATTGAAAGCCTTATGACTGCAGAACAATACGAAGAAATGATTGCAGAATAAACAAGCCTATAATAGAAAAACGTCGGCATACACACCGGCGTTTTTTATTATATAGCACGAGGTATTAGTTGGTAATTTGATTTGTACAAAGCTTGACTCTGCAAGTAAATGATAGTACAGTGACTCACCATAAAATGTTGTCCAAATTGCGAAGCGACATGTGAAAATGATTGTTAACATGTAGATCTATGCATCGTGTGGAATCTGGTAATGGCAATGAATTGTTGTAGTAGATAACTGTCTAAATGGGGGTGGCGTGATGTTCGAAGGGAAATGTTTAATCGTGGAAGGCCGTTCGGATAAGCTTCAAATAGAACCTATTTTGAGTGAAGATGTTACAATACTTTGTACAAATGGTACAATTGGTGTGCATCAATTAGAAGAATTACTCGACCCATATGAGGGCTGTGAGCTATATACATTTTTTGATGCAGATGCATCAGGAGATAAACTACGAGCATTAATGGACAGACATTATCCTGAGGCGGAGCATTTGCGAACAATGCCTACTTATAAAGAAGTAGAAACTACACCGAGGAAAGTGCTTGCGATGATTTTATTGCGCGCGTATTTTTCCATCCATAATGAATATATTTTGTAAGGTTGCGTGAAAAATGGAAGAATGGTCAAAAGAGCAGTGGGAAACGGCTGTAAAATCTGGTGAAAAAACTGCCTTTTATTTATATACACCGATGTGCGGAACTTGTGCAGTTGCATCTAAAATGATGGATATCATAGAACAGTTACTGCCACAGTTGAAATTAGGTAAGGCAAATATAAATTTTTTAGAGCAAATAGCTTATGATTTTCAAATCGAAAGTGTACCTTGTTTACTCGTTAGCGATCGAGGAAAAGTTATAGACAAGGTTTATGCATTTCAATCCGTACCGTTTTTATACGAATTGTTAAAAAAACCAATTGACTGAACTTTGCTAGCATGGTAAAGTAACAACTATATTAAAAACTATTAAATATATCGAACTCTTATAAAGAGCGGCGGAGGGAAGTGCCCTATGAAGCCCGGCAACCATCACATATGTGAAAAGGTGCCAAATCACTCAAAGATTTTTCTTTGAAAGATGAGAGAACGGTTTAGCGTATAAAATACGTGACCCCTTCTACTTGTCTATGAGTGAAGGGGTTTTCTATATGAGAAAAGGAGTATTCGCTATGATACAGCTTCAAAATATTACGAAGAAATACAAAACCGCAAATGGCGAATTAACTGCTGTTAAAGATGTCAATCTTACGATTAACAAAGGTGAGATTTTTGGCATTATCGGCTATAGTGGCGCTGGTAAAAGTACGATGATTCGTTTATTAAACGGTTTAGAAAAGCCGACAACAGGTACGGTGAAGGTGAACAATCAAGAATTTTCATCTATTAAGGGCCAAAAGTTGCGTGATGCTAGACAAAAAGTAAGTATGATTTTCCAACATTTTAACTTACTTTGGTCAAGAACTGTTGCTGAAAATATCGCTTTTCCACTTGAAATTGCAGGTATAGCTAAGAGTGAGCGAGACGCACGTGTGAAAGAACTGATTGCACTTGTCGGTTTAGAAGGACGTGACAAGGCGTATCCATCACAGCTATCAGGCGGTCAAAAGCAACGCGTTGGTATCGCACGAGCACTTGCTAATAATCCTGAAGTGTTGTTATGTGATGAAGCTACATCGGCACTAGATCCAGAAACAACAGATGCAATTCTTGATTTGCTTGTCGACATTAACGAACGATTAGGTTTAACGATTGTATTAATTACCCATGAAATGCATGTTATCCGCAAAATCTGTCATCGTGTAGCGGTAATGGAAGCTGGAGAAATTGTGGAGCGTGGTGAAGTATTACAAGTGTTCCAAGCACCACAAGCGGCGATTACTAAAAAATTCGTTTCGCAAATTACCGATACGAAGGAAACCCAGGAGACAGTTGCACAGCTTAGAGTAAATTATCCAACGGGACACCTTGTTAAGCTTGTTTTTGTTGGTGAAAAAACAGAGCAACCTGTTATATCGCATTTAGTAAAACAGTTTGATGTGGAGATTAGTATTGTCCATGGCAATATCTCACAAACTAAAAATGGCGCATACGGTACTCTTATCGTGCAAATTGATGGCACGGATACAAATGTAGCAGCTGCACTAAATTATTTAAATACAGTTGAAGTACAAACGGAGGTGATTGCAAATGCTAACTAGTCTCTTTCCGAATGTCGACTGGGAAAAAATGTGGACAGCCACATATGAAACACTTTATATGACCACTCTTTCAACAGTCGTAACATTTATACTTGGTTTAGCCATTGGCATAATCCTCTTTTTAACGAGTCCAAACCAATTATGGGCTAATAAAATCGTTAACTTTTTAACAGGATCGGTCGTTAATATATTCCGTTCGATACCATTTATCGTGTTAATTATTTTACTAATACCATTTACGAAGTTTTTACTTGGGACAATTCGAGGAGCGAATGCAGCGCTACCAGCACTTATTATCGGTGCTGCACCATTCTATGCACGAATGGTATTAATTGCATTACGAGAAATTGATAAAGGCGTTATTGAAGCGGCACGCTCGATGGGTGCTAAAACGTCCACAATTATTTGGAAAGTACTAATTCCAGAATCATTACCGGCACTTATTTCTGGGATTACCGTAACGGCTGTAGCACTCGTTGGGTATACGGCAATGGCTGGAATTATTGGTGCTGGCGGCCTAGGAAACTTAGCCTTTTTAGATGGCTTCCAACGTAATCGCCAAGATGTGACATTAATGGCAACTATTTTGATCTTAGTAGTCGTATTTATCATTCAATGGATTGGCGATATGATTACAACGAAAACAGACAAACGTTAAAAAGGTTAACCCGGTTTTTACCGCTAACATATTGATTGAACAAATAAAGGGAGTGTATACAAATGAAGAAGTTATTAGCAGGATTATTTTTATCAGTACTTGTACTAGCTTTAGCAGCTTGTGGTGCTGGTAACAAAGACGAAGCAGGTTCAACATCTGGAGATAAAGCAGACGACAGTGCAAAAACTGAAGAAAAAGTAACATTAAAAATTGGTGCTTCTAACACACCACACGCAGTTATTTTAGAACAAGCAAAACCGATTTTAGCTAAAGAAGGTATTGATTTAGAAATTGAAACGTACCAAGACTACGTACTACCTAACCAAGATTTAGATTCAAAAACTATTGATGCAAACTATTTCCAACATATCCCTTATCTAGAACAACAAATTAAAGATAATGGCTATGATTTCGTAAATGCTGGCGGCGTACATATCGAGCCAATCGGTATTTACTCTAAAAAATATAAATCTCTTGAAGACCTTCCTAAAGGTGCAACAATTTTATTATCGAACTCAGTTTCAGACCATGGCCGTATGCTGTCATTGTTAGAAGCAAAAGGCTTAATTAAATTAAAAGATGGTATCGACAAAACAGCAGCAGAAATTAAAGATATCGTTGATAATCCGAAAGACTTTAAATTCGATGCAAATACTGCACCAGAATTACTTGTTCAAATGTTTGAAAACGAAGAAGGCGATGCTGTTCTTATCAACTCTAACTATGCAATTGATAACGGCTTAAACCCAATTGATGATGCAATTGAGCTTGAAGATAAAGAATCTCCATATGTTAATATTATTGCGGTACGTGCTGGAGATGAAAATAAGCCAGAAATTAAAAAATTATTAGAAGTATTAAAATCTAAAGAAATCCAAGACTTCATCCTGAAGGAATGGAAAGGTGCAGTAGTACCAGTAAAATAGATTTTTCTAACACTATAGTACAAGCCATGAAAATGGTTTGTACTATTTTTTTTTGGGGAAAGATAAATAATGGTTTGAAATCCAATAATTAAGTTCTTTTATTTTTTTAAAATTGTTTAGAATTTGTTTAGATTCATTTAATATGATTACTGATATAATATTATTCGCCAATAATACTGAAAAAAATTTGGTATTTAGTCCTGATGGAGGTGAAATCCTATAACGAAATTTTTTAGGAGTGGTATTTTAGTCATGTTTTGCCTGTTGTTTGTTTTAATGAGCTGCTCACAAGGAAAAGAAAAAATAACAAAAAAGCCCATTTCATCAACTGAGAGGTTTGTTGTTGAAGAACTAATGACAGAAGATAACTTATTACGTACTGATTTAACGCAACAAAAAGATGTGTTTTTATCTGAATCAGTCGGATTATGGTTGACCTATTTACTAGAAAAAGATGATCAAGCTCGCTTCGATGAGCAGCTTGAAGTGATTGATAATTATTTTTTAGAGAAGAAATTTATTGTCTGGCGAATTGACGGTAAAAAACAAGCTACTGTAAACGCACTGATTGATGATTATAGAATCATGCGAGCGCTATTTGATGCTGGGGAGAAATGGAATGATGAACGTTATATTACGTTAGGGAAGTCCATTGGCAAGAACATTGTAAAGTATGGAATGCAAGAAGATACATTTGTAGATTTTGTTGATGTTCATACACATAAAAAGGCTAACACTATTACATTAAGTTATATTATGCCTTCTGCACTTTTAAAGATGCAACAATATGATGTTTTATCTAAAGCACAACTAGAGCATCAATTATCTATTTTAGCAAAAGCTCCAAAAGCTCAAGCAGGTTTTTTCCCAAAATATTATGATGTCGTATCAAAAAACTATGAATATGATACAGAGTTACATATGATAGATCAATTGTATACTGCTTACCATAGTGCAACTTTAGGTTTAGAAACGAAGCCCTTTACCAATTGGTTGCTGTCTTTATATAGTAGAGATCATAAATTGTACGGCCGCTACGATGCTAAAACAGGTGAACCAGCTGTTACATTCGAATCGCCTGCTGTTTACGCAATGGCAACTCGTTATATGTTGGAAATCCATAATGATATGATGGCTGAAGAATTTTTCCGCAAAATGGAATCGCTAAAGGCCAATGCAAATACGGGGTATGTAGACGTGCAAACAAATGCGACACATATATTTGATAATTTATTACCACTTCTAGCGGAAAGAGAGGTCGACGATGCGAACAGCAATAAAATGGAATAAAGCTATATTTCTTTATGGAATTTTACTTATTTTGCTTCTCCAATTACCTGCTTATTTTTTACTACATCAAGATATTGAAAGTTTATTATTATATATCTTTTTAGTACTTATTGTAATCCTAACACTATGGAGAGGTACGGTTACTGGGCTAATAAGTAGTTTATTATTTATTTTTATCAGCGGCTCCACATTACTGTATATCGGTATGACTGGTTCTGTAGCATTGTTAAGTAATGCATTTTCAATGCAACAATTTTTGGCATATGGTGTTGTTTTACTACTCCTAGTATTATGCGCCGGAAAGATTCATGAATTATTGTTAGCACAAGAAAAATATATGAAAAACTTACAGCAGGATGTCAAAAACTTTGTAGCCATTGATGTAGAGACTGGTTTTGATAATGAATCCCGTATGCGTGTGATTGTTAATGAAGAAATGCGAAGAGCGGATCGTCATCAACATTCTTTTGTTTTTATTATGCTAAAGCTTGAAAACTATGAAAAATTTAAAAAGCTATATGGTTTCAAAGAAGCACAATATTTATGGAAGCAACTGGCGGAAAAAATACAACAATCCGTTAGACAAACAGATAAAAAATTTCGCTATCGTGAAAATTATCTTGCCATTTTATTAATCGATACATCGGATCAATACATTGATATTATTTACGAAAAGTTGGATCAAGCTTTAAAAAACCATCAATTATTAAATAAGCGATGGGTGACACTAAGCTACAAAACAAGTTATTTTACTTACTCGCCACAGATGGATCAAAGTTTTGATGATTTATTAGCAGAAATGGAAAGAGAGATGAAAACAAGTGCGCTTTAGATTTGGCTTGCTCGTCTTCATTGTTCTTTTTTATTTAGTTAGTATGCCTCAGCATTATCAAGCAAGTGTCGATGATAAAGACATTGCACTTATTTATGTTACTAGCAATCAACAAGTTGATGAAGATGTGCAAATTCTACGTGAAATGCTAAATGCTTATACAGATGTAGATGTTATCCCAGTGGAAAATATTAAAGAAGATACATTGGCTGGTTATAAACGTATTGTCATTTTAAATGCCTATAAGATGCATATACCTTTCCAAGCATTACAAGCTATGAACAATTTCCATGGACCCGCTGTTGCTATAGGGGAGAATATTGAGCAGATTTCCTCATTCTCACATTGGCAAAAGGGAAAAAAAGTCGAGCTTCGAAAAATTGGGGAACATGAATTGCAGAGTCCAATTGAATGGACGGTCATGACGCCACCTAATGATGCTGAAGTTATACAAATGGCATCTTCATTTAATGAAGACTTCCCTTTTATTGTGAAAGAAAAAAATAGCAATTGGTCTTATATAGGTAAAGTGATTCAAACATCTCCTTTAGTATATGACTGGCCATCGATATTTGGTGATCTATTGAAAATATCATCTCCAAACATTCATCCTGCATTTATCGTGTTATCAGACATTAATGTGGAAACGGATGTTTTGAAGTTAAAGGAAGTAGTTGAACAATTAAAGCAATTGAATGTTCCTATCAACTTACAGATTAGCCCACTATATGAAGTAGATGGTGCAATTTATTATTTACAGGACAATAAGGCATTGCTGAAATATTTACAACAATTACAGCAGGAGGGGGTAGCTTTTATTTTATCTTCTTCACAAGCTAACATAGAAAAAAGTCTAGATTATTTAGTATTGCAGAAAATTTACCCTACTTTAATTCTAAATGATAGCGCATTTTTCAGTGGAGTATTGCGACAACAAGAAAATCATTTTTATATAACCGAAAGAGATTTACAAACAATTTATCCTTATACGATAGCAGCAATAAATGATGTGAATGTATATCCACTGTATTCCACACAGCAGTCGATTCGTAATATCAATAAAGCGCCAGGTTCAACTATTGGAATCCAATATCCTAGCTACTTAGGGGCTCATCATGTACAAGAGCTTGTTGAACTCTTAAACAAACAAGTACAGCTAGAATGGCTTGATTTTAGAAAAACAGAACAGTTTGTACAGACGTCTAACGTATCAATAATGCAATCAGCAAACGGAGAGCAAAAGATACAGCTTTCTTTTACCAAACTGGATCGCTTAAAAAAGATGTTTGATGAGCGGCCATTTGAAGTAGTTTTATGGCTGTTAGTAATCATAGTATCGTTATTTGTTATTGTATTTTTTATGAATACTTTGAGACTACGTATAACGCTACGTAAGCGATTATTTGAGGAGAGGAAAAGTAATGGCTGATATTTTATTTTATATTTCATTGTTTCTCATATGGATTATGCTGTTATACCATATGTTTTTAATGCAAGGGGGCTATTTGCATTTTCGATCTTATGAAAAGGTTATCGATGAATGGTCAAAAAAAATGATAGATGTTCCAACAGTGAGTATCTTCATTCCTGCACATAATGAAGAAGTTGTTATTGAGCAAACTTTACGGGCAATGTCCCGATTGTTTTACCCGAAAGATAAGTTGGAAGTAATCGTCATTAACGATAATTCATCGGATAGAACAGGAGAGATTGCAAGAAAGTTTACAGAAAAATATCCATTTATACGAGTAATTGAAACAGTAGAACCTTATAAAGGTAAGGGCAAATCTTCTGCATTAAATACAGCTTTAGCGGATTCTACTGGGGAAGTTGTTATTGTCTATGATGCAGATAATACGCCAGAGCGTATGGCCATTTGGTATTTAGTTATGGGGCTTGTAAATGACCCAAAAGCTGCAGCTACCGTGGGGAAATTTCGAGTGGTAAATGCGACTGAAACATGGTTAACACGATTTATTAATATTGAAACGATTTGTTTTCAGTGGATGGCACAAGGTGGTCGTTGGAAGTGGTTTAACATTGCAACAATTCCAGGTACCAATTTCGCCATTCGCCGTAGTATTTTAGAACAATTAGGTGGATGGGATGTAAAGGCGTTAGCGGAAGATACTGAATTAACTATTCGTGTCTATAATTTAGGCTATCATATCCGCTTTTTCCCAAAGGCTATTACGTGGGAACAAGAACCAGAGACGTTGAAAGTATGGTGGAAACAACGAACACGCTGGGCAAGAGGAAATCAGTATGTTGTGCTAAAGTTTTTAAGCCAATTTTTCACATTGAAAAGAAAAAGTATTATTTTTGATTTGTTTTATTTCTTTTTTACTTACTTTTTATTTTTCTTCGGCGTCATTTTATCCAACATTTTATTTATCACCAATCTTTTTTACGATATTGGACTAACTGTTGGAGATATCGCAATTGTTTTATGGGTATTGGCTTTCTTGTTATTTTTAGGTGAAGTGATGATTACCTTAAGCATTGAAAAAACAGAAATGAATCGTAAAAATTTTTTCTATGTCATTTTAATGTATTTTACATATTCACAAATGTGGATAGTATTAGTTATTTGGTCGCTATTTTTAGAGATAAAAAGAGTTTTTACTGGCCAAGAAGTGCAGTGGTATAAAACTGAGCGCTTTGCAAAGAAAACAAAATAAGGAGAACAATAATGAGAGTCTTACTTTATATTTTTACAGTCTTAATCAGTTTGCCGTTCTTAGCTACGCATGCCCTAGCTGCGCCAATCACAGTAGAAAAACAAACAATAGCTATTGAGGCAAACAGCTTAGCAAAAAAACCATTGTTGTCTCAGGCAATTGAATTACCAGGGCCTTCCTCTTCAAGAGATTTCTATTACACGCTCAGTCAAGATGTAGAGGCGAAGGGACAAACTGTTTCATTTCAAATACAGCAGTCAGAGCTGTTAATAGCGCCATCCTCTTTTACGGTAAAAGTGGATGATATCGCAATTAAATCGATTGCATTAACTTCAGATTTATTGAAGCAAACTGTGACTGTTACTTTACCGGAAAGTGCCTTAATGAAAGGAACGCATAAAATAACAGCTAGTTTTTATGGTATTTTGAAAGAAGGTGTATGTGTAGCACCTGGCAATGAGGGCAATTGGTTACGTATCGATATTTTATCGTCTATTTCATCATTTAATGAAAGTACAAAACAATGGACATTGAGCAACTATCCTGAAGCGTTTGTAGGCTATGAAGATTATAGAACAACACTTATAGTACCTGATGAAGCTTCAGAACAAACATTGAATGCTAGTTATCAACTTGCTGCTTATTTGTCAGAGCAAGGTGAGAATGACGTAGATGTTAAAAGAGAATCTGCTGTTGCACGTGTTGCTGGACCGGTTATTGTTGTAGGAGCAAAAGATGAATTTAGTACAAATTATATGATTAAAATGCTCGAGACTGCCAATAGTCAATATGAAGATGGTCTTTTTCTAAGTGTACACAGTCTAAAAAATGAGGAAAGCAATCAAAGTGTACCTATTTTGTTTGTGTCAGCTGCTACTCCAAACGCACTTCAAGAGCGAATTTCGTTATTGACGGATACTAAATTGTATAGTCAATTTGCAGGAAGTACGTTAACGGTGGATGAGTTACCAACAGTGAACAATTCTTCTAATTCAACACTTCTCTTTTCACAGCTAGGTTTTGACCATCAAATATTATCGAGTCAAGAAACGATGACGCCGCACTATTATGTGTCTTTACCACAAGTTGAGGCTAATAAAGAAGCAAACATGCGATTAGTCTTAAAGAAATCAGCTCTCCTACCTGAAAAAGGTAAAAGTAATGAACGAGAAGTAGAATTGATTGTATGGGTTAATGATGTACCGCATGCAGTTGACCTTCAGAAGCTAGAGTCAACTTCTTCAGATTTATATGAAGTGAATGTGCCCATTCAAACAAATGTGTTAAATAAACAATCGATGACAGATATCCAATTTGAAGTAACTGGTTTTCAATTAGAGGATCCTTGTGAAACGACGAATGAACGTTATTGGCTTTATATTGATGGTAGTAGTACATTATCTGTTACAAAAGAAGCTACAACACCAACATTTACATTAAGAGATTTTCCAAATGCATTCCAAGAACAATCTTTGATTATTGTTCCGAATAATACGGTGATAAACGATACACAAATGCTCTTGTTGTATAAGTCCTTAATGACGAATGGTGAAATGGCTCAAACAATATTGAGGAAAGAACGAGATGTTAAGGAAGAGGAATTAAAACGAAGTGCAATTATTTTTGCTGGCGCTTCCTCCGATTTCACAACGCTCATAGGAAACAAAAACAATATACCTCAATCTGCAGAAGATTTACTAAAGCAAGGTTTTCTTCCAGAAACAATTGCTCAGTATACATTTATTACACAAAGTTTTTGGGATGATAAGCAACCGCTATTAATCATCCAAATGATGGATGGAGCAGCAAACCAAAAGGACTTTTTAGCCCAATTGAAGGGGACAAATGAAAAGGTAACCTCTGCGATTGAAACAAAAGAGGGGAAATTTGTAGTTGCGGCTAGTAGTGCAGCAGACATTGAAAAATCTACCTCAGAGCAGAACAATTCTATTTCATTTGTGCTTATAGCAGAATTTGCTGTACTGATATTAGTGATTGGGCTTATTTTATATTTTATTTTACGTAGAAAAAGAAAAAATCTTCTTGTTGAGGATGAAGAAGAGTAGATTTTAAGCATCAGTAGACCCGGTAAATTTACTGGGTCTACTGTCTTTTTTCATTTAATTGCGTTTAATTTTCGCTACGGGTAGGCGTTTTCTACGGGCACAACGAAAGCTGCAACCCTCCCATGCACACGGTTGTTGTGTCTTACGCCCTGAGCATAAGTCGCCATCCCATCAATACAATTAACAAAATAACCGGCATCAAGTTGAACTTCTTGATGCCGGTTATAAGACAATGTGTGACCCAGTGAATTTCACTGGGTCTTTTCATTAGTTTAACGGTGTTATTGAAACTGAGAAAGTCGTGAAAAGAAATTAGTTACGAAGTCTAAAAATATTTTTTCAGATGGTGCAATTTCTCGATTTACAGGTGAAATAATACCAACTGTTCTTGGTATTGTGGGCGATTCAATTGGCACTTTGATAGTGAATCGGGCTGCTGAATCGTATAGTGAACTCTCAGGTAGTAGGCTGACACCAATTCCAGCGGCCACTAAACCTTTTAATGCATCTAAGTCTTCACCTTCAGATATTACATTTGGTAAAAAGCCGGCAGCACGGCAGGCATCCATCGCAACTTTATGTAATATATAGCCATCTGGAAAAAGAACAAAAAGATCATTACGTAAATCTGCTAGCTGAATACTTTCCCGTTTCGCTAAAGGATGGTTTGCTGGCAATAGGGCTGCAATATTTTCGGTGAATAAGATGTTTGATTGAATTGATTCGTCCTTTGGTGGCAGCGGTCCTAAAAATGCTAAGTTAAGCTCACGATTTTTAACGGCATCAATTAAAAAGCGATAAGAGCCTTGGCGCAATTGAAATTGCAAATCTGGGTATTCACGCTTAAATGCTGAAATAACGGTTGGCAGTACATAACTTGCTAAGCTCGTAGGAAAACCAATTTTAATGGTTCCTTTTGCAGGATCTAAATATTCCTCAACCTGCTTGGCTGCAAAATCTATTGCTTTTAAAGCAGTGATTGTATGTTCAAGAAAAGTTTTTCCTATCGGTGTTAATTTTACATTTCTGCCGACACGTTCAAAAAGTGGTGTACCTAATTCGTCTTCTAAATTAGCAATTTGACGACTTATTGCTGATTGGGCAACATGAAGGTGTTCAGCAGCTTCAGAAATATGCTCACGCTCTGCAACCTCCACAAAATAACGTAATTGACGTAACTCCACTGGATATTCACCTCTATCTATCGAAAAATCCGATTAATTATATTTTAATTATATAATATTTAAGATATAAAAAGACTGAAAAAATATCATGGTGCTAAAAAATGAATAAACGATTACAGTCAACTCAAATGCATTTTAAATCATTTAAAGTAGATGACCAATATCTGTTAAAAATGAATCCGAAAGAAGCAGTTGAACGCAAATTCTGTTTGTAATTTGGCAGCTAAGTCTTCGGTAATCAATGTCAGGGGGAGATTTATGATAAAGAAAGGAATCAGTTGGCTGCTAATTTTACTGATAATCGCAATGTTAGAAGGTTTAGCATTTAATAATCAGCAAACGAGAAAGCTGTAACCTCCCGCGGAAAGCAACCGCCTTCGATTCCACCAACTTGGTGCTATCTACTGAATTTTATCTATAGCAAAAAAAGTTAGCCTTTATACATATTTAATGAAAAAGTGTTAGATTGACTGCAACCAATCTAACACTTTTTCGCTTTTGCCCATAGCCTCTTTTCATTGGACATGTAAAAGTATGTGATGACTTCTGCTGAAAGCAAAGTGAATTTTTAACATACAGTAAAAAGTGTATGAATATTTGAAGGGATTATAAGATAGCTTTTTTAAAACAATAGTAATTAATAGCACTATTACTCTATAATTTTATTTTCTTATAGTGATTCCATTCTAATGAAATAGGATATAGTATAGATATGGTTGTTTGTGCATTTTTGTCACAAAACCGCTACAATTAACGCTTTATGCGAGGTTTCCACTATGTAGCTAGATGAAATCCATTCTCATTTAGGGATATTTCATTGAAAATAGACTTTGTCTATTCTCATTAGCAGTTTCGATTCTAATAAATCTGAAAATGCTTAAAAAGTCTTTATAATTCAAGATTTCATCATTGAAAAGTGAAAGTGGTCAAAATGGTTTGCATAGAGAACGATTTTCAGTTAAGATTAGAATGATGATAATTAAGGAATGGTTGCCCATTCACAGAACACACTATGGAGGTATTTTCATGTCAACTTTAGTAATTAAAGATCTTCACGTTGAAATCGACGGGAAAGAGATTTTAAAAGGCGTAAACCTTACAATTAATACAAATGAAATCCATGCAATTATGGGACCAAACGGAACTGGTAAATCAACACTAGCTTCTGCAATTATGGGACACCCAAAATACGAAGTTACTTCTGGTACAGTTGAACTTGATGGTGAAAACGTACTTGAAATGGAAGTTGATGAGCGTGCACAAGCTGGCTTGTTCCTAGCTATGCAATACCCATCAGAAATCGCTGGTGTAACAAACGCTGATTTCTTACGTTCAGCTATTAATGCACGCCGTGAAGAGGGCGACGAAATTTCATTAATGAAATTCATTCGTGAATTAGATAAAAATATGGAATTCCTTGAAATGAACGAAGACATGGCACAACGTTATTTAAACGAAGGTTTCTCTGGCGGTGAGAAAAAACGTAACGAAATTCTTCAATTAATGATGATTAAGCCAACTTTCGCTATTTTAGATGAAATTGACTCTGGTCTTGATATTGACGCACTTAAAGTTGTTTCTAAAGGTATTAATGCAATGCGTGGCGAAGGCTTCGGATGCTTAATGATCACTCACTACCAACGTCTACTTAACTACATCACACCAGACCATGTTCACGTAATGATGCAAGGTCGCGTTGTAAAATCAGGTGGCGAAGAATTAGCGCACCGTTTAGAAGCAGAAGGTTATGACTGGATTAAAAAAGAACTAGGTATCGAAGAAGAAACAGAAGAACAAGAAGCATAAGAAGGAGGACGAACTAGCATGACAGTGGAACTTAACTTGCCTGTAACATTACAGGACGTGCGCTCGTTCTCAGAGGCGAATGGTGAACCAACTTGGTTTGCAGAGCTTCGTACGGCAGCACTAGACAAAGCAGCTGGTTTAGATATGCCAAAACCAGATAGAACAAATATTTCAAAATGGGATTTCATGAACTTCCCAACTCATACAGTTGTCAGTGAAGAATTTGCTTCACTTGATGCACTTCCAGAAGAGGCACGTCGCTTAATTGATCTTGAGGCACAAGAAAACTTATATATTCAACGAAACAACACACCAGCGTTTATTAAAACATCACAGGAGCTTGCTGACAAAGGCGTTATTTTTACAGATATGTTAACAGCTATACGTGATCACGGTGAGCTTGTTCAAAAGTACTTCATGACTGAAGCGGTTAAAGTTGATGAACATAAATTAACAGCACTTCACGCAGCACTTGTGAATGGTGGCGTATTTGTTTACGTACCGAAAAATGTCATTATTGAGCAACCGTTACAAGTTGTATTCTTAAATGATAATGCAGAAGCTTCACTTTATAACCACGTATTAGTAGTAGCTGAAGCAAATGCAGCTGTCACATATGTGGAAACATATATTTCTACAGTTGAAGAAGCAAAAGCTCAAGCTAACATTATTTCTGAAGTAATTGTACAAGATAATGCACAAGTAATTTACGGTGCGGTTGATGTACTAGCTAAAGGTTATACTACTTATGTAAATCGTCGTGCTCGCTTAGCACGTGATGCAAAAGTTGACTGGGCTCTTGGTTTAATGAACGATTCAGATACAATTTCTGAAAACATTACACACCTTGTCGGTGACGGTTCACATGCTGATACAAAAACAGTTGTTGTTGGTCGCGGAGAGCAAAAACTAAATTTCACAACAGAAGTTCGTCACTGGGGTAAAAACTCAAATGGTCACATCTTAAAACACGGTGTGATGAAAGATGCAGCACAGTCAATTTTCAACGGTATTGGCTATATTGAACACGGTGCTACAAAAGCAGATGCACAACAAGAATCACGTGTGTTAATGCTTTCTGAAAAAGCTCGTGGCGATGCTAACCCAATTCTTTTAATTGATGAAGATGATGTAACAGCAGGACACGCAGCATCTGTAGGACGAGTAGATCCACTACAACTTTATTACTTAATGAGTCGTGGTATCTCGAAAGCAGAAGCAGAGCGCCTTGTTATCCATGGATTCCTTGCGCCAGTTGTTAAGCAATTACCTATAGAAGGCGTTCAAAAGCAACTGACGGAGGTTATCGAAAGGAAAGTTCGCTAATGATCAATAAAGACATTAAAAGCTATTTCCCAATATTAAATCAACAAGTAAATGGTCATCCACTTGTTTACCTTGATAGCGCAGCAACATCTCAAAAGCCTACTCAAGTAATTGAAGCAATTAAGCATTATTATGAATTTGATAACTCGAATGTTCACCGAGGTGTGCATACATTGGGAAATCGTGCGACTGACAAATACGAGGGTGCTCGTGAAAAGGTGCGCAATTTCATTAATGCGAAATCAACAGAAGAAATTATTTTTACTCGTGGTACAACGACTGCGTTAAATACAGTAGCTTCTAGTTATGGTCGTGCAAATGTTGAGCAAGGTGATGAAATTGTCATCACACATATGGAGCATCACTCCAACATTATTCCTTGGCAACAACTTGCAAAAGAAAAAAATGCAATATTAAAGTACATTGACCTTGAGGCAGATGGCACAATTGATCTTGAAAAGGTTCGAGCAACGATTACACCGAAAACGAAAATCGTGTCAGTATCAATGGCATCAAATGTTCTCGGTACAATTAATCCGATTAAAGAAATTGCAAAAATTGCACATGCTAATGGTGCCGTAATGGTAGCAGATGGTGCGCAAGCTGCACCGCATATGAAAATTGATGTGCAAGATTTAGATGTAGATTTCTTAGGCTTTTCAGGTCATAAAATGTGCGGTCCGACTGGAATAGGTGTACTATATGGTAAAAAAGAGCACCTTGAAATGATGGAGCCAATTGAATTTGGTGGCGAAATGATCGATTTTGTTGGACTACAAGATTCAACGTGGAAGGAATTACCGTGGAAATTTGAAGGTGGTACGCCTATCATTGCAGGTGCAATCGGTTTAGGTGCTGCTATCGATTTCTTAACGGAAGTAGGGTTAGAGAATATTGCACAGCACGAGCATAAGCTTGTAGGCTATGCAATGGATCAACTTGAAACAATTGAGGGACTTAAAATTTTTGGTCCGCGCGATCCAATGAAACGTTGTGGTCTTGTTACGTTTAACTTAGATGATGTACATCCACATGATGTTGCAACAGTTCTGGACATGAATGGTATCGCTGTTCGTGCAGGACATCATTGCGCTCAACCACTAATGAAATGTCTCCAACAAGTAGCGACAGCGCGCGCAAGCTTTTATCTGTATAACACGGAGGAAGATATTGACCGCTTAGTTGCCGGGTTGCGTTCTGCGAAGGAGTATTTTGGCGATGTCTTTTAATAATTTAGATCAACTATACCGTTCAGTTATCATGGATCATTATAAAAATCCTCGAAATAAAGGATCTTTAGATACAGATGCTGTAACAATTGATATGAACAATCCGACTTGTGGCGACCGCATTCACTTAACGCTTAAAGTGAATGATGGTGTTGTAGAAGATGCGAAATTTGATGGTGAAGGCTGTTCTATTTCGATGTCTTCTGCTTCAATGATGACACAAATTGTCAAAGGGAAAAAAGTAGAAGAAGCATTAGAGCTTGCTGAAATTTTTTCAAAAATGATGATGGGTGAAGAATATAGCGATAAATACGACCTTGAGGATGTTGAGGCACTGCAAGGTGTTTCTCAATTCCCTGCACGAATTAAATGTGCGACATTGGCTTGGAAAGCAATGGAAAAAGGCGTAAAAGAATAATAATTCGTGAACGGAGGAGAAATAATGGCTAAAAAAATGCCGGATATTGGCGATTACAAATACGGATTCCATGACAAGGACGTATCAATTTTCCGTTCAAAACGTGGTTTAACTGAAGAAATCGTCCGTGAAATTTCAAATATGAAGCAAGAGCCTGAGTGGATGCTTGAATACCGCTTAAAAGCGCTTGAAACTTTCTATACAAAACCAATGCCACAATGGGGTGGCGACCTTGGCGATTTAAACTTCGATGAAATTACGTACTACGTAAAACCATCTGAAGCTACGCAAAAATCTTGGGATGAAGTACCTGAAGAAATTAAAGCAACATTTGATAAATTAGGTATTCCTGAAGCAGAGCAAAAGTATCTTGCAGGTGTATCAGCTCAGTACGAATCTGAGGTAGTATACCACAATATGAAACAAGAGCTTGAAGATCTTGGTATTGTGTTTAAAGATACTGATTCTGCATTACGTGAAAATGAAGATATTTTCAAAAAATATTGGGGTAAAGTAATTCCATACACTGACAACAAATTTGCTGCACTAAATTCAGCAGTTTGGTCAGGTGGTTCATTTATTTATGTGCCACCAGGTGTAAAAGTTGAAACACCTTTACAAGCTTACTTCCGTATTAACTCTGAAAATATGGGTCAATTCGAACGTACGCTAATTATTGTGGATGAGGGTGCACATGTACACTATGTTGAAGGATGTACAGCTCCTGTTTATACAACTAACTCTTTACACTCAGCAGTAGTAGAGATTATCGTTGAAAAAAATGCTTATTGCCGTTATACAACGATTCAAAACTGGGCGAACAACGTTTACAATTTAGTAACAAAGCGTACAGTTGTTGAAGCAAACGGTACGATGGAATGGATCGATGGTAATATCGGTTCTAAATTAACGATGAAATACCCAGCTTGTATCCTAAAAGGTGAAGGCGCTCGTGGTATGACATTATCAATTGCATTAGCTGGTAAAGGGCAACACCAACATGCTGGAGCAAAAATGATTCATATGGCACCTAATACATCTTCTACAATCGTTTCTAAATCGATTGCTAAACAAGGTGGTAAAGTAACATATATGGGTCAAGTACGTTTCGGTCCTAAAGCAAGTGGTGCACGTGCCAACATTGAATGTGATACGTTAATCATGGATAACCAATCTACTTCGGATACAATTCCATACAACGAAATTTTAAATGATAATGTTTCTTTAGAGCATGAAGCGAAAGTTTCTAAAGTATCAGAAGAGCAGTTATTCTACTTAATGTCTCGTGGTATTTCTGAAGAAGAGGCAACGGAAATGATCGTAATGGGCTTTATCGAACCATTTACGAAAGAATTACCAATGGAATACGCAGTAGAAATGAACCGTCTCATCAAGTTTGAGATGGAAGGAAGCATCGGATAAAAGTCCGATAAACCTTGATACATCAACGTTTCTATATAGTTGGTGTGGGGTGAATTGTGTGAAACACCCACAAATCACCCACAAATTATAAATTTATATGTTTTTCGTAGAGGTCGAGTGCATTGCGCTCGATCTTTTTTGTTATATGCAAATAAGTATCTGCAGTAACTTTAATCGACTTGTGACCAAGGCGAGACGACACATATTTTATATTAGCGCCAGCTTCTAAAAGATGAACCGCGTGACTATGACGAAGTGCGTGAGGAGATAATACAGGCACGTTTGCACGCTTGCAAAATACTCTAAATTGATCGCGCACTACGTTAGCTCGATAATGCAATCCATCTGCTGTATGAAATAATAGTTTATCTGCAGGTTTTAAAATACTTGGGTATCTAAGGTAAAGCTCTTTTTGATTGATACTATATGTTTTCAATACATTAACAGTCGCTTTATCCAGCTCAATGATGCGTTCACTTGATGTAGTTTTGGTACTGGATACAACAGGTCTATTAGATTTATCAGGATAACTCACAGTCTTATTAACTGTAAGTTTTCCATTTTCTAAATCAATGTCAGACCATGTTAATGAAAGGCATTCACCAATTCGAAGCCCGGTATGACCTAACAAGTGAATCATGGCATAATACATATTCGATTGTTGATACTTTGCATGTTTCACTTTTAGTTTTGATGCTTCAATCAAAGCATTCATTTCATTGACTGAATAAAATTTAATTTTTGCTTCTGTGTTGTTTTTCGGTATTTTAACTCGTGATAAAGGTGTTTCTCTTAATATTCTGAACTCATGAACTGCATCATTTATAGCAGCGCTCATAATACTATGAATACGGCGTACTGATCCAGTAGCATATTTTTTACTTAATTCTAAGAGCCACTCTGTATATTCCGAACGTGTAATTTCTCGTAATTTATAATTACCCCAACGCGGAAGAATATTGTTATTAATATTTCTTTCTTGTAAATCGATAGTTGTTTGTTTTAAATATGGGCGTTTGTATAATTCAAACCATTTTTCCATATAGCTGTACATCGTTTCTTTTCCATCTTCTTGGAAGCCATAGTATTCAAAATCTAAGTTTGCTTCACTTGCAGCAAGTTGAGCTTCTTTTTTTGTTGCAAAGCCGCTTTTTGACGTTTCTTTCCATTTTCCAGATTGCTTGTCTTTGTAGCGTATTCTGTATTCCCAAGAACCACGTATCTTTCTGAAACTAGCCATGAGTTTTGCCTCTCTTTCAAAAATAGAATGTATGTTCTTTTTGAGGTTATAAAAAAAACCGCATTTCGAAAAAAAGTGGTTATGATAATATTATTTAATTGTTTCAACCATACCTTAGATACCGCGTGCATATAACCAAGTCCTTCGCATCAGACATTTGCAACCTAAAATCAATCATTTCAATAGTAACCTCAAAATATTCAGCAAGTGTCCAGTTAGTCCAGTGTTTTTCTTGCAAAATAGCCATTTTTAAATACTCTATTGGAATTAATGTTTCGGCAGCCCACTTCATAGCTTTATACTCAACTTTACCAATACTAAGTCTTTCTCGATAAGTCATGGAAGGATTAGCAATAGAGTTATTGGCAGTGGTAAAATAATGACCTAATTCTTCTGCTAATATACATCTAAATAAAGGAGAATCGTATCTTATCCTTTCTGCTAGCCCTATAGTAGGTGGTAATCCTGGTTCAAAAAAGTACACCGCCTCTAACGGTTTAGGGAAATCCCAACGCTCAACAACAATTCCTTCACTTAAAGTGATATCGAATAATTTCTTAGTTTCAATCATTCGCATTAAGCATTCCCCTTTCCATTTGTTTTCCCATATTTAGTTCTGATAAAGTCTTTAAACAATTCTAGCTCTTTAACAGCATCAGCCGGCAAATCATCTAAAAAATCATCTGATCGATGTGCAGCTAGTTCCTCTTGATTCCTTACATTAGTTCTTCCTAATATATAATCAACAGATACCCCATAAAAATCAGCTAACTTAAATAAAGTTGAGTAATCTGGTTGTGTTGATGACGTTTCGTAGCGCGCATATGTAGATCTGTTAAGTAATAATCTATCAGTCAGGTCCTTTTGAGATAAACCTTTTTCTTCTCTTAATCCTTTAAGTCTTCTACCATAATCCATCTAATATCACCGCCTTTTTATATAACTATTATAAGTGAATTTATTGCACATTAAATATTTTGTGAAAAAAATACACAAAAAACAATTGACAGTGCAGTTTTTGCACATTATACTTAGTGTAAGAAATGCACAAAGGAGGTTTTGAAATGTTTCAGGATATTTTAAAAGAACGTCGGAAAACACTTGGTTTGTCACAAGAACAGGTTTCGATATTGGTAGGAGTAGAACGCTCTTACTACACAAAAATAGAAAATGGACTCCGTCCAAGTGTAAAAGTTGCACAAGCAATTGGTCGGGTTCTAAATGTTGAATGGACCATTTTTTTTATTGAAAATGGTGCAAAAATTGCACAAACAAAAACTGCATAATAACATGGAGGTTTTACCATGGATCAATTAATTGCAACAAAACAAAACAGTGTTGGAGAGATTATTGTAAGTAGCCGTGAACTACATGAGTTTCTAGAAGTCGAAACACCTTTCAGAAAATGGTTTCCGCGAATGACTGAGTATGGATTTGTTGAAGGTGTAGATTATACCCTGGACATTTTTGTCCACCCCTTAAACAAACAAGAAACAGCAGATTTTTTATTGAAATTAGATATGGCTAAAGAAATCGCGATGCTCCAACGTACTGAAAAAGGCAAACAAGCTCGTCAATATTTCTTGCATCTTGAGCGTATGTGGAACAGTCCAGACATGGTCATCAAAAGGGCGATGGATTTCCAACAACAAAAAATTGTAATGCTAGAAACACAAATCCAAGAAGATAAGCCGTACACAGAATTCGGAAAAGTGGTATCAATGTCTGATGGAGCTATCAATATTGGAGCATTCGCAAAACTTATATATGACAAACATGGTATTAACATCGGACGTAATAAATTATTAAGCTGGATGCGCGATAGTGGCTATTTAATAAAACAAGAAGGCGCAGAAAAGAACCTACCTAAACAAAAATTTATTGAACGTGGATGGTTTAAGGTACGACCAACCGTTGTCAAAAGGACATCAGGAGACATTCAAACAGGTACAACTCTTGTAACTGGTAAGGGCCAAGTTGAATTAACAAACATTTTACTAAGCGCTTTCTCCGAAAAAGCAATCTGAATGATAGGAGGGTAATCAAAAATGATCACCGTCGATACTGAATTTTATAACGAAAGAGCTGAAATCATCCTTCGTGAAGAAGCTCAAAAAAAGCTAGACACATTAATCATAGAACACACTTTTTGGGATATGGAAGAACTTGTTCGTCAAACAAAAATGAGTATCCCATTTATTAGAGATAAATTCTTTTATCATCCTGATTTTCCGAAATTCAAAGTAGGTTCAAAATGGTGGATGCCAGCAAAAGAAACTCGTGATTTTTTAACAAGTTGGTTGAAGCAACAACCAAGGGCATAGGAGAGGCCAGGGCAAATGGCCTCGTCAAACTACCAATCTAGTAAGAGGTAGGGGCAAATCTACCTCTTATCACTATATTAAGTTAACTTGGAAGAAATTTGTATTCCACAATGGAATTTATTCTAATACAGAATATTTAGAGGGGCGATGAACGAAATGTTTGATGCGATAGAGCATGGAAAGATGCTAAAAATCTTTCGTAAAAAAGCGAAAATGACTCAAGAAGATATAGCCGAAGAGTTAAATGTTACACAATCATGTGTTAGTAAATATGAAAGTGGTCGAAAGACTTTAGATTTATCAACCTTTTTAAGGTGGATTAATGTGACAGGTTCAGAAATACCAGCTGCAGCAATGTTGTTCGGAATGGACACAGTGAACTTGGTAACTCAGTTAATGCCGGCAGTTCCGATGTTTATAGGAGGTATGTTCAATTGGATATTGTAGAAAGATTAAAACTTGAAATAGCTAAGTTAGAGTCTTGCAATGAGGATTTATTAGTAGCGATTGGATTGCATAACAAACGTGGTGATTACCGGTTATCAGCAGAATGTATGCAAAAAATTAAGCGAACATCACACGAAATCAATCGATTGAAAGCACATCTACAAGATCAACAAAACTTTCAGTGGGTAATCGATGATTTAACAAATAGAGGTTTGCTGGGAGAGGCGATGAAGAAATATGCGCATCAAGCCTAGAGCGTGGCGACACATGACATTAAAGCAAAGGTTAATATATGTACATTTCTTTTGCGACAAGAAAGTATTAGCCAAGTTAGATGGCAATAAAAAAGCTGCTTAATCAATGGCGTGATTAAACAGCGACAACTTATACAAGTTCATTATATCACAAATTGTGAATGATAGAGAAAAAGGAGAATTAAAAAATGAAATTAAAAGTTATTGAAAATGAAATGCCTGCATTTGAAATTGAATTAAACAACTTTATTTCTCAAGAAAATATAAAAGTACATGATATTCAGTATTCGACATCTGGAATTGCACCAGATATAGAAAACAGATGGCCAGCAACAAATATGCACAACGCGTTAATTAAGTACTCTTTAATCTAGCAATCCGACGTTTGCGAGTCGAAACTCGCTTCCGTCAAGCAGCTTGTAAATGGTTGGTTAGCCGTTTCCTCTAAGGAATTTACAAGTTGCTTGATGGGAAAATCCATCAAAAAAAACCACTGCGACAACAGTGGCTTCAAAAACAATTAATTTACATCATCATACCACAGGAGGGCAAAAAAGATGAAGAAAATTGAGTTGGTAGTTTTAAAATTACGAGATTTCAAGGGCATTAAATCACTAGATATTCAATTAGACGGTGGCAATGCAGAGATTTTTGGCGACAACGAGGCAGGTAAAACTACAACATTTGATGCGTTCTTATGGCTGTTATTCGATAAGGATAGCAACAACAAAAAGGATTTCGCTATCAAGACTTTAAACGGTGACGGAACTGAACGCCACAACTTGGAGCATACGGTTGAAGGCTCATTTCTAATTGATGGGTTGCCAGTTACTTTAAAGAAAATTTACAAAGAGAAATGGACGAAAAAGCATGGTCAAGCTGTAGCAGAGTTTACAGGGCATGTGGTTGAACATTTTGTAGATGATGTACCGATGTCTAAAAAAGATTATAGGGCCAAAGTTGAAAGCATTGTAGATGAAGAAGTATTCAAGCTTCTAACATCACCTACTTACTTTAATGAACAAATGAAGTGGCAAGATCGTCGTGCCTTACTTATTGAAATCTGTGGCGACATTTCAGATGAAGATGTAATTGCATCAAATCAATCGCTGGCTAAATTAAATGAACTTCTTAATGGCAAATCAATGGAAGATATGAAAAAAATCATTGCTAGCCAAAAGAAACATATCAATGACCAACTTGAAAAGATTCCAGTACGCATTGATGAAATCAATAAAATGATGCCAGAAACGACTGTAGACATTGAAAAAATGCGTCAACAAGTGGAGCAAATCGAAGCTGATATGGATGAACTGCACCAACAAAAAATCCGTGTGGAAAATGGATCTTCTGTTTTAGATAAACAACACCAGCTACAGAAGTTAGAAATGCAACTCAATGACCATAAACGAACGTTTGAGACTGATAGCATGCAAGAAGTATATAAGGCTCAAGCTAAATTACAAGAAGTGCAAGGGAATATTCAAATCGTTAATAGTAAATTACAACAGTCTGATAACAATCGGAAATTTAAAGTAGATGAAGCTAATCGTATTCAAAATGATATAGGACGATTAACGAAAGAGATGGATGATCTACGTGAGAAGTATTATGTGATTGAAAAAGAGCAATTCCATTTTGAAGATACTTGTGAATGTCCAACCTGTAATCAATCTTTACCTGTTGAACAAGTAGATGCTGCTCGTAATGAAGCTCAAGCTCAATTTAACGAACGAAGAACAATGCGTTTTGCAGATATTCAACGTGAAGGTGGCTCTCGTAAAGAGCAAGTTGAGCAATTAAATGAACGTTTAACTGTATTACGTAATGAACATGATGCGGCTTTAGCGGAAATGAACAAGTATCAAGATGATCTATCGGTACAGGATAAAGAGTTGAAGAAAGCTCAAAAGGCTCTCGAAACTGCTCAATCAACAGTGCAAGATATTACATCGACTGATGAATACAAATCTATCACTCAACAAATTGAAACGTTACAAGCTGAAATTAAGCAGTTAAACGAGCATGCTCATGAAGCCGTTGCTGGTATCGATGAAGAAATAGAGAAATTGAAGTTCATTCGTAACGGCTGCAACAATGCATTATCTCAGCATGCGAACATTGAAGCTAGTAAAGAGCGAATTATTGAGCTTGAAGATCAACAGGTGAAACTTGCTCAAGAGTACGAAAAGCTAGAGCAAACAACATTCTTAATAGAAGAATTTATTCGAACAAAAGTAAACATGCTCACAGAACGTATTAACAGCAAGTTCAAATACGCACGATTCAAGCTATTTGATACACAAGTAAATGGTGGATTAAACGAAGTATGCGAAACGACATTTAAGGGCGTACCATACGGCACTGGCCTTAACAATGCAGCAAAAATAAACGTTGGCTTAGACATTATTAATACTCTATCAGCTCATTATGGCATCCTAGCACCAATTTTCGTGGATAATGCCGAAGCTGTAACCAAGTTTATAGATATGGAAACTCAACTTATTAGTCTAGTGGTTTCGGAAAAAGACAAGCAGTTACGTGTTGAATTAGAACCAATCGAATACAAGGAGGCAATATAATATGACTTTCGAAGTGGGAGAGCAAGTGAAAGTTACAAATAATGATGGCACTGAAACATACACAGGGACAATTTATAATTACAACGATTTTAGAGAGCCTGGTATGGAGTATGCAGTATTTTTAGATGACTTAAATGAACCAGTTTTTGTTGGCGAAAACCAATTATCGAAGGTTAAAGGGGATGTTCATTAATGACAAATCAAGTGGCACAACAACAGCAGTTAACACCAGAAGCTCAAAAAGAAAAACAAAATGCTTTTGTAATGGTAGTTGCAGATAAAATCGAAAAAATGAAACAACTAGGGCAAATTAATTTACCAGACAATTATTCAGCAGTAAACGCATTGCAAGCTGCGTATTTCACACTTACAGCTGTGGACTTTGGTAAAAATGAAGCGTTAATCGATAAAGTTACGCCAGAATCTGTTGCATTTGCTTTACAAGACATGGCTATCCAAGGGTTATCTGTGGCTAAGAAACAAGGATACTTTGTACCTTACGGAAATAAATTGCAGTTTCTACGTTCTTATCACGGTACTCAAGCAATTCTTAAAAGATTGAATGGTGTAAAAGATATTTGGGCCAATGTTATCTGGAAAGGCGAGGAGTTTGAGGTTGAATACAACGAACGTGGTCAATTAGCTTTCAAAGCTCACAAAGTAAATTGGAAAGCTGCTACAGGTAAAAAAGAGGACATCGAAGGTGCTTATTGCATTATCGAGCGCGAGGATGGCGATCAGTTCTTAACGGTTATGACAATGGATGAAATTGCAACAGCTTGGTCAACAGCTAAAACGCAAAATGTCCAAAATAAATATCCGCAAGAAATGGCTAAACGTACAGTTATCAACCGTGCATCGAAAGCCTTTATTAATACATCTGATGATAGCGATCTATTAATAGAATCTGTTAATCGAACAACTGAAAATGAGTTTGAGCCAACAGTCAAAGATATGGGTGATATTGAAGAAGTGAAGCGAGAAATTGAACAAAACGCAAACTCAGAAGTTATTGATTTTTCTAATGAACCTGCTGAAAAAGTAGAGGCAACAGTAGTTATCGAAACTAAAAAGCCAGTACAACAACAGCAAGCATCATTCACTGATGGACCAGGCTTCTAATGATTGAAATCAAAACTCTAGCAACAGGAAGTAAGGGGAATTGCTATCACATTACAGACGGTAGCACCCCTCTACTCCTAGAGTGTGGTATCAGCTTCAAACAGATACAGCAGGGCGTTAATTTCGAGACTTCAAGCCTTGGAGGTGTACTTGTTACCCATGAACACAAAGACCACTGTAAAGGCGTGGAATCGGTGTTAAATCGAGGGTTAGATGTTTACATGTCAAAAGGTACTCAAGAGGCTTTGCAGTTACAGCATCACCGAATTGTTACAGTCGAAAGCAAAAAGCAATTCAGAGTTGGCACATGGACTATATTGCCGTTTGATGTGCAGCACGATGTAAATGAGCCGTTAGGATTCTTATTGCAATCTGACAATGGTAGCAAGTTGTTATTCGCAACTGATACCTACTACGTGAAATACCGATTTACAGGGCTAACTCACATCATGATTGAGTGTAATTACGACCAACAAACATTGGATGACAATGTAGAGAGTGGCCGAGTACATCCAGCGATGCGAAAACGAGTTATGCGATCACATTTCAGCTTAGAAAACCTACTCGAATTTTTTAGGGCAAACGATTTGAGCAAGGTTGAGGAAATACATCTACTGCATTTATCAGATGGCAATAGCAACGTAGAGCGCATCTTTAAAGCAGTTGCAAGGACAACAGGCAAGATGATTTTTATTCCGTAGGAGGGGCAAGGGCAAATGGCTGAAAGAAATTTCAAGGGCGTATGGATTCCGAAAGAAATATGGCTAGCAAAGGATTTAGGGTGGTCGGAAAAAGTACTACTGGTGGAAATTGATTCATTAGACGGTGAAAATGGGTGTTTTGCTTCTAATGAGTATTTAGCCGACTTTTTCAAACTATCAAAAGACCGCATTTCCAAAATGATTTCTAGTATGAGAGATAAGGGATATATAACGGTTCAACTAGTTTATAAAGAGGGCACAAAGCAAATTGAAAAACGAATTATTCGTATTGTACGGCAACCATACCCTATAGGCGAAAACACCGATACCCCTAGTCGAAAACAACGAGAGGGTCTAGGTGAAAACACCGATACCCCTATAGGCGAAAACGCCGAGGATAATAATACAGTAATTAATAATACATCTAATAATACAAGAGACATAGACAGACAGTCGTCTAGTCCTCTCATAAATCCGAATTTTGAACCTATTAAACAATTATTCGAAAGTAAAGTTCGTATTGCAACTTTTGCTGATTGCAACATTATTCATGAAGCACTTGAATTTTACGAACCGCAACTAATTAAAGAAGCAATCAGCGCTGGATCTAATAGTGCACGAAGCTTTAAATACATTCTTTCAATTTTAGATAACTGGCGTAAGGAGCTTGGCGTAAAAACATACGCAGATTGGCAGGTGAAGATAGATGCAAAAAACGGGCGACAGAATGGCAGCGGTAATGGAGGAACTACAAGCGCGAAGCCAACTGTGTTCGGAGACTTCTGTAGCGATTGAGGAAACTAACTATAACTGTTCCAAGTGTAAAGATACTGGCAGTTACTTAGTCCGCAAAAAGAATGGCTACTATATCCGAGGTGTTGAAGTTGAGCAGGACTATTATGTCGAATGCGAATGTAGCAAGATGTTCAAGATTAATAGGCTCATTAAATCAAGTGCTATTACGGAAGAATTTCAGAAAATGAGTTTTAAAAACTTCACAGTCGATGGTCTCCATCCAAAGGTTGTTGAAATGAAAAGTAAGGCCAATCAGTACTATACAGCCTTTGATGAGATTAAAGGTTTCAGACAGAACAGTATCATGCTTATTGGACAACCAGGTTGTGGCAAGACGCATCTATTAACCGCCATATCTAATTATCTGATGCATGCAAAGCAAGTGCCTGTGCTGTACTTCCCTTACAAAGATGGTATGAACAATATCGCTGCAAACAACTTTGAACGAAAAAACGAAATTATGGATCGGATGAAAGAGGTTGAAGTCCTGTTCATAGATGATTTGTTTAAACCGATTGGCGGGAAAGTTGATGTGAAGCCGTGGCAGACCGAGGTCATCTTTGAAGTAGTCAACTATCGTTATCTGAACAACAAGCCGTTACTAATATCCAGCGAGCTATCACTGGACGACATGCTTTATATTGACGAGGCATTAACAAGCAGGCTGTTTGAAATGGCTCAAGATTTCACGGTAACGATTCCAAAGGACATGAAAGTGAACTACCGATTACGCAAGGTATTTGAACATAGATAGAGGGGCGCACAGCCCCTTGATTGGAGGGTGAAGGGATGTTAGAGAAAGGCAACAAAGTAGTAATGCACTCATGTATCGAAGCTAAACATTACGAAGGTATCGTTTGGACATGCAGCACTGGTGAACAAGATTTATGCGGTAGTCCAGTAGTTTGGTTAGAAGATTACTGTGGAGCATTTGCTGCTAAATATTTGCGAAAGATAAGTGAAAACGAAAATACAGTTCCTTGCGTGGATTGTAATAAACAAATTTTACATGATTCTAACGGTTACTATTTCTACGCTTTGTCAGGTAAGTATTGCTGCAATGAATGTTATAAAAAGTCACTTCTACGCCAAAAAGTGCAAGATGAAATTGAACAAATGCAGATTACACATACAGTTTTTAAGAATGAGGATGTAGATAGACTTCCTCTGAAAGAGCGAAGAGAATTTGCTTATTTGGAGGCGCGCATTACTGATATAAGAACGCTAGAAGGGAAAAAACCATTCCCTAAATATATTGTGATCAATACAGACGAAGATCCTCAAATGATTGAGGAAATTATCAAGGTTATGAAACGATTTAGGAAATGGGGTTGAAGCAAATGTCTGAAAAAGTGAAGGTTAGCAATAAGGTGGCAGAAGCTTACCAAGAATTATTGGACAAACATGAAGGTAATTCATTAGCCGTGGTTTACGAATGGTCTGAAAAAATACTACCTCATAAAACTGATTCTGTATTGAAAGACATTGATTGGTTTACGTTGTTGGCTTTAATGACTGGTGGATATGAGGTGTTAGATGTAACTCCAGAAGAAGAAATTGCAGAAATATATCTCAATTCCAAACAAAATATTAAAACGAAAAAATCTGTCTCAAATAATGCTTTTAATGAAGGTGTCTGCGACGGAATAATTACAACTTTAAATTTACTTAACATGAAAATCGAAGGAGTGAATGAGTGATGAATAAACGTCAAGAGAGAAAAGTGTTTGTTTCACTGGTTACAAAAATCGTTGGAAGTAACTTAGGCTTGCAAGTGGTTAAAGCTACTAGACCTGAAAAGCAAGTGCTAAGGAAGCATACAGAAGCTGTGTACTCGGCAGTTAAATTAGTCCAAGAGGAAATGGAGTGAATGAGTGATGAATCCAACATTTCTAGGCTTTGGAGTTATACCATACGCAATCATTATTTGGCACATGGATGGTCAAGCAGACCACAGATCGATTTGCGGAGATGAGCAAGATATTCAAGATATGCTTGAGCGTCATCAAACGGAAGGGGATTTTTACAGCCGATACGATGCGGCGAAAGTTTACTATCCAGCGCAGAGAGAGGAGATGATTGCATGAGTAGAGAGATTAAAATAATACAAATCCTTGACGACATTCGTTCACAAACGCTTGTAGGTAACACTTACAAGTTGTTATCAATTGATTCATGCAAAATGGCTACAACGAAATGTGGCAGACACTTTTTTGAAGGTGAATATGAAATTATTGAAGGTGATTCCAATTGATTAACCGAGTCGTTATAGTTGGCCGACTTACAGCTGATCCGGAGCTCCGTTACACTCCGTCAGGAATTGCTTCTTGTAAGTTTCGAGTGGCAGTCAACAGACCATTCAAAAATGAAGGTGAGCAACAGGCAGATTTCATCCCGTGTATGGCATGGCGCAAAAACGCGGAGAATCTAGCGAACTTCATGAAGAAAGGTAATTTAATTGGTTTGGAGGGCAAAATCCAAACAGGCAGCTATGAGGGGCAGGATAGGAAACGTGTTTTTACAACTGATGCAGTAGCCGACAGCATTCAATTCTTAGAGCCAAGAAACAGCACAGGAGGCTCACAGAGTACGCCAAACTATCAATCTAGTACAAATACAGGTGGAACGAATCAAAACCCACCACAGGGCAATTATAGCGGTAATAATAACCAACCAAGTTATACGAGAGTGGATGAAGATCCATTTGCTAATACAAAGGCACCGATTGAGGTTGATGAATCAGATTTGCCTTTCTAAGGAGTGATTTATATGCCAAATACACAAAAACGCAAAATCTTGTACGATAGGACACTTAGGGATTTACAAAAGCAAATTATTTTTCAAGAGCATGCAGCTTATATACCAATAAGCACGGTTAAGTTTTATGAAAATGAAAAATATCCATATCAAATTTTAGTAGAGAAAAAGTGGCTAGCGAAGGAGCGTAAAAATGAACTTAATAAAATTATTTGATACACAGGCAGTGTTGGACGAGCACATCATGCAGGAGCATCCTGAGTTACGAGGGCAGAACAATCTTGATTGGAAGCTGTTAGCGCTACAAGTTGAGCTAGGTGAATGTGCTAACGAATGGCGTGGGTTTAAGAAATGGAGTAAGGACCAAGAGCCGAGAGTTTACAAAAAAGAAACACATTATGTTGATGTACCAACTGATAATCCCAATTGGATTGAAAGAAAAGATATTGGCGAAGTAAGAAACCCACTACTAGAAGAATACGTTGACTGCTTGCATTTCATTTTGAGTATTGGGTTGGAACATGCATTCAATGATATTGCGGAAGATTTAGAGATTGAACCATTAAAAGAAAGAGATATAACACAACAATTTACAGCGCTTATGAGAACGGATTGGGAGATTTACGAAGAGTGGAAAGGCGGTTACTATCACGAAGGTTTGGAGCTGTTTATAGGTCTTGGCGAAATGCTTGGCTTCACATGGGAACAGGTCGAGGATGCTTACTACGCAAAGAACAAGGTCAACCATGAGCGTCAAAACGCTGGTTATTGAGGTGCAACATGAAAGAATATGCATTATTCAAAGGTGAACAGATGGTAGGCATAGGAACCGTAGAGGAAATAGCAGAGGAACGTGGTGTTAAGCCTAAAACAATTCAGTTTTACATGTCTAGGGCTTATCAAAGACGCGCTAAAAGTGAAGTGAATAATAGATTACAGCTTATTAAGCTTGAGGATTAGATACACGCTGCTGGTAGAACAGAATTAGATTTTTCTATCAGCAAATTAATAAGAGTGCTAACAGGAGGGCAAACATGAACGTACTAAAAATTGAAATACCAGGTGTCATCCAAGCGCAAGAACGACCTCGCTTTAGTAGAAAAGGCAAGAACGTTAAAACATACGATGCACCAAAGAGCAAGGACTTCAAAGACTTTGTAAAGCTTGTAGCATGGCAAAATAAGCCGTCTGAATTGATTACAGGACCGATAAAGCTACAAGCTGATATTTATCTCATGCCACCAAAGAAATACCATACAGGGCCAAAGAGAGCGCTAATAGCTAGTGGTGAATTACGACCAACTACGAAACCTGATGCGGATAACCTAATTAAGGGCATAAAGGATGGGTGTAACAAAATCATCTGGAATGATGACTCTCAAATTGTTGATATGACTGTAAGAAAGTTTTATTCAGAGCATCCGAGAGCAGAGGTGACGATTGAGTGGGGCGAAAAGTAGCAGGAAGATACATTTTATTCTCGCAACCAGAACACGAAATGTTGCAACTGGATTTCACACATGAACAGATCGAAAAATTTATCGGTATGTGGGAAGCTGATTTCTCAATTAATTTGATTTATCGCAAGTTGAATATTCATAAGGTTAGTGCTGCTCTTATAGCAATCGATTTGGAGTTGTTGGGAGTAATTAAACCAAGGAAACATGGATTAATCGGCAAAAGGTTAGATGGTGATTATGATGCTTGGTTTGAAGAGTTTAAAAAGAAAAAAGAGCTAGTGCTGTGTAGTAGTTGAAAGATAATGTGCAGCAGGGGGTGAAGAAGTTGAAACAGATGCCTTATGAAATAAAACAAAAGTTACGTCAGTATGACAAGGCGAATGCAAAAGTACAATCTTTACACGGAGAGTTAGTGAAAATCTTCGAACAATATAATGTTCCATACGAAAACCTGGTTGCTTGTCAAGAGTATGGAGACTACAAAGAAGAACATGCAACAGAAGCCTTTGCATTTATTAATAACTGCGAGGGTCATATCGAAGATAATATTGCTGATATTGAAGAAATATTTTTGTATTTTGTTAATCGAAATAACTGAAAAATATGAGTATTAGATAAAAATTGTTCAGAAAGGAGATTGTTAAATGAGTGAAAATAATAGAGAAATCCTAGAAGGTCTTGACCCATTATTTAAAAAGGCTGAAAAAGAAGGATTATGGTTTTATTCCACTTACCAGCATTTGTGGTTTTCACCACAGGAATTGAAGAATGAACATTTAAACGGAAGATTTATATGGGGTGCAGTAAATTGGACTTTAAGAAGTCCGCATGAAAAATTAAAGCAACTTGAAGATCAGGCAGTTGAATTAAGTAAAGAGATAGAGAGTTTTAAACGAAGAATTAGAAACTACTGAACAATTTGAGGATTAAACAAAAAAGAGCGATTAAAACATCGCTCTATAAATCTATTATGTATTAAAGAAATTACTTGTTTCTTTCAAGTTCTTCGATACGTTTTTCTAGCTTTTTAATCTTACCATCAGCTGATGATGCAAATGCAAACGCAGCTGCCGCAAGTGTAAAAGCTACTAAAGCAAAAGTATTCATTGGAAACCTCCTGATATTGATAAAGGAAACTGTTCAAATTTATTTACGGATGAAAATGGAAAAAGTTTCGAACAGATTTATGTAGTCCAATGATTTTTGATAAATAAAAAAGCCGCAGCGTTTGCAGACGCTACAGCTCGAATTGGTTTATGCCCTTTTAGGCTAGTCAGTAAAAGAAGTATAACATAGTTTAGGGGGCAAACCTAATGGGCAAACAAGGGCAAACAGTAAAAGAAGTATGGTCAGAGTCAGACATCGATTATCTAGTGAAAAACTATCGTTTCTGGAAGAAAGAAATCAATCGATTAGAAAGAGTTTTATACGGTGGAAGTAGCGCAATGGGATCTTGGGGCGTAGCTCAATATGGAATAGATGCAGCAATGCCAAAAGGGAGTTCTATTCGTAGTGCCGAAGAACTCAAAAGAATGGATGTACGTGAACGAGGTCAAATTGAACGATTAGAAAAGTTGCGTACTTACGTTTATGCATTGGAGATAGCCTACAATTTAATTGAGGACGAGCAGCTTACAACGATTTATGATTGCTTACTTGATGGAATGACATACCGCCAAATTGCAGAGCATCTATCAGCATCAAAGGATTATGTACGGTTAAAGAAGCAAATTATTTTTAGCCAAATTAGCCAAAATAGCCAAGTAAGTACGATTTTGACCTACGAAAAATTTGCAGTGTAGAATGAAGGGGAGGTCGGACAGGTAAATGTTTCTTCTCTTGGTATTTATAAAATCCTAAATATTAGGGAAAGGCAGACCGACGACCGACCTGCGCTTGTCAGATTAGTCCGGAGCGCGACATACATGGCCGGCCTATTTATTTAAAAAGATTAGGTATCTTAATTAATATAAAGGGCTAAAAAACGGAATAAGGAGTGGTTATCATGTGAACTTCGCCCACTTTCCATTTTGATCAGTCAAACTTACTAAACGTGCACGGAAATGCACGAACACAATTCACTTGCAATAATAACGTGGTGTAGCTCTACCGCGGTTCTAAAAGTGAGCTAACTCGACAGTTTTACCACAATAGAATAATAGACGAATGCAAGACAACTTGAGATTCGAGGGGTTTTTATTATGGAGGGAGATTATTATGGATCCAAAACTCGAAAACAACTTTATGTACCACGCTCCGAAAGAAGGGCAACCAGAAAAGTACGAGGCAATTCGTGAAAAAGCGAAAGAGCTTGCTTACTTGATTGAAGAAGTGTGTCCTAACAGCCGAGAGAAGTCAGTTGCTATGACGAACCTTGAAACTGCTGTTATGTGGGCTAATGCCTCAATTGCACGTAATTAAGAGCCTTCATACGAGGGCTTTTTCTTTTGCTTTGAAAACTGCATCAAACAGCCAAAACGTTAACTGTTGAGAGGGTAGAGTTTGGTGTGGTTTTGAGAGTGAAAAAGCCCTTCCTAAACAAAGGAAGGACTGCACTAATCAAGTATACGCTTCTGTAATTGATTTAACAGAAGATAAAGGGATAAATGACCTATCATTACTACTGCGCATATATACAATGATAACATTTAAATCTTTATCAATACCTTCTAACTTTCCAAGTTCTTTGTCAGAATCAATAAATTCAATTCTAATAAATTTTCCAACTAATTCATCTAATTTAAATTTATTCAACTCCTTTCAAATATTATTATAACAGTAATTTGAATGGAATTTAAGTGTTCTGGAGGTGGTGTTTATGAGATATGGCTAATTGGGATGAAATAAAACTAGAGTGGGAAACCACAAAGATTACGCTTGCTGATCTAGCTGAAAAGCACGACATAAAGCTTGGTACTTTAAAGAGTAGAAAGAGCCGTGAGAAATGGTCGAGGGATGCAACTGAAATGGATGCAACTAAAACGAAGAAGGTTGCAACTATTTCTAGTAAGGATGCAACCGAACCTGGTAACGATGAAGTGATACATGATGCACCGCCTAAGAAGGATGGGCGAGTGAAGAAAAGGAGTGGCAATCCTAATCCACCGAATCAGTTCACCAAACGGAACAGGGCTGCTATGATTCATGGCTTGCGTAGTAAGTTCCTTTATGATGAGCAAATCGAAATCATGGAGGCATTGCAAGACTTCGATGTTGTTGACCAGTTGTGGTTGCAGATTGAATTAAGCTTCTCAGCTATCATTCGTGCTCAAAAGATAATGTGGGTTGAAGATCCATTCGACCACTTAAAAGAAACAAGTGGTTATTCATCTGGTGAAGGTGGAAGTGGCGAAACATTTAAAGTCATTTACGCTCACGAACGTTACGAATCATACATCAAAGCTCAAACAAGGGCATTCGCTGAACATCGTAACTTGGTTAAACAGTTCATGGACCTTACAACTGAGGATGATGAGCGCAGGCTTAAACTTGAACAGATGCAGTTGAACATGGAGAAAACAAAAACAGACATCGAACTATCGAAAATCGCTATCCGCAAGGAAAATGGTGATGATGAAGAAGAGTTCGAGGATGATGGCTTCTTAGAGGCATTAGAAGGCAAGGAAGTGAATTGGGATGAGTAAGCGAAAGAAACCTGCTTTATTCTCGTTCAAGCCTTTTAGTCAGAAACAACTTAAAGTACTCAAATGGTGGCAATCCAATTCCCCTCACAAGGACAAGGATGGCCTTATTTGCGATGGTTCGGTTCGTGCTGGTAAAACGGTCGTTATGTCACTATCTTTCGTTATGTGGGCAATGGAGACGTTTGAGGACGAGAACCTTGGCATGGCTGGTAAAACAATCGGCTCGTTTAGACGTAACGTATTTAAACCATTAAAACGAATGCTGATGTCCAGAGGCTATAAAGTAAAAGAATATCGTTCCGAAAACATGTTCACTGTCACTCGCAATGGCAAGGTGAACTATTTTTATATCTTTGGAGGGAAAGACGAGGCTTCACAAGACCTTATTCAAGGTATTACGTTAGCTGGTATGTTCTTTGATGAAGTAGCGCTTATGCCACAATCATTCGTCAACCAAGCAACAGCTCGATGCTCAGTTGATGGTGCAAAATTCTGGTTCAACTGTAACCCTGCTGGTCCTTATCATTGGTTCAAGCTAGAGTACTTAGAACAACTAGAAAATAAGAACATGTTGCATTTACACTTTACGATGGATGACAACTTATCGCTGTCAGAACGTATCAAAGAGCGTTATAAACGCATGTATAAAGGCGTGTTCTATCAACGTTTCATCCTTGGTTTATGGGTGTTAGCTGAGGGCGTCATCTACGACATGTTCGACAAAGACCTGCATGTTGTTAAAACAGAGCAACGCAACTACACGAAATACTATGTCAGTGTCGATTACGGCACTCAGAACCCTACGACATTTGGTCTGTGGGGCTTTTTTGATGGTATTTGGTACAAGGTTAAGGAATATCACTACGATGGTCGGAAATCTAGTAGACAGAAAACCGACGAGCAATATTGCCAAGACATGAAGGAATTTGTTGGTGACTTAAAAATCGTAAAGATTATCGTTGACCCTTCTGCAAAATCATTCATTACGGCATTGAAGCAACATGGCTTTTCTGTTAAAGAGGCAAAGAATGATGTACTTGATGGTATACGTAACTTAGCAAACGCGCTGGTTAACAACCTAATCAAATACAATGACTGTTGTACAGAGACATTTCGTGAATTCAGTTCCTATATGTGGGATGCAAAAGCAGCAGACCGAGGAGAAGATAAGCCGATTAAGCAGAACGACCATCAACTCGATGCGGATCGTTATTTTGTTAATACAGTAATTATGAAAAAATCATTATTCAGTTTTGATTAGAAAGAGGTGAGAACATGAGTTATTTTCCGTACCAGGGGGCTATAACAGATACAGATGTCATCAATGAAAACATAACAACTAACGCAAATAGTGCTATAACGGACATCAAATGGCTAGAAAATGAAATAAATAAATTTAAAAAGTCGGAGAAGCTAAAGTGGATACTGATAGGTGAAGCTTATTATGAGGGCTTTCAAGATATTTTACAGCGTAAACGGTGGGTTATCGGTAACGGCGGAAGGTTAGAAGTAAATGACAATCTTCCAAATAACAAGATACTGGATAATCAGTACGCGAAGCTTGTAGACCAAAAAGTGAATTATCAATTGGGTAAACCGATTACGATTGAAACAGAAAATAACGAGTACTTAAAAAAACTACAAGATATTTTCAATAAACGATTCCACCGTACATTAAAAAGCGTTGGGCAGGATGCCTTGAATGGAGGTATCGGGTGGCTTTATCCGTTTTATGATGAAAATGGTGAGTTTGCCATAAAACGATTTCCCCCACACGAAATCATTCCATATTGGAAGGATTCAGAGCAAACAATTCTCGACTTTGCAATTCGTTTATTCCTTGTGAAAGAATACGAGGGTGATAGAGAAGTCGTTGTGCAGAAGGTAGAGGTATACAGTGTCAACGGAGTAGAATATTATCAGTGGTTTGCAGGTCGTCTTATACAGGATGTCACAAAGACTCCAGAATCCTATATTACTATCAATGATGGTGAAAATAAATTAAGTATGAATTGGCAGAGAGCTCCTTTGATTCCGTTTAAATTCAACAACAAAGAAATACCACTAATTAAACGCGTGAAGTCTCTACAAGATGGCATCAATACCATGTTAAGTGACTTTGAAAACAACATGCAGGAAGATGCGAGAAATACAATCCTAGTGTTGCATAACTATGAAGGGCAAGATTTAGGAGAATTTAGGCGTAATCTTTCTATATACGGAGCAGTTAAAGTGACCTCAGAAGATGGAACAAAAGGTGGCGTTGAAACTCTAAACATAGAAGTGAATGCTGATAACTATAAGTCGATATTAACACTGTTTAAAAAAGCACTAATTGAAAATGGTCGAGGTTATGATGCGAAAGATGATCGTATGGCGAATAACCCAAATCAATTAAATATTAGAGCTATGTATAGTGAAATCGATCTTGATGCTGATGGTATTGAAACAGAGTTCCAGGCATCCTTCGAGGAGTTGCTTTGGTTCATCAATGTCCATTTAGCTAACACTGGTCAGGGTGATTATGATGGGGAATATGTAAATATCATCTTTAATCGCGACATCCTGATTAATGAGATGGAGGTAGTAGATGTATTAAATAAATCAGCTTACTTATCTGAAGAAACAAAGATTGCACAACATCCATATGTAAAAGATGTGCAACTAGAATTAGAACGCAAGAAGAAAGAACAGCAAGAGCAAATGGATTTAATGGATAATTACGAAACAACCTTCCAGCAAAAGCAAGGTGATGTAGATGACCAAGCCGACGCGTAGTTATTGGCAAAAGCGTTTTGAGATGTTGGAACAAGCACAACATAATAAATCAGCATCATACTATAAAGACCTTGAAAAAGCCTATATTCAAACCATGCAAGAAATGGAAAAGAATATTGCCCGATGGTATCAACGTTTTGCTAAGAACAATGAAATTTCATTGGAGGAAGCCAAACGGTTATTAAAAAGTGATGAATTACGTGAATTTCGTTGGACAGTAGAGGAATATATCGAATATGGCAAAAAGAATGCTATTAATCAGCAATGGATGAAACAACTTGAAAATGCTTCTTCTCGTGTTCATTTAAGCCGTTTAGAGAGTTTGCAATTACAATTACAGCAACACGTGGAAAAACTGTACGGCGGGCAAATAGAGGGCTTTGAGCAGTTGATAAAAGAAACGTATCAGACGCAATACTATCAAACAGCATTTGAGGTTCAAAAGGCTTTCGAAATAGGCTTTACTTTACAAGCACTGGATGAAACCAAGCTTACAAAAATAATTAGCAAGCCCTGGACTGCTGATGGTCGTACATTTAGCCAAAAGATATGGCGAGACCGAAATATGTTGTTAGACACTTTGCACACTGAGCTTATCCAATCAATGGCGCGAGGCGAAGCTCCTAATCGTATGATTTCAGCAATCACAAGAAAAATGAATACCTCACGGTCCAACGCTGCTCGTCTAGTTATGACTGAGTCAGCGTTTTTTAGTGCTGCTGCACAAAAGGATGTTTATCATGAGCTTGATGTAGAGCGATATGAAATCATTGCAACTTTAGATCATAAAACAAGTAGCATTTGCCAGTCAATGGACGGGAAGGTATTTAAGCAGGAGGATTTCGAACCTGGAGTTACAGCAAATCCATTTCACCCACATTGTCGTAGTACGACAGCGCCATATTTTGAAGATGATTATAGTGAACGTATTGCCCGAGATTTAGATGGCCAAACATATTATGTTCCTAGCAATATGAAGTATGAAGAATGGTATCAAACGCAAGTTGATAAACATGGCCAAGGAAAAATCGAAAAGCATAAGCAAATGCAACGTAATCTTGAAACTGATAAGAATCAATATAAAAAATACACAAATATACTTGGTCAAAATGTATCGAAATCTTTTGAAGAATTTCAAGATATTAAGTATAGTAATGGTAGCGAGTGGGATAAGTTACAAGACAATCTGTATGTGAAATCAAATTTACAAGACGGTTCGTTTGGCGCAAAAATAAATCCAGAGAAACAAGCTCCTCATATTGAATCTACTCAGTTAGAAGGAAAAAGTTACTTCTTTGATAATGTGGATGTTCAAAAATTATTTGATGATTATGCTGGAACGGGATTTGTTGAAAGAGACCACAATGATAGAAGAAAAAATACAGAGATTGTTGTCACTGAGAGTATAGTTGGTCACGCCGTATCTACAAATGGTATAAAACCAACCAAAGCGATTAAAATACACCATTCTAAAAAACGTACACATATTGTACCGATAAGGGAGGATATATTGTGAATTTAGAACAATATTTAGGTGAAACAATTCGTGTGACATTCACAGACGGTCAGATTCTAGAAGGTAGATGTAATACATTCACAGGTAAACTTGATACTGAAGATGAATTATATGATGAGATCACGATTGAAACAAAAAAACATCCGTATGTAGGGTTTAATGAATCAGAAGTAAAAAAAATCGAAATTATCAAGTAAGCACTTAACCAATGAAAAAAGGTTGAGTGCTTTTATTGTGCACTATAGTGTATTGCATAGTTTGATTAATAAAATCCATAAAGGGAAATGAGGTTTATTCATGAAAAAATTCGAGCAAAAAGATATTGGTAGTTTAATTAACAAAGCGATTATCGAGTTGCAAAAGTTACAAGTGGAAGTATCGAAAGTTGATGATGATAATCATTCAATAGGTGTGGCATTAAGTGAAGTTGAACATAAATTGCATGCTGCATCCGATTTATTGGAGGTTGAATGAATGTTACCTTCGAAAGTTAAAGTGGGTGCTATTGATTATTCGGTTAAAGAAGTGGAACAGGTCATTATAGACGGTGACATTAAATTTGCTGGATCATGTGATGAATCATATTGTCGCATAGAAGTTAAGGCGGACTTACCCGAAAATGGAAAAAAAGGTACGCTTATACATGAATTAACACACGCTATCTTTTATGAAGCTGGCTATCAGGAGCATTCAGAAAAAATGGTGAATCGAATAGGTAAGGTATTACATCAAGTATTAAAAGATAATGATTTCAGTTTCTTAAAGTCGTAACAATACAACTTTTTATTTTGGTCTTTTTAAAGGCTAGACCATAAAGAAGCGTACACCCCCAACAGGTACAAACCTGTATAAAAATGTATGGAGGTAATGAAAATGGAATGGTTAAAAGAATTACTTAAAAATGCAGGTATTGCAGATGATCAGATTGAAACGATAGTGACTAATGCCGTGAAGGAAGCACCAAAACATGTAGTGCCAAAAGCAAAATATAACGAGTTATCTACTACTAAGAGTTCACTTGAAACACAGCTTTCAGAACGTGATACTCAGTTAGAAGAACTTAAGAAAGTGGATATCGATGGGCTTCAAGCGAAAATCACTGAATTACAACAAACTAATGAAACTGCGAAACAGGAACATGAGCAGCAAATGAAGGATGAGCGTTTGAATACTGCTCTAAAACTAGCGCTACACAGTAAAGTTCACGATACAGATTTAGTTACTGGTCTTATCGACAAGGCGACAATTGAATTAAGTGAAGATGGAAAAGTCACTAAAGGACTTGATGAGCAACTTAAATCGTTGCAAGAATCAAAGTCCTTTTTATTTGTGCCAGAAAAGCAGCAACCAACTTTTAGAGGGTGGAATCCTGCTGGTGGCGCAGACAGTGGAACAGACACAAGTGATGTAGGTTCTAACTTCGCAAAAATAGCGAATGAGAAGGGTTCAAATGATACAAAAAACAACCCGTGGGACTAAACAATAAGGAGGGCTTTATATGCCATATGTAAAACCAATTGAAAAATTTCAACGTGTGAATTTCTTAGCATCATCTAAGGTGCAGGCATTTACCTATTTAGTGAGTGATGTAGGTGTAACAGCAGATGCGAATGGAAAGAAAGTCGTAAAGGCGGGTACTATCTTACCTAAAAATGACGCTACCGCAGAAGGTATCTTATATACCGACGTCGATGTGTCAAACGGACCGCAACCAGGTTCATTGATTGTTGAAGCTTACGTTTTAGAGGATCGTCTACCAACTGCTCTAGATGTAGCAGCCAAAACAGCATTAAAAGAAATTAAATTCCGATAAGTGGAGGGAAAACAATATGCCAGACATTTTAGAACTATTTGGTCAAAAAACAGTATTAGATTACATGAAGGAACGAAAATATCAAAGCTATGGCGTGGGAGAAGCTCTTTTCCCAGAAGTTAAACACAACACGCTGGAGTTTGAATATCTAGTAGGAGCGAATGAATTACCTGTTATTGCAAAGGTACACTCATTTGATACAGAAGCAGAAATCGGCTCATTAGATGCAGCTAAACAAGTGATAGAGGCTGCTTATATCAAGAAAAAGTATCAAATTACTGAAAAGGATTTAATTGCATTGCAATTCCCACGAACAGCACAGGAGCAACAATACTTGATGCAACGAGTATTTAATTTAATCGACAAAGCAGCAAATGATGTTCGTGCTAGTGTTGAACTAATGCGTATGCAAGCACTGAGTACAGGTGAATTGAAATTAGCTTTAAATACAGCAGATGGCACACCAAAGACTCTTACGGTTGGATACGGAGTACCAGCAGATCATAAAGAAGCACTTGCTGGAACTGATCAATGGGGTTCAGGTACTGAGGATATCTTAGGGGATTTAGAACGTTGGTCTGGTTCACTAGATATTACGCCAACTCGTGCATTAACATCTAAAAAGATAGCAGCCCTTATTTTACGTAATCCAAAGATTATCGGTTACCTATATGGCGCTGGTTCTGCTCGTGTAGCAAATCTAACGGATTTAAATGCTTTCTTTACACAACAAGGCTTGCCTACTATAGCTGTGTATGAGTCAAATTCAAACACGAAATATCGCGAGCAAAACGCTGATGGCACATATACAACAAAGAGTTACTTCCCAGACAATAAATTTGTAATGTTCGGTGATGGCCCACTTGGTGAATCGTTATATGGTCCAACTCCTGAAGAATCACGCCTTGTCCGTAGTGGTTCAGATGTTGAAATGACTACTATTGGCAAGGTAATTGGAATGGTCTACGAAGAAGGGAAAGATCCTGTTTCAACATGGGCAAAAGCAGCAGCTACAGCGATTCCATCATTCCCAGAAGCACAGAATGTATTCCAAGCGCAACCAATTGCATAAGGAGGCTATTTGAAATGGCGAACATTAAAGTAAAAGTGAAAAACGGCGCTTTCCCTATACGTTATAAGGGAGAGCGTTATTTAGTTGGTGAAGAATTGACAATTGATGAAAAACATTTAAACGAATCAATGATGGAACGATTAGAAGAACCGAAAAAAGCTGCGCAACCAAGTAAAACGGCTGAAAGCGAGTGATTCGTATGTATTTAGATGTAGTAATGCGTTTATCTGCTCTTGGAGTGAATTTATCTAGCGCTCCAAGTAGCTCAGACGATATGTTGTTGAAGCATGCTATTGATAAAGTAACTAGCCACATTAAAAGCCAAACAAATTTATCAGCAGTTCCAAAAGGTTTAAGAGAAATAGCTATTGATATGGTTATAGGAGAGTTCTTACTTACTAAAAAAGCTATGGGCTTATTGGATCTAGAAACATTGAACTTCGATACTGTTGCCAAACAAGTGCAGGATGGCGATACAAACGTTTCTTTTGCAGTTGAAGCTAATAGCACTCCTGAAGCTCAGTTTAATGCCTTTATTGCGTATCTACAACACGGCAATACAGACTTTATAAAGTACAGGGTACTAACATGGTGAGCACACGTCGAAGGGCTATAGAGTTGTTGTACAGAGGATTATGCACTGTTAAGGTATGGCAAGATGTTGAAGATCCAATTACTCATGTAACAAAACATGATGAAGCGCCACTCTTTACTGATACAAAATGTAAGCTATCATACGAAAAACAAACGTCCGCAACACCTACTGGCGGTCCGGCCGTAATTGCACAGACTATCAAGCTATTTATTGCTCCTGAGTTGGATATACCTGCAGGTTCAAAAATCATAGTGACTCAGCATGGAAAAACAACTGAATATGCAAGAAGTGGTGAACCTTCTGTATATATGGACCATCAAGAAATAGTCTTAGAGCTCTTTAGGGGGTATTCATAATGGGTAGGGGTGGACGTGTTGATTTAAGACAGTTGAAGGCTTTTGAAAGAAAGCTGGCCAAGTTAGCAACTGCTGATTACGAAAAATTCTGTGAGGATTGTGCGAAAGAATTAGCTGCAAGGTTGCTTGCAAAAGTCATTAAGCGTACCCCTGTTGGTGTTTATGAAGATGGCACCACTGGAGGAACATTGAGACGTGGCTGGACTGCTAAAAGTCATCGTGAAGCTGAACTGACGGCAACATTCGGTGGAGGTAATGGTTCAAAGAAATTTACAGATTCAATGACTGTGAAAAAAGTTGGTTCTAATTATGAAATTGAAGTAATTAATCCAGTTGAATATGCCTCATATGTTGAATACGGTCATAGAACGAGAAATCACCAAGGTTGGGTAAACGGCCGTTTTATGATGACTATATCAGCAGATGAACTTGAACAACAAGCACCAGCAATACTTGAAAAGAAACTCATGAAAATGCTAAAGGAGGCTTTCGATGGAGATTAATAATATTCAAAATGCTATATCCGTTAAGCTTCATCAAGCGTTTGGAGCAGCTTACAAAAAATATATCGATGAAGTACCGCAGGGGTTTAAGACTCCTGCTTTTTTAATTCAATTTTTGAACTTAGAGCACGTTAGACAAATCGGTGGGCGATGGAAGGTAACGACACTATTTAACGTACAGTATTTTCCTAAAAACGGCATATCTGAGGCTTCAAACATGACATTGAAGGTACAACAAGCATTAAAAGAAATAAATCTGTTAAATGGCTCATTGATGCTAGGTACTGGCGCTAACAGCGAGGTAGTAGATGGCATCGGACATAATTTCATTCGTTTCAATTTCTTCTTGCAAGAAGTAGAAGAGAGGATTTTCATGGGCTCATTAGAACAATACATCAACAAGCAAAGGGTGATTCCTAGTGGGGAAAACTAACGATATTTTAGATAAAGTTGAGCCGGTGACAAGTGAAGCTGTACGTGACGTTGTAACGTCCAGCCTTCCAAAATTCACAAAGGTCCAACTAGTTCAAAGTAAAAAATATGTCCATCGTCGCGATGCTTTAAGTGCGTTGCTAGAGGACAACAAAACATACTCATTCACAGAAGTGGATGAGATTCTAAAAAAGTTTGAAGGAGGGAAAGCTTAATGGCATTAGGTGGGGGGTTTTGGTTAACGCAAAATAAAGTCTTACCTGGTACGTATCACAATTTTATTAGTAAACCACGTGCGTTTCTAAATTTATCTGATCGTGGTTATGCAGCATTGCCCATAGCTCTAGATTGGGGAGTGGATGATGCAGTAATGACCGTATCGAAAGAGGATTTGCAAAAAGACTCACTGAAAATTTTCGGTTATGAATACACACATCCAAAGTTAAAAGGTATTCGAGATTTATTTAAAGGTGCTCTTACAGTATTCTTTAGCAAATTGAATCTAGGCGGAGCCAAGGCTACAAATGAATTTGCTACAGCTAAATACAAAGGAATACGAGGTAATGATATTACTATCGTTATTCAATCTAATGTAGATGAACCATCAAAATGGGACGTAAAAACACTTATTGCAGGCACATTAATTGATGAACAGAATGCTATTTCAACTGCTGCTGATTTAAAACTAAATGATTTTGTTGATTTCAAAAAAGATGCAACATTAGCTGCAACTGCAGGTACACCATTAGCGGGCGGTAATAATGGAGCAACAGCATTAACAGCAGGTACCCCTCATCAATTGGCTTTAGATGAATTAGAGGCATATGGATTTAATACGTTGGGCTGTTTATCAGAGGAACCCATTATTAAATCGTTATATATGGAATACACAAAACGTATTCGTGATGAGGTAGGCGGTAAATTTCAACTAATTGGTCATAAGTTAGGGAAGGCTGATCATGAAGGTATCATTGATGTTCAAAATGATGCAATTGGAGATGACGAGGAAGTCTTCGGCGCTGTTTTTTGGGTTACAGGCGTACAAGCTGGTGTAGCCGTTAATCAATCCAATACAAACCGTACTTACGATGGTGAACATAAACTCGATATGTCTGAAACTAAAACGCAACCTCAATTAACAATATTATTGAACTCAGGTAAATACGTGTTCCATCGTGTAGGTGATGATTTCAATGTGTTAGAAGATGTTAATACATTTACATCGTTCAGAGTTGATAAAAACGAAGATTTTTCATTCAACCAGACAATACGTGTTCTTGATCAATTAGCAATCGATACAGCGCATTTATTTAATACGCGTTACTTAGGGAAAGTTCCGAACGATGATGATGGCCGTATTTCTCTGTGGAATGATATTGGTAAACATCGTGGTGAAATGCAGCGTATTCGAGCTATCCAAAACTACGATAAAGATAAGCTATTTGTAGGTCAAGGCGAATCAAAAAGAGCTGTAGTTATACAAGAAGAAGTAATCAATACATTAACGATGTCACAGCTTTATGTGACAACGACAGTAGCATAAGGGAGGGCATACAATTGAAAGAAATTATAACTTCAGGACAGGCAATTGCTGCTGATTTACTGCAAGATTTTTTGCAAACTGCTAAGAAACCAAAAATTATTGTGCCACTAGATTTGCAGTATTTTGCTGATGCTAACATGCATGCTCGTGATGCTATTCATGGTGCTCAAGGGGTAGCATGGGTGACAATTGATGGGAATCGTTATAAATTTGCTCAATTGATCAATATAGAGGCTAGAGCAGACAAAACGAAAACTCAAATTCCCATTATGGGGCAAGTGGCAAAGGGAAATAAGGCTACTGGTATTGAATATACAGGGAGTGCAACATTTTATTTCAACACATCGATCTTTAGAAAAATGCTTAAACACTATCAAGATACTGGAGAAGATACTTATTTTGATATTCAAGTGACAAATGAAGATGGTTCCTCTCAAGCTGGACGACAAACAACAATTTTGATTGATTGTAATGTAGATGGTGGTATTGTTGCATCATTGGATGCTGATGCAGAATATTTAGAGGATTCATTTGACTTCACTTTCGAACGATTCGAAATGCCACAGGAGTTTACTATGTTACCAGAAATGCTTTAAGAATAGGGCTCACAATGTGGGCTCTTTGTAATTTTAAAAAACAAAAAAGGATAAGGTGATTATACATGTCAAATTTAACTGCTTTTTTCGCACATAACAAAAAACAAAATGAAAATATTAAGCGCGCTATTTCAAAGAAATTCCTAGATGAGCAAGGTAATCCTATTGAATGGGAATTTGCACCTGTCTCTCCAGAACGTGATACAGAATTAAAATCTGAATCAACAAAACGTTCTATGATTACACAAGGAAAGCGTAAAGGACAATTTAATACTGATTTTGATCATTTTAAATATCAACGTTTGCTAACGGTGGAATCAATTGTTTATCCAAATTTGAAGGATAAAGAGTTACAGGATTCATATAAAGTAAAGGGTGACGATGCTTTACTAGGAAAAATGCTAACAATTGGTGAAATGGCAGATGCCTCAGCAGCTGCACAAGAAGTCAATGGATATGAGGCAGAACTTGAGGACTTGGTGGAAGAAGTAAAAAACTAATCGAGGACGGTGATGGTGACGCTAATATAATGCACTGGTGGATACAAAAACAGCGTCGTTTGCCGTCAGAGTATATGACATTACCTCTTTTTGATAAAGCGTGTATTATCGCTTCTGTCCAAGTCAAAATTGAAGAAGATAAAAAGCAAGAACGTGAGGCGAAACGAGGAGGAAAAGGTAAGCGAAAAAGGTAAGAATATGAAAAAACATTAGAATTCCCTCTATTATCCATGTATATTGGTTATATACATAAGGAGGGCGAATATGGCTAAAAATCAAGTAATAGCAGGTGATTATCAGCAAAAAAGAGTAATTGGAGCTAATGGAGTAATTGGTATCCTTTTAGGGTTTGGGAAAATTGTGAATTTAGACCAAACAACAGTAGAAAGTTATGAACATAAGTCGGAAGATCATAAAAAAGGTACACATGTTGTTTCTATTGAATTTAAAGATGGTAAAAAAAGTTTGGTGGAAATAGATGGAAATGTATATAAAGCATTACTTCAGGCAATGTTTAAAACATCAACTTCTTCTGCCCCAGGGCAAGGTACTATAAACAGCAGTGTTCCAACTAACAATAAAGGCTGTCGAAAAGGTTGTTTAATTTTCATAGTGGCAGCAATTGTTGTTATCATAGGAACAATAATACTAGTTAGTAATATGGCGAAAAATCCAGAGAAATATAATACCGCCCCTAAAGATAAGATTACTAGAGAGTTAAATATTACGTCTGAACAGGGAGGGGTCGTTATCAAAACACTAGCGTCAGTTGGAATAAATGAGGATGTTACTATCAAACATGACGAGGTTTTAGATAACGCCCATTTTGAAGGTGAAAAAGGCTATAGACTATCTAATCGAGATGCATCAAATATTATTTTATACATGAATACAGACGGATCTATCTATAATATTAGATATGGTGATAATGATCTGTATACAAAAGATAAAGTTATCTCAAAATTAAATGAGTATATTGTGACATCAATGGAAAAGGCTCAATTACAAACTAGATGTGAAAAAGCCTTGAAATCTATTTTAAAAGCACCTTCAACAGCCAAATTTGCAGGGGGTTCAGATTGGAAAATTTGGAAGGAAAATGGTCAAACAGTTGTACAAAGTTATGTTGACTCTCAAAATGGGTTTGGAGCTATGATTCGCTCTGAATTCCAGTTTATTATTGAAAATGATAATGTTGTTTCTTTGATCATGGATGGTAAAGAATATATGAAATAAAGCACCCTTTAGGGGTGCTTTATTTTGTCTAAAAGAGGTGAAATTATGGCTACAATTCGTACTGCAATTCAAATCCAAGATCGTTTGAGTCAACCGATGAGAACCATGCACAGTGCAGTATCAATGATGGTCAATCAAATGGAGGCGATGCATACTGCTTCTGGAACTATGTTCGATACTTCTACAATAGCGTTAATGCGAAGAGAATTAGCTACTGCAGCGAGTTCTATGAATCAAATTCAAGAAGAAATTCGTTCTGCCGATAACGCACAAAGGGGTTTAAACAACCGAATACGTGATGGTACAGATAAAATGAATGGATTACTCAAGAAAGTAGGTGCTTTAATTGGCGCCTATTTAACTTTGCAAGGTTTAGGTAAAGTAATTGAGATTTCGGACGAATTAACTAATACTAAAGCTCGTGTACAACTACTGGTAGAAGATATGCCTGTAATCCCGAATCAACTGGCTAAAGTTGATTTCGGACTTGGTGATATGAGTGACGTAGAACTTGCGCAACAACTTATACATGACGCTGCCCAACGTTCGTATTCATCATTTAAAGATACTGCTGATATGGTTGCAAGGATTGGTACTAATGCTCGTGATGCATTTGGAAATGTAGGTGAAGTGGTTGCATTTACAGAGCTTGTACAAAAACAATTCGGTATCGCTGGAGCAAGTGCTGTAGAAGCAAGTAATGCTACCATTCAATTGTCACAAGCGTTGGCATCAGGTGTCTTACGTGGTGACGAACTTAATTCTATTTTTGAACAAGCACCAAACCTTATCTCAACAATTGCTGATTATATGGGTGAGCCATTAGGTAAGATTCGTGAATTAGCAGCAGATGGTAAGATTACTGCGAGTATTGTAAAAAACTCAATGTTTGCGGCAACGGACGAAATAAATAAAAAGTTTGATAGTATGCCAGTTACATGGTCTCAAATGTGGACTTTTTTCAAAAATGAAGCCTTACGAGCATTCGGACCAGTGTTACAAAAAATAAATGAAGTTGCAAATAGTGAGCGATTTAAGGAGTTTGTTGCTAGTGCAACACAAGCTATATACACGATTGCAGATGCAATAAATATTTCTTTAGCCGCTATGTCAATTGTAGGTAGTTTTGTTTACGATAACTGGTCATTTATTGCTCCAGTGATTGGAGGAGTGACAGCTGCACTTATTATCAACGCAGCCGCATGGGCGTGGACTAATAGAGAAATAGCAATTAATGCATTGATGACTCTAACGGCCGGAATACGTAATTTGTGGTATGTTGCAACAACTGTTTTATCGACTTGGGTAACATATGGTTTCGCTGCTGCTATGGCTGCTTTGAGTCTCGCAATAGCAGCAAATCCAATCGGATGGTTAATTGGTGCTATTGTTGTTTTAATTAGTTTGTTTTATCTTGCTGTTGCTGTAATTAATCATTTCGCAGGTACATCAATTAGCGCAACAGGAATTATCGCGGGTGTATTTACGGTTCTAGGAACACATGTTTACAACATCGTTGCTTTCTGGTGGAATATTTTTGCCTCGTTTTGGGAATTTTTCGCAAACATTTCTAAGGATAAGACGTATACAATTAAAAAATTATTTTACAATCTCGCTAGTAACGTTTTAGATCAAGCTATTGCTATGACCAGTGGTTGGGATAAATTTGCTACGAGCTTTGCCAATGCTATTATCGATGGCGTTAACCGTGCCATTGAAGCTTGGAATTGGTTCATTAGTATGTTACCAGATGGCCTCACTACAAAACTTGGTTGGGAACAAAAGAGTTCTTATAATCATAGAGAATCATTCACAAGTGACTTACAGGGTATCAAAGCAGGATTAAAAGATTGGGTCGGGGAAGTACCTGCCGATTATTGGGAAGCACCTAAGATGGAAATGAAGTCTTTAGGTAATGCTTGGGACACGGGTTACAATTGGGGCGCCAATTTATTTAATACTGATGATGGTAAAGTCGGCAATTCAGATGCACTCATGAAGTCGATTAACGATGCCTTAGGTATTGGTGACAAACTCGATAAAGGCAATGATGCAGGAAAGAAAACGGCCGACAATACAAAGAAAGCAGCTGATGGCATAAAGATGCTTAATGAGGATTTAAAGTATCTTCGTGACATTGCTGAACGTGAGGCAATCAACCGATATACTACGGCAGAAATCACAGTCGATATGAAAAATGAAAATCACATCAATAGTGAAATGGACATTGATGGTGTTATTGATAAATTCGGTGAAAAAGTAGAAGAAACAGTTGCTATGTTAGCAGAAGGAGGTCCGACAGATAATGTATAACTTTTTCGTAGATGGCGTACAGTTCCCTGTCGCTCCTTCTGAACTGACCACGAAAATTAATGGGCGTAATGAAACGATAGTGCTGATGAATGACGGTGAAGTAAATATCATAAAGAAAACAGGTTTAACGGATATTGAGTTTGAGGTATTGCTCCCAAACGTCAAATATCCGTTTTCTGTTTATCCCAATGGTTTTCAGCCAGCTACATTTTATCTCGATACACTCGAAAAATTAAAGGTATCTGACAAACCTTTTCAATTCATCGTTAACCGTATGATGCCGAATGGAAACCTACTCTTTGACACGAACATGACCGTTTCTATTGAGGATTACGAAATTAAAGAATCCGCTGAAAATGGCTTTGACATCATAGTAAATATTCGTTTGAAACAATACAGAGCATATGGGAATAAGAGACTTGTCACAAAGCCTTCTACTGCATCCAGTAACGCTTCAAGTACACCGACTACACAAAAGGCAGTTGTAGAACAAAAACGTCCAACAACAGGCAAGGATACACCAAAAACACATACTGTCGTGAAGGGTGATACTTTATGGGCAATCGCTAAGAAGTATTTAGGTGATGGATCTAAATTCACTGAACTTGCTAAACTTAATAACATTAGCAATCCAAATGAAATTAAAGTTGGGCAGGTGATAAAACTTGGCTAAGTCACAGCTATATATCATGAGTAAAGGTCGCATTTTCGAATGTGCTGTAGAAGAAGGTGTTGAGTGGGAAACGCATCGTAAGGGCTCACCAGGTAAGCTAACATTTAACATCATTAAAGATGAGGTGCTAGGATTCCATGAAGGTGACGCGGTTCGTTTTGATTATGATGGCCACAAGATATTTTTCGGCTTTGTTTTCACAAAAAAACGAAATAACAACCGTCTTATCAGCGTTACTTGCTATGACCAATTGCGTTATTTTAAAAACAAGGACACATACGTATACGCTAATAAAACTGCTGCTCAAGTGCTTCAAATGATTGCAGAAGATTTCAAGCTTAAAACGGGCATCGTTGCTAATACGAAGCACGTTATTGCATCAAGGGTGGAGGATAACCAAGAGCTATTTACTATTATGGATAATGCCCTATCTGAAACGACACTTAACACTGGTGATTTATATGTACTGTATGACGATTACGGCGCGTTAAAACTTCGTAATATTAAGATGCTTAAATCTGATTTACTCATTGACGAAGAATCGGGAGAATCGTTTGAATACACAACCTCGATTGACGAAAACACGTACAACAAAATCAAGTTAGTACGAGAAAACAAAGAAACAGGTAAACGGGAAATATACATCGCTCAAGATAGCTCCAAAATGAACGAATGGGGCATATTGCAAATGACAGATAAACTCGATGAAAAAGAAAACGGTAAAGCGAAAGCTGATGGAATGCTTGCTCTTTATAATCGTAAATCAAGAAAGTTACACATTAATAAAGTATTTGGTGATCCAACGGTACGTGGTGGCACTACATTAGGTGTTCAAATGTATTTAGGGGATTTAACGGTTGCTAATTTTATGTTGGTTGAAACGGTCAAGCACACTTTCAAAGAATCGGACCATCGTATGGACTTAAAACTGATTGGCGGTGATTTCGTTGCGTAGTATGGAAGATATTTTAATTGAGATTCAAAAGATGATTAAAGGAGTATTAAACGCTCAAAAGCTTTGTACTATTGTATACGGTACTGTTGTTAGTGTAGAGCCATTAGAAGTGTATGTTGACCAAAAAATAACCCTTAAAAAAGAGCAATTAAAGCTTACTCGTGCAGTCATAGATTATGAGGTAGACATGACAGTTGAACATGAAATAGAAGTTGGCAATGGCCCTGCTAGTCATACACACGAATACAAAGGACGCAAAAAGTTTAAAATTCATAACGGTTTAGTTAATGGCGACAAAGTAACCATGATACGAGCACATGGTGGACAACAATACTTAATTATCGATAAAGAGGTGGTTTAATGATTCCACAGGTTGAAAACGATGGTCTGACACTCGATTTTGAGGAAGTCATTGAGCCATCTAAGAACTATAAATTAATACATGACAAGAATCGCTGTGTTGGCTTTATTGATGAATTAGAAGCCATGAAACAGGCGATTTTTTTAATGCTTTCTGTTGAGCGTTACGATCACATTATCTATACATGGAATGCGGGGTTTGAATCAAAAGATTTATTCGGCAAACCTACCTCTTATGTAGCAAGTGAAGTACCGCGACGTATACGAGAGTGTTTGCTACAAGATAACCGCATTAAAGAGGTGGATTCATTTGTAGTGACAACGAAGAAAAATAAAGTACATGTAGCCTACACAGCGCACACTATTTTTGGTGAGTTAACGCTTGAGAAAGAGGTGGAATACTAATGGCCGAATCATTCAATTTAGACACAACATTTGAAGAACTGATGGCTCGTAAACTGGCTGGTATTGATGATTCTCTTGATAAGCGAGAAGTAACCTCATTAGTGTATAACGCTACTGCAGCAAATAGTGTTGAAACAGTTCAAATGCTTTTCACATTGAAGAATTTTATCGACAGTGTATTTGCTGATACTGCACCACGTGATTACTTAATTCGACGTGCTGCAGAACGTGGGTTAAAGCCGTATGAAGCTACTTACGCAAAACGAAAAGGCGTATTTAATATTGATGTACCAATCGGCAGTCGTTTCAGTTTGGACGATTTGAATTATGAAGTTATCGAACGTATTACACTGGGGCAATTCATATTGAGATGTGAAACAGCAGGTAACGTCGGTAATTTGTTTTCGGGGCAACTTATTCCGATTAACTATATTAACAATTTGGAGACAGCGATGTTAACCGATGTATTGATACCAGGTGACGATGAAGAAGATACCGAAACATTCCGCACACGCTACTTCAATAGCTTCGAATCAACAGCATTTGGAGGCAATAGAGCCGACTACAAAGAAAAGATAGGGAAATTACCAGGTGTCGGTGGAGTACGCGTTTATCGCGCTTGGAATGGTGGAGGGACGGTTAAATTAGTCATTATTAACTCTCAATACGAAAAACCGACACCAACACTAATTGAAGAAGTACAAAAGGCTGTTGATCCATTAGAGAATCAGGGAGAAGGCATAGGAACAGCTCCGATTGACCATATAGTAACTGTGTTTGGTGTAGGCGAAACAGTCATTAATATTACATTGAATATCACGTATCAAGCAGGATGGGCATGGGCTGACATTGAGAGTCAAGTACAGAAGGTAATCGATGATTATTTCAAAGAGTTAGCAGAAGAATGGGCAATGGCTAATAGTTATGAGGAAGATCATGCAGGAGTGGTTGTGCGTGTATCACAAATTGAGTACCGATTGCTAGGTATAACAGGTGTACTTGATATAGCAAATACGCAATTAAATGGCAGTCAATCCAATATCGCATTAGATGTTGAGTCTATTCCAAAACGAGGTGTTGTAAATGGCTAGAGAAGTAGACATCATTAGTTATTTACCATCCGTTCTGCATGAAATTAAAGAAATCGTTGGTATTGCAAACGTTGAAAAGCCAGTATTAGAAGCATTGTGGCAAGAAATAGAAAACACGTTAAATAATCAATTTGTCGTAACAGCCGATGGAAAAGGTGCTAGTAGATACGAGAAAATGCTTAGATTGAGTGTTCCAGCATCTGACTCCATTGAGACACGTAGATTTCGTATTTTAACTCGTTACCAAGAGCAAGCACCTTATACTAATCGAGTGTTAAAACAATTGCTTGATAGCCTTTTAGGCAAGGGGCAATATGAGTTGCAACGTGATGTGGCAGCAAAGACACTAAGCGTGAAAATCGAGTTGACGGTTAAAGGTATGTTTGATGCAGTGGCAATCATGCTTGAACGTATTACACCTCAAAACATGGTTTTAACCGTCCAATTACGATACAACCAACATGCCTTACTAAAAAAATACACGCACGCTCAACTAAAAGCATTTACACATAAACAAATCAGAGAGGACGTGATGTAATGACGACTCCAACATTTACACCTAAATACAACTTAGAAAAACCGCATGAAGATGATTTTTATAATGTGGATGTACCGAATGCAAATATGGATAAAATCGATGCTGCATTAAAAGCTCTTTCTGATGCTTTAGGCGGTATTGATTTAACAACTTTATCGCAAGCCATTACTGCTGTAGACGACAAAGTTACTGAACATTCGGAAGATATTATGCCACACAAATACATGGACGGCCCAAAGACATACCGTTGGGGATTCCGAACAGTGGGCGGAGAACCGGAATTTATTTATGAGGAGGTCTTGTAGATGGAAGTATTGAAAATAGCTACAAAAACATTACAGTTAGCAATTCAGTCAGCGGTTGAGGGAGTTAAAAATGTTGTAGATGCTATTAAAACGAAAGTAGATACAATAGATACTCGTACTACAACAATGAACACAAATATAAATAATATCAATACAAACGTTGGCAGTTTAGTAAATGGTAGAGTTGTAAAATCAGTTCAACGCGGAAGGTTCCATAGTGCCCCAATTAGTCAACAACAGGTGTATGCAGTGGCGTTAAGTACTATAAATGCCTCTAAAAGTATGTATGATATTAACATCTCAGATAATATTTTCGTTGAAATCGGTTTAACGAATAACTCATTGACTATAAAAAACGTGAGTTCTACCTCAACTATTACTGTAATAGCAAACTGGCAAGTAATAGAATTTTATTAGGGTGGTGGGGAAATGTTTAGATACGCACAATTAGATGCTACAAATGTTGTAGTTGGTATAAGTCAATTAAGTGGTGAAGTAGCTGCCAATAATATGATTTTCATAGCAGATAAAGAGGTTGCGTTAGGTAGTTTGTACAATCGAGAAACAGGCGAATTTACGGCACCTATCATTCCAGAGCCTATTCCTGTCGAACCTCAGCCAACATTAGAAGAAATGCAGGTACAAACGTTATTAAACACTGAAATGTTATTACTACAAAAAGAAATTGGATTATAGGAGGAATAAGCATGATTTACAAAGCAGCCAAAATTGTTATTAATTCAGGGAACTATATTTACGAATCGTTAGAGTCGGATTTAAGTTTATTTTTGATGATGAAGAAAATTTCACAAGAACAGTATGTGGAACTAATTACTATAATGGATGAGCATAAAACGCAAGCAGATGCTTAGCGTTATTTTTATTGTCTTAACCAGATAATTAACATGACCATTAACATTCGTCAGTATTGCACTTACTTAAATTGATTTATAATTAACGGCGGGGAAATAAGTTTAATAATCTATCGCTGACGGATCGCCGTGTGCGGTGAAAGCCGCCTGCCCGGTGAAGGCTCGTTATAAAACCGATATATAGAGAAGGTATAAGACGAGAATAGCAACGTAAATGTAAACGCGGTTCCATTAACTATAGGTTCTAGTTCTAGTATCCACCAGGTAGTAAGGTCTACACCTTTTGTATTTAGTTTTAATGATGATTTGGCTTGGAGAGCTGCATTTACGAGCTTCACGTTTACTCATAATATGTATGGATCTAATGTCTTTGATTACACAAATGAGGCAAAATTTACCAACGGACAACTTGAGTTTCTAAATCGTAGGTTCCTTCAAGATGGAACTTGGATAATAACTATTAAAGCTACAGGGTACCCAGATACAATTGTCACGGTTATTTCAGGCCTATAATGGTGAGTTAATTTAGTATTAATTAGTTTTATTGCACTCTCTATTGAGGGTGCTTTTACTATAATGATAAACATTTGTCCCATATTGTTCAGTAACAAAGTAAACGCAAGTATAGGCTGAGCGTTATTTTTTTGTCTTATTTTAGAGGAAATCCTTTCCTTTTGTCGAATTAAAGGTGAGGAAAGGGCGGTTTTAATAATGAATAAAAAAAAGAAAGAGTTAATAAAAAAATTAAGTACAGATGCTTTAGAGGATTTAAAACTATTAAACGAAGAGTTTGAGCAAATTAAATCAAAGGGCAATAAGAAAAAGAATAGAAAACTTGAGGAAATGGGTTTTATCGGAGACTATGAATTAGAAAGTCTGTATGAAAAACGCAAAGATAGAAAATACGCCGCATTAACTGTCGAATTGTACGCTCTAGTAGAACAACTCTTGAAAGACATATATAAAGTGGTTAAACCAGGGGATAAATATAAAAATAGTTCTAAAAAAAATGTGATTCTTGATTTAGAGGAAAAACTTAAGGGGAATTTCACATTTGAAAATAACACTCAATTGTTAGCAAATTTACGATCGCATGTTGTACATGTTGATTTTTCATTAAAAAAAGCGAGATTAATATTTGATAAAAGTTCAAAATCTAATAAAAAATTGTTTAAAAAATTGTTAAATGAAGTGGAAAACTATATAACAAAAAATTTAGATTGTTAATAAACTTTTTTGGATATAGATTGTTTTTTAGCTATGAGGGTATCGATATTCAGTGACGTAACTGGTTCTCGATGCTTCTCATAGCTTTTTAATTTTAATTGAATAGGGCAAAGGATTGGTGATGGAATGGATGTAGCTGCAGTAAATGAAATTGCTACAAGCCAAGCGGTATGGGCGATAGCTTGTTTAATTATAGCGTTTGGGGCATTTCGCTATTTAATTAGCAAAAATGATAATCTAATGAACCGAGCAGAAGAACGCGAAAACAAATTAATGGACCACTTAGAACGGTCTAATGAATCCCAGGAAAGAACAGCAATCGCACTAGAAGGTATGAACCGATCGCTGAACGTATTAGAAGGTCGTGTAGACCGTATTGAAAAACACTCACTTAAAAACAAAAACACTGAAAAGGATGATGAATAATGGATTTAACAAACATTTTTATGATTGCAATGGTGATGGTAGCTATCGTATTAGCTGTTTCGGAGGTACTGAAAAAGACATTTAAAATTAATACGCAATACATGCCAATCACATCCGTTGTGATTGGTATTTTTATTGGCATAGTTTGTTGGCCGTTATCAGAGTATCCAGCATACGTCATGTTGATGGCTGGCTTTGTGGCTGGTCTAACAGCTTCGGGAACTTTTGATTTACTAAAGGCTGCTAAAAAAGAAGGTGAGCAATAATGGCTTACGTTTTTAAACAAAACTTATTGTCATCTAGTAAGTATTCAATAAAATCGCCTTACACAATGACACCTCAGTATATTACAGTTCATAATACGGCAAATGACGCTTCGGCAGCCAATGAGGTTAAGTACATGATAACTAACGACAACCAGGTATCTTATCATATTGCAGTTGATGACAAAGAGGTTATTCAAGCAATCCCATATAATCGCAACGGCTGGCATTGTGGTGATGGTCAAGGTAACGGTAATCGTAAATCCATTGGTGTTGAAATTTGTTACAGCAAAAGTGGAGGACCTCGTTATGCTGCTGCTGAGGAAAATGCAGTGCAGTATATAGCCTCGTTACTAAAACAATATGGATGGGGCATCGAACGAGTTAAAAAGCATCAAGACTGGAACGGAAAATATTGTCCGCATCGAATTTTAAACGAAAACCGATGGAATAGCTTCTTAAAACGAATCGAAGAGGCTATGAAACCAAAAACAACTATCCAACAAAAGGAGGAACCAATAGTGACTAACACACTAACGTCAACAGCTAAAGAGGATTTAAAAGGATTGTTAAAACAGACTTATCAAAAAGGAATCTTAAAGGTAGACCATAGCGAAAAAGTGGGTTCAATGACTGATGGTGAAGCTTTAGGATTGTTAATTTCAGTTGTGAAACGAACTTTATAAACAGCGATACCAGGTACTCATAGTTTTATGGGAGCCTGGTATTTTTTTTATTGCCAAAAAGAGAACTTATGTTCTATAATGAAACAAACGAGCGTTCTGGTAAGGGGAGTTAATATGGCTGCTAAAACAAAAACATCAGCAAAAAAGAAAGAACCTAAACATTTAGATCGTGATGAATTCGATCTTGAAGAAATCGCGTATACCTTAACAGAATCGATGCAAGGAAATAAAGTTTATACATACACAATTTACAAACATGATGAGCTGTTAGAGGGTACAGTCGTAAAAATGGATGCAAACACTAAATTAATCCACATTAAAGACAGATTTATGGGCATCCATAAGATACATTTTTTAGACATTTTAAAAGTATCTGACGTTGAATAAAAGTGGAGAGTGATTGTGATGATTAATGATCGTGGAAATATGAAATGGACATCATTGATGTTGCCTGAACATTTAGTTCGGTTAAAGGAGTGGAAACAAGAGCAATTTTATGAAAAAAAGCGCGAGTTGACTGAATGGGAGCTAGAAGAGATAGAGCAAACAATACAGCGAGCTTTTAAAATGAAAAAGCTAATTAAGCTCACACTTTGGAAAAGCCAAAAACTATATGATGAAATTGGAATGATTACTGGGACAAATATTTATAATAAGGAATTGCTTTTAGATACCGATTTATCAATTAAGCATATTACCTTTGATATGATACAAAATGCGTCACTGGTAGATACTGATGATTAAGCCTGATGAGCGAAGAAATGTACATGAATTTATCATTATGGATATGGCCATAAAATCGTTGCAGAATGATTACGATAAACTAGGAAATCTAAAAATGGCAGAGGTATATATCAAAATAGTTGATGACCTATTGAAAGATTTAAGAAGTGATTATTTCAATAAAAAACGAATGCTTGCTAAACAAAAAATCGAGGTAGTGAAGTGGATTCATATAGACGAATATTTTAGTGACATTGTTTTGAAAACTCCTGGAGAAAATGTAGAATTGCGGTACGCTAAACAAGCACTAAAAACACAAGTAGAAAAATTATTAATAGAACATTTAAAAAGTCACTCATTTGAAAAATAATGAGTGACTTTCTTCTATTATTTGAAATCGTTATGTGTACCATAATTTGATGCAGCATCTTTTAAGTTAGATGCCTTGAAATTAGCAAAATCAATCTTATCAATATCGCTCTTTTTAAATAAGGCAGTCATAGCAGAACCAATGCTGCTGTTGCCTGAAGCATCTTTAAAGTTTGCTTGCCAGTTAATATTAATATTGCCCATATCTTCAACATCTTTTAAAACTTCAAGTAATTTTACTGTATTACGTTGTGCATAGTCTAATGTATTTTTCTTTGTTACTGCATCGTCAATCATCATTTTTAAATAATACATGTCGCCCATACTTTCAACAGTGATATTACGATCACTACCATCAGTCGTCTTTGTACCAAATAAGTCAGTAGCTATTTTGGCAATACGTTCTTCAAGTGGCACGTTTGTATCATTTGCAGCCGCCATATCGATAGTAACCTCGGTAACTTTCTCTTCTTTTTTGTCAGCTTCAGCAGAAGTTTCTTTTTTAGTTTCTGATTTTGGAGCTTCCTCTTTTTGTGAAGATTCCTTTTCGTCACCATCAATTGCATTCCCAATAGCACCAATTACGATTACTACTAGAATTAAAATAAACCACCATTTTTTATAAAAGGGTTTCTTCATTATGTATAGTCTCCTTTTTGTATATTAGTACCAATAAATTATATCAATAATGGTAGGGGTTGTCAGTATGGTGTGATATATATGTGGGTTACCCACAAAATACCCACGAATCTATTTTGAGCTATTTAAAAATATTTATAGTAAAGTATAAGAAAAGCTATCCTATAGCTTACGGTTGCTTTGTGTTTCTTCCTATTTATAGTGTGATTAATCAAGTTTGAGATGGAAGGTTCTATCGGCTGATTTTTTGTTGATGTACATGCGACTAGAGCTATTTTAGCTTTAGTCGCTTTTTATTTTTGTAAGTATTTGCACTTAGAAAGTGTGTGCTATCATTATGTACATAAGGAGGGAGTCACTTGATTCGAGTTGGGTTAACAGGTTGGGGCGATCATCCTTCGTTATATAGTGGAGTGACTGCCTCAAAGGACAAATTATTCGATTACGCAGGTCATTTTTTAACGGTAGAATTAGATACATCTTTTTATGCCATTCCGTCAGTGGATAATGTTCGAAAATGGTGTGAGCTAACACCAGATTCATTTCGTTTTGTAATAAAGGCTTACCAAGGAATGACCGGACATTTGCGAGGGGAAATTCCATTTGAATCCAAAAACGATATGTTCAATGCTTTTATCGAATGTGCTAATGAATTTAAACGTCACGGGAAGTTAGCAATAATATTGGCACAATTTCCGCCATGGTTTGATTGTCAGTCAAAAAATGTACAATACTTATTGTATATTAGGCAACAATTAAAAGAGTTCGATGTGGCAATCGAGTTTCGGAATCAGACATGGTATGCAGAGAAGGTTGTTAAGCAAACAATGGATTTTTTAAAGGAACATCAATTTATTCATACAATTTGTGATGAACCGCAAGCAGGTATTGGTTCTGTCCCATTTTATCCTGAAGTAACGGCAAATAAAGCACTCGTCCGTATTCATGGACGCAATATTCATGGCTGGCGTAATACGGGCAATTCAGAAAACTGGCGCAAAGTTCGTTTTTTATATGATTACAATAAAGAAGAACTACAACAACTCGGAAAGCATCTCCAAAGCATAGAGCCTAATGTGCAAGAGTTATTTGTTTTATTTAATAATAATTCTGGTCAACATGCTGCAAAAAATGCGAAGGAGCTTCAAGAGATGCTAGCTATTCGAGATGTTGGCCTAGCACCAAAACAATTAAATATGTTTGAAGGAGAAGTATAATGGAGTTTATTGTTTTAGTAGTGATTGCACTAGCCTCGGGGCTCATTGGTTCGCTTGTAGGGCTCGGTGGAGGAATTATTTTAGTACCTGCAACTTTATTTGTAGGATTAAACCTCGGGATGCTCCCAGATATTACACCGCAAAAAGTGGTAGGGTTATCGGTTGTAATGATGATCTTCACTGGGCTAGCGTCCACTTTAAGCTATATGAAATCCAAAACAGTGGATTACAAAAGCGGGTTTATATTCTTTTTAGGTAGTGTTCCAGGGACGATATTAGGTGCATGGGTAAATAAAGGTTTGGATTTACCCTCATTTAACTTATATTTTGGGATATTATTAATTGTTATATCGATAATTTTACTTGTACGCGATAAATTGAAACCTGTACAATGGTTTGTGAAAAATGGTACACAACATCAGTTTATCGATGAAGCAGGAAAAACGTATGTCTACGGATATCCAATTTGGTTTGCGTTATTATTTTGCTTTGCAGTTGGCTTTGCCTCAGGATTATTTGGAATTGGTGGCGGCTCAATGATCGTGCCTGCAATGATTATTTTGTTTTTATTTCCACCACATGTTGCAGTGGCAACTTCGATGTATATGGTATTCCTAACTTCGATTGTGAACTCTGCGAGTCATATTTATTTAGGACATGTACCGTGGCTTTATACGATTCCTGTTATTCCTGGAGCTTATATCGGGGCTAAATTAGGGGCAGCACTTAATAAAAAAATTAAATCCGATACACTTGTCCTAGCACTACGAATTATTTTATTATTATTAGGAATTCGTTCCATTATAGAGGGCTTATTGTAAAGAAGAGGTGGCTTGAATGCTGGAAAAAATTCATATTTTTCACACAAATGATTTGCATAGTCATTTTAAGTATTGGCCACGAATGCAAAACTATGTGACTACGCAACGTGCTCAGTATGAGGCTTTAGGTGAAACGAGCTTTTTAGTTGATGTTGGGGATCATTTAGATAGGTCGAATATTTATACAGATGCCACAATTGGCAAGGGCAATGTCCAATTATTAAACAACGCCGGTTATGATGTTGTCACAATAGGCAATAATGAGGGCATTACATTGTCGCATGAAGAGCTCTTTCATTTATACGATGACGCGCTATTTGAAGTCGTAGTGGGGAATGTTAATGCATTTAATGGGGTAAATCCAACGTGGTTGAAGCCTTACGTTATATTAACAACGAAATACGATACAAAAATTGCAGTTATTGCTGCGACAGCAATGTTCGAAATCTATTATAAGGAATTGAACTGGCAAATAGATGATGCTCGAAGCTCACTTATTCGTTTAACTCATCAACTTCGGAAAGAAGTTGATATTGTTGTTTGTCTGTCACATTTAGGAATTACTGAAGATGAGCTATTAGCGGAGGAATGTCCAGGAATCGATGTCATTTTTGGTTCACATACCCATCATACGTTGCCAAATGGTAAGTTTATCAACGGTGTCTTGCTCACAGGTGGAGGAAAATTTGGTCAATATACGGGACACCTCGTACTAGAATACGATAAAAAAACGAGGGAAATTGTTGAAAAAAAGGATACTTTAATTCATAATAAGGACTTGCCAATTGTTGAAAATGAAAAAGAGTTTCTGCTATCTTTAGAAGAAGAAGGTAAAAGCTTATTAGACAAGCCTGTATTTTCAACCAAAAAGACGTACAATAAAGAATGGTTCCACTACTCACAATTATCACATCTATTTGCGCAAGCAATATTAGAAAAAAGTGGTGCGGACTGTGCGTTATTTAATGCAGGGATTTTTTTAGACGGCCTTCCAAAAGGAACGGTAACAGCGCTTGATTTGCATAAAATTTTTCCACATCCTATTAATTTATGTACAATTGAATTGTCAGTTTCGGAAATGAAAGAAATTTTTCAGCAATCGAAAAATGAAGAATGGCCCAATATGGAACTTAAAGGGTTAGGTTTTAGGGGCGTTATTTTTGGTAAGATGCTGACATATGGCTTTGCTATGAATGAGGATCGTCAATTGCTCATAAATGGTAAGATGGCAGATAATGATCGTACTTATAAATTAGTGACACTTGATTTGTTTACGTTCGGTTATTTTTATCCAAGCTTTAAATATGCAAAGAAAAAATATATTTTACCTGATTTTTTACGAAACATTATGTTAGATTATGGGCAAAGTTTCTTTAAGCGATAGATAAACAAAGCTTTAAGAATGGATTGGGGAAGAAGTCATGCGATTAATTTCAATCGATGTATTAAAAGAAGGTATGGTATTAGGAAGAACCATTTGGAATGAGGCAGGTCATCCACTTTTAAAGAAAGACGTTGTCATTAATGAACGTATTATTGAAAGACTTCAACAGTTGAATACTCATTATTTATATATAGACGACAAACTTTCTGAAGGCATTGAAGTGAAGGAAACGGTTCCTACTGATGTCCGAAACAAAACCATTTCGACCATAAAAGATTCTTTTCAATCAATAAATGGTTTAAGTACGGTTAATGCCTCTTATATACTTGATCAGCAATCGAAAGCGATTGTTACGATTGTCGATGAACTACTCTCAGCTGTTACAGGTAATAATGAAATTTTAACGGTTTTAACAGATGCTTATTTATTCGATGAATACTTATATCAGCATTCTTTTCATGTTACCTTATATTCGATTGCTATTGCAAAAGAATTGGGACATTCAGCCGAAGATCTTCGTTTAATTGGTATTGGTGCCTTATTGCATGATGTTGGAAAGCTTATGGTGCCGAAAGAGATACTCAAAAAACCAGGTCGCTTAACGCATGAGGAATTTGAAATGATGAAAATGCACACGCGTTTTGGTTTTGATTTATTACGTAATTTACATTCCATTTCCTTACTGGTTGCACATTGTGCTTTTCAACATCATGAACGCATTGATGGAAGTGGCTATCCACGTGGTTTAGTTGATTTTGAAATCCATCCATTTGCTAAAATTATTGGTGTAGCTGATGTATTCGATGCGGTGACTACAAATCGGGTATATCGTGAAAAGATGCTTCCTTCACAAGGGCTAGCCATTGTAGAAGCTGGCTCAGGTACACTTTATGATGCGCGTATTGTCAATGCATTGAAAAAATCAGTTGTACATTATCCGAATGGACTGATTTTAAAATTATCAGACGGTCGTCGAGGAATTGTTTCTAAACAAAATAATTTGGATTCTTCCTTGCCGTGGATTCGAATTTTTGAAGAACAAAATGAATTACTCACAGCGACATACGAAATTAATTTAGTGGACTATCCAACTGTAACAATTGATAGTATTGAAACCGATTATGTAGTACCATCGAGAGTCGTATAATTTGCTCCTCCTGTTCATAAGTTGTAGAACAGGAGGAGATTTTTTTGTTTTTCCCTCGAAAAAGGATGAAATTGCGAACGAATCATAAAAGAGGAATGCAGCTCAATCGTTTAACCTTATTAATTGTTGCGAGTATCATTTGTATAGTATTTTTTCTGTATTTTTTAAATGAACGTCTTAAACCCACATATTTGGAATATGCCGAAGTGCAGACGAATAAAATAGCGTCGTATGTTGTCAGTAAAGCCATTAACTCACGTACTTCTAACGTATTAGACGTTAATGATATAATCGAAGATGTACCATCTGGCACCTCTGTAACGACAAAATTTAATACTGAAATTATCAATAGAGTACGTGCAGAAACACTTGAACTTGTAAAAATGTATTTAGAGCAAGCAGAGCATGGAGAATTAGCCCATTTACCTGATTTAGATAATGTCGAATATGATATGAATAAAATTCAAGAAGGCGATGGAATTGTCTTTTTCGTCCCACTTGCACAGGCGGCTGATCTTCCTTTACTCGGTAATTTGGGGCCGAAAATACCAATTCGTTTTCATGTAATTGGTAATGTGCATAGTAATGTTACATCAGATATAAGGGAATTTGGCATTAATAGTGCCTATGTAGAAGTAGGTATTCATATAGAAGTTAATGTCCAAATAATAGTTCCATTTGCTAGTAAATCAACGACAGTATCTCAGGACATTCCGGTAGCGATGGGATTAACGAGAGGACCAGTACCAAACATTTATACAAATGGTGGAGATGCAGTACAACCATCCATAGAAGTCCCAGTTCCGTACCAATAGAAAAGTTTAAATTGAGAGTAAATGTTAGTTGTTGCCGTTCGTGTAATATGATACATTGACAACAGTGATGGTAGATAATATTCAACAAAAGATAACTTTGATAGGGGCGAATTTGTATGACATCCTGTAAACCTACTAGCCATGAAAAAGAAGAACATGTAAGAAAACCTGATTGGCTTAAAATTAAACTAAACACGAACGATGAATATAAAGGTCTTAAAAAGCTTATGCGTGAAAAAAATCTTCATACAGTATGTGAAGAAGCTCGCTGTCCAAATATTCATGAATGCTGGGGTGAGCGTCGTACTGCAACAATGATGATTTTAGGATCAGTTTGTACACGTGCTTGTCGTTTCTGCGCAGTAAAAACCGGTTTACCAAATGAGTTAGATCTTGCAGAACCAGAACGTGTTGCAGACTCAGTAGCCATTATGAATTTAAAGCACGTTGTTATAACAATGGTAGCACGTGATGATTTAAAGGATGGCGGTGCAGAAGTATTAGCTGAAACAGTGCGCGCTATTCGCCGTAAAAGTCCTTTCACGTCTGTAGAAGTATTACCTTCTGACCTTGGTGGTCTGAAGGAAAATCTTCAACTTTTAATGGACTCTAAACCAGATATTTTAAATCATAATATTGAAACAGTACGCCGTTTGACACCAAGAGTACGTGCACGTGCGAAATATGAACGTTCATTAGATTTTCTTCGTTTAGCAAAAGAGATGCAACCAGACATTCCAACAAAGTCATCATTAATGATTGGCTTAGGAGAAACGCATGAAGAAATTTTAGAAGTAATGGACGATTTACGTGCAAATAACGTGGATATTATGACAATTGGTCAATATTTGCAACCAACAAAAAAACATTTATCTGTAAAAAAATATTATTCACCTATTGAATTTGGCAAACTTCGCAAAATTGCAATGGAAAAAGGCTTCAAGCATTGTGAAGCAGGACCACTCGTACGCAGTAGTTATCATGCCGATGAGCAAGTGAATGCTGCAACGAAGGAGCGACAACTACAAGCTGAAGTATAATGTGAAAAGATTGACGAGAAAGGTGGTGTCACTTTGATAATTATAGAAGGATATGAATATGAAATTGTTGAAGATTACCGTGAAGCTTTTCAGGAAGAAGCCTTTAAAGAGCGGTACTCAGATATTTTAGTCAAATATGATTATATTGTAGGCGACTGGGGCTATAATCAGCTACGTCTAAAAGGTTTTTTTGATGATAAAAATCAAAAATCTACCTTTGATACGAAAATTAGTACGCTTCAAGATTACTTATATGAGTATTGTAATTTTGGCTGTGCATATTTTGTTTTACGTAAAGGCGGTAAAGTTATTTTACAGCCCGACGTTGTAGTAAATGAAGCAACCGAAGTGACAAAACCAAATGACAATGAACAAATAGCAGAATAGCTATAATGACCTGATGTGAAGTTTGCATCAGGTTTTTTTATTTATAGGTGTTATGAAATATTTAAGACATTCATCTAATTTAGAGTGCAATTATTATTATGTATAATGAAATAACTACCATTGTAATAATTTTTGAAGAAGGAGAGGAACATCTATGGAACTTTTTGATCTAATTAAAGCGATTATCTTAGGTTTTATTGAAGGAATGACAGAGTTTGCACCTGTTTCATCAACTGGTCACTTAATTATTGTAGATGACATGTGGCTACAAACAAATATACTTTTAGGAGATAAAGCTGCAATTACATTTAAAATTGTAATTCAATTAGGCTCAATTTTAGCTGTTTTTCTTGTTTTTTGGAAACGTATTTTAAGTCTGTTAGGGTTTAATAAAAATATAACGTCTCATTTAAACTTGTTCCATGTTGTAATTGCTTTATTACCTGCAACTGTATTGGGTTTAACTTTTAAGGATTTTATTGACAAATTATTTAAAATAGAGACGGTCATAGTGGCTCTAATTATTGGTGCAGTTCTTATGATTTTTGCTGATAAATTTGGTCCTGAAAAATCGAAAGTTGTCTCTTTGGATCAAATTACTTATAAACAAGCATTTATGATTGGAATTATACAATGTTTATCACTTTGGCCTGGATTTTCACGTTCAGGAGCGACGATTTCAGGTGGCGTTTTACTTGGAATCAATCATAAAGTAGCAGCTGATTTTACCTTTATCATGGCTGTACCAATTATGATAGGCGCAAGTAGTGTATCAATCGTTAAAAATTGGGAATACTTATCCTTTGATTATTTAGGGTTTTACACTGCGGGTTTTATTAGCTCGTTTGCTTTTTCTCTTATATCCATTCGCTTCTTTTTAAAAATTATTTCCCGTATTAAATTAACCCCATTTGCAATTTACCGAATCATATTGGCTATTATCTTAGTCTTTATGTTATATATGTGATTGTTAATTTTTATATAAATTAAATAATTTAGAACTATTAATATTCAGAATTTACAGAATTAATAGTTTGTGATAATATAGAATCGAAAAAAATACGAAGGGAGATTTTTTCCATGAAAAAGATGGTGAAAGCTTTATTTTCTTTCGCATTTGTTAGTATTATTGCAATTAGATTTAGTAATGATGTCCCTAGGAAGGTGTTAGATCGATTGCAGTCAGTCTAGCACTTTTTCTATTTGTTCTTACGTTAATTATTTGTAAAATGAAGAAATTAACTTCAGTCAAAGTCTGTGTTCATAGCTTTACTCACAATGGGAAACAATATCTTCTAACGAAGGCGTAATTGATTATTAATAAAGGTGTGATTTATATAAAAAGAGCAGTATTTTTGGACAGGGATGGCGTTATTAACGAAGTGTTGACCAAAAGGGTTAAATTTGTAAATAAACCGCAGCAACTGTTTTTCTTACCCGGCGTACCGGAAGCGATAAAAAATTTGAATAAGTTTTTTGATTATGTTTTTGTTGTAACGAATCAAGGGGGTGTGGGATTAGGTTTTATGAAGGAAAGTCAACTTAAAAAAATACACGTTCATATGGCGAGTGAATTAAAGAAACAAGGCGCTATTATTCATGAAGTAGTGTATTGTCCTCATAAACCAAAAGCTGGTTGTGACTGTCGTAAGCCGAATAGCAAGTTAATTGTTGATCTTGCTGAAACATACGATGTTGATTTATCTAAGTCCTATATGGTGGGGGATACAGATACAGACATAATAGCAGGGAAACGAGCTGGTACAAAGGGCGTTTTTTTAGGTAAACATGATCCACTAGCTGATGCAATATTCCCTAATTTAATAAGTGCAGTAGACTGGATAATAGAAGATGCACAATTTTAGCTCATAATGTATTAAGTATAAATCACATAAAAAAGGATAATTTATAAATTGGAGGTGAAAATTTTGGCGAACGATAAACAAAAGAAAAAACAATTAGACCGTGAAGAATACGGATATGGATTTGATATTAGTGTTGATGATTTAGGTGTTATTGGGCAAAACAAACAAGCAAAAAAACAAAATGATAACGAAAATAAAGACAAACCACATAATAAAGACAACCCATCAACCTTAAATCAATAAGGTTGTATGGATTGTCCCAGATGGTAATTCAATTAGCAAAATCCGTTAGTCGATAAGATTTTGACAAAAAAAATTTCGCTCTATTCCAGCGGGGCTGTTAATGTCAGATTGTACAACTTACGGAATGCCCCGAAGAAATAGATTAGCGGAATTTTTTTTGTATTTAAATCTTTAAACGGGTGTCAATTAAGTAATTCACGTAAGTATTCACGCAATTCCACTGTGTCCTCTTCAGAACGGTTGTACACATGCTCAAGGTAGCCAGGTTCTTCTATATCGTCTGGTCCTATAATGGCGAAACGGCCAAATTGGATATCCATTACAAGCACCTTTCCAAAGAAGCGTCCAGATTGTAAAATGGCTAAATCGTAACGAAGTTTTTGCCCTGCGAAACTTACAAAGCGTGTTTTTGTATCTTCTACATCATCATATAAGAAAAAACGTTCCATCTTTTAATCTCCTTCCAGTCCTATAGATATGGTACTATAGAAGAGAAAAGAGTATCAACTTTAAATGATTTGAATGGGGGCTTTCCTTGTGTATTTTGTAGATCGAAATAAAATCACAACAAACTTACAGTACTTAGATAAACTATTAGCTATTTTTGAGGCAGAGGATAACTGGCTTCAAAGTGATATTACGAAATTAGCAATCGAGCGTATCGGTCATAACGTGATGGAATCAATGATGGATGTAGGTAACTTGATGATTGACGGCTTTATTATGCGTGATCCAGGTAGCTATGAGGATATAATTGATATTTTAATCGATGAAAAAGTTGTATCAACTGACATCGAAGCATCGTTAAAGGCTGTTGTAGGCTTACGTAAAATGCTTGTTCGTGAATTTACATCTGTAGATATTACTGAAGTTGTGAACGTTTTAACGGCAAGCTTACCTGCTTTAAAGCAGTTTGCACCAGCTGTGAATAGCTACTTAACAAATGAGTTAGGTCCCGTATCAGCATTTTTACCTGAGGATCATCAATGAAAACTTATAAGGCTTATTGCTTTGATTTAGATGGCACTGTCTACCGCGGTAAGGAAGGTATTCCTTCTGCGGTTGCTTTTATACAGAGATTACAGCAACAAGGGGTTGAACCCTTTTACGTGACAAACAACTCTTCTAAAACGAGAGAGCAATTACAAGAATCTTTAAAAGCTATTGGAGTAGAAGCACCACTTCATCATATTTATTCAAGTGCTTTAGTTACGGCAAAGTATGTAGCTCTGAATTATTCAGGCAAGAAAGTAGCGATGATGGGCTCAGATGGTATTAGATTGGCGTTAAAAAATGAAGGAATTGAACCTGTAGACAACGAGCCAGATGTATTTGTTATGGGAATAGATCGGACTTTGGATTATATGGCATTAGCAAAGGCAACGATTGCAGTGCAAAATGGTGCTATATTTATCGCAACAAATCAAGATATTAAGTTTCCAACAGAATATGGATTTTTACCTGGGAATGGGTCATTTGCGCGCTTAGTAGGGGATGTTGCAGGCGTCGAGCCGATATACATCGGTAAGCCATCACCCGCAATGCTCGACATCATCGCAATAGAGCATCGTTTTACAAAAGATGAGATGGTGATGATTGGTGATAACTACGATACAGACATTATGTGTGGTATTCGTTTCGGCTGTGATACTATTCACGTCAACACAGGCGTAACACCAACAAGTGCCGTGCTTGAAAAAGAATTGCAACCTACTTATTTAGTAGAAACGCTCGTTTAAAAATACTAGCTGTGCTGGACTTTATGAAAAAACAAAGGATGTTATACCGATTAATGGTATAACATCCTTTTCATATGTGTAACTTTATTTTATAGGACTCAACATGATTGTTATATAAACAATTATATTACCATAATGGATTTTCTTCGATAAATTGATATATAGCTTTTGTGAGCTCATCAGGAGAAGCAGCTTCAACTAAATCACCATTTACAATCGCATAAAAGGATTCAGAACACTTCGTACAGTAGCTGAGGCAGCCATATTCCAAAACGTCGATATTTGGATCGCGTTCGAGTATTTCATAAGTTTTCTGTGAGCCATTTGCTAAATTACTTACACAAAATTCAACCATTGGATTCATATGTTCACCTCACCATTGCTATGCTACTAGCTTTTGAAACGTTCGTCAATGTTTTAACTTAATTCAACAAAAGCCAACACGTTTTCAAGTGGGGAGAAATGCTAAACTATGCACTTGATTCCGTAGGCGTCATTATTGGAATGAAGCATGTTAAGAGTTACGGAGAATGTCACAAATTTAAAGCGGTACTTTTCGAGCATGTTACCTAAAAAACTAGATACAATAAGCTCGAGCTGTAATCGTTCTTGTATGAATTGTTGTTAAAAAACGCAAAGAAGTAATCGATATTGTGAAATCTTTCACAAAAAATGCATTATGATATTGTGAAACTTCTCACAATCGGTTATACTCATTTGTGGATACTTTGTGAACAATTATTATTAGATACATTAAAGGAGACTATTATGGGGAAATTAGTACTTTTAGGTGGCGGCTACGGCAATATGCGTGTCATGCTTCGACTTTTACCGAACAACTTACCGTTAGACACGGAAATCGTTTTAGTAGATAGAGCACCTTTCCATAGTTTAAAAACAGAATTTTATGCATTAGCAGCAGGGACATCGACAGATAAAGAAATTCGTGTAAGCTTCCCAGAGCACGAGCGTTTAACGGCTGTATATGGTGAGGCCGTTGACATTAACCGTGCAGAAAAAGTAGTCATTCTAGAAGATGGGCAACGTATTGAATATGATGATTTAGTAATTGGTCTAGGCTGTGAAGATAAATATCATGGTGTACCAGGTGCAGAAGAGTACACTTACAGCATTCAGACGATGGCAAAATCACGTGCAACATTCCAAGCGTTATGTGGCTTACCAGCAGGCTCAACTGTCGGCATTGTGGGAGCTGGTTTAAGTGGTATTGAGTTAGCGAGTGAACTACGTGAAAGCCGTGCTGATTTAAAAGTAAAATTATTTGACCGCGGTTCACGTATTTTAAAAGACTTCCCTGAGAAGCTTAGTAAATATGTAAAAGCTTGGTTTACGAAACATAATGTAGATGTAATAGCAAACTCTAATATTACTAAAGTAGAACCTGGTAAAATATTTAATCATGAAGAAGAAATTCCGTTAGATGCAATAGTTTGGACTGCAGGGGTACAGCCTGTTAAAATCGTACGCGATATGGATGTTGAAAAGGATCGCCAAGGTCGTCCAATTGTTACACAATACTTTAATGTTTTAGATGATGAGCATGTATATGTTGTAGGTGATTGTGCATCTTCAGACTTTTCTCCAAGTGCACAATTAGCGGAAGAACAGGCAGAGCATATCGTCAAAGTATTGCGCATGCGTTGGAAAGGTGAGCATTTACCAGAAAAAATGCCAGATATTAAATTAAAAGGTTTCATGGGTTCATTAGGCAAAAAACAAGGCTTTGCATACCTAGCTGATACAACTGTTACAGGTCGTATTGCACGTTTAATGAAATCTGGATTACTGTGGATGTATAAATATCAAAACGATTAATAAGTTGCTCTTTTGTCGTTGAGCATTCATATATAATAAAAAAGGGATTGCTCAAAGAACTTCTGAACAATCCCTTTCCTATTTTCTTTACACGGTTTCGTCTGGTGTAAAGCCAAGGCTTTCAAGTGCAGTGAAGACAGGTTTTAATTGGACATAACCTTCTCCTACTACTTCATCATTGATTAGGACAAGTGGATAGAAAAATTCATCTTCTTGAATACGTGTAGCATAATCTTGGTCACGATCATTCTCAATTGGACCTTCAATATCGACATAGCGAATATCATAGGCTTGGTTTGGATATTTTCGATCAATGGCAGCTTGTAGCCATTCATATGTATCTTTTGAAGAAGGTGCATTGACACAGCTAGCACAAATCACAGCTGTTCCGTAAATTTCAATAGTTGGTTTTGATTGACCCATAGTATTTATTCTCCTCCGTGATTCTATATTGGATTTTTTCTGTTGCTAACATTATAATCATTATAAGGAAAGGAGTCGAGACAAATGGCAGAAGCAATGATTAACGACCAAGTTCAAGAAGTATTAGATAAATTACGCCCATTCTTACTACGTGACGGTGGAGACTGTGAATTAGTAGACGTAGAAGATGGTGTTGTAAAATTACGTTTATTAGGTGCATGCGGTAGTTGCCCTAGTTCTACGATTACACTAAAAGCAGGTATCGAACGTGCTTTATTAGAAGAAGTACCAGGTATCATTGAAGTAGAGCAAGTTTTCTAATCATTTTGTATAAAAAGTTCTAGCTGAATAATTCAGGCTAGAACTTTTTTATTTACACATGTCGAGCTTTTTCTTTTTCTTCGCGAATAAGAGTCCATTGTTCCTTCGCCATATCGATAATTTTTGCTTCTCCACCATTGCTTTGTTTCTCAATAACTTTAGAAAAGAAGCGTGTCGCATTTTCAATATCACCGATACGACGAGATAATTCGGCAATCATATACATTATGCGAACATCTGACATTTGAGTTGAGCTATAATCTTCATTTGAATAAGATTCCATATAAAGATCACGTGACATTTTCATAAATCGTTGCTCTTGTCCTTCATTTTTTAATGCACGATATAGCCATGCAAGACGTAAAGTAAGGCCAGCTGTAGCAACGAATTTTTCCTTTTTGATAGTACCGCATAAAAAGGCTAATTTATAAGCTTGAATCGCTTGGAATATAGTACGTTCGCCTTTGAAATCATGATGTACCCATTTTTCTGTAATTTGTGTCTGAATAATATCCTGTACGCCAGGCGCAAAATATTTTGAAAAGTCTTCAGTAAAGGAGAAGCCACAATGCTCGCAAACGAATACGTTGTAGTAAAGAGCATTAACATCGTCCGCATAAATCGGATGAAAATCAGTTTCGGTATGATCTACTTTTATGAATTTAGAGCGTACTTTTAATGTAGGAAATTCTTTTTTACAATTAAGACATTGTACTTTCTTTTCGTAATATGGTGAAATCTCCATAATTGATACCTCTTTCATAGATGTAATTAAAACTATTATACCAATTCATATGTTTTGTACATGAATAAAAAATACTAATTAAGTGAAAAAATCGGGAATTTTTGCTAATAATCTACTTGAAGCTGAATGTTTGTCATACAATAGTCAAAATTGATATGATAAGTAAGAAGGAAGGTGATTGGGATGACAAGTTTAAAACAAGTAATAGAAGTGACTGAGGCAGCAGTTTTTCATATTAATGAAATGATGGAGCATAATGAGGAGCAAGGTGCTTTTTTACGCGTAGCTGTTAATGGTGGCGGATGTAGTGGTCTATCGTATGGAATGCATTTTGATAAAGAGAAAAAAGAAGACGATTTTGAAGATGTACAACATGGTTTAACGATTCTTGTTTCCCGCGAAGATGCGCCTATTTTAATGGGAACAAAAATTGACTACAAACAATCGCTTATGGGCGGTGGCTTCACCATCGATAACCCAAATGCAATCGCATCTTGTGGCTGTGGCACAAGCTTTAAAGCTGCAAAACGTGAAGGTACGCCTGAGGTTTGTGATTAATAAATAGTTGTCAATTGTTGAAGTAGGATTGAGAAAAAATAGAAATTGATGTATTAAGGAATGTAGATACGAAGCCTTTTTAATTTGTATGTTGCAACAACATCACAAATTGGGGAGGCTTTTTTGTATGGATTTTTTTTGAAAAGAAGTAACGCACTTCTATTGGTAAAAGGACAAGGCGGAACGAGCAGTAATCTTGTAGTGTATTTCCCGAGGATGCCCAGGAAGGTAAGAAGAGATTATTAAAAAGTACAAAGAAATCCGGACACATTGATTATATGCACAAAAGCGAAGCGTCAGTGGCTATTAGACCGGGCCGTATTATACCATTTTATGTTTTATTAATCTTTATACATTTGTGATTCAGTAGTAATAAATATTATGGAAATATATACAATATATAGGCTGAATGGTATGATGGTGAAAATGTGAAAGGGGGTAATTTGATTGAATATAATTAAGAAATGGTTAGTTGCAGTTTTTGTACTTCTGATCCTATTTAGCTTTCAGCATCAAGTAGCAGAAGCAGCTGACTATCGTACTGTGAAGATTGTAAGTGGCTCCAGCTTGATTGTGAGAGATTCGCCGAATGATACAGCCAATTCCATTGGTAATTTAGATAAAGATCAATTCGTAATAGAGTTTTCTTCATCAAATGGTTGGTCTCACATTCAAGCAGGTGAAGTAAAAGGGTATGTATCTTCCTCTTTTTTAAGTACTCCACCTTCAACTATTAAAATCGCAAATTCTAAAAGTGGCCTCGTTGTAAAATCTATGCCATCTCTATCAGCCTCAACATTAGCTACATTGAAGTATAATATGGTTGTTGAAGATTATGGTTCAGTAGGGGATGGATGGTCATTTGTGCAGTATGGCAATGTGGTAGGCTATGTTAAATCTGATTTTATGGGTAAGACTAAAACAACGACAAAGTATGTTAATACAAATAGTGGGGTTGTTGTTCGCAATATTGCCAGCCAATCTGGGGCTTCGGTAGGTTCATTAAGTAATGGTACACAAGTAACTGTACATGCTACGTTAGTAGGTTGGTCTTATGTGACTGCTAATAATGTCAAAGGGTACGTAGTAGATTCGTATTTATCTACTAAGAAACCAGTTGTACCTTTCAATAATATTAACTTTAACTTGTCTATTAAAGATGTAGAGAAAAATGAAAAATCAAAGTTTATACAAAAACTTCAAGACGGTAGAGAGACTTTTTTAATCTATGAAACGATGAAATATGGCTATTATGCAGAGTTGACTTACATTTTTTTAGGTGGGCAATTAGAGTATATTACTTATAACTTCTTTCCAGAAGAAAATAGTTTTCACACATGGGATCAAATGTCAACGATACATGACCTACTACATAGACAAGGAGTAGCCGAATTTGGTAATGATTATCAATTTAGTTATGAAAAATATAGCGCTTTATATACAGGTTGGGAAAAGAGTGGTTACGCAGTTTTGATTGCAGTGGATGATAAAAATCTTTATACTACAGCAAAATTAATATATTATCGTAAGTGAAATTCCGTTTTAGTGGTCGGTTTCTTCAACAATAATATTAAATAAAATGGCTCTCTTTTATTTATGTACTTTAGTAAATAGAAGGGGGTTTTTGATGATTTCAAGTGAAAGCAAGTTAATCAGTCATTTTGAGTATCAGATAAGCACTATCGAATTATGTAAATATAGTATCTATATATGGATTAATAAAACTTCTATATATTTGTGTTAAGTCTGTAGGTAAATTAGAATAAGCAAAAAATTGAAGATTTTCTGATTCATTGTAGTCGATTTTCATTTCGCCACTAAATTCCTTTGTGTAATAAACAGCTGTTATAGAATATAATTCATCACCATTTGATACTTTTAAATAGTATTCAGATCCTGAGAATACATTCAGTAATTTTAGGTGGTGGACTAATAATCCGGTTTCTTCGAAAACTTCTCGTTTGGCTACTTCTTCAAAACTCTCTCCTAAATCCATTAAGCCACCTGGTAATCCTCAAGTACCATCATTTCTTTTTTGGAGTAATAACTCATTTTTATCGTTTAATATTATGACAACCGAACCTGGCAAAATTATTGGTTGGTGACCTACATAATGTCTAAGATATTTAAAATACTCCATGTATTAACCGCCTTTTTTTGTTGTATGCGTAAATGATTCGTCTTTAAAGGATGGGAAGTCGCTCCCTTTTATAATAATAGAGACATAAAATACTCATCTACATATTGACCATTAATACATAAAGAGTGTCTTTTAACACCTTCAATTTCAAAGCCCATTTTTTTATATAAATGAACGGCAACTTCATTTGAAGCGATAACCGTTAAATCTAGTCGGTGCAATCCTACTTGCTGTGCCCATGCCATTACATGCGTAAAAAGGGCATTACCGACGCCTTGACCACGACTTTCACTATGTACGCCAATTACAATATTTGCTCGATGTGCTATACGTTGCGGCTTTTCATTTTGGACGATTAAATAACCGACAATTCTTTCATTTACACATGCAACAAAAACCCCTGATTTCTCATTACTATGAGTTGCATCAATAAATTTAGCGAACTTTTCAGGATTTACTTCTCTTTCTAGTGGGGAAAATAACATAAAACCAGATGCTTCGGCATTTGTCATTACACTTACTATTTTTTCAGCTTCACTAGATAATGCTTTTCTTACTTCAACCATAAATTTTCCTGCCTTTTTTCTAATTTCAATATGTTTATTTTTCTGTCTACATATAATTGTAGCACTTTAAATGATAATTCAGTATATATATGGAAAATTATTAGGGGAATTATTGCTATATTTACAACTAAAATTGAGGTAGTTCTAGGGTTTTTGAATAATAAAAGGTTTGTTAAAGTAGTTTAATTGAGATAAAAAGGTAGGCACATTTAGTACGAAAAAAAAGAAGCCTCGATTATCTTCTTAATTGTGGGCTTCTTTATGTACCTTTAAGAAATGTTTAACTTAGTTTAGCTAATACATCTTCATAAATTTCTTCTGAAGGTTTATCGAGTGCAATGGAGAATTCGGAAAATATAATTTCTTGTAAAGAGTGCAATAATTTTTCTTCTTGATTTGGGAATTTTTTTTCGTTTGCTTCATATTCAAACTTTTTGCGTAGCAATGTATTTAAAAGGTTCGCCTGTTTTTGTCGATCGCCTGTTTTAATAATTTCTACGTGAAATCTCATCCGATGTGTGTTTTGTTCAATCCATTCAATACCGGGAGACGTAAATGAACTTAAAATTCTAATGGCATCATCTTTTTTAATAATATCTCTAAGTTGTTTTTTTGCATTATCGATAGGAGTACGAATTGTTAATTTTGAATCGTTGAGTGGTTGTAAAACGTAGTAAGTTTTAGTAATGTCGCTAAAGGTTTGTTCACAAATATCTTCAACTGAACAAAGTCCATGTGATGAATAAATGACTACATCGCCAACATTGTACATGTATAATCCCTCCATCAAACATTATTGTCAACTTGGTTGACTAAATTAATTGTAAACAATAAAAGAACTTTTGTCAACTTAGTTGACGACTGGGTCGTTTTTTTGTATAGTAATTACGAAATTATGGAATGAAGGTGAACGAGTTGAAGGACGAATTGCAAAATCGAGATGTCATTGATTTGTTGAGCGAACGTCATGAAATACTTCGACGACTTGCTGAAGAGAAATGGAATAAATATAATACAATCCATATATCTAACTCAGAATGGCATATTTTAAGTAAAATATATAAAAACCAACCTACTATTTCAGAGGTAACGAAAGTTGTCGATTTTTCCCGTCAGGCTACTCACAAATTTATAAAAAGTTTAGAAGCAAAAGGCTTGGTAGAGGTGAGCAATGCTGAGCATAGTAAAAAACACAAAGTAATCCGAATGACAAATTTCGGCGAAGTTTGCTATGAACAAAACGAACGTAACAAAGCGGAAATTGAACAACAATTGGTTCGCACAATTGGAGAAGAATCAGTAACGAAATTAAAAAATATATTACAACTTAATTGGAGTATTGAGCAGTTAGAGGCATAACAACGAGTAGTTTTTAACAATGACTATTTCTTAATTCTTCGAATTGTCGATAAAAGGAATCAAGAAGTTTATTCTTGATTCCTTTTATCTTATTACCTATCCATTCGATTGTAGCTATGGGGGGGTGACTCCTGTGGGAACAGCACAAAATGTAAGACGCGAGCATCTCGTGCGTTAGCGAGGATTGCTATTTACAATGTGTCCGAAGAATGCGCCGCCTGAAGCGGAAATCAACAATAGTAGTCATCTACAGTTTTTGAATTCAACTTTTCCCATCTACGCATATTTTTTTTATAAATTATTGCTTCTAAGAATAGAAATGAAAAAGCTATAATATGGACATAGAGGTGAATGGTTATGAAAAAAGATCGTGGCAAAGTTTGGTTAGGTGTTGCAGGTTGCACTGTCAATGAAATTGGGCAATGGCTCGTTGTAAAAAAGGCCTATAGTGGTTTAAAAGGACGATGGTCATTACCAGCCGGTTTTGTTAATGCAGGAGAAACAGTTGATGAGGCAGTTGTTCGAGAATTGAAAGAAGAAACTGGCATCGATTGTTATGTTTCGGGCTTAATCGGCTTTCGTACAGGTGTAATTCGTGGTGAAATTAGTGATAACATGGCTATTTTTTATTGTAAGATGAAGGATGAACAACAACAGCTCTTTATTCAAGAAAATGAAATATTAGAGGCCAAATGGCTGTATCCTAGTGAACTGGCACAGGATGAAATGACATCTGTTATGTTAAAGGAAATGGTGTCTAATCAATTTGAACAGCATCAATTAGATGCAATTGATGGCATCAATCCAGGTGACGTGTTCGGTTACTCCTCCTATCGATTATTTTTTAAAAAATAATATGATGATAATAGCAGGCTACTTTTACTAGAAGTTGGTTTTTTACTAAAATATGACGAACATGCGAAATGAAGGATATGTTCATTGAAAGCACTCTCATAATCATGTAAACTAATGAGAGGAAAACGGAGGTTATACATACATGGGTGGTTCAGTTTCAATCGTGCAGTTAATCATTTCAATTGTGTTATTTTTCGTCATGTTTTTTGGTATCGGATTTCTATTGAATATGTTACTGCGGATGACTTGGTTAATGGCAGTTGTATATCCAATTGTAGTTGTCTTTATTGTTGATGATGTAAGCTTTTTAGATTATATTTTTAAACCTGGTTCAGCCTTCCCAGCGCTGTTAGATAAATTGCAAGCATTACAAGTAGTAGATATTTCTATTTTATCCGGTGGCTTTGCAGGGGCAATTGTAGCAGGAATTGTTATGATTTATTTAAGAAAAAGTGGATATCGGATGTTTTAACGTTAAAAAGACAAAATGGATATATAAAAGGAGCTGGTTCGTGGATGTGAACCAACTCTTTTTTTATTGAATGAATTGATAGGTTATGATAGCGATAAAGATGCCTGTTAATGCTCCGAAAAACACCTCACTACGCTTATGACCAAGCAAAGTTTTCAACTCTTCCATTTTTTCCTGCCCATCCATCTGTGGCCAATCTTTAATATCACGTAGCAACGTCTGAAAATCTTTGCGAAGTTGATTTAATACAACTGCGTGTTGCCCTGCTTGGAAACGAACACCACTTGCATCATACATAACAATGAACGAAAACATTGCGGCTATAGCAAAAACAGGTGAATCCAAGCCTGTTTCATACGCTATTGATGTTGTTAACCCCGTAACAGAAGCAGAGTGAGAGCTAGGCATTCCTCCAGTGGATGTAAATAGGCCCCATTTTATTTGTCTTGTCATTAAAAAATGTATAGGAATTTTTACAAACTGTGCAAAGAGAACAGAAAAGAGGGCGACGAGTAGAGGGGTATTTTGAAGTATCGCCAAATTCATCACAACCTTCACTTATAATTGCTTTTATTATAACATTCATTATTTTCTAAAAGAAGAAATAGCTAAATATTACGCGCTTTTTTGAAAGTTAGGTATAATAGAAATATTGAATGGAGGAATAATTATGCATATTGTTAAAGAAGCAAAAACATTTGAATCGATTTCTACAGAAGTATTAGTTGTAGGGGTTACAAAACATCGTGAACAAATGCAAGATTGGGCAAGTTTTTCAGCATTTTACGGAGAATCACTAAATGCTTGGCTTAGTGCAGGCGATGTATCGACTGAACTAAAATCGATTACGAAATTGCCATTCGTGAAGGAACATGACAATTTAAAACGTATTTTATTTGTAGGCTTAGATGAGCGTAAAAACTTAACAGAAGGTGACTTACGGGCTGCATTTGGATTAGTCGGTAAAGAGCTTAAAGCTTTAAAAGTAAAAGACTATTCAATTTGGCTTGAATCATTTACAACAGAAGCAATAACTGTAAATGATGTTGCGTTTTTAGCGGGTGAAGGAACAACGCTAGGTTATTATTCTATTCCTCATTATAAAACAACTTCAAATGAAGTAGATAAACTTATTGAAGCAGTAAATTTAGTGACTACTGCTGAGGATTTAGATGAAGTTGTGGCTAGCTTTGAAGTCGGTATCATTTATGCAGATGCAGTTAACGAGGCACGTAGCTTAATTAATCTACCACCAAATCTATTAACTGCAACAGACTTAGCAAATTATGCACAGTCCCTTGCAATCGACTATGATTTTGAAGTAGAAATTTTAGATAAAGCACAACTAGAGGAACTTGGTATGGGCGGTATTTTAAGTGTCAATCAAGGTTCATATGAAGAACCTCGTTTAATCACGTTAAAATATAAAGCAACAGAAGATTTCGCTGATCCAATTGGTCTTGTGGGTAAAGGCGTTACGTATGATACGGGTGGTTATTCATTAAAACCTAAAGATTCGATGGTTGGTATGAAGGGCGATATGGGCGGTGCAGCAGCAGTGCTCGGTGCTATGAAAATTATCGGTGAATTACGCCCTAATAAAAACGTAGTTGCAGTTATTGGCTCTACTGATAATATGGTTTCTGATACAGCCTTTAAACCTGATGATGTAATTACAATGTATAGTGGTAAAACGGTTGAGATTTTAAATACTGATGCTGAAGGACGTTTAGTATTGGCAGATGCTACTACATATGCTAAACAACAAGGAGCAACTGCACTTATTGACGTTGCTACTTTAACAGGCGGTGTTATTACAGCACTTGGTCTAGATAAAACGGGTGCACTTTCTAATGATGATGAATTCTATGCTAGTTTCATGGAAGCAGCACAAGAGACAGATGAGTTTGTATGGCGTATGCCTTTAACAGAAAGTGATAAGAAACGAATTCGTAAATCAGATGTTGCAGATTTGAACAACTCTCCTGGTCGCGATGGTCATATGATTTTCGGTGGTGGCTTCGTAGGCGAATTTGTTGGTGATTTACCTTGGATTCATTTAGATATTGCAGGTACTTCGGATACAGGAGCTGCACATGATTTAGGACCAAAAGGTGGTACGGGTGTCATGGTGCGTACATTAGCAAACTTTGTGCAACGTTTAGGTGAAGAAAAATAGAGTAGGCAAAGGACTCGCGGGGTATGTACCTCCCTTCATACGATAGAGAAGAAGGGAGGGAGCCTATGCGAAATTTCGGAGGTTATCCAGGAGGCTTTGGTGGCGGTGGCTTCTTTTGGCCAATAGGTGCACCATTTTTTGGAGGGTTATTAGGAGGTTTTCTTGGGTCACAATTTAACCAATATCCATACTACCCGAATTATCCTAACTATCGTCCATATCCACCAGGTCCATATTTCGGACCACGTAGACGACCATATCCACGGTATAGACCATACTAATTTGATTTCTATGAACGAACAAAAGTTCAGCTTGTGGCTTGACCCAAAAATAAAAAGTATGCAAGGAGTACACGCTCCTTGCATATTTTTTTTTGCATTGTTACCTTTCATTGCTCTGTTTAAACGGCTAGCATTTTTAAAAGGAATAAAACAACTGTTGACAGAATATACTAAATTATTTATTATTCTTATTATATTACTAAGAATTAAAAATGGAAGCTGACTAGCAAACTAGAGGCTCTTATTATTCACAGGCATTGCTTTGCCTATGGATAGTATGAGTCTCTTTTTTTATCGATAGAAAGGAGTGCCATGACATGGGGAAGGTGTACATTGTTGGAGCCGGTCCGGGCGATATTGATTTGATTACGCTAAGAGGATTACGCTGCATTGAACAGGCGGATGTCATCTTATACGACAGACTGATTAATAAGGACTTATTAACGTATGCGAAAAAAAGTGCCAAGTTGATATTTTGTGGAAAGTTACCAAATCGACATGCCATGATTCAGGATCATATTAATCATTCCCTTGTAAGCTATGCACAGCAAGGCTTTATTGTCACAAGGTTAAAAGGGGGTGACCCATTCGTTTTTGGCAGAGGTGCTGAGGAAGCAGAAGTGCTTGCCAAACATCATATTCCATTTGAAATCGTACCTGGGATCACCTCTGGAATAGCCGCGCCAGCATATGCGGGTATTCCTGTTACACATCGGGATTTAAGTTCAAGCTTCGCAATGGTCACAGGTCATATGCGAGAGGGAAAAGATGATGCTATTCAATGGGAAAGTCTTGCTAAAGGAATAGATACGATTGCGATTTATATGGGGGTTGGAAATTTACCTTATATCCAACAGCAGTTAATAAAATACGGACGTGACGAGCAAACGCCTGTCGCACTTATTCATTGGGGAACATGTCAGCAACAAAAAACTGTCATTGGAACATTAGCGAATATTGTGGATGTTGCACAGCAAGAAAATATTCAAAATCCAAGCATGATTGTAATTGGTGAAGTGGTGACATTACGGGAAAAAATTCAATGGTTTGAGGAAACTTGTCCTAAAATGCCTTTAAAAGAAATTTCAGTATAGGGAAGTGTTTTGATGCAGGCTATTTTATATGTGGCACATGGTAGTCGGGTAAAGGCTGGTGTAGAGCAAGCAGTTGCATTTTTACAGCGAGTGCAACAGGACATTGATTTACTGATTCAGGAAATTTGTTTTTTAGAGCTAGCCCAGCCAACGATTGCACAAGGTATAGAAAATTGCGTACGCCAAGGGGCTACAGCCATTGCAATTATGCCGATTCTTTTGTTAGCTGCCCAGCATGCGAAGCACGATATCCCTCAGGAGATTGAAAAGGCAAAAAAGCGATACCCAACAGTACGCTTTACATACGGGGAGCCACTCGGAGTACATGAGCTATTAATTGACACACTACAAACGCGAATTTTAGAAACAGAGCTTTATGCTAACAATGCAAGCGTATTACTCATTGGTCGTGGCAGTAGTGATCCAGCAGTTAAAGAGGATTTAGCTAAAATTGCGTTAAGATTACGTGAAAAATATAGTTATGTAGCAGTCGATACATGCTTTTTATACGGAGCGGGTCCTAGCTTGGAAGGTTGGATAAAGCAAAGGCAACAATTCAATCATCGTGTATTTATCGTGCCATATTTATTGTTTACGGGCATTTTACGTCAAAGTATTGCCAAGCAATTGCAAGGGTATGAGGAAAACAACATGATTTTATGTAATAGCTTGGGCTATGACGATAATGTAAGGAAAGTATTAGTGGAACGTATCGTGCAATTAGTACAACTAAATTATTTGGAGGAAGGGTGTTTTTCGTAATGGTAGATAAGAGAGAAGAAAATATCAATCTAGCATTAGATAATGTCCGACAAATTTTAAATACAGTTAACCATGGTTCGATTACATTAATTGTACAAAATTTTTACGTTGTACAAATTGAAAAGAAAGAAAAAATACGACTTAGATAATTTTAAATTATACGTGAGGTGGCATAGTTTGAAACTGCAAGTAATTAACAGTCCTTTTAATGAGGAACAGGTGAAACTTTTAAATGAGCTTCTACCTAATTTAACAGGAGAACAAAAAATTTGGTTAAATGGTTACTTAAGTGCGTTACTAGCAACCATTGATACAAACGTAGTAGAAGAAGCAAAATTGTCAGTTGTCCCAACAACGAAATCAGTAACACTGCTATATGGTTCACAAACAGGAAATAGCCAAGGCTTAGCTGAAAAATATGCAGCTGCGTTAAAAGCCAATGATGTTGAGGTGACAGTCACATCTTTAGCGAAGTTTAAGCCGAATAATTTAAAGAAAATAACGAATCTATTGCTCGTAGTAAGTACGCATGGTGAAGGGGAACCACCCGATCAAGCAATTCAATTTTATGAATTTTTACACAGTAAACGTGCACCCAAACTTGAGCATCTGCACTTTTCCGTATTGGCATTAGGCGATAGCTCATATGAATTTTTCTGTAAAACAGGTCAGGATTTTGACGCGCAATTTGAAAAGTTAGGCGCAACACGTATTGTTCCACGAACAGACTGTGATGTTGATTACGATGAACCTGCTGCCAAATGGTTTACGGATGTTCAACAGGCATTATTAGAGCATACAGATACAGCGATTAAAACGGAGCAAACGCAAATTTTAGAAGGAGATGCTACATATTCCCGTAAAAATCCGTATTATGCTGAAGTATTGGAAAACATCAATTTAAATGGTCGTGGCTCTGAAAAAGAAACGCGTCATATCGAGTTATCAATTGAAGGAGCGAATTTTCAATTTCAGCCTGGAGATAGCATTGGTATTCTTCCAGAAAATGATGAAACATTAGTGCATGCATTAATAACAGCATTACAGTTTAATCCACAGGCACAAGTAACTGTATCTGATGAGGCAATGCAATTAAAAGATGCGCTTCAGAAAAAGTTAGAAATTACGGTTTTATCAAAGCCTCTTTTACAAAAAATTAGCGCATTTACGGTGCATAAAAAATTTGCAAAGCTATGTGAAAGTTCTACAGCTTGGAAGGACTATGCAAGAGGACGGGATTTAGTAGATATCGCTGAAGATTTTGCTCCATTTACTTGGGATGCTCAACAATTTGTTGACCTTCTTCGCAAAATACCAGTTAGACTTTATTCCATTGCAAGTAGCCAATTAGCAAATAGTGATGAAGTCCATTTAACAATAGGAAAAGTAAGCTATGAAACGAATGGCCGAGTGCGTTTTGGGGTGTGTTCCGGTAGTGTTGCAGGGCGCGTCAATATTGGTGATACATTGCCGATTTATGTTCATAAGAACCCGAACTTTAGATTGCCAGAACAAGCTGACACACCAATTATTATGATTGGCGCTGGTACAGGAGTTGCGCCATATCGTGCATTTTTAGAGGAGCGAGAGGAATTAGGTATAGAGGGCAAATCTTGGTTAATTTTTGGCGATCAGCATTTTATGACGGATTTCCTTTATCAAACAGATTGGCAGCGTTGGCTTGCCTCAGGAACATTAGTTCAAATGGATATAGCCTTTTCTCGTGATACAGATAAAAAAATATATGTCCAACATAAAATCGAGGAAAAGGCACAAGCATTTTATGAATGGCTTGAGCAAGGGGCTGTTATTTACGTATGTGGCGATAAAAAATCGATGGCTGCTGATGTTGATCAAACAATCCGTCACATTATTGAGCAGCAAGGGAACAAAACGCCTGAGGAAGCGAAAGCTTATATCAATGATTTGAAACAGCAAAAACGCTACCAACGTGACGTTTATTAGTAAAGGAGCGAAAAAGATGACTGGAAAAATTATTTTACCTCCACAACCTGGGACACCTAGTGATGTAGAACGTATTAAAAGCGATAGTAATTACTTACGTGGGACACTTGAACGGACTATGAATGATCCGTTAAGCTCAGGAATTCCTGAGGATGATAATAGATTAATGAAATTCCACGGAAGTTACTTACAGGATGACAGAGATTTGCGAAATGAACGGCAGCGTCAAAAGCTAGAACCAGCGTATCAGTTTATGGTCCGAGTAAGAACACCTGGTGGGGCTGCAACACCTGCACAGTGGCTTGTAATGGATGAGATGGCAAGAAAATATGGCAATGGCTCATTAAAATTAACGACACGTCAGGCATTCCAAGTACATGGCATTTTGAAATGGAATGTCAAAAAATATATGCAAGAAATTAATGATGTTCTGTTAGATTCACTCGCTGCATGTGGGGATGTGAATCGAAATGTGATGTGTAATGTCAATCCGAACCAATCGTCATTACATGAGGAAATTTACAATTGGTCAGCAAAGTTAAGTGAGCATTTATTGCCAAGAACTCGTGCCTATCACGAGCTATGGCTTGATGGTGAAAAAGTAGTAGATAGCCAAGAGGAAGAAATTGAGCCTATTTACGGTGCACAATATTTACCGCGTAAATTTAAAATCGGTATGGCAATTCCACCAAGCAATGATGTCGATGTTTATTCCCAAGATATCGGTTTAATTGCAATCATTGAAGAAGACCAGCTAGTGGGCTTTAATGTAGTTGTTGGAGGAGGCATGGGAATGTCACATGGTGACCATGAAACATATCCACAGCTTGCTCGTATTATTGGCTTTATTACACCTGACAAATTGCTTGAAACGTCGGAGAAAATTATTACGATTCAGCGTGACTATGGTAATCGTTCAGTTCGTAAAAATGCACGTTTTAAATATACAATTGATGCGCGAGGACTCGACTGGTTTAAAGCAGAATTACATCGTCGTTTAGGATGGGAACTACAAGAGGAACGTCCATTTACATTTGAACGTACTGGTGATGAATTTGGATGGATCAAAGGTGCTGATGGCAACTGGCATTACACATTATTTATTCAAAATGGGCGAATTAAAGATTTTGAGGATTACGAGCTGTTAACTGGTTTACGAGAAATTGCCAAAGTGCATAGCGGAGATTTTCGTTTAACACCAAATCAAAACTTAATGATTAGCAATGTATCGCAACAGAAGAAGAAACAAATAGCTGCACTTATTGAACAGTATAAGTTAACAGATGGTGCGCATTACTCAGCACTGCGCCGCAATTCAATTGCTTGTGTATCGTTACCTACTTGTGGTTTAGCAATGGCAGAGGCAGAGCGTTATTTACCTTCACTCATTACGAAAATTGATACAATTATTGATGAAGCTGGTTTACATGACACCGAAATTGTTATTCGTATGTCTGGTTGTCCAAATGGCTGCTCACGTGCAGCAATGGGCGAAATAGGCTTTATCGGCAAAGGTCCAGGTAAGTACAATATGTATCTTGGCGCTAGCTTTACAGGTAATCGTTTGAATAAAATTTATCGTGAAAATATAGGGGAAGAAGAAATTTTAGCGGAGTTACGGCCAATTCTTTTGCATTTTGCAAAGGACCGTTTAGATGGTGAGCATTTCGGAGACTTTGTTATTCGTGCGGGCTATGTGTCAGCAGTCTTTGATGGACGAGAATTTCATAACTAAAATATATGCAAAGTAGAAAAAGTGTTAGATTGACTACCATCAATCTAACACTTTTTATGTATGCCGTTGTTGTCCGCTATGGTGGTGCTTTCCGCGGGCACACACGTAAGCCGCAACCCTCGCTAAAGCGCGGCTTGTTGTGTCTTACGTTGCGTGTGTTCCCGCAGGAGTCACCGCCTTCGCTACCAACAACTAGTACACGCTGCTAATTTATTATTTTGGCAAAAAGAAAGAATTGCTGATTCCAGACAATCTACCCACTATTAAGCTATGCCGTTGTTGTCCGCTCCGGCGGTGCTTTCCGCGGGCACACAGGTAAGCCACAATCCTCGCTAACGCGCGGCTTGTTGTGACTTACGTTGCGTGCTGTTCCCGCAGGAGTCACCGCCTTCGCTACCAACAACTAGTACACGCTGCTAATTTATTATTTTTGCAAATGAAAGAATTGTTGACCCCAGACAATCTACCCACTATTAAGCTATGCCGTTGTTGTCTGCTCCGGCGGTGCTTTCCGCGGGCACACACGTAAGCCGCAACCCTCGCTAACGCGCGGCTTGTTGCGTCTTACGTTGCGTGCTGTTCCCGCAGGAGTCACCGCCTTCGCTACCAACAACTAGTACACGCTGCTAATTTATTAATCTTGCAAAAGAAAGAATTGCTAAGTTTAACATAGTGAAATAGCAAAAATTAGCGAACATATTTTTATTCTCAAATTTTAACCGTGCCTTCTTTTTTTAAATAGAAAAATCTTCTGGAATAAATACTTTTAATTGCTTTGGTCGTACAAATACATTGTCGCCTACTTTTAGTTGAAGATTTGTAAACTGATCTTTTGTCAGCTCTGCCTCTAAAAATTCATCAATATCAAGACGGCGCAGTTCAATTTGTACAATTGGTCCTAGCAAATGTATATGGCTTATTTGAGCAGGAACAGTGCCTGACACCGCTGTTTTTTCAATTTGTATATCATGTGGGCGAACGTAGCCTACAGCATCGTCCTGTGTATGAGCATGCGTGTCTGGCACATCAATGGCAAATTCTCCATGTGTCAGCTTTCCGTTATGTAAACGCCCTTTAAAGAGGTTAACATTACCTAAGAAATCATAGACAAATGGACTTTTAGGGTGGGTGTAAACTTCATCTGGACTGCCAATTTGCTCGATTTTACCGTTGTTCATCACGACAATTCGATCAGCCACATCAAGCGCTTCCTCTTGGTCATGCGTCACAAAAATACTCGTTATTTGAAAATCATCATGTAGCTTTCGCAACCACCGCCGTAATTCCTTACGCACTTTAGCATCAAGTGCACCGAATGGTTCATCTAATAAAAGTACTTTAGGTTCGACAGCGAGAGCGCGAGCGAGTGCGACACGTTGACGTTGCCCACCAGATAGCTGAGTTGGATAACGATCCGAGAAATTTTCTAGTTTAACAAGTCGTAGTAATGTCATTACTTTATCGGTTATTTCTGCTTTGGATGGTCTTGTTTTACGTGGCCGTACTTTCAGCCCATAAGCTACATTATCAAAAACAGTCATATGGCGAAAAAGCGCATAATGTTGGAAAACAAAGCCTACGTTTCGTTCTTTCGGATGACGATTCGTAATCGTTTGACCGTCAAATAATATTTCGCCAACATCGGAGGCTTCAAGTCCTGCAATCACACGAAGTAAAGACGTTTTGCCAGAGCCAGATGGACCGAGCAGTGCTACCAATTCACCAGATTGAATATCAATGGATACATCTTGCAGTGCTTGAAAGGAACCGAATTTCTTTGATACATTTTGTATTTGTATACTCAAGCAAGTATACCCCCTTTAAACTGATTTTGATTTCCAAGCAACAATATCTTTTATAATAAGCGTAATAATAGCTAGCACACTCATCAATGACGCAACAGCAAAGGCTGCTGAAAATTGATATTCATTGTATAAAATTTCGATATGAAGCGGCATTGTATTCGTCATACCACGAATATGACCCGATACAACAGAAACTGCTCCGAATTCGCCAATTGCACGAGCATTACATAATATCAAACCATAAAATAATCCCCATTTAATATTGGGTAATGTGACATACCAAAAGGTTTTAAAGCCATTAGCCCCAAGAGAAATAGAGGCCTCTTCTTCCGATGTCCCTTGTGCCTGCATTAATGGCACGAGCTCTCTTGCTACAAAGGGCAATGTGACAAAAATAGTAGCAAGTACAATGCCCGGCAAAGCAAAAACAATTTTAATATCATTAGCAAATAGCCAGTTCCCAAACAGACCTTGTGCACCGAATAGCAATATAAACACTAAACCTGCGATAACTGGTGACACAGCAAAAGGTAGGTCAATCACTGTAAGTAATAGATTTTTCCCTTTATAGTTAAATTTCGTTAGTGTCCAAGCTGCCATAATGCCGAAGATTGCATTTAAAGGAACTGCGATTGCCACTACTGTTAAGGTTAATTTTATAGCAGCTAATGCATCTGGATGGGTAATTGCGTCAAAATAGACGTCTGCTCCTTTTTGAAAGGCTGTTATAAAAATTGATACGAGAGGAAGAACGATAAAACATGCTAAAAAAGCAAGCGCAATAAATGTTAATACATAACGAACAATACGAGGCTCCTGTAGGGCAGCGGGCTTTGCCGTTGCAATGTGTGATTCAGGAGCAATTGGTTCGATTACCGTAGACTGATCCATAAATACCTCCTAATGTACAAAGCGACGATTTGCCAGCCACTGTATTAAATTAATGGTGAACAATAAGACAAATGATGTAATAAGCATGACGGCAGCAATAGAAGTAGCGCCTGCATAGTCATATTGTTCAAGCTTTGTCATAATGATTAACGGTGTAATTTCCGTCTTCATCGGCATATTCCCAGCAATAAAGACAACTGATCCATATTCCCCTAGGGCACGTGCAAAGGCTAACGAAAAGCCTGTTAAAATGGCAGGTGCTAGTTCAGGGAAAATAATTTTTATGACTGTTTGGAGCCTTGATGCTCCAAGACTTGCTGAGGCTTCTTCGACTTCAGTACTAATGTTTTGTAAAACAGGTTGCACGGTGCGCACTACAAATGGAAGTCCAATAAAGGTTAGTGCAATGATGATACCAAGTGGTGTAAAAGCGATTTTAAAATCGAAAAATTGACCTATCCAACCATTCGGGGCATAAAGAGATGTTAGAGCAATTCCTGCTACTGCTGTAGGTAAAGCAAATGGTAAATCTACAAGACCGTCAATGATGCGCTTAAACGGAAAATGGTAACGCACGAGTACCCAAGCGATAATGGTGCCAAAGACAACATTAAGTAAACCAGCAGCTAGTGCTGTGCCGAAACTGAGCTTATAGGAGGCAACTGCACGTGGATCGGTTATAATTGTCACGAATTCAGCCCAACTCAAGGACATCGTCTGAATAAAAATCATTGCTAAAGGCAAGAGCACAAGCAAACTAACGTATAGCATTGTATAACCAAGAGAAAGATGGAAGCCGGGAATAACTCGTGCCGGCTTCTTTTTTAATGTTAGGCTACTCATCATATGCCTCCTTATTGTGGAACGTAAATTTCATCGAACGTGCCACCGTCTTTAAAATGCTTGGACTGTGCTTCTGCCCAACCGCCAAAGTCATCAATTGAAATGAGCTCAAGCTTTGGAAATTGATCTTGGTATTTTGCTAATATTTCTTCATTGCGTGGTCGATAGTAGTTTTTTGCAGCAATTTCTTGCCCAATATCGCTATATAAATGTTGTAAGTATGCTTCTGCCACTTCGCGCGTCCCTTTTTTATCTACAATTTTGTCAACAATTGCAACAGGAGGCTCTGCTAAAATACTCAATGAAGGTGTAACGATTTCAAATTCATCTTCCCCTAATTCATTGAGTGATAAATAAGCTTCATTTTCCCAAGCAATTAACACATCACCTATTTTCCGTTCAACAAACGTCGTCGTAGCGCCGCGAGCCCCAGAATCAAGTACCTCTACATTGCTATACAACGCCTTCATAAAATCCTTTATTTGCTTCTCGTCATTGTTATACAACTTTGCAGCAAACCCCCATGCAGCTAAGTAATTCCAACGTGCACCACCTGAAGTTTTTGGGTTTGGTGTGATGACTGATACATCGTCTTTTGTTAAATCACTCCAATCTTGTATTGCTTTTGGATTGCCTTTTCGTACTAAAAAGACAATTGTAGAAGTGTAGGGTGTAGAATTATTTTCAAATTCAGTTTGCCAGTCTTTGTTTAGCAGATCGCGAGCTTGGGCGATTTCATCAATATCATAGGCAAGTGCTAGTGTCACAACATCGGCTTCTTGACCATCAATGACCGCTCGCCCTTGTTTACCAGAGCCACCATGTGATTGATGAATCTTCACATCTTGACCTGTTTCGTCCTTCCATTTTGCGATAAAGTCTTTATTAAATTCATCATAAAGCTCCCGCGTTGGATCATAAGAAACATTTAGTAGCTCAACTGACTTTTTTGTGTCTTCCGTACTTGTATCGTTGTCTGTGGATGTGCTATTACACCCTGTTAACATTAAAGTTAAGCCAGATAAGAGTACAAATGATTGAAAAATATGCTTTCTTTTTTTCATCAAAAATCTCCCCTTTTTCTCAAAAGAACACAAAAGACCATCTCTCAAAAACGTGTACAAACACATTTTGAGTAGATGGCCTTCAGATCCTCTGATCAGCATTTTTTGTTTTTAATTAGCTTAGTACCACATTAAACATATATTTCCTATTAGTCAACAAGGAATTATGAAAAATTTCTGTTTTTTTTTCAGACAATTAACCGATGTGCAGACGGTGAGTAGCAAAAGACAAATTATTTGAATAAAATTATTTGTAAATGATGAGCGTGACATTCAAATGGGAGATAAAATGATACTGCTGAAATAAGTTTAGATTTTTTATAAAACCTAGTTGACTACTAGGTGTAATTTAGTATATATTTGGTAATAAGAAGTATGATTGCTAAATGAGGTACAAGATTACTAGTTTACAATCATCCATAAAAGCTGGCTAGTCAAACTAGAGGCGTTTTAACGAAGGCACAACGCAATTGTTGTGTCTGTTGTTAAAACGCCTTTTGCTATATCTGAAAATGTTTCGAGGGGGATTACATGTTAACGTATGCAACTTGGCAGGAGCCAACGGTTAATTTTGGAGTGGATGAATCCTTTAAAGGTGCACTAGAGGTTTTACAATGGAGCTATGCACAATATGGCGATGATATCGTTTATGCCTGTAGCTTTGGTATAGAGGGAATTGTATTAATCGATCTTATCTCAAAGGTTAAGCCAAACGCTACTATCGTTTTTTTAGACACAGATGTCCATTTTAAAGAAACATATGAAACGATTGAACGCGTAAAGCAAAAATATCCACAGCTCAATATAATCTTGCAGAAACCTAAGCTTACACTTGATGAACAAAAGGCTCAATATGGAGATGAATTATGGAAGTCCAACCCTAATAAGTGCTGCGATATTCGAAAAATTAAGCCATTACATGAGGCATTATTAGGAGCTACAGCTTGGATTTCAGGTTTGCGTAGGGAACAATCCCCGACACGACAGCAGACGAATTTTATCAATCGTGATGATAAATTTAAGTCGATTAAAATTTGTCCGCTCATTCATTGGTCGTGGAAAGATGTATGGCGTTATGTTTCAAAGCATGATTTAACTTACAATCCGTTACACGATCAAGGCTATCCGAGCATTGGCTGTGAACACTGTACACAACCAGCCTTTACAATGGATGACCTACGCGCAGGCAGATGGCAAGGATCTGCTAAAACTGAATGTGGGCTACATGAATAGGGGCGTTTAAATTATGCTGGAATATATTGCAATAGCCATTAGTTTATTTTTTGCAATGAATATTGGTGCAAGTGGAGCAGCCGCTTCAATGGGTGTAGCCTACGGAGCGGGGGCAATTAAAAAAGCTTGGCATGCACTACTAATTTGTGCAGTAGGGGTTTTTGCAGGCGCGATTCTAGGTGGTGGGGAAGTTGTAAAGACAATAAGCTCAGGAATTATGCCACAAGAGTATATTACGGTGAAAATCGTCATGATTATATTAATTTCTGCCACAAGCTCATTGTTTCTTGCCAATCTATTAGGCATTCCATTATCGACAAGTGAAGTAACCGTAGGGGCAGTAGTCGGTGTAGGAATTGCCTATCGCGTGCTATATGTTAAATCATTGCTTGTCATTATGTCCTTTTGGGTAATCGTTCCGCTAATAGCATTTGTCATTGCTCTCGTATTTGGTAAGGTACTAAATAAATTTCAAGGAAAGGGATTATTAGCAAACCATCCGTTGTTAACAGTGCTACTCGTGCTTGCAGGATTTTTTGAAGCCTTCTCAGCAGGTATGAACAATGTTGCTAATGCAGTTGGCCCACTTGTTGGTGCTGGGATGATAACTGTCTCAAATGGCATTTGGCTTGGGGGTGCATTTGTTGCGATAGGAGCGATGCTATTAGGAAAACGCGTACTCGAAACGAATGGGAAAAAAATTGTACGTTTTGAGAAAGCTGAGGGCATTCTAATTTCAAGTACAGGTGCATTGCTTGTTGGAATCAGTTCGCTGTTTGGATTACCCGTACCGTTAACGCAAGTAACGTCCTCCTCTATTATTGGTATAGGAATGGCGAAAAGCGGGAAACAAATTTTTCATAAACATATCGTCAAAAAAATTATGTGTATTTGGCTTGTTTCACCTATTTTTTCATTAGCAATTTCTTATAGTCTCATTCAGTTATTTATGAAGAAAGATTTATATGCCATCGTAATAATGGGAAGCGTCATAATCGGAACGCTTGGTGCGATTAGTTTAATGAGAACAATGCGTGAAGAGGAACAATCAATTTACGATGCTGGTGAAGGCATTTAATGATAAAACATACTATTCGAATTAATTTAGGAGGAATATAAATGACGCTACAACCACATGGCGGTGCTTTAGTGCAAGCCTATAATCCACAGAAATCGGTAGTACATATTAAAAAGGAGATTGAATTGGATGCAATTGCGTTAAGTGATTTAGAGTTAATTGCAATCGGTGGATATAGCCCAATCGATGGTTTTTTAACTAAAAGTGATTATGAATCTGTCGTTGAACATACAAGGTTAGCCTCTGGAATTGTATGGAGTATTCCTATTACACTTCCTGTTAACAACGAAGTCGCAGCAACATTACAGCCAGGGGATGAAGCGAAATTAGTATATGGCAACGAAATTTATGGTGTCATCGATATCACTGATATATATGAGCCAGATAAACAAAAAGAGGCACTACTCGTTTACGGTACACAGGATTTAGCACATCCTGGTGTGAAAAAGCTCCATGAGCGGCAGGCGATATATGTTGGAGGTAAAATTACATTAATAAAGCGTCTTGAGCAAAAATTCCCTACTTATTCATTTGATCCAAAGGAGACACGTCAGTTGTTTAAGGAAAAGGGATGGCAAACAATTGTGGGCTTCCAAACACGTAATCCTGTTCATCGTGCACATGAATATATCCAAAAGGCGGCATTAGAAACAATCGATGGCTTATTTTTAAATCCGTTAGTAGGCGAAACGAAGTCAGATGATGTATCGGCAAGTATACGCATGGAGAGCTATAAGGTTCTTTTAGAAAATTACTATCCTCAAAATCGTGTGCAATTAGGTGTCTTTCCAGCAGCAATGCGTTATGCAGGGCCAAAAGAAGCCATTTTCCATGCACTTGTGCGAAAAAATTACGGCTGCACCCATTTTATTGTAGGACGTGATCACGCAGGGGTAGGTGATTATTATGGAACATACGATGCTCAAAAAATCTTTGAACAATTTACAGAAGATGAACTTGGTATTGTTCCTTTAAAGTTTGAACATAGTTTCTATTGCACTAAATGTGAAGGTATGGCTACAACAAAAACATGCCCGCATGATAGTGCATCACATGTTATTTTATCCGGTACGAAAGTGCGGGAAATGCTTCGGAATGGGGAAGTTCCTCCAAGTACATTTAGTCGTAAAGAGGTTGTCGATGTACTTATTAAAGGAATGCGTGAGGAGGTGTTAAAATGAGTTCCAATATCGTTTGGCATGAGTCATCCATTACAAAAGAAGAACGTCGCACTCAAAATAAACATCAAAGCTTTATTTTATGGTTTACAGGGCTATCAGCTTCAGGGAAATCATCCGTAGCAAATGCACTTGCCCGTGCCCTATTTGAACGAGGGAACCAGGCATTCGTACTGGACGGCGATAATGTACGACATGGGTTAAATAATGATTTAGGCTTTGACGAAGTAAGCCGTAAGGAAAATATAAGGCGTATCGGGGAAGTTTCCAAGCTTTTTGTGGAAGGCGGTCAAATTGTGCTCACGGCATTTATTTCACCTTATAGAGAAGATCGCCAAGTTGTTCGTAAGCTAGTGGAAGAGGAAGAATTTTTAGAAGTGTATGTGAGATGCTCCGTAGAAACATGTGAACAGCGTGATCCAAAAGGTCTTTATAAAAAAGCACGCAATGCGGAAATTGCCAATTTTACAGGTATTAGTGCGCCATACGAAGAACCTGAACATCCAGAATTTATTTTGGATACGGAGCGCTACTCTATTGAGGAATGTGTCGAGCAGTTAACGACGTTTTTAACGGAAAAAGGCTATATTTAAAACAGGAACAGGAGAAATCGCCAGTAAAAGTCCATGAATCGCCGGTAAAACAGGGGAAATCGCCCGAAAAGGCCTCTGAATCGCCAGTAAAACTAGAGAAATCGCCCGTAAAAGCCAGTGAATCGCCAGTAAACCTGCGGAAAGCAACCTGTAGCGAACATCAACGGCATAACAAAAAAAGTGTTAGATTGATTGCAGTCAATCTAACACTTTTTATTTTTGTCTCAGCCTCTTATTTGATACCTTGTTCTTTTTTCATTTTATCAATTTCAGGACCTAGCTCGTCACGTACTGTTCCCTTCCAAGGTTTAACACCTGCTATATAGGATGAACGGGTCATGATATGTCCACCGACAGGGCCTGTAATAAAGAGAAACAATATACCGAGTAAAATACGAGGGTTAAAATGATCCTCGATAAGCCAAAAGTGAAAGAATACGCCAATCAATACACACATAACACCGAGTGTTGCACTTTTAGAAGCGGCATGTGCCCGTGTATACAAATCAGGTAATCGAATTAGCCCAATAGCTGTTACGACGATAAATAGTACCCCGATAGAAATGAACAGAATAACTATAGTATTAGCGAGAATTGTCACGTTTAATGATATCTCCTTTCTCTATGAATTTAGAGAAAGCAACTGTACCGATGAACGATAAAATCGCTAACAATAATACAATTTCTAAAAAGAAGCTCGTTTCCACTAAAATTGAAAATAAAGCGATTAATGAAATTAGTGACACTCCTAAGGAATCTAGTGCTACGACGCGATCGGACGCGGAAGGCCCTTTCACCATACGGAAAATTACGGCGATCATTGATAAGCAAATCACTACGATCGCTGCAATAATAAACGTCATCATGATTTACTCACCTCCAAAATGGCTTTTTCAAAAGAATCACGAATGGATGCAATGGCATCGTCTACATCACTAATATCAATAGCATGGACAAACAATGTTTTTGCATCGTCCGATACATGAACGACAACGGTTCCTGGTGTTAAAGTAATGAGACTCGATAATAATGTAATTTCCCAATCTTCTTTTAGGACAGTAGGGTAAGCAAAGAAGGCAGGTTGCATATCTAGCTTAGGCTTTAACACAACTTTCAGTACTTGAATATTTGCTAATATTAACTCCTTAAAGAAGAGCACCGTAAGTTTAATAATTGCCCATATACGGAAAACATAGAGACGTTTAAAAAAGAATCTTCTCATAATCACGAGCAATATAATACCGAGAATGAAGCCTACTATAAAGCCTGTTGCTGTATAGTTAGATGAAAGAAACATCCAAACGAAGGCAAGAGCAAAGTTTAAAATAATTTGAAATGCCATAGCTCTAATCCTCCTTCATTACAGCATCTATATAAATAGATGGGTCATTTAATAGTTTCGCAGCATCATCCATAAATGGTGTTATCCACTCTGAACCAACACCGTATGCTACTGTAATAAGCACCAATACGACAGTTGGTACGAAAAGGGTAGTGTATACTTTTTTATCGACAGTACCCATTGTCGCTTTTTCCTCTCCCCAGAAGGCATAAAGGAAAATACGAATAACAGAAAGTAGCACAAGTAAAGATGAGGCTAAAATAAAGATACTACTCCACATGCTACCAGCCTCAAAGCCGCCTTGAACTATTAACAGCTTTCCAACAAAACCACTAAGTGGGGGAATCCCTGCTAAACCGAAGGCAGCTATTAAATAAAACCAGCCTAGCACAGGGTACTTTTTCATAAGTCCGCCCATTTTCCGTAAATCTGATGTGCCTGTAATGTAGATTACAATACCAATCAACATAAAGAGGGCTGCCTTTATAAGCATGTCATGGATTAAGTAGAACATCGCACCCTTTAACGCCACTTCATTCATTTGAGATACACCAAATAAAATGACACCTACTGCAATAACAATGTTATAAATAATAATGAGTTTGACATCGAAATAGGCAAGTGCCCCGATACAGCCTGCAATAATCGTTCCAATTGCTAGTATCATCAGCAAATGATGTGTATACGATAAATCATGTACGAAAAATAGTGTGTATGTGCGAGTAATCGCGTAAACCCCAACTTTTGTTAGAAGTGCACCAAATAGTGTTAACACAGGAATCGGTGCAGCTGCATAAGAAGTTGGAAGCCAGAAGTAAAGCGGGAATATCGCCGCTTTTAAACCAAATACCATTAAAAACAGCACAGCAATAACGGTTATGATACCTGGCTGATTAATCTCGCTAATTTTCACCGCAATGTCTGCCATATTCAGTGTGCCTACAACTGAGTATAGGAAAGCTACTGTAATTACAAACAATGCTGAAGATATGACATTAATTAAAATATATTTAATGGAGCCTTTAAGTTGTCCTTTTTCTCCACCTAGTACAATTAGTAAATAGGACGCCATTAATAATACTTCAAAGAATACGAATAAGTTAAAAATATCCCCTGTCGTAAATGCGCCATTCACACCTGTTAAAATAAACATAATACCAGGATAATAGAAAAAGCGTTCACGCTCCTTTGTAATAGAACCAAAGCCGTACCAAACAACGAAGAATGCAATGAGTAATGTTGTCGTTACTAACAGTGCAGACATCATATCCGAAACCATTGTAATACCATATGGTACGGGCCAATCTCCGAATGTAACTTTCTGCAGACCGTCATTTTTTACTTTCAATAAAAGTGAAACGGCTGATATGAAAGCAAGTAGAATGCCTAGTAAAGCAAACGTGCGCTGATATTTTAAATTTTTCTGCCCAAACATTAAAATCATGCCGAAGAAGAACGGAATGATGATTGGTAGTAAAAGGAAGTTATTCATCCTCATCACTTCCTCTCATTAAGCTAATATCATCTGTCTCTAGCTCCTGATATGAGCGATATGCAAGTACTAGGAAGAAAGCCGTTACCCCAAAGCTAATAACAATAGCGGTTAAAATTAAAGCTTGTGGTAAAGGGTCAGCAAACGTTTTGGCACCTTCTTTTAAAACAGGAGGAGCCTCCCCTGTAAGTCCACCCATTGTTAAAATGAGTAAATGTGCACCGTGGCTTAGAAGCCCAGTACCGATAATAATACGTAATAAGCTTTTCGATAATATTAAATAAACCGCTGCCATAAACAAAAAGCCAATGACAAACGCCATAATTATTTCCATTATTCATCCTCTCCAATCGTTTGAATAATGGTCATCGTAACGCCAACAACAACCAAGTAAACACCGCTGTCAAAAAGCATTGCAGTGTGTAAGGATTGCTTACCTAGAAGCGGTAGTTCGAAATAATCAAAGAAATGTGTGAAAAAAGGTTTCCCTAAAAACATAGGGAATGCCGCTGTTGCAAGTGCCAATAATAAGCCCGTTGCAGTTAAATACGTATAGTTGATCGGTAAAACATTGCGTACAGTGTTTAAATCAAAGGCAAGTACTAAGAGCACGATGGCACTGGATGTTAAAAGTCCTCCTACAAAGCCTCCACCTGGTGTATAATGACCAGCTAAAAAAATATGAATGGAGAAGAAGAAAATAATGAAGAATACAATTTTAGCTGTAAATTGTATTATCACATCATTTGTTTTCATGCGATTTCTCCTTTCTATTCATACGCAGCTTGATCATTGCTAAAATTGCCATTCCAGCAATACCTAACACTGTAATTTCAAATAATGTATCAAAGCCACGATAGTCTACTAAAATAACATTTACAATGTTCCCGCCGCCTGCTAATGAATAGACGGTTTCTTCGTAATATTTTGAGATAGTCGGAACAAGCTTTTGAGAATGTGCCGATAAGGCTATAAGCGTCACCATCACACCAACTGCGATTGAAATAACCGCACGATTCAACTGAAAGCGCATGCGTTCTTCACGTTTTCCAAGCTTCGGAAGATGGTAAAACGCCAATAAAAATAATGCGACAGAAATAGTTTCAATAACTAGCTGTGTTAAAGCTAAATCAGGTGCATTAAAAATTACGAAAAATAATGCAACAGTGTATCCGACAGAGCCAAGTCCAATGATTGCTGTAAGACGTGACTTCGCAAAAATAGTAATCGTTGTGCCAATAATTAATACAACTATTAAAATTAATTGGTAAGATCGAATTGGGGCTGCGCCTTCAAAGGATATTGAAAAGGCATCCTTGGCAAATAACGTCCCAATTGAAATAACAGCAATAGCACTGAACATATACAGTAGATAGTGACGCATAGAACCAGTCATATAAAGACGTGATACACGATTTAATCCGACATCTAAACCAAGCATTGTTTTGTCATAGGCATTATTGAGCGTAAGAGCACGTGGGAATAGGTTATAGATGCCTTGCCATTTAGGTAAAGCAACAAATAATAAGACGCCTATAATGACAATGCCGATAGTCATGATTAACTCCGGTGTTAGACCTCCATGCCAGGCTGCCACGTGAATATTGATATCTTTAGGAACATCATATAAAAACGGCTGAATGGCTTGTACTGCAGGCTTTACAAACGTATCCCCAATTATATTAGGAATGAAGAAAATAACGACTACTAATGATGCTAAAATCATCGGTGATATTAGCATACCAATAGGAGCCTCATGTGGTTTATGAGCGTAAAGCTCTGGTTTATATTTTCCTGTAAATGTTCTAAATACAAAGTAGAAACTATAAATAAACGTAAAAATACTCGCTACCCAAGCAACGATAGGGAAAAGAACGCCCCATGTATCAAAACCAAAAAATTCGAAATTTTGAAGTGCTAACATAGCAGTTAAAAACATTTCCTTACTTAGGAAACCATTAAATGGAGGTAATCCTGCCATCGAGAAGCTGCCAATTGCCGCCACTGTAAAGCTAAGAGGCATAATGCTCATTAATCCCCCAAGTTTACGGATATCACGAGTACCTGTTTCATGATCGATAATCCCTGCAATCATAAATAAGCTACCTTTAAATGTTGCGTGGTTAATAAGGTGGAAAATGGCTGCAAATGCCGCATATTTAAACACTGAATCAGCTGCACCGTTTACATGAAATGCAACTGCCCCAGCGCCTAGTAGTGACATAATTAATCCAAGCTGACTGACAGTAGAAAACGCTAGAATTCCTTTTAAATCGGTTTGCTTTAAGGCAAAGAACGAACCCCAGAATAGCGTTAACAGACCTACTCCTGTAACAAGCCATACCCATAGCTCAGAAGCTGCAAAAATTGGTGTAAAGCGAGCCACTAAGTAAATCCCTGCTTTTACCATTGTTGCAGAGTGTAAATATGCGCTGACTGGTGTCGGTGCTTCCATTGCATCAGGTAACCAAATGTAGAATGGGAATTGTGCAGATTTTGTAAATGCCCCTAGGAGTAATAAAACGAGTGCCCATGTGAACAATGGATGTTGCACTAAGTTTGGTGCCATTGCTATAAGTTCACGAATTGAATATGTTCCACCCATTAAATAAAGAAGGATAAATCCTCCTAACATCATTAAGCCGCCGAAGACTGTAATCATCATTGATTTTAGTGCACCGAAGCGAGAAGCATCACGTGTGTACCAATAACCAATAAGTAGGAATGATGAAATCGACGTTAACTCCCAGAAGAAGTACAAAGTAATTAAATGATCAGATTGTACAACACCGAGCATTGCGGTCATAAACAATAATAAGTAAACATAAAAATTATGTAGTTTTTCTTTATGTTTATCTAAGTAAAAAATGGAGTAAAGCACAACGAGTGAGCCAATTCCTGTAATGAGTAACGAAAATAGTAAGCTAAGTCCATCCAAATATGATACGAAAGAAATATCGAGCGATGGAATCCAAGGTATTCCATCATAAAACACTTCTCCTTGGGCAACTCTCGCTATATAAGTAGCATAAATAACGGCGAGTGTTGCAGGTACTGCCAGAACAAACCAGCCTGTGTGAATATTTTTAACGCTTTTATATATAAAAGGCACAAATATTGCAGCAAGCATCGGGATGAAAATATAGAGTACTTGTAACAAAAAAATCCTCCTTTATGCAGGTAAGTGTAATAATTATAACGTACTTTCGTAGGGAATGCATTTGGACTAACAGGATTTAGCTTGGATAGCAGGAGAATTTTAGCTATATTATAAATAGGAAGTTATCAAAAAAAACAGAGGAAAAAAATTTTTATGAGGAACCCTTACATATATGGTTATTTACCATTAATCACAATTTTATTGTTTAGTTTAACGTTCGGCATGTATGCAGTAGGCGAAGCATTACAATTATTTCAAGCAATCGGTGTTTATTCAGGAATGCGTGAATTTTTATCGGATTTTGAATTACGTGTATTATTGCTAGTTGTATTTGCGGTTATTTTTTTTATGGCAATTTCTGCGCTTAAATTAGTTGGTGAAACAATTCATGAACTAGGTATGTTATTTTTTTCAAAAGATAATGAAGGGGCAGCAGTAAGCCAAGCGCGTGGAGGCTATGTCATTCTATTTATTGGAGCTATGTGTTCTGTCTTTGCTATTCAATCCATTTATGCATTAGCAGGTATATTCGTTTTAACGATTTTTATCTATTTCATTTATCTTATTTATAAAATGAGCCTTTTTATGTCCATGGGTGGCACGATTGGATTACTAATATTTGAACTTTTCATGTGGACAATATTATTTTCGTTATTAGTTTATGTGATTTTAAAATTGTATAACGGTGTACTGGCAAGTCTACCTTTTGCAAAATAAAGTCAGTGCCAGTCACTCAAACAATTCTGAATTCTGCCAGTAATATATTGAAAAACCCACTTAGACTCCTGCGGGAACGCACGTAAAGTAAGACGCAACAAACCGCGCGACAGCGAGGGTTGCGGCTTACGGAGTGCCCGCGGAAAGCAAGTGGGTTTTTACGTTTTAGAAGATTCCATTGTGCTAGGTGTCCTTGCTAAGTGCCAGTCACTCAAACAATTCAGAATTCTGCCAGTGGATTTTTACGCTATAATAAGTCGTTATTTGCTAGGAAACTTTACTCTAGTAAAATATTAAATAGCTTGTGATGAATTTTATACGCTTCTAGTTTTTCCATTGGTTGAGGTTTATCATAGCCAAGCCAAACAGCAGCTGTATACTGATCATTTAAACCGGCTAGCCAATAATCGCGGTAATCATTTGTCGTACCTGTTTTAGCACCAACATAGTTACTATTATTATAAACACCTTGCCCTGTACCATTTGTTACAACTTCTGTAAGTAACTCTCGCATATATTTTACCGTTTTGGGTGACCATATTTGATCACGTTCCGTATCCCAGCTAAATAGTACAGTGCCATCATTGGCTGTCACTTTACGAATACTATGTGCAAGGACATATGAGCCGTCAATAAAGCTTGTGTAGGCATCTGCTAACTCCAGAGCTGTAACACCATATGTTAATCCACCCAATGATGCGGCATACGTATGATCCTTTGCCACGATGGAGCGGAAATGGAAGCGATCAAGGTAACTAAATGCCGTCTCGACACCAACAGCATTAAAAAGGCGAAGAGCAGAAGTATTATAACTATTACGAAATGCTGTTCGAATAGTCACATCCCCATATTTATATCCCCCATAGTTTTGAGGGCAAAAAGAACCGACACAATAACTACCACCATTCACGATGGAATCTGGTGTATTTGTTGTCGTTTCAAAAAAAGGTGCATAGACAGCAAGTGGCTTAAATGCTGAACCTGGCTGTCTTGGTCCTTGAAAAGCCCGATGATAATCAAATTTCTCGTAATTTTTACCGGCATATAGACTGATGATTTCACGAGAGGTGTTATTAATTACAGCTCCCGCTGCTTGCAATTGGCCAGTTCCTAATATAGCCGTCATTTGCTCTTCATCATGATTTTGTTTAGTTGGGTCAAGAGCCGTATAAATGGTTAAACCATTTTGGAACAAAGTATTGAGACGATTGTCTAGTTGTGCTTGAATCAACTTTTTTTCTTCATCACTTTGCGTATTTTGAAGTCGATCCGTATAGCCTTCTTTCTCAGCTACAAGCCAGCGTAGCTCTTGCAGAACATAAGTGCTATACATGGGGTAGCTTTGCATCTTATTTTTCACATTTAATATGACTGGTGCTGCTTTATAAGAAGCTGCATCTTCCTTTGTAATAGCACCACTAGCAGCTAGTGTATCGAGTAGCCGTTCTTGTCTTGCCTTTGTTTCATCAAAATTTTTTAAAGGATTATAAAGTGATGGATTGTTTGGAATAGCAGAAATAAAAGCTATCTCAGCAATTGATAAATCTTGAATAGGTTTTTGGAAATAATAGGTCGCTGCACTTCCTATACCATATACTTGATTGCTAAAATAAGATTCATTTAAATACATAGTTAAAATAGCATCTTTATCGTATTTTTTTTCAAGCTCGTAGGCATAAAATAATTCCGTCAATTTTCGTTCGTACGTTTTTTCGTCAGATAAATAGCGCATTCGAACAAGCTGTTGGGTAATGGTACTGCCTCCTTGCGAAGTAGCATTGGCATTAGAGTTCGCGACAACAGCACGAATAATGGCACTAAGATCGAAGCCGATATGATCATAAAAGTCGGCATCCTCACTAGCAATAAAAATTTCCTGGGCAATTTGTGGAATTTCTTGCAGTGTTAAAGGCTGCCTCCATTCGACATATTCTTCGCTAAAGGTTTGACCATCTTGATCTATTAATGTGACGGGAAGCTGAACCTGTACTTCAGGCACATCAATCGTTTCCTCGATTTGTTGTTCGTGGGCTTGGGCTGCATTTAACTCTGATCGTATATTCGTACCGATCCACCAAATGGTAGGTAAACATAGAGTAATAATAATAAAACCAAAAACTTTTTTCATAAATGCCTCCAACTTTGAAAATAAGTCTTTCAACAGAATAGCATATTTTGGATGTATTCCAAATACTCGTTGAGACCTATTTACACAATACGAAACTATAAAAAGAAATAGCAAAGATAGCCCGTTTCTTCCATCATCATTTTGGGTTATACTACCATAGGTATCAAACAGAAGTTCCCCATATTCAAAAATATAATTGGCTGAACGATTGTAAAATTACAAAATTCGTCAATACTTAGGTGGAGAAAACGGCTAGGAAGTATGTTAGACTAATATGAGGTCAGGAATGATCTAGGATGATCATTTTCATTGAAACTGAAATTTTACATTTAAAGGAGAGACTCCAATGTTTCCACAATTAACAACAGAAGTACAAGAAGGCGAAGTACTAGTAGAAATGAAAACGACTTTAGGTGCGCTAAAAATTAAATTATTTCCAAAACAAGCACCAAAAACAGTTGAAAATTTCTTAGGGCATGCAAAATCAGGTTATTACGATGGAATCATTTTCCACCGCGTTATTCAAGATTTCATGATTCAAGGCGGTGACCCAACTGGTACTGGTATGGGCGGTGAGTCAATTTGGGGTAACTCATTTGAAGATGAGTTTTCTGATGAATTATTTAACCTACGTGGTGCACTTTCAATGGCAAACGCTGGTCCAAACACAAACGGTTCTCAATTCTTTATCGTACAAATGAAACACCTTCCAAGTGATATGCTACGCCAACTTCAAGGTGCTGGTTTCCCAGAAGAAATTATTGAAGCATATGCACAAAACGGTGGTACACCATGGTTAGACCATAAACACTCTGTATTTGGTCATGTTGTAGAGGGTATGGATATCGTTGATAAAATTGCTGATGTAGCAAAAGATAACCGCGATAAACCGCTTGAAGATGTTAAAATTGAGTCAATTACAGTTTTTGAATAATAATTGTAAGGACGTGTAGAAAATATGGAACATTTAATGTATCAATTTTTATATTTCCCTGAAGATAAAACAGCTTATATTCCAGCAGCTTTTGAATTTTTAATCATGCTTATTTTATGTATAGGTGTATTTATGATTTTCCGTAAAATCTCTAAAAAGCAGGAATTAAAATCTAAGGAAATCGAAACACGTATTTTAGCTGAACGAAATAGCACAAATAATCAACAAAATGTATAAGTAAAGGTACTCTGTGTAAGAGTGCCTTAGACTATAGGCAAACTCGAATAATTTTCGGTTTGTCTATAGTTTTTTTTAGATTAATACATAAAACATTCCTGTATGCAAAGTGAAGACTTAAGTAACTAGCACTAGTGTAACGAATAGGAAAAATCCATTTTTTATAGCGCAAAAAACCACGCGCTTTCCTCGGGCACAGTGTAAGCCACAAACCTCGCGGGCGCGCGGTTGGTTGCGTCTTACTTTGCGTGCATTCCCGCAGGAGTCTACGTGGATTTTTGCTTTGTTAAAAATTCAGAATTGTTTGAGTGCCAGGCACTTACAATGACAATGCTAGCTTAAAGCGAGCAACTGCATCTTTTACAGTATCAAATGAGCAGGCCACGTTCATACGTAGGAAGCCACGGCCTTCTTCGCCATATTTTGAACCAGGCTCTAATGCAAGTTTCCCAACTTCAAGCAATTGCTTCATTAACTCTTTTTCATCCATTGCTAATTGACGACAATCTATCCACAGTAAGTATGTGCCTTGAGGCTTAGCAATGTGTATGCCAGGCAATTGCGTTAACTCTGTAATGACATAATCCATGTTATTAGAAATATAAAGAAGTAATTCTTCTAGCCATGGTAAACCTTCAGTGTAAGCTGCTTGCAGTGCAATAGGGGCAAAGCTGTTTAATGAGCCTTGACCACTGGCCATATTGACAGCCTCTAATTGTAGGCGTTTTTTCTTATCAGTGGCAATGATATATGAGACTTGAATACCTGCAAGATTGAATGTTTTTGTCGGTGCCATACACGTAATTACACGATCGATTTCATCGCCTGCAATTTTTGCAAGCGGCGTATGCTTGGCACCATCTAACATTAAATCTGCGTGAATTTCATCTGAAATAATTAGAACATCATACTTAGCACAAAGACGAATAATCTCTTTTAGTGTGGCTTCGTCCCATACATAACCACCTGGATTATGAGGGTTACACAATATGTAAGCTTTTATGTCTTGGGCAAGTGCTTGTTCGAATGCCTCAAAATCATAGACAAATGTCCCGTCTTGTTCTACTAACGGACAAGTTATCACTTCACGACCATTACTTTTTGGGATATTAAAAAATGGCGGATAGACAGGTGTTGAAATAAGTACCTTATCTCCTAGATTTGTCATTGCTGTTAGAATATTTGCTAATGCTGACACGACGCCATGACTAAAAGAAATGGAATCTTTTTCAATGTGCCAATTATAACGATTATATTGCCAGTCCACTATCGACTGTTTTACTTCCTCGCATACAAAGCCATAACCGAAGATGGCACCCTCAGCATGTTTTTGTAGTGCCTTTGAAACAGCTGATGGTGGGGCAAAGTCCATGTCTGCTATCCACATTGGTAATATTTCTGTAGTATCGTTTAGGCCATAAATTTTCTCCATTGCGTCCCATTTTACTGAGTTAGTATAGCGACGTTTTAAAGTTTGATCGAAAATAGACAAGCAAATCACTCTTTTCTTTTTTTTTTACTATGGTATCATACCTATTAAGATTAAAGGATAATAGGTGAGTATTTTGGAAAATATAAAAATGAATCGAGCAGCCGTACATCTGCTAGCGGAGTGGGACCCTTTCCACATCGGTGCTGAGAATTATGATACAGAAACAGCAGATGTTGTTGCAGCATTACAAGGTATTGATGACCCATCGGCTCTTGCAAAGGTCATTCAAGAAACTTACGAGCACTCGTTTGAGCAATGGATTCCAATTGAAGATTGTGTTTCCATTTCATACAAACTAATTGCCATTAAGTTTGAAGCCAAATGCATTATTTAAACGACATATAATGTTTTTCTATTGGAAAGGGCGTATGGGGCGAGCATGTATGCCGTAAGCTCTCTTTCCTTATAAAAGTGAGGTTGTCTTCAATACTTAGACAGCCTCATTTTCTTATTAAAACAATGGTAAAATCCTTTGAATAAAAATAAGGAAAATCGCAATTGGTGATACGTAGCGAATTAATAAGTACCAAATGTTAAACATAAGACTTGAAGAAGCAAGCTCTTTTCGGGAAATATCTTTTGTATAGTAATAGCCTGCAAAAATAGAAATCAGTAATGCACCAATTGGCATGTCGACACTATTTGTAAAGAAGTCTACAAAATTAAAAATTGAGCGATCTAAAATTTGTACGTCCGATACAATTCCGAAAGATAAGGCACTCGGAATACCAAAGACGAAAATAATAATACCGCCAATCCATGCATTTTTTTACGCTTTTCAGGTTTGTTTCCAGTGGCGATAGCTACTACTATTTCTAACATAGAATTGTAACAGTATAAGAATAAAGAAAATTGTCAGGAATAGACCACCGAGTGGCAATTGTTCGAAAACGCAGGCAAAATAATAAAAACAAGCCTTGGCCTTGGTTAGGTGTATAGCCTAGTACGAACACGGCTCGGAAAATAACTAAACCTGCAAGTAGCGAAATAATACTATTATAGAGGCTACATTGATAGCTGAATTACCAATCTTTTCGGTTTTCGGGAGATATAATGCGTACGTAATCATAACGGCAATACCGATACTTAGAGAGAAGAATGCTTGTCCAAGTGCTTTTAAAAATGTTTTAGCATTTAAGTAAGACCAGTCAGGAACAAACATAAATTTTACGCCGTCCATTGCACCATCAAGTGTTAATGAACGGATAACTAACACAATGAAGAAAATGAATAATAGTGGCATCATCCACGTACTAGCCTTTTCAATCCCACCTTTAATGCCTCCCGATACGATGGCAATTGTTAAAAGTAAAAATAGTCCTTGTACAAGAATAGCTTCAATTGGACTAGAGATGATATTGCTAAATAAATCAGCGTAATTGCCTTCACTACCATTACTTGATAATTGAAAAGTCAATGAACGCCCTAAAGAACTTAATATCCAACCGCCAACTACACTATAGAAGGACAGTATTAAACAAGCAATAATTATGCCGCCCTATCCTATTAAAAACCATGATTTTCCTGGCATTTGTTCTTTGAACGATTTAACAGCATCCTTTTGCCCGTGTCGGCCAATCATAAATTCTGCAATTAACACCGGTAAGCTGATGAAAAATGTACATAAAATAAATACACTTCCATCAATCGTTCCCGCCATATATGGAATTGATCTCTAAATGATACGAAAATAAAGTCTCCTTATACTAAAGTTATATTTTACCGTAAAAACGTCATAACACAAGTCAAATTTCTGAAAATTGATTATAAATACTTTTTTTCTAGCTACTTTTAAATGGGATTTAAAGCTTACGTGCTAAAGTGTTAGTTTAACAGCGCAAAAGACCGATTCTATTGGTTTTATTAGCACAAAACTATGCGCTATCACCAATTCAGTTAAAATGTAACAATTAGGGAAAATAGGTCGTTACATATAAAAGGAGGGATAACGAGTGAATGAGTCCGAATTAATCGAACGAGCACAACAAGGTGATAAAGAAGCCTATATCGAACTAATTCGCATCCATCAGCGAACAGTAGAAAAATTTGCCTTTCAATGTGGCGTACATAGTAGTGATTTGGCGGATGTTGCACAAGAAGTTTTTGTTAAGCTGTACCGCTTTTTACATCAATTCAAGCAGGATCGTTTTACTACATGGCTTTATAAAGTCACGCTCAATGCTACGCGTGATTATTATCGTCGGGAGCAACGGGAGCAGGCGAAAGAGGAGCTGTTAAATGCACAGCCACAAAATTATAGTCCCTCTGCGGAAAAGCACGTATTAAATTTTGAAGAAGATCGATTATTGCACAATAACATTCAAGCATTGGATGAAAAATATCGCTATCCACTTGTATTGTTTTACTTTCATGAGTTAAAGTACGAGGAAATTGCAGAGGTACTTGGTATTTCATTGTCGGCGGTCAAAGTGCGAATTTTACGCGCAAAGGAAAAGCTCAAAGTCTCTTTGACACAGGATGGGAGTGTTGAAAATGGATGACAAACAATTTGACAAACGCATGGCATTATTAAAAAAATCATACGACCGAATGGAACAAAAATTAAATCCAGCAGATGTTTTGAAGCAAATTGAAGAAGAAGAAAAAGAAGCACTCGCAAAGCAAACGATTGCCATACAAAAGAAGCCCTTCCCAAAATGGCAAAAGCCAGCGGTGTGGCTAGCGAGTATTGCAAGCGTATTACTAGTTGGTTTTTTAGTGACGCTCTATACAATGAAACAGCAAGAAAATAACCAAACTGAAGTCCCACAAAATGAACTTTTAAAAAAGGCAGAAGAAGAAGAGGTAGCCGACTATTTAACGAAAAAATATAAAAGTCGAAAAGAGGATATTAGAAGAGAATTAAAAGTTTCGAAAGATGAACTGCAAACATTTGAATTTATTCAAACGGCAGATACAATGTTAGATTTTTATATCGCAAATAATTTGCATTCGTCATCAATTGAGAGTGATAGTGCACAAAATGTAGAAGAATACATTTTATATTATTTAATGACTCCTAAAAGGGCTATAGAGACGATAAAAACATATAACAATTTAACTTTTGATGAATCGTATGAGGTTTATAACCAATACGTTATTGCTGTAGAAGAGTTGGAAGATTTTTACAGCGAGCTACTTGAACCGTTTGAACCACTACTGAAGAAAGCAGATAAAAAGCAATATCCATCTGATTTAAAAGCTATTATTGAAGCGGCAAATAATCAATATATGGAGCTGAAAAAGGATGAAAAAGGCTCGTTTTATTTTAAAGCGAATCCAGTAGATGGGGAGTTTGCACCAGCTTATATAAATCAATTACATCCGGATGTTTTTGGGTATTTCGAATACTTAAAAACGGGTTATTTATTATTAGTCGACGATTTACGCTATTCACGAGAAGAAACAGCAAATTCGCTTAAAATAATGGAACGTTCGTTACTTTCAGATGTCAATGCCGGTTCTCCCAATTACAAATTATTACTAGAAACCTTTAAAAACACGTGGGAGGCATTATTACTAGGTACTAAAAAATATCCTGTCTTAGCGGAAGATGGGCAACCTGATAAGGAATATATAACATTTTTACAGGAAGTAGCCAAGGGTAAGTATGGGGAGGTTATGAAAAAGAAAGCTGCCAATATCTTTAAGGAATTACAGCAAAATAATCATTCTGAAACTTTAGCGCAACTTACTGCTTATGATATATGGACAATACTTTTACAGACACGGGAAGAAACAGCAGGTTATATCAACGATAGTGATTTTAATATTGTTGACATGAATGATTCTCGTATAGAGCAAATTAAAGGAATATATGAGCAATATAAAAAACATAACGATATAGCTATATTAAACCAACTTCGCCCAATAAATATTGCTGCGCTTTATTTATATGCCATATCCATTGGTGATGAGTCTTTGCAAGAAACTTTATTAATGCCAGATTCCGAATTGGATATAAGTTTGATGTTACAAACAATGAAAAATATAGAAATATTTAGTCAGCTAGGCGAATACGATGGGATTTATCCAATTGTAGCTGCTCGCGTTGCAATCAGTGAACAGGATAAGTACGGAAGGCAATTCCTAATAAAGTTTTCGAAGCAAGAGGAAGGGTATTATCGTATAACAGAGATCATTGATTAGTGGGACGATTTTTTGCTCCAGATATTGACGTATGTTATAATTTAACGTGATATATACGTAGCAAACATATAGAAAGTGGGCAAAGGTTATGGCAAAAAAATATGAATTAGGAGACGTATTGACCGGAAAAGTTACAGGTATTCAACCGTACGGTGCGTTTGTAGCACTTGATGACGATACACAAGGGCTCGTGCATATTTCTGAAATTACGTACGGCTTTGTAAAAGACGTCAGTGAGTTTTTATCAGTAGGGCAAGAGGTTGAAGTGAAGGTACTTGAAATCGATGAAGCGGCCGAAAAAATTAGTTTATCGATCCGTGCCTTACAAGAGCGCCCAGCAGCAATAAGAAAAAAAGATGCGCCACCACGGAAATCTCTACAGGATCGTGTAGATGAATCCGATGCAAACGGCTTTAATTCCCTAAAAGATAAACTACAGGACTGGATCGAACAGTCAGGACATTAAAAAACGAGGATGCTTCCATATGAAGGCATCCTCGTTTTTTTATAAACATTTTCATAATTAAGATTAGTCCTTTTTCATCTTCCGTATGCGATACTGCAAGTTTTGGCGGCTCATGCCAAGCGCACCAGCAGCCTTTGTTATATTACCCTCATATAGATTTAAGACATTTTGCACATAATAGGATTCGGCTTCCCGTAAATAAGCATCAAGAGGCATGACATCATTTTGCTGCTGGAACATAAAAAATTCAGGTTCGCGCTCAGATGTATCTTGGCTCTGCACCTTAAATCGAAAATGAACAGGGAGTAAATCGAACGTAACAGTCGATTCAGTTGTCATAAATGATACGATTTCATCAAGTAAGAGTTCGAGCTCTTTCAGATTTCCTGGCCAATCATATTGTAAGAATAATGCTTGAACATCAGGTGCTAGTTCTGTTACGTTTGATGCAAATCGCTCACGATGGCGACTAAAATAATCATCAACAAACGGTAAAATATCTTCTTTTCGGTCTGTTAAATTTGGAATAGTGATGGACATTGTTGCAAAGAAATAATACAAAGATTTTAAAAGCTTTTTCTCCGCTATAAGTGTAATCGGATCACTGCCGACACTGCCTATCAGCATATATTTTGATTGTGGAAGCGACTGTAATAATTCCAGTAATTGCTCCTGAACATGAAGGCTTAAAAAATCAATCCGTTCAAAGAAAAATGTATATGCTTTGTCATCCTGTAAAAGCTCTTGCATTTTATCTAGCACTGATTTCGCTGAACGTCGACTAAATAGTGTAACAAAAGCTTCAGTATCAGCTGAAGCCGCATGATGAATACTTTCTGCAACTAAATCCTTTCCTGTACCAGACTCCCCGATGAGTAATATAGGTAATTTTACTGCGGCAGCTTTTTTAGCATTTACGATAACTTGTTTCATCGTCTCTGAAACGGCGGTAATCATATCAAATGTTAAAGGCTCACCATATCGACGGAGAGGTTGGTACACTAGTTTTTCTAAAGATGTTATATCACGTGCAAATTCAATTGCACCGATTAGTTGATTGTTTTTAAAAAGCGGAAATGTATCGTTAATCGTTGTAATTTCATGACCATTTTTATTCCAATAGGTTTGTTTCACATTCATTTCTTGTAAGCCAGTTTGTAATACCCGCATTAAAGTACTTTCATGTTGACGGAAGGAAAACAACTCAATAATTGAACGATCTGCTAATTCATCAAAATGAAATCCTTCAATTTCTTTCATTTTTGAATTATAGATAATTGTTTTACCTGTTACGTCAATCGCATGTATACCAACGGATACATTAGTTGCAATAAACTCATAAAAAGGTAATAAGGGTTCAGAATTTTTCATAAAATGTGCACCTCAAAAATTTTTTACTTGAAATATGCAACGAAATTTTGCATTATAATAAGTGTAAGAATATTTTATACGCAAAAAAAATTTGCGTCAATGTTTTTTGCACACTAAATTTTTACAGCTCACAAAAGGAGGATATAGTATGATTCCATACAAACACGAACCATTTACAGATTTTTCTCAAGAGGCAAACTACAAAGCTTATTTAGAGGCATTAAATAAAGTTGAAGGCTATTTAGGTCAAGACTATCCACTAATTATTGGTGGAGAACGTATTACAACAGAAGATAAAATTGTTTCATATAACCCAGCAAAGAAAACAGAAGTAATTGGTCGCGTTTCAAAAGCAAGCAGAGAATTAGCTGAAAAAGCTATGCAAGCAGCAGATGAAACATTTAAAACTTGGAAAAAAGTAGACCCAGCTATTCGTGCTGACGTGCTATTCAAAGCAGCAGCAATTATCCGTCGCCGTAAACATGAATTCTCAGCACTTTTAACAAAAGAAGCTGGTAAGCCATGGAATGAAGCAGATGCTGATACAGCAGAAGCAATTGACTTCCTTGAATACTATGGTCGCCAAATGTTACGTATTAAAGACGGTCAACCAGTAGAAAGCCGTCCAGGCGAATACAATCGTTATGATTATATTCCATTAGGTATTGGTATTGTAATTTCACCATGGAACTTCCCATTCGCTATTATGGCTGGTACTACAGTAGCAGCTTTAGTAACAGGGAACACAGTATTATTAAAACCAGCTTCAACAACACCAGTTGTTGCTTATAAATTTATCGAAGTTTTAGAAGAAGCGGGATTACCTGCAGGTGCAGTGAACTATGTACCAGGTTCAGGTGCAGAAGTTGGGGATTACTTAGTTGATCATCCGAAAACACGCTTCATCAGCTTCACAGGTTCTCGTGATGTAGGCTTACGTATTAACCAACGTGCAGCAACACATAATGATGGTCAAATTTGGATTAAACGTGTTATCGCTGAAATGGGCGGTAAAGATACAATTGTTGTCGATAAAGAAGCAGATTTAGAGCTTGCGGCACAATCAATCGTAAAATCAGCTTTCGGCTTCTCAGGTCAAAAATGTTCTGCATGTTCTCGTGCCGTTATCGTAGAAGATGTTTACGATACAGTTGTTAACCGTGTAGCTGAGCTTACAAATGCGTTAACAGTTGGTGACCCAGCTGACAACAGCAACTTCATGGCTACAGTAATTGACCAAGCAGCATTCAATAAAATTACTGAATACATTGAAATTGGTAAAGGAGAAGGTCGCCTTGTAGCAGGTGGTACAGCTGATGATTCAGTTGGTTACTTCGTCAATCCAACAGTATTCGCTGACGTAGATCGTTCTGCTCGTATTATGAAAGAAGAAATTTTCGGACCAGTTGTAGCAATTGCGAAAGCAAAAGATTTCGATGAAGCAATCGAAATTGCAAACGACACAGAATACGGCTTAACAGGTGCGGTTATTACTAACAACCGTATGAACTTAGAAAAAGCTCGTGAAGATTTCCATGTTGGTAACTTATACTTCAACCGTGGTTGTACAGGTGCTATCGTTGGTTACCAACCATTTGGTGGTTTCAACATGTCAGGTACTGACTCAAAAGCTGGTGGCCCTGACTACCTACAACTTCATATGCAAGCAAAAACAACTTCAGAAATGCTTTAATTTTTACTGATTTGTGTGGCGCAAAACCACATGTTCATAGATGGGCTGTTTAAATAAGAAGAAAAAGCTAGCAACGCCTCGTACGTAGATAGTAAAACCTACGAGGTGTGCGGCTTAATTAATAGGTGACCAATTTTTTGTTTTGTTTCTATTAAAGAGCTCTTTTATCAGATCTTATAAACCGTCCTATCTTTATAGATTTTCATTTTAGTTAGTAGGGAGAGAATGCTATATGTCAAAATCACAACAAGTTATTGAACAAACACAAAATTACGGTGCTGCAAACTATCATCCACTGCCAATCGTTATTGCAGAGGCTGAAGGTGTTTGGGTTAAAGATCCAGAAGGAAACAAATACTTAGATATGTTATCAGCATATTCTGCAGTGAATCAGGGGCATCGCCATCCGAAAATTATTGCTGCATTAAAAGAACAAGCTGATAAAGTAACTTTAACTTCTCGTGCATTTTACAGTGAAAACTTAGGTGAATGGTATGAGCTAGTAGGAAAATTAACAAATAAACAAATGGTTTTACCTATGAATACAGGCGCAGAAGCAGTAGAAACTGCATTTAAAGCTGCTCGTCGTTGGGCTTATGATGTAAAAGGTGTAGAAGAAGGTAAAGCAGAGCTTATCGCTTGTAACGGAAACTTCCATGGACGTACGATGCTAGCTGTATCTTTATCATCTGATGAAGAATACCGTCGCGGTTTCGGACCAATGTTACCAAATATTAAACTTGTTGATTACGGTAATTTAGAAGCATTAAAAGCTGCAATTACTCCAAATACAGCAGCATTTTTAATTGAGCCAATCCAAGGTGAAGCTGGTATTGTTATTCCACCAGAAGGCTTCTTAAAAGCTGCACGTGAATTATGCCGTGAAAATAATGTTTTATTCATTGCGGATGAAATTCAAGCTGGTTTAGCTCGTACAGGTAAAATGTTTGCATGTGATTGGGAAGAAGTAGAGCCTGATATGTACATCTTAGGTAAAGCATTAGGTGGCGGTGTATTCCCGATTTCTTGTGTTGCTGCTAATCGTGAAATTTTAGGTGTCTTCAATCCAGGTTCTCACGGTTCAACTTTCGGAGGAAATCCTTTAGCATGTGCTGTTTCTATCGCATCTATTAAAGTATTATTAGATGAAAAATTAGCAGAGCGCTCACAACAACTTGGTGAATATTTCAAAGGTAAATTACGTGAAATTAACAACCCAGTGATTAAAGACGTTCGTGGCCGTGGTTTATTCATCGGTATGGAACTAACAGAAGCTGCACGTCCATATTGTGAAAAACTAAAAGAATTAGGTTTATTATGTAAAGAAACACATGATACTGTAATTCGTTTTGCACCACCATTAGTTATTTCTCAAGAAGATTTAGATTGGTCTATTGCTCAAATTGAAAAAGTATTTAAACTTTAACAAAATGTTCACATTTTAATTCAGAAGTGTGTTACAATGATGCCGATATACAATCATTAAAAAAAACAAAGAGGCGATTTAAAATGTCTGAAAACTTAAATCTGTTCACATCAACTCAAGATGTTATTCAAGAAGCTCTTAATAAACTAGGCTATGACGAAGCAATGTATGAACTACTAAAAGAGCCGCTTCGTATGCTGCAAGTCCGCATTCCAGTTAAAATGGATGATGGAACTACAAAAGTATTTACTGGTTACCGTGCACAACATAATGATGCAGTAGGACCAACTAAAGGTGGAGTACGTTTCCATCCAGCTGTTTCCGAAGAGGAAGTTAAAGCGCTTTCAATGTGGATGACATTGAAATGTGGAATTGTAGATCTACCATACGGCGGAGGTAAGGGCGGTGTCATCTGTGACCCACGTCAAATGTCTATGGGTGAAATCGAACGTCTAAGCCGTGGTTATGTTCGTGCGGTTAGTCAAATTGTTGGACCAACAAAAGATATTCCTGCTCCAGACGTATTTACGAATGCACAAATTATGGCATGGATGATGGATGAATATAGTCGTATGGACGAATTCAACTCTCCAGGTTTCATCACAGGTAAGCCACTTGTTCTTGGCGGTTCTCAAGGTCGCGACCGTGCAACTGCTCAAGGTGTAACAATTGTTATCGAAGAAGCTGCGAAAAAACGTGGTATCGACATTAAAGGCGCTCGCGTTGTAATCCAAGGTTTTGGTAACGCAGGTAGTTTCTTAGCTAAATTCATGAATGATTTAGGTGCTAAAGTAATTGGTATTTCTGATGCATATGGTGCACTTCATGATCCAGAAGGTTTAGATATCGACTACTTATTAGATCGTCGTGATAGCTTCGGAACAGTAACAACATTATTTGAAAACACAATTTCGAATAAAGATCTTTTAGAGCTTGATTGTGATATTTTAGTTCCAGCTGCAATTGAAAACCAAATTACTGCAGACAATGCGCATAATATTAAAGCAAACATTGTTGTTGAAGCAGCAAATGGTCCAACAACAGCAGAAGCGACTAAAATTTTAACAGAGCGTGGCATTTTACTTGTACCAGACGTATTAGCATCTGCTGGTGGTGTTACAGTTTCTTACTTTGAATGGGTACAAAATAACCAAGGTTATTATTGGACAGAAGAAGAAGTAGAAGAACGCCTTTACAAAAAAATGGTTGAAGCATTTGATAATGTATATACAACAGCGACTACACGTAATATCAATATGCGCTTAGCAGCATATATGGTTGGTGTACGCCGTACTGCAGAAGCATCTCGCTTCCGTGGCTGGGTTTAATCAATAGATACTTAAATAAGAAGACATTCCTAATTAGGGATGTCTTTTTTTATTGATTGCAGTTGATTTATGCTCCGGGCGGCAACCTTAATTGTTTGAGTGCCTGGCACTAAGTAGTAGTAGTCGTCTCCTAAAACGTAAAAAATCTCTACGCTTTCCTCGGGCAAAATGTAAGCCACAATCCTCGCAGTTGCGCGGTTTATTGCGTCTTACACCTTGTACTGTTCCCGCAGGAGTCTACGTGGATGTTTACTTGGATAGTCATAAAATGCATGATTAGCCTGGTGAATTGTTTGAGTGCCAGGCACTCGCCCTCCAGTGCCAGGCACCCACCCTTCGTCCTCTTCACCAAACAACTAAATAATAGGCAGCAAGGTAAAATGCCTGATGCTATTAGTTGACACTTTTGTATTCTCCAATGTTTTGCATTTTTAGGTTTTAAATCTTTGCTTTCTTCATTGTAGATATGAGAAAATCCAACTAGAAAGGGGCGAATTCAATGGATTCATTTACATTTTATAACCCAGTGAAATTACACTTTGGTGAAGATGCACTGGAAAAATTACCGAAAGAGTTAGAGCAATATGGTAGCAAAGTACTAGTAGTTTATGGTGGGGGAAGTATAAAGAGTAACGGCGTGTACAATGCTGTTATTGAAAAGCTACAACAAGCGGATAAAACGGTATTTGAATTGAGTGGCGTAGAGCCTAATCCTCGTGTAGAAACAGCGCGAATTGGCATTGATATTTGTAAAAAAGAAGGCATTGATCTTGTGCTTGCTGTTGGTGGTGGCTCGGTCATTGACTGTTCTAAATTAATTGTTGCCGGTGCTAAATATGATGGCGACGCATGGGATATTGTTAAACGAAAAGTATTAGTTCAAGATGCCTTACCACTTGGAACTGTTTTAACATTAGCTGCTACAGGCTCTGAAATGAATTCAGGCTCTGTTATTACAAATGCGGCAACTGAAGAAAAGTTAGGTTGGGGAAGTCCTGCTACGTTCCCTAAATTTTCTATTTTAAATCCAGCTTACACAGTGTCAGTACCGAAAAACCATACAGTTTACGGTATGGTCGATATGATGTCTCATGTTTTCGAGCAATATTTCCACAACACGACGAATACGCCGGTTACAGATGAAATGTGTGAAGGTGTTTTACGAACTGTTATGACGACAGCACCTAAATTACTAAAAGATTTAGAGGATATTTCATTGCGTGAAACAATATTGCTAGCAGGGACGATTGGTTTAAATGGTTTCCTATCAATCGGCTCTCGCGGAGATTGGGCATCACATAATATCGAACATGCTGTATCAGCAATTTACGATATTCCACATGCTGGTGGCTTAGCAATATTACAGCCTCATTGGATGCGACTAAATGTGCCAGTAAATCCAGAACGTTTTGCCGGTTTAGCAACTCGCGTTTTCGGTGTTGATGCGACAGGAAAAACAGCAGAAGAAATTGCCTATGAAGGAATTGATCGTTTATCAGCATTTTGGACTTCCTTGGATGCACCGAGCCGTCTAGCTGATTATGATATTGATGATTCGAAATTTGACCAAATCATTGAACATGCAATGCAAAATGGACCTTTTGGTAACTTTAATAAGCTACACGAAGATGATGTTCGTATAATTTTACAAAACGCGTTATAGGTATACGATAGAAAAGCCAATTGCCTGCGTAGGCAATTGGCTTTTCTTCTATTATTTATTGTTTGTTATAGGCGGTTGATGGTCGCTCGCCGACATGTACCCAGTTTGCTTTTCCGTCATCTTCATCAAATAATATGGCTACTTTGGAGACACCTTTTTGACTTAAAATAACTTCTGTTAAATGATCACGGACATCATCTAGAAATGCAAGTGATAAATTAGCATCAGCTTCAGCAACTAATTCAACGTGTAAAAATTCGCCTTCTTTTACAACCTCTAAGCGTACAATATCTTTAATGTTAGGATCATCCATCACAAGATGAGCAATATGATTGAGCATTTCTTCATCTGTTTCACCAATAACGCCACGTGCATTATCTAAGAATACCTTTCCAACTACATAAAACATCATACAGCCAATAATGATTGATACAAGTCCTTCGATTCTCGTCCAACCTGTAAAATGTGCAATTAAGATAGCGACAAAGGCTAAAACATTACCACCTGTTGCTACTAAATCTTCCATAAAGACTAATTTTGTCGCAGGTTTTGCACGATTCAAAAATCCGAATGCTTTTGGAATAGACATCATACCAGCAATTTCTTGCCCTGCTTCGTGAAGTACTTCCACTGCCGCTTTTGCCAGAACTGTTCCTTCTAATATAACCCCAACCAATAACACGCCAAGTGCTATTAACATTCCTTTTGATTCACCTGAAGGATGCATAAAATGATGCCAGCCTTCTTTTATTGTCTCGTAAGAAAGGATAGCTACAATAATAACGGCAAACAGGCAAACTAGATTAACAATTCGACCAAAGCCTCCGGGGAATTTTTTTGTAGGGGCTTTTTTGGATAGCGCTGAACCAACATATACAAATAGTTGGTTTGCAGCGTCTCCTAGTGAATGCATCATTTCGGCAAACATTGCGACATTACCTGTGAAGAAGAAGGCAATGCCTTTTATAATCCCTAAAAATGCATTTACAAATGCAGCCATTAATGAAGGCTTATTACCTTCCTTAAGTAGTTTCAATATTTCTGTCATTAGAGAATCCTCCAGCTAGTTTAAAATTTCCATTTCAATTTTTTCAATATAAGGTAAGGTACGTAATGAACGATAAAACGACAATAAGTTATCAGAGACAATTAAAGATAAACGGAAATCTAATTCGTGTAACACTTGATTATTGCCTAAAGGAATGTCTTTTATACGAATGTTTTCAATCACAATATTGTTGTCTTTTAAAAATAGAAGGAACGATTCTGTATTACCATCATCATCAATTTGAATTTTTAGCGATACTTCTCGCATGCGAATTCTCTTTGGTCCAATTTTCATAAGAAATGGAGACAATACTTCGATACCGAAAACAATAATAATAACAGCCATTGTAGCATCCATATAGAAGCCTGCACCTACAGCAATCCCGATACCAGCAGCTCCCCAAATCATAGCGGCAGTAGTTAAACCCGAAATGCTATCATTACCGCGTCTTAAAATAACTCCTGCTCCAAGAAATCCGATGCCGCTTACTACTTGGGCTGCCAGCCGTAGAGGATCCATAGTTATGTTAATTTCTGCTCTTGGAGGTGTTGAGTATGCGGTCTCAATCGAGATAATTGTAAGTAAGCAGCTGAATGTAGCGATAACTAAACTGGTCTTTAATCCAACAGGTTTCTTTTTTAATTCCCTTTCAATTCCGATTACTAAACTTAATGTGGCTGCAATCACTAATTTTATGCCAACTTCATATGTAATCATATTCTCCAATAATGTTTCCAAACGCACCCCTCCATTAATATTTCGTATTGCTAAGAGATATGCAAGCTGTCATTATTATATGTACATTACTTTTTTGTATTGTACATCATGGAAGTTATGATGTATAAGCTTTTTTTTCTGGAGGTCGATTTCAATGAATGAACCAAAGATTCATCCGTATATCCCAATTTTTATTGGCGTTATTTCAGTATCTTTATCAGCTATTTTTGTAAAATTAGCTAATGCGGAGTCGGGTGTTATTGCTTTTTATCGTATGTTGTTTTCTGTCATAATCATGGCACCGTTATTTTTCATGAAATATACAAAAGAATTAAAGCAGCTATCTAATAGGGATTGGCTTTTCTCTTCAATTGCGGGGGTATTTTTAGCATTTCACTTTATTTTGTGGTTTGAATCACTAAATTACACATCTGTTGCAAGTTCAACTGTCCTAGTGACTCTTCAACCACTTTTTGCGTTTGTTGGTACATACTTTTTCTTTAAAGAGGCTATTACTTTAAAAACCATTTTGGCAGGGGCAATTGCCATAGTTGGAAGTGTATTAATTAGCTGGGGAGATTTTAAGCTTAGTGGATCTGCTTTCTATGGAGATATGCTTGCACTAATTGCTTGTGCACTTATTACAACCTATCTTTTATTTGGCCAGGATGTAAGAAAACGACTGTCACTTGTGACATATACAATGATAGTTTACGTAGTGAGCACGATTACGTTGTTTTTCTATGTACTAATTAAAGGAGAATCATTCGGTCCTTATTCTTCAACGGATTGGATATGGTTTATTTTATTAGCCATTGTCCCAAATTTATTAGGCCATACTTTATTTAATTGGTCCATTAAATATGTTAGTACGAATGTTATATCAATTGCTATTCTATTCGAACCAATTGGAGCGGCTGTTTTAGCTCTTGTTATTTTTAAAGAGTATTTAATTGCAACACAAATCATCGGTGGATTAGTTGTAATAGTAGGGATTCTATTATTTGTAGTGGACGAAAAAAAGATTTTAAAGTTTTTTATGAAAAAAGCTTGATTTTTATATTGCAATATTATATATTATTACTTGTCCTTAACAAGAAGGACGGCTTGAAAATAACAATTAAAAAAAGTTGTTGACTTCTTGTTGAAAACAAGTTAGACTAATAAAGTCGCTGAAAACAAGCGATAACAAAATGAACCTTGAAAACTGAACAAGCAAAACGTAATCAATATAGTTTTTATTAGCTAACTTCGTTAGTGAACGAAACAAAATTTCGGACATCAAAATTGATGCCAGCAAAACAATTTGAGCTAATCAAATTTCTTTTATGGAGAGTTTGATCCTGGCTCAGGACGAACGCTGGCGGCGTGCCTAATACATGCAAGTCGAGCGAACAGATAAGGAGCTTGCTCCTTTGACGTTAGCGGCGGACGGGTGAGTAACACGTGGGCAACCTACCCTATAGTTTGGGATAACTCCGGGAAACCGGGGCTAATACCGAATAACTTGTTGTCTCTCATGAGACAATTCTAAAAGACGGTTTCGGCTGTCGCTATAGGATGGGCCCGCGGCGCATTAGCTAGTTGGTGAGGTAACGGCTCACCAAGGCGACGATGCGTAGCCGACCTGAGAGGGTGATCGGCCACACTGGGACTGAGACACGGCCCAGACTCCTACGGGAGGCAGCAGTAGGGAATCTTCCACAATGGGCGAAAGCCTGATGGAGCAACGCCGCGTGAGTGAAGAAGGATTTCGGTTCGTAAAACTCTGTTGTAAGGGAAGAACAAGTACAGTAGTAACTGGCTGTACCTTGACGGTACCTTATTAGAAAGCCACGGCTAACTACGTGCCAGCAGCCGCGGTAATACGTAGGTGGCAAGCGTTGTCCGGAATTATTGGGCGTAAAGCGCGCGCAGGTGGTTTCTTAAGTCTGATGTGAAAGCCCACGGCTCAACCGTGGAGGGTCATTGGAAACTGGGAGACTTGAGTGCAGAAGAGGATAGTGGAATTCCAAGTGTAGCGGTGAAATGCGTAGAGATTTGGAGGAACACCAGTGGCGAAGGCGACTATCTGGTCTGTAACTGACACTGAGGCGCGAAAGCGTGGGGAGCAAACAGGATTAGATACCCTGGTAGTCCACGCCGTAAACGATGAGTGCTAAGTGTTAGGGGGTTTCCGCCCCTTAGTGCTGCAGCTAACGCATTAAGCACTCCGCCTGGGGAGTACGGTCGCAAGACTGAAACTCAAAGGAATTGACGGGGGCCCGCACAAGCGGTGGAGCATGTGGTTTAATTCGAAGCAACGCGAAGAACCTTACCAGGTCTTGACATCCCATTGACCACTGTAGAGATACAGTTTTCCCTTCGGGGACAACGGTGACAGGTGGTGCATGGTTGTCGTCAGCTCGTGTCGTGAGATGTTGGGTTAAGTCCCGCAACGAGCGCAACCCTTGATCTTAGTTGCCATCATTTAGTTGGGCACTCTAAGGTGACTGCCGGTGACAAACCGGAGGAAGGTGGGGATGACGTCAAATCATCATGCCCCTTATGACCTGGGCTACACACGTGCTACAATGGACGATACAAACGGTTGCCAACTCGCGAGAGGGAGCTAATCCGATAAAGTCGTTCTCAGTTCGGATTGTAGGCTGCAACTCGCCTACATGAAGCCGGAATCGCTAGTAATCGCGGATCAGCATGCCGCGGTGAATACGTTCCCGGGCCTTGTACACACCGCCCGTCACACCACGAGAGTTTGTAACACCCGAAGTCGGTGAGGTAACCTTTTGGAGCCAGCCGCCGAAGGTGGGATAGATGATTGGGGTGAAGTCGTAACAAGGTAGCCGTATCGGAAGGTGCGGCTGGATCACCTCCTTTCTAAGGATATTTTCGGAATACAAACCTTGGGTTTGTAAGATTACGTTTTGCGTTCAGTTTTGAAGGTTCATCATTACGATGAAATACTTCAATATATACTTGCTCCTGTCGCTACGCTTTCGTCGCAAAGCTGCGAAGAAGTAGAAACAGGTAGTAGCTTTGTTCTTTGAAAACTGGATAAAACGACATTGAAATTGTAACAAACACATTTATTTTTAAATTAAGTTTTTTAGGCTTAATAACTAATAATAGGGTTTCAAGACACAAGCAGTTCTAGGAAGCAATTGAGTGAAAGAAGGAGCGTACTTACGTACGTGACTGACTGAACGAAAGAAGCTGACAACGAAATGCGCAGTGGATTGGAAGCCGTTGAAGGTTAAGTTATTAAGGGCGCACGGCGAATGCCTTGGCACTAGGAGCCGAAGAAGGACGGCACTAACACCGATATGCTTCGGGGAGCTGTAAGTGAGCTTTGATCCGGAGATTTCCGAATGGGGGAACCCACTACGTTTAATCGCGTAGTATCTTGACGTGAATACATAGCGTCTTGAAGGCAGACCCAGGGAACTGAAACATCTAAGTACCTGGAGGAAGAGAAAGAAAAATCGATTCCCTGAGTAGCGGCGAGCGAAACGGGAAGAGCCCAAACCAAGAGGCTTGCCTCTTGGGGTTGTAGGACACTCTATACGGAGTTACAAAGGAATGAGTTAGATGAAGCGACTTGGAAAGGTCCGCCAGAGCAGGTAAAAGCCCTGTAGTCGAAAGTTCATTCCCTCCAGAGTGGATCCTGAGTACGGCGGAACACGTGAAATTCCGTCGGAATCCGGGAGGACCATCTCCCAAGGCTAAATACTACCTAGTGACCGATAGTGAACCAGTACCGTGAGGGAAAGGTGAAAAGCACCCCGGAAGGGGAGTGAAAGAGATCCTGAAACCGTGTGCCTACAAGTAGTTAGAGCCCGTTAATGGGTGATAGCGTGCCTTTTGTAGAATGAACCGGCGAGTTACGATTACGTGCGAGGTTAAGCTTTATAAGGCGGAGCCGCAGCGAAAGCGAGTCTGAATAGGGCGAATTAGTACGTGGTCGTAGACCCGAAACCAGGTGATCTACCCATGTCCAGGGTGAAGGTGAGGTAACACTTACTGGAGGCCCGAACCCACGCACGTTGAAAAGTGCGGGGATGAGGTGTGGGTAGCGGAGAAATTCCAATCGAACTTGGAGATAGCTGGTTCTCTCCGAAATAGCTTTAGGGCTAGCCTCGTGATGAGAATACTGGAGGTAGAGCACTGTTTGGACTAGGGGGCCATCCCGGTTTACCGAATTCAGACAAACTCCGAATGCCAGATATTTATACACGGGAGTCAGACTGCGAGTGATAAGATCCGTAGTCAAAAGGGAAACAGCCCAGACCACCAGCTAAGGTCCCAAAGTAATCGTTAAGTGGAAAAGGATGTGGCGTTGCACAGACAACCAGGATGTTGGCTTAGAAGCAGCCATCATTTAAAGAGTGCGTAATAGCTCACTGGTCGAGTGACGCTGCGCCGAAAATGTATCGGGGCTAAACGATTCACCGAAGCTGTGGATTGACATCTACGATGTCAGTGGTAGGAGAGCGTTCTAAGTGCGTTGAAGTCAGACCGGAAGGACTGGTGGAGCGCTTAGAAGTGAGAATGCCGGTATGAGTAGCGAAAGACGGGTGAGAATCCCGTCCACCGTATGACTAAGGTTTCCTGAGGAAGGCTCGTCCGCTCAGGGTTAGTCGGGACCTAAGCCGAGGCCGATAGGCGTAGGCGATGGACAACAGGTTGATATTCCTGTACCACCTCCTCACCGTTTGAGAAATGGGGGGACGCAGTAGGATAGGGTAAGCGCGCCGTTGGTTGTGCGCGTCCAAGCAGTAAGGCGTGTGTGTAGGCAAATCCGCACACTGTAACGTTGAGCTGTGATGGCGAGTCCGTATGGACGAAGTTCCTGATTTCACACTGCCAAGAAAAGCCTCTATCGAGGTGAGAGGTGCCCGTACCGCAAACCGACACAGGTAGTCGAGGAGAGAATCCTAAGGTGTGCGAGAGAACTCTCGTTAAGGAACTCGGCAAAATGACCCCGTAACTTCGGGAGAAGGGGTGCTCTTGAGCGTGCAAGCGCACGAGAGCCGCAGTGAATAGGCCCAGGCGACTGTTTAGCAAAAACACAGGTCTCTGCAAAACCGTAAGGTGACGTATAGGGGCTGACGCCTGCCCGGTGCTGGAAGGTTAAGAGGAGTGGTTAGCGCAAGCGAAGCTGCGAATTGAAGCCCCAGTAAACGGCGGCCGTAACTATAACGGTCCTAAGGTAGCGAAATTCCTTGTCGGGTAAGTTCCGACCCGCACGAAAGGCGTAACGATCTGGGCACTGTCTCAACGAGAGACTCGGTGAAATTATAGTACCTGTGAAGATGCAGGTTACCCGCGACAGGACGGAAAGACCCCGTGGAGCTTTACTGTAGCCTGATATTGAATTTTGGTACAACTTGTACAGGATAGGTAGGAGCCAGAGATCTCGGAGCGCCAGCTTCGAAGGAGGCGTCGGTGGGATACTACCCTGGTTGTATTGAAATTCTAACCCATGCCCCTTAGCGGGGCAGGAGACAGTGTCAGGCGGACAGTTTGACTGGGGCGGTCGCCTCCTAAAAGGTAACGGAGGCGCCCAAAGGTTCCCTCAGAATGGTTGGAAATCATTCGTAGAGTGTAAAGGCACAAGGGAGCTTGACTGCGAGACCTACAAGTCGAGCAGGGTCGAAAGACGGGCTTAGTGATCCGGTGGTTCCGCATGGAAGGGCCATCGCTCAACGGATAAAAGCTACCCCGGGGATAACAGGCTTATCTCCCCCAAGAGTCCACATCGACGGGGAGGTTTGGCACCTCGATGTCGGCTCATCGCATCCTGGGGCTGTAGTCGGTCCCAAGGGTTGGGCTGTTCGCCCATTAAAGCGGTACGCGAGCTGGGTTCAGAACGTCGTGAGACAGTTCGGTCCCTATCCGTCGTGGGCGTAGGAAATTTGAGAGGAGCTGTCCTTAGTACGAGAGGACCGGGATGGACACACCGCTGGTGTACCAGTTGTCTTGCCAAAGGCATCGCTGGGTAGCTATGTGTGGACGGGATAAGTGCTGAAAGCATCTAAGCATGAAGCCCCCCTCAAGATGAGATTTCCCATTACGCAAGTAAGTAAGATCCCTCAAAGACGATGAGGTAGATAGGTTCGAGGTGGAAGTGTGGTGACACATGGAGCTGACGAATACTAATCGATCGAGGACTTAACCAAAAAAGTTTGAAACATTCAATGAAACGTTTATCCAGTTTTGAAAGAACAAATCTTTCATAAAAGGAAGCTTCAATTTACGTTGTATATTGCAAGCTGTACATAAGTCTAGTGATGATGGCAAAGAGGTCACACCCGTTCCCATACCGAACACGGAAGTTAAGCTCTTTAGCGCCGATGGTAGTTGGGGGCTTCCCCCTGTGAGAGTAGGACGTCGCTAGGCATAATACCCAGGAGGATTAGCTCAGCTGGGAGAGCATCTGCCTTACAAGCAGAGGGTCGGCGGTTCGAGCCCGTCATCCTCCACCATATGCCGGTTTAGCTCAGCAGGTAGAGCAACTGACTTGTAATCAGTAGGTCGTGGGTTCGATTCCTATAGCCGGCACCATTTTTTTGAGCCATTAGCTCAGTTGGTAGAGCATCTGACTTTTAATCAGAGGGTCGAAGGTTCGAGTCCTTCATGGCTCACCATTTAAATTGCCAACAATAATATGCGGGTGTGGCGGAATTGGCAGACGCACTAGACTTAGGATCTAGCGCCGCGAGGCGTGGGGGTTCGACTCCCTTCACCCGCACCATTTATTTTAATTTCATAATTGCCAGGATAAATAATCTTATGCACATGCGGAAGTAGTTCAGTGGTAGAACACCACCTTGCCAAGGTGGGGGTCGCGAGTTCGAACCTCGTCTTCCGCTCCAAATGTGCCGGGGTGGCGGAACTGGCAGACGCACAGGACTTAAAATCCTGCGGTAGGTGACTACCGTGCCGGTTCGATTCCGGCCCTCGGCACCATTTTTAAAATATTAAGCGCCCGTAGCTCAATTGGATAGAGCGTCTGACTACGGATCAGAAGGTTGTGGGTTCGACTCCTGCCGGGCGCGCCAATAAATGAACGGGAAGTAGCTCAGCTTGGTAGAGCACTTGGTTTGGGACCAAGGGGTCGCAGGTTCGAATCCTGTCTTCCCGACCATTTCCTAGTAACATGAATTTATGGGGCCTTAGCTCAGCTGGGAGAGCGCCTGCCTTGCACGCAGGAGGTCAGCGGTTCGATCCCGCTAGGCTCCACCATAATTTATAACCAGTATAAAGATCCTGGCGGTGTAGCTCAGCTGGCTAGAGCATTCGGTTCATACCCGAAAGGTCGTGGGTTCGACTCCCTCCGCCGCCATCTTAAAGGACCTTTAGCTCAGTTGGTTAGAGCAGACGGCTCATAACCGTCCGGTCGCAGGTTCGAGTCCTGCAAGGTCCACCATTTATATAATGTTACGGAGGTATACCCAAGTTCGGCTGAAGGGATCGGTCTTGAAAACCGACAGGCGGGTAACACCGCGCGGGGGTTCGAATCCCTCTACCTCCTCCAGTTTTTATTTTGTAAATGGTGTGCTAACAACTCGATATAAATGAATATTATTTTCGCGGGGTGGAGCAGTGGTAGCTCGTCGGGCTCATAACCCGAAGGTCGTTGGTTCAAATCCGGCCCCCGCAACCAAATGGTCCCGTGGTGTAGCGGTTAACATGCCTGCCTGTCACGCAGGAGATCGCCGGTTCGATCCCGGTCGGGACCGCCATTTTTAAATAAGTTGATAGCTTAGTAAGAAGTATATGGGTCAGTAGCTCAGTTGGTAGAGCATTAGATTGAAGCTCTAAGTGTCGGCGGTTCGATTCCGTCCTGACCCACCATATACGCGGGTGTAGTTTAATGGTAAAACCTCAGCCTTCCAAGCTGATGTCGTGAGTTCGATTCTCATCACCCGCTCCAAATGGGCCTATAGCTCAGCTGGTTAGAGCGCACGCCTGATAAGCGTGAGGTCGATGGTTCGAGTCCATTTAGGCCCACCATTATTCCGAAGTAGCTCAGTTGGTAGTAGCACCTGACTGTTAATCAGGTTGTCGCAGGTTCGAGTCCTGCCTTCGGAGCCATTTTTTTATTTGTGGGGAAGTACTCAAGAGGCTGAAGAGGCGCCCCTGCTAAGGGTGTAGGTCGGGTAACCGGCGCGAGGGTTCAAATCCCTCCTTCTCCGCCATTGGCCCCTTGGTCAAGCGGTTAAGACACCGCCCTTTCACGGCGGTAACACGGGTTCGAATCCCGTAGGGGTCATACTAAAGCACAGTCGATGTAATTGTTTACATCGACTGTGCTTTTTTTAACAGAAGAAATACGAAAAATCGTCTACCACTAAATAGGTAGACGATTTTTTTGCTTACGCACGTGACAGCATTCTTTCAAGAGAGCTACGAGCTTCTTTTGCCGTTGACGTATCCACTTGAATACGGTTATGTGGCTGGCCCTGATCAATGCTTTCAAGTGACCATAGTAAATGTGGAAGGTCAATGCGATTCATTGTAAGACAAGGACAAAAGTTTTCGTTTAAAGAAATAATATGTTTATCAGGATGTTGTTGAATAATGCGGTTTACTAGATTCATTTCTGTTCCAATTGCCCACGCTGATCCGCTTGAAGCATTATTAATAGTATCAAGGATATATTTTGTAGAGCCTGCATCATCTGCAGCTGCGACAACTTCACGGCTACATTCAGGATGAACGATAATACGCATATTTGGATGTGATTGACGAACCATTGCTATATGTTGCACTGTAAAGCCTTCATGGACTGAACAGTGTCCTTTCCACAATATTACTTGAATATTTTCTGGCGATTGATCTGTTTCAAGCGCATTCGTATGTGGATTCCATACGGCCATATTTTCGAGAGGCACACCTAAATCGAACGCTGTATTTCTTCCTAAATGCTGATCTGGTAAAAATAAAATACGTTGTTTTTGTGAAAATGCCCATTTTACCATTTCTTTTGCATTGGAGGAGGTTACACAGGCGCCACCGTGACGTCCAGTAAATGCTTTAATTGCAGCAGTAGAATTAACATATGTTAATGGCAAAATTGTATTGCCGAAAAGTTGCTGTAAAATAGGCCATGCTTGTTCTGTTTGATAAATATCTGCCATGTCTGCCATCGAACACCCTGCACGCATATCAGGTAAGTAGACATGTTGCTTCTCAGTAGTTAGCATATCGGCTGTTTCTGCCATAAAATGCACTCCACAAAAAACAATATGCTCAGCTTCTTTATTAGTAGCTGATATTTGAGCAAGCTGTAAGGAATCTCCCGTAGCATCAGCAAATTGTATTACTTCATCTTTTTGATAGTGATGTCCAGGTATAAAGAGTTTCTTACCTAATTTCTTTTTAATAACTCGAATACGAGATTCCATTTCTTCTGTTGACAATGTTCGATAATGCTCAGGAAGAAGTGAAGTTTGTTGTAGTAAACTAGTGATGGACAAGTGTATGCTCTCCTTTCATTTGTACAAGTGCGCTAATATCAAAAGCTTTTACAGAGTGAGTTAATGCACCTAAAGAAATCCATTGAATACCCGACTTTGCATAAGCATTGAGGTTTTCTAATGTAATGCCACCAGAAGCTTCAGTAGCGATATGTGCTGGAACAATTTGAAGCCAAGCACGTATTTCGTCTGGTGTACGATTATCGAACATAATAATGTCCGCCCCAGCTAATATAGCTTCTTCTAATTGTGCTTTCGTTTCAATCTCCACTTCGATTTTTACTGTGTGCCCAATTTTTTTGCGAGCAGTTTGTACGGCTTCAGTAATACTTCCTGCAAAAGCTATATGATTATCCTTGAGCATAATAGCATCGTATAAGCCACTTCTGTGATTATAGGCACCACCTACTCGTACAGCATATTTATCGAGCATACGTAATCCAGGAATTGTTTTGCGTGTATCGCAAATTTTCGCAGAGGTTCCTACTGTTTCACGAACTGCTAAATTGGCTGCAGTGGCGATAGCAGACATGCGTTGAATAAGATTTAAAATTACTCGCTCACCTAATAATAATTTTTGTAGAGGTCCTTTAATAACAGCAAGAACATCTCCGAAATTCACGGTATCACCATCATTTTTATGCATAGTTATATGCATGGAGGGATCGAGTAAACGAAATCCATGTTCGATAATAGGTGTTCCACAAAAAATGCCGCTGTCTTTCGCATAAAACGAAAAAGAACCTATTTGCTCAAATGAAAAGATCAGCTCGCTTGATAAATCCCCATCTCCTATATCTTCATTAAAAAATTGCTTGAGCATTTCCTCGAGTTTGATGATATTCATACAATGAATTCCTCACTTTCATTTGTCCTTGTTGGAAAATAATCCAGCGTTGTGCCCACTTTGCTTCACTGTTAGGCTTATCATTCCGAATGTGGGCACCACGAGTTTCTGTTCGTGTGATGGCAGCATGTACCATCAATGATGCAACAATATGCATCATGTAAAGTTCTAGTTGCTGTTGATTTAGGCCCATTACATTAACTTGACGTAGAATTTGTAATGAAGGTAGTTGTTCTATCAAAAGCTGCATATCCAAAGGGTTTCGGACGATGCCCAATGTGTGCATCATTATTTGTTGTAAGTTTTTCTTTGTTAATAAAGCAGGCATCGATTGATGGCAATGAGCAACAGCAAGCGTGAAATTAGTTTGCTTACAACCAGTTTTTATAATAAATTGAGCCATTTTTTGACCGAATGTTATGCCTTCAAGTAATGAATTGCTAGCTAAACGGTTTGCACCATGAACCCCTGTACAAGCAACCTCACCAACTGCATAAAGATTAGAAATCGAGGTTCTTCCCGTATCATCAGCAATCACACCACCCATTAAAAAATGGCTGCCTGGAGCTACAGGAATTAGACCGTTTTGTAAATCAATACCGTTATCCATGCAAAGTTTTGTAATAGTAGGGAATTTATTATCAAATCCCTGAATGCTTGAAATATCAATAAACGTTTCTTGCCCGAATGTACGTTTAATATATAACGTGTGTGCAGTAACATGACGTGGTGCTAAATCGAGCAATGGATGCACACCTGCCATAATCGGTTGACGCTCTGCATTAACAAAAATTCCTCCAGCCCCCCGAACAGCTTCAGAAACCAATCCTTTAGCTTCACCATTACACCATAATAGACTTGGATGAAATTGCATAAATTCCATATCACTGATGGCAGCACCCGCACGATACGCTAATGCAATACCGTCTCCAGTATTCGTTGAATAGTTAGAAGTACTTGAGTAGAGAGCACCCGCACCACCTGAAGCAAGGATGACGTGATGAGCAAAATAACGTTTTATTCCTTTATCGCTTTTTGTCAGCACGCCAATACAAGCACCATCCGTATTCATTAACAACTCGAATGCCATCTCGTTGCTATTAACGTGAACATTTGGAGATAGATGCTGAAGCAAGTAATCAATCAGTATTTGACCAGTCCTATCACCACCAGCATGTAAAATGCGATGATGGCTATGTGCTCCTTCTAAGCCAAGGGCAGGTTCGCCATTATCTAGTCGATCAATTGGTAATCCATCTAATAGCAGTTGTTGGATAATCGTCATTCCATCCTGTATAAGTACATCAACAAATTTGTTTTCATGATGGTATTCACCAGCAGACAGTGTATCAGTGATATGAAACTTTATATGATCTTCTGGACTAGTAACAGCAGCTATTCCTCCTTGTGCACGATAAGAGCTACTTGTTTTAACAGAGGATTTTGTAACAATCTGTACTTGAAAATATTGTCCGAGTAGTCGTGCTGCTTGAAGAGACGCAATGCCGCTACCAATAATGAGTATGTCTGTCTTTACATCCATAGCTATACCTTCTTTACAGTTGTCTTGACACATATCTTTACATAAAATAAAAAGGAAAACAAGACTTGATGACTAGAAAGGGAGAATAAGATGATTTATATGGATTATGCAGCAACATCTCCAATGGCGAGTAATGCGCTTCAGGCTTATTGTGACGTTGCAAAACGGTATTATGGAAATAGTGCGAGCTTACACGATTTAGGAGGACAAGCAAATTATTTTGTTGAGCAGGCAAGGGCTATAGTAGCAGGGACTCTCGGTGTAGAAAGTGATGGGATTATTTTTACTGGGAGCGGAACAGAGGGAAATTTAATATCAATTTTGTCACTTGCTTTAGCTTCAAAAAAAGGAAAGCATATTATTTCATCACAAGCCGAACATACATCCGTTCATGCAGCATTAAATACACTTGAAAAAATGGGGTTTACCATCACGAAATTACCTTTACAGCTTAATGGATGTATTGATGTAGAACAAGTTCGTGAGGCGATAAGGGAAGATACAGCATTAATAACGATTCAACATGTAAATTCCGAAATAGGTTCCATCCAACCTGTAGAGGAAATTGCAATAATAGCAAATAACGAAAATATATTTTTCCATGTAGATTGTGTTCAATCCTATTGTAAACTAGCAACAAATTCATTTAGTGCATACGTAGATGCGATGACGATTTCAGCCCATAAAATAGGAGGACCTAAAGGGTGTGGGGCTATATTTATAAATCCAAAAATTCGAGTTCCAGCATTAACGCCTGGTGTAACGCATGAACGAGGTTTACGTGGTGGAACACTAGATACACCTGCCATTGTTGCGTTTGCGGCAGCCATTGAAAATTATCAATATGAGCGTCAACATTATGATTTGCTACGTCAATATTTACGAAAAAATTTACCTTCAGCTTGTCAATTGATTGACAGTGTAGAGCAACTGCCTAATATATGCGGTTTGATAATGGAAAAAGTGGAAGGGCAATATGTATTGTTAAAATTAAACGAGGCAGGTATTTGTATTTCAACTGGTAGTGCCTGTGATATACACAGTGAATCTGGTACGAAGGCAATTTTATCAATGGGCTATACGATGGAGGAGGCACGTCAATTTTTTAGAATATCCTTTGGACCAACAACAACATTCGAAGAAATTGATCAATTACTTTCTGCACTGACGAATGTTTTTGCGAAATACTAAACGAAAATAATGGTAGGGAAATATTTAAATAAAAAGCTTTAGATTTTCACTTAGAGTCGCCACTTTCAGCGAAAATCAAAGCTTTTCTTAAAGTAAGTTAAACGGAACGAAAGATAGGAGATTGAATTCAGGATATGTTAATAAATTTCAGTATTTGATGTGAACTTTACTTAATGCCTACAGAAAGCTAACACCTGCATTTTTAATTGTTACGAAGTAGTTTTAACTACGAGATTATTGGGGAAACTGCAATCAGGCAAATTCGTGATGTGCTCTTGAATTGTTTACCGCTAGATTATCAAAAGGACAGTAGTTGTGTTTGGTAGTTTATATATATTCTTTATTCTATTTGCTAAAACTAAACTTTTTAATTTTTATGTAATAAAATGTTTTCTTTTGAAAAAACAATTGCTATAATGATTAGCAGAGCGATTATTTCTCTCACATAACAAAAATATCTTCAAAAAGTAGTAATTTCTTTTTTTTATAAAAAAGGGTTGCATTATGTTGATAAACGTTATACAATAATTCTTGTCTTGAAGGACAGGTAAACAACTTCAAAACGAAATACATAAGGATTTCAAGATACGTTATAAATTGGAAACCGAAAATAGTCTAGTGATGATGGCAAAGAGGTCACACCCGTTCCCATACCGAACACGGAAGTTAAGCTCTTTAGCGCCGATGGTAGTTGGGGGCTTCCCCCTGTGAGAGTAGGACGTCGCTAGGCATAATACCCAGGAGGATTAGCTCAGCTGGGAGAGCATCTGCCTTACAAGCAGAGGGTCGGCGGTTCGAGCCCGTCATCCTCCACCATATGCCGGTTTAGCTCAGCAGGTAGAGCAACTGACTTGTAATCAGTAGGTCGTGGGTTCGATTCCTATAGCCGGCACCATTTTTTTGAGCCATTAGCTCAGTTGGTAGAGCATCTGACTTTTAATCAGAGGGTCGAAGGTTCGAGTCCTTCATGGCTCACCATTTAAATTGCCAACAATAATATGCGGGTGTGGCGGAATTGGCAGACGCACTAGACTTAGGATCTAGCGCCGCGAGGCGTGGGGGTTCGACTCCCTTCACCCGCACCATTTATTTTAATTTCATAATTGCCAGGATAAATAATCTTATGCACATGCGGAAGTAGTTCAGTGGTAGAACACCACCTTGCCAAGGTGGGGGTCGCGAGTTCGAACCTCGTCTTCCGCTCCAAATGTGCCGGGGTGGCGGAACTGGCAGACGCACAGGACTTAAAATCCTGCGGTAGGTGACTACCGTGCCGGTTCGATTCCGGCCCTCGGCACCATTTTTAAAATATTAAGCGCCCGTAGCTCAATTGGATAGAGCGTCTGACTACGGATCAGAAGGTTGTGGGTTCGACTCCTGCCGGGCGCGCCAATAAATGAACGGGAAGTAGCTCAGCTTGGTAGAGCACTTGGTTTGGGACCAAGGGGTCGCAGGTTCGAATCCTGTCTTCCCGACCATTTCCTAGTAACATGAATTTATGGGGCCTTAGCTCAGCTGGGAGAGCGCCTGCCTTGCACGCAGGAGGTCAGCGGTTCGATCCCGCTAGGCTCCACCATAATTTATAACCAGTATAAAGATCCTGGCGGTGTAGCTCAGCTGGCTAGAGCATTCGGTTCATACCCGAAAGGTCGTGGGTTCGACTCCCTCCGCCGCCATCTTAAAGGACCTTTAGCTCAGTTGGTTAGAGCAGACGGCTCATAACCGTCCGGTCGCAGGTTCGAGTCCTGCAAGGTCCACCATTTATATAATGTTACGGAGGTATACCCAAGTTCGGCTGAAGGGATCGGTCTTGAAAACCGACAGGCGGGTAACACCGCGCGGGGGTTCGAATCCCTCTACCTCCTCCAGTTTTTATTTTGTAAATGGTGTGCTAACAACTCGATATAAATGAATATTATTTTCGCGGGGTGGAGCAGTGGTAGCTCGTCGGGCTCATAACCCGAAGGTCGTTGGTTCAAATCCGGCCCCCGCAACCAAATGGTCCCGTGGTGTAGCGGTTAACATGCCTGCCTGTCACGCAGGAGATCGCCGGTTCGATCCCGGTCGGGACCGCCATTTTTAAATAAGTTGATAGCTTAGTAAGAAGTATATGGGTCAGTAGCTCAGTTGGTAGAGCATTAGATTGAAGCTCTAAGTGTCGGCGGTTCGATTCCGTCCTGACCCACCATATACGCGGGTGTAGTTTAATGGTAAAACCTCAGCCTTCCAAGCTGATGTCGTGAGTTCGATTCTCATCACCCGCTCCAAATGGGCCTATAGCTCAGCTGGTTAGAGCGCACGCCTGATAAGCGTGAGGTCGATGGTTCGAGTCCATTTAGGCCCACCATTATTCCGAAGTAGCTCAGTTGGTAGTAGCACCTGACTGTTAATCAGGTTGTCGCAGGTTCGAGTCCTGCCTTCGGAGCCATTTTTTTATTTGTGGGGAAGTACTCAAGAGGCTGAAGAGGCGCCCCTGCTAAGGGTGTAGGTCGGGTAACCGGCGCGAGGGTTCAAATCCCTCCTTCTCCGCCATTGGCCCCTTGGTCAAGCGGTTAAGACACCGCCCTTTCACGGCGGTAACACGGGTTCGAATCCCGTAGGGGTCATACTAAAACGCAGTAAATGTGAACATCACATTTGCTGCGTTTTTTTTTGCTAGAGTGAAAGTTTGAGAGCTAAATATAAGTGAGATTTCAGTACTTACGATTTATACATAATATCATCTACTGTTGCGCATACTATTATTCTTTTTAATTGAATTTTCAGGTAATATAGTAATGAACGATAAATAGAGGGGGATTAGGATGAGCCATAAATTGAGATGGGTGTACAATCGGCAATATCAGTTACAGGAAAACATAGAACGAGTAGAACCTGTACTACAAAATTTCACAGTGAGACAGGTTAATCGTGTGGAACAGTTTCATCGTACATATGATGGTTTCGAAAAGACACCTTTACGTAGTTTAGATTTTTTAGCATCCCATATAGGGGTCAATAAAATATTTATGAAAGATGAGTCATTTCGATTTGGCTTAAATGCATTTAAAGTTTTAGGTGGTATTTATGCAATTGGACAGTATGTTGCGAAATTGCTAGGTCAACATATTGATGAACTGTCATTCGAACAATTAAAGTCGCCTGAAGTAAAAGAACAACTAGGCGATTTAACATTTATTTCAACGACAGATGGCAATCATGGACGGGGGGTTGCATGGGCTGCAAGAGAACTAGGATGTAAAGCACGGATTTATATGCCAGCTGGCAGTGCAGAAGAGCGTTTGCAAAATATTAAAAACGAAGGGGCCTATGCGGAAATCACGACGATGAATTATGATGATACCGTACGCTATACGTCACAGCTGGCAGAGGAAAATGGCTGGGTAATCATACAGGATACGATGTGGGAAGGCTATGAAGAAATCCCTTTATGGATTATGCAAGGCTATACAACTTTAGCGAAGGAAGCCGTCGATCAATTAGAAGAAGCACCAACCCATGTATTTTTACAGGCAGGGGTAGGTTCCTTTGCGGGAGCAGTCGTTGCTTTTCTACAACATTTTTATGGTCAGCAAGTAACAGTTGTTTTAGTAGAGCCTGATGCAGCAAATTGCTTCTACGAAAGTTTTAAACAGGGAACGGAGCATTTTGTTACTGTCGGTGGAGAAATGCAAACGATTATGGCTGGCTTAGCATGTGGGGAGCCAAATCCCATAGCTTGGGATATTTTAAAAGCGTATACGAAAGTTAGTATTTGCTGTGATGAAAATGTAGCTGCAACGGGCATGCGTGTACTAGCTAACCCACTTGCTTCGGATCAACGCATTATTGCAGGCGAATCAGGTGCTGCACCATTCGGATGTTTTTATGAATTAATGACCAATGAGGATTATGCAGAATTAAAGGCGGCATTACAGCTAAATGCACAATCAAATATACTATTTGTTAATACAGAGGGAGACACGGACGTGGAAAACTACCGTAATATTGTGTGGCATGGTAAGTATGCAAAATAGTAATGAGTGAACATCTCTAGGATATTTCTGTACCAAATAGTATAAGCGACTTTTAAGAGCTATGTCTGTTAGTAAAGTAGACACTGCTCTTTTTATTTTTCCTTTAGGAGAGAATAATGTAAATAGCCCTTGACCTTAACGCTGCGTAAAGGTTTACAGTATGAATATGGAGGTGAGAGCAATGGAATATACAATTCAACAACTTGCCAAATTGTCTGGGGTCAGTACGAGAACGTTACGCTACTATGATGAAATCGATTTGCTAAAACCAGCAAGAACAAACGAGGCGGGTTATCGCTTTTATGGTCAACATGAAGTCGATATACTTCAGCAAATTTTATTTTATAGAGCACTAGATATGAAACTAGTGACGATTCACAACATTATTCACGCACCTGATTTTCAACATACTGCTGCATTAAAAACACATCGAGATGCTTTACTACAACGAAAAAAGCAGCTAGATCAATTATTAAAAACTGTAGAACAAACAATTCAATCGATTGAGGAGGAACGTCCAATGACGAACGAAGAGAAATTTAATGGCTTTAAAGAGCAGCTAATTGAGGAAAATGAAAAGCAATATGGTAAAGAAATACGTGCAAACTATGGTCAAGAAACTGTTGATGCATCGAATGCAAAGTTTAGAAATTTAACTGAGGAGCAGTATAATGCAATGCAACAATTAGAACAGCAATTATTTGAACGATTAAAAGAGGCGATGGCAATAGGAGATGCGAAAAATGATGTTTCAATGGAAGTTGCAGAGCTTCATAAACGCTGGTTGAGCTTTTCGTGGCCGCAATATACAAAGGAAGCACATGCTGGTTTAGCACAAATGTATGTAGCAGATGACCGCTTTACAGCTTATTACGATAATCATGTATCTGTTGGTGCCACTCAATTTCTGCATGATGTAATTAGAGAATATACACAAAACTAAAGGAATCCTTCTCATACTGATGTTTTAGAAATAAGTATTTAGGAAAAAATGAATGTATGAGGAGGAGATTTTCATGGAACAACAAATGATAGAAAAGTTTAAAAAACAATTAGAGCAGGAATTACAGGAAATAGAGCAGCAGCTAGAGGAATCAGAGCGACCACAGGCAACAGAGCTCTCCAATTATGATAATCATCCAGCTGATAATGCGAGTGATTTAACTGATCAGCTTACAGAAATGGCTATTGATGAGCATCGTAGTGACCATGCGGAGGAGATCAAAAATGCCCTGCAAGCTATTGAAGATGGAACATATGGTAAGTGTGCAGAATGTGGTGAAGAAATTCCGCTAGGTCGCTTAGAAGCGATGCCACATGCATTGACATGTGTAGAGCATGCGGAGCAACGAGAAGATCAAATACGACCAGTAGAAGAAGAGGTACTATCAGCATTACCAAAATCAGATGATTTCGAAGAGCTTGAGGAATTTGGCTCGTCAGATACGCCATCAGATAAAATGTAAAAAATACGAGGATTTCTTCCTAATTATTCCCTTGACCAGTATAATAACTGTATGGGGTGATAACATGGAAATAATTGATTTACATTGTGATGTATTATTAAAGTTAACGACGCTAGAAGCGCCAAAATTTGCGGATGATGTGCGATTACACGCAAGTAAAGAAAGATTACAATTAGGGCAAGTAAAGGCGCAGGTATTCGCTATTTTTATCGACCCTAAGACACCACAAAATATGCAATTTTTAGAGGTAATGCGTCAAATTGAAGCATTCCATACACAAGTGTTACAAACTGAAGGCATGGTGCATATTACGGAATGGTCACAACTAAATACTTTAGCGCCTCATGAAATTGGTGCTATTTTAAGTTTAGAAGGCTGTAGTGCAATTGGTGAGGATATTACAAAGCTGTCGGCAATTTTGGATGCTGGTGTAATGTTGGTAGGTCTCACATGGAATGAAGAGAATGGTGTAGCCTATGGCGCTGAGCAGGATGCTAGTCTTGGGTTAAAACCTTTCGGCAGAGAGGTTATCAATATGCTAAATGAGCGGGATATAATTATCGATGTATCCCATTTAAACGAGCAAGGATTCTGGGATTTGCTGCCATTGGCAAAGCATCTTGTTGCAAGCCATAGCAATGCACGTGCGATTTGCGACCACCCACGTAATTTAACAGATCAACAGGCAAAGGCACTTGTAGAGCATGGAGGTCATATTCATTTAGTCTACTTCCCGCATTTTATTGGGGACAATGCAACAATGGATGATTTAATTGCGCATGTGAAGCATCTGGCAAGTATCGTTGGGGTTGAGCATCTCGGAGTAGGTTCTGATTTTGACGGAATAGATGTTACCGTTAAAGGGCTCGCTCACGCAGGTGAGGCTCAAAATTTATTAGAGCGTTTACGAGAGCATTTTACAGATGAAGAAGTTCTTGGGATCGCGCACAATAACTTTAGACAATATATAAAAAAAGCAGCAACCAAATAAGGTTGTTGCTTTAGAGTTTTGACAAAAGGAACAAGAATTTCGCTCTTGATGCCTTTTGTCATTTTTATTATTTGGAAATGGCATTTTGCTAACAAAGTGAATATACTCTTCAAGCGTAGCATCTTCTACATTTTCCATGTTCCGCATAATCACTTTATTTAGTTGATTGGAGCGGAGGGCGGCGACTCCTGCGGGAACGCACAGAACGTAAGACGCAACAAACCGCGCGTAGCGAGGGTTGCGGCTTACGTGTGTGCCCGCGGAAAGCGTCCGCACGCAGCGGAAATCAACTGCAGTCGTCACTATTTGTGCATATTAATAAAAGAAATAATTCACTAACAATCCGATTCCTAATAGGAAACCGAAGAATGTATTTGTTTGCGCTGTATATTTCATCGCTGGCATTACTTCCTTGGCTTCTTTTTTATCGCGGAAAATTTGGATAGCACGTAGCGGCTTCGGTATACTTAGGAAAATAATAAGCGCCCAAAAAGTAATACCATCAATTGCTACTAATGCAATGACCCATAGGTACGAAACGATGAAAAAGCCAGATAATACAGAAATAGCACGGTCACGGCCTACTAAGATGGCAAGCGTTTTACGTCCACCTTCTGTATCCCCAACGATATCACGAATATTATTAGATAGCATAATGCCACCAACTAAAATCATACTCGGAATAGAAAGTAAAACCGCATCTAATGTTACAGTAAGTGTTTGAATATAAAAGGCGATTAAGACAATACCCATACCCATGACTGCCCCTGAAACAAGCTCTCCAAATGGTGAATATGCGATAGGATATGGTCCTCCTGTATATAGAAAACCAATCAGCATACAAACTAGTCCAACTGCAACAAGCCACCAAGAAGTTGAGGCACAAATATAAATGCCAAGAAGCATGGCTAGTGCATAAAAGCTTAAAGCAATCATCATAATTGTTTTCGGCTGCACACCGTGACGGACAATCGTGCCGCCAATGCCGACAGAATGTTCATTATCTAATCCTAGCTTGTAATCATAATATTCGTTGAACATATTAGTTGCTGCTTGAATTAGCATACTAGCAATCAGCATAGCAAAAAATAGTCCAAAATTAATTGTTTCTTTTTCAATTGCAAGAGCAATCGCTGTTCCTAAAAATACTGGAACGAATGAAGCGGTTAAAGTATGTGGGCGCGTTAAATGCCACCAAACTTTAAAACCCCTATCAGCTTCAATGACTTTGGTCATAAGGTCTTTCTCTCCTTCAACTATTGTAGACTCTTCTTATTTTATACGAAGAAAGAGAAAATGGATAGGTTCACAGCTTATTACATACAGTTATGTTTAAAAAAATGATACAATAGTACATGCATTTGAGAGATGGGAATATAAATTAAGCTAATCGTAGCAGTAGAAAGACTAAAGCCGTCAAACAAATAGGATGGCTATTTTAGCGCAATAAGTAATGCTAAAGACGGATGTCACAGATGTTTTTGTGTGTGAAATCGAAGCGACAGACGTATGATGTTATGTACGTGGAATTTATAGCAACACGTACTATGACGCGAAAACATAATTGATTATGTACATTGCAATAACGGAGGTAATTTTCATGCAACAGAAGTGGTACCAAGCCACAGAAGTAGAAGTGGACTCTTTGGGCCAAAACCTTCATTTTTATATGGAAACAATCGAAGTAAGTCGCTTATCGGCTCTTGCATTTTATGCAGCGGGCGAGGAGCGTTATAAAGGTGAACGATTTTATTGGCAAAATAGAGAAAAAACAATGACATTAGTTGGGCTAGGACATGCCCATACAATTCAAAATAACGCAAAAAGTGACCGCTTTGATGCTGTAGAGGCAGAATGGAAAAGCTTAACGAAAAATTGCGTAAAAGGTCAGGCTGAACTACAACCAATTTTGTTTGGTGGTTTTACATTTGATCCTCAAAATAGTGTGAATGGTGAGTGGACAGACTTTCCAGAGGCTTATTTTGCCTTGGCAACGTATCAGCTCGTATTACGTGATGACAAAGCCTATGTAAGTATAAACCTTATCGCAAAAGCGACGCAGGCAGATGAACAATTTGAAGCGTTGCGTAAAGAGCGAGATCATTTAATCCATGCTGCACAAGTAAAAGAAGTGAAAATGTATGCGAAGCCTGAAATAAATGATTATTTCGAGCCCTATAAGGAACCATATTTAGCGTCAATTGACCAGGTAACAGCACTGATTAAGGCAAAGCAAGCAGATAAAGTCGTAATAGCACGATCACTTGCACTGCAATTTAAGGAACAAGTAACTTCACCTCAAGTATTAGCTCAAATTATTCACGAACAGCCTGAAAGTTATTTGTTTGGGCTAGAGTGGAAAGATTTATTATTTTTTGGAGCATCTCCAGAGCGACTTGTAAAAGTGGAAAATGGTCTTGCCTACTCATCATGCGTTGCAGGGTCAATTCAACGAGGTAAAACAGCTGAGGAAGATAACGCATATGGACAAAGCTTATTAAATGATCCGAAAAATGGTGGCGAACATCAATATGTAGTCGATATGATTGCGGATACGTTCCGTAAAAACTGTGTTGCGATGAAAATACCAGATGGACCACGCTTATTAAAAATTAGAGATATTCAACATTTATATACACCAGTTGAAGGTCAGCTTAATAACGAGGCAACCATTTTACAGTTAACGAAGCATTTGCATCCAACGCCAGCTTTAGGCGGTGTGCCAAGAAAAGAGGCAATGACCGCTATACGTAAATACGAGCCGATGAATCGCGGGCTTTATGCTGCACCAATTGGTTGGTTAGATGCAGAGGGGAATGGGGAATTCGCTGTTGCGATTCGTTCAGCAGCTTTAATAAAAGATAAAGCTTATTTATATGCAGGTGGCGGTATTGTAGCTGATTCAGAGCCACAATCTGAGTATGAGGAAACATTAGTGAAATTCCGTCCGATGCTTCGAGCGTTAGGAGGACAAGTACATGAGTGAACGGAAAATATTGACTGATTATGTTTATAAAATGGTTGCATCACTAGTGCATGCAGGTGTCCAACATGTTGTTGTAAGCCCAGGATCACGTTCGACACCATTAGCCTATGCTTTTGCCTCAACAAAGCAACTGACAATGTACCGACAAGTAGATGAACGAGCGGCTGCATTTTTTGCGCTAGGGATTGCTAAGTCTACTGCTAAGCCAGTCGTGTTGTTATGTACATCAGGCACTGCTGCTGCAAACTATTATCCTGCTATTGTAGAAGCAAGTTATGCGCGAGTACCTTTAATTGTCATAACAGCCGATCGACCACATGAATTACGTGAGGTAGGAGCACCACAGGCTATTAATCAGACAAATTTATATGGGGCACATGTAAAGTGGAGTGTTGATTTTCCGCTTGCGGATGGTGCTGCACCGACATTGCCGTTTATCGAGCGTCATATCGCACGTGCATTAGCTATTGCAACTAGTGCACCTTTTGGTCCAGTGCATATTAATGTACCGTTCCGTGAACCGTTGCTCATTGATTTTCGTGATGAGCTTCCAGATGTTACGTTTAAGCAAAGTAATATTGGACAGTTAACACCATCAAAGGATACTCAGCTAGAACTTGCATCTATATTACGACAAACGAAAAAAGGATTTGTTATTGTTGGTGAGCTACCGCTAGGAACAGATTTAACTGTTATGTGGGAGTTTGTGCGCCAATTAAAATGGCCAATTATTGTTGAGAGTCTATCAAATATGCGTACTTCCGTACCAAATGATTGTCTACCATATGTGATTACTACATATGATGCAATTATGAAAAATGATGACTTTAAAGCGCTTGTCGAACCTGAAACAGTTCTTCGCCTAGGAGCTCAGCCTGTATCGAAGTTTATTATGCAATTTATTACAAAAACACAGCCACAAGCTTATATTGTTGTTGATGAAGACCCGATGTTCCGTGATTCTACAGGGGTATCAACACATTTCCTACATGCGAGCATTGGCGAATGGCTTGTCCAATTAGATCTTTCTGAAACAGCGCTAGAAGCGGCATACTTAGCGGAATGGCAAGATGCCAATGACATCGCACTTGAATATATTGAGCACTATGCAGAAGGAGCAATTGACGAGGGAGCAATGGTAAGTCGCTTACTTGAATTAATTCCAAATGGAAGTGATGTATTCGTCAGCAGTAGTATGCCAATTCGTGATATCGATACATTTTTAATGACAACATCAAAAGATATTCGTGTTTTTGCAAACCGTGGGGCTAATGGTATTGATGGTGTTGTATCAACTGCGATAGGTTTAAGTCAAGGAAATAACCGTGAAACGTATTTGCTGATTGGAGATTTAGCCTTTTTACATGATGTGAATGGTCTAATTGCTTCACGCTATCAAGCATGTAATATCACAATTATTGTGATGAATAACGATGGCGGTGGTATTTTCTCTTATTTACCACAATCCACTGTAGATGCTCATTATGAGAATCTATTTGGTACACCGACTGCGCTCGAATTTCAAGAAATTGCTCGCATGTATGATATGGACTACATCTGCATCGAGGATATTGCACAATTAGTACCTAAGTTTAATATGGTGAAAAAAGGTCCATTACGATTAATCGAAATTTTTACAGATCGTGAAGAAAACGTTTATGCACATCGCGCTCTTTGGAATCGTATTAATGCAGGGTTAAAAGCATGGCAAAGCTAATAATTCGTGGTCTTGAGACACATGTAGATATTTGGAATGAAGCAGCAGGGCAAACAATTGTTGCCCTGCATGGCTTTACTGGAAGTACCGCTACATGGCGAAATTTGGCGAAGGATCTTCCGCATATGCGTATCGTAGCAATTGATTTAATCGGTCATGGTCAAACAGCTGTGCCGGAACAAGATAGCCGCTTTACAATGGATGAACAATTGCGTGATTTAGAGGAGATTTTTAGTCAATTTCAATTAGAGACATTTACATTGCTTGGCTATTCAATGGGTGGACGTATAGCATTATCCTATACGATAGCTTACCCGCATCGTGTTGAGAAGTTATTGTTAGAAAGTGCTTCTCCTGGTTTGCGAACATCAAAAGAGCGTATTGAGCGTTGTGAGCGTGATGATGCGTTAGCAACGAAAATTACGAATAATGGTGTGCAGTCCTTCGTTCATGCGTGGGAAAATATACCGTTATTCGAGTCGCAAAAACGGTTATCTAATAATGCAAGACAAGCTGTACGATCAGAGCGACTGGCTCAAAGTGAGATGGGCTTGGCTGGCAGTTTACGGGGAATTGGAACTGGCATGCAGCCGTCAAATTGGGGCAATTTAACACAATTAGAATTACCTGTGTTATTAATTACCGGATCGTTAGATGTTAAATTTTGTAATATTGCATTAGAAATGAAAGCGTTATTAAAAAATGGAAAGCATATGACAGTAAATGACGTTGGACATGCAATTCATGTGGAAAATCCAGCTGAATTTGCTACAATAGTAAATGAGTATTTAACGTAATGTTTTTTACGTTAGCGCCTCATCTTAGTTATGAGGCGAATTTTAATTAGGAGGTATTTCAATGACACGTCAATGGACTACATTACATACTTACGAAGATATTAAGTATGAGTTTTATAACGGTATCGCTAAAGTAACGATTAACCGTCCTGAAGTGCGCAATGCATTTAGACCAAAAACAGTCATGGAAATGATTGATGCATTTTCTCGTGCCCGCGATGACAAAAACGTAGGTGTTATCATTTTAACAGGTGAAGGCGAGCAAGCTTTCTGCTCAGGTGGTGACCAAAAGGTACGTGGCCATGGTGGCTATGTAGGAGATGATGAAATTCCACGCTTAAACGTACTTGATTTACAACGTTTAATCCGTGTTATTCCAAAACCAGTAGTAGCGATGGTTGCTGGTTATGCAATCGGTGGAGGACACGTATTACATGTTGTATGTGACCTTACAATCGCAGCAGACAATGCTCGTTTCGGACAAACTGGTCCAAAAGTTGGTTCATTTGATGCTGGTTACGGTTCAGGCTATCTTGCACGTATTATCGGTCATAAAAAGGCTCGTGAAATTTGGTACCTTTGCCGTCAATACGATGCACAACAAGCGCTTGATATGGGCTTAGTAAACACAGTTGTTCCTTATGCACAATTGGAAGACGAAACTGTGCAATGGTGTGAAGAAATGCTACAAATGTCTCCTACAGCTCTACGCTTCCTAAAAGCGGCTATGAATGCTGATACAGACGGCTTAGCTGGTCTTCAACAAATGGCAGGCGATGCTACACTTCTTTACTACACTACTGATGAAGCAAAAGAAGGTCGTGACGCATTTAAAGAAAAACGTCAACCAGACTTCGGTCAATTCCCAAGATTCCCTTGATTCGGAATGGTGGAAGGCTCGTATCTCTATGTAGATACGAGCTTTTTCTATTTTTATAAAGGGGAGACAGACGAATAGACCGATGATGGAAAAAGCGGTACCATTATCATTGTAAATGATCGGAGGAAGCAAATAATGTACCCAAACTGGATTTTGCAGCGTGCGTATGTAACGCCATTACGTAGCGCTCTCACATATGAAGGACAAACATGGACGTTTCAACAATTAAATGAGCTATCTTTAAAACGTGCTCGGCAATTATCAGCAATAAATATCAAGCAAGGGCAACGTATCGCTATTATGGGGCCGAGTACGCCTGCACTTGTAGTGATGATGTATGCTTGTATGCATTTGCAATGTGAAATGGTAATGCTTAATCGTAGGCTTTCTCAAGCCGAAATCGCTTATCAACTAGAAGATTCACAAGCAGAGGTTGTGCTAGTTGCAGATGAAGATGTAGCAAAATTACCGCCCCATACGTCTTATCATATATTTACTGCAATAGAAAATGGTGCAGAACAATCTGTTGATATTGCAAAAGAATGGTCACTCAATCAAACAACATCCATTATGTATACGTCTGGGACGACAGGCTTTCCAAAGGGGGTTCGTCAAACGGTTGGCAATCACCAGGCAAGTGCAACAGCTTCTGTTCTCAACATAGGCTTACAAGCCGATGATGTTTGGTTGTGTGCAGTACCATTATTCCATATAAGTGGATTTTCCATTTTAGTACGTTCATTGTTATACGGCAATAAAGTACAGCTATACGAGCATTTTAATGTGGATGCTATTGCACAAAACATAATGGATGGCAATGTTACACATATGTCAGTGGTCGCTGTTACATTAGAACGCATACTAAATACACTTGAGCTAAACAATGCGGTAGCTTCACCGCGATTTAAATTGATGCTAGCAGGTGGTGGTCCTGTGCCAGTAGATTATTTAAAACGGGCGAATGCACTACATTTAGCCGTAGCACAAACATATGGTATGACAGAAACTTCATCGCAAACAGCAACACTAGCAAGTGAAGATGCTATGAAAAAAATAGGTTCTGCAGGCAAGCCATTATTTTTTAATCAAATAAAAATTTCAGCACCAAATGGGCAAGGTGAGGGTGAAATTTGTATTAGAGGCCCACATGTAACGCCTGGATACATTGGACGCTTTGCCGAAAGAAGTTCAACCGAGGAGGGGTGGCTTCATACTGGAGACATTGGCTACATGGATGAGGATGGTTATTTGTTTGTTGTCGATCGTCGTGCAGATTTAATTATTTCTGGTGGTGAAAATATTTATCCAGCTGAGATAGAAAATGTTCTATTGGCGCATCCTGCAGTTCAGGAAGCGGGGGTATGTGGCATCGATGATGAGAAATGGGGACAGGTTCCAATAGCTTTTGTTGTTTTAAAGGAACAGATAGCTATAGAAATTTTACAGCAATATTGTGAAAATAAACTAGCTAAATATAAAGTCCCAAAACAATTCATTATTATCGATGAACTTCCACGTAATGGAGCAAATAAGCTGCTAAGAAGAAAATTATTAGAATTACTTTCAACTGAATAACTTTCATTAATTTAAAGTGCCAGTCACCCAAACAATTCTGGCAATTTCAAATTTAATTAACACCGTAAGAACAGAAAATCCACGGACTCCCATAGTGCCAGTCACTCACACAATTTAGAATCTTATAGCATTGCAAGTGACATATCCAAGTAAAAATCCACGAAGACTCCTGCGGGAACACACGCAATGTAAGACGCAACAGACGACGCGAAAGCGACGGTTGCGGCTTACAACGTGCCCGCGGAAAGCGAAGTGGATTTTTCCGATTTGAGAAGCTTATATTCTATTAGGTGTCTATACCATAGTGCCAGTCACTCACACAATTTCGTATCTTATAGCATTGCAGTGTCATATCCAAGTAAAAATCCACGAAGACTCCTGCGGGAACACACGTAATGTAAGACGCAACAGACGACGCGAAAGCGACGGTTGCGGCTTACAACGTGCCCGCGGAAAGCGAAGTGGATTTTTACGATTTGAGAAACCTATATTCTATTAGGTGTCTATACCATAGTGCCAGTCACTCACACAATTTCGAATCTTATAGCATTGCTAGTGTCATAGCTAAGTAAAAATCCACGAAGACTCCTGCGGGAATACACGCAATGTAAGACGCAACAGACTACGCAAAAGCGGCGGTTGCGGCTTACACCGTGCCCGCGGAAAGCGAAGTGGATTTTTCCGGTTTGAGAAGCCTATGTTCTATTAGGTGTCTATGCTAAGTACCAGTCATTCAACAATCCTCCGGAAAGCGCAGTGGATTTTTTAAGACATAAAAATTCGGGTATTATGCTGATATAGAAGAAATTATGAAGAGTCCTGTAATTTCTATTACATTCACGCATTTTGCCGACATTGCTTTATTTTCCTCGTCACTATACAACTACGTAGTTTTTCACCATACAATCCCATTAAATTTTTAAATCCTCATTTTTTTAGATTAAATTAATGATTCATTAACATAATAAGTAATGGGCGGCATAAACTATTTAGTAAAGGAGAATGACTCATATGAGAAAATATATATATAATGTTGTCATTATATTATTTGTTTTACAAATGAGTCATGTGCAAGTATTCGCAAATTATGAACAACAAAATATAGCAACGGCTAATTCAATAGAAACATTACAACAGCAAATTCAGAATGAAGTGATGCAATTGTCTACTGAATTTGATATTCGATACACTGGTAATATATCTGACTTAAAAGACCAACTAACAGAGCTTATAAAACATGCCATTACAGATCCATATATTTACGCCAATATTTCTAGTTTCAAATGGAAATATGATGGCTATGCAAATAATATTGTCATTCAATTTCAGTTTACCTATCATATCTCACAGGAAGAGGAGGCATTTGTCGAGCAAAATTTGACAACTATTGTTGCATCTATGCATGGATTAAGCAAACTGGAGAAAATACAGGCTGCACATGATTATATCGTCTTAACTTCTGAGTATTCAAAGGATAGTGAAGGAAGTCAGTATTCCCCATACACGTTGCTAACTGAAAACAAGGGTGTATGTCAGGCCTATGCTTTAGTACTATATCGGATGTTAGAGATGCTAGACTTTGAAGTACAATATGTACCAGGTAAAGTGGGAGAACAATTGCATGCATGGGTATTAGTGAAGCTTGATAATGAGTGGTACCATATTGATGTTACATGGGATGATCCATTGCCCGATCATAAGGGCGAGGTACGCTATAATTATTTTCTCGTTTCTGATAAGCAACTAGCACAAGATCATACATGGGATTATGCAAGTTTTCCAGCGGCAACAAGTGAGAAATATGCTGATTGGCAGCAAATAACTAAAGTTGAAGTTCTTACGAAACCTTTAACTAATTATTTAAATTATAATAGAGGGCTCGCTATGCTAGAAGAAAATACACTTCATATAAAACAATTAGTAGAACCAACGCCTCTGTTATTCAATCAGGATCAAAATAACAGCAAGTCTGTTCAAATAGTTTTCGATGAACAAAATGAAAAATTCATTCTACAGAGAAGTTTTACGCTTCGTCCGATTTTTGTGAATGTAAAAACGTATGCTAAAGTTGGACAAAAGAGGCTCATTAGCGTTGACAGAACTGAAAAGAGAATGCCACAAGAAAAATACGTCATAATAAAGGAGGTGTCCCCTTTGCTTGGGGCACCTCCTTCTTCATATTAACAACTAAGTTTTTTTGTATTACTTATGCTCATTAAGTGCCTTCTCTAATGTTTGCATATTTTTCTTCATCAATGTAAAGTACGTTTCATTATTTTTTACATCATCGCTTGTTAACACACTTAAATTATGCAATACAAGTGATTGAGCACCAACTTCTTTTTGAATGACTTCTGCTAATTTAGAAGAAACATTTTGCTCGAATAAAATGTAATGAATATTTAAGTCATTCGCTTTATCGACAATTGCTGTTAGTTCTTTTTGAGAAGGTTCATTTTGTGAGTTTAAGCCTGCAATTGGGACTTGTGTTAAACCATATTGGCCAGCGATGTAGCCAAATGCTGCATGTGACACAAAAAATGTCTTGTCTTGAGTTGCATCAGCCATCGCTTTGTATTCACTGTCTAAATCTTGTAGCTCTTTTACTAGAGCTTCATAATTTGCTGTAAATGTCGCTTCTTGTGCTGGCATTTTTTCAACTAATGTATTTTTAATAGATAGTGCTAAATCTTGACTAATAATAGGCGAGAGCCATACGTGCGGATCGACACTACCATGATCATGAGCTTCATGCTCATCATGGTGATCTTCTTCAGTTGCATCATGTTCATGGTCATGATCAGCTTCATCTTCTTCGTCATGCGAATGGCCAGTGCTAACCGCTAATTTTTCATCGGAAATTTGAGCTGCAGTCGCAACCATTGTAACGTCTTCCTTGGCTAAAGTTTTTTTAGCATTTTCAACAAAGCCCTCAAGCCCTAAGCCGATGTAAAAAAATATATTCGCATCTGCTAATTTCATCATATCTTTTTGTGTTGGCTCAAATGTATGCTCGTTTGTACCAGGAGGATAAATAGAAGAAACTTCTACAAAATCGCCACCGATTCGCTCTGTAAAATAGCTCAATGGATAGACAGTTGTGTATACGGATAACTTGTCTTTATTGTCCGTCGTCTGTTTCGATGTAGATGATTTATCACCGCAGGCAGCTGTAAATAATGCAAGCACAGTAATTAAGAAAAATAGAAATACTTTTTTCATATGTTAGATACCTCTTTCAAATAGTAATCATTACGATTTATTTTTTTGACAGTTTCTATAATAACGCACATCGGAAAAAAGTACAAGAAAAAATGACCTTCGAAAATTAATTCTTTTTCGAAGGCCATTTTTCAGGCACAGGATCAAAGCCACCAGGATGAAGTGGCTGGCATTTTAAAATACGTATTACGGTTAATATTAGACCTTTAATAGCACCGTGCTTTTGAAAAGCTTCTAGTCCGTATGAGGAGCATGTTGGATAGAAGCGGCACGTTGGTGGCGTCATAGGTGAGATGAATTTTCTGTAAAACTGAATGAGCCATATAAAGGGATATTTCATGCTTGACCATCCTTGTGATGTGAATTTGATTGCTCAGGCTTAGCATCAATTGTTTGTGTAAAAAAGTCGCCTTTTTTCTTGAGAATGACAATGACGGAGACACCAAACATTAGCATCATCATGGCAATCATAATTATTATTGGTAATGGCACACCCATTGTTTTCACTCCAATTTCTATTCGTTATTGTAATTATAAAAGATGATCTTAAGAATGTGTTTATAATTTGCTTGGCTAGGTTCAAACGATAGCTGAAACAAATTAAGGCCCTGCGACTGTCAACAGATTTTTACAGAAGTTTTCTGATCGGGCTATATAAATCTGGTGCAATTACGTCGTGGCGTAATTGATTATTCATCGTGTTGATGAAAACTTTGATTAGGCTTTTCATCAACCGTATGCTTAAAGGCATAAGCACGATTGACACTTACAATGGTAGCAATTGTAACTAAAACAACGATTATGATTGCTACCGTTAAGAGCGAGACTAAACTCATTGCATTCACTCCGTTCTTGTTCATTATACCTATTATAAAATAGATGCTCTAGTTTAGTTGTGAAGGAAGTTTGACATTCCAGCGAATAAAACATTCTGTTTACCACCATACTATGGAAAAAGGGGTGTTATAAATGGATCGTCAGCGTGTATATTTTTCACTTGCTCAAAAAACATATTATACAAATCCATACGAGGGTCAATGGAATTTCGAGCTCAACGTAGATCGACAAGCATTGGATGTCTTCGAAAAAATATTTCAACAAATGCAACTATTAGAAATTGCGAATGGATGGCGTGCGCAATTACCTTATTTGCAATATCATTTGGACAGAGAAAATGACGAATTAGATTTACGGTTAAAGAAAATTTACGCACTCATTCACGAATATGGAGATGACGATACAAAGGAATTTGTAGAACAGCTTCCATATTTCAATAAACGTGTCTAGCTTTTTATGCTAGACATTTTTTATCTTAAATATTTTATTTTAGAAATAGTAATTGGAAAATGATTTCTATAAAAATAATGGCAAGCGTACCAATACTAACTATAGCCATTTTTATTTGAATGTTGTTTTCAAGTGTAGTTATATTACAAACAGAACAGCTTAACGCGACTCTAGAAGGGTTTACCATTGTCATTAATGATGAACTAACATTTTGGATACAAGCGAGTAAAGTGGGAGAAGCTCCAATCTGTATCGCAGTTTCTGTTTGTAATCGAATAAACATCGTATTTGAAGCCGTATTACTACCAGTTAAAAAACCCCCCGTAGCGCCAATTAAAGGTGTAATGAATATAAAAAGTGAACCAAAAGAATGTGCAGCAGTTAAAGATAGTAGCTGAATCATCTTTGCCTCTGACATCATTTCTGAAACAACAATATATAAAAAAGTAGTAAGCAATACTGGGTAACATTTATTGATTGTTAATTTAATGCTATCGATTATTGATGCGCTATTTAAACGGAATAATATACATGTAAAAAGACAAACAATGAAGAGAAAAAATCCAGGCGAATATAAAAAAGATAACTGAAAATGATAAGACTTTATTGTTACGGTAAATAGGTGAGTTAAAAAATCTTTAATGGGCGGAATGGTTCTTGAAATGAACAATAAAACGATTAACAGCAAATATGGAGAAATATTTTTTAACAATGCATTAGAACGATGCTGATTGCTCCTATTGTGTAAAGTAATCATCATAAAAATTGTTATGATAACTGTTAATGACCCAACTAAACCTGCAAGCTCGACACTGATGAAGCGATTACAAATCCACACGCTTAAACCTAATAGCAATCCAATCCATAGTATTTGCAATTGTTTCTTTTTCATTGCTTTTTTTCCCACTCCAATATAAGTAACTAAAAAGGCGAAATAAATATAAATAGGGATACACAGAAGGGCACTACCAACACCTAAATCCTCTAAGGGAATGTTTCCTAATGATGCACCAATCATTGTGCCCATCGCTAACGTCCCCCAAGGAATTATACATAAACTAATTAATGCAATGAGGGAAGATTGGATCGCATTAAATTTTAAAGCTATTAAAATAGGTGCAATAACAATTACCGCTAAGCCAAAGCCACTAACAGATTCAATTAAAGGTGAAAGCCCTAAAGCTAATAACAACACTTGATACGTTTTGTCATCGGTAGAGGTGGCGATGGCAGTAGCTATTTTTTGTATCGCTCCTGATTTCTCCATTAAATGAAATAATAAAATGCCAAAAAATAAAATATAAATTACTGGCACTGTTGTAAGAAAACTTTTGATGAAAGGTTTAGGAAGCAACACGACGCTGGTGTGAAATACAGGAGAAATAGCGATAACGGTTGTAAGTATGCAAGCGACAGTGCCAGTAAAAATAGAAGATTTTTTTAAAATGAATATCATAAATAAAATACTAATTAAAGGTAATAGTGCTAAAACGACTTTTATCATTGAACAACACTCCTATGTACTATTTATTCGCTTTAGTATATTTTATTTTCACTAAAGTGTAAATATGTAATGTTGGTTATTTTTTCTGTATTGAGGGGAACCATCTTATAAGTTGATTGTTGTAGATAATGTACAATATCATAGTAGAAGGGCAATCTCTGAAATAAAAATTTCACTAAAGTAAAAATAATAGTAGGACGAACAATAACGAAGTAGTGAGAGGAGCTTTTATAATGGGATTTGGAAAGCAAGTAAATGCTATTAGAAAAAAAAATAAGATGACATTACAGGAGCTTTCAGTCGTAAGTAACGTGAGTGCCTCGATGCTATCTCAAATTGAAAGAGAAGAAAAAAATCCAACGATTCAAATAGCTTGTCAAATTGCGGAGGCATTAAATACAACGCTTTCTGCTTTGTTAGATCAACAGGAAAAAAGGGATATTGTAGTTATAAGAAAAGATGAACGCCCAATATATGTCGACGAAAAGTCTGGGTTTCAACGTCATTTATTATCACCTTCCGTTCCTTCTAGAGGCATTGAGTTTGTTTTAAATATCATTCCAGCCAATAAAGAATCGGGTATATTTCCTGCACATAAATCAGGCGTAAAAGAGTATATTTTTGTTAAAAGCGGGAAGTTACGTGTTGAATTAGGACGCGGCACTTTTTATGAAGAATTAGCAGCAGGGGATTCCTTCTTTTTTGAAGCGGATACAGAGCATCGATTTATCAATATAACAAATGAAGAATGTCACTATTTCCTTGTAATTGATTCCTCGCAGTATATGAAATAAAGTCAGCAGAACGTAATGAATACATTCGTTACAATATAATAATAGGAGTGGAATGGAATGTTTTCATTTACAGATTTAAATGGTTTTCAAGTCGATTTAAGCTTTACAAGAGGTGAGTTTGAAGTTGAGCCAAAGCATGTACTTATCTTTTTAAAGCATAAAAATAAATGGTTATGCACGATTCATAAGCGTCGTGGCGTAGAAGTTCCAGGTGGTAAGGTAGAACCTGGCGAAACATTAGAACAAGCTGCTGTTAGAGAAGTATTTGAAGAAACAGGTGTACATGTGAAAAATCTTCGTTGGTTCGCAGAATACGCTGTCCATGGTGAACTATTGTTTTGTAAAACAGTCTTTACTGCGCAATTTGTAAGTCAGGAGAAGGTAGAGTTTGACTTGGAGACATCGGGAATGGTCTGGCTAACTGATGAAGAGTTTGTAAGTCACCAAAATTTAAGCTTTCATATGAAGGACGAAGGCATGCAAAAAATGCTAGAGGAGCTGAAGCGTTATGACGATCAATGGTGAAATAGTTGAAAAACGTCCATACCCTTCACCGAATCCAGCTATTCGTTTATCAGAAATTACTTATTTATCACTTGGATTACGGGTTAAAGGCTTGCTAGCAGAGCCTAAGGCAGAAGGTACATACGATGGGTTTTTATATTTACGTGGAGGAATGCAAAGCATCGGCATGGTGAGACCAGCTCGTGTTGCTCAGTTTGCCGCACAAGGTTTTATCGTTTTTGCCCCTTACTATCGAGGGAATAGAGGAGGAGAAGGTCGTGATGAGTTTGCCGGTCAGGATCGTTATGATGCAGTGCATGGAGTAGATGTGCTAAAGCAATTTTGCAATGATAATATTCATGTGTTTGGCTTTTCACGTGGAGGTATTATGGCGCTGTGGACGGCAATTTTACGTAAAGATATTACATCGGTTGTTACGTGGGCAGGTGTTTCAGATGCGACAGCTACTTATTGGGAGCGGACAGATATGCGTCGTATGATGAAACGCGTAATTGGAGGGACACCTAATCGTGTACCAGAGGCTTATGATGCACGTACACCTTTATTTGAAGTTGAACACATTACAGCACCGGTGCTTATTATTCACGGCTATCGTGATGAAAATGTAGATATTGAACATGCAAGGCAATTAGTATTTTTCTTAGAGGACGCCAATAAAAAGTTTGAAACGTGGTATGATTACCGTTTTGCACATCAATATCCACCTGCTCAAAATCGCGAAACTGTGCGCGCTTTGTGCGAATGGATGAAGAAACAATGATCATAGCAAAGGAACATTTTAAATTGTTTGAGTGACTGGCACTTATAAATCATAAAAATCCACTGCGCATTCCATGGGCACAAGGTAGGCCGCAACCTCGCTAACTGTGCCGTTGTTGCGGCTTAGGCTACTTGTGTTGCCATAGGAATGTTCGTGGATTTTTATTATGTTAGTTATAAAAAATAGGACTAGAATAGTAAATTGTGTGAGTGACTGGCACCGATTATTTTGCGTAGGTGCTTAAAAAAGATTGGATTGCTTCCCAATATTTTGCTCCTGCTACATTTTCGGCTCTACCGTGTCCAGCACCTTCAACAAGTAGTTTTTCTTTAGGCACATTGGCTGCTTCATAGACTTCATTTAGCATTGAAGAAGGGACGAATGTGTCGTTACTACCGTGGATAAATAGCATCGGTGTTTGTGATTTTGCAACTTGTTTGACCGTATCAGCTTCACCAAGTGTATAGTCAGCCTTTAATTTCGTTACGGCTGAAGCAAAATACATGATAGGGAAGGCTGGTAAGTGGAAGATCGCTTTTAGCTGATAAGAAAATTCGCCCCAAACAGAAGAATAGCCACAATCCTCGATGATTGCCTTAACGTTTGTAGGTAATTCTTCACCAGATGCCATCATTACTGTGGCGCCTCCCATCGAAACACCAAAAAGGACAATTTCTGCATCGTTATTTAATTGAACCGTATTGTCAATCCATGACACGACATCTAAGCGATCATGCCAGCCCATTCCGATATAGTCTCCTTCACTTTTACCATGACCTCTCGCATCAGGAATAAGTACATTATAGCCCATATCATAGAAGTGTTTTGCATACTTGGTCATCTGTAATCCATCACTTGAATATCCATGAAAAATAATTGCCCATTTGTTTGAATCATTTTGATTTTTAATGGAATAGGCATGTAGTTTTAGTTGATCTACGGATTGAATCGTTGTTTCTTCGTAATGGCTGTTAAACCATGTTTCACGAGCCTCTTTCTCTTTCACTTCATTCGGATTTGAATCAATTAAATTATGTGGTGCATCAAGAACGGCTGATTTATCAGATTGTGGATTTAACGCCAAGTTGTAAAAGTAATTGCCTGCAATAAATCCAGCTCCGATAAACAATACAAATAATGAAACGATGATGCCAACTAGTATTTTGTATTTTTTTTTCATATGTATCCTCCAATACTATCCAAAACATAAAAATTTGAAGAGTATTTTTTATAAAAACGGGTAAAAAAAAGGGAACGAATAAATCGTTCCCTTAGCCGCATTATTATTTTAATGGACCACCAAGTTTAGTGATTGCTTCAGAAACATTTGAGAATTTCTTGAAGTTGCCATTGAATAGACCAGCAAGTTCAGCAGCTTTTACATCATAAGCAGCTTTGTCTGCCCATGCATCGCGTGGGTTAAGCACTTCTGAAGGTACGCCTTCAACTGATGTAGGAATGTGTAAGCCAAATACAGCATCTTGAGTCGTTTCAACGTTGTTTAGTTTACCATCGATTGCAGCACGTACCATTGTACGAGTGTAAGAAAGCTTCATACGGCTACCTGTACCGTATTCGCCACCAGTCCAGCCAGTGTTTACTAAGAATACTTGTGCGCCATGCTCATCGATTTTTTGACCTAACATTTCAGCATAAACAGTTGCTGGAAGTGGAAGGAAAGGAGAACCGAAGCATGTAGAGAATACTGGTTCTGGCTCTGTTACACCACGTTCAGTACCTGCAAGTTTAGATGTGAAACCACTTAGGAAGTGATACATTGCTTGTTCTTTTGTTAATTTACTGATTGGAGGTAATACACCAAATGCATCAGCAGTTAAGAAAACGATTGTTTTTGGATGACCTGCAACAGATGGATCAACAATATTTTCAATATATTGGATAGGGTAAGCAACACGTGTATTTTCTGTTAATGAAACATCATCGTAATCACAAACACGAGTTTCAGGATCTACAGCTACGTTTTCTAGTACAGAACCGAAGCGGATTGCGTTATAGATTTCAGGTTCTTTTTCAGCAGAAAGGTTAATTGTTTTTGCATAGCAACCACCTTCAATGTTGAATACGCCGTTGTCAGACCAGCCGTGCTCATCGTCACCGATTAATTTGCGGTCAGGGTCAGCTGATAAAGTTGTTTTACCAGTACCAGATAAACCGAAGAATAATGCCACATCGCCAGCTTCACCTACGTTTGCTGAACAGTGCATTGATAGGATGCCTTGTTGTGGTAATAGGTAGTTCATAATACCGAAAATAGATTTTTTCATTTCACCAGCATATTCAGTACCACCGATTAGGATGATTTTCTTTTCAAGTGATACAATAATGAATGTTTCAGAAGATGTACCATCGATAGCTGGATCTGCTTTAAAGTTAGGAGCTGAGATAACTGTGAAGTCAGCAACATGAGAAGCTAATTCTTCTTGTGTTGGACGGATAAATAATTGATGGGCGAAAAGATTATGCCAAGCATATTCATTGATTACTTGGATGCTTAATTGTGAATCTTTGTCAGCACCAGCAAAACCGTTGAATACGAATAATTCGTCACGTTCTTTTAAGTATTTAACTACTTTTACATATAAGTTATCGAACACTTCCGAAGAAATTGGTTGGTTTACTTTACCCCAGTCAATTTTATCTTTTGTGCTTTCTTCTTCTACCGTATATTTATCTTTAGGTGAACGACCAGTGTATTTGCCAGTTTCTGCACGAACTGCGCCATCTACTGTTAACATAGCCTCACCACGAGATGTAGCTTTTTCCGCTAATTGTGGTACTGAAAGTTGAACGTTAATGTTCCCGCCGTTTAATAATTCCTTCAGTTCGTTTGCAATTTCTACTGAATTCATCGATTAAATACCATCCTTTTTTATAGTATTCCCTTGAGTTTGAGGGAGTTTTTCTTAATTTCAAAAATAGTATAACACAATTGCTTTAATAATCTATACTAATTCAAAAATTATTTTCGTGTTTTAAATAACTTTCAACAAAAAGTCATAAAATAATTGACAACGTTCGACCTTTTACGTAAGATGAGGAATTGAACGGATACTCTTATCCCGAGCTGGTGGAGGGTCAGGCCCTGTGAAACCCGGCAACCTGCATGAACTATTTCACGACATGCGCTGGTGCCAACCTGATGCAAGGGGAAAACCCTTGAACGATAAGAGTGAAAGGTTACGAAGTCATTATTCCTTTCCTCATGTAAAGTACGTGAGAAAAGGATTTTTTTTATTTTCATAATGAATGTAAAGGTAAGTATATACAATTCTTTCCTTATTATAATGACGGATCTTTCGAAATCCTCATGTTAAAAGCAACAACGGCTTGAAAGTTCTATCCTTCAGGAGCGAACTTGACATGGGTAATGAGTACCGTATTAATTTCGCAAATGCTATTTGTAAGAGTAATAGGAGGAAAATCAAATGACAAACCGTCGATTGTTTACATCAGAGAGTGTAACAGAAGGACATCCCGACAAAATTTGTGACCAAATTTCGGATGCCATTTTAGATGCCATTTTAAAAGAAGATCCAAATGCACGTGTAGCGTGTGAAACAACTGTAACAACAGGATTAGTATTAGTAGCAGGGGAAATCACTACTTCTACTTATGTAGATATTAAAGGTATCGTGCGTGATACAGTAGCAGAAATCGGCTATACACGCGGTAAATATGGCTTTGATGCTGAAAACTTAGCAGTACTAGTTGCAATTGGTGAACAATCACCAGATATTGCCCAAGGTGTAGACCAAGCATTAGAAGCGCGCGAAGGTTCTATGACTGATGCAGATATTGAAGCTATTGGCGCAGGTGACCAAGGCTTAATGTTCGGTTACGCTTGTAACGAAACACCTGAGTTAATGCCATTACCTATTAGTTTAGCGCATAAATTAGCTCGTCGTTTAACAGAAGTACGTAAATCAGGTGAACTAGCATATTTACGTCCAGACGGTAAAACACAGGTGACAATTGAGTATGATGAACACAACATCCCAGTTCGTGTCGATACTATTGTTATTTCAACACAGCATGATGAAGAAGCATCACTTGAACAAATTCAATCAGACTTAAAAGAGTTAGTAATAGCACCAGTAGTACCTAGTGAGTTATTAGATGCTCAAACGAAATATTTCATCAACCCAACAGGTCGTTTTGTTATTGGTGGACCTAAAGGAGATGCTGGACTTACTGGGCGTAAAATCATCGTTGATACATACGGTGGCTATGCACGTCATGGTGGTGGTGCATTCTCTGGTAAGGACGCTACAAAAGTAGACCGTTCAGCTGCATATGCTGCTCGTTATGTGGCAAAAAATATTGTTGCTGCAGGTTTAGCAGAACGTGCTGAAGTCCAACTTGCTTATGCCATTGGTGTAGCACAACCAGTATCAATCGCAGTAGATACATTTGGTACAGGAAAAGTAAGCGAAAGCGAAATCGTACAATGGGTTCGCGAACTATTTGATTTACGTCCAGCAGGCATCATTAAAATGCTAGATCTACGTCGCCCAATTTACAAACAAACGGCTGCTTATGGTCACTTTGGTCGTACAGATTTAAATGTGCCTTGGGAAAATACGGACAAGGCTGATGCATTAAGAGAAAAAGCAAGTCTATAAGCTATTTTGTAAAGAGCATTCGAATATGTGGTAAACATAAGCAAATGTTTTAGTGAAGGGGCTACGTAATGGCCCCTTTCTAACTTGCTTCAGCATTCACACCCCACTTCTAAAGGTTGGATTTGAATGCTGAAGCAAGTTAAAGGCCTAGGCGGATGTCATAGATTTTCTAAGGCGCTTTTCGAGCATACTGTAAAAATTTGGATGAAATGATGCCTAGGCGTAATTGATTGCAAAAAAATTCGCGTCTTTCCGTTTACCTTGGAAGGAAATCGCGAATTTATTTTTTATCCTATATAACTTTGTTTATTACTAGAGCACTTACACCTATATCGCAGCCCGCGTATTTTTAGGGCATCCATTATTTTTGAAGAGATTTGTAATATTGACCTTTTTCGGCGTATTCTCTAACGATACGTTCCATGTCTTCTTTATCTTCAGCATTTAATTCACGTACAACTTTTGCTGGACGACCTAATGCTAAGCAATTAGGAGGAATGACTTTACCTGGAGGTACAAGACTACCCGCACCAATAAATGCACCTTCTCCTATCTCTGCCCCATCCAACACGATTGATCCCATACCTATTAATGCATTTTTTCGAATTGTACAGCTATGTAAAGTTACTTGGTGTCCAACTGTTACTTCATCTTCGATTATTAATGGATATTTTGGACTTTGATGTAGACAGCAAAGATCTTGGATACTTACTCGTTTACCAATTATTGTTGGTGATACATCACCTCGAATAACTGTATTAAACCATATAGTTGTCTCGGCACCAATCGTTACGTCACCAGTAACGGTTGCATAGTCAGCTATAAAAACTGATGGATCGATATTAGGTGTTTTGTCTTTAAACGGATAAATCATGCTAAACGCCTCTTTTCTTTCTTTGATGTAGTATTATCGTATCAAATGCGCAATTTTATGCAAATATAATTTTATAAAGACGAGAATATTTCGTTATAATCATTGTGTAACTATTTATTTAGGAGGACTATGTGAATGTGGAAATGGGAAGCTGATGGACAAGCGAAGGCTGTGATTGCTATTGTTCACGGTGCTTATGAAAATCACCGTTGGTACGCATGGCTTATTGAAAAACTCAGAATGGAAGGCTTCCACGTAGTCATGGGGGATTTACCGAATCATGGGGCAAATGCGAAACTCTCACGTGTCCATGATGAGGACTTTAAAGAGTACAACAAATATACAAGGCATTTAATTGAAAATGCTTTTTCATATGATTTGCCAGTGTTTTTAATGGGGCACGGACTAGGAGCAACGTTAATCCTTCATACAATGCATAAGAGAAAATATGAGTGTGCAGGAATTATTTTGACATCACCTTGGCTGCATTTAAAATTACAGCCTGGTAAGTTATCAAATGCATTAACGAGCTTAAGTGCTTTAACGGCAAGCGTTAAAATGACACACGATATCTCTTTTGACAAATTAACGCGTAGTGTCGAAGGTAGAGATGAAATGAAGGACGAGTTTCCTTTTAAGTCCGTTATCTCAGTAAAGTGGTATCGTGAATTACAGCAAATGATGCGCAATTTAGCGGTCATGCCAAAAGCAGAGTTTCCGAACACGCCTATGCTTATTATGACTGGTGAAAGAGATAGTATCACGGAAACTAGACAAACACGCAATTGGCTACATCAACAGGAGTTTGCTGAATTCCAATTTAAAGAATGGGCAAAATGCTACCATAATCTATTCCATGAAATAGAGCGTGAAGAGATTTTTGTCTATATCCGAGATTTTGTTAATAATGCCTTGCGTCGAATTGGATATATAATTCGATAGAATGTTTCCCCTCCGAAAAATATTGTTGAATAAGATGTATAGTAACTTGGAAATAATATTGTAATTTTCAGAAAAATGTAATACTATAATGTCTTAAAGTAAGAATATTCATATTTTGGGAGGGGTAAAATGGAAGGTATTGTAAGTTTTCTAAACAGTATTTTATGGGGGCCGTGGTTTATTTATGGTATTTTATTGATTGGTTTATTCTTTTCAATCATTACACGGTTCCTACAAGTAAGACTCATTAAGGATATGTTCGTCTTAATGTTTAAAGGAGAGAAATCGGAAAAAGGAATTTCTTCTTTCCAGGCAATGTCGATTGCATTATCAGGGCGTGTTGGTACAGGTAATATTGCTGGTACGGCAACTGCAATCGCAATGGGGGGGCCTGGTGCAATTTTTTGGATGTGGGCAATTGCCTTCATCGGTGCGGCGACGGCTTATGTTGAGTCGACATTAGCACAAATATATAAAGAAGAGAAAGATACAGAATACCGTGGTGGTCCGGCCTTTTACATTGAAAAAGGAATGGGGCAAAAATGGTTTGCAGTCATTTTTGCGATTGCGGCGTTAATCGCAATGTTAATATTAATGCCTGGCGTTCAATCGAATGCAATTTCGGTTGCTGTTGAAAACGCTTTCGGTATGGAACCTTGGATTACAGGAATAATAATTGTCGTATTATTAGGTGCAATTATTTTCGGTGGGGTTAAATCGATTGCAAATGTAGCACAGGTCGTTGTACCGTTCATGGCTTTAGCTTATATTCTAATGGCAATTATTATCATTTTTATGAATATTTCACAAGTGCCTGCTGTATTTTCTTTAATTTTTTCAAGTGCTTTTGGTGCTCAAGAAGTATTTGGGGGTATTATTGGTTCAGCAATCGCTTGGGGTGTTAAGCGTGGTATTTATTCAAACGAAGCTGGTCAAGGAACTGGAGCGCATCCAGCTGCAGCTGCAGAAGTTTCACACCCTGCGAAACAAGGTATTGTACAAGCAGCATCTGTGTACATTGATACATTATTAGTTTGTTCGGCTACTGCATTTATGATTTTATTTACAGGTATGTATAATGTTCAAAATGAAAAGGCTGTTGAAGGTACAGATTCGTTTATTTACGTAGGAGAATTCAATCAAAACGGTCTTACAGGAGACGAACAAATCACGTTTGCGAAAAGTATTAAAGAAGGTGCTGCGTATACACAATATGCAGTGGAATCTTCATTGCCAGGCATTGGTTCAGAGTTTGTAGCAATTGCTTTGTTCTTCTTTGCATTTACGACAATCATGGCGTACTACTATATAGCTGAAACGAATGTAGCCTACTTATTCACTGGGCAAACCGAAAAGATTTTCATTTGGATAGCTAAGATTGCCTTTTTGATTGCAACATTTTATGGAACGATTCGTACATCTGACCTTGCGTGGGCAATGGGAGATGTTGGTTTAGGTTTAATGGTATGGATAAATGTAATTGCTATCTTAATTATTATGAAACCTGCGATTCTAGCATTAAAAGATTACGAGAAACAGAAAAAAGAGGGCAAAGACCCTGTTTTTGATCCTCGTAAACTAGGAATTAAAGGTGCAGATTTTTGGATTGAATACAATGATAAACGAAAAAATAAATAATGTGTAAAAAGGGTCCTCTCATTATGAGAGGGCTTTTTTATTTTTATTGCTGCAACGGGCGGACGCTTTCTGCGGGTACATTGTAAGCCACAACCCTCTCTATCACACGGTCTGTTGCGTCTTACGTTTTGTGCGTTATGAGCAGGTGTCGTCGCCCTCCACTCCAATCAACTCGTATAATTGTTTGAGTGCCTGGCACCAATTCTAAGTTAGTGGGGAATTTCATTTTTTTGAAAATCAAAAAGATAAAAAAATGACAAAAGTATCAAGCGTTAACTGTTTTATGTCTTTTGTCTAAGATTTTGATGAATAAGTAGAGTCTATCTTAGAAGACATCTAGCTAAAATTATATAGAAACAGTATTTTCTATATTAAAAAGTATTCCATCATAATTCTTTGTGCCTCTGAGAAAGGAAAAAGCCCGAAATTTCAAGTTCGGGCTTTTGTAAAAAGGGTTAATTGGTAGGTAAGTCTTTCATTTTTTCTAGGGCAATGACAAATGGTGGATCGTTTTGTTGGTTTAAAAATTCGTATTTTAACACATGTACATATTTTTGTGGTAAATGACTGACAAATTCAATAACAGCGTCACGTTCTTCCTTACCACCTGGATGGCCATGGTAGATGACAAGCACAATTAAGCCTCCAATTTTTAGGAGTTGTAGTAAATCTTTAATCGCTTGTATAGTTGTATTCGGTTTTGTCACGATATCATGGTCACTACCAGGTAAATAGCCAAGATTAAAAATTGCAGCAGTAACGGGCTTTTGCACATGTTGGTTTATATTTTCGTGCCCAGTTTGTAACACTAGGGCACGGTGCTCTAACGCGTTGTCTAGCAGACGATGTAAAGTAGCATCAACAGCGCTTTTTTGCACATCAAATGCATAAACTTGTCCGTTATCGCCAACAAGCTGTGCTAAAAATAATGTATCATGGCCGTTTCCAGCTGTGGCATCTACAACTGTATCGCCTTCTTGTATCGTGTCTACTAATAATTGCTGTGCATATTGTAAGACTCGTTGAAGCTTCATTTTGTGACCTCAGCATTATAAAACTTACCTTGCCAACTGCCACGGCGTTCTAACTCCGCATCAATCCCATTCAGTACTTCCCACTTATTGACACTCCACATCGGTCCAATCATTAAATCAATGGGCCCGTCACCTGTTATACGATGAATTACCATATGTGGTGGCAAAATTTCTAACTGATCGGCTACTAGTTTTGTGTAAACATCTTGGTCTAAAAATTCTAGCATGCCTTTTTCATATTGTTTTACCATTGGTGTCCCTTTTAATAGGTGGAGTAAATGGATTTTAATGCCTTGGACATCGAGCTTTGCAACTGCGCGTGCAGTTTCCATCATCATGTCATAGTCTTCTAGTGGAAGCCCATTTATAATATGTGAACATACGCGAATTCCGTGCTTACGAAGTTTTTCAACACCTTCTACATATGTTGCATAGTCATGTGCACGATTAATGAGGTTTGCTGTTTTTTCATGAACTGTTTGAAGGCCGAGTTCAATCCACAAATAAGTGCGTTCGTTGAGTTCTGCTAAATATTCTACAACATCATCAGGAAGGCAGTCTGGACGTGTCGCAATGGAAAGTCCTACTACGCCTTCTTGCGCTAATGCTGCCTCAAATTTCTCCTTTAAGACAGGAAGCGGTGCATGTGTATTTGTATACGCTTGGAAGTAAGCCATATACTTGCCATCTTTCCATTTTTGATGCATTTTGTCACGAATTTCTGCGAACTGCACATCAATTGGGTCTACTTTATTACCCGCAAAGTCTCCTGACCCTGCAGCACTGCAAAATGTACAACCCCCAAATGCAACAGTACCATCACGGTTCGGGCAATCAAAACCTGCATCGAGCGCTACTTTAAATACTTTGTGACCAAACTGATCACGTAAATATCGATTCCATGTATAGTATCTTTTCCCCTCTGTAGGAAAAGGAAAGTTTATTTCTGTCATGTATTTCACTCCTCTAACGTTATATTTTATCATGTGCGTAAGGTTCCGTCATGGATAAGAATTTTAATATGTAGGAATGGTTGAGATATAAGTTTATTCATTTAAATAAGCAATGTGATTTATTGTCCAGATGGAGGAATGCATGTCTGCTATAGCAAGAGCACAGTGAGGAAAAAAGTCTATTTAAAAAAGGAATATTTTATGAAGAAAAGGTAAATTTATTTTCCTTGTACTTTTTTATTTTTCAGCATAAACTAGCTATTTAGAGATACGAAATAACGGAGGTCAAGAATATGCCAAAAAGTGTTTGGTTTTTAATTATCGGTATGCTTGTGAACACGACGGGCAACTCTTTTTTATGGCCTTTAAATGCCATTTATATGCATGACTACCTAGGAAAGACACTTGCCATGGCTGGCTTTATTTTAATGTTGAATTCGGCTGCAGGTGTGTTAGGGAATCTTTTAGGTGGATTTTTATTTGATAGAATTGGTGGCTACAAGTCTATTATGCTAGGTATTCTTTTAACAGTTGCCTCGTTAGTCGGCTTAACGATTTGGCATGGTTGGCCTCATTATGTGTGGTTCTTAACTGTCCTTGGATTTAGTGGAGGCATTGTATTTCCAGGAATGTTTGCGCTAGCTGGAGCTGCTTGGCCTGAGGGCGGACGTAAAGCGTTTAATGCGATTTATTTAGCACAAAATGTTGGTGTTGCTGTTGGTCCTGCATTAGCTGGCATTGTTGCAGATTATCAATTTGATTATGTCTTTGTGGTCAATTTAGCAATGTATATTCTATTTTTCCTCATAGCATTGATTACATTTAAAGGAATAGATTCAGAAAGTATAGCGCTGAAAAATGTAGTAAGTGAGAGTAAACGCATTACAAATAAAGCACCATTTTATGCGCTATTAATTTTAAGCACGTCTTCTGTATTATGCTGGCTTGCTTATTCACAATGGAGTGCGACGATTTCTTCGTATACACAAGATTTAGGTTTAGGGTTAAAGCAATATAGTTTACTTTGGACTATTAATGGACTTCTCATAGTGATTGGGCAGCCGTTAATCGCTCCACTTGTGAGACGCTGGGAGCATCAAATAAAGCGACAATTAGTATTTGGTATTACGCTTATAGCAGCTTCATTTGGAATTATAGCATTTGCTGAAGATTTTAAAATGTTTGCAGCTGCAATGGTCGTACTAACATTTGGAGAAATGTTTTATACACCAGCATTACCTACAATCGCGAATCAGCTTGCACCAAAAGGCCGAGAGGGTTTCTACCAAGGGATTATCAATAGTGCGGCAACAGCAGGCCGTATGATAGGTCCATTGTTCGGTGGCATAATGGTAGATCAGTTTGGAATGATTGCACTCGTTTCTATTTTAGTAGTCGTTGTATTAATGGGTATTTTCCCATGCCTTATGTATGACCGACCGTTGCTGATGAGTGACAGGCACGGAAACAATTCTGAAAATTAAAGACGATTTATATTAAAGCGAATGAAAATCATTCGCTTTTTTTATTTTTTGGATTGAAATTGACCTCGCAAAACGATACAATCATACATATTCAAATATTTGAATATGTAGACATAATAATGGGGGGATTAACGTGGAAGAGGGCTTACAACAGTTTAAAGCCGATTTTTTTAAAGCTTTAGCACACCCGTTACGAATTAGAATTCTTGAATTATTGGTAGATGGTAAGAAAAGTGTTAATGAGATTCAAAGTTGCCTTGAAAAAGAGGGCTCAGCAGTTTCGCAGCAGCTAAGTGTATTACGGGCGAAAAATATTGTTTATGGCACGAAGGAAGGAAAAAAAGTTTACTATTCTTTGAGTGATCCGATGATTGTTGAGCTGCTGCGTGTTGCCAAAGACATTTTTAACAACCATTTAATTCATACAATTTCAAGATTAGAAGAAATGACCGTCAGTGAAAATGATGAAGAGATGATGTAAGGTCATATTTTCATTTCCCCCTTAGAAAACAGCCTAGTATTGAATAAAAGAACGGTCTGGATTCAAAGAATTTATTATTTCGAAGGGAAGATTACTATATGAAGTCACTGTTTACGGGGCGGTTTGAAGGTTATTCTGTAAATCTTTTCAAAAAGGATTTATTGTCTGGGATTATTGTTGGTATTGTTGCAATTCCTTTAGCGATGTCTTTTGCAATTGCATCAGGTGTAAAACCAGAATACGGCATTTATACAGCGTGTATTGCAGGCATACTAATTTCACTTTTTGGTGGTTCAAAATATCAAATTGGTGGTCCTACTGGTGCTTTTGTGCCCATTCTATTAGGAATTGTCTTATCATACGGCTATGAAAATCTATTGATTGCGGGGTTAATGGCGGGTGTCTTGCTATGCTTAATGGGCATTTTCAAGCTGGGCTCCCTAATAAAATTTATTCCGCGTCCTGTAACGATAGGGTTTACTGCGGGTATTGCGGTCATTATTTTTACGGGGCAAATAGCCAATTTTTTAGGTCTGACAAATATTACACGGCATGAATATTTTATCGCTAATATGAAAGAGCTCTTTGTGCATATTGGTACAACAAATTATTATAGTATTTTTATCGCAATCATTTGTCTTGTAATAATATTAGTGACACCTAAAGTTTTTCCAAAAGTACCTGGCGCATTGGTAGGTATTGTTGTTTCTACACTTGTTGCTAGCTTCTTTTTTTCAGGACAAGTTGCAACAATTGCTACAGCTTACGGCCAAATTCCAAATACTTTACCGGCGTTTTCAATACCTGAAATTACCTTTGAACGAATGCAATTATTAATTGGGCCTGCATTTGTCATTGCTATGTTGGGAGGAATTGAATCTCTTTTATCAGCGGTAGTTGCTGACGGAATGACAAATAGTAAGCATAATAGTAATCGTGAGCTAGTAGGGCAAGGCATAGCGAACATCGTAACACCTTTATTTGGAGGGATTCCTGCTACAGGGGCAATCGCGCGTACTGCAACAAATATAAAAACGGGTGCGGCATCCCCAATGTCAGGTATTATTCATGGTGTTTTTGTATTAGTCACGTTATTGTTGTTAGCGCCCTTTGCTTCTCATATTCCGTTAGCTAGTATGGCACCGGTGTTGATGGTCGTAGCGTGGAATATGAGTGAACGAAAGCATTTCGCCCATATTGTGAAAGCGAAATCAGGAGATTCACTTGTTTTAATGATTACGTTTTTACTTACGGTTTTCGCTAGCTTAACGATAGCTGTAGAAGTAGGGCTTGGTTTGGCGATTGTATTATTTGTTAAACGAATGAGTGAGAAGTTGGTTGTAGATAAGGTTTTACCAGACCATACAAAAAATAATGGCAAGGTACAGCCGCATGTTGTCAATCAAAAGCATGACTGCCCACAAATTAGTATTTATTCAATTGAGGGGCCGCTATTTTTTGGTGCAGCACAAACCTTTGAGCAGACATTACAACATTCAATGAACGACCATCCAAGAGTTTTAATTTTGCGTATGAGTAAAGTGCCTTTTATGGATTCTACGGGAGAGTCTTATTTTAGCAATATCGTGCAAAACTTCACAACACAAGGTGGCATCGTTTTAGTAACGGGTGTCTCTAAAGATTTAAAAGTGGCACTGCTTCGTAATGGTTTATACGATCAAATTGGAGAAGATAATTTCTATGAACATACAGGAGATGCTATTAACAGGGCATTAAAGGATTTAGATATGAACAAATGCATCGGCTGCAAACATTTTGCCTTCCACGAATGCGTGGACTTTTCCTCAGGTGACCCTCGAGTGACAGGCACAGAAAAGATTCTGACAATTGAAGCTGGGTTAAATAAAAGCTCCACATGATGAATTATCGTGTGGAGCCTTTTTCAGTTTGTACTGCATTAGCAATTACTCGCTTTGCTGTACTTCGCAATATTGACAATAGGATGGAGGATGAAACTGTGAGGTTTGAAGTAAACAATTTTTGAGAATACTCGTATTAAGAAATGGGTAATCTGGTGATGTATTATGCTTATAAAGATGATAGGAGCTATATGGATAATCTTCCATGTTCGCAACAATAGGTGGAGCTGTTGATATAGGATTGCGATGGATATAGCGACTAACACTTAGCATATCTAGTTGTGAGGGAACAAGATCTGCAAAATAGCGACTCTCATACAGATGACCGCAATATTGATATTTCTTTTTAAAGTAATTACTGTAGCGCCAATTGATGACCGCCATCAATTTCCCTAGTGGAACTTCAGGTGACTGAATTAGAAGATGATAGTGGTTAGACATAATGCAATAAGCAACAATGCTAAAAGTGTATTTTTGATAAGCATATTGCAGTACACGAAAAAAAGCATCGTAATCAGCAACATTCAAAAAAATAGGTTGACGATTGTTGCCACGCATTACTACATGATGATAATGATGTGGAGACCAAAGTCGTTTTTTTCTTGGCACACGATACTTCCTCCTTTTTCGTTTTCTATAGCATAAAAATGAATGAAAATAACGTCAAATATAGGAAAGTATCAGAAGCAACTAATAATTTTATTTTTATCAAGGAAAAAGGTTGAAATATCACGAATCTATCCAAAAATCATGGGAAATAATTTTTTTCGCTAATTGTGTGTGAATTGTGTGCGTGCCTGGCACCGATAAAAAGAGGCTTGTGCTTTTTAGGACTTTCCATTAGAATAAATGCAATACATGTAAAGACATTGATGAGGAATAGTAAATTTGTGGTTCTTTTTAGAGAGCTAGCGGTTGGTGGAAGCTAGTAGGGATGCAAATTGAACTCGCCTGCTGAGTCTGCGTACATAAGTGTTATGTGTGCCGTCATTTCCGCGTTAAGGAAGCTTGAGCCGAGTGTAATCACTAATTTGGGTGGTACCGCGGGAGATAAGAATGCTCTCGTCCCTTCTGACAAAGGAAGGGGCGAGTTTTTTTATTTTTTAAATATTTTGTCAATTCTTACGATAAGTGGTATTGAACATATATAAGGAGGAAATATTATGAGCTTTAATCATCAACAAGTTGAAAAAAAGTGGCAGCAATATTGGGATGTCAACAAAACATTCAAAACAGAAAATGAAACGGATAAACCGAAATTTTATGCACTTGATATGTTCCCATATCCATCAGGAGCGGGACTTCACGTAGGGCATCCTGAAGGGTATACAGCAACAGATATCCTTTCACGTTTCAAACGTATGCAGGGCTTTAATGTTTTACATCCAATGGGATGGGATGCATTCGGTTTACCTGCAGAGCAATATGCATTAGATACAGGGAATGACCCAGCAGAATTTACGGCAAAAAATATTGCAACATTTAAGCGTCAAATTCAAGAGCTAGGATTTAGCTATGATTGGGATCGTGAAATTAACACAACAGATCCTGAATACTATAAATGGACACAATGGATATTCATTCAATTATATAAAAAAGGCTTAGCGTATGTAGATGAAGTGGCTGTAAACTGGTGCCCAGCATTAGGTACAGTGCTTGCCAATGAAGAAGTCATTGATGGAAAATCTGAGCGCGGAGGACATCCGGTAGAACGTCGCCCAATGAAACAATGGATGCTGAAAATTACTGCCTATGCGGATCGTCTAATTGATGATTTAGAAGAAGTTGATTGGCCAGAATCGATTAAAGATATGCAACGTAACTGGATTGGACGCTCTGAAGGTGCTGAAGTAACATTTGGCATTGAAGGAACAGATAAAAACTTTACGGTATTTACTACACGCCCTGATACGTTATTCGGTGCTACTTATACAGTACTTGCACCTGAGCATAAACTAGTAGCTGAAATTACAACAGCTGAACAACAAGCTGCTGTAGAAGCGTATCTTGAAAAGGTAAAAATGAAATCGGATTTAGAGCGTACTGATTTAGCTAAAGAAAAAACAGGTGTATTTACTGGCGCTTATGCAGTGAATCCTATTAACGGTAAAAAAGTGCCGATTTGGATTGCTGATTATGTGTTAGCTACGTATGGCACTGGTGCTATTATGGCGGTTCCTGCTCACGACGAACGTGATTATGAATTTGCCAAAGAGTTCGGCTTAGACATCGTAGCTGTGCTTGAAGGTGGAGACATCGACAAAGAAGCATTTACAGGTGACGGTCAGCACATTAACTCTGACTTCCTTGACGGCTTAAATAAAGCAGATGGTATTGCTAAAGCGATTGAATGGTTAGAAGAAAAAGGTGTAGGTGAGAAAAAAGTATCTTATCGTCTTCGTGACTGGTTATTCTCTCGTCAACGTTATTGGGGAGAGCCAATTCCAATGATTCATTGGGAAGATGGCACAACAACTCCAGTTCCAGAAGCAGAATTACCTTTAATGCTTCCGAAAACAGATAATATTCGTCCATCAGGAACAGGAGAATCTCCATTAGCTAATATTACAGATTGGGTAAATGTTGTAGATCCTGAAACAGGTATGAAGGGTCGCCGTGAAACAAATACAATGCCTCAATGGGCAGGTTCAAGCTGGTACTTCTTACGTTATATTGATCCGAACAATACGGAAGCGATTGCTGACCCAGAGTTACTAAAACGTTGGTTACCAGTCGATATTTATATCGGAGGAGCAGAGCATGCAGTATTGCACTTACTATACGCACGCTTCTGGCACAAAGTACTATATGATCTAGGTGTTGTTCACACGAAAGAGCCATTCCAAAAATTATTTAACCAAGGCATGATTCTTGGTGAAGGTAATGAAAAAATGTCTAAATCAAAAGGCAATGTCGTGAACCCAGATGAGATTATTGAGTCTCACGGTGCAGATACACTACGCCTTTATGAAATGTTCATGGGTCCATTAGAAGCATCAGTTGCATGGTCTACTAATGGCTTAGATGGTGCTCGTCGTTTCCTAGACCGTATTTGGCGTTTATTTGTCAGTGAGGAAGATGGTACATTATCAGCGAAGGTTCAAACTTCAGACGATAAATTCCTAGAAAAGTCATATCACCAAACAGTGAAAAAAGTGACAGAAGACTACGAAGGTATTCGTTTCAATACAGCCATTTCACAAATGATGGTATTCATTAATGATTGCTACAAAGCAGAAGTTATTCCAACGGCTTACGCTGAAGGGTTTGTGAAAATGCTAGCACCAATTGCACCACATGTCGCAGAGGAGCTATGGCAGCTGTTAGGTCATGAAGAAACATTGTCTTACGAGCAATGGCCAGCATACGATGCGTCTAAACTAGTAGACGATGAAGTAGAAGTTGCTGTTCAAGTGGCTGGTAAAGTACGTGCAAAAATCATCGTTGCAAAAGATGCTTCAAAAGAAGAAATCGAAAAAGTAGCATTAGCTGATGAAAAAGTACAAGAATATATGGCAGGTAAAGACTTGGTAAAAATTATTGTAATTCCAGGTAAACTTGTTAATATCGTTGTTAAATAAAAATAGGAAAAACCGTGAAATACGCTTTTCAATAGCGTACTTCACGGTTTTTTTTTCGCCAAAATGCCAATCGTAAATTAGAAAAGTAAGCGACATGATTTGACAAGACTTAGGTAAAAAAGATGTTATTTTAGATTTTTATAGCAAAATATGTATCTTTTGGCGTTAATAAAGGTTAAAATTCTCTATGTATATAGTAATGAAAACGATGCGAAAAGGAGAATATTTATGAAAAAGTCACAGAGATTGAGCGATAAGGTATTATTGTTCGCTAGTATTGTGGTAGTCCTAATTGTAGGACTAGTGATAGGTATTTTATATATGAATACGAATAATTCCGTGGAAGGAGCAATAGGTCGTGATGGCGTAACGAAAGCACAAACAATCGCCTCACTTGTAGATGTGGAGGCGTATAAAAAATTAATTGACTCAGATGATGCAAAGTCAACGTTATATAAAGATTTGCGGGAAGAGTTAAATACATTACGTATACATAATGGTCTTTTATATGCTTATGTTTTATATCCCCCAACAGAGGGAGAAAATTTGAAATTTTTAGTCGACGGTTTACCGTTAGATGAAGAAATGGCTGGTGCTATGGGGGATCCATCTGAGGTTCTTACATATAAAGATGGTCAAAAGGCTATTGATAAAAATGGCTATTATTCAGCAATACAAAAAAGTGAAACATACGGTTCTTTAATGTCAGCAATTACACCATTAAAAGATAGTTCAGGAAATACGGTTGCTTTTGTCGGTGTAGACATGATGGCAAATGATGTACAGGCTGTTCAAAGCGATGTGTTAAAACATACGATTCCTTATATTGTTATTATTTTATTAATTGGTGGAGTAATTTTAATTGGTATTATTCGCTTTTATACAAATCGCTTATTACAGCCTCTTGTTGTTTTAAAAGATGTAGCAGAGCAATTCGCTGATGGTGATATTCGCAGTGCTGAAAAAGGCTTAGATGAGATTAAAGTGGCAGGAAACAATGAAATTTCTGCTTTTGCTAAAGCATTTACACAATCCATGTACAAATTAAAAGAAACATTCCATTTGATTCATGGGACAGCTGTTAATTTACAACAGGCGATTGATAATATTCATACTTCGACGGGAACGGTGAGTAGTTCAAACAGTGAAGTGGCGAGTAGTATTGTGACGATTGCAAGTGGTAGCGAACAGCAACGTGCTAACAATGAAGAAGTTGTTCGTGCGATGGAGGAGATGGTATCAGGAATTCAACGTATGGCAGACGCTACATCGAATGTGGCGGAGTCATCGAACGATATTACGGATCGTGTCCAAACAGGTGTAGCAGATTCTGAAAATGTTGTATTTAAAATTCATCAAGTTGAAAAATCGGTACTAGCTACATCTGATCATGTTACGGAGATGGGTAAACAATTCCGTTCTATTGAAGAAATGGTAGCTGTTATTACAAGTATCGCAGATCAAACTAATTTACTAGCATTAAATGCAGCGATTGAAGCAGCCCGTGCAGGCGAGGCAGGAAAAGGGTTTGCGGTAGTCGCTGACGAAGTAAGAAAATTAGCTGAAATGTCTCGTGTTTCAGCTGAAAATATTCAAAATCAATTACAAAGTTTTAGCATTACAACAACTAAAGCATTGGAAGAGATGCAGACTAGTGCTACAAGTGTTAAAGATGGAAGCGAAGAAGTAGGTAAAATAGGCCAAGCATTAGTAATGATCTTACAAGGTGTGCAAAGTGTGAACCAAGAAATACAGGAAAACTCGGCTATTATCGAGCAAATGTCAGCAAGCTCAGAGGAAGTATTAGCATCTGCTGAGCAAATGAATAATGTAATAGTTATGAATGCCAATCGTGCGGAAAGTGTAGCACAAGCTTCAGACCAACAAATGGCAATTGTCCATGATTTAGAGTCTGTTGTTGAAGAATTAGAAAACAGCTCTAAAAAAATGTTTGATGCTATTAATCATTTTAAAATTTAAGGGACTTGTGTTGAGATTTCAACATTTGCCAAAGTATAGTTAAGAAAAAAGTGTCCGAAATATGGGCACTTTTTTCGTTTTTGTGAAACTATCTTAAAAGATTTTACGACTATAGGATGAATGGAAAAGGGGGGGCTCTCGTGAGTGAGCATTTAACAGCCATTATGGAAGAGCACGGCGAATATTGCCTACGTGTGGCTTATTTATATGTGCGAGACTGGTCTATTGCTGAAGAAATTGTGCAAGATGTATTTCTCGCCTATTACTTGCAACAGGATCGCTTTGAACAAAGAGCTTCGCTTAAAACCTATTTAGTAAAAATTACAGTACATAAAAGTCATGATTATTTAAGAAGCTGGAAAAATAAACGCCATCAATTATTTGGCAAGCTTCATTTTGGTGTAAGTAAAAGGACTCCAGAAATAGATCTCATCAAAGCAGATGAACGAGTGACGTTGAAAGCAGCTTTATTTGAGTTACCCATTTCTTATAGGGAAGTGTTAATTCTTTATTATTATCAGGAATTAAAAGTACGTGAAATAGCAGATGTGCTTGGTTGTACTGAAAATACAGTAAAAACAAGGTTACGTAGAGCAAGGAAAATGCTACAAGACAAACTCGAACGAAGTGATTGGGAGGTGCTAGGAGATGACATCTTTTAAAAAGAAGCTGAATGAGGAAATAGGAGAAGCACCACGTTTTACGAAAGCATTACAGGAGCGTATTGTACATCGTGCGGAGCAACATCATCGGCACAAACAATATGGCGGTTGGCAGTACCCTACAATTATAGTAGGCGCAATAGTGACGTTGCTTTTTTTAATCGCTGTTGGACCGTGGCAACGAACAGAGTATATTCAGCATGCTTCAATTGTTGAACTAGCGCAAAATGAAGAAATACAACAATTGTCCATTGTACAAAATTGGGATGAAGATTCATTTAATGCTGGTAGAATAGGTTGGGTTATAGGGCAACAAGAGTACTTAAAAGGGGCTGACACGAAGCTTCTAGAAAGCATACTTCAGAAGGCAGTTGTAGCACAGAAATCGGATGATTATTATGTAGTTCGAGATTTTTGGATAGAATTTAGTAATGGGCAAGCAGTTAAGCTAAAAATGTTAAAAAATAATGAACAAATCGCCTTTCTCGATGTAAAGACCAATCAGTTTTATAAAGTCAATGATGAGGAGGCTACATTAGCATTTGCAGACTTCGATTTTCAGGATATTGAATTTAACTTTATAGCATTTCTTATATGGATCGGCGGTATTATACTAATAGGTTGGGTAGCTGATAGGGCGGTTCGTTGGAAATTTAACATCCCAAAAGAGCCGAAGTATGTAAGTGACAACCATCGACGCACGGTTTTTATTTTTAAGTTCATAAACTTTATTGCGTTTGCTACATTTAATCTAAAAGGTTGGATTATATATATTGCTGCTGATTTTACGCTTATTTTTATATTATTGTTGATTAATACAGCAATCGAATATTATTTTGGGCGACATGAAAAAAGGCATTACTTGGCATTAACAACTACAATTTTTTCGTTTATTGTATTTATCGCTTTTGTCATTTGGGTTTAAAAACAGAAAAAAGATGTTTCGCTAGTTTGCGAAGCATCTTTTTTGTATTTGTATATGGAGGCTAGCCGTCTGCTGATGGAAAACGTCTAGCCTGCTGAAGCATAAATTGATAAATGCAAGAGATGATAAAGCTTACAGCTAGACCGTATAGAGCACTAAAATAGAGGCCAACAATAATGCCAATCATAATAGAGAGCAATATCGCTAACCAACTATGTTTATGAATCGTTCGCTTCGTAAATAAAAGAATAATGATAAACGGCAACATTGTGATATGGATAAACGCAAAGCTATAAATGACGCCTAAAATAGTTATTTTGATTGATATAAATAGACTAAATAATAGCAGCATTAAGCCTATCAAATAGTAATAATAAGGTCTACGTGTAGTAAAGAAGCGTTTTGTTGCTCGCATTTCTACAAGTAGTGTTGTCACAATTGCTAAAAGCGTAATTACAAGGAAAGCAAATGTAAGCAAACCTGGCTGTACCTCATATAAAAATGTTAGCACTAAAATTTGAAATTGGCCGTATGAGCCACTATACAGTGCAATCATTAAGATTGCTGTAAAGGACAACGTTAATAACGCTAAAACGACACCTGAAGAAAATAGGCTACGGCGTACTTTTTTAGGTTTGATAAAGGCAATCAAATACCAAGTAGACTTATCAAATAACACTTGTCCTAAAATAGCTAATTGGATTACAACATAAAACAACAGAATTTCACTGTTTTTAAAGTAAAATAAATACGGATGGTATAAACGAATTCCTTCATAAACCGTACTGGCTCCATTTTGCACAAAATAAAAAATAGGGATAAATATGAGGAGAGAAAATAACATAATAATAAACAACGTATCTAGCCATAATATCCCCTTTAAAGACATTAATCGGTCCAATAATAGCATGCCAATTAGAAACATTGCTAAAGTAATCGGCACTGGTATATTGAACATAATGGTTGATAATACACTAATGCTAATGAATTGAATAAGCCATATTTCTATGCCTGTTAGTAAGTAAAACAGCCGTACAACTTTTAAGTTCATACCACTTAGTTTGTCCTGCATTTTCATCATTAGAAAACTTTGTTGGTGTTGGCTTTGTGAATAGCCACTTTTATTTAAAAAAGAACCTAGCACGATAAACGAAATGGCTGTTGCTAATGTATAACAAATACCTGCCATAAAACCATAAGAAATAAGTGCGGATGGGGAAGATAATAAAAAATTACCACTAATCCATCTTGCTAATAATATGATGACGCCAGCTGTTGTACTTAAACTTGCAAGCGGTACAAGAAGTGAAAGTTTTTTAAAATACATATTTTTTACTGACCTTTATATTTTTGTGATACTTTGTATTGTCGTGGAGACTGATTATATTTTTTCTTAAAAGCTACACTGAAATAATGCTGACTATTAAAGCCACAGCTTTCTGCAATAGTAGACATACTAGCTTCCATGTTTTCATTCATCTTCTTAATAGCAATTTCTAAGCGATAATTATTAATATACTCGTTAATGCCGATTGATTGCTCCTCTAAAAATTTACGGCTTAAATAGCTTGGATTTAAATGTATTTTTTCAGCTATAATATTGAGCGTAAGTTTTTCGTGATAATTTTCATGAATATAAGAAAGTGCACTTTGAATTGCATCATGGTTGGAGCTCCAAGCCTTATATTTTTCGACAATATCGTTTAATTCACTAGCAATAACAGGCTTTGTTAAATAATCAGTCACTCCGATTCGTAAAGCCTTTTGTGCGTATTCAAAGGTTTGAAATGCAGTGACCATAATAATATCTAATTCATAAAGATTTTTTAATTCCTTGCTTAATGTTATACCATCCTTTCCAGGCATTTGAATATCTAAAAAGGCGATGGTCATACGATGCTTTTTCGCTAATTGTAGTGCTTGAGAAGCATCTAGAGCAGTGTGGAATTTCCAATTTGGAAAATGTGGCTTTAATAAATAAATCATTTGTTCTAATTCTAATGGCTCGTCATCGGCGATTAATATATTCATGTTGCTTCATCCTTTCCTTTAGGATCTACTTTTATTGCTTACGCAGGAACATGAATAGTAACGGTATAAAGTTGCTCCTCGCTAATGGTTGAAAATAAAATATTTTCAAGTCCATATATAAGTTGGAGACGTTTTTGAACATTTTCAAGTCCGTAGCCTTGCTGCAATTCATCTTCGGTATGATTAAGTGCCGTATCGATTGGCTGTGTATTTTTTATTTCAATCAATAAAATGTTGTCCAATTTTTTTATATAAATAGACAGCTCGGCAGGTCCTACATGCTTCTCAAATCCATGTTTAAAGGCATTTTCAATAATCGTTTGAAAAATAAACGGAGGTATTTTTACTGAAAGAGCATCATTATCGATAAATTTGTTTATCGTTAAACGATGCCCGAAGCGTAGCTGCTGAATATTTAAATAGCTTTCAACAAATTGGACCTCATTTTTTAAGGCAATTAAGACATCGTGATCATTATATTTAAATTTAAAAAACGTTGCTAAAGCTTCAATACCCGCAACCAAATCTTCTTTACGATTAATGCGGGCTAGACTTAACAAAGAATTTAAGGCATTAAAAAAGAAGTGTGGCTGTATTTGTTGGTTGAGTTGAAGGATATTCGCACGCTGTAAATCCTGCTCTAGCTCCAAATGTCTTTTTTCTTCTTCAAGACTATCAATCTGTTTTTCAAAAATAAATATAAATGTAAGCAGAAAAGCTCCAATAATTGGAGCAATTACACATAGGAGAATATATATGTTGAATGTTTCTAGTTGTAACATAATGAAAATGACCTCTCCAGTTTTATATAAGTGTAAGTTACATTAAACTAAATTTTCTGCAAAATGGCAAGCTACCTTATGTGTGGCATTTATTTCCCGCAACGCTGGAATTTCAACTTTACATCTGTCGGTTGCAAATGGACAGCGTGTGTGAAAGCTACAACCTGTAGGTGGATTAAGAGGGGATGGAATATCTCCCTTCAAAATAATGCGTTCCTTACGATGCTGCTTGTCGATAATTGGTATAGACGAAAAAAGTGCTTTTGTATAAGGGTGAAGCGGCTGAGAGAAAAGGGAATGCTTGTCGGCTATTTCGACGACTTTTCCGAGATACATTACCATGACACGATCAGATATATGTCGAACGACACTTAAATCATGAGAGATAAATAAAAACGTTAAATCCAAATCGCGTTGTAGTTTTTTAAGTAAATTTAAAATTTGAGCTTGAATGGACACGTCTAAAGCTGAAACCGATTCATCACAAATAATAATTTTTGGATTGACTGCAAGTGCTCTTGCTATACCAATACGTTGTCGTTGCCCGCCAGAAAATTCATGTGGATAGCGCTCGAGATATTCTGGACGTAAACCAACGAGTGACATTAATTCTAGCATACGAGATTCCTGCTGCTCTGGCGGTACAATTTTTTGGATAGACATGGCCTCCGTCAGCATTTTACGAATCGTTCTTCGCGGATTGAGGGAAGCGTAAGGGTCCTGAAAAATAATTTGAATATCTTTTCTTGCCGCTCGCAGTTCTTTTTTGTTCATTTCTACTAAGTTTTTGCCGAACAATAATACTTCACCAGATGTCGGTTCATCCAATCGTAAAATAGCACGACCTGTTGTCGATTTCCCACAGCCCGATTCACCAACGATGCTTAGCGTTTCACCTGGCATAATATTGAAAGAAACACCATCTACAGCTTTTACAACTTGTTGTGAACCAAAAAGTCTTTCTTTTTTCAAGAAAAAATGCTGTTTTAACTCGTTTACTTGTAATAATGGTTGCATATTTTCATTCATTGTCATACCATCATCTCCTCCATCGCTGATTCTCCTTGCCATTGTTCGCTATACATCCAGCATCTTACCTTTTTATCCGATTCTATCGTAATGAGCTCTGGTTGCTGTGCATGACATAGCTCAGTTGCAAATGGACAGCGTTCAGCATAACGACAGCCGTTTGGATAGTGATATGGACTTGGTACAGTGCCGTGAATCGTCGATAGCTCTTCTTGATCTTCATAAAGCTTTGGTAGTGATTGAATTAAGCCATTTGTATAAGGATGAAGAGGCTTTGCAAAAAGGCTATCTGTAGAACCTTCTTCTACTACTTGACCCGCGTACATCACCGCAATTTTATCGCAAATTTCAGCCACTACACCGAGATCATGTGTAATAAAAATAATGCTCATCCCTAATTGTTGTTGCAAGTTTCTAATAATATCGATAATCTGTGCTTGAATCGTCACATCAAGCGCTGTTGTTGGCTCGTCAGCAATTAATACATCTGGTGTACAAGCTAAAGCCATCGCAATCATAATGCGCTGTCGCATCCCGCCACTTAGTTGATAAGGCTCCTGTTTTGCTCTTTTTTCTGGTGCAGGTATGCCGACAAGACGAATCATTTCAACTGCCTGTTGCCATGCTTCTTTGCGCGACAAACCTTGATGTAAGCGTATTGTCTCAGCAATTTGTTCACCAACTGTTAATACGGGGTTTAGGCTCGTCATAGGCTCCTGAAAAATCATCGATATTTTATTGCCTCTTATTTTCCGTAGCTCTTCTTCTGATAATTTCAGTAAATCTGTATTGTTTAGTAGTATTTCACCATTAATGATTTTACCTGGTGGTGAAGGTACTAATCTTAGGAGGGAGAGTGAGGTCATTGATTTTCCGCATCCTGATTCACCAACAATTCCTAACGTTTCTCCTTTATGAAGTGTAAATGACACACCATCTACAGCCTTTGCGACCCCTTCACTGGAATAAAAATATGTTTGTAAGTTTTTTACTTCCAATACCGTATCTCGTTTCATGTTCATGTCCCCCCTAATTTAAATCAATTCGTTTATTAAATATTCTGTATAAAATATCGACAAATAGATTGATAACAACAAATATTAATGAAGCAACTAGTACGCCACCTTGCACAATTGGTATATCTCGAGTACGAATAGCATCAACTATCATTCGGCCAAGGCCGTTCACAGCAAAAACAGATTCTACTAATACTGTTCCACCAAGTAAAGTACCAAACTGTAATCCTACTACTGTTATAACAGGTATTAATGCATTACGTAATGCGTGTTTTAGAATAATAACATAGCCTTTTAAACCTTTTGCTTTTGCTGTACGGATGTAATCTTGATTGACAACTTCAAGCATACTGGAGCGCGTCATACGGGCTACGATGGCAGCACCCCCAGCACCGAGTGTGATGGCTGGCAAAATAATATGTTTTGCACTTTCCCATCCCGCTACAGGCAGCCAATGTAGCTGTACTGAAAATACATACATTAATAAAATTCCAAGCCAAAAGCTTGGCAAAGAAATACCGAGTAGCGCAACAATCATTAATCCAACATCTAAAATAGAATAGGGACGTATTGCTGAAATAATGCCGGCAATAAGACCTAACACAATGGTGATTAAAATGCTGTATATCGCAAGCTCAATTGTAATCGGTAAACGCGCCGTAATTTCCTCAAGAACGGGCTGCTTATTTTTTAAAGAATTCCCCATATCACCATGTAAAAGATTGTTTATATATTCACCGTATTGAACATATAAAGGCTTGTTCAACCCTAAATTCTCGCGTAACTCTTCAACCGTTTCATTGGAAGCACCTTCACCAGCTAATATTAATGCAGGATCACCTGGTATCATCTGCATAATTAAAAATACAACGAGGGTTACACCTAATGTCACAGGGACAATTTGCACAATTCGTTTTAAGATAAATAGTGTCATATCGCTACACTCCTTTAATTTTTCATTCTTGGATCAAGTGCATCGCGCAAACCATCTCCAAATAAGTTAAAGCCAAGTACAAGTATCGAAATCATCAGTCCAGGGAACATCGCCATATATGGAGCAGTAAAAATAAAGTCTCTACCGTTAGAGAGCATTGCTCCCCATTCTGGTGATGGAGGCTGAGCACCTAAACCTAAAAATGATAAGCCAGCTGCAGATAAAATGGCGGTAGCTAAGCGCATAGATGCTTGTACAATAATTGGTGATAAAATATTAGGGAAAACATGCTTCGCTAAAATCGTCACATCGTTCGCACCAAGTGTTCTAACAGCATCAATGTATTCCAATTTTTTAACTTCCATCGTAGAACCACGTACGATACGAGCGAACATAGGTATTGAGAAAAAGCCAACAGCAATTGTAACGTTAATCAGGCTTGGACCTAATGCACTGACAATTGCCAAAGCTAGTAAAATACCAGGGAAAGCTAGCATGATATCTAAAATACGACTAATAATAGAGTCAATCCATCTGCCGTAATAGCCAGCAACAAGCCCTAATAACGTGCCAATCGTTCCACCAAAAAGTACGGCTGAAAAACCAACACCAATTGATAGGCGTGAGCCATATAATATGCGACTAAAAATATCACGGCCTTTATCATCCGTACCCATGAGATGATCCAAACTAGGTGCTTGTAATTTCTGATCCAATTGCACATCGTATGGATCGTAAGGAGCAATGATAGGCCCGATAAGAAACATAATTAAATAAAGAACAATAATAATACCACCTGCAACAGCCGCTTTATTTTTTTTAATTTTGTTGAGAAAACTGATCATATTTTTTTTCCGAGATGCTTTGCGTGCATCCGATAAAATCGAATGATCTATCGTTGTAGTTACTTTCTCCATAATGATTTCTCCTTTTTTTTAGATGTGATATCAATTTATTGAAAAGAGCACAGAAAGTAAATGTTTTAGAAGCTATTAGTCAGAAAATTTAAAAAACAAGTAAAGATTTTAAAAAACAAGTAAATTTTATTTCTTTATAATTCGAAATGTAAGCAACAATTTAACAAGGAGGAGTAATTTATGAAGAGAATGAAAGTGTTTTTATTTTTAGCGCTTATGACTGTCTTTATTTTGCAAGCTTGTTCGACTGCAAGTAATAATAGTACGGAGGGCTCCAAGGAAGGATCTAAAAGTGTTGGAGGGGAACTTATCGTATTAAGAGCTTCAGATGCTACTAGTCTTGACCCGCACTTTATAACGGATATTCCTTCAGCAAATATTATTCATGGTAAAGTCTATGAAACGTTAGTAGCTTTTGATAGAGATCGAAAAATTGTTCCGTTACTAGCAAAATCATGGGAGCAAAAGGACGAGTTAACGTGGACATTTACTTTAAATGAAGGCATTAAGTTTCATGATGGTGAAGAGTTTAATGCAGAGGCTGTAAAAGCGACATTCAATCGAATTTTAGATCCAGCGACAGGTTCACCACAACGCGATAAGCTATCTATGATTAGCGAAGTTGTTGTTGATGATACGTATGTTGTGACATTAAAATTAAAAAATCCTTATGCACCGCTTCTTTCTATTTTAGCGAGCCAAGAAGGTAGCATTATTAGCCCGAAAGCAATTAGTGAATCAGCAGATCAGCTTGCGACAAATCCAGTGGGTACGGGTCCATTTATTTTTGAGTCGTGGAAATCTGGTCAAGCAATTACATTAAATACAAATAAGGATTATTGGGGTACTGTACCGAAGATTGATAAAGTGACATTTAAAATTGTACCTGAAGATTCAACACGTTTAGCTATGATTGAAAGCGGTGAAGCGCATATTGCCGACCAAGTCCCTGTGACGGATATTGCCAGAATTGAAAATTCTTCAACGATGAATTTATTCCGCACAGAAGGACTTGCCGTTGAGTTTATCGGTTTTAATGTAAAAGATTCATTATTATCAAATGTCAAAGTACGTCAGGCTATTAGCTATGCAGTTGACCGCGAGGCAATTATTAGTGGAATTTATAATAATGTAGGTACACTTGCAAATTCAGCAATGAGTCCGAAGGTTATTGGTTATTCAAGTGAAACGAAGGCATATGATTATGATGTTGTAAAGGCGAAGCAACTGTTAAAAGAGGCAGGAATTAAAGAAGGCACTAAAATCAAATTACTGACAAGTGATCGCAAAGAACGCATTAATATGGCTGAGGTTGTGCAATCTCAATTAAAAGGGATTGGCTTAGATGTTGAAATTCAAGTAATGGAATACGGTGCATTTATTTCAGAAATTACGAAAGAACAGCATCAAATATTTATTAGTGGCTGGGGTAATGCTACGGGTGACGCTGATTATAACCAATACAATCTGTTCCATACAGCTTCAATGGGCGCACCAGGAAATCACTTCTATTATAGTAATCCAGAAATTGATAAGTTAATAGAAGAAGGACGTACTGAATCAGACCAAGCTACTCGTAATGAAATCTACAAAAAAGCGATGCAATTAGAGCTAGATGAAGCGGTATATATTCCTGTTCGAAATTACGAGCATTTAGCAGTTTATAGTAATGGAGTAAAGGGCTTTTGGTTAGATGCATCAAATTACACAATGGTTAGCGGAGTAGAAATTGTCCAGTAAGTACATTCGTTGTACCTGTTTAGTGAAACAAACATCAAAATACTAATTAGGAGAGTAAACTATGAGCACACTATTGCTAAAAAATGTGAGACTGGAAGAAGCTTTTGAACATGAAAAAGAGCACATTGTTGCAACTCGTACTGCAATTTATGATGTCCTAATTGAAGATGGACATGTAAAAAAGGTAGATAAAAATATAGTTGTGACCGAAGATATTGAGGTGTTGGATGCACAACATCAATTATTAGTACCTTCCTTCCGCGAAATGCATATTCATATCGATAAAACGTATTTTGGTGGTGAATGGCAAGCGCCTAGACCAATAACAAAAGGAATATTAACACGTATTGAGGAAGAGCAGACACTTTTACCGAAGCAATTGCCGACGGCAGCTTATCGTGCCGAGGAGATGGTGAAATGGCTTATTGCACAGGGGCATACACATATTCGTTCCCATTGTAATGTTGATCCACAAATTGGCACAAAGCATATCGAAATTACAAAGCAAGTGTTAGAAAAATATAAGGAACAAATTACGTATGATATTGTTGCTTTTCCACAGCATGGTCTTCTTCGTTCAAATGTAGAAGGGTTAATCCGAGAGGCAATGACAATGGGGGCAACGTTAGTTGGAGGTGTTGATCCATCGATTGTTGATCGCAATATTGAAAAATCACTCCAAACAACAATGCAAATTGCACAAGATTATAACACTGGCATCGATATTCATATTCATACAGCCAATACATTGGGAGAATTTGAGTTTTATAAACTGATTGATTTGACAAAGCAGGCCAAAAAAGAGGGACAAGTGACAATTAGTCATGCGATGGCACTGGCTGATTTAGCGCAGCCACAACTAGAAAATCTTGTACAAGCAATGGCTTCTGTCCAAATGGATGTGACAACAACGGTACCAATTGCTATTAATCGTTCAACAATTCCGATTCCATATTTATATGAAAAAGGGGTTAAGGTTTCAGTAGGGCATGATAGTTTAACAGATCATTGGTCCCCATATGGCACAGGCAACACAATTACAAAATTAAATGTTATGGCTGAAAGATTCCGTTTCATGGATGAATATTCTTTAAGTCGTGCATGGAAATATGCTTCTGGCGGTATAACACCTTTGAACGATGAGGGTGAGCGTGTATGGCCAAAGGCTGGTGATGTTGCTAATATGCTGCTAGTAGATGGCGTTAGTACGGCACATGTTGTAGCTAGAAGATGTCCAATCTCTACAGTCATTTCACAAGGCAAAATTATTCACCAGCAGGAAGTAGGAGAGTTGAAAGGAGAATTCAGATGAAGCAGTGGCTTACAAACGTTCTACTTGAAACAGGCGAGTATATAAAAGATAATAATACAGTTGGTACAAAGGTTGAGCTTTTCAACATTGAAATTACGGAAGGTTTAATTTCGCAAATTATTCCAGCAACACAAGCAATCGATGCGTCGCAAAACGCTACAGATATGAAGGGCAAGCTCCTTTTACCTGCTTTTAAGGAAATGCATAATCATTTAGATAAAACCTATTTATCATTACCTTGGAAGGCAGTAATACCATCAAAAAATTTAAAAGATCGATTGGAGCAAGAAGCAAGGGAGCTACCTATTTTAGCGCATACAGGAAAGCAGCGTGCTGTTTCAATGATTGAAAAAATTATTAACAACGGAACGAATCATATACGTACCCATGTAAATATTGATCCGTATATAGGGTTAAAAAACTTAGAGGGTGTATTAGCAGCGTTAGATGATTATAAAGATATTGTGACAGCCGAGGTAATCGCTTTTCCGCAGCACGGCTTACTAAGAGATAATGTGCCACAGTTACTACGTGAAGCATTACGCAACGGTGCTACAATGATTGGTGGACTTGATCCGGCTGGAATCGATAATACTATTGAGCGTTCTCTATACGAAACAATGGATATTGCCCATGAATTTAATGTCGATGTTGATATTCATTTACATGATGGCGGTCACGTTGGCTACTATACAATAGATAAGTGGCTTGATATAGTCGAAGAGACAAATTACCAAGGCAGAACAGCTATAAGTCATGCCTTTGCATTAGGTGATGTTTCTATTATGGAGCAACATAATATTGCAAATCGTCTTGCACAGCAACAGGTGAAAATCATGTCTACAGTGCCATATAATATCAACCGTGTGATGCCACCAATCGATTTACTGTCAGAGCATGGAGTCGATGTGCATTTTGGTTGTGATGGATTTTTTGATTCATGGAGCCCATATGGTTCTGGAGATATTTTAGAAAAAGTAACTACTTTTGCAGACATTTCTCGAAAACTAGATGAACGTTCCATACGTCAAACATTGAAATACATTACAAATGGTATTACGCCATTAGATACAAATGGTCAGAAAGTTTGGCCAAATATTAACGATGAAGCAAGTTTCGTATTTTTTGACGCAGTTTCAAGCGCCGAAGTCATTGCAAGAAGACCTTTAGATCGTACTGTCATGTCTAAAGGAAAATTTATTCGTTAAACATAATTGGAGAGGCATACTGAAATTGTGCCGTGCTAATAATAAAATTATCCCCCTTAAATAATTTTATATAGACGAAAATCCACTTACATTCCTATGCTGAAGTATCGCTTTCATGGTGAAAGCGATACTGGCAAAGGAAGGCGAAGCGGTTTTTTTAATTTGTAGCAAATGTTTTATCAGTGGGGTTCAAACTCCGGCTGAATCAAGAAAAAAATCTCGCCGTAATTGCGCAGAGATGTAAATGATTATTTTTCATGTGAGAAGGAGCAATAAATGAAACAACTAACAACATACATGATTTTATTTAGCTGTGTATTTTTTTGGGCTAGTAACTTTATTATTGGCGCTATTTTAATTCATCATTGGGATCCTATAGTGATTTCCATTTACAGACTGATTGTAATTGTTCTATTTTTAGGGTGTATAAGTTGGCGATTTATCATCCATTTATCCGTTACGCGCCGCGATATTTTATTATTAATTGTAGCTGGCATTTTAGGTGTTGCGATTAATCACTATAGTTTTTATGCAAGTCTTCAGCATACTACTCCAATAACAGCAGCTCTCATTTTAGCTTGTGCACCGATTGTTACGTCGTTACTTAATAAAATAATCTATAAAGAATATCGAAATAGTATTTTTTGGATTGGTGCTATTATTTCAATAGTTGGCGTTTCAATGATTATTACAAAAGGAGCATTTATCGGCATTTCAATCGGTAAAGGTGAAATTTTAAGCTTGATTACGATGTTAAGTTTTGCACTTTTCCTAATTATTGTAAATGACCTTAGCGCAAGAATTTCTGCGGCGGCTATTACTTTTTATACAAACTTGATTGGTCTAATTGTTCTCATGCCATTCGGAGCATCTATAGTAGCCCAAAAGAATATGCAAGTGGCATTTCCATATTGGTTACTGCTAATTATTTCAGCTATCGTTATTCATGGAATTAGTAATTTAATGTGGAATAGAAAAATGAAAGAAATAGGGTCGACAAATGCATCGCTTTTGTTAAATTTTGAACCAGCTATCGCGATGATTCTAAGTGCTATTATTTTAAATCAGCTGCCAACTAGCATCCAAATTTACGGTTCTTTGTTGATTCTATTAGGAATAATCCTTTGTATTTACTATAAAGAAATAAAGGGGTTAGTTTATAAATAAGAGGGCTATTGCTATCGTTGATTTCCGCTACGGGCGGGCGCTTTCCGCGGGCACAACGTAAGCCACAGGAGTCTACATGGATTTTTACATGGTAAGTCATAAAACACACGACTATCTTTGTAAATTGTTTGAGTGCCTGGTACCTCTCTTAGATTCCTAGCATAAAACCGGCTCCTAAAGCGTAAAAATTCACTGCGCTTTCCGCGGGCACACACGTAAGCCGCAACCCTCGCTAACGCGCGGTTTGTTGCGTCTTACGTTCTGTGCGTTCCCGCAGGAGTCTACGTGGATTTTTACTCGGAAATTAATAAAATACCCTACTAGCAGTGCTAGAGTTAAAAATTGTTTGAGTGCCTGGCACTAAGCGTATTCTAAATAAGAACTATTGCCACCGTTGATTTCCACTACGGGCGGGCGCTTTCCGCGGGCACATCGTAAGCCAGAGGAAGTCTACATGGATTTTTACTTGGTAAGTCATAAAACATCCTGGTAAATTGTTTGAGTGCCTGGCACCTCTCTTAGATTCCTAGCATAATACCGGCTCCTAAAGCGTAAAAATCCACTGCGATTTCCGCGGGCACATACGTAAGTCACAACCGTTCGCTAACCGCGGTGTGTTGCGTCTTACGTTCTGTGCGTTCCCGCAGGAGTCTACATGGATTTTTACTTGTTAAGTCATAAAACATCCTGGTAAATTGTTTGAGTGCCTGGCACCTCTCTTAGATTCCTAGCATAATACCGGCTCCTAAAGCGTAAAAATTCACTGCGCTTTCCGCGGGCACACACGTAAGCCGCAACCCTCGCTAACGCGCGGTTTGTTGCGTCTTACGTTCTGTGCGTTCCCGCAGGAGTCTACGTGGATTTTTTCTTGGAATTTGAGTGCCTGGTACTTTTGTAGGTACATGGCACTAAAATTACTGTGTATCTTTTTTATGCAATGTGTAATTTAGAAACAGTATATATATTATAGGAAGGAAAACGGTTGTGATGGCGATACCCAACCAATTAAAATGTAGCCATATCGGACTGAGTAACGTACTTCCACAAGCAACACCAATATAATAAGAAACGAGATACAGGCTTGCCGCACTGCCTTTTTGGTGGATAGCTGTACGACTAACGGTTGCTGATGTTAAGGCATGGGCGGTGAAAAAGCCTAAACATGCAATGCAAAGTCCCACAATTACGATAATGAGTGAATCGTTTAATGTTAGGATTATTCCACTAACTAATAAAAACACGCCATATGTTCGAACGCGATTAATGCCTTTTTTTTCTGCAAGTGAGCTGGCAATAGGTGATCCGACGATACCTAAGCTATACGCTAAAAAAATAAATGAAATCATTTTTAATGATAGCGAAAAGGGCGGCTCTATTAAGTAATACGGAATGAAGGACCACATACCACTAAAGGATGTTTGGAGTACAATGCCTAGTCCGAACAAGATAAGCAGTTTTGGATTTTTTAGATGGAGCCAAAAGCCTTGTAAATCTTTTGAAATCGTACGATTGTTGACAGTAAAATTTCTTGATTTCGGAAGTGTAAGCAACACCATTATAAAAATTGCTATACCTAACAAAGCTAGTGAACTAAACGCTGTCTCCCAAGAATAGTGTTCAGTTACATAGCCCATTAACAAACGGCCAATCGTTCCTCCTAGCGCATTACATGAAATATAGAGAGAGGTAGCAAATCCCATTGACTGGCTATCAATCTCTTCGCTAATATAGGCGAGTGCCGCAGCAGGAACACCAGCAATAGCAAAGCCTTGAATAAAGCGTAATAGTATAATGGTTACAAAAGAATCAGTTAATGGCATAAATAGAAAAGGAATGACAGTCAGAATGATTGATAGTCTTATAAAAAGAATTCTTCCATGTCGATCCGATAAAAACCCTAAAACAATTAATCCGATAATAACCGATATCGTCGTAATCGAAACTGCAAGGCTAGCAAATGAAACTGAGACATGAAACTGTTCTGTAAAAAAGGGGAGCAATGGTTGAACTGAATACATCGCGGCAAAAACAAAAACCGATGCTCCTCCTAAACTAATAATAATCTGCCAAAATTGACGATCTTGAATGGAATACCCCTTTGTGCCACTGTCCATAAGGAAGCCCTTACTTCATTTGCTCTGGTAACCAAAGCGACAATTGTGGAAGTACAACTACGATAGCTAAGAACACAATCATTAAAATAATAAATGGAATAACCCCTTTGACAACTTCTCCGAGTTTTTCCTTCGCAATACCACTTACCACGAAAAGATTCAGACCTACTGGAGGTGTAATCATACCTAGTTCCATATTGATTGTCATAATAATTGCAAAGTGAATAAGGTTGATATCGAAGTGGACAAGAATTGGTAGCAATATTGGTAATGTAATTAAAATAATTGAAACGGCTTCTAAGAACATACCCATAATAAAGAATAAAACATTCACGACAATCATGAAAATCCATTTATTTAAATCACTCTCTGCAATCCAAGCACCAACTTGCTGAGGAACTTGTGCGTTCGTTAAATATAAACCGAATAGTGAAGCTGCACCGATAATTAAGAAAATCATCGCTGTAATATTAATGGACTCTACTAATACTTCACGAAAGTCTTTTAACTTCATTTCACGATAAATGAATAGTGATACTAATAAACCATAAAATACGGCAATAACTGCTGACTCAGTAGGTGTTACAACACCAGAATAGATAGTTCCTAAAATTAAGAACGGTAAGAAACCACCCCAAATGGCTTTTAATGATTTACGGCCACGTTCTTCCCAAGAGGCAGGCTCATCTCCTTTGAAACCATTGCGCTTTGCATAGAAGATAGCAGCAACAATCAAAATGCCTGTTAACGCAAGACCAGGAATAACACCAGCCATGAACAATTCACCAATGGATTGTTCGGATGTAATACCATAAATGATTAACGGAACACTTGGAGGTATTAAAATTCCTAGCGTACCACCAGCTGCAACAAGCCCCATTGAGTATCGCTTTTTATAGCCTGCAGAAATCATCGCAGGAACCATAATTGAACCGATTGCAGCGGCTGTTGCAGGTGAAGAACCTGAAATCGCTGCGAAAATAGCACAGGCAACGATTGTTACGACTGCAAGTCCTCCAGGCAGGTGACCAATCCAAGCACGTAATGCCTCTATTAAATATTTAGAAATTCCACCACGTGCCATGAGCACACCAGCAAGAACGAATCCTGGAATGGCCATCATCGGGAATGAATCTAGCGCTGTAAAAATTCGCTGTGGAATCATATTCATATTAAAGTCGATTTGGAAGAACACTAAAATCGTTGAAAGTGCTAAGCTAACTGCGACAGGTACACGTAAAAATAATAAAACAAAGAAACTAAGTAAGAGGATTAGCATATTCTTCGTCCTTTCCTCGTATAATATTGACTAATCTTTCTACGAATCTTAGTAAAAATAAAACGCCTGAAATCGGTAGTACTAAGTAGACAACCCACATTGGAATGCCGATATCAAGTGATACCATACCTGATGTATAGCGATTCTCAACTAATACAAATCCAAAGTACGTATAAATTAAACAAAATACGATACTTAAACTTGTTGCGACTAAATCTAAAATGCGTTTATTTGATGGTTTTAATTTATCGTATAAAATATCTACTTGGATGTGCTGATTGTGACGAAGTGCTAAACCGAAGCCAAGAAACGTTCCCCAAATAATTGCGTAACGTGCTAATTCTTCTACCCAAGCTTGAGGTTCGTTAAAAATATAACGCATCATTACACCGTAGAAGATTAGTGCAATACCAGCTACGAAAAAGAATCCAGCAAGAATTTCCTCTAAATAGCCCCATACTTTATGTAAAACATTCATCCTGATGCCTCCTTAAAATATAAGATGATAAGATTTTTCTCCTATAAAGTAAAACGGGATTGTAAGCGATTTACTTTAAGAAAAAGAGTGAGTGTCGATTACTTATCGACACTCAGTCTAAAGAACTTATTTCAAATCACGAATACCATTAATTAATTCTTCCGTAATAGCTTTACCGAACTCTTCGTAAACTGGCTCAAGCTCAGCTTTAATAGCGTCTTTTTGAGCAGATGTTAATTCAATCACTTCAATACCAGAGTTCTTAATGTTTTCAAACGATTTTGCGTTTTCTTCAGCAGCTAATTCCCATGCTAAAGTTGTAGCTTCAGCTAAAGAATCCTCAACTGCTTTCAATAAATCAACAGGGATTTTTTCCCAGAATGGTTTGTTAACAAAGATTGCATAGTCAAGACGACCGTGTTCAGATACTGAGAAGTACTTTTGAACTTCTTGGTATTTTTGTGTATCGAAGTTGTTGAATGTGTTTTCTTGTCCATCAACTGTTCCTTGTTGAAGAGCAGCATATGTCTCACCGAATGAAATCGTAGCTGAGCCAGCATGTAAAGCTTTAAATTGTGCTTCAAGTACTTTACCTGCCTGTGCACGGAATTTTAAACCTTTAAAATCTTCAACATTGACAAGCGGATGTTTGTTATTTGAAAAATGTTTAAAGCCATTTTCCCAGAATACTAAACCTTTAATATCATTTGCTGCTAATTGATCTGATTCAAGAATTGTCTTTGCTACATCAGATTCAAAGAACTTGCGAGCATGCTCTTCATCTTCAAAAAGGTAAGGCATGTCCACGTACTGCCAACGAGGGTCAATTTTCACCATTTTTGTAACAGATGGTGCAATCATATGTACGTTTCCAGATACTAAAGCATCAAGCTCGTCATTATCGCCATATAATTGAGATGATGGATAAACTTCAACTTTTACTTTACCATCTGTTTTCTCATCCACTAATTTTGCAAAAGCTTCAGAAGCTTTCCCTTTAACACTATCAATTGATGTTACGTGAGAAAATTTTATAACAAGTGGTTTTTCTTTTGTATAGCCACCATCTCCATCAGCTGCTGGAGCAGAAGCTGCTTCTTTTTTATCGCCACTACATGCAGCTAATGCAAGCATAAGCACAGTTATAAGTGACATTAAAAGCCATTTTTTCAATTCAAATCCCCCTTAAAGTTTTGATTATAGTTAAAAGGATCCCCTTTAAACCCAAGTTAGTGACGTGATTGGTTTTTTGGCAGCGCAAGTATGTATTTCTTGCTATAACTTTTGGCGTAATAATCATAGACTGGTTCAAATGCTGACTCCCATTTCTTAACATCCTCATCCGTGAAATAATGAATATTGATGCAATTACAAGCTTCCATTTCTTGCAAACGTTCTGCTGTAAGATTTTCTGCAAGTTGCCATTCCCATTCCTGTACCTCTGCAAGTGTATCGATAAGCAATGTTTGAACATCCTTCGGTAAGGACTGCCAAAATTCATTGTTCATGAGTAGTAAATAACCTAAATAACCATGATTACTAATTGTTAAGTAGTCTTGTAGGGAATGTAGATTTTTACTAGTAATATTCGTGAGTGTATTTTCTTGTCCATCTACATTTCCTTTTTGTAATTGATGGAAAACGGTATTGAAATCTATTCTCTTTGGGTAGGCGCCAACACTAGAAAACTGCTCTGCTAAAATATCACTTGGCATAATACGCATGCGTAAGTTTTTCAAGTCAGTGATATCATGAATAGGGCGGATACTATTACTAAACTGTTTAAACCCGCTATCCCAAACTCCGATTGAAAACAGATTATGGTCATTTAATTTCTTCATTAAAGATTGACCAACATCACTATCAACGTATGTATGCACTTCTTCTGCATTTTTAAATGCATAGGGTAAGTCCATAACTGACCACTCAGGTACGAGCGTTGTAATTTTTGAAATAGCTGGTGCGATCATTTGAATATCTCCACGTAAAAGTGCATTCATTTCTTCACCGTCTTTATAAAGAACCCCATTTGGAAAGACCTGAATTTCTACATGACCGTTACTGCGCTGCTTAATAAGTTCGGCAAATTTGATTGCCGCCATTCCTTTTGGTGTGTTTTCACCAACTACATGTGAAAATCGAATGACAATTTGTTCTTCATGACTTAACTGCTCATTATCAGTAGGAAAATCTTGTTGCTGACAGGAAACTAACAGAACTGTCAGTAAAATGAGAACGCTAACAAATTGCTTGTTAATATGATTGCGCCACATACAAATTCACCTCTAATCTATTTAAGATGTGAACGCTTCTTATTCTATTGTAAATATTAAAATACACAATATTATGGTATTAATGAACATTTTGGTATTTATGGTATATAACAATTTATTATTTTGAAAAACTGTTACAAAACGGCTACATTGCTATTTTTGTAAATTCAAGTAGGGTTGCTTCTATATAAAAAAAGAATCTGCTAATCTTCTATGGGAAATGAAAGCAAGCAAGGTGTGATTGGCAAAGTGTATACAGATGCCTGTTGCTTTCCCATGAAAAGTGAACAGATTCTTGGTATTTGGATATTATTGGAATGGTCAACAAAATAGAGCGATAATATACCAATTCATTATTATTTAATAGAATAGTATTTAGTTGGCCGTCCTACAGTTCCGTATTTTAATTCAATATGCACAGTACCTTTTGTAGCTAAAAAGTCTAAATACTTTCGTACAGTTACTCTTGCCATACCAACATTTTGTGCAAGCTGTTCAGAAGTAATCGGTGCTTGATGTGTCGTTAAGTAACCTAAAATTTGCTCCATTGTAATGTTATTTAAGCCTTTTGGAAGTTCTAATATTTCATGTTGTATACCTAACCATTGATCGATATCCTCTTGATTAATAGTAGCTGTACTTAATAAATTTTTTGTAGAGTTTTTATATTGTAGCAAAGCCCTCTCAAAGCGATCAAAACGAAATGGCTTTATAAGGTAATCGATTGCACCTAGTCGAAGGGATTCTTGTACAGTGGGTGCATCTCGAGCAGCTGTAATCATAATAATATCTGATGGAATACGTTGTGCTCGAATTTTTAAAAACAATTCCATTCCTGTCATATCTGGCAAGAACATATCAAGTAAAATAAGGTTTGGTTTTTGAATAATGATTTTTTCATATGCATCACGTCCATTGACCGACTCCCCTATGAGTTGAAAGCCGCTCATTTTATTCAAAAACCCTTTGTTTACCTCAAGCACCATTGGATCATCTTCTACGATAAAAACTGTGATTTTGCTCATTGTTCTTCTATCACCCCTATATTAATTGTAATTGTTGTACCCGTATGAACAGTGGATTCTACTTGAATCGTGCCGTTGTTGGATTCGACAATTTGTTTGACAAGTGCAAGTCCAATGCCATGTCCTTCTTTTTGTTTCGTACTAAATCCGTAATCAAAAATTCGTTGGGGTATGCCTTCAATACCTTTACCACTGTCCTGTACTTCTATAATTAAATAATGCTTATCACCAATGATTGTTAAGTGAACATCCTTGTGTTCACATTCAAAGCAAGCTTCCATTGCATTGTCCAATAAGTTGCCAATGATTGTAATAATATCGCCACTCGATAAGCCACTCATAAAATCAACAAGATTAGATTCTTCATCAATTGTGAGTTCAACCCCTAGTTCCTTAGCACGTGAGTATTTGCCGAGTAATAAACCTTGAATTGAATAATCCTGAAATTTATCATGCAAGCTTTGAATTAGTTCTTCTTCATCCGTAATTTCATCGATAATGAGGCTTAAAGCATCATCATTGCGCTCCAATTGAATAAGCCCAGCAATACTATGGAGACGGTTCATGTATTCGTGTTGCTGTGCTCGCAAGGAATCGACGAGCATTTTAATACCTGTTAATTCTTCAGCAAGCATATTTGCCTCTTTTCTATCAGTTAACATGATAAGATAGCCAGCATTTTGTTCCATAATACGAATGGGAAATGTCCGAACTAAATACATTTGCTCGTACATTAAAAGTGGTCGATAAATCTCATGCTGTTGAATGGTGTCTTCAGCAAGCCATGTGTCTTTAAACAGAGTTTTTCTAGAAACTTTATGTCCAAAGTAATGCGTATACTGACGGGCCAAACGGTTAATAAATGTTACGTTTCCACTTTCGTCTGTAGCTAAAATGCCAATATCCATCGCTTGAATAATACCTGAACGTTCTTCCACTAAACGAGCGATTTCGTAAGGTTCTAAGTTAAAGGTTTGACGCTTTAAATGATTAGCAACCCAAACAGATCCACCTAACCCTATTACTAGACCCCCAAAAAGGGAGACTAATATATCAAATTGATATTCGTCTAGAAGGTCATACCATTTTGGTGCTAGTAGCCCAACGGTAATAACACCGACTTGCTTCGTGCCTTCCTCGTTCATAATGGGTACGAATGCTCGTATGGAATAACCAAGTACACCACGTGCCTTAGATATGTATTCATGCTGTGAAAAAGCTTCTATTTCGTCGCCCCCTTCAAAAACGGTACCAAGCTTACTTTCAGAAGGATGCGAATAACGAATGCGTTTCATATCGATGATGACAATATAATCAACATCTGTTGTTAATCGAATGCGTTCAGCAATCGGCTGAATAATTTCAAATCCCTCTTTAGTACCTACGTTTTTTTGTACTTCTGTAAGCTGAGAAACAGTTCTTGCTATAGCTATTGCACGGGCTCCAAATTCCTTCTCTAAAGCACCAGCTAAATTATGAATCATAATTGCCCCACTCGTAGTGATAGAAAAAATAACGATAATGAACGAAAATATAAACATTTTGAGTCGTAATGATATGTTTTTCATAACAATGAAAAGGAATGCCAGATTAGCAGCCTTTTATTAATTCATCACCTCTATCTTGTAATATTTCAATATGTAGGAAAATCCTATTTTAATGGAGAGAAGCAAAACCCATTTTACTAGCAATGAACTAGGACTATCATTCTATAATAAAGTACCATAAAAGAATAGCTTGTTGTAATACAATAACAGCTATAAAGTATCTGTTTTAATTGTGTACTATAACAATTTGTTCTCTAATATCACATTAGTATTAGGAAATAAATAGGAAGTGGTATAGAAGTTTATTTTTTTTAAAAATAAAAATTTATATTTGAATAATAAAAAATAATTGGCTATTTATCTTTAGAATGAGGTTATACAAGATAATTTTAAGAAATAATTTACATTTAAATAATATAATGGTTTAACTTACTTATGTTATAGATACTTCAATTTTTTTGCGCAAAGAAAATTTGCTTTGTTATCGTTTTAAAATTCTCTTTCGTTCTTAATATTTCTGTATGTCGATTATTTCTATTTTTACGTAACAAACTAATTCCTATTTTTTATCTAGCTGTCTTATAGTGAGAAGTATTATTTTTTATGTGAAATTATGCACATGTTTAATTATTTTAAGATAGTTTATTTAAACCGATAAAGTACAGTAGAAAAGTAATAATAGCTAAAAAATGTTGATGTTATTGTCCGATAAACGTATTTTTCCTTAGGGGCTGTAGTGATTTCTGTATTATTAATATATGGTGAACGATAAAAAACTTTTTAGAGAAATAATATTTTTTAGAAAAACATCTTGCATTTGAATAATTATAAGTGGTAAATTGTTTTACATGGACGTTCATAGAATTTTCACAGGTAGCAAAAGAGGGGAGAAATGAGAATTTATGAATAAAAATAGATGGTTAATTGCATTATCTGCAATCGCTATTCACCTTTCAATTGGTGGAGCCTATGCATACAGTGTATACAAGCTGCCGATTGTCACAGAAATGGGATGGAGTGAAACGAAGGTTACGATTGCCTTTACAATTATGATGGGGCTTGCAGGTTTTTCAGCAGCGCTATTTGGTAGTTTAGTAGAAAAAATGGGTCCACGTAAATCTGCTATGGTAGCTGCAGTGCTGTTTGGAGCAGGACAAGCAGGAGCAGGTGTTGCGATTTCTATGGATTCTGTAACATTGTACTGGCTAACTTACGGCTTACTAAGCGGATTAGGTATGGGGATTGGTTATATCGCACCTGTATCAACTTTAGTTAAATGGTTCCCGGATCGCCGAGGTTTAGCAACAGGTATGGCTGTATTAGGGTTTGGTTCGGGTGCACTTATTACTGCACCAGTAGCAGCGAACTTAATGGAAGCAGTCGGCATTTCTACAACTTACTTTATTTTAGGGGCATGTTACTTCACGTTAATGATTTTAGGGGCTTCATATATAGCACCGCCAAAACCAGGTTATATGCCTGCGAATATGAAAGCGGCTGCAGAAAAAGGCAAGAAAGTAGTGAAAACAGACTTAGCTGTTATGTCAGCTCGTGAAGCTGTGAAAACAAAGCATTTCTGGATGTTATGGTCAATGCATTTAGTAAATGTAACAGCGGGTATTATGATGATTTCTGTAGCATCTCCGATGGCACAGGAAATTGTGGGCTTATCAGTTGCGGGTGCCGCAGCAATGGTAGGAGTAATGGGGTTATTCAATGGTGGTGGCCGATTAATTTGGGCTGCTGTGTCTGACTATATTGGTCGTCCAAACGTCTTTGTTATTTTCTTTACAGCACAACTTATTACATTTATCGTATTACCACATACGACAAACGTTATTATTTTCCAAGCACTTATTTTCTTAGTAGTTAGTTGTTATGGTGGTGGTTTCTCAAACCTACCTGCATTCGCAAGTGATCTATTTGGTACTAAACAACTTGGTGTCATCCATGGTTATTTACTGACAACTTGGTCATTAGGTGGCGTATTTGGTCCACTTCTAGTGAGTACTATTAGAAATGCTTATGACAGTTACATTCCTGTCTTTTATATATTTGCAGGATTGATTGCCATTTCATTCATTATTTCAATAACGTTGCGTGCTGATGTACGTAAACAAACAGCTTTAAAAGCAGCATCACAAAAAGTTGGAGACGTCTCCGCTACACGATAATTTTCACTTTCAATTCACACTTGAAGGTATAGCCGTATTAGTGTCATATCGCATATGACACTGATGCGGTTTTTATTTGTAGCGATTGTTATACAACACTTGATTAATCTCCGTCTAACATATAACAGCTGTTTGTTGATGTCAACATTATTATGGTAAATAAAGTGATTTTGGTACTAAAAGAGAATTTTTGCAACGATATTCTTTTATTGATGACAGCACATTACTGTGGAGATAATCAAAATTATCGTAAATGAATGTGTTCGTTCCGTTTGGCTGTTGAAAGTAACAAGAGTAAGTGAATCTTTTCGTGACATGCAACGTATATAAGGTAATAAAGAGGAGGAGATGTACATGGGGAAGTATTCATTGAACGACTTCGTAAACACGACACAACAAAATGATCATGTAAACGAATATTTTGAGTTAGAAACGGAACGTGTACTAGAGGTTAACTTAGATGGTGAGGTCTGGTCGAAAATGGGGGCTATGATTTCATACATAGGCGATATTAAGTTTGAGCGAGAACGTGTTTTAGAGCATGGTCTTTCAAAAATGTTTAAAAAGGCACTGACAGGCGAAGGAACGCAACTTATGAAAGCAAAAGGGAAGGGACGCCTCTATTTAGCTGATCAAGGGAAAAAAGTGACTATTTTTGATTTGAAAGACGAAAGCATTTGTGTAAACGGAAATGACTTACTGGCATTTGAACCAACTATCAATTGGGACATTCATTTAATGCGTAAAATGGCTGGTATTATGTCTGGTGGATTGTTTAATGTAACATTACAAGGAAGAGGTAAGGTAGCCATTACAACTCATTTTGAGCCTTTAACTTTATTAGTGAAGCCTGGTGAGACGGTTTATACAGATCCACATGCTACAGTAGCGTGGTCAGGCAATTTAACACCTGAATTTAAAACAGATATTAGCTTCCGTACGTTTATTGGACGTGGAAGTGGTGAATCGATTCAAATGGCTTTCTCTGGCGAAGGGTTTGTCATTATTCAGCCATATGAAGAGGTTTATTTGTCTGGTGAAAGTTAAAAGAAGCGCTACGGTATCAGTAATTCACAGGTTGCAAAGAAGCAGGGACAAAAGGGAAAAAGTGTTAGATTGACTGCCATCAATCTAACACTTTTTTGCTATGCCGTTGATGTCCGCTACGGCGGTGCTTTCCGCGGGCACACACGTAAGCCGCAACCCTCGCTAACGCGCGGCTTGTTGCGTCTTACGCTGCGTGCGTTCCCGCAGGAGTCACCGCCTTCGCTACCATCAACTAGTGCATTCTTCTAAATTTCTTATTGCAAAAGTAAGCTTAGCGAAGGCTTCATCCATTTTGCGTAGCGGGAAAATGCCAACAATCCAACCCTTTTTGCAATGCCGTTGTTGTCCGCTACGGCGGTTGCTTTCCGCGGGCACACCGTAAGCCGCAACCCTCGCTAACGCGCGGTTTGTTGCGTCTTACGCTGCGTGCGTTCCCGCAGGAGTCACCGCCTTCGCTACCATCTACTAGTGCATTCTTCTAAATTTCTTATTGCAAAAGTAAGCATAGCGAAGGCTTCACCCATTTTGCATAGCGGGAAAATGCCAACAATCCAACCCTTTTGGCAATGCCGTTGTTGTCCGCTACGGCGGTTGCTTTCCGCGGGCACACACGTAAGCCGCAACCCTCGCTAACGCGCGGCTTGTTGCGTCTTACGCTGCGTGCGTTCCCGCAGGAGTCACCGCCTTCGCTACCATCAACTAGTGCATTCTTCTAAATTTCTTATTGCAAAAGTAAGCATAGCGAAGGCTTCATCCATTTTGCGTAGCGGGAAAATGCCAACAATCCAACCCTTTTTGCAATGCCGTTGTTGTCCGCTACGGCGGTGCTTTCCGCGGGCACACCGTAAGCCGCAACCCTCGCTAACGCGCGGCTTGTTGCGTCTTACGCTGCGTGCGTTCCCGCAGGAGTCACCGCCTCCGCTACCATCAACTAGTGCATTCTTCTAACATATTTTAAAGTTTTGTCCTGGCACCTTTGTCGTTGCCAATCGAATCGAGTTATTTATAATGCGGCGTTCATTCCTGCAATTCGCCCAGTTACTAGTGCAGACGTAATATTGTAGCCGCCTGTATAGCCATGAATATCCAAAATTTCACCACAGAAAAATAAACCTGACTTTTTCTTGGACGCCATCGTTTTCGGTTCGATTTCTTTTACAGATACGCCACCACCTGTAACAAATGCTTTGTCGAGAGATTGCGTACCACTAACAGTCATTGTGAAATTAACTAGTAGATGTGCTAGAGCGCGGATTTTTTCTTGAGATAATTCAGTGCCAGTCATTTGAACATCAATGTTTGCACGGTCACATAAGAATAATAGCCAGCGTTCTGGTGCGACACCTTTCCAAACGTTTTTCACAGCTTTTTTCGGTTCTTCTTTAATAAGTTTATTTAAATATTGCAAACATGTTTCTTCATTGTAGTCCACAAGTGTTTGAATTCGCATTGTGACAGGCTCGTAACCAGTTTTCATCAACTCTTTGACAACAAATTGACTACAGCGTAAAACGGCAGGGCCGCTTAATCCGAAATGCGTAAAGAGCATGTCCATTTGATGTGTTACAAGTGGCTTGCCTTTTTTATTGAGAACTGAAACTGCAACATCTCGTAATGCTAGTCCTTGGAGCTCTCTTGTTTGAATAAACTCTTCCTTCGATAAAATGGGTACTTCAGTTGGAAATAGTGTTGTTACATTGTGGCCAGCTCTCTCAGCCCAAGGATAGCCGTCACCTGTAGAACCTGTTTGAGGGACTGCCTTTCCTCCCACTGCAACAACAACGGCCTCACATCGTACTTCTATACCGTCCGCTAAGCGCACACCAAGAATTTTTTCTTCATCCATTAATAATTTGTTAACAGGAGTATTTAAGCGAACTTCAACATGTAGTCGTTGCAATTGACGAATAAGTGCATCGACGACATCTTGCGCACGATTTGACACAGGGAACATACGACCATGATCTTCTTCTTTTAATGCAACACCTAGACCCTCGAAAAAGGCAATAATATCTTCATTGCTATAAACAGTGAATGGGCTATATAAAAAACGACCGTTACCAGGAATATGTTTAACAATTTCTTCAACAGGTAGTCTGTTCGTTACGTTACAACGCCCACCTCCAGAGATTGCGAGCTTTTTACCAAGCTTTGTCCCTTTTTCAAGTAGTAAAACTTTCTTTTTTCGTTCTCCAGCAGCGATAGCAGCCATTAATCCAGAAGGGCCGCCACCAATAACGATTACATCATACATATATGTGAACTCACTTTCTTTTCATTTTTAGGAACTTTTCCTATTATACATGAAGTCTATATAGAGGGCGGCTACTTTACATTGAAAATTATAATAAAGTGCATTATAATTTTTTATCTATAATGACTGCATGAAATGAACGGCTTTTCGTGCTATGATGGTAGAGGTTATGCACTAAATTATGAGGTGAAAAAATAGATGTGCGGATTTATTGGCTATATTAATGGAACAAATGTGATTGATCATCACCAAACAATTGAAAATATGATGAATACGATTATTCACCGTGGACCGGACAGTGGTGGTATTCATAGTGACGATAAAGTAACGTTAGGTTTCCGTCGTTTAAGTATTATTGACTTATCAGACGTGGCAAATCAACCTCTTTATAGCCCAGATGGCGACATCGTGCTTGTTTTCAATGGGGAGATATATAATTTCCAAGAGTTACGTGAAGACCTTCAAGCAAAGGGTCATACGTTTAAAACTAAATCAGATAGTGAAGTATTAATTTTCGGCTATATCCAGTACGGTGTAGAATTCGTCAAACAGCTTCGCGGGATGTTCGCATTCTGTATATGGGATAAAAAGAAAGATTTACAATTTATCGCACGTGATGGCTTCGGCATTAAACCGTTGTACTATACGGAAAACACAACGGATGGAACATTTATTTTTGGTTCGGAAATCAAATCTTTCATGCCACATCCAGCTTTTATTAAAGAATTAAACAAAAATGCATTACGTCCTTACTTAACATTCCAGTATTCTTCAATGGACGAAACATTCTTTAAAGGTGTGTACAAATTACCACCTGCGCACTATATGGTCATTCAAAATGGACAAAAACAAATTGTGCAATATTGGGATAAAAAATTCCATGCTAAAGAAGCGCCAATTGAAAAATATGTGGAAAATATTCGTTCAACAGTGAAAGAATCTGTAGACGCCCACCAAATTAGTGATGTAAAGGTTGGTTCTTTCTTATCTGGCGGTATTGACTCAAGTTATATTACATCATTATTACGCCCTGATAAATCATTCTCTGTCGGTTTCTCTGACTATGAAGATATGTTCAATGAAACAAACTTAGCAAAAGATTTATCAGATACATTAAACATTCAAAACGAGCGTAAATATATTTCGGCGGATGAATGTTTTGAAGCATTACCAAAAATTCAGTGGCATATGGATGAGCCACAATCAAACCCATCTTCTGTACCGCTTTACTTCCTATCAGAGCTAGCGGCGAAGGATGTAACAGTAGTCCTTTCAGGTGAAGGTGCGGATGAAATTTTCGGTGGCTATTCTTGGTACCAAAACTCAGGTAGAATGCAAAAATACGAGAAGGTGCCATTCGGTATTCGAAAAGCATTACGTGGTGTTGCAGAAGCGTTACCTAAAAACCAGTACACGCATTTCCTTGTAAAAGGCGGTCAAACCGTAGAAGAACGATTTATTGGGGAAGCGGTTGTTTGGGATGAGGAAGATGCTTTAAATGTTCTAAAACCTGACTACAAAAACGGTCCTTCTGTCAAAACGATTACAAAACGTATTTATGATGAAGTACCAGGTGATGATGATATTACAAAAATGCAGTATTTAGATTTGAATTTGTGGATGCCTGGAGATATTTTATTAAAGGCTGATAAAATGAGTATGGCGCATTCTATTGAATTGCGTGTACCGTTTTTAGACAAAGAAGTAATGGAACTTGCAAAAGACATTCCATCAAAATATCGAGTAAATGATATCGATACGAAATATGTGCTTCGTCAAGCAGCGCATCAAGAGTTACCAGAAGAATGGGCAAAGCGTCCAAAGCTTGGATTCCCAGTACCAATTCGCCACTGGTTGCGTGAAGAAAAGTATTACAATATGGTGAAGGACATGTTTACAACTGACTTTGCCAATGAGTTTTTTGATACAAAACAATTAGTTGGTTATTTAGATGAACATTATGAGGGCAAAGCAAATCGTGGTCGCTATATTTGGACAGCTTATGTGTTCTTAGTATGGTATAAACAATTCTTTGTTGATATGTAACATAGAAGTAGCAGTTCAAAGAATCTATCCGATTTTTTGAACCGCTATTTTTTTGGGAATGTGCTAATTATTTAACATCAAATTAATCGATTGAAGTTTGGAATGTTGCTTCGAAAATTTTTCAGCGTAATTATGCATCTGTTTTCTTTTAAATATGTTAAGATAACAGTTGGTTTACTTATTTATTGTTTCAAAAGTGATGACGTTTGATCACTTATAAAAGCTTGATTTTACTAATGAATGGATGGATACGATGTCCAATTTAATGAAAGGTACAGCGATATTAACTTTAGGGATGTTTTTATCCAAGGTGCTTGGATTAATTTATATTTTTCCCTTTTATGCGATTGTTGGGCAAGAAAATATCGCGCTGTATCAATATGCATATATTCCTTACTCAATTATGCTAGCAATAGCCATTTCAGGCGCACCCATTGCTGTTTCTAAGTTTGTTTCTAAATATAATGCAATGGGAGATTATCAATCAGGTCGCAAGCTGATGAAGTCAGGTATACTCATTATGATGATTACGGGTATTGCGTCATTTGCTGCCCTTTTTATACTTGCAACACCGATTGGTGAGCTCGTTATAAAAAGTGATGAACAGAAATTTACAGTTGAGCAAATTGCTTCTGTTATCCGCTGGGTAAGTTTTGCACTGATTGTTGTGCCATTTATGAGTTTGTGGCGTGGCTTCTTCCAAGGCTATGACAAAATGGAACCAACAGCAATCTCGCAGTTAGTGGAACAAATTGTTCGAATTGTCGTGTTATTAGGCGGTTCTTTCTTAGTAGTAGTTGTGTTTAATGGCAAACCTGAAACAGCAGTTTCTTTTGCCGTATTTGCAGCCTTTATCGGTGCAATTGGTGGTTTAATGGTGCTCTATTACTATTGGAAAAAATATCAACCTGAATTTAATTTATTGCGTAGTCAAAGTGTTACTTCAACACAGCTACCAATGTCGAATATTTATAAAGAAGTGATAACATATTCGATTCCTATGGTATTTGTAGGGGTTGCCAATCCATTATTTCAATTAGTGGATATGCTAACGTTTAATGGAGCGATGAGTTCAAATGGCTTAGCGAAAGTTACAGATGAATATTTATCGATGATCAACTTTACAACACATAAAGTTGTAATTATTCCAGTTATGCTAGCTACTGGCTTTTCGATGGCACTAGTACCGACAATAACCAAATATTATACACAAGGTGAGTATTTATCGCTACGTCATGCGATGGATAAAACGTATCAAATATTGATTTTCATTACCTTGCCTGCTGTTGTTGGTATTTCATTATTAGCAAATGAAATTTACTTTATGCTTTATTCAGAAAGTGAGATGGGCGCAGCTATTTTAGCACATTATGCACCAGTTGCGATTTTATTTGCGTTGTTCCAAGTTACTGCTGCACTGCTACAAGGCATCGACTTTCAAAAGTGGATTGTCTTCAGCTTACTATCAGGTATTTTAGTCAAACTAGCACTTAATATAACGTTCATTCGTTGGTTAGAAGCAGATGGAGCTATTTTGGCAACTGCGATTGGCTACAGTGTATCCATTATTATTAATATGTTAGTCCTTAGAAAAACGCTTAATTATAAATCAGAAATGGTATTACGTCGCGTAATGCTTATTACACTTTTAACAGTTGCGATGGCAGTAGGTGTATTAATTGTCCATAAGCTATTAGAACTTGTAATGGGACCAGTGGATGGCAAATTCTCTGCGCTCGTATACTCTGTTATTTGTGCGGCAGTGGGTATTGCTGTTTATGGATATTTGTCATTACGTCTAGGCTTAGCACAAAAATTACTTGGTGAGCGATTGACACGTATTACAAGTAAATTTGGATTTAAATAGGAGGAACTATGCGTTTAGATAAATTACTAGCCAATATGGGCTATGGCTCACGAAAGGAAGTTAAGCAACTCCTAAAACAAAAGGCAGTTTCCGTTGATGGCACATATGTGAAGGATGCAGCAATGCATGTTGATCCCGACCAACAAAATGTTGTCGTCTATGGTGAACGTGTTGTATATACAGAATTTGTGTACTATATGATGAATAAGCCTCCTGGTGTTATTTCTGCAACTGAAGATTTACGAGATGAAACGGTCATTGATTTATTGGATCCGCTACACCAGCATTTTCAACCATTTCCTGTTGGGCGTTTAGATAAAGATACAGAAGGCTTGTTACTGTTGACGAATGACGGTGTATTGGCACATAATTTATTATCTCCAAAAAAACATGTACCAAAAGTGTACTATGCCAAAATTGAGGGCATTGTTACGCAGGAAGACGGAGAAATATTTGCTCGTGGCGTTGAGTTAGATGATGGCTATGTAACAAAGCCAGGCGAGCTTGTCATTTTGAATTCTGCACCGCAATCAGAAATTGAATTGACGATACAAGAAGGTAAATTTCATCAAGTGAAACGTATGTTTGAAGCAGTTGGTAAACATGTTATCTACTTAAAACGCCTTTCTATGGGAAGCTTACAACTTGATGAAAGTTTAGCATTAGGTGAGTACCGTGAGTTAACGTCTGAAGAATTAGCAGGTTTACAAAATAGAGATTAAAAAAATCCTCGATGCTATACTTTTAGTATCGAGGATTTTTTTATACATGTTTGTCCCAATAACTGTATAATATAATATATCAATAAAATATTATAGGGGATTATAGCGTACCGAAAATTTTATGTTCAAATAATGATAGTGAAGATGAGTAGAGGACATGTTAATGAAAAAACTACGAATTAAATTATTAATATCTTTAATTGCCTTTGCGTTAATACTTGTTGCTGTAATTTCTTCTGTAAATAGGCAAATACTTGTGGCAAATATTGAAGACCAAGAAGCTAGTAATCGAACATTAATTGAAAATCATATTCTAACGGATATGCAAACTGTAGACAATGCACACTTTTATTTTGATAAAAATATTTCGGAAGACATGGAACAAGAACTGCAAGCATTAGCTATTTATTATAAGGAAAATCCTAATCTTGCTACGTGGGATTTACAGCAAATGAAAAGCAACCATGGCATGGATATATACATATTAGATAAAACGAATACCGTCATTTATACCACATTTGAAAAAGATAGAGGGCTGAATTTTTCCCTTTGCTGTAAAAACTTTTCTGCTTTATTAGATGAAAGAAGAGCGAGTGGACAGTTTTATACAGATGGCATTGATATTTCGACAACTACAGGTGAGTATCGAAAATTTAGTTATTTGGCAACGCATGATAAAAAATATTTATTAGAGCTTGGCTTGAAATTAAGTGAAGTGCCTGTTTTTCAAACGTTCAATTTTGGGAAAACCGCTGATTATTTAATTGATAAATATGCTGATTTGCTAGATTTACGAACGATTAATGCAGGGGGTATTTTTTTCTCAGACACAGATCCCAGTCGAACTACTGTAAAAAACCAATCAAAAAAATTTCAGGAGCATTTTAAGTTAGCTCTTCAAACGATGGAGCCAGCTGAATATCAACAAGAGTTAGGCAATGGTTATAAAGAGACATATCGTTTTATACCATATGAGGCAGAGGCTATTCGAGGTGCATCTACAAAGCGAGTAGTGTATGTGAAATATGGTAACGATACGAAGCTGACTGCACTTGCCAATAATACGAAACAGTTTTGGTTTGTTCTGATGATTGCATTAGTAACATCATTTATTATGCTGATGGTTATTAATAGATTGTTGTCTAAAACGATACAATTAGCAACGTATGACCCACTAACAAATGTATTCAATCGTGCTACATATATAAGTAAAATGGATAAGTTATTAAGAAAAAGAAAAGCCAATACGCCTGGTTTATTATTAATAGATTTAGATAACTTTAAGCAAGTAAATGATCAATTTGGTCATGCAGAAGGCGATAGAATTCTTATTAAAACAGCCAATATTTTAAATGAAGCCGTGAAAAACAATGGCTTTGTTGTAAGATTTGGCGGCGATGAATTTGCAATTGTTTTATATGATACGAACGAGGAGCTTATGGTGCAGTTAGCAAATGCCATTTTGGCGAAAATACGAAGTTTAAAGAAAGTCGATAATATGAAATGGTCTGTAATTTCTGTTAGTATGGGCGGGGTAATTTGTGAAAAACCAAATGAAACAGAATTAAGTTTATTTGAACGAGCTGATAAAGCATTATATCTGTCTAAGAAAGCAGGTAAAGACCAATACTCCAGTTATGATGAAGTTGCATCGACAGAAGAAAAGTGAAAAAGCACGAGACAAGTAGGAACAGGTAAACTGCTGACCTACGTGACTCGTGCTTTTATAAGTGAAGTGCATTGTTAGGAAGCACCTTGTGTTTTGGAACGATAGAACAGGGAACTACATAAAACAAGGACAGCTATTACAACAAACATTGCATCAATATAATGCGTTAAAAGCCATCCGCCAATTATAGGACCAATAAAACCACCTAAATTTTTAAACTGGGATGCGCCTAAATAGGTTGCCTTTTGTGTATCTGGCGCAATTTCATCGATCATAACATTCATCGTTGGGAAAGCAAATATTTCGCCAATCGTAAAAATGACCATTGCACAAATGAACAGTGGATATCCCGTAGATAAGCCAAATAACGTTAAACCAACCGCAAAGAACAGGATACCAATAAGAAGGATGGTTGATGATGAAAAACGCTCTGAAAAAATACTAATCGGTAATTGTAGTAAAAGTACAACCGCCGCATTTAACGAAATGAGTAAAGAATAGAGCTTAGCACCATCTTCGATTTTAAGCTCAATAAGTTGCGGAAGTGTTGAATCAAATTGGGAGTAGCCAATATTTATTAAAATTGCCCCAAAAATAAAGCTCAGTAATACTTTGTTTGTTAAAAGAATCGTAAAGGTTTGAAGCACTTTTGTTTGTGTTTTAGCTTTTTGTTGCTGCATTTCATAACGATTCAAAACGAAAAATAAAAATATTGCATAAATAATGTACATAGCACCTGTCAGCATAAACGGAATGCTAGGACTGGATAACTGTGCTATATAAACACCAATAAGAGGCCCTATAACTGCGGCTATATTAATGGCTGTATAGCGCAATGAAAACAATCTTTTACGTTTTTCTGCCGGAGTGAAATCAATCATTAATGCTTGTGTGGAAGGCTCAAAGAACGAGCGACATAAACCGTTCAACGCATTTAGTACGACGAAGAACCAAATCGTATGTGCTGTAGCAAAGCCGAAGAAAACAATACTCCAAACGAGTATCGTAAGTAAAATGACACTTTTGCGACCAAAGCGATCTGTTAAGTAACCACCAAAAAAACCGCCTACTGTGGAAATTAATGGTGCAATACCAATGGTCAGCCCTATTTGTAAAGGGGAGGCATCAATTTCGTTATGTAAATATATAGCTAAAAAAGGCATTGCCATAAAGCTCGCAATACGTGTAAATATAGTACCACCTAAAATAATCCAAACGAGTGGGTGGAACATCTTGGATAGTTGCATAAAATCCTCCTCTCAACATGTAGAATGTTTCGAGTGTAACGGATTGTGAAGAGACTGTAAATAGAAAAAAAGAATGACCCCGACGAAAGGTCATTCTTTTTTTCTTACAAAAATGCTTTACGCAACGTGCGCAAAAACTAAGACGTCAATTTTACTTTTTTACTCGTCGTTGTCCATTTGCCTCGACTTGGACTCATCACCAAATCGTTAAAGGCTAACACGTTCAAATCTCTTTGAACGGTGCGAGGAGTGATGCTAAACTCTTCGACTAAATCCTGTGTAGACACGGTTCCTTTGTCTAAAATAAACATGTACACGTCTTTAATACGATTAAGCATTCGATCAGTAGTTGGTTTCATAAATGAACCACTCCTTCATCTTAATTCACTTGGCATAGACTAGCGGACGACACTATGTGCGGAGTGCACTGAGGCTTTTTAAATAGCTGCCTTAGACATCCCCTTTTCTAATTTTATGTTCAGAACAACAATTCTGATAACTCTATTATATAGAAAAACGAAGCAATTTTCTAGTGAATGCAATAGAAATTTACAATATATACATAAAGAATTGGCTGTATTTTGTGGACATTCGTGTAAAAGATGCTATATGTGGTAGTGTAAAGGGAAGATAGGTAAATGATAGTTAGAAAGACGATTGTATTTTTCTAAGTAAAGAGTAGAATAATCTTATTATAAAATGGAGGAGGTACATAGTATGGATTGGTTACATGCTGCAAAGGAAAGACAAGATGAATTAATAAGAGAGTTGCAAGAGCTCGTGCAAATTAATAGTGTATTGGATGAAAAAACGATAACAGCAGATGTGCCGTTTGGTGATGGACCGTTAAAGGCGCTGGAATGGTTGTTAGCAAAAGGTGAAGCTGAAGAGCTACAAACGAAAAATGTTGATAATTATGCTGGACATATTGAAATGGGCCAAGGTGAAGAATTGCTCGGTATTTTATGTCATGTTGATGTTGTGCCTGAAGGTGATGAAACGAATTGGACGTATCCACCTTTTAGTGGCACTATTGCCGATGGGAAATTATTCGCCAGAGGTGCTATTGACGATAAGGGACCAACAGTTGCTGCATGGATGGCGATGAAGCTTGTGAAAGATGCAGGCATTCAATTAAACAAACGTGTACGAATGATTATCGGGACGGATGAAGAAACAGGCTTCCGCTGTGTCGACCATTATTTTAAAAATGAGGAAATGCCAACATTCGGTTTTGCACCAGATGCAGATTTCCCACTCATTAATGCCGAAAAGGGCATCGCTGAGCTTGTGTTCTCTCAAAATAAAACTGGGGATGCGACGAAAGAACAGCTACTACTATTTAATGCTGGTAAGCGTCCAAATATGGTACCAGATTTCGCAAAAGCGACAATTCAATTCGTATCTGGACAATTCGAACAGAATTTTCAAACATTTTTAAGCAAAAATCAGCTAGAAGGCTCTTTATTAATAGAGGGTTCTCACTATATAATAACTATCAAAGGAAAAGCAGCTCACGCAATGGAGCCTGAGAAAGGTGTCAATGCAGCTGTTTACCTTGCAGCATTTTTACAGCAAGAGTTGACGACAGAAGGAAGTAAGCAATTTGTCGATTTTATCGCAGATGTATTCCATCAAGACCATTATGGCAACGCACTAGCATTACAATTTGAGGATGATATGTCTGGTAAAACGACATTAAATCCGGGTATTGTAACATATGATGTGGCGCAAGGTGGCAGTATGGTAATTAGTATGCGCTACTCTGTAACTTATCCATTTGATGAAAAAATTACAGAGGCTCAACGCTTAGCTGCTAATAAAGGATTTTCACTCGATATTCAAGATGATTCAAAACCGCATTATGTAAGCGAGGATGACCCATTAATCCAAGCGTTAGCCGGTGTTTACCGCCGTCAAACAGGTGATAACGAAACACCGCTCCTTTCTACTGGTGGTGGTACGTATGCACGCGTTATGAAAAAGGGTGTGGCATTCGGTATGTTATTCCCTGGTGAGCCAGATGTGGCACATCGTGCGGATGAATTCGTTGTCATTGAAAATTTAGTAAAAGCTGCGGCTATTTACGCAGAAGCAATTGTTGAACTTGCGGGAAAGTAAATGTAATCAGCAAGAGAGTGATGTCTTGACGCGCTTAGATAGACAAGCGCTACGTGCAACGCTCTTCACTGAATAAGTACTTTGATTTCCTATTTCTAGTCTTACTTTATTGTGTAATAGGAAACACCGCACTTGTAAATGCGAAAAACAACTCAAAAATGAAAAGGATGTATGAACATGGCATACTCATTATGGAATGATCAAATCGTTGAAGAAGGATCTATTACAGTTTCACCAGAAGACCGTGGTTACCAATTTGGTGACGGTATTTATGAAGTAATTAAAGTTTATAACGGAAATATGTTCACAGCACAAGAACACATTGATCGTTTCTATGCTAGTGCCGAAAAAATTCGTCTTGTCATTCCTTATACAAAAGACGTTTTACACAAATTACTGCATGATTTAATCGAAAAAAATAACTTAGAAACAGGTCATGTTTATTTTCAAATTACACGTGGTACGACATCTCGTAACCACATTTTCCCTGATGCAAGTGTACCAGCTGTCCTAACAGGTAATGTTAAAGCTGGTGAGCGTTCAATTGAAAATTTTGAAAAAGGTGTTAAGGCAACATTGGTAGAAGATGTTCGCTGGTTACGTTGTGATATCAAGTCTTTAAATTTACTTGGAGCAGTGCTTGCAAAGCAAGAGGCTTCTGAAAAAGGCTGCTATGAAGCAATTTTACACCGTGGTGATACCGTAACAGAATGTTCATCTGCTAATGTTTACGGTATTAAAGCCGGTAAACTTTATACACACCCAGCAAATAACTACATCTTAAATGGTATTACACGCCAAGTTATTTTGAAATGTGCAGCAGAAATTAATTTACCTGTTATTGAAGAGCCTATGACGAAAGGCGATTTATTAGCAATGGATGAAATTATCGTGTCATCTGTTTCATCTGAAGTAACACCCGTTATCGATGTAGATGGTCGTCAAATTGGTGCAGGTGTACCTGGAGAATGGACTCGTAAATTACAAAAAGCATTTGAGGCGAAATTACCAATTTCAATCAACGCTAAATAACAGTAAGTAATTAAAAAGAGCTACCTAAAACTTGGTTAATAGCCGAGCTGCTAGGCTAGCTCTTTTTTATAGAACAAAATATGCATGTATTCTCCTGAAACGTCATGTAAAATGAAAAGGATAGAGCCTTTAATTGGTATTAGTAAAAACCGCAATGAGGTAAAGTTGATATGGGGCAGTAAGATTGGAGTGACCTAAACATGGCACAATTAGTGAAAATACAAGATTATATTTCACGTTATCAAATTGATTTAGCTAGATATCCTACACAGTTTGTGCGCTTAAAAAAAAGTCAATGGGAGCGTATTAAACGTCAATGGGAATTAGGAGAAGATATTACCGAATGGCAACATACTGAGAATGAAAAAGACAATGATTCATTTGATGAAAAGGAACGCTTCTCATTATTTAAAAAGATTTTTGCAGGGCGCCAAAAAGAAGAAATACAAGAAGATATTGAGCAAGTAGATATTACGAACGAATTTGCCAATGAGGAAGATATAATTCCGGAAGAAGAAACAACATTATCATTTGAACCTAATATTGTTTACGCACCTCAGTCCATCCATGAACTGAAGCGGATGTTTATTGACCAGTTTTTTCATTTTCAAATGAAATGGGCAAGCTCCACATTGCGAGAAAAATCGTATGTAGACCCTCGATTTATGCGTGATTCTTTGTTACGTACGTTGCTGCAAAACTTACCAGATAACTATTTAGTTTTTTACTATCCGATTTTACAGGTGAGAAAAGCACCAATCGAGTTAGATGTTGTGTTAATGTCACCAACAGAGTGTATTTGTATTACTGTGCTTGAAGCAGAGAATCAGGCGGTGTACGTAGGTGGCAGTGAACGCTTCTGGGTGAAAAAAGTTGGAACAAAGGATTCTAAAATACTGAACCCGATGATTAGCTTAAGCAGAATGGAATCTGTCTTAACACAATTATTTAAGCAAGACCAAATAGACATGCCGATTCGCAAGGTCATTTTAACACGTAACGGTTATTTTGATTACCCTGGTTCATCTTTTAGTGTTCGATTAGTCGATCGTCGTAATTATCATGAATGGATGCAATCATTGAAAAATGTTTCCTCTCCTATGAAACATATGCAAATTCGGGCAGCACAAACAATTTTAAATAACGTGCAAACGACGTCGTTTAATCGTGATATTTGGCAACAGACATCTTCAAAAGCTGAGGACTAACAAATGCGTGTATTATTTATTGTTAATGAGTGTGCAGGGAATGGAAAAGGTAAAATTGTTTGGAATAGACTACAGCAGCATTTAACCATTGACTATCAAGTCGTGCTCACACAATATGAAGGGCACGGTCAAGAAATTGCTAAGCAATGGGTGCAAAAAGACCAAATAAAAAAGTTAATCATAGTAGTTGGCGGGGATGGCACCGTTCATGAAGTTGTTAGTGGAATTGTACATAATAATTTAGTCGTTATTGCCGTTGTTAGTGCAGGCTCTGGTAATGATTTTGCACGTTATTTTCAAACATTTAAAAATGCGAAACAGATTGAAACATATGTGAAAACTGAAATGCCTTCTACTATGATGGATATCGGAAAGCTGCAGCTAGGAGCTATTCAACACGAAGTGTTCGTCAATAATGCAGGCATCGGCTTTGATGCCTATGTCACAAGGCAAATAAATAAGTCACGTCTTAAATACTATTTCAATAAAATAGGACTAGGAAAGCTATCATATGCTGCTGCGGTTGTTAGAGGGCTATTTCGCTTTACTTGTTTCGATGTTACAGTTCTTGCGCAAAATGAAACGCTTCACTTTCAAAATGTCTGGTTTGTTGCTACGAGCAATCAACCGTATTTTGGCGGTGGTATGAAAATTTCACCTATGTCTAAAGCAGATGATGGCAAAATTGAGTTAACTATTGTTCACAATATTTCAAGAGTAAAGCTACTATTAATTTTCGCCACTGTTTTTTTTGAAAAGCATACTAAGTTTCGAGAAATATCTTTTTTACAAAGTGAACAATTTGAGATTATTGTGCATGCAAATAGCGTTGATTGTCATACTGATGGGAATTATATTGGCGCGATTGGGCATGATGCGGTTGTGCGATGTACAGTGCAACAACATGCGTGGAAATGTATAACATTGGAAAAATCGAAAAACGTCATTTCGCAATAATTTTATGCGAATGTGACGTTTTTACGTTATACTAATAAAAAATCAATAATTTAACTATTAAGAAATGAGGAAGAAAATTGAGATTAAGAAATAAGCCTTGGGCAGAGGAAATGATTACAAATCATCCAGAGGTGATTATTCCAAATCCTGAAGACTTTAAAGGAAATTGGCAAGCTGCTTTTGGTAACGATCACCCACTACACATTGAAGTAGGTACTGGGAAAGGTCAATTTGTAACTGGAATGGCCCTACAAAATCCAAATATCAATTATATCGGTATTGAGCTTTATGATAGCGTAATCGTTTGCGCATTAGAAAATATATTAGAAGCTAAATCTCCAGCGAATTTACGTTTGTTAAAAGTAAATGGCGCAGATTTATATAAATTTTTTGAAAAAAATGATGTAGACCGTGTGTATTTGAATTTCTCAGATCCTTGGCCGAAAATACGCCATGCAAAGCGTCGCTTAACGCACGAGGGTTTTTTGAAATTATATGAGTCGATTCTAGTGGATAATGGGGAAATCCATTTTAAAACGGATAACCGTGGTTTGTTTGAGTATTCGTTAATTAGTATGTCTGAATATGGTATGTTATTAAAGTATGTATCACTCGACCTACATGCAAATATGCCAGAAGATAATGTTATGACAGAATATGAGCAGAAATTTTCTGCAAAAGGACAGCCGATTTATCGTTTAGAATCGCAATTTATTAAAAAATAGTAAATAGTAGGGGGAGTATGGATGGATCAGTTACAGTTTCACAATATGTCATTATCATGGCTAAACGGGGGTGTCACTTGCCTTGATGGCGGTGCAATGTTTGGCGTAGTACCAAAACCACTTTGGTCACGCAAATATCCAGTAAACGAAAACAATCAAATCGAATTACCTACAGAGCCTATCTTAATTCAATATGATGGGAAAAACTATATTATTGATACGGGTGTTGGTTTTAACAAATTAAATGAGAAGCAATTGCGCAACTTTGGCGTAACAGAGGAATCGACTCTAGCTAATAGTTTGCAAGAGCTGGGCTTAACAACAGCTGATATCGATGCAATATTAATGACGCATTTACATTTCGATCATGCAGGTGGTCTTACGCAATGGGAAAATGAAGTGTTAGTCCCTACATTCCCTAATGCAAAAATTTATGTAACAAAAATTGAATGGGATGAAATGCGTGAGCCGAATATTCGCTCTAAGAATACGTATTGGAAAGAAAATTGGGAGCCTGTTCAGCATTTAGTAGAAACATATGAAGGTACGTTAGAGGTTGCTTCTGGCATTGAAATGATTCACACAGGTGGACATAGTGATGGACATGCTATTATTAAGTTAACACAAAATGGTGAAGTAATGTTGCACATGGCAGATATTATGCCAACACATGCACATCAAAATCCATTATGGGTTTTAGCATATGATGATTATCCGATGACGAGTGTATTTGCCAAGGAACGTCTTATGAAAGAAGCTTTAGCAAACGGCTACAGTTTTATTTTCTACCATGATGCATATTACCGTATGATTAAATGGAATGAGACTGGCAAGGAAATTGTTGATAAGTTAGAACGCAGTAGACAAGCTGTTATTACATTTTAAATGTTGGCTTAATGCGTAAGCACTTTTAAAGCCCGCATGACAGACTATAGGCAAGCCCCAACAATTTGGAGGCAAGTCTATAGTCTTTTTTATTTTAAATCGTATGAGTAAGACGCGTGCATCCGTAATAAAATTCTTTAATTAGTAACTACTGCTGTTGATTTCCGCTACGGGCGGACGTTTTCCGCGGGCACACCGTAAGCCGCAACCCTCGTTTGCACGCTGTCAGTTACGTCCTACGTTTTGTGCTGTTCCCGATGGAGTCGCCGCCCTTCGCTCCAACTAATAAGTATCGCTCTCTTTTCTGGACAGAAAAGGCAGTTTGCGTAAAGTCTGATTTTTTGTTAATATTTCAAAATATTTTTTTGCATTATTCAGCTATTTGAAAACGACTACTTTCTTAGTGGTGGTATAATATGCTGTTTACCAATTTTAACATGTAATATTCTGAATATTACATATTGACTGATTAATCTAATATTAATATACTGAGATAACATCAAAGAGCGTTAGATTGACAGAAGGGAAATGAAATACAATGAAAAATTTTATCAATAATGTACTGACTGGTATGAGCATGGGGATAGTTGTTTGTTTAATTCCCAATGCATTAGTAGGTGAGATATTAAAACTAATAATCCCCTATGTGCCGCAGTTAGAAATCATTTTAAATACATCCGTATTAGCAATGAGTCTACTGCCAGTTATTATTGGGGTTATGACAGGAATTTGCTTTAAATTAACACCTGTCCAAACATGTAGCGTTGGACTAGCTGCTTTTGTCGGTAGCGGTGTATATACAATTGATTCTGAGGCGGGCATTACAATTGCCGGTATTGGTGTTGTTATTAATATTGGGATTACGACAGCTTTAGCTGTGTTATTTGTGCAATTTTTAGGTAATAAGCTGAAAGACTTTACACTTTTATTAATGCCTGCACTTGCTATGTTTGTTCCTGGGTTAATCGGGAACGCCCTTTTACCATATGTGCGAACAGGCTCAGGATATGTTGGTCTTATTATTGAGCATTTAACGACGTTACAGCCAGTGGTAATGGGCTCACTCATTGCTATGATTTTCTCAATATTAATTATTTCACCAATTTCTACAATAGGTGTAGCGACAGTAATTATGTTATCAGGTATCGGTGCGGGTGCAGCAAATCTCGGTGTTTGTGCATCTGGAGTAGGTATGTGTATTGCCAGTTATAAGGCTAATAATATTGGTACTGCCATTGCACATGTTGCATCTGCAAAAATTCAAATGCGTAATTTTTTCATGAAGCCAAAAATAGCATTTCCGATGATTATTACTGCGGGAATATTAGGCGCATTAGCAGGGCTCTTTGAAATTGTAGGTACACCATACAGCGCTGGTTTCGGTCTAGGAGGCTTTGTTGGCCCGTTGAAGTATTTAAGTTTAGTTGGTTGGACTCCTTATACGCTAACTATTGCAATTACATTATTTATCGCTCTACCGATTCTATTAAATGTTGTCTTACTACGAATCTTCTCGATGAAACTGAAATGGATTACATCTGAAGACTATAAGGTGCATTATGAATAATTGAAAAGTCTCCGTTTGGGGGCTTTTTTTCGTGAACATTTTGGAAAATATGATACACTAAAAGCTATACTAAAACACAAAAGAGAGTTGAAATAGATTATGGTAACGGAGCAACCATTTTTACCAGTATTATTAGGATCAGATATGAATGCATACGGCATGGCACGAGCATTTTATGAGGCATATGGCATTAAGCCACTTGTATTAGGACGTTCACATTTAACAGCAACACAAGATAGCCATATTTTGGATTTCAAAGAAATTGATCGTTTAAATGAACAGGACGTATTTGCACCAGCACTTGCTCAAATCGCAAAACAATATGCTGATAAAAAATTACTGCTACTTGCTTGTGGCGATGATTATGCAAAGCTCATCATTAAAAACAAACCTGCACTACAGGAGCATTTTACAGTACCATATATTGACGAATCATTAATGGATGAAATTTTATTAAAAGAGAATTTCTATAAAATGTGTGAGAAGTACGACTTTAAATATCCGGGTACAACAACGGTGACAGCGAAAAACTATGAAAACTTCACACCACCGTTTAACTACCCAATCATTATAAAAGCATCGAATTCAGTAGAATATTGGGCATGTAAATTCCCAGGGAAGAAAAAGGTGTTCGTTGCACATGATGAAGCGGAAAAAAGTGCAATTTTAAAAGCCATTTATAGTTCCACTTATCAGGATACAATGATTATTCAAGAATTCATCCCTGGTGATGATTCTTATATGCGCGTGTTAAATGCCTATGTTGGAAAAGACGGAAAAGTGAAGCTAATGTGCCTAGGTAACCCGATTTTAGAGGAGCATTCGCCAGAAGGTATCGGAAGCTATGCAGCAATCGTAACGACATACGATAAAGAGCTTATGGACCAAGTACGCCACTTTTTAGAGGATATCGGCTATACAGGCTTTGCTAATTTCGATATGAAATACGACATTCGCGATAAACAATATAAGTTATTTGAAATTAATTTACGTAACGGTCGCTCAAGCTATTATGTAACGGCAAGCGGACAAAATTTAATGAAATATGTAGCGGATGACCATATGTTAAATATCGAGCAACCGTTAACATATGTAGAGGATAAGCATTTATGGATGATTATTCCGAAAGGCGTGTTATTTAAATACGCATCAAACGAAAAGCTTAAGCTTGAAGCGCAAAAATTGATTCGTGAAGGGAAGTATACAAATTCTCTTTACTTCAATAAGGACATGAATGCGAAGCGTTGGGTAAAACTTACACTAAACAATTTAAATTATTATCGAAAATATAAAAAGTATTTTAATAATAAAGGTCTAGAAGAATAAGATTTATTAAAAGGAGGTATAACACATATACCTCCTTTTAAATTGTAGAAAAGTTTGAAGAACGATTCCTTCTATTGATTTTCGCTATGGGCAGGCGCTATTTTGCGGACACACCCTAAGCCTCATTAATTGTTTGAGTGTCAATTGTTTGAGTGCCTGACACTTAGCATAGGCTTCTAACAAAATAGCGGCACCTAAATCGTAAAAATCCACTTCGCTTTCCACGGGCACAGTGTAAGCCACAACCCTCGCTGTCGCGCGGTTTGTTGCGTCTTACGTGCTGTGCTGTTCCCGTAGGAGTCTACGTGGATTTTTACTCGGACAGTCAAAAAATTCATGATTAGCAAAGTAAATTGTTTGAGTGCCTGTCACCCTCCCTCGTGGTTTACGCACAGAGCAAGGAGTGAATTCCGCGGAGCAAGGAGTAAATTCCGCGGAGCAAGGAGTGAATTCCGCGAAGCAAGGAGTGAATTCCGCGAAGCAATGAGTGAATTCCGCGGAGCAAAGGGTGAATTCCGCGGAGCAAAGGGTGAATTCCGCGGAGCAAAGGGTGAATTCCGCGGAGCAAAGGGTGAATTCCGCGAAACAAGGAGTGAATTCCGCGAAGCAAGGAGTGAATTCCGCGGAGCAACGGTAGATCCATGCCAGTAGCGAGTCCTTCACTAATTTATGTAGTTATAAAAAAATAGCATGTGGAGACATCATAATGTCCACATGCTATTCTAACTTGTATTGTTTAGACTTCAGTCAATTCTACGACGACGCCAGAGCGTGCATCTGCAGCGAACTCGAATGTTTGCATTTCACCTTCGTGCATGCGTGAAATACCACCACGATAAACAGGAATAGTCATAAATCCGTTTGTGAAATTGTCAGTTTTCATAAAAATCCAAGAACCGTCTATTGGCGAATCTTTTTTAAATTCCTTTTTTATGTTTTCAAGTACTTGTCCTGCGGGTACATACGGAGAAACTTTTTCACTGGCTTCTTTAATAATGACTGCCGCGGCGAGGCCTGTTGCAACACCAATTAAAAAATCACGTAATTTCATGGGTAATTTCCTCCTTTTCCTATAGCTCTATTTTAGCATAGCACAAAGAAGGAAAGCACGTTCATTGTAAAGGACTTTCATGAAATGTATCAATATTTCGACTTCTGAAATAATTATGATACAATAAGCAAGGAAGAAAATTCTACTTCGAGGGGAGAGAGTCATCATGAATGAGGAAACATTACAATTATTTAAAACATTAACTGAATTACCTGGCGCTCCAGGCAATGAGCATGCGGTGCGTGCATTTATGCGAACTGAGCTACAGAAGTACTCAGATGAGGTAATTCAAGATCATTTAGGTGGTATTTTTGGTGTAAAGCATAGTGCAGTATCAGATGCCCCTAAAATTCTAGTAGCTGGCCACATGGACGAAGTGGCTTTCATGGTTACATCGATTACTGATAATGGATTAATTCGTTTTCAAACACTAGGTGGCTGGTGGAACCAAGTTATGCTAGCACAACGTGTAGAAGTGTACACGAAAAATGGTGCAATTCCAGGTGTTATCTCGTCTATTCCACCGCATTTACTAACAGATGCTGAACGTGCAAAGCCAATGGAAATTAAAAATATGCTAATTGATGTTGGTGCAGACAACAAAGAGGATGCTATTGCACTTGGCGTTCGTCCAGGACAGTCAATCATTCCAGTATGTTCATTCACACCGATGGCAAACCCGAAAAAAATTATGGCAAAAGCATGGGATAACCGTTATGGCTGTGGACTTGCAATTGAATTAATGAAAGAAGTAAAAGATGAAAAATTAGCTTCTCATTTATATTCAGGCGCAAATGTAATGGAAGAGGTTGGACTTCGTGGTGCTCAAGTATCAGCTAATATGATAAAGCCAGATTTATTTTTCGCTTTAGATGCATCGCCAGCCAATGATATGTCTGGAGATAAAAATCAATTTGGTCAACTAGGTAAAGGGACATTATTACGAATTCTTGACCGTACAATGGTAACACATCGTGGTATGCGTGAGTTCGTGTTAGATACGGCAGAATCTAATCATATTCCTTATCAGTATTTTGTATCACAAGGTGGCACAGATGCTGGCCGTGTACATACATCTAATGACGGTATACCAAGTGCTGTAATTGGTGTTTGCTCACGTTATATCCATACATCAGCTTCTATCATTCATATTGATGATTATGCTGCAGCTAAAGCACTAATCATAGAATTAGTGAAAAAAGCTGATCGTTCGACATTAGAAACGATTCGCGCTAATGTATAAGTAAAAGAAAAGGTGCCTATTAGGGCATCTTTTTCTATGCAAAGAAAGAGGGATTATAATGGAAATAGCGATTGGGACAACGAATAAAGCGAAAATCCAGTCAGTTCAAGCAATTGTTAATCAATATTTTGAAAAAGTAACTTTTACATATTTTAAGGCACCATCACAAGTTTCCAATCAACCAATAACTACGGAAGAAACAAGACTTGGTGCGATCAATCGTGCAAAAAATACATCGATTGCTACGGGTGCTATGCTTTCTTTTGGACTAGAAGGTGGCGTTACGGAAATAGATGGTGATATGTACGTCTGTAACTGGGGCGCTCTTACATTAGCTGATGGTACTACATATACAGCTGCAGGTGCACAAATTATATTGCCAGAAGAAATTGCCCAGGAAATAAGAGCAGGCAAGGAGCTGGGTCCGATAATGGAACAATACACTCAGCGATTAGATATTCGTCAAGGAGCAGGGGCGGTAGGTATTTTTACGCAAGGAATTGTGACTCGTCAGACGATGTTTGAGCATATTGTCTCGCTGCTTATTGGACAATATTTGTTCACATTAGCGCAAAAATAGTGTCTTTGAACTAGTGAGAATGGAGCAGTGATGTTGCAACTTATGTAGAATTTTTTTAAAATAGAAAAAAGTTAGCAATGAAAGGAAGATAGAAATGTCTCGTGTATGGCTACAAGCACTAGGATTAATGCTTTTACTATTGGGGCTTTCTGGCTGTAATCAATCGGTTGATGAACAAATTGCTAGTGGACTTCAAATAACGGAAACGGTATTTGCAGAAGAGCCAGAAGCATATACCGACAAAATTGGTCATGTACAATTGTTTTTACCGTCAAAATTTAAAATTGATGATAGTTCAGATGCTTATAATATTTTAATATCAAAAGGAATGGACTCTTATATTCTTTTCATCAATGATCGTGAAAAAGCCAATAGTAAACTCTATTATAATTTACTAAAAGAAGATAGCTCTAAAAAAGTCATCAATGAAACTACCTATGAAAAGGATGGTATTTTCGGTTTTGCTGCTGTTTCTAAAACGGATAATAAAGATGAATTTGAGTTAATTGTAAGCTGTGGTGGCGTAAAGATGACAACCATTTCACAAGTGAAAAATATTGAAAATAATCTTCATGAGATGACGAAAATCGTTCATTCGGTTAAGATTAAATAATTGCATAGTTTTGACCAAAGCGGTTCACAAAATTATGTGAGCCGTTTCATTATGAAGAAAGGACGTGAGCTAATTGAAACAAATAAAATCAGAGCAACTTGTGTCCCTATTAAAAAAGCAGTTAAGTGAGCAAAAATTTGATTTTCAATTTGACAAAAAGCAAGATAAACTACGCTTGAATCATAAAAAAATAGGCAAAGGGATGGAGCTCTCTTTACCAGGTATTTTAGCAAAATATAATGAAAAGCAAGAGGCAGCTGTTGAAGAAGTTGTCTATACAATTGAGCAAACTTTTTTGGCGATGGAGCAGGAGCAAGAGCGAGGCTTCAAAGAATCAGGGCAAATTTATCCGGTTATTCGCGCAACATCGTATCCGAAAGCTTCAAAAGAAGGACATGCATTTATCACTACAGAGCATACTGCAGAAACTCGTATTTTCTATGCGCTTGATTTGGGAAAAACGTATCGCTTTATTGATGAATCGATGTTAGAAGAACTAAAATTAACAGTGGAACAAATACGAGAGATGGCACGATTTTCTGTCAAGCAGCTACCAACTGTCTATAAAAAAGATGAAGTAGCAGGAAATGTCTTTTATTTTGTTAATGCAAATGATGGCTATGATGCCAGTCGTATTTTAAACGAAAACTTTTTAAAAGAAATGAAAGCAAAAATTGAAGGGGATATGACTGTATCTGTACCTCATCAAGATGTGTTAATACTAGGTGATATTCGGAATGAAACAGGGTATGATGTATTAGCACAGATGACGATGCATTTCTTTGCGGTAGGGACAGTACCGATTACGTCATTATCATTTATTTATGAAGATGGGGAGCTTGAACCAATCTTTATACTAGCAAAAAACAGAGTAAAAAAGGAGCAAGAAAAATAATGAATGTATTTTACAACAAAGAGCATGTAGGAGACGTATTATTAGTACAATTGGCAACAGAGGCGATTGTAAAAACAGAATTAGTACGCGCTGGGGATATCGCCATTTTAAAAGAAGCACAAACAGGGGAAGTAAAAGCATTTAACTTATTTAATGCGAGCAAGTATGTTCAAGTAGAGGCGCGAGGGAATGTTGAGCTTACACCAGAGTTTGTAGCACAACTTGAAGCCGCTATTGAAAGTAATGGCGCTGCGATTAGCCTTGATGTAGATTTCACACCAAAATTCGTTGTAGGTTACGTAGAAACAAAAGAAAAACATCCAAATGCTGATAAATTAAATATTTGTACTGTAAATGTAGGTGAACAAACACTTCAAATTGTATGTGGTGCACCGAATGTTGATGCTGGTCAAAAAGTAGTTGTTGCTAAAATTGGCGCTGTAATGCCTTCAGGAATGCTTATTAAAGAAGGGAATTTACGTGGTGTTGATTCATTTGGCATGTTATGCTCAGCGCGTGAATTAGCTATTCCTAATGCTCCATCTGAAAAAGGTATTTTAGTTTTACCTGAGGATGCAGTAGTAGGCAGCGCGTTTGAAACACCAACTCGATAATTATATAAATTGTAAAAGAATCGTTAGACTACCAATAGCTGGTGGTATAACGATTTTTTGTCTAGGTCGGGCCTATAAATACAAGTTTCTATATCATTTTTATGGTATGCTTTTTTATGTGGACATTGAACTTAGTTTTATTAGTCAATTATTGAAAACTAAAACAATGCTATAAATGAAGTGTAAGAGAAATGAGTGAAACAACGTGAATTGGTTTAAAAAGAAAATTGAAAAAATTTTAAATAGAGATGAATACGAATATGATGAATATTATGAGGAGTATGAAGAACAACCGGATCACCAACAGCCGTTAAATGAAACATCGGATACGAGACAAAAAACTTTCCGATTCCCTTTAATCGATGATAAAGAAGATATGCCTCAAGCTTCACAATCAAGAGACGTTTTTGATCAAATGGATGACTCATATGGACAAATTGAAGATTTAACATTACCAAAACATTTAAATCATAAAATGGCAGATTCTCGTGTTTACGATATAGAGGTATCTGGTATTCGTGAATTATTAGAAAATCGTTCGAAGCGAACTGGCAGAACGACGACTACACGAAGTCAGCCTAAGCAACAGCAAGAATATCCAACTAAAGCAAGTATGGTTTTTCGCGATGCACAAGTTGAAGCTAAACCTGTTCAAAAAGAGCCAATTGTGAAACAGGAAAGTAAAGTAGAGGATATTTTACAACAGAATCGAAAACGCTTTGTGCCAACGGATGTCCCTTCACCAGTTTATGGCTTTGCAAAACCAAGCCCAATTGAGCAGTTATTAAATAAACGGAAGGAAGAACAGGAAGCCGAAATGCCTTCTGTGGCTAAGTTTGCAAAAGAAGCGACAACAAACGAGCCTATTGAAAATATACTAGAAGAAAAAGAGCCTATCAAAGCCTCCATTGATGTCCGTGAATTGCTTGAGATACCTCGCTCTATCGAAGCGCCATCAAAGCAACCACATGCAACTGAGGAAATTGAAGCAACTGAGGAAATTGAAGCAACTGAGGAAATTGAAGCAACTGAGCAAAGCCAATCAACGGATGAAGTGAATACGGAAGAACCTTCAAAGCAACTTATTACTTTTGAAGAAGTTGAAGTAGCTGAGCAAAGCCAATCAATGGATGAAGTATATATGGAAGCGCCATCGAAGCAACCGATTACATTTGAGGAAGTTGTAGCTGATGAGCAAAATCAAATAACAGATGACGATAATTTGGAGCTACCTGTACCACAAACGACATCATTTGCAGTGAATTTTGAAGAGCAAATTAAGGAAGCGGTACAGCAAGAACTTGCTGTCGAGCAACTTTCTGCTGATCAGTCTGAAATTCATGTGAAAGAAGTAGTTGTGGAACAATTACAAATTGAGAATTCTACGATTCATATTGGAGAAGTGACAGTAGTCCAGCCAACTAATGAAGAGGTCAATCAAGAAATAGTAGAGGAACCATCTGTAAAGCAAGAGAAGAGTCGCATTCCATTTAATGTTTTAATGTTAAAAACAGATAAAGAGAAATGGCGAATTTCACAGCAATTAAAATCGATATCAAAAACGACTACAGAAGAAAAGCAAATTGAGAGTGCGTTTATTCGCGATAATTATGAAGCTGTAGCGTTGTCAGAAGACAAATCAACACCTTCACCTCAACCTATTGTTGAAGTAGAGCAATCAAATCAAGAGCCATCACCGAGAGAGGCAGAGACAGAAAATATTTCTGTCATTACGATGTCACCTGTAGCAACAATGACACATGTGCCAACTAAAGAAAATATAGCGATTGAAGCCGAGGTAATGGAAGAAATTGCAGCAACAACGTTTGTAGATAATGTTTTACCACAAGAAGAAACTACAGGTATTGAAGTTGATTCAATTGAAGAAGAATCGACACCAATGATGTTTGTAGAAAATGTTCTGCCACAAGAAGAAACTCCAGTGATTGAAGCTGGAACGATTGAAAATAAGCCAGCAATAATGATTGAAGAAAATGCTTTACTACAAGCAGAAAATCCAATAATAGAAGCTGAGCTAATCGAAGAAAATACAAACCCAGCGTCTGTGAAAAATGATGTTGTACTTGCCGAGCAAACAGAAGAAACCATTGCAATTCAAAGCATTGAAGAATCTGAAATAGTCGAGGGGAATCTTACTGATACATTGGTCATTTCTGATGTTGAAGCTATAGAAAATGAAGTTAGTCCTCCAAAGCCTATTCATGTTTACCAAAAACCAACGGATGAATTTTTAGAGCCGCCTGAGGAAAAAACACAAGATACAGAGTGGATGGAGCAACAAGGGGACACACTAGTTGAAGCACTATCTTATTTCCAAGTGTCAGCACAAATTGAATCGATTATGCAAGGTCCAGCGGTAACTCAATTTGAAATTACAGTAAGTCATGGTACGAAGGTAAGTAAAATTCGTAACTTAGCAGATGATTTGAAACTTGCTTTAGCTGCAAAGGACATTCGAATTCAAGCACCGATTCCAGGAAAAAGCTCTATCGGAATAGAAATTCCTAACCGAGTATCTCGTGCTGTTCGTTTATCGGAAGTGACAAATAGCGCTTCTTTCCTCGACTCCGATTCACCACTAGAAGCTGCATTAGGTCTAGACTTAACAGGGAAGCCTGTGACGATTGATTTACGTAAAATGCCACATGGCTTAATTGCCGGGGCGACCGGTTCAGGTAAGTCTGTTTGTATCAATTCTATTTTGGTTAGTTTATTGTATAAAGCTGCACCACATGAATTAAAACTAATGCTGATTGATCCAAAAATGGTAGAGCTTGCTCCGTTTAATCATATTCCTCATTTAGTCAGTCCGGTCATTACGGATGTTAAGGCTGCAACAGCAGCGTTAAAATGGGCCGTAGAGGAAATGGAACGACGTTATCAGTTATTTGCTCATGCAGGTGCACGTGATATTACACGTTATAATGCTTTAGCAGATAAAAATAATGAGCATAGTTTAAAATTACCGTATATTTTAATTGTCATTGATGAGTTAGCAGATTTAATGATGATGTCGCCTGCTGATGTCGAGGAAGCGATTTGTCGTATTGCTCAAAAGGCACGTGCTTGTGGTATACATTTAATTGTTGCAACACAAAGACCTTCTGTAGATGTTATTACAGGTCTTATTAAATCCAATATCCCTACACGAATTGCCTTTGCGGTATCTTCACAAATCGATTCGCGTACAATATTAGATGGGCAAGGAGCGGAGCGATTATTGGGACGAGGCGATATGCTATATTTAGGTAATGGCATGTCTGCACCAGTACGTTTGCAAGGGACGTTTGTTACAGATGACGAAATCGAATCGATTATCGATCATGTTCGTGAGCAAGGCGAACCAGATTATATATTCGACCAAGAAGAACTTTTAAAGAAATCAGAAGTTTCGGCAGAGCAAGATGATCTGTTTGAGGATGTTTGCCGTTTTGTGTATGAGCAAGGTGGGGCCTCTACATCTCTTATTCAACGGAAGTATCATATTGGGTATAATCGTGCTGCACGATTAATTGATATGTTGGAATCGCATGGTTTTGTGTCGGAGGCAAGAGGCAGTAAACCACGTGAAAGCTATATTACCGAGCAAGATTTAATTGCTATGTTTGAATAAGAATTGCATTGTTTTCGTAAAGATTATCTGACTTTCGTCAAAATTAGTTTTTTTAGAAAAGTTGCACATTTATCCTTGTGCATAAATAGTGCTATAATAGACAAGATGTTTTAACATAGTACGTATTTTTCTGTACGTGTAAAGGTATTAATACCTAGTGCAAAATACGATACACCTAATAGATGATAGATGGGATTTTGTATTTCCCGGGGGGTTTAATTAATGACAGTTTTTCATTTCACAGGCATTAAAGGTTCTGGCATGAGTTCGCTTGCACAAATCTTATTTGATGCTGGTGAACAAGTACAGGGCTCAGATATTGATAAATATTTCTTTACGGAACAGCCGTTGCGTGAACGAAATATTCCAATTTTCACATTTAATGCGGATAATATTAAAGAAGGTATGACAGTAATTGCAGGGAATGCTTTTCCTGATGACCATCCTGAATTAGTTCGAGCACGAGAAATCGGTGTTGAAATTATTCGTTATCACAAATTTCTTGGTGAGTATATTGGCAATTACACATCGATTGCCATTACTGGCGCACATGGTAAAACTTCTACAACCGGCTTAATGGCACATGTTGTAGGCGGCTATAAACCAACTTCTTATTTAATCGGGGATGGTACAGGTGCAGGCCATGAAAATGCTAACTTCTTTGTGATGGAAGCGTGTGAATATCGTCGACACTTTTTAGCGTATAATCCTGATTATGCGGTGATGACAAATATTGATTTCGACCATCCAGATTACTTTGCGAATATTGAAGATGTTTATGCAGCCTTCCAATCACTTGCATTACAAGTGAAAAAGGCGATTATCGCATGTGGCGATGATGAACATCTACAACGTATTCAAGCGAAAGTACCTGTTGTTTATTACGGGTTTGGAGCTGAAAATGACTTTGAGGCACGTAATGTTGAAAAAACAACTGAAGGCACAACATTTGATGTTTTTGTGCGCAATGAATTTTATAGTACTTTCTTTATCCCATTATTTGGCGACCATGCAGTGTTGAATACATTAGCTGTTATTACACTTTGCCAATATGAGGGTATTTCATCTGAAATTATTCAAGAACGTTTAAACACGTATAAAGGTGTAAAAAGACGTTTCACAGAATCGAATATTGGGGATCATGTTTTAATCGATGATTATGCGCACCATCCAACAGAAATTCGTGCAACAATTCAATCGGCTAGACAAAAATATCCTGAACGTGAATTAGTAGCGATATTCCAGCCTCATACATTCACGCGTACCCAAGCGTTTTTACAAGACTTTGCAGACAGCCTTAGTCTGGCTGATACAGCATACTTATGCGATATATTTGGTTCTGCAAGGGAAACACAAGGTGCACTTTCAATTCAAGATTTAGCTTCTCTTATTGACGGAAGCGCTGTAATTACTACAGAAGGTATTGATGTGTTAACAAAGCATAAAGATGCAGTATTCTTATTTATGGGTGCTGGCGATGTTCACAAGTTCCAAGATGCCTTTGAAGATGTACTTAAAAGCAACGAAACAGCTTAATCCGCAAGGAATAAGCTGTTTTTTCTAAAATATGAGAAGGATTTAAGTTTTATTTGTCGAAGATAAGGTAAGTAATAGTATACAGAGAGAAATTATTACTAGCAGGAGGTCTATTTATGGAAGTCATTTTGTATATTGCAGCAATAATAGCAGCGATCGGTTTTTTATTTTTATGTGTGAGCGTCGGTATGACGTTATTTTCACTCAAGTCAATTCTTAACAGTTTATCTGGCACATTAGCAGGCATTGAGAAACAAATGGAAGGGATTACACGCGAAACGACTTCTTTGTTAATTAAAACAAATAGCTTAGCCGAGGATATTCAACAAAAATCTGAACAGTTAAATACTGTTGTTCATGCGGTGAAAGGAATGGGTGACTCTGTAAATGGTTTAAATGCTTCCGTACAGCAAATTACGTCATCGATTTCAAAAAGTGTTGAACAGAATGAAGAAAAAATTGCGCAAGTTGTTCAATGGAGTAATGTCGCAATGGGCATTGCAGATAAATGGAAGAAGCGTAAAGTGATTGAGCAGGCACCAGGGATAATGCCTGAGGACGTATATAGTTTTGAGGAAGTTCAGGCGGACAAGCCGAAAAGAAAATGGGGTCGCAAAAAATAATTATTATTTAGCAGGTGCTTTCTTTATGCCAGCTGAATATAAATAAAGCCTTAGGCAATTTTTATTGTATGACACGTACAAGTGGAAATACATACGTCTAGGCGCATTAGATTATAAAATGGGAGGAATTGTCCATGACTACACAAAAGCCAAACTTTAACGAAGTGAAAGAACAACAACTAGAAAGTACATTGCCACAGCTTTATAATTCGCAGGATTCGATCTATGAAGAGGAGCGTGTAAATATGAAAGATTTCGTCATTGGCGCTTTAGTTGGGGGTATAGTGGGTGCAGCTGCAGGTTTACTATTAGCTCCGAAATCAGGGAAAGATTTACGTAGTGATGTGGCAGTGCAAGCTGTTAATTTAAAAGATAAAAGTGCTGATTTATCATCAACAGCTAAGGATAAAACAGTGCAATTATCAAAACAAATTCAAGAGCAATCTTCGCAATTGGTAGAAAAAGTTAAGACGCTTAAGACTGCAAAAGCACCAACTGTTTTTGATGATGGCACCGTCTCTTTCGAAGGGGAAGAACCGCTTGAGGACTTTATTGATGATGCTAAATCAGAACAAGAAGAAGTTCCAGAAAAAACAGAACAAACTGATGAAGATAAAGCACAAGAGGTTCGTGCTTAAAGTAAAAAAGCTGTAACTAAAAGAAAAAGTGTTAGATTGATTGCAATCAATCTAACACTTTTTTTCTATGCCGTTGTTTTAGGACAATTGCTTTCCGTGGGCACATTACATTGTAAGCTACAACCCTCGGAATGCCTGCGTCTTACGCTGTGTACATTCTGAGCAGGAGTTACCGCCTTCGCAACCAACAACTAGCGAAATACCTTTTTATAATGATAAAGATGCGTCTTCAAGCACTATTTCAAGTTGGTCGCCACCGAAGATTTCTGTATCAAATGTTGCGAGTTGCCCATTACGCAGAATCGTAAAATTACCTTTAAATGTTGTAGGTAGTTGCCAATTTGAAAAGCGGAAAACATCCTGGTAAATCCAAGGACTTCGATCTTTTTCATGAATGGCAATTGTCGCACCGTTGGGAACGGTTGAGAGTGGTGAAACAACTGCCTGGTTAACAACCATTTCATTCGTTGTTTTTTTCAGCTCTAATAGCTCCTGTTGGAAATGAATGATGATTTTATCCTCAAGTAAAACATTCATATGGTCAGCTATTCGCTGTACAGTTGGTAACGACGGTTGCGAAAAGGTAATGATATCGTTATGTTGAACAGCAAATGACAGTTTACCAGGTTTACCGTTAATGAGTAGTTGTGCGGAACAAGCTGGTAAATATAATGGCTTTCCATCTACATAAACAACAAAAGATTCGAATTGCTTTAACAAATTATTATTGTTAGTAGATTTAAATATATCCTCTACCGTTTCAGCTATTTCAAACGCGATAATATCACGATCGTTTAACATAGTATCCATTGATACAGGGGAACCATTGACAGTAATTTTTGGTTCGATAACATACTTTGTTTCTTGAATTGTTACTGTTTTAGTTACCGCTTGATCCACAATATCTCTTACTGTAGCAGTGGCTGGATGACCGTCTTGACCTTCTATTAACTGAATGGCATCGCCTGTTTTAATAATTGTTTTTGTAGAGGCTTGTTGACCATTTACTAAAATTTTTGCTGGTTGACCGTGACCTCCAGGTATGAAAATATCTTGTCCGTTAACACTAATAGATAATCCATGACCTGGCTTGCCATATAATTGTTTAGCCCGAATATTGGCAGCTAAAAATGCATCTCCAACTGTCATTTCTTTTAATTCAAAAAGACGTACAATTTGTTCATTTACTGTTAAGCTCATATATTGTATCGGCATTTTCTTTGCAGCAATTGCGATGCCAATGGGTGTTACTAGCTCAGGAGATGCTTTAATATGCTCTTCCTTTGTTAAATTTTGAATGGCATCGACACCGCGTACGGCAATTCGGTTTGCTGGTAAATCCAGTACTAAGCCAATCTCCGTTGTAAGATTAGGTGTTAAACTACCACCACCAACGAGCATTACAGCTTTTGGGGCAGTCCGATTATTAAGGCGCAATATTTCTTCTCCAATAGACTTCGCAAGTTGTTTAACAGCAGGCTCAATGGCTGTAAGTACTTCTGCTTTTGGATAGTATTGGTCAAAGCCTAAAATATCTTGTATTAAAATTTCCTCAGCACAGTGCAGTTGACGTTTTGCTTCTTCAGCCACTGGGAAATCAAGTAAATAATGGTCGCTGAGCGCCTCTGTAATTTCATCACCTGCTGTTGGCACCATACCGTATGCAACTACTGTACTTTTATCGGTAATGGCAATATCTGACGTACCAGCTCCAATATCGACAAGTGCAACATTTAGACGGCGCATTGTAGGTGGTATTAGAACATTGATTGCAGCAATAGGCTCTAGTGTTAGAGCACCCATTTCTAAATTTGCACGTTTCAAGGCAGCGATAAGAGATTCAACTACAACACGTGGAAGGAAAGTTGCAATGACTTCAATTTGTGCTTCGTCACCTTGCTGATCAAGAAGGCTACCAATTTCTTCACCATCTAAACGGTAATAAAGAACTGAATAGCCAACGCAATAATAGTGACTCGTTTTGGTATCCTCTTTATGCTGTAAGAGCTGTTGCTGTGCCTGTTGAACTGCCTGTAATTCTAAACGGCTAATATCTTCTTCAGTGAATATGGGGCGGTTACGAATATTAATGGTCACGCTTGCCTGCTCTGTTTTTAATGAACGACCTGCAGCAGCGACACTTACTTTTGATAAGGGCCCATACTTGTCTTCGAGCTCTTGTTTAATTTCATTAATTAATTCAGCCACATACATGACATTATGTATTTGACCATCTACCATGGCCCGTTCTTTGTGTTCTTTTACTAAAATATCTTGTACATGAAAATGATCATTATCTTCCTCTAAAATAATGCCAACAACAGAACGTGTACCGATATCAAGTGCAAATAATTTTGAACTCAATGTAATCGCTTCCTTCCTTGAAATAACTCAAAATAATTTAGCGAGTTGAAGCGCTAAATTAAAAATGCGTGACATTCTGAACAACATTGATTATAATGATGCTAATATCTAAAAATGTAACATACATTTCAGAGTTCTGAAAGTGTCTGTCATGGGGAGAGGAGCAAGAAGCATGAGCCAAAAAGATTTAGAAAGCTTACGTAGTCAGATTGACGGATTAAACTTAGAAATTCTTCGTCTAATTAACGAACGTGCAGCTGTAGTAGATGAAATCGGTAAAATTAAAGAAAAACAAGGTGTTAATCGCTATGATCCATTACGTGAACGACACATGCTTGATCTAATTAAAGAACACAATAACGGTCCGTTAAACCAAATGACGGTTGATTATATTTTTAAACAAATCTTTAAAACAGCTTTAAAACAACTTGAAGCTGATAAAAAGAAAGAATTACTAGTTTCACGTAAGAAGAAATCAGAAGATACTGTCATCAATATTAATGGTGAACTAATCGGCCAAGGAAAACCATCCTTCGTGTTTGGTCCATGTGCTGTTGAATCATACGAACAAGTAGCAGCAGTTGCTGCATCTATTAAAGCTAAAGGTGAAAAGTTAATCCGTGGCGGTGCTTACAAACCTCGTACTTCTCCTTATGACTTCCAAGGTCTTGGTTTAGAAGGGCTTAAAATTTTAAAGCGTGTATCTGAAGAATATGGTTTAGGTGTTATTACGGAAATTGTAACACCGGGTCATTTAGAAGAAGCACTTGATTATATTGATGTTATCCAAATCGGTGCTCGTAATATGCAAAACTTCGAGTTATTAAAAGCAGCGGGTGCAACGAACAAACCAGTATTATTAAAACGTGGTTTAGCAGCAACGATTGACGAGTTCATTCATGCAGCAGAATACATTATGTCTAAAGGGAATGAAAACATCATCCTTTGTGAGCGTGGTATTCGTACTTACGAAAAAGCAACGCGTAACACATTAGACATTTCAGCAGTACCAATTTTAAAACAAGAAACACATTTACCAGTATTCGTCGATGTAACACACTCAACAGGTCGACGCGACTTACTATTACCATGTGCGAAGGCAGCAATTGCAATCGGCGCAGATGGGGTAATGGCTGAGGTGCATCCAGATCCATCTGTAGCACTTTCAGATTCACAACAACAAATGGATATTCCAACATTTGATGCATTCTACGAAACGCTACAAAAATTCATGAAGAATCACGAAATTCACGCATAATATTTTCACACCGCTTGCGCAATAAGCAGGCGGTGTTTACTATATCGTGACAAAAAAATGTCTATAATAGTACTATTTGTACTTGGTATTTCATTTCATGTATGTACTCTTCTTGAAAATGGGGCGAAAATTATCGTATGATAAGGCTATAAAAGGAAAAAGGGAGGCACGTACGATGACTGTTACAATTTATGATGTTGCACGAGAAGCGAATGTTTCGATGGCAACCGTTTCTCGTGTAGTCAATGGTAACCAAAATGTAAAACCAGCAACACGAAAAAAAGTATTAGAAGTAATTGAACGATTAGAATATCGTCCGAACGCAGTAGCGCGAGGGTTAGCAAGTAAGAAAACTACAACAGTTGGCGTGATTATCCCAGATATTGCAAATAATGTTTACGCGGAGCTGGCACGTGGTGTAGAGGATATCGCTACAATGTATCGCTACAATATTATTCTTGCCAACTCAGATCAACATGAAGATAAAGAGCTACAGTTGCTAGATACAATGCTAGGTAAACAAGTGGACGGTATTGTGATGATGAGTGATGAAGTAACAGAGAAAATGCAACAAACGATGGATCATTCACCAGTACCAATTGTTCTTGCGGGTTCTGTAGATGAATCACAAACAATTGCCACTGTTAATATTGATTATTTTCAGGCAGCTTATGAAGCAATTTCGTTACTGATTCAAAACGGTCATACACGAATTGGCTTTGTAACAGGTCCTCTTACTTATACGATTAATGGTAAATTTAAGCTTGAAGCTTATAAAAAAGCACTGCAAGATGCAGGGTTAAGTATAGATGAATCACTAATTGCTGCAGAGGAATCTAGCTATGATATGGGCTTAGAGGCTTGGGAAATATTATCTGCCCTTGAAAACCCTCCAACGGCTTATTTTGCAGGAAGTGATGAACTTGCAATCGGTTTGATTCATGGTGCACAAGATGCTGGTAAAAATGTGCCTGAGGATATCGAGGTCATCAGTTTTGAAAATTCTAAGTTAGCTCGTATGGTTCGCCCACAGCTTACAAGTGTAGCATTACCGCTATATGATATCGGGGCTGTAGCGATGCGATTATTGACGAAGCTTATGAATAAAGAGCCTGTAGAGGACGAAAAGGTAGCGGTTATATTACCACACCGTATTGAACATCGCCAATCAGTTAAAAGCAAATAAGAAAAAACACGTAAATCTAATTTTATGATTTGCGTGTTTTTTTATGGGAAAATGTGTGCTTCAGTAAACATTGTTGTCCCCTATGGCGAACGCTTTCCGCAAGGCACAAGAAGTAAGCCGCAACCGTCGCTGTCGCGTCTTACTTCTTGTGCTGTTCCTGTATGCGTCTACGTGGATTAACTATACTAGTAATGCTATGAAAATTCAGAATTGTTTGCGTGCCTGGCACCGCTAAGCACCCGCTAGCTACGCTTTTCTGTGCGGATAATATGTAACGCTTTTTCTAACATTTGCGCGTTCTTTTCTTCAATTTCAGCTTTTCTAGGGATTGGCTCATAGAGTGGGTTAGGATCTTCCCATGTTGGGATAAAAGGAACTGGCGCTTCTGGCTGCCAACGGTCTAACCATGCTTGTGGTAAGGCACCTGTTGGTATTTTTTGATCTGTCATTTCTAGCCATAGCATTGACCATGCCCTTGGCACAACACGCCATATATCGTAACCACCACCACCAACTGCAATCCATTTTCCATCGCAATATTCGTGTGCAAGTTTATGTGCAAGCTTTGGAATTTCTCTATAAATATTCATTGTTCCGTATAAATGTGTTAATGGATCAAAATAATGTGCATCTGCACCGTTTTGAGTTAAAACAACATCTGGTTTGAAAAATTCAAAAACTTCACGCATAGCTTTTTCATATATTTCTAAGAAACTTTCATCCTCGGTAAATGCATCAATAGGAAAGTTAAAAGAAGTACCATAACCTTGCCCATTGCCGCGCTCCGTTATATTACCCGTTCCAGGGAATAAGTAGCGACCTGTTTCATGAATTGATAATGTACAAACATTTGGGTCTTCGTAGAAACTCCATTGTACACCATCACCATGGTGCGCATCAGTATCAACATAGAGTACACGTGCATTGTACTTTTCCTGTAAATAGCGAATGGCAACGGTACTATCATTATATATACAAAAACCGGAAGCACGCCCGCGGAAACCGTGATGTAGTCCACCGCCTAGATTTAGTGCATGCTGAGCCTTTCCTTCCATTACACAATCAACAGCGGTTAATGTACCTCCGACAAGCTGCGCACTTGCTTCATGCATATTTTCAAAGATAGGTGTATCTTCAGTGCCTATACCATAGCTTGCACATTGTGCCTCGCTCAGCTTACCATGGCCTGCATTTTTTACGATTTCAATGTATTTCGGATCATGTGCAAGCAAAAGTTCTTCTTCCGTGGCAATGCGTGCAGGAACGATGTCGACATCATCGAGCGCTCCAATATTTTTAAGTAAATCCATCGTTAGCGTCAAGCGTTTGTGATTGAAAGGATGCGTATCTGAAAATTTATATCCGAGTTGCTCTGGCGAATAAACAAAGACAGCCTTTTTCATTATAAAGAAACACCTGGTAAATTAGGCCATAGCACGTCGAATCCTTCTTGACGAAGATCTTCAATGATAGCAAGTGGGTTTAATGTTTTTACTCGGACGCTTAAAATTTTATTTTGTGTATTTTCAGAATCAGGATATACTAGAACGCTTTGGACATTTGCATGATGGAGATTGAAAATTTTAGTAATTTCAAATAAGACTCCTGGTGTATCGCTAACTCGGATTTCAATTTTGGAGCCAGGTTCAGTGGCACCAGTTAGTTCTATATATGTGTAGAGTAAATCGGTTGTTGTCACAATGCCTACTAGTTTTCCACCAGAGACGATTGGTAAACAGCCTATCTTTGCTTCATAAAAAGTTAATGCTACTTCTTCTACAAAATCAAGTGGATGGCCAACAAGTGGGTTTTTAATCATTATTTCTTCTACCATCGCACTAAAGACTGGAGAATTAGGTTCGTCTTTCAATGAGGAAGGCAAAGCTTCTTTAATATCGCGCTCCGTAATAACACCTAGAACATGACGTTCATTATCGATGACAGGTAAATGACGAACTTTTCTCTCGCGCATCAATTTCAACGCTTCTAAAACAGTGTTTGTCGGAGCCAATGTGTAAGGCTCATCATTCATAATTTCTTCAACAATCATATACTCATCCCCTTTGTGTTGGTTTTAATACATGAAGCGATTTCTAAAACGAAGTCTGTCGAATCTTTCCATTGTTTCAGGGGGCACTCGTTTGCCCTCTCGTGCCATAAGGCAGTTAGCAGGATGAGATGTAATTTCCGGATCATCTGTAGCAAAATATTCGAAGCCAACTGAACTCATCATCCGCTCCATCATTTTGCGGTAATCCCATACATTTAATCCTGTACCTTTTAAGTCCCAATGCCAATAATATTCGGTTGTTATAACAAGGTAGTCCTCCATTTCATCCCCCATGAAGGACACAGCTAACAAGGCTTTACCAGCCCCTGTTCCGCGATAGTCTGGAATGACCTCAATAGCACCTAATTCAATCATATTGTCGATTCTGTCCTCTGCCCACCGTTCAAGCGGATCAGGATATAAATAGGTGACGTAGCCTACAATAATGTCGTTATTTCGGATAATAATAATACGGCCTTCAGGAAGGCCAGCGATTTCTAAGATGGCTTGCTGTTGTTGCTTAGGGGGTCTAAAGGCAACTAATCCCTCGTGGAATGAATATGTAGCTAATTTTTCTGGAGGAACAGGTCCTTCCACATAAACAGTACCATGCTTTGTCTCCTTTGTAACAGAAAAAAAAGTCTTTTTGTGTTCCATAATTACACCACCTGAGTTTAATAATTCCATTATAGCTGATTTAAAGCTGAAAAACGCTTAAATTTACGAAATATAACTACATTTTTGGAAAAATAAAAATATTGAGACATTCTGGTTGAATTCGTGTAAAATAGATTTATATTGCAACTGTTATTTAACAGATAAATGTTGATGTATTAAGCATTGTTCATATTACAACTACATAAACTGTTCTATAACAATTGCTACATAACGTATTTGTCTTTGGAGAAAGTGGCGAATTTTAATATCATTCAGTAGCTGTTTTATATGGCGAAATTGTTTCAATTGCCATTATTTCACTTAATTTTCCAAAAGGGGATGGATGCTCACTTTTTTATCCTTTATAGGGGGCTTCAAGAGAAGATTATTGCATAAGCAAAGTGGAACGAATTGGCAGGCAGCTACGATTACGTTGAGGCGTAATTGCGGGGGATATCGTGAGTACGATTTGAAATTTGCTTACGAATGTACTAAAGCCAAAAAAGGAAGGGGTAAATTCATGGGGATGAAAACAATGGAGAAATTAAAAGCAATACCAGGGCAGTACAACCTGCCAAATTATGAGGAGGTAGCAACAACTCATGATTGGGCAGAAACAGAAAAGGCATTTAGTTGGCATGAAACAGGATTAGTGAACATGGCTTATGAGGCTATTGATCGCCATACCGAAACATCTCGGAAAAATAAAGTAGCATTGTATTACAACGATGGGAAGCGCAAGGAAGCATACTCTTTTAATGAAATGAAAAGGTTGACGAACAAGGCAGCAAATGTTTTTAAATCAGCGACAAACATTGAAAAAGGAGATCGTTTATTTATTTTTATGCCTCGTTCACCAGAGCTTTACTTTTCTTTATTAGGTGCTTTAAAAATGGGCGTTATTGTAGGACCATTGTTTGAAGCATTCATGGAAGGGGCAGTGTATGATCGTCTTTCTGATAGCGATGCGAAAGTGCTAGTAACAACACCTGAATTACTAGAGCGAGTTCCATTAGATAAACTGCCAAACTTGCAACATGTATTTTTAGTAGGGTCCGATATAGAAGAAACGCCACAAATTTTAGATTTTAATAAGCGCTTGAAAGAGGCTTCTGCTAAGTTTGACATCGAGTGGATGGACCGCGAGGACGGTATGATATTACATTATACGTCAGGTTCGACAGGTGCCCCAAAAGGTGTTTTACATGTTCATAATGCAATGGTTCAGCAATATCAGTCGACACAATGGGTACTTGATTTGGGTGAAAATGATATTTATTGGTGTACGGCTGATCCAGGTTGGGTAACGGGGACATCCTATGGAATTTTTGGCCCGTGGTTAAATGGTGTGACAATGCTTATTGTTGGTGGAAGATTTTCGCCACAAGCATGGTATCAAGCGATTGAGGATTATAGTGTAACAGTTTGGTATAGTGCGCCAACTGCATTCCGTATGTTAATGGGGGCTGGTAGTGGAATGCTGGAAAATTATGATTTGTCATCATTGCGTCATGTATTATCTGTTGGCGAGCCACTTAACCCTGAAGTTATCCGTTGGGGTAGTGAGGAGTTAGGACATCGCATTCATGATACTTGGTGGATGACCGAAACAGGTGCACATATGATTTGTAACTATCCGAGCATGGATATTAAGCCTGGATCAATGGGCAAGCCATTACCAGGTGTTCACGCGACAATTGTAGATGATGCGGGTAATGAAGTTCCTCCATTTACAATGGGTAACTTAGCTGTACGTCGTGGTTGGCCAGCCATGATGCGTCAAATTTGGGGTAATCCAGAGCGTTATGAATCATATTTCTTAAAAGGTGAGTGGTATGTGTCTGGTGACTCAGCTTATATGGATGATGAAGGTTATTTCTGGTTCCAAGGTCGAGTGGATGATGTCATTATGACAGCAGGTGAACGAGTTGGACCATTCGAGGTTGAAAGCAAGCTACTAGAACATCCAGACGTAATAGAGGCTGGGGTTATCGGGAAACCGGACCCTGTACGCGGTGAAATTATTAAAGCATTTGTATCTTTACGAGAAGGCGTGGAGCCATCGGATGCTTTAATTGAGGATATTCGCGAGTTTGTGAAAAGGGGCTTATCAGCTCATGCGGCACCGAGAGAAATTGAATTTAAGGAAAAGCTGCCGAAAACACGCAGCGGTAAAATTATGCGTCGCGTGTTAAAAGCATGGGAGTTAGATTTGCCAACTGGAGATCTTTCCACGATGGAAGACTAATGGCATTCAACGTGTAATTTATTTTTATTCAATATATGCATCTAAAGAAGGTAGGAATTCATTCGGTTATCGAAAGGGTTCCTACCTTCTTTTTCTTGATTTACAATAGAAACTATGGATTTTGAACAATTGTAACAGAAGATTGAGAAAATAATATAAATAAATAAAAATTCAGTTGACTTAATAAATATGCAGACGTATACTATTTTTAACTTATTTTAGAGGTGAGTGTAATGAAAGTAGGAATTGTTGGAGCAACAGGATATGGAGGATTGGAGCTTATCCGCTTTTTACATTATCATCCGGCGGTGGAGCACATTGATCTTTTTACATCTTCTGAAGAAGGTGTCGTTTTTTCTACAAAGTTTGGACATTTAGTTACGATTACAGATTCGCCATTGCAAAAAATAGATTATGAAACATTATCGAAAATGGATGTAGTATTTGCTAGTACGCCTTCAGGTGTGACAAGTGAACTGTTACCACCTTTAGTTGGAAAAGGTCCGAGGTTAATTGATTTATCAGGGGATTTTCGATTAAAGAATCCAGTTAGCTATGAAGAGTGGTACGGAAAAAAGGCTGCTCCATTAGAAATTATTCAGCAAAGTGTGTATGGCTTAACTGAATGGAATGCTCATAATGTGAAAAATGCTTCACTCATTGCGAACCCAGGATGTTATCCAACAGCGGTTCTGCTTTCGTTATTACCTTTGTTAAAAGAGAGACTAATAGATTCTAATTATCTCGTGATTGATGCAAAAAGTGGCATTTCGGGAGCTGGCAATAAACCATCGCAAACAACACATTTTAGTGAAGTGAACGAAAGCTTCTCTATATATAAGACAAATACGCATCAACATATTCCAGAAATCGAGCAAGCTATTTCAATGTTTGCTGGTGTAGATACTGCTATTACATTTAATACACATTTAGTGCCGATGACACGTGGAATTTTATCCACTGCATATGCGCCATTAATGCCAGGTATTACAGAGCATCAATTAGTCGCTTGCTTACAAGCAACATACGAAAAACATCCGTTTGTACGGGTTGTAACCGATGTTAATAGCCTTGCTACAAACCGTGTGAAAGGCTCTAACTATTGTGATATTTTCGTAAAAGTTGATAACCGTACAAACCGTGCAACGATTGTTGCTGTTATTGACAATTTAGTTAAAGGAGCAGCAGGGCAAGCGATACAAAATATGAATGTGCAATTGGATTTACCACAAACAACAGGCTTAGACGTCGTGCCGTTTTTTATTTAAGAACCCATTTAAGTGCCAGTCACCCAAACAATTTTGAATTTTCCTAATTGTTTTAGTGCCAGTCACTCTTATCCTGAGGAGGAATACGTTTATGACATTAACAGCATCAACGAACGTTATGAAAAAATTATCAAGTAAAAACATCGTTTCACCGAAAGGCTTTAAAGCAGCAGGTATCCATTGCGGATTAAAGCATAAGAAAAAAGATTTAGCTATTTTAGTTAGTGACGTACCAGCAAGTGTAGCGGGCGTATTTACAACAAATGCAGTTCAAGCAGCACCGTTAAAAGTAACGAAAGAAGTTGTCTACACAACAAAAAAAATACAAGCAATGATTGTAAACTCCGGTAATGCGAATGCATGTACTGGCAAGCAAGGTGTGAAAGATGCGCAAACAATGCAAGCTTTAGCAGCTGAAAAGTTAGGGATTACTGCAAATTTAGTTGGTGTTTGCTCAACAGGTGTAATCGGAGAAATTATGAATATGGAGCCGGTTACTAGCGGGATATCCCAATTAGAGCCGAAGGATAGCTTAGAGAGTGCAATCGATTTTGCGCAAGCAATTTTAACAACTGATACGGTTATGAAAAATACGAGCTATAGCACAATTATTGATGGTAAAGAAATTATTATTGCTGGTGTAGCAAAGGGATCAGGAATGATTGAACCTAATATGGCGACAATGCTAGGTTTTATTACGACAGATGCGAATATTGAATCGGATGTATTGCAAGAGGCGTTATCGGAAATTACAAACTTAACGTTTAATGCGATTACGGTAGATGGAGATACTTCGACAAACGATACGGTAGTGGTGATGGCAAATGGTGTAGCCGGCAATGAACTTTTAACATCTACGCATCCTGATTGGCATAACTTTTACTATACATTAAAAACTGTAGCAGAAGATTTAGCGAAAATGATTGCGAAAGATGGCGAAGGTGCAACGAAACTAATTGAGGTTGAAGTAGAAGGCGCCGTTTCAGATGATGAAGCACGTAAAATTGCGAAAACAGTTGTTGGTTCGCCACTTGTAAAAACAGCTGTATTTGGCTGCGATGCGAACTGGGGACGAATTATTGCAGCGGTTGGTTATAGTGGCGCAACAGTTGATTCTGATAAAATTACAATTCAAATTGGTGGCGCAACAATGGTCGAAAATGGTGAACCGATTGCATTTTCTGAAGATGAGTTAATTCAAATTTTAAAAATGCATGAAGTAAAAATCTTTGTGTCACTTGGCATAGGCGAAGGCAAGGGGCATGCTTGGGGATGTGACTTAACGTATGACTACGTTCAAATCAATGCATCTTACCGCTCGTAAACGTATGGTTATTAAGCTCGGCGGCAGCACGCTTGAAGGCTTAAACGAGGCATTTTTTGAGAATTTTAAAAAACTACAAGATAGCGGAGTAGAACTGATTATTACGCATGGCGGGGGCCCTGCTATTAATCGCGAGCTTGCTGCAAGAAATATTGAATCACATGCATTAAATGGCATACGTGTAACAAGCGCGGCAGCTATTGACATTGTTCAGTCTACATTAATAGGGAATGTTAATCCTTCATTAGTACATGAGTTAACAACAGCAGGAATTGCAGCAGTCGGGCTTAATGGCTTTGATGGTCAATTACTTGTAGCGGACTTTTTAGACAAGGAAACTTACGGCTTCGTAGGTGAGGTGCAATCAGTCAATACATCGTTGTTAGAAGCATTAATTACAGCTGGAATTGTCCCAGTAATAGCGTGTGTTGGGGCTAATCACACTGGGCAAGCGCTGAATATTAACGGAGATACAGTAGCGAGTGAAGTAGCGCTTGCTATTGGGGCAGAAAGTTTACTGCTTGTGACGGATGTTTCGGGTATCCGTATTCAAGATGAATATCAAACAGAAGTAACGCCGCCGTTAATAGCACAGTGGATAGAGGAAGGGCATATTTATGGTGGAATGATTCCCAAAGTACAAGGGGCCATCGAGTGTCTAAATGCAGGCATTCCATCCGTGCAAATTGTTGGAGACACATTAGTCGGCACAACGATTTTGCCGTAATGTAGTTATGTAATAAGTGGACGCCGTGCTGTGAAGGTGGTGTCCATTAAAAATGAAGTTCAGGAGCTGATAATATGAGCGCTTTATTTGGAAACTATGGCAAACGTCGTGCCCAAATCGTTAAAGGGCAAGGAACTGTTGTTCAAGATAGTGATGGCAAAAAGTATTTAGACTTCACAAGTGGTATTGCCGTTGTTAGTCTTGGGCATGCGCACCCTGCTATCGTAAAGGCTATTCAAGAACAAAGTGAAACGCTTTGGCATATGTCGAATTTATTTGATATACCTGGGCAAGAGAAGGTAGCCCAAAAATTAGTTGCTAATACACATTTTACGTATGCCTTTTTCTGTAATAGTGGTGCGGAAGCTAATGAAGCGGCAATTAAGCTCGCTCGTAAGCATACAGGGAAACATCATATTATTACATTTGAAAAATCATTTCATGGTCGAACGTTTGGAGCAATGTCAGCAACTGGTCAAGGCAAGGTACATAACGGGTTCGGACCACTTGTTGATAAATTTACAATACTCCCATTCAATGACGTAAAGGTCCTTGAAGCAACGATAGACGATTCAGTTGCAGCCATTATGCTGGAAATGATTCAAGGTGAGGGCGGTGTTAATAGTGTATCGCCTGAATTTGCAGCAGCAATTGCAAAAATTTGTGAGGATAAAGGCATTTTATTGATTGTTGATGAAGTGCAAACAGGTATCGGCAGAACAGGAACGCGTTATGCATATGAACAAACAGTCTTGAAGCCGAATATCGTGACATTAGCAAAAGGTTTAGGTGGAGGGTTCCCAGTAGGAGGAATGTTAGGGACAGCTGAATTATATGATACGTTTAGTCCGGGAACGCATGGTACTACTTTTGGTGGGAATCCTTTAGCAATGCGTGTTGCTGAAACTGTCCTCGCTAACGTTTTTGAGCCAAGTTTTTTAGAAAATGTGCAAGAATTATCATCCTATTTTGTGAAGCAACTCCAAGCCAATTTACCGACAGGCTATACAGTACAAGGTCAAGGTTTATTACTTGGGATTGGTTGTGGCGATACGGAAGTAGCACCTTTCATTACAGCAGCGGAGGACAAAGGTTTACTTCTTGTAGGAGCAGGCCCAAATGTTATTCGACTTTTACCACCGCTTACGGTGTCTAAAACAGAGATTGACGAAGCAGTAGAAATTTTAAAAACGATTTTACAGTAGGTAGAATAAAAGAGTGTTACTAGAACCTAAAAAGAGAAAAAGTGTTAGATTGACTGCAATCAATCTAACACTTTTTTGTTGCCATTGATGTCCACTACGGCGGTTGCTTTGCGCTCAGCGCACCGTAAGCTACAACTCTCGCTATTCTACGGAAATAACCTTTTTGCTGTTCTGAGCAGGAGTCACCGCCGCTTAGAACACCTTTGTTCTCTGGCATTTTTTCGTTATGTCCCAGCCTAGCGATACTAGGGTATAAGTTATTGCAGTTGTTTGACCAATTTGTTTACAAGGCTAGGAAGCCAAACGTTTAATTCACTAAATGTGAAGCCTGCTGCTTCTGCTTTTGCGTTTGACATATACCAATGATTTGGAACACCATAAGGCGATTGGGAATTTTCATCGCCGCCAATTAGCGAAACTTTTGCGAGTTTTCCTGTTTCCTTCTCAATTAATTCGAGTAACGCTTTCAATGAAATAGTACCAGATGCTGTCGCATTGTATGGCCCTTCAATTGGCGCAACGCCAGCAAAATATAAAAATGCTGCAGCTTCTTCATCCGAAATGAAACTCATTTTTGCATCAACATTCGGTAACGATATAGGTTGTTCATTTAAAATATGTTCTACGTGAAAATGTAAGCGACGCGTATAGTCGTGCTCACCAAGAACAATAGGGAAACGGACAGCGACAACAGGAAATGTTGCTTCTTTATAAAGGACAGCCTCTGCTTGACGTTTCCCTTCACCGTATGTGAAATCATTAATATCGCCCATACGAATCTCATATTCATATGGATTAAAATCAGCTTCTGTTTTTATTTTTCCATCTGCATCATATGTAGCTAGTGTTGAGGTGAATACTAGCTTTTTCGTCTTGTTCTTTAATATTTGCGCCATTTCATGTGCTTCATTTGGTGAATAACAAATATTATCGTAGACGACATCCCATGTTGTATCCGCTAATGCTTGTGTTAATGCTGGGACATCGTTGCGATCAACGGTAATTTGGTGAACTTGTTCTCCAAACGGGTTGCCACTTTGACCGCGAGTTAAAATTGTTACGTCATGTTTGTTTTGAAGGCAAAGTTCCACTAATTTTTTACCGAAAAAGCGCGTGCCACCTAAAACTAAAATTTTCATTTTACCTACCCCTTTGTTTAGTTATCCTCTTAATAATGACAAAAAAATAGGCTTACTACAATTGAAATTTCATTGTAGTAAGCCTTGTATTATTCGGTTGATGGATCCGTTGGGGGTGTCGTACCTCCGTTATTGCCGGAACCATTGCCGTTATTAGAGCCGTTTCCATTATTTTCGGAACCATTGCCATTGTTAGAGCCGTTCCCATTATTGCCGGAACCATTGCCATTATTAGAGCCGTTCCCATTATTACCAGAGCCATTACCACCATTACCATTACCAGAGCCATTGCCGCCATTAGAACCGTTCCCATTATTGCCGGAGCCATTGCCGTTGTTAGACCCATTTCCGTTATTCCCATTTGCCGGTGGTATTGGAACAGTAGGTGTAGTTGGTTTTTCTTCATCGTCATCTTCTTCTGGTTTTGTATCACTGCCACCTGTTGAAACAACATTTGATTGTGGTGAAGTTAAACCTGTAATATCAACAGCAACGACTACATAAGCTTGTCCGCTAGCAACTGTCATACTTTGAGTAGCTTCTAGTACCGAAGAAACAAGCGTGTTCCCACCATTCGTTACATTATAAATTCGATAGCCAACTACATCGTTAGACGAGCCACTCCAAGATAGTGTATTGCCATTAATTGAAGCATTTACAGCTGCAGGCGCACTACCATCTGCTGGGAAATCGACTGCTGATACAGATGAATTGGATAGTGATGAATTTTTAGGTAGTAGACTTGCTGGATTCCCACCAAGTTTACCTAACATCCGTTTTATAAAGGCTTGGTTAATACCAGCACCACTAGCTTTTACAAACTCTGCTGGTGTATTTGGATGTGCATTATACGTTTTACCTTGAATTGTTACGACGCTTGATGAAGCTAAGCTGTCATCAGGTTGTGACGGTAAAAATACTTTCGCGTTAAATAAATCTGAGCGTACAAGTCCGGCACTAGCACAAGCCGCAGAAGGTGCAAGACCAGAAATACCACAAAACGAAGCAGTTACAACATTTTTTGGTGCCTTAAAGTTTGTAGGAGCATCAATTAATTTAGGATCTACATCGTACATAGAGTTCATTAATGTACCCCAAAGCTTGTTAATACGTACACTTGGCTGTAAATACGTATTATTAAATGCATAAAGTGAGCGTTGTTTATCGTAGCCCATCCATACACCAAGTGAAACATTTGGATTATAGCCAACTAACCACACATCATTATAGTTTTGTGAAGTACCTGTTTTAGCTGCAAAATCAGAAGAGAATTTTAACGTATTATTTGCAACTGTCCCTGTTCCTTTTGATAATACATCTCGCAACATATCTGTCACGATATAAGACGTTTCAGGGCTGAATACTTGTACAGGTTCAGCTTCATGTTGATAAATAAGATTTCCGTCTTGGTCTTCTATTTTTTCAATCATATAGGCATCAATAAATTGACCACCGTTAGCAAAAGTTGCAAATGCATTTGTATTTTCTTCAACAGTTGTCCCTTTTTGTAAAGCTCCAATACCTGTTGCAAGGTTTGTGTAATCTTCAGGTTTTAATTCTGAGAAGTCCATTTTTGCTAAATATTCAGCAGGACGTCTATTTAAAATATCGTTATATAAACGCAGCGCTGATATATTTTGTGAGTCAGCTAAAGCTTCTCGCGCAGGTATAAGACCACGTTCATCATTTGTAAGATAGTTGCTCGGACTCCAAGAACCAATTGAGAATTTTACGTCAACTAATGGACTACCTGCACCTATAACGCCATATTCAATCGCTGGCGCATATACGAGTAATGGTTTCATTGTAGAACCATTAGAACGGTAAGCTTTCGTAGCGTGGTTTAATTGATTCGTTTTAAAGTCACGACCACCTAGGAAACTTAAAATTCGTCCTGTGCTATTTTCTATTAAAATACTACCAACTTGTACAGGCATTTGAACATCAATTTCCTCACCCGTCACAGGGTCCTTGTCTTTGCCTGTATATGTTTGACCATAGTATTTAAAGTTATCGGCCGCTTTTTGCATGGCATCGAACATATCCTTGTTGATAGTGGAATAAATACGATAGCCTTTCGAACGAACGTCACGGTCCGCTAAAATTGAATACTTTTCTAGTAATTTTTCTTCTGTTTTTAAACGTTCTGGATCAACGCCATCTTCACTAGCTAGCTTTTCAGCAATAATTTGTTTCGCACGTTCTTCTAGCTCATACGTTAACCATGGATAACGATCTTCTGGACGTGCTTCTGGTGCACGGAAGTCGGCTGTTATATCGTAATTAAGCGCATCTTTATATTGTGTCTCGTTAATGTAGCCAGCTTCTTTCATACGATAGAGCACCGTTTTCATACGATCGATGCCTAATTGTAAAGCTTCTTCACTTTTTAGCACACCTGTATTAGTAAATGGTGTGTAAGTATAAGGTGCCTGTGGAATACCTGCTATGTAAGCGGCTTGAGGAAGCGTTAAATCCTTTGCTTTTACATTAAATATACCTTCAGCAGCTGTTTCAATACCTGCAATATTGCGTCCAGTTGAATTTCGACCGTAAGGAATAATATTTAAATATGCCTCTAATATTTCTTCCTTTGTCATAAAGTGCTCTAAACGCATTGCCAATAGCAATTCTTTTGCTTTTCGTTCATAGGAAACTTCATTTGTTAACACTTGGTTTTTAATAAGTTGTTGTGTTAATGTAGAGCCACCTGTTTGCGTAGCAGAGTTAGTTACGTCCTGTAGTAGCCCTCGAATAACGGCTTTAGGAACAATCCCATTATGCTCGCGGAAATATTCATCCTCTGTTGCGAGTACTGCATTAATTAAGTCTGGTGCAACAGCGCTAAGAGATGTTTCACGACGTTCTAAATCAGTACGCAATTTCCCAATATAAATATTGTTGGCAAAATAAATTTCACTTGTTTCCTCATAGTTGAAAATAAGGTCCCTTAATTCTTCTTTAGAGCGCAATGGCTCTTCTTTTACAAGTGAGGCAAAATAGCCGGCGCCAACAGAACCAACAAATACTGTGCCTACCAATGCAAAGACTAAAAATAGTAAAAATAAGTTCCAGACTACGCTGCCTGAAATACGTAATGTCTTCATCCATTTTTGTTCGAGTAATTCATCGATCTTTGCATTGATTTTCTCAATCCAATCTTTCAAGGTATCGACCTCCTAAAATCTTGTTTATTATAGCATATAATGAATTGCCTCGAACATAGTTATTGACATTGAAAGAGAATCGTTTAGAATAATGCTTATAGTTTTCTAGTGATGAAGAGTTTGCAGTAGTGTCTATATTCCCTGTTTAGAGAGCCAGCGGTTGGTGAAAGCTGGTCATAATGTAGAGACGAATTACGTACTTGGAGCTTAGACGTGCGCGCCTGCGATAAAGGCGGTTGAATGAGAGGAAGATGGATGACATCTTCAAGCCGGGTGGTACCGCGTTAGTTATTAACGTCCCTGCATGCAATATTTTTGCGTGTAGGGACTTTTTTGTTTCTACACGCTAAAGAAAAACATTTTAGGAGGAAGAAACAATGACAAACGAATTATTACAAGATTTAGAATGGCGCGGTTTGCTGTACCAACAAACTGACGCTGAAGGGATGGAAAAACTTTTAGCAGAACAGTCTGTTTCTCTTTACTGTGGTGTAGATCCAACAGCTGACTCTATGCACATCGGTCATATCGTGCCTTTATTAACGCTTCGTCGCTTCCAAAAAGCAGGCCACCGTCCAATTTTACTTGTTGGTGGTGCAACAGGAATGATTGGGGATCCGTCTGGTCGCTCTGAAGAACGTCAACTTCAAACAGTGGAGCAAATTGACAAAAACGTGCAAGCTATTCGAGGCCAATTAGAACGCATTTTTGAATTTGCAGAGGATGGAAATGGAGCGCAACTTGTTAACAACCGTGACTGGATTGGAAATATTAGTACAATTGAATTTTTACGTGATTACGGGAAATTAATTAATGTTAATTACATGTTAGCAAAGGATACGATTGCTTCACGTCTTGATACAGGTATTTCATTTACAGAATTTGCTTACACATTAATTCAAGGTATTGATTACAATCATTTATACAACAACTACAACTGTCGCATTCAAGTGGGTGGTTCAGACCAATGGGGTAATATTACAACTGGTTTAGAAGTAATTCGTAAAACACATGAAGAAGAAACAAAAGCATTTGGTATTACGATTCCATTAGTAACAAAAGCAGATGGTACGAAATTCGGTAAAACTGCTGGTGGTGCAGTATGGTTAGATAGTAAGAAAACATCTCCGTACGAGTTCTACCAATTCTGGATTAACGCTGCTGATGCGGACGTTATTAAATATTTAAAAATCTTTACGTTCTTAACACGTGAAGAAATTGATGCGTTAGCTGCATCTGTCGAAGAAGAACCACATTTACGTAAGGCTCAAAAAGCTTTAGCGGAGGAAATGACACGCTTAATACATGGTCAGGAAGCATTAGATCAGGCTATTCGCATTACGGCTGCCCTATTCTCGGGCGATTTAAAAGCTCTGTCAGCTGAGGAAATGAAGGATGCATTTAAAGATGTTCCTTCTATTGAAATGGCGAAAGAAGCGAAAAACATCGTGGATTTACTTGTGGAAGCAGGGATTTCATCTTCAAAACGTCAAGCTCGTGAAGATGTAACAAATGGTGCAATTAGCGTGAACGGTGAAAAAATTACGGATTTAGAATATATCGTAGATGAAAAAGATCGTTTAGAAGATGCATTTAGCATTGTGCGCCGCGGTAAGAAAAAATACCATATGGTGAAATTCGGATAGATTGGGTGCCAGTCACTCACACAATTCTCACATAATTCAACATCCCCTCGTTATCGAGGGGATGTTTTCATTTTTAGCATTCTAAAAAGCTTGGCAGAGCTATATGCTGATAGCTTTGAGGGTGTAGAAGCTGAGCCAGTTTTAGTGCGCCCTCAACGAGACGAGGCGATGGACGACAGTACAACCATTCTTCCATTACGTGGACATGCTGTTTTTGAACTGCCTGAAGTTCGTTGGCATGTGGACGTTTCAATAAATGAGCTGGCTTAATGCGCGCAAAGGCAACACCGACCCATGCCATTAAAATATAATCAGGATTACGTCGTACAATTTCTTCCCAGTCTGTTTGGACATTTGCTAACTCGATATCGCGAAAAAGATTTTGTCCACCTGCAAGATTGCTAATTTCAGTTAACCAATTGACCTTTCCAGGCGTAAAAATAGGATTTGGCCACCATTCCCAATATAGTGTTGGTTTTTCTTGAATAGTTTGTGCAATCGTTTGAAGCTGTTCGATAAAGTGCAAATACTCCTCAGAAATCTTTTTAGCATGTTCCTCTACTCCACAAGCAACACCTAATGTTATGAGGTCCAGCGCAATTTCATTTAGCGAGTTGGCATTAAAGACGATGTGGGGAATGTTTCTTTCCTGTAATGCCTCTATATTTTTTTCCATGCCAGGTACACTTAACGAGGCAAGTACTAAGTCTGGCTTTAGTGCCTCTAGTGCATCCATATCAATCGATAAATCTTGGCCAAGCTTTGGCAATTCATGCACAGCTATAGGCCAATCTGAAAAATCATCAACACCTACAAGTTGATGGGTTAACCCTAGATAGGCAACAAGCTCAGTGTTGCTTGGGCAAATTGAGATTAATCGCATATGTTTCCCCCATATCTTTTTAAGAAAAGTATAGCTGTCACTAGACGCACATACAATAAGCGATTGCTTTTTGCTCAAAAAAAGACGTGCCTCATTGAGACACGCCATTTTTATTAATGTTTTAAGAAAGTGCAACAGCTTCAAGGGATTGTGCTGTTTTTACTACAGGTCCCATTGCTGCTGTAATGATTTGTTTAATGTCCTCTAATGTAGCTTTACGAGGATTTGTTGCAGCACAAACGTCTTGCATTGCATTTTTTGCTAAAATTTCGATATCCTCATCCTTAGCACCTAATTCACGGAAGCCACTAGGAATATTTAAGTCTTTAGACAGTTTTTCAATGGCAGTAATTGCTTTTTCAGCAGCGTCACGTTTGCTGATGCCTTCAATATTTTCTCCTAACAATTCAGCGATACGAGCAAAACGCTCTGTACGTGCTGTCAAGTTGAAGCGGCAAACGTGAGGCAGTAAAATCGCATTACATACGCCATGCGGTAAGTTATAGAAGCCGCCTAATTGGTGAGCGATAGCATGTACATAGCCAAGTGAAGCGTTATTGAACGCCATACCTGCTAAAAATTGTGCATACACCATTTGCTCACGTGCTTCTAAATCAGCACCATTTGCGTATGCACGTGGTAAAAACTCAGGTACTAGCTGAAGTACTTTTTCTCCACATGCATCAGTAATAGGTGTTGCGTCTGTCGATACAAAAGATTCGATGGCATGTGTTAATGCATCTAAACCAGTTGCAGCTGTTAGAGCTGGAGGTAAACCAATCATTAACTCTGGATCATTAATTGAAACTAGCGGTGTAACGTGCTTGTCAACAATCGCCATTTTAACTTTACGTTCAGTATCCGTGATGATTGTAAAACGTGTCATTTCACTCGCTGTACCAGCTGTTGTATTAATAGCGATTAATGGCACCAGTGGGTTTTCTGATTTGTCAACGCCTTCATAATCATGAATGCGTCCACCATTCGAAGCAATAAGTCCGATACCTTTTGCTGCATCATGTGCACTACCGCCTCCAAGAGATACGATTGAATCACAGTTTTCTGCATGATAGACAGCGATTCCATCTTCAACGTTTTGATCTGTTGGATTTGGTTCTGCTTTAGGGAAAATTGCAACATCAATTCCAGCTGCTGTTATGATGTTAGCAATTTGCTCTGAGAGACCTAATTTGTGTAAGCCCTCATCTGTTACGATCAATGTCTTCTTCACTTCTAAATCATTTAAACGTTTACCAACTTCTTGAATTGCTCCAGGTCCAAATAAGTTTGTTTTTGGCATTACAAATTGCTTTAGAACGTCTGACATATTTCCAACCCCTTTTAACAAATTATTATTGCTTGAATGATGGCTAACCACCTTCCGAAATCCATATTATTCTATTTTTTTTGAAAGTTCAAGACGGATTTTTATTAAAATTGTTAATTTTCTTCCTGTTATTATTTCACAAAAAAGTAACTGCAAAGATGATATTAAAGAAGTTAATAGGGAGTAAGATGGTTGATTTGAATACATTTTAAGAAATACTATCGTATAAAAGTAAAATATATTTTTTGGAAATTCGTTCTATTTATAAGGCTAGTTGAATAGTAAATAACTGATATACAGTTGTTAATATAATGATAGTGTTTATGTTGTTTGAGAAGTGGAGAATTGCTATTTTAATGTACAGAAAAATTTACAATTAATTTAAATGTTAATTTTGTCAATTTAAGACGAAAGGATTTTTCCTGAAAAGATAATAGCTCTTGGATTATTGAAGAGAGGAAAGTGTAATTGCATTTTTAATAAGTTGAAGTGGGGGAGAGTGCTTTATAGTAGTTATGCTAATGAGAGTAAGCAAGGAAGTTGCAACACACTTGTACGGCGGTTTATCTAACAATAGGCGCTAATTAGTATGAAGAAGAGAACTGTTCAAGAGTACTAGAACATAGAGGCTCTATAGAAACGTTAACTTTTTACAATTAAATACGATTAAATTCGATATCCATCTCTATTATGAAAACAATAGTTATTTTTATAAGTTTAAAGAAAATAATAGACTTTTTAAAAAATAATGTTTAGTCATGTATAGACTGGGAATATAAACAGTGAGCTAGTCAATAGCTTAAAAAATTATTTAGGAGGAATTATAATGGCTAACATGCAAAACAATCGCAACAGAAACAACAATGAAAACATGACTGTAGAAGAAGCGGGTCGTAAAGGCGGAGAAGCTACCTCCAAAAATCATGATCATGATTTTTATGAAGAAATAGGACGTAAAGGTGGAGAAGCACGCAGCAACCAGCGTAGTAGCAACTCCAATGAAAACCAAAATCAACGTAATAAAAATAACAATAACAACAACAATTAATTAATATGAAGTAAAAGGCTTAACCAAGCAAAGAGGCGTTTGTAGTTTATAACTACAAACGCCTTTTTAATGGAAAAATTCTCATTTTCTCTGATTTAACAGGATAAATATATTGAATTTCCCCTAAATGTAGTATATATTTAATCCGCTTGTAATAAATTATCATTAGCTTGTTTTCAGAGGAAATGAGGAAAGCGTTAATAATGACAACATTGCATAAAGAAAAAGAACTATATGATGTAATTAATTCCGTTATGCAAACTGTAGGGATAACGGTGGCGATAAAACAAGATCATTCTGGTATTAATATGAGTTATAACTTTATTGGGGATTATATAGGATTTGATGCGAACAGATTAATAGAAGCAAGAAATGAGCTAATGTTACAACTTCCACTTGAGGTTTATGTAAAAACCATTACTTTACATGAACTAGGTCATGCTATTGACCGTGAAGCGCTACAAGCATCACTTCCAAGAACAATTGAAATTTTTAAAATGAAAAAACAGCATGCAAAAAAAGAAATTTATCGAAATGAACGTCTTTTATCTATGATAATTGAAGAGCACGAAATGAATATTCAATTTGAGGAAACTGCATGGGATAATGCACGGACCCTTAATAATGCACTTCAGCTAATAGATAAAAACGACTTTGACTATATAAAGCAACATAGCCTAGCGACATATAATCATTTATATGAACAAGATTTACTTGCATACCATAACCTTGTAAGCCAGCCTGTTTTACAGTTGGCTTAGTGTAAACGATCGTCAGCACTCTAAATTGTTTGAGTGCCTGGCACCTAAAGTCACTCATTTGAAAATAATGAGTGACTTTCTTTTATATGTAGGGAAAATTAATACCCTAATTAAATATGTCTATATGAGATTGTTTTGAAATGCAAGCTGTTTATTTTAAATTTGTGAATATACACAAAAAACCCCGCAAACACTTGAATAAACAAGGTTGCGGGGTTTAAGAAACGAAAACAATCTAACGTTAAAAAATTAACGAGAGTAGTACTCTACGATGAATGCTTCGTTGATTTCAGCAGATAGTTCAGAACGTTCTGGAAGGCGAGTGAATGTACCTTCTTTTTTGTCTGCATCAAAAGTTAAGTAGTCAGGTACGAAGTTGTTTACTTCGATAGCTTCTGTTACTACAGCAAGGTTTTGAGATTTTTCACGAAGAGAAATCGTTTGACCTGGTTTAACGCTGAATGATGGAATATCAACGCGTTTGCCATCTACTAAGATATGACCGTGGTTTACTAATTGACGAGAACCACGACGAGTGCGAGCTAAACCTAAACGGTAAACTAAGTTGTCAAGGCGAGTTTCAAGAAGGATCATGAAGTTTTCACCGTGAACACCTTTCATTTTACCAGCGCGGTCAAATAGAGTACGGAATTGACGTTCAGTCATACCATACATATGACGAAGTTTTTGTTTTTCTTGAAGTTGTAAACCGTATTCTGATAATTTTTTACGTTGGTTCGGGCCGTGTTGACCTGGTGCGTAAGGGCGTTTTTCGATTTCTTTACCAGTACCGCTTAGTGAGATACCAAGACGACGTGATAATTTCCAAGATGGACCTGTATAACGAGACATATTGTTGTCTCCTCCTTTAAATTTGGTTTTTTTGTTGTAAAACAAAAACCAGTAGTACCCATTCTTATACGTATTTTATTTTCATGTATTTTCGCCTATGCAGCCTTTAGGTTACATAATACACCATCAATTTGTATCTGAGAGACTTTGAGAAGTAATACTCAGTAAAATTGAGGAATAAAATACAGTAATAAGCTCATACCACTGCTGCGTTTATTTTACACAATCTTCATTGTAACTGCTTATAGCGTAGACGTCAATTATTAGTATTGCTTTTTTCAAAAAGGTCTATAGTAGGAATTTCCTTGAAAGTCATTTTACACTACTACGAAATGGTTAATGATACGGTATTAAATGTAAATTGTAAAAGTAAGGCAGAATTAAATAGTCAAAATGACACAAATTATGTATAATACATTATAAGTTAATAGTAATTGATTTGTACGTTATATAGAAAAGGTGATTTCATGACAGACCATTTACAAACGCTGAAATATATAAAATCTGATGTTTTGAGCATTTGGGTGAGTTCGAATGGAGGACTAATTAGTTTTAATGAGTATTTTTATTCATTTAAACAGTGTCTAAAGAAGCACTTGAAAATTGAAAATGCGGCATTTCTTAGCTTTGAAGGTAATAGTTTAATACCTGTGGAAGAATTAGCTAATTTGACGATTGAAACAAAACTAAATGCTGTGTCATGGCTAATGATAGAAGCCAGCTTTTACCAACAGAAAGTGGTGAAGCTTCCTTATATATTAAAAGAAAAACCAGCCTATAATATGATGACAGATATGGTGCTTTTCCAGGCGGAGGGCAAAGATCCTATTGGTGTGTTGCTTGTAGAAGCCACTGATACTTGGACGGACTTTATGACTTCGGATTATGGTGAAGAGTGTGTAGAAACGCTTACGAAAGTTTTACAACTACTGATTGAAAACCTAGAAGTAAAATTGAATGAAGACCAATATAGAAAACTTTATAATATGACGGACTTATTTCATTCAACAATGGATATTGATTTGATTTTAGAAAACGTTTTAAAAAATATTCGAGATAATTTCCCGGAATTTAATGTGGAGCTTATTTTATCCAACGATCAAGATCGCCATACGACAATCGATATAAAGCTTTTTGATTACTTATCGGAAAGACCTGCTACAATTGAAGCCTTTGTATCAGGTGAGTTGACAACTGAACTAGCTGGAGACTTAAATTGTCGATTATTAAACGCTCCTATAAAAGGGAGACAAGCCATTTATGGGATTTTACAAGTTAATGCACCAACCACATACCTTTTTTCAGCAACTGAAAAAGATTTTGTGCGCATGCTCGCACAAGCATCTGGCAATGCACTAGAAAATGCCAAATTATATCATCAATCGCATCGCCTCGTAAGTGACTTACAACTTATCAATGAAACATCGCATCGATTAAATATGCGAATTGATATTAATGAAATGTTACTTTTCCTACAAAAACAATTAATGAAGTCTTTCCAACCAATGGAAGTTTGTTTCGCTTTTAAAGATAATGCTACCTATGTAGTGAAAGATGCTAGTACATCCTTATTTAAATCAGACGAAGGCAAGACTTATATAAATCATGTTGAACAACATTTTGAGCATACAAATGATCCACTGTTTATTGCCGATTTTAGCAGGTTAACCCCAAATCAAATAGAATATCGTTCAATTATGGCGATTCCTATCTTAATGGAGGAAAAAATTAATGGCTTTAGTATCGTATTACACAAAGAGCCGTATTTCTTTTCATTTGATAGTTTTAAGCTAATGCAATCGTTAATCCATCATTCTTCATTAGCGATAGCAAACTCTATTTTACGAAATCAGCTACAAGAAATGGTTGATCGAGATCATTTAACAAAATTATATGCACGTAGTTATTTAGACCAATTTGTAGAAAAATCACTGAAAACAGATCAATCAGGAATGTTCTTACTGATTGATATTGATAATTTTAAACGCATCAATGATACCTATGGTCATCAAATAGGTGATAAAATTCTCGTGCAGATTGCCGTGCAATTAGAGGAAACAATAGGTGCCAGTGGAATTTGTGCTCGCTGGGGTGGAGAGGAAATGTCGGTGTATGTGCCTAATGTTGATGAGCAAGAAGCTATCGAGCTAGCATCAACAATAGTAGAAGTAATTCCGAATGCAACAGATCCTCAAGTAACAATTTCAGCAGGTCTTATTACATGGGATCAATTCTATAGACCAGCCTTTCAATCTGTTTTCCTACATGCTGACACAGCTTTATATGAAGCGAAAAATAATGGGAAAAATAGATTCTGTATTCATGATCGAACGTTACAAACAAATGCATAAACTATGTTTTACAATAAATTTGCCCCGAAATGATATATTTATAATCCATTTCAGGGCATTTTTTAGTGGCTACTTGTGGGTCTTTTAAATATGAAGCAGCAATGTTTTTACAAAATGTTCTAAGCCGATTTGATCATCAGCAGAAAAGCGATTTTTGATAGGACTATCAATATCAAGCACGCCCATTACCTTGTCTTGTTGAATTAGAGGAATGACAATTTCAGATTGAGAGGCAGCATCGCATGCAATATGTCCTGGAAATGCGTGAACATCATCTACGACAAGCGTTTCTTTTGTTGACACAGCTGATCCGCAAACGCCACGCCCAACTGGAATTCTCACGCATGCAGGTAAGCCTTGGAATGGTCCTAATACTAGCTCTTCCTCTTGTAATATGTAAAAGCCAACCCAGTTAATGTCAGGGAGGAATTGATTAAGCAATGCAGACGCGTTGCTTAAATTAGCAATACGATCTGTTTCTCCAGTGAGTAGTGCATCTAATTGCTTTGCTAATGTATTGTATTGATCGACGATGGATCCTTCATAATTAATTTGTGTAAACATAATAGCACCTCGTTTAAAAGTTATATAATTGGAAATAAAGTTTTATAATGCTGATGTAGATCAACAGCGGTATGCGCATCAGAACCGAAAACGACAGGTAATCCGATCGTTTTACTATAATCGATAAAGGCAAATGGTGGATATGGCTCTTGACAGTATGTTTTACTTAAACCAGCACTATTTAAATCTAACTCATATCCTTTTTGCTGCATAGTAGTTAATACTTCCTGAATGCGGACAGTATCATCAATTTTCGTATTATGGGCTAGTTGAAACTTATGAACAAGTGTTGGATGTCCGATGCGCTTCGGTTTGTATTGACCTAAATCTGCATCTATAGATTGTAGGACAGTATCATAATATAAGTGATAAACTTGTTCAATAGAACCTACCTTTTTAGCAAAAGCTATAAAACTATCAGCAGAAAAATCAATACATTCATATGTGTTTTCCCATTGTAAAAAATGCACTGATAAAATAGAGTCATCTAAAAAATGCCCATATGTATCAAGGAATTTACGCGTTTCTTGCTCAAAGCCTTGAATATAGTCTATCTCTAAACCAATACGAATGCGAATATCTTGTGCGTACTGCTTTTGGAGCTGCTGTAAGTCCTCGAAATACGGCATTAAAAAATCTGGTTGCATTCCACTATCCTGTTCGGGTGTTGGGTCGCTAAAATTAGAAGGCAATGGTGCATGTTCTGTAAATGTAATATCCGTAAAGTTTTCAGCAATAGCTTTTTCAATATATTGTGTAAATGAATCAGATGTCCCATGTGGGCAATAGGGGCTATGGATATGGCCGTCTCTTTTCATACATATTACACTCCTTTATCTAGTAAAATGATAATTACATATTTAAGCTCTATGTTCAATGACATAGGCGGAACTGTCAATATGTAGGTCGTGAATACACTTTTCTGAAAATCACTCAAATTTTAGTACAAAAGGCGAAAACATAGTATATAATGTATACAACTAGCCAATTCGTTTATTGTAGAATAGGAGGCTTACGATGGAGTATATCATCATTCCAATTATCCTACTATTAATTTTAGCCATAGTAGGATTAATGATGCGAAGAAAACATACAACAATCATTTCACAACTTGAAAATGAAAAATTACAAATACAAAACAATCCCATAAATGAGGAAATTTCCAAAGTTAAATCTTTAAACATGAATGGTGAAACAGAGGAAATGTTTGAACGGTGGCGTAATAGTTGGGATGAAGTCATCGATGTACATATGACAAAAATTGATTCGCTTCTATTCGACGCTGAAGATCAAATCAATCGTCTTCGTTTTAAAAAAGCAACGTTGATAGAACGTGAAATAGAAGATTATATTCTTAAGTGTGAAAAAGATAAAGATAAAATCTTAGAAGAACTTAATGAATTAATTGGCAGCGAAGAAAAAAACCGTATTGAAATTGAACAGCTTAAAGAATATTATCGATCAGCACGTAAAACATTGCTTGCGCATCAACACTCATTTGGTGTGGCTTTACCAGCACTTGAACAAAAATTAGAAGTGTTTATTCAAAAATTTGAGGAATTTGATGTACTCACAAGCGAAGGGAATTATTTGCAGGCGCGTGAAATTGTCATTAGCTTGAATCAAGAATCACAGCAGACATTTGAATACATTAATGATGTTCCAACTATTTTGACGGAACTACAAGTAAAGTTACCAGGTGCGGTTCAAGAATTGCGCAATGGTCAGCGTGAAATGGAAGAACAATCATACTACTTGCATCATTTAGAGCTAACAGACGCGTTGGACAAACTGGAAGTTGAATTTGCTACGTTAAAAGGTGAACTTGCGGAGCTGAATTTAACAGCTGTTAAACCTCGTGTTGCTGAAATAAATGAAGAAATTGACCGTTTCTATGATTTACTTGAAAAAGAAGTAATTGCTAAAAATTATGTAGACCAAAATTGTGAGCGATTGTTAGGATCCATTACTAACGTTATTAGCTCTACTCGATTAGTTAGTGATGAAGCAACATTTGTTCAGCAAAGTTACCATTTGAATGAAAAAGATGCTGAAATTCCAAAAGCTGCTTTAAAACAATTAGAAGCACTTCAACGCCGCTATGATTTATTGGCAATGCGTGTTTCAGAGGAAAAATCGGCTTATTCAAGTCTACAAGAGGAATTAATTGAAATTAGCGAAGAGCTAGAGCGTATCCACGAAGAGCAAGGGCATTTATCGAATACAATGAAAAAGCTTCGCATTGATGAAAATAAAGCTCGTACACAAGTGGAAAACTTGAAAAAAACACTACAAGAAACAGATCGCCTGTTAAATAAGGCAAATATTCCTGGTATTCCAGAAGAGATGGATGCTCGTTTAGATGAGGCTGCTGAGCATATTTATATTGTCATGCAAAGTCTACAAGAAGTTCCACTCAACATGGGAACAATCCATAATAACTTGAATGCAGCGACTCTTTGTGTTGAGGATGTGCATTCGAAGGCACATGAATTGATTGAGAATGTCATGCTTATCGAACGTATCATTCAATATGGCAATCGTCACCGTGCAACGAATCCAAAATTAAATGCTCGTTTAAAAGAAGCGGAACAAGCATTCCATCAATACCGTTATGCGAAAGCTTTAGAAGAAGCTGGGACTGCAGTAGAGGAAATGGAGCCAGGTGCATTAAAGCGTATAGAAGCAATAGTTGCAGAAGAGACGCTAACAAAGTCTTAAGTACTTCGAAGTGAATAAAAGAAAATAAACTAAAGAAACAGCTACCTAAAAAGTGACGTAATGAACTTTTTAGGTAGCTATTTTATTTATTGCTACTAACGTTAGCAATGGTCAAAAAAAGTAAATTTATTCGTGCTATTCTATGGTCAAAATAAATTATATAGGTCATCAAAAAGGGATGATAAATGACTAAATCAGAATAATTAGTAGTCAATCGCCACAGATTGCGTTATGATAAATACCGTTAAATCAACGTTTTGAAAGTGTGTGAAAAATAATGAAAGTTAATACAATTTATCTTGATAATAGTGCTACAACAAAGCCTTATAAAGAAGTAATGCAGACGTTTATGGCAGTGAATGAACAGTATTATGCGAACCCTGCATCGATTCATGCCATGGGTGTAGAATCAAATGAATTATTAATGCGTGCGCGTGAGCAAGTAGCAGATATTTTGAAGACTGAAGCAAAAAATGTGCTATTTACTTCAGGTGGTACCGAATCAAATAACACAGCAATTATTGGTTTAGCACGTGGCAACACACATAAGGGTAAACATATTTTAACTACGGAAATAGAGCATCCTTCTGTGTTAGAATCAGTCAAACAGCTTGAAAAAGAAGGCTTTGAAATAGAGTATTTACATGTAAATGCACAAGGTGTAATTTCATTAGACGAGCTAAAGGCAAAAATACGCAAAGATACGATTTTAGTTAGTATGATGCATGTAAATAATGAAATGGGTGCTATTCAACCTGTTTTTGAAGCTGCTACAATCGTCCATGCAGAAAGTCGAGCGGCATTCCATATCGATGCAGTGCAAAGCTTTGGAAAATTACCTTTAGCATTTAACGGTGAGGAAGGTCCTGATTGTATTACAATCTCTGGACATAAAATTCATGGATTTAAAGGCTCAGGTGTCTTAGCATTCCGAAAAAAAATGCAATGGCAGCCATATGCTTTAGGCGGTGGACAGGAATTTGGTTTACGTAGTGGCACAGTTGCTGTTCCGCAAGCAGTAGCACTGTCGAAAGCAGCTCGTATTGCAGTAGAAACAATGAATGAACGCGCGGAAAAATACCGTAAATGGCAGCAGCAAATCCGTGCTGAGCTAGAGCAATTTGGTGACGTTGTCCATATTTTATCTACCCCAGAAAGTGCAGCTCATATTTTATCATTTAGTGTTCGTGATTTAAAAGGTGAGGTAATTATTAATGCCTTACAAAAATATGGTGTCATTGTTTCTACATCAAGTGCTTGTTCGTCAAAGCAAACAAAAACGAGCCATGTTGTAGAAGCATTAAATATTGATGAACATTTTAAAAAAGGTGTGATTCGTGTGAGTTTTGGCGCACATGTAACATCTGAAGACATAGCACAATTTATACTAGCTATCAAAAAAGTATTGATGGAACTAAAAGGAGAACTTTTATTATGATTTGGAAAGAAATATTAATTCGTTATGGCGAACTATCGACAAAAGGACGCAACAAAATGGATTTTATCCGTCGTTTACGTGAGAATATTCGCTATGCGTTTGCAGATTTAGGGCATTTACACATTCGTACAGAACGTGATCGTATGTTTATCGCCATTCAAGATGAGGCACAAATGAATGTTTTAGTAGAAGGATTACCGAAAATTTTTGGGATTCAATCATTTAGTCCTGTTGCTGCTTGTGACAAAGATATGGATGCCATGAAACAGCTTGCAATTACGATTATGGATACATTTAAACATGAACAATTAACTTTTAAAGTTGAAGTTAAACGTACAGATAAAACATTCCCATTAGATTCTCACGGTATTCAGCGTGAAATTGGCGCTCATGTTTTACCTCAATATCAAAATTTATCTGTAAAAGTGAAACATCCAGATGTAGAGCTACGCGTGGAAGTGCGCCACGATTCAACTTATATGATGGCGCAAGTTATTCCTGGCGCAGGTGGTATGCCTGTTGGTTCTAACGGAAAATCATTATTAATGCTTTCAGGTGGGATTGATAGTCCTGTTGCAGGCTACTTAATGATGAAACGTGGTGTGCGTTTAGAGGCAATTCATTTCTTTAGCCCACCATATACAAGTCAAAATTCATTAGAAAAAGTAAAAGTGTTAGCAAATGAGCTAACAAAATTCGGCGCAAGTATTCGATTACATGTTATTCCGTTTACAGAAATCCAAGTGCTTATTAAAGAAAAAGTGCCATCTAATGTGTCTATGACTACAACACGTCGTATGATGTTAAAAGTTGCAGATAAAGTACGTGAAGAAATTAACGCACTTGCCATAGTAACAGGTGAAAGTCTTGGACAAGTAGCAAGTCAGACGCTTGAAAGTTTGACTGCTATTAACGCTGTAACGAATACACCGATTTTACGTCCGCTTATATCGAATGATAAATTAGACATTATTGAAATTGCGGAGAAAATCGGCACATATGAAACGTCGATACAGCCATTTGAAGATTGCTGTACAATTTTCACACCTGCTAGTCCGAAAACGAAACCAAAGCTTGAAAAAGTAGAGCATTATGAAAGCTTTTCTGATTTCGATGACCTAATTGAACGTGCTGTGACCAACCGTGAAGTTTACATTTTCCCGAAAAAAGAGCAGCCAACAGATAAATTTGCAGATCTTTTATAAAAAAATTACGGGCGTAACAAATAAATTTATCGTTGTTTTGCATTTATTTAAAAACGCCATTTAATAAGAAGGAAACCGTCTCAAAATCGTATTTGGGACGGTTCTTTTTTTAATTTTCTAGTCAATTTCCTTTAGAGTTACATTTTACCTTTATTTTTTTTGTATTAAAAAACAAATATCGCACATTCTATAATCACAAGGAGGTGAGACAGACATGACAAACAACAATGGTAGTTCAAACAAGCTTGCAGTACCTGGTGTACAACAAGCACTTGATCAAATGAAATACGAAATTGCACAAGAATTTGGTGTTCAATTAGGAGCTGATGCTTCAGCTCGTGCTAACGGTTCCGTTGGTGGTGAAATCACTAAACGTCTTGTACAAATGGCAGAATCTCAATTAAAAGGTATGCCAAAAAACCAATAATTGCAGAATAAGCAATTATAAACTTAAAACCAGTGACCGTAAAAGGCACTGGTTTTAGTTTGTTTAAATTTAGTTTTTTTATGCCAGACGATTACATGCATACATATAACAAAGCTATAAATACAATGATTTGAAAGTTGAAGCGCTTTTTTGAATGTCATTACTTTCGCAAATAGCGGAAATAACAGCGACACCATCTGCACCTGCTTTAATAACAGCAGATGCATTCAGGCAGTCAATACCACCAATTGCGACTATCGGCAACAGCGGATAAATGCTATGTGCTTGATGTAAAAATTCTGTTCCACAAGGTGGTTTGGCATCGTTTTTAGATGTGGTTGCATAAATAGGACCAATACCTATATAATCTGCTCCATATTTTAAAGCAACTTGCAATTCAGAAGCTGTATGGACAGAAACACCAAGGATCATTTGTCCAATTTTTTGTCGTACTAGTGAGACGGGATAATCATCTTGACCTATGTGAATACCATCTGCATTAAGCTTAAGGGCAAGGTCGATATCATCATTGACGATAAAGGGAACGTTATATTTCCTGCATAGATTTTGGCATTGACGTGCAAAATGCTCGTAGTGCTCATTCGTCAATGCATGTTGTCCTTTTTCACGAAATTGAAACATCGTAATACCTGCTTGCAATGCTGCCTCAAGTATTTCTAAAGGTTGTCTATTTTTCACATTCGCTGTGCCCATTATAAAATAAAGCTGTAAGTCACTCCTTTTCATGTATGGTCACCTCGCAAGTATCATGAAATTTTTTGTAAGCAAAATGATTCGTTGGTCCATTGCCATTTCCAATCGATAAATCATGGCTAATAGCTAATTGAATAAATTTTTTCGCTTCAATAATTGCTTGTTTTAAAGGTATTTTTTGACCAATAAAAGCGGTTAATGCAGCAGAAAATGTACATCCCGTTCCATGCGTGTTTTTCGTTGCAATTCGAGTAGATTGCATTGAAAATGATTCGCCATCTTCAAAAAATACATAATCTGTTGCAAAATGATCGTCATGTAAATGTCCGCCTTTGATAATGACACATTGAACACCTAATTTTAATAATGATTGAGCAGCTTGCTGAATGTCTGATAAATTGTTTATTTTTCTAGCAGTAAGTGTCTCTGCTTCTGGAATATTAGGCGTTACGATTGTAGCAAGAGGTAATAAATCTTTTTTTAATGCCTCAACTGCTTCTTGTTGTAATAAGTTTTCGCCACCTTTGGCAATCATTACAGGATCAACGATAAGCGGAATATTTAAATTAGACAGAGCTCGTGCAATTGTATGAATAATATCTGAAGAAAAAAGCATTCCTGTTTTTATTGCACTAATTGAAAAATCATCCAGTAGTGAATGAAGTTGTTTATTTACAAAAGCTTGTTCAATTGGAAGTACACCGTTCACTCCTAATGTGTTTTGTGCTGTTAAAGCAGTTATAACGGATGTCCCGAATACTTCTAATTCCTGAAATGTTTTTAAATCAGCTTGGATACCAGCTCCACCACCGCTATCTGAGCCAGCTATTGTTGTTACAATATGCATTATTTTTCACCGTCCTTCGATAAACGGTGTAATTCATTTAAGACCGAAACTGCAAAATCACCGTTATATGGCGCGGATGAAGCGGCATGTTCAGCAACTTTTTTATAGCACGTTAATGTATTGCACAACTGAGAAAATGGCTCATTACCTGCAATATAAGCTGCACAGCAAATGGCACTTAACAAACAACCAGTTCCTGTAACTTCTGTCATTCGAGCATGTCCACCAATAATCCATTGGGAGTGCTCTCCGTCAGTTATAAAATCTTTTTCACCAGTTACAATAACAATACAATTATATTTTTTAGAAATTTCTTTTGCTTTATCTTCAACAGAAATTGAACCGCTACCACTATCTACTCCTTTTTGTTGCCAATGAACATTAGCAATAGCGGCAAGCTCACCGATATTACAACGAATAACAGCAAAATGAACGGCTTCTAATAATTGCTGTATCGCTTGTTTACGTAAATTTGTTGCTCCAACACCAACTGGGTCCAAAATAATCGGTACACCTAGCGCATTTGCCTTTTTTCCAGCAAGTAACATCGATTCTTTTGTACGGGTAGTAAGCGTGCCAATATTAATCAATAAGGCTGATGCAATCGATACCATCTCCTCAACTTCCAGAGATTCATCTGCCATTACAGGCGAAGCACCAATTGCTAATAAGCCGTTTGCTTGAAAATTTGCCACAACATAATTTGTAATACAATGAATGAGTGGTTGTTTTTTACGAATAGTTTGAAAAATCATCGTAGTCCTCCTTTTTTTGGACGGACGTAAGCATGCAAAAAAGCTCTTTTTTTCGTGCGAAATATACACGTAAAAAGAGCCTATCATCAATAATAAGATGTGTGTTGCTCCCTACGTCAGTATTAACTAACAGGTTCAAAGGGTCAGGTTTTACCTTCTCAACTCGTTATGAGTCCCCCCGCAATCATGAAGTTTTTAGTTGTCCAAAATGTAACATACCTATCCACAGTATTCAATAGCATTTTATCATTATCTGGAAAGCAGTGACTGATGCCATATAATAAACCATGATAATTGTCATGACTTTCTTAAAATAAGGTTCATCCATTGAAAATAATAAAAAATGAGTTTTATAATAAACCTAGCAATAAGGAGGCAGTTATTATGAAAAGACAGGATTTAATCGCACCAGAATGGTATAACATTGTTGAGGAGATTGAGAAATATGCTCAGGACCCAACTAAAAATGCATTAATTGTTTATAATAATCATGAAGAAATTCAACATATTACATATGCAACTTTACTTGAAAAAGCAAATCAGGCGGCCCATGTATTTACTTCGCAGGGACTAACAAAAGGCGATGTGCTTTTAGTTATGGTTCCAAGATCTGTCGAGGCATATATCGTCTACATAGCGGCATTAAAAGCGGGCTTAACGATTATCCCTAGTTCGGAAATGTTGCGTACAAAGGATATTGAATACCGAATTACACATGCAAATGCAAAAGGAATAATTGCCTACGAGCCATATATTGAGCAATTTGACGAAGTAAAAAACTTAAAGGGTATTTTGCAATATGTTATTGGTCATGCTCATACACCATGGCAACCGTTGCTTGAAAAAATGGAGGAGCATCCTACAGACTATACGAATCCTACACCGACAAAAAGTACTGACAATGCTTTTTTAGCCTATACAAGTGGAACAACTGGCAATCCTAAGGCGGCTGTTCATACACATAGCTGGGGTTACGCTCATTTACGGACAACGGCACCGAATTGGTTAGGTGTTCAAGAAAATGATATAGTATGGGCTACTGCGGCGCCCGGTTGGCAAAAATGGATTTGGAGTCCATTCCTAGCAACTTTAGGAAGTGGTGCTACGGCATTTGTTTATAAAGGCAAATTTGATGCGTCAACTTATTTGTCATTGCTTGAAAAATTTAAAGTAAATGTATTATGTTGTACACCGACAGAGTATCGTTTTATGGCAGCACTCAATAATTTACAGGACTATAATTTAAGCGAAATTCGCCAAGCTGTATCAGCGGGTGAACCACTGAATAGTGAAGTAGTAAAAGTGTTCTCTGAAACGTTTGATATACAGGTTCGAGATGGTTACGGGCAAACGGAAAATACATTACTTGTTGGGACAATGGTTGGCATGGAAGCGCGCGTCGGCTCAATGGGTAAACCGACACCAGGAAATACAGTAGAAATAATCGATGACCTAGGACATCCTGTGTCGGAAGGTGTTGTTGGGGATATAGCAGTGCATCGAGAAACACCTGCACTCTTTAAAAAATATTTCCAAGATCCTGAACGCACAAACCTACAATTCCGCGGAGAATGGTATATAACAGGCGACCGTGCATATAAAGATGCTGATGGCTATTTTTGGTTTGAGGGCCGCGGAGATGATGTCATTATTTCTTCAGGCTATACAATAGGACCATTTGAAGTAGAAGATGCATTAATGAAACATCCTACAGTAAAGGAAGCGGCTGTTGTTGCTAGTCCAGATGAAGTAAGAGGAAATATTGTTAAGGCATTTATAGTCCTTCGTGAAAATGAGACTGGGGATGATACACTTATTAAAAAGTTACAAAACCATGTGAAATTATTGACTGCACCTTATAAATATCCACGTGCGATTGAATTTGTAGAAGTGTTACCTAAGACTGCCTCTGGTAAAATCCGTCGTGTCGAATTACGACAACAAGAAAAAGCGCATTACACACATCAATAAATATTTCCTAGGAAATAAAGTCGGAAAATCAAAGTTCATGTTTTTTTATGAACTTTTGATTTTTTGTTGTAGCCCCATTTATTTATAGTAAAATAATAAACAACAGAACATTTTTACATAAAAATTACTTAAAAGTGAAACGTTTTGGACATTTAGACGTATAACGTGATGAGGAGGCGTTTGTATGAATGTGAAAAGGTGGATAGCTTTGGCTATTGCAGCTGTGTTGTTAGTATTTTCATTAGGGATTAATACGATTTTTGCCATATTTAAATCAGACTTTTTTAGTAATTTTGACAGCATTGTCGCTGGAAATAATTTAAATGTTTATGAAACGGTTATTGAGGGTGAAGATTATAGTAAGCGTATTGCCTATTTAAAAGTTGATGGAACGATTCAAGATGTTGGATCGAACACATTATGGCAAACCGTTGCTTATGATCACCAGTTTTTCTTAAATCAGTTGGACAATATTTTATATGATGATTCAGTACAAGGTATTGTTCTTAGTGTTAATTCACCAGGTGGTGGTGTAAAGGAATCGGCAGAGATTTATAAAAAACTGTTGCAAATTAAAGAGGAACGTCAAATTCCAATTTATGTGTCAATGGATTCGATGGCAGCATCAGGTGGCTATTACATTTCAGCACCAGCAGATAAAATTTATGCACACCGTGATACGATAACAGGTTCAATTGGTGTCATTATGCAATCTATTAATTATCAGGAACTTGCAGAAAAAGTTGGCGTGAAATTTGAGACGTTTAAATCTGGGCAACATAAAGACATGCTGAGTCCAACGCGTGAAATTACAGCAGAAGAACGCGCTATGATGCAAGATATGATTAACGAATCATATGAAGAGTTCGTTGATATTGTTGAACAAGGACGTAATATGTCTGAAGCTGACGTGAAAAAAGTGGCAGATGGTCGAATTCTTGGTGGAACAAAGGCACTTGAAGCAGGCTTAATCGATGAAATTGGCGACGAGCAAGCAGCTATTGCAGCTTTACGTCAAGATTACGGTTTAGAGGATGCAGTTTTGTTTGAATACAGCTATGATCAAGGTGGCCTACCGTCATTAATTGGTATGAAAGTAAGCTCTCTTTTTGGTCCATCGGCTGAAGAAAAAATGCTAACGAAAATTATGACAGAATACAAGGCACCTAAAATGATGTACTTATATGGTGAATACTAAGGAGGGCATACCATGACAAACAATGAATTCGTTTTGCAAGGGACACCCTCAATTGAACAAGAACTGTTAGATAAGCCAACGACACCAATAGTGACTACAAATTACGAATTGAAGACAGCAGGATTTTGGGTGCGCTTTTGGGCATTTGTCTTAGATGGATTAATTATTTCAGCAGTTGGTGGTATCGTTGCCAATCCGATATTTTACTTAATGGACTGGTCACTATCGGATTCGGTCTGGTATGCACCTATCTCAATTATTTCAGCTATTCTCTATTATTGTTACTTTGTACTAATGACGAAATTTTTTGGGCAAACGTTAGGGAAAATGGCCTTCGGGCTACGCGTTATCTCACTAGAGCATGACAAACTTACTTGGTCAGATGTGCTGTTCAGAGAATGGATTGGTCGCTTAATTAGTAACATAATTATGCCACTGTATATTTTTGTGGCGATTTTACCTGACAACCAAGGCATACATGATTATTTTGCAGATACGACGGTTGTCCATGAAAAAGTATACGTAGCGAAAGAAACAGCACAATTAGCGACACCAACTCAGGAAAAATTAAAAGAGCCTGAACAGATAGTGGAGAAGATTGAAGAAGAATAATAATGGGCCCACCTCCAACATATGAGGTGGCCCTTCTTTTTTGGACTGTTGTCGAGCAATATTAGGTGGCAAATGACAGGCATTGACAGGCATTCACAAAGATTAGCCTATAATAAGCTGTCCTAGTTGCAATTAATTCCCTACATTTAGTAAGATTATGTACATATGATGATTAGGAGGCGTTTTCATGGCACAAATTACATTTAAAAAAGGTCCAGTAACACTAATAGGTAACGAAGTAAAGGTTGGAGACCAAGCACCGGATTTCACAGTTTTAGCAAATGATTTATCACCTGTTTCTTTAACGGATTCAGAAGGTAAAATTCGTTTATTTAGTGTTGTTCCGTCATTAGATACAGGCGTATGTGATGCACAAACACGTCGTTTTAATGAAGAAGCTGCAATTTTAGGAGATAACGTTGTTATTTATACAGTATCTGTTGACCTACCATTTGCTCAAAAACGTTGGTGTGGGGCTGCAGGAATTGATGCAGTTCAAACAGTTTCAGATCATCGCGATCTTTCTTTCGGTGAAGCATATGGTGTATATATTAAAGAATTACGTCTTCTAGCACGTGCAGTATTTGTGGTAGATGCAGCTGGAAAAGTGACTTATGTCGAGTATGTACCTGAGGCTACAGATCATCCAAACTATGAAGCAGCAATTGCAGCAGTTAAAGCACTAGCATAATTTGCTTCTTTTAGGCTAAGATAATACTAGACAAAAGGGCTGTGACAGAGTTTGTCACGGCTCTTTTCTGCGTGAAAGGAAGTTATGTATGGAAAAGATTGAAAAACTATTTGGGATGCTAAATGAGCATGCAGAAAAAATAGAAAAAGAGCAGGATACGACTTTATTAGAGGGTGTACTTGATGGACTAGAGGCTTGGCTTGATGGGGATGTAGATTTCTCACAGCAAGGTGCAACGAAAGAAGACGTGCGCAAGTCCATTCAAATTGCTATTTTAAAAGGAATGCGAAAAGGTTCCCAGCCAAATCATCAAATGACGCCAGATACTCTTGGTCTATTAGTTGGCTATTTCGTAGAACAAATTTTTGCGGATCGATTAGCAAAAGAAAAACTGACAATGTTGGACCCAGCAGTTGGCACTGGTAACTTACTGTTAACTGTTATGAATTTACTTGATGGAAAAGTAGAGGCATCTGGTGTGGAGGTTGATGAGTTACTTATCCGATTAGCCGCAGCAACAGCAGATTTAACAGAGCAGCCAGTTTCTTTATATCGACAAGATGCTTTGCAAGACCTATTAGTAGATCCTGTAGATGCCATTGTTTGTGATTTACCAGTCGGTTACTATCCGAATGAGGAAGTGGCGTTAGATTATGAGCTTTGTGCATCTGAGGGCATGAGCTATGCACATCATTTATTTATTGAGCAGTCTGTCAATTATACGAAGGATGGGGGATATTTATTTTTCCTAGCTCCGACGCATCTCTTTGAATCTGAACAGTCTAAGCAACTGCATAAGTACATTCAAAAGCATGCTTGGATTCAAGCAATAATTCAATTGCCAGATACGATGTTTGCTAATAAATCACTTGAAAAAAGTATTGTGATTTTACAAAAACAAGGGGAAGCTTTTAAAGCTCCGAAAGAAGTATTGTTGGCGAAAGTACCAAATATGCAAAATAAACAAGCTCTTGCGATGTTCTTTGAAAAAGTGAAAATGTGGCAAGAAGGAAAATAATAAAAAAGGTATCCATATTTGGATACCTTTTTATGTATTGCTTATTAAGCTTCTGGTGTACGGATAACAAGTACGTCACAATTAGCTGAACGTACGATTGCTTCTGAAACTGAACCGATTAGGAAGCGTTCTACTGCATTTAAACCAGTAGCTCCACAAATAATTAAATCTGCATCTACGATTTTAGAAAGCTCTTTTGTAATAATATTTTTAGGAGATCCATACTCAATTATTAGGTTTACGTTTGCTAAGCCTTCATCTTCAGCTTGTTTTTTGTAACCATTTAATAATTCTTCTGAGAAAGCTTGTGCACGTTCTGCAATTGAACGGTCATATGCTTCGATAGCAGCGAATGAACGTGTATCAATTACGTTTACTAGGTTTAATACAGCACCTTCGTTACGTTTAGCAACATCGATTGACTTACGAAAAGCGTACTCCGCTTCTTTAGAACCGTCTACTGCAACTACAATGCTTTTATAATGATTAGCCATTTGTATTACCTCCCTATTTGTATAATGTAATTATACCAAATCATTTTCTAAAGGAAATACTTTCCGGAGAAAATTTGTGAATAAGTAAAGTCGTTTACTATGAAATACCTCGTTTCAACTGATTAGTAGTAATATTTAGTATTTTAAAAATGTTACGAATTTAATTAGTATTTGCTTTAATTAAAGCATTTTTTTCACTTGTTTGGTAAGATGGAAGTGCAAGGGGGTCATCATCTACGAGGAATCGTATTTTGGTGAGATATTGCTTAGTTCATAGGTTATGAAAGGGGATTGGAAATATGAAGATTGGTATTCCAAAAGAAATTAAAAACAACGAAAATCGCGTAGCAATGACACCAGCAGGGGTTGTCTCATTAACGCATGCTGGCCACGAAGTGTATATTGAAGCAGGAGCTGGTATTGGTTCAAGCTTTACAGATGCAGATTACGCGGCAGCGGGTGCACATATTGTTGCATCAGCAAAGGAAGCATGGGCTCAAGAAATGATTTTAAAAGTAAAAGAACCCGTAGCATCGGAATACGATTACTTTTATGAAGGACAAATCTTATTTACCTATTTACATTTAGCGCCGGAGCGTGAACTAACGCAGGCATTAATAGATAAAAAAGTTGTAGGTATTGCCTATGAAACAGTACAACTTGCAAATGGCTCTTTACCTTTATTAACGCCGATGAGTGAAGTTGCAGGTAAAATGGCAACTCAAATTGGTGCACAATATTTAGAGAAAAATCATGGTGGTAAAGGTATTTTATTAGGTGGTGTATCTGGTGTACAACGCGGAAAAGTAACAGTTATTGGTGGCGGAATTGCTGGCACAAATGCTGCGAAAATCGCTGTTGGTATGGGAGCGGATGTAACGGTTATTGATTTAAGTCCGGAACGTCTACGTCAATTAGAAGACATGTTTGGTCGCGATGTACAAACGTTAATTTCTAACCCTTATAATATTGCAGAATCAGTGAAAAGCTCAGATTTAGTTGTTGGGGCTGTTCTAATTCCTGGTGCTAAAGCACCGAAGCTAGTATCGGAAGAAATGATTCAATCGATGCAACCAGGCTCTGTTGTTGTGGATATCGCGATTGACCAAGGTGGGATTTTTGCGTCATCTGATCGCGTGACAACACACGATGATCCAACATATATTAAGCATGGGGTTGTACATTACGCTGTTGCCAATATGCCAGGTGCTGTACCACGTACGTCAACGATTGCTTTAACAAATAATACAATTCCATATGCGCTACAAATAGCAAACAAAGGCTATAAACAAGCATGTATAGACAATCCTGCATTGAAAAAGGGTGTTAATGCATTAGATGGGCATATTACTTATAAAGCGGTAGCAGAAGCGCAAGATTTGCCATATGTGAATGTTGATGAATTAATTAAATAAAATACTAAAATAAATATAGAAAAATTTTGAGGTTCATTACCGTTACGTGCGGATATAAAAAGTGTTAGATTGACGGCAGTCAATCTAACACTTTTTTGCTATGCTGTTGATGTCCGCTACGGCGGGCATACTGTAAGCCGCAACATCATTGACGCGTGGTTTGTTGCTTCTTACTATGCGTGCTCTCCCGCAGGAGTCGCCGCCTCCGCTACCATCAACTAGTGCTCTCTTATGATTGCAAAAGAAAGAATAGCTAACATTTTATTCATTTTACATAGTGGAAATTCATTAACAACTTTGAATGAAACACCAAAGTAATTAGTTCCATCCTCTACAACTGTAAAACACTTTGTTAATTACAGTACAATTAAGTCTTTAGGGAATTTTGTTAAAACTTCTACACCATCATTTGTCACTACGACATCATCTTCAATTCGTACACCTGTCACATCTGATTTGTAAATACCTGGCTCGATTGTAAACACCATACCTTCTGCCATAACCATGTCATTCGCTCCTGTAACAGATGGGAATTCATGTACGGAAATACCAAGTCCATGACCAAGTCGATGTGTGAAATATTCTCCATAGCCTGCATTAGTAATCGTATCGCGAGCAATTTTATCTAAATCCATTGCGCGTACTCCAGGTTTTACTGCCGCAATTGCATTTGTATTAGCAGCTAATACGGCATCATAGATTGCTTTTTGTGCCTCAGAAGGCTCTCCAAATGCAACTGTACGTGTGATATCTGAGCAATAGCCATCGTAAATTACCCCTAAGTCAAATAAAATCATATCGCCTTTTTCGACTTTACGAGCGCCTGGTTTACCATGTGGTGAAGCCGTTTTAGGACCACTTAACACCATTGTCTCAAAGGACATTTTACAGCCCTTTTCTTGAATAGCGCTTTCAATAGCTGTTAAGATTTCCATTTCAGTTTTACCTTCAGCAATTTCTTTACAGCCTACTTCAATTGCGTAATCTGCAAGCTGTGCGGCTTTACGAAGCTTGTTCAACTCATCTTCATCTTTAATAACACGCATTGCATTAATTTTTTCATCTAGACGTACAAAATTTGCCTGTGGAAATGATTGTTGTAAAGCTTCTAAGCGCTCTACAATAAGCTGTGCTTTTTCAATTGCAAACGTTAAAGGATTTACATTACGAGCAATAATTGCTTGTGCAAGAATATCAATAGCATTGTCTGTATCTTGGTGACCGATGACTTCATATGACCAGCCTGCAGCTTTTGCATCTGGAATCTCCATTTGTGGACAAATTAAAAAAGGCTCTGCCTCTTTAAAAATCATCACTCCTAGTAATCGTTCATGGGGGTTACTTTTGAAACCAGATACGTAAAAAACATTATCGGGAGTCGTAACGAAAGCAGCATCAATTTGATTTTTTTGTAAATAATTTTGGATTTCTTGTACTTTTGACATCATCCATTTCCTCCTCATATTGCACCTAGTTTACTGATGTTAGCCTATAGCGGCACGCCTTTATGTAGCTTCAATGATTTAAGGTGAAAGCAAAGTAAAGTTTACTAGTGCCCACTCCTTAAAAGTAAAACACGGCGTGGCTTTTTCTCGGCATTTGTATGTCGGGAAAAGCTAAGCACTATACACTTTTCATATCCTGTTTAAGCATATCAAAAAAAGGGAAAAAGCGCATGGATAGCGAATTAAAAGATGGAGCAAATATTCTCAATATCAGGAGGAACGATTAATGCAAATTAGTTATCATGGACATTCTGTTGTTAAAATTCAAACAAATGGTAAAACAATTTTAATTGACCCTTTCATTAATGGAAATAGCCAAACTGATTTAAAGGTTGCTGAAGAAGCACCAGATATTATTTTGCTTACACATGGGCATAATGACCATGTGGGCGATACAGTAGAGCTTGCAAAGAAAAAGGATGCGCTAGTTATTGCACCGAATGAGTTAGCAAACTGGATTTCATGGCAAGGTGTGAAAGCGCATCCAATGCATATTGGGGGAGCGAGAGAGTTTGATTTTGGAAAGGTCAAATTTACACAGGCATTCCATGGCTCGTCTTATGTAACAGAAAACAATGAAATTATTTATATGGGTATGCCTGCAGGTGTTTTATTGTTTATCGAAGGATTAACAATTTACCATGCTGGTGATACAGCACTATTTAGTGATATGAAATTAATTGGAGAGCGTCATCCAATTGATATTGCGTTTTTACCAATTGGCGATAATTTTACGATGGGTCCTGAAGATGCGGCATGTGCAGTATCATTTTTAAAGCCGAAGATCGTTGTACCGATCCATTTTAATACATTCCCTCCAATCGAACAGGATCCGCAAATTTTTGCTAATTTAGTGCAAAATGCAGAAGTTCAAATTTTAAAAGCGGGTGAAAAAGTAAACTGTTCCTAATCATTTAAGTTGCTGTACTATAATGATTGACACCACGTGCGTAGTTGAAATAATAGGAAACGTAAAACATTTTACACCTTTATACTCAATATTTTCGCAATAAATATGGTACACTAATAACAGAATTAATTGCTTGAGAAATAGGTGATATTTTGTCAACAAAACATGAGAAGATTTTACAATACATCGAATCACTACCCGTGGGCGATAAAATTTCAGTACGACAAATTGCAAAGGAAATGCAAGTGAGTGAGGGAACGGCTTACCGTGCCATTAAAGAAGCGGAAAATCGCCGCCTTGTAAGTTCTATTGAGCGCGTAGGAACAATTCGTATTGAGAAGAAAAAGAAAGAAAATATCGAACGATTAACATTTGCAGAAATTGTTAATATTGTAGATGGCCAAGTGCTAGGTGGCAAAACCGGTCTACATAAAACATTAACAAAATTTGTAATCGGTGCGATGCAATTAGAAGATATGATGCGTTATACAGATGCAGGTAGCTTACTGATTGTCGGAAACCGTTTTAAAGCTCATGAAAATGCGCTCCGAGCAGGTGCAGCTGTATTAATTACAGGTGGATTTGATACAACGGATGATAACAAACAGCTTGCCGATTCATTAGATTTACCGATTATTTCTACTAGTTATGATACTTTTACTGTGGCAACGATGATTAACCGTGCGATTTATGACCAGTTAATCAAAAAAGATATTTTATTTATTGAGGATATTTTCGTGCCAATGACCGAGACATCTGTGCTCCATAATGATGAAACGATTCATCACTTCCATAAGTTAAATGAGCGTACAACTCATGGTGCCTTTCCGGTAGTAACTGCTATGAATAAGCTAGTTGGAATGATTACGGTTAAAGACGTAATCGGTAGGGAAGAGGACGAGCTTATTGAGAAAGTGATGACGAAAAACCCAATTGCTGGATCAATGAAAATGAGCGTCGCTTCAGCAGGGCATCGCATGATTTGGGAAGGTATCGATTTACTACCAATTGTAAATGACGATAATGTTTTACAAGGGGTAATTAGTCGACAAGATGTGTTAAAGGCGTTGCAGCTAGCGCAAAGACAGCCTCAACACGGTGAGACCATTGATGATTTAGTGAAAAATGAAATGAAAGTACTTGGCGATGAAGATTTAATCGTGGAGTTTAAAGTGACACCGCAAATGACAAACCAATATGGGGCTATTTCTTATGGAGCATTTACAACTTTACTAGCCGAAGTTGGATCATTTGCATTAAAGCGTCGTAAGCGTGGCGATGCAGTTGCAGAAAACATGACAATTTATTTCATCAAACCTGTTCAAATGGAGAGCACACTTACTGTCAAACCTCGCATATTAGATATGAGTCGTAAGTTCGTAAAAATGGACTTCGAAGTATTTAATCAGCAAATGCTTGTCGGTAAGGCAATGATGATGTTCCAACTATTAGAGCGTTAAGCAAACAAAAAAGGGATGGCCTAGGGCAAATACTAGGTCATCCCTTTAACAGTTTTTTTCAATTATATGTGCAATGCAGTGTAATAGTTATCGATTAATACGAAACTCTTCATCAACAAATTGACCATAGTGACGAGCCTTTTTAATATTTTCAACAACAACAAAGATGCCTAATACGACAAGAATTGCTACAATGATAAATGTAAACGTTCCAGGGAATAAGTATGCTTGGTTCAATGCAAATGCAAGAATGAAAGAACCTAAACCTATATTTGACTTACTTTTGTACCAATTTTTAGCAATAGGTAATGGAGAACGGAACTGTTTTGTTTTAAAATAAAAATAAAAGACAAATGATATAATTATTGCAAACACAAAAATTAAATTGAACATAGTAAACCTCCTAGCATAACTAGACATTATTGTAACGATAATTGAGGAAAAATGCTAACGGTTATTACTATCATTTTGGGGGAAACCATTTTGAAAAGACAAATCATCGACACAATTGCTTCATATGAGACAATCGTTATCCATCGACATGTACGTCCAGATCCTGATGCATATGGGTCACAGTTAGGGTTAAAAGAATTGATTTTAGCAAATTATCCAGAAAAGAAAGTTTACGCTGTTGGTGAGCATGATACATCCTTGTCGTTTTTAGCTGAACCTGATCAAATAGCGGATGATGTATATGAAAATGCATTGGTTATTGTTACCGACACGGCGAATACTGAGCGTATTGACGATCAGCGCTATACAAAAGGGAAAATGGTCGTAAAAATAGATCACCATCCTAATGACGATCAATACGGAGACTTATTGTGGGTAGAAACAACTGCTAGTTCATGCAGTGAGATGATTTATGAGCTTTTTGAAGAAGGAAAAGAGATCGCTGATTGGAAACTTTCAGATGCATCCGCACGATTATTATTCGCTGGGATTGTAGGAGATACAGGTCGTTTCCAATTCCCAAGTACGACTGTAAAAACATTTAAAGTTGCAGCGGAACTAATTTCATATAACTTTGATCGAAATCAAATTTTCGATGGGATGTATGAAATGGAGCAAAAGCTGTTATCTTTACAAGGATATATTTACCAAAATTTCGTTATGGATGAAAATGGCGCAGCGTATGTTAAGCTGACAAAAGAATTGCTTGCCGAATTCAAAGTTGTACCATCTGAAGCCTCGCTTTTAGTAGGTTGCCTAGGTAGCGTAAAGGGAATTTGTGCATGGGTAATTTTCATAGAAGAGGAAGACCAAATTCGTGTCCGTCTGCGTTCTAAAGGTCCGATTATTAACACATTAGCGAAGGAATTTAATGGTGGTGGACATCCACTTGCTTCTGGTGCAACTGCCTATTCATGGCAAGAAGCGGATCGCGTCACTACACGTTTAAAAGACATTTGTAAGGCATATCAATAATTTTTGAAAGGCAGGGATTCTTTTGACACATGTATATACTCAAATGCATACGAGCGCGGATTTATTAAAAAGCACGATTCGGCTTGAACAATTGATCCCTTTTTTACAAGAACAAAATACGCAGGCCTGTGCAATCGTCAATTCGAAGTTGTACGGGCTTTTGCCTTTTTGTAAAGCAATGCAGCAGGCAAATATTCATGCTGTAATAGGGCTTTCGGTGAAGGTGCAATGGGATAATAAAATAATACCGCTCGTGCTGTATGCACAAACACAGGAAGGTTACCAACATCTTTTAAAGATTAGTAGTGCTGTTTCTATTCGAGAAGATGAGGTATTGCCTTGGAGATGGCTTGAAGGCTATGCAGCGGGTTGTATAGCATTACTTTCGGCAATGGATGTAGCGGAAATAGCAGAATGGACAGAAATGACAAGTGCTTTACAACAAGTATTTGGAAAACGGTTATATGTAGGGATTGCAAGACCAGGAGGAATAATAGCAGACAATGAAGCTATGATTTCACATTGGTGCGAGACAAAAGAAATTACAATCGTAGCTACTCAGCGTTGTTATTTTTTACAACCTGAAGATCATTTTGCTTATGAGGTTGCGAGAGCAATTGATACAGGGGAAAAACTTCAAGACACAATGTTAACAGCCCATTTAGAAAACTATTTTGTACCAACTGAGGAACAGTGGAAGGGATGGTATTCAGACCGTCCTGAATGGATTGAGGGAAGTGTAGGCATGCTTGCAAGCTGTGTAGCAAAAATTCCTGAAATGCATGTTCAAATGCCCAAATTTCCAATACAAGAGGGTGAAACAGCTGAAAGTTTGCTAGTAAAAGAAACGTTTTCTGGTTTAGCTGAGCGCCTAAAGCTGTCTGAGGTACCTGCAATTTATCGAGATAGATTGCAATATGAACTAGAAATTATATGTTCAATGGGCTATGCTGATTACTTTTTAATTGTTGCTGATTTTATGCGCTTTGCCAAAGAAAATCGCATCTTAACTGGACCAGGACGTGGTTCTTCGGCAAGTTCGCTTGTTGCATTTAGTCTCTCCATTACACAGGTAGATCCACTTGCCTATGGATTATTGTTTGAACGATTTTTAAATCCTGAACGTGTAACATTGCCTGATATTGATATTGACTTTGTTGATAGTAAAAGACAACAAGTTATTCAATACGTCGCACAAAAATATGGCAAGGCGAATGTTGCGCAAATCATTACGTTTGGTACTTTATCTGCGAAAGCAGTGGCGAGAGATGTTGCGCGTGTTTTTGGATTTGATGCTGAAGTGATGGAAAAAATATCGAAAATGATTCCGAACAAACCAGGTATGACTTTGCAAAGAGCTGTAGCGGAGTCGCAAAACTTTCAAAGTTGGTTAGCTGAAAATGAATACCATCGACGTTGGCTTGACGTAGCTTTAAAATTAGAAGGCTTGCCAAGAAATGCTTCTACCCATGCTGCTGGCATTGTCTTAGCACCGACGCCATTAGTTGATACGGTCCCAATTGAGGATGGACATGAAGGGATTTATTGTACTCAATGGCCGATGGGGGACGTGGAAGAACGTGGGCTTGTAAAAATGGACTTTTTAGGGTTGCGCAATTTAACAATTTTAGAGCAAGTACGTTGGTCTATATACAAAGCAGGGGGACCGTGGATAGAGTTTGATCTTATCCCGATGCATGATGAGCGCACCTTTCAGTTACTTCAAAAAGGAGATACAGTAGGTATTTTCCAATTAGAGTCAGATGGCATGAAACAAGCATTACGTGATATTCATCCAACGCATTTTTCAGATATTGTTGCTGTCAATGCACTTTATCGTCCAGGGCCGATGGATTTTATTCCTGTCTATGCAAGAAGAAAGGCAGGCAAAGAGCATGTAACGATGCCCCATCCGTTGCTAGAGCCAATTTTACGTGAAACATTTGGCGTAATTGTCTATCAGGAGCAAATTATGCAAATTGCTGCAACTATGGCCGGTTTTACAATGGGGCAGGCGGATTTATTACGCCGTGCGGTTAGTAAGAAAAATCGCGATATATTAGAGGAACAACGCACTGCCTTTGTAGATGGAGCATTGAGACAAGGTTTTGTTAGGAGAGATGCAGAAGATGTCTACGAGCTAATTGTACGCTTTGCGGACTACGGCTTTGCAAAAAGTCATGCTGTTGCCTATAGTGTCATCTCGTATCATATGGCGTATTTAAAGGCTCATTACCCACAAAGCTTTTATGCAGCATTATTAACAAATGCAACAGGAAATATAGAAAAAATTCAACAGCTTGTTACGGAAGCAAAAGAAAAAGGCATTCCATTTTATCCGCCATCATTATTGCAAAGTACTAAATTCTTTTTAGTAGAAAAGGATGGAATTCGCTATAGTTTATCTGGCGTTAAAGGTGTACCGCACACCTTTTTAGAGAAAGTAGTAACGTTACGTAAAACGAATCCAGATGCCTTTCATAATTTATTTGATTTGGCTGTAGCTTTAAGTGCGCAGCATTTTAAACCGAATGTAATGGAGTCTCTCGTTTATGCAGGTGTGCTCGATTATTTAGGGAAGGATCGTGCTGTACTTGTGGCTACCTTAGAGGCAGCATTAAAACAGGCAGAGCTCGTGCGCCCAACAGAAGATGTAGATATAGAAACAGCAACTGCCTTTAATTTTGGGAAACCGAAGTATATGCAAGCTGAAGCGATGTCTCAGAAGGAAAAACTCCAGCATGAGAAAGAATGTTTAGGTTTTTATATATCTGCTCATCCAGTTACTGAAGAAAGAAGTTACTGGGGAGAAGTTACTGTAACATGTGCTGAACTGAAGTATGCGCGTGAAGGAACGTATGTAAAAATGATTGGCTTAATTGAAGAAGTGAAAAAAATAAGGACAAAAAAAGGAGAGCAAATGGCCTTTGTCCAGCTTCAAGATGAATTTGGAATCGTATCAGTAACCTTATTTCCACAAGTATTTCAACTAGTACAGGAAATTTTGATAGAAGATGAATTGCTTTATATTGAAGGTACACTTGAAAAACGTTTTGGGAAATCGCAAGTGAAAGTAAAACATGCACAATCGACTAAAAAGATATGAAATTAAACAAGATTTTAGAAACTGCATAGAATTTTATGCAGTTTCTTCTTTACTTTTAAACAGTTATTTTGTAAGATGTAGTCAATGCTAAAAAAGTGGTCAGACCACTTTTTGATAACGGGAGTTAATCATATGGATAAACAAACCGAACAAAAAAAAGTGTTTTTAGAAATCGTTCAGCAATTGCGTCAACTTATTCGAATGGAAAAAATTCAAGCTGGAGAGAAGCTTCCTTCTGAACGTGTTTTATCAGAAAGGTTAGGTGTTGGGCGATCCTCTGTAAGGGAGGCACTGCGCAGTTTAGAGTTACTTGGACTCATTGAAACGCGACACGGTGGAGGTACATTTCTTGCCGCAACACATAAGCATCAGCTTGTAGAAGTACTGTCGATGTTTATATTAGAAGATGAAAAATCAAAAAAAGATGTCGAATTAACGCGACAAATTCATGAAAAGGAAGCAATTCGCGTAATAAGTTGTACAGAGATTCTTCGTACACTACCTGTGTGGGATAGTTTTTTTGTGAAGCTGGAAATTGAAGGAACAGTAAATTGTCGTGATGTATTGAGAGAAATATTAGTTACGTCAGGCAATCGGCTTTCGCTGAAAATCTGGTTTCAACTTGCAGCATATGACGGTGACCGTTTAAATCGAAACTCAACGGAAGATGAAAAACTAATCCTTCAAACGATGTTGAAATCGATGCAACTTGGCTATGAAAAAGAAGCATTACTAGCTTACGAGCAGTGGATGGGTACTGGTCAAACTTTTTAGACAATAAAGGGGGAGTCAAACATGGCAATACGCGACATATTTAACGCAAATCGAAAAAAGAAACAGGATGGTCAGGAAAAGGCATTTCCAGAAGGACTCATGACAAAATGTCCAGAATGCCGTCATATTCAGTTAACAAAAGAATTGGAAAAGCATCATAAAGTATGCACGAAGTGTGGCCATCATTTTAAAATGACTGCACAAGAGCGTGTTGACTATTTCTTAGATGAAGGATCATTTGTTTCTATGGACGACCATTTACAAACAAGTAATCCGCTTAATTTCCCTGCCTATGTTGAGAAAATTAATGCTGATCAACAAAAAACAGGTTTAAATGAGGCTGTATTGACAGGTTTAGGTACGCTTGATGGAGAAGAAGTTGTAGTAGCGATAATGGATTCTCATTTCCGTATGGGCTCAATGGGCTCTGTTGTTGGAGAAAAAATAACACGTGCGGTTGAAAAAGCAACTGAATTAGGTTTGCCTTTTATTATTTTCACTGCAAGTGGTGGAGCTCGTATGCAAGAAGGTGTACTTTCTTTAATGCAAATGGCGAAAACAAGTGTTGCCTTAAAACGTCATAGCAATGAAGGCTTATTATTTATTTCAATCTTAACGCACCCAACTACTGGTGGCGTTTCTGCAAGCTTTGCCTCTGTAGGGGATATCAATATTGCAGAACCTCAGGCACTAATCGGCTTTGCAGGAAGACGTGTAATCGAAGAAACGGTAAGAGAAAAACTACCGAGTGATTTCCAAACAGCAGAATTTTTATTAGAGCATGGTCAACTGGATGCCATTTTCCATCGTAAAGATTTACGGAAACAAGTATCTGTGCTTGTAAAAATGCATACGAAAGGTGGCGTGCAACATGTCTAAAAATTTAGCTTTTGAAGAGCCAGTAGTTCAACTGCGCGAAAAAATTGATGAATTAAAAACAATTGCTGCTGAAGCGGACGTAGATATGACAGGGGAGATTGAAAAGCTAGAAACGCGTTTAACGCAACTCGAGCAATCAATCTATGCCAATATGAAGCCGTGGGATCGCGTGCAAGTAGCAAGACATCCTGAACGACCAACAACACTACAATATATTGAAGCTATGTGTGAAAACTTTATTGAATTACATGGAGATCGTACGTTTGGCGATGATGCAGCGATTCTAGGCGGTATTGCCCTTTTTGAAGGACAACCTGTCACTGTTATTGGACATCAACGTGGTAAATCAACAAAAGAAAATATTCGTCGTAATTTTGGTATGCCCCATCCAGAAGGCTATCGTAAAGCGTTGCGCCTAATGAAACAAGCAGAGAAATTTAATCGCCCAATCATTTGTTTCATTGATACAAAAGGTGCCTACCCTGGTAAAGCAGCAGAAGAGCGTGGTCAGAGTGAGGCGATAGCTCGTAATTTAGTAGAAATGGCGGGATTATCAGTACCAGTCATTAGCATCGTTATTGGAGAAGGTGGTAGTGGTGGTGCCCTAGCTTTAGGCGTAGCAAATCGCGTTTACATGTTAGAGAACTCTACTTATTCTGTTATATCTCCAGAAGGTGCTGCTTCAATTTTATGGCGTGATGGTAGCCTTGCTAAGCAAGCAGCTGAAGCAATGCGAATTACTGCACCTGATTTAAAAGAGCTTGGTGTGATTGATGGTATTATTCCTGAGATAACTGGCGGAGCACATCGCAATGTGGCGAAGCAGGCAATCTATATAAAAGAATGTATTAGCGACACACTAAAATCATTAAATTCTTTAAATGGTGAACAATTAATCGAAGATCGATATGATAAATTTAAAAAAATCGGACAATATATAGAAGAATAGACAAATCACATGGCGATGCTCTAAAGGTCTAATCCGTTAAATTAAAGCGAAATATTTTTATAAAATGTTAAATTTTAGATGCTTTGTGATGGAAAGAGTGTGTGAAAGCGCATTCTTTTCATTTTTTATGTAAAAGTTATGTTTTTCTAGCTCCAGAACCCTTACATAGTTTGTTTTTTCGTGTTAATGTGAATAATATTAGATAACACTGCAGGAGGTTGTTCGACAATGAAAAAAATTGCCGTATTAACAAGTGGTGGAGATGCCCCTGGCATGAACGCAGCCATTCGAGCAGTCGTTCGTAAGGCAGCTTATCACGGAATGGATGTTGTAGGAATTAAGCATGGTTATGAAGGTTTAATAAAAGGATCTTTTGAGCCGCTCGATTTAGGTTCTGTAGGTGGCATCATTCAAAGAGGAGGTACCAATTTATTTTCAGCACGGTGCCCTGAATTTAAGGAAGATGCTGTTCAACAGCAAGCAATTGCTAATATGCGTGAAGCAGGTATCGAAGGGTTAGTTGTTATCGGGGGTGATGGTTCTTACCGAGGTGCAATGGATCTTGTAAAAAAAGGTTTTCCAGCTGTTGGAGTGCCTGGCACAATTGATAATGATGTTCCTGGAACAGAATACACAATTGGCTTTGATACCGCGCTCAATACAGTCGTAGAATCAATCGATAAAATTCGTGATACAGCGACTTCCCATGAAAATTCTTTTATTGTTGAAGTAATGGGGCGAGATGCAGGTGATATCGCATTATGGGCAGGGCTTGCAGCAGGTGCTGAAACGGTCTTAATTCCTGAAGAAGAATATGATTTAGACGACATCGTATCACGCTTAGAGCGTGGTGAAGCACGAGGGAAAAAGCATAGTATCATTATTGTTGCAGAGGGTGTAATGTCAGGTGGCGAGTTGGCAAAATTACTGAAAGAAAAGACAGGAAAAGAGACGCGAGTTTCTGTTCTTGGTCATATTCAACGCGGTGGTTCTCCAACAGCACGTGATCGTGTTCTCGCAAGTCAATTTGGTGCACATGCGGTAGAATTATTAATGGAAGGTAAATCTGGTCGAGCTGTAGGAATACGCAACCATACAGTCATTGACTACGATATGCCAGAGGCTTTTGAAAAGAATCATGAGTCTGATGTAAGCTTATATACTTTAATGAAAGAACTATCAATATAATTTTGCGTAAAACGGAGTGGGCAGAGAATGAGAAAAACAAAAATCGTATGTACAATTGGTCCGGCAAGTGAGTCACCAGAAATTTTAGAAAAACTAATTGAAGCAGGTATGAATGTAGCTCGCTTGAATTTTTCACACGGTTCACATGAAGAACATGAAGTGCGTATTAATTTAATTCGTGAAGTTGCAAACAAATTAGGGAAACCAGTAGGTATTTTGCTCGACACAAAAGGACCTGAAATTCGTACGCATAACATGCAAAATGGGGAACTACATTTAAAAGCAGGTCAGGTAATCGACATTTCGATGACGGAAGTAGAAGGAACAGAGGCAAGTTTTTCTGTTACGTATGAACGACTAATCGAAGATGTACAACAAAACTCAATTATTTTATTAGATGATGGCTTAATTCAATTACGTGTGTTAGCAACAGATACGGAAAAAGGGCTTATTCACACAATAGTAGAAAATGCAGGTGTCTTAAAAAATAAAAAGGGTGTTAACGTCCCTGGGGTTTCAGTTCAACTACCTGGAATTACTGAAAAAGATGCACAGGATATTCTATTTGGTATTAATCAAGGTGTGGATTTCATTGCAGCTTCATTCGTTCGTCGAGCTAAAGATGTTTTAGAAATTCGCGAATTACTTGAGCAAAATGGCGGTAGTCATATTCAAATTATCCCGAAAATCGAGAACCAAGAAGGTGTCGATAATATCGACGAAATCATTTTAGTATCTGACGGATTAATGGTTGCACGTGGTGACTTAGGCGTAGAAATTCCAGCTGAAGAGGTACCATTAGTTCAAAAGAAATTAATCTTAAAATGTAACCAAGTTGGCAAACCAGTTATTACGGCAACTCAAATGTTAGACTCCATGCAACGTAATCCTCGTCCAACACGCGCTGAAGCAAGTGACGTTGCGAACGCCATTATTGATGGAACAGATGCGATTATGCTATCTGGTGAAACAGCAGCAGGGACATACCCAGTTGAATCCGTACAAACAATGAACAAAATTGCACAACGTACAGAAGATTCATTAGATTATAAAGCAATCGTTTCTACACGTAGTCGTGAAAAAGAAGCAAATATGACAGAGGCTATTTCTCAGGCTGTAGCATATACTTCGATAAACTTAGGCGTAAAAGCTGTACTAGCACCAACAGAAAGTGGAAACACGGCTAGAATGATTGCAAAATATCGTCCTGGTGTGCCGATTGTCGCTGTTACTGGCTCTGAAAACACTGCAAATACACTAACGCTTGTTTGGGGTGTTTATCCTGTAGTTTGTGAACGCGTTACAACGACAGACGAAATTTTAGAACTAGCAGTTGACGAAAGCTTGAAGCATGGTTTTGTAAATCATGGTGATGCAGTTGTTATTACAGCAGGTGTTCCTGTAGGGGAAGCTGGTACTACAAACTTAATGAAGGTACACATTATTGGCGATTTACTTGCGCGTGGTCAAGGGATTGGCAAAGCGTCAGTAATTGGTAATACAGTTGTAGCAAAAAATGCAGCTGAGGCATTAGCCTATGATACAGAAGGATGTATTTTAGTAACGGTCGGTTCAGATCGTGATATGATGCCAGCTATTGAAAAGTGTATCGGGCTAATTACAGAGGAAGGCGGACTGACAAGTCATGCCGCTGTAGTAGGGTTAAGTCTTGGTATTCCTGTAATCGTCGGTGTAAAAGAAGCAACAACATTAATTCGCCACGGTCAAGAAATAACAATGGATGCTGAAACAGGTGTTATTTATAAAGGACATGCAAGCGTACTTTAATAGATAGTAAAAAGGCTCTAGTATGGGGTAACCGTACTAGAGCCTTTTAAATAACAATGAAAATTAGTATTTACGCCTGTTTATTTTTTAGTTGAAACTTATTGGGCTATAATAACGTATAGAAGGTATAGCTTTTTCAATAGAAAGGAGAAAAATATGAAAAAATTTTTTCTTAGTTTTGTTGTATATGCATTAGCCGAACTGGCGTTATTAATAGTTATTGGTCAAAATATTGGTGTTTTCAATACATTATTGCTTGTTGTCGCAACGACTATCATTGGCATTTATATAGCGAAAAATAAAGGTATCAATTCAGTAAAAAACGTAAAACATATGGTTGCACGTGGAGAAGCCCCTGGACCAGCATTAGTGGATGCAATGTTGAATTTTAGTGGCGGTGTGCTTTTAGCATTGCCAGGTTTTATAACAGATATAATTGGTTTATTAATGCTACTACCAGTGACACGTAAATTGTTCCAACCACTTGTATTTTATTGGATGCGTAAAAAAATGAAAAAAGGTCAATTTATTATCGTTCAAAAATAGACTTTTCTTTCAGTTTAACTGCTAAAAATAAAAAAATTGGGCTGAGTAAAATACCGTAAAAACCAAATAATAAGATAGAGGCAGCGCTGATGAAAAACGTATGAAACGTTCGTAATTGCAACGTATTTGACCAAAGCATAGATTCAGCGAGCTGCCTTGTTAATTGAACAAACAAATACAAAAGTAAAATCGCACCACATAAAAAGGTATTGCCATTGAAATAGAAGTAAATGCTCATTGGTACAAGAAAGACGCCGATACCAAAGAAGGGTAGTACATCTGCAAATGCTACAATGAATGCTTTAATAATGGCTTGTTCAAATTGAAATATCATAAAGCCCGCGCAAAGTATAAGTAATGTTATCGTAAATAATTGAAATTCTACGAATACAAAGTAATGAAAAAGTTGCATCACTTTCGAAAAATGAGATTGCCATTGATTTCTATATTTTTTGGGGACATATTGAAAGAACCAGTAACGAGATTTTCTTGTTTCGATTAATGCAAAATAATATGCTACAAGGAATATAAAAACTTCAATGACGTGCTTCATAAATATTTGAAATAAATTTGCAGTATAAACGACGATAGAATCGAAAATAGACATTGATTTTTCTTGCAAAAACTGTATAAATATGGATTCATACTCAGTGAACAATGGAAAGTTTTGAAGTGTGTCACGTATTTCAGGAAAGATGAGAATAATACTGTTTATTGAGATGACTATGAGGAGAACTATACAAGAAAGTATCAATATTTCTACGATAATAGCGGCAATCCAGTAATTGATTTTAAAGTATTTATGAAGGAAATTTATTATAGGATATGTTGTAAATGATAAAAATATAGCAAGAGATACAGGTAAAACGAACCAAAGAATCACTAAATAAAAAACAAATAATAAAACATTAATAGTTCTTTCGTATGAAAAATATTTAATATTCCTCAATTTAACAAATTCACCCCAATTCAAATGAAAATATATTGTCAAAATATACAAAATACCCTCTTTAGTACGCTTATATAGTCGCTCGTCCGACTTTTTCTTAATTTGAAGGTTTTTCATTCACAAAGCTGTCAAAAATGATTATAATAACAATGTAAGCGATTTACTTAATGGTTCATGTGAGCAAAAACGTAAATGCTAAGGTTGAAAAAGCGTTTACAACAAAAATTATTAGTATGAGGGAGCGATAATTTATGTCAGCAACAAAAGGATTAGAAGGTATCGTAGCAGCGGAATCTAAAATCAGTTCAATTATCGATGACACACTTACATATGTTGGTTACAACATTGATGATTTAGCAGATAACGCATCATTTGAAGAGGTAATTTACCTACTTTGGCATACTCGTTTACCTAAAGCGGACGAGCTTGCTGAATTAAAACAACAATTGGCAGACAACATGGCTATTCCACAAGCAATTGTAGACCAATTCAAAACTTACCCACTTTCAACTGTACATCCAATGGCTGCACTTCGTACGGCAGTATCTTTACTTGGTGTATTCGATGAAGAAGCGGATGTTATGGATCCTGAAGCTAACTACCGTAAAGCAATTCGTCTACAAGCTAAAATTGCAACTGTTGTTACTGCATTTGCACGTGTACGTAAAGGTTTAGAGCCAATCCAACCTAAATCAGAACTTAGCTATGCAGCAAACTTCCTATATATGTTAAAAGGTGAAGAGCCAGCACCAATCGAAGTTGAAGCATTCGATAAAGCGTTAGTATTACATGCTGACCATGAATTAAATGCATCAACATTTACTGCACGTGTATGTGTAGCTACATTATCAGATGTTTATTCTGGTGTAACTGCAGCTATCGGCGCATTAAAAGGACCACTTCACGGTGGTGCAAATGAGCAAGTTATGAAGATGTTAACTGAAATTGGTTCTCTTGAAAACGTTGAATCTTACATTCAAAATAAATTAGATAACAAAGAAAAAATCATGGGCTTCGGTCACCGCGTATACCGCAAAGGCGACCCACGTGCACCACACTTACGTGTAATGTCACAAAAATTAACTGAACTAACTGGTAAACCAGAGCTTTACGAAATGTCAGTTAAAATCCATGACATGATTGTTGAACAAAAGAAATTACCTGCAAACGTAGACTTCTTCTCTGCATCAGTGTACGATTCTTTAGGCATCGATCATGACTTATTCACACCAATCTTTGCAGTTTCACGTACTTCTGGTTGGGTAGCACATATTCTTGAGCAATATGCTAACAACCGCCTGATCCGTCCACGTGCTGAGTATGTAGGACCAGGTATGCAAAAATATGTTCCAATCAGCGAGCGCTAATTTGGAAAATATGCTAGAATATTTGGGACTGTGTTACCTATAACACAGTCCTATGATTATGAATTTAGGAGGCAACAACAATGTCAAACAAAATTGTAGTTGAAAACGGCGTACTTAATGTACCAAACAATCCAGTAATCCCATTCATCGAAGGTGATGGAATCGGTCCAGATATTTGGGCAGCAGCATCTCGCGTAATTGACGCAGCTGTAGAAAAAGCTTATAACGGTGAAAAGAAAATCGAATGGTTAGAAGTTCTAGCTGGTGAAAAAGCATTCAACCAAACTGGTGAATGGTTACCACAAGAAACTTTAGATAAAATTAACGAATACCTAATTGCAATTAAAGGTCCTCTTACTACTCCAATCGGTGGTGGTATCCGCTCTCTAAACGTAGCATTACGTCAACAACTTGATTTATATGTTTGCCTACGTCCAGTACGTCACTTTGATGGAGTACCTTCTCCAGTTAAACGCCCAGAAGACGTTGATATGGTTATCTTCCGCGAAAACACAGAAGACATCTATGCTGGTATCGAATTCGAATCAGGCTCTGAACAAGCTAAAAAAATCATCAACTTCTTACAATCAGAATTTGGTGTAAATCAAATCCGTTTCCCAGAAACTTCAGGTATCGGTGTAAAACCAGTATCTAAAGAAGGTACTGAGCGTTTAGTTCGTTCTGCTATCGAATATGCAATTAAACATAACCGTCCATCTGTGACACTAGTTCACAAAGGAAACATCATGAAATTCACTGAAGGTGGATTCAAAAAATGGGGTTATGAATTAGCTGAAACTGAATTTGCTGATCAAACATTCACTTGGAACCAATATGATGCAATCAAAGCTGACCAAGGTGAAGAAGCAGCAAACAAAGCACAATCTGAAGCTTTAGCAGCTGGCAAAATCTTAGTAAAAGATTCTATCGCTGATATCTTCTTACAACAAATCTTAACTCGTCCAACTGAGTTCGATGTAGTAGCTACAATGAACTTAAACGGTGACTATATTTCTGATGCATTAGCTGCACAAGTTGGTGGTATCGGTATTGCTCCAGGTGCGAACATTAACTACGTAACTGGTCACGCAATCTTCGAAGCTACTCACGGTACAGCTCCAAAATATGCTGGTCAAGATAAAGTAAACCCATCTTCAGTATTACTTTCAGGTGTATTAATGCTTGAACACTTAGGATGGCAAGAAGCAGCTGACATGATCACTAAATCTGTTGAGAATACAATCTCTTCAAAAGTTGTAACTTATGACTTCGCTCGTTTAATGGACGGCGCTAAAGAAGTGAAATGTTCAGAATTCGCTAACGAACTAATTAAAAACCTATAATTTTTACGAAGCTGTAAAAATTATCACTGTAACAATCCAGCGTGGTTAACAGATATTTGTTTAATGTAAAATTGGTTTGCTACAGTAATATTAGTACCTGGTTTAATGGAGGGAGAGAGAATTTATTCTCCTCCCTTTTTTAGCATACAACCTAAAAAAGGAGCGTATTCAAATGACTTTGAAACGTAAAAAAATCTCAGTAATCGGTGGCGGATTCACCGGCGCTACTGCAGCATTTTTAGCAGCACAAAAGGAACTTGGCGATGTTGTATTAGTAGATATTCCACAAGCTGAAAACCCAACAAAAGGTAAAGCTTTAGACATGTGGGAAGCTGCTCCAATACAAGGTTTTGATTCTTTTGTTAAAGGTACTTCTGACTATGCAGACACTGCAGATTCTGATGTAGTAATTATTACTGCGGGTATTGCCCGTAAACCTGGCATGAGCCGTGACGACTTAGTTCAAATTAACCAAGGTGTTATGAAAACTGTTTCAAAAGAAATCGCTGCTCATTCGCCAAATGCAACCATTATCGTATTAACAAACCCTGTTGATGCAATGACTTACACAGTATTCAAAGAAACAGGTTTCCCTAAAAATCGAGTAATCGGTCAATCTGGTGTACTTGATACTGCTCGTTTCTGTGCTTTTGTTGCGGAAGAGCTAAACATCTCTGTAAAAGACATCACTGGTTTTGTATTAGGTGGTCATGGTGACACAATGGTACCACTTACTCGTTATTCATTTGCTGGCGGTATTCCTTTAGAAACGTTAATCGCCCCAGAGCGTTTAGAAGCAATCGTTGACCGTACGCGCAATGGTGGTGCAGAAATCGTAAACTTACTTGGAAATGGTTCTGCCTATTATGCTCCAGCAGCAGCACTTATTGAAATGGCTGAAGCAATTATTAAAGATCAAAAGCGTATCCTACCATCAATCGCATACTTAGAAGGTGAATATGGGTACAACGATATTTATTTAGGAGTCCCAACATTACTAGGTGCTAATGGTATCGAAAAAATCTTTGAGCTTGAATTAACTGACAAAGAAAAGGCAGCATTGGATAACTCTGCTGAAGCCGTAAAAGCAGTGATGAAAGTTTTAGCTTAATAAAAGCTTATGAAATCGAGTAGGAATCATTCTTACTCGATTTTTTTATTGTACATAAAGAAACTGTCAAAACAGCCTCTATTATTCTTCATAATATGCATACACATAAAATGGTTATTCTGCTTTTCATTGTACTTTTAGAATAAAATTGATACTATGAAGGTAGTATGATAGAAAAGGGGTTGGCGTATCTTTGCTTCAAAAGAACAGTAAGCTTGGTCTCACTATTGATGAAATTACAGTCGGCGAGAAGATTCATATTACTGAAAAAATAGAAGATAAGGATTTATTGCTTTATTTAGGACTTACAAATGATAATAATCCGCTTTACATTCAACATGATTATGCAGCAATGACGCCTTTTAAAAAGCCGATTGTACCAACTATTATGTTAAATGGTATTATTACGTCAGCTGTGTCGAAGTATATTCCAGGACCTGGTGCGCGTATTATAGAACAACATTTAACCTATTTAGGGCCACTCTATCATTATGAATTATTCGATACGCTTTTAGAGGTAACAGCAGTAAATAAAGTACAGAATACCATTACTGTTTCTGTGCTCTCCTATAATGAACAAAAGCAGCTTGTAATTGAAGGTACATTGCTGGTGACACCACCACTGGCATTATAGCGAGCGTCTTGAGATTTGAAATGGGGGTTTCAAATCACTAACGGAGGCAATACACATGACAAAAACTATTTTAGTTGTAGAAGATGAATTTTCTATTGCGACCTTATTAAAATATAACTTAGAGCAAGCTGGCTATTTAGTTGAAACAGCAGCAGACGGATTAGAAGGGTTAAATAAAGCAATGGAAATACAGCCTGATTTAATCCTTTTAGACTTAATGCTTCCTAAGCTGGATGGCATGGAAGTTTGTAAACAAATTCGTCAACAACGTATGAATACACCAATCATTATGCTAACGGCAAAAGATGATGAGTTCGATAAGGTGCTTGGTTTGGAGCTAGGGGCAGATGATTATATGACCAAACCCTTTAGTCCACGGGAAGTTTTAGCACGTGTCAAAGCAGTCTTAAGAAGATTTACACAAAATGTTGTAATAGAGGATAAGGATGAGCCTCAAGAAAAAATGTATGAGTTTGGTCAACTGCGTGTATTTCCTGAGCGATTTGAAGTATTTTTACAAGAAGAAGCACTTGAATTTACACCGAAGGAATTTGAGCTACTCATTTATTTACTAGAAAATAAAAACCGTGTATTAACTCGTGATCAGTTATTGAGTGCTGTTTGGAAATATGATTTTGCAGGCGATACTCGTATTGTGGATGTGCATATTAGTCACCTCCGCGATAAAATTGAAGAAAATAGTCGTAAACCGATGTTTATTAAAACAATTCGTGGTCTTGGCTATAAATTTGAGGAGCCGAAAACTTCATGAAATCAATGAGCAACCGCTTATTCTTGACATTCATGCTCTCGCTCGGATCAATTCTTGCTGTCCTAATGATTGTTATAGGTCAGCTTTTTCCTGTTTATGTAGAACAATACAATGATCGATCGAGTTCCTATAGTCAAGAAGCAATGGAAAAAGTACTTGATGAACGGCAAATTTCCTTATCTGATGAAGATAAGAAAGCATTATTTGCAGCTCAAACAATCGAAATGAAGGACTCACTGCTGTCATATGTACGTGCTCGGCTATATGGTGTGTTAGCGATATTATTTACAATTACGCTTATATTAATTGCTATTGTAAGCCGCTATATGATTCGAAATTTTACCGCACCGATTGATAATGTGACCGAAACGGCACTTGAATTGGCAAAAGGAAATTATCGTGCCCGTGCACACGAAAATGAGCATGAGCGCATGATACCACTGAGTCACTCTATCAATATTTTAGCGCGTAATTTACAGGATATTACGACGATAAGAGAGGTAGAGGAAGAAAGGCTAAAAACGCTAATTGAAAACATGGGCAGCTCACTTATGATGATTGGTCGTGAAGGCAACATATCAATCGTCAATCGAGTGTTTTTAGAACGTTTTGGAATGCAACTGGAGCATGTGCAAGGAAAAGTCTTCCGCACGATTGGTTTACCGAAAACGCTTGAGCAATTTATTGACCATGTGTTTTTAACGGAAATGCCATATCGACAACAAATAAAGATGGAAGTACAACAAGAGCTATACAATAAAGAAGTATATGGTGCACCAGTAATTGGTGATCACGGACGATGGCTAGGCGTAGTCATTGTCATGCATGATATTACGGAGCTTGTTCGACTTGAGCAAATTCGTAAAGATTTTGTAGCCAATGTATCGCATGAACTACGTACACCTATTACATCGATTAAAGGCTTTTCTGAAACATTACTGGATGGTGCCTATAAAGATGAAAAGATGCTGCTATCTTTTTTAGAAATTATGCATAAAGAGAGCAATCGTCTACAAATGCTCATCCAAGATTTATTAGAGCTGTCTAAAATTGAACAACACGGATTCACTGTAAATATTATGCCAATGGGCTTGCAGGATGTTCTTATACGTGGTGCAGAATTAACAGGTCCGCGGCTCGATGAAAAAAATATGAGCTTTCAAGTGGATATTGCCCGTGATGTAGAAGTAATGGGGGATGCCAATCGGGTTATTCAAATTGTTACGAATCTAATTACAAACGCGATTACGTATTCACCTGAAAATACAACAGTAACGATTCGCTTGAAGGAAAATGACACATATGGAATTATTGAAATTGAAGATGAAGGTATCGGCATAGAAAAGAATGAAATTGCACGCGTCTTTGAACGTTTTTATCGTGTCGATCGTGCACGTAGCAGAAATTCTGGTGGAACTGGGTTAGGGCTAGCCATTGTGAAGCATCTAGTGGAGGCTCATCATGGACGGATTCAGGTAGAAAGTAAAGTTGGCGTTGGCACAAAGATGATTGTAATGATTCCAAAAAAATTAACAAATTCTTTACAATAATAATATATAAGATTCAAAATAGAGGGCTATACTATTTTATAGAAACCCCCTATTTTGTATGATAAGATGAAAATAATTTTGAAATCTAACTATGCTTGTATGAAGATTTTTTATGGTTACTACTTAGCTTCACCACAGAAAGAATCTATTTCCTATTTTGTGGAAATGGATTCTTTTCTGTTTTACACATCGTTGATTTAGGTGTAAAGTATAGTAGCATAAAAAATTGAGAGAAGGTTGACCATGAAAATCGTCAAAAGTTTCGTGCAAATTGGCTATCTTTATATAGTGTTATTTATAGGAAATAGTATTGCGCGTTTACTTCACTTGCCGATTCCAGGTAGTATAATTGGGCTTGTTTTATTATTTTTACTATTACAGTTTCATCTTATTAAACTAGAATGGATCGAGTTAGGGGCAGGATTATTACTTAGTGAATTGTTATTGTTTTTCATTCCTTCAGCGATAGGCGTCATTGATTATGATGCGCTAATCGGTATACAAGGCATGAAAGTTGTAGTTGTTATTGTAGTAAGTGCATTCGTCGTAATGTTAGTGACGGGTTTTACTGCACAGTGGTTAGAGAGAAAGAAGGGTGACACTGTATGAGTATAGTTATTGCTGTCATCAGTTTACTAGGAACCATTGCTATTTTTTATGCTTGCAAAGCATTCTATCAAAAGTTTCCTAAAGAATGGCTTACTCCGATATTGATTAGCCCATTAATTATTATTGTATTGTTACTATTAACCGATACATCTTATGCGTCATATAATGCAGGGGCAAATATTTTGTCCAATTTATTAGGGCCTGCAACAGTTGCATTCGCTGTACCGATTTATAAAAATTTTAATCTATTAAAAAAACATGCTTTTGAAATTATTTTTAGCATTGCTGTCGGGTCGGCTGTTGCAATTGCTTCTTCATTTATCATTGCACGCGTTGTTGGACTAAATGATGAACTTGTTCATAGCTTAGTGCCACGTTCGGTCACTACTCCTATTGCGATGGATATTTCCAATATGATAGGAGGATCACCTACTCTTACAGCTGTTTTTGTTATGACAACTGGTATATTAGGTAGTTTGATTGCACCAATCGTTATTCGAATATGTCGTTTCCAAAAGCCATCTGCAAGAGGCTTAATGCTTGGGATGGGTGCTCACGGCACTGGTACATCAAAAGCATTTGAATTAGGAGAACTAGAAGGTACCTTTGCTAGTTTAGCGATGATTGTAGCCGCCCTAATAAGTATTGTTTTATCAACAACATTTTTCCCAGTATTAGAACACCTAGTTATGAATATCCTGTTGCCTTAATGGCGACAGGATTTTTTCTTTTTATTAGTGCCAGGCACACAAACAATTTTGAAATTTTCAGTAGGGTTATCCAAGTAAAAATCCACGAAGACTCCTGCGGGAACGCACAAAACGTAAGACGCAACAAACCACGCGACAGCGAGGGTTGTGGCTTACGTGTGTGCCCGCGGAAAGCGAAGTGGATTTTTCAATTTAGAAGCCGCCATTATGTAGGTATCCATGCTAAGTACCAGGCACTCAAACAATTTCCGTGCTAGTCAGACTCCTGTGTGCCCGCGAAAAGCGTCCGCACGCAACAGAAATCACCGGCAGTATTTTTTCTTTGTCTATAGTCTGAGTTTACTTTATGAAATTATTTTGAATCTTTTTAAAAGCTATACCGTATACAATAGTACTAAGCAAAAGGGAGGAACAGACATGAGTGTGAAAAAGACACTAATGATGGTGGGACTTGGGATATTCGGCATTGTAGCACTTATCGCTGTATTTACTTCGTGGTACACAGTCGATGAATCGGAGCAAGCTGTTGTTATAACATTTGGTCGTGCTGATGAGATGGTCACAAATCCAGGCTTACATTTTAAATTACCTTGGCCCGTACAATCAGTTGAGATTTTATCGAGAGAAACATTCAGTTTACAGTTTGGTTATAAGCAAAATAAAGAAGGCGAATTGGAAGCCTTTGATGCAGAAACGAAAATGATTACAGGTGATGAATATATTGTTCTAACAGATCTTGTTGTTCAATGGAAAATTACAGATCCTCGTAAGTACTTATTTAATGCACAAAATCCAGAAGAAATTTTACATAGCGCTACATCAAGCGCGATTCGCTCCATAATTGGTAGTTCGACTATTGATGCTGCGCTAACAGATGGAAAAGCAGATATTGAAGCAAAAACAAGAGAATTGCTTGTTTCACTCATAGACAAATATGATATTGGAATTGGTGTATTAGGTGTTAAATTGCAGGATGTAGAATTACCGAATGCAGAGGTACGTGCAGCATTTACAGCCGTAACAGACGCACGTGAGACAAAAAATACAAAAACGAATGAAGCTCAAAAATACAAAAACCAACGAATTAGTGAAGCGAATGGTGAAAAAGATGCGATTATTTCAAAAGCAAATGGTGCAAAAACAGCACGTATTGAACAAGCACATGGGGATGTAGCAGTTTTCAATAAAATGTATGAGCAATACAAAGGTAATCAACAAATTACACGCGAACGTTTAATTTTAGAAACTCTTGAAAATGTGTTACCTAAGGCACAAATTTATATTATGAATGATGATGGTAGTACGATGAAGTATTTACCACTACAGGCGTTACAACCAACTATACAACAACAAGCACCAACACAACAACAAGCACAAACAGAGCAACAATCATCGCCAGAGAAAAAAGAAGGGAGCGGTAATTAATGGACCAGAAAAATAAAGATCTTGAAAAATTTCTAAGTTTTTTATCGGGGAAATCAAAAAATACTGCTTCTAGTGATGGAGACAAGGTAATTAAGATGTCAAAAAAGGGCCCATTAAATCCTAAAAAGTACATTTCTCTTGTTGTAACATTAACGATTGTTTTTGCTGTTGCGGTTATTCTCTTTGCTAATGTGTATATTGTAAAAGAATCTGAATATGCAGTAGTTCGACAGTTCGGTGAAGTTGTAAAGTTTGAACGTGATCCAGGCTTGAAAATGAAGGTGCCTTTTATTCAAACCGTGACAACACTTCCGAAAAATCAATTAACTTATAATATTTCAGAGGAAGAAATTAATACAAAGGATAAAAAACGTATCATAATTGATAACTATGCTGTGTGGCGTATTACAGATCCGAAAGCGCTTATCTCCAATGCTGGAACGCTAACGAAGGCGGAATCTAGGATGGCGGAGTTTATTTATTCGGTTATTCGAACAGAGCTTGGTCAACTAAAATACGATGAAATCATTAATGATGAAAACTCTTCACGAGGCAGTTTAAATGACCGTGTGACAGCACGTGTGAATGAACTATTACTAAACGATAAGTACGGTATTGAAGTAGTAGATGTGCGCATTCGTCGAACAGACTTGCCAGCAGAAAACGAGCAGTCTGTATTTACGCGCATGGTTTCTGAACGTCAATCTACTGCACAGCTATATTTATCAGAAGGTGATGCGGATAAACGCCGTATTGAAGCACAAACAGATAGAGAAGTGCAAGAAATGCTAGCAACAGCCAACAAAGAAGCGGCATTGATTCAAGCGGAAGGAGAAGCGGAGGCAGCGAAAATTTACAATGGCTCATTTTCGAAAGATCCTGAATTTTATTCACTATACCGCACATTAGAATCATATAAGAAAACAGTTGGTGAAGATACGGTCATCATATTGCCTTCAACTTCACCATATGCAAAACTATTATCAGGCTATATAGAATAATATTGTAATCCTTGCAGGGGTTTAATACATTAGTTGATGGTAGTGGAGGTGGTGACCCTTGCGGAAAGCACCCCCATAGTAGACTTCAACTGTTAGCAAAAAAAGTGTTAGATTGACGGCCGTCATTCTAACACTTTTTCTCTTTTGTTCCGTTTAAAGTTTCTAGCACCAAAACAAAGAAAATAATGCAAACAAATAATTGGTGGTGTTATAGATTGCTATTTTCTGATAAAATGATGATGTTTAGAAATGACAAATGGGGGTAATAGCTGTGAAATTATATTTTAGCACGTGGCTCCAAAATTTAGGGATTGCTTGTAGTATTGCATCGCTTTTTACACTTTTCTTCCGTATAACTGATTTTGCATGGGTGACGAAAAGTGTTTATTATATTCCGGTATTTTTTGTAATTTTGTTTTTATTAAGTTTAGTCATTGCAGAGGATGTACGAAAAGTTTTCAAAAAAATGTTCTGGTACGAGAAACGTAAAGAAAAACGTCCAATATGGCAAGTTGGAATTGGCTTTATTTTCTTCTTATCACAAATCGGTGTGATTATGGTATTCAGTACAGGGCTAACACATTTAACGCTAGGTGGAATGCCTTTATTTTTCGTTATTGCTTTTATGAATGCCTTCATTATGACAGTTATTTATGAGGAAATATTCCACCGTAAAGAAAGAGTTAATAATGTAAGTCAATAATAGTAGGTGAGTCGATTGCAATTTGCAATTGACTTTTTTTATGGATTTAGCAGAAATACACATGAATTTTTTATCTGATATGCGTCCTATGATTGGTAAAAAGTTTACTTTCCCGATAAAGTAGAGGAAAGAGCATTTTCAAACATACGTTTTCGTTTTACAATTAAAAGAACGACGACTTCAGGAGGATAATAAAATGACTAAGGAAAAATTACTATTACTAGACGGTAATAGTTTAGCTTACCGTGCATTTTTTGCGTTGCCATTACTAACGAATGATAGCGGTATTCATACGAATGCTGTGTACGGCTTTACAACAATGTTGCAAAGAATTTTAGAGGAAGAGCAACCGACGAAGATGCTCGTTGCTTTTGATGCAGGTAAAACGACGTTCCGTCACGATACATTTACAGAATATAAAGGTGGCCGCCAAAAAACGCCACCAGAACTATCAGAGCAGTTTCCTTATATTCGTAAACTTATCGATGCTTATGGGATTAAGCGTTATGAACTTGAAATGTACGAAGCCGACGATATTATAGGAACATTAGCGAAAGAAGCTGCAGAACAGGATATGGAAGTAATTATCGTGTCAGGAGATCGCGACCTTACCCAGCTGGCAACAGAGAAGGTAACAGTGTACATTACGAAAAAAGGTATTACTGAAATTGAAAAAAATACGCCTGCATTTATTGAAGAAAAGTATGGTTTAACACCTCTTCAAATTATAGATATGAAGGGTCTCATGGGGGACGCTTCAGATAATATTCCTGGGGTACCTGGTGTTGGAGAAAAGACAGCTGTTAAATTGCTAAAAGAGCATGGTTCAGTTGAGGCATTATATGAAGCAATGGATACGCTAAAAGCTTCAAAGATGAAAGAAAAGCTAGTTGCAAATGAAGAACAGGCACTTATGAGTAAAAAGCTTGCTACAATTTTTACAGAGGCGCCAATTGAAGTAACTTTTAATGACCTTGCTTACAGTGGGCCAAATGAAGAAGAGTTAATTAGTGTGTGGCAAGAGCTTGGCTTCAAATCACTACTTGAAAAAAGTGATTTTTCTGTGGAAGAAGAACAACGTGCTCCATTTGACTATGACATTATGCAAGAGGTAAAGCCAGAGCAATTAAAGGATGTCATGGCGATACATTTAGAGTTAGAGGACGAGCATTATCATACTTGTCAGCAGTTAGGTATCGCATTAACTGATGGTACTGATACGTTTTATGTGCCATTCGATGTGGTCACTACATCAGATGAACTTCGTCGTTGGCTAGAGGATGCAACTAAAACTAAATATATTTCAGATACGAAGGCAGCACAGGCAGCTTTGAAACGAGTAGGCATTCATTTAGCAGGTGTCGAGTTTGACCTATTGCTAGCTTCTTATATCAATAATCCGGCACTTAGCGGTGATGATGTGGCTACACTAGCAAAAGACCTTGGATATCGTGAAGTGCAAGCTAATGAGGCAGTCTATGGAAAAGGAGCAAAACGTGCTATTCCTGCTATCGAAATTTTAGCTGAACATGCCAGTCGAAAAGTGTTTGCTGTGTGGGAATTACAACCTAAGCTAGAGGCATTGCTAAAGGAAAATGAACAGTTTGACTTGTATAAAAACCTAGAACTACCATTGGCTTCGATTTTAAGCGAGATGGAAAGCGAAGGCATCACAGTGAATCGTTCAACACTTGAAACGATGGGGCAAGAGTTGAGTAATAAGCTAGTCGTTATAGAGCAGGAAATTTATGCTGAAGCAGGAGAAGCGTTTAATATTAATTCACCAAAGCAGTTAGGCGTGATACTTTTCGATAAGCTTGGGTTGCCAGTCATTAAAAAAACGAAAACTGGTTATTCCACAGCGGCTGATGTGTTGGAAAAATTAAAGCCTGAACATGCCATTATCGAGCATATTTTATTGTACCGTCAGCTTGGTAAGTTACAATCTACTTACATTGAAGGTTTGCTAAAAGAAATTCATGAAGCGGACAGTAAAGTGCATACACGCTTCCAGCAAGCACTAACGTCAACGGGACGTCTAAGTTCAACAGATCCTAATCTACAAAATATTCCTATACGCTTAGAGGAAGGTCGTAAAATACGTCAGGCATTTGTGCCATCACAAGAAGATTGGATTCTTTTCTCCGCTGACTATTCACAAATCGAATTACGTGTCTTAGCGCATATGTCTGATGATAAAAACTTAGTGGAAGCTTTCCGCGAAGGCATGGATGTTCATACACGTACAGCTATGGATGTTTTCCATGTTACTGCAGAAGAAGTTGATAGCAATATGCGTAGGGCTGCTAAAGCAGTTAACTTTGGGATTGTTTATGGAATTAGTGACTATGGTTTATCACAAAATTTAGATATTACACGTAAGGAAGCAGCTATTTTTATTGAGAAATATTTTGCCAGCTTCCCAGGTGTTAAAAAATATATGGATGAAATTGTACAAGATGCGAAGTTTAATGGTTATGTCACAACGTTATTAAATCGCCGTCGTTATTTACCGGATATTACAAGTTCGAATTTCAATTTACGTAGTTTTGCGGAGCGTACAGCGATGAATACACCGATTCAAGGAAGTGCTGCAGACATTATTAAAAAAGCCATGATAGATATGGATGCACGCTTGAAAAAGGAAAACATGAAAGCAAAGCTTCTTCTACAGGTACACGATGAATTAATTTTTGAAGCACCTAGAGAAGAAATTGCATTACTAGAAAAAATCGTGCCAGAAGTAATGGAAAATGCCATTGAACTAAATGTTCCGTTGAAAGTGGACTTTGACTTTGGGGCAACATGGTACGATGCAAAGTAAGGAGGGGTTACAATGCCTGAATTACCAGAGGTAGAAGGTGTCGTACAGGCATTAAAGCCAGAAATTGAAGGTCGCACAATAAAGCAGGTACAGCTTTCAGAAGTTATTCGCTTTTCTTATGATGAAGGAAAGCAATGTATAGTGAAGCAAGCTGAGCCGGATGCATTTGAGATGGCATTATCTCAAATGAAGATTACGAAAATTGAGCGTCGTGCAAAATATATATTTTTTCATTTGATGAAAGAGGAATTGTCCTATGTTTTGGTCAGTCATTTAGGCATGACAGGTGCATGGTTTATTGTGGACACTCCTGAAGATATCAATGAGGAAAAATTTAAAAAGCATATTCATGCGACTTTTCAAATGGCTGACGGCGGCTATTTAATATACTCTGATATTCGTCGTTTTGGTGAGCTGCGGTTTTTAACGAAAATAGAAGATCATGCACCACTAACAAAAATGGCGCCTGAACCGTTTGATGAGGCTGCGAGCGATTATTTTATAGCTAAATCATTGCTACCGAAATATGAGAAAAAGTCTGTTAAAGAAGTTATTATGGACGGACAAGTTATCTCGGGCTGTGGCAATATATATGCCACAGAGGCGCTGTTTGCACAAAAAATTCACCCTGCCCGCAAAATGAACCGCATAAGTGAAAAGCGTAAACGTGCACTTTTTGATGCAATTGTTGCCGTTCTGCGTCAAAGCATTGAAGCAGGAGGTTCGACAATTTCGGATTATCGAAATATTAACGGTGAAGCAGGGAGCATGCAAAACCGATTACAAATGTATGGAAAGAAAATATGCCCGGTGTGTGGTACAGAGACGAGTCAAATGACAATTGGTGGACGTACATCTGTATTTTGTCCAAATTGTCAACATTAAAGGGGAATTAAATATGATTATCGGACTAACAGGAAGTATTGCGAGTGGCAAAAGTACAGTCGCAAAAATGATGACAGCACTTGGTTTACCGATTGTCGATGCAGATGTTGTTGCACGTGATGTGGTAAAACCAGGAACGGAAACGTTAGCACTCATTGTTCAAAATTTTGGCGAAGATATTTTGCTTGATGACGGCAATCTAAATCGTCCAAAGCTTGGGGATATTATTTTCCATGAGCCTGCGAAACGAAAAATTTTAAATGATATTATGCATCCTGCTATTCGTCAGGAAATGCTCCATCAACGTGATGCATATTTAGAGGCAGGACAAAAACATGTCGTGATGGATATTCCATTACTGTTCGAAAGCAAATTGCAGCATTTTGTTGAGCGCATACTTGTAGTTTCAGTTAGCGAAGAGGTGCAGCTTCGACGATTAATGGAGCGCAATCAATTATCAAAAGAAGATGCGCTAGCACGCATGCATTCGCAGTTACCGATGTCTGTGAAAGAAAAAAGTGCACATGCTGTCATTTATAACAATGAAAATTTACAGCAAACAGAAGAGCAGTTAATTAAGATTCTTACTCATTGGGGCGTACTTTAGAAAAGTGCGGGGATAATAGTACTGTCAAAGGCATCAAGAAGTTTACTCTTGATGTCTCTTTTTATTTTTTTAGTCTTTTTAGAATTGAAATGTCATTCAAATACCCAATTGAACATCCTATTTGATCAAATCCCCTTTATAAAGATGTTTTTCATATCTGAATAATCGTTTTTTTAAGTTAGCAAAACACGATTTACGTTGTTTAGTTGATTGGAGCGGAGGGCAGGCGACTCCTGCGGGAACGCACAAAACGTAAGACGCAACAGACCGCGCGTAGCGAGGGTTGCGGCTTACGGTGTGCCCGCGGAAAGCGCCTGCCCAGAGCGGAAATCAACGGTAATAGCCAAATGCATTCTTTTGCGCAGCGATAATTGCTGCGCATTTTTTTGCTTTTATGCGAAATAATAAGGATGAAGTACTGAATTTTTTCATTTCTACAAAGGTTCTATTTTTCAGAAAATAAGAACTTTTTTATTATGGATATATAATGTTCATCTTTTTTAAAATTGTGTTATACTAATTAGCATAAAGCATCATAAAGTATATAATGAATATGAGTATGCACTCACAGGAGGATTTTATAATGACAGTCTCAGTTGCTATTAACGGTTTCGGACGTATCGGACGTATGGTATTCCGCCAAGCGATCGTACAGGAAGGTTTAAATATTGTTGCAATTAATGCAAGCTACCCAGCAGAAACGTTAGCACATTTGATTAAGTATGACACAAATCACGGAACATTCGAAGGTACGATTGAACCAGCGGGCGATGCTTTAATTGTAAATGGTAAACATGTCCAAATTATTAGCGAACGTGATCCATTAAAATTACCATGGGCTACAATGGGTGTAGATATTGTAATTGAAGCAACTGGTAAATTCAATGATCGTGAGAAAGCAGCTATGCATCTTGAAGCAGGCGCAAAAAAAGTTATCTTAACAGCACCAGGTAAAAACGAGGATGTTACAATTGTTTTAGGTGTAAACGATGAAAAGCTTGATGTTGAAAAACATGACGTAATTTCAAATGCTTCTTGTACAACAAACTGCTTAGCACCAGTAGCAAAAGTGTTAAATGATACATTTGGTATCGAAAGCGGTTTAATGACAACAGTTCACGCATATACAAATGACCAAAAAAACTTAGATAATCCACATAAAGATTTACGTCGTGCGCGCGGTTGTGCACAATCTATTATTCCAACTTCAACAGGTGCTGCAAAAGCATTAAAATTAGTGTTACCTGAATTGGAAGGTAAAATTCACGGTATGGCACTTCGTGTTCCAACACCAAATGTATCATTAGTAGACCTTGTTGTAGATTTAAATACTGATGTTACAGTAGATTCTGTCAATGCTGCATTTGTGAAAGCTGCAACTGAGGGGCCAATGAAAGGCATTTTAAACTTCTCAATCGAGCCGCTTGTATCTATTGATTACAACACAACAACTTTCTCATCAACAGTTGATGGACTTTCCACAATGGTAATGGGAAATCGTAAAGTGAAAGTACTTGCTTGGTACGACAACGAGTGGGGCTATTCTGCACGTGTTGTAGACCTAGTGAAAAAAGTTGCAAAAGCATTAGAAACAGTTAGCGCTTAATGAAGTCTTAGCACATTGAAATCTTAATGGTTTCAATGTGCTTTTTTTTATAAGCATACTATTTGACTCTAAAGTGTAAAAATCCACTGCGCTTTTCGAGGGCACGATGTAAGTCGCCATCTGCTGCTGCTTATATTGCGTGCGTTCCGACAGTAGTGTGCATGAACTTTTTATTTGGGAACGAATTAGCAATTGCAAAAGCATTTTTTTGTTGTTTTCGTCTTATTCAAGACGCTTCTAGTACATTGTTTGCTAAAAAGAAAATGAGGGAAAATGTACACTGTTCTAGGTCTGAAAGCATCTGCCATACTCCGGTTGGATGAATGAGCTTTTCTTACTTGTAGGAAATTTGTTATAATATAAATATCAAATTGTTGTGGAATCAGGAGAGTAAAAATATGAGATGTCCTTCTTGCCAATTTAACGGAACACGTGTAGTGGATTCGAGGCCAGTAGATGATAATAAAGAAATACGTAGACGTCGTGAATGTGAGTCGTGTGGCTTTCGTTTTACAACGTTTGAAAAAATTGAAGAGACACCGTTAGTCGTTGTGAAAAAAGAAGGCTCACGGGAAGAATTTAGCCGCGAGAAGGTTTTGCGCGGTCTTATTCGTGCTTGTGAGAAACGTCCTGTCGCTCTAGATGTATTAGAGGCACTGGTAATGTCTATTGAAAAAGACCTTCGACGTATTGGAAATGCTGAAGTACGATCAGAGGATGTTGGAGAAATGGTGATGGACCGCTTAGCAAAAATCGATGAAGTTGCCTATGTTCGTTTTGCTTCGGTTTATCGCCAGTTTAAGGATATCAATGTTTTTATCGAGGAAATAAAAGAAATTATTCAACGTCAAACAGAGCAAAAATCATAGGAAAAACAGAGAGGGTGAATGACGTTGATTCATTTGTATAAAGAATTGCAACCAGCAGATACTTTTGACATTCGTCTACCTCATGCGCTTTCCACGATGGAACGTCAATTAGTAACGTTATTTTATCAACCACTAACTGGTGCTGAACCAATTAGTCTTTATTTAACGTTATGGGCTGAAGCAGAGCAAATGCCAAGACAGCAAATGAATCATTATTATTTAATGAATGTGCTCGGGCTGCCAATAGGCAAAGTGTTCGAAGCGCGTATTGCCCTTGAAGCAATCGGTTTATTGCGAACATGGAAAAAAGAAGAGCAAGAACAGCGATGCTTTGTATATGAGCTCATGCGCCCTCTTGATGCAGATAGCTTTATGAAAGATCCACTATTGTCTATGTTTTTGTTTAGTAAAATTGGAGAACAGGCGTATCGGAAGTTGCGCCAACGTTTTATTCAACCTGTAAGAGGTGCAGAATTTAAAGATGTATCACGTGCCTTTATGGATGTTTTTAAACCAGTCAACACCAATATACCTACAGACCTGCAAGGTGGGATTGAAAGCAAAGAAAATTCGCAAAAGGTTTATCCGTTTTATTTTGAGCAATTTGATTTTGAGTTGTTACAGGCAGGTTTATCTGACCAGTTAGTACCAGCAAATTTATTGACGCTTGAAGTGCGCGAAACAATTGCGAAACTAGCATTCTTATATCATTTAACTGCGTTGGATATGCAAAAAGTTGTTATTTTAGCACTTGATGACGATTTAGGTATTTCATTAGAACGTTTGCGAAAAGCAGCAGCTGATTTTTATAAACTCACCGTTTCTAAAGAGCCACCGAAACTTGCAAAAGTATTTGCTTCCCCAGTAGAGGTAGATGCTGTTCAAAAAACGAAGGATGAGGAGTTGCAACATTATTTAGAATCAACACCTCCTGTCCAAGTGTTACGAGATATTAATAATGGGAAAGAACCATTGCAAACATCTGTCCAGCTAGCTGAGAGCTTAATCGTCCAACATGGTATGCCAGTAGGCGTAGTCAATGCACTCCTTGAGTATGTCATGCTCTCCACGGATATGAAGCTACCAAAGAAGTATGTAGAAACGATTGCCGACCATTGGGTACGAAAAAATATTAAGACGGCGAAGGAAGCAATGGAGCTTGCACGCCAAGAACATGATAAATATACAACGTGGAAAAATAAACCACAGACACCGACTAAAAATAACCAATATGCTAAAGGTCGAGTAGACAATCAGCGTAAGGAAAAGGTGCCTGAGTGGTTTTATAAGCGTAATGAGCAACCTGAAGAAAGCGCATCTTCTTCAAGTGCAATGGATTTTGAAAAAGAGCGTCAAAAAATATTAGCAATGCTAGGGAAAAGCGATAAGTAAGGTAGGTGAATGGCAATCGAACCAATTAACAAGCCATTAAAAAGAGCAATTAATGTACCATCATTTCAAGAGCGATATGAAGCGATGCGTAGAGAAATTTTAGAACACCCTAGAGTGCAAGCTTTTTTAGCAGAGCATGCTGAAGAGCTTAGCTATGATGCCGTCGAACGCAATTTACCAAAGCTTCATGAATTTATTAGTCAATCTACTGTTTGCTGTGGCTGCGATAATACAGCACATTGTACAAACTATTTAAAAGGTTTTATTCCAACATTACGTGTAGTACGCAATACGGTAGAAATTGATTACGTACGCTGTGAACAAAAGGTACGTGAGGATGAACGTCGTGATGTTGCTAATATGATTGCCAGTATGCATATGCCGAAAGATGTGCTTCAGGCGACAATCCAAGATTTAATGATTGATGATGAATCTCGTGTCCTTATTGCGCAAAGAGCGGCACAGTTTGTTAAGAAAACTGAGGAAACAGGGAAGCTTCCAACGAAAGGTTTTTATTTATATGGAAAGTTCGGTGTAGGAAAATCCTTTGTGCTTGGTGCACTTGCTAATGAACTAGCTTCAAAGAAGATTCGTTCAGTCGTTGTTTTCGTACCTGAATTTTTACGTGAAATGAAAAATGCTATCGGTGACAATACTTTAAATGACAAAATAGATTATGTGAAAAAGGCGCCCGTGTTAATGCTTGATGATTTAGGAGCAGAAACGATGTCAGCTTGGACGCGCGATGAAATCTTGGGTACTATTTTCCATTATCGAATGGCAGAGCAATTGCCAACATTCATTACTTCCAATTTTAATTATGATGAATTAGAACATCATTTAGCTCAGTCCCAAAAAGGAATTGAGGTTGTGAAAGCTGGACGTATTATGGAACGTATTAAAGCTTTAACAGAACCAATTGAAATGCGTGGCAAAAATCGACGTTTATAATATTGGCAGTTGCATTTTACGACAATCGAGCGTATACTGTCACATATACTATATATCACAATGCAATGATGAGGACATGAATTTTGTGTAACAGCTTTTAGAGAGGGAAGTCATCGGCTGTAAGCTTCCTAGTTTGGGCACATTTTTTACTACCTACTGAGCAGCGAAAGGGAATATCTTTCGCCGGTCCCTAGCCCGTTAGCTAGCCTTGAGCTTCGTCTGACTATTTTGTCGGAAGGAAGAAGGGTGGAACCACGAGCATACGCTTCGTCCCTTTTGTGAGGGACGGGGCTTTTTTGTTTTTCAGGAGTTTTTATTGCTCAAACTTACACTAAACATAAAGTCCATTGTTTCATCGTGCATCACAAAAACAACCAAATAAGGAGTGCAAAAAAATGTCAGATATGATTAAATTAACGTTCCCTGATGGCGCTGTAAAGGAATTTGCAAAAGGTACATCTACTGATGATGTAGCATTATCTATTAGCCCAGGACTTCGTAAAAAAGCATATGCAGGTAAAGTAAATGGGGAATTAGTAGATTTAAAAACACCAATTGAAGAAGATGCAACAATTGCAATTATTACGCAAGATGATGGGGAAGCATTAGAAATCCTTCGTCACTCAACTGCCCATCTTACAGCACAAGCGATTAAACGTTTATTCCCAGAAGTGAAGCTTGGCATTGGTCCAGTTATTGAAGGTGGCTTCTATTATGATATTGATGCACCAACACCAATCACTGCTGAAGACCTTCCAGCAATCGAAAAAGAAATGAAAAAAATTATCGCTGAAAATCTAGAAGTAGAGCGTAAAAATGTAAGCCGTGCAGAAGCACAAGCAATCTATGAAGAAATTGGCGATGAATACAAATTAGAATTACTTGAAGCGATTCCAGCTGATGAGCAAGTGTCTATTTACTATCAAGGTGAGTTTTTCGACCTTTGTCGTGGTATTCATGTACCATCAACAGGTAAACTACGTGAGTTTAAATTACTATCATTAGCAGGTGCTTATTGGAGAGGAAACTCTGATAACAAAATGCTTCAACGTATTTACGGTACTGCTTTCTTCAAAAAAGAAGAATTAAAGCATCACTTACAAATGTTAGAAGAAGCAAAAGAACGTGACCACCGTAAAATCGGTAAAGAATTGGAGTTATTCACAACTTCTCAAAAAGTTGGTCAAGGTTTACCACTTTGGTTACCAAATGGTGCAACAATCCGTCGTGTTATCGAACGCTATATTGTAGATAAAGAATTATCTCTTGGTTATAAACATGTATACACACCAGTACTTGGTTCAAAAGAGCTTTACCAAACTTCTGGTCACTGGGATCATTACCAAGATTCAATTTTCCCACCAATGGAAATGGACAATGAAACATTAATTATGCGTCCGATGAACTGTCCACACCATATGATGGTTTACAAAAATAGCATGCACTCATATCGTAACTTACCACTACGTATTGCTGAGCTTGGTACAATGCATCGTTATGAAATGTCTGGTGCTGTTTCAGGATTACAACGTGTACGTGGGATGACTTTAAACGATGCACATATTTTTGTTCGTCCTGATCAAATTAAAGCAGAGTTCCAAAAAGTTGTACAATTAATTTTAGAAGTGTACAAAGACTTTGATTTAAAAGATTACTCATTCCGTCTTTCTTACCGTGACCCTGCGGATACAGAGAAATACTTTGATGATGATGCAATGTGGGAAAAAGCGCAAAGCATGTTAAAAGAAGCGATGGATGAGCTTGGCCTAGACTACTTCGAAGCTGAAGGTGAGGCTGCATTCTACGGTCCTAAACTTGACGTACAAGTAAAAACAGCGATCGGTAAAGAAGAGACGTTATCAACTGTACAATTAGACTTCTTATTACCAGAACGCTTTGACTTAACATACGTAGGTGAAGACGGCAAACCACACCGTCCAGTTGTAATTCACCGTGGTGTTGTGTCAACAATGGAACGTTTCGTAGCATTCTTAATTGAAGAATACAAAGGTGCATTCCCAACTTGGTTAGCGCCAGTTCAAGTAGAGGTAATTCCTGTATCGAACGAAGCACACTTTGATTATGCAAAACAAATCGAAGAACAGTTGACAGCAGCAGGTTTACGTGTTGAAATGGATGACCGTGAAGAAAAACTTGGTTACAAAATCCGTGAAGCACAAATGAAAAAGATCCCTTACATGCTTGTTATTGGAGATAAAGAAGTTGAGGCAAACGGTGTTAACGTGCGTCGCTACGGCTCAAAAGACTCAGAAACAATTTCTTTCGAGGACTTCCTAGCGAATATTAAAGCTGAGGTTACACGTTTTTAATAGAACAAATGATTAGATATTGTTCTTTCGTTGTGCTATAGTACGTATAAAGTTTCAATGTATTGCACATAATAATTATAAGATTGTAAATAACATATTTGACAATCTAAATTGTACATGCTAATATAATTAAGGTTAATGAATACAAAGTTTGTGGTTGAAGTAGAGGCTGCCCGCTTCTCACCTGATACAACGCTTAGGCTGTGAACAGGTATTACACGTTGAATTGTTTTGCGTACACTTACGCATGCACATATAGCGGGCGGACATCTTCAAAAATGTCCGTCCTTTTTTTATGGACATGACAAGAGGATGTACCGTTCAACCGGGCAAGGCTTTGCCCAAACCATGTATTCGCGACAACTACTTGGAGGTGGATTACTATTAGCAAAGACATGTATGTAAACGAAGGCATTCGCGCACGTGAACTTCGATTAATCGATCACAATGGTGACCAGCTTGGTGTAAAGACACGTAACGAAGCGCTAGAAATCGCCACTCGTGTAAACTTGGATCTTGTCCTTGTGGCCCCTCAAGCCAAGCCGCCAGTCGCTCGTATCATGGACTATGGTAAATTTAAGTTTGAACAGCAAAAGAAAGACCGCGAAATTCGTAAAAATCAAAAAGTCATCGTGATGAAAGAGGTTCGTTTGAGCCCAACAATCGATGAACATGATTTCCAAACAAAGCTACGTAATGCGATTAAATTCCTTGAAAAAGGTGATAAAGTTAAATGTAGCTTACGTTTCAAAGGTCGTGCGATTACACACAAAGATATTGGTCAGCGTGTATTAGATCGATTTGCTGAAGCTTGTGCTGAAGTATCTACGGTTGAACAAAAACCGAAGATGGAAGGCCGAAGCATGTTCTTAGTTCTTCAACCAAAGAACGAGAAATAGTATTAGACGAAACAGTTTAGGAGGAATTCGACATGCCAAAAATGAAAACTCACCGTGGAGCTGCGAAACGTTTCAAAAAAACGGGTTCAGGTAAATTAAAATATGACCGTGCTTATGGAAGCCACTTATTCGCAAACAAATCTACAAAACAAAAACGTCACCTACGTAAAGGTAAAGTTGTATCATCAGGTGACTTCAAACGCATCAAATCATTACTTGTTTACATGAAATGATTGACTACACAAAATAAACTAATATTCATTTTTTAATGAAAAGCAGGAGGTAATTCATATGCCACGCGTAAAAGGCGGAACAGTGACGCGCAAACGTCGTAAAAAAGTATTGAAATTAGCTAAAGGTTACTATGGTTCTAAACATACATTATATAAAGTTGCTAACCAAGCAGTAATGAAATCAGGTCAATATGCATACCGTGACCGTCGTCAGAAAAAACGTGATTTCCGTAAATTATGGATCACTCGTATCAACGCAGCTGCTCGCATGAACGGTCTTTCATACAGCCGTTTAATGCACGGTTTAAAAGTTGCTGGTATCGAAGTTAACCGTAAAATGTTAGCTGACTTAGCTGTAACAGATGCTACAGCATTCACACAATTAGCAGAAGCTGCTAAAAAAGCAGTAGCGAAATAAAAAAGAGCGACATTAGTCGCTCTTTTTTATTTCTGCCCCGAAAGCGAAGCGGCAGGGGCAAAATAAAGTTATTTCTGTCCCGAAAGCGAAGCGGCAGGGGCAAAATAAGGTTTCAGCCCGGAAAGCGAAGCGGCAGGGGCAAAATAAAGTTTCAGCCCGGAAAGCGAAGCGACAGGGGCAAAATAAGGTTTCAGCCCCGAAAGCAGAGCGGCAGGAGCAAAGTAAATTTCTGCCTCGTAAGCTGGAGCGACAGGGGTAAATAAATTAGTGTATAGTTAAGACTGATGGGGGTTATTTCATCAGTCTTTTTACATAGGAGGTTGTTTTAATGGCTCAAGCATTACTTGCCTATATGGCAATTGTTTCAGTCGTATTGCTCGTCATGATGGGCATGGATAAATCACGCGCAAAAAAGCATGAATGGCGCATTGCAGAGCGTACGTTATTTACACTAGCTATTGCAGGTGGGGCAGTTGGTGGCGTGTTAGGCATGTATTTATTTCGCCATAAAACACGCCATAACAGCTTTGCGTTTGGCTTCCCATTGATTGCGGCTATTCAAATTTTTATTATTGTGCAATTATGGGGCAGCTCTTTATAGAAATTGTGTGAGTGACTGGCACTCCCGCGGGCACTTTTTGCGTTAAAAAACACATCCTCATGTGGAGGATGTGTTACGCATAAGTTGTTCAATGGGTTGCTTCCAGTTAATTTTAGCGTTAGGGTAGTTAAATAGGATTTCTTGCTGAAGATATTCGAAGTCACTCCTAGTAAACCCTTGTAAAGTTGCGGCATCACGAGCACCAACAAAAATGGTAACGACCTCAAATGCATCTTCTGTTGTGCCTAAGTATTTTTCACCTTCAAAAAGCGCACCTTTAAAAGAAATAAAGAAATTCTTTCGAACATTTTTTACGTCATCATAAAAGTAATATTGGCCTTTTTCATAGGCCTCATCGAGTTTTCGTTTAGGATCGGTTATATATCGAATCGCTTTATAGAATACATAGATAATAAGCGCTATCACAGCAAGTCGAATAAGTAACGGTAACATTTTAAAATTCCCCCTTGAAGAAAGGTTATTCCTACCTATACGATTAGGGGAGACAATTAGTTTCACTTTTTAAAAATATTTTTTAGAAATTTAGGAGAAAAAAATGAATTTACAACAATTATTTTCAATGCAAAAAGAACTAGATCATTTTATTGAAACGACACAAAAAATTGAACGTGATGTTTTTAAAGAAAAAGGCCTCGCATTAATGGTAGAACTGGCAGAACTTGCAAATGAAACACGCTGCTTTAAGTTTTGGAGTACGAAAGGGCCGTCCGAGCGTGATGTGATTTTAGAGGAGTATGTGGATTCTATTCATTTTATTTTATCGCTAGGACTATTAAAAGGGTATACGTCTATTGAAAAATGGCCTGTTGTTGAGGAGAAGCGAGATTTAACAGAAACATTTTTAATGACACAGGATTATATATTAACATTTGTTAACGATCCAACAGAGGATAGATATTTAGCGATATGGCAATGCTATGGTTTACTTGCGTATAACCTCGGTTACACATTTGAGGATGTCGTGTCAGCATACATTGAAAAAAATGAAGAAAATTATATTCGTCAACGTAGTGGCTATTAATTTACTAGACTAAAGAGTAAAAAAAACACCAATTTTCAGACAAATTCACTAGGAATATTTCGGTAAACGAAGTATAATAGATGAGATACAAAATGTAGGAGGCAAAAGGATGACACAACTAGATTCAACTTTGCAAATGTTTAAAGATTTAACAGACGCGAATGGGATTGCAGGTAACGAGCGTGCACCACGCGAGGTAATGAAAAAATACATCGCACCATACGCAGATACTGTAGAAACAGATCATTTAGGTAGTGTAATTGCTAAAAAAGTGGGCGATGAAAACGGCCCAAAAATTATGGTTGCTGGCCATTTAGACGAAGTAGGCTTTATGGTGACACAAATCGATGAAAAAGGATTCATCAAATTCCAAACAGTTGGTGGCTGGTGGAGCCAAGTAATGCTTGCACAACGCGTAACAATTACAACACGTAAAGGTGAAGAAATTATTGGGGTAATCGGCTCTAAACCACCTCATATTTTACCAGCTGATGTGCGTAACAAAGTGGTAGACATTAAAGATATGTTTATCGATGTTGGCGCAGCTTCAAAAGAAGAAGTACTTGAGTGGGGAGTATGCCCTGGTGACATGGTAACACCTTATTTCGAATTCAATGTAATGAAAAATGACAAATACTTATTAGCTAAAGCATGGGATAACCGTATTGGCTGTGCGATTGCAATTGATGTCATGAAGGCATTGAAAGATGAAAAACATCCAAATATCCTATATTCTGTAGGGAACGTACAAGAAGAAGTAGGTCTTCGTGGTGCGAAAACAGCAACACATAAAATTCAACCAGATATCGGTTTTGCAGTTGATGTAGGTGTGGCAGGAGATACTCCAGGTGTAACACCGAAAGAGTCAAACAGCAAAATGGGTGCAGGTCCACAAATCGTTGTTTACGATGCTTCAATGGTATCACACCGTGGTTTACGTGAATTTGTTTTAGATGTGGCTGATGAAAACAATATCCCATATCAATTTGAAGCAATGGCTGGTGGCGGTACAGACGCTGGTTCAATCCATGTAACTGCAAATGGTGTGCCTGCTTTATCAATCGGTATTGCAACACGCTATATCCACTCACACGCAGGTATTTTACACCGTGATGACTACGATAATGCTGTTAAGCTAATGGTTGAAGTTATTAAAAAATTAGACCGCGATGCAGTAAACAAAATTACATTTGATTAATTGTTACAATAAACAAAAAAGCCTTCTAACTAAAATGTTAGAAGGCTTTTTTTTATGCTTATATCTGAGTAAGTTTGCATTATACACTCGCGGTAAAATTGGTCAAAACAATAAAGGTTAACTAGGTTAACAATAATATTTTGGTGAAATTCAATGTTTTTTTATTGTAAAACGATAAATTTTAGTTTAAAATCAAATTGAAAATAAACCAATGAGGTGTTTTTATGAAAATAGCAACAACTTTGTTTTTAAAAATAGCGGTGATTCTTATGGCCATTCCAGTTCTAGCATTGTGTATTTTTCTTGTGCCTGAATTAGGAGAGCTTGCAGCAAAACTGCTCCCATCGTTTTCAGCAATAAAATATATCGTTTCGATTATTTTTTATGCTTCTTCGATTCCATTTTACTTTGCTTTATATCAAGCTTTTCAACTTTTACGCAACATCGATCAAAATAAAGCATTTTCGGAATTATCCGTTAAGTCATTAAAGAAAATCAAATACTGTGCCATTACAATTAGCATTTTACATGTGCTAGCTTTGCCACTCTTTTACCTATTTGCAGAGATGGACGACGCACCGGGTGTAATATTTGTTGGATTGCTTGTACCTTTCGCATCTATGGTCATTGCTGTATTTGCGGCGGTACTTCAAAAACTATTACAAGAAGCGATTGATATAAAATCAGAAAACGACCTAGTAGTTTGAGAAGATTGATAGTTGGAGGTGTTTGATGAAACGTGGTGCAACGATATTTTTAAAAGGAGTGATTCTCCTTATAGGAATCGTGACGTTAACTTTATATTTATTTTGTGTGCCTGATATAGCTAGTAGTGATGTAAAAATGAATCCAGGTTCTGCTTATTTACAATATCCTTTTTTACTAGCTGCCTATGCATTGGCTCTCCCATTTTTTATTGCGTTATATCAAGCATTTAAGCTTTTAATTTACATTGATAAAAATAATACCTTTTCGCAATTATCAGTGGGGGCATTAAAGGTTATTAAGTTTTGTGCAATCATCATCAGTGCATTTATTGTAGGTGGAACCCTTTTTGTTGCGGTATTTCTTGATGGGGACAGAGCTGGTATTATGGCATTAGGGTTATATTTTACTTTTGCTTCAAGTGTCATTGCAACCTTTGCTGGTGTTCTCCAACATCTTGTTAAAGAAGTCGTAGATATAATATCTGAAAATGAGTTAATAGTGTGAGGTTGAGGATATGGCAATTATAATTAACATCGATGTGATGTTAGCAAAACGAAAAATGAGCGTAACGGAACTTTCGGATAGGGTTGGCATAACGATGGCTAATCTTTCTATCTTAAAAAATGGAAAAGCAAAAGCGATTCGCTTATCTACTTTAGAGTCGATTTGTAAGGCACTAGAATGTCAGCCAGGAGATATTTTAGAATACCGAAGTGATGAAACTACGCTAGATTAATAAAGGAAACATTAAATTAGCAGTAAATGCTAGCATATTTTTAAATGGAGCTTGCCTACGGGTAGGCTCTTTTTTATAGTGCTTTACATAAGTTTGCAGGATGGACTGGAATCGTTTAGGAGCTTCATTATTCGTTAGCCGATATGCTCTTTAATTGTAGAAAATGCATAAATATTCAAACAGACGCATTTTTGTCACAAACAACATATGAATTCTAACTTTTGAAAATAAACATAAAAATTCAGTTGATTTTATATTTATGCATGTGTATACTAAACTCAACAGTTACAAAAGCAAGGAGAGAAGGCTATGAAATTACTAGAAGAAGTACAGTTAAAGTTAGTATCAAGCTTAAAAGGAAAAGACTTACTAACTTTGCTAGACTATACAAGTGAAGAGGTTCAGCAATTAGTTGCACTTTCGACGCAACTTAAAATGATTACAAAAGAAGGAAAATGTCCGAAGCTACTTGAAGGAAAAACACTCGGCATGATTTTTGAAAAACATTCAACTCGTACTCGTATTTCATTTGAAGTGGGAATGGAACAATTGGGCGGTAAAGGTATGTTTATGCATGCGCGTGATTTACAAATTGGTCGCGGTGAATCAATATATGATACTGCACATGTGTTATCAGGTTATTTAGATGGCATTATGATTCGTGCAAACTCTCATGCGATGGTTAAAGAGCTTGCAGAGCATGCAACGATTCCTGTAATTAATGGCTTAACGGATATATATCATCCTTGCCAAGCATTAGCCGATTTAGAAACAATCGCTGAATTTAAAGGTGAATTACAAGGTCTTAAAATTGCATATGTTGGTGATGGCAATAACGTGGCGCACTCTTTAGTAGTCGCTTCTGCACACGTCGGTATGAACGTCGCAGTAGCAACGCCTGTTGGCTATGAATGTGATGCAGAGGTTATCGCAAAAGCACAAGCTATCGCAATGGCAAATGGCAGTACAATTACAATTACGAATGATCCAGTGGCAGCAGTTCAAAATGCAGATGTAGTGTATGCAGATGTTTGGACATCAATGGGCCAAGAAGAGGAAGCGGCGAAACGTTTACATGATTTTGCTGATTATCAAATCAATGATGAGCTAGTGGCACATGCAAAGCCAAATTATATGTTCCTACATTGCTTACCAGCACATCGTGAAGAGGAAGTGGCAACATCTGTTATAGATGGCCCGAATTCTTATATTTTTGAGCAAGCAGAAAATAGACTCCATGCTCAAAAAGCTGTTTTAGCTTCAATTATGGCTTAAAAAAAGGATATGATAGTTGACTCTCTAATTGAGAGTTCCTATATACAAAGTTCACATTCGCAACAGAGGGTGTTAATGTGAGCAACATACTAGTGGCATACAGACAGAGGGATGTAAGCTGCGCGCGATGTACGTTGTCAAGATGGATGACTTCATCGCTACATAGTGAAAGTAACCTGGGAGACGCTGGGTTACTTTTTTTATTTTAATAGCACATATACATAGTTTTCCTATATGTTATAGAGAAATGAAAAATAAATCTATATAATAAGGACAATACGAAATTTTAGGAGGGCTTTAATTGAATATTGATCATATCGAGGCATTTTTATATGTAGTTCATTATAAAAGTATTCATAAGGCTGCTAATGCTTTGTTTTTATCACAACCAACTGTAACAGCTCGCATCAAAACATTGGAACGTGAGTTAAATGTTGAATTATTTTATCGTGATGCGCGAAGTGTTATATTATCGGAAAAAGGAAAGGACTTTTTGCCATTTGCCACACAGATTGTGCAAACGTTCCAGCATGGTAAAAAACAATTGCAGGAAACACATGCTTCAAATGAAGTTTGCATCGGAACAAACGGTGTGACGGCTCAATACTTTTTAGCCTATGCACTACCTAAATGGAAAGAACGTTTTCCGAATATGCGTTTTCAAATCATTACAGGTTCTACTGCGATCATTTTAGAAAAATTACAAAGTCACCAAATTGATTTTGCTTTTATTCAATATGTGCATAAAGAAGGGGTATGCAATGAGTTGTTATTAAATAATGCTGTGAAGCTCGTTATGCATCGCGATCATCCATTTATACAAGAGACCAATATAACAGCAAAAAAATTGGCAAAGCAAAAAATGGTGTTTTTTGAATGCGGTGCGTTTGATTGGAATTATGTGCATAAAATGTTTGAGGTAGAAGGCGTGTCAGCAAATATTGAAGTTCGTACAGACCATTTAGAAGTAGCAAAGGCATTTATTCGAACGAAAGAATATGTGAGCTTTTTACCACATCTATGTGTGAAAACGGAGCTTGAAAGTGGCGAGTTTGTTGAAATAGATGTGAAGCATTTACTCGATATAAATCAGCATATTTTCTTAACGTATTTAAAGAAGGATACGCTAGAATCAGCTTTTTGGGACAACATTTTAAGTACAGCCACTCAATTTGAAAGTATCCAAAAGCTGCATTGATAAAAAATTTTATAGAACATAAAATTTTTTTCTATTACAAGAACTATTGCATTCACGTCCATTGAACGGTAATATCTTCCTCAATCCTATTTTATTTATGAATGTCCATCTGACAGCATAAGTGAAATATTATTTTTTAGCTTAAAGCATACTTAACCACTAAGTTTAGTAAAAATAATAAATTCGAGGAGGATTAACATTATGGTTAGACAGGATAAAATTCGGTTTGGGGCGATTATACACGGTGTAGGTGGGAATATTTCTAGCTGGCGCCATCCAAAAGTAGCTAGCAATCAAAGTGTGAGTTTACCTTTCTATATACAACAGGCGCAGAAGGCGGAGCAAGGGAAGTTTGATGTTGCCTTTATCGCAGATGGTTTATTTATCAATGAAAAGTCGATTCCTCATTTTTTAAATCGCTTTGAGCCACTAACGATATTATCTGCACTAGCTGTTTCAACAAAAAATATAGGGCTCGTTGGAACTGTATCGACATCCTATAGTGAACCATTTACGGTGGCACGACAGTTTGCATCACTCGATCATATTAGCAACGGTCGGGCAGGCTGGAATGTTGTAACGACGCCATTAGAAAGCTCGGCGTTAAACTACAATAAAACGATAGAACAGCATCCAAGTCATGCAGAACGTTATCAAATTGCAGAGGAATATTTAGAGGTGACAAAAGGACTTTGGGATTCATGGGATGATGATGCCTTTATAGCAGATGTGGAACATGACGTGTTCTTCGATCCGAAAAAATTACACACATTGCAACATAAGGGCAAATACTTTTCTGTGCAAGGACCACTTAATATTGCACGCTCAAAACAAGGTCAGCCTGTAATTTTCCAAGCGGGATCATCTGATGCGGGTGTTCGTCTAGCTGCAAAAGATGCTGATGCAATATTCACGCATGGGGCATCGTTAGAAGAAGCGCAGAAATTTTATAAAAAGGTGAAAACGGAGGTCGCTGCTTTTGGACGAAATCCTGATGAAGTAAAGATTTTCCCTGGGATATCGCCAATTATTGGGGACACGATTGAAGAAGCGGAGGCAAAGTATCAGGAAATAGTAGAACTCGTTTCGATTGAACGTGCACTTGCTTATCTTGGTCGCTACTTCGATCATCATGATTTTACTCAGTATGATGTGGATGCATTGTTTCCAGAGCTAGGTGATATTGGAGCAAACAGCTTCCGTAGTACGACAGATTATATAAAAAAATATGCCAAGCAAGAGGGGCTTACGCTTCGTCAAGTAGCATTACGTGAAGCAACGCCAAAAACAGCATTCTTTGGCACTGCTGAACAGATTGCCGATTTGGTGCAAGATTGGTTTGAAAAAGAAGCGGCAGATGGTTTTATTGTTGCTGTAACAGTGCCAGGTGCACTTGATGATTTTGTCGATAAGGTTGTACCGATTTTGCAATCACGTGGTATTTACAAAGAGGAATATGAAGCAGATACATTGCGTGGTAATTTAGGCTTACCGTTTAAAGAAAGTCGATACGTCAAACAGTCTGTTTAAAAACCAAGTAAACTTATTTGAATAAATATATTTAGAGGAGGTATTGTATGAGTTATTCTTTAGGCATATTAGACCAAAGTCCTCTTATCGAGGGTGCAACAAACGAGCAAGCATTACAACAAACAGTCGCTTTGGCGCAAAAGGCTGAGCAGCTAGGATATACACGTTTTTGGGTGTCGGAACATCATAATAGCGAGACATTAGCGGGGACATCACCAGAAATTTTAGTATCGTATTTACTTGCAAAAACGACATCGATTCGTATTGGTTCCGGTGGTGTTATGTTACAACATTATAGCCCCTATAAAGTTGCAGAAAATTTTCATGTGTTAGCATCGTTGGAACCAGGAAGAGTGGACTTGGGCATTGGCAAAGCACCAGGGGGGCTACCGCTGTCCACAAAGGCATTGCAATATGGCACGCTAAACAATGGTGAAGACTTTGAGGAACGGCTAACGTTTTTGCAACAATTAATTGCTAACACACTACCAGTAGAACATGAGCTAAATGGTGTGCAGGCAACACCTATTCCAAAAATAAAGCCATCGTTATTTTTACTTGGTGCAAGTCCGAAAAGTGCAGAAATTGCAGGAAAACTTGGTATTGCCTTTGTCTTTGCGCGTTTTATCAATAGTGATATCGATGTTTTGACTGAAGCGGCTAAGACCTATCGTACGCATCTGCCGAATGGTCATTTTGCTGTTTCAATTGCAGCACTTGCTGCACCAACAACGGAAGAAGCGCAGGCATTAGTAGGGGAACAAAAAATTACAAAGGTGCATTTAGCAAGTGGGCGTAGTTTGACCCTACAATCGGTTGAATTAGCCGAAAAATTTGGGCAAGAATCAGGGGAGGCGTTCACTGTCCAGCAGTATGATGCTGATATTGTATTTGGCACCCCTGAAGATATCAAAGCGACATTAGATGCCTTTCACAAGCAATTTCAAATTGATGAATTCATTGTGCATACGCCTGTTTTAAAGGCATTTGAACGACAACGCTCATTTGAACTATTAAGTCCTGTAAATTTACACTTACAACGAAAAGAAGCAGTGAGCTAAGGAGGAAGGAACATGGCAAAAAAGATAGATGTAGTCGTTTGGTCAAAGCAAGGCTGTAGTTATTGTGATGAAGTAAAAGTGTATTTACAAGAGTTGGAAATTCCGTATAAAACAGTTGATGTCACACATAACGATGCTTTTCGGGACATTTTACAAGCAAAGTATGGCGTACGTTATGTACCTATAGTAGAAATTGGGTCAAGTGAAGATGGTGTGTACAAAGCTGTGACAGAAATAGGGCTTGAGCATGTCAAAACAGCACTTGCTATTGATTTACCATCAAAAGTATAGAAAAGAGGGAGATTTTATGAGGAAACTAGCGCTCTATATAACTTGTGTGCTTACGTTATTTTTAACGGCTTGCTCAAGTACTGAAAAATCTCAGGTAGGTACTAGTGACAACGCTAAAGCACAAAGTAAAAATGACGTTCAAACGATACTAGTTGGCACAGGCACACAATTTCCGAATATTTGCTTCCTCGATGAAAAGGGGAAGTTAACAGGCTATGATGTCGAACTTGTTCGAGCGATTGATGAAAAGCTACCTGAGTATAATTTTGAATTTAAAACGATGGAGTTCTCGAATCTATTACTAAGTTTAGAAACGAGAAAAATAGATTTAATCGCACATCAGATGGAAGTTAATCGTGAGCGTGAGGAAAAGTTTCTATTTAACAAGGAGCCTTATAATGTATTCCCATTACAAGTAACAGTGAATGCGAAAAATAATGATATACAATCAATCGCTGATTTAAAAGACAAAAATGTTACTGTCTCACCAACGAGTAACTCTGCAGTCTTTATTGAGCAATACAATAAAGAGCATAATCTAGGGATCAACATTGTGTATTCCTCTGGTTCAGTGGATGTTAATAATCAACTTGCAACTGGTCGTATTGATGCGATAATTACGACACCATTTGCAGTGAGATACTATAACGAAAGCAATGAAGCCCAGCAAAAAGTAGTAGGAGAAGCACTTTTAAACTCAAAAGTTTACTTCCTACTGAACAAGGATGAAGTGACATTACAGGAACGTATCGATGAGGCAATTCGAGAGTTAAAGACGGAGGGAGTCATTAGCGAGCTTAGTAAAAAATGGCTAGGTGATGATTACACTGTAGACTTCTAGACGACATAGGAGAGGGAGAAGGAAGTATGGCAAATGATTTTGACTTGATGCTAATAGCGAATGTACTTCCGATATTGCTTCAATATTTACCCGTAACACTTGAAATTTTAGTATGCTCCATCCTTTTTGGGATGTTACTTGGAATTGTAGTAGCTATACCAAAGCTACTGCAAATACCTATTTTGAAGCAAATCGTCACGGTATATATTTCATTTATTCGTGGCACGCCTATTTTAATACAGTTGTTTTTAGTGTTTTATGGCATTCCAGCAATATTAAAGCTAGTTCATATTGATGTTACAAGAATGGATGCTATTTATTTTGTTATGATAACTTATACATTCAGTAATGCTGCAGCGTTTGCTGAAATTTTCAGAGCAGCTATATTAACGATTGATAAAGGACAAATGGAAGCGGCGTTGTCAGTTGGCTTAAATCGAGCACAAGCATTTTGCCGTATTATACTACCGCAGGCGCTACGTGTTGCTTTTCCAAATATGTCGAATACAATGATTAGTTCGTTAAAGGATACTTCCTTGGCATTTTCAATTGGTGTAATGGATATGGTCGGTCGGGGAGAAACGCTTATTGCTTCGACGACACGGGCCTTAGAAATCTATTTGGCACTTTCAGTTGTTTACTATTTTATTGTGTTGCTATTAGAAAAAGTATTAAAACGCAATGAACGCTATCTTAATCGTTATATGAAAGAAATAGCGACGAGCTAGGGGGATTTGATAATGACGATAGATGTAGCATTTATGATAGATGCGTTGCAGGAAATTATTAAGGTGTTGCCATTAACCTTGTTTATGACTATTACACCTGTATGTTTAGGTATAGTAATCGGTATAGTCGTAGCCTTTGTTCGGATACAACAAATAAAAGGTATAGCACCATTATTAAATTTTTACGTATCCTTTTTTAGAGGCACACCGATTATTATGCATATTATGTTAATTTACTTTAGTGTACCAATTGTTGTGGATACAATCGCGCATATGTTGAAGCTGGATTTTCATTCAAATACTATACCTATATTATTTTTTGTATTACTGGCTTTGACGTTAAGTGCGGGTGCCTACGCTTCGGAAATTATCCGATCTGGTATTTTAAGTGTTCCAAAAGGTCAATTGGAAGCAGCGTATGCTGTAGGAATGACGTTTTCACAGGCAATGCGACGCTTGATTTTACCACAAGCTTTTAGTAAATCGATACCTAATTTTACAAATGTCTTTATTGGCTTTTTACATGCGACTTCTTTAGCGTTTTTTGTGTCAATTAAGGAATTAACAGGCGCTGCAAATATTGTAGCTTCAGTTAATTTGAAATTTTTAGAGGCATTTATAGCAGTCGGATTAATTTATTGGAGTGTTTCGATTGTCGTTGAATGGATTGCCCATCTAATAGAAAAAAGAGTGACGGCTTATAGTAAGGGTAGCGTGTAGTTGTGTTTAAATAACCCCGACAAATAAAAAAGAAGAATTGAAAGGAGTGTTGTCTATGGCAGTAGCAGAAATTGTTATTGAACATTTACGACAAGAAGATTATCCAGCTTATTTGGAAGTGCTTGTGGAGAGTTATGCGCAGTATGAGAAGGATTATAAAGATCCAGCACATTGGGCGCAATATTTACAAGATATTCGGGCATCAGTTGGAAATCCGAATGCCGAGACGATATTAGTCGCAAAGCGTGAGCAAGAAATAGTAGGAGGATTGCAGTTATTTACAAACTCTGAAAAAGCATATGGTCTTCCTGAACTTGGTATTGAATCAACAATTGTACGTTTATTAGCAGTTCATCCTAAAGGGAGAGGGCAGGGCGTAGCCAAAAAATTATTAGAAGAAAGTTTTGCTTTTGCTCGCGAGCGTCAAGATCAGTCTCTGTATTTGCATTCAGGTGATATTATGCAAGTTGCAATTAATCTGTATTTATCACTAGGATTTGTTAGAGACGAGTCAAAAGAGTTTTACAAGGGCAATATATTGGTGAAAAGCTTTCGTTATGATTTGTAAAAGAAAACCCGCTGATAAGCATGTTATCAGCGGTTTTTTTGTTTAAGTGAGACTGACCTTAAATCGTTCCATATGCAAGGTAAGGGAAAAATCCTTCGAAAAACCGTTCAGTTGCGGGCATGAAATAGGAACCAAAGTGAAAATCGGGATCAAGCGTTGTAACAATCCATTTTCCAGCAGTTGAATGTGCATCTATATAGAGCACAGCTCCACCATCTTCTGTAGCAATTAAAATATCAGCATGCTCAGGCGGCCAAAAAACGCCATGTTGATGCCAAGTGCAATCTGCCAATGAGAGATAGCCATTGAATAAAGAATGCGCTGGATTTTGCAGTACTAAACCACTAGAAGCATCTTTATCAAGCCACCACCAGAAGTTTGTTATGCGTTCTTCACAATGTTGCGCAGGAATCCAATTCCATGGTTGTGGTCCAAAAGCAACGATTATGCCACCATTTTCTGCAAATGCGTGGATTTTTTTAACGCTTGCTAGCAATAGCTGATAGTTTAATTGGGAGGGGACGATAAGCACATCAAGGTCGTCAATATCGGTTTCTAAAAAATCTGGATGGTAAATTAGCTTTGTAATATATTGATTGAACTTTGGTTCGTGGAACGTACGGTAATGGGATTCATGCCCACTGTATATAACCCCAATTTTTCTCATTGATCATTGTCCTCCTTTAAAGCTTGTACCTCAGTTTCAAGCCAGGCTAGAAACTGCGGGCGAATGCGATCGGTAGATTTGTTTTCACCTGCATAGCCAAGCAGTTCACGTCCTGCGTGAACTAAAATCGTCCCATTTGTTGAAAAGCGGTCAATGTATGTAACTGGCTTACCATTGGCAAACGTTAATAAAATCTCAGCGTTTGCTGGTGCATGATTATAGCCGCGTGCAAAAAAGCCTGCAACCCCTTTTTTAAATGTCATATCTTCAGTTAAAACGCCCTCGAAAATAGCTGAGTGCTCCGTTGGAAAGACTTCATAATCTTTGAAATTTTGAATGTGTTGGGGCATAAATAGGCCACTGCCTGGCAACCATTCTCGGAATAAATGCCCACAGTATACAACTATTTTTTTGTTTGCTAAAAATGCTGCAATTTTTTCACGTTGTAAATATAACCATTCTTGGTCAATAAAATTTGGAATAAAGAGTACATCTACTTCGTCCAAATCAACCAGTGGGAAATCATATTGATCCACGATTTTTGCTTCATTACCTGTATCTTTCTGCATGCGACCATTGACACCAAAAGCATGTCCTGGATCTAGTTTTAGCATTGTAAATGGAATGCTCATAAACATATCCTCCTAGTAAAATAATTAAATATCCAATCATTTTTTGGTAATAAATAATATTAAAAAAACATTTAGAATGCTATGTAAATATTGTTTGACCAAAAATATGTTGCGAATATTAGAATTTTATAAAAAGCAAATTGACATTGAGAATCATTATCAATATACTGTAATATATATTCTATTGCAAATGATAATCATTTTCAATATATTTTCAAAAGAAAGTAGGGAATGCTTTGAAACCAATTGCGTATATTGGTATCGATATTCAATTTGCCAGGTTGTCAGACGAGGATCGCAGACGCGGACTGACATTTTTATATTTATACGATTTGCCGTATGCAGATTTACGTGCTTACGCGGGCCTCATTATTACGAATTTAGTAGAGGAGCAGTTTTTGTTAGAGCATAAAGCGATGCTAGAGCAGTATTTAAAACAGGGTGGCGTAATTTTTTCGCTAACTGAGACATCATTACCTTGGTTAGTAGGTGTGCCTAACTGGAAACGTTCACCAATTCCATTGAAGGATCGTGAAATCGTTATAAAAGATCCTGCCCATCCATTATTTGCGGGAATTGATGCATATGACATTAACTATCGCAAAGGTGTTAGGGGCTTTTTCTCACGTGGATATTTTGAAAAAATTCCACTGCATGCAGAGATTCTTGTGACTGATCAAAGTGGAGCAGTCATTATTTATGTAGATCATGAATCAACAAATGGAACAATTTTTGCTGGTGCAGGAACAGATATATATCGTGTGTTCATTGACGAGGATAATACCGCTCGTCAATTAAGTGTGCAAATGCTTGCATGCATTCGTGCGGAATATGCACGCAATCAAGCGAAAGGAGCTCAAATACAATAATGATTGGGATTGTCACAAATGGACTACCATTTCAAAATCGCTTTTTTGCAGAGGAGGAATTTCATTATTTATATGATGATATTTTACATATTCGAGAGCTGCATCGGTATGATTTAGCAAATTACGATACGTTAATTTTATCTTGCCGTTTAGATATTCCTCATTTAAAACGTTATCAATCACAGCTTTTAGCGTTCATTGAATCAGGTAAGCGGCTCATTATTTTTGGTGAAATTTTGGATAATTGGTTTCCTACGATTGATTGGCAAGATTCTGAAGTGAATTTTAGCTGGTGGGTGCGAGATGGTGGAGACTTGCCAATGACAGAGCAAAATATGACACACCCATTGTTTAAATACGTAACACTCCGTGATTTAAAATGGCATTATCATGGCTCATTTTTACCGCCAGAAGGTGCACAGTCTTTACTTGATATTCCTGATGGTCGCTCACTATTTTATGTAGATAATGTAAGCTTTAACGGAGAATTAGTCGTAACAACACTTGACCCTATGTTTCATATAGGACTAGGTTTTATAGATCAATCAAAACCGTTTTTACACGGTATAGCAAAATGGCTAAGAGAGGAAGAAGGACAATGAAAAAATACGGATTTCTAGCAACATTAGCATTAGCGGCGATGCTAGCAGCTTGTGGTGATAAAGATGAGGAGGCAGTAACAGAACAACCGTCTGAAACTTCTGATGTTCAAACAACGGCTGAAGAAAAAGTTGTGACAGACCAACTAGGTAGAGAAGTGACAATACCCGGAAAAATTGAACGTGTCGTGACAGGAGGGATATTGCCATATTTCTCTACATGGTATGTAGCGACAAACTCTACAAAAGAGATAGTGGGTATGCATCCAAATTCGTATAATGCTGCGAAAAACTCTATCTTAGCAAAAATTTCACCAGATGTGTTAAATGCGAAAACGTCATTTATTCAAAATGGTGAAGTGAATATTGAGGAATTATTAAAGGTAAATCCCCAACTGTATGTAGAAAATGCGACAGACGAAAATTCTATTAATAAAATTACTGAAGCGGGTATTCCTGTTGTTGGGGTACAAACAATTGATGCAGCAGCTGCTGAACCATTAGCAACTTTCAATAGCTGGCTAACATTAACGAGCAAAATAACTGGAACGACTGATCGTGCGGACCGTTTTTTACAAGAGGGCGAAAAAGTGCAGTCTGAACTAGATGCCAAATTAAAAGATGTAGCAAAAGAGGACAAGCCACGTGCATTAATTTTATTTATGCATAATGATAAATCGATTACGGTAGGTGGTAGCAACTTCTTCGGCAATCAATGGCTAAACGCAACAGGTGCGATAGATGTTGCTGAAAAGGATGTACAAGGAAGAAAAGAAGTGAATATGGAACAAATTTACTCTTGGAATCCTGATATTATTTACATTACAAACTTTACGGAAACACAGCCCGAAGATTTACTTGAAAATAAAGTTGATGGACAGGACTGGAGTCAAGTAAAGGCAGTGCAAGATGGAAAGGTTTATAAAATTCCATTAGGTATATATCGCTGGTTCCCACCAAGTGGCGATGCACCATTAATGCTAAAGTGGATGGCTCAAAAAAATCATCCAGAGTTATTTACGTATAAGATTGAAGATGAAATTAAAACGTATTACAAAGATTTCTATGAATTTGACGTAACAGATGAGGAAATACATGATATATTAAACCCTTCTTCTGACGCGGCGAAATATTAAGGATTGATTGTTAAATGAAGAAATGGATTATTGCATTGCTATGGTTGCTACCGATTATGGTAGCAATCATTTCACTCGGTGTTGGTCGATTCGAAGTAGGTCTTGACCATATTATAAAAATTTTAACATCACAAGTGTTCCCAATTGAACAAACTTGGACAAAGATGGAAGAAACAGTTGTGATGAATGTTCGTTTACCACGTATTTTGCTCGCTCTTCTAATTGGCGGAGGGTTAGCGATAGCGGGTGCAGGCTTCCAGGGTATGTTTGGCAACCCGTTAGTTTCGCCAGATATTTTAGGTGTTTCAGCAGGTGCAGGTTTTGGTGCATCATTAGGTATTTTATTATTTGGCCAAAATTTTTCGGCACAAATAATGGCACTTCTTTTTGGTTTAGGCGCTATTGGCTTTACATTTTTAGTAGCAGGTGCAAAAAAGAATGCACCTATTTTTATGTTTGTATTGGCGGGTGTTGTAACGTCGGCACTTTTTAATGCCTTGATTTCCCTTATAAAATTTGTGGCAGATCCAGAGGAGAAGCTACCGGCAATTACATATTGGCTATTGGGGAGTCTTGGCACTGCAACCTATAAAGATTTATATATTGGTGGCCCATTAATTTTAATAGGTATTCTGTTACTCTATTTACTGCGTTGGCGATTAAATATTTTAACATTGCCAGAGGATGAAGCAAAGTCAATGGGTGTTCCAGTCGCGCGTTTAAAATGGTTCGTTATTTTTGGTGCAACACTTATAACAGCGGCATCTGTAGCTGTGGCGGGAATTGTGGGCTGGGTTGGTTTAATTATTCCACATGTTGCACGCATGCTTGTCGGCAATAACAATCAATTTGTTCTCCCAGTGTCTGTTGCAATCGGTAGTGTGTATTTATTAATTATCGATGATTTAGCACGCACATTAACAGCGACAGAAATTCCTTTGTCCATTTTAACAGCGATTATCGGTGCACCATTCTTTGCTTATTTATTACGTCGTTCAGGAGGTGGTTGGGGATGAACATAGAAGTGGTCGATGGCAATTACTATTATGAGAAACGTCGCACAAAAATGCCTAACCTATATGCGAAAGATATTAATTTTACATTAGCATCAGGCGAAATAATGGCTATTCTTGGACCAAACGGTGCAGGGAAAACAACGATGTTAAAGTGTATTACAGGTCTTCTCGATTGGAAAAAAGGCAAGACGATGATTGATGGTAAGCCTCTTGCAACAATGGATCGTAAGGAATTGTGGAAGCGAGTAGGCTATGTGCCACAGGCGCATAAAATGGTATTTGGTTTTACAGTAGAGGAGCTTGTTGTCATGGGACGTGCGCCATATATTAGTACATTGGCTCAGCCTTCAGCTAAAGATATGGAAGCGGCTCATGTAGCACTAAATACAATTGGGATAATGCATCTTGCTAAAAAATCGTGTAATGAAATTAGTGGAGGAGAGCTACAGTTGGCTTTAATTGCCCGTACGCTCGTGTCAAATCCTGAAGTTTTAATATTGGATGAACCTGAATCACATTTGGATATACAAAAGCAAATTGTTATATTGCAAACGATAAAGCGCTTATCAAAGGAGCGAGGTATTTCTTGCATCATTAATACTCACTACCCAAACCATGCCTTTTACCTTGCAGATCATGTGTTGATGACAGCGAAAGAAAAGGATGTTATATATGGCAATGTTCAAGAGGTAATGACTGAGTCTCGGATGAAAGAATTTTTCGGTATAGAGCTAAAAAAAATAATTTACGAGGAAGAGGATTATTTTGTCGAAACGATGGTTCCTCGCGCACTAGGCCAGAATGTAATATGAGTGCCTGGCACCTTTAAGGAAAAACACGGTCCCTACCATAGTGGAGGAGACCGTGTTTTCATTGGTTATGGAATGAATTGCAATTGAGAAAAATTCCTCGCAACTATAAGTTGAAAATTTTCCCTGGATTCATTATGTTATGCGGATCGAGTGCTGCCTTAATGCTCTTCATTACGAGTAACGAGGCACCATGCTCCATCGATTGATATTTCATTTTGCCAATACCTACACCATGTTCACCGGTACAAGTTCCTCCGCGAAGCAGCGCATATTGCACAATATGCTCATTAAAACGGTCAGCTAGTGCCCGTTCGTGTGCATCAGTGGGGTCTAACATTAACAATGCATGGAAATTTCCATCTCCGACATGTCCGACAATCCCTCCCGCTAGACCGACGTTGTTTAGCTGTTCACGGGCATACAATATCGTTTCAGCCAATTTCGAAATTGGAACACAAACATCCGTTGACATAAGCTTTTTCCCTGGGTACGCATGAATATATGCATAGGCCAATGAATGTCGTGCCTCCCATAGCTTATTGCGAGCTGCATTGTCTTGCTCAAACTCGACAGACGTACAGCCGAAGTCCTCAAAAATTTCTGTAGCAAATTCAATATCTGCTTGCATACCTGCATCATTACCGTGGAACTCTAAAAACAGTGTAGGTTTTTCATCATAAGAAGTTTCATTATAAATATTAGCTTGTGTAATAGAAGCTTCATCGACAAGCTCTACACGACCAATGGAAATACCAGCCTGTAACAATGCGGCAACTGCACTGACAGCTTCGCCAACTGTTTCAAATACAGCACGGCCCGCAGTTACAAATTCAGGAATACCATATACTTGCAATGTCAGCTCTGTAAAGCAACCTAATGTACCTTCTGAACCAACAAATAAGCCATTCAAATGATAGCCCGAAGATGATTTAGCTGCTAAGCTTCCAGTATGAATAACGGTACCATCTGCAAGTACAACTTCTAAATCACGCACTTGATCGCGCATAACACCATAACGAACAGCTGTAGTACCACTGGCATTCGTTGCTGCCATTCCTCCAAGTGTCGCATCTGCTCCTGGATCTACCGTAAATTGAAGGCCGTGTTTTTTAAATTCTTTATTTAATTGTGCACGAGTCACACCCGGTTGCACTTTAACGAGTAAATCTTCTGGGCGAATATCTAAAATTGTATTCATTTCAGAAAAATCGATAGAAATACCGTTGGCAATCGGAATAGCATTTCCTTCTAAACTTGAGCCAACGCCAAATGGTACGACTGGTATAAGATTTGCATGTGCGATTTTCATGATGGCACTAACGTCTCCTGTAGAACGTGGAAACACTACTATATCTGGCAAGTTCATTGCATGATGGGATTCATCTTTGCCATGTAGCTCTCGTACCGTCTCGTTTGTTGACACCTGCTCATCTGATAATACCTCTCTAAGTTGATTTACTATTAGCTCTACTGCAACAGTCATTCCAATCCCTCCAAACTTTCTGATAAATCTAATTTATCATGCGATTAGTGGAAATGGAATGTACTGTTTATAAAAAATCAGTGTGCAAATACTTTTTCTAGCTTTTGTACGAATGCATCTTGTTCATCTGTAGACGATTGTTGCCACCATTTTTCGAAAAATACGCCTAGCCCTGGTAGTAAATGCTCTTCACCACGTGAAATGGCATCTTGGACTATATCCTTAAATTCTGCTGCTGATTGACCATGGACATTTGCCGTAATGGCATCTCTTATTTGAAAATTCATCTATTTCGCCTCCTTAGTCATAATTTGTCCACTGAAATTAGAAATATGTATAAAAATTAATGCAAAACATAGGAATTTTTTAAATTCTCTCGATTTTTGCTTAAAATTTAGACAGAAATTCATGCAAATCTTTAAAGATTTATTGTAAAAGGGGCATTCGACGTGCTTTCTATCGCAAGTTAAGCTAATAACACCTAGGAATAATGGACTGTGCACAAGTCGTTAGGAAAGTATCAGTGTCATTTGAAAAACATACACAAATTCTTTCGCCAGAGCAGCCATTTGAGGAAATATTAGAATTGGTACAGCCGATGATTACCTCCATTTTAGTAAAGTGCCATATTTACAAAGACTTTGAGTATTATCGTCATATTGCAGCTATTGCCGTGTGGAAAGCTTACGAAAATGCTGATCCTTCGAAGGGGCAATATTCTGCCTATATTTATACAACAGTGAAAGGAGAAATTTTGAAAGAACTCACGAAAGAAAGGCGATTTCAAGACAATATATCATTAGTGGCGGATGACACCTTGAACATTATACGTTGTCGTGAGGAACAAATAAATCGACTAGAAGAGTGCTCATTAGTAGAAAAAATAATGAATCAGTTAAAAGAGGAAGAAAGAAAGATACTGCAACTTTATTACCTAGAAGGTTATAGGTATGAAGAAATAGCTAAAGTACTACAACTATCAGTCGCCGCAGTCAAAAAAAGACGCACTAGACTAATGAAAAAACTGCGTAGTCACTTTTGTCAATAAACTAAATTACTACTAAAAGATAGTAAAAGTATGCTAATATCAAAATAAATTGAATATTAGCATACTTTACTAATTGCATACAAAGTCCAATTAAAATGCTATGATTTGTAAGAAGTCAAAGAAATATACAATTTTAAGGCCTTCGAAAATAATATGTAGGTATAGATACCTATCTATTTTGATTGTGTATATATTGATATGGAGGGTTAGTATTGGAAAACGCGCGTAATCATTTAATTATAGATAAAAGGGAGCTATGGTATAGTGCGATACCGCTGCTTCTATTGATACCTCTATTAGCTTTTAATAATCAGCTTATTACTATTTTTATAGAAGGAAGTATCGTCGATTATTTAAGATTGATTATGAAAATATTAATTGTTGTTTTTACGATGACAATCGCCATTCATTCATGGCTAGTATTTTCGCATTTATTAATTAATCATACATTATACATAGGCAGTGTTTTTTTCCTTATCGCTTTGCTAGAGATTTCTAATATTGTCATATCAGTCCCGCAAAATTTAGACACTGTATTATTAGGCGTCTGGATACAGATTTTAATGCAGATTGCATTAGTAATAGGTATCCTACTTATGATTATAAAGCCTAGAATAAAGTTAACATTGGCTCACCGTAGGGTAGCTTATGGAATCGCCCTTTTTACTGTTACCATTATGCTTCTTATTTTATATAAGGCACAGCCATTGCTTGAAAATAGTTCTCCGATAATACCACATACAGTCCAATTATTGACTGGGATGATCCAAGGTGTTTCTATCTATTTTTTAAGCAAGCATTATAGAAGTGCGCCGAAACAGGTGCTATGGCTCATTAGTGGGTCAGTATACTTAATTTTAAGCGATCTTTTGTTTGTTTTCAGCAAAGACTACAGTGCGATTTGGATGTTTACCGCTCTACTTTACCAGTTTTTAGCTTATTATGTTTTCTTAAAGGCGATTTACTATACTTCTGTGGAAAAACCTTATCTACAGCTATTGAAAATTAAGCAAGACCTGGAACAATCGCAACAGGAGCTAACTTTTCAAGCTTATCATGATGATATTACCCAACTGCCAAATGAGCGTCTTCTGCTGAAAACATTAAAGGAGGAGTTGCATAAGGATGGTAAATGTAAGGCAGTTATTTCTATTGAAATTGACCGTCTTGCAACCATTAGCGACTCCTTAGGTATTAGCAATTCCAATAAAATGATGAAACTTGTAGCGGAAAGGATTCAAGCAATGCTACCTCCGCATTATTTTGCAACAAAGTTACGGGAAAGCCAATTCGTTATTTATGTTAATCATGTACAAACACATGAAGAACTAATACAGTTTTGTCTGAACTTAAAAAGTGCAATGGATAAGCCACTACAAGTACAGCTTTTCTCATTAAAAGGTAATGTGAATATAGGCATTGCATTCAATGAAAAATATTGTTCTGCTGAAGAATTATTGATGCATGCACAGCTTGCAATGCGTGAAGCAAGCCAAATACCGCAACGTTTTCTTTTTTATAAAGAGCATATGTCAACTGGCGTGACAGATCGTATATTACTAGAGCAGGAATTACATAGAGCACTCGAACAACAGGAATTTTATTTGGATTACCAGCCTCAAATAAATTTGAAAACAGGGAGAATTGAATCGGTGGAGGCGCTTGTGCGTTGGCGTCATCCAGTTCGTGGCTTTATTCCACCAGATAAGTTTATAGAGATTGCCGAGGAGTCCGGTCTAATTATTCCTCTTGGTAAATGGATACTAGAAACTGCATGCTTGCAAGCGAAGGCGTGGGAGGCACAAGGTCTACCTAAAATGAAGGTTGCAGTTAATTTATCGCTTGGGCAATTATTTCAGCAAGATTTAGTGCAAATGGTGAAGGAGATTTTACAGCAAAGTAAGCTTGAACCAAGCTATCTTCAGTTGGAAATAACCGAAAGTATGACAATGAATATTGATCAAATGACCCAATTATTACATGAATTAAAAGGACTAGGAATTCAAATAGCAGTCGATGATTTTGGGACAGGTTACTCGTCCTTGTCATATTTAAAAGAATTTCCAATTGACTGTTTAAAAATCGACCGCGCTTTTGTACATAATATCCAGCATGACGCTAATGATGAAGCGCTCGTTTCTATGATTTTGTCTATGGCTAAGCATTTACGTCTAAAGGTTGTGGCTGAGGGGATAGAAGAAGTTGCTCAACTGGCATTCCTTATTGCAGGCGATTGCGATTATATACAAGGTTATTTATTTAGTAAACCTATTACTGCCGAGCAGCTGACTGCGACGTTTAAAGATTTACATGTTCATGCTGAACAGATTTTAGAGCAGTTTAAATGCGGTGAAAAATATCACATTTAATGCACTGAGTGTAAAGGAATAAAAGGCAAAATCCGCTTTGACTTAAGTTGGGACAGCAAATTTGGATGTAATATGCTGGCCGACAAAAGTACAATGCGGATTTTTTTAGGTTGGGGTGTTATTTAATGAACGAGGTATTCTTCTTTTAGCTCGGAAATCGTAACTTCAGAGCGTTCTTCTAGTGAGCGTCGTAAATGAACGGTTGCTGTTTTGCCATCTTCATGTAGCTTATCAATCCATACAGAAACGCCATTATAGCTCACTTCATATTCCTTTGGAGAGGCAACAATTTCTTGTGCGCGTAAATAATCCAATCGAAGACCCTCCTTATTTTTTTTGCTTGTTTTTCGTTACGGAATTAATAAGCTCCGTAAATTCTTGAGAAAATTCTTCTTTTACTTTGTTTGGTGCAATTTTTTGGTTTTTTGGCGTCTGCGGTAATGAACCTTTGTTATTGCTTTGCCCTTGCTTATTATCTCTTCCCATGTTTGTATGCTCCTTTCGCTTTAATATTTCTTAATATGGCTTCGAATTGATATTTTTATCAAGGGAAAAACTAGGGAAACATAAGAATAACATGTAGCAATGCAAAAAAAATGAGTGTATATGTTTACTTATGAAAGGTCGAGTTTAGGTAAATGATAAGTGCAATATTTATTTCTTTATTGAAAAATTATTATCTAATAGTGCCCAGTTTTGTGGGAAAGGAAAACCTAAAGCCCAATAGCTAATACCACGGAGATTATATTCCTTTGTTAGGTCGAACTTAGCTTGTGCGCTTCTTGCATCTTCAAACCATACTTCATGATTTTTTCCTTGCTTGTCAACATAGCGAAAATAAGGGGATTGTGCCGTTCTGTCATATTGGATAGTTGCTCCATATTGTTGCGCTCTTGCCACCGCTTCTTGCGGGCTAAATGTTTCTGCTTCTTGACCTTTCACGTGTGGAACGAGCCAATCACGTGCATAAATTTGGAAGCCTAAAAATATTTTATTAGCAGACATTACGGTTAGAGCATATTCTACAACTTTCCTCATTTCATTAATTGGAGAGATTGCCTGCGGAGGTCCAAGTCGATAGCCCCATTCATAAGTCATCAGTATAACAAAATCTGCAATTCTTCCATGTGCCTCATAATCATATGCTTCATAAGTTGACCCTGCTGGAGATGGACCTGTTTTTGGAGCAAGTGCGGTTGATACTAAATATCCTTTCGGGTGAAGGCGATCAACTGCTAATTGAAGGAATTGGTTATAGTTTTCTCGATCAGCGGGTAGGACATTTTCGAAGTCTACATTTAGTACTTTATAGCCTTTATCGTCCATGACTTTTAAAATATTATCGATAACTTTTTCTGATAATTGCTCATTCGATAATATTACATGGGTTAAGTTGGATCCAGTTTCTGTTGATGTGAAGTTCGTAACGGTTAACATCGGTATAATATTTTGAGAATTAGCAGCATCTAGCATTGCTTTGTCGTTCAAAGGTTCTAATGTTCCGTCTGCGTTCATCAAATAAGCAAACGGACTAAAATAAGTAAGAAGATAGCCCACTGCATTTAGTGACTGAACAGCTTCATCGGGTGTTTGGTACGTATAGGCATTTACTTCAACGATAGGTTTCGTTCTTGGAATAACTAAGTGTGAACCGACATAAATCATATTGGGGTTTGTAATATCGTTTTCCTCTATAATGGCTTGAACGGTTGTACTATAGCTCCTAGCAATTTGTGATAATGTCTCGCCAGCTTCCACAATATGAATAATTGGAGGAATGATTAGTTTTGTTCCAGGTGTTAAAACATCGGGATTTGTAAGATGATTTACTTGGATAATGGATTGCAATGACACGTTATATTGTTGGGCAATGGACGACAATGTTTCGCCTTTTTTAACGGTATGCGTTGTAAAAGAAGAAGGTATAACGAGCGATTGTCCAATCACTAATTGATTTGGGTCAGGTAAAGCATTCAATTGAATAATAGCACTCATTGGTGCAGCATAGCGGTTCGCAATTTGCCAAAGTGTTTCACCAGCGCTTACCACATGTATTAACATTCGGACTCCTCCTAAATAGGTTTTGTTAATGCATCATATGTAACCAAATATCTACCTAATGATGAAATGTAGTGTAATTTTTAATTGTTTCATCATTCAATACTCATATTTTTTTCTTATTCGTTATACATAGTATAGTACGTGCGAATTGTATCATTTGAGAAAGGAGCTGGACGTTGAAGAAAGTAAAGCTCACAGGAAGAATTGTTAGTCCAGGTGATCCAGATTATGACGAAGCGAGAACAAATAATAATTTAAGTCTGCCGAAATTCCCGAGTAAAATTGTCTTCTGTCAAAGAACAAAAGATGTAATCAATGCTTTAAGGTGGGTCAGGGAAAATAATGAAGATTTTCGAATAAGGAGCGGGCGACATCATTATGAAAATTATTCCTTAGTCAATAACGGTCTAATTATAGATGTGAGTGAAATGAACAACATCACAGTTAATTTGGAAGATGGAACTGCTCGAATTGAGGCTGGTGCTAATCTGGGAAAGGTATACCGTACATTATGGGAGCATGGTATGACAATCCCAGCTGGAACCGAAAGTAGTGTAGGGATTGTTGGCTTAACACTAGGTGGTGGTATTGGCATGCTATCCCGTCCTTTCGGGCTTACTTGCGATCACTTGATGGAAATTGAAATGGTCAGAGCGAGTGAACATCTAGGAGCCGAGCTAATCCAAGCAAGCCGACAGGTGAATAGTGATTTATTTTGGGCTAGTTGTGGCGGCGGTGGGGGCAATTTCGGTGTTGTTACTGCCCTTACGTTCAAGCTTCAACCAATTTCAGACGTTACACTTTTCGCTATCGTGTGGGAGTGGGATGATTTTGAGATTGCTTTTGATGCTTGGCAAAAATGGGCGCCATTTACGGATGAACGCATAACTTCACAAATAGAGCTAAAATCACAGGAAGTAGGCGAAATTGTGGTGCAAGGTTTATTTGTTGGTGTGGCTTCTGAATTAAAAAAGCTTTTGCGGCCTTTAAGGAAAAGTGGTTCACCTACGGAAGTGTGGATAAAAGAAGTACCGTACATTAAAGCAGTACGATTTTTTGATGTTGCAAGTGGCAATCAACCAGCATTCCGCAAAAGATCAGGTTCCTTTATTGAAAAGCCTTTTCCGCATGTGGCAATTTCGAAAATGAAACAATTTTTAGCAGATGCCCCTAATAGAAATGCTAGCATCTGGCAACAGTCGCTAAGAGGTGCTGTAGGTCAGATTGCATCAAGCAGAACTGCCTATTATTATAGAAATGCGCTAATTGCCCAAGAATATATCACTTCATGGGAAAATCATGAAGATGAAAAGGAAAATGTGCAGTGGGTTGAGGATATAAGAAGGACATTATCTCCTTTTACAATGGGGGATTATGTGAATTTTCCAGATCAATCTATTCAAAATTGGCCAACCGCCTATTATGGACGTAATTTTAGACGACTAAGAGAAGTGAAAACCAAATATGATCCTTACAATGTTTTTACATTCCCTCAAAGTATTCCAACGATTAAAAAGTGGATGTAATGCTAGAACAAGTTTTTTAGAATATCGTTAGATGGAAAGTAGAGTGCATAGAAAATTAGCATTCTACTTTTTTGTTTAGTTCACTATTATTATTTCCTTGATAATTATTGAAAGCACAGTCAAAATGGAGATATTACATATATTTCTAGAAGGGGTAAATGCGATGATGGATGTTATGGAACGCAATAATGTGAAGATAATTGGAAAAGGGAAGCAGCCGATCCTTTTTGCGCATGGATTTGGTTGCGACCAAAATATGTGGCGCTATATTACGCCAGCTTTTGAGGAGCATTATCAAATTATTTTGTTTGATTATGTTGGTTCAGGTAATTCAGATTTAAACGCTTATCAATCCGAAAAATATCAGTCTCTTCAAGGGTACAAGCAGGATGTTTTAGACATCATTGAGACTCTTGGACTGCAACAAGTCATTTTTATTGGTCATTCGATTAGTTCAATGATTGGTTTGCTTGCATCCATTGAACGCCCTGATTATTTTGAAAAACTAGTGATGATTGGCCCTTCGCCACGGTATTTAAATGATGGAAATGGCTATGTTGGTGGATTTGAGCTGAGTGATATTACAGAAATATTAGATATGATGGAAATGAATTTTTCAGGCTGGGCTAGCTTTCTAGCGCCGATTGCCATGAATAATCCTGATTCTCCAAAACTAACAATAGAGCTTGAACAGACTTTTAAATCTGCTAACCCAGTTATTGCAAGGGAGTTTGCCGAAGTAACGTTCTTATCAGATCATCGAGGCGACTTAATAAAGGCTAGTGTTCCTATTTTAATTATGCAATGTTCGGATGATAGTATAGTTCCAATTGAGGTTGGTGAATATTTGCACAACCATTTAAAAGCAAGTACGTTTCGATTGATGACTGCAAAAGGTCATTATCCTCATATTAGTCACCCAGAGGAAACGATTCAGTTAATTACACAATTTCTGTAATGGAATATGAAAGGATTATGAATAATTCATGGATAAACGATTGAACTATGCACCTTGTGGATTTATTGCCATTACGCATGATGGAATGATGATAGAGGTGAATCAAACCTTTCTGGAGTGGATGGGTTATGAACGGGTGGATTTATTACACCAGCATATTGAATTGCTAATGTCCAAGCCGAATAAGATGATTTTTCATTCTTATTTTTACCCAACTATAAATCTTAACGATCGTGTAGAAGAACTGTTTATCAGTTTAAAACATTGCAATGGTACAGCTGTTCCTTTTCTATTGAATGGCAGGAAGTATTTGGTGGAAGAGACTGAATGTATTGATTGTATTTTAGTACCGATGAAAAAGCGCATTGATTATGAGTTAGAATTACGCTCAGCGAAAAAGCAACTAGAGGCTGCTTATTTAGAAAAGGATCAGGCTTTAGCTAAATTAGAGCAACTGCATTTGGAAATTGGGAAAAAACAAGATGAGCTATTAAACATCAACGCTACATTAGTAGAACTATCCGTTACTGATAAGCTAACAGGATTGAAAAACAGAAGATTTTTTCAAGAGCAGCTTGAGGAGCAGCTAGCTATATTTCACGAATCAGCAAAACCATTCTCTCTTTTAATTTTAGATATCGATCATTTTAAAAAGGTAAATGACACATTCGGACATCAAGTAGGTGATGAAGTCCTTGCCCAATTGGCACAAATTTTAAATGCCCAAGCTCGTCAAGGTGATGTAGTTGCTCGTTTTGGTGGGGAGGAATTTGTCATCATTTTACCTGAAACAGATGTGACTACTTCGTGGACTATTGCCGAGCAATTACGTCAAGCTGTTGAACAGGCACAGTGGCAAACTGGTAGCATCACAATCAGTATCGGTATTGCAACAGTAACTGAAGAGGATACCGATTTGACGATTTTGAAAAAGGCTGATAAAGCTTTGTATGTATCGAAGGAGAATGGAAGAAATAGAGTAAGCACTTTTGAGTACCAGACACCCAAACAATTCTGACAATTGCCTACATTTTGCTGGACTATGTAATTTGTTGTTTTCTACTGTATAATAATGAACAGTAAATAGGAAAAAGGCGGTACGAAAGACGATGAAGAGAATAGAATCTACGCAAAATGCGTTAGTGAAATATTGGAAAAAATTAGCGACTACTCGAAAAGAGCGTGAGCGTTCAGGTGAGTTTTTAGTTGAAGGCTTCCATTTAGTAGAAGAAGCGTTGAAAAATAGTGGTCAAGTGTTACAGCTAATTGTGCGTGAGGGCGTTGATTTACCTATGCTATGGCCAATTGATGATGTCGCAATGGTAGAAGTGACAGCAGCTGTTGCAAAGGAATTTGCAGAGACTGAGACATCACAAGGAGTCTTTGCAGTTTGTAAGCAGATGACGGTAGAGCAAGATGTAATGGTTTCTTGGCGCAAGGTTCTTTTAATCGATGCTGTACAAGATCCAGGAAACATTGGAACAATGATTCGAACAGCGGATGCAGCTGGTTTGGATGCGGTTATACTTGGCAAGGGCTGTGCAGATCTTTATAACCCGAAAACACTGCGTTCTGCGCAAGGATCACATTTTCATATTCCAGTGATTCGTGGAGAACTAGAAGATTGGATTGATATGCTTCAGGAAAATGGTGTGCCTGTATTTGGAACAGCACTTGATGAGGATGCTGTCGTTTATAATGATATTCAGCATACGGGTGCTTTTGCTATAATGATGGGGAATGAAGGAAGTGGCATTAATCCGCAGTTATTAGCAATGACGGATCAAAATATCATTATTCCTATTTTTGGACAAGCAGAATCATTAAATGTCGCTGTTGCAACAGGTATTGTTTTATATGGGTTTGTAAAATAAGTATTGTCTTACACATATTAGACAAGTCGATATCGCCGATAAAACGCTGGCAATCGCCGATAAAACTACGGCAATTGATCATAACACAGCAGCAAGCGCCGATAAATCAAATCATATTGCAACAAGGAACAGATGCCCCTTGCTTTGAAGCGGCGTAATAATGTATAATCACATTTAAATTGTAATTAAGTATATTGAAATGCTTTGACCGGGAAGTAGTAAAGATTGTGAATGGACGACAGGGAGCGTAGGCCAGAGATTGAGAGCCAGCGCCGAACCAATGCAATTTTGAATTCAGCCTGCGAGCAGCTACCGGGACCAGCAAGTGAAAATGGCTGTAAAGGTATGCCGGCTTCAATCGAGTCGTTATGTCAATGAAGTGATTGTGCGGAGTTAATCGTGCAATAACTAGGGTGGTACCGCGAATATGTCCTCGTCCCTTTTTTGGGGGCGAGGTTTTTTTGTGCCATTTGTGCAGGCGGGCACTTATATGAACAAGGAGGTTTTACACATGGAAGAGCAATTAAAGCAATTAGAGCAAGAAGCGCTAGCGAAAATTGAAGCAGCAGCAAATTTAAAAGAATTAAATGATGTGCGTGTCGCTTATTTAGGGAAAAAGGGGCCAATTACAGATTTATTAAAAGGCATGGGGAAACTATCGGCTGAGGAACGTCCGAAAATGGGTGCTTTAGTTAACACAGTTCGTGAAAATGTCACTGTGGTGCTAGAAACAAAAGTAACTGTTTTAGAAGAAGCAGCTATTGCTGAAAAATTAGCAAGTGAGTCGATTGATGTTACATTACCTGGCCGTGATATTAAAGTAGGTAACCGTCACCCATTAACACGTGTTATCGAAGAAATTGAAGACTTATTTATCGGTATGGGTTACGAAATTGCTGAAGGACCAGAAGTAGAAAAGGATTACTATAACTTTGAAGCTTTAAACTTACCAAAAGGTCACCCTGCGCGTGATATGCAGGACTCGTTCTATATTTCCGAGGAAATATTATTACGTACTCATACATCACCAGTACAGGCTCGCACAATGGAAGCAAAAAAAGGCGAATCCATTCGTATAATTTGTCCAGGGAAGGTATTCCGTCGTGATAATGATGACGCAACACACTCTCACCAATTCATGCAAATTGAAGGTTTAGTAATTGGCGAAAATATTCGTATGAGCGACCTTAAAGGAACGTTAGATACGTTAGCGAAAAAAATGTTCGGTGCTGATCGTGAAATTCGTTTACGCCCAAGCTTCTTCCCATTCACAGAGCCTTCTGTAGAGATGGACATTTCTTGCTTCAAATGCGGTGGCTCAGGCTGTAACGTATGTAAAGGCACAGGTTGGATTGAAATTTTAGGTGCGGGTATGGTACATCCAAATGTGCTTGAAATGGCTGGTTATGATCCGAAGAAAGTTTCTGGTTTCGCATTTGGTATTGGTGCAGAACGTATTGCTATGTTGAAATATGGTGTCGACGATATTCGTCATTTCTATACAAGTGATACACGTTTCTTATCACAATTCGAGCGAACAGAGGCGTAAGGGGGACTATAAATGTTAGTATCATTAGAATGGTTAAAAGATTATGTAAGTACACAGGACTTAGCGCCTGAAGATTTAGCAGAAAAAATTACACGCTCTGGCATAGAAGTAGACGCAGTTATTGACCGTGCTAGCGGTATGGATAAAGTCGTTGTCGGCTATGTTGTGTCAAAAGAGAAGCACCCTGAAGCCGATAAATTAAACATTTGCCAAGTAGATGTTGGGGAGGCGGAACCACAACAAATTATTTGTGGAGCGCCAAACGTAGATGCAGGTCAAAAAGTAATCGTTGCTCGTCCTGGTGCACATTTACCAGGTGGCATTAAAATTAAAAAAGCAAAACTTCGTGGGCACGAATCAAACGGTATGATTTGTTCATTGCAAGAGCTTGGTATTGAAGGTAAGTTAGTACCGAAAGCTTATGCTGAAGGCATTTATGTGTTACCAGCAGATGCAGAGGTGGGTTCTGATGCACTAGCGGTTTTAGGTCTTCGTGATACTGTGCTTGAGCTTGGCTTAACACCAAACCGCTCCGATGCGCTTTCAATGTTAGGGGTAGCTTATGAGGTTGGTGCAATTCTTTCCGAAGAAGTAAAGTACCCAGAAATCGCTTATAATACATCTTCTGAAAAGGCAGGGGACTTATTAAAGCTTCAAGTGGAAGATCTACAAGCAAACCCAATGTACGTAGCGAAAGTTGTGAAAAACGTTAAAATTGCAGAATCACCAATGTGGTTACAGCACCGCTTAATGGCAGCTGGAGTACGTCCTCACAACAATGTAGTCGATGTGACAAACTATATTTTAATGGAATATGGTCAACCACTTCATGCATTTGACTATGATAGCTTAGCAACAGGTGAAATTGTTGTTCGTAAAGCAACAGAAGGTGAAAAAATCACGACTTTAGATGACCAAGAACGTACATTAAAGGCGACTGATTTAGTGATTACGAATGGCAAAGAGCCAGTAGCGATTGCAGGTGTAATGGGTGGAGCAAACTCTGAGGTAACAGAATCTACAACAACTGTTGTTATTGAATCTGCCTATTTCGATGGCTTAACAGTGCGCCAAACTTCACGTAATCTAGGTCTTCGCTCGGATGCATCAGCTCGTTTTGAAAAAGGCGTTGATCCAAACCGAGTGCTTCCTGCAGCAGAACGTGCAGCAGCATTACTTGCTGAGTTAGCTGGCGGTGAAGTGTTAGAGGGTACGTGTATCGTAGATGAATTAGATAAAACACCAGCACGTGTTGTTGTCTCTCCAGACTTTATTAACGAACGTCTTGGCATGAAAATCTCATTAGAAGATATGCTTTCGATTTTAGAGCGTTTGAAATTTGGTGTAGAAGCAGCGAATGGCTTATTAATTATCGATGCTCCAACACGTCGTCAAGATATTAAAATTGAAGAAGATATCGTTGAAGAAATTGCACGTTTATATGGTTACGATGAAATTCCAATGACTTTACCAGAAGGTGCTAACCAAGTTGGGACATTGACAGCTTACCAAGCAAATCGTCGTGTAGTGCGTAACTTTATGGAAGGCGCAGGACTTTATCAAGCTGTCACTTATTCTTTAACATCTGCAGCACTATCACAACGCTTTGCACTAAAAGCAGAGCCTGTAACGCGTTTATTAATGCCGATGAGTGAAGATCGTTCAACACTACGTCAAAGCTTAATTCCACATTTAATTGAAGCAGCAGCATATAACGTTGCGCGTAAAGCAGATAGCGTAGCATTATACGAAGTTGGTTCTGTCTTCCTTGGTCAAACAGAAGAGGGGCTACCGTTTGAAGAAGAGCATGTTGCAGCTGTTTTAACAGGTAAATGGTTAGATCATGCTTGGCAAGGCGAGAAAAAGGAAGTAGATTTCTTCGTATTAAAAGGGATTATCGAGGGCGTAATTGGTAAGCTTGGTTTAGCAGATCGTATTACATTTGTTAAATCAGAAGTAGCTGGTTTACATCCTGGACGTACAGCTAACATCTTATTAGATGGAGAACAAGTTGGTATTATCGGCGGTTTACATCCTGCAGAACAAAAAACATGGGGTGTAAAAGATACGTACGTAATGGAAATGAATTTAGTAGCATTACTTCATGCAAATGCAAGTGAAGCACCACTTGGTTATAAACCAGTTCCTCGTTTCCCAGCTATGTCTCGAGATATCGCATTAGTTATGGACCGTGCAACAGCAGCGGGTGAAGTAATTACCGCTATTCGTTCAGCATGCGTGAAGCTGTTAAAGGATATTCGCGTGTTCGATGTCTACGAAGGTGAAAAAATGGAGGCAGGTAAAAAATCTGTTGCCTTCTCATTAACATACTTCGATCCAGAACGAACATTAACAGATGATGAAGTTGTTGTAGCACATAACAAAGTGTTAAAAGCAATCGCCACAATTGAAGGAACAGAAGTACGTTAATTTATACTAATTTAACAAGCTGTCTTGAAATTAGAGACAGCTTAGAGTGTCGACAAAAGGCACCAAGAAGTTAACTCTTGGTGCCTTTTGTCTTTTTTATTACCTATTAAGTTAATTGGAGCGGAGAGCTGGCGGCTCCTGCGAGAACGCACGCCACGTAAGTCGCAACAATCCGCACGTTAGCGAGGGCTGCGGCTTACAGTGTGCCCGTGGAAAGCGCCAGACTGTAGCGAAATCAATGGCAGTAGTCCTCTATATTTATTTTAGCTTCCGAGCCTTCTCTGTATTCGCAAAATGCCATTTCGTGATAGAACGCAAAAATTCCTCGCCTTGTCCACGCCAAATTCGTGCCGCTAATGCATCAACCTTGCTAGATGCTCCTTTTTGTAACTCTATGCCAGCTAGCTCACTTAGTTGGTCCATTTCCTTTAAGAATGCAGCGCGTGCCAAAATCGAAGCGGTAGCGACTGAAACATGTAATTGTTCTGCTTTCGTTGAAAAAAGTACGTCATCTCTAACAATTTCGCGCTCATTTTTTAAGTAATTGTAATAGACCCCGCGCTCTGCGAACTGATCAATTAATATATGTGCAGGCTTTTCAGGGGCCATTTTTGACAATGTATTGCCAAGCGCCTTATTATGCATCATTGCTTTCATTTTGCCCTGAGAGTAACCTTTTGCTTGTAATACATTATATTTTTCATTGCGTAATACGAGTACGCTATGGATACATGCCGCGCGTAAATCTGGAGCTATTTTTCGCATATAGTCATCAGTAAGCATTTTAGAATCTTTAACGCCGAGCTCATTTATTAGTTCGATTTTTGAAGAAGGAACGTAAACTGCCGCGACGGTTATAGGCCCAAAATAATCGCCTGTCCCTGTTTCATCGGAGCCTAAAACAGACATTGAAGCAAAGCCCTCGGGAAGCGTATCTCCTTTTGCTCCAACAGGTGAGGACTTTTGGGTTGTTGTTACCCCAGGGGAACCCCATCTTGCCGCTTCTCGCTCAGCGCCCCCTCCTTGAAACATACATTTCCCCGATTTGTACATCGTAATAGCTGTATCAGGAAGTTTTGCGGCGAATACGACACCTGGTGCTTTTCGCTCCACATAATAACTTGCGTAATAAGACATCACCTCTTTTTGTGCATTTGTTGAAATTAAAAGTACAATATTTGACATTTAACCGTTCCTTTCTATCCTCATTGTTCACAATTTTATACCTTTCATGTTATGATAATATATAGCTTTTTTGTGTGGACGTTGCTCATTACTGTCAAAATCGTGAGCAAAATGATTTTATTGGAGGGTGCGACTATGGAAAATCAAGAAAAGAATAAAATTTCTGTGGAAATATATGGTCATACATATAAAATGGTCGGCTCCGAATCCATTGGACACATGCGACTTGTCGCTTCTATTGTTGATGACCGTATGCGCGAAATGAATTTACATAATCCCTCACTTGATAGCACAAAGCTTGCCGTCCTTACAGCTGTAAATACGGTGCACGATTATTTACTCTTAAAAGAGCAAATAGAATTACTAGAAGAAGAATTGAAAAAATTAAAGGGTTGAAGTGAATGCTAGATTTAATCATATTAGTAGTTCTATTAGTTGGACTACTAGTGGGGGCAAAACGTGGCTTCATTGTACAAATGATGCATATTGTCAGCTTTGTCGTTGCCCTAATTGTTGCGTATATTTATTATAAGCCATTAGCACAGAAATTTGTGTTTTGGGTGCCATATCCAGGTGTTACGGATTCGGGAAGCCTCGGGGTTGTCATTGACAGCTTAGATTTAGACCGCACGTTTTACCGTGTTATTGCATTTGCGGTTATATTCTTTGCTGTGAAAATTACAATGCAAATTGTGGCATCTATTTTTGATTTTATTGCCTATCTACCGGTGCTTAATACAGTAAACCGTTGGCTTGGTGCACTGCTTGGCATGATTGAAAATTATTTAATTTTGTTTATTGTGTTGTATGTTTTGGCATTAGTACCGATTGATTTGGTGCAAAATTTAATGTCGAAGTCGTTCTTATCAGGCCTCATTTTGGAGCATACGCCGATTATTACAAAGATGTTCCAAAATTGGTGGTATATTTATCTCCATGCTTCATAAAATTTGGCGTCTACGCATGGAAAACTGAATGTGGTGTTCACTTGTTTGTCCGTAGAAATCCGCTTAAATGGCGAAGTTGCTGTTAAGGGCACAGCTATTTTGTGCGCAGAGCCGTAATGAATAGGCAATAGTAATCGATGCACTTCTCTCGGACTAGAGGGAAGTGTTTTTACGATAGGAGGAATTCTAAATGAACAAAAAAACAATTATTCGTACACTAGAGAAAATTGCATTATATATGGAGTTACAAGGTGAAAATCCGTTCAAGGTATCAGCCTTCCGAAAGGCCGCTGCTGCACTTGAAGGAGACGAACGCTCCCTAAGTGAAATGGAAGATGTGACAAAGCTTAAGGGAATCGGTAAAGGCACAGCTGCTGTTATTGAAGACCTAATTGAGACAGGAGAATCAAGTCTCTTAAAAGAATTACAAGATATCGTGCCAAAAGGCTTACTGCCACTATTGAAGTTGCCAGGTTTAGGCGGCAAAAAAATTGCCAAGCTTCACCAAGAGTTAGGCATTGACTCTGCTGAAAGCTTACAGGCTGCATGTGAGGCTGGTAAAGTGCGCGAGCTAGCGGGCTTTGCAGCGAAAACTGAAGAAAAAATTTTAAAGGAGCTTGCTAACTTTGCCAATCGTTCGGAACGTTTGCCAATTTGGCTGCTAGAGCCTGTTGTTTTACAAATTGAAGCACTTCTCGGTAGTATGGAGGAAGTGGCACGTTTCTCAGTAGCTGGAAGCTTCCGTCGTGCCTCAGAAACGAGTAAAGATATTGATTTTATCGTTGTAACTGAAGCGGTTGAGGTAGTCCGAGAGAAGTTATTGAGTGAACTTGCAATTCAGGAAGTCGTAGCTGCAGGTGATACAAAGATTTCAGTTATTTTAGATTTAGATGAACCGATAAGTGTTGATTTTCGATTAGTGAAGGATGTTGAGTATGCAACGGCCTTGCACCATTTTACTGGTTCAAAAGATCATAATGTTCGTATGCGTCAACTTGCAAAAGCACGTGGGGAGAAAATTAGTGAATATGGTGTAGAGCAAGCAGATGGCTCAGTACTGACATTTGAGGATGAGGCGGCATTTTTTGAACATTTTGATATGCCATTTATTCCACCTAGCTTACGAACGGGGTCAACTGAGTTTGATCGCCAAAGTGAAGTAAAGGATTTAGTAAAGCTAGAGGATATTGTGGCAGATTTGCATATGCATACGACATGGTCAGATGGTGCATACTCCGTTGCTGAAATGGGAGATGCATTAATGTCACGTAGTTATCACTATGGCGTTATTACCGATCACTCACAGTATTTAAAAGTGGCGAATGGTTTAACACCTGCACGTTTAGAGAAGCAACGAGTGGAGATTGATGCATTTAACGAAGCACATCCAGACTTTTATTTATATGCGGGAACAGAGATGGATATTTTACCGAATGGTTCGTTAGATTTTGATGACGAAGTACTAAAAAAATTAGATTTTGTAATAGCCTCTATTCACTCGAGTTTTACACAATCACAGGATAAAATTATGGCGCGTTTGCACACGGCGATGCAAAATCCGTATGTTCATATGATTGCCCATCCAACAGGTCGCATTATTGAGGATCGCGCAGGTTATAATCCAGATATAGCACAGCTAATTGAATGGGCGAAGGAATATGGTAAAATTTTAGAGTTAAACGCAAATCCATATCGTTTAGATTTATGTGTTGAGCACTTAGAAATGGCTGTTGCAGCAGGTGTCCCTGTAGCGATAAATACCGATGCTCATGATACCGCTCATTTACGTTTTATGGATATAGGTGTGCGCTATGCAAATAAGGCATGGCTGAAAAAAGATATGATTGTCAACACATGGACGCGTGAACAGTTTGAGGCGTTCATTCGACGAAATAAATAGGTTGAGGAGGTGTTCTCAGTGATCGCAAACCGCGCATTGAAAACACTAGAATATGATAAGGTACGTCAACAAGTGGCTACATACTGTACTTCTTCAATCGGCAAATCAGCCATTGATGAGCTTGTACCACAAACAGACTATGAAAAAGTAGTTCAGTTGTTAGAAGAGATGGATGAAGGGCTATCCATTTTACGTGTAAAAGGTAATGTGCCAATGGGTGGAATTTTCGATGTTCGACCTGCTGCAAGACGTGCCCAAATCGGCGGGATGCTTTCAGCGATGGAATTAATGGAAGTATCAAGTACGATTCGAGCTAGTCGTATTCTTCGCAATTTCTTTGAGGATTTAGAGTCCGAAGAAATCATTGAAATACCTCATTTCATTACTAAAAAAGAAATGATGCCTGTACTAACAGGATTACAGCATGAAATAAATAACTGTATTGACGATAACGGCGCTGTTTTAGATTCAGCAAGCCAAACATTGCGATCTATCCGTCAATCTCTGCGTGCTGAAGAGGCTAAAGTGCGTTCGAAACTAGAAAGCTTAACTCGAGGTAGCAATGCGTCAAAAATGCTTTCAGATGCCATTGTTACGATTCGTAACGACCGATATGTAATTCCAGTTAAACAAGAATATCGTCATCATTATGGTGGAATTGTGCATGATCAATCATCATCTGGCCAAACATTATTTATCGAACCAGATTCAGTTGTACAAGCAAATAATGAAATACACCGACTTAAAATGAAAGAGCAGACGGAGATTGATCGTATTTTGCTTGCTTTAAGCGCGATGGTGGAGGAAGTTGCACCAGATTTATTTAACTTAGTGAAAATATTAGGTGAAATTGATGTCATTTTAGCAAAGGGCAAATACGGCCAAGCCAATAAATGCACGATGCCAAAAATGAACAAGGACGGTTATATCCGACTTGTACGAGCGCGTCATCCACTTTTACCTATTGAAACTGCGGTTGCAAATGACATCGAATTCGGGAGAGACATTACAGCAATTGTAATTACAGGACCAAACACTGGTGGTAAGACCGTTACGTTAAAAACAGTAGGTCTTTGTACGTTAATGGCGCAGGCAGGCTTACCAGTGCCAGCATTAGATGGTTCAGAGCTAGCGGTATTTGAGCAGCTTTTTGCTGATATCGGTGATGAACAATCAATTGAACAATCGCTTTCTACATTTTCATCTCATATGGTAAACATTGTCGACATTTTAAAGCAGTTTGATCACGAATCACTCGTGTTATTTGACGAATTAGGTGCAGGAACAGATCCACAAGAAGGTGCTGCCTTAGCTATTTCGATTTTGGATGAAGTGCATGGTCGCGGCGCACGTGTCATGGCAACGACGCACTATCCTGAATTAAAAGCATATGGCTATAATCGTCCTGGTGTTGCCAATGCAAGCGTAGAATTCGATATTGAAACTTTAAGTCCGACATATCGCTTACTCATTGGTGTGCCTGGTCGTTCTAATGCATTTGAAATTTCTAGTCGTCTTGGCTTACCAGAGTCCATTATCGATCGTGCTAAAAGCTTCACAGGTACGGACCGTCATGAGGTGGAGTCTATGATTGCTTCCTTAGAAGAAACGAGACGCCAATCAGAGGACGATGCCGAGCGCTCACATGACTTACTATTAGAGTCTGAGGCACTACGCAAAGAGCTACAAGACAAGCTTCAAGCATATGAAGATCGCAAAGAAGCACTCGATAAAAAAGCGAAAGAAAAAGCACGTAAAATTGTGGATGATGCAAAAAGAGAAGCAGAAACAATTATTACCGAGCTGCGCGAAATGCGTAAAAATGCTGATCAAGTAGTGAAAGAGCATGAGCTTATTGAGGCACGTAAACGTTTAGAAGAAGCGACACCACTTGAGCATAACAAAGTATTGAAAAAAGCAGCGCAAGTTAAGGCGCGTGCACAAAACTTGGTTGTCGGTGATGAGGTAAAGGTGTTAAGCTATGGTCAACGAGGTACTTTGCTTGAAAAAGTATCTGATGCTGAATGGGTTGTACAAATGGGCATTTTAAAGATGAAAATTGCCGATACAGATATAGAATACATTAAACCTGAGAAAGAGCCTGTACAACGAGTTTCTGGTGTGAAAAATCGAGATAGCCATGTGAAATTAGAGTTAGATTTACGTGGGGAGCGCTATGAGGATGCGATTATTCGCACTGAAAAATATATAGACGATGCGCTGCTTTCAAACTATGGTCGAGTGTCGATTATTCACGGCGTTGGGACAGGGGCATTGCGTCAGGGCATACAAAGTTACCTGAAAAAACATAAACGGGTGAAATCCTTCCGTTTTGGAGAAACAGGCGAAGGTGGATTTGGCGTTACTGTTGTGGAATTGAAATAAGCTGTAAAGGGGACGGAGAAAATGCTAAATTCTAGCTTTTGGCGATATCCAATTATCGAAACGGCAGGATATTTTAGTGTTGTTGTGTTATGTTTAGTCGTCTCGATGGCATTGTTCGAAGTCGTTACGAAATATAAAAATTGGGAAGAAATAAAAAATGGTAATGTAGCTGTTGCGCTTGCAACCGGCGGTAAAATATTAGGGATTTGTAATATTTTCCGTTATTCGATTGCTCGCCATAGTACGCTGAGTGAAATGATTGGGTGGGGACTATTTGGTTTTACGTTACTAATTGTGGCCTATTTCTTATTTGAATTTATGACGCCACGCTTTAACGTGGATCAGGAAATTGCCAATGATAATCGCTCAGTAGGCTTTATTTCCTTTACGATTTCAGTCGGTCTATCGTTCGTTATTGGGGCAAGTATTGCATAGGAGTGTTATGAGATGGAAAAATTAGCGAAAGTTCTAATCATAGTCTGCATCGCATTTTTGGCAGTCGGTATTTACTATATGTTTACCGTATAATTTTTTAATGTAACCTCAATAATGTGAGGGAATATCTAGCTGTAGAGAAACTTGGAATTTCAAGTTTCTCTACAGCTTTTTTGTATCGAAAACGTGAAGCACTAATAGAGAAAATCTATTATCTTTACAAAATGATAGAAATACTTTTGAAGAAAATTATTTTTTTAATATAGAAATGGGGAGCGCATCAATTGTATAAAAAACGAAACAATGAATGAACATTCATAAGGGGAGTCGACTTTAAATCCTTATGTGGTAGTTATATAAATGTTGTAAAACGCATAATAATTAATCGAAAATACATTTATTTTCTATTTTGTGTTTGAAAGTGCATTTCTTTTTCATTATAATTAAATTAAGAATTTACAAAGTTTGGGACAAAGGGGAGAGGACGTATGACAGCAAAACCATGGCTAGCAAATTATCCTGAAGAAATACCACCGTCTTTAACGTTTGAGGAAATTCCTGTGCAAGAGTTTTTAACACGTGCCTATAAAAAGAAACCATCTAAAGTGGCAATTCATTTTATGGGTAAGGATTTGACGTACACCGAGTTATATGAGTCTGCACTTAAGTTCGCGAACTATTTACAAGCACTTGGTGTAGAAAAGGGAGATCGGGTGGCAATTATGTTACCAAACACGCCACAAAGTGTAATCGCTTACTATGGGGCGATGTATGCTGGAGCGGTCGTAGTACAAACAAATCCACTTTATACTGAACGTGAATTGCAATATCAATTGACGGATTCAGGTGCGAAGGTCATTTTAGTAATGGATATTTTATATCCGCGCGTGATGAAAATCATGAAAGAAACAGCGCTTGAAAATGTCATTGTAACAGCGATCAAAGACTACTTACCATTCCCAAAAAACTTAGTATATCCATTTATTCAAAAAAAGCAGTATGGCTTTAGTGTGAAAGTTGAGCATAGCGGGCAAAATCATTTATTTACAGAAATTATGAAGTCCTCACCTGTAAAAATGATTGAAATGCCATTTGATTTCGAAGAAGATCTTGCATTACTTCAGTATACAGGCGGGACGACAGGGTATCCGAAAGGTGTTATGTTAACGCATAAAAACTTAATTGCCAATACGACAATGTGTGACGCCTGGATGTATAAATGTGTCCACGGCGAGGAAACGATTATGGGCGTGCTTCCATTTTTCCATGTTTATGGGATGACAACAGTCATGCTACTATCGGTGTTCACTCAAAATAGAATGGTGCTATTACCGAAGTTTGATGCAGAAACAGCTTTGAAAACGATTGATAAGCAAAAGCCAACATTGTTCCCTGGTGCTCCGACATTATATATTGGTTTATTAAATCATCCGGATATTGCGAAATATGATTTATCGTCTATTAAAGCATGCCTAAGTGGCTCGGCTTCATTGCCTGTAGAAGTACAGGAGCGATTTGAGGCAGTAACAGGTGGGAAGCTTGTCGAAGGTTATGGGTTAACCGAAACCTCTCCAGTAACGCATGCAACACCAATTTGGGGTAACCGTGTCATAGGTTCAGTAGGTTTACCATGGCCGAATACGGATTCTGTCATTTTACGTACAGGGGATACTGAACAACTTGCTGTTGGTGAAGTAGGCGAAATTGCTGTTAAAGGTCCGCAAGTGATGAAGGGCTATTGGAATCGTCCAGAGGATACAGCTGCGACTTTTGCAGATGGTTGGTTCTTAACGGGTGATCTTGGGTATATGGATGAAAAAGGTTACTTCTATGTAGTTGACCGGAAGAAAGATTTAATTATAGCGGGTGGCTTTAATATTTATCCTCGTGAAGTCGAAGAAGTATTATATGAGCGGGAAGAAATTCAAGAATGCGTAGTAGCAGGCATTCCAGATCCGTATCGAGGAGAAACAGTAAAAGCTTATATTGTTGTAAAAGAAGGATATTCGATTACTGAAGACGAATTAAATAAATACTGTCGTCAGCACTTAGCTGCTTTTAAAGTGCCACGCTTTTATGAATTCCGAGATGAGTTACCAAAAACAGCAGTCGGAAAAATTCTACGTCGTACTTTAGTGGAAGAAGAAAAAACAAAAATGGCGAATAAAGAAGCAAAATAACTACGTGGTAAAGTATTGACAAGCGCCAATGTAAAATATAATATGAAAATATGAATGAATAACCATTCATATTTTCATATTTTTTTGTTTCTTTAAAACCACGCCATGTTAATCATGAAGAACCGATTCAAAAATTTGTTTCGAAACTTCAGCGTTTAAGGAATTACACAGTGTGTCACATATTGGCAAATTATTATTTTAACGATCAGTCAATTATGTCACATAATATAATTAGGTGTGCGTATGTTTTTTGTAGGTGGTGATTTAAAAATGAAGCGAGATAAGCCAAAATATAAGCAAATTATTGATGCAGCTGTTTTCGTTATTGCAGAAAATGGTTATCACCAAGCGCAAGTATCGAAGATTGCAAAACAAGCAGGAGTAGCCGATGGAACAATCTATTTATATTTTAAAAATAAAGAAGATATATTAATTTCTGTCTTTAATGAAAAAATGGCTGTTTTTGTAGAGTCATTACAAGATATAATAGAAAATGGGAGTACGTCGAAAGACAAACTTTCACGGATGATTGAAAATCATTTTAGTGTTCTAGCTACAGATCGATCACTTGCGACCGTTACACAATTAGAACTTCGACAATCAAATAAAGATTTGCGACAAAAGATCAATGGTGTATTAAGAGATTATTTACAACTGCTTGATCAAATTTTAATTGAAGGTATGGTTTCTGGTGAGTTCAATCAAACGATGGATGTTCGCTTAGCGCGTCAAATGGTATTTGGAACAATTGACGAAACTATTACGTCTTGGGTTATGAATGACTATCGATATGATTTGATAGAACAGGTTCCGAAAGTTCAGGCATTAATCCTGAACGGCATTAAAGCTTAAAAGGATGTGGAGAAATGGAATTTCTAAGTTGGAAAGTAGAAGATGGAGTAGCGATTATTACGATTGCACGTCCTCCAGCAAACGCATTATCTCGCGGAATCATTGCAGAAGTAAATGCTGTGCTAGATGCCGTAGAAAACGATGACGCAGTACGTGTCCTTGTACTTCATGGCGAAGGCCGTTTCTTCTCAGCAGGTGCAGATATTAAAGAATTTACAGAAGTTGACTCTGGGGAAGAGTTTACGAAGCTTGCAGGTCATGGTCAACAAGTATTTGAACGCGTTGAGTCGTTCTCTAAGCCAGTAATCGCTGCAATTCATGGTGCCGCACTTGGCGGTGGTCTAGAATTAGCTATGAGCTGTCATTTGCGCTTTGTAACAGAATCTGCGAAATTAGGATTGCCTGAACTACAACTAGGTCTTATTCCAGGTTTCGGTGGCACACAACGTTTACCACGTTATGTTGGGGTAGCTAAAGCAGCAGAAATGATGTTTACAAGTGATCCTATTTCCGGTACAGAAGCAGTGCAATGGGGACTAGCAAACCGTGCTTTTACAGATGAAGTATTACTTGATGAAACACTAAAGGTAGCGAAAAAGATTGCGAAGAAGAGTCCAATTGCATTAAAAGAAGCGATTCAAGCATTACAATATGCGAAACATGCTTCATTTTATGAAGGTATTCAAGCAGAAGCTAAATCATTTGGTACAGTATTTGTATCAGAAGATGCTAAAGAAGGAATTCAAGCATTTATTGAAAAACGCGAGCCTGTGTTTACTGGCAAATAGTTTTCCATCAGTGTTGTTAACCACTTAAGGGGAGTTTATCAACTCTGAAAATATATAATATTTACAAGTTTACTTGGGAATTTAAAAAACGTTGCAGGGGGTATGAAATATGAACATTTTTGCATTAATTAAACGTACGTTTGATACAGAAGAAAAAATCGTTGTGTCGGGTGGTAAAATCCAAGAGGACGGCGCTGAATTCATTATTAATCCTTATGATGAGTATGCAATTGAAGAAGCAATTCAAGTTCGTGATGCAGCTGGTGGTAAAGTAACAGTTGTTACAATCGGTGGCGAGGATGCAGAAAAGCAATTGCGTACAGCATTAGCAATGGGTGCAGATGAAGCGGTTCTTATTAATACAGAAGATGATTTAGATGAATTAGATCAAAATGCAGCTGCATTCATTTTAGCTGAGTACTTAAAAGATAAAGATGCTGACTTGATTTTAACAGGAAATGTGGCTATTGACGGTGGTTCAGGTCAAGTAGGTCCACGTGTTGCAGATTTATTAGGCATCAACTATGTTACAACAATTACAAACCTTGAAATCGATGGCACATCTGCAAAAATCGTGCGCGATATCGAGGGTGATTCAGAAGTGATTGAAACGTCTTTACCACTTTTAGTAACTGCTCAACAAGGTCTAAATGAGCCACGTTACCCATCTTTACCAGGCATTATGAAAGCGAAGAAGAAACCGCTTGCAGAGCTTGAATTAGATGATTTAGATATCGATGAAGATGATGTTGAAGTAAAAGTAGAAACAGTCGACATTTACTTACCAGCTCAAAAAGCAGCAGGTCGTATTTTACAAGGCGAACTTTCTGAGCAAGCAAAAGAGCTAGTCAACCTACTTCATTCAGAAGCGAAAGTTGTTTAAGTGTTAGCGCAAATCGAATCTTAAAGGGTAACGGAGGGAATATACTATGTCAAAAAAAGTATTAGTATTAGGTGAAGTTCGTGAAGGAAGCTTACGTAATGTATCTTTCGAGGCAATTGCAGCAGCAAAACAAATCGCTGATGGTGGCGAGGTTGTTGGCGTACTTTTAGGGGACGCGGTTGCAGGATTAACAGGTCCATTATTCGAGTATGGTGCAGATCGTGTTGTGACGGTGGAACATCCACATTTAAAACAATATACATCAGATGGCTATGGACAAGCTTTATTAGCTGTTATCGAGCAAGAACAGCCAACGGGCATTGTGTTTGGTCATACTGCAAATGGTAAAGATTTATCTCCAAAAATTGCAAGTAAATTACAAGCAGGTCTTGTTTCTGACGTAACGTCGATTGAAGGTGCTGGTGACGATGTAGTATTCATTCGTCCAATCTTCTCTGGTAAAGCTTTTGAAAAGGTAAAAGTAAAAGAGGGCATTGTGTTAGCTTCAATTCGCCCGAACAATATTGCACCTTTAGAAAAAGCAGCAGGTAAATCAGGTGATGTATCTTCTGTCACTGTAGATATTACAAACTTACGTTCAATCATTAAAGAGGTCGTACGTAAATCTTCAGAAGGTGTAGATCTTTCAGAAGCAAAAGTAGTTGTAGCTGGTGGTCGTGGTGTTAAATCAGAGGAAGGCTTTGAACCATTAAAGGAATTAGCTGATTTACTTGGCGGTGCAGTTGGTGCATCTCGTGGTGCATGTGATGCTGAGTACTGTGATTATTCTTTACAAATCGGTCAAACAGGGAAGGTTGTTACACCAGACCTATACATCGCAGCAGGTATTTCAGGTGCAATTCAACATTTAGCAGGTATGTCTAACTCTAAAGTAATTGTAGCGATTAATAAAGATCCTGAAGCAAATATCTTCAAAGTAGCAGACTACGGTATTGTAGGCGATTTATTTGAAGTGATTCCGCTTCTAATCGAAGAATTTAAAGCATTAAAAGTAAACGCATAACAAACAGAAGCAGGAAGGGTTAATCCTTCCTGCTTTTTGTATGGATGAATCTAGTGAAAGGCATTATTTGAAAATTATCGTAAAATAAAATATTGACATAACTAACAGTAAACATTATAGTGGTGAATAATCATTAATTTTTCAATAATATTGTTTTGAAACGCAAAGATTAGGAGTAGTAAAAGCTCATTATTCGGTAAAGAGAGCTGCGGGTTGGTGCAACGCAGTCCAATAAGACTTTGAACTTGCCTAGGAGTGGTAAGATAAATAGAATTGTCGGATTATTCTATTTGTTTGACGATTAACCTTCGTTACAAGGTTTTTAAGTTGGGTTCTTATTGGACCAATTAGAGTGGTACCGCGGTTGCTTATGGCATATCGTCTCTTCTTTCATTTGATTATGAAGGAACAGACGGTATGCCTTTTTTGATTTTAGGAGGTAAGAAAGTGGAAAACAACAATCAACAATTAAAACGAACTATGACCTCGCGCCATATTACAATGATGGCGTTAGGTGGTGCCATTGGTGCTGGATTATTTAAAGGAAGTAGTGCAGCCATTGATATGGCAGGGCCGTCTGTGCTTATTGCGTATTTAGTAGGAGGCATTATTTTATTATTTGTCATGCAAGGTTTAGCCGAAATGGCTGTTCGAAATAAAGAAGCAAGAACGTTCAGGGATTTAGTTGAGTCGGTGTTAGGAAAATACCCTGCATATTTCCTTGATTGGATCTATTGGAAAATGTGGGTTTTAAATATTACAGCAGAATCAGTAGTGGCTGCTATTTTTATTCAATATTGGCTACCTCAATATCCGATTTGGATACTTGCTCTATCTGTTTCAATATTAGTGACAGCCGTTAACCTGTTATCCGTAAAACTATTTGCAGAAACAGAATACTGGCTAGCCATGATTAAAATCACTGTTATTATTGTATTTATTATTGCAGGACTTATTTTATTGTTCGGTACGTTTGGAAATCATACAGCAGTTGGTTTTTCTAACTTAACTGAACACGGAGGCTTTTTCCCTAACGGATCAACGGGGTTAATAGCTGCAATGCTTGTCGTCATTTATTCTTATGGTGGAACAGAAATCATTGGGATTACATTAGCTGAAACAAAAAATCCTGAAAAAGTAGTACCAAAAGCTGTTCGCAGTACATTAGTCCGTATCGTTACGTTCTATCTACTTCCGTTCTTTATTATCGTAAGCTTGATTCCTTGGAATGAAGTAAATGGTGTCCCTGAAAGTCCATTTGTAATGGTATTTAAAATGATTGGAATTCCAGGTGCAGACCATATTATGAATGCTGTTGTTTTACTTGCTATTATTTCTTCAATGAATTCAGGGCTTTATGGATCGTCTCGCGTGCTGTATACACAAGCTGTAGACGGTCGTGTTCCTAAAATCTTTGCGCACTTATCTAAACGAAAAGTTCCTGTATATGCTATTTTAATGTGTACGTTAGCTTTATATTTAGGTGTAATCTTTTCTTTATATGCTGGAAGCAAGACTTTCGATTTCTTAATGGGATCGCTTGGCTATACAGTATTATTTATTTGGTTAATTATTGCGATTGCCCATTTAAAATCACGAAAAAAACAATCAGAAAACACAAGCGCATATGAAGTTAAATGGTTTCCATATACAACGTGGATTGCTATTATTGCGTTAAGTGCCATACTCATTGGGATTATTTTTACAACCTCTATTATCGTGACAGGAATTACGTTAGCAATTTACATTTTTATTACGTTAACGTATGTATTTAAAGGCCGACATCAAGTGAATTAATTGGCTTTATTTATTTTCCTGACACTTTTTTCATAAAATATACATTGCAGGCAGATTGTTCGCTCAAGCTATTTTATCCATGCTATACTACAACCATAGTAAGATTTAAGGAGGATTTCAAATGGCAATTGTACATGCAACAGATGCAACGTTTCAAGATGATATTAAAGAAGGCTTAATATTAGTCGACTTTTGGGCTGCTTGGTGTGGACCATGTAAAATGATTGGACCAGTTCTTGAAGAAATGGACGCTGCAGGTAGTGCGGCTAAAATCGTAAAAGTAGATGTGGATAACAACCAAGGTACTGCAGCACAATACCAAATCATGTCTATCCCTTCATTGCTTTTATTCAAAAACGGTGAATTAGTAGACAAAACTGTTGGTTTCCAACCAAAAGAAGCATTAGAAGCATTCATCGCTAAACATGCTTAATTCGTAAAATAAAGAGCTGAGCCATCTTTAGATGTGCTTGGCTTTTTTTCGTTATATAATAGATAGAGGAAAATCAATAAACGCTCGTTTTTCAATAAATTTTCTTGTTTTTTGTAACGATGAAAGGCAATAAGAGAATGGTAATGGAATGGCGATTATTATTAAGACATCAAAAAGGGGGGCAGGTAGGCGATGAATGATTTAATTAAACGAAAGCTTGATATTTTACCAGATCAGCCTGGCTGCTATTTGATGAAGGATCGACAAGGGACAATTATTTATGTAGGTAAGGCAAAGGTGCTTAAAAACCGAGTACGCTCGTATTTTACAGGAACGCATGAAGGAAAAACTCAGCGCCTTGTTGGTGAGATTGAGGATTTTGAGTACATTGTGACTTCTTCTAATTTAGAGGCACTCATTTTAGAGTTGAACCTTATTAAACTACACGATCCTAAATACAATATCATGCTAACGGATGATAAAACGTATCCGTATATAAAAATTACGAATGAAAAATATCCACGGCTTATTACAACACGTAAAGTAAAAAAAGATAAAGCAAAATACTTTGGTCCTTATCCAAATGCGTATGCAGCAAGTGAGACAAAAAAGTTGCTCGATAGACTATACCCACTTCGAAAATGTGTACAATTACCTTCAAAAGTTTGCTTGTATTATCATATGGGACAATGCTTAGCGCCGTGTATAAAAGAAATTGATGCACAAGTATATCACGATATGATTGAAGATATGACGAAGTTCTTAAATGGTGGAGTAGAGACAGTAAAAAAAGAGCTTGAAGCGAAAATGTTGGCTGCAGCTGAGCAACTAGAATTTGAGCGAGCGAAAGAGTTCCGCGATCAAATTGCACATATTGAAACGGTTATGCAAAAGCAAAAAATTGTGTCCAGTGATACTACGAATCGCGATGTATTCGGTTATGCAGTTGAAAAGGGCTGGATGTGTGTGCAAGTCTTTTTCGTTCGTCAAGGTAAGTTGATTGAACGCGATGTTTCCATCTTCCCTATTTATCAGGATGTTGAGGAAGAATTTTTAACATTTGTTGGCCGCTTTTATGAAAAGCCTGAGCATATTAAGCCTAAGGAAATTTTTATTCCTCAGTCGATTGATGCAGCAATTTTAACGGAATTATTAGAGGTTAAAGTGCTAACGCCGAAGCGAGGACAAAAAAAGGAACTAGTAGATTTGGCCATGAAAAATGCAGAAATTGCTGTGGCGGCAAAATTCCAGCTAATTGAGCGACAGGAAGAGCGAACAATTGGTGCTTGCGAGGCATTGGGTGAAGCAATGGGGATTTCAGCACCTCTTCGCATTGAAGCATTTGATAATAGTCATATGCATGGTGCTGATGCGGTATCAGCAATGGTTGTGTTTATTGATGGTAAACCTGCAAAGAAGGAATATCGTAAATATAAAACACGCACAGCCGCTAAACATGACGATTACGGAGCAATGCAAGAAGTGATACGTCGCCGTTACACGCGTGTATTGAAAGAAGGTTTGCCATTGCCTGATTTAGTTCTAATAGATGGCGGTAAAGGACAGATGGAAGTAGCGCGAGAAGTGTTAGAGGATGAGCTCGGTCTTGTTATCCCAATTGCGGGCTTAGCAAAAGATGAAAAGCATAATACATCACAGCTTTTATTTGGAGATCCGCCCGATGTCATTGCATTAAAGCGGACAAGTGACGGGTTTTATTTACTACAGCGTATTCAGGACGAAGTACACCGTTTTGCCATTACATTTTTACGCCAACAGCATGAGAAAAATGCTATTCAATCTGTTCTCGATGGAATTGAAGGTGTTGGTCCAAAGCGCAAGCAACAATTATTGAAGCATTTCGGCTCTGTTAAAAAGATTCGTGAGGCAAGTGAGCTTGCACTTCAAGAAGCGGGAATACCTGCGAACTTAGCGAACAGTATTTACAATTATTTTCAGCAACAGACATTGTCAAAGGATTAGACATATGCTAAGGTTGTCATAGAACAATGAAGTGAAAACACTATCTTGTTCTATTACACCTTATATGAATGTTTATGTGAGCAATGTATAAAAAGGAAGTATTTTCATAAAGGGAAAATTAATAAATTCACTATTTTAAGTGATGATAGAGGTGCAAGTTTCAATAGTAGCACATTGAAGGATGGACAAATCCAGTGACAATGTGTGAAAGGGGAGCTTGCCGAAGTGAAGTATCGTTGTTTCCGATACTTTGCTGGTTTTGCATTTAATAGATGTAAGACTGTCGAATCTTTACGTTTCGGAGAGCTATCACACATGCGCAAGCTTTTTATTGTACATGTTGCAGGCAGCTTTCACGTTATGTGAGGGCTGCCTTTTTGCTGTTCTAGAGACGAATTGATAAAAGGAGAATGATGATAATGGCGAGTATTGTATTGAAATTTGGCGGACCTGCAATCGCTTCAACTGAGCGGATTCGAGAGGTCGTTAAAATAGCGATAGCCAAAAAAGAGCTTGGCTATGAAGTAGTAGTGGTGACTGCAGCAATGGGTCGCACAGCAAAAGACTTAGCAAAGATGGGACGTGATTTATCAGACGATGCTTCTAAACGTGAGATGGATGTACTACTATCGACGACCTCACAATTAGCAAGTGCCCTTTTTGCAATTGCTTTACAAGAGGAAGGCTATGATGCAGTTTCATTGACTGGCTGGCAGGCTGGTGTGCAAACAGATGCGAAACATTTTAATGCACGTATCGACCATATCGATGTGAGCCGTATGAAAGAACATTTGATACAAGGACAAATTGTCGTTGTTGCGGGGAAGCAAGGCATTAATAGTGCGCACAATATAACAACACTTGGTAAGGGTGGCGCAGAAACAACAGCAGTAGCCATTGCAGCCGCATTAGAAGCGGAACGTGTTGACATTTATACAAATGTGGATGGAGTTTATACAGCAGATCCTCGTCATATTGAAAAAGCAAGAAAGTTAAAGGAGATTTCATATGATGAAATGCTTGAACTATCACATTTAGGTTCACATATTTTACATCCACGTGCAGTGGAGCTCGCAAAAAAGTTTCAAATCCCAGTCATTATTCGTTCAAGCGTAGTAGATACAGAAGGTACTTTATTGAAGGAGGAAGTTGAAATGGAGAAAAATTTAATTGTACGTGGTGTTGCTTATGAGTCTGATATCATTCGCCTAACAATCGGTTATGATACATACTCAACTGCATCGTTAGCAGATATGTTTGCTATACTTGCAGACAATCGCATTAATGTTGATATTATTGTGCAAGCTATTATAGAAGGTGTGAGACCATCAGTATCTTTTACAATTTTAAAAGAAGAGTTTGCTGATGCTTTACGTGTACTAGAGGATAGTAAATTGTCACTTGGTTTTAGCTTTGCAGATTTTGAAATTGGCTTAGCGAAAGTTTCAATTATAGGATCAGGCATGGCATCAAATCCTGGCGTTGCTGCACGAATGTTTGACCGTTTACGCCGCGAGGATATTGCAGTAAAAATGGTCAGTACTTCTGAAATTAAAGTTTCTGTTGTTGTACCACAGGACGAAATGATCCGCGCTGCAAACGCATTACATGAGGAGTTTAATTTAGCAGTAGAGATTCCCGTAAACTAAAAGGTTGAAGTCAACATCCTTAACTTGTTTTATCTGTATAACTTTAGCTTTCTATATAAATAAAGTTGGGTACTGGTGATTTGCGCTGCGGGCGTATGCTTTCCGCGGGCACATACGTAAGCCGTAACCCTCGCTAACGCGCGGTTTGTTACGTCTTACGTTCTGTGCGTTCCCGCTGGAGTCGTCCACCCTTCGCTCCAATCACCTAATCACATTGCTAAATAAATTTTATTTTATGACCACGAATCCAAAAGCTAATCTTCTATAAAATAAATACAGATGACTACTGCGGTTGATTTGCGCTACGGGCGTACGCTTTCCGCGGGCACATACGTAAGCCGTAACCCAACCCTCGCTAGCGTGCGGTTTGTTACGTCTTACGTTCTGTGCGTTCCCGCTGGAGTAGTCCGTCCTTCGCTCCAATTAACTAAACGAAGCGGTAGGAATATTCCAATTGATTACTAAAAAAGGATAAAAAAATGACAAAAGGCATCAAGAGTTACTTCATGTTGCCTTTTGTCGATACTCAGAAAGGATTGCTTTTCTAACAAAATCGCAATGCTTTACTAGCTTATCCATTTTGAATTGTATTCATAATACGCTCTTTAACATCCCATTTAACTGTAAACATGACGAACTGGTGCTTTTCGCGCTTCTCATCATAACATTCCGTTAAGTATCCTTTTGCTTGTTGGATTTGTTCAGCAATAAACCCTGCTTCTAGTCTGAAGCTTCGATTATGAATTTGCAAAAGTGTTGGTTCATTTGTTAAATGGAAAATTCGTCCATCTTTAGACTCCTTTGTCAATTCAAGAGTACCCCAGCACGCATCCGCGAAAAATGCGATAAGTTCTTCTTGACTTTTACAAGGGAACTTCCGTGCAAGCTCCTTTCCAGCCCAATAAAGTACGTCATCTTCATGTTTACCGAGTATAGAAGATAGTATATGATCACGGATTAACTCATATCCAAATGGTGAGATTGTATTAGATGGATTATTTAACATTGAAATCCTTCTTTCTTAGAATTTTCTTATAATTTAGCGTCAATAAAGTAAAGGTAGAATTTTCGAGAAGAAACGACACGTTATGTACTAGATTGCTTCTATAATAAGGGCTATTAAAAACTCTATGTTACCTTGACGCTCGTAGCACTTGAGAGTACAATAAACATGTCATAATATTGTACCATGATGAAATACACAGTCAATGGAGTATCATTTACAAAATGGTGACTTCTTTTGTTGTGCTATTTTAAGTACTAAGGGGGGTAACAGTCTTGTCGAAAGATCGAGAGTTTTTATGGCGTCGCTTACATTCTCTACTAGGTATCATTCCAGTAGGTCTGTTTTTAACGATGCACCTATTCATTAACTTTACAGCAACAGGCGGAGCAGAAAGTTACAATGATGCTACCGCAGTAATGGAAAAGATTCCATTTCTTATCCTAGTAGAGTGGATTGTCATCTACATTCCATTAATGTTCCACGCATTTTATGGTGTGTACATCGCATTCACTGCTACACCAAATACAGGGCGTTTTAGCACATACCGTAACTGGATGTTCTCATTACAACGCTTCACTGGTGTATTTTTAGTAATTTTCATTGCATGGCATATTTTCCAAACTCGTATTCAAAAAGCGCTTGGTACACACGTTGATTACGACATGATGGCAAATATCGTAAGTAATCCATTTATGCTTGGATTCTATATTGTTGGTATTATATCAGCAACTTTCCACTTATCAAATGGCTTATGGGCATTCCTAGTAAGCTGGGGTATCACACAATCTCCTCAGTCTCAAAAGATTGCTACTTATGTAACAAACGTTCTTTTCGTAATTCTAAGTGTAGTTGGTGTGGCTGCTATTTTAGCTTTCGTATAATTTAATAAAAGCTACTATAGAAGTGCATGCAATCTTTGCAATTTTTTAAGAGGAGTGAGAAATAATCATGGCGAAAAGCAAAATAATTGTTGTTGGCGGCGGTTTAGCTGGTCTGATGGCAACGATTAAAGCAGCTGAAGTTGGTACTGAAATTGATTTATTCTCATTAGTTCCTGTAAAACGCTCACACTCTGTATGTGCGCAAGGCGGAATTAATGGTGCCGTAAATACAAAAGGTGAAGGGGATTCTCCTTGGATTCACTTTGATGATACAGTATATGGTGGGGACTTCTTAGCGAACCAACCACCTGTTAAAGGTATGTGTGATGCAGCCCCTGGTATTATTCACTTAATGGACCGTATGGGTGTAATGTTCAACCGTACGCCAGAAGGTTTATTAGACTTCCGTCGTTTCGGTGGTACGTTAATGCACCGTACAGCATTCTCAGGTGCAACAACTGGTCAACAATTACTATACGCGTTGGACGAGCAAGTTCGTTCTCACGAAGTAGCTGGATTAGTTAACAAATATGAGCACTGGGAATTCCTTGGTGTAATTATCGATGATGACGGCGTTTGCCGCGGTATCGTAGCACAAAATATGCGTACAGAAGAAATTAAATCATTCCGTGCAGACGCTGTTATTATGGCGACTGGTGGCCCTGGTATTATTTTCGGTAAAACAACAAACTCTGTTATTAACACAGGTTCTGCTGCTTCTATCGTATACCAACAAGGTGCTTCATACGCGAATGGTGAGTTCATTCAAATTCACCCAACAGCGATTCCTGGAGATGACAAAAACCGTCTAATGTCAGAATCTGCTCGTGGTGAAGGTGGTCGTATTTGGACATATAAAGACGGTAAACCTTGGTACTTCTTAGAAGAAAAATACCCTGCATACGGTAACTTAGTACCACGTGATATTGCAACACGTGAAATTTTTGACGTTTGTGTAAACCAAAAGCTTGGTATCAACGGCGAAAACATGGTATACCTAGATCTTTCTCATAAAGATCCACACGAATTAGATGTTAAACTTGGTGGTATCATTGAAATCTACGAAAAATTCGTAGGTGATGACCCACGTAAATTACCAATGAAAATTTTCCCAGCAGTTCACTATTCTATGGGTGGATTATGGGTTGACTACAACCAAATGACTGAAATTCCTGGTCTATTTGCAGCAGGTGAATGTGATTATTCTCAACATGGTGCAAACCGTCTAGGTGCAAACTCATTATTATCTGCTATTTATGGTGGTATGGTTGCAGGTCCAAATGCAGTTGATTACGTTAAACATCTTAAAAAGCATGCTGAAGATTTATCTCAAGATATTTTCGAAGCACGTGTTAAAGAAGAGCAAGCTAAGTGGGATGCTATCATGAAAATGGACGGCACAGAAAACGCTTACCTTCTTCATAAAGAGCTTGGTGAGTTAATGACAGCTACAATGACAGTTGTACGCTTTAACGACCAACTTGAAGAAACATATAAAAAACTTGGGGAATTCCAAAAACGTTGGGAAAACATCAATATCAACGATACACAAAAATGGAGTAACCAAGGTGCTCACTTTACTCGTCAGTTGAAAAACATGCTTTACTTAGCGAAAGTAATGACAAAAGGTGCTTTACTTCGTAATGAATCTCGTGGTGCGCACTATAAACCAGACTTCCCGCAACGTGATGATGAAAACTTCTTAAAAACAACTATGGCGAAATTCGACCCAGCTACGGGCGAGCCAGTTATCACATATCAAGAAGTAGACGTTTCATTAATCCCACCACGTAAACGTGACTACTCTGCGAAAGGAGACTAAGAATTATGGAAATCGCAGCTAATACTGGAAGAAAAGTAAAAGTTGAAATTTTACGTCAAGATACACAAGGTGGCCAAGGCTACTGGCAGAAATTCGAAGTTCCTTACCGTCATGGTATGAACGTTATTTCTGTGTTAATGGAGATTCAAAAAAATCCAGTGACAGAAACTGGTGAAAAAACAACACCAGTTTCTTGGGACATGAACTGTCTTGAAGAAGTTTGTGGAGCATGTTCAATGGTAATCAATGGCCGTCCACGTCAATCATGTTCAACACTGATTGATCAATTGACTGAACCAGTTCGCCTTGAACCAATGAAAACTTTCCCGGTTGTACGTGACTTACAAGTAGACCGTGATCGTATGTTCAACGCACTGAAAAAAGTAAAAGCATGGGTACCAATCGATGGTACTTATGATTTAGGTGAAGGTCCTCGTTTGCCAGAAGGTAAACGTCAATGGGCTTATGAATTATCTAAATGTATGACTTGTGGTGTATGTATGGAAGCGTGTCCAAACGTGTCTGAAAAAGCTTCATTCATTGGGCCAGCACCATTATCACAAGTACGTCTATTTAACACACACCCAACAGGTGCAATGATTAAGGACGAACGTTTAAATGCAATTATGGGTGACGGCGGTCTTGCTAACTGCGGTAACTCTCAAAACTGTGTAGCTGCTTGTCCTAAAGGGATTCCTTTAACAACATCTATCGCATCTTTAAACCGTGCAACAACAGTGCAAATGTTCCGTAACTTCTTCGGTTCTGACCATTACGTTGACTAATTGTACAATGCAAAACCCTTACACAATTGTGTAAGGGTTTTTTTTATAGACTGTTAGTTAAAAGAAAATAGGTGATTCGGGAATAAAACACTAAAATTTCTGATTTTTCTATCATAATATAGCAATTTCCTTTATAATGAATTTATATTCATTTTTAAACTATTAACATACGGCTAAATAAACAACAGTTTCGTAAAACATAAGCTGGATACAGAACGAAGGGGGAAGTTAAATATGAAAGCAAGTTATATTGGGGATTTTGAGAAATGGGCAAATGATTTTTCATTTTATATTGAAGTACGTGTTCGTTTTTCAGAAACGGATATGTATGGCCATATGAATAATACAGTTAGTTTTACATATTTTGAACAGGCTAGGATTGATTATTTTAATCATCTGGGAATATTAATGCCTTCTGCAATTGATGACAATGTAAATGGGATTCCAATCGTAGCGGATTTACAATGTGATTATAGAAAGCAAGTTTTCTTCGATGATGTCATTCGCGTGTATACGAAAGTAGCTAAAGTAGGGAATTCATCAATGGATATTCATTACTTAGCAAAAAATCAAAAGGATGAAGTATGCTTTACAGGACGTGGTACCGTTGTACAAATGGACCCTCGAACAGGTAAAAGTGTGCCAATAACAGAAGAAGAAAAGGCACATTTAGCGGCATTAGCTATTATTTAGCTTGCATCAGCAAAAGTCACTTCTATAAGTGGGGATATAGCTAAATGCGTAGATGTCACAAATTTAAAGAGGAACTTTTCGAGCAGGTTCAAAAGAGCTGGACGTAATTACGCAAAGGTAATTGATTCATCTTTTATTTGTAAATTGCGCTATTATAGAAGAACTTCCGATTTTTTTGTGGAAACTACGTATATTAATGAAAATAGCCGTCACCGCTCAACACTCCTTAACATAAGTTACAATACGTGCGGGGGAGGAGGGTGTGACTGAAAATGAATGGCTCTCATCATCGTTCTCTATTAACAAACCGAGAACGTGAAATATTTGCGCTTTTATTAGCTGAAAAAACAACGAGGGATATTGCAGGGCAACTTGGTATTAGTGAAAAAACAGTGCGAAATCACATTTCTAATACAATTCAAAAGCTGGGTGTAACAAATCGATCTCAAGCGTTGATTGAGCTGTTACGCTTAGAAGAATTTAAATTAGACTAATGGACTCTTGCTATTTCGTAAAAAAAACGACAAAATAGAACTATTCAACGTATTTTTAGGAGTGGAATAGTTATATGTCGGATGAAGTAACAAAGCACTCACCTGAAACCGTTGCAACGGTTGAAAAGGAACTACGCTATATAGCGGCCATTGTGAAGCAAAAAGGAAGAGAAATTGTTTCACAATATGCGATTACGCCGCCACAATTTGTTGCATTGCAGTGGTTAGAAGAGCTTGGTGATATTACAATTGGCGATTTATCAAACCGTTTATACTTAGCTTTTAGTACGACAACAGATTTAGTGGACCGAATGGAGAAAAATGAATTAGTCAAGCGAATGCGTGATGAAAATGACCGTCGTGTCGTTGTCGTTCATCTTCTCGAAAAAGGCGAACGTATTATTCAAGAGGTTATAGAAAAAAGACAGCAATATTTGCAGGAAATGCTTGTTGGATTTAACGAACAAGAAGTCGCGCAATTATCAAGCTATTTACAAAAACTACATGTACACATGAAACAGGATTGAGGCGGAAAGTATGAATGCCCCGATAGGCGTTATTGATTCAGGAGTAGGCGGTTTAACCGTAGCAAAGGAAATAATAAAACGTTTACCGAATGAAACGATTTATTATATCGGTGACACTGCAAGATGTCCCTATGGTCCACGAACTCGTCAGGAAGTACGAAATTTTACTTGGCAAATGGCAAAAGCGCTAGAGAAAATGAATATCAAGATGCTAGTCATTGCTTGTAATACAGCGACTGCAGTAGCACTCGAAAGTTTACAACGTAATATGCCTTTTCCGGTATTAGGCGTTATTAATGCTGGCGCACGTGCAGCTGTAAAGAAAACGAAGCGACATGAAGTCGTTGTGCTTGCAACAGAAGGAACAATTAAAAGTGGGGCATATGAAGAAGCATTATTATCTCTGAATACGTCTACCCACATTATTCCATTGGCTTGTCCAACATTCGTACCACTAGTAGAAAGTGGCGAATATAAAGGTGAATTTGCAAATAATTTAATTGCTGATGGCTTAAAACCGTTAAAAAACGAACAATTTGATACGGTCATTTTAGGATGTACACATTATCCTATTTTGCAAAAACAAATTGAAGCTGTTGTCGGAGAAGATGTATTCGTGCTATCTTCTGCGGAAGAAACAGCAAAGGATGTTGAGGAAATGCTTGCGTATAATGGCACTTTAGCAAATTCAAATGCTAAGCCCGCACATAAATTTTTTGCAACGGGTTCTGTTCCAATTTTCCGTTCGATTGCAGAAAGTTGGCTAGAGCAAGGTACGCTTGACATAAACCGTATTACATTAAAATAAAAATCAGCTTAGCTTAATAGCTAGGCTGATTTTTTTATTTCGTAATAATGTATGGAGCTAAATGTTTTACATAAATAAATAGATTGCAACGAACATCGCTGCACTGCCAGCCATTACAAAAACATGCCAAATTGCATGGTTGTACTTAATGTTTTTGTTCTTATAAAAATAAGTGCCTGCAGTATAAAAAACACCACCGATTAAAAGTGTCATAAACCCATTGAATGAGATGTAGGCAACTAATGGCTTATAGGCGAAGACAATGAGCCATCCCATACCAATATAGACGATTAATGATATTTTTTTAAAACGATACACGAAAAATTGTTTTAGAATGATGCCGATGAAGGCAAGTACCCATTCAATAATAAAAATGCTCAATCCAAGCTTTCCACCAACCGCAATTAATGCAATTGGTGTATAAGTTCCGGCGATTAATAAGAAAATGGAGCTATGATCTAGTTTTTTTAAAAGCACCTTATTTGTCGGCAGTGAGTGATACAAGGTGGATGCTATGTATAAACAAAACATCGATAAACCAAAAATAATGTAACTAATAAGCTCGGTTCTTGTACCAGTTGTTAAAGCTTTATGCACTAATAGAAGGGTAGCAGGAACTGTCAAAAATGCACCTATTCCATGTGTTAGCGCATTCCAAAATTCTTCCTTTATGGTATAACTACTATGCCCAATTGTTGGTTGAGACATGACCATCACCTCTTTCTTTATTATATTACTATAACATGAGGAGATTTTTCATTGTAGATGAAAATGTAATGCAATTTATATGATAAATATCATATATTGGGCGTAGTAAATCGTCGCACCAATGTAAAATATGATAAAATAAGGGCGCGAAAGATTTTAGGAGGCACGATTAATTATGACAAGATTTGATGGTAGAAATGCAGATGCATTGCGTCCTGTAAAAATGGATAGCGATTATTTATTACATCCAGAAGGCTCAGTATTGATCCAAGTTGGAAATACGAAAGTAATTTGTACGGCAACAGTTGAAGATAAAGTACCAGGTTTTTTACGCGGCCAAGGTAAAGGATGGATTACAGCTGAGTATTCCATGCTACCACGTGCCACAGCACAACGTACACCACGTGAATCGTCACGCGGAAAAGTAAACGGACGTACAATGGAAATCCAACGTCTTATTGGGCGTGCATTGCGTGCTATCGTCGATTTAGAGGCTTTGGGTGAACGTACGGTATGGATTGACTGTGATGTGATTCAAGCGGATGGTGGGACACGTACTGCGTCAATTACAGGTGCATTTGTAGCGATGACACAGGCGATTGCTAAGCTTGCTGAAGAAAAACAACTAGAAAAATTCCCAATTACAGATTTCTTAGCTGCTACTAGTGTAGGCATTGTTGAAGAGCAAGGTGCAATTTTAGACTTAAACTATGTCGAAGATGTTGATGCAGCTGTAGATATGAACATCGTCATGACTGGTGCTGGCCGTTTTGTAGAACTACAGGGTACAGGGGAAGAAGCAACATTTTCACGAGAAGAATTAAATGAATTGCTAGCATTAGGTGAAAAAGGAATCCAAGAATTAATTGAACTACAAAAACAAGCGCTTGGAGATCTGGCTCATAAAGTAGGAGGAAACAGCTAATATGAAACAAGTTGTAATTGCTACAAAAAACAAAGGCAAAGCCAAAGATTTTGAAGCGTTATTTGCGCCCCTTGGCTATGAAGTGGTGACGATGTTTGATGTCGCACCAAATATGGAAATAGAGGAAACAGGCACTACATTTGAAGAAAATGCTGTGTTAAAGGCAGAAGCTTTGGCGAAAGAGCTTGCTACTATTGTTATTGCAGATGATAGTGGGCTAGCTGTGGATGCGTTAAATGGTGAACCAGGTGTTTATTCGGCACGTTATGCTGGAGATCATGATGACGAGGCGAATATGGTGAAGCTATTGCAAAATTTACAAGACGTTGAAGATGATAAGCGGACAGCTCGATTTTCTTGCTGTATTGCCATTGCAGGACCAGATTTTGAAACGACAACTGTTTTCGGCACTTGTGAAGGTGTAATTGCACGTGAAAAACGTGGTACAAATGGCTTTGGATATGATCCAGTCTTTTTTGTACCAAGCTTAAATCGTATGATGGCTGAGTTATCGCCAGAAGAAAAAGGTGCTATTTCTCACCGTGGAAATGCCATTCGTAAGCTAAAGGATCAATTGCCAAATCTTATTAAGTAAGAGGTGATTTCTATGCAAATATTAGTCATGAGTGATACACATGGAGATAGCGCTGTTATTGATAAAGTACGTAGCTTTTATCCAAATGTAGAAACTTTGATTCATTGTGGCGATAGTGAGCTTCCCTTCTCCCATGAAGCACTCAACGATATGAAGAAAGTTCGAGGAAATTGTGATATCGATAAAGCATTTCCAGATGAAGTCATTATCGAAGTGGAAGATGTTACTCTTTTTGTGACACATGGTCATTTATTTAATGTGAAAACATCTATTTTGTCATTGTCGTATCGTGCAAAGGAGGTCGATGCACAAATCGCCTGCTTCGGCCACTCGCATGTATTAGGTGCTGAAATGATTGATGATGTCCTATTTATAAATCCAGGAAGCTTATTAAAGCCAAGAGGTCGCAACGAAAAAAGCTTTGCAATTATAGATATTCAAGATGATTATTTTCAGGTCAATTTCTTAACAGATGACAATGATTGTATTTCAACGCATAAGTTTGTTCGGAAATAAGTCATATTAAGTCATAAGAAATGACCCTTATATAAAAACGCTTAAGATTCTGCTAAAAGAGAGTTTAAGCGTTTTTATATTTATGCAAAAAGTGACGCTGGAAAATATGTCCACGAATTAATTGTATTATAGTAGAAAAACTAAATGAAAAGAACAAGGGTGATTAAATGACAAATGGAAACAACATAGGTTGGAATTTCGATAATAGCTACGCCCGTCTACCAAGTTCATTCTATAGCCGTCTTCAATTGAATCGTGTACAAGCGCCTAAACTGGTGATTGTTAATGAGGCAGTTGCTAAGTCCCTTGGATTAGATTATCAAGCCCTTCAACGTGAAGACAGTATCGAGATACTTGCAGGTAATGATGTGCCAAGTGGTGCATGTCCGCTTGCACAGGCTTATGCAGGACATCAATTTGGGCATTTTAATATGTTAGGAGACGGTAGAGCACTGCTTCTAGGCGAACAAATCACACCAACAGGGGAGCGCTATGATATTGGGCTTAAAGGGTCAGGGCGAACACCGTATTCTCGAGGGGGTGACGGTCGCGCGGCACTCGGTCCGATGCTCCGCGAATATATTATTAGTGAAGCGATGTATGCACTAGGCATTCCGACTTCTCGTAGTTTAGCGGTGGTGACGACAGGCGAAACGATCATACGTGAAACTGAACTGCCTGGTGCTATTTTGACGCGTGTTGCAAGCAGTCATTTGCGTGTGGGGACATTTCAATATGTGGCACAATGGGGGACGGATGAAGAACTTCAGCTTTTAGCCGATTATGCGATAGAACGCCATTTCCCAATGATTGATCAGAAGCACCCTAATCGCTATTTGAGCCTCCTTCAGGAAGTTATGGAGAGACAGGCTAAACTCATTGCACAATGGCAACTAGTTGGCTTTATTCACGGTGTTATGAACACTGATAATATGACCATTAGCGGTGAAACAATTGATTATGGTCCTTGTGCTTTCATGGATACGTATAACCCTGCAACAGTTTTTAGCTCAATCGATAGACAAGGTCGCTATGCATATGGAAACCAGCCACCTATTGGAGGGTGGAATATTGCGCGTTTTGCTGAATCATTGCTTCTGCTCATTCATGACAACGAAGAAGAGGCAGTGACATTAGCCCAAGAAGTATTACAACAATATCCTCAGTTGTATTACACCAATTGGTTATCAGGCATGCGAGCGAAATTAGGGATTTTTAATGAAGAAGAGCAAGATGCAACATTGATTGAAGAACTGCTAACATTAATGGAAAAGAATGATGCCGATTTTACGAACACATTCCGTGCTTTAACTTTTAATAAGTGTGAGGAAACGGCTCTATTTGATAGTACAGAATTTAAAAATTGGTATGAGCAGTGGCAAGCAAGACGTGAAAGACAAGAGGAAACAGAAGCGAACTCACAACAATTAATGCGAAATAGCAATCCAGCAATTATTCCTCGAAACCACAGAGTAGAAGAGGCGTTAGAAGCTGCTGTTACGCACGGTAATTATCAAGTGATGGACGAGCTATTACAGGCTCTTTCACAGCCATACGCCCATTTAGCTAATCAAGAAGAGTATGCCACGCTACCAGCACCAACAAGCTGTCCGTATCAAACGTTCTGTGGCACATAAAACATAGCTTTAAAACGAAGGAATTAATTTCCTTCGTTTTTTTATTGAAGTAAAAGGAAAGCGGTAACAGCACAAAACCTTTAAGCATACGTTATGTATGAATAACAGAAAAGGAGACTGTGCAACGTGCATCAATATTCTAAAGGTTGGTTTGTAAAGGAGCTACGTGCAAAGGGAATATTAGTACATCCTCAATTAAAGAGCCATCTAGGGCTTTTTAAAGAATCTGAACTACGCAATTTATATTACCGCTATGTTGACAAGCAACCAATCGATACGGAGAAATAATAGGTTGGTTTAAATAAAGGGGAACCACTAGTTTATAGGAAAATAACGAAACACCAGATTGATGGACAAAAGATATTGTCGATGAATCTGGTTTTTTATTGATTCGTTTAATAAAAGCGGTAGCAAAATTGCATTACAATTGCCATTGCAATCATATCCGACATTTCGAGTACCTCTGCTTCGATCTGATCAAAAACTTGCACATCTGCTTGATAGTCTTTTTGAATCATAGTAACAGCTTCTTTTTTCGTTAAAGCTAAATGGCTATAAAACATTTGCTGTACAGCTTCTTTACTCAAATAAGGATTAATCGTACATAAAAATATAGCGATATCATCGGCATTACGATACCATTCTTTTTCTTTTGCTGCTGCTGTTGTCGCATCGCCTTTATTTGCTGCCGTAACGATCTGCGCTGCAATAAGTAGATGCTCTTTAATAAGCTCGGCGTACCGATCAGCTACTTGATCTCCATAGAATGGACGAAGACAATTTCCTAAATCCGTCGCATTGCGTAATAGACGCGTTTGCACAAATGGTAAATCTGGCAAACCAAAGACAATGCTAATAATGGTCATTCTCGTCCAATTGACATGCTCCATCCACAACAGTCGATTCATCGCTAAATAATCAGATTCGGCTTTACTGATGCACTTTCGATTATCGCGCTGCGGTTGTAAAAAGTGCCGGATAGGGGCTGTATACTGCTTGTATGGGGCAGTATAGATGGCGCTTAATGAATTGCTATTATATTCATTTGAATACGGAAACAATGCACGTTCACTCCCTCAAGTATACATTCTATTGTAGAATACTCGACAAGATCTTTCAGTGTGCATGAATGCAGAGCGTCCATTATTCTTCATACAACATTTTCTTTGTCATACCCCCATCGACGGTAAGATTAATACCTGTAACAAATCGATTTTCGGGATTTGTTAAATACAGACATGCTTGTGCAATATCTTCTGGCACGCCAACACGTCCTGATAAATGTTGTGCATGATCGATTGAACGTAGCTGTTCATAATCCCCCGTTTCAATCCAACCAGGCGATATACAATTGACCGTAATCAGATCTTGTCCTAAAGAGCGTGCTAAAGCGTGTGTTAAAGCGACAATACCGCCCTTTGAAGCGGCATATGCTTCCGTATCGGGCTCAGACATAAAAGCCCGTGTAGAGGCTAAAGAAACAATCGAACCACCATTCTCATTCATCCGCATTATTTTAGCCGCCTCTCGTGAACAGAATAAAACACTCGTTAAATTCGTTTGTAAAATATCATGCCATTGTGCAAACGTAATATCATAAGGAGACAGATGTAGAAACTTTCCAGCATTATTAATTAAAATTGTAATCGTCCCGTAATGTTGAACCGTTTGCTGCATTAAAGAAATAATATCTTGTTCCTTTGTAACATCTGTCTCTACGAATAATGCCGAATAACCTTGCCCATGCATTTCTTGCTCCAGCTGTTTACCGAGCTCTACATTGACATCTGCAATGACAACCTTCGCACCACTTTTTGCATATGCTAGCACCACACCTTTTCCAATTCCTTGTGCACCACCGGTCACGACAACAACAGCGTTTTCAAACATACTCATTCCTCCAATTTTTACTTTTCATTATTTTAGCAAAAATAGGGCAGTGAACTATATTGAAATGTCATAAAGAAACATCTAGATTCATACAATAAATAGGTATATAATATTTTCAAGGCAAACCTTGCCTTCATAGTAAAAATAATGTTGACATTATGTTATAAACGACATATAATAAATATTGTCTTTCCTAAGAGAAAATTAAATTAGAAATTAGGAACATACATCATGTCTCAGTAGCTCAGCAGGATAGAGCAACGGCCTTCTAAGCCGTCGGTCGGGGGTTCGAATCCCTCCTGGGACGTCATAAGTAACTAGAGCAACTCAATAGTACCAACGGTTTGTAAGGCGTAGGTATTACTAAAGGTATTCGAACCTAACATAAAACTCCCCAAAAAATCGTTACAATCAACTTCCAATATTATTATTGGAGGTTTTTTGTTTTGACAAAGAAAAAAGGAATATTCGATGTTACTATCGCCGCTGATGTTTTAAAACCGAAAGAAGTAGCACTAGAACCGAAAGGAATGACTACGGAAAAGGCTCTTGAAAACATTGCTCGTCAAATGGAGCTGAATGGCTATCGTGAACGTACATTAAAAGATTACAAATTAATTTTTAATCAATTCGTTGAAGCAACTGGAATTAAATACGTTGAAGAAATTAATGTGAATACAATTTACACATGGCTAGAAAATATGAACGTAGGGGATTCTACAAAATTAACTCGATTAAAATGTTTGAAAGCAGTATTGGGGAAATGCCACAATAATGGTTGGTTGCCGAATAAGTTTTGGTTAAACATTCAAATCAAAGTCGATAAGAAAGTGAAGAAAGGTGCAACTTCAAACGATTTAAACGTTTTGCTTTCACTCTTGGATACGACAACATTTATTGGTTTACGAGATGCAGTGGCGATACTGACGATGTATAAAACAGGTGTCCGTATAAAAACATTGGGACTAATCGAAAGCAAATACATTGATTTTACTGATAAATCATTGATTCTGCCAGGAAGCATTATGAAAAATCATAATTTATTAAAACTGCCATTAGACGAACAATTGCTGAGAATGTACAAAATATTAATCATGCAAAATAATTTAATTCGCTCGCATTATGAAGTAGAAAATGATTTTTTGTTCATAACCAAAAAAGGCGAGAGTATAAATGGTAAATCAACCAATAATGCCATAAGCAAACAATTGAACAAATATTCCAAGCGTTATGATCTACCAAATATCAACGCTCACTCTATACGCCGAGCATATGCTAAAAATCTTTATGAAAAAGGTGTTCCAATTCCGATAATTAGCAAAGCATTAGGACACAGTGATCTAGCAGTTACTACTCAATATTTAGATATTGACGTTGAAGAAGTGGTCGATGCCTTGAGAAATTATTTATAATCGTTAAACGAACACTGCTCGTCATGAGTGGTGTTTTTATTTATACTTGAGGGGAAATTACCGATAATAAAAAACACCGCTAGCGGACAGCCAACGGTGTATAGTGTTTATTTAAACAGCTCTGTTCCATGCGGAATTTGCTTTATACAATCCTTTACATTTTTCACATCTTGGAGCACAAAATTGTGTGGTTTGTGTTAAATGATTGTAATTTCTTTTATTAACAATTCCATCACATTCAACATTACAACATTCAACTTGTACTATGGATTTTACGCCATCAAATTTTGAAATTATTGGATTTTCAAAACCACAAACTTTTAAATTGTGTAAAAGCGAATTTTCATTGTGGGGGTGAGACTTTGTTGCTCTTATCATTAGATTTTCTTGTTTTGCTCCGATTATGTCTGGTTCGTTAAAAACAAATTCTTTTGAACCGTTGATAAAAAATTTGATATTTTTCATTTTGCTATTTGTTTTAATTGATGTAGCGGCTGCTTCAACATTCAATCCAAAATGTTTACTCGCCTCAGCAGTTGTATAAAAAGGACCTTTTATTTTTTCTCCCACTTGGCCATAAATCATTGGCAATTCAAATTTTTCAATTCTGTTCATTATTTTCATCTCCGTTAAATTTAGATTTTACAATTACATTGTATTGAACAAAAATAAAATGTAAGGTAGCAAATGAAAATAATTTTAAAAATTGTGTTTCTTTATATATAAAAAAAACGCACCAGTTATTTAAAACTGGTGCGTTTAAAAACGATGACTAATTTAATATTGGAGAAATTTGAATAATGCCCGAAACAGTTTTTAAGTCTTCTTCAGGAAGTTTTTCAATCAATTCACTGTGCCTGAACGAGTTAGGTACTAATAATATTGCTTTTGACAGATCGAAATGAAACTCATCAGTTGGCATTCTCCACTCACGCTCATGTGTCCAATCAATAATTTTATTTTTATCGGATAAATTATAATCAACAATTCGCCACCATTCTTCTTGCGGAAGAATTTTTTTTGCTACTTCCTTTTCTTCATAAAGAACTGGTCTCCCGCCGTTTTGGAAAATGTAGGGCTTAGGAAAGGCTATGCCAAGATAAGTATAGCGTGTTTTACCACCAAGTTCTTCCCTGTAATCATTTTCATGAAGCACATTTTGAACAATTCCTGTAATAGGTGCATCTTGGAAACATACTGCTTTTCGATCTCCAGTTATAAAACCTGATTTTGTTGTACTACCATTAATTTTCCTCTCACTAACTATTTTTAATAATCGTTCTAAAGCATCTAAAACTTTTTTGCCATCACCATCAACTTCGGCTTTAGTTAAATGATAAACATGTGCACTTATATCAGTACGAGATTTTATTCTTTTTATCCATTTATCTTTAGTAAATGCCATATATATCACCCCAATTTACAGCATACGACATTGGCATTAACTTTCCAATAGAATAATAGGAATATTCATACATCACTAACACGCCTAGCGGATGGCTAAACGTGTTAGTGATGTATGAATGATAAAATATGGACCAATATATTTTCGCTAGGATGCTTATGCTTTATTATTTCTACTTTCAAGAGCTAATGTCAATGCAGTCAATAAACAACCGCTTACGATTACAAGTATTTCTTTTTTATTTTTGTCGAATTTATCGAGCATTTCTGCTTGTTCTTCAGTAACTTTTTTGGTTTCAGCATACCACTTTTCTAGCTCCTCGTCAGTGTAATTACCTGACGCAAGTTTATTTTCTACTATTTTACTAATCATATCCTTGTCTTGCTGTGCAAATTCAGTAAAACTTGCTTCGGATTTTTCAGTTGATTTTAATATGTCTCTAGCAAAGTCAGGCAAATCGCTAATTTTGTTCCCAATGTTACTTAGTAATGCTTTGGTGCCATTTCCGAATTTCGCTAATTTTCCGCCTTTTGCATTTATTATTTCGTATTCATTGTTATCTTCTTTATTCATTCCAGTTCACACTCCTATGTTATTATCTTACATACAGCATACGTCACTGGCATTGTTTTTCCAATAGAATGATAGTAACTTTCGTATACAAATAAAAACGTCACTGCGATTAAACAGTGACATTTAGTGACGTTATTGATCTTGTGATTCACTTCCAGTCAATACTAAGAAATCTACAACTTCAAATTCATCATAAAAAATTACCTGTCCGAATTTCTTCAATAACGGCATCTGGAATATCTCCGAAACGGTAAGCAATTCCTTTAGCAATTTCAATTGTTTTGTAAGGAATCATTTCTTCTGGCAGTTGAGCATAGAAGTTTTCAATTGCTTCAGTAACTAGTTTAACAATGAAACCTTTTGGGTTAAAATCATAATTAATGATATAATCCGTAGTTGTATAATATGGTTTATGAATTAAAATAACTGTGTTTTTAGAGTATTCTGCTGCAATACAGAAATCATCCCAACGGTCATTGACAATATAATTAAAAGCATCTTCGATTGTATCATTAAACTCTACATCATCTAGCTCAACGATAATATTGCCATTTTCATCAAAAGTAACTTCGTCTTCATCAATGTCACCATTTTTTAGTTCTTCAGCTATACTTTCAGCGTAATTTTTTTGCATTTCTGCTTTTTCGTCAGTTGTTACGATAAGCAAATTGTTTAGCTTTTCGTTGTAGTACATCGCTTTGCTCTCATTTCCAGCTATTTTGTTAAATACGGTTCCTTCATAAGATAGTTCGATTGTTTTCATAATATAATTCCTCCAAATTTAATGTGTGTTATTTTTGATTACAACGTCATTATATTTAATAACAAACACCCTGTAAGACGGCTACTCGGAGATAATTCAGAAAAAATTCAGAAGATGGTTTTCTTCATATATAAAGAAAAAAACGTCCTAGAAAGGACGCTGTTAATCGAAAAAAGTTGATTCTGGAAATATTATTTTACCTAACATTTTCCCATATCCTATGAGGGATTGAAGCGTATCTATATTTTCTTTCGCTTGGGTTGCTTTACCCATCACTTCATGGAAAATTGTTTCTGCTTCTTCTGGACTTTGAGCAGTCATAATAGTTTGCATTTCTTGGAGTAAAGCAAATGCTTCTTTATTTATATCATTGCCTTGACGTACTAAAGATATTAATTCATTAATACCTTTAGTGTTGTCAGCAATTTTTAATAAAGCCTTATGATTTTCTACTTCTCGCTGATATTTTTCAGCGTTAAATGCATCCATTTTTCTCTTACTTTCATTCAATGAAGCATTCATATTTTGTACAGCAGAAAAATAAATCAGACATATGTATCACCTCCTTACATACAGCATACGTCACTGGCATTAATTTTCCAATAGAATAACAGGGAATATTCAACCAAATAAAAACCGTCACCTACGGTTAAGCAAATGACGTTTAGTGACGTTATTGATCTTGTGATTCATCAAATAAATTTATTCTGTTTTTTCGTTCATTTGCAGTTATATCAAGCATATCTTCAATCAATTTGGGTGTGACCTCAAACACATACACCTGATATTTTGGACGCTTACCGTTCCGCATTGAATGACTGAAATTATTACCTCGTTTCACAAGTTCCTCAAACAAAGACTTCTTATAAATATTCTTTTTCCCAACTGCTTTTGGTTCTTTTTGTTTGTCCATATTGTAAAACCTCCACCGTAATTTAATTTAATTTAATTTAATTAGTAATTTGGTGGTTTCGTAATTGCCGTCATTTAAATAACTTCTTGTTATGACAATGAAAGCTGTAGTGTTTAGTAAACACATCAGGTCAGTTTTAATCAACTAAAAATTGACCACGTGCTACTTATCATATAAATCAAATTCAAGGTTGTTTTCAATGTAAGCTTGCTCTTCCACGGGACTTAACAAGCGAGTTGCTTTTCCTGAATTTGTTGATTCGTCACCGCCTTGCATTTCCCAAATGGAATTATGCTCGTCAACTGCGTTTGAAAAATCACCTTTCGACCATCTTTCTAATATTGAAATGTAAAGATCATTATATTTATAATCGTTCATTTTGCATACAGCCAATAATCGTTCAACTTTTTCTTGTGCTATTTGCGTGTGACCCCATTTTACTTTAGCTTCAACCTTTTGATGAGACATGTTGTGAATGGCTTCGTTCACTTTGTGTTCTATTAAATTGTCAGGATAAAGCAATTCTTCTTTTGTAACAATTTTATTTTCAAGCGGTAATCCAGAATTTTCAACAACAATTGCTTTTTCTTTTTCGGGAGCAGGTTTTTCTATTTGATTTGTGAATTGAACATAACCATATGCTAATGATTAATTATAAAGAGATCGAGGACTTTATCGTAAATCTCCCAAATCAATTGGGCGTGAAGCTAACGCATATTGCTTATGACCATTTCAATGCTGGGAATTTGGTTCAAAACTTACAAAGTTACGAACCTTTTTACACTACGCAATTTGAAATTATTCAGCAAAATAAAACTGGTCGTCACTTTGGTATTTCATTACTACGTCAAGCAATAATGCAAAAACGCTTATTCTTTGATAATTCAATGATGGTACATGAATGGGGAGCAGTTGAAATGAAGCAAACGGATAATCTGTATTATGTTGAGAAAGTCAAAACTGCTAAAAATAAAACAGATATTATTTTTTCATTGATAAATGCTTTAAGTATTTGCAGTGAGCTTTATGAAGTCAATCAAGAACAATTCACAGATTTTATATTGGAATTATCGTGAAGTAACTCAATTGTTGCTTCACTTTAATATTGCAAGCACAGCGGTAAAATTTGTAGTAGAATTTAATTAACTACATTTACAAGTAAAAATGGGGGCAATTAAATTTGGCAATGTTAAGCTGGAACGAAATAAGAGCGAGAGCTATTAGTTTCACCAAAGAATGGAAAGATGAAACGAGTGAAAATGCAGAAGCAAAATCTTTTTGGGATGGATTCTTTAATGTTTTTGGTATTTCTCGTAGACGTGTTGCTACTTTTGAACAAAAAGTAAAAACACTTGATGGCAATGGCTATATTGATTTGCTTTGGAAAGGTGTTTTAATAATTGAACACAAATCTAGAGGTAAAGATTTAGAAAGAGCCTACAAGCAAGCGAAGGATTATTTTCCAGGTTTAAAAGAATCGGAATTACCGAAATACATCTTAGTTTCGGATTTTGAAAGGTTTGCTTTATATGACTTAGAAACTGATGCAAAAAGGACATTTACAATTGACCAACTCCATCAAAATATTGAGCTATTTGGTTTCATAGCAGGTTATCAAAAACAAGAGCTAAAAGAACAAGATCCTGTAAATATTCATGCAGCTGAAAAAATGGGAGAATTGCATGATAAATTAAAAGCCATTGGTTACTCTGGCAATCAGCTTGAGGTTTATCTAGTCAGATTGCTGTTTTGTTTATTTGCAGATGATACGGGGATATTCGAGAAAAATTTATTTAGAGATTATATAGAACATGAAACAAAAGAAGATGGAAGAGACCTTGCTTTACATATTGGTAATATCTTCAATGTGTTGAATACGCCATTCGAAAATCGCTTTACAAATATTGATGAAACATTAAATAAATTTCCTTATGTAAATGGTGGCTTATTTGAAGCTCAACTACCACTAGCTTCATTTGATACTGAAATGAGAGATTTATTAATTGAATGTTCGGCTTTAGATTGGGGTAGAATTTCTCCAGCAGTTTTTGGTTCATTGTTCCAAAGCGTTATGAATGCTGAACAAAGACGGACATTAGGTGCCCATTATACAAGTGAAGAAAATATCTTAAAGGTAATAAAGCCGTTATTCCTTGATGATTTGTGGAATGAATTTGAATCAGTAAAAAATAACGAACGGAAATTACAAGATTTTCATAAGAAATTAAGCACATTAACATTTTTTGACCCTGCGTGTGGTTGTGGGAATTTCTTGATTATTGCTTACAGAGAACTTAGGTTACTAGAATTAGAAATTTTAAGACAACAGCTCAAAGGACAAATGGTATTAGAAATTGACGAATTTGTTTGGATTGATGTTGACCAATTTTACGGAATAGAAATCGATGAATTTGCATCTCAGATTGCACAAGTTGCTTTATGGCTAATTGACCATCAAATGAATATGCTTGTTAGTAACGAATTTGGTGAATACTTTGTTCGTTTACCTTTGAAGAAAAAAGCTAATATTGTTTATGGGAACTCATTACAAATTAATTGGAATGATGTAGTACCTAGTAAGAATCTAAGCTATATTCTTGGTAATCCACCATTTGTTGGTTCATCAATTATGAGCGATGAACAAAAAGAGGATATTAAGCCAATTATAGAAAAAATCAAAAACTCAGGTTCATTGGATTACGTTACAGCTTGGTATATAAAAGCTGCTGACTATATTCAATTAACAAAAATAAAAGTAGGTTTCGTTTCAACTAATTCTATCGTTCAAGGAGACCAAGCGATAGTTTTATGGAAACATTTATTTTATACAAAACGTATTACAATTCATTTTGCTCATCAGACTTTTAAATGGACAAATGAAGCAAGGGGTAAAGCTGCTGTATATTGTATTATTGTAGGGTTTAGTAATTTTCCTGATTTACCCAAAAGTCTTTATTCTTACCCAGATATTAGCGGAGACCCAACGATGTCCACTGTGAAGAATATTAATCAATATTTACTGGACGCCCCAACAGTTTTTATAGAGAAACGGTCAAAACCTATAAGTAACATATCACCTATGCTTTATGGTACAAAACCAACAGATGGCGGGAATTTCTTATTTTCTGAAGAAGAAATGAAAGATTTTATTAATTTAGAACCTCTATCGGCTGCATATTTTAAAAAATGGATTGGTGCAAGAGAATTAACTACTGGTCAACATAGATACGTTTTATACTTAAAAGATTGTCCACCCAATGAACTGAGAAAAATGCCATATGTAATGGAACGAATAGAAGCAGTAAAAAAAATGAGATTAGAAAGTAAAAAAGAGGCTACAAGAAAATGGGCTGAATTTCCAACCCTATTTGCAGAAGATAGAGTTACGAATGAAAAAAAATTAATAATTCCTAGTACAACATCTGAAAATCGAAAGATAATACCAATAGGTTATTATGATGAAAATACAATTTGTAGTAATGCAACATTTCAAATTAAAGATGAAACCAAATATATATTTGGCATTCTTAATTCTGCAATGCACATGGCATGGACAAGAACAGTATGTGGTCGTTTGAAAAGTGATTATCGATATTCAAATACAATAGTATATAATAATTTTATTTTTCCAACACCTTAGAAAAAGAAATAAAAGCAATTGAGAAACAGTCAGAGAAAATTCTTGAAATTAGAGAGAGTTATATAACTAATGGAAGTACACTAGCCGACTTGTATGATCCAATTGCCATGCCTGTTCAATTATTAAAAGCACATCAACAATTAGATAAATTAGTTGATAAAAGTTATGGGAGAAATTTCAAAACAGATGAAGAACGAGTAGCATTTTTATTTGAATTATATGTAAAAGAAAGAGATAAACCTAAAGTAAAATCGTAATTTTATTAGCATATTTCTTTAGTTCTATATTATTATATTGAATACTTTCTTTTTGTAAACAAGGAGCAATCAATTATATTTTAAATTTTTGTCTGACAAATTATAAAAACACAATATAATAATTATATTTATGGAGGGATTATAATCGGGCTTTCATAACATTCATTTTTTGACCACGTTCTCTACAAGTTAACGTGGTTTTTTCTATGTGCATAATATACAATTATATGCACGAACAAATGTTTGTTGTATATTAATATTCAAAAAAAAAAATTTCTGTTTTTCCTTACATTTTTCATTGTCTCAATACAATAGTAATGAGGTGAATAGAATGGGAAAAGAAATATGGAAAGCGGTAGAAGGATTTTCTGATTATGAAGTAAGTAATTTTGGAAAAGTACGAAGTTATAAATTAAAGAAAAATAGATCGTTGTTGAAACCTCGTAAAGTAAATGAAAAAAAACCGTATTATATGATGAATTTAGTGAACGATGATGGAAAATATCAACTAGTAAGAGTACACCGTTTGGTTGCGATGGCTTTTGTCCCTAGACGTGTAGGAATGAATATCGTGAATCATATTGACGGAAACAAATTAAACAACGTAGCAATGAATCTCGAGTGGACCAACCATAAAGGGAACAATAAACACGCTTATGAAAGTGGATTGAGAAAAGGACCTAAGAAAAAATTTAGGAAGGTAGCAAAAGTAATTAATAATCAAGTTATTGAAATATATCCTTCGATTGCTGAAGCTTCAAGAAAAAATAATATTAGTGATACATCAATCAGACGTGGATGCAATGGGATAATGAATACAGCTGGTGGTTATATGTGGAAATTTGTTGATTAATTTCAAAAACATCTTATAATAATGTAAGAAGTTGATTGACTAACCGAGTTTGTTCAAAGTTAGAATACCTATTGTTTCATAAACATTGGTATTATTGATGTGCTAAGAGTATCTATAAATTTATTTTTATACACCTTCGGGGGTTCGAATCCCTCCTGGGACGTCTAAAGGTTCAGATAGAATAAGTTTGAACCAACTGAAAAGCGCTTCAAATCCTTTAATATTAAGGGTTTGAAGCGCTTTTCCTTTTTTGATACTAGGTTAGAAATGGATAGAAAATAAAAAGTTTCTATCCATTTGCTACACAAAAAAGGTATTAAAAAATCGCTTCGTGATTGTTATTGCACTAAGTTGCAATAAGGTTATTGTAACTATTTACATACAATTAGCCGAGCGACTTCTGAGCAACCCATATTCCATTAACTTTTATTATTCAATCAATTCTTTTTTAATCATTTAAAAAGTGTTCGTAGAAAGGGCAGTTTCACGATGATTATTTATAATGTGAGTTTAAAAAAAGTTTGATTAGTTTTGGAAAATAATAAATGGATTTAAAAATGTGAGGTAATATATACAACAAACGGGCTATATTGTTGAATAACTTCTTTAAAGGAATTTGTGAAAATTAGGTTAGGTTATGAAGGAATGTGGAAACTAAAGCAACAGATCAGTTCAATTAGGATGACATAGATTATCTTCATCATTAATTTTGTTGAACAAAAAATGAAGGAATACTCTTTCTTTTTTTTTTATTGTAGTTGTTTTACGGAACATGGGAGTAATTATTGTAATTTCCTTCTGCATTCAATAATTAGCTCTTCAATGACTTTTTCATCATAAAAGCCGAAAAATCATTCGTATTATATAAATGAAGATAGTGCAGAGCAGTTATATGAATAAACAACAAGCAGGCTACGGATTTCCTTAGCCTGCTTGCATATTTAAAAAGAGTAAAGTGATAATAATAACTTAAAATCAGTGATAGTAATCCATACTAGTCGATGCATTTACAATATGGTTTGTTCAGAATTTGTTTAACAGACCTATGATAAGATGCGTAAGGGGCCGATAATAGAAATACAGGTGAAAGTCATATTGCCTAATGGATTTAATTTTAACAAACTGATAGTTTGATGTTATAAATAATTGTGTTCAAGTAGGGGATGCGTGATAGTGAAAAAAAATATTAGCATTACTGTGACCATTATCATGCTATTTATTATCGTATATTTTGTTGGCAATGGAGATTATTTTGTTAGTAGTAGTCAGCAGATTGCGCAGAATGGGATAGTTACGATTGAAGAAAAAGAACTACAAGAAAATACTATTTTAAAATTAGACGGAGAATGGTCGTTCTATCCAAATATCTTAATATCGTCAAGTGATTCATTTGATGCGTATGAGAGCGAAAAAATACTAATTGAGGTTCCGTCTACCTGGAATAGTTTTGTAGAACCAAATGAGGAAGGACTTACTGTAGGAACATATCATGTTAAGATAAATGTACCAATTGAAGGGGAATATGGATTATACATTCGTTCAATTCACCAATCTAACCGTGTTTTCATAAATGGAGAAGTTGTAGGTGGAATGGGGAATCCGAGTGAAACCTTAAAGGACTTTAAGTTCGAAAATGATGATAAATATACGGTGTTTGCAAAAAGTGAGAATCAAATGCTTGATATTGTAATTCATGTGGGAAATTATAATTATCCAAAAGCTGGTATTACTTTTCCTATTGAGGTTGGAACAAAGGAAGCGATTCAAAGAGATTTTAGCATGAAAATTTTAGCAGAATCGTTTGTATGTATTGGTTATATTGTATTCGGTGCCATTTATATTATATCGTATAGTCAAAATCGGAAACGTAAAGAAGAATTGTTTTTGGGGTTATTCACTATATTATTCGGACTGTACATGTCGTTTACTAATGAAAAAATATTTTTACTAATTTTCCCTTATTTAAATATAAATGAACAATTGCGTTTACAATTAGGGATTTTACCACTTGTCGATGCTTGTTTAGCATTTTTTCTTTATTATTTGTATCCGGAGTTTATGAGGAAAAAAGCAATTTATATTATTAGTATTTTATTAGGTTTCCTTTTTTTGATCTATGGGATTTACAACCCGATTACAAAAAATAGTATGATTATACCAATAGAAAATCTAGTTCTTTCAAAAATAATCTTTGCAGTAATTTTTATTCCTGTCGGGCTTTATAATGTGTTTGTGCTATTACGTGTGCTTATGAAAGGTGTAGAAGGTTCACGTTATATTCTAATTCTTTTAGTATCTCTTACTTGTTATACTTTTTTAATCGTAATGTATTATATTTTTGATATACCTATAGTTTATAGTGAACAATTATTGTTTATTTTTACACTATATAGTTTTGCATCTCTGCTTAGTTTTCGAGCAAATACATCTTTTAAGAAAGTTCAAGCGTTATCGGAAGAGCTATTGATGCATAATCAAATGAAAGATGAATTTTTATTGAAAACGTCTCATGAATTACGTACACCTTTAAATGGCATTTTAAATATATCCAAGTCGTTAATGGAAGGTGTACAAGGACCTTTAAAGCGTGAGCAACAAGAAAATGTCATTTTAATACATAGTGTCGCACAACGATTAGGTTATTTAGTAGAGGATTTATTAATTTCTTCGAATCATATGACTGAAGAAGTTCGAGTTATGCCTCGTGTTGTTCCGATAAGCGTAATTAATGAAGTAATTGAGGAAATTCGTAGTTTAATGTCGAATGATACAACCATAAGATTAATGAGTGTAGTAGATTCAAATTTACCCCATATGTATACAGATGAATTACGATTGAAACAAGTGCTATATAATTTACTCTATAATGCTCTGCAGCATACAAAACATGGACAAATTACAGTCTTAGCTAGTGTACGTGATGATTATATGGAAATACAAGTAAGCGATACTGGAATTGGTATACCCTCACAAGACTTAGATCGAATTTTTAATTCCTTTTATCAAGTAAAGAAAGGTAAAAATAGTGGGGGACTTGGATTAGGATTAAGTATCTCAAAAAATATAGTAGAACAGTTAAATGGGGAAATTCATGTAACAAGTACATTAGGTGTTGGAACCATTTTTACTTTTACGTTGCCGCTTGCCACACACGAAAAACTAGATATTGAAACACAACAACAGATGGGCAATCGAGCAGAAAATACTATACTACAGCTAGATTTACCATTATTGCATAAAGGTAATGACAAATCCATACTCGTTGTTGATGATGATCATGTGAATATAAAAGTACTAGTGGACGCATTAATTCAAAAAGGCTATACCGTTATTGGGGTAGATAATGGGTTTGATGCGATGGATTATATAAAGAAACATAAAGTAGATTGCATGTTAGTCGACTTAATGATGAATGGTATGTCAGGCTATGAATTATGCAAACAAGTACGAAAACAATACGATATGTTGGAATTACCGATTATTGTTTTAACAGCAATTATGCAGCATTCAGATTTAGTGTTATCTTTACAAGTTGGGGCAAATGATTATCTGCCAAAACCGATTGCGATGGATGAATTACTAGTGCGTATTCAATCATTACTAGCAGTTCGACAATCTTCCATTGATGCGATTGAGGATGAAATGAATTATTTATATGCGCAAGTAACTCCTCATTTTGTCTACAATACACTTAATACTATTATCGGCTTAAGCTATACAGATATAGAAAACACACGAGAGGCGTTATACAGTTTAGCAACTTATTTCCGTGCCAAGCTGAATGTCCATTATCGTAACAGCATGGTTTCTATAGAAGATGAAATAGACCTTGTAAAAGCATATCTCTATATTGAAAAAATGCGCTTTGGTGATCGTCTTACAGTTGCATATGATATTGATGAGTCCGTTCAATCTTTGATTCCAGCATTATCAATTCAGCCTATAGTTGAAAATTCAGTTTTTCATGGGATTTCGAAGAAAAAAGAAGGTGGTACTATTGAGGTGAGTGTGCAACGAGAAGGTCAATTTATACGTATAAAAATTTATGATAATGGGATCGGTATCTCAGAAGAAAAGTTGCAACGATTAGTAAATGAAGAAAACTCACGTATTGGATTTACGAATCCGTTGAAAAAATTTAAGCTTATTAAAAAGGCCAGTTTGCGTATATATAGTGAAGAAGGTAAAGGAACTACTGTTATTATTCTATTACCAGAAGGTGATGCATAGTGAATATAGTCATAATTGATGATGAAAAAATGGCAATAGATGTGTTAAGAATTATGCTAGAAAAGCTTACACAATTTACGTTTTGCATTAAAGGTACGTATACAAATGTAAAGGATGCATTTGCACTTTTTGAAAAAGAACGAGTAGATGTCGTTTTTTTAGATATGGAGATGATTGACGTTCATGGGTTGCAAGTTGCCAAAAAGTTACTAGTTAAATATCCAAATATGCAAATTATTTTTGTGACAGCCCATGCGAAGTTTGCTGTAGATGCTTTTGATATAGAAGCAACAGATTATTTATTAAAGCCAGTTCGAGAAAACCGTCTATTAAAGGCAGTGATAAAAGTACAACAAGTATTTAGTCTACGGCAAGAAATGCAATCTAAAAAAATGAATTACATATGTACGCACATACTTTTGGTAGCTTTCGTCTTTTAGATGTTCAACAGCAAATTGTGAAATGGCGTACAAGAAAAGTAAAGGAATTGTTTTTATATTTATGGTTTAATCGGAATAAGCCGCTATTAAATACTGTAATTATGGAAGAATTATGGCCAGAAGCAGAGATAGAGAAAGCTGGGGCTAATTTACATACATCCATCTATCAATTACGCAAAATTTTGAAGCAAAATGGTAGTGAAAATCCGATTCTATTAGTAAATAATCATTATCAATTAAATATCGAAATTGATAGTGATTATGAGGAACTATTACAGTTGTTAGAAAGAGAGCATTATGATGAACAAGCAATGCAACAATTATTAAATTGCTATGAAGATGATTTTTTAGCGGAGGAAGAATATCATTGGGCGATTCAAATACAACTTCGCTTAAAACAAAGCGTATTACATTTATTAGAAATGTATATCGCTCATACGAATGAAATTAATCCATTGCTAAAACTAAATTGTCTACAAAAGATGCTAGAGATCGATGAATTTAATGAGCAATACATGTTTTTGCTCTTGCAATTTTTAATCGAGAAAAATAAAAAACAAGATTGTACACAATGTTTTGATATGATCCAGCAAAAGTTACAGGAAGAGTTAGGCGTGCCAGTGCCAGATAATATTAAGAGTATGTATGCTGAATACATGATACACGTATAGAACGTTACGCAAATCATTGCTTTCATCCTCAAGGTTCACTTTTTCACTTTGTTAAAATAGAACTGAAAAATAAGGTAAGGTTGAATTAATAAATACTTATATATGAAAAAAAGTGAATTTTTTAAAGTATTTTTTTAACGACCTAACCATTGCTTTTTTGTCAAAAATACTCGAAAATTGTTGAATTGTTCAGAAATTGTTCAACAAAGCCTTTTAAAATAGGTTCATGATTAATTAAAAGGTTGGAGAGGGAGCAAATGTTGAAAAAATTGCTAGAAAATCGTATCGTTAATTTTCATTGTATGAAAACCTCATTTCAGCAAAATGTTTACTTAATGCATAATTCTGTAAAAGTCTTAGGAATTGTAGCGAAATCCATGCGAATTGAAAATGAACAAATTATTGCTGGGTACATAGTCGACAGTAGAATATTTTTTAAAAGTTTGCAATATGGGCAAACCACTATCACGTTAACGGATGATATAAACGAAACAATTTTAGAGCTATTTGTACATCCCTCTGGTGAAATAGTAGTAGAGGTGAAACCATATTTAGGTAAAGCTGAAGTTGTGCTTGCATACTATCGTACGATTTTGGCAGACACTGCAATTGCGATTGACTTAAAAGGTGCATTAAAACATTATTTAGTGGTACATCAACTAATGCAAGATGAGGACTCAATTACTGAGGTACATTATCATTCTATGCATCCTAATGTATTGAAAGATTCATACGCAGGCAATTTTACTTTAGGCTGTCACCCAAATGGGAAGGAGATTACCTGTGCCCAAGAGTATATATTGGCGAACCGTATGGCAACATTACAATTTTCAAAGATAGTTATTTTACAACAGGGCATAAAGAAAATCATCATCTTAAAAACGCTGTTAACTTTCTTAATTACGAATCATGTGTTTGTAAGTTCAGAGATTATCAATAAGAACCTATCTCAGAAAGAAATGGAAGTAAATAAACGAACGTTAGTGCTTGTATAAAAAATAGCCAACTGCCGAAATAAGGCAATTGGCTATTTTTTATATTATCTTTTAGGCAAATTGGGATGGTAATCCAAGCCACTTATAAAAACTTAAGTACTCAATTAATATTGAGCCTGGACTTGCTTATTTCAAGAATATACCACTAGCTAATAGTAAATTAATCATAGTAATCTGAATTATAAAAAAATATTGAAAATCATGTGATTACTATTTATAATCAAATTGATTTATATTATAAAGGAGATGATGAAGGAAATGAAGAGACTAAGTATTTTGTTGTGTACGTTAACATTAGTTTTTGGATTTTTTGCATTTTCAGGAATCTCTATAGCTACCGAAGAAGCAAGCTTTAACGATGGTGAGAAATTTATACCTGTAACAGAACAGGTAACGGATCCAGTATCTGAACCAGTAACAGAACTACCTCTTGGTTTTGACATCAATAAAGAATATGAAGATGGGGAAATCATATCAGAGACAATCACTAAATCTGATATTAATCCACGAGGTTTTTATCTTTATGCAGATGCATCGCAACAAGTGTACTATACATTTAATAGCTCTATCCCAACATTGTATCCTTACGAAAAATGGATTGATGGCTATTTATATAGAGGAAATCTAAAATTACAAGGAGCAGTGCCAGCGGGAAAGGGTTATTTAGCTACATATAGTGGAAAAATTTCTACATTTGTTAACTAAAATAAGGATTTTCTATAACAATAAATGCCACGTTCATTTATTTGAGTGTGGCTTTTATGATTAGGTTTCAAACAAAAATCTATCATATAAGTCATCAAAATAAAGACTAGGCGCTCATGTGAGTACCTGGTCCTTTTTGATTATTCATTTTGCAATTCCTTTTCACGTTCCTCGATCAGCTTTTTTAATTCATTTAAATCATCTAATCCACAATATTTATTAATGTATGTTTTAGCTGCACTTTTAGCGGACTGTTGACGTGTCTTTTCTCTATTGCGTTCTCGATATGCCTGTGTAGCCTTTTTTTGTGCGTCTGTTGTTTTTTGCTCAGCCATATAATTAGTCACCTCTTTTCATGATAAAGTATAGAACAATGTTCACTACTGCTAAAATTAAACAGATTGAGTACAGAACAATCATAGGGAAATCATAGAACTATTATATACCAAGGTATATAATAGTTACAAAGGTTTTATTTATTTATTTAACTATTTTTCAAATAAATTTCTGATTTAATCAAATGAATTTGAGTGATTAGTTTTGAAATGCTTGATGTTCAAAGTAATTATTAACGACGTTTGGAATATTATTAGTCAAGAAGTTTTCCCCATTGATTTTATTTAAGGTTTCTTTATTGATTTCGAAAGACATAACTATACCGTCTTTTTCATTTCAATACGTCACATATATCGGTGGTCGATAATCATGTTTCAAAATAATATTTAATTAACACGGTGTAAATAACTTCACAATATATATATATGTAATGTATAATATAAATATCCTAGGTATACATGAAGTATTTTTGTAGAAGCTATTTTTTAAAAGTTTGAGAAGAATATATAATTTTGAAAAGGATGATTAAAATGGGACGTTTAACAGGTAAAGTAGCAATTATCACTGGTGCAGCACTAGGGATGGGAGCGTCGGAAGCTAAGCTATTCGCAAGTGAAGGAGCAAAAGTAGTCGCAACGGATATTAGAGATGATTTATTAAAAGAGGTAATTAGTGAAATTAAAGAAAACGGCGGAGATGCAATTGGATTAAAGCATAATGTGACATCTGAGGAAGAGTGGAAAGATGTTATTCAGGAAGCAATAAACCATTACGGTAAGGTAGATGTACTAGTCAATAATGCTGGAGTAGCCAGTCCAAAAACGATGACTCAAATGGAAATGGATGAATGGAATAGAGTAATGGATATTAATTTAAACGGCTGTGTACTTGGGATGAAATATGTAATTCCAGAGATGCAAAAAGCAGGTGGTGGTTCTTTAATTAATATTTCATCTATTGGTGGGATAGTGGGTATGGCTGGATCAAGTCCATACACAGCTGCAAAAGGGGCATTACGCTCTTTATCTAAATCAGCTGCTGTAGAATATGGAAAAGATAAAATAAGAGTAAATTCCGTTCACCCTGGTATTATTGAGACACCTATGACTGCTGATTCCTTTAAGGACGCATTACCATTCTATCAAACGTTCACTCAGCTTCCTTATTTCGGAAACCCAGAAGATGTTGCTTACGGAGTACTATTCCTTGCATCTGATGAATCACGTTTCATGACCGGAGCGGAATTAGTTATTGATGGAGGTTGGACAGCCATTTAATATAAAGCTGGTGCCACATGTGCTAATAGAAAAACAATAACTATTTTATAAACTACAAATCAAGTAAAAAGTCGATCATTTAGTTGAGCGGCTTTTTATTTTACTCATTTTCAGTGAGCGATTCGTCTCTGTTTTTCAGAGGATTATGTTTGTAAGGTCCTTTAATAGACAAATTCATTAATTGAAAAGCCATTTCATGTTCTGAATAAGGCAGGTTATTTTTAATCCACCATATAATAACTTCCAAAAAGGCAGATTCCACATATTTGATTATTAAATCTCTTTTAGCTGTAAGATTTTGCTCACTAGGTTCGATTTGGTTAATCCCTTCAGAAACAAACTCATGTATAATTTCTAAAAGTCCCGAAGCTAAATAAGGGATGCGGTTAGTAACTAGGAAGGCTTTATAAAATGAGAAATTGTCTGCAATATGTTGAAATAATTGAACAAAACTTGGATGAGGGTATTCTTCTAAATAATCAAAGTTATCTAAAAGTGATATTTTGACACTTACTTTTTCACGCAAGTCACTTAAAATTTCATCGATACATTGTACCATAAGCTCATTCTTATCTTTATAGTGAAGATAAAAGGTAACCCGTTTTACTGTTGCTCGGTCAGAAATATCTTGTACTTTAATTTCCTCAAAGGCTTGTTCTTCCATTAGTTCAATTAATGCCTGCTTTAATAACCTTCTAGTTCTAATTACACGTGGATCAATTTTTTGTTTTGTCATGAATTTCTATCCCTTTACTATATAGATTATGTTTTAAAATTTTTTTAATATTTTTGAAATCCCGCAGCACAACGTTGCTCTTCAATTACATTATTAGGACATCTTAATGTTTGTGTATTAAGAAAAATTGTTCAGTAGCTACTTTACATAATATACCTCATCAACCTCCGCTAGTCGATGGACTTGTATTATTCCAAAAAATAATACCTCGTTACTACAATTATGCATAGTAATGATAAAAAAGACAATTACTTATCTATCTATGTCAAAATGAAGTCAGTATAGAAATTAAAATATAATGATAATAATTTGGAAGACAAACTAAACGGTGGCCATTATCTTATCTAGACATAAATATGACTAGGTACTATGATAAATAGAAAATGAAGGGGCTCACAGTGGGGAAAAAACAATATTCACCAGATTTTAAATTAGAAATTGTTAAACAATATCGCCTCGGCACCGCTGTAAGTAAATTATCAAGCGAATATGGTATATCAGAAGTGACGATTTATAAATGGATTAAACTATATGCACCTGTCGATGGGATGGTGGACATGACAAAGGCAGAGGTATTAAGCGTGCAAAAAGAAAACGAGCGCTTAAAGCAAGAGGTTGATATTTTAAAAAAGGCTATAACCATATTCGCAACCAAATAGCTGAAACAGATATAATTGACTATATAGAACGAGAAAGTGAAAAATATGCTGTGAAAGTACTTTGTGAGCTACTAGGCTTGACGAAAAGCTCTTATTACAGCGCATTGCAAAAAAATGCAATAGAACCTACAAAGTCAGCATCAGAGGTATTATTAGAGGAAATTAAACAGATTTTTATTGAAGATGGACAACTTTACAATGGTGCACAGCTATATGACAGATTAAAAAAGCGAGGCTTTCAGGGGAGTTTGCGGAAAGTGCAGCGGGTGTTAAAAAAAGCTAAGGAAGCACAAGTAATAGAAGTGCAGGAGCCAATAGTAAATATGGGATTTGAAACAACAGAAGCGAACGAAAAGTGGGTAGTCAATATAAGTTATGTACCAACGTGGCATCAAGGGTGGGTTTATATAGCATCTATTATAGATGTACATACAAAGAAGTTAATAGGCTTTAGCTTTGATCGATCAGTGAGCGAAAGCTTAGTTGTGGAGGCATTAAAGAAAGCGTATGCCCAATTTGCTATGCCAGTTGTATTGTATACAAGCCTACAACCAGCGTTTATTGAGCACTGCAAAGAAGCAAGTAAAGAAAAAGAATTGTTACTACCACCAATTGTTTATAAAGATTATTTGTATGATGAGGAATGTTTACAAGCAATTGTGCCGTTTTTAACGGGTACGGAAAATCGACTGCGGCGAGGTCATGCTTCCATCCGCTATTTAAAATGAACATAATGAGAAGATGAAAGCTTCCTTACTTGGTATATATGATGCCATGTAAGGAAGCTTATTTTGTTAGGCTTTATATGATGTTATGAAAGTTAATTTAAAAGTGTCCAAACGATTGACGTTTTCTGAAAAATTAATTATATTTATGGTGAATTAGGATTTTGTAAGCCTAATCAAAATCTATTGAGAGAGGAGACATTCTAAATGAAAGCATTAGTATTTGCGGGACCAGGTAAAAAGGAATTGCGTGAAGTTGAAAAACCACGTGTAGTGAAAGACGGCGATGCAGTCGTTCGTCTTGTGAAAACAACAATTTGTGGTACGGACTTACACATTTTAGGCGGCGATGTACCTGCCGTTAAAGAGGGGACAATTTTAGGTCATGAAGGTATCGGAATCGTAGAAGAGGTAGGCGCAGGCGTATCAAACTTCAAAGTGGGCGATAGGGTCATTATTTCTTGCGTGACTTCATGTGGTAAATGTCATTATTGTAAAAAATCATTATATGCACATTGTGAAGACGGTGGCTGGATTTTAGGTCACTTAATCAATGGTACTCAAGCAGAATATGTTCATATACCACATGCAGATAATTCTCTTTACCACATACCTAAAGGGATTTCAGATGATGCTGCTGTCATGATTTCTGATATTTTACCAACAGGTTTGGAAATTGGTGTATTAAATGGTCAAGTTTCACCTGGTGATGTAGTAGCCATTGTAGGTGCTGGTCCAATCGGTATGTCTGCATTATTAACTTCGCAATTTTATTCTCCTTCTAAAATCATTATGATAGATCTCGACGATAACCGTTTAGAAGAATCCAAGAAATTCGGTGCGACTGATACAATCAATTCACGTGATGCACAAGCTGCAATTGATAAAATTTTTGACATTACGGATGGTCGTGGCGTGGACGTCGCGATCGAAGCGGTGGGCTATCCTGCAACATTCGATATTTGCCAACGTATTTTATCACCTGGAGGACGTTTAGCAAACGTAGGTGTACATGGCAAACCTGTCGATCTACAATTACAAGATTTATGGATTCGGAACGTTACAATTTCCACAGGCTTAGTGTCTACAAGCACAACGCCAATGCTAATTAAAACTTTGGAAACAGGGAAAATTAAGCCAGAGGGATTAGCAACACATCGTTTCAAATTTGAAAAAATGATTGAAGCATACGAAACATTCGCTAATGCCGCGAAAGAGAATGCATTAAAGATCATTATAGATTTTGAATAATCGAGAATTAACATAAAAAGTCCTCTGCGGGGACAAGCTCCATAAATTTGGATTAAAAGTATAGAAAAAAGGTGCCTACAAGGTGCTTAAATAAATATAAAAAGAAGCATTCTTCTAAATTAGCATTTCAAGCTAGCTGTAACAGTTAAGTAAACACCGTATATAAGTGTATAAAAATATGAAACCATGTATGCCGTCGGTAGGTAGTGGAGTAAAAGGTGACACGTACATGGGCAGTTGTGAGAACGAATTAAAAAGGACTTGCATAGATGCAGATAAGTCATCCATGCAAGTCCTAACGCACCTTATAGGTGCAATAAGGAATTTCTATTGAAGTAATCGGATATCAAGTGATAGCGTATAATACGAACGGGATGTCAAAAAAGATTGCTCGAAGCACTAATTATTAGTACCTTTGTTCACCCATGCAGGAAATGTTCAATCTTTTTTCGTACAACTGCTGGGGGTATTAATTGGATATGTTCACCTTTATCGTCACATGTGAAAATGTCTTTGAAAACTTCGGGCATGGCATTGTACTGATTCTCTAACTGTTCATTAAATTGTTTAAAGCAGTCATAAGGATATTTTTCTAGCAGGTAGGGTAACAAAAAAGCTGACCTTAAGATTTCATATTCCTGATAATTATATGGTGTACTGTCTGGACGCTTCTTTAAGATTTCCAACATCTTATTCATCAAAAGGGCAACCTCTTCTTCGCTTGCAAAGGCAGCATATCCTCGAATGGCAGTAAGCCGCATATCCAAATATCGTTCTTTTTTAAAGGCTTTTAGGAAAAAGTCCTTTCCATCCTCAGGCAAGTCAAAGACTAATTGCTTTAATAAAGTATTGCGTTTTGCAATATCCTTTGTATTAAAAAATGTTTCCATATATCCGTTTTTTTCGTCCAAATATCCTATCTCCATTCATGAGCTTGACGTTACAACTTATTTTTCAAGGTTGCTTCAAGCACCCATTTTCTTTTTTTCACGTCTTTTCGTGAATAAGGTTATTAAGAACACTATCTAATTACTAAACAGATTCTTTTTCTAGTAGTTTCAAATGATTACGGTACTTTGAGTGAACTTTTAACTAGCAGAGCAATTAGAATCTAACCTACTTTTTATAGAAGCTTTTATATTCTTGGCGAACAATTTGAATAAAATCATTTAAGTAAGGCGGTATATTTTTATCCTTGTGCCAAGCTATTTCTGTATAAATTGGGTTTAAGTTTAAAGCGATTGGTAGTTCTATTAGTGTTCCACTAATAAGCTCTTTTTCTACTACCATTTTAGGAAGTAGAGAAATACCTAATTCTGCTATAACACATTGTTTTATAGCTTCTATACTGACAAATTCAATGACATGCCTTGGAAATATGCCTTCTTGCTGTAGCTTATTTTCAAATTGTGTTCGGTAAGAACAGCCTTTTTCAGTTAATAATATCGTTTCTTGTGCTATTTCTTCTAATGTTAGCTTTTCTGTATGATTCAAATGATGGGTTGGGGATACAACTAACACTAAATCCTCTTCTAGTAACGTTTCAGTATAGAGTGTTGACATTATCTTTCGAGTATCGGTGATGAATGCCAAGTCTAAATGATCAGTTTGGAGTAGGTTCTTTGCAATTTCACTCGCATGGACTGGTTTAAAGATTAGTTCCACTTGAGGATGTAGCAGCTTAAATGCCTTTAGTATTCTCGGTAGTCGATATGTGCATTGACTTTCTTGAGCACCTATTGTAAAAAATGCGTTTAATTCGCTATCACCTGTTACTGCATACCGCATTTCTTCGTCAAGCTGAATTATTTTTTCGGCATATTGTGTTAATTCTATTCCTGCTTTTGTAAGGTATATTCGTTTGCCTAATCGCTCAAATAATGTTGTTCCTAACTCATCTTCTAATGATTTTATTTGTGCGGTAATACTTGATTGTGCGTAATCTAATATTTTGGCAGTTTGAGTAAAGTTTAACGTCTTTGCTGCGGTTAAGAATGTTTGTAAATGTTTAATTTCCATCTTTTTCACCTCTAAATCGAAATTTACGATTGATTCAATCGGTTTATTCAGCTTTATCGATAGGTTACGTAATTATATACTACAATTATTAAATAAGGATAGATAGGGGTATGACACATGAAAATTGTAACTTTTATTGGAAGTTCAAGGAATGGCGGAAATAGTGAGCTATTAACAGATATAGCACTAAAAGATATTACGCATAAAAAAATTTATTTAAAAGATTTAGATATTAGACCAATTGAAGATTTACGTCATACAAAAGATGGTTTTCAAGTAATTAAAGATGATTATGATAATGTGATTGAGGAATTACAAAATAGCGACATTGTAATTTTTGCAACGCCAATATATTGGTACAGCATGTCGGGAATAATGAAAAACATGGTTGACCGATTTAGCCAATCAATACGAGATAATCGTTTCCCTGATTTAAAAGAACGATTAAAAAAAATACGAACAATCGTCGTAATCGTAGGTGGTGATAAACCGAGAATCAAGGGCTTACCACTTATTCAGCAGTTTCAATACACATTTGAATTTTTAGAAATGTCATTATGGTCATATATTATTGGGGAAGCAAATAAACCTGGCGAAATCATGGATGATAAATACGCATTATCACAAGCTGCTTTGTTGAATGAAAATATAAAGTCACTGCTTTATAAGGAAGGGGAGTAAATGAAGCAAATATATAAACTTCATTTAAAGTGGATTAGTACTCTTAATAAAGTGTAGATAGTTTAGTTTGAACTACCATTTCAAATGATTTAGGCAGATTCATAGCTCAAACTGCTGTAAACTTTGGCTTCGTAAGTTTAGTCAAAATAATGGCAGTTGAGCTGATGTTAGTCAATTATTCAAATTTAAATAGAGAGGATAACTGTCAGATGCCTGAAAGATATGTTAAGTGGTAAAATCTTGTTACGAAGTGAATTTTTAAAAATGAAGTAGCATTTTGAGAAAATATATAGCAATTGAGGTGAATATGATGTCACAAATTTCAGAAATAAAATTTGAAGAGTTAAATAAACTAGTCAAATTTCTTAGTTTTTTCCAAAAGCTAGACGCAACAATTAGTAACGAAGAAAAAAAGTATATGCTTGAAGGTGAAGAATTTCGAGCATTTCACAAAGAATTATGAAATACAGATTTTCTCATTGTATTTGATTGGAAGAGTTGGTTGAATGAAAATGAAATTTATAAGAATATAGCAAACGATATAGAAGAGCATGTTATGAAGGCTGATTTAGATACTCTTCGAAAATTAATGACAAGCTATATACGTGGAGATCGATTTAATGAAGGACTATTCGAAGGCGTAATAATAAATGGACATGTAACTAAGATACTAACTAGACTTAGAGAATTAATGGCGAATTGTAATAATAATTAGTGTTAGTAAGTTTAAATCAATAGGAGGAACACAAATGAGTAACAGGGACTCTCAACAATGTAATCTAAATATATGGTATTACCTGTCTGACGAAGTATGGGGTAAGGTAACGAATATATATGAGAGTATGCCAGGTTGGATAGGGTATAAAAATGGTATTCCTTATTGGTTCGGACAGGAAGAGGATGATGTTTTTATTATGGCCTCAGTAGAACCAAGTGGGTTATCATTTTATGCACAGATGAATAATAATGACTGGAGCTCTTGGATAGAAAGATTTAAATTGGAAGCGACAAAAGTGGTAGGATTTGAAGTTGGTGAACCCGAAGATGGATTTATCTAAAAATCGAAGGTCGAATTTGTGATTTGATAATTAAAAATGGATATATAGGATATTGCGGGAACATTTTTTGAAAGGGCATTATCAGGGAGAGAGGGGTAATTGAATGTCAATTTTATTAAAAGCATCATTTGTTTATTTTAGTATTGACGACGAGACCGTATTAATTGGATTTGCAGATGATGAATTTGAGACAAAGGAATATGTGCTATTTCAAAAGTCATTATGGATTGAAGACATACCCATCTTAAATAAGGTTCATATTACTATTAATAGTGAAAATAGATCAGCGTATGGGGAAATATTAAGGATAATACTTAGTCGAAAGTTTATTTCAATCTTTTTATCAAAAGATACTGCAAGTTCACTTGGCGTATCTGATTCCATTGATATTGAATATGATATAGATGAAAAAGAATTCAAAATCTTAATAAGTCACATTCAAAAGCTAAATGTAAATCAAGACATAATAATTGAGGTTAAGTAGATTTAAGCCTTCAATTGAAGATGTATTGACGTTTATTGGTACAGCGATGAAAGAGATCATTAATAATCTCATTGAAATATCGATTAATTATACTAGCAGTTAACTGATTTGAAGAAGAAGTATTATGTTGGCATAAGTTAAAATCAGAGACCTTCGTATAAACCATATCCACGCTTCATGTATTCCCCACCTTTTCCTCTTATAAGAAATCTCTCCTTATAAATATATTCTAAACTATAACTTTGTAGAGGCTTGGAGGTAGAGCTTCGCACCTTCTTATGACACTATACTCATAGGTGCAGGAAATAGACAAGAAATGAATAAGTGGTAAAATTTAGTGATAAAGTAAAATGGAAAATCAGACGTAAGGAGAGAAAACAAGATGGGCAAGAAGAAAAAGACCTTACCGAAAAATTTTGATGAACTAATTGAAGCAGGGGATATAACAGCTTTAAAAGAGGTATTTATGAAATGCGATTTAGATGCTCGTGGCGGTTACAGCAAATCAACAGCCTTGAGCTTTTTCAATATACCGGATGAATTGGTTCGTTGGCTCGTGGAACAAGGTGCTGATATAAATGCTAGTGATAGTTATGGAAGAACGGCTCTACATAATCATGCAATAAGTTGGTGCGGTAATATTGAATTGCTGCTTGAGTTGGGTGCAGATATAGAAGCCTTTGATTATCAAAATGAGACACCTTTATTTGCAGCTGCAGCTTCTTTTAAGCCAAATGCTGTTCACACGCTGATTGCTAACGGGGCAAATAGTAGCGCAGAAAATAAGATGAAACAGACGCCCTTAGAAAAAGCTTTGGCAATATGTAAAAATATTGATATCGTCAATATGGCGAAAGTTGCCGATATTTTGCTTAATGCTAGAGTAACAGTAACGCAGGAAATGAAAGAGTCTATTAAACGAATTGGAACGGACTTTGAATTTCATAGAGAAGGTTTTAATAAAGACTATTTGAATCAAACAGATGAGGGACTTTTACATCTATATGAGCTATTTGATGTTCCTCCAGTAGGGAAACGAAATACTCACGATAGCGCCTCTCCAATAGAAGTAAATACAAAGGGATGGCAAGCACAACATAATGAACTTTGGAGTTTATTAATTCCATCACAAGGACATGCGAAGACCGTACAAGGTGAGGTTATCCGTATTACTGGTAAAGTATCATACGAAATTTTAAATAACGGCGCAATCAATTGGGATAATCAATATCGTAAAATGCTTAGTAGTCTAAACCATTACTTTAGCATGGGTACACCATTACATGATGCTGCACTGCAGGAGGCAGAAGCATTAATAAAAGCACTTCGCAATGGAAATGGTCGTGATGAACCAGCGAGGCTGTGTGAACTGGCAGTGTGCTGGGTACTCAGTAATTTGAATCCTATAACTTTGCAACAGCCCGACTATAAGCGATAACTTTAGTACGGCGATGGCACAACACTAAAACATATTAAAAGGGGATGTATTTCAGAATGAGTTATGATGTCCATATCGGAAAGCTAATAAATGGTAGAAGAGAATTGGAAGGTAAAGGTATGTTTCTACTATGCTCAACAGATCAAACCATTCAGGAAATCTCGACATTTAGTCCACAAGAAGGAATATTCATTAGTAGAAGCGCTATTGAGAATGCGCTTTACGATTTCTGCAAATCTGCAATATCTAATTATATTGTAGAAGGAAGTAACGAGGATGTGTATACCTTCTCTATCTATACTGATAGCTATAACGGTAGTTATTTAGTGTACATGAATAATCGAGCCTCTCTTGACGAAAGTGTTACTGATTGCTACGCACATTATCAAGAAAAGTATATTAAAACTGGTGACGAAATTTATAATCAAACTAGAGAACAGGTATATAGTTCATATAAGTTTAGTGAAGGCGATTATCCCTTTATGTTTGAAGGGATGCCTGAATGCCTTGAAAGCTATCTTCAAGTTTTTAGTTGCATTAGCCAAGAAACGCCCGAGTATTTAAGCAATGCGGAGAACTATATATTTGAGAAGACGATAATAGATTCGGAGCTATTCTTAATCGCCATTGATGTTATTCATCGATTGCAGAATGACCTAAAACAATTGAATCGAACGGATGACTTTATTGCCTACGTTTCAGCGGCGGATGGCGTTGGTGGTGATTATTTAACACTAAGCCAACTCATAAGGAAATGTGTGCCCGAAGACCAATTGTATAAAGCAATGCCTGACTTAAAAAATAAAGATTTGGAATTTCGGACTGCTGTCGATGCAAGACATCAGCTTCCCCTGGATCAGCAGGTAAAGCATTGGGTTAATGTTATAGAAGGAGGAGAGTTTGGCGAAGGCAGCATGAAAAGCTTTTGGCGAACAGACTTTGAAGCCTATAAACAGCTAGTGGAGCTTGGAGGGCAAGTTATCCCATATATTAAAGCGTATTTGAATGGTGATACTAAAAACGAGAGCATGGATATTTTAATATTGGTATTAGAAGATTTAGCAGAACAAGCCGACACCCGATAATATCATTAAAAAATCGAAGAAGTATAATTCGCGAAATTGTTATGATACAAAAACAATCCTTTATCTTTAAGGGGGTAATCAAGTATGGTGGAACGAATACCTTGCAAGACAGAAGGCTGCAGCGCAACAATTTTGCCGAGCACCGCAGCCAAAACAGGCGGTATTTGCATGCCGTGCCATCAAGAGCAGGAACGAAAAAAGCAACAAATTTATATTGAGCAGCACCGAAAAACAGTCAATCTCTACGAAGGCTTAACAGATCATGTTGATATCCTGAAGGTGATGCATGCACCGAAAAAGTATGACCCACTTATCCAGTATGTTTCGTATCCGTTAAGCATGGAGCATATGTACATATCTTTATCAGACCAATAAGCGGACTGTATGCTGAAATATGCAATGGAATTACTCGCTAGTAACAATGAAAGTGAAGCAGAGGATATTTTATTATCTCTAGTGTGCTATCGGGATGATAATATATCAGATGCTTTGCCTGAGCTTATAGAGCGCGGCTTGTTTGATAATCCGATTCTTTATAAAGATGCACCACAAGGCATACGAAATCTACTTTTAGAGCAGGTGAAATGGGATGAAGACAACCGAAATCATCTCCTCCTAGTACTCGGCTGGATTGGTGATACTGTTGTTACAGAGCATTTTCGGGAATGGCAAATGCAGCCACCAACATGGGCGGAGCAGTTGTTTGTAACGCCTGAAACGTACGCACTTGATGGAGGATGGGAGCTTACCCCAGACGGAAAGAAGCGTAATCTAATTAACCATTTATGTTATGCAATTAGGCAAGCAGACCAACAGTTGGATAATCTAAACGAAGACCATCATGCTCATTTTCTAGAGTCAAGCCATTTAACGTGTCCATGGTGTAACAGGGAGTTAACGAAGTTGATGGACGTAGCTACCTCCCATCCGTCATTAAAATATCTCAACTTGCAGATGGAGAACCTACAGGTCATAACCTGTGATGTATGTGGGGGCTTTAGCACCATATACATGGAATTGGACAATCATAGCGTGCCTGTTTGGAGCCGCCATAATCAAAAACCTGCTTATCTTCCTGATATCGATGACCTTAGCAGTGAAGCGGAAACCGTACCTAGTTTAGTCCTTTCGCAAGGAGCGCAATCACCGTATTATGCTGCAGTTTGGACGATGTCACAATTTGATTCGCAGATTGGTGGCCATCCAAGCTGGGTACAAGAGCCGGAGTATCCGCTTTGTCCTTGTTGTGAACGAAGAATGCAATTCATTGGGCAGATGGATTATGCTGATTTCGACGAATATGCAGAAGGTATTTTTTATATGTTTATATGTCCAAAAGACAGTATGACAGCAACGGTATATCAGCAAAGCTAAAAACTGTTGTTGCATTTCAGGGACCGCCACTAGAAGAACAAAATGAGAAAAAGAGCCCGCTTTAACAGCGAGCTCTTTGCTTAGGCTTCTTTTAATTTATTAATTACTTCATCTATATAGGAATCGGTAAAGTGAATAATCCCGAGATTTTTTACAATACGTCCTTCCTTCAGGCGGTGATCAAGCCAATCTGTAATAAAGGCAGGAGCATATCCACCTTGACCGAATTCTCCGCCAAATGCGATGATGTTCTGATAAATGGATACATATTGATCGTAATTAGTGTCTGGATACGACTTGGTATATAACCAAAACTGCACATCATACATGTCATAGGATAATTCATCTGCATGAAAACTAAAATGGCCTTTCTCTTCGACAATTCGTGTACATATGTTGCGAATTTTTTGTTCCACCTGAGCCACTTCAGTTACCTGAGAGCACAACTCCTCTAGCAGAGGAGAAAATTTGCCGCGCGCTACTTTATCAAGAGCTATTTCTTTGTCTTCTTCAGAAGTATCATATTGTTCTTCGCTCACTAAGCCTTTAATAAACTCTTCAAAATTGTCAGCAAGGAAGGTAATCTCATAATCATCTTCTTGGTCGACATGAATAACTTCAGGTTCACCATTCCTACCGCAAGCTCGATAGTCTAGCATCACAACATCATGACCGGCTGAAGGACAATCACAGATTACGACTCCAATGTCTGGATATCCCCATTCCTCAATCATAAACGGACTACCCAAATCTCCGCACAGGGAATAGCTTTTCTCGCGCCCAATACCCGCAATTCCTGTAATGGCAATATGATCCTCAGCCCAGGATGTAGGGTCCTCTGTTGGAAAGCAAGTGTTCATTGGCACCCCACCATTTTGCTGCTTCATAAGATAAATATAAGAGGAGGGGAGCTTATAACCAAGTTCTTTTTCTATAGAGTCGATTAGTTCATCCGTAGGGGGATCACATTGGTAGGATGTTCTTGCGTACTCGCTGTCATCCCAGAAATCAGTTAGAAACATGTCTGAAAAAGGAATTTTCTTTGCAAAGGAACCGCCACGCGCCAAGGAATCTTTCTTTTTGGCAAGGCGGAGTTCTTCTTTTTTTTGCTTCTCCGCTTTATGAGTACTCTGTCTCAAAAAATATTCCGTACTTTGAACACCAGGCTCTAATTGATCTGACCTGCTAAAAGCTTGGACTGCTTCCTCATATCGCTGTAAATAATAAAGAGCAAAGCCAACCCGATAATGCCATAGAGAATCCTGTTTGCCAGCCTCAGCAATCTTACCGAATTGACGGAGCGCTTCTTCGTAAAGCCCCGAATTGTTATAGGCTCTTGCCATAATACTAATTGCTTCATAGTCGCGCTCTTCTTCAGGAATTGCTAAAAGCGAATCGATAATTCGCTGATGTTCGTCTACTTCATGCCATGCAATCAATTGATCAATTAGCTTTTGTTCCATGTCTACCTCCAAATGATTATTTACATCATAACTACATATGTTTCTGGTAGCCTCTACTTTAAAATAGTAACATCTATTAAAAAAGGATTCTAGAATTTTCCTTTATGTTACAACTAAGAAGAAATTTAAGGGAATGAGTTTAATATTTCATCGCACTCATTTTTTTTTGCCTTGAAATACGTAATTAACTTACTCACTTCAACTACGAAGTGCCTTTTTATTATTCTAAAAATTTTTGTTGATTACTTCATTCCCGTTTGTCCCATGATATAGGTAGATGGGGGGTGTTGGCTTATGGATTATGAATATACAGTAAAGTTTCACTTCAACGAAAGTCGTGAAGAAGAATATAAAATCAAGAATAATATTGGACAAGAAACATTTGTAGAAGAAATTTTTAATGGGTTCAATGAAAAGTCCTGGTATTCATTTACTGAAACAGAAAATTATAAAACGATATTAATTAGTACGAAAGGTGTTTATAAGGTATCGGTAGTGCAAGATGTAGTAACATTTGATTAATTTAATGTATTAAGTCACATCCATTTTTGGAGTGGCTTTTTATTATGATGAAGTTAGTCACGGGCAACGACAGGGAGTGACGTAGTACTACGATATGCTAATTAAGCTTTAGAAAAGTTAACTTTTAGTGGGCTACCATATTCGAGTATGATAGTGATAATATTAAGTTTTTTAAAGGGAGATTTACATGAAAAATAGATTTTCAATTGGAGAAATGGCTAAGCTTCATAATACAACCATTAAAACTCTTCGATATTATGATGAAATTGACTTGTTAAAACCTGTACATACAGATAGCAACAACGGTTATAGATACTATTCAACGGAACAATTTGAACAAGTGAATACTATAAATTATTTAAAGGAATTAGGTTTTTCATTAAAGGAAATTAAAAGACATCTGGATCACAGGGATATCAACGGTTTTTTGCATCTCTTAGAGGAACAGCAACGATTAACTGAAGTAAAAATTAAAGAACTGGAACAAATTAACCGCAGATTTCAACATCGAATCAAGGATATAAAATTAGCACAAGAAATAAAGGCATTAGAAGTTCCATTCATAAAGGAAATAAAAGAAAGGAAGATAGTAAGGTTAATGGAAAAAATCAGTTCAGAACCTCAACTGGAAGTTTCTCTACGACAACTAGAGAATTCGTCCAATATGAATTCTTCTATATTTATTGGGGGAGTCGGTTTAACAATTAGTATTCGTGATCTATTGAATAACAAGTTTAATGAATATAACTCCATCTTTATTTTAGTCGAGGAAGATGATATTCAAAGTCCTTTAGTAACAACTCTTCCGGAAGGAAAGTATGCGTGTATTTATTATAATGGAAATCATAATAATTCTCCTAAACATTATAAATCCTTGCTGAATTGTATAAAAGATAATGGTTTTCAAATTATCGGAGACACCATTGAAAGGACAATCATTGACCATTATATTTCTGAAAGGAAAGAAGACTATCTGACAGAAATTCAAATACCAATAAAGTGTTGACCCTCCCCATACAGGAGGGTTTATTTTTTACTTAGGCACAATTATCTAAAGGAGAAATCATTATGTTTGGAACAATATTTAATACAATGATGATAATAATCGGAAGCATTGTTGGAAGCGTCTTTAAAAATGGGATAAAAGATGATTATCATAATATCCTTATGCAGGCTATGGGCTTAGCTGCTATGGGATTAGGAATAAATGCACTTGTACAACATTTACCTTCAAGCAAATATCCGGTACTTTTTATTGTAAGTTTAGCTGTAGGTGGATTAATCGGCCAAAAACTTAATTTGGAATTAAAATTTAATGCTTTAGTTAATAAATATTCTAAAGGCAATTTAGCAGAAGGGTTATCGACGGCTATTTTATTATTTTGTATTGGCACATTATCTATATTAGGTCCTGTAGAGGCTGCGTTAAAGGGAGATTATACGTATCTACTTGCAAATGGTATATTAGATGGCATTACTTCGATTGTTTTAGCAACTACATTTGGTATTGGGATAGCTATATCAGGAATTGTGTTATTTGTATGGCAAGGTTCCATTTATTTAATTGCTATTTTAATGGGGAGCTCCATCAATAATGATCTTCTAAATGAATTGACAATTATAGGAGGTATATTAATTTTAGCGTCAGGTTTAAGTATTTTGGGCATTAAAAAATTTAATACTTTAAATCTTTTGCCAGCATTACTTATTCCAGTAATTGTATTTTTATTTATCTAGTAATCCCTTTTATTATGGGCTAAGAAATCTTGAACTACATTTAAAGAGAAAACACACATCAATTTGTAATGAACCAAATTTGTGTGTGTTTTATGCACTAAAATTTATTATTTAACTAACTTATTTAGGAAGGGTAGTATCTCCTTAGGATTAAAAATGTTGTAGTATCGTATCGAGAATCACTTATTCTACAGGAGCCATATTGTTGTAGATTACGTCGGCAGTGACTTTTCCAGTACTAACATCTTGAGATGTGTAACCCGAAATGAAGTTTCCAACTTTAAATTCTTTTTGCAATAGTTCTTCTGATGGTTTTGCTGCAGTTGGCCCTTTAATCCCTAGTTGCGTTTTGTTCGTTACCGTTACCCATAAATCACCGATTTTAAAGCTATTGCCGTTTGCATTGACTTCAGTAATCGTCCCTTCAATATTCACCACTGCTTTGGCTGTAGTTTGCGGTTTATCTATTTCCACTAATGTACTTTGCGTGTCGGTCTTCGAATGCTGCATCATCGTGTACGACCCTGTCAATACTGTACAAACTGTGACTATCATGCCCAAGTTCTTTAAGGATAATTTCATGCTATTTTTCATTATAGATTCCTCCTTAATTGCTGTAGATTGCATAAATTTTTTATAAGTTTCTTCTTTGAATCTATCGTTTATCTTCACCTGCTCCATCGCAGATTTATAGACAGACTTCCTCATTCTCAAGCCCTCCAATCTTTTCTTTTAAATGAAGGCGTCCACGCGCAAGCCAAGTCCCTACTGTTGCTGGCTTAGCCTGTAGGATCTCTGCAATTTCCTGAATCGTATATCCCTCATAATAGTGCAGATGGATAGGAATCCGATATTTTTTATCTAGAGCTAATACTGCCTGTAATAACTCGTTCTCTTCCTTAGGGAGGTAGCTTAAATCCTCAGGAATTGGATTTCTGCTGCGGAACCAGCCGGTTTTCAGCATATTTTTGCTTTTGTTAATGGTAGTGCGTATGAGCCAAGCTTTTTCATGTTCATCGTTGTTGAATACAGGGGGATTCTGCAAATAAGTTAAAAATACCTCCTGTGCAACCTCTTCAGCGTCCGCTACATTTTTTAAATATGCGAATGCCACTTTTATCAGACTATGGGAGTATAAGTCCAGAGCCCGATGCAATGCGTCATGAACTTCTAGAGAATGATGCACCCCACCACCTCCTTTCACTTTAAATACAACTGAGGATGCCGTTATTTTTCATTGAGATTTAATTTTTTTAATATTTAGTGGGGAAGTTCATTTTATTTCCCATTTACCTTATTCTTATTTTCTCCTGTAATTATAAAAAATTTTATTCCGCTAATCATTGCCAACGCACAAATGTTACCTCGACGTTACTATGAAACTAAAATGTGCGTACTTTTTTTTCCTCTTTCGAGACTACATAATGAGAAAGCAATCAAGCAAACACATATTGGAGGAATAAAAATAATGAATCATTTACAAGATACAATCACATTAAATAACGGGCTACAAATGCCTGGTATGGGGTTAGGTGTTTTTCAAGTAGAGAATGATGCTACTGCAGAGATGGTTAAAAACGCTATCGAGGTTGGATATCGAAGCATCGATACTGCTGCAATTTATGGCAATGAAGCGGGTGTAGGGGAAGGTATAAAACTAGCGTTAGCATCTACTGGTTTACGTCGTGAAGACCTGTTTATTACATCAAAAGTATGGAATGATGGATTAAGCTATGACGAAACAATTGCTGCATATGAAGAGAGTCTACAAAAATTAGGGTTAGATTATTTAGATCTTTACCTTATTCATTGGCCAGGTAAAGATAAGTATGCTGAATCTTGGAGAGCGCTTGAAGATTTATATGAACAAGGCAAGATTAAAGCAATTGCCGTATGTAACTTCACTGTAGCACATTTAGAAAAATTATTATCATTTGCTCGTATTAAACCTGTTATCAATCAAGTGGAATTCCACCCACGCTTACAGCAAGTGGAGCTTCGTGCATTTTGTGACAAGCACCAAATTCAACTAGAAGCATGGGCACCTTTAATGCAAGGCGGGCTTCTTGAAGATGAGACCATTTCTAAAATCGCTACAAAATATGGGAAATCAATCGCTCAAGTTATTTTGCGTTGGGATGTCCAAAATGGAGTGATCACAATTCCAAAATCTGTGCGTAGAGAACGCATGATGCAAAATGCCGATATTTTTGACTTTCATTTAACAGACGAAGAAATGGCTACTATCAATTCAATGAACCTTGAACAACGTGTTGGACCAAACCCAGATGACTTTGACTTTGCGCTATAAGCATAAAAAGAGAAAGAGACTGTCTAGTGTGTGACAGTCTCTTTCTTCCCTTATTATGATGTTTGCTTCATAGCGATAGCGATATCTTCATCACGTTGTTTTAAAACGACATCTTCGCCTTTTTCCTGTAATACTTCAATATGATTTTCGCCCCAAGTGCAAAGCATGTTCAAAATAGGTTCCATTCCTTCTCCATAAGGCGTTAAGGAATATTCAACTTTGGGCGGTACTTGATTAAAGACTTTGCGATCGATTAGTCCAGCTTGCTCTAACTCTCGTAATTGGCTTGTAAGCATCTTTTGTGAAATTTTTGGAATCAATCGTCGAAACTCATTTGTTCGAATTTTACCATGGTGGTTTAAATGACAAAGAATAATCGGTTTCCATTTTCCGCCGATTACTTCAAGCGTCGCTTCAACACCAATATTATATAATTTTTGCATTGTAACCTCCGTAATATACAAAAGTAACTAAAAGTACTCTATGGGTCATTTAGATATGTACTGAATATTACTACACATGCAAAGAAAAATCAAAGGAGATAGTATTTGTATGTCACAATTAAAAAAGCCAAATGCTAAATTAACATTGCTTGCACTTGCAATTAGTGCGTTTGGAATAGGGTCCACTGAATTTATCAGTGTTGGTCTTCTCCCATTAATTAAAGATAACTTTGGTATATCGTTAAGCACAGCAGGCTTAACCGTTTCTATATATGCACTAGGTGTAACGATTGGAGCTCCATTATTAACAGCTTTCACATCACACCTCAATCGAAAAACAGTTTTATTGCTTGTTATGACCATTTTTATAATTGGTAATTTAACAGCAGCATTAGCACCTATTTTCTCCATCCTGATTATAGGACGCATTATTTCAGCATTAGCACATGGTGTGTTTATGTCCATCGCCTCTGTCATTGCGGCAGAAGTAGTTGAACCAAATAAACGAGCAAGTGCTATTGCCTTTATGTTTACAGGTTTAACATTAGCTACTGTAACAGGTGTCCCACTAGGTACATTTATTGGACAAGTAATGGACTGGCGTATGTCGTTCATCTTTATTGTCGTAATTGGCATTATCGGTTTAATTAGTAATGCGATGTTAGTCCCTAGCCAATTATCGAAAGGCAACCCAATCTCTTTACGTGATATTGGCAAAGTATTAGGTAATATCCGCATGGTATTAATACTTTTCATTACTGCAATTGGCTACGGTGGTGTCTTTGTTGTTTATACGTTTGTTTCACCGATTTTAGTGCAATATATGGGGTACTCACCACATGCTGTTGTTGTGATTTTAGTTGTCTATGGTATTTGTGTTGCTATTGGTAATACATTAGGCGGTCATTTCGCTAATAAAAATCCGCTTCGTGCAATCTTTATTATTTTTGTTGGGCTTGCCTTAGCATTACTTGGCATTAACTTTACGCTCGAATCACCAATTATCGGATTAATTATGGTACTGCTAATGGGGTTATTTATGTTCATGAATGTCCCAGGCTTGCAATTATATGCGGTTATTCTGTCTGAAAAATATGTGCCATCAGCTATTTCCATGGCTTCAGCTTTAAATATTTCTGCTTTTAACATTGGTATATTTCTAGGATCATATATTGGAGGCTTTATTATTCGCCATCAATCATTAGCGCATACACCCCTTTACGGATTCTTAATGGTGATGCTTGCAGCGGTTGTTACACTACTATGGTTTCTTTGTGATAAAAAGAAAGTTTAATTTTTTTAGGATTGCGTAATAATGTTGAGATAAATAAAAAAGGAAGCTCATAATGGGCTTCCTTTTTTATTTGAAATATAGATGTCAATTTCCTTTTCATGCAGCGCTTTCCGCGGACACTCTGAAAGTTGCATCCTTCGCTACTGTCGATACTTTGAAAGGAAGTCACCATAGTTTCTTTTTTTCTATTTATATCAATCTAAGTGAAAGTAATTTAAATGTACTTTAATTAATACATCCTAATTGCAACTCCTTTAAATTTTCTTGACTTCTAGCTTGGTTTTTAGTTTTATTATAAGTATATAAAGTAATGATTTTAACTAATGGCTATCAATTTTCAAAACAAAATTATGAATCGTTTAGCTAATTTTAATATGCAATGAACAAATTTTTTTGGTTACGTATAGGTAGGACCTCTAGTGTATAGATGGTCTTTTTTTGTGGGCTCATATTGGCTGTACAAGTTAGGAATGACTTTCAATAAAATAGACTACCTAGTACTTGCTTTCCACCCAAGTTCTAAGGTAGTTTGTTGTTAAAGAGAATAGTTTAATCGATGACACAGTGTAAGCATATACAACCAAATGTTAAGATGAAATATAGATCGAAAGAGGTTATGTACAACATGAAACAAGGAGTTACTGCCAAAGATGTAGCAAAATTGGCTGGTGTTTCACAATCTTCAGTATCAAGAGTGTATTTTGAAGGTGCGTCAGTATCTGCGAAAACTAGAGAGAAGGTTCTAGCAGCAGCACAAGAGCTTGGCTATAGACCGAATGAATTCGCACGAAGCTTAATTACAAACCAATCCAAAATTATTGGTTTAGTGATGAAAGGTGTTCAAAATCCTTTCTATCCTCAAGTATTAAAGCTATTTACGACTTCCCTAAAAAAACATGGCTATAGCGTACTATTCGTCTACACCAATAATGATGAAATCCAAAAAGAGGATATCGAAATATTATTTAATTATAATGTTGCAGGTGTAGTTATTACCGATGCATCACTTTCTTTGTCGGTTACAGAAGATTTCATAAAGTATCAAATACCGTTAGTTCTGTTTAATCGAAAAATAGATAATAATAAATTTTATTCTGTATGTTGTAACAACTTTGAGGCAAGTAAAAAGATTGCAGAATATCTATTAAGTATCGGCTGCTCAAAGATGATTTATATTTCAGGGAATGAAAATACATCTACAAGTAGAGAACGGGAAAAGGGATTTAGTGCTATGTTACAGGGGGAAGACGTGCACTATCAGAAATACAGTTCTGATTACACTTATGAAGGTGGGTATAATATTACTCGTAAAATTATATTAGAAAATCAATTACCGGATGCGTTCTTTGTGGCTAATGATATTATGGCGTTAGGAGTAGTGGATGCATTAAAGGACAATAATATTGCTATTCCGAATGAAACGAAAGTTATAGGTTTTGATAATATTGAAATGGCAGCTTGGCCTACATACAGTCTAACAACATGGGAGCAACCAATTACAGAAATGGTAGACGAGACTGTAAAATATTTGCTTAATGAACTAGAAGAATATTCAGGTGAAGCTAAAAATCTTGAAATTGACGGAGCCCTTATTTTGCGAAAAACAACATAGTGTAAAAAGGTCGTAAAGACTAATTCCATAAGCATCATGCTATATCAAAATAGGATGCATACAGTAATATGTATGTGCATCTTATGAGAGATAGTATGATGCTTTTATTATTTTCTCATGAGTTATAGTAAATATTTAATAAAAATAACGAAAATAAATACCTGTTGACAACCATTTATTTTTCGAATAATCTTACTTATATAATTTCTGCATACGTATGCAAAAATGAAAAACTAAACAAAAAGGGGTAATAACAATGGTTAAAGTATTGAAATCTGGAAAATCAAAAGAAGAAGTAAGCATAAATGACTCTCAGGTCTCTCAAATTGTATCGGAAGCAATTAAGGACATAGAAAAGCGAGGAGATCAAGCAGTTCGTGAACTATCTGAAAAATTCGATAAATGGTCTCCGGAAGCGTTTCGTTTAACTGACAAACAAATAAATGAAATCGTATCCAACGTGCCTAGCGATGTAATTGAGGACATTAAATTTGCTCAAAAAAATATTCGTGAATTTGCAGAGGCACAATTAGCTTCATTACATGATGTGGAAGTAGAAAATATTCCTGGCGTTATTTTAGGTCACAAAAATATTCCGGTTAACAGTGTTGGATGTTACATACCTGGTGGTCGCTATCCGATGGTTGCCTCTGCACATATGAGTGTTTTAACGGCGAAAGTGGCAGGCGTAAAACGAGTAATTGCTTGTACGCCACCTATTAACGGAGAAATTCCACATGCCACAATTGCAGCAATGTCATTAGCAGGTGCTGATGAAATTTACCTTCTAGGTGGTATTCAAGCAATGGCTGCGATGGCAATTGGTACAGAAACAATCGAACCTGTAGATATGATTGTTGGACCAGGGAATGCCTTCGTTGCCGAAGCAAAAAGACAATTGTATGGTCGCGTAGGAATTGACTTATTTGCAGGTCCAACAGAAACATTAGTAGTTGCTGACCATACGGCAGATGCCGAAATGATAGCAACGGATCTTTTAGGACAAGGGGAACATGGACCAACATCACCTGGAGCGCTAATTACAACATCTGAAAAATTGGCAGAAGAAACTGTAAAAGAAATTGAACGTCAATTGCAAACGTTACCAACTGCCGATGTTGCCCGTGTATCATGGGAAGATTATGGTCAAATCCTTTTAGTAGATTCTATTGAGGAAGCTAGAATTGAAGCAGATCGACTTGCTTTTGAGCACGTAGAAATATTAACGGAAGATCCTAATTACTTCCTTGAAAATATGACGAACTATGGTTGCTTATTCTTAGGCCCTGAGACAAATGTTGCTTATGGAGACAAAGTAATTGGTACAAATCATACATTACCGACTAAGGGTGCTGCTCGTTATACAGGTGGATTATGGGTAGGAAAATTCATTAAGACTGTTACCTATCAAAAAGTAACACCAGAGGCAAGTGCTTACATTGGGGAATATGCAGCACGTCTTTGTCAGTTAGAAAACTTTGCTGGTCATGCCGAGCAAGCTCTTCTACGCGTGAGAAGATACGGAAAAAAGAATGATTAATGCTAGGTATGATGGCAAGTAAGTGAAGATTAATAAAACGCAAAAAGGGGATTCGGGGGGAACTATATGTTAGGGATGATTGGGTTATTTGGCGGATTGGCACTATTAATATATTTAACAATGAGAGGTATGAACTTACTCATTGCTGCACCTATAACTGCATTACTTGTAGGGCTATTAAATGGGCTGCCGCTTTTCCCGCAGCTTGCAGAAAATGATGCTGCAAACTTTTTAACTAATTATATGTCTGGTTTCACAGGCTTTATCGCATCTTGGTATTTAATGTTTTTAACGGGTGCTATATTTGGTAAAGTAATGGAAGATAGTGGAGCGGCGGACAGTGTTTCGCAATGGATTGTCAGTAAAATCGGCATGAAACAAGCTGCATTAGCGATTGTAGTTGCCTGTGCGGTTTTAACTTATGGTGGTGTAAGCTTGTTTGTTGTAGCCTTTTCTGTTTATCCTATGGCACTTAGCCTATTTAAACAGGCAGATTTACCAAGACGCTTTATTCCAGCGGCTCTTGGTTTTGGTTCAACAACGTTTACGATGACATCTGCAGGTTCGCCTGAAATACAAAACTGGATTCCAATTCAGTTTTTAGGTACTTCACCATATGCAGGATGGGAAGTTAGTTTTATTGTCGCTGTATTTATGTTAGCGTTTGGTTATTGGTGGCTCAAAAAGATGATCAGCAAAGCTATGGCGAATGGAGAACGATTTGTTAGTAGAGAGACGGATATATTGACAACAACTCGAACAGATTTACCAAATCCGATTTTAAGTATTGTGCCATTACTCGTTGTATTAATTATTTCTTTTACCTTCCATAATTCATTAGGAACGTCAGCATTGATTATCGCATTAACGGGCGGTATATTAGCAAGTTACCTTATCAACAGAAAGTTCTTTCAAAATTTTGGTGCAGCAGTAGGAGAAGGGGCAATGGGTGCGATTGTTGCAATTGCGAATACAGCTGCGGTTGTTGGCTTTGGGGGTGTCGTAAAAGCAACACCTGCTTTTGAATCTGCTGTAAAGGTTATGACAGATATTCCAGGAAGCCCATTAGTAGGTGGTGCTTTAGCGGTAGCAGTTATTGCAGGATTAACGGGTTCGTCATCTGGAGGACAAGCCATTGCATTACCTTTATTAGCACCACATTATTTGGATTTAGGGGTCAATCCGGAGGCGTTACACCGAACAGTTGCCATTTCTTCAGGGTCACTAGATTCACTTCCACAAGGAGGATATGTAGTCACGACTATTCGTTCAATCTGTGGAGAAACACATAAAGATGCTTACCCAGCATTTGGTGCATTAACAGTTGTAGTGCCGGCATTAGGTGTAATATTAGCCGTAATATTATTCTCATTCGGTTTGGGCATTTAATAGATATTTGAAAACAGAAACCCAACAAATGATTGATCACCGTTTGTTGGGTTTCTTTGCTTATAGAATAAAAGGAAAATTACTTGCGTATAGCTCTGGAATGGTTTTATTACATCATAGCTAAATTTTATTAACGGTGTATTGTATTTGCTGTTTCATACTGTATATTTAATTTAATTTTGTTCAAGTCCCTATCAATTTTGGAAACTAATATATGTAATTCTTCATTTTCTGGAGCGTTAAACGTTTCTCCTCTTCGTTTGCTTAAAGTGACTGTTTGATTAATTAATCGCAAACAGGATTTAATTAGAGCCAAATCAGTTTTGATTGCTTCTTTGTTTATAATGTCTATTTCATCCATTAATAATCACCCCTACAAACATAATACAATATTAGTAATCATTATCCAATACGATGAATTGGATGATACATCGTTGGATAATGTACTAATGATTTAAAGCACCATCTATTTTTATTTACCACTTTAAAAATGGGTTAAACAACATAATAGAGGGAGTGTATTAATGTTTGGTTGCAGTAGCTTATCAATTCATACAACAGATAAGAAAACATTATTTGCTAGGACAATGGATTTTACAATGGAACCAGATAGTAAAGTAGTTATCGTCCCACGTAAATATGGCATTCGATTGCTTGAAGAAAAAAATGAGGTAACCATTAGCAATCCATACGCGTTTATTGGAATGGGCAGCACGGATCTCGCATCTCCTGTTCTTTACGACGGTGTAAACGAAAAAGGTTTGATGGGAGCGATGCTGTACTATGCGACATTTGCGACTTATTCAGACGAACCTAAAGAAGGCACAAGAGGTATTAATCCGATTTATGTTGTTTCACAAGTGTTGGGAAGCTGTGTAACGGTCGACGATGTTATTGAAAAGTTAAGCGCTTTTACATTATTGAATGAAGCAAATAACATACTTGGTTTCGCACCACCGCTTCACTATACATTTACAGATGCTAATGGTGAATCGATTGTCATTGAACCTGATAGAACAGGCATAACAATTCATCGCCAAACAATAGGGGTCATGACCAATAGCCCTGGTTACGAATGGCATCAGACAAATTTAAGAGCTTATATTGGTGTTACGCCTAATCCTCCACAAGACATTACAATGGGAAATTTGAAATTAACACCGTTTGGGCAAGGGGCAGGCGGGTTAGGGTTACCAGGTGATTTCACGCCATCTGCACGCTTTCTTCGTGTCGCTTATTGGAAGAAGTATACGGAACAAGCGAAAAATGAAATTGAAGGGGTAACTGCTTTGTTTCATATTCTATCTTCTGTTAATATTCCGAAAGGCGTTGTCTTAAATAAAGAGGGGAAGACGGACTATACAATATATACGTCTGCAATGTGTGCGCAAAGCAAAAACTATTACTTTAAGCTTTATGATAATAGTCGAATTTCAGCAGTTTCATTATTTGTCGAGGATTTGGATAGCCATGAATTAATTACATTTGAGTGGAATCGTGAACAGGATATTAAACAGTTGAATGTGACAAACTAATAAAGCACCAGGCGCTTATTATGATGTATGAGCACCTGGTCTTTTTATGTCTTTTAATCACCTCAGAAACTCATTCGTGATAGAGATTGGATTTTTTAGTGGATGGCTAAAATAACATAGTAGTGGCTGGTTCATGACAAGCAAACTTAGATTAATATATAATCTTTTAGCTTGTATAAAACTGCTAAAAGATGAAAGCATGTTTGATAGAATATTATGAGGTGAGTATATATGGATTGGAAACCAGATAGAAAAGCAAAGAAAGCTATCTATAAACAACTCGCAGAATATATTGAAAAGGGGATAGCTGATGGTACATTTCCACCTGATAAACCATTACCATCAGAGAGGTATTTGGCTAGTACATTGCATGTAAATAGAAGTACGGTCGTTCATGCATATGACGAATTAGAATCTTTAGGGCTAATTGATAGAACTAGAGGAAGCGGTACTACGATAAGTAAAGATATATGGGGTATAACAAAAAAGCGGATTCCGAGCTGGAATCGATATATTGAGGCGGGTTCATTTTTACCTAGTCTACCTGTAACACAAAAAATAAGAAAAGAAGCAGTTGAACATAAATTAATCAATTTAGCTTCCGGTGAATTGTCAGAAGATCTTTTCCCTAAAAGATTTTTAAGCGAGATTACTTCAACGCGTTCTTTTATTGGAAGCTTAGGATACGATCATCCACAAGGAAATGAAATCCTTAGAAGTACACTTACAAAACATGTGAAAATTAGTCGAGGAATCGAAACAAACGCTTCTTCAATACTTATAACATCTGGAGCGCAACAAGCATTACATTTAATTGTCCAATGTTTGTTAAAGCCTGGTGATGCAATTGCTATAGAAGACCCTTCATATAATTACAATCTTCCTACTTTTAAATCAGCAGGTATCCAAGTACATTATTTACCTGTTAATGAAGAGGGGATTAATCCAGAAGATTTGCAAATGTTATATAAAAAACACCGAATAAAAATGATTTTTTTAAATCCATATTTTCAGAATCCGACTGGCTACTTAATGAATCAAAAGAAAAAAGAAGCGATTTTAGACATATCCTCTAAGCTTGGAATTCCTGTTGTAGAAGACGATCCTTATAGTTTAACCGCTTTTTCAGGAGAAAAAATTTCAACCCTTAAATCAATGGATAAGAACGGCAATGTTTTATATATTAGCTCGTTGTCTAAAATTGTCGCTTCAGGACTAAGAATTGGGTGGATTATAGGCCCAACATCAGTAATTGAAAGATTGTCCGATGCGAAGCAACAATTAGACTTTGGTCACTCAAGCTATACACAATGGATAGCCAATGATTTTTTAGAATCAGAACATTTCCATTCACACATGAAATGTTTAATTAAGGAATTAGAAAAAAGAAGAAATACAATTATTAAAAGCCTTGATACTTATTTAAAAGGGCTTGTGGAATATTCAATTCCGCAAGGTGGTATTCATATATGGTGTAAAATACTAAAAAGCTTTAATGAAACCCAGTTACTTGAGGAGTCCATCAAGCAAGGCGTCATTTATGCTCCAGGCTCAACATTGGGTTCCAAAGAAAGCTTTGTTCGTTTTACTTTCGCAAGGGAAGATGAAGATTCGATTGATGAAGGTATAAAAAGGTTTGCACAAGCTCTTCATAGTTTGTAGTTAATTGGATGACTAAAAATAAGCAAGAGTGGATGGTTTAAATGATATGGAAAACCTATATGATCGTAATAAGGGAAGAGAGCATCATCCCTTAAGCATTAGCTGCTGATGAGAAAAACTCAAGGTGGCTACCTTTTATTATATTTTATACCGCGTTCATTTTATGATTTAGAATTATTCCCACTCTAAGCTTAAAATGAAAGAAAATAGAGTAAGCTTCCAATCCTCAGGTTGGAAAATTACTCTATTTTTATTATGTCACAATACTTTCATTTGATATTCAAATCTTGTATGGTATGGTGTTGAATGGAGCATTTCATGAAATCCAATTACTCAATGAATGTAGCAAAAAGATCATTATATGTATCTCTAAAATAAATGGATGGTCAAAAAAGTATCAAATTGGATGGTTATAATCATTATAATTCCTTTATCATTGAGAATGGATGATGAAACATTTATCTAGGTATTTAGTGAAACAATGGCAATGAAGGTGATAATAAATTATTTGCTATAAAAATGATAAATTTATTGAAAGAGTTGATATGATATGACATGGGGTTTAATTATTACAATAGTGATTGGATCGATTGTTAAATTGTTAATGAGTCCTCCAAGTATCGTTGTGGCATGGACTGTAAGTAAATTTGAACTTCATAAAAAACTGGATTCAAAAGATGTTACGGTAACCTATAACGGAAAGAACTTAGAAGAAGTAGAAAAAAACAGATTTACTGACTATTTTAATGAAGCGTCCTTTTTAAAAAAGCATTATATCTTCCCAGGCAATGAAAAATTATTTCTAGAGCCAGAATCGAATGTAACACCATTTGTCATCAACGTAAAAAAGGGAAAAAAAGAAGATGTTCATTTCTTTGTTTTTAATTACGATAATCACGTTGATGTAGTGAAGAAATACAAAGAGAAAGTTGTTTCTTATAGTATAAGTTCTGAACATCTACAAAAATTTTCTTTGTCTCCTAAAGCAGTAATTTAAAGGGCTAAAATACCCTTACCATTCAATTACAAAATCGTTTATCCAGCCAGTTATCGGTATAGTACCGATAACTGGTTATTTTAATTTTTGTATTCGATTAAGAAGTTTTGACCGTTTGTTCTATATAGCTTAATTTATTCGTCTATCATCTTAGTGTAGTTTAATATCAAGACTTTTTTCATGTAAAAGAATGAACTAAACTTTTTGAAAAGTAGTTGTTAAATAGAAAAAAATTTCCCTTTATAGGATGTTAGCTAACAATAAAAATACAACCTATGGGAGGAATTTCAATGGGATTTTATTCAACAACCCGAACTGTAAATGCTTCAACAGCACAAATAGCGGACATGATACATGCACAACAAAAGGCAATGGAACTTCTCAAGCGAAATGATTTAAGTTCATCTATCGTAAAAAATACATTCACTTCATATGGTGCAGCTGTTTTAGGGCTTGTGTTCGTGACAAGCACAGCTGCTTCTGTTGCAGCCGGTTTTATTAGCCTTTTAGCAAGCCTCAATGCTTCTGAAAAAGCTTGGCTAGAGAATGATGTGAAAAATGGATATCTACAGCTTTTAGAAACACATTTTACGATGGTAAATGGAGGATGGGCTTCATGTAACATGACGCTTACACTCAACAAAGAGCGTCCTGGTTATGAATTTGGATTTATCAAATCTAGAAAAATTAATAGTTTCACAACTCCTAGTGGAGAAATCGCAATACAGAATTAATGAAAAAGGCACTTACTAAATTGTAAGTGCCTTTTATTCCGTCGCCTTTTTTAAAATAGTAAAAAAATCGCTATCATTTGAGATTGTATAGGTCTCTTTTGTACTAATGACAGTCAGGGATTTATTTTGAGAATCAAGGAACATCGCATGACCTGTATTTAATGTAATGTTGATTCGGTAATCATAATCAAGCCAGGTTGTTGTAACATTTCCAAATTTGGCATTTTTAAAAGCTTCTATAAGTTGCTGTTGTGTTTCTTCGGGGAGTTTAATTTCCACAAATATATCTTTGTCGTCTATATTGATACTATGAACAGTTACAGTTGAATTTGCTGCATTAAAATTAGCGTTTTTTAATATATCTGTTGCAGAATAAGTTTGGTTTTTCTTTGTAATAAAACTACTAGTCACAACGATTATGAGTAAAGGCAAAATAACGGTTAATATATATTTTGATTTTTTCATATAGACCCCTCTTAATCCTTTTTCAATAATTATAATATGACAGCAAGTAGTTGAAAACGAAGAAGAAACAGGTTATTTTATATAGATAAATGAGCGTGTTTTTCAAGGTGGAATAAATGAATTGATAGAAGATTTACTTGCAGCATTCATACCTAATGTTAGTATTGCTTTAGATACGCGAAAAATCGATAGAAATATTGAATTGTTAAAGAATGAATTTTGGTTTGAAGATATTTATAATGAAGAAAAATATCGAAAGTTATTTTTCGTAAATAGAGAAGTAAGGAGATATCTACAAAATACTCGTCGTGTGAAAAGAATGATAAAGAAGGAAAAAATTCAAAATGCATTTATAACCTTTTTAAATAAACAACTATGACAATTTTATATGGGGGAAACGAATATGCCAAATAAAGAGTTATCACTTGAGCAACATGAGGAACTATTAAAAACTTTGCAAGACCGATTTGAGAAAAATATGAATCGCCATCAAGGTCTCGAATGGGCTAAAGTACAAGCTAAGCTTGCAGCTCATACGGAAAAACTTTGGTCGCTTAATGAAATGGAAGTTACAGGCGGCGAGCCGGATGTTGTCGAGTATGATGAAAATACGGACGAGTACATTTTTTATGATTGTGCAACAGAAAGTCCTAAAGGTCGTAGAAGCTTTTGTTACGATCGTGAAGCATGGGAATCAAGAAAGAAGCATCAACCAGAAAATACAGTAATCGACATGGCAACTACCATGGGCATTGAACTGTTAACGGAGGAACAATACCGAAAATTGCAAGAACTAGGAAATTTCGATTTGAAAACATCAAGTTGGGTACAAACACCTGCAAATATTAGAAAACTTGGCGGAGCTATCTTTTGTGATCGTCGCTACGACACTGTCTTTATGTATCATAATGGAGCAGATTCCTACTATGCTGCAAGAGGCTTCCGTGGCTCGCTTAGGGTTTAATCGTTAGAGCTGTTGAGACAGCTCTTTTTTATTTCTTAATAAGAGTTTGAGGTAGATATATAGGAACTGTGATTTTCACAAATAGTTGAGGAATAAAATATTAAAAATAGCAGATAGAACAAATAGTTAGGGCGAATAGAATGAAGGATAAGAAGGAACGATTGAAAGAATTGCTTGCTCAGCAAAAGCAAAAAATAATAGAAGAGGAGGAAAAAAGAGCTTATAAAATCGTTTTAGAGGAAGTAAATGATTTGTTTTCGAATATGAGTGTTGAAGAGGAAGTAGCCATTTTATCAAAAGAAGATTCTAAAAAAATCACCGATGATTTATTTGAAGCATTTCCATTTGGTCACTCGGGAATTGACTGGACACTTATGTTTTCTAAAACTATTTTTTCTAACTTTGTTGATTATGAAAGCGCGCTAGTGGAATTAGTAATGAAAAATCATAAAGTACATGATGAAATTTGTTATATCATTGATCTGAATGCTCAACATGTTATTAAAACAAAATTGTTTAACATTATTTATAGAGTCGAAGAAGTGAGGTGTTGGGATAAATATATTTATGCACCTCAAATTAAATTGGTTATTGAATTCCCTTCGAATGATATTGCGGTAGGATGGAAGGAATAAATTTTTATAATATAGCAAATCAGTTAGAACAATAATGAAAACAGTCATCAATGCAACATTTGCAATGGTGACTGTTTTTACTATAAGTATTATAAAATATTTAGCTAGTCTATATTGAGTTACTTCTTACCTAATATGAAAGTTGTTCGGATTAAGGATTAGATTAAAAGGGTCACCAGGCTGGGAGCAACCCTTTAATTTAGAGAGGTGCATTATTGCTATGATAGTATTAACAATCGTCTCCAGAACTTATGAAAGTAGCGCCGACAATAATTAAAAGAATAAATAGTACAACGATTAGCACGAATGTTGAACCGTTATTGTTATTACCATAATCATAGTTATTTACTCCACAACAATTATTGTTCCAATTGCCTGCATTTCCGTAGTATCCCATGGAAAAATCCCTCCTTTCTTCAATGTATAATATGTATTCTGCAAAGAAGTGGGGGGGTGTTTATCCATTAAAAATTTAAACTAGTAATATTTTGTGGGAGATGATAAAAGAGGTGTCGACGAAAATGCTACCCTATATATGAAATTTGTAAGCCATCTTCAGCAAGTTTCATAAGGAGCCTTTAGTTTTTGAAATAGCGACCACTTTATAAACATTTAGGTAAGTTTTCCATAGTAAATAGCCTAAAACACTACGATAAAGATTTAGTAGAATATCAGCAATATCAAAACTACTTAAAAAAAGATTTAATTGAAGTCCCTCTATACTAAGTATCCCTTAATAATGGAAAATCGCCGATAAAACCGTTTCAATCGCCGATAAGGCGCTATGAATGTGTCTTGCGGAGAATGCTGATATAAAAAAAATCCACTCGCTTTCCGCGGGCACAACGTAAGCCGCAACCCTCGCTATGCGCGGTGTTAAGTCTTACGCTACGTGCGTTCCCGCAGGAGTAAGCGTGGATTTTTACTTAAAGACAGAAAATTCAAAATCGTTTGGGTGACTGGCACTTTTCGTTACATCGCTACCCAGTGATCTTTAGAAACTTCCACAAGTTGTGTGTTGTCTAAATTAAAACGATTGATCATCAACTCTTCTTCTGACATGACCTGACGTTTCTTTTGTTTTTCAATTGCCGGGTCTGGTATTGGAATTGATTGTAGTAACATTTTTGTATAGGGATGCTGTGGGTTCGCATAGAGTTCTTCGCTTTCCGCTAATTCCACAATTTTTCCTCCGTACATCACGGCTACGCGATCACTAATATGCTTCACCATCGACAAATCATGTGCGATAAATAAATAAGTCAAACCTAGTCGTTGTTGTAATTCTTTCAATAAGTCTACAACTTGTTTTTGAATCGAAACATCTAGGGCAGAGAGTGGTTCATCACATACAATAAAATTCGGCTCCACTGCTAAAGCACGGGCAATACCAATACGTTGACGTTGCCCGCCGCTAAATTCATGTGGATAGCGTAAAGCATGCTCCTTTTTTAAGCCTACTAGTTCGAGTAATTCCTCAATACGTGCGCGACGTTCCTCAGCTGATTTCGCCAATTTATGTACATCAAGTGCCTCCCCGATAATATCAAGAACCTTCTTACGAGGATTTAATGATGAGTATGGATCCTGGAAAATGATTTGCATGTGTCGTCGCATACTTTTTAATTCACCTTTAGATAAGCGTGTGACAGGAACCCCTTTATACAATACTTCGCCATCTGTTGGCTCATGGAGCTGTAAAATCGTACGTCCTGTTGTCGATTTACCTGAACCAGATTCGCCTACGAGCCCGAGTGTCTCACCGGGATAAATACGGAATGACAAATCATCTACTGCTTTTAATAGTTCACCTTTTTTTAAATCGAAATGCTTAGATAAATTCCGTACTTCAATTAGCGGTACGTTCAAATCGGTACCTTCTTCGATATTAGGAGGCTGTTTTGGTTCTTTCTTTTCGTGAAGCTTCGGCAGTGCATTTAATAGTTTCTTCGTATAAGGATGTTGCGGATTAGCAAATATCTCTTCCGTAGTTCCTTCCTCAACAATTTCTCCCTCTTTCATGACAATGACACGATCGCACATACCTGCAACAACACCTAAATCATGCGTAATTAAAATGATTGATGTTCCTAGACGTTCTTGCATTTGCTTCATAATGCTTAAAATCTGTGCTTGAATTGTGACATCTAGCGCAGTTGTTGGTTCGTCTGCAATCAACAGGGAAGGGTTACATGCAAGGGCCATCGTAATCATGACACGTTGACGCATACCACCACTAAATTCATGTGGGTACTGCTGATAACGTTCTTCACTATTTTTAATGCCAACTAATTTTAATAATTCAATCGTTTTTTCGTATGCTTGCTTTTTGGACATTTTTTGATGCTTCATTAAACCTTCAGCAATTTGCTCACCAACACGAATGGTTGGGTTAGTAGAAGTCATCGGGTCTTGGAAAATCATACTGATGTCTTTACCCCGGATGGCTTCCATTTGTTTTTCCGATTGTGTCACTAAATTTTCCCCTTGGAAAAGGATTGTACCTGACTTTAAAAAAGAGGGCGGTGATGGGAGAAGACGCATAATGGAACGAGCGGTTACACTTTTCCCGCTACCAGATTCTCCAACAATGCCGACTGTTTCTCCTTTATTGACATAAAAGTTAACACCTTTTACTGCTTCAAATTCGCTTTCACCTGTAATAAAAGAAACGCGTAAATCTTGTATTTCAAGAATTTTTTCACTCATCGAATGCTCATCCTTTAATAAATTTCAAATATTCTTATTGACGAACTGTAGTCGTTCATACATACTATACTATACAGGTAGGTATTGTACAATATAGAGTGTAATGTAAATTTTATCATTTTATTTTCATACCTTACTACTATAGTAAGCGAAGAAAGGAGGAAATACATGAACAATTTTCAGAATATTAGAAAGCTTAATGAAAGTTATTACTTTAAGCAAATTTTTAATGAAATGACGAGGAAAACTAGTTATTCTATTGTGTTATTTTTACTAGGATTTCCAGTGCATATTGTTACATATTTTTTATATTTGTTAAAAAAAGATAAACATTCATATGCTCAAATGTTTGCACAAACGAAAGAAAGATTTATTTCGCAAGGGAAAATTCAAGCATGGGAAGCGGAATATAGGCAGCAGGAACAAACGAAGGCAGCATTTTTTAATAAATCGCTGAATGAACAGCAACTTGCATCAGTAGTTAATCAACTAACGGAACAAAAGCTTAATAGAGAAGTAGAAAAAATACTACTAAACGAAGGTATTGCAAAACAATCCTACAAAAAGTATTTTAGTGAACTACTCGAAAATCCGATTTTTTTAGCTGTGTCATTTATTCCGGGTATTTTAATGTATTGTTTCCTAATTCTATGCAGTAATGCGTTTAGTCGATTTATCGTTGAGCGCTTATTCCAAAGTGCATTTGTCATTGTTGGTGTGGCGACATTAGTATTTACTATTTTATATTTATCGCCATTTGATCCTGCACGTAATTTGTTAGGAATCGAGGCAACACCTGAACAAGTCGCAAATTTTAATAAAATTCATGGATTAGATCAGCCATATTTAGTGCAGCTCTGGCATTCCTTATCTGGACTATTTACATTTGACTTAGGAAATTCCTTTGAAGGTAAAGAAAACATTACGCAAAGTATTATGAATAAGTTTCCAGTAACATTGGAAATTGCGCTATTTTCATTATTGATGGCGGTGGCGATTGCCATTCCTGTTGGGATAATTTCAGCGGTCCGACCGAATTCGTTTGCAGATTATGCGTTTATGTTTATCGCACTTATTGGTTTATCAATTCCGAGCTTCTGGCAAGGACTCATTTTTATTTTAACGTTTTCATTAAAATTACAATGGTTCCCTGCTACGTATAATCCGAATAATTGGTTATCCATTGTCATGCCGGTTGTTGTATTAGGTACTTCTATTACAGCGTCGATTGCACGAATGACAAGATCGAGCATGCTTGAGGTAATTCATGAGGACTATATTATTACGGCAAAAGCGAAAGGATTGAGTGAGCGCAAAGTCATTACAAAGCATGCGATTCGCAATGCGATGATTCCGATCGTTACCGTAATTGGTCTTTTATTTGGTGGTATGCTTGGCGGTGCTTCTGTTACTGAAAAAGTATTTAATATTAGTGGAATCGGAAGTTATATAGTAGATAAGCAATTCATTCCGGATATTCCTGCCATCCTCGGTGGGGTTGTTTATATTGCCATTACAATTTCAATTGTCAATATGGTGATTGATGTGCTATATGCGTTCTTTGATCCACGCATTCGTTCAAAAATGAAGAAATCTTAGGAGAGGGTATATTGTGAAATTCATATCGAATGTAAAACTGCTTATGAAAATAACGCAAGAATATGTCAATGCACAGTTTACCATTGCCTTTTCTGCTATTTTTTCAGTGCTGTTTTTACTAAATAGTTTTGATTTTGTAAATGGCGTATGGCGACCTTATGTCCTTACGATATTTGTTATTTATGCCTGTACGACATTATATATATGGTTTACATCTTTTCAAATAAAAAAGGATTTAGCAAAAGAACGCGAAATTCAAACACGTACACGACTGCTTGGTTATCCATTAATGCTAACAGTCTTAGTGGGTAATGTATTTGCAGCAGGCTTCGGATTTATGCTGGCAACGAAAAATAAAACTGCAGAATATACTTTTGCTATCTATGCATTTATTACTCAGATTTTTATTATTCTTATTTCGGCATTGAATCTATTTAAGCCTTATGTGGTGGATACATTTTTATTAGCAATGGGAGCATTTTTAGTACTTGCGGTCTTTTATGCGGTGATGGCTGTACTTGTAGCTCGATACGTTACAGTAAGCGATGCCCCTAAATGGATGATACCGCTTGGAGTAGTATTGCTTTTACCTGCGCTAACAGGAAATCTTTTTTCATTCCTACTTGGCTGGACATTAATTAAAAAAGCCCGCAATACGGATCCATCTGCCGTTGAAAAGTGGCAGAAAATATGGAATAAAATATTGCGTAATACGATGGCTGTATTCGGTATGTTCTTTATTATATTTATGTTCTCGCTATCGGTCGTTAGTTCATGGACATTTGATTACGATTTTGCAGTGCAAAATAATTATAGTGCGTTATTACAAACACCTTCTTTGGATTATCCACTAGGGACTGATAACTTTGGTAGAGATTTATTTTCAAGAATCGTGTTTGGAGCTCAAATCTCTTTAATTGTTGGCTTCTTTTCAACTATTATCCCAGCTGCAATAGGAGGAGCACTTGGCGCATTTTCAGGCTATTATGGAAAAAATACAGATAACATCATAATGCGTCTACTTGATATTTTATATGCTATCCCAGGTATCTTACTGGCAATTGCAATCATTGCGGCATTTGGTGCAAACACAGTGAATTTAATTATTGCATTGAGCGTAGGGGCAATCCCGACATACGCAAGAACGATGCGTGCTAATGTCATGCAAATTGCCAATTTTGAATTTGTTGAATCAGCAAGGGCACTTGGTGTGTCTGATGCTGCCATTATTTTTAAGCATATCGTACCGAACTCTCTCGCTCCGATGATAGTGAAAGCGACTTTAACAATTGGTGGAGCAGTTATTTCAACAAGTAGTTTAAGCTTTCTTGGACTTGGAATTGAGCCACATATACCGGAGTGGGGCAATATTTTAAAAGTAGGCAGTACGTATTTAGAAACAAATTCTTATGTAGCTATTTTCCCAGGTTTATGCATAATGCTACTCGTCTTATCGTTTAACTTTTTCGGTGATGGGTTACGTGATGCACTTGATCCGAAAACAAACTAAAATTATTTATTGGAGGAATACAGAGATGAACAAAAAATTATTTACACTTGCTGCATCAGCAACCGTTGCGGCGGTCGCTTTAGCAGGGTGTGTAGAAACTAAATCGAATGTTGAAAATAAAGGTGATAAGTCAGATACAGCGAGTACAAAACCTGTTATTGAAGTGCTAGGTATGGCAGCTCAAGAACAAGATATGAATATTGTGCGCGACCAATTAGTGAAAAATGGCTTTGATGTAAAATTAAATATTCAACCAGACTTCGGTTCATATTCAGCACAAAAAGATGCGGGTAACTATGATGTCGCAATTTCTAGCTGGACGACTGTAACAGGAAATCCAGACTACGCAGTACGTGGGTTATTTAAAACTGGTGGAGATTATAGTGTGACTGCAGATGCTACAGTCGATAAATTAATTGATGAAGCTAGTACATTAACTGGCGATGATACCAAAGAGAAATATAAAGAGCTTGAGCAAGCATTAGTATTTGATAATGCTTATATTGCACCTTTATACATTTCTCAAAAATTCCAAGGTATTTATTCGAAAAAAGTAAACCCAGATACTGTACGTTTACCAAAATCTCGTGCTCAAGCATGGGAATCAATTGCATTTAATGATACTGCTAAAAATGCGACAGACACATTAGTGTTGCATCAATCAATTGGCTCATTAACTTCTTTAGACCCGATTAAAGGAAATGACGGTTCAATTAATACATTAAATACGAATATGTATGTTCGATTAGTGAATTTATCAGATACTGATGAAGTAGTATCTGACGGCTCATTATCTTATAATCACGCTATTTCTGAAAATAACCAAGAGTACTATTTCGTATTACGTGATGATATTAATTTTGCTAAAGTGGAAAATGGCAAAGCAGTGGATACTGGCGATTTAGTATCAGCTGAAGATGTTGTATTCTCATTAGAACGTGCGAAAGATCAAAATTCAGTACCAGACCACCGCACATATTCTATTCATGAAAATATTGATTCCGTAGAGGTAGTTTCAGATATTACTTCACTTGAATCTGTGAAAACAGCTGATGGAAAGTCAGTTTTAGATGAACTATCAGATAAACTACCAGCAGCTATTGCTCAAGTCGTAACGGACGAAGCGAAAGTAGACAATGCAGCAGGTAAATATCAAGTAGTGAAAATTATAACACCAAATCCATTCCCACAAGTGCTGAATTATTTAGCTCACCAATCGGGGGGGATTGTGTCTGAAGCGGCGGTTAAAGCGGTTAATACGTTTGACGTAGCAAGCTATGATCCAAATGTAAATGTTGCATACGGTGACCAAGCTACTGTTACAGAAGGTGCAACTTATGCAAACCATTTAGCGGCTTCTGGACCTTACATTTTAGTGCAAAAAAATGATTACGAAGCAACATTTGTCAAAAACCCTGCATACCAAGTTGGTACTGACAACGAGCCGAAAATTAATAACATAAGTGTTCGTTTCATTGAAGATAATGATAGTGCGCTATCTGCACTTCGTAATGGTGAAATTGATGTATTACAATCAGTACCAGAAACTAAAATTGATGTAGTAAAAGGCGATGCTAACTTAACATTAAAAACAGCTGATAGTAATGCTGTCTCTTATTTACTCGTTAATCCAAAAGGTCGCGAAGTATCGAAATCGGTAGACTTACGTAAAGCAATCCTTTACTCTATTAACCAAGATGAATTTATTAGCTACTACCAAGGCAATAAAAAGCCAGCAGTATCAACAGTTTCTCCACTTGTTGACACAGGCTTAAAGCTAACAGCAGATAGCTCAAAAGTAAAAGAATTTTTAAGTGCTTATAAAGCTAGTAAATAAAGTGTCAGACACATGAATTGAAGTGCTTCAAATCCTAATCTAAGGGTTTGAAGTGCTTTTTTTTGAGTGCCAGGCACTTTTTGTTTAAATTTGGAACTTAAACCAAGTTTAGTCGTATATAAAGTAAAAGAATAAAAGGAGAGTTGTATATGCGAAAGAAAAATTACATCATTTTAATTGTAACATTGGTTGTGGAAGCGATTATTACGTACTTTATTGCATCATTTTTCTCCGTTAGATTTATCGAAATAATGTTCTTTATTGGCTTTGCAATTGCTGGCGGTATTTTTTACTTTTCGAGTAGTGGTGGTCCAATAGCTAGATTCAATGAAGTGGCAGTGACTGCTCAAACAGGTCTCATTCTTAAAAGCGAGCAATATATCGCAAAGAAAGGACCGATATTTTTTGCTTCCGTACTATTTTGTTTAATTGGACTAGTTTTCTTTCTTCTTCTAATTGCAGGCATAATTCCACCTAAAGAAATTTAAATAATGTTGTTTAGAGGAGAGCATACGGCTGACGCAGCTCTCTGCAAATTAAAAAGCCCTTCTAGTCTTTCAAGGATTGGAGGGGCTTGTTGTTGTTTACGAGAACAAGTATAGGTAAAAAGTCTCGCAGCATTATTAAATCAACGTAACGAATAGATTGCATAATACTTGGAAAGTACTTTATGTAAAAAAGTTGGAGTTGATTTGTTTGGAATTTATTAAAGATAAAGAGCTTTACTGCTATAGCTGTCGTAAAAAGACGCTCTTTACATGTAAAGACGGGCATCATAAAAGTGGTGTAGAAAGTCATTGCAGTGAATGCAGTGGCATTTGGTTTGAATGGCAAAATCGAGCAGTTGAAAGAGAAATGGAGAAATGGGTTGAATATAACCAAAGAATCGTAAATTAATACAAGCGCTTCACAATTTATGTTATTCTACCTTGTAAATTATTATATTAAAAGAAAGATTTTACCTTAAATTATTGCGATAATTTGCTTAAAAGTGATACAAATTATCCAAATAGGTCACTTACTTAGAACTTAAGGCTTCCGAATATAGACTATGTCCGATTTAGTTGTATATAATGGAATAAAGTTAAAGTGTGAAGGTGATATATTTGGACGACATAGTCATAACAGGATATGGCATTAAAGCTCCTGGAATTTTAGATAAATTTAGCTTTTTAAATGTATTAGAAAAAGGTATTTGTACTCAGGGCATTTTAAACTATGCTCAACAGCCTCACACTAATATCGTAGCGGGTTTGATTGAAGATAGCTTCTTGGAGATAAACGGGGTAAGTTATCATCGCCATCCGCGTTCTGTAAGAATGGCAATTGCCGCTGCATTGGATGCATCTGAAATGTCAAATTTAAATGATTTTAAACCACATCGAATTGCAGTAATTATGGGGACATCCGCAGGAGCCATTCTTGAAATCGAAAAATACGCTTCGGATGCTTTTGATTTAAGGAAGTTTCCGATTCATGGGGTTTCCCTTGTTGATACGCACACACTTTCAAGCTCTGTTGCCGAAGCAATCGGTTCGTGTGGTTCTGCCTTTACAGTAACAACAGGCTGCAGTGCTAGTTTAGACGCTATATTAATAGGGAAACAGCTATTGGAGTCTGGAAGTGTTGATGCTTGTATTGTAGGAGGAACAGAGGCTCCATTAGGCCAATGGACAATTAATGGCTTTAAAAAAATAAGGTCACTTTCTACGGAGATTTCAATCGAAAAAGCTGGTGTACCGTTTTCAACTCAGCATCGCGGCTTCGTGTTATCCGAGGGAGCTGGTGTAATGGTTTTAGAGCGTAGGCAATCAGCAATTACAAGAGGACAGAAGATATATGGAAAAGTTGAACGTGTTGTTTCAAGAAATGAAGGACAAAAACTATTAACCTCTGATATTACTGGTAGACATATGCTGGACGTTTTTCAAGAAACAGTCGGAGATACTATACCAAGCTATATAAACAGTCAGGCGTTAGGTATTGAGGTAAATGATCAGATAGAACGCTTTACTCTGAAAGAAACATTTGGCTCTAAAGTGCCTATTACTTCAATTAAAGGAATGATAGGTCACACATTTGGTGCAATGGGTGCGATGCAAATTATTGCATCTTTATTATCAATGGAATATGGGTTTATACCTCCAACGATTAAAACATCAGGTCATGGGTTTGAAGACATACCTATTGTTTATGAAACTAGACATCAAGCGGTAGAGTCTGTATGTATTACTACTCATGGGAGTAGCGGGAATAATGCTTGTCTATTACTGACACATACATAGGAGGCTCTTTATATGTTTTTTATATTTTTAATTTTATTATCATTTATTCCCGTTTGTGTTGGGATTACGATTTTAGTGCTATTCAAAAAAAATAAACTTTCTAAAATTATTTTTTTATTCCTTCTTTTAGCCTCATTTTGGCACATAGATGTTTCGTTTTTATACGCATATCGACTGTTTACCGAAGAAACTATAATGTTCTTTTTCAAACTTTTTCGATTTGGGTCAATCATGGTCACACCAACGATTTTTTATATTGGTTATACCATTGTTCAAGAAATACTCCCTAAAGAGTATCAAAAAAAGTGGCGCTATCTTGTTAATCGGACGACCGTTTTTATATCTTACGCATTTGCTCTTCTTGGTTACATAATCGGTTGGAGTTCTAAAGGGATTAGTAAATTAGAACTTATTAAAATGGAAACTAGTATATTTTATTTTCCAGTGGATGGCGAGCTGTCATGGATTTTTAATTTTAATGTCCTTCTTTTTATTGTATGTATCATTATTAGTTTGTTAATTAGTTTAGATGTACAAAATAAGAGTGAACGTTCGTTTTTGTTATATTTTAATATTTTCACGGCCATTGGGTTTACCATTGGCTACTTAAATATGTTTCCTAGTTCAAGATTGTATCCAAGCTCGATTGCCGTTTTAGTCTTTGCAATTTCTATTTTAATTCTTTCGAGTCGCATGCATCTTGAAATCGTAAACAATATGAATAAAAGGCTATATGAGCAAAAGCAGTTTTTATTTAGGGTTATCGATTTAAATCCTAACTACATTTATGCGCAAGATGAAAATGGTCGTTATACTTTGATGAATAAATCCTATGCGCAGTTAATGGGCATGAGCTTTCAAGATATGATTGGGAAAACGGACACGGATTTACTAATCGATTTGTCTGATGAGGAAGATAGCCTCGATCAAGAAAAAGGTATGTTCAAGCTACCTGAAAAACATTTCATAAAAGAGGAAGCTATTACAGCAGCTTCGGGAGAAGTTGTATGGGTCCAAACTGTCAAAGTACCAATTCATTTACATGAAAGTTCTACGTTACTTGCTGTATCAACTGATATTACTGAACGCAAGCAGTATGAAGATGAAATTAAATTTCAAGCAAATCATGATGCTTTGACGGGGTTACCGAATAGAAGAATGTTCAATGATGATTTAATCGCCCTTTTAGAAAAGGCTAAAGCGGAAGGTAGTCAAAATGCAATATTGTTCTTCGATTTAGATCGTTTTAAATATATCAATGACACACTTGGTCATGATGTAGGTGATTTATTATTAGTAGAAGTATCAAGACGAATTGAAATGCTATTAGAAGAAAAACATAACATGGCTAACATTTATCGACTTGGTGGAGATGAATTTACAATCTTATTGCCCTATTATGATGCCACTGAAAGTGAGGCATTTGCTAAAGACTTATTAGCACAATTTATTACAGGCTTTTGGATCGATGGTAGTGAGTATTTCATTACACCGAGTATTGGCATTAGTACGTTCCCAAATGATGGCTATGATGCTAATACATTAATTAAGCATGCAGATACAGCCATGTACTATGTAAAAGAAAGAGGGAAAAATAACTATCAATTATTCACCTCAGAAATGCAACAACATTTCTATAGGAAAATGATGATTGAAAAACAATTACGAACAGCACTCGATAATGAGGAATTTGAACTTTATTATCAGCCCATTATGGATGTGAAAACGAATGAAATCATCGGTATGGAATCACTAATCAGATGGAACAATGCAGTACTTGGACAAGTAACCCCAGACGAATTCATTTCCATTATGGAGGAGACTGGAATGATTATTCCTATCGGTAAATGGGTATTGAATACGGCCATTGCACAAACTGCGCATTGGCATCGTGAATCAAATAAGCGATTAAAAATAAGTATAAATGTCTCAGTGAAGCAGTTACTCGAATCAACATTTGTAGATAGTGTCCAGCATGCAATAGAGAATGCAGAACTTGATGCGACCTATGTTGTATTAGAGATAACGGAAAGTATCGCAATGTATGCTGAGTCAATGATTGAAAAATTATGTGCATTAAAAAAACTAGGTATAAGTCTATCGATGGATGATTTCGGAACAGGGTATTCATCACTTAGTTATTTAAATAAATATCCACTCGATTCCTTGAAAATTGATAAATCATTTGTAATTGGCATGAATCAAGATGATGAGAACAAAGCACTCGTAAAAACCATTATTGCGATAGCCAAACAACTCGATTTGAAAGTGATAGCTGAAGGCGTAGAAGGTAAGGAAGAATATCACTTCTTGGCTGAGATTGGCTGTGATTATGCTCAAGGGTACTTGTTTAGCCGTCCACTCCCTGTTGCAGAATTTAAAGGGAAATGGCTTATAGACACTGACGTCTCATATAAATAGTATGTTCATTTAATTGATAAAGAAATAATTGGTAGCGAGGCTTTCTCTTCATGAGGAAGCCTTTGCTTGTGGGCAAATGTTGTAGGGCATTGATCCTTATCGGATAGCTTGTCCAATTTTTTTGGTCTTTCATGCCTCGCGTTTTACAAAAGGCTTCGTGGCATGGATGTTTGTCACTTTGTATTGTTACCAATTAGATAGTATAAATATGATACTATTGAAAAAAGTTGGAGATTAACAAGATAGATTTGAAGGTGGGATAGTAGATATGAAAAAGTGGATTGTTTTATTTACTTTACTAATGTGTTTAAGCTTTCAATTAAATACTGAAGCTAAAGTCATATGGGATGGAGCGGAGATTACAAAAGGACAAACGGGTAAATTAACATTTTCAAAAGACGTGAAAATATATAAAAAAAGTGACGACGGTACGTTTATTTCACTCGTTGTGAAAAAAGGGGAATTTTATCGCGTATATGGCCATGAGTATTCGACTGTTGGCAAAGTATATAATATGAGTGGTGGTTATCGTGTACAAGCAACAGATTTAGTTATTTATAAGGAAGTGCCGTTAGCTATCCAACAACAAGTATCAGGTGTGAAGTTTACTGTAGGGATGCCTATTTTTGCTAATTCTGCAAAAGGCGTGTCCATTAAAGAAGCCCCGAATAGTGCAGCGAAAACTATTTTGCATACACCGTATGGGGCTGTTTTTAAGGTAGTTGAGCTGAGTGGGGATTATGTAAAAGTAGAATACAATCCAAGAACTGATACAACAATTGATTATATTTGGGGATATGTACCACAAGACTATGTGTCAAACTTACCTGAAGGAACAATCCAATATGTGAATCAAATTGTTGATTTATCCGTTCGTCCTGGATGGCAAAGCCAGTCATTAAAACCTGGTACATCAGTTGCGGTCTATTTCACAACAGCAGATGGTCGGGCATATGTGTCCTCAAATAAACTATATGGGTACATACCTGTAAGTGCTTTGTCAAAGACGCCAATCGTTGATAAGGAATTGCAGGTATTAGCGGAACCGTCGAGCTTATTATTTGATGCAACTAAAAAAATTGCCTTATCGGAAACAGCACCTTATTACTATTTAACAGAGTTTTCGCCGACTTCTAGTAATCGTTGGCAAGGGAAAATGCAACTAGTAAATGATGATGAAATTAGTGGTGGCAAACAAATAGCAGGTGTACTAAGCTACACACTTATAAATAAGAAGCTAACGTATCATTTAGAAAGCGAACTACATGATCAAAAAATTATGATGCAGTTCCCGTTAAAAGTAAATGATACAATCTATGTCAATGGTCAAGCGCAAAAAGTGAGCAAAATTTATGAGCAATACGCGTTAAATATTACAGGTAGTTATAAAACATTTACAAATGTTGTAATAGCAGGGGATTACATTATTGCGAAAGGTTTAGTGAAGGGACCTTATAATTATTGGATTCAATCGTAGCGTGGTCTATTAGGAAAGTCTGGTGTTTCTGATTGAGCGAAAACGCTCTTATAGTAAAAAGTTGAATTAGCAAAAAAATTGAAATATTCGTAATGAGAATTTATAATAATGACAAATATTTTTGGGAGGGATTTTTTTATATGAAAGGAAACCCTTTAACAGGGAACATATATGAGCTTGTAGGGGTACCTTGGAGACAGTAAGGAGTGAAGACAATAAATGATATATCGATTTTTATTGTTGCTAGCTACCCTCATCTTTATAGTCAATTTATATGTCCTTCCAACATTTTTCTCCATTGAACCGGACCGTACAGGTACTTTGATTGGATTAATAATCATCATCGTTATTATTAATCATTTATTAAACAATAAAGTTAACAATTAATTTTCTCGTGCAGCTCCTTGCAATAGGAATGCTGCATGATTTTTTATGTTTCAGCTATTTTTTTGAATGAAATGTCTATTTTATGTATTTAAATTGAAAAAAATGTTCAAAAAAAACAAAAAGATGCGCTCATTGACCAAAATAGTGGTACAGTTAGAAAGTATATTTTAAAAGTGAGTAGGAGACAAAAGATGATTGAAATCAAAACATCTCCATTAAGCAATGGAGAATTCAATAGAGGGGTATTTGCTACATGTGATATCCAAAAAGGAGAGCTTTTACACGAAGCACCAGTTATTTCCTATCCAAATGAACAGCATCAACACATTGAGCAAACATTGCTTGCTGATTATGCTTTTGAATATGGAATAGGTCAATCTGCTATCCTTCTTGGCTATGGCATGTTGTTTAATCATTCTTATGAACCGAATGCAACGTATGAGATTAATTTTAGAAACCAAACATTTGATTTCTTTGCTTACAAAGATATCAAAGCAGGGGAAGAAATATTAATCAATTATAATGGCGATGTGGATAATCAAGATCAGCTATGGTTTAACGAGGAATAAAAAAAGAATTAAAAGCTCGCCCAGCCCCGTACAAATAACTTGTATGGGGTATTTTTTAATTCGATACGGAGTAACGGAAACTTAATAGTAAAGAAAATAAAAATAATTTATATAAGTGGTAGACAAATGAGATTTTATATAATATAATAAATTTAATAACATCGTTTGCGAAGAAACAATAATTCACATGTTACAAAGAGTAATCGTGTTTTGTTCGGTACTTTTTGTAATATGTGAATTTTTTTCTTTTGAGGAAATCGGATATTATTAAATACAATTAATGGAGGTCATTCAAATGACACAACAAGGTACAGTAAAATGGTTTAACGCAGAAAAAGGTTTCGGTTTCATCGAAGTAGAAGGCGGAAACGACGTATTCGCTCACTTCTCAGCTATCCAAGGTGAAGGTTTCAAATCACTTGACGAAGGTCAAAAAGTTGAATTCTCAGTAGAAGACGGCCAACGTGGACCTCAAGCTACAAACATCGTAAAACTTTAATTTTTAATTAAACTAACGATACACAATGTAGGCAAACTCAAAGAAATTTGAGTTTGCCTACATTTTTTTTGAATGAAATTTAAGTAGTAGCCTTTGCGTTCCTCTAAAGCGTCTAGAACGCATGTAAAGTAACAGAATCTTATACGTGGAAACATACTTCTATTATGAAGTTAAAGCGCTTTAAAGGCTTGTTAAGAAGCTTATGAACGATTTTGTACTTCGTGGCTGTAAAAAGTGCTTGAGTTTGTTTTGGACTTCCGTTATATTAAAAGAGACTAAAAGGTATCTTTTTCGGAGGTGCACATGAAAAAAGGTGAAATAACAAGGCTTAATATTATTCGAAAATCTGCTGCGATTTTTAACACAAAAGGATACATGACAACGACGATGAGCGACATTATTCAAGAAACAAATATTCAAAAAGGGGGGATATATCGACATTTTAAGGATAAAGAGCAACTGATGCTCGAATCTTTTCAGTTCTCAACTGAAACAATGAAAAACCATCTAATGGAAAGTGTTGCTCAACACGACCATGCAACGGACAAATTACTTGCATTTGTAGAGGGCTTTTTACAATTAAGTGAAGGAGAACCGATAGTAGGAGGGTGCCCTATTTTTAACGCAGCAACCGAAATGGATGATCTAGACGGAAGTGCATTGCTACCATCGATTACTGAAGCAATGGATATGATGGTCATGTGGTTGGTAAAAATAATAAAGGATGGTATGAGACATCAGCAATTGAAGCAAACGATACAGCCATATGAAACAGCAATATTTATTGTGTCGACACTTGAAGGTGGACTCGTATTAGATAGATTAAAAAAGGATGAGCATTTAACGGAGGTTTTAATAAATCATTTGAGGCAGTATATTTCAATGATAGCTACAGAGCGGCAATAAAGCCGTCTTTTTTATAATTAAAAAGAGACCATTCGGTATCTTTTTGGAGGGTTAGAATGAGCTATTTATTATTTTTTGCTTTCTTCGTGCTTATTTTATTTTTGAGAAGCTATATCATTTTGCATATTTTTACACCAAAGCGAAAAAAGGAAAAAAAATATCCGCAATCATCTTTTGAAAATATCGAAATTAGGATGGAAATAGGAGCTGTCAGAGGTTGGCTGATTAGAAGTGACAAGGGTAAGGGGTGTTTTCTACTGATTCACGGGTGGGGCTCTAATAAGTCTGATATGTTGCGATATGTCGACCCAATAGTAACTCGCGGCTATGACGTTGTAATGATAGATGTACTTGGTCATGGGCAAAGTGACTCCGTGCAAAAACAAGTAAGTATTGAATCGTTTGTCCAAACGATAACATCCACGATTGATTATGTGACAGAAAGACCAGATATTAACTGTAAGTCTATTTATGTTTTAGGGCATTCAATGGGAGGGATAGCTGCAAGTATTGTAAATGCCCAAGATTCAAGAATACATGCTCTTATCACTGACTCAATGCCTACATCACTAAAGAGTATTAGCAATTCAATGGTGGAAAAAGTAACAGTACCTTATATGCCAATTGGTTGGCTATTTGTTAGTTGGTTTTTATTAAGAGGAGGTGTTTTTTTAAAAGCTAGAAAAGAGTGGCGTCTTGAAAAAATATTAAAAAACCAACAGTCACCGTCTCTTGCTATTCACTCAATGCAAGATAAAAAAGTACCCGTTTCAAATGTGGAAGTTTTAAAAAATGGTAGCAACTTTAAACAAGTAATTAAAGTGGAAACAAAGGGTCACCATAATTGTGTGAAAGATCCGTTTTTTTGGAATTACGTTTTTCAATTTATAGAGAGTAATAAGGGGGATATAGAAAATGATTAATATTGATACACTCGTGATTGGTGCAGGTCCTGGAGGGTATGTGGCGGCTATTCGTGCTACTCAAATGGGGCAAAATGTAACAATTATAGAGAAGGAATTTTTAGGAGGAGTATGCTCGAATGTCGGTTGTATTCCATCGAAAGTATTGATTTCTGTAGGTCATCGTTTTGAGCAAGCAAAGCATTCAGAAGATATGGGAGTAGTTGTTCAAGAAGTAAAACTAGACTGGACAAAAGTACAAGAGTTTAAAAAGGGGATCGTTTCTAAATTAGTAGGTGGCGTTGAAAGTCTGCTAAAAGGCAACAAAATCGACATAGTGAAGGGGCAGGCATACTTTGTAGATAAAAATACTGTACGTGTCATCGAGGGTGGAAGCTCAGAAACGTACACATTTAACAATGTGATTATCGCAACAGGTTCTCGTCCAGTTGAAATTCCAACTTTTAAATTCTCTGATCGTGTCCTAAACTCTACTGGCGCACTTTCTTTACAAGAAGTACCTGGTAAATTAGTTGTTATCGGCGGAGGCTACATCGGAACAGAACTAGGCTCAGCTTATGCAAACCTAGGTTCACAAGTAACAATTATCGAAGGCGGCAAAGACATTTTAGCTGGTTTCGAAAAACAAATGACACAAATCGTGAAAAAAGGCCTTAAAAAGAAAGGCGTTGAAATTGAAGTAAACGCATCTGCAAAAGGCGTTGAAGAAACAGAAAACGGCGTAGTTGTAACATATGAAGTTGGCGGAGAAGAGAAAAAAGTCGAAGCTGATTACGTATTAGTAACTGTTGGTCGTCGTCCAAATACAGATGAAATGGGTCTTGAAGGTGTTGGAATTGAATTCGGCGAACGTGGTCTAATTAATGTTGACAAACAATGCCGTACAAACATTCCAAACATCTATGCAATTGGTGACATCGTAGCGGGTCCACAGCTTGCACACAAAGCTTCTTATGAAGGTAAAGTTGCTGCTGAAGCAATCGCTGGCGAGAAATCAATCGTAGATTATTTAGCTGTTCCTGCTGTATGCTTCACTGATCCAGAAATGGCGACAGTGGGCTATAACGAAGAACAAGCTAAAGCTGAAGGTATTGAATATACTGCAGCAAAATTCCCATTCGCAATAAACGGTCGTGCACTTGCATTGAACCAAACGGAAGGCTTCGTGAAGCTTGTTACGCGTAAAGAAGATGGCATATTAATCGGCGCTCAAATCGTAGGTGCAGGTGCATCTGATATGATCGCTGAACTGACGCTTGCAATTGAAACGGGGATGACAGCAGAAGATGTTGCATGCACGATACACGCTCACCCAACATTAAGTGAACTGACAATGGAGGCAGCCGAAGTAATAATAGGGAGACCAATTCATATGATAAAAGCCCGATAGATTGATATAGAGCTAAAAAGGAAAGCCTGTTTTGAGAACTTTGTTCAAAACAGGTTTTATCATATGAGCGGAATTAAATGAACAAGCGAAAAAGTAATTCAAATCATGTCGTATTAGTTGTTTGTATTTTGTCACTTTAGGATAGACTGAAATCAAAAGTAAAGGAGGGCATGCAATTGTTACAAATTGAATCTAATATCGTCGGAAAAGAAATTAGCTTTGGCTATTTACGAGATCAAATCGAGAGGCATGGTTTTACAATTGGAGGCAATTGGGAGTATCACAAAGGTAGCTTTGATACGATTTTATCGAGCGATGGTGGCGAAACAATCTATTTACGCGTACCGTTTATCGTGACACAAGGTGAACTAGATTTTTATGATGCACAAATTCGCTTTCAAAACCCCTTTGTTATTAAACATGTCACAAATGTAGGATTAGATTATGATGAAGGATCATTGCTTGATGCTACGGGTGCTAGTCAATTCCAAACACCGCTTGATAAAGATGGGCATATACATGATAAAAGTAAATGGATACAAGTTGGTGAAAAGGTAGTAGCTGATAAAGTTCTTCCTTATTTTCATTAGCCTTTACACCAATAATATTACGTTAGTCACACTTTTAATAAGTAGTGGCTTTTATTATGCTTAAAACTTTAACAATATTAAATAATACGCTAGCAGCCTACAGTGATGCGTAAGAAAATTCTTGCTATAGCGTACCTTCGTTGTGATAAAGCGCATGATTTTTAAAGAGATTATCAATTCCACCTATATAATACGGCATTCTAGTGCTAGCTATATCAATAGTTGCCCATTCAATGTGAGAAATTTCATCAGGTAACGTTATTTCTTCTACACCTTCTACTATTTGCCCTTCAAAAGTGAAAAATAATGCATGATGATTCCTAACAGTAAATTTTGCCTCATTAACTGCGAGTAATTTTCCTATTTCAACAATATAGCCTGTTTCTTCTTTGACTTCACGGATTGTCGCTTCAAATAGTGTTTCATCTGCCTCAACTTTCCCGCCTGGAAGCGACCAATGACCTTCGTGATTATGAACCATCAGTATTTGATTTTTGAGGTTTTTAATTAAAGCATAGACGACTTTTACTTCCTCCATGTCTCTCTCCTTTTAATATCATTTTTTAGTTAAATATGTACATAATAGTTTAATGGTATTTAAATGGAAAGTAAATATATCATTTTCTATTAACATAGGAAGTTGGTATGTTGAAGAAAACTTCAAGAAAAGAGGGAAAGCGATTGAAGAAAAAAATTAACTTTTTGTTTTTAATAATGATTTTGCTGACTGGGTGTTCCGCAAATACACAACAACAGCCTACGAAGCATAGGGAGGGGAATGTTACAGATAATCTAGAACAAAGCAATATGAACTTAGAAATAGTAGCGGATAATTTAGATATCCCATGGGCTATTGAAAAATATAAAAATATGTTTTACGTTACGGAGAGAACAGGACATATTGTAAAAATTAACGAGGGAGAAGTGGAGAGACAACGAGTTAATTTGAAAAAAGAACTAGCGACAGCTGCTGAAGCAGGATTACTAGGGTTTGTACTTGCACCAGATTTTTCTGATTCAAAACTTGCGTATGCTTATTATACGTATGTGGATGGAGACAAACAGTTTAATCGCATTGTGACACTTCGACAAGAGGGGGATGTTTGGTATGAAGAACATTTGCTTCTTGATCATATAATAAGTGGTACTTTCCATCATGGGGGAAGGCTTAAAATTGGGCCGGACGGCAAGCTTTATGCAACTGTTGGCGATGCGTTGCAATCGTCTGTAGCGCAAGACCTGTCCGCATTAGAAGGGAAAATTTTACGCATTAATTTAGACGGAACTGTTCCCTCTGATAATCCATTTCCAAATTCATTTGTTTATAGTTATGGACACCATAATCCACAAGGGTTGACGTGGTCGTTAGATGGCACATTATTTGCAAGTGAGCATGGCAACAGCGCCAATGATGAAATAAACAAAATTGAAGCAGGACAAAACTATGGGTGGCCAATAATAGAAGGGAGTGACACACGACAACGGATGAAATCACCGTTGTTTACATCAGGAAGTAACACAACTTGGGCTCCGTCTGGCATCGATTATAATAATAATAAATTGTATGTAGCTGCATTAAGAGGAGCAGCTGTTTTGGAATTTAATCTTGAAACAAACACCCAACGGGAAATAATAGCGGGATTAGGAAGAATTCGAGATATACTAGTGGACGAACAGTATCTTTATTTTGTTAGCAATAATACAGATGGACGTGGGACTCCACAAAATAATGACGATAAACTATATCGAATACCATTATGATATAATGATTTTGAAAACTTTGAATTGGTTGGAAAAGTTGAGGAGGGTAATGATGGTTACGAATTATAAGACAATCGCTGTAGCAATAGATTTTTCAGAGCAGTCGTTGAAAGCCTATGAGCGAGCATTAAAATTGGCAATAGAGTATGGGGCAACATTACAATTAGTGAATGTCATTGACACGAAGTCGTTCGGGGCTGTTACGGCATATGACTTGAAGTATGCTGAGAAATTGAAAGAAGAGAATTTTATTAAAATAGAGAAGTTAAGAAAAGAAGCTCAAACAGCAGGTGTAACAGAAGTATTAGCTAATGTAGAAACTGGTTCGCCGAAAAGTATACTTACACAACTGCCAGCTGTAGACTTACTGGTATGTGGTGCAACGGGGTTAAATCAATTAGAAAAGATAGTACTCGGCTCAGTAGCGGAGCGTATCGTCCGATTAGCATCATGTGATGTATTGATTGTACGCTAATTAGATAAAATAATTACATATCACTAGAAGGCTAGTGATATATAATTTTTCACAAGAGGAAAAGCCAATCTTCGAGATTTCGATGGTTGGCTTTTTTGCTAGATATAAATAAAAAAGACCGAGAAAATGAAATCATTTTCTCGGCTCTTTTTATTAGTAACCCCAGATCATTGCGAATAATGTACCAAGGATTGTCACAACAGCTACGAACACTGAATATAAAATTGTTGTATATAATGTTTTTTTATCTTCAGATTCACCAATGTGCATGAATAATACTAATTGAACAGTTGCTTGTGCAAGTGCAGTCACTAATAGGATAGCAAATGCTATATTGTAAGACATATCAAATTTCACAACTGCTAAAGCGATAATAGTTAGTAATAGTGAGAAGCCGAAGCCCATCACATGTTGTTTTGGGAATAGTTCCTTCATCAGCTAATCAGTCCTTTCAAGTAGACGAAGCTGAAGATGAAAATCCAAACAACGTCTAGGAAGTGCCAGTACAGTGAGAAGATAAACGCTTTGTTAGCCGTTTGTGGGTTTAAGCCACGTCTTGCTACTTGGATTAAAATTGCAACGCCCCAGAAGAAACCAAATGTTACGTGGGCACCGTGCGTACCAAGTAAAGTCATTAATGCAGATAAAAATGCACTTGTTGTAATTGTTGCACCTTCATGAACATAAGTGACGAACTCATCGATCTCAATACCTAAGAAGCCAAGACCTAAAATAAGTGTAATGATGAAGAATGTCATCATTGCTTTTTTGTTTCCAAGACGCATAGCGTGTACGCCAAGACCGATTGTAAAACTACTTGCTAGTAGTAAAAATGTTTCTAATAATACTGGTGTTAACTCGAAAATCTCAGCACCATCTGGGCCGCTACCTGTACGAGTGTGGAGCGTAAAATAGACAGCAAAGAGTGTAGCGAATAACATGATTTCGGCTCCAAGGAAGATCCAGAAACCAAAAATCTTTAAGCGGTTTTCCTCTGTACTATATTCTAATGGAAGTGAAGAATCGATTTTCATATTATTTATCACCTCTCAAACTTTTTTCAGTTTCCGTAATTTCTTCAACTGAAATGTAACGACCATGATCATTTTCAAATGAACGAAGAGCCATAAAGCCAAATACAACAAGCATGCTGATGATGGCTGGAATCCATAGACTAAATACAGCAAAGAACGCTGCTAGGAATAAGAATCCACTTGTCCAGAAAGGAGTACCTGTGTTGTTAGGCATATGGATTTTTTCAATTTTACCTGCAGTAATATCGCGACCTTCTTTTTTCGCGAACCAGAACTCATCTAAACGTGACACGTTTGGTACTATTGCAAAGTTGTATTCAGGAACTGGAGAATGAGTAGCCCATTCTAATGAACGACCATCCCAAACATCTGCTTTCTCGTTACGAGGCATATGTTTCCAGCTGTAGTAAATGTTATAACAGATTAACGCAAAGCCTACTGCAAGTCCAAGTGCACCGATGAACGATAGCATGTTTAATGGACCATAACCAGTTGAAGCTGAATAAGTGTACATACGACGTGCATAACCATCTAAACCTAAGATGAATAGAGGGAAGAACGTTACGTTGAAGCTGATAGCGATGAACCAGAAACCAGCTTTCCCTAATTTCTCATTTAAACGGAAACCGAACATTTTTGGCCACCAGAAATGGTAACCTGCAAGTACACCAAATACTGTACCTGGAATTAATACATAGTGGAAGTGGGCAACTAAGAACATCGTATTATGATATTGATAGTCGGCACTTGCCATTGCTAGCATTACACCTGTAACCCCACCAATTGTGAAGATCGGAATAAAGCCAAGCGCATAAAGCATTGGGGTAGTGAATTGAATCTTACCGTGCCTCATTGTGAGCAACCAGTTGAACATTTTAACCCCGGTTGGAACAGCAATCGCCATTGTTGTAATAGAGAATACACTGTTTACCATAACGCCGTGACCCATTGTATAGAAATGGTGGGCCCATACTAAGAATGATAGTAATGAAATGACAACCATACTCATTACCATTGATTTGTAACCGTATAAGTTTTTACGTGCAAATGTTGCAATAACCTCTGAGAAAATACCGAATGCTGGTAGGATAACGATGTAAACTTCAGGATGTCCCCAAACCCAGAATAGGTTGGCCCAAAGCATATCCATACCGCCGTCTGTCATTGCAAAGAATTTTGTACCGAATTGACGGTCTAACATCATTAATGCAAGTGCTACAGTTAACACTGGGAACGCAAATACGATAATAACGTTTGTAATTAAAATTGACCAAGAGAACATTGGCATTTTCATTAATGTCATACCAGGAGCACGCATTTTAAAGATCGTTGTGATAAAGTTCACACCCGTCAATAGCGTACCAATCCCAGATAATTGTAGTGCTAATGAATAGTAGTTGTTCCCTACAGTTGGACTAAAATCAGTACTTGCTAATGGGAAGTAAGCTGTCCAACCTGCGTCTGGTGAACCACCAATAATGAATGATAGGTTCAGCAAGCCACAACCTGCTGCGAATGCCCAGAAGCTGACTGCATTAAGACGTGGGAATGCAACGTCACGTGCACCGATTTGTAATGGGATAACAATGTTCATTAAACCGATTACAAATGGCATCGCCATAAATAAAATCATGATTAAACCATGTGTAGTGAAAATCTCGTTATAGTGTTGTGCATCAAGTAGTCCGTTATCAGGAACGGCTGTTTGTGCACGCATTAAAAGTGCGTCGATACCACCGCGGAATAGCATTAAAAGTGCTACGGCGATATACATAATACCGATCTTTTTATGATCGACTGTTGATAGCCAGTTTTTATAGAAGTAGCCCCATTTTTTAAAATAAGTAAGGCCTGCTACGACAACAACTGCACCAACTACGATACTGATAGCTGCCGCTAAAATCATCGGTTCTTGCAGTGGATGGAATAATTCTTCCATACTCATAGGATGCGCTCCTTTCAAATTTGAAAATTAGTGTGAATGTGTTGATTCGGCATCAGTGTTTGAATGATCCATATCTTCATGATTCATGTCTTCGTCAGACATGTCCATGTCACTATGGTCCATACCCCCCATATCCATATCACCATGTGCCATTGGTGCTGGGCTGAAATCTAAGTGAGTAGATGAGTAGCTTGAACGACCTACGTGTTCAGCTGCTAATAATTCCTTGAATTTCTCTTCAGTTAATGGTTTTTCGTTCGCTTTTACATCAGAAACCCATTGATCGAAGTCTGCTTGTGTCATAGTTTGTGCTTCAAATTCCATTTCCGCAAATCCACGACCGTTAAAGTTAGAGTTACGACCCATGAAAGAGCCAATTTCATCAGCTGCAAGGTGAATAGTTGTTAACATGTCACTCATCGCATATTTTTGACCAGCTAACTGTGGAATCCAGAAACTTGTGATTGGTCCGAATGAATACAATTTAAACTCAATTGGACGATCAGTTGGAATGTTTACATAGTTCACAGTCTCAATACCCTCTTCTGGATAGCTGAAATGCCATTTCCAGTTTGAAGATGCTGCATAAATAACAAGTGGTTCTTTATTGTCATAACCTTCTGGTGTTGTTTCTACCGAACTAGTTGTTTTAACAGTAACAATTGCTAGGAATGCTACGATAATAATAGGAATAACTGTCCACGTAATTTCAAGTACGTGACTACCTTCTTCATGAGGTGGCTCATAATCGGCAGATGCTTTTGATGCGCGGTATTTTGTTAACATAAACGCAAAAAGCACATACACGACTAGTAAAATAACTGCCATTGTAATAATGGATAAAATAATTGTGTTTGATAATGTTTGAGCATTCGGTCCTTTTGGATTGAAAACTGTTAATGGTTCACAACCAGACAGGATTGCGATAGCGCCAAATGCTAAAAACATTAAGCTTAATTTTTTATTCATGTTTGACTCCTTTCTATAAAACGGCTATTCATAAATTTCATGTGTAGTAGTATTGATTCACATTTATAAATAGTGGGTATTGAGGTCACCTCTTTTATCTGATGTACCAATCAAGTACAGTTGCATTTACAATGACAATGGCATGGTTCAATATGAAACATAATGTCTTGTAATTGATTGGTCTGATGCAAGCGTTCACATACATGATGATTTATGCACCATAAATTGGACAAAATTTTAATGTCGATGGTCACATCACGTCTTTGTTTGCATATAGGATTATACGCCCGCTTCACTAAAAAAAAAAATAATTAATTATAAATATGATAATGAAAGGGGGGTGAATATGAACATTTTTTGAACAAAAAAAGCTATTTTGCTATTGGTATTTTTAGGTTTTGTTAATTAAACACTGTATAAACGTTGAAAATACTGAGTTTGTCGTATTTAACTAAGTAAATAAATTATTTGTGAAAAATCCTATTTCACATTTTAGACGACGATTTGTAATAAAGTCCTTGTCGTGCCTCTGTTTTTAATTCTTTTTAGTTGCGTTTTTTTTAAAAAAGGAGTATATAAAAAGACAGTTTTTCAACGATTAAAGGATAAAATTTCTATGTAAGGAATGATTAGAGAGAGGATATTGGAACAATGATAAAATTATGTTAACATAATTAAGCGCTTTCAATATTTAACAGAAATTAGTATATCAATATGGGTGGTTCCGAAAAAAAAGAACATCCAATGTGATTTGGATGCTCTAGCATTAGTTAAGAACCGAGCTTCAGCCACTTTGCTACTTGGATATACAGTGTGTTTTGAAGTTTAGGTGCTTGATTATTCATTTTTAATGCGAAATACAATGTCTTCATCGCGTTTAATGTGCAAGTACGTCCGCTAAAAAAACTCTCATTATAACCTTGCGTTACTAAATGCATTTCGAATTTATCAAAAGCTTGCTCTACCCATTCCGATAAGGCTTCTTCAGAATAGCCCCTTGCTAATAATGCCTCAATGATATTTACAAAGCGTTCTTCCTCATCGTTTACATAGACAACATCTTTCCAAGTTGCCAATTTCAGTGCGTGTAAGATGGATGGTGCATATTGCAAGTCGAACTTAGGGTGTTTAATTGTCATGGCGGCTAAATCGGCCCCATGTGCAATGCTGTGTGCCCAACCTTTGCCTTCGACATGTCCTCTTGTATCCTTTTCAAGTAACAAATAACGACCGATTTTTTTAAAGAAAGATTGTAAGCTTGTCTCATTTAAAATAAGGAGCTCACTATCTTTTGCAAGAATGCTAGCGACAAGTAACGCTGAAAAGGAGCGTGTGAATACACTATCATCCATTTGTTCCCCGATGTTTGCATATAAGTAATCGTCACCTATTGCCGTATCGAACAAATTTTGGAGTTGCTGTGAATTTAGTAAGTTATCACTGAGCAGGTCGATAAAAGTTCGATAGATAAGGTGATCGCGTAGCTTTTCATCAGTTGAGCCGATGTGCGTTAACATTTCCTCCAATAGCCAGTCGCCTTCTTTTTCAAAAAACGCTTGTCTTGCTGTAAGTGTCATTGAAGAAAATGTTTGTAATGCTTCTTTTATATCCATGATAATTGCCTCCAATAATAAATCTATTTTTTTATTATACCTTCTTTACTAAAAAAATTTGTTAGATGTGAATTTTTTAATGGTTACTTTCGCAATTGGAATACCGGAATCTATCGAAAGCTGATATGATTAGAGCGCAACGAATTGAAGGATTGGTGTTTAATCATGACAAAAAGACATACTTGGCAAGTATGTCTCAGACATAAGAATAGTTTATGGGCTAGTCGGTTTCAAAAGAATGATCTACATAAAAGGTTTTTGTTTAGCTTCCTATAATATAACAGCAGACTTTATGCCGAGCGGCCATTCGATAAATGTGTTTTGATTTGTTTTTAATTCAACAAGGATATTTGCATTTTTGATGGCATCTAAAAGCCACTCACTATAATAGAGCGTTGGGGTGGGATGCTGTAAAATGCGTTCCATATCTTTTGTGTCAATATGCAGAATCTTATAATTGCATTCAATGTGAACACTTTGGGGAATAATATAAAGTGATTCCTGATGATGCCCAATTGAGATGGAACCGGGTATAGTACCTTGAATACTTGAGATATGTGTCGTTGCTTCTTTCGTAAACGTATTAATTTTTGTACGTGTAAAAAATTCGAAGTCAATTGAATAATCTTGTAGCGGACCGTGTGCTGTTGTAATCGATATAACTTTAATTGATAGTGCCTCGAAAGCGGGGGAGATGCGACTATCGAATTCAATGATTGTATCCATTAATGGCATGTATTACACTCCTTGTGAACAACTTGTTTTCGTCTAGCTAACAATGACTATGGTTGAAGCACTTTCTATCAATAAGGTAAATAATGTTAGGTATTATTAATTATAATTCAATTCATTACAAAATATGAATATAAATTCAATTATTTTTGTTAAAAATAAACAATTAGGAACTAGTGAACTAAAAGAGGTGAGAAAAATGACAAAGCAAAAGCCCCATGTTATTAAACATGACAATATTGTTGTTTTTCCTGGTGCAACCCAAACGCTAATTCGTGAGGGCCATATGTATGTGGAAAAATATCAATATGAAGAGGCAGTTGCATGTTTTGAAAAGGCGTTTTTATATGACAAAGGAGATGAAAAAGCGTTAAGTGCCTATGCGTATGCTTTATATGAGCTGAAACTATATGTGCAAGCTAAAGACGTATGTGAGCAATTGTTAGCTATGGGCACTTCGATGTATGTTGAAGTGATGGAGCTATACATTACGATTTGCATGCAGTTAAAGGAATATCATCAAGTTGAGTCTATAATAACTACGTTAATTGAGGAAAAAGTTCTTCCGGAAGCACAGCTAGAAAAATTTGAACGCTTAAAAAGTATAAATAGTGAAGTCGCTAAAAATCTTCAGCAACGAGAAGATGTACAAGAATTGATAGAAGCGCAAGAATATGAATTAGAAAAATTTACCACACTTACATCGAATGAACAATCGTTGCGATTGCATCGCCTGATGGATACGAATGTAAGGCAGATAAAAATGCTTTTAAAGGCTATTATCGAATGTTCGGATATCCATCCATTTGTGCAGAGTCTTGCACTTATTTTGCTAGTAGAGCAAGAAGTTTCAATTGAAGTTACTGTTACAAAATTTGAACAAACAAAAACTATTAATCCGATTGATCTTGCGTTACCTAATCAATTACAGCAGTATGGTGAAATAAAAAAAATTATAGAATCTAAATTAGAACAAGACCCATCAACATTGGAAATGGTACAATATTTAATGGCTAAGCATGCAATTGTTACGTATCCGTTTGAATGGCACCCGTTTGCAGCCGATGATATTGCATATAGTTATATTGATTTTGTAAAAGCAATGCTTGGTAAGGTGCAGGAAATGGACTATGAAATCATCGACTTTTTACAAATGTTAGAAAAACTAACAGAACTCCATGAAGTATGAAATAAGTTGAAACTATGCGCATCTATGATATACTAAAATGGTTGTCAAAATCGTAGTTACGAATAAATTGTCTAACATTTAAACTTGATTCAACCGAAGTCCCCTAATTTAACAAGTAGGTGGATGAATGTCAAAGGATTTTACTATTTAGTAGGGGATCAAAACTTTAACTAAATGCTAAGTCTTTGACACAAGTTGCGGATTTACAAAAAATTATCGAGAAATCGAAATCCGAACACAATTACGTCATGCGTAATTGAAACTAGATTATTTTGGAGGTATTTATACATGTCAGCAAAATGGGAAAAACAAGAAGGAAATATCGGTACTCTTACAATCGAAGTACCAGCTACTGAAGTAGATGCAGCGATGGACCAAGCGTTCAACAAAGTTGTGAAACAAATTAACGTACCAGGTTTCCGTAAAGGTAAAATGCCTCGTAAAATGTTTGAACAACGCTTTGGAATTGAATCTTTATATCAAGATGCATTAGAAATCATTGTTCCAGATTCTTATGCAAAAGCAATCGACGAAGCTGGTATTATGCCAGTTGATTACCCAGAAATTTCTGGTACAGAAAACTTCGTTCATGGTCAAGACTTCTCATTCACTGCTCAAGTAACAGTGAAACCAGAACCAAAACTTGGCGACTACAAAGGCTTAGAAGTTACGAAACTTCCAGTTGAAGTAACGGACGAAGAAGTTGAAGCTCAAATTCAAGAACAATTAGCACGTAAAGCTGAACTTGAAATTAAAGAAGATGAAGCTATCGTAGAAGGCGACACAGCGGTAATCGACTTTGAAGGTTTCGTAGGCGAAGAAGCTTTCGAAGGCGGAAAAGGCGAAGACTACCCATTAGAAATCGGTTCAGGTTCATTCATTCCTGGATTTGAAGAGCAATTAGTAGGCGTAAAAGCTGGCGAAGAGAAAGACGTTACTGTAACTTTCCCAGAAGAATACCACGCTGCTGAATTAGCTGGTAAAGAAGCTACTTTCAAAGTAACTGTTAAAGAAGTGAAAACAAAAGTACTTCCTGAGCTAAACGATGAGTTTGCAAAAGAATTAGATCCTGAAGTTGAAGGCGTAGAAGCATTACGTGCTAAAATTAAAGAACAAACTGCTACTCAAAAACAAGCAGAATCAGACGCTACACTTCGCGACGAATTAGTAGAAAAAGCTGCTGACAATGCAGAATTCGAAGTACCAGCTGGTATGGTTAACTCTGAAACAGATCGTATGCTACAAGAGTTTGGCCAACGCTTACAAACACAAGGTATGAACTTAGACCTTTACTACCAATTCTCTGGTCAATCAGAAGAAGATTTACGTGGTCAAATGAAAGAAGAAGCTGAAAGCCGTGTACGTGTTTCATTAACTCTTGAAGCAATCGCTGATGCAGAAAAAATTGAAGCTACAGAAGCTGATATTGAAGCTGAATTAGAAAAAATGGCTGCTCAATTCAATATGACAAAAGAACAAATTACTGGCGCTCTAGGCGGTACTGCTGTTCTTGAAAATGATATTAAAATCCAAAAAACAGTTGAATTTTTAGTAGAAAACGCTAAAATTACTGAATAAGATTTTTTACGTAACTAGATAGAAAAATTAAGAAGACAAGGTACGGCGTAAAACCGTGCCTTGTTTTATCACACATAGCTTTTTAGTTTAGGCTAAAGGGGCCCCAACCTCTCAAGGTCAAGGACGACAAAAAGTAAGTCTGATTTTTACTAACTGTTATACTTTTGGTGGCCACTTTAGTTAATTTACTTATACATAGTATTGTTGTTTAACTTTTTACACGATGCTAAATTTTAACATCATTGTAGTAGAGCCGAAAAGTAGCAGTAATTATAGCGCCCCCATTATAATGGAAGAAGAGCGCATATAGGTTTTACGAGTGAGGGAACTAAACCTCGAAGGAATGAAGCTAAATAATCAATAAGTGGTCATGGGTTAGTCTGAATGGTCGCATCAACACGAATTATTTGCATGAAAGCGAGCAGACGGCGGTTAATGTTTTAGTGCGGAAGACTGCCAATTCCTAGCTAACTGACCTCGTGCTTGAAGACTTTGAAAATACTTCAAAATCTAGACGCATTTGCGCCATGACGTAAATGTTGCAATCAATTTATTTGATAATGGTTCAATAATCTTGTAAGATTGTAGCTTGAATAGGGGTGAAACATATTGTTCAAATTTAATGATGAAAAAGGCAATTTAAAATGCTCATTCTGTGGTAAGCCACAAGAACAAGTACGTAAATTAGTTGCAGGTCCAGGTGTTTATATTTGTGATGAATGTATCGAACTTTGTTCAGAAATCGTTGTAGAAGAACTAGGTGTTGAGGAAGAAATCGATTTCCAAGATATTCCGAAACCGAAAGAAATCCAATCGATTTTAAATGAGTATGTAATTGGACAAGAGCGTGCTAAAAAAGCCTTAGCGGTTGCGGTTTACAATCACTACAAACGCATCAATACTAATAGTAAAATCGATGATGTGGAATTAGCAAAATCGAACATTGTGTTAATCGGCCCAACTGGTAGCGGTAAAACATTATTAGCTCAAACATTAGCACGTATACTAAACGTTCCTTTCGCAATTGCAGATGCTACTTCTTTAACAGAAGCTGGTTATGTAGGTGAAGACGTTGAAAATATTTTATTAAAATTAATCCAATCAGCAGATTATGATATTGAACGTGCGGAAAAAGGAATCATCTATATTGATGAAATCGATAAAGTTGCACGTAAATCAGAAAATCCGTCGATAACTCGTGATGTTTCTGGTGAAGGGGTCCAACAGGCGTTGCTAAAAATTCTAGAAGGCACTGTTGCAAGTGTACCTCCACAAGGTGGACGTAAGCATCCGCACCAAGAATTTTTACAAATTGATACAACAAATATTTTATTTATCGTAGGCGGAGCATTTGATGGTATTGAATCCATCATTAAACGTCGTCAAGGTGAAAAAGTAATTGGTTTCGGTTCAGATCCTAATAAAGTTGAAGTGGACGAAGGTTCATTAATGGCGAAATTGATTCCTGAAGATTTGTTGAAATTTGGTCTAATTCCAGAATTCATCGGTCGATTACCTGTACTTGCAAGCCTAGAGCAATTAAATGAGGCAGCACTTGTACAAATTTTGACGGAACCAAAAAATGCGCTTGCGAAGCAATATCAAAAAATGCTTGAACTAGATGGTGTTGAGCTTGAGTTTGATGAAGGTGCCCTTTCTGAAATTGCAAAGGAAGCAATTGAACGTAAAACAGGTGCACGTGGTCTTCGTTCAATTATTGAGTCAACAATGCTTGATGTAATGTACGAATTACCTTCACGTGATGACGTGAAAAAATGTATCATTACTGCAAAAACAATTACGGAAAAAGAAAAACCGAAATTGCTTCTTGAAGATGGCACTGAACTCGATGAAGGTAGCGACACAAAAACTTCGGCATAATAAACAGACGTAGCGTCTATTGTTATGAGAAAAAGAGTAACTTAGCTGACTTCGATTGTGCAATGTTCGCACATATCGGGAGTCAGCTTTTTATTCATACATAAAGCTGAAGACTGTAAATAGATGAAATTTTTGGCTCGTTTGAATAGATAGTGTGAATCGGTTTTTTAAACACATACTAGAAGCGCGGGATTGTGAATAAGAAAATTTTGACGGAGGTGAATACCCGCATGGTAACAATTCAAAAAACAACAAATGTACCATTATTGCCTTTACGTGGACTTTTAGTATACCCGTCGATGGTGTTACATATTGATGTGGGTAGAAATCGTTCTGTAGCGGCGCTAGAACAAGCGATGTTAGAGGACCAATTGATTTTATTGGTAACGCAAAAAGAAATGCACGATGAACAGCCAGAAGAGCAGGATTTATATCAAGTAGGCACAATGGCTTATGTGAAGCAAATGCTAAAGTTACCAAATGGTACGCTACGTATTTTAGTGGAAGGTGTAGCACGTGCAACGTGGTCCAACTATCAAGCATTAGAGAAATATACAGTTGTTGATATTGATGTTAAAGAGGAGAAAATCGATAAAGATGTGGAAACACAGGCCTTAATGCGTACATTGTTAACGTATTTTGAAAGATATGCAAAATCCTCCAACAAAATAACAACAGAAACAATTAATACAGTTGCAGACATTGAAGAACCAAGCCGTCTTGCTGATATTATTGCCTCGCATTTACCAATTAAAATTGCGGATAAACAAGAAGTTTTAGAAATGCTAAATGTTAAGAAACGCTTAGATCATTTAATTATTCGCCTGCATGATGAGCAAGAGGTCCTGGATCTTGAAAAGAAAATTAATTCAAAAGTAAAGCAATCAATGGAGCGTACGCAAAAGGAATATTACTTACGCGAACAAATGAAGGCTATCCAAACAGAGCTTGGCGATCGAGAAGGTAAAACTGGTGAAGTAACGGAATTACGAAAGCTCATTGATGAAACAGGTATGCCTGAATCTGCAAAAGAAGCAGCGCTTAAAGAACTGGATCGTTATGAAAAACTACCTAGCGCAAGTGCGGAAAGTGGAGTAATACGAAACTATATTGACTGGTTAGTGTCTTTACCTTGGACAAAGTCAACTGAAGATCGAATGAATATTGATCATGCTGAGGAAATTTTAAATAGAGATCATGCTGGATTAGATAAAGTAAAGGAACGTGTGCTTGAATATTTAGCTGTGCGTCAGTTAAAAAATTCATTACGTGGACCAATTCTATGTTTAGCTGGCCCTCCTGGAGTAGGTAAAACATCGTTAGCACGCTCAATTGCAGAAAGTTTAGATCGAAAATTTATTCGTATTTCTTTAGGCGGGGTGCGAGATGAATCCGAAATTCGAGGACATCGTCGTACGTATGTAGGTGCGATGCCAGGTCGTATTATTCAAGGAATGAAAAAAGCAGGTACGATTAATCCTGTATTTTTACTTGATGAAATCGATAAAATGTCAAATGATTTCCGAGGAGATCCTGCAGCCGCAATGTTAGAAGTGCTGGACCCTGCACAAAACAATACATTTAGCGATCACTATATCGAAGAACCGTATGACTTATCTAACGTATTATTTATTGCTACAGCTAATGATTTAAGTACGATTCCTGGACCTTTATTAGATCGTATGGAAGTCATTTCGATTGCAGGCTATACTGAAATTGAAAAGGCGCAAATTACAAAAAATCATTTGATACCAAAGCAATTAAAAGAACATGGCTTGAAGAAAACGCAAGTAGTAATCAAAGATGAAGCTGTGCTGGATATTATTCGTTATTATACACGTGAAGCAGGTGTCCGAGGACTAGAGCGTCAAATAGCAACACTTTGTCGTAAAATCGCTAAAATTATTGTTTCTGGAGAAAAGAAACGTGTAACAGTAAATTCAAAATCAGTAATCGAATATCTTGGTAAGCACCGTTTCCGCTATGGACAAGCGGAAGAGGAAAACCAAATTGGTGTAGCAACAGGACTAGCGTATACAACTGTTGGTGGTGACACATTACAAATTGAAGTTTCCTTAACTCCTGGAAAGGGCAAAATTCAGTTAACAGGGAAACTCGGAGATGTTATGAAGGAATCCGCACAAACAGCGTTATCGTATGTCCGAACTAAAATAGAGGATCTCAATGTAGACTCAGAATATTTTGAAACACATGATATCCACATCCATGTACCTGAGGGAGCAGTACCAAAAGATGGACCGTCTGCAGGTATCACGATGGCGACAGCAATTGTTTCGGCTATTTTACATCGTCCGATTCGTCGTGAAGTAGGAATGACTGGTGAAATTACGTTACGTGGTCGTGTACTACCAATCGGCGGTTTGAAAGAAAAAACATTAAGCGCACACAGAGCAGGTTTAACAACAATCATTTGTCCAAAAGATAATGAACGTGATATTGAAGATATTCCTGAAAGTGTACGCGAACAACTCACATTTAAACTAGTGTCATCTGCTGATGAAGTATTAGCAATTGCACTGGACGGAGGTTTTTAAGGAAATGAAAGTCCATAATGTCGAAATGGTCATAAGTGCAGTAAGACCGGACCAATACCCAGAAGATGGACTGCCAGAGTTTGCATTAGCAGGTCGCTCAAACGTTGGGAAGTCATCATTTATTAACCGTATGATTGGGCGTAAGGCGTTAGCGCGTATTTCTTCTAAACCTGGGAAGACACAAACGCTAAATTTTTACAAAATTGAAGAACAGCTGTTTTTCGTCGATGTTCCGGGATATGGTTATGCCAAAGTCTCAAAAACAGAACGTGAAGCATGGGGGAAAATGATTGAACGGTACATCACTGGCCGTGAAGAATTAAAAGCGGTAGTTCAAATTGTTGATTTACGTCATCCTCCAACTGCTGATGATCGAATGATGTATGACTTTTTAAAACATTACAATATCCCTTGTATTGTCATTGCAACGAAGGCAGATAAAATTCCAAAAGGTAAATGGGATAAGCACAAAAAAGTTGTCAAGGAAACACTAGATATGGATAAAAATGATCCGCTTATTGTGTTCTCTTCTGAAAAGGGTATCGGTTTTGAAGAAGCTTGGCGCACAATTGAAAATAAAATGTAATCAAAAAACATCTATTGCGTTAGGAGCACAGTAGATGTTTTTTTATTGCCTAATATTTGAATGACACACAATATTTTTTTGCTCTCTTTGTATGAAAAGAAGTGAATAAGCTGTTCTGCTGCTAGTGTGAAAGTTATGGATAAATATGAGGAAATTACTTGATGAACGGCAAGTTTAGCCGATAAATTAAATAGGAGGTGGACTAAAATGGATATCGCAGCTTTATCAATCGCAATGCATCAATCTAATCTAATGCAAAATGTATCATTAGCTGTTACAAAGCAAGCAATGGAAATGCAACAGCAAAATAGTGAACAGCTAGTTGAGATGCTAGATGCTCCACATCCAACGGCTGGACATACAATTGACATCCAAGTATGATGATGGCAAGGTAGCTTGAAGTTGGAAGCTACCTCTATCTTTATGTCTAATGGTAGATTCAAAAAAATATTAAAACAAGTTAAAATGTAACTTTTTGAATAAGAAAAACTACCAATAATACGATATACTATTTATAAATAACAATTTTTTAAGGAGGCGGGAATTGTTGAAGAAGATTCCATACATATTAATTGTCCTGTTATTAATGGCACTTAGTTTGCCATCACTACCGACTGTCCATGCCGCACAGTTAGTAACAGGAACCTTCGTTGATGTAACCTATTCAGAATATACGAATTCAAACGGGGAAGTAGAAAGGCAGCTTAGTAAAATTACATTAGAAAATGCTAGTGGCCGTCAAGTAACATACAATATTAATAATAATGCCCGCCTGTACATTAATAACACTGAAACTACAATTGATGGCTTTAAGATGGGCATGAAAGTAGAGGCTGAAATCAACCTTCGTAGTGTGGTTGAGCTCCGCGGTACTTCCAATACTACTGAGGAATCAACGACAGTTGCTCAAAATCCTAGAATAGTTGCTGGCGTAATCACAAGCATCGACCCAAAAGGTTTGTTCATAATGGTGAAGCCGGATATTGGAAAAGAAACTACATATTATTTGAATAAAGATACTGCTTTTCAAAAGGGTTCTTCATCGGTAGATATTAGTGGGATGTATGTAGGTGATCGTGTAAAACTTAATTTAAAAAATAAAAGTACATCGATTGTCACAAAAGTAGATATTAGTGAGACTGGAACATTAGTTGAAAATTTATACAAAGGTGAAATTCAAGCAGTTAATATCAATGCGAACAAATTAACAGTAAAAAATCAAAATGCCTTTGTGAACTGGCAATTTGGTTCAGCAACAACAACTGCTCTTTCAACGATGAATTTTTCAACAAAGGTACCAATTTACGTTGGAAATACGAAAATTGAAAAGGGCCAATTGAAAAATTATATTGGCAGTGAAGCATATTACGCAACGGTGAAGCAATTTGGTAAAGAAGTTATTGAAAAGATTGTCGTGTTGAAAAACAATGAACGTACGTACTATGAGCCGATGATTGCTGTCGATACAGATTATCAATTGTTAAAACTTAAAACTGCTGGCACGCTGTACTTCCATGATGGGTCAATTTTAATTCGAAATGGTCGTTTTATTCAACCAACAGGATTATTGGCATATGGAACAGCATTTGTCATTACAGACGGTGCTGCTCGCGATCATTATGCGCAAGTAGTAGATGTTACAAGTGATAGCTTTATGTCACCAAATTTAGCTTCGCATGAATTATATTATGGCCGTTTAGCACAAGCAGATGGCTACTTAATTGAAATTGATGATGCAATGAAGATTGAATCAAATGTTTTCAAAAAAACAGCTAGTACCGTACTATCTGTTAGTAATACAACAAAAGCAATGGTAGACGATGGTAATAAAACGTACAGCGTAATGCCAGATATTGAACTGTATTTATCAGAAGGCGATTATGGTTACTTCTACGTAAACAATGGGCATGTTCAGGCTCTTCACATGTTAGATAATGCTAAACCTGTTGCCCCACTAATGCTAGTCGGTAAACTACAGTCAGTAAAATCGACATATCCAGCTACTATTAATGTGAAAAGTGTGAGTCAATGGCAAAATGGCCGTTGGTATGAAGCTGGCCAAATGGTTGATATGAATATTGATCAAGCTACGCTGATTAAAGCAGGGAAAGTCATTCAACCATCTGATTTGAATCCTTCTGATCGTTTAGTCGTATTATCTGACCGATTTGTAAAAGCACATTTCATTTTAGTTGATTAACAAGATAGAAGCTATCTCTACAATACGAGATAGCTTCATCTGTGCATATGCATGGGAAGAAAGAGAGGGGAAAAGAACAGATGCGAAACCATTTATATAAAGTAATGTTAGCCATTCTAATGGTGTTCGTTTTGGGGACAAGTATTCTAGTAGATGCCTCCGCTGCATCGGTGGAAACAACAGGTGCTGTAAAAAATGAATATACATATGAAGAAGCAGTGTTCATTACTGGAACACCAATTATTTTTAAAGGTACGAGTAAAGATATTAAAATTACACAAAAAGAAACAAAAGGTAAATTAACAGAAACATATAATTTAAAACTAACAGCAAGTAATGGGGCGACATTAACAAGAAATATTGCCTATGAATCTGATGTTGTTAATTATGATACAATTGGGCAAAAAACTTCCAATGGGGTTGTCAAAAAATACTCTGAAAAAATTGTTGATGGAAAAATTACGTATAATTTAGCAGACTACCAATTTTCACAAGGTACAGTAACGGATAACCGTGCAGCTTCTGATTATTTTTCAGGCAATGTTATTTCAAGAAAAACATATACCTATCAAACAGGCTCAGGAAAAAATGCAAAAACAAATACGGTAACGATAGATATTGATAGTCGTCATGCAGGCTACGAAAATTTCTGGGGTGCAACTGAAACGCAAATTACAGAATCTATTTATACGTACAGTGATGGTACAACTAGCCATGTGAAAAACCGTTTATCAACAAGTAAATCACGTGTCCTCAATTATGAGGAAAATCCAGGTAGTTTAGCTAGCTTCGATGGGGGCTATGCGGTCGTTAGTGAAAAAGACGTAATTTCAGAATATACGTATGACTTAGCTTCTGGCAAAAAAGGTAAAGTTGATTTGGATACTGAATTTACGCCAACAATTGAACGTCTTATAATTCCGAAGTTCCGAGATTTATCTAATCATTATGCTAAAAGTGCTATCGAGAAATTATATTCTTTAGGAATCTATTCAGATACAAGTAATTTCTTTTCACCAAACACACCGATGAAGCGAATTGATTTTACAATAGCGATTGGGAAAGCAGTCGATCTCCGTGTAATGGAAGAAAAGAATACGAAAAAAACATCCACAAGTGTCTTTAAGGATGTTAAGCGTACTGTTAAAGATTATCCATATATTGAATCAGCAGTAAATAAAGGCATTATTAAAGGTGTGACACCAGATTACTTTAAACCTGATAATGCGATTACACGTGCGCAAGCAGCTGCAATATTTGTACGTGCATTAGGGCTTGAAAATAAAGCACCAGAACCTGGCTATGTTACGGAATTTAAAGATGATGCACAAATTCCAGACTATTCAAGAGACGGAATTTATATCGTCAATGAGCTTGGTCTAATGACAGGCGACCCAGTAACTGGGCGTTTTAATCCAAACCAGCCGTTAACGCGTGCTCAAGCATCTGTAGTGCTGGAACGATTCTTAAACTATTTAGAAAATGATTTAAAACAAAACTATCGAGATGATATTTTATTCTTTAACTAATGAAAGGATTGAAATGAATGAAGTATGCGAAAAAGGCATTGCTATTACTAGCCTGTTTTGTACTAGCTTTTATGACTTTAACACCATCAGTCACACTGGCTGCTACAACAATTCAAGATGTACCAACATCTAATAGTAAATACAAAGCCATCTCATGGGCTGTCGATAATGATTTACTATCGTTAAATAGTGCGAATAACTTTTTACCAAACGAACAAGTAACTGAGCGAGAGCTAGTAACAATGTTTGCTAAGCTTGATAAAAACTATGCGTTATCTTATAACGAAAACGTTGCTTATAATTTTTATAGTGATTTTTATTTACCATTTGATGGAACGCATGTCATGGCGAATCGTTCAAAATCTATAACTCGAGGTCATTTTGCACGTATTTATGCTGCATTTCAAGGTTTAGATTTGGATGAGCCACAAGCTGTACAATATTTATATACAAACGATATTTCAACTGGTAATACTGGCAAAAAAACATTTGCTGATTTCAATCCCTCTACGAAACTATCTCGTGGCGATGCAGCTGAGTTCTTATATCGTATTGTGCAAAACAATTCCTTTGCTGTACAAGGATTGAAACGATCTGCAGCAGGACGTGATAATGATAAAATTACTTTGCCAGCAGGTTTTATGGGCTCTAATAGTGGTGAGTTTGAAGAACCAAAGGATAATGAAAATGATTTTACTGGTCCCGACTATGTTAATAATGCATTACAAAGTATTGAAGTTGAAAAACCAGATTTAATTGCGAATGGTGAGGATATGACGCCAATTACTGTATCTTTAAAAGCATGTAATGGTGACCCAATTGCCGATGATAAGTCATATACGTTCCGTGTAACTTCTTCAAATGGAGCGGATATTGTAAATGCAGCTGGAGAAGCTGTTCGTAATGTACAATCTGACGGCGCAACAGTAACAGCATTTGTTAAAGCGAAAAAGCTAACGAAATCAGTGCGTGATACGATTACTTTTGAGCTTATTAACAACACAGATCCTAGCATGAAATGTCTTGTTGGAGAAAAAATAAATGCACACGTTCGTTACTTACCACAGCCAGAATTACGCATTGATTTTAAAGTGTATGACCCAACGAACACAGATGATAACGGAAGTGTAACACCACCATATGTACAATATGAAAAGCCACCTGAGTTTTTCACAGAAAATTTGATTGATGTATATGGTCCTGTACCGTTAAAACCGGATGCAGATGAAAAGAAATTCAGCATTGGGCAACAAACAAATGTTACAAATGCTCTTGGTCAAGTAGAAAATATCTACTTACAATATGGTGGTTCAGATCCGAAGTATCCAGCACTTGGATATGAGAATGCCATTTTACAATTTGAAAACTACAATATTTCGGTATATTTATTTGAAAAAATACTGAATGATCGACTAAAAGACTCAGTGACGACGCCAGCTAAGACTGAGATTATGTACATGATTTCTGAAGATGGTCGTCCGATTTATCGCATCCAAGGAATCGATGATAATATTGCGTCACAAGTTGAAAACATCAATCCGGTTGGGGCAATCATTCAATTAATGAGTCCAAAATACATGCCGGAAGAAAAGAATTTGACATTAGAGCATTATGATAGTGTTATGAAAATTTATGCGATTTTAACAAGCCTAAGTAATTATGAGCGTACAGTATTATTGAAATACCAAGGTGGTAAATTACTAGGACAAGTAGAAGCATATAAGAAACGTGTAGAGGCGTTAAAAGAAAGTGCTGACGCTGCAGCAAGGCCAAATGGTAAAGATAGATATACACAAGTAATGGTGACGTTAGTGAGTCCAGGTGGAGAAATTATTACCGACTATCAAGGAACTGTAAAAATCAAATTTGATGGTGTTGAGAAAACAGCTTCCTTCGTCACGAATACTTCGGATTATTTGAATAATACAGGTGGTCCAGGAACTGCGGTCGCTTATTTTGACTCAATCATTTATGGAAAGTCTAAAATAGAAGCAACGCTCGTTAATAAAATTGATCCACGTTATGCAACAATATTGAAGTCTCTTACGGATAAAACGATTACGAAAGAAATTTTCACAAATCCTTACTTTAGTAAAAATGCATGTACATTAGCAACTGAAGTCGCATATGTAGTTGATTACTCATCTTCTATGAAACGTATTGACCAAACGAATTATCGCGGTAAAAAAATGGTGGAACTGATTAATCAAATACAAGCTAAAAACAATATTGTGATTGAAACGAATACAAGTGCAAACGTATTGGGTGAGGGCAGCACCGAAAATGTCTTAAAGAAAGATTTATATCGTACATCGACGGATAAAGGTGCTACAGATATCTTTGCGGGTATAGAGTTGGCTCTTACTAAATTCTCGAACGATACAAAAACTTCTAAATCCATTGTTGTTGTGTCTGATGGTAAAACAAGCAAATCAAAAATGACAAAAGTAATCAATGATGCGAAAAAGAAAGGCATTAAAATTTACACTGTAAGTATGGGCAAGAAAAATCAAATTAATGAGGCAACCCTTACTCAAATAGCTTCTGAAACTGGTGGTATTTACTATCATGCTATTGATAATTTACAATTCCATCAGGTTGCTCAAAAAATAATTGATTCGATTTTATGTAAAACGTCGCCTTCAAGTTGTATTAATCCTGAGGATATCTTTGAAGAAGCGGAAGTAACATTACGAAAAGGTTATATTACAATGAATGCAAGAATTGATGGAAATTGTTCAAATGTTGCAAATGTCATTGTTCGTTATTCTTCTGTTAGCGGGGATGTTCAATTTGAACTTAAAAAGCGTAGTGATAGTGTGTTTATGTTGACTAAAAATGTACAAACTATGTATGACTTTAAAGTTAATGGCGACATCGAGTTTCTAGCATATGATAAAGACGGAAATGTAATTTCGCAGCAAACAGTGAAAATTACAAATTAATAATATTGCTCTTATATAGAGCGATTCTAGACTGTAGATGAACTCAAATGATTTTTTGAGTCGTCTACAGTCTATTTATATTGTGTTGTGAAGTAGAGCTAAAAGTCATTTCTATTTAAACCATCACAATCAACTGTATTTTCCTTATTTTCGACACAAGATGCTACTGCATAGTTAAGCCCAGTTTTTAAATTTGAAACAAGCAGTATAATTTGTTAAACTTAGTTTATAATAATTCTAATGTAGAAAATGAATTATAGTTCTTCATGACATGTTCACAAATTATAGATGAACTATTGTCGAACTGTGCTATAATGAGATTTGTGAATTAGAACGTGTGAGGTGTTATTCATGCATACCATCGTAGTAGGCTTGAATTATAAATCAGCGCCAGTTGAAATTCGTGAAAAGCTATCTTTCATAGAGAGCGAGCTACCACAAGCAATGGAAGCGCTGCAAAAACAAAAAAGTATATTGGAAAACGTCATAGTTTCGACGTGTAATCGGACAGAAATATATGCAGTAGTTGATCAATTGCATACTGGCCGACACTATGTAAAGCAATTTTTAGCAGATTGGTTTAACTTGCCTGTGGAGACTTTTTCTTCTTATTTAACAATCCGAGAAGAAGATGAGGCATTAGAGCATTTGTTTAAAGTAACAGCTGGAATTGATTCAATGGTACTTGGTGAAACTCAAATTTTAGGACAAGTGAAGAAAAGCTTCTTAAATGGACAAGAGATTGGGACGACAGGTACGGTCTACAATCAGTTATTTAAACAAGCAGTCACATTTGCGAAGCGAGCACATAGCGAAACAGCTATCGGAGAGAATGCGGTATCTGTTTCATATGCAGCAGTAGAATTAGCAAAGAAAATTTTTGGATCTTTACAGCGCAAGCATGTTGCTATTTTAGGTGCAGGTAAAATGGGCGAACTTGCCATTGAAAATTTATATGGCAATGGCGTAGGAAAAGTAACGGTTATTAACCGTACGTTTGAAAAAGCAGAGACTTTAGCTGCTAAATTCCAAGGCGAAGCAAAATCAATGAGGGAATTACAATGCTCGTTACTTGAGGCCGACATTTTAATTACGTCTACAGGTGCAACAGATTTTGTTATTGATTATGAATTAATGCAACTTGTCGAACGCTTACGTAAAGGTAAACCATTATTTATGGTAGATATTGCGGTACCACGTGATATTGATCCACGTGTTGGAGACTTACCAAACGTTTTCTTATATGATATCGATGATTTACAAGGTATTGTAGAAGCAAACTTAGCAGAGCGTGAACGTGCAGCAGCAGAAATTACACAAATGATTGGTAAAGAAGTTGTACAATTTAAAGATTGGTTTGCTACGCTAGGTGTCGTGCCAGTTATCTCGGCTTTACGTAAAAAAGCAAATCAAATTCAAGAAGAAACAATGATCAGTATTGAAAATAAAATGCCAGAGTTAACGGATCGTGAACGTAAGATATTAAGCAAGCATACAAAATCAATTATTAATCAATTATTAAAAGAGCCTATCTTACAAGCTAAAGAAATGGCAAATTCATCAAAAGCAAATGAACAGTTACGTTTATTCCAACAAATTTTTGGCATTGAAGATGCTGTGGAAGTAGAAGTAGATATGATGAGCAAGCAAGAGCTTGAGCGTAAAGAACGTTTACAGTCATCGCAAACACCTACCGAACCAAAGTATTCTTTCTAGATATGTCTAGACATTCAAGCTCCACAATCGCTTGAGGTTCACGATGTGAGTCATGTAGCAATAGCGCTAATTGCGTAGTTTTGCTGACGTGTGCGAACTTGAAATTACATGAGGCGTTTTCGTATCTGTATGGTAAACTAAAGATACGAAAACGTCTTTTTTTAGGCTGGGATACTGTTTATAGTAACTTTAGCACTTTTTGATATAAAGAAGGGATGTCCATTGGCTGATTTGACAATGACAAGGCTCTATGAAGTAATGATCGTCTTGTACGCGATCAGTCTAGTGTTTTACTTTACTGATTACTTTTATAAGCAAGTACAAACAAGGCGAATTGCTTTTTGGCTTGTTTCATTTGTATGGGTAATTCAAAGTGCCATAATTATTTTAACTTTTGTAGAAACAAAACGATTCCCGATTTTATCCTTGTATGAGGGGATTCTTTTCTATTCCTGGTTACTTGTATCACTGTCGATTATTCTCCATTGTATAGCGAGAGTCGATTTACCAGTATTTATTATCAATATATTAGGATTTGTATTTGCTAGTATATTCACATTTATGCCGAAAAGACCGACGGGTGCAGTAGGAGAGACTTTAATTTCCGAAATGCTCTTTATCCATATTTCATTTGCAATCTTATCGTATGCTGCTTTTACGTTAACTTTTGTGTTTGCGATATTGTATTTAATCTTATATCGTTTATTAAAAAAGAAAAAGTGGTCTCAACTATGGACACGTTTGCCGTCACTACAGCAAACGAGCAATTGGATGAACATATCATTTTTTATTGGTATTCCAATGCTATTCATAAGTTTAATTTTAGGGTTTGAATGGGCATTATTAAGATTAGAGAGTTTATCTATCTTTGATGCGAAGATAATAGGGTCCTTTATCATTTTAGTATTATATTGCTGTATTTTATATGTGAATCGTAAAAGTAAGCTGACTGGTACTAATTATGCGTGGGTACATATCTATGCATATTTATTAGTTGTTGTAAACTTCTTTTTAGGGAGTAGCTTATCTCGATTCCATTTATGGTATTAGAAGAAAGGTTGGAGACTGTTGAGAAAAATTATTGTAGGTTCTAGGAGAAGTAAATTAGCATTAACGCAAACAAATTGGTTCATCAATGAGCTAAAGGCAGCAGGTGCGCCGTTTGAATTTGAAGTAAAAGAAATTGTGACAAAAGGCGATCAAATTTTAGACGTCCAACTTTCTAAAGTTGGCGGTAAAGGGCTTTTTGTAAAAGAAATTGAACAGGCACTTTTTGATAAGGAAATTGACTTTGCTGTTCATTCTATGAAAGATATGCCTGCGGTACTACCTGAAGGTTTAGTCATTGGTTGTATCCCACCACGTGAAGATGCGCGTGATGCATTTATTTCTAAAGGTCATGTGAAGTTTGCAGATCTTCCTGCAGGAGCGGTAGTTGGGACAAGTTCTCTTCGACGTAGCGCTCAACTCTTAACGATGCGTCCAGATATTGAAATAAAATGGATTCGTGGGAATGTAGATACACGTTTAGCAAAACTTGAAACAGAAGAATATGATGCGATTATTTTAGCTGCTGCAGGGTTAAAACGACTTGGCTGGAGCGATGATGTCGTAACCGAATTTTTATCAGTTGAAAATTGTCTGCCAGCAGTAGCGCAAGGTTCTTTAGGTATTGAATGCCGTAAAGATGACGCTGAATTATTAGCTGAACTAGCAAAATTAACTGATAATGCTACATGGCAAGAGGCACATGCAGAACGTGCTTTCTTAGCAGCTATGGATGGCGGTTGCCAAGTGCCTATCGCAGGGTATGCAAAGCTTAATGGGGAAGAAATTACACTTACAGGTTTAGTTGCTGCACCAGATGCATCTGTAATTTATAAAGAGACTGTAAATGGTATTGATGCCGAAACAATTGGCAAAGAACTTGCTGAGATGTTAACGAAGCAAGGTGCCTATGATTTAATTCAACGTGTGAAGGCAGAGCAAGATGCAAAATAGTTTACCTTTACAGGGTAAAACAATCGTTTTAACAGGAACATCTAAAACAGCAACAGTTGTAGAAGATATTTCCTCTTTAGGTGGTCAGGCAGTTTTTGCCCCATTGATAGAAACTTGCGAAATTATCGACATAAATGATGGCGTGCATTTAGAATGTGCGCGTCAATTTAACTGGCTAATCTTTACGAGTCAAAATGCGGTAGATGCTTTTGCTAAGAAGATGGATCGCAGTCATTTACGTGCAAGTCATTTTCAAGGGAAAATTGCATCTATTGGAACTAAAACTACTGAGGCATTAGAGAAGTTAGGATTTCAAGTTAGCTTCATGCCATCAGTATTTAGTGCTGATGTATTTGTTAAAGAGTTTCCAATTATTGCAGGGGACAATCCAACATGTTTATTTATTCGTGGAGAAAAAGCGAAAAAAACGTTAAAGGAAGGTTTGCCCTTTAAACTTAAAGAATGGACCGTTTATGAAACGATTGAGCGCCACGACCAAAAACAAGTAATTATTGATTGCATTCAGGAGTATGCAGACGTCACAGTAATATTTGCAAGTCCTTCAGCTGTAGATGTATATGCATTGGATGTAGCATCAATCGTTGGTTGGGAAACGGTACGTGTGGCAGCAATCGGTCATATTACAGAAGCAGCTATTTTAAACCACGGTGCTGCTGTAGACATTAAGCCGAGTGTTTATACAATGCAAGCAGTCATCGAGGAATTAACGAAAGTAGAGGAAAGAAAATGACAAATTTACAATTTCAAAGACATCGTCGTTTACGCGCAAATGCAACGATTCGATCTATGGTAAAAGAAACTTATTTACACAAAGAGGACTTAATTTATCCGATTTTCGTTATTGAAGGCGAAAATATTAAAAATGAAGTTCAGTCTATGCCAGGTGTTTTTCAATTTTCATTAGATAACCTAGGTGCTGAAGTTGATGAAGTTGTTGCTTTAGGTATACCTTCTGTTATTTTATTCGGTTTACCAGCGGAAAAAGATGCGGTTGGTACGGGTGCTTTCCATGATCATGGCATTGTACAAGAAGCTACGCGCCTTATTAAAGAACGTCATCCAAATCTTTTAGTTATTGCAGATACATGCCTTTGTGAATTTACAGACCATGGTCATTGTGGCTTAATCGAGGGCGACCAGATTTTAAATGACGCTTCTCTTGATGTTTTAGCACGCACTGCTGTATCACAAGCACAAGCAGGGGCAGATATTATTGCGCCATCGAATATGATGGATGGCTTTGTTGCTGCAATACGTACTGGTCTTGACGAAGCTGGATTTGAAAATGTACCGATTATGTCATATGCCGTAAAATATGCATCAAGCTACTATGGTCCTTTCCGTGATGCGGCTGATGGAGCACCACAATTTGGGGATCGTAAATCGTACCAGATGGATCCATCAAATCGTATGGAAGCTTTCCGTGAGGCAGAATCTGATATCGAAGAAGGTGCAGATTTCTTAATCGTTAAACCAGCTCTTAGCTATTTAGATATTATTCGAGATATGAAAAATAACTATACATTACCGATTGTTGCCTATAACGTATCTGGTGAATATGCAATGATTAAAGCTGCAGCTATTAATGGCTGGATTGAAGAGAAAAAAGTCGTGCTTGAAACATTGCTAGGTATGAAGCGAGCAGGCTCTGATTTAATTATCACATATCATGCTAAAGATGTAGCACGTTGGTTGGAGGAGAAATAAATGGCGCGTTCTTATGAAAAATCAAAGCAAGCATATGCAGAAGCTATTAACTTAATGCCAGGTGGGGTTAGTAGCCCAGTTCGTGCATTTAAATCTGTCAACATGGACCCGATATTTATGGAATCTGGTCACGGTGCAATTATTAAAGACATTGATGGCAATGAATATATCGATTACGTATTATCATGGGGGCCTTTAATTTTAGGTCATACTCATCCAGACGTTGTAAAAGCTATTGCTGAAACAGCAGCAAAAGGCTCTTCATTTGGCGCACCTAGTTATACAGAAAATCGATTAGCTAAATTAGTATTGGATCGTCTGCCTGGTATGGAGATGATTCGCTTTGTATCATCTGGAACAGAGGCAACGATGTCTGCATTACGTGTAGCGCGCGGTGTAACAGGACGCGATAAAATTTTGAAATTTGAAGGGTCATATCATGGTCATGGTGACTCATTACTTATTAAAGCTGGCTCAGGTGTAGCAACATTAGGCTTACCTGATAGCCCTGGTGTACCAGCGGATATTGCTCGTAATACATTAACGGTTGCTTATAATGATTTAGAAGGTGCTCAACAAGTATTCGAAAAATTTGGTACAGAGCTTGCTGCAATTATCGTTGAACCAGTGGCAGGTAATATGGGCGTTGTACCGCCGCAACCAGGTTTCCTCGAAGGTTTACGTGAGTTAACAACTAAACATGGTGCATTGTTAATCTTTGATGAAGTAATGACGGGCTTCCGAGTGGACTATGGCTGTGCTCAAGGTTACTTTGGTGTGACACCTGATATGACAACGCTAGGAAAAGTAATTGGTGGCGGGCTGCCTGTAGGTGCGTTTGCTGGTAAAAAGGAAATTATGGAGCAAGTAGCACCAGCTGGGCCGATTTATCAAGCTGGCACACTATCAGGTAATCCATTAGCAATGACAGCAGGCTATGAAACTTTATCACGCCTTGATGCAAACTCCTATGAGTATTTTAAAAAATTAGGAGATCAATTAGAGGAAGGTTTCCGTGCAGCTGCTACAAAATACAATATTCCACATACTGTTAATCGTGCAGGTTCTATGATTGGTTTCTTCTTTACGAATGAAGATGTAATAGATTTTGCTTCAGCAAAAACGTCTGACTTACAATTATTTGCTGAATATTTCCGCTTAATGGCAGAGGAAGGTATTTTCTTACCACCTTCACAATTTGAAGGATTATTTATTTCGACTGCACATACAGAAGAGCATATTGCGAAAACTGTCGCAGCCTTCCATAAAGTGTTTGAACAATTAGCAAAATAACATAAAGCCATCCATTTAGGGTGGCTTTTTTTATTAAAATTAAAACTTTCAGCATAGCCAAATTGTGGGCGTTTTAGTTTATAATAAAACTATTCATAATAGAAAGTAGTGAATTAAAATGGCAACAGGCACACATTCAGTAGAAGTACCCGTAGCAATCGAGCATGTATGGGAATTTGTTAGCGATATGGAAAAATGGGCAAAGCTTGTCCCAGGCTATAATGCACATACAATGATAGATGATAAGCAATCTACATGGACATTTAAAGGTAATGTTGGTGTACTGAAAAAAACAGTTGAAGTAGAAATTACAATTTTAGAGTGGACAGCACCATCAAAAGTAACGTTCAATTTAAAAGGGTTATCAGATAATTTCACAGGAAACGGTTATTTCCTTGCTGAAAGCATTGATGCAGACAATACAAAAATGACAGGCTTTTTAGAGGTAACAGCAGGGGGCTTAGCTGGTCCTGTTTTAAACCCTATCTTTAAGCCAATTGTTCCAAAAGCTACCCAAATTTTAACTGATCGTGTAGCAAATAAAATTAAAATGGTTAACGTATAATCATAAAAAGCATGCCTGATTAAATTCGGGCATGCTTTTTATATGAAAGCTAACTTGCTAGTTGGCTAGCATACATTCCAATTGCAATTCATATGATGCAAAGGGAGGGATTATTATCGAAAAGAAAACTTGGAATATGCGAGAGACATTTTGTTTTCCGGGGTACGGTTGCCCAACAGAAATTGCTGCTGTACAGATAAAGCCACAATGGCAGTCAATGCAATTAGAAGATTCTTTAAGATTAAATGGTATTTATCATATTACAGCGCATGTACGCTTTGATTTTCAAAACATGCAAACTTTCATGGATGCTGAAGACTTAATAAGTATTGATGCGCTTGATGTTCAAGGAGACACAGGTTATTTTGAGTATGCGGTCCCATTAAATGTTGATTTACCAAAAGAGGCAGCGATTGAGGACTTAATGGTAAAAGACATTCGTCCGATACTTACCAATCAAAAGTGCCAATTAGAATGGACAGTGACAAGTACGTTTAGCGAATCGGTGCCAGTAGTCGAACAAGTCGATGCTTTAGAAGAAAAGCTTGTAGAAGCTACAACGCATGATGCAGTGGAAGAGTCTGCATTTGTTGCGCAATCTGTTCAAGTAAAGCAACCGACAACTGTAGAAGCTAGTGCAGCTATTTCAAAATCTAAACAATCTGCACCTGCCGAGCAAAAAATCGTCCTTAGAGAGTCTTCAAGCCTTACTGCTGTGCGAGAATCGAGTTCTTGGCATGAAGTGCCGACGATGATATGGGATTTAACAGAAGGCTATACACCACTCAAAGTTCGTGTATCAAATGATATCTTTCAAAAGTAAATAGCATAGAAGCAGTAAAAGTAATAAGATGATAAGGTCGCCAGAAGTTGGGATGATTATGACACGTATAAACTGAAAACCACAAATCGGTATAATAATTGTTCTACAATAAAATCGAAATTGTCGTAGCCAAGGTGGTAAAAGCCAAGGGTTATACTTACGTCGTCGCATATGAATAGTCACTTCCTTTTTCTATTTACTTTTTAAGACTAGCTGAAATTGACGAAATCACTTGAAAAAATACATGAATTTGCGGTACAATGTGTAAAATCGAATATGGATGCTATGACAGGGAAGAGTAGATTATTTGTGCAATTATAGAGAGGAAACGGTAGCTGAAAAGTTTCTATTTGTGCGTAATTGAACGTAGCCCTCGAGCAGCTTTAGTGAACTAGTAGTAGTTAAAGCCGGTTAAACACCGTTAACGAATTGAGAGCCAGTTGTAATAAGCTTAAGTAAATCAAGCATGAATCATTATTTCGAGATGATAAGGGCATTTAGAGCACTTATTAAATGACAAATAGTGGTGTGTAAGAGTACTAATCTTAAAATGCTGGAATTAAAGGTGGTACCGCGAACTTAAACTCCTTCGTCCTTTTGTTGACGATAGGAGTTTTTTTATTTGCTAAAAAGATGTATGCATTTTATTAGCAAATAAGCCACGTGCAATTGTCACGGATTTATTCGGTGTGAATACACTGAAAAATCAAGACGAGTGGTTATCTAGTTTGCCAAAGCTGACGTATGTCAAAATTATTTACCAACAGGAGGAGACAATATGACAGAAAACATTTCAATGCCTACGAAATATGATCCACAATCAATTGAAACGGGTCGCTATGAATGGTGGTTACAAGGTAAATTTTTCGAAGCACAACCTGAAAGCGGAAAGGAACCATATTCCATCGTAATTCCACCACCAAACGTAACAGGTAAATTACACCTTGGTCATGCTTGGGATACAACGTTACAAGATATTTTAATCCGTATGAAGCGCATGCAAGGTTTTGATGCACTTTGGTTACCAGGAATGGACCATGCAGGTATTGCAACTCAAGCAAAAGTAGAAGCAAAACTGCGTGAGGATAATATTACACGTTATGATTTAGGACGTGAAAAATTCCTAGAAAAAACTTGGGAGTGGAAAGAAGAGTATGCTGGGCACATTCGCTCACAATGGGCGAAGCTTGGCCTTGCATTAGACTACTCTCGTGAACGTTTCACACTCGATACAGGTCTATCAGATGCTGTTAAAACGGTTTTCGTTCAATTATATGAGAAAGGCTTAATTTATCGCGGTGAGCGTATTATTAACTGGGACCCAGCAGCGAAAACAGCCTTATCGGATATTGAAGTAATCTATCAAGATGTTCAAGGTGCATTCTACCACATGAAATACCCATTAGCAGATGGCTCGGGCTATGTGGAAGTTGCAACAACACGCCCTGAAACAATGCTTGGTGACTCTGGTGTAGCAGTTCACCCGAACGATGAGCGTTATCAACACTTAATTGGTAAAACAGTTATTTTACCAATTGTGGGCCGTGAAATTCCAATCGTAGCAGATGATTACGTTGATATGGAATTCGGTACAGGCGTTGTAAAAATGACTCCAGCCCATGATCCGAATGACTTTGAAGTTGGTAACCGTCATAACTTAGAACGAATTCTTGTTATGAACGAAGATGGCACAATGAATGAGCTTGCTGGTAAATACAATGGCATGGATCGTTTTGAATGCCGTAAACAAATCGTAGCAGACTTACAAGAAGCGGGTGTCTTAATCAACATTGAAGAGCATGTGCACTCTGTAGGGCACTCTGAACGTTCTGGAGCGGTTGTAGAGCCTTACCTATCAGCACAATGGTTCGTTAAAATGCAACCACTTGCAGATGCCTCTTTAGAGCTTCAAAAAGACGAGGAAGGTAAAGTAAATTTCGTTCCATCACGTTTTGAAAACACATATTCTCGTTGGATGGAGAATATCCGTGACTGGTGTATCTCTCGCCAATTATGGTGGGGACACCAAATTCCTGCCTGGTATCACAATGAAACAGGCGAGATTTACGTAGGGAAAGAAGCTCCTGCTGATGCAGAAAATTGGACACAAGATGAAGATGTATTAGATACATGGTTCTCATCTGCACTATGGCCATTTTCTACAATGGGTTGGCCGGACGAGGCAAATGAAGAATATCAACGTTACTATCCAACAAGTACGCTTGTAACGGGCTATGATATTATTTTCTTCTGGGTTTCTCGTATGATATTCCAAGGTATTGAATTTACAGAACAACGCCCATTCAAAGATGTATTAATCCATGGATTAGTACGTGATGGTGAAGGACGTAAGATGAGTAAATCACTTGGTAATGGTGTGGACCCTATGGATGTTATTGAGAAATACGGTGCTGATTCACTTCGTTATTTCTTAGCAACAGGCTCTTCTCCGGGTCAAGATTTACGTTATACAACTGAAAAAGTAGAGTCTGTTTGGAACTTTGCTAATAAAATTTGGAATGCTTCTCGTTTTGCATTAATGAACATGGATGGTATGACGTATGATGAAATCGACTTGACTGGTGAAAAATCAGTGGCTGATAAGTGGATTCTGACTCGTTTAAATGAGACGATTGAACGTGTAACATCATTAGCAGAACGCTATGAATTCGGTGAAGTAGGTCGTGAACTATATAACTTCATTTGGGATGATTTCTGTTCTTGGTATATTGAAATGGCGAAATTACCAATGAATGGTGAAGACGAAGCTGCTAAAAAAACGACTCGCTCTATATTAGCTTATGTACTAGACCAAACAATGCGTCTATTACATCCGCTTATGCCATTCATTACAGAAGAAATTTGGCAACACTTACCGCATGAAGGTGAGTCGATTACAGTTGCAGCATGGCCAACTGTACGCACAGACCTTCACTTTGCAGAGGAAGCAGACAATATGAAGCTTCTTATGGATATTATACGTTCAGTGCGCAATATTCGTGCGGAAGTTAACACACCAATGAGCAAAAAAGTACCATTATACATTTCTGCTAAGGATGCTGCTACGGTTACCATTCTTGAAGCCAATAAAGGCTATTTAGAAAAATTCTGTAATCCAGAGTCATTAACAATTGGTGAAGGCTTAGAGGCTCCAGGACAGTCTATGACTGCTGTAGTAACAGGGGCAGAGCTATTCTTACCACTTGTGGGACTGATCAACCTGGAAGAAGAGATTGCTCGTCTTGAAAAAGAATTAGAAAAATGGGCTAAAGAAGTGAAGCTTGTAACTGGTAAGCTGTCAAATGAAAAATTTGTTTCAAAAGCACCAGAAGCGTTGGTTAACGCAGAACGCGAAAAATTAGCGGACTATGAAGAAAAACATGCCGTTGTATTAAAACGTTTAGAAGAACTAAAAAATATGTAATAACATAGTGAATGATAGAAACAGCAGATGGCGAAAAAGTCATCTGCTGTTTTTCTTTTTATAAGCCAAAAGATATGTGTTGAGTTAGGAAAAAATGTATAGTATCATACAATGTAGTTAGTATAATAGATAAAGGCAAACTATCCGAAAGGTTAGGACGCAAAGCCTAGGGTCTAAGGTGAAGAGAGAATTGTTTTCTTTCAACTACGATTGCCTGGTTACCATTTAAAGTAATTTCATTTAATTTTATGGCTATTCTATATTGATTAGAATGGCTTTTTTCTTTGGTATGAAAAAGTTATGAAAAATAAAAATGGAGGTTTATCATGTCTGGAAATATTGGAACAATAGTTGTGAAGGTGAACAAAGCCTGTGATGATTTAGATTTTGTTAATGCAAGAGGGCTGATAGAGGCAAATCTACTAAAGCTATCGGAAGCGAAATACTATCGTTTATTAAACGCAAGCGGGCGCGTTCTTATTAAACATGTTTTAGCGAATAGCAATGGGCAAAATGAAGTGAAGAAAACATTAACACGTACAGATTTACTAGTTATTAATAAGATTAATGAGTATTGTTCAAATTTTGATATTTCGATGTTGAAAAGAACATTAAAGAACTCGTTTGAATTAGTGCAAAGATCGGATGTTTTGCCACTTTTAAATAATGATGCAAAAATTATTTTAGATGATATGGGTGCGCTATTAGGTGTCCATCAATTACAATAATTTGCTGTTTATTTGAAATAAACTAGTTGAAAACACACAGATAATCACTCCTAAAGTGCTTTTCTGTGTGTTTTTAAAATTGTGTCTGAATTGTTTGTGTGCCTGGCACCCTTTATACTAGAGTGAGAGGGAGTGTTTCTTTTGTTTACAACGATAAAAGCATGTACAGATTTTATTTTTACATTAAAAGCAGTTGATTTTAAACGTGAGCCATTAGTAATGATGCGTGAAGTATTGGCCCGTTTGGGAGACCCACAAAACAAGCTACGAACTATACATTTAGCTGGTTCTAATGGCAAGGGGTCTACAGTAAACGTATTGAGGGAAATGTTAGAGGATGCAGGTTATCGAGTAGGAGCTTTTACTTCTCCACATTTAACACGCGTTAATGAACGAATGACTATCAATGGCACGCAAATTTCTGACGAGCAATTTTTACAGTATATGAACAATATCGCTTCAATTATTGAGGCGCATTATAATGGGGACTATCCGAGCTTTTTTGAAGTCGTAACACTTATTATGTTCCAGTATTTTGCTGAAGAAGAAGTAGATTTTGCACTAATTGAAACAGGGCTTGGCGGTCGTTTAGATGCGACAAATGTCATCACACCACTTGTTTCAATTATTACGACAATTTCATTGGAGCATACAGCATTTTTAGGCGATACGTATGCGAAAGTTGCATTTGAAAAGGCAGGTATTATTAAAGAAGGAGTACCTGTTGTGGTAGGGGTTAAAAACGATGAGGCGCTTGATGTTATTCAAAAAGTTGCACAAGAACGTCATGCGGAATGCCTTGTTTTAGGAAACTATTTTCACGTAGTGGCAAAAAATCAAGGGATTGTTATGCAAACCTTCAACTATCGTAACGCAAATGTTGAAATAAATAATATTCAACTAAAAATGGCTGGTGAGCATCAAATTGCGAATGCCAGTCTTGCCATTACAGCGATGGATATTTTACGTGAGCAAGGACATATTCAACTAACAGAACAATCAATGCGTCAGGCGTTGCAAAATGCTCAGTGGGCAGGCCGCTTTGAACAATTTCCAAATAATATCGTGCTAGACGGTGCTCATAATTCTGAAGGAACAGCCGCGTTGATTCAAACACTTCAGACTGTTTATCCAAATCATCATTATCGCTTCATTTATGCAGCGCTGTCTGATAAGGATCATGCAAATAGTATTGCATTAATGGATGGAATCGCTTCATCCATGTCCTTTACGCAAATTGGAATGCCAAATGCCATGCCAGCTGAAAAATTAGCGATGCTGTCTACGCATAATGACAAACAATATGATGCAAATTGGCAAGCAATCGTCCGTTCTGTTATACAAAGCAAGGGCCTTCACGATATTGTTGTTATTACTGGCTCACTTTATTTTATAGCGGAAGTTCGCCAATGGTTGCAGGAGGAAGTACGATGATTCCACAGTTTGATATATATAAGAAAAAATGGGCAATAACAAGCGATGATATCATTAAGCCTGGTCTAAAAGCTATTGAAGAGGCATTAGCGCTCGTAGGAAACCCAGAGAGAAAACTACAGATTGTACATCTTGCAGGTACGAACGGCAAAGGCTCAACACTTACATTTTTAGAGTCAATTGCACAGGAGCATGGCTTAAAAGTAGGCAAGTTTATGTCTCCATGCATTTTAAATGTGCATGACCAAATTCAAGTAACGAAAAAGCCCATTACAGAAGTAGAGATGGATCGCGTTTTTCAACAAATGAAAAGCGCTGGACTTAGCGGTAAACTAACAGATTTCGAATTATTAACGGTTGCTGCATTCTTGCACTTTGTTAATTGTGATGTCGATGTGGCTTTAATTGAAGCAGGAATGGGTGGCTTATTGGATAGCACCAATGTAGTGATGCCAATTGTCTCCATTATTCCAAGTATAGCGCTCGAGCATACGAAATTTTTAGGCTCAACAATCGAAAGTATTGCTGAGCATAAAGCAGGGATTATTAAACAAAATCGTCCAGTTGTTATAGGTGAGGTACCTTTACAAGCGAAGGCAATAATTAATAATGTAGCAAATGCAAAGCAAGCACCAATTCTTGAGCTTAAAAAACAATTTACGCTAGAGCAGTCGAATCATTATGAGTGCTATAAAAATAATGAAAAAAACATCTGTATCTCCAATCTTACACGTAATATGAAAGGGCCACATCAAGGAAATAATATGGCATTAGCCATCACTGCTTTTATCGAAGTGGCTACAGTACTAGACGTTGCTATTAACGAAGAAAGTATACGCCGTGGAATAAAAGTGGCACGTATTTTAGGACGATTTGAAGAAGTAATGCCTAATATTATTTTTGACGGTGCACATAATCCTGCTAGTGCAGAGAAATTGGTAGAAACTGTTCGTCTTGAATTTCCTAATGAGTCGGTTACCTTCGTTATCGGCATATTAGGTGATAAAGATGTAAAAGAAGTTTTGCAATACTTTGAGCAAATAAGTGATAGCTTTTATTTTGTTGATTTTGATAATCCACGTGCAATGTCAGCAAAAGATATGGTAGAACTAAGTAATGCACCGCACAAAGCGGTTTTAAGTGATTATCTTCAATTTATTCAGCAGCAATCAGAAAATAAATGTAGAACTATTGTATCAGGCTCTTTATATTTGTTAACAGAAGTGCGTAATAGGTTGCTACAACAAAACAATTAGGTACGTTAAGCCATTTTCACCTCATTGCGTCAAATTATGTATATGTAATTGTTAGAAGGACAAGCAATTCGTCATCGTTCTACTGAAAACAACGTAACATTACTTTTGATAAATTACAGGTTTTCTGAATTTAGCAGAAGTTTGATACAAGCTATGCACTGCTTTCTATAATACCTAGCCCAAATGACCAAGAGAACACAAAAACATCGGCTAGATAGGATGATGTGACGAGCTTTGAAAGTTATGGACGATTTTTGATAATTAATAGCGATAAATTTTTTAGGCGAGGCGACAGCAGTCTCTGCATAGTGAAAAGAAACGTTGATATGACAAGGGTTGAAAAAGCGTGGTAACAATCTTGGTAACAATTACTTTTATTTTTGTTTAAATTCTATAACCTGAGCAGGCTTGAAGTCGTTTTCCATTTGGATGACGGCTTCTTGTTCTGTTGAAGGATACAAGTGCGAATAAGTGTTAAGTGTTGTGGCAACATTAGAGTGACCTAATCGTTTTGCAACTACTGAGACAATTGTTCCTTTATTAATTAAATAAGATGCGTGAGAATGTCGAAAATCATGTATACGTATTTTTTTTACTCCTGACAACTTTACATACTTTTCGAATCTCACACTCAATGCTGTAACAGAGATACTGTCTTTGATTTCACCAAATACTACATAGCTCATCTTAGGATTTTTCTCTAATTTTATAGCCTCCAATAAATTCATAACATTCTTCGGCATCAATATTTTTCTTGTGGATGAAGATGTTTTTGTTGTAGTGATTTGTCCATAATAATTATTTTTATCTATATTGATGGAGTTATTTTCAAAATCTAAATCGGCCCATGTCAGAGCTAATAACTCGCCTTTCCGCATACCACTGTAATATAGAGTCATAAATAATGCGTAATATAAATTATCATCAACACATTTAATAAACGACTTAAATTCTTCTAACGTCCAATAATCAATATGTTTTCTTTCTTCCAAATCTACATTACCAGCAATCTGAGCAGGATTATCACGAATATATTCTTGGCGTTTTGCAAAATTAAATATAGCTGATAAAATATTGTGTATTTTTTTGATATGCGAAGGAGACTTCTCACCTATTAAAGTATCCTGAAATTCCACAATATCTCTCGGACGTATATTTTTAATTTGTTTACGTTTAAAATGTTTTATTAGATGAACACGTATTACACTTTCAACTTTTTTATATGAAGACACTTTTCTTCGTTTCATGTACCACTCAAGATACTTATTCGCAACAAATTCAAAAGTTACTACTTCTTCAGCAACACCTTCTTCTTCTAGTCTCGCTTCTGCCAACAATGCTGCTTTCTCAGTCTTAAAACCTCTGCGTTTAACCTGTTTTTTAGAACCGTCAGGTTGCTCAATTCTTGTGATAAAATACCATGTTCCTCTTGATTCATCTTTATATACTGCCACATAACTATCTCCTTTCGAAAAAAATATCCTATTCAATTATATTTACAAGAAAATCACTCCTTTCAAATTACGAATATTTGTTCTATTTTTGATAAAAATTTTTACCATCTATGCTTTTTAAAGATAAAAGTTCTTCGGGAACTCCATTTTCTTTAATAGCATCAAAGATGGTAAAACATGAATCGTTTTTTTCTACAAACAAATCGTCAGGTAATAACAATTCAACAGCAAATGTATTAGCCTCTATTTCTAATTTATCTGTTGAAAACAGGGTATGTATTTTTAAAAAGGAAGTGTTGGTATCTGGATGCTGAATTGCATGACCTAATTCATGACCACAAATATAGATTTGAGTTTTTATATCAGCATCTTGATTGATATGAATTATAGGCACTCTAAAATGCTTACTGTAATATCCTAATGCATTACCTAATGGTTCAAACACAACGAGAATACCCATATATTTAGCAATTTTAAATGGATCATTGGTGCCATATTTTTTTACTAATTGATTAACCATTGACTTGATTGACGACACACGCAACACTCCTATTAACGGTACTTTTTAGGTGTGAATTTCTGTTTTGCTACACGTTTAGCTAGTCTTAATGAATTTTCTAAGCTGGATATTAATAACTCTCTATCTTCTAATTCTTCCTCACTTAATTCATCTAAAGTTCTCCCATCAAAAGATGCATGCCCCATTTTAGATAACCCTTCAAGCATTTTTTGAAGTTCTACTTGTATAGATTGTTCATCTTTTTCAGTTAGTTTTGGATTAAAGGAAATAACTTTATCATCATTTATTCCCAATAAGTAATCGGATGACACTTTAAAGTAATCAGCTATAATTCTTACGTATTCCATTTTTGGATCTGTCCCATTTTCATAACGAGAAAGCATACTTTTACTTATATTAGTATCGTATAGGGTATTAAGTTTATTTGCTAATTCTTCAAGACTTTGTTTTCCTCTTAATTCTTTTAACCGTTCACCGAACGTGTTCATACGCTATTCTCTCCTATCACTATTCCTCTTATGGGAATATTTTATAATATAAGTTCCATTATTGCAACAATTAATCAAAAAATAATTCCACTTAAGGAACTATTTATGTTGACATGGCAAAAAATATGAATTATATTTGAGTTGTTCCTAAAATGGAACGTTGGGAGGTGAAAGAATTTGGATACAAGAAATAGACAACCTTACAACAAGATAAAAGCATTTTTAGTTGAAAATGAAATAAAACATAAAGATGTTGCAGTTTTGTTAGAAATGAAGCCAAATACAATCTCAAAAAAGCTCAATGGATTTGGTGGAGATTTTACATTAGAAGAAGCAAAATTGATGCATGTTGAACTTGGCGTACCCATCGCCTATTTTTTTGAACCTAACGTTCCTAAAAAGGAACGACGGATGATTTCATGAAGGAGGTGATTTATATGAAGGACAACTAAACCTTTCGATTGGAGTGAGTTATATGTATTACAAATTGTATGTTGCACGTAAAGAAAACAAATTAAAACAAGTAGATGTTGCCAAAAAACTAAATATTCACAGTGTCACTTATAGTCGAAAGGAAACTGGTGAGAAAGAGTTTACATTGTCTGAGGCATTTAAACTTGCTGAAATGTTCGAGACTACTGTGGATAAACTTTTCGGAGGTGAAATCAAATGAAAATTAAAGTAGCAGAATGGTTAGCATTACCGATTGAAGAACGATTGGCTTTGATTAGCAACGCGATTAATACAGCTGTAGCAGTGCGTTACAAATAAAACTATCAATCTATTGGAGGTTACTAGAATGAAAGCAGTGTTGATTGTGGAAGGCATGGTTAACTCAATTCAAAAACGAATTGCTGAATACGAAGAAATTTCAAATGATTTAGCACACGATTATATTCAGTCGGATAAGCCATTCCCTACAGATATTAAACAGCGTTATGACAACATTGGCACATTGGCTGAAGGGCTACAACAAGCTATAGACATTATTAGACAAGGTGATTATATGCAAGAAGATGTCAATTTGTCAGGAGGTGAGTAGGAATGAATGTACGTGATTTAATTGCAAACTTACTAGATTACGATATGGACGCTCAAGTAGAAATTCGAATCGAATCTAAAGAAAACGATGATAGTATTTCAGATTTTGAAATTCAAGAAGAAAAGTACACAGTACAAAAATATTTAAATCTTACAGTTAGTGTGCGAGACCAGGTTCTTGTGAATGCAAATGATTACAACGATTTGAAAGATGCAAAAGAAGAACTAGCGAATGAAGTTGAAACTCTTCAAAGCAAACTGGAAGATGCAGAACAACAAATTTATGAATTAGAAAGGGAGTCAGATTAATGAAAAGTACTGGTATTGTTCGCAAGGTAGATGAGTTAGGACGTTTAGTAATTCCAAAGGAGCTACGCCGCACGTTAGGAATTGATAATGGTGATCCAGCTGAAATCTTTATCGATGGTGACAAAATCGTTATTAAGAAATACAAGCCTAATATGGAATGTGCCGCAACGGGTGAAATATCAGAAGATAACCTGGTTTTACTAGGTGGCAAATTGATTCTAAGCATTGAAGGCGCGAAACAACTTATTAATGAAATTGATTTGAAGTAGGTGATTCCATGCGTATAGGCAATACACACGCTGATGTATACGACAGAGAATCTGATTACTGGCAAGACATCGAGGATGCAGAGAATGCACAGTTAAAGGCACAAAAAAACTCGTCAAAGGCGGCAACCAATGGCGAGCATAAAAAATTTAAAAATGACACTGGTATTGTACCACAGGAGGATGCTAAATGACAAAGTTTAATGTTGGAGATAAAGTTCGAATTTTAGATGCAAGCAAAATTATATCTGCAATTAAAGGAGGATTTAAAACTGGTGACGTTTATCCAGTAACACAAATAAACAATTCGGGTCGCCCAGTAATTGAACATGAAACGAACCAACTTGGATTTTATGAACACGAATTAAAATACATCCAAATAGTATCTGATAAACCTACCAAAAAACAACGTATCACAACACTTGAAAACGAACTGGCTGAAACGAAAAACGAAGTAGCTGAATTAAAGCTAATCGTCCATGAATTATGTGAACGTCCACAGTTAACGACTGTTGTAAATAATGTAACACAGGAGCCTTCCACAACTAATACTGTGGAGGACATCATCGAATTTGAAGGGTGGCAATATCGCAAGGTTGATCGTGAGGCACGTAAAGGTGATGTTGTGATTTTCACGAAGATTCCACGTGGAGATAGAACTACGAAGGATGTGCAAGACAACAAGCCTTACAAAGTCCTTTTAGGTTACGAAGGGGAAACAGTAATTAAAGATGACGATGGTTCAATGTTACGCGTTTACGGTGGCGGAGTATTAGAAGGTACACCTGAAACAGTGGATGTATACGAACTAATCGAATCCAAACCACTAACACCAAATCAACAACGTGCTGCAATTATTGAGAAGGCGAAGAAGTTTGTTGAGGAAAATGTTGCAAACGGAAGAACAAGTAACCGCATCACGGAAAAAGGTAATAGCACTTATCGAGATAATTATTATGACGTAGATTTCTTTGTAAAAGAAGGAAAAGTAACCGCTGTTGTGTATTGGTTGGTATGTAACAAAAGAAGAATTGATAAACCTTCTAATGTTGGACGTGCAATATGCACCCAAAATGACGTATTCAACGAACACATTGGAAAAGCCATTGCTCTAGGACGAGCGCTTGGTCTTGATGTAAGTGAGTTTGAACAGGCGGTGCAGCCAACAGAGGTTGTTGTTGGCATGGCGATAAAAGCGTGTGACTACAAATTTGAAGAATTTGAATATACAAATGTAACTAAAATTGAAAACGGTAAAATTCACGGTATAGATAGTCGTTTTGGAAGTGATTCTTTCGTGTTAATTGACGCTGTAGAGCGATATGGTGAGTGGGCAAAACATACAATCACGAACGACACTAACGCTAAATACGAGGAGGGTCAATAATGGCTACCCTTTACGAATTAACTGACCAATATAAAATGCTTCAAAATTTCATTGAAGAAAATAATGCAGAAGGTTTCGAACTTGCCTTATCACAAATACATGGTGAAATCGGTGAGAAATTAGAAGGATATGCAATGGTGTTAAAAAACATTGAATCGGACATTGCGGGAATCAAAGCCGAGGAAAAACGTTTAGCGGATCGTCGTAAATCGATGGAAAGTAACATAGCGCGCATTAAAGAAAATGTGGCAGATACTTTGTTAACTGTGGAAGGCAACCGAGTGAAAACGGAAAAATTCACATTTAGCTTCCGTAAATCAACATCAGTACAAATCGAAAATGATGCTGCTATCCCTCCACAGTTTATCAAGGTGGAGAAAACAATCAGCCGTTCTGAATTAGCAAAAGCATTAAAAGCAGGTGAGCAAATTGAAGGTGCTCAACTTGTTGAAAATCAATCTTTAAGTATTCGATAGGGGGATAAGCACTTGAAAATTATTCAGATTACTAATCAACATCGACGCGATTTTACTGCAATTTATAAATGTGAAGGTTGTGAGCACCAAGAAACAAAAGGTGGTTATGACGACCACAATTTTCACGCAAATGTTGTACCTGCTATGAAATGTAATGGGTGCGGAAAATCGCGAAATGATTTAGGTATTAAAGGTGAAGCGATGCAAACAAAATATCCAGAAGGAATGACAGTTTAGGAGGAAACCCACTTGAAAAAATTACTCAATCAAAAAGAACAGCACTATGCAGATACACGCGAAGAAGCAGAAGAAATTGTAGTAGCTGCTAAAGAAAACGAAGCGTTAATCATGAACAAAATCAGCGAAAAATACAACAAGTACGGTCAGTATTTCCTCGTAGATTTAACGTATCAATACGGCACACCTAAAGAGGTTATGGAAGGTAAGCCGGATAATGATGCGCCAGATGGTCAAATGAGCATTGAAGAAGTACAAGCTGATGAAGAAGAATTACCAGAGTTCAAGGATCCGTTTGCGGATGTAGAAGTGAAAAAAAATGTTGCTGATGAAAATGTGCCATTTTAATAGTAAAGGAGTGTGGAAGGCATGCAAGTAACTGATGGAATACGCGAAAAGCAGAAGGCCTTAATCGGAATGGCTGGTCCGTCGGGTAGTGGTAAGTCTCTAAGTTCACTACTACTCGCATACGGACTAATGAAAGAAGCACATCCTGATTTACCAGAAGAAGAAGTGTGGAAGAAAATTGGTGTAGCAGACACAGAGCATAAACGCATGCTGACATATATCGGTCAGCTTCACAACGGAATTACAATTGGTTCGTTTAAGCATATCAACTTTGAGCCACCTTTTAATACCGATCGCTATAACATGGCTATTAAACTCTTAAAGCAACAAGGTTGTGAAGTGATTATTATTGATAGTCTTTCACATCAATGGCAAGGCGAAGGCGGAGTTGTTGAAACTCATGGTGGCATGCAAGGTAACTCGTTTCAAAACTGGGGTAAGCTTGCTCCTGAATCTAGCAAGTTAACAAAAGGTCTAACTACTCAAGACGTCCACATGATTACGACTTTACGAGTGAAAAGCGATTATGTCATTGAATTAGTTGAAGGTAAGAACGTTCCGAAAAAGGTTGGCATGAAGCCTGTTCAGAAAGACGATATGGAATATGAATTCGATACAGTATTTTCTATCAGCATGGACCACATGGCACGTGTAAGTAAAGATATAACCAATTTGTTCGAAGGTGAATTTTTAATCACTGATGAAATCGGTTCTAAGTTATATCGCTATCTTGAATTAGGTGTTGATGTACAAGCAGAGGAACGAGCTAGACGCGAAGAGGAAGAAGCGAATCGCATGAGCAATGTAGCTAAAATACGTGAGTTGTCTTCCACAGATGAAGAAGTGACAAAGGTTGTTTCAGATGCAGAATTTAAATCGAATATGCAATTAGAGAAAATGCCAGCACGTTATGTGGACGCATTAATCGAAAAACTAGGAGGAAAATTAAATGTTCAAAATTAATCACGAAGAAGCAAAAGGCGGATTTGAATTAATCGCAAAAGGTGACTATGAAGTTACGGTCCACAATTACGAAATGAAAAAAGCTACCACAGGTAATAACCAAGTTGTTGTGGATTATGAAATTCGTAGCGATGTTAACCAACCGCACCAAGGGCAAAAAATCTTATTTGACAATTTCACAGTTACGGAAAAAGCCATGTGGCGTTTCCAAGCAATTTCGAAAGCAGCGCAGTTCCCAAATGGTATGGATTTCAGCTCATACAAGGAATGGGCAGACACATTAGTCGGTAAGCACTTAGTGGTAACAGTTGGTCACCGTGTAGCCAATAACGGCAAAACATATCCGGAAGTAACTGGATTCAAAGAATCAACAGCAGGAGCGCCACAAGGTAGTGGTCCAATTACAGTAAGTGAGGATGACGTGCCATTTTGATCAGTAAATAAAATTTCATAGAGAGGTCTGTTTTAGGCGGACTTCTCTTTTTTATACCCAAAAACAGTGAATGAGGTGCCAAAGTGACTGAAATTGAATCAAAATTACGCAATCAGAATGGTCGTTTAAAAGCAACTATTAAAAAGAAAAATCACGTTATCCGTACTATTGATCATCACAACAATAGATTAGGAAATCAAAACAGAGCGTTAGAAGCATGCATTAAATGCCGCAATAAAGAAATTGAAATGTTAGTGGATTTATTAAAATTCTTCGGTATTGAATCTGAATTAATGGATTTCAGTAAACGTGTTGATTTAGCTAGAAAAGCATTGCGAGAATGCTGAAAAGAATGAAGGTGAGGACATGAAAGTAATCCCATACAACTTTAACGACATTCCTGCTGAACTTCGCAATATGCCGAACTGGATATTGTGGAAAGCAGAACAAAAAGATAACGGTAAAATCACTAAAATTCCATATCAAATAGACGGTAATGAGGCTCGTTCGAACGATCCACGTACCTGGTCAACTTTTCCGACTGCAGTTAAGTTTTACACGCAAACAGATTTAGATGGTATTGGCTTCGTTTTTAGTCGTCGTGATAATTTCGTTGGGATTGATATAGATGGATGTGTAACTTATCGTTCCGATGATGAGAAGCGTGAAAACCCAATAATTAATGAATTCGGTAAAGAAATTATAGACTTATTCGATAGCTATACAGAATTTAGTGTAAGCGGAACAGGTATTCACATCATTGTCAAAGGTAGTCTTTCACAATCAGTATGTGGAACAGGTCGTAAAAATAGCAAACTAGGATTAGAGGTGTATCAATACGGTCGCTTCTTTACAATGACGGGTAATCGTGAAAATTCAAATGACATATTTGATCGCACAGATGAATTAGACGAGCTCCTTGAAAAATATTTCGATGATAGCGATATACAAGGTCGAATTCGTTTGCAAGATTATGAGAAAGACGAAATTAAATTATCTAACGAGGCTCTTTGGGAGAAAATGTTCCGCAGCAAGTCGGGAGATGAAATACGTTCTATGTTTAATGGTCATTTGATTAATGATGATCATTCATCAACAGATTTAGCGTTATGCAATCATTTAGCTTTTTGGACAGGTCGAAGTGCCACACGAATGGATAATATGTTCCGAGAAACATCATTAATGCGAGATAAATGGGACAGAGTCCACCATACGGACACAGGCGAGACCTATGGCGAGCGTACAATTTCAAAGGCTATTTCTTCTACTACAACAACAATACTGGACCATAAGCACGAAGCAGAATACGCTGAATTTTCTTTTGATTTTCACAGTAATGACGCTGTTGAAGAGGATAAACCGGAATTACCTAAGAAGAAATTTCGATTAACTGAACTCGGGAACGCTGAGCGCATTGCCTATGAATATGGTCATGCTATCCGTTATGTATCAGAAATTGGCTGGATGATTTGGGACGGTAAGCGTTGGCGAGTTGATACAAAACGAGAAATTGAACGCATTTGCAATAAAGTTTTACGAGGTATGTCTAAATCAGAAGATGAAGCAGAACAAAAGTGGTCGCGTATGTGCGAACGGAGAAACATTCGAATGAACAGCATAAAGGATTTAATGCCATTAGTACCAGGTGAGCGTTTAGAATTTGACCGTCAAAAATATTTATTCAACGTATTGAATGGCACCATTGATTTAAAGACGGGAGCATTACTGCAACATGACCGCGAATTAAAATTAACCAAACTTGCAAACGTCGAATTTGTAGAAGGTGCAGAATGCCCAACGTGGTTATCATTCCTAGACCAAATCTTTCAGGGCGACAAAGAGCTTATCGAATATATGCAGCGTTTAATTGGCTACAGCTTAACAGGGGAAATCAGCGAACAAAGCATGGTGTTTTTAATTGGTGGTGGATCTAATGGTAAGTCGACATTTATTAATACAATAAAGGATTTGATGGGCGAATATGGCAAACAGGCAAAGTCAGACACGTTTATCAAGAAAAAAGAAACGGGAGCGAATAACGACATCGCTCGATTAGTGGGAGCTCGTTTTGTTTCTGCTATCGAGTCTGAAGATGGTGAACAACTTTCTGAAGCGTTTGTAAAGCAAATAACAGGCGGAGAGCCAGTATTGGCCCGATTCTTACGTCAGGAATATTTTGAGTTTATTCCAGAGTTTAAAGTGTTTTTTACTACGAATCATAAGCCGGTAATCAAAGGTATAGATGAAGGGATTTGGCGACGCGTTAAATTAGTTCCGTTCAATCTTCAACTACCAAAAGAAAAACGCGATCTAAAACTTTCGGAAAAACTTTCCCTTGAAATGTCAGGTATTTTGAATTGGGCTATCGAGGGGTGCTCGAAGTGGCAGAAGAGCGGGTTGCAGGAGCCAGTTGTAGTGAAACGAGCAACAGGCGATTACAAAGATGATATGGATATCCTTGGCCCATTTTTGTATGAACGTTGCTTTGTTGGACCAAGTCAACAAATAACTGCCAAAGAACTTTACGAAGTGTACTCAAATTGGTGCTATGCGAATGGTGAGTTTGCGTTAAAAAATCGTGCCTTTTATCGAGCGCTGGAAACGAAGGGCTTTAAAAAGGAACGTGGGAATGGAAATAAATTCTATATAAAAGGTGTTACTTTACAGGAGCGAAAAGTTAACGAAATTCAAGAAAAGTTACCGATTTCGGACGAAAATGAGGACAAAAATTCAAAAAGTAACACATTCGTGATTCGTTAGAAATTCAGTCGTACCAAGGTGTTAAAGTACTTATATTTATATATTTATTATTTTTGTTATTTATTTTATATATAAACAAAAAAATAAAAAATATAAAAAGTATTCTATTAGAAGCGTTAGTACTCGAAATAGGTAACACTTTGTAACATATTTAACGAAATCCCTTGAGGCTGTAAGGTTCATAACGTGTTACTTTTTGAAATACACCTCAAAAAAGGGTCGAAATTAAGTAATTTTCGCTAACAGATGACGGTTTTTTAGTAACTCTTTTTTGAAGGGTTGTGTAAATAAATGGTTTTATATGTTTTATCTCAGATTTGGAAATTTGGTGGCGTTATCGAACGTTTACCGGATGGACAACTGGAATTGAAAAATCACGAAAAGATACCTGGTGAAGTTTTGAAGGCTGCAGAACCGATTTTCGGAGAAATCGACACATACCTTTTTTCTGTGGAAGGCATGAAAGGCGCAGATAAGACTTTGTGGAAGATGATCGTTGCATTATGTGGTTGGCAGAAAAATGAATCAATAAACAACTTTTTGAATCACGATGAAACGGCATTGAATTTATTTATGGATTATCAATCGAAATTGGCAGTCAATGGCTGGAAGGATATTTACGAAGATTGGCGCCAGTATGAAAATGATGAATCGTCAAAGTTAAAAAAAGAAATACATGCAAGAGCGGTTGCTTTTGCGAAGGGAGCGAAATAAAAAGTGAAAGCATTAATTGAAATTGAAATTACGGGCGATTTCGAAGAACCATTAACAAATGATGCCATTGTTGAACTGTTGAATGATGTTATATGCGAAGGCGCTAGAAATTGGCATTTGGACGGAAGCTATAAAATTATTCAAGTTTATAAAGATGGTGATTCAAATTGATTCACTATAAATACACAGATAAAGAGATTGATAGTGTATTAAAAACATTAACAATCGTTATCGACACGCGCGAACAGGTCAATGACCATATATTGCGTTATTTACGAAAACACGATATCCCATTCGTTAACCGTGCAATTAAAACAGGTGATTATGCTGCAATGATTCCAGCGAATGAAGACCTTGGCATTAAGCGTGATATTTGGCTATCAAGTCGAATTGAACGCAAAGCACATATGGACGAGATCACTGGCAACTTACAAAAAGATACGAAAACAGCTTTTGAAAATGAATTGATACGCGCGAAGGATATTCCATTCACTCTTTTATGTGAAGATCCTGATGGCTACGGGAAAATGATTCGCGGTGAATATCGAAGTCAGTACAAGCCATTATCTTTACTAGGAATGCTTAATAGTTTCAAATATCGTTACAATTTCGAAATTGTATATTTGGATAAAAAATATAGCGGTAATTTTATTTATTACCATTTTTATTATCAAGCAAAAGACTTATTGAAAAATGGGGTGTTTTAATGGCTGAATGTAAAGAAAAATCTGTACTCATTGACCTTGGAAATGTGCGAATCAAAGAATATGACTCACTAAATGTAATTATAGAACGTTTAGAGAATGTTGTTAATCCAGTGACAAAAGAAGTTTCAAGTAAGTGGCGTTTTAAAGGCTATTCAGATACTATTTTGAACGCTTTAAAACAAATTGTTAGCAAAGAGCTGTTGGTTGATAAAAACACTTTAAAGGGCATTGAAAACTACTTAAAACAAATTGCCGATTCTAATGAAATAATTTTAAAAGCAATTGAGAGAGGGGCGTTCTAACCATCGTGAACATGCGCAATGGGATTCCTATTGTCCAGTCGGTGAAGAAAACGAAGCAACCACAGGGTAGATTGTGGATGGCCATACCTAACCCTTTTACAAAGTATATCGAGATGTATATGACAGTCGATGGATGCGAAGTAAGTGTTATCATGCCTTACGATTTCGAAGTGATTCAGCAGCATGTAAATGAGGGTTGGATTGAGAGAGGGGTGTGGAATGTACATGAATGCAGATATGCTTAAAAAACGTAAAGAGGTTTTGTATGAAATAGATAAATTATTGGTATTGTGCAAATGCAGTAATAATAATTCGAAAAAGACAACATGTGTTCATTGCAAAAACATCGAAAAGCTCGGTACGTCTCTTTTGAAATTGCTTAGTCGCAACGAAAGTAATGGTGTTAAAAAGGCTGAAAAAATTAAAACAAAAGTTTTAGATTTTGATGGCTTTATTCAGTACAAGAAAACCGGAATGACTGACCTTAGCATAGGTGAACTTTTCGGAATGACAAAAGCAAATATTGATAAATGGAAACGCGAGAACAACGTTAAGTCCATTGATATTAGAAGAAAAATAGAACAAGGGGTAATTTAAATGACGATTGAAGATGAAATCTTAGCAAATCCAGTATTACGTGAGGTTCAAAGTTTACTAGAAAATCAAACTGCTAAAGGTCTTGCGAAGTACGGTACAACAGTAAATCCACTTGATTACACAACAATTGAATGGATAGACCATGCAATACAAGAGTCGATGGACAAAATTGTTTATTTGACGGTACTAAAACAGAAATTGGAGGAAATGCAGAATGCGAGAGATTAAACTACGTGGTTTTGCCGTTGAAGAAATGGTGGGTAGTCAATGGATTTATGGTACTGGAGTTCATACAACTAAATTTACTAAAGAATACGCTGAAGAAGTAGGAAAACCAGGAGAGACATTTATCTTCACTGAAAGTGGATGGATTGAAGTTCATCCAGAAAGTGTAGGAGAGTACACAGGTCTAAAGGACAAGAACGGCAAGGAGATTTATGAGGGGGATATTGTTAGAATTGGCGACTACCTAGCGTACGAAGTAACAATAAATGAATTTACACAAATGCACGTAATAGACAATGAAATGGGAATGGAGGAACTTTGGAAAAATAATAAGGTTTGCAAAATCATCGGCAACATTTACGAAAACCCTACACTACTGGAGGAATCACTATATGAATCTTAATAATTTTCAAGAGTTATCAAAAAGAACAATGCCGTTAGAAGGTATGCCGAAAAACCATATTCACTTAGAACACGGCTTAACAAATTATGCTTTGGGCTTGATTGGTGAATGTGTAGAGGTATTAAGCGCTGCTAATGATCGTGAAGCGATTCTAAAGGAACTTGGTGATGTATCACATTACGCATTTGGCATCCTAACCTTCTTAGGCGAAACATACGAGCCACTTACTAATTATACTGTGGAAGGCACAAAAGGAAGCATAATCAATAAAATCATCATCCTATCCGGTGAGATTTCAGAACAAGTTAAAAAATTCATGTTTCATCGTCATGAATTAAATTCAAGTAAAGTTGTTTTAGCATTAAAAATGTTAATTCAAAATTTGGTTGTTCTCGCTGAAATGTACGATTCATCACTTGAACGAATTTGCGAAATGAACATCGATAAATTGAAAATGCGTTATCCAGATAAATTCAATGTTGAGGATAGTAAAAAGCGTGTGGATACTGCAAAGGGGTAATTTCTATGACAAGAAGTGAAAGAAATAAGAAAAATAATTGGTTCTTTGATTTGGCTGATTTTGTTACATCAATACTTGAGAAGATTTATCTGTAGTTGGTTATTTGAAAAATTTTGTTCAGTAATTAGGAGGGATAGAGAATGCTGCAAGAAAGAATTTTTATTTTTGCTTTTAATAGATCCAGCGAAGGTTATATCAGCCCGGATTCTTGCTATCGAGGTTACTTTGATGGACAAGATTTTATCCCTAGAAAAATCGGTTATTGCGAATCAATAGAAGAACTTTATGAATATGATTATGTTCAATTTTTCGGAGATAACGGCGCTCAAATGCATATACCAAAACGTGAATATCGAGATCTACTTGAATCGATGAAAAGTTCTTATTTAGAGGTTTTTGGAAAAGAACAAATATCGCTATTTTAATTAAACTTGAACATGAGGAGTATCTACAATTGAAACATTATGTTAAGCAAAGAATGGGGTTGGTGATTTGAATAATAAGTTATGGCAATTTCAAGGGCACAATGTTACAGCTACGCGATACCATTTCTTGTTGGTTGGAAATGATTATGAGCAAACATATCAGATTATAGATATTAGAAATGGTCGTGTTATTTTTCAAAACGATGATGAGGACGAATGTTTAAGCCGAATTATTCTATTGGGTGGTATCGATAGTTACAATACGAAAGTTATCGACAATTTTTCCTAAGCATTCCACCGGAAGTAGTTACTGAACAATTTGAGGAAATTGGAGGTTAGTGATGAACCAACAAGAATTTGAAAATTTCATTGAAAAACATGAAGAAGAAATTATCTTTCTTGCAGAACTTACAGGCATAAGTGTCGAAGCCTTTAAAGATAGCCTGAGGAATCTAGTCGTAACTTTTGATGTAATTGTAGATAATGCAATGAAAATTTTTAACACCATGAACGAATTTATTACAGAAATAGATATTGAAAAAATGGAACGGATGATAAACAAAAGGCAAATGTTATACAAATTAGATTTGAAAAGGCCGATGATTAAAAATCAAGTTATTAATAGGAAACCTCGTCACCTTATAAAGAAAATCATTTATTAGTGAAATAAACAAACAAGGTAGGTGCTGCACATGTATGAATGGTTGCGGGATTACAGCAAAATAGAAGATGATATTGCGCGCCTAGAATTTAATCTCGAACAATCGCAAAAAGAATTAAAGCGTTGGGTGCAAGGCGACTTAATGGGTGTAAAACTAACTGCTGATTCAGACGGTGCCAAACTTGAAGAACGTATTGAACGCATTAAAAATGAATTACAAATCAAAGAAAAAGAACGTGAAAACTTCATTAAGCTCATTAGTAAATTCAAAGGACTGGACCACAAGATCCTAAAACTAAAGTATGTGGATGGACTGACACTTGAAGACATCGCAGAGGAATTAAACTACAGTGCCAGCTACATATATAAGAAGCATGCGGAAATTGCTAAAATGATTCGTTTCGCACACGAAATAAAACTTTCACTTTACTGACACCCAGTAAGTTGAATAGAATCTATTGAAAAACCGTTATATGATGGTAATGTCAAAAAGCGCACGGAAATGCGTACAAAATTTCCTTACAATAATCGGCGTTCGCATGTACGGTTGATTCTAAGAAACATGCATACAACTTAATAGACGATTGCGGAGTCGTCAACACTACGGAGAGGCTATCGAATTGGTAGTCTCTTCATTGTTCCTTTTATGCAACAAATAATGTATAATCTACTAATATTTGTTGTAGAAGGAGCATGTTATGGAAGATATAGTATTAATTGAAATTGAAGCTTGGCAGTTATTATTAGTACCGTTTTTTCTAGGTTGTTCTCTATTTGTTATTGCTATGATTATGAAAAGTTCATCTAATGACAAAGAGAGAGCTAATAAAGAGGAAAAAGAAAAGGAAAAAACATTTACCGGATGGATTAAAAAGAAAGATATTTTATATTGGTTGTTACTATTTTGTCTTGGAGCAATCAGCCTATTTACTTATCAATATAGTGGCGATAAGAATGTAATTAGTCATTGGGGATTTGCAGGTACTATTGTTTCAATTATTTTAGCTGTAGTTGCTATAGGTTTTACATTATTTCAAACCTTGTCAAGTAACCTTTCTAGTGAAAAAATTGCAGAAGCAGCATTTAGAATAGAATCCGTTAGTAAAAATTTAGACTATAAAAGAATATCTGAATCTAGTGAAATAATGAACAAATCTGCAACATATTTAAAAGAACAAATACCTCTTATTAAAAATGAAATAGAGGAATTAAAAAAGGGGCAAGAAATTCAAAATTCAAAATTAGGTTTACTTGATGATTACTTTGATACTAATCAAAACAATTCAACCGCACATCTTTTATCTTTAGAATCTTATTTTAGTAATGTCTTCCCTGAATTAGGATTGGTACCACAAGTTTTGAATTATGCTTTCTTAAATTCTATTTATTTGAATATAGATCTAAGTAAGGAAGATAAAAATAAATTATATCGCATTTTAGCTGATGTTAGAATTAGTGATGGGATGACTAATGCAAAGGAAAAATGGACTTACGTCAGGGGTGCTAATATGGGTTCTGCCGGAAGTGTCCAAGCATATTTAACTAGCTTAGGTATTAATAAAATGTTTGAAGAATTAAAATCAAGTGACCAAAAAGAATTTATTAGTCTTATGGAGAATAGTTTAAAAGAAAATATAGGGTATCTTAATGCTGTAGAAAAGTTTTTAGCAGACATTGGGAGTAAAACTGATTAAGCTAGTTCATTAATTTGAGCTGGCTTTTTATTATGCAATTAATTATGAATTGTGGAGGGCTATGGAATGAAATTAACTAAACAAAATTTAATCAATACATTTAAGGCAGCGCGTGAAGAAGAAGCATCGTTTGTATTTGTGGGCATTGAAGCAGAAGGAATCAAAGAAGCAATCGCGGTGCCAACTATTTCATTTGATGCTAAAGAACAATTTTATATGAATGCGTACAGTGATGAATTAGTCCATGTGATGAATAGTAAGGTGCGTATCTTTGGTCTTTCATTCGGTGGTGCTACAGCAATACATGACATCATTTAATTGCGGAGGGCTGAACAATGATTGTTAAATCAATTACAGCTAAAGAAAGACCACCAGTAAATAAAAAACCACCAATCACTAAAAACTAGGAGGGATAAACAATGCCAAGACTAGGAGATATTTCAATCAACTTAAACTTCGATGAGAAATCTAAATTAAAGCTACGAGCAATCGCAAAGCATGTTGGTGCATTAGCTGATGAGTTGGATAGGATTGATAACTTATGGCAATGCGAATGTGGTGCAATTAATTATGAAGAATATCATGCAGAACAAAAGGCTTATCGACGTGAATGTAAATCATGCGGTGAGTCTTATTTAATACCTAATGATGAACTACCAACACGATTGGAAGGGAGTGAATAATATAAAACAAATATTCGCTAAATGCGATAAATGTTCACATGAATGGTACATCAAACAATTCGAGAACGTTCGAATTGAAGGAAGTATTGATAAGACTTTCTTCACTTGTCCGGCATGTCATCACGAATATTTATGCTACTATGCAGACTTGGTTGTACGTGATTTACAAGCAAAACTACGTAAGGTGCAGAACAAAGTATTTTCCGCAGCTGGTAAACGATTACGCACGTTAAAGCAAGAAGAAGTAGAGTTGAATAACGCTATCAAGGAACGTATGCAATCGTTGAAGGTTCAAATGGAAGGTAGCGACTAACAACCATGCAGCAGTACAAAACAGACCAACAAAAGAAAGTATTCTATCGTTCATCATCATGGGAATCATTACGACAAGAAGCATTGAAGCGAGACAACTATGAATGCCAAATGTGTAAGTATGAAGGAAAGGTTCACTTAGATTCTCAAAAGGTTGAAGGAGAACGCAAGTCCATTCAACTTAATGTCCATCACATTAAAGAAATAGAAGACCATCCAGAACTAGCATTAGAGTTAGACAATCTAATGACTATTTGTTTAAGACATCACAACAAAGAACATGGTCGTTTCACACGTAAACCAAACAAATGGGAAGAAGATGAAAAATGGTAATACCCCCGGGTCAAAAGGTTTTGCCAATTCAAAAAGCCCAGGGACCGGGGAGGGCCTCGATTCTCTAAAAATAAACGTTAAAAAATGCTCTTTGGAGGGAGGAGGGGGAGAAATGGAAAAAGGAATAAAAAAAATCGAAAAAGATTTATTAGCACGTCACGCCGACGATCCGATTAAGTTAGCTAAAGTACATCGCTATATACGGTTTTTAAGAATCGATTTAAAGTGCGATGCTGATATTGATAATGATGGAACAACAATTAGAATCGAAAATGGTTCACAAAACTTTTTGAAGCAGCATCCAGCCATCGCAACGAAATTATCTATATCGAAAGAAATTGAAAAACTCGAAGACGCTTTAGGAATAAAGGTTGATACGTCTGCTCCCTCTGCATCTTCAACTGTGGATGACAAAGGCAGGAAGAGCTTGATTTGATTAGCCATAAGTATATTGATGAATACATTAAGCTGTGGCGTGACAGCAAAATTATCTTAAATAAAAGGCGTATAAAATTAATCGAATTAATTGAGCGTGACATTCTTACTGCTGATGATATGTATTTCGATGAGAAACAAATCGAAAATTATATTACATTTACAGAAAAGTATTACTTCCCACTTACATTGACGCAGAAATTTAAAACTTGTTTTATTTTCTTGTATTACAACGACGGCTCCCTGGTGTTTGATGAACATTTGGACTATGAAGGTCGTGGCGGTGGTAAAACAGGGCGTATATCGACACTAGCGAATTATTTTATCAGCGAATTGCATGGCATCGATAATTACAATGTGTCAGTAGTTGCAAACAGTGAAAAGCAAGCGAAAATGTCATTTACTGAAGTGTATAACACCATCGATAAAGACGATACGTTAAAAGAACATTTTGACCACAAGAAAGCTTTAATTGAGTCTCGTAGTACAAAGTCATTATTTCAATACCATACTTCTAATGCAGGTACAAAAGACGGTTTACGAGATGGGTGTGTAATTTTTGAAGAGGTTCACAGGTATGAGGATTCTGGTGTTGTAAATGTATTTACTTCGGGACTTGGTAAAGTCTCAAATCCTCGAGTGTTCTATGTAGGTTCTGACGGATTCGTTCGAGAGGGCTTCTTAGATAAATTATTAGAACGAGCTGACAATATTTTAGAGGGCCACGTAAGCATTCGCGACGATGGTCTTTTTGCATTTATGTGTAACTTGGATGACGAAGCAGAAATGCACAATCCTGATATGTGGCAAAAGGCTAATTCACAATTCCATCCGCCGTTAAGTAGTTATGCGAAAACACTTTTTAAAACAGTGATGAAACAATACAACAAGCTAGAACATGATCCAGATGGATATGAGGAATTCATTACAAAACGTATGAATCTCCCGAAAGTGGACTTAGAAAAAAGCGTTACATCTTGGGAGAAAATAAAGGCGACTAATCAAGGATACAATTTAGATGAATTGAAAAGGCGTGAATGTATTGGGTGTTTAGACTATGCAGCAGTGCGCGATTTTGTTTCAATGGGATTGTTATTTTTAAAGAATGATAACTTTTTCATTCCTAAAGAATTGACGCACTCATACATTTGTAAACCATTTGCTGATAAGCATTACGCATACAGCAAAGAAAAAGCTGAAAACAACAATAAGAAAGACCATCGTAAATTCGCTCCAATTAGAGAGTGGGAAAACGATGGTCTTTTAAGTGTCCTGGACATTGAAACAATGGATCCACATTTAGTTGTTGGATGGTTTGTAAAAATGCGTGAAGAAGGTTGGAACATTAAAAAAATCATTGGTGATAACTTCAAGATGGATATATTAAAACCGTTATTTGAAGCGGAAGGATTCGAAGTTGAAGTTATACGGAATCCAGATGCTGCAAGTGGTTTATTAGCTCCACGAATTGAAATTGCTTTTGAAAATGAACAAGTTATTTTCGGTGATAATCCGCTCATGCGTTGGTATACAAATAATGTGCTCGTTAAGCGACTGCCGAACGGAAATAAAGTCTACCGAAAGAAAGAAGAAGTAAAGCGTAAGACTGACGGCTTCATGATGTTCTTGTATGGTGTATGGGGTTCTCGTGACCTAGAGGACAATGATGTGGACGGCGTACTCGACTTCTTAGATAGCATTGCATTTTGATAGAAGGGAGGTGAGGAATTGGGGTAATTTTAGATGCTATTTTAGGTAATAAGAAAATTGGTCAAGAAGCTGCCGAAATGTGGGATTTAGATATTTTCGGTGTAGATGTTGACCAGCGAACATATCTAAAAAAAACAGCAATCGAAACATGTATAAACTTTATCGGTCGAACCATTTCGTTATCTGAATTTCGTTTTACAAAGGACGGAAAACGCCATAAAAACGATTGGGATTATTTACTTAACGTAAGACCAAATACAGACCAAAGCGCAGCGGACTTTTGGCAAGACTTTGTTTATAAATTATTGCATGAAAATGAAGTACTTGTGATATTAAGTGACAATAACGACTTGCTGATAGTGGATAGCTTTAATCGTATAGAATACGCAGTTTATCCAGATATTTTTAAAAATGTTGTTGTAAAAGGCTACGAATTTAAAAAATCATTTGAAATGAGTGAAGTGATTCATATTTCATACAACAACGAAAAATTTACGCGTTTTTTAGATGGTATGTTTAAAGATTATACAGAGTTGTTCAGCCGGATGATTGAAACAAATATGTATTCTAATCAAATACGAGCTTTAGCGGGCATTGATGGTAGCACAAAATTAGATGATGAAAACCGAGGGAAATTAGAAAATTTCATCGACCGTATGTTCAACGCATTTAGAAAAAAAGCCTTTGCAATAGTACCGAAGATTAAAGGTTTCGATTACGAAGAAATCACAAAAGGCGTAAAAAATGAAGGGCGTTCCGTTGATGAATTAGAAAAGCTTAAAAAGGATCTAACAAGTCATGTAGCTAACATTTTAGGTATTCCAGCAACACTTATACATGGTGATATTGCAGAGTACGAAACAGCTTTAAAAGCTTATATTAAATTTTGTATTAAACCACTTATCAAGAAGATTCAAGATGAGCTCAATGCGAAATTAATTAAGAAAGATGACTATATGGATGGTGAACGAATTAATATTTTCGGTGTGGCAGAGATGGATCCTTTAGAATTAGCAAATGCAATCGATAAGCTTGTGGCAAGTATGGTTTACACACCGAACGAAGTACGTGTCATGCTTGGTGATGAGCCTTCCACAGATGAACGCTTAAATAAGCATTATTTCACAAAGAACTATCAAGAATTAGATTCCGTTGAAGGAGGTGAAAACGATGAAACATAAAATCAAAGGTGATATTACTAGCTGGAACTCAACTATTTTCGATTTTAATAACAAAATGCGCAACATAAAAGAAGATGAGGACATTACACTTGAAGTCAACTCTTATGGTGGTGATGTTTTCTTAGGTATCGACATTATGAATACATTACGAGCGCACAAAGGTACAGTAACGGTTATTGTTACAGGCATAGCAGCAAGTGCCTGCTCGATTATGGCTATGGGTGCAGATGTAGTAAAAATGTATTCAAACACACAATTAATGGTACATCATGCTTGGACATATGCAGCAGGTAATGCTAAACAGCTGCGTAAAGTAGCAGATGACTTAGAAAGTATCGGGGAATCTGTATTAGCCTCCTATACACATCGGGTAGATGAAGAAACGGTTAAACAATTACTTGATGAAGAAAAATTTATGTCAGCTAAAGTCGCTAAAGAGTATGGCTTTATTGATGAAATTATTGATGGTCAAGCTGAAGAAGTAGAATCAGAAATGTTCTCTAATAAAGCTCAAGAGTTCAATAACGCAATTACTTCCACCTCATCTACTGTGGAGGAAAATGACGAGTTATTACAAAAAGTCAGCGATTTAGAAAATCAAGTAATTCAGCTACAAACTCAATTAAATAATCCAGATAAAGAACCTATAGAACCGCAAAAAGTTGTGGCCAAACGCAAAGGGTTCTTTTTTTAATACTTAAAAACAGGAGGTCATTATAAATGACAATGAAATTAAAAGGACAAATGGAAAACTTTAAGGCGAAGAAAAAAGCCTATACAAATTTATTAAATGACGAAAATGCTACACCTGAACAAATGCAAAACGCTGTAGATGAAATGTTCACAGCATTACAAAATGATTTATCTGAAAAGATTACTACTGAAGCACGAAACGAAGCAACCGATACACAAATTTTAGTTGCTCGTGGTCAACACATCTTAACCTCTGAAGAGACAGCATTTTATAACAAGGTTGTGACAGATGGCGGTTTCAATGATGAATCAGTTTTCCCGGAATCTGTACAGGAACGAGTATTCGAAGGTTTAACAAAAGAACGCCCATTTTTAGCTGCTATTGGCTTGCAGGACTTAGGAGCAGCAACTAAGTTTATTTATTCTGATCCAACATTAGCGTTTGCATGGAAAGAAATCTTTGGGGAAATTTCAGGACAAGTAAATGCTGCATTCCGTGACGAAAAAATTACTCAACTTAAATTAACAGCCTTTGGAGCTATTCCGAATGACATGTTAGAGCTTGGTCCAGTTTGGGTTGACCGTTACATGGTGACTTTATTGATTGAAGCATTAGCTGCAGGTTTAGAATACGGTTTAGTAAATGGTCGTGGTCCAGTGCAAAATGAGCCTGTTGGATTACTAAAAGACGTTAACACAGATACAGGTGCAGTAACTGACAAAGTATCAAGTGGTACATTAACGTTTGCACCATCAGAGCGTGGTGAGGTTGTTGTAGGTGAGCTATATGGTGTACTTAAAAACTTATCTACTGATGCAAAAGGTAAGTTCCGTAAAATCTTAAATAAAGTTGTTATGGTACTAAACCCTATCGATGCTCTAGCTGTACAGGCTCGTCATACGATTCAGAATGATTCGGGTGTATTTGTCATGAATTTACCGTACAACTTAACAGTTGTTGATTCAGAAGAAATTCCTGTAGGTAAAGTTTTGTTCATGGTACAAGGCGAATATATCGCTGCTATTGCTGGTGCTTATAAACTTAAAAAGTTTGATCAAACATTAGCTATGGAAGATGCGACACTTTACACTATCAAACGTTTTGCTAACGGCCGTCCAAAAGATAACAAAGCTGCGTTAGTTTATGATCTAGATGTACAATTCCCTGTACCTACACCAGCACCTTAATTTAGGGTGTTAGGTGTTTTTTATATGGAAGGAGGCAGTAAATAGTGACGAAGAAATATAAGGTCGTACAGCGCTTTAAAGAAGTGAAACACGACGGACATATTTATGAAGTTGGCGAACAGTATCCTGTGGAGGGCAAACGTGCTACTAGAGCTCGTATCGCAGAGTTATCTTCAACAGAAAATAAATATAAGCAAATTTTCATTACTGAAACGAGTGATGAAGATGATTCAAATTAGTAATGAAATTCTAGTTGAATTTAAGGGTCGCATGAAACTCAGTGACGATGAGGACGACAATTTATTACGCATTTTAAAAGCTTCCACAGAGGACTTACAAGCCATTTGTGGTGATTATGATATAAACACTAGCGAGCGATTTAAAGAGCTTGTATTCGAACGTTCTCGCTATGTTTACAATGATGTTCTCGAACATTTCTATGGGAACTTTTTAACCCAACTTAATAACTTAAATATCGCTAAAGCAATGGAAAGTAGTGATACAAGTGAAACAAATTAAAGGAATCCAAAAGCTTAATACTGGCGAAATGAGAAATAAAATTGAGATTCAAGAATATGTCGAATCAGTCAATGAAAACGGCTATCCAGTCAACGATTGGGAAACAAAACATGTACTTTGGGCAAAAATCAAAACTGTAAAAGGTTCTGAATCTATTAATGCATCTGCTGAGATTAATACGAATATGTATCGTTTTATCGTGCGCTATACACGTGGTTTAAACGCTAAACAAAGAGTGTTATTCAAAGGGCGACTCTACGATATTCAAGCAGTATTACAAGACGATGAATTAATGAATACACAAACAATCATTGCTCTAATCAAGAATCAATAAGGTGATGTCATGAATATTGAATTTAGTGGATTACAAGAATTACAACGTGAAATTGAACGTAGTTTAAATCCCGAAAGTATTATTAATCCAACGTTGACTAAAGGGGCCGAACATTTAAGGGATAAATTAGAGGAAAGCGTTTATCGTTTTGGATTAAGGAAACGTACTGGTAAATCTGAAAAATCGATGGTTATTGATGAAAAGATTGTAGATGGAACTATTACCATTGGTGTTAGTAATCAAGCGAACGATGCCTTTTACCTCTACTTCCATGAATGGGGAACAAGCAAAATGAGATCACGGCCATGGATGCGTCCTACGTTTGAAAATGAAATGAATCGTATTATTGAAATCATGAAGGACGAAGTGAGAGCGAGGATGCACTTATGAGCATTAATAAAATCATACGTGACGCACTACTTCCTTTGGGTGTACCCGTCATGTATATGACGTATACAGGAACAGCAACAACTTATATCACCTTTTTCAGATACAACGAACGAGGAGCGTTACAGGCTGACGATAAAGAGCAATTAACACGCCATTCAGTTCAAGTTGATATTTGGGGTAAGGAAGATATAGAAGCGCTCACAGAGAGCGTTAAAGACCAATTACAAGCGATAGGATTTGTGAGGAATTCGTACTTCGAAGATTTTGAGAAGGAAACGAAAACATATCACAAAGCTTATCGCTTTTATTATGACATTTAAGGAGGCTATTTAATTATGGCAGGAGTATTAATCGGTTTATCGGATATTCATTACACAAAAATTGCAGCTGGTGCCAAAGACGCTACAACAGCATTTGCTAATCCAATTCAGAAATTAGCTAAAGCAATCGAGGCTAAAGTTACACCAAAAACATCTAACACAGTTTTATACGCTGATGATGGAGCAGCAGAATCCACATCTGCAGAAGGTGAAACAGAAATGGAATTTAAAATTGATGCACTGGCTAATACAGTCTATGCAGATATTTTAGGCAAAGAAATCAATGAAGATGGTATCGTAATCGATGCATCTGGTGATGTGGCACCTAATATTGCCTTAGCATTCCGAAGCCTTAAATCAAACGGTAAGTACCGTTATTTCTGGTATTACAAAGGCAACTTCCAACTACCAGAAGAGAACTATAAAACAAAAGGTGAAAGCGTTGAGTATAATACACCTTCGGTAAAAGGCGTATTTGTAAACTCTGATATTGTTAAAAACGCTAAAGGGGAAGGCATCAAGCGTATGTTTGTTGATGAAGATGATGAAGGCGTAGATGCAGCAGTTATTGCCAATTGGTTTAAAAAAGTTTATACAGGTGCAACGACACCTGCACCTTAATATTAAAAGTCTTTAAGAGGGCGATAATTTCGCTCTCTTTTTATTATGCAAATTTATCAAAAGGGAGCGATTTTAATGGCTAGCAAATCAGAAGTAATGAAAGATGAAGGCGTAAAAATTACATTAGGCAGCAAGGAATTTGAAGTAAGGTTTGACTTAAATGCTTTATGCAACCTCCAAGAGAAATTTGGAGATTTCACTAAAGCATTTGATGGTTTGGAAAAACAGGATTTCAAAAAAATACGATCATTGTTACATGTGGGCTTGGCTAATGGTGAGAACATTAATATCACTGAAGAAGAAGTTGGAACGCTAATTAATATGAGAAACATTACAAGCGTTACTGATGCACTTACACAAGCGTTTAGTGATGCTATGCCGTCCACAGTTGAAGAGGGAAAGTAACCGATCCGCAAGGCGACAAAGAGTTGCCAGCGGATTTTTTTATATACATCGGAACAGTTCATTTAAACATGGATGAATCAAAAGTGTGGAGGGCAACCCCGCGAAAGCTACTTGCATTGTGGGATAGGCACTGCATTCACAAAGGTTGGAAGAAGAAAGAAGAGGAGCAAGTACCACGTGCTTATGCAGACCAAATTCAGTGGTAGAAAGATGGTGAGAAGATGGCTGATGTAGGTGATTTAAGAGTTAAATTATCGCTTGATAATGCACAGTTTGAACGTTCGGTTGCTTCAATGAACCGCACATTACAAGCGATGGGCCAAGAAATAAGAGGGCTTCAAAATAGAGGGCGTGAATGGGGCAGCACGATAGAAGGATTACGTTCAAAGCAAGAGGCGTATAGTCGATTACTTGAAGGACAACAAACAAAGGTGCGTCGACTAGCTGAAGAGTATGAAAAAGCTAAACAACAATATGGTGAACACTCTGAACAGGCAGAACGGCTTGCGGTACAACTTAATAGAGCTTCTGCAGAAATGGATCGTACTGAACGTGAGTTAAGGGAAACTACTGCCGAGTTAGAAAGGCAAGAACGAGAATTAGCTAGGTCTCAAACTACTTGGGCAAGGTTTGGTGAAGCAGCATCAGCAGCCGGTGAGAAGCTTAAAACAGTCGGAAACAAAATGAAAGACGTGGGTAAGGAGTTATCTTTAAAAGTAACGGCTCCACTTACAGCATTGGGAGTAGGTGCGGCTAAGGCAGCGATTGACTTCGAAAGTGCGTTTGCAGGAGTAAGAAAGACTGTCGATACAAGTGAAGAAGGTTTTAAGAAACTCGAAAAAGGAATTCTCGAAATGGCTCGAACACTTCCAGCTTCTGCTGCTGAAATTGCAGGCGTTGCTGAGAGTGCAGGGCAACTAGGAATCGCTGAGGAAAATATCTTATCATTCTCCAAAACAATTATAGATTTAGGTGAATCTACAAACTTATCTTTAGAACAAGCAGCTAGTGAATTTGCTCGTTTTTCTAACATTACAGGAATGTCGCAAACTAACTTTGATCGTTTAGGTTCATCCGTTGTAGCGCTAGGTAACAGCATGGCAACGACTGAATCTGAAATTGTTGAAATGGGAATGCGTTTAGCAGCACAAGGTAAACAAGTAGGCATGTCAGAAGCGCAAATCATGGCGTTAGCAGGTACTATGTCAAGTTTAGGTATACAAGCTGAAATGGGCGGTACTGCAATGACTACGGTGCTTAAAAAGATGCAAGGTGCTGCTATGGATGGTGGAGCAGCATTAGGCACGTGGGCAGAAGTTGCACAAATGTCGAGTAGTGAGTTTAAGAAACTTTATGATTCAAGTGCAATCGATGGTTTAGATGCTGTTGTAAAAGGACTTGCTACTATTTCTTCACGGGGAGAAAACTTAACTGAAGTCTTGAAGGATATGGGCATCAAAGGCATTTACGAATCAGACGTAATGATGCGTATGGCCGGAGCTAGTGGCTTATTATCATCAGCTGTTGAAACATCAACAAATGCTTGGAAAGAAAATACAGCATTGACTAACGAAGCTGAACAAAGGTATGCAACAACAGCTTCCCAATTAGCAATGTTGAAGAATAAAGTTGTGGAAGTTGGGATTTCCTTCGGGAGTGTCTTGCTTCCTTTTTTAATTCAAATAGTTGATACGTTATCACCAATTGTCATGAAATTTGCTGAAATTGATAAATCAATACAAATAGTTATTATGGCGATTGCTGGAATTGTCGCTGCAATAGGGCCCTTATTAGTTGTTGGCGGTGTTTTAATCTCGTCTATCGGTTCAATAGTTTCTGCTTTCGGAGTCTTTTCGAGTGCAATGGCAGTTGTAACGACAGGAGTAGCTGCTGCTACACCAGGAGTAGGGGCACTTGCTGGCGTTATTACAGCACTTTCAGGTCCAATAGGGATTGCCATAGCAGCTATAGGCGGTTTAACAATCGGTACAATTGCCTTTGCTAAATACATGAGTAATGATGCTTTACCAAGCGTTGAACGTTTTGGTAAGGGGGTTTCAGATTCTACAAAAGAAGCACTTAACGGATTTTTTGATCTTAGTGAAAATGCATCACAATCTGTCACTAATATGTATGTGACCTCCACAAAAGTAACATCTGAAATGGCAAAAGAGCTTACTTCACAATTTGACGAAATGAATAAAAAGATTGTGGAGGGCATGAAGAAACGAAATGCTGATCAATTATCAGATTTACAGAATTTCTTTATGAATTCATCAGCTTTGTCATCCGATGAGGAACAAAAAATAATTACTGATACTCAAAAACGTAATGAGTGGAAACTTCAAGAGCAAAATGCCATGAATGAACGAGTAAAAGCAATTATGCAAAAGGCTGTTGATGAAAAGCGAGAATTAACAGAGCGTGAACATGAGATTATTAATAAGTACAATCAGAGCATGAAAGAGAATGCTGTAAAAACGTTCTCCGAAAGTGAACTAGAACAAAAAGTTATTCTTGAACGCATGAAAGAAAATGCATCTATTATTTCTGCTGAACAAGCAGCGGAAGTTGTGAAAAATGCTGTTAAACAGAAAGAGGATGTAATCAAAGAAGCTAACGATACTTATAATGAACGATATAAGTTGATTGTTAAATTAAGAGATGAATCCGGTCAAATATCTGCTGAACAAGCTGAACGTATGATAGCGGAAGCTACAAAGGCGAAAGATCAAACTGTTTTCTTGGCTGAAGAACAACATCAAAAAATTGTAGAAACAGCTCAAAAGCAAGCAGATGAACATGTTGACAAAGTGAATTGGGAAACTGGTGAAATTTTATCTAAGTGGGAAACCTTTAAAAATAAACATGCAGATATTTTTAATCTTGTTGAGGAGAAATACAAATTAGTTACAGATTCACTAAAGGAAATCACAACAACTGCTTATGATTATATAAAAACAACGGTGAATGAAAAATTAGGTTTTGTCGTTGATTTTGTAAAAGAGCAACTTGATAAGCTAAAAGAATTTTGGGATGAAAATGGCGAAGCAATATTTGCCTTAGTTAAATTCCATTTCGATAATATAAAGTCCACCATAGAGATGGTCATGGGTATAATTAAAGGCAATTTTGAAATAGTTTGGCCAATCATTTCTGGGATAGTAAAAATTGCGTGGGCAGCTATCAAATTTACAATCGGAAATACATTAGATATTATTCTCGGTGTTATCCAAACCATCATGAAATTAATCCAGGGTGACTGGGAAGGTGCTTGGGATACTATCAAAAAAACTGTTGAAAAAATATGGAATAATATTGAAAAGTTCTTCAGAGATGTTAACCTAATACAAATTGGTAAAGATATTGTACAAGGTCTTATCAATGGTATGGGTGACATGGTAGATGCTGTTGGGACGAAAGCTGCTGAATTAGGTAAAAAAGTAATAACTTCTGTATCAAATGTCTTACAGCGTAGATCTCCATCACGGGTAATGATTGCTATTGGTAAAGATGTTGGTGAAGGTTTAGCTATAGGTATCGAGGACAAGAACGAACGAGTAGAAAATGTTATGAAAGATTTAGGGAATAACCTGATTGACATAACAGATCACTATAAATCCGAAGAAAAGAAAATTACTGATAAAGCAAATGCTGATATATCAAAAATTGAAATACGCGCTAAGGAAGATGTTGAAAAAATTCAACGAACAGCTGCTTCGAAAAAGCGTAAGACGACACAAGACGAGAACATCAAAATTCAACGTATTCAAGAAGATGCAAACAAGAAAATTGCAGAAATTGAAAAGAAAGCGACAAAAGAATCTGTTAACTTACTTACCAAAGAGCAACAAGAAAAGTTAAAAGAAATTAAGTTGTTTATTGATGACAAAAAATCATTAGGTGAATTAAGTCTTGAAGAAGAAGCTCAAATTTGGAAAGAGTCGTTAGATCAATTTGATTTATATTCAAAAGAGCGTGTTACAGCACAAAAAGCTTATAACAAAGCTATTGAGGATATTAACAAAAGGGATTTAGAGGAAATTAAACAGTACATTGCTGATAAAAAATCATCAGAAGAATTATCACTTGTTGAAGAAGCGAAGATTTGGGAAAGAACAATTGGCCTATTTGAAGAAGGAAGTAAAGAACGTATAGAGGCACAGAAGAACTACAAAAAAGCTGTAGAGGCTGTTAATAAAGAAATAGTCTCTATTAATAAAGATTTCCAAGGTCAGATGAAAACCATTATGGATGACTTAGCGAAGGAAGAGGAGCAACGAAATAAAGCCTATCAAGATACATTTGATAAACGTAAATCAACGCTAATGTCATTTGCAAGTACATTTGATGAGTTTAAAGTTGAACTTAATCGAACAAGTACTGAATTAATAGGAAATCTGCAATCGCAAGTAGATGGTTTTAAACAATGGCAAGATCAATTCGCAAAGCTATCAGAACGTGGTATTGATGCTGACTTATTAAACGAGCTTTCAGAATTAGGTGTTAAAGCACTGCCAGAGTTAGCAGCACTTAATAGTATGACAGATGACCAACTGACAAAGTATTGCGAGTTGTATCGTGAGAAATCACAGTTGGCTCGAGAACAAACAGAAAAAGAATTAGTAGGTATGCGTGAAGATACGGATATGCAAATCCAAAAACTACGTGAAGCTGCTAATGATAAATTGAACCTTATCCAGAAAGAGTGGGATAAGGCTATTCGTAATTTAACGAGAACAACAGCTAATGAATTATCATCCTTACAACAAATAGGTATTGATGCCGGACAAGGGTTATTAAACGGATTAGAGAGCATGCGTGGACCATTGATTGATAAAGCTACTCAGATAGCTAACAGCATTAAAGAAGCAATGCAAAGTGCATTAGATATTCATAGTCCTTCTCGTGTTATGAAAGGGTTCGGTATTAATATTGCTGAGGGTTTAATACAAGGCATGAATAGCATGATTGCACAAGTTGAACAGTCTTCCACAGGATTAGCTAAAGCAGTTGTAGGTGGTCAGAATAATTATGATTACTCAAAACAATTTAGTCCAAGCGTAAATATTTACACACAAGATAGTGGAGCGCGAGAAATGGAACGATCATTAAGACGGATGGCATTTGGATTCTAGGAGGTGACGATTTGAATATAAAAGAATTAAAGATTACTAATAGTCGTGACGATTCGATAACATTCGGTCGTCATTTCTTTTTGACTGAAGACTTTCAAATTAGTGGGCTTAAAGCAAATGTAAATACATCTACATTTACGAGTGATGGGGCACATTATCAATCAACTGTATTGAATGTACGCGAGGTAGATATTCCGTTTTATATCAAACGTGACGGAAATGAAGCTTGGTGGATTGAAGAAAAGCGACATGAAATGTATACAGTATGTAATCCTAAACACAATCCAATGAGATTAGACTTCACTACAAAGGGTGGACAGGAGTTTTATTTATACGCAAACGCAGAGATGGCGCCTGTCTATAGCAATGGCTTTGAACATGACAATAAAAAATGGTTAAAAGGTTTACTACAATTTATAGCTACTGATCCATTTATATATGAAAAAGATGATTACTTTGCTGAAATTGGCCTTTGGAATCCAGGGCTTGAATTTGCATTAGACATACCTGAAGGTGGAATAGAATTGGGATACCGTACGCCTTCCACAATGATTAATGTGGAAAATACAGGGCAAGAGGCTACTGGAATGATTATTCGGTTTAAGGCTACGGCAACTGTGAAAAATCCATCGTTAATCAATGTAAATACGTATGAAATGTTAAAGCTTAATACTACAATGCGACCGGGTGATGAGATCTTCATTAATACGAATCGCGGTAAACGTTCAATAATATTAAGCCGTAACAATGTTCAAACAAACGTTTTTAACATACTAAACTTGTCCTCCACATTCTTGCAGATAGATGCCGGAGACAATCTCTTTAGGTATGAAGCAGAGGAGAACATCGACTTTTTGGAAGTGTCGTTTAATTATCGTGCAAGGAGAATAGGGGTGTAAGCATGGTAGATTTATTTGTATTTGATTTAAACTTCAATGCTCTTGGAGAAATAAGTGAGTATAAAAAACTTATTCTCCAAAGGAACTATTATAAATTCAGTATGCTTACTTTGATTGTACCTGGAACACCTGAAATGATTGAACTTTTAAAAATGGACAACATTATTACTACACAATCAGTTCCTGATTACGGCTATATTATTCAGCACTTCGATTACATTGATCAAAATGGAAGTGAAATTGAAGTTGTTGCATACTCGCTAAACTTCTTAACCTCTTGGCGAGTTATTGAAAGGCAACAACGGTATGTAGGAAATGTGGAGGACATTATTAAATCTTTCATTTCATCAAATGCAATCAATACAAGTTCAAATAAGGTATTGCCAAATTTAAGACTAGCAACGAATACAGGCATAAAGATTGTGGACGACAGCACTAAAACAGGTGGACCAGTGAGTGAGCATTGTTTTGCATTATGCCAGAAGCATGAGATGAGCTTTGATATTTTGATGAATCACAAGGAAAAAAAGTATGAAGTGTATACATGGCAGGGTGAAGATCACAGTATTACTCAAACGGTTTTACCACACGTAATTTTCAGCAAAGAGTTTGATAATGTCATTAAACAAAACTATGTAAACAGCAATATAGAAACAAGAACAACTGCTATAGTGGCGGGTGAAGGTGAAGGCACTGACAGAAAGACTGCAACAGTAAACGATCATTTAAAAGGTTTTAACAGACGTGAATTGTATGTAGATGCAAGGGACTTACAAAGTACTTATTTAGATGATAATAATAACAATGTCACATTAACTCCTGTGCAATATATAGCGACTTTACAATCAAGAGGTAATGAAAAGTTAGCTGAATACCAAGAAATCGAAACATACGAAAGTGAAATCGATATGTTCGCTCAGTTTGAATACGGCATCGATTATTCCCTAGGTGATGTAGTTAGTATCCGAAATGATGAGCTTACAAAGGTGATGCATGCAAGGGTAGTGTGCGCTGAATTAACGGTTGATAGGGACGGCCAAGAATTACGTGTAGAATTTGGCTCGAATATTCCTACATTGAACGAGAAATTAAAAAAGGCGGTGAGGTAATTGGCTATACGAAGTGGAATGTTTAATAGTGTAAATGGTGATAGAAAAGTTGATGCAGCGTTCTTCTCTTTATTCTTTTCTACTTTCATCGGTGATGGTGTGTTTCCTAATCCATCAACAGGACTACAAATTGTGGAAGGCCAAGGAATGCAGACTATTGTTAAACCAGGTAAGGGGTGGATACAAGGTCGATTTGTGATAAATGATAGTGACCACATATTTAAGCATGATATTGCTGACGGTGTATTAAAGCGAATTGACCGTGTGGTGATGCGTCTTAATCATTTAACAAGACAAATTGAAATAGTGTTAAAAAAGGGTTCGCAGGCATCAAGTCCAACAGCTCCAATTATTCAGCGAGATGCAGAGGCATATGAATTAGTTTTAGCCGATGTTTTAATTAATGCTGGCACCACTCAAATAACACAAGGTAACATTACAGACCAACGATTAAATAAAAGCTTATGTGGCATTGTACATGGAGTCGTTGACCAAGTGGATACGACTACAATTTTCAACCAATATCAATCATGGTTCAACCAATATAGCACTGATAAAGCGCTTGAATTCGAAGCTTGGCAAACACGCGTTACATCAGAACTTGAGGCATGGATTCAAGCTGAAGAATTAGATTTCACAGCATGGAAACAAGACCAAGAGTTAACGTTCACGCAATGGTCTGACGGTCGTAAAGACGCATTCGATGTGTGGTTCGCTACAATCAGAGGCATATTGGATGAAGAAGCCGCGGGTAATATTATGAACGTAATTAATGACCATAAGGATTCTCCAGTACCACATAAATATTATGATGAAGGATTGGCTCAACCTATGCTGTATGGATTAAAGCGAAACGCTACTCTAGACACACCAGCGTTTGTATATGGAGCTACCGAGGCGGGTCCTCATGAAGTTATTAATCTTCCGAATTATGAGCAAGTGGAAGGTATTAAAAACGTGGTTGCTAGCACTGGTGGGCGATTGACGTCAGAAGATGGTAAAACATATGTCGCATCCATGTTTAAATACGCACGACTTAAAGATATTCAGGGGGACGATTTATTAAAACCTATAATAGACGATTTCACTACAAGGTTTCCTTCTTTAGCTCCTAGTTTCCTACCTAATACATTCGCAGCAGCACATAAATATAAATTGCGTGATGATATATACTTAATCGCTAATATAGCAACGATAGTAATATATGATTTACGTCAGGGTAGAGTGATTAATGCTTTTAATGCGACAACTGGGAACTTCGTTGGGGTAAATGGCGGAGGGCAATATTTTGAAGACGCTAAATATTACTACATTCGTGGATATTGGAATAGTGGGTCTGCACAGGGGTTGGCATTTATAGTAATTGATAAAACAACATTCGAGTTTGTTAAGAACATCGGACAATCAGCGAACCCGCCAACAACAGTATCCTATAGTGCATTTTATTGTGGGGAGATCGCTTTTAGCGATGGCGTATTTTTTGTAGCACCGAGTGGCTCAACAAGTGTATATGCGTTTAGGTTAAATTATGATTCTAGTGGCATTCCAAAAGACTTTGATTACAGACATAGTTATGCAGTAATCGCTCCTATATTGGCAGTTGTAGGTGTACCAGGAGGGATGTGCTGTATTTTTTATACTTCGGGACAATCAGGTAATAGTTATATTGAAAAAGTATCCTATAACCCCACAACGGGCGCACTATCAAAAGTTAGCTCAAACACAAGCTCAAGTTCCATGCCAAAAATTTCCGCAACGTGGGTATACAAGTATACACATAATAACGCCAATATTGCATTAATTCCTTTTGGAAATGGTACGTCGTCGATAATGAATTTCTACAACCTAGATACTCTAACTAATTTAGGAAACATTGTAAATGAATATAATTATAATCCAATAATTAATAGCGCAGGGGACAAGTTCTATATGCAGCCCAGCAATCCTACTGGATATACTGTTGGTGGCCAGAGTTGGGACACTATATATGAATATACTAAAGGGGCAACAAATGGTTGGAGTTTCAATTATTTTTTAGTTCCCGCAATGTTCAATCCCAATAATTCGACTCTTCAAAGATTTATAACCCTGTCTCCAACTCTTAGTGCGGTTTTAGATAACGAATTATATGTTAGACTTTCAGCAGAATATCAGCATAGAAAACTCTCTAGTGTTAAAACTGTACAATCATGGATGGAGGTTACACAATGAAAAGAGTTTATTTGTTTTTAAATGAAGATTCGACTTACACAATATTTTATGTAGAGAGTGCTATACCTGAATATCTAAAATCGGATGTTATAGAAGCCGATATTCCAGAAGTGGAAGATGGTGTATTACGAAGAGCTGAAGATGGGACGTTTTATTTCGAACAGTTCCCAATAGTTCCTACTCCAGAACCTGAACCAGAGCCAATACCACCAGTCGAAACAAGTATTGAAAAACGTTTAGAACAAATTGAATTGACATCGGCTTACACGCAATTGCAAGTTGACTATGTAGCATTCTTAACAGAAATATTGACAACACAACCTAAATAATAAAACTTGGAGGAATTAAATATGAATATCACATATGTAAATGCAAAAAAAGTAATCGGTTCGGGGAATTATAATCCACAACAAATGATGACATTGCTTGATTTATATGTAGCATACAATCGAATTACTACAGAGCAATACGCTGAATTAATGGATATGATGATTACACTGTAAACGCAAGCATAGCTTAGCGTTATTTTTTATGCCTTCCACAGATGATTGTGGAGGGCTTTTATTATACGAAAAGGAAGGTGTCAGATGAAAACAGACACACTATATACATCAATCGTAGGTGGCTCAATGGCATGGGTCGCTTATTTTGTTGGTGGCATTGACCATTTAATCAAAGCATTTATCATTTTTATGATTATTGATTATGCACTAGGATTAATGGTTGGATATGTTTACAAAAATATTGAGAGCAAAAAAGCATTTAAAGGCTTATTCAAAAAGACTGCAATGGTATTAATGGTCATTGCTGCAGTGCAATTAGACTTAGCAACCGAGAGTGGAAACTTCATGCGTAATGCAATGATTCTTTTCCTTATCGGTATGGAAGGTATCAGCATGATTGAGAATTTAGGAAAACTAGGAATCAAAGTACCGAAGTTTTTATCAAACGCATTTACACAACTTCAAATCGACAATGATGATAAAAAGGATGATGCGAAATGAGTACAAGTGTAACAACAACATGCCGAGACTTATTTGAACTATTACCTGCTGCACAATCAGCCTGTCGTTTACTATTCCAAGAGTGCTACAAGGCAGGCATTAAAAACATCTTCATTACTGAAACATATCGCTCACAGGAACGACAAAATTATCTGTATGCACAAGGTAGAACACGACCAGGACAAATTGTTACTTGGACTTTAAATAGTAATCATAAATCACGACTAGCATGGGATATTGTTGTTGGTCCTCCACAGTCATTATATGATGTCGTTACTTTAAATCGAGTGGGGGCTATTGCACGAAAGCTAGGTATTACTTGGGGCGGTGATTGGATAGGCAGTATTGACCGACCGCATTTTGAAGTTAAACCAACTTGGCTAATGCCTAAAGGCTATAAATTAGAAGGACAAGTAACTGTTCCGACTAATAGCAAAGGACAAGTTCAATTAATTGTGGAAGACAAGAAGGAGGAAATTACAGTGGCAAATACAAATTGGAATCCAGGCTCACCAGCTATGAAAACTGAGACAGAAAACTTTATTGCTCAGGCTGTTAAAGATGGTATTATTCAAGATTCACACTTGAAAGATTTACAGAATGGTATGATGACAACGGATCGTTTGTTAGGTTTGTACATTACGATTCAACAAAGACGTAAATAGTATTGTTCAGTTTTTGATGAGAATGATGTTTTAAGATGTAAATGTCATTGTCAGTTAACAAATGAACACGCATAAATATCAACAATGACAAAGCACAGGTACTCAATTAATTTTGAGCCTGTGCTTTTTTTATTTCTCAAAAATTTACACTTGCCAAAACACGAACGATTGTTCTATTATAAATACAAACGAATGTTCTTGTTGGAGGAGTGTACAGTGATGAAAGAACAACTGATAAAAGCTATGCAACGCAATCAAGTAGTAAACATGATGTATATAGCAAAAGATGGTTCCGTAACGAAAAGACGAGTAAAAGTCATAAAGATTATTGGTGATTCATTTCAAGCATACTGTTTTACAAGACAGGCAAAGCGTACTTTCATGATTGATAGCGTATTAGCGGTTGTTCCAATCATTCACAAGGAGCGTTCAGTTGTATGATAAAAGCAGAGCAAAGACAACTACTTCATAAATATGTTGTTTACGATATGGCCATACAAACATTACAGCGTGACTACAAGGTGATTGAAAACCTTAAAATGAGCAATGTGTATTTACCAATACTCGATAAGCTTTTAGATGACATTTCACAAGAATGTTACAACTCGAAAAGGCTTTTGGCTAAAGATAAAATAAGAGTCGTGAGATGGGAAAAGACTGACGAATACTTTAGTGATTTAATTGTTGCTACAGCAGGTGAGGACCTTGTGTTGACATATGCAAATATGGCTTTAAAAACGCAAGTGGAAAAATTATTATTAAGTCATCTAAATAAACAACCAGGCGCTCATAGTTAATTGAGTACCTGGTCTTTTTTGTTTATTCATCATAAGGTCTATATTTTTTACGAAGCGATTCAAGTTCATCTTTTTTCTCAAGCAGTACACTTTTTAAAAACATTTTAGGTTGTTCTTTAGCTGCTTTTAACTTTCCTTCTTTCATTAAAATTCCTATTCGAGCTTTTGATATTTCCAAGACCTCAGCAGCTTCTGCTGCAGATAGTAATTCGGTATTTAAAAATTCGAGAAGTTCTTCAGTTGTTGCAAATTCATATTTCATACAATCACCTTTTCTTTGTGGACATAAATAGTATTCTTATGATGTGAATTAAAACCGTAATTCCGTAAAGCGCTAATAATACATAATCTATAGTTGCAGGATTGTGAAAATCAACATACGTGAGTATGATGGCTGTACTAGCCATTAATAAAGCAATGTTTGTATAACCAAATCGTTTAATCATTTTTTTCATACATTTAAGTGGATGTGTTATAATTTATTTGAGAAGGAGGCGTCAACCTCCTTCCATTGTTACTTGCGACGTTTACCTTTGGTAGGGGGGCGTCGCTTTTTCTTTGTCCCTTGCACCATGTCGTAAATGTCTTTCAAGCCCGATGTGAAGGCTTTGAATGCTGTTGCGACTAGTGCTACTGTTGCAAGGACTTTTTCTAAATCATCCACTCTTTTTCACCTCCTTTCTATAAATTAATTATACTACATCTATTTAAAAAAGTAAATAGGTTTTGTGCATTTATTTTGATTTTATTGAAATAAATTACTGCTTCTATTGGAATAAAAAAAGCCACTCGATTGAGTGACTAGTTTTGAAATGCTTGATGTTCAAAGTAATTATTAACTACGTTAGGAATATTATCAGTCAAGAAGTTATCCCAATTGATTTTATTTAATGTTTCTTTATTGATTTCAAAAGACATAACTATACCGTCTTTTTCATTTCCATAAGTATCAACAAGTGGGAAGTACCAATGAATAATAATAATATCAAGACCTTCCACTTTACTTAAAGGTTTGAGAATATCCTTGGAATCCAACCACATACCTTTTTTAGTCATATTTTTTGTTAAGTTTTCATTAGCGTTCAAAGCAATAATCGCACCTTTATCAGCTGCTACATACTGAATATCATTAATAGTATTCTTTTTTAAATTATTCTTCTTACCTAATTTATCATTAATTATTTTTTTCATATCGTTTACTAGAATTGTTTCACTTGTATCCGTAGTATTTACCTGCGTTGTCGGTGTTGGTGTCGTTTCAGTAACAATAGCTTTTTGTTCTTCTGATTTATTAACTTCTTCAGGTTTATCAGCTTCTTGTTTAGCTATTTGTTCCGCTAATGCTTTTTCCTCAGCTTCTTTAGCAACTCGCTTTTCCTCTTCTTGTGCCTTTAACTCAGCTTCTTTTTTAGCTTGTTCGTCTTTATCAACTGTAACTGTTGTTTTTTCTGCATCGGCTTTAGCTGAATCGGCTGGTTTCTCAAGTAAATTATCTAAAGACATCAAACCCACCATTAACAAAAAAGATATACCTGCAAACTTTAAGAATTTCATACCTTGAGCTTTATTGTTCTGTTTAAACTTTTTGTAGGTTAAAGTACTGAAAGTTATCAACGATATGAAACTCAATACTCCAACTATTGCAATAAAATCTGACAAAATAAAAACCTCCCTCTATATTTCCATTTTAGGAAATTTGGTAATGAAAGTACATACAAAAAAACAGACAACCTTAATTAGTTATCTGCTTCATCTATTGTTTGAAATAATTCACCGATATTATCAATCATAAGTGCAACCATAATTTTTTCTAAAGCTTCCTTCGGATACATCTTTACTTTATTATTGGCGATCTCACTGATTAAGCGTGTAGTCAAGCCTGTTTTCTCCGCTAAATCCTTCTGATTCATATCTCGTTCTGCAAGTAATATTTTCAACCGTGATTTTAGATACACGCATTTCACCTACTTTCATTTCTTATTCCATAATTAAATTATAAATTAATAAACAAAATTACGCAATTAGTAATTGCATTATTATTTTTGTGGTGTTATCATGTGAGTAATGAAATTACTTTATTAATAATTTTTTTATTTTTAGAGTAACATTATTACTTTTTGGGTGAGGTGAAAAACGTTGGCATTCGAATACTTAGCACAATACACAACATTCGATTCAGTAGCAGATATGGATAAAAGTGTGGAAGACCACATGGCGGTTCACTATTACGACTTAACAGAATCAGAAAGAGCTATCGTTTATAAATTAGCTAGTCACAGCTTAGAACATACAGGAGCATGCCATTTAAAGGCATCGACAATAGCTGATGCATTGGAAATCAGTACAAAGACAGTTTATCGAAGTGTTAAGAAATTAGTTGAGTTAGGCATCGTCGAAAAGGTAGCTCAAAGCAAATTAAACGGCATTAAAGGTGCAAGCATTTATCGCATTCTACCTTATGTCCCATCGAGCATGTCCCAACGAAAGACAGCAGATGAATCCAGTAATGACGCGGTTTGCCGTCCACAATCTAAAAACCAATCATCAAAATCTTTTAATCTTTCTTCTTTAAAAACAAGCACTTTACAGGAAGTATATAATAATGCTCATGCTGAAAAAGAAGCTTGTAAGGAATACATGAACGAGTACCAATTGATGCTGTTTGATTTCATGAATAGCTTGCCATTGGCTGATAACTTGAAAGATGAATTACACAAAGTTGTATTAGCTGCACAGGTTCAAAATGCACCTGATTTCATTAAAGCGAAAAATGTTCTATTCAAGATTGCTATGGATATTAAAGAAGGTGCTTTAACTGTAGCTAGTACATTGAGAGCTGTATTTGTAGGTGCGTTTAACAAGGCTGTTGATCGTTTAGAAAGTAAGTCGAGTAAATCTTCATCTATAGAAGAAACTCCTTATAAAGAACGCCCAGTGCCTTTCTACAATTGGTTAAAAGATCGCGATAGCCTTCCACAATCAATAAGTAGACCGACTTTGGATAACTGGCTTGAATTGTGATTGGGTACCCATGAAAAAGAGGGTACCTTAGGCTTTGAAGATACTTGCAAATTGCAGGTACCTACAAATCGAATTTAAACATTTAAACCACTGACTATCTGTCAGTACTTGAATTTAACTGACCTATTATTTATACCTACTTGAATACCCGATGCTGTGCCTGATTGAATGCCATGTGAGTATTACATCGGGCATCTATGTAATGTAGCAGTATCAACGGTTCAAACGCTTTTTAAAAATGCTCGATATAAGCAACTCTTACTACGTAAGAGAACCGTGACGACTATGAATTGAAGAAGGGATGAAAGCGTGCTGTTTGAAATCTTAACAACTGGATTAATGGGTGGAATTGCATTGAAAGCTTTTTCTCAACACAAAGGACTTTCTACAAATGATAGTGGAAAGATTCAGCGCATTATTTCACTTGCTGGATTAAACGTTAAAGATGGTAAGGATACACTGACGACTCAACTTATTAAAAAGAATAAGCATGAGTGGGGATGGGAATATAAGTACCGTATACCTTTAGGTCGTTCATTTAGTGACTATGAAGCGAAGCGAAAGGTCTTAGAGGATGGGCTGAATAATCGTAAGAAGAACGTTACCTTTAATGATTTACGTCAATTAAATTTCAGCGGAGATCTTCTTCCTCAGCTTCAACAATTGTGGAAGGCAAAACTAACGGAGCAAAAAGAAATTGAATTGGCTTATGATGGCTTACTAATTGTTAGGGTGTACGATAAACCACTCGCTAAAGAAGTGTCATTCATTCCAGGAGAAGGTTGGAAAGTACCTGTAGGGGTTACGAGAGCATTGAACGAGTTAAAATATCACGACTTTGAAATGGTGCCGCATGTAGTTCTTGGCGGTGCGACTCGATATGGAAAGAGTAATTTCATCAATTCAACTATTTGTAGTCTGGTGCATTGTGAACCAGAGCATACAAACCTTTATTTAATTGACCTTAAAGGTGGAGTGGAATTATGCGATTATGAAAATATTAAACAAACGGTTTCCATTGCATATGAACCACACGAAGCCCTCCACACTTTACAGATGGCATATGAAAAGATGCGAGATATTCAACGAGATTTAAAACGAATGGGTAAAAAGAGTGTCCAACATGCGGGTATTAAAGAACGTTGTTTTGTCATTGTGGATGAAGTAGGAGAATTAAATCCATCTGAGGCAGTAACAAAGGAAGAAAAGCGGTTAAAACTAGAATGCCAAACAATCATGAGCCAAATAGCAAGGCTAGGTGCTGGACTAGGTTTTAGGTTAGTCATAGCAACACAGTATCCAGTAGGCGACGTTATTCCACGACAAGTAAAACAGAATGCAGATGCAAAACTATGTTTTAGAGTGCAATCAGCCGTTGCATCACGTGTTGTACTGGATGCGGAAGGGGCAGAGTCTTTGCCAATGATTAAAGGTCGCGCTATATACCAAACAGCCGATAAACGAGAAATACTACAAACACCACTAATCACATCACAAATTATCCACGATACGATACAACCTCATATCATCGAAAAGAAAGGGGAGCGCGTTGAAGAATCAGCTATCAAACCGAGAAGAACAGATACTGTTACTTTTGAAGAAGTTTGATTTTATGACGCGTGATCAACTTAGTAGATATTTCAATTTAGGAAAGAAACGAAATACAAATAGGGTCCTCCACAATTTATCAGAATATCTATCATCCATTAGAGACGGTTACGAAACAATTTATTACCTTAGTAAATTAGGTCGGTTATATGTTGGTTGCGATAAAGTCCGAAGGGTAGGTGGGCATGTACATCACACCATCGTGCGCAATGAGTTTTGGCTGTTCTATAGGTGCCCGAGGGATTGGAAGAACGAAGTGAAAATATCTGATGGCAATACAAATATCATTGTGGACGGCATGTTTTCGCAAAATGGATTTAAACACTTTTTAGAAGTCGATAATTTACAAACCATGAAGCAGAACCGTGAAAAGATTAAACGATACGGATTGTTGATGGATAGCCTGGTTAAACAAATGGGCTATTATCCAACCATTGTATGGCTTACTACAACTGAATTAAGACGTAAGCAGCTAGAGGAATCCTGTGGAGGGCTAAAGTGCAAAGTGTTTACGATTAACGATATTCAATAATAAGGGGGATATTAAATGGTATTCAAAAAGAAAATGCAAGTGGTGCCAGTGAGTGAGTTTACAGATTATACTGAGCGTTTTGAAGCGATGGATAAGATACGAGAGGAATCTAAATTTGCTACTCGAAAAGACGTAGCATTAATGACAACAATACCTACAGTTGGAGCAATCGGTTTGTTTGCATATAACAAGATGACTAGTATGTCTTCCACAATCAATGAAGTGGCTGCGGTACAAAGTATACAACAATCTATTCCGGTAAGTGTAGAACCTGTACAGTCACTTGTAGACGCTTATACATCAACTACTATCCCTGTGAATGCTTTAGCACAACCAACAGGGGTTATTGCTGATAAGTCACTTGAAATGCTTGCAAACATTTTAGATCCAATGATTCAGGTAATGGTCGCGATATCTTTCCCAGTTGCTTCAGTGATAATGATAGGTGCATGCTTCTTCTTTATGTTTGGGAATAGCGAAAGAGCTTGGAATACAATTATGAATGCAGGACTTGGTTATGTATTAATTCAGATGTCACCTTTATTCTTGGAGATACTTAGAACGATTGGTAAGGCAATATAATAGAAGAAAGACCACCCTTATAACAGGTGGTCTATGGTAACACTTTTGGTAACAAAATATTTAATTTTAATGTTAAACATCACAAATCTATATGCATAAATGTGCAGTAAAACAGCATATAAGTATAATACCCAACCTATCAATATATGACGTAAGAGACGACAGCAGTCTCGTCTTTTTTCATCCTCATTTTGATAGGTTGAAATAAGAGGTGATGAACGTATGAAAATTGTTAGTCAGGTAATAAGAAAACAAATAGTGCGCGCAATGCTAATTGGTGGCATCGTCGGGCTTTTTGGTGTAGCCATTTTTTTAGGCGTTCTCCAGGCGAGTACCCAATTTTCTTTAAAAAAGGACAGTGAGGTAGCGAAAAACGAAACTGAAACACAAGCAGAAACAGATTCAGAAACAATACCGACAGCAGGAGGTACTGGGACCTCAACTATGTTTTATGCGAGTCAAGCTGGTGTATTTTCTAATTATGAAAGTGCAAGTGCATTTATAGCAGAACATCCTACACTGCAAGAAAGTGCAGTAGTAGAAGTAGAGGGTAAATATTATGTTTGGACAAGTATGGTGACAGCGGAAAATGACTTAGTTTTTTTAAAGGATCCTCCAACATTTAAAAAAGCATTTAGTGTTAGTGGCGATAGTTGTAAAGAGGCGACAATTGCAGAAATAACAAATGTATTAGCTGATAAAAATACTAAAAAATTAAATTTTAGTGAGGCAGCAAATGATTCTACGCTACCTTCTGATTGGCAAAGCATTGGCAAGGCCGCAACCTCTATTTCCAGTGATATAAGCATTATACGCCTTCAAATTTTCGCGCATTACAAATCAAAAAATGCTTGTCTTCAAACAAAATTTTAAGTAGATAATTTAGCTAAAAGCGCATTATCTTGATTTTTAGAAAATTTTCAAATATCACATTCTCCGTTATGATAGAGAGAAGGAGGAATGGTGAAATAATGTTTGAAACGAATCATAAATTAGTGCTTGCTTCCGCTTCACCACGACGAAAAGAATTGCTTGCTATGCTTGACCTTCCGTTTGAAATTGTGACAAGTAATGTAGAAGAGACAAGCGTAACAGCAACAACAATGCATGATTATGTAAAAGGTGTGGCACTTCTAAAAACGCGTGATGTAGCGCAAAAAAATCCAAATGCAACGATTATAGGTGCAGATACGATTGTCGTCTTTGACAATGAGCTACTGCATAAGCCAAAAACCCGTGAGGAAGCAATTTCTCACTTATCACGTTTATCAGGCAAGCGTCATGCGGTCATGACTGCTGTTGCCATCATTGAACCAAATGGATTGGAAACGACATTTGTGGAAGAAACAGCCGTTGTATTCCATACTTTATCGCAGGAGCTTATAGAAGCGTATGTAGCATCTGGAGATCCTTATGATAAGGCAGGCGGTTATGGTATTCAAACAGCTGGTACCCTTTTAGTTGAGCGAATTGAAGGAGATTATAACAATGTTGTGGGGTTACCACTTGCAGCGTTGTTTGCGCAATTGGTAGCACGACATATTATCCAATTTGCGAAGGAGTGAAACTAATTGCCAATAGATGTTTTACCAGATATGATGATTCGTGACGTCAATATAGCAGACCGACCACGTGAACGACTTTTAAGGCAGGGGGCAAAGAGCTTATCCAATCAGGAGCTGCTAGCCATTTTACTGAGGACAGGCACGAAGGAAGAATCTGTACTTGTACTTGCCAATCGTGTTTTAAGCACATTTGAACGTTTACATCATTTAAAACATGCGACAATTGAAGAAATGGTTGCCATAAAAGGTATTGGAGAGGTAAAGGCAATCCAAATTTTAGCTGCAATCGAGCTTGGAAGGCGCTTGTCTCAAAAGCAAAATGATGACAAGTATACTGTTCGTTCTCCACAAGATGCCGCTGCATACCTAATGCCTGATATGACCTCACTGAGTCAGGAACATTTTGTTGTACTTTTTCTTGATGTAAAAAATCAAATCATTCATAAAAAAACGATTTTTATCGGGGGTTTGAATGCGTCCATTGTGCATCCGAGAGAAATTTTTCGGGAGGCTGTAAAGCGATCCGCTGCCTCTATTATATGTGCTCATAATCATCCAAGTGGTGTGCCGACACCGAGTCCAGAAGATATTGAGGTAACGAAAAGAATTCAGGAAGCTGGTTTTATTATTGGTATTGAATTACTTGATCACGTCATCATCGGTGACCATCAATTTATTAGCTTAAAAGAAAAAGGTTATTTTTAGCACTGTACGATTAAAGGCTTTTTAAATAAGTCTTGCATAGGACGCACAACCTTTACTGGACAAGCAAAGGCTGTTAGCAGTCGTACAATTAACTTAGCTCCTCGTCTGCTAAATGCGCGTATTAGTAAGGAGCATGTCGCTCACGCATGCAATACGCAGTAGTGGAGCTTGCTAGTTTTACTACAGAACAGCTTTTTGTAAATTAAATAGCTTTGTCGACAAGCTGAGCTCTGCAAATATTTTGCAGAGCTCTTTAGATTAATACTTCTGTTAATATTACTAAGTGACTCCCTAGCGCAGCGCATTTATTTAGGAGAAAAAAATTTTTCTAGTATATTTTAGCTTTAGTATAGTTTGAGCGATTTTAAGCACTTTAATAAAAAAATGAACCTTTTTGATTGAATGACGTTATTGTATTCGTAGAAATATCTATAGCATTCACAAAAATTGGTAGCCTATAATGCGTTGTTTTACATGAAAAAAAATAATATGCTAATCTATACGTACTATTTTTAGTTTAAGAGGGAATTAAAATAGTAAGTTTTCTGCAAGATGAGGTATGTGGCACTACAAATTCTTGCATTTATCCGTTATAATGAACGGTATGATTTTATGTCAACGATAGTATGGCTTAAATAGAAAGGGAGTACACAATTTGTTTGGATTAGGTAGTAAAGATGTCGGGATTGACCTTGGCACAGCGAATACATTAGTTTTTATTAAAGGGAAGGGGATCGTTTTACGCGAGCCTTCTGTAGTAGCGAAAAACACAAAAACAGGAGACATCGTTGCAGTTGGTAATGATGCGAAAAATATGATTGGCCGTACACCTGGGTCAATCGTGGCGATTCGTCCGATGAAAGATGGCGTTATTGCTGATTATGATATTACAACAGCGATGATTGAATATTATTTAAAAGAAGCTTGTAAGAATTCTGGCGGTAATTGGAAAAAACCGAATGTAATGATTTGTGTGCCATACGGTATTACATCGGTTGAACAACGTGCAGTTATCGATGCATCTCGTCAAGCAGGCGCAAAAGAAGCCTTTACAATCGAAGAGCCATTTGCAGCAGCTATTGGAGCGAACCTACCAGTTTGGGATCCAACAGGTTCGATGGTTGTTGATATCGGTGGTGGTACTACTGAAGTAGCGGTTATTTCTTTAGGTGGTATCGTTACAAGTGAGTCTGTACGTATCGGTGGGGATGCGATGGACCAATCGATTATTTCATATATCCGTAAATCGTATAACTTAACAATTGGTGAACGTACAGCGGAAGCAGTAAAAATGGAAATTGGTACAGCGTTTGCTGAAGGACCTGATGAGAAAATGGAAATTAGAGGTCGTGACCTTTTAACTGGTTTACCAAAAACGATTGAAATTTCGTCTCAGGAAATTTCAGAATCATTGCGTGAAGCGGTATCATCAATTATTGATGGTGTACGAAAAACGTTGGAACAAACACCTCCAGAATTATCTGCTGATGTGATGGAGCGAGGTATTGTTTTAACTGGTGGTGGCGCGTTATTAACGAATTTAGACAAAGTTATTAGCCGTGAAACAAATATGCCTGTATTTATTGCTGAGGATCCATTAGACTGTGTAGCTATTGGGACAGGTAAAGCTTTAGATCATATTGATTTAATTCGTCAACAACAAGTAAAAGGGTAAGGAGGTTTAGGCAATGCCACATTTTTTTTTCAATAAGAAAGTAATACTGCTACTTGTGGGCATGGTTTTTCTTGTGGCATTGATTAGCTTCTCATTACGAGATCGGACGAACGCAACTTTACCAGAGCAAATTATTAAAGATACTGTCGGCGTCGCACAATCTATTGTTGCGAAGCCGGCGAATTACATAACTGGTATTTTTAATAATATTGACTCCCTCTTAAACACGTACGAAGAAAATAAACGTTTAAAAGCACGCTTAGAAGATTTTGCAGCTGTACAAGCCGAAGCATTGGTATTAAAATCTGAAAATGAAAAACTACTAGAACTTACAAAGTCAGAAAGTTTAAAGGCGTTTAATCCTATTCAAGCAACGGTTATTGCTAGAAATCCTGACCAATGGGAAGAAAAAATTATTTTAAATAAAGGTTCATCTCATGGTGTAGAAAAAAATATGGCAGTTATGACAGCGAAAGGGCTAGTCGGTAAAATTACGTTAGTGACCCCTTTCACCTCTGAGGTTGAGCTTTTATATACAAATAATCCTAACTATCGTGTTTCAGCGATGGTTTTAGGAGAAAAAGAGGCATACGGTTTAATCGAGGGCTTTGATAAAGAACGAAATGAACTCATTATGAAGCGAATCGATTCTAGCTTAACTGTAAAAGTAGGCGAAAAAGTAGTTTCTTCAGGTCTTGGTGGTATTTTCCCTAAAGGTGTACCAATCGGAGAAATTACGGAAGTTAGCACAGATGATTTTGGCTTAACGAAAATGGCTTATGTAAAACCATCTGCTGATTTTTCTATTTTAGAAAATGTTGTAATTGCAAAACGATCAGTAACAGTTATTGATGGTTCTGACGGTGATGCAACAAATGAAGATTTAACAAATCCACAAAAGGTTACTGAAGAGGGGGAAAAGTAATGGTTCGATTTCTTATTCCCTCTGTTGCAGTATTGCTATTTTTACTAGAACCAGAGTTTGCTATGCTCTCACCGATTGAAGTGGGAGGGCATATCTATTATCTAGTACCTCGATTTTTAATTTTATACTTAATATTTATATCCATCTATTACAGCCGTCAACGAGCGGTAATGTATGGACTTTTTTTTGGTGTCTTGTATGATGTGTTTTACATTGATATTATTGGATTATATTCGGTACTATATCCGCTTATTTGTTTTTTAGCAGGGTCTATCGTGAAAATAATTCATCAGCACTTAGTTGTGACAACGACTATTTCAGTTGTTTTAGTAGCAATTTTAGAATTCGTACTTTATCAATTCTTCTACCTAATCGCTTTTACAACGATACCGTTAACGGATTTCTTACAATCACGACTACTACCAACAATCATTGCTAATACGTTATTTTTAATGATTCTTGGTTGGGCCTTCAAGTATCTAATTAATGCGCGTGTCTTACAGAGAGCACGTGAAGTTTCTTAATATCAAGAGCAACGTGGGGTGAGGCATTCATGAAAAAACAATTAGTTAATATGAAGGGAACAAAGGATGGTTTTGTTCTTCGTTTAGACGATCAATGTTCGTATGCCGATTTAGTAGATGAGCTAAAACGAAAAGTTTCAGAAGGCGGTATCGATGGTAAAGTAGATGTACAATTACATTTAGGCTATCGATACTGTTCAGATGAACAAGTAAAAGAGCTAGTAAAAATTGTTCAAGAATCAGAACAGTTAATTGTAGCAAAGGTGCAAAGTGATGTACTGACTGTCCATGAAAGCAACCAGAAAATGATAGAAAGCCAACAAGATACATATGTAGGAGTGGTCAGATCGGGACAAATTCTACGTGCCACTGGGGATATAGTAATTGTGGGGAATGTGAATCCGAATGGACGTGTAGAAGCTGGTGGTAATGTTTACGTCCTTGGCAGACTAAAGGGAATTGTACATGCAGGTGTACATGGAAATAAGGAAGCAATTATTGCTGCCTCTCGTTTAGAAGCCACACATATTATGATTGCTGATCAGGTTGAGGCAATGTCAGATGAACATGTAAAAGCTATCAATCAAGCAGACATGGCTTGTGCATTTATTGGCTATGATGGGCGTATTGCGTACGATCAAATTCATGCGTTAAAAAATATTCGACCATTATTGAATGTGTCTAAGGGAGGAAGCTAGTGTGGGAGAAGCGATCGTCATAACTTCAGGTAAGGGCGGTGTCGGTAAAACGACAACAACGGCTAACCTCGGGACTGCATTGGCTCTACAAGGGAAAAAAGTATGTTTAGTAGATACAGATATTGGCTTGAGAAATTTAGATGTCATTCTAGGTCTCGAAAACCGTATTATTTATGATTTAGTTGATGTTGTTGAAGGACGATGCAAGATCCATCAAGCATTAATTAAAGATAAACGTGTAGATGATAAACTATTTTTATTACCTGCTGCTCAAACGACAGATAAAAATGCTGTCACACCTGAGCAAATGGAGAGCTTAGTAGAGGAATTAAAGAGAGACTATGATTATGTTTTAATTGATTGTCCCGCTGGCATTGAGCAAGGCTATCGCAATGCAGTGGCAGGTGCAGACCATGCAATCGTTGTAACGACACCAGAAATTTCAGCTGTACGGGATGCAGATCGAATTATTGGACTGCTTGAACAAGAAGAAATAACTGCTCCTAAACTAATTATTAATCGTATTCGTCAGCATATGATGAAAAACGGCGATACACTGGATGTCAATGAAATTACAACACATTTGTCAATTGATCTATTAGGCATTATTGTCGATAGTGAAGGTGTTATCTCATCATCAAATAAAGGTGAGCCGGTCGTTATGGATCCGACTAATAAAGCATCTTTAGGTTACCGTAATATTGCCCGACGCATATTAGGTGAATCTGTGCCCTTGATGGCCATTGAGGACGAGCACCGAGGAATGTTCTCAAAACTTAAAGCATTGTTTTCAAGATAATCAATACCTTTTCGTGCATGTGCGCGGAAAGGTTTTTTTATTGAAAGCGAATTGTGTGAGAATTGTGTGAGTGACTGGCACATTTTTTGCGTGCATGAATGGACATGCTGCCTCATATAGTGTGAAAAAAGAGGATGAGAGCTTGTTTAAAAAATGGAAATGGATTGTCATGATATTACTTGTGGCTGCAATTATGCTTGTTATTCGATTAGAAGATCAAGGCGTAATGGAAACTCCTGTGCGAAAGCTTGTAACGACATCAGCAGATTTAACATACTTAAGTGAGCTCGGAAAAAGTCTGCTAAAAAAAGAGGAAGAAACGATAATGGTTTCAAGTGATGTAGGGCAAACTGAACTATTAACGTTCACGAATGCGCAAGTTTTTAAAGAAGGGTTTTTATTACAATATGATGTGGGTCTTCCAGTATACGCAGGGCAAAGTGGGCTCGTTGTTTTTACAGGCCATACAAAATATACCGGTAAAACGATGACAGTTAGCTATGAAGATGGCACAACGGTCTCCTATGGGATGCTCGATAGTTTAGCGCAGTTACCATACACGACTATACAGGCCAATGACTTAATCGGTATGAAGCAGACTGGACAACTCTATATTTCGATTGAGAAAGACAAAACTCATTTTGATTTAGAACAAATTGTCCAGTGGCTTGAAACAACGGAGAACGATGAAAGTTAAATTGCATTTATTATGTATCCCTCTGATTCTGTTAATGATTTTCAGTGGCCAGATTGCTTATTATGCAATTATTTTGACTTCGTTGCTATGGCATGAAGCTGGTCATATATTGGCCGCGGTGCTTTGTGGCGTGAAAATAAAATCATGTGTTATTGCACCATATGGAGGGGAAATTGAATTTGAAAATCCAGCAGCTGTGCAGGCATCTTCACTACTTTGGATTGCACTAGGAGGTCCAATCGCCACTATACTGGGGATTGGTCTTGCTTTTTTCATGCCGGATTTAATTGCAATTCGACTAGTCAATGTGCAGCTAGTGTTACTAGTAATTAACCTAATCCCAATTATTCCACTGGACGGTGGAAGGATACTCTTAGCATGTTTATTTTTATTTTATCCAAGTGTGCGAGTATTTGAATATTATTATTCGCTCTCACTAATTTTTGCCACTATCCTATTCATTGTAACCTTAGTGAATTTGCCACAATCCATTTTTTTGACTGTCCTTTGCCTATTTATATGGTTGCAAGTACTAAAAGAATGGAATTATCGAAAGTATCGTTTAGCTTTTGAGAAATATGTAATGAACAGGTTGACTTGATAGAATTCGTGTGGTAGTATTTTAATGTTATTGTTTGTAGCACCCGTGCTACTACAACCGCTCTGGGAAGGTTCAAGTATCTTTGGATCACCTTCATATACAGGCGAGTCTGAGTCTAAGAGGAGGTGCAGTAAAATGTACGCAATTATTGAAACTGGTGGTAAACAAATCAAAGTAGAAGCTGGTCAAGAAATCTATGTTGAGAAATTAGGCGTAGAAGCTGACGAGGTTGTAACTTTCGATAAAGTTCTATTCGTAGGTGGCGAAAACGTAAAAGTTGGAGCTCCATTCGTAGAAGGCGCTACAGTAACAGCTAAAGCTGTTAAAGAAGGCCGTCAAAAGAAAATCGTTGTTTTCAAATTGAAAGCTAAAAAGAACTACCGTCGTAAACAAGGTCACCGTCAACCTTATACAAAATTAGTTGTTGAATCAATCAATGCTTAATTGTGAGGTGTAACATTTGATAAAAGTTACGATACATCATGATGAAAACAGACATGTGTCTGCATTTGAATTTTCAGGACATGCTGAGTACGACGAATCTGGTAAAGATTTAGTATGTGCAGGCGCATCTACCATTGCCATTGGTACGGTGAATGCGATTTATGCATTACTACAATTACAACCAGAAGTTGAACAAGCGGCTGAAGGTGGAGGCTTTCTTAAGGTATCCTTACCAACAGATTTAGAACCTGAAATTGATACAAAACTACAATTAATTGTCCAAGTAATGACTGCTCAAGTGTATTCTATGGTGCAAAATTACGGACAATATATCCAAATCAACTACAACCAAGTAGGAGGTGGAACAGAATGAAATTGTTATTAGCATTAGACCTTCAACTTTTCGCATCGAAAAAAGGGGTAGGTTCTACAAAAAACGGACGTGACTCTGAGTCTAAACGTCTTGGCGCTAAACGTGCTGATGGCCAATTTGTAACTGGTGGTTCTATTCTTTACCGTCAACGCGGTACAAAAATTTACCCAGGTACAAACGTAGGTCGTGGTGGTGATGATACGCTATTTGCTAAAGTTGATGGCGTTGTTAAATTCGAACGCTTAGGTCGCGATCGCAAACAAGTATCTGTATACCCAGCTACACAAGAAGCTTAATTTTAATAAAGTAGACATAAAGCGGAGGACTGCATTTATTGCAGTCCTTTTTTTGGCTAAATTTCAATGAAGAATTAAGGGAAAAATACATCAAAACTTGTTATACTAGTTAAGATAACTTTATTGGAGTGAATGGGATGAACAATCAATCACTAACCATTAGTGAGGTATTACGTTTTGCAAATCATGATTATGTGAATCAACTTCAACTTATTCGCATGAATTTAGATTTAGGTAGAATTGATGAATCAAAAGAACTTATTCAACATTATTCGGAACAGCTACGAGTATTGTCTATCATGAGTCGTCTACAATTACCACAAACAATGGAGTGGCTACAAACAGCAGGATGGCGCTATCCATCTTTACCGCTGGAGCTTAATGGTGAGATCAAAAAACCAGTCACTAATAATATTGACAAGGATGTTGTAGAGTATTTAAACAAAACAGTTATGCATGTTTATGATACATTAGATCCATTTACGGAGCAGAGCTTAACGCTTGATGTACGTGTTGACGATCATACATTTGTTTTGGCGTTTACGCTAAATGGACTGTGGAGTGCAGACGCATTCACCGAAAGAGGTTTGAAACAATTCGACATTCAAACAATTGTGCAGACAAATACGTGCTGGCAATATGTGTTGAGTGCAAATAGGGAGTGAAATAAATGTTTGTCGATCACGTAAAGATATATGTAAAAGGTGGCGATGGCGGCGATGGAATGGTAGCATTTCGCCGTGAAAAATATGTACCAAATGGTGGTCCAGCTGGTGGAGATGGCGGTCACGGAGGTAACGTTGTCTTTGAAGTAGAAGAAGGCTTACGTACGTTAATGGATTTCCGTTATAAACGACACTTTAAAGCAGATCGTGGTGAACACGGGATGAGTAAAGGGATGCACGGAAAACGCGCTGAAGATTTAATTGTCAAAGTGCCACCAGGTACAGTTGTGATGAATGAGGAAACAGGAGAAGTCATCGCAGATTTAGTTGAGCATGGTCAACAAGCGATTATCGCTAAATCAGGTCGAGGTGGACGTGGGAATTCCCGCTTTGCAACCCCGGCTAATCCTGCGCCTGAGCTTTCTGAAAAAGGCGAGCCAGGACAAGAATTAAATGTTATATTAGAGTTAAAAGTATTAGCAGATGTTGGTTTAGTTGGTTTCCCAAGTGTAGGAAAATCAACACTATTATCTGTTGTTTCTGCAGCAAAACCAAAGATTGGCGCTTATCATTTTACGACAATCGTGCCGAATTTAGGAATGATTGAAACAGATGATCACCGAAGCTTTGCAATGGCAGATTTACCTGGGCTAATTGAAGGTGCACATGAAGGCGTAGGGTTAGGACATCAATTTTTACGTCATATCGAACGTACACGTGTAATTGTGCATGTTATCGATATGTCAGGAATGGAAGGCCGTGACCCGTACGAAGACTATTTAACAATTAACGAGGAGTTAAAGCAATATAATCTGCGTTTAACAGAGCGTCCTCAAATTATTGTAGCAAATAAAATGGATATGCCAGAAGCAGAAGAAAACTTAGTGGAATTCCGCAAAAAGGTAGGCGAAGATGTACAAATCTTCCCAATCTCAGCAGTTTCACGACAAGGCTTAAAAGAATTATTATTTGCTATAGCAGATTTACTTGAAGTAACGCCTGAGTTCCCTCTATTTGAAGATGTAGAGGAGCAATCAGACGCAACGGTGATGTACAAGCATCAATCACAAGGTGATGATTTCGAGATTACACGTGATGATGACGGTACATTTATCATTAGTGGCTACTCGATTGAACGTCTATTTAAAATGACAGACTTTAGTCGTGAAGATGGTATTCGCCGTTTCGCACGCCAATTGCGCGGTATGGGCGTGGACGAGGCATTGCGTGAGCGTGGTGCTCAAAATGGTGATACAGTTCGTCTGCAAGAGTTTGAGTTCGAATTTATAGATTAAGACAGGAGTTTTAGGGGGAAGCGTATGAAGAATGTTGCGAATCAGCGATATTATTTAGTTCGTGAAGATGTATTGACGGATGCTATGCAAAAAACATTGGAGGCGAAGCAATTACTTTCAAGTGGTTCAGTATCCTCCATCTGGGATGCGGTAAAGCAAGTGGATTTATCGCGCAGTGCGTTTTACAAATATCGTGATGCTGTATTTCCTTTTCACTCTATTGTACAGGAGCGCATTTTAACTGTCTTTTTACAGCTTCAAGATCGAAAAGGAACGTTGGCTAAGTTATTAGAAACTGTGACAAATTCACATTGTAATGTACTAACAATCCATCAAACTATACCAATTCAAGGACGTGCTAATGTGACATTGTCATTAGATGTGACGAGTATGACTTCTGAACTTGATGATTTAATCCAGCAGCTAAAACGATTAGATTTTGTTGAATCTGCTGAGGTAATTAGTTCTGGTGCATTGTAAGGGGCTATTTGAAAAAGCCCCTTGCCTTTTATTAGTTAATGCTGGTAGCTGTTGATACAAAATTTCGCTCCCTTTCCGCATGCGATGAGCAAGCCTCTCTGAAGCTAAAAATAGCCTCTGTGAGGTTTCGCTTAAGTCGCTATCCTGCGAAATACTGCGAAATTTTTTTAAAATACCCAAACATAGTGTGTAATAACTGCATTTGATAAAAGCAATTTTATCTTAACAGCTAGCAAAAGCAGTACATATTTTCACATTTACTCTTTTTAGGGGAGGCTATGTAACATAGCCTTTTCTTTTTATAAAGAGTTTTCCAAACATTAAAAATGTTTAAGATACTATGAATTGTAGAAGGAGGTCATTTTGATGACAGAGCGACAGTGGGAGAAACGAATTGCATATTTAGGACCGGAAGCATCATTTACATATTTAGCAACAAAATCTATCTTCCCAACTGATAGCCTTGTACCATGTACAACGATACCTGAATGCATTGAGGCAGTAGCAGAGGGCAAGGTTGATTTAGCGGTTGTACCATTAGAAAATGCATTAGAGGGCTCAGTACCATTGACGCTCGATTATTTATTCCATGAGGCAACGCTTTATGTGACAGGTGAGCTACAATTAAAAATTCAACAACATTTAATGGTCAATAAGGCGCAAAAGGACAATTGGGAATCGATCAAAGGAGTATATTCACATCCGCATGCTTTAGCACAATGTCATAAATATTTATTTTATCGCTTCAGTGATGTGCCTTTACATCAAACAACATCAACAGCGGCCGCAGCTAAATTTGTTTCCGAAAATCCAGATGAATGTATTGCAGCAGTAGGTAATGCAGCCGCAGCAGCGAAATACGGACTAGAAATCGTGCAAGATAATATACATGATTTTCATTTTAATCATACTCGTTTCTTTGTGTTATCCAAGCAAAATAAACGTCTACCCCAGGAATTATCAGAAGGGCAAGCGAAAACAACCTTCATGATTACGTTACCGACAGATCGTTCAGGTGCTTTACACCAAGTTCTTTCCGTCTTTGCGTGGCGACAATTAAATTTAAGTAAAATTGAATCACGTCCATTAAAAACAGGTCTTGGGGATTATTTCTTTATGATTGATGTGTTAGCAGATGAAAAACAACCAATGATGCGGGGGGCTATGGAGGAGCTAGCGGCACTTGGCTGCAAAGTGAAATCTCTTGGTACATACTTTACGTATTTAACATCTGACGAAGACTAACAGGTTTAGGGGTGTCAAAAATGGGTGGTATAATATTGTTTGATGGAATTTGTAATTTCTGTAATAACAGTGTGCAATTTATAATCAAACGCGATCAAGCTGCGTTTTTCAAGTTTGCTTCGATTCAAAGTGAGGTTGGCCAAGCGCTTCTTGCGCAATACAAAGTACCAGCAAATATCGATAGTGTGATTTACATTGAACAAGAGAATATTTATTTTGAATCAACAGCAGCGCTTAAAATTAGTCGACGTTTAGATGGCTTATGGCCTGCTTGCTACGTGCTAATTGTTATACCACAATGTATACGAAATACAGCATATAAACTTTTTGCAAAAAATCGTTATCGTCTTTTCGGTAAAAAGCAAGCATGTCTATTACCAACACCCTCACAACGACAACGTTTTCTTTAAGGTGCCAGGCACATAAACAATTTTTAAAATTTCAAAAATTTTATTACTAACCGAGTAAAAATCCACGAAGATTTCTGCGGCTTACATCGTGCCCGCGGAAACCGAAGTGGATTTTTTTACGTTCGTTATAGAAAGCCTGGTATTATGCACAAGAACATCTATGAGCTAGCTCTCGGCTCTAATTTTCGTCCGTCACCATACCTTATTAATCTGAAACGAGATAGCCCTTTTTTTGCAATGATTGCTCAATTAAGTCTAAAACTTCAACGGAAGGTGCTGAAATAACATGAAGATGAGTGCCGCCTGTAAGTGCAGATAAGTAGCTTGCTTGTGTGTCGTTAACACGTTGTACAAATTTTTCAACTTCATGACGATTGGAGACCATGAACGAAGCGGTAAGCTCTCCGTAAATGGGATGCTCGACAATTACATTTTTAACTGTTCCACCACAGTCTACAATTGTTAACAATTCATCTTTAGCGTCTTCTGGTTTGTGGAAACATGGGATTGTCCGTTCAACAGTTTGACTGAGTTGCTCTTGGTGCATATAAATATAACCTTGGCTTGTTGCAATGATAGGTTCATTTCTAGCCTTTAATAATGTCATATCGTTAACAATGACCTGTCTAGAAACGTTTGCAAATTTAGCGAAGTCTGTCCCAGTTATAGGTGTGTTGCTTTTTTTTAGCAGTTCTAAAAGTTGCAGTCGGCGTTCCTCGCCTAACATTTTTTTCATAAAAGATCACCTCTGCCATGTAATAAAGGAAGTGTTATTCCTTAAGCATTAGTGTACCATGAAGCATTTCCACCATGCGTAATTTTTTGTATCCAAATGAAACATTGAACATATGATACGTAGAGAGGAAGGGAGGAAAAAATTGCGTATTCATATTGTTCAAAAGGGAGATACGTTGTGGAAGATTGCGAAAGAGTACGGTATTTCGTTTGAGGATTTAAAGCGACTCAATGCCCATCTTGCCAACCCTGATTATATTGTTCCGGGCATGGAAATTATTTTGCCTGAAAAAATAAACATGGAGCCACATAAAGGATCACATAAGGAAACACATAAAGAAACACAAGTGCATAAAGAGATGCCAACTCAAACAAAGCCAAAGGAAAGTGTTAAAAAAGAGGTGCAAAGACCGATGCCGGTACCACCCCCTATTGTTATTCAACCACCAGCACCGATGCCGATGCCAGAACCACAGATGATTCCAATACCGTTTCCAATGCCAATGCCGATGCCACAACAACAGCAACCGATGTGGGTGCCTCAGCCAGTAGAACTTAGCTGGAATCAACAATTAGTAATGCCGCAAGTGCAACAACCAGCACCACCACCACCAGTAGCACAGCCAGCACCGCCGCCACCGCCGCCGCCACCACAGCCAGCACCAGCACCGCCGCCGGTTCATATGGTACCACATATGCCAATGGTACCTCATTGCTCTAGCTGTCATCAGCCAATGCATCATCAAATGTGGTGGCATATGCCAATGCATCCACAAGTAGAGGCATATACAATGCCACAGCAACAAATGCAATATGCTATGCCGCAACAACCAATGCCAACATATGTAGAAGGTGCGAATTTCTTAGAATCGAGCTCATCACCATTCTTTAATGAGCCGCAAATGCAGCCTCAATTTGAGCAGATGCCAATGATGCCAATGATGCCGATGAATCAACCTTGCGGATGTGGTTCACAGCATGGAATGGGTCAATCTTGCGGATGTGGTGCACAACATGGAATGGGTCAATCCTGTGGATGTGGTTCTCAGCCGGTAATGATGCCTAATTGGCAATTTGACCATAATTGCCCACCGCCATGCCCGCCACCATGTCCTTCACCTGGACCATGGGTTTCACCGAACTTTTTCCCAGGCGGGATGACGCCTTATCGATGGTAAAAAAGCATTCATTGTTGAGGAAGTAAAACCGAACATTTGGAAGTATAAATATCGATCAAATCATTATTTTGTGAAACGAGCAAAGCAGTTAGAAATAGCAGATAAGGTGAGGGCAATTCATCGTCAACTTGGACGAATAGAGCCCTCCCTCGTCTTGCCTCTAGTAAAAAGTGATGATGAGCAACTTATCGTTCAAATGTGGCAAGAGGGAAGCCGCAGTGCGAATTTTGCACATAAAAAAGATAGAGAACAATCTTTAAAGTTATTAAACACACTGCATGATACAAATCAAAAAACTGCGTGGCAACGAGTGCCAGGTTTGTATACCTTCTCACAGCTTTTAAAATGGCAGATGCGTCATATGCGTTTTAAAAGCAGACGAAATGAATTTAGAGCATTTTTAACGAGAGAAGAAGTGGATCAAATCATTCATTTTAGTGAAAAGGCTTTGCAGTTAATGGAACAGGAAAATGTGCCAGAGAAAGATATAACATTGTTACACGGTGATGTCGTTCATCATAATTTCTTATGGTGTTCAGATGGGGAATTGCGCTTAATCGATTTTGATCTTGCACATCTTGGTGAAGCTGATGATGAATATATATTATGGCTGCATCGTGTGTTACCTGCAGTAGATTATAATATTGATAGTATTTTGAACGAATTACCAGAGCTTCAACGGTTAGATAAGAGAAAGTTACATCGTCTAAAGTTTCCTAATGAGTTATTACGAGAGTGGTTATTTGCTGTAGATTTGCCACTAGAACAACAGCTAGTATTTTTAGATTATTTAATACCGTTTACTAAGCGAGCCCTAACATACTGGCCGAAACTGTGGTACGATATTGATAGAGTGATAAAGAAATGACCGTCTCCGAGGCGGTCATTTTTGCATGTGAACGGTACTATCGCCATTTATATAGTCGAGCATTCGTTCGCTATATGCTATAATCGAAGACGATGAATGTGAGGGATTTTACATGTATGATTATTTAAAAGGACAAGTAGTGCGTATTACGCCTGAGTATATCGTTTTGGAGCAACAGGGGATTGGCTGGCAGTTGAATACACCTAATCCATTTGCATTTCGTGCGTCAGCCGTAGAACAACAAATCTACGTACATCTACATGTTCGAGAAGATGCACAAATGTTGTATGGCTTTCCTAATTTAGACCAACGAGAGCTGTTCCGAAAATTAATTTTAGTGTCGGGCATTGGACCTAAAGGGGCGCTTGCGATTTTAGCAACAGGCAATCCACAACAAGTAATCAGTGCCATCGAACGTGAAGACGAAGCATTTTTAGTGAAATTCCCTGGTGTTGGTAAAAAAACAGCACGTCAAATGATTCTAGATTTGAAAGGCAAACTTGGTTCTTTACTTGACACTATTGAGTTACCTAGCTCTGAGGATGAGTTACCGTTATTTGGCGTCAATCCATATAAGCATGAATTAGAAGAAGCCATTCTAGCATTAATGGCACTTGGTTATTCAGAAAAAGAACTCGATAAAATCCGACCGCTTCTTGAAGATAATGACAAGCTAGAAACAACAGATGCCTATATGAAGCAAGCATTACAGCTTCTACTGAAGTTAAAATAATGAAAGGGGGGCAGGTACATGTCAGAGCGCATGATAGCAAGTGAAGCAGGTAGTTATGATGAACAATTTGAATTATCTCTAAGACCACAAAGATTGGCTCAATATATTGGGCAGCAGAAGGTTAAAGAGAACTTACAAATTTTCATTGAAGCGGCGAAGCTTCGGCAGGAAAGTTTGGATCATGTACTATTATATGGTCCTCCTGGATTGGGAAAGACGACATTAGCCGCGATTATTGCAAATGAAATGAATGTTAATGTTCGTATGACGAGTGGCCCTGCTATTGAGCGTCCAGGAGATTTAGCCGCAATTTTAAGCTCACTGGAGCCGGGGGATGTATTATTTATTGATGAAATTCATCGCCTTCCCCGTGCGATTGAAGAGGTACTATATCCAGCAATGGAGGATTTTTGTTTAGACATCGTTGTTGGAAAAGGCCCTGAAGCACGTTCTGTCCGTCTTGATTTGCCACCTTTTACACTCGTTGGGGCAACTACAAGAGCGGGAGCGTTGTCAGCGCCACTCCGAGATCGATTTGGTGTTCTACTACGTCTAGAATTTTATGATGATACATCATTAGCTGAAATTGTAGTTAGAAGCGCGCATTTATTTGATGTCGATATTGAGCAAATAGCCGCAGGTGAAATGGCAAGGCGCTCACGTGGTACGCCTCGTATCGCTAACCGCTTACTTAAACGAGTGCGAGATTATGCACAAGTGCTTGGAGATGGTATGATAACGGAGGACCTTGCCAAGCAAGCGCTAGAACTTTTACAAGTTGATCCTAGAGGGCTTGACCATATTGACCATAAACTTGTGACCAATATGATTGAGCGCTTCCGTGGTGGCCCAGTAGGCTTAGATACACTTGCTGCCTCCATAGGTGAAGAACGAGTGACGATAGAAGATGTGTACGAGCCTTATTTAATGCAAATAGGCTTTATTCAACGTACACCGCGTGGACGTGTTGCAACGCATCTTGCTTACGAACATTTTGGATATGATTATCCACAACAAACATAAAAGAAGGAAGTTTTTTCAATGCGTGTAGAAGATTTTGATTTTGAATTACCAGAGGAGCTCATTGCACAAACGCCACTTGTCGATCGTACGGCAAGCCGTTTAATGGTGGTGACACCGGGCTCAGAAAAAGTCGAGCATCATCATTTTGCCCATATATTAAATGAGCTACATGCTGGTGACTGTCTTGTATTAAATGATACAAGAGTATTACCAGCACGTTTAATGGGTGTGAAAGAGGAAACAGGCGCACATATCGAAGTATTGCTTTTAAAGCAAACAGCAGGCACTGATGAATGGGAAACGCTTGTAAAGCCAGCAAAACGTGTTAAAGTGGGTACCGTTGTGACATTTGGCGACGGTTTACTAACCGCTACTTGTACAGCTGAGTTAGACCATGGTGGCCGGATGTTTGAATTTAAATACGAAGGTATTTTTTATGAAATATTGGAGCAACTTGGAGAAATGCCATTGCCTCCATATATTCGCGAAAAATTAGATGACAGTGAACGTTATCAAACTGTATATGCGAAAGAACGCGGCTCGGCAGCAGCACCAACAGCAGGTCTTCATTTTACTCAAGAATTATTAAATCAAGTTCGCGCAAAAGGTGTGGAAATTGTTTTTATAACGCTGCATGTTGGTCTTGGAACATTCCGTCCAGTGAGTGTGGACTCGATAGAAAATCACGAAATGCATGCTGAATTTTATAGCGTAACAGAAGAAGCGGCTGCTACGATCAACCGAGTGAAAGCAAATGGTGGGAATGTGATAGCTGTTGGTACAACTTCTACTCGTACGCTCGAAACAATTGGCTCTAAGTATGGAGAAGTACGTGCAGAGCAAGGTTGGACATCTATTTTCATTTATCCAGGCTATAAATTTACTGTAGTGGATGGTTTAATTACAAACTTCCATTTACCGAAATCGACTTTAGTAATGCTCGTTAGTACACTTGCGACGAAGGATACGATTTTAAGTGCTTACAATCAGGCAGTAGAAGAAAAATATCGCTTCTTCAGCTTCGGGGATGCTATGTTTATACGTCCAAGTTCAATTCGTAAATAATGTTTATCAACATTCTATTAAGACAGTTGAATGTTGATATTGATTTTTCAAATGAAAAATTTAAAAAAATCGGAGTACTGTTTTTACTTTAGATAAGAGAGGATTTATTATTTTATGACACAACCAGCAATTCGTTATGAACTACTTCATACATGTAAGCAAACAGGAGCGCGACTAGGCATCGTGCATACACCACATGGCTCTTTTGAAACACCAGCATTTATGCCTGTGGGGACTCAAGCGACCGTTAAAACGATGTCTCCTGAGGAATTAAAAGAAATGAATGCGGGCATTATTCTTTCAAATACGTACCACTTATGGCTTCGTCCAGGCAATGATATTGTGAAGGAAGCAGGTGGACTGCATAAATTTATGAACTGGGATCGCCCGATTTTAACGGATTCAGGTGGCTTCCAAGTGTTTTCACTGAGCCAATTCCGTAAAATCGAAGAAGAAGGTGTCCATTTCCGTAATCATTTAAATGGTGATAAGCTATTTTTAAGTCCAGAAAAGGCGATGGAAATTCAAAATGATTTAGGGTCAGACATTATGATGGCATTTGATGAATGTCCACCTTACCCAGCAACATATGACTATATGCTGAAATCGGTAGACAGAACGACGCGTTGGGCAAAGCGATGCAAAGAAGCGCATGCTCGTCCAGAAGATCAAGGCCTATTCGGCATTATTCAAGGTGGAGAATTCGAGGAATTACGTCGTCGCTCTGCTGAAGCATTAGTAGAGCTTGATTTTCCTGGTTATGCAATAGGGGGCTTATCAGTAGGCGAACCTAAAGATGTGATGAACCGAGTGCTAGAGTTTACGACACCGTTAATGCCATCCAATAAGCCGCGTTATTTAATGGGTGTTGGTTCGCCAGATTCTCTTATTGACGGCGCTATTCGAGGAATCGATATGTTTGACTGTGTATTACCAACACGAATTGCACGTAATGGTACATTAATGACATCTGAAGGCCGTTTAGTCGTTAAAAATGCGAAATATGCACGTGATTTCGGTCCAATCGATCCAAACTGTGATTGCTACACATGTAAAAATTATTCTCGTGCGTATGTTCGGCATTTAATTCGTACGGAAGAGACATTCGGTATACGTTTAACTTCTTATCATAACTTGCATTTTTTACTGAAGCTAATGGAGCAAGTGCGTGAGGCTATTCGTGAGGATCGTCTTGGTGATTTCCGTGAAGAATTTTTCGAGAAGTACGGTTTTAATGGACCGGATGCTAAAAACTTCTAAAAATGGAATGTATCTTAGCGAAAATTTACCTGTTATAGAAAAACTATTGATAATATAGAAAAATTTTGGGCTTGTCCATCGCTTTTTTAGGGTGAAATAGTCTATACTAAAAAAGTGAGATTTGGAAAGGGGGCTAACAATATGAATATGGAATCAATTTTAGGATTTGCGCCTATTATATTGATGTTCGTGGCGATGTGGTTCATTTTAATCCGTCCTGCTAAAAAGAGACAGCAAGAAACGCAAAATATGCAAGGTAGCTTACAGCGCGGTGATAAAGTTATTACAATCGGTGGCTTACATGGTGTGATCGACTCAATCGAGGACACTGCTATCACTTTAGTTATCGCTGATAATGTTCGCGTTAAATTTGACCGTCAAGCAATTGGACGTGTCGTAAATGACCAAGTATAATAATATAAGGCGTTGTCCCAAATAATTTTTGGACAACGCCTTTGCAATTCTAAAAGCTTTGTCGAAATGTGCGCATTTTTGACACAGCTTTTTTGTATAAAAAGCAACTGATACGGTCACCTTGATATTGTGGGGGTGTCTGTATGGAAGAATATTTAACAATTATTTTTAGAACGTGCTTTTTATATGTGTTTATACTTATTGTTTTTCGTTTAATGGGTAAACGTGAAGTAGGTGAACTTTCTGTCATCGATTTAGTCGTGTTTGTTTTGATTGCGGAAGTTGCTGCTTTTGCACTTGATGATTACGAAAATCCTTTATTTAATGCCATTTTACCGATTATTATTTTGCTTTTTATTCAAATATTGAGTGCTTATTTATCGTTAAAAAATAAAAAGATACGTGATTTAGTTGACGGTGAACCAGCACTTCTCGTTAAAGATGGTATTATCCAAGAAAATGAAATGCGGAAGCAACGCTATAATTTGGATGACCTATGTCAGCAACTACGTGAAAATGGCATCGCTTCTGTTACTGAAATTGCTTATGCTTACTTAGAGCCTTCTGGCAACCTTTCCGTTTACAAAAAGGATGAGAAGGCATTTATCTATCCGCTGATCATTGATGGTGATATCCAAAATAGACACTTATTGATTATTCATAAGGATGAAGAATGGTTAATGGAAGAGCTAGCTAAAAATAATATTCAGGATACTAGTACGGTGTTCTTTTGTATATGGGAAGACAATCGACTCCATATTCAATTAAAGGAATTTTAAACCTTCTTGGCTAATTTACGTATATAAAGGAAATCTGTAAAGCGTAATTGGTTTGTCAGTAATAACAGCGTAAATAGTAAAAATAATGTAACACAGCTACTTAATAGGAACGGTAATGGCATAATTTGCATGAAGAAATATTGCGCAATACAAACGCCAATAAAACAACTATAAGGTACAACAAACATACGGAAGCCTGCGCGTAAATTTTTACGTTGTCTAACTGTAGCGATATGCAAGAACGATGTTAGTAACACACCGAAGCCAATTGCTACAACAGCACCTTTTTCTTGTATCCCAGGTTGAGAGGCCAGTACAAACATGACGAATAGTTTGCCAAGGCCACCGTATATTGAATTCATCATTGCAGCACGAGCTTCACCGACAGCTTGTAAAATCGAATGTAATGGACTTTGAATATAATAAAAATAGAAAATGGGTGCTAAAATTTTCACATAGCCTCTATTTTCTTCTAAGTGAAATAATTTCATTGCTAAGTCATCACCGTGCACGAAAAAATACGTAGCAGCGACGCAACCTACCAATGAAGATAAGCGTAGAGAAACGGATATACGTTCCTGTAAAAGAGCGTTATGTTGACGAGCGACTGCATCACTGACAGCAGGAATAAGGACAATTGAAAGTGCTGTGGATACAAAGGCTGGGAATAATAGCAGGGGCACTAAAACACCTGAAATAACTCCGTATAATATAGTCGCGGCAGATGCTGTCAATCCTGCCATCGTTAATGCCTTTAAAAAGATAATTGGTTCTAAAAACCAAGTGAAAGAGCCAAATAGTTTGCTTCCTGCTGAAGGTACGGCAACCCGCAACATAGGTGAAGCAGGATAGGACTCCACTTTGCTTTTTCTTGGCAATAATTTTTTCTTTGAAATCGTATAATGTAGCCATAAATACAAGAAAGCAACTACTTCAGCTAACAGTGTAATACCCATTGCAGAAGCTGCAGTTATCGAAGCATTATTATAAGCAGCAACCAGTGGTAACATGAAGGTAATAAACCCGATACGAACAATTTGTTCAAGCATTTGTGCCCAAGCAGTTGGTGTAATTTTAGCAACGCCCTGTAAATAAGCGCGAAGTAATCCTGAACCAACCGAAACTGGCACAGCGAAGAGTGCAATCCAAAGTGTAAAGGTTGTTTGTTCATTATGTAACAGCGTAGTAGAGATATAAGGTATTGTTAGTGCAACGAGTGGCATAAAAACAATCATACCAATAAATGACCAAAGGATTGCTGTACGCATCACGCCAAAAATGCTTTCGCGTTTATTTTTTGCTAGTAATTCAGCTACAATTTTTGCTACAGCGATAGGTAGTCCAAGTTGAATGAGTGAGATGAAGAAAATAAATGCAGGATAGGCGGTCATATAAATACCGACTGCCTCTTCACCAGCAATACGCATAAACTGCATTCTATAAAAGAAGCCAAAGAGTTTAGATAAGAAAATCACAAACATTAAAAATAGTGTACCTCTTACAAAAGAACTCATGCCATCCGTCCCTTCTCAAGCCGCAAAAATTCATTTACACTATTTGTATGCAAACACTTCTTACGATACAACTTTGATTGGAGATGATTCAAAATGAGTATGCAACATGCACAACTATTTGAAAAAATTCGTCCGGCAATTGATAGTAAGATTGCAGAATTTAAGTATTATAATTATGATGCGATTACAGCAGAAGAATTATGGCGTTTTTGCGTAGAAAAAAAATGGCGGAAAAAAAATATAGAGCAATTGCGCTTATATGAAATTATTGCTACTATTTTTGCAGTATCACCGTCCGATATTGTCTCATTCAACCAAGTAGAGTTTTTACAAAGTGATGATTGGTTTGCAGAAATAAACACAGAGGAACTAAAATCATTGCTTGGTCCGGTGAAAACACAAGCAGAATATGTCGGTTCTGTAAAAGATTAATAAGAATAATACAGTGTTGAATTGACACCAAGCGCAACGTGTTTCATAATGAGTGTGTTGCGCTTTTTTACTTTGTACAAGCCATATTAAAAAAAAGGCTGTAAAAAGTTGTAAGGAATTTTGATTTCCCTACATAAATGTTCCGCTTACTATTCATAATGAAATGGGAGACGCATCTTCTATTAGTACGGGATTTGCGCGTTATTGAACGATTAAAATAAGTAAAGCAACCCTTTTGAAGCACGAGCTACAATTATTCTAAGGAAAAGGAGGAATACAGGTTTCAAAAGGTATTGCTAGTATACTTGTTTGCAGTGTAAGGGATGCCCTTGCACCAATTCGAGGAGGATTTATAGATGAAATTAAGAAGTCGAATTGTTGCATTCGTGCTACTTTTGGTGCTATTTGCAGCTTCCATGGGTACGACTGTAGATGGCGTCTTAAAGGAAATTAAGCTTGGTCTTGATTTACAAGGCGGGTTTGAGGTACTTTATGAGGTCAAAGAATTAAAAGAAGGACAAGAAATCACACCTGAGGTTGTAACCGCAACGGCAACAGCTCTTAGTAACCGTGTCAATGCAATTGGGGTAAGTGAACCAAGCATACAGGTTGAAGACAAAAACCGTATTCGCGTGCAATTAGCGGGGGTTGAAGACCAAGAATCTGCTCGTAAAATGCTATCTACATCTGCGAATTTAACATTCCGTGATGTCGATGATAATTTACTTTTAGATGGTGATGATTTAAAGGCTGATGGTGCGTCAGCTTCCTTTGACCAACAAAACCGTCCAATTGTTTCGCTAACGTTAAAAGATGCGAAAAAATTTGCGGATATTACGAGTAAAATTGCTGCCAAACCACAAGGCCAAAATTTACTTGTTGTATGGCTAGACTTTGAAGAAGGCGTCGATTCTTATAAAGCGGAATCACAAAAAGCGAAACCTCGCTATGCTTCTGCAGCAACAGTTAGTCAAACATTAAATACTACAGATGTAATGATCAGTGGTAGCTTTACAGTTGACGAAACAAAAAATTTAGCAGGTATTTTAAATGCAGGGGCACTTCCTGTGAAACTTGATGAGATTTACTCTACATCAGTTGGTGCACAATTCGGTGACCAAGCATTAAAAAGTACAGTATTTGCAGGGATTGTAGGCGTAATAGTTATATTCCTATTTATGCTATTCTACTACCGTTTACCTGGTTTCATTTCAATTGTTACTCTTGTTGTTTTCACATTCCTAGTACTTGTTGTGTTCGACTGGATTAATGCCGTGTTAACATTGCCAGGTATTGCAGCTATCGTGCTCGGAATAGGGATGGCAGTAGATGCGAATATCTTGGCAGCAGAACGTATTCGGGAAGAGCTACGTGTTGGTTATTCGGTAAAACAAGCGTTCCAGATTGGTTCAAAACAATCTTTATCAGCGATTGTCGATGCGCAGCTCACAACATTATTAGCTGCAGGTGTATTATTCTACTTCGGTACAAGCTCTGTTAAAGGATTTGCAACAACATTAATCATTAGTATCTTATTGAGCTTCTTAACGGCTGTTTGGGGTTCTCGTGTGCTATTAGGATTACTTGTAAACAGCGGTTACTTTAATAATCCAGCATGGTTTGGTATACCAAAATCTAAACAACATAGCTTGGATGAAAAAATCGGTACATTAGATTTATCAACGAAATTTGATCGTTTTGACTTTGTACACAACCGTAAAAAATTCTATACGCTCTCTTTAGCTATTTTTGTTGCAGGGATTGTCGTTCTTGGAATCTTCCGTTTAAACCTTGGGATTGACTTCTCAAGTGGTACGCGCGTGCAAATAGAAGCGGATCAAACATTAACAAAAGAAGAAGTTTCAAAATATGTGGCTAGCATCGATTTCCCATCTGATGATATTGTGCTTTCAGGTGAGAAAAATAATATGGCGGTTATCCGTTATAAAGATGACTTATCACAAAGTGAAGTTTTAAAATTCAAAAAGGTAGTAGGCGAGAAATATGGTCATGAACCTGCAGTAAGTACTGTATCTCCAACTATCGGTAAAGAGCTCGTGAAAAATGCTATTAAAGCATTAGCACTTGCTGCACTTGGAATCATTATTTATGTAGCGATTCGATTTGAATGGCGTATGGGTATTGGCGCGATTGTATCGCTTCTGCATGACGTATTCCTCATCATTGCTGTCTTTAGTTTTATGCGCTTAGAAGTGGACATTACGTTTATTGCAGCCGTACTGACAATTGTTGGTTACTCCATTAACGATACAATTGTTACATTTGACCGCATGCGTGAAAACTTAGAGCAGTATGATACGATTAAAGACAGAGAAGTTTTGGCGAACATTGTTAATAAATCGTTACGTCAAACGATGGGACGCTCGGTAAATACGGTATTAACTGTAATTATCGTAGTAGTGTCGCTCCTGATTTTCGGTGCACCTTCAATTGAAACGTTCTCAATTGCGTTATTAATTGGTTTAATTACAGGTATGTATTCTTCAATCTGTATTGCAGCCCAAATCTGGTACTCACTAAAAGTGCGTGAGATGAAAAAATCAGATGGTCAATTACGCAAAAAAGAGAAAAAACAATGGGGAACTGACGAACCTACTGTTTAATAAATAGTTAAAAGAGCCATTCTCAACTGATGTTGAGAATGGCTCTTTTTGTATGGTTAGGATTAGTGTTTTACAAATAACTTAATTATTGAGTATTTTTGTTGAAAATTTTAGTGTTTCTAATAATAATCTTTTATTGTGTTAATGATAGATTGTTTCATGTCTTATTAGCCCTGTATATTGTGAGTATTTGTAAAAATATACATCTTCTTTATATCTTTTATATAGTAAGGGAAACTGTTCGTGTGGTTTTGTATATCTGATGTGCTTATAATATACACTGCCTCTTTCAGAAGAGACTGAAGAAAAAATGGCAGTTGCTATAGAAGCTAGAACACCTACTATTACATTTTTTGTAAGTATGGCTGCGAGGACACCTATTAGTGCAGCTTTAGTTAAGCCAGATACATTAATTTGTCCATAATCTGTAAATTCATAAACCCATGTTGTACCAAATCCAGCACCTTGATCAACTGATAAAGGTCTTGGATTATTGTTTTGCAAGTGAATAGATTGATGGTTATTGATTGATGTATGCTCATTTTCAATTTCAGCAAATTTTTTTAAAGAATTTACTATTTCATCTGAAAGTTTTTCACCGTTTAAAAACATTTCATTTTTTTAGTATCGTTGACAATGTTTTCAGTCGTGTTTCCGTCGTCTACAATCACCGTTTTTATGCCGTTGTCAGTATTTATTGTTACGATGAAACTTTCTTTTGTTGCAGAGTCAGTTAAAATAAATCTTTTATTATTTGATGATACTTCTGCATTAGCTGAGGGGAGATTGAGAGTAAATATTACTAGTAGTATTAACGCTGTAAGGTTTAGAAATTTTTTCATGATTATACTCCTTTCTTTAAAAGACTATAAATATGATATATAAATTATATATAGAAAAGGAAATAAATTAAACTAACAAGTGATTTTATAGGAGGGAAATTTAATGAAATTGCTGAAAATTGTATTGAGTTTGTTTATTGTGCTGGTTGGTTCTTTCTTTTTAAATATTACAGTAAAAGATGAATTACTTAAAAATATTGTATTGAATTTTTTAGGAGTTATATTTTTGTTCGTTGGTTTATTTTATCTGCTTAAAATAATGAAAGTCCCTAACAAATGTCAAAAGAAATAAGCAACTTTGTAATCTTTTAATCAGAATTGGTTGACAATTATTGTAGGGTGGCATAGAATAAGGCTAACTTTTCGTTCGGATACGGTAGAAGGTCTCGGGAGCGAGATCAGCCTAGAACAGATGAGCAGAGCATAGACGAGAATAGCTGAGAAATTGTTGAATAAGAGTAGTAGCATAAGTGTGCAATCTAGAGAGTCAGTGGCTGGTGAAAACTGATTTGTAGCTTATGTGAATGGACTTATGAGAGTTGCTATGCAAATAGCAAACGGATTCCCCACGTTATCGGGGGTGCTTCATCTTAAACAGTTAACTACACAACTGTTTATTAGACATATGCCTATAAATCTTTCGCACAAAAAACACTGCGATAGATTTTATTTGCTATAGGTAAAAATGATGCACATAAGTGAGAGCTTTATAGCTCTAATATGAGGTGGCAACGCGGTCATGATCGTCCTCTGTAATTAGGAAAATTCCTTTTTGCAGAGGGCTTTTTTTGTTTTGTTTTATGCTTTTGCTAAATCGAGAAACGTAAAATTAATGTTTAAAAGGAGTTTAGTCGATATGCAAACAACCAGTTCAAGAACAAAGGTAAAGAAAATAAATGGGGATTCGTTAACGCCAATATTAATTTTTAGACGCTTGCAAGGTACACATAAATTTTTGCTAGAAAGTTCAGCACAGCATGAAGGGGCAGGACGCTATTCGTTCATAGGTGCCAATCCTCGAAAAACATATAAAGGTATAGGCGATGAGATTACGGAATACTCCTATAAAACGGGAAAAACGTATACACATAAAGGCGACATTTTCGTATTGTTGAAACGCTTGATGCCTCGTATTTCGAATACGACTGAATTTCCATTTTCAGGTGGTGCAATAGGTTATATTGGCAGTGGTGCTACAAACAATGTAGCAAGAAATCAAGAAATTTTAGAGGGACCAGATATACATTTTCATGTTTATGAAACAATCGTTGTTTTTGACCACCTAACGGATGAAGTTACATTGATCCATACAAACATCGATGCAGAAAATAAAGAGCCGAATTTAGAGGAATTGGCTCTGCAGTTATTAACAGGCAAAGAAGTTGAAGATACAACATGGAGCTATCATGCGCTAAAGCCGTTATCAGATAAACAATTTGCAACATCTGTTACAAACTTAACAGAGACGTTAAGCGAGGAGCATACACGTGTTATTCTTTCCAAACACTTTATAGCTACTATGCATGGAGATGCCTTTGCATTATATCGTCAATTACGAAAGAAAAATCCTGCCCCATATATGTATTATGTAACATTTGATGATCATATTGTGATGGGAACATCGCCTGAAAGTTTGGTTCAAGTAAAGGGTGAACGTGTTATTGCGATACCTACGGAGGGCTCTTTTCCACGCGGCACAACCAACTTAGAAGATAGAGAAAATGAACGTAAGCTGTACGAAAATACTGAAGTGAGGAAATCGCATGCAGTTCTTGTTACGGCTGTACAACAAGAGCTAGCAAATGTATGTTTTCGTGATTCTATTCAAGTGATTGATGCGATGAGAATTGAGCGTTCGAAGCAGAAGCTGCACATGACATCCTATGTAGAAGGGCAACTATTACCGATGCTACATGCAATAGACGTCTTAGCTGCGACAATACCGCCATTTTCATCTACATGTATGCCAGATCAACAAATCGAGAGTAATATAGCAAAAACAACGCAAACAGCAGGTGTTTTTGGTGGTGCTATAGGATTTATAGGATTTAATGGGCATTTAGATTTTGCATTAACTGGTAAGTCAATTGTTGTTGAAAATGAAACAATGCATATGCAATCCACGATAACGGTAACAAAATATTCAAATGTGAAAAATGTACTGAAACAAGTAACAGCGGAAGAACAGTCGTTTTTACAACATTTGAAAAATGAAGGTGAGATAAAATGATGGAAATGATAAAAAGAAAGGTTCAGCAGCGTCAGCATTTAATGTACGAGGAAATGATAGAAGCGGCAAAATGGATGTTCCAACAAACTACACCGAAAGAAGAAATAGCTAATTTTTTATTAAGCTTATCGGCAAAGGGCGAAACGGCTCATGAAGTGGCGGCATTAGCAACGGTTATGCGTTCATTTGCACTGGAAGTACCAGCTAAAGCAGGTGTCTATATGGATAACTGTGGTACAGGTGGTGATGGATTAAATACATTTAATATTAGTACTGCATCGGCTTTTGTATTAGCGGGGGCAGGTGTCAAAATGGCTAAGCATGGTAATCGTAAAATTTCATCTGCATCAGGTAGTGCGGATGTGTTAGAGGCATTAGGTATTCATACAAATATTTCTATTGAGCAAACGGTAGAGCTTTTAGAAAAAGAAGGTATTGCTTTTTTATATGCTCCAAATGTACATCCAAAATTGAAGCGTATCGGAGAGGTGCGCCGTGCCTTAGGAAAGCCAACTATTTTTAATCTTGTCGGGCCACTGACAAATCCAGTCCCATTATCAACTCAGTTTACTGGCATTAATCGACCAAACTTTGTGATGGAATATGCTTCCGTTTTACAAATGCTCGGACGTGAGCGAGCGATAGTTGTTTCTGGTCCAATGGGTTTAGATGAAGCGTCACTTGCTGGTCAAAATACATTTGTCTTAGTAGATAAGGGAGATTTGATTCCGTTTGCCTTAACAGCAGAGGACGCAGGACTTCACTATGCACCTTTAGAAGCGATTCGAGGTGGCAATGCTAACGACAATGCAGCCATTATGCGCAAATTGCTGGCAGGTGAACAAAGTGCTTATTTTGATACAGTATTGCTAAATGCTGGAATTGGTTTATTTGGCCATGGAATTGCGCAAACCGTCAAAGAAGGTGTAGCTATTGCTAGGGATAGTATCATCAGCGGACGCGCATTACAAAAATTAGAGGCAGTAGCCGCTTATAGTGAGCAAATTAAAGAGGTGGAGATTGGGCAATGAATATATTAACTAAAATTATAGAACAGAAAAAAATAGAGGTAGCCGACTTACTTACACAGCCAGATCCATTAGCCGATTTCAACGAAATAAAGCGCAACTCTCTTTTTGCAACGTTAAACACTGCTGACACCTTGCAAGTCATTGCGGAAATGAAACGTGCTTCTCCGTCGAAGGGCCTTATTGCACAAGGCGCTGATCCTGTAAAACAGGCGAAAATTTATGCTGAAGCAGGTGCAGCAGCTATTTCGGTCTTAACTGACAAAGCATTTTTTCAAGGTTCGTTTGAAGATTTGGCTGCAGTTGCGAAAGCTGTGCAAACACCATTACTTTGTAAAGATTTTATGATTGATCGTGTGCAAATTCGATTTGCCAAGGCTGCTGGGGCATCTATTATTTTACTAATTGTTGCAGCACTTGACGATGTAACGTTACAAGAATTATTTAGCTTTGCAACAAGCTTGGGGCTAGAAGTGCTAGTAGAAGTTCATGATGTTGAAGAGCTTGAACGAGCACTAGCTCTAGGTGCGAAGTTAATTGGTGTCAACAATCGAGATTTACGCACATTTGAAGTAGATTTAGCACGTACGAAAGAAATTGCAGAGGCTTTTCCATTTGAGGAGCAACGGGTGCTGATTAGTGAAAGCGGCATTTGGCACAATGAAGATGCTAAAAAGGTTGCGGCAATGGGCGCAAGTGCTGTGCTTGTAGGAGAATCATTAATGCGCAGTGGCGATGCAGGTAGTGCACTTCGACAATTACAAGTAAATAAAGAGGGTGCATCAGTATGACGAAAGTAAAAATTTGCGGTTTGAAAGAAGTACAGCATGTGAAAGCGGCGGTGCAAGCAGGAGCGGATGCCATCGGTTTTGTCTTTGCACCAAGTAAACGCCAAGTGTCCATAGAACAGGCGCAACAATTGGCACAGCATGTACCTGAAGGAATTATGAAAATAGGTGTTTTTGTTAATCCAACACCTGAGGAATTACAACTAGCCGTCTCGAGTGTGCCATTGGATTATGTGCAGTATCATGGCGAGGAAACGCCGAACTTTATTGTTCAGCAAGGCTATCCTTCGATTAAGGCTCTTTCTGTCCATTGCGCGGAGGACGTGCAGGCGGCGACCAACTATGATGTTGACTATTATTTATTCGACGCTCCTGGCACGGATTATAAAGGCGGAAGTGGTCATACGTTTGATTGGACATTACTTGAGGCAGCCGGCATCCAACGTGACAAACTAATACTAGCAGGTGGCTTAAAATTAGAAAATATTCAAGAGGCGCTGTCACTTGTATCACCTTCTATGGTAGATGTTTCAAGCGGTGTTGAGACAGAGGGTAGCAAAGACACGAAAAAAATAGAAGCATTTTTACAAGCAGTAAAGAGGGGGAGAGCATAATGACAAATTCAATCGCAAATAGTGTACCGACGAAGGAAGGGCGTTACGGGAAATTTGGCGGACAGTATGTTCCAGAAACATTAATGACGGCATTAATAGAATTAGAAGCATCTTTTGATAAGGCGATGGCAGATCCAATATTCACAAACGAGCTAGCTTATTATTTACAGGAATATGTAGGTCGTGAGACACCGCTGTACTATGCTGAAAATTTAACAAAAGAGCTTGGTGGAGCAAAAATCTATTTGAAGCGTGAAGATTTAAATCATACAGGCGCTCATAAGATTAATAATGCTATTGGTCAAGCGCTTCTTGCCAAGCGCATGGGTAAAAAGAAAATAGTGGCGGAAACGGGAGCAGGACAACATGGAGTAGCGACAGCGACTGCTTGTGCATTGTTAAATCTGGAATGTGTTGTTTTTATGGGTGCTGAAGATATCAAACGACAACAATTAAATGTTTTTCGTATGGAACTACTTGGCACAAAGGTAGAGTCTGTTGAAACAGGTTCGAAAACGCTAAAAGATGCAGTTAATGCTGCTCTTCGTTACTGGGTGACGAATGTCGAAGATACACATTATATTTTAGGTTCAGCTCTAGGTCCTCATCCTTTCCCGAAAATAGTGCGTGATTTCCAACGTATCATTGGTGTGGAGACAAGAGCACAAGTCCTTGCAAAAGAAGGACGTTTACCAGATGCCGTTGTCGCTTGTATAGGCGGTGGCAGTAATGCTATTGGCATGTTCCATCCATTTGTCGATGATGAATCGGTAGCGTTATACGGTGTAGAAGCAGCTGGAAGTGGTATTGATACAGGGAAACACGCTGCGGCCATTGCAGGTGGTCAGTTAGGCGTTCTTCACGGAGCATACATGTATTTACTTCAAGATGACAATGGTTTTGTTCAGGAGGCACATTCCATTTCAGCTGGTCTTGATTACCCTGGTAAGGGGCCAGAGCATTGTTATTTGCATGATATCGGACGCGCAAATTTTGATTCTATTACAGATGATGAAGCGCTTGAAGGTCTACAATTATTAAGTCGCACAGAAGGTATTTTACCGGCTCTGGAAAGTGCACATGCTATTGCGTATACAGCAAAGCTTGCAAAAGAAATGAATGCTGGTGATATCATTGTTGTTTGTTTATCAGGCCGCGGTGATAAGGATGTACATACTGTTCGTGCAGTACTTGGAGGTGATAAATAATGACAACATTACAGCAGGCAATTGATCAAGTGAACAACGCTGGTAATAAAGCATTTGTGCCCTATATTATGGCAGGAGATGGTGGGCTTGAAACGTTAAAGCCAACTATTTTGTCATTACAAAAAATGGGTGTGACAGCCATTGAAGTGGGTATTCCTTTTACCGATCCTGTTGCGGATGGTCCTACGATAGAGCAGGCAGGAGAACGAGCTTTGGCAGAAGGTGTAACATTGCGAAAAGTTCTAGAAGCGCTTGCCTCATTCCGTCAAGAGATTACAGTTCCATTAGTCATTATGACATATTTTAATCCCGTTTTAGCTTATGGTTTAGAGCGATTTGCCATCGCTTGTGTAGCAGGGGGGATAAAAGGGTTAATCGTTCCTGATGTACCACTAGAGGAAAGTGAAATACTTCGTCAAACTTTAAATCCTCATGGTGTTGACATTGTACAACTTGTATCGTTAACAAGCCCACCAGAGCGAATTGCTCGTATAGCAGCGGCTAGTCAAGGTTTCGTTTATGCAGTAACTGTGAATGGTATTACTGGGGCTCGCGCAAGCTTTGCAGATGATTTAGAAGGTCATTTTACACGTTTGCGTAATATGAGTCACATACCTGTGTTAGCTGGCTTTGGTATTTCAACGCCTCAACAAGTGGTGAGCATGGGTGCCCTTGGCAATGGCGTAATTGTAGGCAGTACAATAGTGGCGGCTTTGCATGAAGGAAATGTTGCTAAAATCGAAGCATTAGTCGCAGCCTCAAAAGGAATTGAAATTGTTTGAGTGCCTGGCACTTCGCTTGGGCATTTGTAAGCCGCAACAATCGCTTGCGCACGGCCTGTTGCGATGCACTCGTCGCTTCCTCCGCTCTAATCAACTAAAATTGTTTGAGTGCCTGGCACTTTATTTGTCGCCGTCCACTCCGAAGTCTACTCTTTTTTAGAGTAGGCTTTTTAATATGCGGAAGGAGAGTGTCTTGCATGTTAGAAATAACGAAAAAATAGACAATCTATTAAATCAGGATAAATCTAGTAAGCTAGTGGATAGTGCGAACATGCTCGATTTTCGGTATAATAGCCTTCGTGAGGAAGTGAGAAATATGATTTTATCGAAAAAAAGATGGCAGGTCGAGCGTCCAGACGCACAACTTGTACAAACATTACAAAATGACTTACAACTTTCTGCTATTGCGGCGAAAATTTTGGTGGCCCGAGGCTGTTCAACATCAGCTGATGCAGAAAGCTTATTAAATATGACAGAAGCAAATATACATGATCCGTTTTTAATGCATGGTATGGCAGAAGCGGTAGAGCGCATCCAGAAAGCGCTTGAAAATAATGAGAAAATTTTAGTTTACGGAGATTATGATGCCGATGGTGTGACAAGTACGACGGTCATGCTCAATGTACTACAAGACCTTGGAGCAGATGTGTCTTTTAAAATACCTAATCGTTTTTTACATGGCTATGGTCCGAACGAAGCGTTATTTCGTGAAGCCTATGAAGAGGGCATTCAATTAATACTAACGGTGGATAATGGTATCTCAGGTATTGAACCGATTCGAGTGGCAAAGGAACTTGGAATGGATGTGATTGTGACAGATCACCATGAGCCTGGAGAAGAGTTACCACAAGCGGATATCATTTTACATCCACGTGTACCTGAGGGTCATTATCCGTTTGGTGAGCTGGCGGGTGTTGGTGTGGCATTTAAATTAGCGCATGCCCTATATGGTGAGCTGCCAACACATTTATTTGAGTTTGTGGCAATTGGTACCGTTGCCGATTTAGTACCACTAGTCGACGAAAACCGTTATCTTGTAAAACGTGGCATTGAGGAAATGAGACGTTCACTTAGCCCATGGATACAGGCAATGTGCGAAGTAGCAAGTGCAGAGCAAGCCACTATCAATGAAGAAACGATTGGCTTTTATTTTGGGCCACGTTTAAATGCAGTTGGGCGACTTGGCGAAGCGTCTCCAGCTGTTGAGTTACTAATGGCAGAGGATGCACCAAAGGCGACAGCTCTAGCGAAACAGCTGAATGGATGTAATACAGAACGTAAAGATATCGTGAAAAGTATTACAGATGAGGCGATAGCCTTAATCGAAGCAGATGAAAAGATTGGGGATTCACTTGTTTTAGTTGTAGCAGGGGAAGGCTGGAATGCTGGCGTTGTAGGTATTGTAGCATCAAGACTTGTTGAACTTTATTATCGTCCAACAATTGTCCTGTCACTAGACTTTGAGAAAGGGACAGCAAAAGGGTCTGCACGTAGTATTGAAGGGTTCCATTTATATAATGAATTGGCGAAAAACAGAGACATTTTACCACATTTCGGCGGACATCCGATGGCAGCGGGAATGACGTTACCATTGGAGCATGTAGATGAACTGCGAGCGCGTTTGGATGTACAAGCAAGAGAATGCTTAACAGAAGAGCAATTAACGCCCGTTGTTTCAATTGATATTCCGCTTAAAATTGATGAGATTTCTGCGGATGCCATAGAAGAAATTGCGACGCTCGGCCCGTTCGGCACAGATTTCCAGAAACCAGTGTATGTACTTGAAGATGTGGAAATTGCATCGATGCGTAAAATTGGTGCTGCTGAAAATCACATTAAAATGGAATTAACAGACGGCCTTGAGAAATTGGATAGTGTAGGTTTTAATAAAGGGCATTTGTATAATGAGCTGACATACGGCATTAAAGTATCGTTTATTGGCGATCTTCAAATTAATGAGTGGCAAGGACGTAAAAAGCCACAATTTATGATTGAGGATGTTCAAACGACAGAGTGGCAATTATTTGATATTCGTGGAATTCGTCAAACATCTCGTTGGTTGCATACAGTGCCAAAAGAGGAAGCTATTTTTTATGCATTCCGTCCTGAGACGATGAGCTATTATCACTCATTGTTAGATGTGCCAATTCAATTAGTTGATGCTGAGCTGACCAATGTAGAGCAAACGAATTATATTGTGTTGCTCGATTTACCACACAACGTTCAATTATTAGAAAATGTATTACAAAAAACTGCACCTTCCCGTATTTATGCTCATTTTTATATGCCAGATTCCCAGTACTTCAACGGAATGCCTACGCGTGAACAATTTGCCTGGTACTATAAATTTCTAAAGCAACGCCCTGCATTTCCATTAGATATGCATTTAACGGATTTAGCAAAGCATACGGGTTGGCCGTTAGAAGCATTAAAATTTATGACACAGGTGTTTTTTGAGCTTAATTTTGTTAGAATGGAGAGTGGACTGACGACTGTCAACGTGAATGCGCCGAAAACGGCATTAACTGAGGCGCCGTCTTACAAACAACGTTCAGAACAGATTGAAATAGAGCAAAAACTTGTCTATGCACCATATATAGAGCTAAAGCAATGGTTTGATGAACGATTAAATTTATATACGAATACAATTTCGTAGGAGGAGCAAGAACTATGGATTTAAAGCAATACGTGACAACAGTTGAGAACTGGCCAAAAGAAGGCATTAGCTTCAAAGATATTACAACAATTATGGATAACGGTCCAGCTTACAAATATGCAACAGATCAAATCGTTGAATACGCTAAGGAAGTTGGAGCAGAAATTATTGTAGGTCCTGAAGCTCGTGGTTTCATTATAGGCTGCCCAGTTGCTTATGCGCTTGAAATTGGCTTTGCACCAGTTCGTAAACCAGGAAAATTGCCACGTGAAGTAATTAGTGCAGATTACGGTTTAGAATATGGTAAAGATACATTAACAATGCATAAAGATGCCATCAAACCAGGTCAAAAAGTGCTTATTTGTGACGATTTACTTGCAACTGGTGGTACAGTGGAGGCAACTGTTCGCCTAATTCAACAATTAGGTGGGGAAGTTGTTGGCTGTGCATTCCTAATTGAGCTAATCGAACTAAACGGTCGTGCAAAACTTGGCGATCTAAGCATGAAAACATTAATTCAATATTAATAAACGAAAAAGGCTGTCCCGAATATTGGGACAGCCTTTTTTTATAAAGTGCCAGGCACCCAAACAATTCTGACAAATTAGTCGTAGGATTTCACTACTTTTTGAATTTTTTTTAACGTTTCATAAAAGTCTATATATTTTTCAAGTCCAATATCCTCTATGATTTTTTCCTGTATGTCCACCCAAATTGGCTTTGCTTCATTTAACTTTTCGATTCCTATAGCCGTTAAAGAAATTATCTTTGTTCGGCCATCTTGTGTATCACGCGTAACATCCACATAGCCATTTTTCTTCAATAGATTGACATTACGGGTTATCGTTGTCTGATCAAGTAATAGAATATCACCCAATTGACTTACTGAAACTGCTTTATGATGGGCAATATTTGCTATCATCGAGTATTGAGTAACTTTTAAATGAGTGGGTTCAAGAGCTTTATCATATAGCTGCGTAACGGCCCTAGTCTTTTTTCTAAGATTCGCACAAACGCAAATTTGAGTATAGTCAATGTCTGTGTAATTTTTCTCCATAACTAGATCTCCTTTTAAGTTTTTCGTTAAACTATATTGTACCATTAAAATGGAATTATTTTCTTGACATCTAAAATAGCGAGTCATTATTATATATGTATATACATATATTTTTAGCATACCTGTTTTCTAAATTTTTTTCATATAAAAACAATCGTTTTACATTTTACTGGAAATGTAGGTGGGGTTATGAAACGTATTCATTACAGTTGGTTTATTTTAATGATAACATTTTTTTCAATTATTGTAGCAGGCATTACCTTATCCTCATCAGGTGTTTTTATTGGCCCGTTTGAACATGAATTTGGGTGGGATCGTTCGGTAATAGCAATGGCTTTTGCTATTAGTCTTTTTTTATACGGGATTTCCGGTCCGTTTATGGCGGCATTACTCGAAGTTCTGGGATTAAAGAAAATGATGCTAGCTGCTATGGCGATATTAATTATAGGCATATCGCTCACATTATTAATGCAGCAAGCATGGCAATTGATTATTATTTGGGGTTTTATTATTGGTCTAGGGGCTAGCCTCTTTTTAACCGTTTTAAGTCCTTTTGTTGCAAATCATTGGTTTGAAAAAAGAAGAGGGCTCGCTTTAGGAATATTAACTGCCAGCACGGCAACAGGACAATTAGTTCTTCTCCCGATATTAGCAATGATTATTGAAAATTCTTCATGGCGATGGGCAATTGCTTTAATAATGGTGTTAAGCTCCATTATGTTTTTCATTATTTTATTGTTTATGAAAAATAAACCGATGGACGTTGGGCTTCTTGCATATGGACTTGAAGAAGAAAAAGCGGAAAGGGTAGTAGAAAATAAGAAAAACCCGATTATTATTGCTTTTAATGGTTTATTCGTTGCAATAAAAGTGAAAGAATTTTGGCTTTTAGCAGGTAGTTTTTTTATTTGCGGATTATCAACAAGCGGGTTAATTGGTACGCATTTTGTATCGTATTGTATTAGTTTCGGTGTACCTTTAGTAACGGCTGCTTCGTTTCTATCGTTCATGGGAATATTCAATTTAGTCGGAACTACATTATCAGGCTGGTTATCTGATCGCTTCGATAATCGTTGGTTACTATTTTGGTATTATCTTTTAAGAGGTGCTTCTCTCGTTATACTGCCGTATGCCTTAATGCAAGGTTCTCTTACATTGCTCATTATTTTTACCGCGTTCTATGGATTAGATTGGATTGCAACTGTACCGCCAACTGTTAGTATTTCAAGACAAATTTTTGGCACGCAAAAAAGTGGTATTATTTATGGTTGGATTTTTGCATCCCATCAGGCAGGTGCTGCAGTAGCTGCATACGGTGGAGGTTTAATTTATAAATTTTTCAACTCGTACACATGGGCGTTTTTCTTAGCTGGTGTATTATGTGTTTTAGCTAGCTTGTTTGTTATCGTCGTGAAAAAGCAATCTCCGAATAAACTAGCACATTAAAACGAATTCTATAGTAATGAACAGAACGGATTGAATATAATGGTATAAACGACATGAAAAGTACAAATAGTATGCTAGGAAGTATTCTAGCGTGCTATTTTTTTGTTGTAAAACCTTGTAAGCATGCATAAATAAGAGAAATGTTTGACTTTGTTCAAACAAAAGTTTATGATATAAACAAATATAATAAAAGGTGATGCTATGAATGAAAGAGAACAAGCGGTACTGGCTTTAATTCGTAAAAATCCGTTTATGTCTCAGCAAGAGATGGCAGATAAGATGAATCTGTCCCGTCCAGTACTTGCAAACCTAGTGTCGAGCTTAACGAAGCAAGGGAAAATTGTTGGCCGTGCTTATATTTTACCTGAGGAAAATGAAATTATTTGTATCGGTGGAGCTAATCTCGATCGAAAATTTCATGTAAGAGGGACCGTGCAATTAGGAACTTCTAATCCTGCTAGCTCCTCATTCAGTGTAGGTGGGGTTGGTCGAAATATTGCGGAAAATTTAGGTCGACTTAATCATGAGGTGACGTTGCTCACGACAGCTGGAAAGGATGCGGATTGGCAAGTAATCCAAGAAGCATCAGAATCATTTATGAATTTACGCTATGTCGAGCAGTTACCAGATGCTTCAACTGGTTCTTATACTGCGATTATGGACGAGCAAGGTGAACTTGCATTAGCTGTTGCAAACATGGAAGTTTATGATTTATTATTGCCAAGTTTATTGAAGAAATATGAGCCAATGCTAATGAATGCAGGCTGCTTTATTATGGATTTAAACTGCCCGAAAGAAACGGTAGCTTACATCCAACAAGTAGCGATTGCGCGAGCTATTCCGTTTGTCATTGTACCGGTATCTTCGCCAAAAATGAATCGATTACCAGATACATTGCAAGGGGTTACATGGTTTATTTGTAACACAGATGAAGCAGAAACAATCGTTGGTCATAAAATTGAAAACGATGCAAACTATGAAAAAGCTATTCAAAAGCTTCTTCAATTAGGTGCCGAGCATGTCATTATTACTGCAGGTAGCAAAGGTGTCTATGCTGCATCTGCAACTAGTACACCAAGTCATTTTGCTGCTAAGGAAATCACTAAAATTGAAGATGTAACTGGCGCGGGTGATGCTTTTGTAAGTGCTGTCATCCATAGTTGGTTAAGGGGACAATCCTTTGAGGTTTGCATTGATGCAGGCTTAACGAATGCTAAAAATACACTTGCATCCCCGTACACAGTAAGACCTGAATTATCAGAAGAATTGTTAAAAAGTGAAATGGAGGAATAACACATGAAAGAATTCATCGTATTATCAGAAGAAGTAAAAGCTGGACAAGCAAAAGGACTACCAATTGTTGCATTAGAGTCAACAATCATCTCACATGGTATGCCATATCCTCAAAACGTACAAACAGCACGTGAAGTAGAGCAAATTATTCGTGACAACGGTGCGGTACCTGCAACGATTGCGCTAATTGACGGTAAAATTAAAATCGGTTTATCTGACGAAGAACTTGAAATGTTTGGGAATGCACAAGGTGTTGCTAAAACTTCTCGCCGTGACCTAGGCTATTTATTAGCTACGAAAAAATTAGGCGCGACAACAGTTGCTGCAACAATGATTTGTGCTGAGCTTGCCGGCATTGAAATTTTCGTTACAGGTGGTATCGGTGGTGTGCACCGCGGTGCTGAAACAACAATGGATATTTCAGCTGACTTAGAAGAATTAGCACAAACAAATGTAGCTGTAATTTGTGCAGGTGCTAAATCTATTTTAGATATCGGTTTAACACTAGAATATCTTGAAACAAAAGGTGTACCTGTTGTAGGTTATGGCACTCCAGAGCTTCCTGCATTCTACACACGCCAAAGTGGATTTGATGTAAACTTTAAGCTTGATACACCAGAAGAAGTAGCAGCAATGTTACGTGCTAAATGGGATTTAGGCTTACGAGGTGGAGCGGTTATTGCAAACCCTATTCCAGAAGCAGAGGCACTTGAGCATGAATTCATCACTAGCATTATCGAAAAAGCGTTACAAGAAGCCGAAGAAAATGGTATTCAAGGTAAAAATGTAACACCATTCTTACTTGGCAAAGTAAAAGAATTAACTGAAGGTAAGAGCCTTGATGCAAACATCGCATTAGTGAAAAACAATGCAGTAGTTGGTGCGAAAATTGCTGTTGCCTACAACAAAGCAAACTAACTAGTAAATTATAGACTCTTTGCGAAGCTCACTTGCCTCGTAAAGGGTCTTTTTATCTATATTAATGTATTTTTTATCCATTAATACAAAGTGTTCACGATATTATCTAAACTATATGACACAGTCCCTTTACAATCGACCTCTATTTTTTATACAATTAAGTTTATATCTAATCTGAAAAATTTGACGAGCAAGGTGGACATGTTATGGCGAAAGAGCAAATTTTGACTCCTGAGGACGTTTTTGATTTAGTCAAATCCTACATGAATGAGGAAAATGTCGCATTCGTGAAAAAAGCATATGAATTGGCAAGAGATGCGCATATTGAGCAATTCCGTAGCTCTGGTGAACCGTATATTATTCACCCAGTGCAAGTTGCCGGTATTTTAGCTGAATTACAAATGGATCCAGAAACTGTGGCAGCAGGCTTTTTACACGATGTTGTTGAAGATACTGAATTTACACGAGATGATTTAGTCCGTGAATTTGGCGAGGAAGTTGCGGTACTTGTTGACGGAGTAACGAAGCTTGGGAAAATAAAATATTTATCGAAAGAAGCACAACAGGCGGAGAATCACCGCAAAATGTTTGTAGCAATGGCTCAAGATATTCGCGTCATCTTGATTAAGCTTGCTGACCGTCTGCATAATATGCGCACGTTAAAGCATTTACCTGCTGAAAAACAACGTCGTATTTCGAAAGAAACGCTTGAAATTTTTGCACCACTTGCACATCGTCTAGGGATTTCGACAGTAAAATGGGAGCTGGAGGATACTGCACTTCGATATTTGAATCCACAGCAATATTATCGTATTGTCAGTCTGATGAAGAAGAAACGAGATGAACGTGAGGCTTATTTAGACAATGTCATGGGGGAAATGAAATCTCAACTTTCTGATGTCGAAATTGATGCGGATGTTTATGGTCGTCCAAAGCATATTTACAGCATTTATCGTAAAATGGTGCTACAAAAAAAGCAATTTAATGAAATTTATGATTTATTAGCGATTCGTGTACTTGTTGATAGCATAAAAGATTGCTATGCAGTGTTAGGAATAGTCCATACTTTATGGAAACCGATGCCTGGACGTTTTAAAGATTATATTGCAATGCCAAAGCAAAACTTATATCAATCATTGCATACGACCGTTATTGGGCCTTATGGCGACCCACTAGAAGTTCAAATCCGTACAAAAGAAATGCATAAAATTGCAGAGTACGGGATCGCAGCTCACTGGGCATATAAAGAAGGTAAAAAGATTGATATTGAAAAACAAAATGTCGATCAAAAATTAACGTGGTTTAGAGAAATTTTAGAATTCCAAAATGAATCTTCTAACGCAGAAGAGTTTATGGAGTCATTAAAATTCGACTTATTCTCTGATATGGTGTACGTATTTACACCTGAAGGGGATGTTATTGAATTGCCTGCTGGTTCTGTACCTATCGATTTCGCATACCGTGTGCATTCAGAAGTCGGCAATCGTACAATCGGAGCTAAAATTAATGGTAAGATGGTACCGCTTGATACACCATTAAAAACAGGTGACATCATTGAAATTTTAACATCGAAGCAATCATTTGGTCCGAGTCGTGACTGGCTTAAAATTGCGCAATCATCACAAGCAAAAAATAAGATTAAGCAATTTTTTAAACGTCATCTGCGTGAGGAAAATATCATCAAAGGTAAAGAGATGATTGAAAAAGAAATACGCTCACAAGATTTTGACATGAAAGAAACAATGTCATCAGAAAACTTAAAACGTGTTTGTGATAAATTTAATTACACGAATGAAGAAGATTTATATGCGGCTGTTGGTATGAATGGTATTACGGCACAACAAGTTGTAAATCGTTTAGCCGAAAAACGCCGTAAAGAGCGTGAGCAAGAAGAAGCACTTGAAAAAATCGAACAAAAAATGAAAAATCCGATTCCACAAAAGCGTACAGAGTCAGGCGTTATTGTAAAAGGCATTGATAATATGCTTATTCGACTATCACGTTGCTGTACACCTGTTCCTGGTGATGACATCGTCGGCTTTATTACAAAAGGTCGAGGCGTATCAGTACACCGTGCGGATTGTCCTAATATCCAAATAGAGGATGAGCAGGAGCGTATAATCGAAGTTGAATGGGAGCATGGGCTTACACCAGAGAAAAAAGAGTATCCTGTCGACATCGAGGTTTCTGCCTTTGATAGACCTGGAATATTAAATGAAGTCATGCAAATCGTTAGCGAAACAAAAACGAATATTTTAGCTGTGAGTGGCCGCGCTGATCGTGATAAAATTGCGACCATCCACCTAACAATTTCTATTTCAAATATTTCACATTTGCATAAGGTTGTTGAACGCATTAAACAAACACCGGATATTTACTCTGTGCAACGTGTGATTAATTAGATGCACTAGTATTCATACGGTAAGGGCACTTCAGTTTAAACGACAGATGGAACGGATTTTGATAGATTGAGGGGTTAAACATTATGAAAGTAGTTTTACAGCGTAGTAAGGCCGCATCTGTAACGGTACAAGGGGAAGTTACAGGTGCTATTGATAAAGGCTATGTGCTTCTCGTTGGTATTACACATGAGGATACAGCAGAAGACGCCGCATACCTAGCAAAAAAAATTGCAAATCTACGCTTATGGGAAGATAGTGAAGGGAAAATGAATCATTCCATTTTAGAGCATGGTGGCGCAATCCTATCTGTATCTCAATTTACATTGTATGGGGATACAAAAAAGGGCAATCGTCCGAGCTTTACAAGTGCAGCAAGACCGGAAATAGCTGCACCGTTGTGGGAGGCTTTTAATGATGCTTTACGTGGATACGGCTTACAAGTAGAGACCGGTATTTTCGGTGCTATGATGGACGTTGCATTGACGAATGATGGTCCAGTCACGATCCTACTTGAGTCAAAATAGAGGTACATTTTCTATCATTCCTACATATACTAAAAAGAATGGCAAATTTGTAGGAAGGAAGTGTATCGTCGATGACGCAAATAGGAAGGATATCCAATCCTTATTTATATGAAACACTTAAGTTGATGATTAGCCAAATAATTGTAGTGCAAACAGAGAAAAGTATCCAACAAGGTATTTTAACCTCTGTATTATCTGACCATATCGTTATCGAGTTTGATCATACACCCTTCTTTATTCGTATGGAGGAAATTATATGGGTTACATTGGACAAAATAAACACAAACAAATAAAAACCTTCATTTTCTAAAATTATAAGAAAATGAAGGTTCTTTTTTATTCATTTGCATCAAAGTAATCTAAAATGCCTTGATAAATACCGAGTGTAGCCTGTTCTCTGAATTTAGCCGTTGTAATGATCCGTTCTTCATTGGCATTACTTAAAAAACCTAGCTCCAGAAGCACTGCTTTTTGTCGGTTTTCACGAAGTACTAAGTAATTTCCTTCCTGTGTACCACGATCTTTAATGTTAATTTTACTTGCAAGGCCATTGTGTATTGCTTCAGCAAGCCCTTTTTGATTGTTATTTAAATAGTAGGAGGTAAAACCTGAAATTGAACTATTATCAGTAGCGTCATAGTGAATACTTATAAAAGCATCTGCATCATGCTGGTGGGCAACGGATACACGTTTACGAAGTGCAACATATTCATCTGATTCACGTGTCATCACAACATTTGCACCAGCTGCACTTAACTTGGATGCGAGAAGAGACGCAGTTTTCAATGTTATATCTTTCTCGTCAGTTCCTCGCTGACCAGTTGTACCGTGGTCATTTCCACCATGACCAGCATCGACAACAATTGTAAGTCCGTTTAGAGTCCCTTTTTTTCGAGGCTCAGATTTTGTATAGCTAGTTGTTACCGCTGTGCTTTGTGAAGTGGAGACTACCCAGTTTGCGACGAATGCGGTTTTATCTTCTAATTGTATTTCGTAAAAATCATCTTTAGCACCTACAATTGGATAGGTTTCGCCAGCATCTACACGTTTAACAACTTCCGCAGTTGTGGTCGCGTCAGTACGTAAGTTTGTCCCATTATAAATAATTGTGACAGATTCAAGCGAGGATGATGATGATGGTGATGATGACGTTGAAGTTTTCGCAGTCGTTTTTACCGTATCAGAAAATGTCCCGTAGAAGCTGTATACCCAACCAGTTTTTTTGTTATTGTACTGAATTTGAACCCAATTATGTTCTTGTGCTAGTACTTTAAAAGATTGTCCATTCGAAACTGTCCCTATTTTTTTGGATGTTAAATCTGCCTTTTTGCGGACATTTAACGTATCGACTAAAATAGTAAATGTAGTACCTTTAGGTTCGGTTGTTGTAGATACTTCTACTACTTGGTCAGTTGTTGTTTTTTCTGTTGTTTCATTAATTGTCACATAGTCTGCAGATACCCAACCGACTAGTCCATTCCAATTAATTTTTGCCCATTCACCATTTTCTGTTATGAGTGCTGCTTGATTGCCTGTTGACAGCTGCCCAAGGACTGGTGATGAAATATCCGGGTCAGTACGGATATTGAGGCGATCAACTTGGGAAATGACCGTTTTATCAATTGTTTGTTGCTCATTTATAGAAGCTGTTAGCCAAGATGCTACCCATCCTTCATAATCGTCTGTTTTTACTTGAATCCAATCACCTTCGCGACCGATGGATGTTAACAAATCACCTTCATCTAATGTTGTAATAATCGGGTAAGAGAGCCCAGGTCCTTCGCGTAAATGAAGTATAGTTCCAGTAACTTTTAAATCACTCGAATCGGCAAATACTAGTTCTTTATTGATGATACTTGGAAACAAAAATGTTAATAATAGGACAAAGATAATGGTTTTATGTATAAGTTTTGTCGTCATTGGACCCCTCCTTTTCTTGTGCTATTTTACCATGTTTTCATGATAAAATTCGAGGGAAAAAGGTAACAGAAATCATTATTTTAATAACTACTTTGTGAAAAATAAGAAAACAGTTGACATTACCTTGTGTTGTGACTAACATAAAGGGTAATCAAAAAATGATTAACCGCTTATGACCAAGCAAGTAGCGTATACCTCTATTGGAAAAGAGAGGGAAAGACTTAGGCTGCAATCTTTCCTACAAAAAAGTATAAGGCGAATAACACTTGAGAGGCTTTTTTCTGAAAAGGAATACTTAGTAGGAAAAAACGGAATCGGCCGTTACCCGATTATGAGGAGGACGCAATGTAGTTTGTGCGTCAACTAGGGTGGAACCGCGGAAGCATATACAGCTCTCGTCCCTTGCAATTTTGCAAGGTGGCGAGGGCTTTTTTTGTTGGATTTCTCTAAAAAAAGTCGCTCTGTACTGCTGTTTCGCGCTTTACATACGAAGGCTGGCTCATAAGCAATTGAAAAGGAGGTATTTACATGAGTTTTAAAGTGCCAAGAGGGACCCAAGATATATTGCCAGGTCAATCAGAAAAATGGCAAAAGGTCGAAGCAATTATTCGTGATATTTGTCGTGTGTATCGATATAACGAAATTCGTACACCTATTTTTGAACAAACAGATTTATTTGCGCGCGGTGTTGGAGAAACAACTGATGTAGTGCAAAAGGAAATGTATACATTTGAAGACCGAGGTGGTCGTTCATTAACATTACGTCCAGAAAATACTGCTGGGGTTGTTCGTGCATATGTTGAACATAAAATGTTTGGTGCACCCGATCAACCAGTGAAGCTATCTTATTTAGGACCAATGTTCCGTTATGAACGTCAACAGGCTGGTCGTTACCGTCAATTTGTACAATTTGGTGTTGAAGCCATTGGCTCAGCTGACCCTGCAATCGATGCAGAAGTGATAGCATTAGCAATGGACATTTATGAATCAACAGGCTTAAAAGATTTGAAATTAGTCATCAACTCACTCGGTGATAAAGTAACGCGTGATGCACACCGTACAGCACTAATTAATCACTTTGAGCCACATATCCATGAGTTTTGCTCTGATTGCCAAAATCGTTTGCAAAAAAACCCATTACGTATTTTAGATTGTAAGGTAGACCGTGAGCATCCATTAATGGCAACTGCCCCTGCATTAACTGATTTTTTAACAGAGGAATCAGCGGCATATTTTGCTCAGGTTAAAACGTATCTAGATACGCTAGGTATTTCATATGAAGTAGACCCGAATTTAGTACGTGGCCTTGACTACTACAACCATACGACATTTGAAATTATGTCAACAGCTGATGGCTTTGGCGCAATTACAACGCTTTGCGGTGGTGGTCGTTATAATGGGCTTGTAGAAGAAATCGGTGGTCCGAATGTACCGGGCATCGGCTTTGCGTTAAGTATCGAACGTTTATTATTAGCACTTGAAGCTGAAGCGGTAGAGTTAGATACAGAATCAGCATTAGAGGTTTACATGATTGCTATGGGCGATGAAGCGAAACTAAAAGCAGTCGAACTAACAAGCTCATTCCGTGCAAAAGGTATTTCTACTGATATGGATTATTTAGATCGAAAAATGAAAGCACAAATGAAATCTGCAGACCGTTTAGGTGCTAAATATACTATCGTTTTAGGTGAAACAGAAATAGAAGAGCAAGCAGCAACAGTAAAGCATATGGCATCTGGGGAGCAGCAAAAAGTAGCCTTCTCAGAATTAGTGAACTACTTATTAAATAAATGATTTTGGAGGAAATGCAAAATGGCAAAAAGAACACATGCTAGTAACGAGCTTTCTGAAACGTTACAAGGCGAACACGTTGTATTAAAAGGTTGGGTACAACGTCGTCGCGATTTAGGTGGATTAATCTTTATCGACCTACGTGACCGTACTGGTATTACACAAGTTGTATTTAGTCCTGATGTAGCAGAAGCACATGCTTTAGCTGATAAAGTACGTAGCGAATACGTAATCGAAATTGAAGGAAAAGTAATTCTTCGTTCGGAAGATCAAATCAATCCAAATATGCCAAACGGCAAAATTGAAGTGGAAGCGACAAGCTTAATCGTTATTAATACAGCGAAGACAACTCCTTTCCAAATTGAAGATCGTACGGATGTATCAGAAGATTTACGATTAAAATATCGTTACCTAGATTTACGACGTCCTGCAATGTTCGATACGTTCAAAATGCGTTCAGACGTAACACGTACAATTCGTAACTTCTTACAAAATGAGGGCTTCCTAGAAGTAGAAACGCCTATTTTAACAAAATCAACGCCAGAAGGTGCTCGTGACTACTTAGTACCATCTCGTGTACACGAAGGCGAGTTTTATGCATTACCACAATCTCCGCAACTATTTAAACAATTATTAATGGTAGCTGGATTTGAAAAGTATTTCCAAATTGCTCGTTGTTTCCGTGACGAAGACTTACGTGCTGACCGTCAACCTGAATTTACACAAGTTGATATCGAAACAAGCTTCTTAACACAAGAAGAAGTTTTAGAAATGAACGAACGTTTAATTCAAGCTGTTATGAAAGATGTAAAAGGCATCGATATTCCTGCGCCATTCCAACGCATGAAATACCAAGAAGCAATGGATCGTTACGGCTCAGATAAACCAGATGTTCGCTTCGGTTTAGAATTAGTAGCGTTAAACGAAGTTTTCGATGGCTGTGATTTCAAAGTATTTGCTGATACAGTAGCACAAGGCAAGCAAGTGAAAAGTATCAACATTAAAGGTGCGGCTGATAAATACTCTCGTAAAGATATGGATGAGCTTACAAAATTCGTTGGTATTTACGGCGCAAAAGGTCTTGCTTGGTTGAAAGTAACAGAAGAAGGATTAAATGGACCAATCGCAAAATTCTTTGATGAAGCATTAGCTGCTGCATTAATCGAGCGTATGGGTGCTGAAATCGGTGATATTTTAGTATTTGTAGCTGACAAAGCTGATGTAGTTGCAGCATCTCTAGGTGCTCTTCGTACAAAATTAGGTCAAGATTTAGGCTTAATCGATGAGTCACAATTTGCTTTCTTATGGATTACGGACTGGCCTTTATTCGAGTACTCTGAAGAAGATGGCCGATTCAAAGCTGCGCACCATCCATTCACTCGTCCATTTGACGAAGATATCGAATTAATGGATACAAACCCTGCTGCAGTTCGCGCACAAGCTTACGATATCGTATTAAACGGCTATGAGCTTGGCGGTGGTTCATTACGTATTTATGAGCGTGATTTACAAGAAAAAATGTTTAAACTACTTGGTTTCTCAGATGAGGAAGCACAAGCACAATTTGGCTTCTTATTAGAAGCGTTTGAATATGGCGTGCCTCCACATGCAGGTCTTGCATTTGGTCTTGACCGTTTCGTAATGTTACTTGCTGGTCGTAATAATTTACGTGATACAATTGCATTCCCGAAAACAGCAAGTGCAAGTTGCTTATTGACAGATGCTCCAAGTGAAGTGTCTCCAGATCAATTAAGCGAATTAAGTTTGGCAATTAAAACATTTAAAAGATAAAAGTAATGCAAAATACCTGGATTCTCTAACAAAAAATGTTGGGAATCTAGGTATTTTTTGCGTTTTTTGAAAGAATTTATTTTTTTGCTAGAAATCGTTTGAATTATCTGAAATATGGTGTTATTATAACTGTAATACGAATCCTGATGTGTTTGTCTAACTGCTATCTCTATTTAACAGTTTTGACCGAACACTATATCGTCGGGAGCCATCTAATTTTGTAGTGGCAAACAAGCCCCATTTTGGAGAGGGACGTTTAAAGCTATAAAGCGGGCACCCACCTGCAAATTGCGGGTTCAAAACGAATGTTTCATTGGCATTACGGCACAATCGGGATTCGTCCATACATAGCATACTAGAGTCTAGGGGTACGGTATGTCCAATAGCGACTGCCGTAGCGAACCTTAACGTTTACAACGAAGAAGTGTTAGATTGATTAAAGTCAATCTAACACTTTTTCTGTTTTGTCCCAGCATTTTTACGCCTAAAAAGCATAGGGTGTTATTTACTAAATTAAACGAAAAATAAGAAAAATTGTAAAATTTACTTTTTATTTTTGAATTTCCATACTATAATTGGTATAGACAACTATACCAAATAACATAGCTTGTCCTTACGTTAAAAAGTAAGCTTCGTAAAAACATAGACAGCGGAGGTGTTAAATTGAGCAGTACATTATTAATTTCCAATGTAACGATCGTCAACCATAACGAGATACCTTTTAAAGGTGACGTATTGATTGAGAATGGCAAGATAATTAAAGTAGGTAAAGAATTATTCGATAAGGCAGAGCAATATATTGAAGGCAAGGGGAAAGACTTGTTACTATTTCCTGGCTATATTGATATGCATATTCATGGATCGGCAGGCAATGATGCAATGGATGCTACACAGCAAGCGCTTCATAATATGGCTGCGTCATTAGTTAAAGAAGGTGTCACAGGCTTTCTTGCAACGACGATGACACAAGCGCCAGAAGCGATTGAAAATGCATTAAAGACAATCTCGCAATTTGAAGATGGTGACAATGAAGCCAGTTTATTAGGTATCCACGTTGAAGGTCCTTATGTGTCAACGAAACGTGCAGGTGCTCAGCCAATCGACTATATGATTCTGCCATCAAGCGAACAATTTGCGCAATGGCAAACATTAAGTAACAACCGCATTAAACAAATAACCATTGCACCTGAGCTAGAAGGTGGCTTCCCGTTTATTGAAGAGCTTTACAAGCAAGGGGTTATTGTATCAATCGGTCATTCAGATGCAACATTTGAAGAGGTAGAGAGAGCAGTAGCACTAGGTGTCAGACAGGCAACGCATTTATACAATCAAATGCGACCATTCCATCATCGAGATCCAGGCGTTGTAGGGGGAGTACTTGTTGAAGATGCTGTAAAAGTCGAAATCATTGCAGACTTTGTGCATTGCCATCCTATGTCTGTAAAACTTGCCTACCGAGTTAAAGGGGCAGCAGGTATTATTTTAATTACAGATGCTATGCGTGCAAAAGGATTACAATATGGCGATTATGATTTAGGTGGTCAAACAGTCCATGTCACAGAAAGCGGAGCACATTTACCGAATGGAGCATTAGCTGGAAGTGTATTGACGATGGAACAAGCAGTGAAAAATATGAAAGCGGTCACAAATTGTTCGTTGTCAGAGCTTGTTGCAATGTCCTCAACAAATGCTGCGGAACAATTACAATTACGCACAAAAGGCCGTATTGCAGAAGGCTTTGATGCAGATGTCATTTTGTTAGATCAACATTTAAATATTGAAAAAACTATTTGTCGGGGAAAAATTGTATTTGAGAAATAATAGTAAAAATGCGATAGGATGGTGCAAGGCGTGTTAGATAAAAATTCTCATATACCAATCTATATACAAATAGAAGAAGTATTAAAGCAACGGATTTATTTAGAGGAATACAAAATTGGCGAAAATATTCCATCAGAGCGAGAGCTTTCAGTTCAATTTGATGTGAGTAGAATGACTGTCCGTCAATCGATTACCAATTTAGTAAATAGTGGATTGCTTTATCGTGAAAAAGGCAGAGGTACTTATGTTGCCAATCCAAAGTTGGAACAGCCATTAATGGGATTAACAAGTTTTACGGAGGATATGCGTGCAAGAGGTATGGAACCAACTAGTAAAGTACTACGTTTCGAAAAAATTGTACCACCGTTAGATATTGCAGGAGATTTAATGTTAGAACGGGGTGAGGAAGTATTTTTCGTTACAAGGATACGAAGTGCCGATTCTAAACCGATGGCGATTGAAAGAACCTATATTCCAGTGAAAGTATATCCTGAATTAGATGAAAAGAAAATTATGGGTTCGTTGTATGCGCTTATTGAAGCGAAATTCCATCAGAAAATTGGCAATGCCATTCAGCAAATGGAAGCGGCAATTGTAGCAAAAGAAGATAGTAAATATTTGCAAATCAATAGTACTGCACCGGTTTTAATTATTAAACGAACAAGTTATTTAGCAGATGGCGTGCCATTCGAACTTGTGCGAAGTACTTATCGTGCTGATCGATACAAATTTATAAGTGAAATTAAAAGGTGATATGATGCGTGCTTATTTTCATGAACTACAAAGGCTATTAGATCTTGTGCTAGAGCAGGAAAATACGCTATTAGCAGAAGCTGCACAAATGATTGTTTCACGTCTTCAAAGTGGTGGAATTGTCCAATTGTTTGGTTGTGGACATTCACATCTTTTAGCACAAGATGCATTTTATCGTGCGGGAGGACTTGTGCCTGTACGTCCAATTACGGTCGAGCCATTAACTTTATATGCAGGAGCTTTAACATCTTCAAAAAATGAAAAGGACCCAACGATTATCGTACGACATAAAGATGAATTTCAATTTCAGGAAAATGATGTTTGCATCGTCATTTCCACATCTGGTCGAAATAATGCCCCAATAGATGCGGCATTACTAGCAAAACAGTCGGGTATCCTTGTTATGTCTATGCAATCACTTGAGTATTGTGAACAACCAACACGTCATATTAGTGGAAAACGTTTAGAGGATGTTGTGGATGTTGTTATCAACACACATATTCCTGTAGGGGATGGTCTATTGCACCATCAACAGATGCAATACGCACCTGCGTCGACGGTGATTGGTTCTGCAATTCTTCAAGCGCTATTCAGTCACGTTATTGAGTCATTGGCTGATTGTCAGGAAGTATTGCCTGTTTTTGAAAGTAACAATGTTGAATCGAATAAGCATCATAACGAATTGATGATTGCAAACTATCAATCTCGCATTAATTTTGAGTGAAATTTGGAGGGGTATCGATGAAAAAAACATTTAAAATTACAACACCAGAAGGTTTACATGCTCGGCCAACAGCGCTATTAGTAAGTGCTGTCACACCATTTGAGAGTGAGGTTCAGTTAACTTACAATGATAAGTCTGTCAATTTGAAGTCCATCATGGGGGTTATGGCGCAAGGCATCGTGACGGGAAGTACGATTACGGTTTCTGCACAAGGAGCAGATGCAAAACAGCTAATGCAAACAGTTACAGAAGTGATTGTTACTAAAGGAATTGGTGAAGAATGTTAGAAATACAGGGTATTGCCGTTTCTGAAGGCATTGCCTTTGCTAATGCTTTTTGTTTAGTAGAACCAGATTTATCATTTGAGAAATTAACGATAACAGATATACAGGCAGAATTGGAACGTTTTAAAGTAGCACTCGCGCAATCGAAGAGGGAATTACAAGAAATTTTAACACTCGCTCAGAATAAATTTGGCGAGGACAAGGCGGCTATATTTGCTGCGCATTTATTATTGCTAGAAGACCCTGAAATGTTAGCAGCCATTGAAGAGAAAATTAAAACAGGCAGTAATGCTGAGTATGCCTTACATGAAGTTTCCAAGATGTTTATCGGACTGTTTGAAGGAATGGATAATGTTTATATGCAAGAGCGAGCAGCTGATATTCGTGATGTATCAAAGCGTTTATTAGCCCATTTATTAAATGTTGAACTACTAGATATGAGCCGTTTATCAACAGATGTCATCATCGTAGCAGAAGATTTAACACCATCAATGACGGCACAACTAGATACTAATTATGTCAAAGGATTTATAACAGATATTGGTGGGAAAACTTCTCATTCTGCTATTCTCGCACGCTCACTAGATATACCAGCAATCGTTGGAACAAAAACGGCTACTAAGACAATTAAACATGGCACACCAATTATTATGGATGGCTCAAATGGCAATATTATTATCAATGCTACACCAGAAGTGTCAGCATTTTATGAGCAACAGCAGCAGATGCTCAAGCAGCAGCGACACGAGCTCCTTCAATATCGAGCAATGTCGAGCGTAAGTGAGGACGGACATAGTATTGAGCTTGCGGGCAATATCGGCAAGCCAGAAGATGTGGAAAAGGTAATAGATGCAGCTGGAGATGGTATTGGCTTATTTCGAACGGAGTTTTTGTATATGGGACGGCAGGAACTCCCAAGTGAAGATGAACAGTTTCATGCGTATCGCACAGTCCTTGAAAAAATGCAGGGAAAGCCAACGATTGTTCGGACATTGGATATTGGTGGTGATAAGCATCTCCCTTATTTAAAGCTACCAGCTGAAATGAATCCATTTTTAGGTTATAGAGCGATTCGTATTTGCCTAGACCAACAAGCAATGTTCCGTACACAGCTACGTGCATTACTAAGAGCAAGTGCTTATGGCAACTTGAAAATAATGTTTCCAATGATTGCAACGTTAGATGAATGGAGAATGGCACAGCAATTGTTGAATGAGGAAAAAGCACATTTGCAAGCACAAGGGGTTGCAATAGCTGAGGCAATTGAACTCGGAATAATGATAGAAATTCCGGCAGCTGCGATGATTGCTGATTTATTTGCAAAAGAAGTAGACTTTTTTTCGATCGGTACAAATGATTTAATTCAATATACTTTGGCAACAGATCGTATGAATGAAAATGTCTCTTATCTATATCAACCATATCACCCAGCAGTACTGAGACTTATAAAAAATGTTATTGATGCAGCACATAAGCAGGGAAAATGGGTAGGTATGTGCGGTGAAATGGCAGCAGATGAAATAGCAATACCTATTTTACTTGCTTTAGGCTTAGATGAGTTTTCCATGAATGCGTCTTCCATTCTCAAAACGAGGGCACATATTGCAAAGCTTTCAAAGGAGCGGTTAGTTCACCATATTGAGCACCTTTTAATGCTATCAACTGCATCTGATGTTGAAGCATATGTAAAAAAACATCTAGGTATTTAAGTTCTTATTTTTGAATATTCTGAAAATAAGGAGGGCGTCATGAACATACAATACGTTCCGGCAAAAGATTATCAACAAATTCATCGATTACGAGATTATTGCTTTCCAAATAAATATAGCGGTGCGCGGCGCGATGATTTTCATTATTGGATTGAGCATAGTGCAACTTTAGGTGCTTATGATGGCGATAAGGTTGTTGGGCAGCTATTAATACTACCGCTTAATATGACGATACATGGTGAAAACTATGAAATGGGTGGTATTGGATTTGTGGCAACATATCCTGAGTACCGTCAGCAAGGAATTATAAAAAAGCTAATGACTGCTTCTCTAGAGGAAATGCGACAACATGGGCAAACCATCTCGGTACTTGCACCCTTTTCCGTTTCTTTTTACCGTTATTTTGGTTGGGAATTATTTTTTGACAAACTACATTATGCTATTCCTAACTCACAGTTTCCTCATTTCGGCAAACAGTTAGATGTTGTAAAACGTATGAGCTTTGAATGGCCGGATAGTACGTTGTTCGAAGCAATTCAACAATTTCATAATGCACAGGCAAGTGTTACAAATGGTGGGATGCTACGTGACGCAGCATGGTGGAAACGCATTGAAAGAAGATCACCTGAAAGCCATTTTGCTGCGTGTTTTCTGGAACAAAAAATAGTAGGGTATATCCGCTATACGATTCAAGATGGCATCTTTACAATTCATGACTTTATTGTGGAGGATCATTTAGCAGAACAAGCACTATGGCGCTTTATAACATCACATGCAGCAAGTGTACACACGATCGAAGGAATTACGGCAAAAGATAGCCATTTTGGTTTTAATTTTGAAAATCCACAATTTCCAAAAAAGATTATACAAGATGTCATGGTCAGAATCGTGGATGCTTTTGCCTTTATGCAACGCTATCCATGGGGAGATTTACAGCAAACTTTGTACGTTCGTCTAGAGGATCACTTTTGTCCGTGGAATGAACATATTTACATGATAAATAAAGATGGTGAGATCTCGATAATTGAGGAAAATTCCATGTGTGAAAAGCATATGCTTACATTACCAATCAACTTATTTTCTGCGATGATGGTCGGTTATCTTAGTGTGAAAGATGCAGTGACTTTTGCGAATAAAGAGCTAGGTGACGAAGAAATACACCATTGGCAACAGGCAATTCCAGCGAAGCGACCTGCATTTTATGAATATTTTTAACTTGCTGCAGCAGATGATAAAAAACGAAAAAATTTTTTGAATATTTTTCTGGACTATACCAGTTAGTTAAAGCCATTATTTAGCAAGTATCGAAGCAATAGCCCAATTATTTATTAGCTTTGAAAAGGTATAAAATGACTAAAAAAGTATATTGTGGTATATACCAATTGGTGCTATTCTCAATATAAGAAAGCGATTTCATTGGAGTCGTCAATTCGTTAAAAGGTTCTAAATTTAAAAAAACAAAAAGGGAGTGCTGACGATGAAAAATATTATGTTAGTTTGTGTTGCAGGGATGAGTACGAGTTTACTAGTTTCGAAGATGCAGAAGGCTGCACAGGAACAAAATATTGAAGCTGATATTTTTGCTATAGCTGAAAGTGAGGTAGATAAAGTTTTAGCAAATAAGAAGGCAGATGTACTGTTACTTGGACCGCAAGTTCGTTACTTAAAATCAACATTCGAAGTAAAATTCAAAGATTTAAATTTGCCAATTGATGTAATCAATATGGCTGATTACGGCATGATGAACGGTGGAAATGTCTTACAACAGGCATTGAAGCTAATTGGATGAGGAGGCAAGCCAATGGATGAAACAGCAATGATGCAGTCCATTATGGGCTTAATCGTCCATAGTGGTAATACGAAAAGTGAATGTATGGAAGCACTTCAGTTAGCAAAAAAGGGGCAAATTAACGAAGCAAAGGAAAAAATAAAGCAGGCAAATGAAGCGCTAGTCGAGGCTCATCATTCACAAACAGCATTGTTAACGCAGGAAGCAAGGGGAGAAAAAGTCGAAGTATCGATGCTATTAATTCATGCACAGGATCACTTAATGAATGCAATAACGTTTCGTGATTTAGCGCAAGAAATGATCGAACTATATGAACAAATCAAAGGGGAGTAACATCAGTTTTTGATGTCACAATAAAAAGCAAAGGGAGTGTGTGGAATGTTCCGATTTTTAGAAGAAAAATTTGTGCCGGTAGCTGCTAGAGTTGGGAGTCAGCGTCATTTAGTTGCCATTCGTGACGGTTTTATTACGATTATGCCATTGACAATTGTAGGCTCGTTAGCTGTATTAATTAATAACTTACCAATTGACTTTTACCAAAATGCACTGGACTCCATTTGGAAGCATGAAACATGGACGCAATGGGGCGGAAATATGTGGGGTGCGACATTTGGTATTCTGTCGCTGTTACTCGCGTTCGCAATTGCTTATAACTTAGCAAAAAGTTATAACAAAGACGGTCTTTCAGCTGGGGTTATTAGTCTTTCAAGTTATTTGACATTCGGTACGTTTGGTGAAGGCGGTTTATCAGGTTTAACAACTGGAACGGGCGGGATATTTATCGCCATTATCGTGTCCTTGTTGTCTACTGAATTATTTTGTAGGTTATCAGGTAATAGTAAGCTACTAATTAAAATGCCTGATGGGGTACCGCCAGCAGTTTCGAAATCATTTGCAGCATTGCTGCCAGCTATTATTACAATTGGTGTTTTTGCATTAGTTCGTACAATTATTTCTGCAGGTTTTGATATTCCAGATATTGTTGGTTCATTCTATTCAACGATTCAGGAGCCGTTTATGGGCTTAACAAATACGTGGGTTGCTGCCATAATTTTAGCCTTTATTCCAGCATTCTTATGGACGCTAGGTGTTCATGGTGCTAACATTATCGAGCCATTTATGCAAACGATTAATTTACCTGCGATTGATGCAAACGTTGCAGCAATTTCTGCTGGCAAAGTTGCACCTTATATCGTGAATAAGCCATTCTTTGATGCATTCGTCAATATGGGTGGATCGGGTACGACAATTGCACTTATTATCGCGATTTTCATTATTGCACGGAAAAACAAGCAATATAATACCGTTGGAAAATTATCCGCGGCACCAGGGCTATTTAATATTAATGAGCCATTACTATTTGGTCTACCAATCGTTTTAAATCCAATCTTATTTATACCATTTATTTTAACGCCAATGGTAAACGTAACAATTGCTTTCTTTGTCACAAAATGGGGTTGGGTTCCTGCGGCAACTGTTGCAGCCCCATGGACTACACCGCCTATAATTAACGGATTTTTAGTGACACAATCTTGGACTGGAGCTGTTTTAAGTCTTGCGTTAATTGTGATATCAGTTTGTATCTATCTTCCATTCTTAGCGATGGCAAACCGAATTGCTAAACAAGACCAAAAAAAGGCAGAGCAAGCACAAGAACAACAAGCTGAAATTACAGCTGAGAATCCAAAAGTAGAAGTGTAATAGCTAAGCATTGGAGGTATTGTCATTTGAGAAGATTAGGAATTTCACTCTATCCACAGCACAGCACGCTAGAAGAAATGCAACAATATGTTCAGCTAGCACACGATAATGGTTTTGATCGTATTTTTACATGTCTTCTATCTTTAAACAATGAACATGAAAAGCTTAAATTGCAGCAAATCAATTATTTTGCAAAACAGCTAGGCTTTGATATTTCTGCTGATATTGCACCGGCTGTTTTTGAAGATTTAGGCTTAACGTATAAAAATATTGATTATTTTAAAGAACACTACCATCTGGCGGCATTGCGTTTAGATATGGGATTCTCAGGTCAAGAGGAAGCGTTAATGTCTTTTGATGATAGTCAGTTAAAAATTGAGCTAAATATTAGTAATGGAACGAAATATGTGGATAATATATTATCCTACCAACCGAACCGTGACAATATTATAGGCTGTCATAATTTTTATCCAAGACGATTTACGGGTCTTTCAAGACAGCATTTTCTTGCAACATCTAAAAATTTTAAAGCCAACCATATACGGACAGCTGCGATGATTTCATCGCAGCATGCACTGTACGGTCCTTGGGAAAAAACCGAGCATGGCCTACCAACACTAGAAGAGCATCGCGATTTACCGATTACTGTGCAAGCGAAAGATTTATGGCATACAGGCTTAATCGATGATTGTATTATTGGCAATATGTATGCCTCAGAGGAAGAACTAAAAGCATTAGGACAATTAAATCGGCATAAGTTGGAGCTGAAAGTTGTACCATCCTCTGAAACAACGGTGTTAGAAGAAGCAGTCTTATTCAAAGAGCCTCATTTTAATCGAGGTGATGTATCGGATTACGTTATTCGTAGTACACAATCGAGAGTGAAATATAAAAATGGTGATTTCCCAGTTCACGATACGCATGCATTGCAACTAGGGGATGTCACGATTGATAATAATTTAGATGTTCGCTATAAAGGTGAACTACAAATAGTTTTAAAGGAAATGCCGAATGCTGGCTCTACAAATGTAGTTGCCAAGGTAGTGGAGGAAGAACGCTTTTTAATAGCGCAAATTCAACCATGGGCGTCATTCGGATTTACAAAATAATTGAACTTAAAAGGAGGATTAAGCCGACAATTGTATGTGCTTAATCCTTTTTCATATAGAAAGGAGCAAATAGGATGTATGTGCTAGCGATAGATGGAGGGGGTACAAAAACTTGTGCTGTTATTTGTGATGAATATGGCACTATTTATGGCAAGGTGATGACGTCACGTAGTAACCCAACTGCAATGGATGCACATGATTTTGAGGCAACAATTCACGGATTGTTACAGAAAATGCAGGAGCAAACGCCACAAATATTGCCAGCAATACATAGTTGCTTTGCTGGCATGGCAGGGGTGAAGGAACGGCAAGCTGAAGGCATAGTAGAAAGTATTATTCGTCAATATGTTGATCAGACGACGACCGTTGTAATAGAGAATGATGCTTTAATTGCGCTATATGCTGGTACGATGGGACAAGAAGGAATTGTCCAAATTGCTGGTACGGGTGCGATTACGATGGGGTTCAACCATCAGCATATGGTTAATCGTGTTGGTGGCTGGGGGTACTTATTTGATGATGAAGGTAGTGGTTATGATTTAGGTATTCATGTGCTAAAGGCTGTTTTTCAAAGCTATGATCAGCGTGCACAGCCAACCGTTTTAACAGATATAGTACTACAACATTTCTCAGTTGATTGTGTTCCGCAATTAATTGAACATATTTATGGAGTGGAGCACCCAAGAACAGTGATTGCACCAATTGGCAAATATGTTTTTCAAGTTGCAGAAAAAGGAGACCGTATAGCCAAACACATTGTGCAAGACGCTTGTGTCAAATATTATACGGCGATAAAAACATGTTATGCCAGCATGTCATGGGGGAGAGAAAATGTACCCGTAGTATTAGCAGGCGGTGTATTTTCGAATAATCCTACTATTGTTTCGCACCTTGAACAATTAGCATTAGCAGACCAGTTGCCGATACAATTTATTTTACCTGATTTAGAGCCGATTGGTGGGGCGGTTGTCGGAGCCTTTAAACAAGCGCACGTTCAACTAGATGTGTCATTTATTGAAGCGTTTCAAGCAAATTTTGAGAAATGGGAAAATGAAAATGTCTAAATAGGCTAAAACAACCCTCTATGCGAAATTTTTTAGTACAACAACTGTGCGAGTTCTTTTTGAGAATTTCCACTTGAACAATATCATGATAGAATGTAATATAGGTTTGATTTTATCTTAGTATATAACTAGGTTTACTAATAAAAATTGGATAGATGGAGAGTGTAAGGATGTTACATCAATTTTCTCGTAACGAGCTCGCGATAGGTACTGAGGGACTCGAAAAATTAAAAAATACAACAGTAGCCATTTTAGGTGTAGGTGGCGTCGGCTCATTTGCTGCAGAGGCATGTGCTCGTAGTGGGATTGGTCGCATTATTTTAGTTGATAAGGATAATGTAGATATTACGAACGTTAACCGTCAATTAGTAGCGTATCTTTCAACAGTAGGAAAATCCAAATCTGGCGTTATGAAAGAGCGTATTGCTGATATTAATCCAGAATGTGAAGTAATTGATATGCATATGTTTTATACGGAAGAAACATATGAGGAATTTTTTGCACAAGGAATCGACTATGTTATTGACGCGAGCGATACGGTGATCTATAAAATTCACATTATGAAAGAATGCTTAAAACGTAACATCCCAATTATTTCAAGTATGGGTGCTGCCAATAAAATGGACCCAACCCGCTTCAAAATCGCGGATATTTCGAAAACACATACAGATCCATTAGCGAAAGTTATTCGTACAAAATTACGAAAAGATGGTATTCATAAAGGGGTAACAGTTGTATTCTCTGATGAAAGTCCGATTGTCGTACGTCCAGATGTCGTAGAGCATGTGGGTAAACCAGATGCCGCTATCCGTAAGGCGAAAATGCCACCATCTTCTAACGCATTTGTCCCTTCTGTTGCAGGTTTAATAGCAGCAAGTTGGGTAGTCAATAAAATTGTAGAAGATGTGAAAATTACTCGCGTACAAGGTTAAGCCATTTGTCTTGTATTTAGCAGTAGCTAGCATATTAAAAATGTTTTTATGTTAATTAAAAGAAGAATCTGCAAAGTTTTCCTTGAGGAAGTTGTGAGTTTGTGCCTGCACATGCTCACTTTTTCATAGACGACTTGTAGATTCTTTTCTTTTATGACAAGAAAATCAGTAGGAGAAATGACTAAAAATGCTCCCTTATGTTACTTACGCAACAGACGTTCACTTTTTCTATGTTACAATAGGGCTGTTATAAAAGAGGGGGCATTCATTAATAATGGAGCAAATTTATCAAATGGAATATAGAGGATTGAATCTATTCGATGAAATTAGCACAGTGGAATTAGCGATTGATGAGGAGAGAAAGACGATACATATTTTTGATGTTGGACAGGTTGTGACACCTGTTTTTAATTTTGATGTATCTGCTTATGAATTATCAGATGGCTTTTACAAAATGGCGGATATACTTCGGCATAAACGAATTTTAACTGAACAGCAACCAGCGACAGAGCTGACGTTAAGCCAATGGCTAATTACGAATAATGCGTATTTTTATATTCCAAAACAAAGAATTAAAAAATATGCAAACGGTAGCATCGTCGAAATAATAAATCAAGAAAAGGAACAATTTTTGTTTGATTACTATATACAAAGAGTTTAATTTTACCAAAATAATTAATTTAACGTACACAAAATGCTAATAATTCACGAAATTGCCTTATTTTTTTCATGTCCTCACTTCTTCTTTTGGTTTATTGCTATAATTTGAATAATTCCAATATATAGAGATAATAGGTCAGCTTGTTTGGAATGTTCAAATCTACTTAGGGGAAGTGGAAATGGCGTTTGCTAAAACAAATGAGAACATGGGAGAGTGGAAAAATGAAAATACAAGTAATTCGTGAACATTTAGATATCGTAAAACTTCAAGAGAAAATGAATAGTATTGTATTTGATTATTTAGATACGTCTAATAATTACACAAAAGCCACGAGAGCTTTAACGCCTTTATATACACAAGCTACAACATTTTATAAGGAATATTTAGTTGCTAGAGCTGGTGAATTACCGAAAGCCAATACATATTGGCATTTGTTTATAGATTGTAGTGCCAAGCTTTGTTATTTTTTAGCTGCATCCATTTATTATTCTTCAAATGAGCTACAAAAAACACCTGAAAAAGTAGCGCGTTTATTAACGACTGCCGCCCGTTCTTTACCAAGTATTGAGCAGGAAGAGAATGAGGAGCTATTAGCTGCGATTATCGCTCTATATGGTGATGTAATAGAAAATAGTGATCAGGTAGCAGCTTTAAGAGACGAAGTCCTTGCCCAAAAAGGTGACGTCAAGCAATGTTTACAGCAATTTAAATTGTTTGTTGAGAAGGAATCCATAAATTAATAAGTAATGAATTATTACCATTGTCGAAAAGCATAACGACAATGGTTTTTCATTTTTGTGAGGGAAATGTAGATAAAATTGTTTATGTGCCTGGCACTCCATTACGCTATCCGTCCAGCACAAGTTGTAAGAAGCAACCCCCGCTATCTCGCGGTCTGTTGCGTCTTACGTTGCGTGCGTTCTTTTAAAGGTACGGTAAATTGTTTGAGTGCCTGGCACTTTACTTGTGACGGAATGATTTAAGCTTATCGTAAATACTTGCCATCCGTTTCTCTTCACCTGCAATAACTGGTTTATAAAAATCTGTACCAACAAGCTCATCTGGTAAATATTGTTGATCTACCCATCCACCAAAAGTACCGATAGGGCTGTTATGCGGATATTGATAACCAACATGCCCTAAATCTTTGGCCCCTTCATAATGTGCATCACGTAAATGGTGTGGAATATCTCCCGTTTTACCTGCGTGGATACTTGCAATAGCAGCATCAATAGCAGCTATTGCAGAATTTGATTTTGAAGCAAGGCACATTTCAATTACAGCACTTGCTAGCGGAATCCGTGCTTCAGGTAACCCTAAACGTTCTGCTGCCTGAACAGCGGCAAGCATGTGTGCCCCTACTTGAGGGTTGGCAAGACCAATATCCTCATAGGCCATGACGAGTAAACGGCGACTAACTGCAACCAAATCGCCTGTTTCAAGTAAATGTGCTAAATAATACAACGCAGCATTCGTATCGCTCCCACGTACCGATTTTTGTAATGCTGACAGCAAGTTATAAAAGTGTGAGCCATTTTTATCACCGTACACGCCAATTCTGCCAATAAGATGTTCTAGAATATGGTCAGAAGCTATTGTTTGTCCGTTCACTTCATCACTTGCATAATAAATCGACTCGAGCAATGTTAGTGCTTTGCGTGCATCGCCATTTGCTGCTGTTGCAATTTGTTCAATTTGTGGATCTGTCAGTGCAAAATGATACTTTCCTAGTCCTCGTTTGTCATCAGAAAGGGCCTTTTGAATAAGTTCTATTAAATTTGCAGTTGTTAATTTTTTTAACTGATGAATTTCTCCGCAACGTGAGCGAATAGCAGGGTTTACATCATGATACGGATTTTCAGTTGTCGCGCCTATTAAAATAATAGAGCCATTTTCCACATGTGGTAGTAATGTATCCTGCTGTAATTTATTGAAACGATGTATCTCATCTAGAAACAGTATAACTTTCCCAGAAATTCTTGCTTCTTGTACAATATCTTCAACGTCTTTTTTTCCAGCACGAGTCGCATTAAGTGCGAAAAAGGGTAGTTTAGAGCTTCCTGCGATGGCATTTGCTATCGATGTTTTACCTATGCCTGGCTCTCCGTATAATAACATGGAAGGAACATGCCCATTTTGAATCATTTTGTATAGAGCAGTATCAGGACCGACGAAATCTTGTTGACCAATGATTTCATCTAGCGTTAATGGGCGCATCCGATATGCAAGTGGTTCATTATGCAAAAGAATATCCCCTTTCGTACGTTTGTTCTAATTCATAGTATATCATAACCTTCCAAGAGTATTTCCGAGTTCTTCAAGAGGAGATTATGATATACTGTTGGTAGTATTTTGACTAGACTAATTGAGGGTGATAAAATGAAAATTTCTACAAAGGGCCGTTACGGTCTCACGATTATGATTGAATTGGCAAAGCATTATGGTGAAGGGCCAATTCCATTACGCAAAATTGCTGCTGAAAAAGAGCTTTCTGAAGCGTACTTAGAGCAACTCGTATCACCATTGCGCAATTCGGGCTTGGTAAAAAGTGTTCGCGGAGCTTATGGAGGTTACATGCTTGCAAACCCACCTAGTGAGATTTCTGCAGCGAATGTAATTAGTGTATTAGAAGGACCGATTCAGCCTGTAGAGGGTATCGAAAATGAGGAAGCGCCTCAACGTGAACTATGGTTACGAATCCGTGATGCTGTGAAAAATGTATTAGATACAACGACTATTGAAGATTTAGCACAGTATACAGAGGAAAATGCAACAGACGGCTATATGTTCTATATTTAATATTTCTAGGCTAAAGCACCTCCAAAGGTATAAACGCTGTTACGTTATTACTACTTGGGAATGAATAGTGCTTTAGTGTTTTCGTATAAAGGAGTTTTCAACATGAATTCATATATCTATCTTGATCATGCGGCAACATCCCCGATGAATGACAAGGTAATAGACGCGATGACTTTGGCGATGCGTGATGTATTTGGAAATGCATCAAGTATTCACGGAGCTGGACGAGAGGCGCGCAAACATTTAGATAATGCACGTGATGTCCTAGCACAATCAATAGGTGCAAAGCCAGGGGAAATTATTTTAACAAGTGGCGGTACGGAAGCGGATAATACGGCCATTATTGGAACTGTTACTGCGCGAGCTGCTGAAGGAAAGCACATTATTACAACTCAAATCGAACATCATGCGGTGTTACATACTTGTGAGAAGCTAGAACGAGAGGGCTTTGAAGTGACGTATTTACCAGTTGATGCGCATGGACGCATAACTGTCGAAGCGGTACAAGAGGCATTACGTGACGATACGATTCTCGTAACAATTATGTATGGCAATAATGAAGTTGGTTCAATTCAGCCAATTGCTGAAATAGGTGAGTTGTTACGTGAGCATAAAGCGTCGTTCCATACAGATGCTGTTCAAGCTTATGGTTTAGAGATAATAGACGTGGAAGCTTTGCAAGTTGATTTATTAAGCGTGTCTGCGCATAAGATTAATGGGCCAAAAGGGATTGGCTTCCTTTATCAGAAAACTGGTACACCACTTGCTAGCTATGCGTTAGGCGGTGACCAGGAGAAAAAACGTCGTGCTGGTACTGAAAATATACCGGCTGTTATAGGCTTTGCTACTGCTGCTGAAAATGCAAGTCAGTTGCGTGAAAGTAAGCGAACACTGTACAATCGCTTTAAACAAATTATGCTTGAAGTTTTTACACATGAAAATTTAGTATTTCATGTTAATGGCGATACACAAAATGTTTTACCGCACGTATTAAATGTCAGCTTTGCTAATATGGAGGTAGAGTCATTTTTAGTGAATCTTGATATGGCTGGCATTTGTGCATCTAGTGGTTCTGCATGTACAGCTGGTACAATTGATCCTTCACATGTGTTAGTTGCTATGTACGGCAAAGGGGCAGAAGAGTTACGAAACTCTATTCGCTTTAGCTTTGGCCAAGGTCTAACAGAAGAAGTTGTCCGCCAAGCGGCAGAGAAAACAGCAGCGATTGTGAAAAAGCTGGCAAAATAATTTGTTAATTACTATCAATTTAAACCGAATTAATTAAATGCTATGTAAATTTGCAAAGCCTTATAGTTCGGTTTATATGAATTGAATAAAAGAAAAGGTGACCACAATGATCGAAACACGTGACCCATCGGAAATTCGTGTCGTCGTCGGCATGTCAGGTGGGGTAGACTCTTCAGTTGCTGCATATATGCTAAAGCAACAAGGGTATGAAGTAATTGGTATTTTTATGAAAAACTGGGATGATACAGACGAAAATGGCGTTTGTACAGCAACAGAAGATTATGAAGATGTAATTAAAGTATGTAATCAAATTGGCATTCCCTATTATGCTGTGAATTTTGAAAAGCAATATTGGGATAAAGTTTTCACATACTTTTTAGAAGAATATAAAGCGGGACGCACACCTAACCCTGATGTAATGTGCAATAAGGAAATTAAGTTTAAAGCATTCCTAGAACATGCAATGGATCTTGGTGCAGATTACTTGGCAACAGGACATTATGCACGCATTGATCGCAGTGGTGATGGCGAAGTACGTATGCTTCGTGGTGTTGATGATAATAAGGACCAAACTTATTTCCTTAATCAATTATCGCAAGAACAACTAGCGCATGTAATGTTCCCAATTGGAGATATTGAGAAAAAAGAAGTGCGTAAAATTGCAGAAGAAGCAGGTCTTGCTACTGCCAAGAAAAAGGATTCGACTGGAATTTGCTTTATTGGAGAGCGTAATTTTAAAGAGTTTTTAAGTCAATACTTACCTGCTCAACCAGGCAAAATGGAAACGATGGATGGCGTAGTTATGGGGCAACATGATGGTTTAATGTATTATACATTAGGTCAACGTCATGGTCTTGGTATAGGTGGCGACGGTGAGCCTTGGTTCGTACTTGGAAAAGATTTAGCACGCAATGTGTTACTTGTCGGCCAAGGGTTCGACCACGATGCTTTATACTCAACTTCGCTGACAGCTGTGAAAATGGGCTATACTTCGACAAAAAAATTGCCCGGGAAATTTTCTTGTACTGCGAAATTCCGCTACCGTCAAACAGACACACCTGTTGAGGTAGAAATTTTAGAAGATGGTCGCGCACACATTGAGTTTGCGGAACCAGTACGTGCCATTACACCAGGACAGGCTGTTGTTTTATATGACGGTGAAGTTTGCTTAGGTGGCGGTACAATTGATGAAGTCTTTAAAAGTAATGAAAAACTAACATATGTTGGATAACTTGCAAAAGGGCTGCAAAACATACTTATTTCAGTTGATTTCTTAGGAAATAAAGAAATACATTGAGTTACTATAGTCACTCAGTGTAGACGAATAAGCGATCGGATTTGCAGTCTTTTCGCTACATAGAGGTGAAATGATTTGGATTTTAACGAGCAGGGCATACTTGCATTCCAAGAGAAGCGTTATGAGGATGCTGCACAGCTATTTACCCAAGCAATTGAAGCAGAACCTGATAATGCAATTGGCTATGTGAATTTTGGGAATTTATTGGCTGTACTAGAAGATACAGAACGAGCAGAACGCTTTTTTCAAAAGGCAATTACTGTAGACGAAACGGCAGCTACTGCATATTATGGCTTAGCTAATTTATATTATAATGCGGACCGCTATGCAGAAGCGTTAAAACTTTATGAGCAAGCAGTACAGCATAAAATTGCAGGTGCAGATGTTTATTATATGATGGGGAAATGCTTTGAACGAATGGAAAATCCAAAGCTCGCATTGCCATATTTACAACGTGCGGCAGAGATTGCGCCTGAAGATACACAAATTCGACTTGCGTATGCTATCGTGCTATGTGCATTAGAAATGTTCGAAGAAGGTAAGAAGGAATTAGATTATTTAATCGAGCTAGATTGGAATAATGCAGATGCTCATTATAATTTAGGTGTTCTGTATGCGGTATCTACAGAACAAACAGAGGATGCTATGTATCATTTGAAGCAGGCATTTACGATTCAACCAGAATATGACCAAGCGCGTTATATTTACGATATGATTGCCCAACGATTTAACTAAAGAGGTTGGGACAAAAGTGAAAAAGTGTTAGATTGACTGTAATCAATCTAACACTTTTTTGCTGTGATCGTTGTTGTCCGCGGGCGCACCGTATGCCCCAACACTCGCTAACGCGCGGAATGCCTACGTCTTACGCTGCGTGCGTTCTTGCAGGAGTCGACGCCTTCGCTACCAACAACTAATGCTCTCGCACCTATAAGTTGTCCCTGCTTGATCTTCCGGTCAATTATTTACTATCTTTACTGTCAAATGTGAGTTGCGATAAGTATTGCGCTAAATGTGCAATCGGAGTTGATTCTAAAAGTGAAGATTCTGCTTCATTTTCCTTTAAAATATTGATTTCTTTATTGAGCCGCTCCATTTTACGATCTAATTCTGCTGCTTGTAATGCCGCATCTTTAAGTTCATTACGAATATGTTCAGGTACTTCTTTATTATATTTATAATAAATTTTATGTTCGAGACTTGCCCAAAAATCCATTGCAATCGTACGAATTTGAATTTCCGTATATACTTTTTCCATTCGATCGGACATAAAGATTGGAATTTTAATAATAAGGTGTAGGCTTTGGTAGCCATTGTCTTTTGGATAAGCAATATAATCTTTTACGTCAACAACTTCAATATCATTTTGTGCTTGAAGCATCGCACTTACTTTGTAAATATCTTCTACGAAAGAGCACGTAATACGGACGCCTGCTATATCACGAATATGTTCGCGAATACTATCAATGGCGGGTGTTAGCTCTTTTTTTGACATCTTCAATAATATACTTTTCGGTGATTTCACTCGGGTTGAGACATGTTCAATTGGATTATATTCATGAATAAGCTTAAATTCTTCTTGTAAAATATTGATTTTCGTTTCAACTTCATTTAATGCAAATTTATATGCTAGGAAAAAGCGGGTTAGCTCTGTTTGGAAAGTTTTTAAAGTTGTGGCTTCGAGTTCGTTTTTCATAATAAAATAAATCCTTTCTTCTGAAAAAAATCGTTCTATCCATGATAGGATGCAAGGTGAGCTCCTTATTAGATGATAGGGCAACAAAATTAGTATTCCTTCTTTCAAGCTTAACAAAAAGAAGGGGAAAATAGAAATTTGTGCTCTACAAAAAATGCATGCAACACACGGTATGACACTGTTGATTCTCGTTCCAAGCGCTCCCATTCCACAGGCAAGGCTTTAATTAATTGTTGTGTCTTTGTTTTTGAAGGACATTATCCGCTTCTAAAAAAGAAAAATACTTCGAAAGGTATGACCCTCGAAGTATTTTATCTGCGTTTTTATTATTTTAAACGATAATTTTAGCATCTAAATTGTAACGCTTATTGAATTCGTCAACGAATAGTTGTAAGTCAATATAAGTACCGATATATGGTTCGGTTTCTTGATCACGAAGGAAGCCACAAGTTGCTTTTAACGATTTAGAAAACTCAAGTAACATTTGTTCGTTATCAAGTTGAATCTGTAATGATAAAGAATCATCTAACGTATTCACCTTGAAATATTTTCTATCAATAATGCGTTCTAAATTTGTCTCTTCAAATGGAAAAACAAAATCATTATATATTAGTTTCACAGTATCCCGCCTTTTTTACAATAATTCACAACTTCAACATAAGGTAAATCTCCACCAAAAATAGAAAGTGAGCTACCAATTGTGATATGAAGCTTACCGTTTGAAATTGCTTTGAATTTTTCTAAGTCTTCTAAAGAACGAACTCCGCCAGCATAGGTTGTTGGAATGGATGTCCAAGCAGCTAAATCCCGTACTAAGCTTTCCTGCATACCACCTTTTTTTCCTTCCACATCGACGGCGTGAATCAGTAATTCATCACAAAATTTCTCAATATAGGCAATGGTCTTTGCATTCACTTCAAAATCACTAAACTTGGTCCATTTATCAGTTACTACAAACCATTTGTTATCGCGCATTCTGCAGCTTAGGTCAATTACTAGATGTTTTTTCCCGATGGCATGAACTAGTTGCTCTAAGCGATTAATATCGAGTTTTCCATCATGAAAGATATAGGATGTTACGATAACATGCGAGGCACCTGCATCTATGTACTTTTTTGCGTTTTCTGAAGTAATGCCGCCGCCGACTTGTAGGCCTCCTGGATATGCTGCTAATGCTGACATTGCGGCATGCTCATTTCCACTGCCAAGCATGATGACATGACCACCTACTAATTGATCCTCTGCAAACATGTTAGCATAATAGCTAGAGTCATAATCTGAAATGAAATTTTCGATAACTTCTTGATCTGTATGTCCAAGTGTACTTCCAACAATTTGTTTCACTTTGCCATCATGTAAATCGATGCAAGGTCTAAATTCCAATAGCTTCACAATCCTTCCAAACAACAAGTTCATTGTATCTATCATAGCATGGTTAGAGTTAAATTAGCGGTAATTCGTCATTTGTCAAAATAATGTTAAAAATTTTTAGGTTTTTCTAGTTAAAACGATATTTTTTAACGTGCTGTGGTAAAATAATAAAATTGAAATATACGAGAAGGGGACGAATCGATAATGACAGAAAATCTAGATTTATTTGAGTTGAATAAGCTATTTATTCTCGGACGTCCTATTGTATCCATTTTCCATAATACTCAAAATATGTATTCTATTGTACGTGTGAAAATTCAAGAAACTAATTTGCAATATGACGATAAGGAAATTATTGTAGTTGGTTATTTCCCGCAATTGCAAATGGACGAACAATATCGTTTTACAGGTAATATGAGACAACATCCAAAATATGGTGTACAATTTCAAGTTGAGACGTTTACAAAGGAAGTGCCCGCAACTGAGCAAGGAATTGTACATTACTTATCAAGTGACTTATTTGTTGGTATAGGAAAGAAAACTGCTGAAACAATTGTTGAAAAGCTTGGTGCCAATACGATCCGTCTTATATTAGAAGATCCAAATGTGCTCGATGTTGTACCTCGATTATCGGCTGAAAAAAAGGAAGTCATTCATCGCACAATTGAGCAAAATCTTGGATTAGAGCGTGTCATGATTCAATTGAATGAATGGGGATTTGGCCCGCAGCTCGGAATGAAAATTTATCAAACGTATCGTACAGAAACGATTGACTTTTTAACTGAAAATCCTTATCGCCTTATTGAAGATGTGGATGGTGTCGGTTTTTTTCGGGCAGATGAGCTTGGTGCAAAATTAGGCATTACTGGTAATCATCCTGACCGTATTAAGGCTGCAATTTTACATACTCTAAATACAGCTGCATTATCAGACGGCCATGTATTTTTAGATGCGGAGCACGTTTTACCACAAGTGAAAGATATGCTCGAGCAAAGTCAACGCCAAGAAATTCCGTATGAAGCAATCTCTAAGGCTTGTATCGATATGCGTGAGGAAAATAAAATATATGGTGAAGAAACAAGGCTTTATTTGCCATCACTATATTTTTCTGAGATTGGAATTGCTTCAAAAATTATTGCGTTAACCGAACGAAATAGTCAGGCTAAGCATTTTAGTAAAGATGAAATTCGCAAGGCTATCGGGGATACGGAAGCTTTTTTAAACGTCACCTATGCAGAAACACAAGCATTTGCGATTGAACAGGCCCTTAATTCAGCTGTGATGATTTTGACGGGTGGTCCTGGTACAGGAAAAACGACTGTTGTCAGAGGTATTGTAGAAGTATATGCAAAGCTTCACGGTCTTTCATTAAATCCTAAGGAATATGCGCAAAAAGAAGAGCCGTTTCCTATCATTTTATGTGCACCAACAGGACGTGCTGCTAAACGATTATCAGAGTCCACAGAGCTACCTGCTATGACAATTCACCGTTTGTTAGGTTTTACTGGCCAGGAGAAGGAAGAAGAAACCGAGCGAGAGGTTACTGGAAAACTTATAATTGTCGATGAAATGTCAATGGTTGATACATGGCTTGCCCATCAATTATTAAAATCATTACATGAGGATGTTCAAGTTGTCTTTGTAGGTGACCAGGATCAGTTACCACCAGTCGGTCCAGGACAAGTACTCAAAGATTTACTTGCCTCGCAACAAATTCCGACAGTTGAACTGACTGATGTTTATCGTCAGGCGGAAGGTTCAACGATTATTGAACTTGCCCATCAAATTAAGCGTGGGACAATTCCTAATGATTTGGCGATGAAAACGTCTGATCGTTCATTTATTAAAGCATCACCAGATCAAGTGGCAAACGTCGTAACGCAAGTTGTAAAAAGTGCTGTATCGAAAGGTCAGGAAATTCGTAATATACAAGTTTTAGCACCGATGTATAAAGGGCCTGCTGGAATCGATAATTTAAATAAAATGATTCAAGACCTTGTCAATCCGAATGATACAGGTTTAAGAAAAGAGCTTATCTTTGGTGATGTAACGTATCGAATTAAGGACAAGGTGCTACAGCTTGTAAACCAGCCAGAAAGCAATGTCTTTAACGGAGATATGGGGGAAGTCATTAGTATTATTAAAGCAAAGGAAACGATTGAAAAGCAAGATTTGCTTGTCGTGTCATTTGATGGTATTGAAGTAACTTACCAACGGAGCGATCTTAATCAGTTAACCCTTGCGTATTGTTGTTCTATCCATAAATCGCAAGGCTCAGAGTTTCAAACGGTAATTATGCCAGTTGTTCGTGGCTATTCTAAAATGCTACGTCGTAATTTGTTATACACTGGAATTACGCGAGCGAAAAATTTCTTAATTTTATGTGGTGAGCCAGATGTGCTAGCTAATGGCTTACAGCGTACAGACGATTTACAACGGTTCACGTCTCTGCGAGCACGACTTAACCCAATGGATGCATCATCCAATGAGGTTATTGAAGTGAAGGAGACATCAGTGGAGACAATTGCAGAAGAAGACCGACAAGAGGAGCCTGTGACTGTTCTACAGCTAACAGTAGATACGGTTCCATATATACATCCAATGATTGGAATGGATGGCATTTCTCCATATGATTTTATGGATGAATAAAAATTGAAAATAAGTTTTATGAGGTGAAGAAAGTGAAACGCATCGTGTTATTGCTTCTATTCATGCTGTTATTACCGTTCGTACAGAAGGTACATGCCAGTAATGTCGTTATTCAAGTGAATGAGGAAGCAACTGTCTTTGATAATCGTTCAGGCTCACTTGAACAAGTAGGAACATTATCTGGAGGACAAACTTTTGAAGTGACAAAAGATTATGGGGCAAATTGGTGGCAAATTCGTTGGGGCGGTAGTTACGGTTATATCGATAAACGATATACAACCGTTGTTCCATCCACAACATATAAAAATACTGTTCCTTCAGTTGCGAAAATAAAAGATTATATTGTAGCAACGAAGGTAACGCCTATATATGATAATACAAGCAATAAGTTGGTGCAATTTGCAACATTGTCGGAAGGTGTTCGTTTCCCCATTTATAGTAAAATGGGCAGTTGGTATGGAATTGCTGTGAACGGACGACTTGGTTATGTACATAGTAATTTTGTTAAAGAAGAAAAAGGACAAGAGACAGATACATCAACAAAGCCGAATGAAAAGCCAACTCCAAACCCAAAGCCAACTCCAAACCCAACACCGACACTGCCAAGTAAGCAAAATGGCTATATTGAAGCATTAGAAAACATTGTGCTTTATGACCTTCGTAGAGAACAACCAATGTCTATAGCGACGCTTTTAAAAGGTCAGCAATTGGAAGTGGCAGGTGTAGGAGATGAAACGTATGTTCAAGTTCGTTGGGGCAAGACGTTTGTCTATGCTGAAAAAACGAAAGTGAAGTTTGTGAATACGCCAACTTATAAAAATATTGGTAAGGATAATGCAGTAATAAACCAATATTTCATTCCAATATCAGGGAATAGTGAAATTTATGATCGAACAGCTAACAAATTAATGCCATTTGCAAAGCTTGATACTAATCGACGTTATCCTATATTACGAAAAGAAGCCAATTGGTATGTAACGACAATTGGTGGACGTGAAGGCTATATTCACAGTTCTAAGGTAGCTTTAGATCGTGGTGTTCCTGTTATGATGTACCATCATTTATTGAAGGTGCATGAGCTTGGGCGCTTTAAAAATGTAAGTACTACAATGACAGATACTCAATTCGCTAATGAAATGAAGTATTTGAAAGATAAAAAATTTGAAACTGTTAGTGCTGATGATTTATTACGTTTTATGCGTAACGAAATTACATTGCCTGCGTATTCTATCGTCTTAACATTTGATGATGGCTTATTATCAACAAGAGAATATGCTTATCCGATATTAAAAAAACATGGTTTTCAAGCAACGCAATTTTTAATTACGTATCGAAATGAATATTCTCCCGCAGAGCAACTATTTAATTATAATGATTTACAAGCACTTTCAAGACAAGATATGGAGCTTATGCAAGATGTCTTTACGTATGAGTCTCATACTTACAATTTACATGATATGATTGGGAATAAAGGAAAAATGCTGCTGATACCATATCATGAAGTTGTACAAGATTTAAAGCGTAGTTTAACAATAATTCCGGGGGCAAAAGCATTTGCTTATCCATTTGGTCAATATAATACCAATACCATTTATGCTGTAAAAGAAGCAGGTTTTGCAATGGCCTTTTCAACAAAGCCTGGTTACAACAATCCGTATGATGATGTTTACCAAATTAAACGTTTATACAGCGATCAACAAACATCCTTCTCGCAGTTTAAAAAAATGGTCTCACCATATGCACAATAACAGAGGAGGGCTTCTAATTGCCTTCTTCGACTATACAAAACAAACCCGCATCTTCATGGAAGATGCGGGTTTATTTTGTAGGGGCTTACTCAATTTATTTTTTTATGTGCAAACAAAAATAGCACAGTTCGGCGTTTATCATACAGATAAGATGCGAGGAACGATTCAGCCTAATAGGTCATATAATACATGAGAATTAAAACATAGGTCCATATTAGGGGTGAATGTATGCCAGCAATTACAGGCCAGCAATATATTAAACGCATTGACGCATTGCAAACATATATATCGATAGATGGGGAAGTCGTGATGGGAAATGTTTCCGAACATCCGGCATTTAAAGGTGTTATACAAAGTCAGGCTAAACTTTTTGATTTGCAGCATGATGAAAATTTACATGATAGTATGACTTATGTGTCACCTACGAGTAACCAGCGGGTCGGGATGTCTTATCTACAAGTGACAAAGGACGAAGATTTGGTGAAAAGACGTCAAGCTGCTCGAGAGTGGGCTTTATCTAATCATGGATTTATGGGAAGAAGTCCTGATTATATGAACACTACTTTAATGGCATTGGCTTCAGCAGCCGAATACTTAAAAGATAAGCCGAATTGTTTTCCGGATCATCTGCTGAATTATTATGAATATGCACGTGAAAATGATTTAACGATGACACATACGTTTATTGAGCCTCAAGTAAACCGTCATAGTTATCATTATGAAGATGATGAGGTCATCATTGCGGCTAAAATTGTAGGGAAAACGAGCGAAGGTTTGGTCATTAAAGGGGCAAGATTGCTTGCAACACAGGGTGGCATTACTGATGAGCTCCTTGTTTTATCAACGAATGGTATTGATAAGGAAAAAGGATTTGGTTTCTCCATACCTAGTAATACTAAAGGATTGAAATTTTTATGTAGACAGTCTTTTGTTGGCGGTGAATCCACGTTCGATTATCCACTAAGCGCTCGATTTGAGGAAATGGATGCGATTGTTGTATTTGACGATGTCGTAGTACCGTGGGATCGCGTATTTTATTATGAAAATACAGAAGTTGCGAATAGTTTCATGAATGTGAGTGGCTTCCAAGCATATTCTTTACATCAAGTATTGTCTCGCCAAATTGCTAAAACTGAATTTGTTTTAGGCGTAGTACAATCCATTGTTGATACGATTAATATCGGTAGTTATCAGCATGTGCAACAAAAAGTAGTTGAAATTATTGTAACGCTAGAAACAATGAAGGCTTTATTACTTAAGTCTGAAATAGAAGCAAAAAGGGATGTTTTTGGCTTTATAAGACCAGATTTACCAACATTGCAAGTTGCCATTCAAGTTTTCCCAAAAGTCTATCCAACCTTTACGGAAATAATCCAATTACTTGGTGCAAGTGGATTAATGTCTATTCCTAGTGAAAAAGCATTTGCCGCAGATAATGGGGACTTAGAGCATTATTTACAGTCATTTAGAGATGGTGGAGAGGACCGTGTGAAAAAATTCCGCCTAGCGTGGGATTTAACGATGAGTACTTTTGGCACAAGGCAAACACTTTATGAGCGATATTTCTTTGGAGATCCTGTTCGCTTATCGAGCTTGCTCTACCAAACTTATAATCGTGAGCCATTTATGCAAAGAGTAGAAAATTTCTTAAAAAAATAACTTTCAAGAAACGACTTATGTTTGAAGAATTCGATAATTTTGTATAGAATAGAAATGCAATGATTGACAGAAGAACATAATTTTTTTATAATGTGCGTTAGAAAATAGAAAAAACGATGATGGAAAAAGTACGTATTTGTGCGTGTGAAGAAAGGGATTTCTAGGCTGAAAAAATCCTCACGTTAACAAGTGCCGAAAGCTACTCCAGAGTGCAGCTAATCCCTGCCGTTCACTTACGTTACAAGTGCTAAAGAGGTAAGTATGTATATTATGCTTACAACTAGGGTGGTACCGCGAGACAATACACAAAGTCCTCGTCCCTTTTTGGGATGAGGGCTTTTTTATGCGTACAAGCGGATTCATATCGTAATTTTACACAATTTGAGGAGGAACTTTTCATATGAAAGCAGCAGAAATTCGCCGTTTGTATTTAGAATTCTTTAAAGAAAAAGGACATCATCATGAACCATCAGCACCACTTGTGCCAATTAATGACCCTTCATTACTTTGGATTAATTCAGGTGTTGCAACATTAAAACCTTATTTTGACGGTCGTATTATTCCTGACAATCCACGTATTACAAATGCACAAAAATCAATTCGTACGAACGATATTGAAAATGTAGGGAAGACTGCACGTCACCATACATTCTTTGAAATGCTAGGGAACTTTTCTATTGGTGATTACTTCAAAAAAGAGGCAATTCATTATGCATGGGAATTTTTAACGGACAAAAAGTGGATGGGCTTTGACCCTGAACTTTTATCGATTACAATACATCCAGAAGACCAAGAAGCATATGATGTTTGGCATAACGAAATTGGCATTCCTGAAGATCGCTTAATTCGTTTAGAAGGAAACTTCTGGGATATCGGTGAAGGTCCATCTGGTCCAAACTCAGAAATTTTCTACGACCGAGGAGAAGAATATGGTTCAGATCAAAACGATCCAGAAATGTATCCTGGTGGTGAAAACGAGCGTTATTTAGAAGTTTGGAACTTAGTGTTCTCTCAATTTAACCACAATCCAGACGGTACTTATACACCATTACCAAAGCAAAATATTGATACAGGGATGGGTCTAGAACGTATTGTTTCGGTTGTGCAAAATGTACCGACGAACTTTGATACGGATTTATTCATGCCAATCATTGAAAAAATTGAACAGTTTGCAAATCGAAAATACAAACGTCCAGGTGAAGTTGCGTTAAGCGAAATCTTCGGCTCAGAAGAAGACATTAATACGCCTTTCAAGGTGATTGCAGACCATATCCGTACTGTAGCATTTGCTATCGGTGACGGTGCACTTCCTTCAAATGAAGGCCGTGGGTACGTATTACGTCGTTTACTACGTCGTGCAGTGCGTTACGCTAAGCAAATTGGTATTGAAAAACCATTCATGTTTGAATTAGTACCTACAGTTGGCGAAATTATGGTTGATTTCTACCCAGAAGTTACGGAGAAATGCGAATTTATCCAACGTGTTATTAAAAACGAGGAAATTCGTTTCCATGAAACATTAGATGGCGGTCTTACGATCTTTAACGAGGTTGTGGAAGCTCAAAAAGCAGCAGGTCATGATTATATACCAGGAGCAGATGCATTCCGTCTTTATGACACGTACGGCTTCCCAATTGAATTAACAGAAGAATATGCGGAAGAAGTAGGCATGAAGGTAGATCACGAAGGATTTGAAGTTGCAATGAACGAGCAACGTGAGCGTGCGCGTGCTGCTCGCCAGGATGTTGATTCAATGCAAGTACAAAATGAAGTTCTAGCAAACTTAACAGTAGCAAGTGAATTTGTTGGGTATGATACATTATCGGTTGAAACTGAAATTGCAGCGATGATTGTTAATGGACAAGTAACTAAAGTAGCTTCAGAAGGTCAAGAAGCGCTAGTTGTATTAGCAAAAACACCATTCTATGCTGAAATGGGTGGACAAATTGCGGATAGCGGTGTAATTGCTAATGATGGCTTTACAGCAATCGTTAAGGATGTTCAAAAAGCACCAAATGGACAACCGTTACACACGGTTCTTGTGGAATCAGGCGAAATGCATGTTGAAGATGCGGTAAAAGCGGTTGTTAATCGTGAGGAACGTAATCTAATCATTAAAAATCATACAGCAACGCACATTATGCAACGTGCATTAAAAGATATATTAGGTGATCATGTGAACCAAGCAGGATCATATGTTGGTCCAGATCGTTTGCGTTTTGACTTCTCTCACTTCGGTCAAGTAACAAAAGAAGAATTACAACAAATTGAACGTATCGTTAACGAAAAAGTGTGGGAAGATATTGAAGTCGTGATTGAAGAAAAAGCGATTGATGAAGCGAGAGCAATGGGAGCAATGGCATTATTCGGAGAGAAATACGGTGATATCGTTCGCGTCGTATCGATTGGTGATTATTCAATCGAACTTTGCGGTGGTATCCATGTAAAACGTTCTTCTGAAATAGGCTTCTTTAAAATTGTTTCAGAAGGTGGTATTGGCGCGGGAACTCGTCGTATCGAGGCTGTAACTGGTAAAGTGGCATATGAGGCAGTCAAAGAGGAAGAGGCGCTTTTAAATGATGCAGCAGCACTTTTAAAAGCAAATCCGAAAGATATTGTGACAAAAGTCCATGCATTACAAGCAGACTACAAAGAATTACAACGTGAAAATGAAGGGTTGTCACAAAAAATTGCGAATGCTCAAGCAGGCGCTATCGTAGATGCAGCACAAACTTTTGGTGATGTAACAGTACTTTCAACTAAAGTGGAAGCAAAAGACAACAACCAATTGCGTCAAATGATGGATGACTTAAAAGGTAAAATGACGAAAGCTGTTGTTGTATTAGGTGCTGTTGATGGCGATAAAGTGATGTTATGTGCAGGTGTCACGAAAGATTTAGTTGGTGGCAATTACCATGCAGGAAATATTGTGAAAATGGTTGCGGAAGCATGTGGCGGTAAAGGTGGCGGTCGTCCAGATATGGCGATGGCAGGTGCAAAAGATGCATCAAAACTTGATGAAGCGCTACTTTCTGTGTATGATTACGTTAAATCCATTTAATTAATACGTCAAATCGGTTATAATAAAGAGAAATCGGAGATGAGCTTCTTTTGCACATCTCCTTATTTCTGAAAGCGAGGTGCTGGTCATGAGTTCATTTGATCAAACGATGAAATTTAATTTTCCAGAAGAATCAATGGAACAGGAAGTCAAGCAGGTAATGTTGAAAGTACATTCTTCATTAGAGGAAAAGGGATATAATCCTATCAATCAGATTGTCGGTTACTTACTTTCTGGTGATCCGGCGTATATTCCTCGCCATCAGGATGCTCGTAATTTAATTCGCAAGCTAGAGCGTGACGAAATTCTAGAAGAGCTTGTTAAATTTTATATCAAAAAGAATAACGAGGGCTAGAAATGAGAATTATGGGATTGGACGTTGGGTCGAAAACAGTAGGTGTTGCAATTAGCGACGCACTTGGCTGGACGGCCCAAGGTATTGAAACCGTAAAAATTGATGAAGCAAATGGCGAATTCGGCATCGACCGTATTGCTGAGCTAGTGAAGGAATATACTATTACTGAATTTGTTGTAGGGTTCCCGAAAAACATGAATAATACGGTAGGACCGCGTGGTGAAGCTTCTGAAAACTATAAAAAGTTATTAGAAGATACATTTTCACTGCCGGTTAAACTTTGGGATGAGCGTTTAACGACGATGGCTGCCGAGCGCATGCTTATCGAAGCGGACGTAAGTCGCAAAAAACGCAAGCAAGTCATTGATAAAATGGCGGCTGTGATGATTTTACAAGGCTATTTAGATAGCAAAAACTAATTAATGAGGTGGCAAACATGGCACACGAGCATAACCATGAAGAAGAATTACACGTACAACACATTACAGTGATTGACGAAAACGGAAACGAGCAGCTTTGCGAAGTGATTCACGTACACGAGTCTCCTGAGTTCGGCAAATCTTACGTATTTTACTCAATGGTAGGCGCTGAAGAAGATGAAGATGGCTCTGTAGAAATCTTCGTATCTTCATTTGTACCATCTGAAAACGGTGAAGATGGCGAATTAACACCGATTGAAACAGAAGCAGAGTGGGACATGGTAGAAGACGTTTTAAACGCTTTAGAGGACGAAGACGAAGAATAATTGTTTTCATGTTAGAGTGTAGGGAACAAGGATGGCACAAGCGGTCCTTGTTCTTTTTTTACGCCATCAACTTGTTGTTCCGAAGAAGTGGTAGTAATGATAGAGCACATAGAAACTTAGACAATAAGTAATTTTTGTAAGGAGGAATAAAAATGAACGAGGAAACACAAGAATTCATAATAATAGGTGACAATGGCAAAGAGCAAACATGCCGTGTTGTTTTTACATTTGATGCAGAGGAAAAATCGTATGTACTGTTTTCCCTAATTGATGAAAACGGGCAGGAAATTCCTGGTGATATTTCAGCTATGACATTCGATTATGATGATAACAACGGAGAAATGACCAATTTACAACCTGTGGAAACAGAAGCAGAATGGGAAATGATTAATGAAGTTGTATTAACGCTTCTAGATGAATTCCAAGAAGAGCCACAGCTTATTACGGTAACGAATGAAGATGGTACGGATCAAGTGTGCGAGGTGATTCATACATTTGCCTCAGACCAATTTGGTAAATCTTACGTGCTTTATGTAGCTGTCTCAGATGAGCCAATAGAGGAGCGAGATATTTTCGCTGCGCAGTATGTACCTGGAGCAGATGGATCGATTGAGGATTTATTACCTATCGAAACGGATGAAGAATGGGAATTTGTAGAAGATGTTTTAAATGATCTATAAAAAGAACGAACGATAGTTAAAAGTCAAAGCATACTCGAAGTACGACTTCGAGTATGCTTTTTTACTGTCTTTACAAAGTGCCAGGCACGCAAACAATTCACTAGTCAACGAAGACTCCTGTGGCTTACGTCGTGCGCTATCGGCGATATTGGAGTTTTATCAGTGATTAGTGTTTCGGTTTATAATATGCCTGCGGAAATCGAAGTTGATTTTTCGATTTAGAAAGCTTGATTAGTATACAACGATTGGTCTAATAGAAAATTTCTATATGAACCTTAAAAGTATTCTATCTGATGATGACTATTTTGTATTTTAGAGAATAAATAGCGATTTAAGTACGTAAATAAGGGAAAACACTTTGTGGGAAATGGTCTATTCAAAGATATGTGGAAAAAATAAGAAAAAAAGCATTGACCAATCACTAGTAAACAGATAAGATTTGTTGTAATAAAAATAGAAAATTTCAAATACTTTATTTTTAATGAGAATAATTCAATTGCAAATGAAATTCTCTGTTTTTATTGCTTATAAAACCAAGTAAATTAATAAATTAAGGAGGATATGATATGAAAAAAATATGGTTATTGCTTATCAGCACATTATTTATTGTATTAGCAGGCTGTACAGATTCAGGGCAGGCAAAAAAAGACGAAACAGTGACATTAAAAGTAGGAGCAGCGAGTGTACCACATGCGGAAGTTTTAGAGTATTTAGCAGATGATCTTGCAAAAGATGGTGTGAAACTAAATATTTCAATATTAAAAGATGCAGTACAAACTAATCAACAAACAGCAGATGGTGAACTTGATTTCAATTATTTTCAGCATATCCCTTTTTTAGAACAGACGAACAAAGAAAGTAATTTAGATTTAGTAAGTGTCAAAGGAATTCATATAGAGCCATTTGGTGTTTATTCAAAAACGATTAACGATATTAAAGACTTACCACAAAATGCAAAAGTAGCTGTACCAAATGACGTTGTCAATTTTTCGCGTGCACTATTATTGTTTAAAAATAATCACCTTATCGAATTAGACGATGCAAAGAAAAATGATTACACAGTTGAGGATATTACAAAAAATGAAAAGAACATTCAATTTATCGGTGTCGATTCATTGCTGTTAGTTCGCTCCTTAGATGATGTAGATGCATCTGCTATCAATACGAACTACGCTTTAGAAGGTGGCTATAACCCACTTGAGGATGCACTCATTATGGAAGGATCAGATTCTCCATATGTCAATATTATCGCAACGACGAAAGAAAAACAGGAAGATGCTGCTATTCAAAAAGTTGTGAAGTGGCTGACTAGTGAAAAGGCTCGTAAGTTTTTTGAAGACCAATATAAGGGAGCTGTCGTACCAGTATTTTAGTTTTTAAAGTGAATTTTAATAGCTCGAACTTAAGTGAATAGGGGGTAAGTGGATGATTGAATTTATTGATACGACGAAGGAATTCCATGTTGGGCAATCGACTGTAAAGGCGTTAGATCACATTAATTTAACTGTTCAAAAAGGAGATATTTTTGGCGTGATTGGGTTTAGTGGTGCTGGAAAAAGTACTTTAATTCGGACTGTGAATTTACTAGAGGAGCCGACATCTGGCCAAGTACTTGTGAATGGGAAAAATTTGACAAAATTAAGCAAAAGACAATTACGTGAGGAAAAGAAAAATATCGGCATGATTTTTCAACACTTCAATCTTCTTCATTCAAAAACGGTTTTCGATAATGTGGCGATGCCGTTAGTGTTAAGTGGGGCTAAAAAATCGAAAATATCAGCGCAAGTTCAAGAGGTCTTAACTTTTGTCGGCTTAGAAGATAAGGCGCACCGTTATATTGATGAATTATCAGGTGGACAAAAGCAACGAGTAGGTATTGCGAGAGCTCTAATAACAAAGCCAACGATTCTATTATGTGATGAGGCGACTTCTGCTCTTGATCCGCAAACGACAAAATCAATATTAGCGTTACTAAAGCGTGTCAATATCGAGTATGGCATTACGATTTTAATGATTACACATGAAATGGAAGTCATTCGTGATATTTGTAATCGAGTAGCAGTAATGGAAAACGGGAAAATTATTGAAGAAGACAATGTATTACACATTTTTTCTGCACCAAAGAAAGAAACGACGAAAAACTTTGTGCAATCTGTTGTGCGAAACGAAATTCCTCAATCTATTTACGATCAACTGAAGGTAATCGATGGAACGAAGCGTATTTATAATATCAAGTTTATCGGGGTGGATGTAGGCCAGCCCGTTGTATCACAAGTAGCTAAAAAATTCGCTGTCGATGTTAATGTTTTATTCGGCAATATTACGGAGCTTCAAGGCATACCATTCGGACATTTAATTGTAGAGCTAGTTGGTACAGCAACTGAAATTCAGAAGGCATTTTTATATATTCAAAGCAAAAATATTCATATAGAGGAGGTCGTTGCACATGAAGGTGAGCACGCAAATTATTATCGACGCAGTGCTGGATACGCTATACATGGTTAGTATTTCATTATTTTTTGGCGCTATTTTAGGATTTATATTAGGTGTTGTTTTAGTTGTTACACGAAAAGGGCACATTCTTGAAAGTAATATCATCTTCTCGATTGTAAATCCGATTGTAAATACATTTCGATCCATTCCGTTCATTATTTTATTAGTTGCCATCATTCCATTTACACGTTTACTTGTTGGAACAGCTATTGGCACAACAGCTGCTATCGTTCCGCTAGTCTTGCATATTGGACCATATATTTCAAGATTAATTGAAAATTCTCTTCTTGAAGTAGATGAAGGCATTATTGAAGCTGCCAAAGCAATGGGGGCTTCTCCATTTCAAATTATTCATAAGTTTTTACTACCTGAAGCCTTCCCATCATTAATTTTAAGTGTTACGACAGCAACAATTGGACTGATTGGTGCAACGGCAATGGCAGGTGCAGTAGGTGGAGGCGGTCTTGGGGATGTAGCCATTACTTACGGCTATCAACGTTTTGATAATGTTACCATTTTAGTAACAGTCGTTATTTTAGTAATACTTGTTCAAATTATCCAGAGTATCGGCAATACGATAGAAAGAAAGTTACGAAGAGTAGCATAAAGGAGAGCTGGCCATGAAGAAAATTCATTATCTAATAGGACTCATTTCATTATTATTTTTACTTGTAGCATGTTCAAAATCAGAAGGAAAAGATGTTGTGAAGGTCGGCATTCGTAGTTCGGAAATAAAGACGTGGGAATATATTAAAGAGCAAGCTGCAAAGGAAGATATCCAATTAGAACTTGTGACATTTTCGGCACAATATGATCCCAATCAAGCATTGGCAGAGGGAGAAGTTGATATCAATGCCTTTCAGCACGTAGCTTACTTAAATTTGTTTAATACGAATAACGGTACAGATTTACAGGCGATTGGTACAACGATTATGGCGCCTATCGGTCTTTATTCGAACAAATACAATCGAATAGAAGATATAAAAGATGGTGCTAAAATTGCTGTGCCAAATGATCCTTCCAACTGGGGGCGAGCATTGTTACTTCTGCAAGAATACGACCTGTTAACGGTCACGGATAATTTTGATGGCAGTGGTGGAGAAGACCGAATAAAAGATAACCCTAAAAATTTAACGATTGTGCCTGTGGATGGAGCGACGACTCCTCGTGTAATGGAAGACACTGATTTTGCGGTTATTAATAACGGGGTTGCTGTCGAAGCAGGCTTACTTTTAAAGGACGCCATTGTTCATGAAAATGAAACAGCGAAGCCTTTTATCAATGTTATTGTGGCAAAGCCCGAAGACAAGGACAAAGCCATATTGAAAGCAATTGTTGAAATATATCAGCGTAAAGAAACGGCAGATTTTGTCTCTGAGGTTTCCAAAGGTAACTATATTCCTGTCAAGATGTCAATGGATGAATTAGCAACATGGAAAGCATTTTATTCATATTAAAAGGAGAGATGATGAAAAATGACAGAGAAAAAACAATTGAAGCTTGCTTTATATTTAATTGGGGCAGGAATGCATGTTGCAGCATGGAAGCATCCTTTAGCGCAGGTCGATGCAAGCATCGATATAAAGGCTTTACAGAAAGCAGCACAGCTTGCCGAAAAAGGGAAGTTTGATATTGCCTTCGTTGCGGATAGCTTAGCAATTAATCACGAATCCCACCCACATATTTTAAATCGATTTGACCCATTAATCCAAATTACAGCACTGGCAGCGGCAACGTCAAAAATAGGCCTTGGTGCAACAGCCTCGACTACTTATAGTGAGCCGTATGTGTTAGCAAGACAATTAATGTCCATCGATCATATAAGTAATGGACGTGTCGCATGGAACTTAGTAACAACGGCAGATGCAACAGGTGAAACAGCTCTAAACTTTAGTCGTGATAAACATTGGGAGCACGATCATCGCTACGAACGTGCGGAAGAATTTATTGACGTCGTCCAGTCGTTATGGGATTCGTGGGAGGATGACGCATTTATCTATGATCGCGAAAATAATATTTTTTATGACCAACAAAAAGTTCATGAAACAGCATTCAAAGGTAAATATTTATCTGTAAAGGGTCCGTTAAATATTGCGCGTTCAATACAAGGGCAGCCTGTCATAGTTGAGGCAGGAGCATCTAAGCCAGGGCAAAAATTAGCTGCACGGACAGCTGAAGTTGTTTTTGTGCACTGGGATGATATCGAAAAATCAAAGGTGCATTATCGCGATTTAAAGGCACAGCTAGTGCCATTTGGTCGCACTGAGGACGAATTGCTTGTTTTACAAGGCATATCTCCAATTGTTGGAGAAACTGAAGAAGAGGCAATACGTAAATATAATGAGTTACAATCCTTAGTAGATCCGTATGAGAGCTTGAAGTTTGTTTCAGGTTATATGGGCAATGTTGATTTTTCGAAGTATGCACTTGATACACCTGCGATTGAAGTTGATTTTCCAGTCGTTAACAGTATACAAAGTCATTTTGATGAGCATTTAGATATTATTAAAAAAGAAAATTTAAAAGTCGGCGATTTATATGCCCGTCTTTTTGGTCCAGCAAGACGTGATGCTTTTGTTGGAACAGCCGTGCAAATTGCTGATGAGATGGAACGTTGGTTAACGGAGAAGGCAGCGGATGGATTTATGCTTCAATTCCCGTTGTTACCGCGTGATTTAGAAAGCTTTGTGGAAAAAGTGGTACCAATTTTGCAGGAACGTGGAATCTATCGTGAAGATTATACGGGATCAACATTACGTGAGCATTTAGGGTTGAAAAAACCACAAAATCGATTTGTCAAAAGTAAGGTGATCCAGTGATGAGTGATATATTTATTCGAAATGAGCGAGAGCAACACCTTGTTCAATATGCGCGCAAACTTGCTGAACAAATTGAAGAAACGGCTGCTGTTTATGATGAAAGTGGTGCGTTTCCATTCGAACATTTTAAAATTTTAGAGGATGCAGGTTATTTCCGATTGACTGTACCTAAGAAATACGGTGGGGATGAAATCTCACTCTATGAAATGCTATTAGTGCAAGAACAGCTTGCTAAAGGAGATGGGTCAACTGCTTTAGCCGTTGGTTGGCATTTGTTAACCTTTTTAAATGTCCGAGAGGCAAAGGCGTGGCCTGAGCATGTATTTGCAGAATTGAGTCGTAAGGCAGTAGAGGAAGGATCGCTATTAAATATTATTAATAGTGAACGAGGAAAGGGCAATATTTCACGTGGTAGTATGCCAGGAACGACAGCTAAAAAGGTTTCGGGTGGGTATATTATTTCTGGTGAAAAGGCGTTTGCTTCATTAGCGCCAATTTTAAAGCAATTTACTATTATCGCATATGTAGAAGATGAAAATCTAACTGCTGAATTTCTCATTCAGAAAAATGAACAAGTAGAAGTTGTTAATACATGGGATGCTATGGGCATGCGTGCGACAGGCAGTCATGATATTATATTTCATGATACCTTTGTACAGGATGACGCATTATTATATCGTCATCGTCCGAATGAAGTAAATCGGTTTTTAGCAGATGGGCGGGTTTATTCGTTAGAAATTCCTGCTGTATATTTAGGGATTGCAGGAGCAGCTAGAGATTATGTAATCGAATTTGCGAAAAATACGTATTCCTATAGTTTGGAAAATACGATCGCCCATGCTAGTCATGTGCAACAAAAGATTGGGGAAATAGAGGTGTTGTATCAAACAGCACGCAGAACACTATATAGCATTGCTGCACAAGTAGAACAGCAACCGGCATTGAAGGAGCAACTAGCGCCTGATGTTAGTATAGCTAAGTATGTTATTTGCCATCATGCCATTGACATTGTGACAAAGGCGATGCAAATCGTTGGTGGTCGCAGTTTGTCGAAATCTAATAAATTGCAACGTCTATTCCGAGACGTCCAATGTAGCCGCTTTAATCCACCAGCTGATGATGTGGTCATTTCTCAGTTAGCACAAGGCTTGTTAGTAGAAGAAAAGCAAGGAGCCTTGCAATTATAAAGTATCAAATCTGCTAAAGAATGTGTTAGCAGATTTTTTTATGTGTGCAATTTCACCTGATTTGTCCATTTCTGTTTGTCGTAAAAGTTGATTTCTAGTATGATATTGGATAGTGATAGGGGGGAAACCCGTGGATAACGGTTCTAAAAAACAAGAAATGTTTTCAAAAATGCAGGAAAAAAAGACTGAGGTAAAAATTGTGAGAAAAATAGTAGCTATTATAGCCATTACATTTGTATTAGTATTTGGGATTATAGGTTTGATGGGTTACAACTACGTAAAAAGTGCTTTAAAACCTGTTGATCCAGATGCAACAAAAACAATTGCTGTTGAAGTACCAATTGGTTCAAGTTTAAGCTCGATTTCGGCTTTACTAGAGAAAAAGGGCATTATTAAAGATGCAAAAGTTTTTAAATACTATGCAAAATTTAAAAATGAATCCCAATTCCAAGCAGGAAATTATGATTTAACACAATCCATGACATTGGACGAGCTAATTGAGAGCTTAAAAACAGGGAAGGTATATCGTGAGCCTGTCTTTACGATGACGATTCCTGAAGGTTTAACACTTGATCAGATAGGTAAAATCGTTGAAAAGAAAACGCCTTACACACAAAAAGAGTTTATGGATTTAGTGACAAGCGAAGCATTTGTTCAAAAAATGATGGCCAACTATCCAGAGCTTATTACAGATGCGGTATTAGCAGACAATATTCGCTATGATTTAGAAGGTTATTTATACCCTGCAACATATTCATATTTTGAAGAGAAACCTTCGTTAGAAGCAATCGCTGAAGAAATGATTGGTGCTATGAATAATGTTGTGAAAAATTACAGTGAAGTTCTAGTAGAAAAACAAATGTCAGTACATCAACTACTAACTTTTGCCTCATTATTAGAGGAAGAAGCAACAGCACAAACAGATCGTGAAACAATTGCAAGTGTCTTCTATAATCGTATTGAGGAAGGCATGCCTCTACAAACTGACCCAACTGTTTTATATGCACTTGGCTCACATAAAGACCGCGTTTTATATGAAGATTTAGAAGTAGAAAATGCTTATAATACTTACAAAAATAAAGGGTTGCCGCCAGGTCCAATTGCAGGTGCTGGAAAAACTTCGATTGAAGCAGCGTTAAATCCGAGCAAAACAGATTATTTCTATTTCCTAGCAGATAAAGAAGGTGTCAACCACTTCTCAAAAACTTATGATGAGCATTTGCAAAAGGTAGAAAAATATTTACGTCAAGCAGAGTAGTTTCTAGTAAATAAAAACGAATGTAACTCAATAAAATGAATAGAAGGAAAGAAAAATAGCTTTCCTTCTATTTTCGTGCTATTATAAATTGTGATTTTTAATCAATTAATACGTGGTGGCAATTGTTTCGTGCTTATAGACAAACAATTGCTCATTTTTGTATGGCAAAGTACCAAGACATCACGTTTGGTCTTTTTCTTTTTGTAGCAAAGTGATGATGAAGTTTGGACAACGGGAATGTGCTCGTTTCCTTTTAAATGAGGGTGAATTTTACAATGGAATTATCGGATGCATATATACAATCCTTTATTCAACCACGTAATGAGTTGCTTTTAGAAATGGAAGCATATGCGGAAGAAAATCATGTACCGATTATGCAACTAGCTGGGATAGATGCGCTTAATCAGTTACTTCGTATTCAAAATCCGTCAAAAATATTAGAAATTGGCACGGCAATTGGTTACTCAGCAATCCGTATGGCAGATGCTTTGCCAAATGTGCAAATTGTGACGATTGAACGCGATGAAGAGCGTGTAGCTCGAGCGAGAGATTATATTGCACGTTCATCTGTTTCAAACCGTATTACGGTAATTGAGGGAGATGCCTTAGAGGTAGACGATGAGGCAATTCATACAACTTTCGATGCAATTTTTATTGATGCAGCGAAGGGACAATATCAACGGTTTTTCGAGAAATATGCCCCACTTGTAAAATCAGGAGGAGTCTTGTATATCGATAATATGTATATGCACGGATTGTCGGATTTGGACTTAAAGGACGTGCCACGTCGCAAGCGGACAATGATTCGAAATTTAAAAAATTTCACTGATTGGATAATGCACCATCCTGAATATACAAGTGCATTTTTACCAGTCGGGGATGGCTTATTATTATGTTTGAAGAGGTGACGACTATGAAAAAACCTGAATTGCTTGTCACACCGCAATCAGTGGACCATGTAAAAGCACTTTTAACAGCTGGAGCAGATGCTTTTGTCATTGGAGAACAACAATTTGGTCTTCGTCTTGCAGGAGAATTCTCTGTGAGCGAAGTTGAAGAAGCAACGAAGCTAATTCACGAAGCAGGCAAAAAGGTTTATGTTGCAGTGAATGCGCTATTTCATAACGAAAAACTAGATGCACTAGGTGAATACTTAAAAGAAATGCAACGTATAGGTGTAGATCGCTTAATTTACGGCGACCCTGCTGTTATTATTGTGCGTCGTGAGCAAGGTGTTACAATTCCGTTGCATTGGAATCCTGAAACAACAGCGACAAACTGGTTTACTGCAAATTATTGGGGTAAACGTGGTGCAACAAGAGCTGTTCTTGCACGTGAGCTTTCGCTAGATGAAGTACTAGAAATTAAGGAAAACGCGGAAGTAGAAGTTGAAGTGCAAGTGCACGGTATGACTTGTATGTTCCAATCAAAACGTCCTTTACTAGGTCATTATTTCCTTTATCAAGATAAAATAATGGCAATAGAAAATCGTCAGGAAAACCGTAATATGTTCCTACACGATGATGAACGTAACAATAAATATCCAATTTATGAGGATAACAACGGTACGCATATTTTTAGTCCAAACGATATGTGCATTATCGATGAGCTTGGCGAGTTATTTGAAGCAGGCATCGATGCATTTAAAATCGAAGGTGTTTTACACTCGCCAGAATATGTTGTCACAGTAACGGAAGCATATCGTCAAGCAATTGACACATATTTTGACGAATCTGAAGACGCATATGACGATATTAAGGATGATTTACTGGCTAAAATTGAAGATATCCAGCCTGCTATTCGACCACTCGATACTGGCTTTATCTTCAAAGAAACAGTGTACTAGGAGGTGGCAAGAATATGGCATTGGCATTAGAACAAAATGACAAAATTCGTGAAGTTGTTAACGGTAAGCGCGTCATTACAAAAAAACCTGAACTACTTGCCCCTGCAGGTAGCTTAGAAAAACTAAAAGTAGCTGTCCATTATGGTGCAGACGCAGTATTTATTGGTGGTCGTGAATTCGGTCTTCGTTCAAACGCAGATAATTTTTCTATCGATGATATGCGTGAAGGTGTAGATTTCGCTAATCAATACGGCGCAAAAATTTACGTAACAACAAATATTTTCGCTCATAACGAAAATATGGATGGTTTAGAGCAGTACTTGAAGGATATTGAATCTGCAGGAGTTACCGGCATTATTGTAGCGGACCCACTAATTATCGAAACATGTCGAACTGCTGCGCCGAAGCTTGAAATTCATCTTTCTACACAACAGTCACTATCCAATTGGAAAGCTGTGCAGTACTGGAAAGAAGAAGGCTTACATCGAGTAGTGTTAGCGCGTGAAGTTGGCGGCGAAGAGATGAAGCTAATGAAAGAAAAAGTCGACATCGAAATTGAAGCATTCGTTCATGGGGCGATGTGTATCGCATATTCGGGTCGTTGTGTACTATCAAATCATATGACAGCGCGAGACTCCAATCGTGGTGGTTGCTGCCAATCTTGTCGTTGGGACTATGACCTATACGAGCTAGAAGACGGTGAGGAAAAAGCACTTTTTGATGATAACCATGCACCATTTGCGATGAGTCCGAAAGATTTAAAGTTAATTGAAGCGATTCCGCATATGATTGAGCTTGGTATTGATTCATTAAAAGTAGAAGGTCGTATGAAGTCAATTCACTATGTGGCTACAGTTGTTTCTGTGTATCGTAAAGTGATTGATGCTTATTGTGCTGATCCAGAGAATTTTAAAATTAAACGTGAATGGCTAGAAGAATTAGATAAATGTGCAAACCGTGATACAGCTGAGGCATTTTTCCATGATGCACCAGGACACGAGGAGCAAATGTTTGGCGTTCATGGCCGTAAAACAACATACGAATTTGCAGGCCTTATTTTAAATCATGATCCAGAGACGAAAATCGTTACAATGCAACAACGTAACTATTTTAAACCCGGTGATGAAGTTGAATTTTTCGGTCCAGAAATCGAAAACTTCAGCATTACGATGGGAGAAATCTGGGATGAGGACGGCAATAGCTTAGATGCGGCACGTCATCCATTACAAATTGTTAAATTTAAATGTGATACGTTACTTCAACCGCATAACATGATGCGAAAGGAGAATAATTAATGGCAATCAAGCGTCCAGTTGTCATCGGAATCGCTGGTGGTTCATGCTCAGGTAAAACGAGTGTGACACGTGCTATTTATGATGTTTTCCGTGAGCATTCTGTTGTTGTAATTGAGCAAGACTATTACTACAAAGATCAAAGTCATTTAACATTTGAAGAACGTTTAGGAACGAATTATGACCATCCTCTAGCGTTTGATAATGATTTATTAATTGATCATATTAAAAAATTATTAAAGCGTCAGTCTATCGATAAGCCTGTATATGACTATGTACAGCATACACGTGCCAATGAAGTTATCCATGTTGAGCCAGTAGATGTTATTATCCTAGAAGGAATTTTAGTATTAGAGGATGCGGACTTACGTAGTTTAATGGACATAAAATTGTTTGTAGATACGGATTCAGATTTACGTATTATTCGTCGTATTCTCCGAGACATTAAAGAGCGTGGACGTACAACGGATTCCGTTATAGAGCAGTATTTATCTGCGGTGCGCCCAATGCATAATATGTTCATTGAACCAACTAAACGTTATGCTGATATTATTATTCCCGAAGGTGGGGAAAATGGAGTAGCAATTGATTTGATGGTAACGAAAATTAAAACTATTCTTGAAACTGACAACGTATTGTAATAAGATAGAGTGGTATTGACAATATTTACATGAATTTCAAAGCATATTTTTGTAACGCATGCATACTATTAGGTCAAAGCGTATTTTGAAATGAGATTAAAAATAATAAAATTCGATTAAATGCACTTTCTAAAGCATTTGGTCGAGTTTTATGTTTTTATATTGATGAAATAAGGAGTGAAGTACTTTGTCAAATGAAAAACAGTACCCAATGACAGCAGAGGGTAAACGAAAATTAGAAGAAGAATTAGTGAAATTAGAAACAGAAACACGTAAAGAAATCGTAGAGCGTATTAAAATCGCACGCGACTTCGGTGACCTTTCTGAAAACGCTGAGTACGATTCAGCTAAAGAAGAACAAGCCTTTTTAGAGGGCCGCATTTCTACATTAAAATCAATGATTCGTAACGCAGTAATTATTTCTGAAGACGAAACCGACAACAGTGTAGTTTCACTTGGGAAAACGGTTACATTCGTTGAAATTATTAACGGTAAACCATCTTCTGATAAAGAATCTTATACAATCGTAGGTTCAGCAGAGGCAGATCCAATGGAATTCAGAATCTCGAATGAATCACCAATTGCAAAAGGCTTACTTGGAAAAGCAGAAGGTGAAGAAGTAGTTGTACAAACACCTGGTGGCGAAATGAAAGTGAAAATTATTTCAATTAAATAATCACTGATGTACAAGCAGTTAGCTTCTTTATTAGAGAAGCTAGCTGTTTTTATTTTGCAAGCGCTGTAGAACTTGATAAAATATTGGCTAGAGAGGGGGAGACTTCATGAGTGAACGAAAAACACGAAGCAGTCGTCATTTGCAGCCATCTCGCAATAAAAAGCTAGATAAAATGTTGAATGTTTTAATTGGTATTGTCATTATACTGATTGTTATAACGGCAACGTATGTGTTTAAATGGCAGGATGACAAACAAGAAACAGTTAAAGAGGACCCAGTTCAGGAGCAAAAGAACGATGAAGGTGAGAAAGAACCTCAGAAAGAGGAAGACGTCTCTGGGAAAGAAGAACCGTCTAAAGACGAAGAACAGCCTAAAGAGGAAGAACAACAGCCAGAACAAAATACGGCTGAGGAAACGACGTCAGACGATCCGATTGTTGACCGTGTTGTGACAGATAAAAACTGGAAAGCAACGCCTACAACGCAAACAGGAGCGCATGTATCATCGTATGATGATCAATCTGTCGATTGGGCAGAAAAAATCGCTACGATTACAGCTGTTACAGGTATTACAAATGATAATATGATTGTTTGGCGTCTACAAAATAATGGTGGTGCAAATAAAGCAATTGCAACAGTTTCTACGAAAGATAAGAGTGAAAAGTATCGTGTCAGTATGGAATGGATCGATAACGAAGGCTGGCTGCCAGTGAAGCTAGAACAGTTGAATACATTAGAAGGTGCCTATTGACGAAAGTTGTTGTTTTGATTATTTTTAAAGATGGTCAAAGAAATACGGATTCGTTCCTAGCTTTAATGAAAGCGGAACAATCGGTCATAGAAGTGTCTGGCGAATAATTTCGATTTTGATTGGATATAGATCATCAAAATGCAGATGCAAACTAGACAGAGACAGAATTAGAGTTGAATAGTAGAAGGGAAGTAATGGATTCATGAAAATCGCAGTTATCGGTGCAATGGAAGAGGAAGTAGAGCTGCTACGGGCTTCTTTGGAGGATGCTAAAAGTACAACAATTGCTGGCAGTGAGTATACAACAGGGACATATGAAGGAAAAGAAGTAGTATTATTAAAAAGCGGTATTGGTAAAGTCAATGCAGCAATGTCTACAACAATTTTATTGCATGAATTCAAGCCAGATGTAGTAATTAATACGGGTTCTGCTGGGGGCTACGATGAGGCACTTGAAGTAGGAGCAGTTGTTATTTCTGATGAAGTACGCCATCATGATGTCGATGTGACAATCTTCGGTTATGAAATTGGTCAAATGGCAGGAATGCCTGCTGCTTTCCAATCTGATGCAAAGCTCATGAAAGTAGCTGAAGAAGCTGTAAAAGCAGTAGGTGAACACCAATACGGTATTGGCCTAATTTGCTCAGGTGATGCTTTTATGAATGATCCTGTACGTGTAGAAGCAGTTCGTCAGCATTTTCCACAAATGAAAGCTGTTGAAATGGAAGCGGCAGCTGTTGCACAAGTGTGCTATCAATTCGGTATACCATTTGTTGTTATTCGTGCATTATCGGATATTGCTGGAAAAGAATCGAACATCAGCTTTGATGAGTTTCTACCAGTAGCCGCTAAACACTCTACACAAATTGTATTAAAGGCAATTTCGTCTCTATAAATCTACATGAAATAGACAAAATGAACAGTTTAAAAGTGAGAAAAATCACAGTCGTAATGAATCTTCAATGTTACAATGGCATTAATTAATTCTCTTCATAGTTAGAGGGGAGGTATTCATTATGCTATTTTTAACAGCAGGTGTCGTCATCATTACGATGTTAATCGGCACGCTTATTTCGGCCGACCTTACTGAAACGACTCATTAATACTGTATAGAAAGCTCCTTTGTGGCTGTTAAGCCTAAAGGAGCTTTTTATATGGAACAAGTAACTGCTAAATCAAAATAAGTTCTTCGATGTAATTTTTGAAAACAAGTGGTAATATTCTTGATTGAATTTTTATGAATAACACATTAAAATAAATTACTCAATAGACTTTTGATCTCTTTTGTAAAATTGATAGAGTTTAATGAGTGCTCGCTTTTCTATGCGAGATACATAACTACGAGAAATGCTCAAGCGGGCAGCAATTTCTTTTTGGGTAAGTGCGTCGTGTTGATTTAATCCATAGCGGAGTGTGACAATTTCAAGCTCTCGTTCATCAAGCATATGCAAATAATGATACAACTGAGCAACATGCTCTTTATGTTCTAATTTTTCTGTCGCACTTTCTTCATCGCATTGTAGTAGATCGCGAATTTGCAGTGCGTTCCCATCTTTGTCTGTACCGATTGGTTCAAACAGGGATACATCCTTTTGTACTTTTTTCTGTGTTCGTAAGTGCATTAAAATTTCATTTTCAATACAGCGCGCTGCGTACGTAGCAAGGCGCGTCTTTTTATCAGGGGTATAACTTTCGACGGCTTTCATTAGACCGATTGTACCGATGGAAATATAGTCATCAAGTTGCTCGTGCTTTGGATGGAATTTTTTTACGACATGTGCAACAAGTCGCATATTGCGCTCGATTAAATCAAGACGCGCTTGCTCATCTCCACCTAAAAATCGTTCAATACAAGCAGCTTCCTCTTCTTTAGAAAAGGGTTTATGGAATGTTTGCCCTTTTAAATAACCGAATAACGCAGGAATTTCAAACCATAACTGCAACATAGAAGTAAAAATTCCGCTCATTGAATGATTTCATCCTTTCCCCATTTTTCGACAGTATATGTTAAGAAAAGGCGTTCAATGAAAAAAAGTGCAACAGCAATTGCGCTGTTACACTTTTTTTAACGTGAATGTACTAATCATTAGTAAAGCTAAAATGGGAAGTAGGAAAAGATAAAAAGCTGGGTGGAACGTATTAGATGCAAAATACGTTAATGTTAATAGCGTCCCAGCCGCTGTAATCGGTAGTCCTGTGAAATAACCGTTTGCTTCACTAATGTTGAAGCGAGCTAATCGCATCGCACCGCAGACGATATAAAGAACGGTCATCATCATGCCCGCGAAACCAAAATCAACTAGGACAACTTCATACATTAATAATGCAGGGGCTACACCAAATGATATAATATCACTCATAGAATCTAATTGCTTACCTAACTCGGATACCTGTCCGAGTGCACGTGCCACTTTCCCATCATAGCGATCGAGAAGAGCAGCAATAAAGATAAACAAGACACTATAGCTATAATATTCATGTAAAGTGGCCATTATGGCCGCGCCACCAAAGGACATATTACTAATTGTTATGAAGTTTGCTGCGTGCGATTTCATTTTCTTAACCGTCGTATCCACCAACTTGTGATAAAAAAACAAGGCGGATCACTCCTTTGCACTTAAGATATTGTACCATTATACTTCGGATGCGAAAAAATTGACAGTCTAATTTAATCGATAGGGGTTTTGCTTTATGAAAGAGAAACTTTACCAACGCTTAATAGAATTAACGAATGGCAAACAATCTTCCCAGCTTTTACAAACTATTGCTAAAGCGAAGTGGAGTAAGCGAATAATTCCAAGCTATATGAAAATATACGATATTAACCTTAAAGAAGTTTCAAAAAAACAACAACAATTTTCAAGTTTACATGATTTTTTTACAAGGGAACTTTTAACGGATGCACGACCAATCGATCAAAGTCCTTTCGTTTATACGAGTCCAGTAGATGCAAAAGTGGAATCATTTGGGCGCATTGAATGGGATATGACTTTCCTTGTGAAAGGCAAGCCTTATTCCTTACAGGATTTACTAGGTAATAATGATCGCGCTGCACAATATGCCGATGGACATTATATAGTATTTTATTTAAGTCCTGCTGATTATCATCGAATCCATAGCCCGATTGATGGTACTGTATTAAGACAATATACACTTGGACAAACGTCTTTCCCTGTCAATCAGCTTGGCCTCACGTATGGTAAAAAACCAATTTCTCATAACTATCGTCTTGTAACGGAGTTAAAAGTAGCAAATGACCAGCAGATAGCATTTATTAAAGTTGGTGCTACCTTTGTCAACTCCATTGTGCTGACAAATACAACAGTACATTGGGAAAAAGGTGAGGAAGTCGGTTATTTTTCATTTGGTTCGACAGTGGTCATGCTATTTGAAAAAGATACTATTACATTTACGGACAATGTTGTGCAAGGAAGTCCAATTCGCATGGGTGAAGCCTTTGCAAATATGCTATAATGGTCGAATAATACGTTTAGATTAGGGGTCGCTATTTTGTATAATTTTTTATTACCAGATGAATTTGTGACAAGCATTTTTGAAATTACACCAGAAAAGCTTCAAGAATTAGGCATTAAAGGGATTATTACAGATTTAGATAATACGCTTGTGGAATGGGACCGTGCAGATGCAACGGAAGAGCTTATTATTTGGCTACGTATTATGAAGGAATCGGGTATTCGCGTTATCATTGCGTCAAATAATAAAGAGGCGCGTGTAAAGCATTTTGCTGATCCGCTTAATATTCCGTATATTCATAAAGCAAAAAAGCCACTTCGAAATGCCTTTTATAGTGCCGTAATTCAATTAGGATTACGTCCAAATGAAGTAGTAATGGTAGGAGACCAACTACTAACAGATGTAATGGGTGCCAATCGTTTAGGACTGCATACTATTTTAGTAAAACCAGTTGCACAATCAGATGGACTCGTAACAAAATTTAATCGTTTCGTTGAGCGTCGTGTGTTCAATGATTTAAAACGAAAAGGAATAATTACTTGGGAGGAAAAAGAATGAACGAAATGCCAAATTGTATTGGCTGCGGTACGACAATTCAAACAGAAGATAAAACAGCAGTAGGGTACGCACCCCCATCATCATTAGAAAAAGACGTGGTTATTTGCCAACGTTGCTTCCGTTTGAAAAATTACAATGAAATTCAACCTGTGTCATTAACAGATGACGACTTTTTACGTATTTTAAATGGTCTTGGAACACAGCAAGGCTTAATCGTGAAAATCGTTGATATTTTTGACTTCAATGGTAGCTGGTTGCCAGGGCTTCATCGCTTTGTTGGCAAAAATCCAGTGCTATTAGTAGCGAATAAAGCTGATTTGCTTCCAAAATCAGTGAAACCTAAAAAGGTTATCAACTGGCTCAAACGTGAAGCAAAAGCACTCGGCCTACAACCGATTGATGTGCTTTTAGTGAGTGCACATAAAGGACAAGGAATGACTGAGGCGATGGAAGCGATTGACGAGTATCGCAAAGGCCAAAACGTTTACGTAGTAGGTTGTACAAATGTTGGGAAGTCCACGTTTATTAACCGCGTTATTAAGCAGGCTACAGGTGAAGGGGAAGTCATTACAACTTCTCATTTCCCAGGAACTACATTGGATATGATTGAAATTCCACTCGATGATGGTAGTGCATTATATGATACCCCAGGGATTATTAATCACCACCAAATGGCGCATTACATTGATGCGAGTGAATTAAAATATATTATGCCTAAAAAAGAAATTAAGCCGAAAGTGTATCAGCAAAATCCAGGTCAATCATTATTCATTGGTGCACTAGCACGCTTTGATTTTATTCAAGGTGAACGTTCGGCATTCACAATTCATGTGGCAAATGATTTGCCTATCCACCGTACGAAGTTAGAAAAGGCAGATGATTTATACGCTGAGCATAAGGGCGAATTACTTGCACCACCGACTGCAAACTATATTGACAAGCTACCTGAGTTAATCCGTCATGAGTTTTCAATAAAAGAAGCAAAAACAGATGTCGTCTTTTCAGGGCTTGGTTGGATTACGGTACAGCATGCTAATGTAGTTATTGCTGCTTATGCCCCAAAAGGTGTACAAGTTTCAATTCGTCCATCACTCATTTAATCATTAGTAAAGTAGAGAAGAGGAACTAGGACATGAAGAAGTGGTTTGCAGTAATTGGTGATCCAATCGAGCATTCAAAATCACCAGCCATGCATAATGTTTGGTTTGAAGAAATGGCAATCGATGCAACATATATTCCAGTACATGTGACACCCAATCAGTTAGAAGCGGCAGTTGCTGGTTTTAAAACATTAGGTGCAAGTGGTTGGAATGTTACTATTCCCCATAAGACAGCAATCATTCCCTTTTTAGATGAGTTAGATGAGTTAGCAGAAAAAATGGGTGCGGTAAATACGGTTGTACGTACAAAAGATGGTAAGTTAAAAGGATACAATACGGATGGGCTTGGTTTTGTTCGCTCGTTGGAAGATGCTGTAGGCAAGTCACATAAAGAAAAGCCAGTGCTTCTTATCGGAGCAGGAGGGGCAGCTCGTGGCATAGCGTTTGCGATGCAACAACAAGGCTATACGAATTTAACGATTGCCAATCGTACAGTTGCCAATGCTCAGGCAATTATCGATGAACTTGGAACAGGTCGAGCGATTTCATTAGCGCAAGCTGAGGAAACGTTGGCTGACTATGGCATTTTAGTACAAATGACGTCAGCGGGACTTGTTGCGGGTGATTTTTCAATGCCATTTTCACTGAATCGACTAATGAAAGGCGCAATTGTTGCAGATATTGTGTATAATCCATTAATGACGCCTTTTTTACAAGCGGCTGAGGAAAAAGGTGCAACTGTAGTAACTGGTCTTGGCATGTTCGTACATCAAGGTGCGATTGCGTTCCAATACTGGCTCGACGAATATCCAAAAACAAATTCAATGATTGCGCGATTGAAGGCGCAATTAGGAGGACAATAATTTTTATGTTAACAGGTAAACAAAAGCGTTTTTTACGTGCAGAAGCACATCATTTAACACCGATTTTCCAAGTAGGAAAAGGCGGCGTGAATGACGAAATGACAAAGCAAATTCGTGAAGCATTAGAAGTACGTGAGCTAATTAAAGTGCGTATTTTAGATAACTGTGAAGATGACAAACAAGAAGTAGCAGAAGCTCTTGCGAAAGGTGCACATGCTGAGCTTGTTCAATTAATCGGATTAACAGTTGTTTTATATAAAGAATCACGTAACAACAAAAAAATTGTGTTACCAAAAGTAGCGAAATAAGGTGAAACGATGAAGAAGGTCGGTTTACTTGGAGGTACGTTTAATCCACCACATATTGGACACCTAATGATGGCAAACGAAGTATTTCATGCATTGGAATTAGATGAGGTACGTTTTTTGCCGAATGCATTACCACCTCATAAACAAGCTCCTCATGATGCAAGTGATGCGAAGCGATTAGAAATGGTTGAACGTGCTATTCAACCATATCAGCATTTTCGTGTGGAGTCGTATGAGGTTGATAAGGGAGGCGTATCCTATTCATATAACACACTTGCTGCATTATGTGAAAGAGAGCCGACTGTAAAATTTTACTTTATCATTGGTGGGGATATGATTGATTCACTCCATACGTGGTATCGCATTGATGAGCTAGTGAAGCTCGTTCAATTCGTTGGCGTAAAGCGTCCAAGTACTGAAGCGCGTACGGAGTATCCTGTATTGATGGTGGAAGTACCGCAAATCGATTTATCGTCTACACTGATTCGTGAACGCCTTGCCACTGGTAGAACGGTAACCTTTTTACTGCCAGAAGCGGTAGAGACGTTTATACGAGAGGAAGGTCTTTATGGAACGCGAACAGTATTTAGCAGCGATTAAACCACGTATGCCTGAAAAGCGTTATATCCATACACTAGGTGTAATGGAAACAGCCATCGCGTTAGCAAAAATCTATGGTGAGAACGAGAAGAAAGCTGAAACAGCAGCCATTCTCCATGACATTGCAAAGTATGCAGATGTCGAATGGATGGAGCGCATCGTTCAAGACGAAAAATTAGATCAACAGCTGATTGGCTGGGGCAGTGAATTACTACATGGTCCAGTTGGGGCATATATTGCTGAAAGTGAATTCGGCATTACGGATGAAGATATATTAAATGCTATCCGTTTTCATACAACAGGACGTGTAGCAATGAGTCGTTTAGAAAAAATACTTTTTGTCGCAGATATGATTGAACCAAATCGAAATTTTGAAGGTGTTGAACGCCTGCGAAAAAAAGCTCAAAAAAATTTGGATAAGGCAATGAGTGCCTGTATACGCCATACATTAGCGTTTTTAATTGATTCAAAGCAGGCAATTTACCCATTATCTATAGCATGTTATAACGATATGATGAAAAGAGAGGAAAGTGAAGGATGACTTCAACTTTATTACAAGCAGCTTACAAAGCAATCGACGACAAACATGGTGAGGATATTGTCGTTTTAAATATGCAAGGTATTTCACTATTAGCAGATTACTTCATCATTGCACACGGGAACTCAGATCGCCAAGTACAAGCGATTGCACGTGAATTACAAGATGTAGCAGTCAAAGAAGGACATGAAATTCGTCGCGTGGAAGGTTTCGATGGCGCACGATGGATTTTAGTAGACCTAGGGGATGTTGTAGCACACGTATTCCATAAGGATGAGCGTGCTTACTATAACTTAGAGCGTCTATGGGGCGATGCACCGCAATTAGACGTACCAGAGGCGTAAGTGAGTAGCTACGAACGTTTTGCTCATGTATACGATGAGCTCCAAACTGATATTCCATATAATAGCTATGTGGAATGGATTGAGCAACATGCACCGAGCAAACATTTCCCGAGGCTTTTAGATATTGGCTGTGGGACTGGTGTTCTTGGCCTTATGTTAGCCAATACTGGCTATAGTGTAAGTGGTATCGATTTGTCAGAAGATATGCTTGCTATAGCGGCAGAGCGTTTTACAGATGCGGGTCTACAAGTACCGCTATTCTGTATGTCGATGAATGAATTAGAAGGCTTTGAGGCACTGGATGTTGTAACGATTGCAATTGATTCGCTTAACTATGTTGTGGAACAACCAGATGTTTATTCGACGCTAGAACGTATTTTCCATGCTTTACGTGAAGGTGGTCAACTGTTTTTTGATGTCCATTCATTATTTAAAATGGATGAGATTTTTTTAGACGGACCATTTACGTATGATGATGGAGATATTAGCTATGTATGGCATACAGAGCCTGGCGATTATGAACATTCTGTTGTTCATCAAATGACGTTTTTTGTACGAGATGTAGCGAGTAATTTGTACGAACGTTTTGATGAGGAGCATTTCCAGCGCACATTTCCAATTGAGCAATATATGACATGGCTTCGTGAAATTGGCTTTACAGATGTAGAAGTTACAGCAGATTTTACAGATGAAGCACCTGAATACGAAAGCGAACGCATTTTTATTCGTGCAGTGAAATAAAAAAGCAAAAGTGACTGAAAAAAGTTCGGTATTATACCGAACTTTTTTTTACTTAAATATAACTTTTTGGACACATCGGGCAAGAACAATTTACTTTTTGAGATATAGCATCAATCCACTTTTCAATACGAGAATGATAGTATATGATGAAATTGACTCCATATGATTGCCTTTTGCATAGAAAGGATGGTTTGTATGATCCAATCTTTATGGCAAAAGTATAGAAAAAGTATGTTGCTCCCCAGCATACTTGGTATCGGTGGACTTTGTTACTTCTTTTTTTCGAGTTTTGACTCTTCACCTCCCCAAGAAGAGCTCATCGAAACAATCCAACCTACAGAACAATTAGCAATAACAGAACCTGCAGAAGAAGCGGTCTTACAGCAGGTGTTTATAGATATAAAGGGCGCTGTCTTACACCCAGGTGTTTATGAGCTAAATCCTGATCAACGAATTATGGATGCTATACAGCTTGCTGGCGGTTATAGCGAAGATGCGGATACACGTCTTATTAATCATGCCCAAAAGTTGCAAGATGAAATGGTTATTTATATACCTGTAAAAGGTGAGCAGCTTGATGAAGTGATGGTCAGTTTCAATAATGCCACCTTTGCTGCTGGAAGCCAAACGTCAACAAATAATAAGGTGAATGTTAATAAGGCAGATAATACGGAACTGACAACATTAGCAGGTATTGGCCCGTCAAAGGCACAGAGCATTATTGCGTATCGTGAAGAAAACGGACGCTTTCAAACAATAGAAGATATAAAAAAAGTGACTGGAATCGGCGAAAAAACTTTTGAAATGCTTAAAGATTCAATTACTGTCAACTAATTGGCTATATAGTATCAAGTTGACGACCCTTTTCGAAAAGGGCTACACTATAGTAGAAAAGTGACTGGGACAATGATGCACAGTCCATAAACAATGATAGTAAATTTTGGAGGTAGTCATATGGAGCGTATTACTTGGGATCAATTTTTCATGGCACAAAGCCATTTACTCGCGTTACGTAGTACTTGTACAAGACTGGCAGTCGGAGCGACGGTCGTACGTGATAAACGTATTATAGCAGGAGGATATAACGGTTCGATTACAGGTGATGAACATTGTATTGAAGAAGGTTGCTATGTTGTTGATAATCATTGTGTACGTACAGTGCATGCAGAGATGAATGCACTCCTACAATGCGCAAAATACGGAACGCCGACAAAAGGAGCAGACCTTTATGTTACACATTTCCCTTGTCTACCATGTACAAAATCAATTATTCAAGCAGGAATTGAGCGAATTTATTATGCAACGGACTATAAAAACAATTCATATGCGCAAGAATTATTTGAAAAGGCAGGCGTAGAGGTATTGCATGTACCTTTTGATGAACGCAAAATAGACTTTTTAAGAAATGAAAAATTGGCTTTGTACATAGATATGCTTAATGAGCTACGTGAAAGTGGTGTGCCTGCTGAAAAATTACTCCCTTATGAACAGAAGGTGAGTGCATTATTTGGCAAAATACTATAAAGCATAAATGGATATATGTAGCACTTGCTGTACTTGTGGCCTCACTAGCAGCACACAAGTCAGCTTGGCTACTTGCTAGTTTACTTATCGTAGCAACTTGGCTTACTTTAAAAGGTGAAACTTTTATCATCTCCGCACTCGTAGTAGGTGCTGGACTTCTTTCTTTCTTCTTTATTACAACTTTTCGATTGACGGAACCTTCCCCTTTACCGTCAACTTTTCAATTAACATGGACGAGCGATTATAAAATTAACGGCCAACGGCTTAGTGGTTTTGCGAGAACGGAAACAGGCGAAAAACTTTATGTCACGTATACGTTATCCTCAGAGCTAGAAAAGCATTTTTATGAAACTACATCAATTACTGGCTTTACCTATGTCGTGCAAGGAGAAATTGTAGCGCCAAATCCACCTGCACATACTTACACTTTTTCTTTTGAGAAATATTTAGTGAGCAAAGGTGCAAGGGGCATATTTGAAGTGAAGAGTTGGTCGTTGATGTCGGAGAAAAAAACAATTAGCTCTGTTCTTGCTAAGTATAGATTTCACTTAAAAAAGCATATTGAGACTTTCTTTCCACCATCGCTTATTGCAGAAGCACAGGCGCTGCTTATTGGTTTTCGAGATCAAATGGATGATGAGCTCCAACGAGCATATCAAAAGCTTGGTATTACGCATTTATTTGCCATCTCCGGCTTACATGTAGCGCTTGTATCATGGTTGTTTTATGAGGGGTTATTACGTTTGGGGATTCGCAAAGAAATGGCCATAATCGTCTTACTCATCATGTTACCTGTTTATGGTGTAGTAGCGGGTGGAGCACCTTCAGTAATCCGTGCAGTTTCTGTTGTGGAACTGAGCATGTTATTGCGCTTTACGAGGTGGCATATGTCAGTTGATGATGCACTAGCCATCAGCTTTATTAGCTTTGTCTTACTAGAGCCAGGTGTTATTTTTCAAATTGGCTTTCAACTATCCTATTTAGCAACAGCTAGTCTTATATACTCGTGGGGGATATTTCAGAACAGGAATTGGTTACAAAAATCATTTTTAATCACGTTTGTATGCCAACTACTTGTTTATCCGCTATTACTGTATCATTTTTATGAACTATCCATATCTTCGTTTTTAGTAAATATTATTTTTGTACCATTATTCTCATTTATAATTCTACCAATAAATATTTTGATGCTTATCGCTACATTCCTCTCGACGCCTTTAGCAAAGCTATTATTTGAAGTATATGAGCCAATGCGTCATTGGCTAACGGAGGCAATCCTGTTTTTACAAGCTTTGCCATTGCAACTTTGGTCGCCGGGGAAACCTGCCTTCTGGCTAGTTTGCATAGCTTTTGTCAGCGTGCTTATTAGTTTATATTTTTTAGAAGCAAAGCACTATAGCAAAGTTGCCATTGTCCTTCTTATTCCTGCTCTTTGTATACATCTTGCGCCTATATTATATAAGGAAACAAAGATTACGTTTTTGAATGTAGGTCAGGGTGATTGTACCATCATTGAATTGCCGTTTAGAAGGGCCGTATACGTGGTTGATGCAGGAGGTGTACTTCGGTTTAGGCAAGAGCCTTGGAAGCTCTCAAACAGCCCCTATGAGGTTGGTAGACAGGTTGTTGTACCGTTTTTAAAAGGAAAAGGTATTCGGGAGGTGGATATTTTGATTTTGACGCATCCTGATGCCGACCATGTAGAGGGAGCAGAGGAAGTGCTTGAGGAAATAACGATGCGTGAAATTCATGTAACACCAGGCTCATTAAATACACCTGCGATGCAAGATTTATTGGTGGAAGCAACGAAACAAAAAGTACCTGTGAAGGAAAAGATGGAAGGTACGTCATGGCATGTAGGTTCTACAAGTTTTCACTATTTATATCCCCGCGATACGCTTTATGAAGGCAATAACGATTCCCTTGTATTATTTATACAGCAGCAATCGTTTCGTGCATTGTTAACTGGTGATTTAGAAGAAGCTGGAGAACGCGAGCTGATAAAGCTATATGGCCAACAGCTAGCAAACATTACGCTGTTAAAAGCAGGTCATCATGGTAGTAAAACATCCAGTATAGAGCCATTTGTCGAGCTTCTACAGCCTACATTAACGGTTTTTAGTGCAGGACGTAATAATCGCTACCAGCATCCACATGATATTGTAGTTGAGCGTTTTAAGAAGCGCCGATTAGCGACAAAAACGACCAGCATAGATGGGACAATCGAAGTCACTATTTATCGTGATAAAAGGATTGTTCGAACAGAAAAAGACCTTGTCCGAAACTGAACAAGGTCTTTTCCATTGGTATAAGAGGTAGATTACATGCTTGCGTAGTCTACTATTACTGCGATGATGAACATAATAGTGAAGACCCCAAATGATACGCCGAAGCCAACGCCTGAATCGATAGCATCGTTACGTTTGCATTGTATATTATTACCTTCAAATGGATTCATTGTCATCCCTCCAATTCTGTTACTAATTATAAGACATCGTTTTCATAAAAGCTATATCGAAAAGATGAATTCCCAACTGTGGCAAGGAATGGACACAATTTAGCTCAAAGTCACAACCGAAACTAAATCATGTATACTAGTAGTATTGCTATATGGAGGTAAAAATATTATGATTTCGACGGTTTGGAACAAAATAAAAAAAGGTGAGCTTTCGCCAGTGTATTTGATTATTGGTGAAGAAAGCTATTTTATAGATGAAACTGTAAAACGTTTAAAGGATGCACTAGGAAATGAAGAAGAGATTGAAATGAGCACTTTTGATTTGGAAGAGTTGCCAGTTGATGTCGTTATAGATGAGGCGGATACAATCCCGTTTTTTTCAGAACGGAAGCTTGTAATTGCTAAAAATGCGTCGTTTTTAAAGGCAAGTGAAAAAGGTAAGGAAAAAATAGATCACGATGTTAAACGATTAGAGTCATGGCTTGCAAACCCTTCAGATTTTTCGGTGACGGTTTTTATTGCCCCATATGAAAAGCTGGATGAACGAAAAAAAGTGACGAAAATGATGAAAGAGCATGCGTTCATCGTCCAAGCAGAAACACCGAAAGAACAAGATTTAGCAGTGTGGATTCAAGGGCTTGTAAAAGCGCAGGGTAATACAATTACTCAAAGTGCTATTGAGCAGCTTGTCTCAATGGTTGGATCGAATATGCTACAACTTCAGATGGAAATAGAAAAACTCGCATTATACGTAGGTGATGGTGGAGAAATTACAACGAAGCTAGTGGAGGATTTAGTAGCGAAAACACTCGAACAAGACGCCTTTAAAATGTTAAACGCGTATTTGGCACACGACCCAGTAGCAGCATTGACAATTTACCATGATTTATTGAGACAAAAACAGGAGCCAATAATGCTTGTCGGGCTTCTTGCCTCCAACGTGCGAACGATGTCGAATGTTTTTTACTTGCTGAAAAAAGGCTACCATCCACAGCAAATTGCAAAAAATTTAAAAATCCACCCTTATCGTGTAAAGCTAATGGTTGAGCAACGCAACCGACCATCTGAAGAGAGCTTATTGAAGGCTTTGTACCAATTAGCTGAGGTTGATTTACAGCTAAAAACAGCTGGTGGAAACCGCGAGCGTTATTTAGAACTATTTTTACTGCGCAGACTGTAAAAAATATTTACTAGTTGGGCATGAATGGTTGTATAATGTCGTGGGGGGTTTTTGAACGTGCAAACACGAATTCAGTACATGGATAGCCTACGTGCCATTGCAATTATAGGCGTACTACTTTTACATGCTGCGACTCCTTATGTCGTACTTTATGACAAAATATCTAGTTTTGATTGGCAAACAGGCATTGTATTCAATGCATTGTCACGATGGTGTGTACCCATTTTTTTAATGATTAGTGGGGCGCTTTTACTTGGACGAAAGGAAGAATCTTTAAGTACCTTTTTTAAAAAGCGTGCCAATAAAATTTTACTACCTTTCATTGCTTGGTCGATTATTTATTATGCCTGGGCAACATATATGTGGAATCCAGGGTATTCATTAAAAGAATTTCTAATCATGTTTTTTAATGATCAGATATACTATCATTTGTGGTATTTTTATGCGCTTATTGGTATTTATCTATTAGCGCCAGTTTTTAATATATTTGTTAATCATGCCTCTAAACAAATGATAGGCTATGTGATTGTTTTGTGGATGTTATTTTATGGGGTATTCCGTTATTATTCATATATCGTGAGTAATGAATTTACATTGTTTTTCCCTTTAAGTGAGTACATCGGCTTCTTTTTACTAGGCTATTATTTAGCGAAATTTGAGCTATCGAAAAAATGGCGTGTCGGAATTTACATATTAGGGATAATTGGTGCGCTTGAAACGATTTGGAGCACAAATGCGTTGACAGAGCAGCAAGGACAATTTTCAGGCTATGCATTTTCGTATTCCAGCCCTAATGTTATTGCGATGAGTGTTGCACTTTTTGTTTTTGTGAAATATTGGGTCAATCGAAAAGTAGCAAGAGGAAGTTATGAAACAAGTGGGATAGTCAAGCTAATTGGACAAACAAGCTTTGGTGTTTACTTAGTACATGCGATGATTCTAGATAAAGTCCGTCCGCACTTTTTTGAAGGAAACGAGCTCTTTGTAAAGCCGCTTATGGCGATTCCGTTACAAGTAGTAATCATTTTGGTGGTATCTACAATTATCGTGTGGATTATACAGAAAATACCATTATTAAAAAGGCTGATTTAGTAGGGAAAATCGAACATAAACTTTAAAAGCCGCTTTGCTTTTTAGCGGGTGAGTAAGGCACGAATGTTTCGTGCTTTTACGTATCCCGCAGTAGCAAGGCGGCTTTTATTTGTTTATTATTCCTAATAAAAAAATTAGAAATGAAAAAAGACCAGTTACTCCTAAGAGTAAACTGATCCTTAATAAACACTTACGCTTTTTTAGCTAGGCGAGACTTTTTACGAGCCGCCGCGTTTTTGTGGATAAGTCCTTTTGAAGCTGCTTTATCTAAAGATTTGTAAGCTGCTTGTAAAAGTTCTTGTGCGTTTTCAGCGTTTGCAGCAACAGCGTTTTCAGCTTTTTTCACTGTAGTACGCATTGCAGATTTAGCTTGAGTGTTAGCAGCGTTAGCTTTTTCGTTAACTTTTACGCGTTTAATCGCAGATTTAATGTTTGGCATATCTTTCACCTCCTAAAATAGGTACGAGATGATATCTTCTCATTGATTTCTTGTGTCAATACAACAAAAATCATTTTAACAAACGCTAGGCTAAATTGCAATAGATAAATGCAAAGAATATTTACTTGACAGTTTGAACAAACTACAATTTGAGGTGAACTGAATGCAAAACTTAAATTGGCAGCGTACTGATTTAATTGATGAATCTGAAGAGGTAGTTTTACATCAAACGAAGGAACAAAAAGATACACTTGAACAATCAAGTGGGGTTCAAATTGAAGACAAAACTGCAGGGCGTGTGAAAATTACCGATGTCCAAGTAAATGCTGAGGGTAAAAAACAAATAGGCAAAAAGGAAGGGAAATATATAACCCTTTCCGTCCCAACGCTTACTTTAGAGGATGAAGATGGATTCGAACAGCTTGAGAAAGCATTGTTGGATAATTTTAAAACAATGCATGAATCAATTGCCTGGAAGGAAGATGACAAAATATTAATTATAGGTCTTGGCAATAGAACAATTACGCCAGATGCCATTGGACCTTATGTTATTGATCACTTGCATAGTCTAGAGCAAATCGATGACAAATTTGTCATGTACGCACCTGGGGTAACAGGACAAACAGGATATGAAACAGGTGAATTTGTAGCAGCATTGGCAGAGCGCCTGCAACCAAAATTAATCATAGTAGTAGATGCACTCGCAACGAGAGCAAGTGATCGATTATGTAAAACCATTCAACTTACAGATACAGGTATTCATCCTGGCTCAGGTGTCGGCAATCAGCGCAAGGAAATTTCTTATGAGATGCTAGGTATCCCGGTTACTGCTATCGGAATTCCAACAGTCGTTGACGCGCCAGTTTTAATTGCTGATGCAGTAGAGGTGATGCTACGCTCTATCGCTGCACGTGTTGCGGAACGTGGAAAGCCTTCATCTAAATTATCTTTATCTTCTTGGCGACCAGACATTAATAAAGAACTGGATATGTCCCTTGTGACACCGATTTTTGGTGAATGGGCAACTTGGACAAAAGAGGAGCGCCAACAGCTTTTTGAGGAGACATTTGCCGCTTCCCATGCACAGTTAATGGTGACACCAAAAGAAGCAGATTATTGGATAGATAAGTATGCAACAATCATTTCAACTATGCTTATGAATTGGGCAAACGATCTATAAAATCATCGTTCTAAAAGACACATCCCCTCCATACGATAAGGGGAGGAGGGTGTGACTTTGCTAAAAAAACTACAATGGTCAATTGGTCTATTATTGTTCTTTTTCGTATTACCAGTCATTGCTGGGCAACTTCCGTTCAACAAGCAAGCATCGACTCCGATCAAGCAACCAGAGGATAAACAAGTCGTGTTTGCCGCTACTAATTTGCCTGAACAAACAGCACTAGAGTTGACGAAAGAGCAGACGGAAGAACAGGATCCTTTTAAAGTATTATTATTATTTACGCATTCACAAGAAGCCTACCAACCAATGGTGAAAGCGGTAAGCGGGAAAGCAGACGTTTATGATGAGAAGACAAATATTTATAATTTACAAGGTGCGATTGCCAAGCATTTTAGTATGAACGGTATACAGACAGATGTATTAGATGTTGATGTCATGAAGGTAATGAAATCTGAAGGCAAAACCTTTCCACAAGCTTACAACACGGTACGTCCATATTTAGCAAATCGTTTACAGGAACAATCTTATAATTTAGTGATTGATTTGCACCGAGATTCTGCCAAGCGTGATACGACAACTATTACACATAACAATGAAAGTTACGCACGTATTGCTATTGTTGTGGGGGCAGAACATAAAAATTACAGATGGAATACAGCTTATGCAGAAAGTCTCTCTGCTGCTATGAATGAAATTGTGCCAAAGGTTTCTAGAGGGGTTATATCGAAAAGTGGTGACAATGTAGACGGTCGTTACAATCAAGATTTAGCCAAAGAAATGATTTTAATTGAATTAGGTGGAATAGATAATACAGAAGAAGAATTAAATCGGACAATTGCGGTAATTGGAAAAGCAATTGCTAAAAGCTTTGTGACGGAATCAAAAAGTTAAAAGCTAGCGTCTTGTCATTCAATATTTTAGAAACATTCGAGATAGCTAGTTATTAATAAAATAATCATATCCATGCGATGCCTTCGTCGTTGTCACTGTTATGAAAATGAGTTGATGTAATCCATGTCGGGGAATGAATGGTAAGTGAGGGTGACTATTGAAAAAATTACCTAAAATTTTTTGTTTCAGAGGTCTTTCAATTGTTTTTACCTTGCATTATACTTTTCAAGTCAGCTCATACGCCTTATTGAATCGGGCAATTTTCGATGGTGTACATCAATGGAAAAAACCGCTTCAAAAGCATCTACCATTATGGGCAGATGCTTTTTTCGTTGGTTAATATTACGAATTTTAATGTAAAAGTAAAGTATTTTATACATACATTTGTAGTTTTTGGGGTATTTATACAAATCACAGAGGTAAAAAATTCTCAGTGAAAATTTTTTTGTTTTAGAAAATGGTTAACCTTTTTAGGTAGCTCATTCGTCTTAATAATAGTAATGGAAATGAAGGAAAAGGAGCAGAGGCTAGGCAGTATACAAACTATTTTTAAAACTAAATAATGTTAAAAGGGTTTTACATTTTATTGGAGGAAACAGTATGTTAGGCAAGACATTAAATCATCGTTACATCCCGGGATTAGATGGGATTAGAGCATTAGCAGTACTAGCTGTAATTGCTTATCATTTTAACTTTCGATGGGCCAGTGGAGGATTCCTCGGAGTTGATATATTTTTTGTATTATCAGGTTACTTAATCACCTCAACGATTTTACCGATGCAAGGTGAGCAATTAACAATCAATTTGCGTAAATTTTGGATTGGACGCTTTCGACGCCTAGTTCCAGCTGCATATGTCATGATAATGACCACTTTCGTGTGGGTGATGTTATTTCATAAAGAGCTTTTAAATACGTTGCGAGGAGACGCCCTATCCTCCATTTTTTATTCTAGTAATTGGTGGTTTATTTATCACAAACTGTCCTATTTTGATAGTTTTGGGTCGCCTTCCCCTTTGAAAAATTTATGGTCTTTAGCAATTGAGGAACAATTTTATGTTATATGGCCAATTGTATTAATCATTGGTTTGTCTATATTTAAAAAACAAAGTAAATTTTCTAACATTATTTTCATTGGCGCAATTTGTTCAGCATTACTTATGGCTATCCTATTTCAGCCAGGAGCTGATCCAAGTCGTATTTATTATGGGACAGATACACGTTCATTTGAATTACTAATCGGTTGTTGGCTTGCCTTCGTTTGGCCAATGAAAAGACTTTCTACTAAAAAGCTTTCTGCCAAGCATGTTTATGAGCTCAATAGTATTGGTGTCATTACCTTTATTATTTTTATTGCCAGTATTTTGTATGTAGATGAATACCAAGCATTTTTATATCGAGGCGGCATGTTCCTATTTTGTATTAATGCTGCGCTATTAATTGCCTGTGTTTGTCACCCAGCTAGTTTCTTAGGGAAACTACTCTCATGGAAACCACTTTGCTGGATTGGTTCTAGATCATATGGAATTTATCTTTGGCATTACCCAATTATAGTGCTAACTACTCCTGTTCATGAAATAGGAAATCCAGTATATTGGCGTGTCGCTTTACAGCTTGTATTTATATTAATCGTCGCAGAATTATCATATCGTTTTATTGAAATGCCGATTCGTAAACAAGGATTCCGAATGTATTTCCGAAAATATTGGGTTATCAATCCGAGCAAGTGGCAAAATTTTTCGATTGCAAGAAAAATAGCAACTGCTGTTATTCCGCTATTCATTTTAGTATTTTTTACTGGTATTACAGGGGTAGTAGGGGAAGCACAACAGGATACAAAGGAGAATTACCCTACAAATATTAAAATAAATGGTGAAGAACAGCATTCTGCTAAAGATACGCAAGAAAAAAATAAGGTCGAGGAAGAAGTAGGAACGTCTGTGGAAAATAACGACGAAGCGTCTCAACCTGAAAAAGACGAGCCGAGTGTAAATCCTATGAAAGAACCGTATAAAGAACTATTAGCTATCGGGGATTCAGTTATGATTGATATTGCTACGCGTTTACATACGCTATACCCTAACATTACAATCGATGGGAAAATCGGGAGACAAGTCTCACAAGCAGTTAAATTAGTTCCTAGTTACACTCGTTTCAATCAACCAAATAAAGCAGTCATTATTCAACTAGGCACAAATGGTTATTTTACAAATGACCAGATTGATACTCTCCTTGGAGCATTTTCACAAGCGCAAATTTACTTAGTGAATACACGTGTACCACGTCCATGGGAAACAAAAGTGAATAATGCGTTAGCAAATAAAGCACATGAGTATAACAATATTACATTAATTGATTGGCATTCAACAGCGCTTAATCACCCCGAGTATTTTGCTCCGGACGGCGTACATCTAGAACCAAAAGGGGTAGAAGCTTTATCTAGCCTTATTCAGCAAGCAGTCGATGCTCATATGAATGATGTTTAATGTTAACTGCCAATTTAGCCTCCATATATCTACTTTAACGTTGAAGTAGATCAACTTTCGAGTAACGATAAGATACAAAGAGACCAGCAGCTAAAAATATAGTTGCTGGTCTCTCTTATGTTTTAAATATAAAATAACAGGTATTTTTTGCATATATTTTCTAATAACTAATTTAATATTGACCAATTTTGTACACACACTCGCCATATTTTATATGTTCCTTATAGAGAGTCATTTTAGCTTAATTGCCTCAATATGGTGCTTTTTTATGCATTGATTCGCAGAAAATAACAAACATAAATAAGAGTAACCATTGATTTAACAGCATTTATGCCGTTCTAATGTTGTGGTTTGTATATGGTTCATAGTATAATTCATTATAGTTTAATTAGGAGTGGAAGAGATGAACCGAGAAGCACGATTAAAAAGACAAGAGAATATTCGAAATTTCTCTATTATTGCACATATTGACCACGGGAAATCAACGCTTGCTGACCGTATTTTAGAGCAAACGAAATCATTGACATCCCGTGAAATGAAAGCACAGCTACTCGACTCAATGGATTTAGAGCGTGAGCGAGGCATAACAATTAAGTTAAATGCAGTCCAATTAAAATATGAAGCCAAAAATGGCGAAGTGTATACATTCCATTTAATCGACACACCGGGACATGTCGATTTCACATATGAAGTATCACGTAGTTTAGCTGCTTGTGAGGGCGCTATTTTAGTTGTGGATGCAGCACAAGGCATCGAAGCACAAACACTGGCTAACGTTTATCTAGCACTTGATAACGACCTAGAAATTATGCCAGTCATCAATAAAATCGATTTACCAGCAGCTGACCCAGAACGTGTCCGCCAAGAAATCGAAGACGTAATCGGTTTAGATGCTTCTGATGCTGTATTAGCATCTGCAAAAGCTGGTATCGGAATTGAAGATATTTTAGAGCAAATTGTTGAAAAGGTTCCTGCACCAACTGGTGATCCAGATGCACCATTACAAGCACTTATTTTTGACTCTGTATACGATGCTTATAAAGGTGTTATCATTTCCATTCGAATTATGAATGGTACTGTTAAACAGGGCGATAAAATTCGTATGATGGCGACAGGTGCGGAATTTGATGTTATTGAAGTCGGCGTACATACTCCGAAAAGTGTACCACAAGAGGAGCTAACCGTTGGAGATGTTGGTTACTTAACAGCGTCTATTAAAAACGTTGGGGATACGCGAGTTGGGGATACTGTAACATTCGCTAATCGTCCAGCGACAGAGCCATTAGCAGGTTATCGCCGTTTAAATCCAATGGTGTACTGTGGATTGTATCCAATTGATACAGCTAAATATAATGACTTACGTGATGCATTAGAAAAATTAGAACTAAATGACTCTGCATTGCAATATGAGCCTGAAACATCGCAAGCGCTTGGCTTCGGTTTCCGTTGTGGTTTCTTAGGGCTATTGCATATGGAAATCATTCAGGAGCGTATTGAGCGTGAATTTAACATTGATTTAATTACAACAGCTCCATCTGTAATTTACGATGTGCATATGACAGATGGTACGTCCATTAAAGTCGATAATCCATCTTTCATGCCAGATCCACAAAAAATTGATCGTGTAGAAGAGCCATATGTAAAAGCGACAATTATGGTACCAAATGATTATGTTGGTGCGGTAATGGAGCTTTGCCAAATTAAACGTGGTAATTTCATGACGATGGATTATATTGATACTTCACGTGTCAGCATCATTTATGAAATGCCATTATCTGAAATTGTTTATGACTTTTTCGATTATTTAAAATCAAATACAAAAGGCTATGCATCATTTGACTATGAGCTTATCGGTTACCAACCTTCAAAACTAGTGAAGATGGATATCCTACTAAATGCTGAGCAAGTCGATGCACTTAGCTTTATCGTTCACCGCGACTTTGCTTATGAACGTGGAAAAATCATTGTAGAAAAACTAAAAGAATTAATTCCACGTCAACAATTCGAAGTTCCAATTCAAGCAGCAGTTGGACAAAAAATTGTAGCTCGTTCGACGATTAAAGCGATGCGTAAAAACGTTTTAGCAAAATGTTACGGTGGGGATATTTCCCGTAAACGTAAACTTCTTGATAAACAAAAAGAAGGTAAAAAACGTATGAAACAAGTCGGTTCAGTCGAAGTACCACAAGAAGCATTCATGGCTGTACTGAAGATGGATGATTCGAAGTAATTCAGTAGTGATAAGGGTTTGTAACGTGTTTTGACAATTTATTTTAGGGTAGAATGGTGGGGCTCCCCATCAATTCCCCACCATAAAAAAATACGTTAGTAATTTTTATATATCTTGAGCAAATGAATCAAAGGTGTTCGTAGCATCTCTGGTCATTTTCCAGCATTCTATGGTGTTCAAATTACTATCAGTGTACAAAATGAAGCGTTTTGGAATATAGTTAACCCTGATAATATCCTGGGTACTGATAATCCTGTTGGTGATAATAATATATTAGAACCAGGTGATACAACAGTCATATTTGATTGTTTGAATAGTAGGATACAATATGAAATGAGTATAGTGAAAATAAAGAAGGTATTGTTTACTATACAAATACTATTATTGTTACAACTAACTAATAAAAATTTCTGAGTTAGAAAAGCCTTTCACATTTCTGTGGAGGGCTTTTCTTTTTCTTATTCAAAAATAGGAGCGTGAGCCTTATGGGAGGTATTATTTTGCAACAGGCTATGAGAACTGAAATAGAAAGCTTTATTGCGCACGCTGTTAAGGACGGTATTATTTCAGGATTTTCAAAATGGTACAATGACTACTGACCGTTTGATTTGTTGATATGTCATCAATTCAGCAGAGAGGTAGTAAATGATAAGTGATAACAGTTTTCCTTATTTTTGCATACTATAGGAGCATGTATGCAAAAAGAGGAGGATAAAATATGGTAATGCCTTCATATAATCAGAGAATTACTCCCCAGCAGGCAATGCAGATTGCTGTGCAAAGAGTACCTGGCCAAATCATTCATTATGGTATGGATATGGAAAACGGCACTTTAGTGTATGAAATATTCATTTTAACTGCTCAAAATAAGATTTATGAAGTAGAAGTAAATGCAAAAACAGGTGTAGTCCGGAAAATTGAAGAAGAGAATGATTATGATTAATTAAAAAATAAAAGGACAGGACTTACTTAGCTGAATATACAATAAATAACGACTCCAAAATGAACTGCACCCCAATTGTTAGACAAAACCTAACAATTGAGGTGCGTTTTTATATGGTTAAATTTACACTAGACAATACTTTACTTACAATATTTTGAAAGCATGTAACACTTATAAGCAAGAGCTTGAACAATGCATTGAATACTACAATCACAAACGAATTAAGTCAAAGCTAAAAGGATTAAGTCCAGTACAATAACGAACTTAATCCTTACAAGCTCCTTAACTAAATAAAGTGTCTAACTTTTTGGATTCATTTCAAAAATGGGTGGTCAAAATAAATAAAACCTAATGAATCTTATATTATAATGAAGTTGATTTACTTTTCTTCTCATTAATAATAAGGTCTTCTTTTTGTGGGCGAGTGGTTTCAGTATGTTCATCACGCTCATTAGGTTTTTTAATAGTTGATTGTTTTGTTGGCTCGTCTGTTGCAAATTCTGTGTCTTTTTTATCCCTTTTCATTTCAACACCTCCTAAAGATATTATTTAACTTATCCCAATAAAATATCCTTAATTATTTCAACTTCATACTTTCAACTATAGCGGAGCTGGTTTTTTTATTTGCAATGAAAAAGCAATATAGAAGAGTTAATTATTCTTCACTTTAAAATTCCAATAAATGGTCGATATATAAACAAGAGGTGATGTAATATGAAACTTACGAATGAAGTAAATTCTTCTAATTTCATGAAGCTGTCAAATGTATCAGCAAGTAAGCCTAAATTGGTTCAGCAAAATCTTATAGTACATAAAGATACATTAACAATTGGACAACAAGCTCGTAATTTGTTTAAAGGGCAGCAAGCTAAAACAAGTCTTATCGAAAGTTTAATGAAACAACGTGAGAATATTCAAAAGATGAAAAGTGACCTAAGTGAACGTACGTTAGAAAGTGGCGGCGACTTATCATCTATTAAAGAACAACTAAAAGATTTTGAAAAGCAAATAGCTGATATTGATGCGCAAATAGCTGAACAGCAAACGGATGAGCAAAAGAAAACGACAAACCAAAATGAACAGGATTTAAAAAACGAAAAGCCATCCAACTCAATGGAAAATCTTTTAGAAAAATCTGTTTCACTCGAACAAGTGAAAACACTAGAGTTGACAAAAAATTCATTAGGACGTGAGCAAAATCGCCTTTCCAGTGAATTAGAGATGGATGCAGACCGAGGTATTTTTATTGATAGTAAATATGAAAAACTTTCGGATTTAGAGGATCGTATTCAAACAGTTCAAGAACAAGTTGCTGAAGAAATCCAGAATACGAATAATAATGAACTAAATGATGAAAATTCTTTAGCTTCTATGCATGAAAACGAAGAGCTTCAGGAATCACAAACGGATAATCAATAATGAGCATGAATAAGCTCAATAAAGCTATGTTGAAGATGGACGAAGGAAATAATTCAACAACTATATAGTTTTAGCGCCAATATAGAATTAAAAATAGCCCAGGTTCTCAAGTAATGTAGAGCCTGGGTTTTTATTATTTAGTTCATAAAGAAATTGTTTTTCTCAAAAGTTTTATGTAAGCTTCGTAGCTAAAATTGAAATGTTCAAACAAAAAAGGTTAATATTAGTAAATATCGAAATTGTTAGCTTATATTAAATAATTGTAGGGAGACAAGTTATTGTGACCATACCAATAAAAAAACAAATTCACTGAAATTGAGGATAATTTTTATTTTGTTTTTAAAGATTTAGATGGAAATTTATTGATAATTTGTAGTGAACAACTTAACCAAGTTCGGTAAGCTAGAGGGGATTGAAAAGGGAATATGCAAATGACTATTGTTTGAAAGCCTATAATTCTCAAATAGTAAAGGTGGTTTTGACAGCTTGAGTGCGGGAACTTCTCTTTCACGTTGGGCATATGCTGACACTATATGTCGATTTGAAAGGATGTCTAGTATATGTTTCCGTATCCAGGAAATTATCCATTTTCCTATCCTGATTATAGTTTAATGCCATGGAGGTATTATTCCTCCTCTTATTCAGATGAATGGAATTGCGCTCACGAAGCGGATGCAAGCACCTATTCACATGCACAACGGCTGATGTTCGTACTTGTCCATGGTTCTTGGGCTGATGCTCACTTTTGGGACGGTGTAGCCGCTATCCTTCGTAGTCGAGGACATGTCGTTTATACACCGGAATATGCAGGTCATGGCAATGACCCGAACAAGAATGTTACACATGCAATGATTACAAAGTCTGTCGTTGATTTTATTAAGCAATTGAATATACGTAATTTTATTCTTGTCGGGCACAGCTTTGGTGGAACAGTTATCCAAAAGGTTGCAGAGCAGATACCGGATCGCATAAAGCGTCTTGTTTTCTGGGACGCGTTTGTACTGCAAGATGGCGAATCCGTTGCCGACGCATTTCCTCCACAAATGAGGCAAGGTTTCGAGCAGCTCAGAATCGCTTCTAACGACGATACAATCATGCTCCCATTTCCGTTGTTTCGGGATTCGTTCGTCAATACTGCCACTTTGCAAGAAGCCAAAAGGATGTATGCGGTCATCACCCCAGAACCTGCTAAGCCACTATTCGAGAAGCTGGATCTTAAAGCCTTCTACACACTCTCTATACCAAAAAGTTACGTTTATTTTTACCAAGACAATGCTTTACCACAAGGGGAGGGCTACGGCTGGCATCCGAATATGTCTAGACGACTCGGACAGTTCCGCCTGATAGTAGGCGATGGTGATCACTTTACGGACACACGTACAAGACCTGCTATGTTAGCACAGAAGTTTTACGAGGCGGGGAGGGACTAAGTGCTATAAGGAAGTTGAATAAACGATGAAAAGACTACTCAGTGATGGTGGTCTTTTCCTCAGATAAATTTTTAAACAACCGGCAAACCTTTATATATTAATCTTTTTTACATATAGTAACTAAATCCAACATAATGATATGTATAATATAAGCCCTCTTATATACATTTTATTACCACTTACTGTGTTAAAAACAACCAATCTAAAATTTAATGTTACATTATGGACTAAGAAACGAAATTTCTTTGATAAAATTTATAATTCTAGGGGACCGCAAAATGAATAAAAAAACTTGGCTTATTTTTTGTTGCTTAGCTATTGGTATAGCTAGTTATTCTATTGTTCAATATTTGATATTGGATGCACATCAAGCAGGATTTGTTAGTATGAAACTTATGTTTATTAATACATTAGATTCGCTTTGGTATACCATGCTTTATACCCATATTATATATAGTGTACTGGCATTAGTTATAGGTCCCTTTACATTATTCTCAAAGTTTAGAGAAAACAATATAAAGCGACATCGAATATTAGGGAAAATCTATATGATTGGCATATTTTTCGGGAGTGTTTCAGGTCTTTATTTAGCATTTTACGCTACGGGGGGATTCGTATCACAGCTCGGTTTTAGCACACTATCTATATTGTGGATGATTACTGGATATCAAGCAGTAGTTAAAATTAAAGAACAAAAAATTTATGATCATCAAAAATGGATGATACGAAATTATTCGTTAACTTTCGCTGCTGTAACATTGAGAATTTGGCTTTTAGTCTTTACTGTATTATTTGGATTTGAAAATTTTATAATTAGTTATCCTATCATTTCATGGTTATGTTGGGTGCCTAATCTCATTGTTGCACAGTGGATAATACAACGGAAGCTTCAAGTTAGTGCACAATATATTGAATAAGACAGGAAAGGCCACTTCATGTAGGGTGGTCTTCTTTGCAGTTTATTAGATTTTTAAACTATAAAATTAATTATGAAAAAAGATTTTGGTGAGCTGAATATTTACAAAAAAGATTAAATAAAAGCTAATAAAAGGAAAATGTTTTGATACATAATACTCAAATTTTCACCAAAAAATTTTCTGAATTTTATAAAAATGATGTGATTTAACTATTGAATGAGAATCGTTATCAATGATAAATTATTGGTAACTCGAGGTAGTTTAGCTATAGCTATTTAAATTAAGTATGTTCACTATTAAATTTAAATACTAATAATATCAGGCTATATTGCTCTATTATAGGATTATGTCGCTTAGAGTTAACAAATGACAGTATTGTATCGTTACGAAAGTTAACCTAACTACAAGCTTTGAAGAAGGTAAGATTTTTGTAAAGGGGGCAAGTTGATATGAGATTAAGACCATATCATTATTTAGTGATAATCCCAGTCAGTATAAGCTGTATTGCATCATATTTAACTATAACTTCAAATACAAAAACGATTATTTATCTTATTGCGGCTTTGTTAGTAATTATTTCTATACCTTTGGGCTATAAAGATTATAAAGAATACAAACAAGAGACTAAATATTAATAAGTATTTTTTAGGACTGTTGGCATAGAAAACAGTGGTTTCCTTTGTCAATCCAGTTTAATTTGATTTTTGGTGTTGTTTATCAGATTAAAAAAGTAAAAATACAACATAATGTAAAATGACCATTTAGATTATAAAATTAATTATTGGCGTCGAAAAAAAGTAAGAAGAATACATGTTCAAATCAATAAAAAATGACCAGGGACTAGCACAATAAAAGTGAACCTGGTCATTTTATTATTAGCATAAATCGTAAACAAAATACAAAATAATGGTAAAAATAGTAACTGCCGAAAATACATATAGTATATGATGATATAAGAATAGGAAAGTTGTACCGTCTTTGGATAATAGGAACGGAGGGGATTGACCATGGATTATCGTATGTTCGAGCATCGAATTGCGAATATAGTGGAACGAATGAATGCAATAGGTGGAGATGTATCCCAAGTAATGGTTGGTGCTCCTGCGTCTTCACAACAAATAGCAGAATGTGAAAACCAATTAGGCTTCCCACTTCCTGAAAGTTTTAAAAAGGTACTGTTAGAGTTTTCATCAACATGTAACTTGCGGTGGGTTTTCCCTGATGATTATCAACTAGATGATGAATTGGATGGAATCTTTAGCGGGATGCTTCACTGGGATTTAGGATTATTGAAAGAGCTGAATGATGATAAAAATGGATGGGTTACAGAAGTTTTTTCAAATCCAAATAATGAGTATGACAAAGTGTGGCATCATACATTAGCCTTTTATGAGGTAGGCAATGGAGATTATTTTGCATTTGACCTCGTTGATAATAGTCCTGATGCTTGTGTCGTTTATTTAAGTCATGATGATGGTGAAGGCCATGGCTATAAATTAGGGGACAACTTTATTGATTTTTTGGAGAAATGGTCAAGAGTTGCATTTGCAGGAGGGGAAGATTGGCAGTGGCTACCGTTCACATCAAATTCACAAAGTGGGATTTTACCAGAAAGTCAATCTGCGAAGATGTTCAGAAGTTTATTAAAGTTACCAATTTAATTTGAAATGCTAAAAACGACTAGAGAGTAGATCTACTAAAGGAGCTAAGAACATTGTACGAAGAACAACTAGCAATAGCCATTCAATTACGAACAGATAATAAGAAGTTA